>NZ_CP182344.1:3627500-4485098 GCF_048571135.1 Maridesulfovibrio spiralis (SeqCode) | reverse complement strand
GAGGGCCGCCGGAGGCATTTAACTATGCTGATCAATAATTAATTCAACTTCTTCGATGGAAAGACCGGTAGCCTTGGCTAGACGGCTGACGGGCTTACCTTCTTTGTGTCCGGTCAGGATAATCTGGCGCAGGAACTGAGGAGAACGCGAAAATTCTTCGGCCTGCGCAAGGATTTTTTTCAGTTTCTTGGACTTGCGGTCAAGCATCATATCCAGTTGGGCCAACTCTTCCTGCCTTTCAGCAAAGGTATTCATCATTTCGTTTTCAAGCTGGGTGTTGAACTGGAGTTTTTTTACAAATTCTTCTTGTTTAGCCTGAAGTTGCGTAACCAGTTCTTCAGATTTGCGCAGCCTTAAAAAGAAAAATATCACAGCGACAAGCAATGCTATTTCGGTTACCGAGAAGAAAATGAGCAGGAATACAGTCATGATTATCTATGGTAGAGGTTTGTTGAATAAGTAATAGTCTGCCCTGTTTAACGACGAAGAGCAATAGGCTCCAAATATCAAATCTTTACATTGATGATATTGCCGGACCACGGGGATTTCTTAGGGGATTGATCTTCTTCCGGCTCTTCTTCTTGCTTCTTGCGCCTTCGCCGGGAGTGCTGCTGCCCGCCACCGGCGTTGTCCTCGTCCTTTACGGAAACGGAGGCTTCGTCCTTTTCGGTCTTTTGAATTTGCTTTTGGGCTTCCTTATTCTTTTCCTGCTCTTCCGGATTAATCATGAGTGTCTGCTGAAGTTGAGCCTTGGTAACTTCAGAATTGGAAATCTTCTGAACATTCGCCAGTTGCGAAATGATAAGGGGCATATCCACGGAACCGGGCATGATATTTACCTCACGAGATACTCCTCAAAAAGGATTTTCTCAAATTCGCCTGCTACTATGTATTGGTTGATAACCATGAGCAGGTCTTTTTTTAACTTCTCTACATTCTTCTCATCGGCTAAAAAGTGTAAATCTTTATTTTTGAGGTAGAGGTAGACCGCATCGCGCAGGATAAGAGTCTTGCGCCCGTACTCAGCAACAACCCTTTCGTCAGTTGTAGTCAGCGCGAAGCGGGCAATAAGAAATCTGGTATGATTATCCTTGTCTTTCTGTTCGATCCAGAAAGAGTCCATGCGCAGTAAAGTTACGCCCGGTTCTTCAGGGGGCGGGGGAGGGGCTTCTTCGGGAATTTTCATGGGGATTTCTTCCATGGTTTCCTCTACAGCCGTATCTTCCTTGGGGGGTGGGGTGGAATCAAAAAAGAAAAGTTTTACCAGAATGGCGGAGAGCAGAAGGATGATTACTCCGATTCCGATAAAAACGAAAAGTTTGGTCCTGGATTTTTTTTCGACAGGCGCTTCTTCCAGCGCCTCTAGCTCTTCCGGTTCTTCATCCGGAATATCATCCTCGTCATCCTCGTCCTCAAGGAAAGGAGCATCATCAAGGTCCAGTTCAACTTTTTGAGCTGCCTTGTTACTAGGAGGGGCTGAAGATTGAGTTTCCTCCCCGGATTCAGAATCATCATCAATTGCGAGGAAGATCATGCATGTATCCCGATAGGCAAGTTCTCAAACGGGAGATGAAACACTTCCGCTCGAAAATGGTCAGCGGACATGACGTTCCATGTCCGCTGACCAGAAATAATCTATTCAAAAATTTTATTGATTTTCTGGCCGAGTGTATCAGGTGTGAAAGGCTTAACGATGTAGTTGGAAACCTTAGCCTGAACAGCCTCAATGATGTTTTCCTGCTGTGCTTCAGCGGTAACCATCAGGAAGGGGATATCGGCGAATTCTTCACTGGCTCTTACTTTGCGCAGTAGTTCGATGCCGGTCATCTGGGGCATGTTCCAGTCAGAAACGATGAACTGAATGCTGTCGTCTTTGTTCAGGGTTTCCCATGCTGTTGTTCCGTCATCTGCTTCCACGATATTAGTGAAGCCGATCTGGCGGAGGATGTTTTTGATGATACGACGCATGGTTGCGAAGTCATCCACAACAAGAACTTTCATAGAGTAATCAATCGCCATTTATTTCTCCTTAAGGTTCCGTAGAATATTTATCGTGGAACATTTTTCTCAATTTTTTCAATGCCTGAGAATGAAGCTGGGACACCCTGCCCTCAGTGATTTCCATTACTTCGGAGGTCTCTTTCATGTTGAGTTCCTCCCCGTAGTACAGTGATAATACCAGTTTTTCTCTCGGCGTCAAATTATCAATCAGATCAGCCACCTTGTCCACTGTTTCCTGAAAAAGAGTGTTTTGGAATGGCTCATCGTCAAGTTGCGAGTCGCTGTTGCTGGGAATATTGTCGTTGAATGCGTCTAGATTTACGCACAGCTGGTTCTGGAGGGCTTCAAGGCCCTGCTGGACTTCTTTGGGTGTCAGTCCGGTTGCTTCTTCGATCTGGGCACTGGTCGGTTTCTCACCTGTTACGTGCTCAATCTCGCGGATGGCGTTTTCAATGGTCTTTACTTTCTGGCGCAGTCCGCGTGAAAACCAGTCCATGCGGCGCAGTTCATCAAGCATGGCTCCCTTGATGCGGTTTTCGGCATAGGTTTCAAACTTAATTTTCAATTCCGGTCGAAACTTGCCAAGGGATTCCACCAGTCCCAGACTTCCGGCACTGATAAGTTCTCCAAGCTCCACGTTCTGCGGGAGCTTGGATTTCATGCGGAGTGCAATAATACGGATTTTCGGTGAATAATGCCGTACTATCGCCTCTTGATCTGCGGGCGAAAAATCTTCCCAGTCAGTAGTCCCGGCTTCGAGATTAAGCCACGGACTGTTCTTGGAAGAGAAGTTTTTTCCAGAAGAACTTGATATTACCATCTAGCTCGGATGTCGCTTTCCATTTGGTTATTTTATTAGCAGCTGCAGCAATCTGGGTACAAGCCGGGCTTGAAGGAGCAATCTTGCACAGCGGTGTTTGTTGAATGACAGCCTTACGCATGTTCGGATCGCGGGGGATGACTCCCACCAGATCCAGGGATACTCCGCTCAGGAAGTGGTCGCATGCCATGTAAAGCTTTTTGAATACTTCCTTGGCTTCCTTTATGTCCGGGGCCATGTTTACCAGAACCTTGAATTGGTCGACTCCGTGATGCAGTTTCATGACCTTGATCAGGGCATAGGCATCGGTAAGTGAAGTCGGTTCCGGGGTCAGTACCAGAAGGCGCTGCTGTACGGCAAGGTTGAAGTAAAGAACGTTATCGTTGATACCTGCGCCGGTATCTACGATAAGGTAGTCGATCTCGTCTTCAAGATGGTCCATAGCTTCCAGCAGATCCAGCTTTTGTCCGGTAGAAAGGGATACCATGTCGCTCACGCCTGAAGAGGCCGGGAGGATGTCGAATCCATAATCTGTCTTGTGCAGCACTTCCCTGATTCCGGTTCCTTCATGGAAGAGGTGGAAGAGGTTGTACTTAGGAGCAATCCCAAGCAGAACGTCGACGTTAGCGAGGCCTAGGTCGGCGTCCAGCAACAATACTTTCTTGCCCATGCGGCTTAAGTTGTAGGCTAGGTTTACGGAAATGTTGGTCTTGCCTACGCCCCCTTTTCCGGAGGTTACTGAAAATACCATGGGAAGATTGGAATTCATTTGTATCACCCTGTTCTTATTTATCTATACTGTTTACGTTGCCAGCGTTTTTTATGCAACGAATATTGTGCCTGATTTATCTAATTTTTCAGGAAAAAAAGTTAAACTGCCTTGGCAAAGTCCACTTTTTCAATGGTGGGGAGCTGGTGCTTGAAGACCAGTCTCCAGAAATCTTTTTCACAGGCCGGTTTCATACTGTTTCGCAGTCCGGAACCATAGGAAAGCAGGGAAACCGGAAGTCCGCTTTCATAGGAGGTGTTAACCAGTGCGCCATAGTTGCAGGCTTCGTCGAGTTTGGTCCAGATAAGGCTTTTGACTTTGTCGGACTTAAATTTTTTCAGGAAAGCGGTGTACTGCGCTGAAGCGTAGTAGGGATTCAGGACCAGATGTACGGCCAGATCACAGGGGCCGCGCATGCCGCAAGCGGCCAGCCAGCCTTCCAGTTCGGCATTTCCGCCGAGTCCGGGCAGGTCGATGAAAACCCGGTCAAATTTTTGGCTTTCACCAACAAGTCTTGCAAAGTCTTCGCGGGTTGCCAGTTCTCTAAACTCCAGTCCGGAGAGGTCGGCGTAGTGGCGCAGGACGAGGCGTCCTTTACCCTGTCCCTGATCAGCCGAGGCAAGGCAGATGCGGGATGCGGGGTTTTCTTTTTTTTCTTTGAGGGCAAGGCGGATAATTGTAGAGGTCTTGCCTGCGCCGTGCGGACCGGCGAGGGCTTGGAATTTATGGGGCCAGTTATCGGGGGTAAGCGCGCGAACCGGGGCGATCTTCTCAAGTTCAGGCAGGATAGCCTTGGACTTGTCGCCGCGCAGCTGCTGGAAGAGGTCGAGGATAACCTTGTTTTCCACGCCTTCCCGCTCAAGGTATTCGAGGGCCAGACGCTGGCGGGGTGCGAGCAGATTCAGGTTCATCTGCGGCTTCAGGAGAGCCATCATATGGCCTTTGATCTGGTTCCATTCCTGACACCAGTCGGGGATGTTGTTCATTGCGTCATCAATGACTTCTTCCCTTGTCTCCTTAGCCGGTACAGGTTCTTCCTGACCGTCAACGCCGACCATGATCTCGTGGATCTTGCGTCCGTCTTCCTCAACTGACTTATTGCTGAGGATGACTGCGTTGTCGCCGAATTCCGCCTTAATGTCGGCGAAGACCGCTGCCGTGCTGTTGCCTCTGAATGTTTTTACCCGCATATTACCAACCTTTTTAGAACTCTACGGTACCCGCAGACATGATTCTTACACTCGCAGGAATCTCGGCCTGCGATATTACAGGTATTGTAGGCAAGAAGCGTACCATCAGTTGAGCCAAGTGGCTTCGCAGCTGAGGGGCGCATAAAAGGACAGGCTGACCGTCAGTATCCAGTACATTTTCTGCGGTAGTATTGATGCTTTGGATCAACTGCTGGGCGCTGCCGGGGTCGAGTGCCAGAAAACCGCCAGTCTCGGAGGAGCGAACTGCATCGTTGAGCTTGGCATCCACGGAGGGGCCGAAGGTCAGGATGGGCAGGCTGCCGTCGCTGGCGAGGTAAGGCTTGATGATGGTCCTGCTCATGTGGGAGCGGACGTACTCAGTAAGCTGGTTGGGGTCCTGAATGGAAGGACCGTAGTCAGCCAGAGCTTCAACGATGGTCAGCAGGTCACGTATGGATACGTTTTCGCGTACAAGGTTCTGGAGAACCTTCTGGACCGCGCCAAGAGAGAGGATGTTGGGAACGAGGTCTTCAACAGCCTTGGGAGCGCGTTTGGAAAGGTTATCTAGCAGATCCTGTGTTTCCTGCCTGCCGAGGAATTCACCGAGGTTGCGGCGGAATACTTCGGTAAGGTGTGTGGCGATAACAGTAGAGGGGTCAACCACAGTGTATCCTGCGAGCATTGCTTCTTCCTTCTGGGTGTCAGGAATCCAGACAGCGGGAAGGTTGAATGCAGGCTCGACGGTTTCGATACCTTTGATTCTGTGTTTGGCATCACCCGGATCCATGGCCAACTGGTGGTCGATAAGGATTTCAGCGGAAGCCACAGCATTACCTTTGATGAGCACGCGGTATTCGCCAGGCTTGAGCTGCAGGTTGTCACGCAGGTGCAGTGACGGAATAATGACACCCATATCCAGCGCATACTGGCGGCGGATGGAACGGATGCGTGAGAGAAGGTTGCCGCTCTGCTCTTCGTCTACCAGGGGAATAAGGCCGTAGCCAACTTCCAGTTCAAGAGAGTCGAGGGGCAGCAGGGCTTGTACTTCTTCGGGGCTGTCCAGTGAAGGCTGTTCGGCTTTTGCTTTCTGTGCCTTTGCTTCTGTTTTCTGTTCTTCAGCTTCAACGTCGCGGCCAAGCAGGGATACGCAGTAGATCAGTACTGCGAGGCAGAGGAAAGGAATGGTGGGCATGCCGGGGACAATACCGAACACAACAAGGATGATAGAAACAAGCTTGAGTGCCCGGGAGTGAAAAGTAAGCTGCCCGATGAATTCTTCGCCCATTTTCGCTTCGGCAGCTGCGCGGGAGACGATGATACCAGCGGAGGTGGAGATGATCAGTGAGGGGATTGTGGATACCAGACCGTCACCGATGGTCAGCAGGGTATATGTCTGGGCTGCGTCGGTCCAGGCCATGTTTTTCTGGAGTACACCGATCAGAATCCCGCCGATGATGTTGATGGCGGTAATGATCAGACCTGCGTTAACGTCTCCCTGTACGAATTTACCGGCACCGTCCATGGCGCCGTAGAAGTCTGCTTCGCGGCGGAGGTTTTCACGCTGCGAACGGGCTTCGTCTTCATCGATCAGTCCGGAGTTCAGGTCGGCTTCAATGGCCATCTGTTTACCGGGCATGGCGTCGAGTGTGAATCGTGCTGCGACTTCTGCGATACGGGTAGTACCCTGTACGATAACGGTTTTGTTCAGGATGAACAGGATCATAAAAATGACCATACCGATGATGTAGTTACCACCGACAACAAATTCACCGAAACTTTGAATAACACTACCGGCCGCCGATGTTCCTTCGTCACCATGCAAAAGAATAGCTCGGGTTGTGGCTACGTTCAAGGCCAGTCGGAGCAGGGTGGTTACCAGCAAAAGTGTTGGAAAAATTGAGAATTCAAGAGGGGACTGCATGAACATGGAGGTAATGAGAATTACCAGTCCCAGTGAGATACTCACTGTGAGCATGAAGTCGATAAACATGGTCGGCAGAGGGATGAGCATGACGAAGAGGATGATTACAACCCCGCCCGCGAGAAGGACATCTCCCTGCTTGGCAAATTTTTCGTAATTTATTGCTTTGGATTCGGCCATGATTTTGACACCCCTTTGAGGTCTTGTTTTGCTGTGGCATTCTTACCCCGGAGGAGGTGGTAAAGCCTATTATTTGCGGGTAAATTTATTAAGTTTAGCCAGTATCGCCGCAACGGCTTTGTATAGTTCTTCCGGAATGATGTCACCGATCTCAACCTGTTTATACAAGGCTTGTGCCAAAGGCTTGTTTTCACGGATAGGGACTTTGTTCTCCCGGGCAACTTCTTTGATGCGTTGTGCTACTTTATTCATTCCCTTGGCAACCACCAGCGGAGCCGGGGCAACCATTGGGTCATACTTCATGGCAACGGCGTAATGGGTCGGGTTGGTAATAACCACGTCGGCTTTAGGTACTTCCGCCATCATACGTTGTTGCAGCAGGGCCATCATTTTCTGTTTCTGTTGCTGCTTGATCTTCGGGTCACCTTCAGCCTGTTTGCGTTCGTCTTTGACCTCGTCCTTGCTCATTTTCATTTCTTCCTGATAATTCCAGCGCTGGTACCAGAGGTCAGCCAAGGCGAGAACGAGCATGGGCAGCATAGTGTAGGTGACCATCTTGTAGCCGATATTCAGCATGTAGAGAGCCAGCCCTTTGGCATCTGTATAGAAGAGCGGTAGGAAATTTCCCACTTCATTTTTGATAATTATATACGGTGCAATTCCGACGATGACCGCGAATAGGATACTTTTAAGCAGCCTGATTGCGGTTTTCATATCGAACATGATTCTTTTTATGCCTTTCAGCAGGTTGAACATCTTCGAGAATTTCGGCTTGAAAACCTTTGTGGTCCAAAGACTTCCTACCTGCAGGCGGAGAACTAGGAATGCAATGAAAGCGATAAACAGAAAAAGCGGCAGCAGGATGACCGCCAACTTTTGCGAGCACCATTGGAAAAGCTGGTACACAGACTGTTTGTCCATGTTCATGAAGATGCCTTTTGTAAAGAACCAATGGAAAATTTCGTAAAACTGTTCGTAATAGATATCCATGACAAAGCGCAGGCAGATAACCCCGGCAATAAGGGTCATGATTTTGCCCATTTCTTCACCTTTGGCGACGCTCCCGTCTTTACGCGCTTTTTTTATTCGTTTGGGCGTCGCCTGCTCAGTTTTACTGGGATCTTTAGCCATTCAGCTGCCTCCCTGTGCTTGAATCCGCTACGTTCATATTTGTAATCTTATTGTTTTTATATCGGGGTGTTGGAAAAATAAACACTACGTCAGTTGCCTACCGGCAGAGAGGGAGGGCTTCCGGCTTTAATGATACTTAGCATGTAGCCGGGAAGGTCGGCTACGAATTCGCCAACATGCAGAGAGAGTACGGTGAATACCATGCTGAGTACAAAGAATCCGGCCATAATTTTAAGCGGGAAACCGAGCATCAGCACGTTCATTTGCGGAGCCATTTTACTGATCAATGCGAGTCCGAGGTCGACAACAAAGATTGTTGCGATGATTGGTGAAGCTACTTTGATAGCCAGTACGAAAAGGTCTTTGGATATAGTCATGATCTGGCTGGTCAGGGTGGATGATATGAAGATTTGTCCCGGTGGTATGTACTTGAAGGTCTCCACCATGGCAGACATCAGGTAGAGGTGACCGTTGATGCTCAGGAAAACCAAAATGGCACACATGTAAAGGAAGTGGGCGGTTACAGCTTCGTTGGTTCCGGTCAGCGGGTCAAGGACGTTTACCATGGAGAAACCCATCTGCACTCCGATGAGGTTACCACCGGTCTGAACGGCGGCAAACATGACATGCACGGAAATACCCAGAACCAGACCTAGAACTAATTCTCCCAGTATCATCAGGGCAATGTTGTAAGGGCTTGCAGGCATGAGGCTTCCATCGAAGGATACGTGGGAGTATATGCCCAGTGTCAAAACAATGGTCAGTGCTGCTTTAACAGGGTTTGGGATAGATTTTCCACCGAAAAAAGGCATCAAAAACAGCACGATACTTACCCTGAACAGGGTAAGGTAAAAACTCATCAGGTCGCTGGGATTGAAATTAAAAAAAGTCATGCTGTCCTCGTTTAAGATGGGTCTGCAAAATCAGGACCCATTCTTTAGAGTCTGTTATCATCAAGAGAGAAAGAGGGCAAAGGCTGGCAAGGGTTGAATATTTTTTTGTCAACTTCAATACGCATCGGTTGTATCTCAGGACAAACTCCGAAAAGCGAAAATGATTTCCTTGGGCTTTAAAACGCGAACGCCGAACCAAATACACGAACAAGGCTGTGGGGGATATCCCCACAGCCTTGTAGTGAAACAATTAACCGTAAATCCATTTCAGGACGGCTCACAGTGCGTATCTGGTTCCTAGTGGTAGCCGTTCTTATGCATGAAGTCGGTGTATTTGGCATCGACAACCATTATGTGCTTGATGAGCCAGTCTTTGAGGAAGCGGATCAGTTCGGTGGAAGCTGTAAGTTTACCGCCGTCAAGATCGTTTTTGAAGTCTGCAATCTTTTGAATAAAAATACCGTGCAGTTTCTTGTGTTCTTTGGTTTCAGGGTAACCATGCTTGTCGAAGATTTTTTCTTCGTAACCGAAGTGGTACTTGGTGTATTCAAGAAGGTCGTTGGTGAAATCAGCGATTACGTCGATGGACTTACGCTGTCTCATAGCAGCGTACAACTCGTTGATTAGATCAAGGAGTTTCATGTGGTGCTCATCAATGGTTCTTACATTGACGGAGAGGTCATCGGACCATTCAACTATTTTACCGGAGCTGGTATCGACGAGACGACCGGTTGAAATTCCCTGAACGATTGAATCCAGCTCTTCGACGACACTTGCGATTTCGTTCAGTGCGTGGGCAGATGCGGACATGCCGTCGGAAGTATCCTGAGCAACGCGGGCAACATCGCTGATAGCCATGTTGATTTCTTCTGATGCTGCAGATTGTTCTTCAGATGCTGCGGCAATGGACTCAACCTGAGTGTTGGTCTCATCAACAATACCGACGATGGCTTCCATGAGTTCACCGGATTTAGCGGCGGATTCTGTGGAGTTTACAATGTCTTCAGCTGCAGATTCAACAGCGGCGATGTTCTCGCGGGCATTGTCCTGAATTTTGGATACTGCTTCGCCGACACCTTTGGTTGCGTCCATGGTCTTTTCAGCAAGCTTGCGGACTTCATCGGCAACAACAGCGAAACCGCGACCGGCTTCCCCGGCTCTTGCCGCTTCAATTGCAGCGTTAAGGGCCAGCAGGTTTGTCTGGTCGGCAATATCGGTGATCACGGTCATGATCTGGCCGATATTGTCAGCCTGTTCGCCGAGGGTTGCCATTGTCTCTTTAAGATTGAGGATAGTATCCTTAATCTGCTCAAAAGACTGTATAGCTTCGGATACTCCCTGTGCCCCGTGGACGGCGTTATCTTTGGACTGCGCAGAGCTGTTTGCGGCCAGACCGGCATTCTGGGCAACTTCAAGAACGGTGCTGTTCATTTCTTCCATTGCTGTGGCAGTCTCGGTCACGCGGTCTCTTTGCAGTTCCATTCCAGCACTGACCTGATTAACCTGTGCGCTGAGTTCTTCAATCCCGGCGAAAAGTTTACCGGAAATTCCACCTGCGTTGGCAGCAGAGTTACTGATTGCTTCAAGAGCCTGTTTTTGTTCGCCTACTTCTTTGCGAGCATTTTCAATTTCCGTCTTGGCAGATTCAACACGGCGGTGGAGCTCTGCAGATTCTTCCTGTGCTTTGGCGCAGGCTTCGGCAAGGCTTTGGACTGCCTCACCTGATTTTTTAACCGCAGCCAGAAAATCATCATCCAAATCTGCTGGAACAGATGCTTTTGCTTTGCCTTTGGTCAAATCAACCAGATAGTTGCTGAGGATTTCCAGTTGTCCGCTTAAACCGGAATTAAGTGAAATGAAAGCCAGAACAGTCGCGGCTAGAGCAACGCATATATAAATTATCTGTAACGTAGAAAATCCGGCTTCTGGAGAAAAAGCGGCTGTGACGACCGAGGCGACGGCCATCAGGAAAAGTATTATGATTGATAGAGTTAGTTTCAGTTTAGCGGGCATGTTCTCTCCTTTTGCGGAAAATTCTGTAATCCGGTTTATTTATACTTTCTTTTTTAAGTAAAAAAAGCACGTTGCGCAAGCAAGTTTCGGCGAAATACATGTCTACACAAAATATTATAACATATTATCAGCAGAGATGTTAATTTTATGTGTTGATTGTCTTTTATAGACCAAGGGCCGGAAGTGTTGCTGCCACATTCCGGATCAACGTTCGCATCCATTTTTGCGCCGGATCGTCGTCGTTTACCGAATGCCAATGCTGAAAGACTTCAAAATCTGTATTTTTCAGTGGCATCCTGACAATCCGCAATCTTCCTTTGTCTGCATAAATTTCAGCCAGCCGTTGCGCGATACTGCCGACAAGGTCAGAATTCTCTACAAGTGAAGGAATTACTGTCTCCTGCTGCAGCACAATCTTTATCTTTCTTTGCACACCCTTGCGATAAAGGTAATCTTCCAGAAATCCCAATCCCGTTTCAGAAAGTGAAAGCGCGGCAAACTCACTATTGGCCATTTCGGCCTCGTTCATTACCTTTCCTTTTATGGGGTGACCGTTTCTGACCACGCAGACTTCCCGGTCTTCAAATAATTTTTCCTTCAGCACACCTCCCCCATAATCACGAGGACAACCGAGGAAAATATCAAGCTTACCGTTCTGCAGCATTTCTATTCTCTGCTCATAAGTCGTTTGTATGATGCGGATTGATATGTCAGGAGCCTTGGTTTCGAGTTCATGCAAAATTCCTGGCAGGAGCAGTTTGCACAGGTAGTCACTCAATCCAAGGCTGAAAACACGCTTCGATGAGTCGGGCTGAAATTCGCCGCTGTCAGCAATGGAGTGTATTATTTGTTTCAGGCTGGGAGAAATATTGGCTTGGATTTTTTTGCAGAGCGGGGTTGGTTCCATAATATTGCCCTGACGGACGAAGAGACGGTCATTGAAATGGTGGCGCAGTTTTGAAAGGGCGTGGCTTACTGCGGATTGGGTCATGAACAGTTTTTTCCCGGCCTGTGTCAGGTTTTTCTCGGAAAAAATAGTGTCCAGTATGATCAGCAGATTCAGATCAAGATTGGCAGGATTAGTTTTGCTCATACAGATAATGAATAACTTTCAGTGGTAAATGTTAATATGCGGGGCTAGTTATCTCTTCAAATGTGAAATTTAAAGCTGAACCTGTCTCACGTGCAGCTCTTATTTATTTTTTGATTTATTAATTTTTACTACTTCATTAATGGGGAAAATGAAATGTTCGCACTTTACGGTTCCATCGCAGTCGTTGTGGCTTCGTCTGTGATTTATCACCTTGCCCAGAAAAGTATTTCCGGCAGCGGTTCAATTTTTGGTTCACTGGCCTTCGCTTACGCTATTGCCATGGTTTTCAGCCTGGCCGGAATGTTTCTCCAGACTGGAAAAATTGAAGTTACCGAAATAGTTAATTTTAGAAATTGGCCGGTATTGCTGCTGGGGTTGGCGGTTTTCGGTATTGAGATCGGGGTATTGCTTACCTACAAGGCCGGGGCAAATGTGAATACGCTGCCTATTCTGGTAAACGGGGTGGTCATGGCCTGCCTTATACCGCTTGGCGCACTGATTTACCGGGAACACATCTCTCTTGGCTCGGTTATGGGGATTTTGCTGATAGGTTCAGGCGTTTGGCTGCTTTGCAATTCTTCCCACGTTTAGATGCCTTGGTCTATTTGCAGGGGGAAATCAATTCCGGAAGTATCCCAATACTGCGCATGACTTCCTCGCATTCATCAGATGTTTTGAATTTAATAAGATGTTTGGAGAATTTTCGGCTTATTTTCCCGTTTCCGGGATTGTTCGTGAAACCGATGTAGAGCGGACTGACATGTATTTTTCCGCGGCACTTTACAATTTGTCCAAGCATGTCCATTTCCTTCAGTACATGAAGGCCGACAGTACGATACCCGGCTACCAGATCGATCCGTCCGGCTTTCAGTTTAAGGAAATTCTGACGCAGATTGGCTACTTCTTCTTTGCGGAAAAGATTGCTTTTGTCGAATTCATTTCCGTACGTGTAGCCTTTGATTATTCCGATATTTTTGCCTGCCAGGGATGGGATACCGTCAAATACGAACGGATCATCCGCACGTTTGAAAATGACGGTATAGACATTCATGAGCGGCTCTTCGGGAAAGATCATCCAGCGCTGTCTTTCTTGTGTCCTGCGCAATCCGAAGACTCCGTCCACCTTGCCTGATTCAGCCATAAGTAAGGCCCGTTTCCATGGTACAAATTTAATTTTGAACCTGGTGTTCATACTGCTGAATATTATTTTGGCAAGTTCGTATTGCATACCCTGCGGCTTCCCATTTTTTTCATAGTAGAAGGGCGGGAATGGGTCCGTCGCAAAAGTCAGGGTTTTCGCAAAGGCGCAAGGGCTTGTAAGCAACATAGCTGCAAGAAAACAAGTGATCATTATTTTCATGTCCCGGCGCCTCATAGCATTTCTGCAATAACTTATAGCCCTGCCAGATAGCAGGCCAGAGCTATGGAATGGAATTTAGAACTATCAGAATCCCCACGTGATGAAACTACAATAGGTACATCGCTGCCTATAACTACACTGGCCATCGTTTTTCCAGCGATGGTGGTTAGGGCCTTATAAAGAATATTCCCGCTTTCAATCTCAGGGGTCAGCAGTATGTCTGCATCCCCGGCGACCGGATTATCAATACCTTTGCAGCTGGCCGCTGCTTCGGAAATAGCAAGGTCAAGGGCCAGCGGTCCGGCCACTTCTGCATCTCCGAAGGCGTCTTCAGCACCCATCTTAGCGAGGATGTCTGCATCAAGTGTGGCGGGCATGGCCGGGTAATTAACTTTCTCTGTAGCAGCAAGTATCGCCGCCTTAGGCCTTGCTATGCCGAGTTTGCGGGCCACATCAATAGCATTGCGCAGGATGTCCGCTTTACGCTGCAGATTCGGCTTGATGTTAACACCGGCGTCGGTCAGCAGGATCAGTTTCTTTTTGGATGATGCCTCAAAGATGCTGACGTGGCTGATGATACCTTTTGGCGGAACACCGGTTTGTTTGTTGAGAATTGCTTTGAGCACTACACTGGTACTGACCAGTCCTTTCATAATAAGATCCGCTTTGCCTTCCCTGAAGAAGGTTACAGCTATAGCTACTGCTTCGGCGTCATCGTTTTCTTCATGGAATTCAAAGCCGTCTATGTTCAGGCCGTGCTGCTCGGCGACGGCAAGTGATTTCTGGCGGTTACCGATAAAAATGGGTTCGGCAATGCCTTCTGCATGAGCAGTTAGGGCAGAGCGGATAACGAATTCTTCAGCGCAGGGAGCAATGGCCACCCGCGCAGGGCTGCCTTGGTTACGGACTGCTGAAATGATTTCATCTAATGCTGTGATGGTCGTCATGTGCATACCTTTATCAGGTCTGGGAGTTCAGTATAGTTCTTTAAGATTCCGTAACTATGTACTATTCATCACCGCGCTTAAGGGCGATCATGCCTGTACGGCAGAGGCTTTTGATTCCGAATGGCTGCAGGATTTTGATCAGGCCTTCAACACGTTCCTGATCGCCGCTGAGTTCAACAGTGATGGTCTTCTGGCCCATGCCGACAACATCTGCGCGGAAGACTTCGAAAATCTGCATGATCTGGGACATGGTGTCTTTATTTACTTCAACTTTGATCAGCACAAGCTCACGGTCTACAAATTCTTTTCGGGCAAGGTCATCCAGTTGGATAACGAAATCCATTGCCTTAAGCTGCTCTGTGACTTTGCTGATTTCTTCCCTGCTGCCTTCAGCGCAGATAACCATGCGGGAGACATCCATATTTTCTGTTTCGCCGCAGGAAATGGAAGTGATGTTGATTTTATTGTCTTGGAAAGCTGCTGAAGATTCAGCCAGAACCCCGGTCTTATTTTTAACCAGTGCAGATATTGTGTGTTTCACTATGTTCTCCTGAAATGAAAGTTCTTTCAAAAGATATACACGTAAAACAGTTTGCAAACAAGCAGCGATAATGGAAGAGCAGGGAATAGAAGGATAATTATATGCTTGTCAGCCCGGGCGGGCAGAATCCCTCAGAACGCATTTTAACGAGTCTTTCAGCATCTTCCATGGTCTGGGGTTTATCAAAGTAAAAGCCCTGAACGTAGTCACAGCCGATGTCTTTCAGCAGAATCAGCTGCTGGCGAGTTTCAACTCCTTCAGCAATAACATCCATACTCAGGCTGTGTCCGAGGGCATTAACCGCACGGACAATCTCAAGAGATTCGTGGTCTCCGGCCATATGGCTGACAAAGGAACGGTCGATTTTAACCGTGGAGGCCGGGAATCGTTGCAGCTGGGCCAGAGATGAATACCCGGTTCCGAAATCATCAACGGCAAGTCTGATGCCCATTTCCCCGATTTTTTTCAGGTTCAGGGAAGATGCCGCATTTCGTTCCATGATTGCGGATTCGGTTATCTCCAGTTTCAGGCTGTCGGGTGAGATTCTGGTTTCGTGGACAACTTCCTGAATGGCGTCGGCCAGATCAGGTTTGGAAAGCTGACTTGGCGAAAGGTTTACGGTCAGGAAAAGGTCATCAATATTAGGAAAATTTCTGCTCCAGGCGGCCATGGCCCGGCAGGCTTCAAAAAGTATTACCCGGTCCAGCTCAACAATCAGCCCGGTTTCTTCAGCAACGGGAATAATCTGGTCCGGGGTCAGGAATCCGCGTTCAGGATGGTTCCAGCGCACCAGAGCTTCAAATCCTGCCAGATTGCGATTTTGCATGCTGTAAACCGGCTGAAAGTAAGGGAAGAATTCCTTTTCAGGAATACCCTGCCGGATTTCGGTCTCTATGAGCAGGCTTTGCAGTGCCTTTTCGTGCATTGATTTGTTGAAGACTTTGAACTTGTTAACGCCCTGTTCTTTGGCCTTGTACATGCTGATGTCAGCGTCACGTACAATATGTTCCGGATGGTCATAGCTTGAGGTCTTGAACACAATTCCGATACTGGAACTGATAACTACCTCGCGGGATGAAATATTCACCGGTTTGCGGATTTTGTTACGGATATCGCGGATTATCCGGATAACCTGCTGCGGTGTAGAAAAATCATCGATCAGCACAGCAAATTCGTCGCCGCCCATTCTGGCTACGGTATCCACCGGTCGCAAACAGTGTTTGATTCTTTTGCCCACCTTGACGAGCAGTTCATCCCCGGCCTGATGCCCAAGGCTGTCATTGATGCGCTTGAACATGTCGATATCCAGCATGAGCACTGCAAAAGTGCGTTCAGGCATTTTGCGTGAAAGGTCAAGTGTTTCTTCCAGTCGTTCAAGAAAGAAGGTCCGGTTGGGTAATCCGGTCAGGGAATCGTGTAAGGATTGGTAGGAAAGTCTGCGTTCGTATTCCTTGCGTTGCGAAATATCATCGTAGATTATGAACGTTCCCGATATCTCGTCATTATAAATAAAAGGGTAGCCTAGAATTGAAACAGGAATCAATCTGCCGTTCTTGTGCCTGCGCATATCCTCGGTGCGAAATGTATTACCGCTGAGAATTTTTTTCAGGTTGGCTTTGATTGCCCCCGTGTTGGAGGGTGAAAGGTTGTCGCAGCAGGGCGACATTTCTTCCGTGGAGTATCCGAAAAGTTTACTGAAAGCCCGGTTGGTATCAACAACATTTCCTTTGGAGTCAGTCAATGCGATTGCTTGTGGTGAGCTTTCAAAAAGCTGCATGAACCGGGATTTGTGCCGGAAAATTTTGCGTTCGGCCACGATTTCAAGGGTAGAGTCGAAAGCTGTGCCTGTATAGAGAACAGGAGTTCCATGTTTATCGTAAGACGTACGGGCGTTGATGGTAACCCATTTTTCGTTGCCGTCACGGTGGTTGACCCGTAAAAGCATGCCATTCACAGCACCATCGGTCAGCAATCTTTTTAAAAATTGTTGTCGGCTTATACGGTCAAAGATGAATTTTGAAGCGCGGTCGTTGGCTTTCAGCATTTCGTCAACATTATCATAGCCCATTATTGAAGCCAGCGCAGGGTTGGCGACTGTAAGCTGCCCGGTAGTTGAAATCTGAAAAATGGCCATGGTGGCGTTTTCAAAAATTGAACGGAATTTCTTTTCGCTCTCAAGTAGTGCGTTTTCTGTCTGTCGGCGCAGCAGTGCCGCCGCTACCTGCTCAGATATGGCTACCATCAGGTCTATGTCTTGTGATGTGTAAATTCCGGTCTGCTTGTATGACTGGATGGCCATAACCCCGGTCGTTTTTCCGGCAAAGCGTAAAGGTACGCCCAGCCATGATTTAGCCGGAGAACCAATGTGGTTTATGTTGTTGTCCTTTTTGAAATCTTCTTCATTCAGCAGCATGGGATGTCCGGCTTTGATTACTTCCACGCTGAGGCTTTTCCCGGGAATTACCGGGACAATTTCGTTTGGAGCGATGTAGTCTTTTTCGTCAGCGTAGTAAGGAAAAGAAAGGGTCCCATCTGTTTCATCAAAGAGGGAAACATAGAAATTTTCTGCATCAATAAACGGTTTCAGGCTTTCGTGGACCTGCTGAAGAAAAATAGGGGTGTCCGCTGCAGTATTGAGGGCAGATGAAATTTTGAACAGAATATCGTTGATATTTTCGATTTGTTTCCTTGCTGATATATCGCGAAGGGATTCAACCGCTCCAATGGGATTTCCGTCGGTGTCGAGAATAGGGGCGGATTGGACCCAGAGGTTGGTGCTTTTGCGGTTGCCGAGGTTTTGAATACAGATTTCCGCAGCCAGTGCTTTGCCTCGGCGGCTGATAGCTTCATATTCGATTTCCCCGACATCTTCACAACCGTTAACAAGGTCAATCAATCCGGGAGTTCTCTTGCCGTGGACAATCTTGATATGTTCGTAATTTCTTTTTCCGATAACATCGCAGGCATTTACGCCGGTGAGCTTTTCCAGCGCAGGGTTCCACGCAATGACAACCCCTTTGCGGTCAATGATAAAAGCGGGATCAGGAATGAATTGTAGGATGGAGACTGAAGGGGAATCGGCAACGAGGGTGGAAGCATCAATGCCGGAATAGGTGTTTTCCACCAATTTGATGAACTTGTTCAGCTCATTGGATAGCTCTTCGGATACTTCAGTAATCTTACTTCCGATGGTTTGATTCAATTGTTTTTCCAGCAATTCGTGCATTGTAGGTAGGGGATACTTTATTAATTGTTTAGATGCAAGGTATGGTGTCTTAATTTATGAAATATCGTTATTTCTTTAGATTGTAGACATATTTCTGGTTAATGAAACTAAAAAAATCCCTCTCTCCGGTTTTATCCGGTGAGAGGGATTTCATTTTAATCTGCTTTGTTAAGTGCTGCTTTAGTTAGTTGGCAACAGGCTTACCAACGAATCTTACCAGCGCGAGGATGGCAAGGACTCCGATGGGCAGTACCATCAGAACGGGCATTCCCAGACCTGCGGGGATGTATCCGAAGAAGATGGAAATCAATGCTACCGGAACTGCGTAGAAGAGCTGGGTTCTGGTGTGGTCGATATGGTCACAGGCGGAACCCATTGAGGACAGGATTGTGGTGTCCGAAATGGGGGAGCAGTGGTCACCGAAGATTGCTCCGGTAAGAACCGCACCGATGTTCAGGATTACGTAGCCCTGTTCGGGAACCAGTGCGAATGCCAGCGGGATGCACAGCGGCATAAGGATACCCATGGTTCCGTAGGAAGTTCCTGTTGCAAAAGAGATGATGGAACCCATCACGAAAATGATGGAGGGCAGCAGGAAGGGCGGGATGGTGTCGGAAAGCACACTTACGAGGTACGCGGCGGTTCCGAGTTCCTTAATTATACCGGAAAGAGACCATGCCAGCAGCAGGATAACTGCGGTGATGTTCAGGGATTTAACACCCTGTACCCAGGTGGAGATTGCTTCGTCTACAGAAAGGATGCGTTTACCGATGGCGATGGCCAGAGCCACAACACCGGCGACGAGAGCAGCCTGAAAGAGAACAACGGAAGCATCGGAAGCACCGAAGGCTTCACGGATAGCAACAAAGCTCATTGGAGCGTCTTCGAAAATCTGTTTAAGCGCAGCATCGTCACCACCCATGATTCCATTGTAACCGTTGAAGTAGAAGCCGAGGAAGGCTGCAACAATCAGGGTTCCGATAGGGATGATGGCGTACCAGATGCTGGGGGTGATATCTGCAGCAGGTTCCAGTTCGGTTGCTTCGTCTGCGACCATGGGTTTGGCGTTATCGTCCAGAACTTTACCGGTAGTACGGGCGCGCTGCTCAGCTTTGTACATGGGACCGAATTCACGCATGAACCAGATGGTGGCGAGAATGAAGACCAGAATGAGAATGTTGTAGAAGCGGTAGGGGATGGTTTCCACGAATACGCCGTATGCGTTCATGGTATAACCGATGCCCTGAAGGCCGTCACGGATCAGACCGACTTCGTATGCAACCCATGTGGAGATCAGTGCGATACCGGCGATAGGTGCTGCGGTAGCATCAATAACGAAAGCCAGCTTTTCGCGGGAAACTTTCATTTTATCAGTTACCGGACGCATGATCGGACCGACGGTCAGAGAGTTTGCGTAATCATCAAAGAAGATGAACAGGCCGAGTACCCAGGTTACAAACTGGGAGCTTCTGGGACTTTTGGCTTTTTTAGCAAGAGCATCCGCGATTGCTTTTGCTCCGCCCATTTTAGAAACAAGAGCGATAAGACCGCCGATGGCGAGGCACTGCAGGACGATACCGGCGTTCCATGAATCAGCAAGTGATCCGAGGATTTCGTTGGAAAGACGCAGAAAACCGCCAACAAAGCCGTTGTAGATGTCAAATCCCTTGGCTTCCAGCATGAAAGCACCGGAAAAAACACCGATGAAAAGTGAAAGAACAACGTTCTTGGTAATGAAAGCAAGAACAATGGCCACCAGAGGCGGAATCAGTGTGAATAGACCGAAAACCTTGGCGTTTACCGGGCCGAGGCTGGAGTCAGCCGCGAATGCGGGCTGGCACAGCAGTGTAAATAGCACTGTAAGTAAAAACAGTCCTCTCCAATTGCGCATGTAAATTTCCCCCTTGAAATATAAGTGTCGCAAAAAAAATATGTTCTGCCATGTACTAGAAAATTTATGTTAATGCAAATTTCATTTTGTATCTGTTTAATTTTCCATGATAAAATTCTGAAATGATAGACTTTAACCGTAGGTAATTAGATCGGAGGGTAATGCTGTCGGGGACTGGAAATCTTCGGGAAGTCACGCTCTTATTTGATTTCGGGGTAAAAAGTTCCATTGTACCCCGTAACGATTTGGGGTATGGACTTGCCTGTACAGACACCATTGATAATACGTAAAATGCACAATCCTAAATAAAGTAATAAGGAAATCAGATGTTTTCAAAAAATAAAGCTCTCAAAAGCATATTTGATTCCAGCATTGATGAACTTTGCAAGAGCGAAGGTCTCTCTAAAGAGACAATTATTCAGGGCATTGAAGACGGGACCATGGTTCTGCTCGGGAACCCCAACCATAAGAATGTTACTCCCACCCTTATCGGACAGCCCGCAAAGGTAAAAGTAAACGCTAACATCGGTACTTCTCCGTTTAAGAATGACCGTGAAAAGGAAATGAAGAAGCTTGATGCTGCATGGAAAGCTGGCGCACACGCCGTTATGGATCTTTCCACTGCTGGTGATCTTGACGGAATCAGGACCGATATGCTGAACAGCTGCCCCCTGCCTCTGGGTACTGTACCCATCTACGCTATGGCGCAGCAGTATGTTGCACGTGATGAAGATCCTGCAGGTTTCTCCATCGACGAACTTTTTGCAGAAGTAGAAAAGGAAGCTGAACAGGGTGTTGATTTCATGACCCTGCACTGCGGTCTGACCCGTCAGGGAGCCGAGTGGGCAACCGGCGGTGACCGTCTGATGGGCATCGTTTCCCGTGGCGGCTCCATCCTCACTCGCTGGATGCGTGACCATGATCAGGAAAACCCCCTGCTCACAAACTACGATCGTCTGCTTGAAATATGCCTCAAGCACAACGTGACCCTGAGCCTTGGCGACGGTCTGCGTCCCGGTGCTGGTGAAGATGCTGGCGATGCTGCACAGTGGGAAGAAGTTCTCTGGCTCGGCAAGCTTGCAAAACGCGCCCACGAATTCGGCGTACAGGCAATGATCGAAGGCCCCGGCCACGTGCCCATGCATCTGGTTGAAACCCAGATCCGCGGCATCAAGGCTGCTACCTACAATGCACCTCTCTACGTACTCGGACCTCTGGTCACAGATTCCGCTCCCGGTTATGACCATATTGCCGGTGCAATCGGTGGTGCTATCGCAGTTCAGAACGGTGTAGACTTCCTCTGTTACCTGACTCCTGCGGAGCACTTGACTCTGCCCGAAATCGACGACGTATGGAACGGTGTTAAAGCATCTCTTGTTGCAGCACAGGCCGGTGAAGTTTCCCTTGGCCGTAAAGATGCTGTAGAGCGTGACCGTGCTATCTCTCAGGCACGTATGGAACTTGATTGGGACCGCATTGCCAGTCTGGCAATTGACCCCGCTCTGGCCTGCGCACGCAGAAAAGATCACAAAGACGAAAAAGAATGCGCAATGTGCGGAAAATTCTGCGCAGTTCGCATGCTTTCCGAATAATCCCGATTAGAAATTAACGAGCCGCTCTGTACATTCTATAGATGATAATGGCCCGTAACACCGCTGGTGTTACGGGCTTTTTTTGTGTACTATTTTCAAAACAACTTAAACGATCGTTTAAATTTGTGATCCTTGGAGGAGTGGCAATGTTTCAATATGTTCGGGACCCCATGAGCGGGTTGACCCATTTTATCGGTTTCTGTCTTGCCATTGCCGGGCTGGTTATGCTGCTGGTCGCTTCGGTTAATCCCACCAGCGTTATGCATGTGGTTACCTTCTCAGTCTTCGGCGGGGGGATGATTCTGCTTTATCTGGCCAGCACGCTCTACCATTGGCTGCCGCTTTCAAAACGCGGCATCATGTGGTTGCGCAAGCTTGACCATTCCATGATCTATATTTATATCGCCGCAACTTACACACCCATCTGCCTCGTTGGTTTGAAGGGGACGTGGGGCTGGTCGCTTTTCGGTGCAATATGGGGAATGGCTGTTGCCGGGATAATAACCAAAATGCTTTGGCTGAACGCGCCGCGCTGGCTTTCCACGGGCTTTTATCTCGCCATGGGCTGGCTGGTTATCGTCGGGGCATACCCTTTGATTCATGCTTTGCAGACCGGGGCGCTGCTCTGGCTGTTGGCTGGCGGGATTATGTATTCGATCGGTGCAGTAATTTATGCCCTGAAGCGGCCTGATCCGTGGCCGGAATTCTTCGGGTTCCACGAAATTTTCCACGTGTTCGTCATGGCCGGAAGCTTCTGCCATTTCTGGGTCATGTATGAATATATTACTGAGCTGGGCTGGGGTTGATTTGATGCGCTATCGCGCTTTTAAGGATGAAAAGAGTATGCCTCCGGCGGCGCTTTCAGCGGGACCACCGTTGCTCTCAATATCCGTAAGACTCGAGCAAAAAGCTCTCGCCTAACGGCTATAGGTGAGAACCCTTTTGGAAAAGGTTTCTCTGGACTCTCCTAAAACTTTTATTAGGCTTCGCAACGTTAATTTTAAGAATTCCGTATTAGTCAAGAGTGGCTAGCCCGAAAAGTGGTCAAATCCCCCGGATGTGTATTCCCTGCCGTTCAGTGTTATTCTGTTGTCTGCGGTGATGGTTCCTATTTTATGGAGGCCGGGGATAGATTCGGCCAGCTCCGCAAATCCGTCTGCTGATGCAGCCCCGAACAGCGCGTAGTCTTCGCCGCCTTGGAAGGCGTGTTCCGCTGCGGAAATTGATTTTGATTCAGCGTAGCGGAGAATTTCTTCATGCAGCAGCTCTTCGGGCAGTGAAATTTCAGCACCCACATTCCCTTCACAATTTCCCAAAAAGCGGGGCAGGTCACGGGCAAGGCCGTCCGATAGATCCATCAGCCCTTTCACGTCCGGTGACACGGCCAGCTTGATACCGGCGGCAACCCGCATCGGCGGACGCAGGTGCGCTTGAGTGGATTGCGGATAATTCTTGAGCGCGTAAGTTGCGTTTTCTTCAAGGCTCAATAGTCCGGTCCGGGCCATGCCGGCAGGGCCGTGCAGAAATAAAACATCACCAGATTCGGCATTCCCACGCGAAAGGAAACGGCCCCCTGCGCTTTCGCCCCAGACTGTGACAGAAATTCCCAAATATTGGCCACCGGAAAGATCTCCGCCAGCCAGCATAACACCGTGCTGCTCTGCAAGTGCGGACATGGATGCGAAAAAAGGTTCCCAGAATTCACTTTCCAGACTGGGCGGGACAATTAAACCCAGCGCAAACCCGCAGGGCTGTCCACCCATGGCTGCGATGTCACTGATATTGACCGCCAGAGATTTGTAGCCGATGTCCGCCGGGGAAAAGTAAGACCTCCTGAAATGTACATCTTCCAGAAACAGATCTTTACTGATGCAAAGGTCAGTTTCAGCTCGCAGAACGGAACAATCATCTCCGCGTCCAAGCGTTACATGACCGTTTTCGGATGGGAAATATTTGTCGATCAGAGTTAGGAAATCCTGTTCGGAATTTAATTTTGTCATATATGCCTCTGGCGGCCCTTTCGGGAAACCCTGCCGGGGGCCTCAAACCCTTTTGGGAAAAGGGTTTAAGAATCCCAAAACTTTTTATCAGGGTTTCGCCGTAGTTAAATTTAGTATTATGTTTATTTCTTATTGGACCCAACTAACGCGTTTTGGGAAGGGGGAGAGGAGTCCAGAGGAGAGGGGGAAACACTTTTTGGCGTTAGCAAAAGGGTTTCCCCCTCTCCTCTGGTCCCCGAAGGGCCGCCGGAGGCAATAAACTATAACATTTCCACAAAATCTTCGACAATGACTTTGGGGCCGAATCCGGGGAAGTTGATACGCAGTTTGTTAGGCTCGATGCGTTCGATTATTTTGCCCCTCCCGAATATCTTGTGCTTGCAATGTCCCATTTTCATGGGTGCAGGCTTTTTGCTTGCCGTTACCGAAGGCGAGGCATAAGCGGGCTGAACCGGGGTGTTCTTCTTAACATTCATGCCGCCGGAATAAGACTCCTGCAATTCTTCGAAAAGCTCGGTATCCAGTTCGCGCAGAAACGGGCTGGGCACTGCAGGTTCGGAGAAATCGGTGTTCTTGCGGTTGATGGAAGCCGGAGCACACATGATCAGTTCTTTTCGTGCGCGGGTGCAGGCCACGTAGAGCAGTCTGCGTTCTTCTTCATATTCCTGCGGTTTTTGCATGGATTTACGGGAAGGAAACCGGTCTTCCACAAGATCAATGATGATAACCGCATTCCACTCCAGACCTTTAGCAGAATGGATGGTGGAAAGGGTGACCACATCTTCCTTTTTCTCTTCCTCGTTGTGCTGATCAGGATCAAGACAGAGGTCGGTCAGGAAAAATTCCAGATCGTCATAGTTTGATGCAATCTGGCTGAGCTGCTCGATTCCGGCCTCGCGGCGCGGGTAGTCGTCCGGGTACTGAGCCACCAGCAGCGGCCTGTACAGCGGTACGATTACTTCAAGGCATGTTGCGGGTGATGACTTCTGCCTACGGAGTCCGTCTAGATCGCGCAGGATATCCTTGAGCAGTTCATATTTCTTGGTGAACTTGCCCAGCGATTTCTGATCTGCTGAAATGACCGAGTTGGCGATTTTGGTTGCGGTCTTGGGTCCAACTCCCTTGATGTGCCCAAGGGTACGCTGCCATGCTATTATATCCGCCGGGTTGCTGACCAACCGCATGAAGGCCAGTACGTCTTTGATATGCGCGGCTTCGTTAAATTTCAATCCGCCGTACTTTTTGAAGCCGACACCCAGACGTTTAAGGGCAACTTCCAGCCCGTAACTCTGGTATCCGGCCCGGAAAAGAACTGCTACTTCCTCAGGACCATGTTTTTTCTGTAATTCAATGATTCGGTCCAGCACACGGTTGGACTGGCTGAAATCACTGAGCGGGACCATGAGTTGCGGTTTGCTGCCCCATGTCTGTTCGGTGAAAAGTTTTTTGTCGAACTTGATTTCCGCACCATCAAGAATGGCGTTGGTCAGGTCGAGGATGGGCTGGGTGGAGCGGTAGTTCTGCTCCAGACGAACAATTTTTACATCCTCAAAAATATCCGGGAATTTCAGAATGTTGGTAACGTCAGCTCCGCGAAAAGAGTAAATGGACTGGGCATCATCACCAACTGCCATGACATTTCCGTTTTTTCCGGCCAGAAGACCGACAATACGGGCCTGTACAAGGTTGGTATCCTGATATTCATCGACCATGATGTACTGGTAGCGCGATCGCAGGGAATTGCGCAGAAATTTGTCGTTCTGAAGCAGTTCTTCAAGGTAGAAGAGCAGGTCGTCGTAATCCATCAGCCCGTGTTGTTTTTTATAGACAGCGTAGCCCTTGGCAATTTCTTCCATTTCGGAAGCGTAGGTCGCTAGATGGAATGCTTCTGAATTGACCAGTGTATCAATGGAAACTTCTTTGTTTCGCGACTTACTGATCATATCCAGCAGGGTGGATTTTTTAGGATAGGAGCGGTCGCCTTTACCGAATTTCAGCCCGTCTTTAACTTCTTTAACCGCGCCTTCGCTGTCAGCTCGGTCCATAAGTGTGATGCCGTTGGGATAGCCTATTTCGGCAGCGTTCTGGCGCAATACGGAATAAGCAAAAGAGTGGAATGTTCCGCCCTGTGTGCCGTGCAGCGGGCGTCCAAGAATCAGTTCCGTACGTTGCAGCATCTCATGCGCAGCTTTACGGGTGAAGGTCATCAGCAGGATGGATTCCGGGGGAATTCCCTGTTCCACCAGCCAGGCCAAGCGGTAAACAATTGTACGGGTCTTGCCACTGCCCGCACCCGCAATTACCAGTACCGGTCCCTGCGGATGAGTTGCTGCTTCATACTGCGCAGGATTTAATTCTTTTTTGAAATCTATCATATATATGTGCCTCCGCGGCCCTTCGGGGACCAGAGGAGAGGGGAAAACCCTTTTGCTACCGCCAAAAAGTGTTTTCCCCTCTCCTCTGGACTCCGCACCCCTTTCCCAAAACGCGTTAGTTGGGGTAATTGTAAATATTGATTTGGGTATTAAAGTTTACCCCGGCGAAGCCCAATAAAAGGGTTTAAGCCGCCGGAGGCGAAATCATATTAATAAACAACGTTTGAGCGTATCAAAATGCCCCCGGCAGGGTCGCCGAAGGCTCTAATCTGGCAAATTGATATCAAACCAGTCAAGTATGATTTGTCCGGTCTGGTGTATGGATTCGATCTGTTGCCCGTCGGAGCTGTAGAAGAACGCATCTTTTACGGTATGCGTCCCGGTCCTGCCGTGGAAACCAAATATCTCGTCACGGTCAAATTTGGCTTTGAGATCAAATCCCGGCTTGGCGGTGCAGATCAGGTCCGGCGGGTTGCCGGTAGGACTGTCACCGTATGCTTCGCGTTGGGTCAGAACCTGTTGCATAACCTGTTGCCCGTTGAATTCGAGCTGTATCAATTTTGCTGAGATTTCAGTCGCGATTTTGTCTGCCTGAGCATGGTCGACCTGTCCGCGCGCGAAATCAGACGTATGGATATATATTCTTCCGGGATCAAGGGCAAATGCTTTGCTGGTCGGGGAGATGATTGTGGAATCCCATTGGTCTTTTGCCGGATGGGTGTACTCAAGGTATCCATTTTGAACGAGAAAAGTGTTCAGGTCCACTTCGGTTTCAAGGGCGGCGAAGCCGTGGTCTGCGAAGGATATCAGTTTTTTCTCACCCGGCAGGGCTTCGAATTTATCCAGCACAATACCGATTGCCCGGTCCCATTTGCGCATGAACTCAGTTGCCTTGGTATAGAGCGGATGGTTCTCGTTTTCGAAGGCGGGGTAAAAGAAATGGAAGAGACGGTCGGTCTCTGTGAAAACTATGGTGAATAGATCCCAAGCGAGATCGTTCCAGAGCAGTTCAAGAGCCTTCAGGCGGCAGTCAAGTGTGCGCGAGACCTGATCGAAAAGGTATTCCGGGTCCATGATACCCCGGCTGGTGTCTGCTTCCAGCTGGTAACCTGCATCACGCAAAGGGCCGAGCAGAAACGGCGGCTGCACAGCCTGCTCAAGAGTATCAGCTACAAAACCGGAAATGAGCATGCCCCGCAACGGCTTGGCTGGATAGGTATTAGGCAGGTTGATGACTTTACTGATCAGTCCTTTTGCGCCCAAAGCATCAAAAATAGTCGGGCAAAGCACTTGCTCAAAATTATTAATGGACAGGGTGTAGCTCTGCGGATCAATAGAAGTAAAGCCGTAAAGTCCATGCTTTTCCGGCTTTTGTGCCGTAAAGAAAGATGTCCAGTTTACAGGGGAAAGTTCCGGCAGTTCAGCGGATATCGGAGAATTTTTCCCGGCAATACGTGATAAATTGGGGAGCTTTGCTGCCCATTTGAGTGCGAGAGAAGACGGAAGCCCGTCCAATCCTAAAACAACAAATCTTTTACGTTCTGTCGGAGTTAAAAACATATTTAATCAACTGACGAAATTAATGAGCTGAGCGGCGAAGCCCTGATGAAAGGTTTTGGGATTTTTAAACCCTTTTTTCAAAAGGGTTTAAAGCCCCCGGCAGGGTCGCCGAAGGCAAAATCTTTTTATTAAAAGCGCGTAGCGTATCAAATTAAATTTACAAAACTACAAGCTCATACTTTTTCATGAAATGTACGGGATTGTATGACTCTTTAGCTTTTCGCAGGCCGGGTTCACCGAGATCCTGTTCGCGGTTGACGAATTTCTTGTCGCTGGCGTTATTCTCAAGGAACATCTGGTTGATGGCCTGATAGACGCCTTTGAAATAGGTATTTCCTTTTTCGAAATGGATTACGATGGTGTCGTCTCCGAGCGGTTCGGCAATTGTGTAGGCTATGATCCGGTTGCCTATACGCAGGGTTCCGCCGGTAAGATTGCGGATAGTATCCATTTCTTTGAGTACCTTGGCGATGGCTTCGTTCTCGGCCACCAGTGCGGGGGAGAAGTTGTTTTCTTCCTGCCAGCGATACCATTCGAGCTGCATTTCAAGCACTTCTTCGACGCAATCAGGGGTGATTTCGCGATACTCGTAATCGTATTTCTTCATGAACTGGCGGTACAGGTTTTTCTTTTTATGGAACCGGTTTCCGCGCAGCTCGATGAGTTCCTGAACTGAGTACACGTAATCGAAATGGTCGCGGTTCTCTGTAATTTCTATTTTGTCGCCGAATATTTCCTTAAGATGCAGGGCCAGCTCTTCAGGAAGACGTGTAAACTTAGTGCCGGGGGTATTCAGTAGTTCGCATTTGCTCCAATCCGCACTGAACCAGTCGCCGATAGGGGCCCAGTTGATAGCTTCGGGTTTGGTCTGGCGTATGTGGATCAGTCCAGACTCAGCACAGCGTATTTCGAGTCCGTAGTGCTCGGTCCAGCCCCAGATATTGGCGAAGGTAAAGTCGGAAGTGCGCTGCGGGCAGGCCGCAAGCGCTTTATCAAATTCGTCTTGGCATTCAAGGGTAATGGGCTTGAATTCGTTATTCATTACTGGTCCTTTTATTGTTTTTCTTGATCATGCTGAATTTCTGCCAGTTTCTGCACGAGAATGTGTAAAAAATTATAGATGCCTGCACGCCTTGCGAAATGAGCATAGCCATCCAGATTCCGGTGGGGGAATGCATAACCTGATGTCCAAGCACGTATGCCAGCGGCAATCTGCATCCCCAGACAGTGACGGCAAAAATGAACAGGTTGTAGATGGTCGCACCTGCACCGTTCAAAGCCCCGGCCATGATCATGGAGGTCAGGGTAAACGGAATGGCAAGCATATTATAATAAAGATAGTTTACGGCTTCATCAAGGACCACCTGTTCCGGGGCGATGATGGCGGTTACCGGGTATATTACCTGCCAGAGCAGAAGTGCGGTGACGCTCAAAAATCCTATGGCCAGAAATAGAATTCTATAGCCGAATTTTTTGGCTTCGTCAGCTTTGCCGTCTCCTAAGTAATGCCCAATGATGATTGAAGCGGTCATGTTGAAGGCAAAAGCGGGCAGGAAAAGAATTGACTCGATACGAATTCCCGCAGTCATGCCGGCCAGCGCGATAACATTGTTTTCCGGCAGACTGGCGGTAATGGAGTAGAGCACCATATATCCGGAATGCCAGACCAGTTGCATCAATCCGCTGGGCCACGCGACTTTGAAAAGATATGGAAAGGCACTTTTCATCCAGCGCAGCGGAGCCATGGTCTTGCGGCGCAGATGTCCCATTTTGAAAAGGACTCCCATGTTGAAGATAGCCCCGGCCGTTATGGAGCCGAAAGTGGCCCATGCGAGACCTTTGTAACCCAGATCAGGTATTCCCCACATACCGAGTCCCAAGCCGAGGTCACCGATGGTGTTGAGCACGGTAACGATGATCATGCTGTAAAGCGGCAGCATGACACGTTTCTGGGCCCTGAAAATAGCATTGGTGATGATCAGCATGTAGTAGATGGGTACGAGGTAGAGGAATACCTCGATGAAATATTCCATCACATAGCGCATTTCCTGCGGGACTTGCAGGAGGGTGAGAAGTCCGTTGCGGAAAGGGAACCCGATGATAAAAATAGTTGAGCCGAGCACAGCTCCAAGGATGATGCACAGCCCTACATAACGGGTTGCGCGGGCCAGCAAACCGGCCCCGATGGATTGGCTGATGGCCGCAACTGCTCCGTTGGCTGTTGCCATGGCTATGACCAGAAAAAAGAACAGGGATTGGCTGATCATGCCCATGGAAGCCTGAATTTCACGGCCCAGTTTGGATGCCACCCAAACATCCACAAGACCGATCATCAGGTGGAAGAGCATCATCAAAATTTGCGGCCATGACAGGTTCCATATTGTTCTGTATGGAGCGTTGGTCATGTCGGCGGTGGTCATATTCATAAGCGGGAAAAACTCCGTATAAAAACTTATCTTAGACAGCCGTAATATAGCGGATTCAGGTTTAAGGAATCAGAGGAAAGGTGGATTCGGCTGTGGAGCTAGCATTTTAGTTACAGTTTCAGGAAATGCAAGGGGCGCGGGGCCATAATATTATTTTTGCCGCGCTTTTATAATTTATGGTTCTAGATTCATTCTCATGACCTTGGTCATTGTACTTTGTGGTCGGGTTTGTTTATGTTAGGAAAAACATGAATTCAGAAGTGATTGGTAAATACAGGAGGTTTTAATGTCGAGTGATGAAAATTTCTGTCCCCGCGTGCGGTTGAATCTTTGGCTGGAAACAGAAGAAGGTATGCTTTTCGGTCTCGGAAGGGCTCAGCTGCTGGAGCAGATTGAAAGACAGGGTTCGCTCAACAAAGCGGCCAAAGCACTCGGCATGTCCTACCGTGCGGCTTGGGGCAGACTCAAAAATACTGAAGAAGTTCTCGGCGATTCTCTGGTGCTGAAAACCAGAGGCCGTAAAGGTTGCAGCCTGACACCCCTTGGTGAGCGTGTGCTGGAAGATTATCGCCAGTGGGTGCAGGAAGTTGAGAATTTTGCAGTCATGACCGCCCGTAAATCCTTCCCTTGGAATATCGCTTCCTATGAAGAAGATATGGAGCGCATCGCTCAGGAAAAGAAAGGCAAGAAGTAATAGTTCGGTTTTAAAGTACCGCTGTAGATATAAGCCCCTTGCAACCTCGGTTGCAAGGGGCTTTTCTTAGTTCAGAATATAATCAAGATATTTGTTGTCAGACGGGCGATTGTTCTGGGTGTCATTGTTGTTTGAGTTGTCAGGTTTGTTGTTGGCCGGTTTGGGGTCCTGCTTGTTTTGATAAGTGTTGCCTGAGTTGGAATATCCCGTATCCTGAGTGTTAGAATAGGAGTTGTTGTTTGTAGCGGCAGGCGGGGGATTATAGCTGCCCTGACGCGTGCAGCCCGGTCTGTTTACGTTGACAGTCACGTTGGTATCGGGGTTGGTGTTTGAATTGATAGTCGGGTTTTGGTCAGGAAGGCTTTGCTGGTTATTGTTGTAGGTATTTGAATAACCGGAATTGGTCGGCCCGGAAACTCCGGGATAATGCCATGCATTCATGGAATTTCTCATTTGAATTCTGACCCGGTCATGTCCTTTCATCGCGTAGCCTACGAAAATATAATTTGTTCCCCTGTAGTTTGAAACGACAAGGTAAGAGTCATACCATTTCCCATCGCGGTCCCATCCTGAAAAGAATCTGAGTATTGCCGGATATCCGGATACGTGTCCCGGTTGTTCGTTTAAAAGGCGTTGGTAGGGCATGCCGTTACGCCGTAAATCTTGAGTCCACTTGTCGAGTTCTGCAACCAGAGAAGTTGAAGCACTGCTGGTGGCATATAGTTCAATCACCGCGTCGTTAGTTTGCGGAACGCATCGTTTGAGAAGAGTGCGGTATCTTAGCAGCGGGGGCATCTGTTTTGTTCTCTGCCAGTCAGAAGGGCATTGCAGTCCATCGGCCATGCTCCCGGCCATAGAAACTGCAGGCAGCAGGAGGGTTGTAAAAATTACCAGAATTAAAAGTCTTACAGCTTGTTTCATTTTCTGCCTCCTGCTTTAAAAATTTCAGTCCTTAGTTATTGTATACCACTATCGGGAACTGTGACAGCATATTTTATTTTGCAGGAGTCTACTGGTATTGAAATGGAAATTGGCGGGAAAAAGGTTTCTTTTTATTGGGAAAGTTGAGTCGTATTATATTAGAATTCGGTTGATATGTTTCTTGAAGGTTTGAAGGAACGCTTGATTTGATTTTAATTAAAGAGCTTAGCTGCAGACTAGAACACCCCCTGTTTCCGAAGGAGCAGGGGGCGTTCTGTATATGAGGGGTGTGTGGATATTATCTGTAGTACAGATTGCGTCCGCCTACGGTCAGGAATGCCTGATGCAGGTTTCTGCGGATATCGCGGCGGTCCCAGATGTCCTGAATGTGACCTCTGGAAAGCGCGTTGTATGCGGAATGGTAATCCGGCGGAATATCCATACCGGTGGTTTCTTTGATAACGCCCGGACCGGCAAAGCCGATGCGTGAAGAACGCACAGCGTACTGGTAGGGGGAGCAGCCGAGGAAACTTGCTACCGGGCCGGCGTAGGAGTTGGTATCGTAGAGAACGATATACAGTCCACCGGACTCGATGTAGCGGCGTACAGCCATGGTTACACGCGGCATCTGGATAAGGCCGTTGGTACCTTCCTGAATACGGATACCGGCAGTACCGTGTACGTATGCGAGGAAGGGGTAACGTTTCTTACCTGCCAGTTCAAGGGCGCGGATGAATTTTTCACCTTCTGCTGCACCTACGGAGCCGCCGCGGAAGGGGGCTACTAAGGTTGCACAGGTCACCTTAGTGTGCTTGATGGCACCTTCGAAGGTGATACAACCGGACTGCAGACCTGTTTTGGCTTTTGCAGCATCCAGCCTCTCCTGAAAGTTGGGGAAGCCGGTGGGGTTTGCGGAGCAGATGGATTTGTTGAACTCCCGCACTGTGCCCCAGTCGAAAAGGTTCGCCATGTACCAGCGGTATTCCATGGGGAAATGATGACCGCAAGTGGGGCAGACCCCGGCGAATTCGTCGAACAGGTCGCGGGACCAGATTTCGAGACAGCCGTTTTTCTCAGCGTTGGGACAGGTAATTTCCTTGTCTTCGCTGGCACGGGGGCTGACGTAGTGGCGGTAATCAGACGGTGGTACGTCCGGTTCCGCATCTTCGGAGAGTTTGGTCAGAGCCGCTTCAACTTCGGACTTGGTTTTGGAGCCAGCACCCATCTTGCCGATGAGCATGTGCTTGAGCTTGTCGAACTTGTTGGTTACGACGTGCATTTCGTCCTTGGCTTCTTCGGCAAGGGCCTGAATCTTGGACTGGTACTTTCTGATCATATCGTAGCGGACAGTGGAGTACGCTGCGGCCATAGCGTCAACTTTTGCGGAGTTGAGCTTTTCGAGGAAAGAACGCTTGTCCTCGAAACTGTCCTGCGCCATGCGGCGGTACTTCTTGTAACGCTTCCAGAGCAGGCGGTCTTTGGCATTGGGGCTGATCTGCCAGCGAACGAATACGGATTCGTCAGTGAGATCTTTTTTATTGCGGTTCTTGATGGCCGCTTTACTGAACAGGCGCAGGCCCTTAACGCTCAGCACAACTTCGTCGGTTGCGCGGATAACTTCCGCACGGACCATCTTGTAGAAATCAAAATGTACGGGGCGTGCACCGAGTGCTGGTTCGCGGATGATGCCGTCGATGTAGCCGAAACGCAGGTTGTCGTCCGCAGTGATACACTGGGATTTCGCGCAGGTTTCGATCAGTTCGGTCGGTGCACGTTCTCCGCCGCGGATACGGCCTTCAATAGCGGCAGCACCTTCGGGGGAGATAACAGAGTAGTAACCATGGGAAAGCATGAGCCTTTTATCGGCCATGGCGATTGCTTCCGCACCACCGGAACCACCTTCGGAAATAACAGAAATGACAGGCACATCAAGGCCGCACATTTCGTAGATGTTTTCCGCGATCTGCTGTGCTGCTCCGGGGTAATCTTCCACGGGAAAGGAACCGGGAGTGAATACGTAGGTGTGGATGGGAATGTTTTCGCGGGCGGCAACTTTCATGTAGCGCAGGGCGTTGGCATTACCCCAGGGCTTGATGCAGCCGCCGTTGCGGAATTCCTGACCGTGGCCTTTTTCCTGACCAACGACCATAACCGGCTGGTTGTGGACTTTCTTGCCCACGCGCCGGGTGATATAGGCACGGGCGATGACCATGCCGGGGTCGATGCTCATATCATCCTTACCGCCGACGACAGTGTAGTTGTCGTAGACGTTTTCAAGGATGTCTTCGAGGCAGATTCTTTCGGAGTGACGTACGATACGAACCTTGTCCATGGCGGACAGGGTTTTATCGAGGTCTTTTTCCAGTACTGCGAGGCTCTCATCGTAGGTGTTGAGTTTGTCCCACAGCTCTTCCTGAGTCTTGTTTATGCTGGTTTCAAGGAATGCATCAAGCTTGCCCGCAAAGGCAGTAAGGCGTCTGTCCTCGGCTTCACCGAGAATATCACGCGCATACTGGACCCGCTTGACCAACCCGTCCAGTTTTTTTTCAATATCCATAATGTATTATTAGAATTCCAGTATGTTTGTTGATTTCTTGGCCAGAAACTTGAGGTTGGACTTAAGGGAAATTTCCTTTCTGTCCTTACCTTCCAGAACGAATTCATTCAGGAATTCGAGTCCGCGTTTCTTGGATTCTTCAAGGTCTTTGCCCCAGATGATGGCCAGTGCCAGGTTGGGGTCAAATTCTGTGGGAATCTGATAGGGCAGATCTTTGGGGATGTGGGTGTGCATCTTGAGCCATTCGTGCTCGTCCCAGTGGAGATTTTCGATTTTGCCTGCCCATGGTGCGAATTTTTCATCAGTATCTTCAGCAATGATCCTGTATTCGATTCCCACACCTTCAAAGGTGATGTCATCCTGAGTGTAGCCCATATCATCACCCAGAGCGAGTCTGATCTGTTCTTTGATCAGGTTCACATCAGAATTGCCTTTGATACGGGAGATGGCAGCAGAAACACCGTTTTCAACCTGAATACGGGTGTTGACTTCCATGAGGAAGGGTGCGCCTTTAGGAGTTACAATCCATTCCCATGTTCCTACGTTGTCGTAGTTGATTTCACGGGCCATGTTCAAAGAGTGTTCAACGATATCGTCGAGAACTTTCTTTGCATCAAAGGAGTAAGCGATGCTTTCCGGGCAGAATCCGGGAGCAATTTCGATCCTCTTCTGGCGTCCGGGGCTCTGTACGGAGCAGTTACGGGTGCCGAAGTGGACGTGTTTTTTACCGGAACGTTCGGAAACAATCTGAACTTCAAGGTGGTTGAAGTTGAAGATACGCTGCTCAATGAGTACGCCTTCGTCGTTGAAGGTACGCAGGGAGTAGTTTCTGATGCGGCGGTATACCTGACGGAATTCCTCGATGGAGTAAACTTCGTCAATACCCATTCCTCCACCGCCTGCGGAGGCTTTAACGAGAACTACGGGGTTGCGTACACCCTGTTCTTTCTGGAATTCGAACAGGTTGGATGCGATTTCTTCTGCTTCCAGCTCGTCGTAGATTGCTCTGTCGGAGCCGGGAATGGTAGGAACGTCGAGCTTTCTAGCCAGACGTTTGGTGTTGATTTTGTCACCGAGATCGCGGATTACCCACCATGAAGGACCGATAAAGGTCATGGGGCGGTCACGCTCGGTTACCCTGCGTGCAAACCGGAAGTTTTCGGAAAAGAAACCGTATCCGGGATGAACCGCAGTACACATGGTCTCGTCCGCAACAGAGAGAATATCCCCGGCATCGTTGTAAGACCTGATTTTATAGACTGCAGCTTCACCGCCAAGCTTTTTTGCCATGGTGATGTGTCCTGAGTCCTTGTCCTCTTCCGTGTATACACTGACAAAACTGAGTCCGAGATCTTTACACGCCTGCATGATGCGTACGGCGATTTCGCCTCGGTTAGCAATAAGTACTTTATCTGTTTTGGGATTCAAAACGACTCTCCTGAGTCTTTCTGGTTAATTTCAATATATGATTTTTGGTAGACTGTTTTTTTACAAAAATACGCAACCGTTTTAAGCCAAATAAGGCTTCTGTCAAGCTAAATATAACTGACACTTACGTAGGTATAATGGTGCCTGCTCCGGGTGTGGAGACAAAATTATAACCAGTTAGAGCAGTTAGGTTGGTGGTTTTGTTGGAAGTTGACCTTTCATGACGATCCGATTTTTCGGACATGGGTTCAGCCAGAATTCATTTCAGCTTGCCCTGATAAAACAAACACGCGCATTTCGTCAAATTTCTAAAGTTGGCACAACTGGCGTCAGAAAAAATAAAATCCCGCATTCTGTCATCAAAATGCGGGATTGGTTTTACTCAGGCAGACGGTTGATTAGATGAGGCCGAAGCTCAGCATCCCGAGGATGTCTGTTTCTTCATCTTTCGGTTCTGTCGAATTCGGTCCGGATTTGGCTTTTGTGGACTCTTCGATGATTTTATCCACCGCCAGATTTTTTTTGTCTTCAGGAAGACTAAGCTCCGCCACGAAGTTCTCTGTGTCGGATATTTTCTGGGCTGTGAATTTATCCTGCCAGACTGACATGCGGGTATAGATGGTTATGTGCTCAAGGGCTTTCTCGGAATTTCCAAGCTCCTTGTAAGCCCGTGCCAGCTTACGGTGGGCCAGTCTGATGTGTCCCTGTTCCAGCTCAAGGTTGAGGCCTTTGCTGATAACGTCAACCGCTTCCTTGTACTTGCCTTCCCGAAGGTAGCAATCCCCGAGCATGATGTAGCTGGGGCCGTATTCCGGGTTGGAGTCGATTGCTTTTTCAAAGTAAACAGAAGCCGCCTTGTCTTTATTGAGCATGAAGGCGACTGCGCCTGTCTGGTGAAGCCCTGCGGCTTCGTTTTTTGTGCCACAGCCGGTAAGTAATGCTGCGGTTATCAGGGCCAGTCCGATGAGAGAGGCTGTTTTCCTGATGCGATTGAATTTTTTACTCATAATTTTGTGAATCAGTAATCCTGTTTTTCCCCGGTTAGGGCTTTTGAGTTTTACTTGCACTTCGTTTAATGCCCGAAACTTTTCGAATGGGCAAGCAGGATCGGGACAGGATTTTGCCTTTTTACTCTACTGTTAAAGGAGGGGGTGGTCTTAGGCAGGTTATATATTTTTGATTTTACAGAATTAGCCTATGCTGGGCAGTTCGTCCCAGCAGGTCGTGTAGGCCGGTGATTTAAATTTTCTGTTCATCTGCCATGGCTGTTCGATTCCCTCTGAAGCATAGCTCAGGGTCTGGCGTCCGAAGCGGGAGTTTGTTGCATCCAGCAGGTTCATGAGTTTATCTTTTTTGACCGGATTATCCTCACGCTCCAGTTCCAGCAGATTGCATTGGCGGTTGTACTTGCCGCAGAGATCAAGCAGGACTACGCCTGTTTTCTTGTAGCTGTATCCTTCCTTATAGATAGATCGGATGCATGATTGCGCAATGCGGATCAGTTCCGGGGTGTAGTCTGTGGCAATGGAAAACATGTGTGTTGCCGAGTTGGAATATTGTGGCAGATTGTTGAATCGGTTGGTGGTCAGATAGGCCATAACCCCACCGGTCAAGGAATTCTGCTCGCGCAGTTTTTCTCCGGCCCGGGCCACATAGGTTGCTACGGATTCTTCAAGGTCGGTGAGGGTGGAAACGGGGCGTCCGAAAGAACGGGAGGATGATATGCTTTTTTTGGGCTGAGGGGTATTGTCCAGCTCAAAGCAGGGAGTTCCGCGTAGTTCAAAAGCAGTGTGCAGTCCGGTTATGGACATATTCTTTTTGAGCCACAGGTTGGGCAGGTCACGGAAGGCGCGGGCAGTATTTACTCCTCGAGCGGTTAGTTTTTTACCGTGTCGTCTACCGATGCCCCAGATGTCAGTGACCGGGACTCTCTCCAGCAGGCGGTCCATATCGTTGCGGCCGCAAAGACTGAAGGTTCTGCCGGTCTGCTTATGTTTTTTAGCGAACGATGCGGCCAGCTTGGCCTGTGTTTTCGTTTCCCCGAAGCCCACAGAGACTGGAATCCCGGTCCATTTTAGAATTCTCTCTCTGATTTCGCGGCCTATAGATGGCAGTTCCCGAAGCATGCAGGGCGGGAATTCGAGGAAGGATTCATCAATAGAGTAAACTTCAAGATCCGGGGTGATTGATGCAAGGGAGGCGGTCACCCTCTGGGAGAGGTCTCCGTAGAGGGCGTAATTGGATGAAAATATTTCAACCCCGTGGTGCAGGAAAAAATTTTTATACTTGTAGGCCGGAGCGCCCATAGGGATGTTCAGGTTCTTGGCTTCCTGCGACCGGGCTATGACACAGCCGTCGTTGTTGGAAAGGACAACCACAGGGCTGGTCTTGAGTTCCGGGCGAAAAAGACGCTCACAGGACACATAGAAATTATTACAATCCACCAGTGCGAAGATCCTCATTAGACTGCCTTGTGGATTATGTATGTGACCACGCCCCATATTTCGAAAGATGTTTCGGCTGTTATTTCCAGCGGGGAGTAATCCGTGTTTTCAGGAATAAGATAAATTCTGCCGTTTTGTTGCTTTATTCTTTTTACGGTCAGTTCACCGTTGACTACCGCAATGATGATCGAGTTGTGGTGGGCGTCTTTGGACCGGTCTACTATCAGAATATCGCCTTCTTTGATGTTGGCATCAAGCATGGAATCGCCATAGGCGCGTACCAGAAAGGTTGCGGCTTTGTTGCTGATAAGCTGCTCGTTGAGGTCCATCTTTTTATCGATGTAATCATCTGCTGGAGAGGGAAAGCCTGCGATGACTTCAGATAGGAGCAGGGGTAGCTCTATTCTGTCTATAGCTTCCGGGGAAAGTATTTCTGCGTGACTAAAGTTCATGTTTATTTTGTATTGACTTTTTGTATTGCGTGTCAATCTTAAATAAACAATACTTCCAAAAAAGAACCTGAACGGAAATCCGCTCAGGTTCTTATAATTTTATTTTTTGTTCATGAACATGGCAACCATCTGACCCAGTACAGCGTCTGCTTCGTCGTGGGGGACCTGACAGGTTCCGACCTGCTTGTGCCCGCCGCCGCCGAATTTGAGCATTACGCTACCTACGTCTACTTTACTGGTGCGGTTGAGGATGCTGTGTCCGACAGAAAAAACTGTGTTTTGCTTCATCTTACCCCAGATGATCTGGATGCTGATGTTGCACTCCGGGAACATGGAGTAAAGGGTAAACCTGTTTCCGGGATATATTTCTTCCTGTTCGCGGAGGTCGAGAATTGCCACGTTGCCGAACATTTCTGTCCGGTTTTTCAGCATTTCGCGGAACTGCTGATCTCTTTTAAAGTAGAGGTCCACGCGTTCTTTGACATCGGGAAGTTCGAGAATCGCGCTTATGGGGAGTTCGCGGCAGTAGTCAATGAGGTGCTCCATGAGCTGGTAGTTGCTCACCTGGAAATGCCTGTATCGTCCCAGCCCGGTGCGCGGGTCCATGATGAAACCGAGCAGTATCCAGCCTTTGGGGTCGGCTATTTCTTCGGCGTTGAGGTCGCCGCTGTCCACCTTGTCGACGTAATGAAGCATTTCGTCGAACTTGTCGCCGAACTTATCGTTGCCGCCAAAATATTCCCATATAACGCGGGCCGCGCTTTTGGCTGATTTGGACATGCCTTTGTAGTCGAAGTCCATGTTAAGGCGTTCGTCTTCACTGGAATGGTGGTCAAACCAGTATCCACATCCTTCAATATAAGGAACGTTGGCAACTATGTCGTTGGGGTCGCCGGGATAGCGTCCGTCCTGCACATCTTTCGGGTGGACAAACATCCAGTTGTCCATGATTCCTATTTCTTTGAGCAGAACCGCACAGGCAAGGCCGTCAAAATCAGATCGTGTCAAAAGCCGCATTAAACTCTCCATCTGCTGGGATGAATAATTAAAAATATCAATAATAACTTTTGAAATACTTAGTTGAAAACAAATTTAATTACAATCTCATTTTAATTATAGATTGTAATATTTTTAAAAATACCGGGATTATTTTACGACCAGTACAGGGCATTGCGCAGTGTGCAGCACTTTGTGGGTGACGCTGCCGACAACAAGTCCTTCAAGGTCTGATTTGCCTTTGGAGCCCATAATGATCAGGTCGCAGCCTTCAGTTTCGGCAACCGTTTTGATTGATTTCGCAGTTGATCCTCCTATAATTTTTTCTTCATAATTGATGTTTTTGTCTTTGATGTTCGCAGTCTGTTTTTCAAGTACGGCGTATGATTCGCGGGTGGCATTGTCGATCGCTTTCTGGAAATTGGGTTCCCCCAGTCCGGTGGGGACCGGGCGGTGGCAGTGGAGGACTATAAGCTTTGCGCCGGACATTTCGGCAAGGGAGGTTGCGTATTTCAGTGCCTGTGCTGAATGCTTGGAGTCGTCAACCGGGATGAGTATTTTCGAAAAGATCATGTTTGTTCTCCTTAAGGGTGTTTTGAGTACATTACTTTAAGCTCCGTTTTGCTGCAACAGTATCTATTCTGTCTCTTGCCTGAGTCTATGAATTTGATATGGTTGAATAGTTGATCAGTTCTTTTTCGGGTCAAAATTACCCAGTTTCAAGTCGGTAAATTAGGTTTTTTAGAGAGTGTTTTTTCGTTGTTATGTTCTTTTAAATCAGTATTTTATGTGTGAAATTGATTAAATGATCAAAAAAATAAAAAAATTTGTTGACAGGATTCAAAACTGAACGTAGATATTGTTTCCAGTTGATGTCGCTCTGAAAACGAGTTCAGGGTAGATGTCTGCAAGGGCTGATGCAGCCTTCAGGTTTAGCATGTTTCCTGCCTTCGGCGACTGTAGGGGTTTCCGGGAGTTAGTTTGAAAGCTTCGCCTGATAAAGTTGGATGACGATTCAACCTCAGCAGCTGATTGTAAGAGTTACTTTGACACAACACGGGGGGAAGCCCGCATCTCTCCCCGGGTCTGATGGACATCAATTTTGATCGGATAAGATTTCAGATGTACGAATAATTATCGTACACATGGTTTTAAAAGATCAGCTTAGTAAAACACCTTCCGTTTCCATTCCTTAAAGCATAGGCCCCTCCACCACCGGAGGGGCTTTTGTTCTTTAACGGCAAAGGCTGTGGGTATGAGTTCTTTGGAGAAGGGATTTAATATTCATAAGGCTTGAGATTAAAGGGGTGACCACTTTCAGAGTTGACCTTTGCTTGAATTTCCGTGTAATGATTTTTTGTGTCGATAAATTTCAACAAATTGAAATAACGAGACTTTATAATGACCAAAAAGGATACAGTTTTAAAGGCGGCCAAGGAGCTTTTCGGCGAGCTGGGTTACAGCGGTACCACATTCAAGAAAATTGCAGATCGCGCCGGTGTCGCGGTAGGACTGCTGTCTCATCATTATGGGAATAAGGAAAAGCTTTTTCGTGCGGCAGGTTTCGATGTTGCTGAACGTTTGACTCAGGCTTTGCAGGATGAAGTCGTGCAGGCGGAAAACGGCTTTGATGCTGTCTACAGGTTTGCCCGCCGTTACCTTGAGTTCTCAGTTGATCCCGATGAGGATTTTTTGGTGCTGATCAGGTGTTCGCCTTACAGTGATCTCAAAACCGGCGAGGATCGTGACGCTATGGTCCATAAATTCGTTCAGATTCCGGTCCTGTTGGAAAACTGTGTTGCCCGTGGAGTGCGTGACGGTTCAATCCCGAGTGTGCCTGTGTCAGAGACTGCTTCTGTAGTGCTCTGCAATCTGGTAGGTGCAGTCAGAACCAATCTGCTCACCCCGTATAGTCCGCCAAGTCTTTACAAGGAAATTTTGAATTTCATCAGCAGAGCGTTGAAAGCTGCATAGCTTTCTGATTGTTGTGATTCTATTGCCCCGTGCAGTTTCGACTGCACGGGGTTTTTTGTTTTCAATGCTGATTTTATGTAATTTCTGGACAGAAGCTATATGGATGACCTATTATTGTTTTTGAATTTCTTTAGGGTGGATGTTGTACGGCTTTAAGTTGTGAACAAGGGAGTGCGTTTTGTTTGCAGTGATAAATGCAGCAAGGCAAGTAATTGCTTTGTTGCTGGTGCTTATTGGGATTGTTTCGGCTACGTCTGTTTATGCCGAAAGTATTCTTGTGGAAGGAGACAGCAATTATCCTCCATATGAATACTTGGAGGATGATGTTCCGAAGGGATTCAATATAGACATTATTCGTGCCGTAGCTAAAGCATCCGATCTTGATGCCAGAATCAATCTTCGCCCTTGGGGCGAAGTTATAGAAAATCTGGAAAAAGGAGCCAGCGACGTGGTCTCCGGTATGTTTTTTACTCCTGCCCGTACAGAACTTTTCAGCTTTTCCATTCCTCATAATATTGTATCCCACTCAATTTTTGTCCGCAAAGGTTCGCCTATTAAAGGTCTTGATGATTTGCATGGTAAGGAAATACTCGTCCAGCGCAGCGATATCATGCATGACTATGCCCTTGAACACTATCCTGATGCCACAATCGTTCCTGTCGCATATCAGGACGATGCATTGAGAATCCTTGCGTCTGGCAAGCATGATGCTGCTCTGTTGGGGAAGTTGTTGAATCTGTTCCGTGCTTCTGAGCAGGGGATAGATAATCTGGAAACAACCGGAGCCGATTTTGCCTTCGGTAAATATTGTTTTGCTGTCCGTAAGGATGATCAGGAATTATTGAGCAGGCTGAACGAGGGGTTGAACCTGATTAAGAAATCAGGTGAGTATGATGAGATTTATGAAAAGTGGTTCGGAGTTTATGAACGCAAAACCCTTTACGATAAGATTCTCCATTATGCATTTCTGGTTTTGACTCCTTTGCTGGCGTTTCTTTTGCTGTTTATACTCTGGGTCGGTCTGCTGCGGCATAAGGTCCGGAAGAAGACTGAAGAATTGCGTTCAGAGCTTAAGGAACGGCATCGCGTTGAAAAGAGTTTAAAAGAAACACAGCAGTATCTGGCAAGCATAATTAACTCCATGCCGTCTGCCATCATTGGCGTTGATAAAGAATGCCGCATCAACCAGTGGAATATAGAAGCCGAAAAAGTTTATGGACGCAGTCGGGATCAAGTACTGGATAAAGCTTTGGAGTTAGCAGTTCCGGAGCTGAGCGCCCAGTTGGACCGAGTGCGGAACTCCCTTCAAAGCGGTGAGCAGGAAGTTGACCGGATGGTCCGCCGATATGTGGATATGCAGGTTCGCTATGAGACTGTGACTATTTATCCCCTGACTGAATCCGGGATGGAAGGTGCAGTCATACGTGTTGATGATATCACCGAGCGCATGAATTTTGAGCAGATGGTGATGCAGAGTGACAAGATGCTTTCTATTGGCGGGCTGGCTGCGGGAATGGCCCATGAAATAAATAATCCACTGGCGGTTATTTTAGGGAATGTCCAGAACATCATTCGCCAGACATCCTCCGGCCTGCAAAAAAACGATGCTGTTGCCAGGGAGTGCGGAACCTGCATGAATGCTGTCCACGGTTATATGGAAAAGAGAGGAGTTTTTCGTAAGATTGATAGCATATATGAGGCGGGAGTCCGGTCTTCTAATATTGTATCAAATATGCTGAGTTTCAGTCGCAAGAGTGATAAAGTAAAAGGGTATCATGCCTTGACGGTCCTTTTGGATAAGACCGTGGACCTTGTTTCCAGCAGCTATAATTTGAATGAAAAGTATGACTTCAAGCAGATTGAGGTTATTCGAGAATATGAAGGCGGTGTTCCTAATGCATGGTGTGAAAGCAGTGAGATTCAACAGGTCTTTTTGAATCTCATCCGCAATGGTGCCGAGGCCTTGCAAAGCAAGCATTATGAGACAGGTGGGCCGCGTTTGATTTTACGGGTTAAGCGTGCCGGGGACATGGTCCGGGTTGAGGTTGAAGATAATGGACCCGGCATGGATGAAAGGGTAAGCAAAAGAATTTTTGAACCGTTTTACACCACTAAAGAAGTGGGTAAAGGTACTGGGTTGGGGCTTTCGGTTTCCTATTTTATTGTAGCAGAACACCATGACGGAACCATGGAAGTTGATTCCATGCCTGGGGAGTGGACCCGTTTTGTAATTCAGTTGCCGATAGACAAGTCAAAGTGTTGATTTGCGGCAGGGAGGGACCATGCGAGTTGTAGTTACCGGCGGAACCGGATTTATCGGGAAGAGTTTGAGTCGTGAGTTGGTTGCCAAAGGGTATCAGGTTATATGTTTGACCCGTTCCAGCCGTCCTTCCGAAATTTCCGGTGTGCGGAATGTTGTTTGGGACGGTCAGAGTTCATCGGGATGGGCGGAGTATGCGGACGGTGCTGCCGCTATTGTTAATCTTGCCGGAGACAACATTGCTTCCGGACGGTGGAGCAAGGCCAAGCAGGAATCTATCCTCAACAGCAGGGTCAATGCTGGGCTGGCTGTAAGCGAGGCTGTAGCAAAGGCAAAAGTTAAACCTCAGGTTGTCATTCAGGGTTCCGCAATCGGTTATTACGGCAATTGCGGTCCTGAGCCGGTTAATGAAACTTCGCCCAAGGGGGATCTGTTTCTTTCTGATGTAGTGGAAAAATGGGAAGCAAGTTCCAAAACGGTGGAAGAGCATGGTGTGCGACGGGCGATTATCAGAACTTCCATGGTGTTGGGTAATGGGGGTGCTCTGGCAAAAATGATTACTCCGTTCAAGATGGGATTAGGCAGCTATCTGGGCGAGGGGCATCAGGGTGTCTCATGGATTCATATCAAAGATGAAGTCCGCGCGATAATCTTTTTGATTGAGAACGAGAAATGCCGCGGCATATTTAATCTCAGCTCGATCCACCCGTTGACCTTCAATCAGTTTGCCGATTCCCTGGCGGGAGTCTTTGGCAAGCGGGTTTTTTTGCGTGCTCCCGCCTTTGTTATGAAATTAATACTGGGCAGGATGGCCGAAGAGTTGCTTCTGGGTGGTCAGTTTGTGATGCCGGTAAATTTGATTTCTGCTGGCTTTAAGTTTGATTATACTGAGGTGGGCGAAGCGTTGTCTGCTATTGAGAAACGTTAAGTAAATCTTTTATAGTTTTGTTTTAATTATTTTGTGTGATCAAGTTGCCCAAGAAGATCAGCCGGTACTGAAATAAAAAGCGGGATGACGATAAAAGTCATCCCGCTTTTCAGTATCAAATTCAGCGAAGCTTATTGAAAGTTTTTGTGATTCTTAAAAGCCTTATTTAAAAAGGGTTTTAGCCGCCGTAGGCGAAATCTTTTAATTTAGGCGTGAAGCACATCAAATGCCTTTTTATTTTTTCCACTTACGGGAATAGTTCTTTTTCTTCCCGTCCTTGCGTTTTGTGCGTTCAGCTATTTCTTCAGTATTTTTTTCAGCTTCTTCTTTAAGCTTCAGGTAATTATCCAACCTGCGTTGGGTAATGCTGCCGTCTTCGAGTGCTTCACGGACACCGCAACCGGGTTCGCGCTTGTGGCTGCAGTCTGAGAAACGGCACATATCTTCTGCTTCGACTATTTCACTGAAAGCGCGGTTGATACCCGCATGACAGTCATGAAGCTGCAGTTCCCTGATTCCCGGAACATCAATGAGCAGTGCGCCTGATTTCATTACATGCAGAGAACGGGTTGTTGTGGTATGCCGACCTTTGTCGTCGCCATGGCGGATGGCCCCGGTCTTTTCTTTTTCAGTGCCGTTGACGGTGTTGAGCAGGGTTGTCTTGCCGACACCGGAAGAGCCGAGCAGGGCTACTGTTTCGCCTGGTCTGAACCATTTTTGGAGACATTCAACACTTTCCGGGTCTTTGCCGTTAATGGTTACAATAGGCATGCCTTCATGTAGATGCTCAGCCTGCTTGCGGTATTGTTGCGCTTCTTCGGTCAGGTCTTCCTTGGTCAGGACCAGCGTGAAATCCACTCCGGCTTCAAGGGCAAGGCAGATGTAACGTTCAATTCGATTCAGGTTGAACTCGGTATTGCAGGACGAAACAATGAAAAGTGTATCGATATTGGCGGCAATGGGTTGCAGCTTAACTTCCTGCCCCGGAGCCATGCGTTGCAGCAGGCTGGTCCTGTCCAGAACTTTAACCGGGACCATTGTTTCACGATCCATAAGCAGCCAGTCACCAACTGTCGGTTGTTCGTTTAGGCTTCCGATACCTTTCCCGGCAATCTTCAATAACAATTCAGATTCGCCGGTGGAAACAACCAGATGGCCCTTGTGGGTCATGGTTACCCGTGCGGGGAGATATTTAGCACTGTCTTCAGCTTCGTATTGTTTTTTGAAGCAGTCTTTCCAGCCTAATTCGTTCAGTGAATATTTCTTTTGATTCAATTAATCCTCCAATTCATAAATCTAAAGTACAAATTGAAGACAGGCAAGGGCAGACATACTAGATATTACAATTAAGCAGGAATATTCCAAGTAGGGTAAATCTGTTTTTCTTTCTTTATTTGTAGTGGTGTGTTAAATATTAGGTAAGGTTTGAAGTAGATTAGCTGAGCAGCCTCAATCGCGGGAGTTGACCATGAGTAAGGAAGTTCGGGATCTGATTAAAATGTACCTGCCTGATTACCGTAGTTCCCGGTTCGGGAATTTGTACACTGATACCACTGAGTTCATGAATATTGATTTCAGCGATGTAATTAAGTTGGGTGATGAGCACTTTTTTGTCTCGAAGAATGAAATGGAGCGTAGATTCGGCCTTGATGATCCCAAATATTGGGTGAAACGCTGCAAGAGACTTGAGGACGGTCAGCCTCAGATTTTGAAGCTCGCCTTCTATGAAAAATTTCCCATGAATATAGGTCCATTCAAAATTGAATGTTACCGCAGTCCCCGCAAGGAAGCACGTATTCTTGATCTTGTCCGTGGTGATATGCGTTTCATGCAAGGATACTCCGGAGAAGACTCCGCCGGAAACAATGTCCGGGTACTTGATATTATCCGGGGCAAGCGTCTGGATGTCTGGGTATACAATATTCAGGCAGATCACCGGACATATTTTTATGAGCATTTTCCAGATATTTTTGAAAAGTATATCGGGGCTTGTGAAGCCATCAAGTTTCTGCATGACCATGATGAAAAGCATGGTGACATCCGTCGCGATCATCTATGGGTTGAGTACGGGACTGGCGATTACCGCTGGATTGATTTCGACTATGCTTTTGAGCTTTACGAGAATCCGTTCGGGCTTGATGTTTTCGGGCTGGGAAGCATCCTTATCTATCTGGTGGGCAAGGCCAATCTTACCTCGCAGACTTTATTTGATCACAGTATTGATCCCGAAATTCTGAGGACAATCAATCCGGGGGATTACTCCGTTATTATCGGCAACAGGATCGTAAATCTGCGCAAAATATATGATTACATTCCAGAATCATTGAATAATATATTGATGCACTTTTCATCCTCAAGCACTGTTTTTTATGAAAGTGTGGATGAATTGATTTATGATATGAATATGAGTTTGAAAGAAATTCGCGGTTTGTAGACATTTTCATGCTGTTTTTGCAGCAGGGAGGAAGTCGAGATGAAGAACATGAAGATGCTGATTGCTTTTGATGGTTCCGAAAATTCATTTAAGGCTGTGGAATATGTAGGAAATATTGCAAGAAATTGTTCCGGTGGCGAAGTTGTTTTGTTTTATGTGGAGAGGCTGCCGGAAAAAGATATGTTTCCTGATGACCAGGCTTGGGAAAATCAGTGCGCCGAGAATGAGCAGGAGATCAAGGCAAAGCTTGCCGAAGCCGAAAAGAAATTGATTTCCATGGGAGTTAATTCGCAGGAAGTGCGGACCGAATATTTTGCAAGTTGCAAGTCGCCGTTTCATGAAACAGACATCTGCTCCACAGGAAGAAGCATTGGTATGGATATTCTGCGCATCCGGGAAGAGGGCGGGTACGGAACAATTGTAATCGGCAGACGCGGAGTAAGCAAAGCAGAGGAATTTTTGTTTGGCTCTGTTTCCACTAAAGTCGTGCAGTCAGCTGTCGGATGCACGGTCTGGGTCGTAAATTAAGCTCCATGCTCGCATTGTTTTACTCAGGGAGTTTCATTTGAAAAATTTATTCTTGCTCTTTGCATTGATGGTAATGCTGGTCTCTGCTGCTGCGGTTCAGGCGAAGCCGCGCGTTCTATTAATAGAAAGTTACCACAGCGGATACAAGTGGGATCAGGAGTTGAATAAAGGACTTGAAGGTGTACTTGGTGATAAGGTTGAGCTGTTTGATTTCCAAATGGATACTAAAAGGCTGCCAGCCAGCGAGTACTCTGAGCGTGCTGATCTGGCTTGGCAGTGCTATTTGGATATAAAGCCGGATGTTGTTGTCCTTGCTGATGACAATGCCATGTTGCTGCTGGCTGAACGTTTTCTTGTGACAGGTACTCCGGTTGTTTACATGGGGGTCAACAGCAATCCGCGTAAGTACGCTCCACTGGGTAGAAATATTACCGGGGTGCTTGAACGTCCTCTCTATAAGCGAACAGTTAAGTATCTTAAGGAGCTGTTGTTTATCGGCACTGATAAAGTCCTTATCCTGCTGGATGAGAGTACAACATCACAGGCTTTCAAAACAGCTATCTTTAATGATGAAGATAGTCAGGAAATAAGCGGTATCACCACTGATATAGAGCTTATTTCATGCATGAAGGACTGGAGAAAGACGATTCTGGATGCCCGCAAAAATGACTACAAAGCAATTGTCATAGGGTTGTATCATCGAGTCTTTGAAGATGACAATCATGTGGATAGTGAGGAGATTCTTGAGTGGACCTCTGCGAATTCGCCGGTTCCGGTTTTTGCTTTTTGGGAAATGAGCGTTGGTAAGGGTAAGGCTGTCGGCGGAATGGTCATGAACGGCGAAGTTCAAGGTAAGGCTGCGGGCAAAATGGTTCTCGATATTCTTGATGGTACTCCTGTCTATACTATTAAACCGGTAATTCCTGAGCAGGGCCGGTTTATTTTTAGTCGGACAGAATTGGACAGGTGGAAGATCAGGTTGCCTCGCTATATGTTAAAGCATGGTCTCATAGTTGAATAATGGCGGTAGGTGACATTTTTGTTACACTTATAGCTTGAATATTGACTCGATATAAAAGCTTCGGTAGTTGGTTTTGCTCTTTGGCAAAATATCGAAGCAGGTAAATTATGACTAAAAAGGTGAATCTTCTTTTTTTATGTACAGGTAACTCCTGTCGCAGTCAGATGGCTGAGGGTTGGACCCGTCACCTTAAAGGCGACGTAATTGATGTCTATTCTGCAGGAATTCAAACTCATGGTCTGAATCCCAGCGCAGTAAAGGTCATGGCTGAGGCCGGGGTGGATATTTCCGGGCATAAATCACAGCATATTGATGAACTTAAAGATGTGCCCATTGATTACGTGGTTACAGTTTGTGACCATGCACATGAGACATGTCCGTTCTTTCCCGGTGGCAGCAAAGTTGTCCATGTGGGCTTTGATGATCCGCCGCGTATGGCTAAGGACATTGCAGAGAAGGGCGGGTCACTTGAAGAGCAGATGGATTGTTTCCGCAAAGTCCGTGATCAGATCAAGCAGTATGTGGAAACATTGCCCGAAGCCTTAACAGTTCTTTAGTTCCCCGGAATTTAAAAAGCTCCTGTCTTTAAGATGGGAGCTTTTTTTATGATTGTATTGATGTTCTTTAGTGTAGCTGTTAATTTTTGTTTATTGGTATTTTTTTGTTTTTATTCATTTTATCTGATTTCCAAATGAAATTGATCATGTAATCAGTATTTTTTGGTTGTCTTTTTTAGTTAATGCGTAATATGGGTTGTAAAAATATGGCAAAGCACAGTGTGTTTTCAGGGGATGAATAAAAATATTACAAGGCGGCAGGTGATATGGAGTCTTTAAGAGAGTTGTACCGTATAGGAGTGGGGCCTTCTTCCAGTCATACTATGGGGCCGCGTATGGCTGCGGAAAATTTTTTGGAGAAGTATCCTGATTCTCAGCGTTTCAGAGTGACGCTTTTTGAAAGTCTCGCTGCTACCGGTAAAGGTCACCTTACAGACTGGGCTATACTCAGTGTTTTAGGTGATGATAAGACTGATATAGTCTGGAAGGCTGAAGAGAAGATGCCGGAGCACCCCAATGGCATGTATTTCGAAGCTCTTGATGATTCCGGTTCTGTGATTGGTAAATGGAAGGGATACAGCGTTGGCGGCGGTGCAATCCGTGAAGAAGGCGCGTCGGTATCGTCTTCCGAACCGGTTTATGATTTGAGCACCATTGCAGATATTATGGCACACTGTGAAGACAAGGGTATTAACTACTGGGAATATGTCGAGCAGTGTGAAGGTCCTGAAATATGGGATTTCCTGCGTGAAGTGTGGCAGGTAATGGAAGCTTCCCTTGAACGCGGTCTGGATGAAGAGGGGGTTCTACCCGGTTCCATCGGATTGCGCAGGCAGGCTAAATCCTATTACCGCCGGACCAGACTTGCCGGACCGGATATGCAGCTTACCGGATTGACCACTGCATATGCGCTTGCTGTTTCCGAAGAGAATGCCGGAGGCGGGGAAATAGTCACTGCGCCGACATGCGGATCTTGCGGCATTGTTCCGGCGACTTTGCGTTATCTCAAAGAAATTCATGAACTCAAAGAGAACGACCTGCTGCGGGCGTTGGCTACTGCCGGACTTTTCGGCAATGTAATCAAGACCAATGCTTCTATTTCCGGGGCCGAGGTAGGTTGTCAGGGTGAGGTCGGATCGGCTTGCGCTATGGCATCTGCTGCTGCCACCCAGCTAATGGGCGGAACCCTGCGCCAGATCGAATACGCAGCGGAAATGGGGCTTGAGCATCACTTGGGACTGACCTGTGATCCCGTGGACGGATTGGTGCAGATTCCCTGTATCGAGCGCAACGCCTGTGCTTCCACCCGTGCCCTTGCCCGTGCCCAGATGTCCATCCTTTCCGACGGATCGCACCGTATACCTTTTGATGAGGTTGTGGAGGTCATGAAAGAAACCGGACACGATCTACCCAGCCTCTACCGCGAAACATCGGGCGGGGGCTTAGCAAAAGCCTACAATGAACGAGCTAAATAAATTTAAAGCCGGGACCTTGGTCCCGGCTTTTTTTTGAAATTTAATACAAATGGCAGGCGACCTTATGTTCCTCTTCAGTCTCTTTGAGGTCCGGCTTTTTCTTGGAGCATATGTCCATGGATTTGGGGCAGCGGGTATGAAAGGGGCATCCGTTCGGCGGTGAGATTGGACTGGGCATATCGCCTTCAATAATTACATCTTCTCCCTGCATTTCGGGGTCGGGAACCGGGACGGCATCAAGCAGGATCTGGGTGTAAGGGTGCATGGGGTTGCTGTAAAGTTTTTCAGCTGTGGTTATTTCCATGAGCTGGCCTAGATACATGACCGCAACCCTGTCGCTGATGTGGCTGACTACAGAAAGGTCATGGGATATGAATACATAGCTTAAACCGAATTCTTTCTGGATCGACTTAAGCAGGTTGAGGACCTGTGCCTGTACCGATACATCCAGTGCGGAAACAGGTTCATCACAGATAATCAGGTCCGGGTTCATGGCAATGGCCCTTGCTATGGCGATGCGCTGACGCTGGCCGCCCGAAAATTCATGGGGATACCTCTTGCGGTGCTCCGGCCTGAGACCGACCTGCACCAGCAGTTCTTCGACCCGTTTTTGGATTTCATCTTTGCTGCCGGATTTATGGATGCGCATGGATTCGGAAATGATGTTTCCGACACGCTGGCGGGGGTTGAGTGATGAGTACGGGTCCTGAAATACCATCTGGAGCATGGTGCTGCGTTCAGTTGCGGTCCACTTATTAAGCTGGCGGCCTTTGAAATCAATGGAACCGAAATCCGGCTTTTCCAGCCCTGTCAGCAAGCGTGCAAGAGTGGATTTGCCGCAGCCGGACTCGCCTACAAGCCCTAAAGTTTCACCTTTTTTTACTTCTAAACTAATACCGTTAACCGCTTTAAGTGTTGTTTTTGTTAAGGAAAGCAGGCCGCCACTGACCGGGTAGTGGCGTTTCAGGTCTTTTACTACCAGTATATTTTCACTCATTGTTAATCCATTTCTATGTGTGCAGCCAGCAGCGAACCTGTCTGCCGTTTTTATTTAAGATTTGCGGTTCCTGTTCCCGGCAGAGGTCAAAGGCCCGGTTGCAGCGGGGGTGGAAGCGGCAACCCTTGGGTAGGTCAAGGAGAGCCGGGACGTTGCCGGGAATAGGTGTAAGTTCCTCACGGCATCCCAGACGTGGAACCGAGTTCAGCAGTCCCTGCGTGTATGGATGCAGCGGCTCTTTGAAAATATCTGCTATTGAAGCCGATTCCACAACCTGTCCGGCATACATGACCGCAACCCGTGTTGCCACCCGCGCAACTACACCTAGATCATGGGTGATGAGCATGAGTGAGCCGTTCATTTTGTTTTTCAGGTTATCCAGCAGCCGCAGAATCTGGGATTGAATGGTAACATCAAGAGCGGTGGTCGGTTCGTCGGCAATAAGGATTTCCGGTGAGCAGACCAGAGCCATAGCGATCATGACCCGCTGGCGCATACCTCCGCTGAGTTCGTGGGGAAAACTGTTGATCCGTTTGTGGGGGTTGGGGATTCCGACCAATTTCAGGGCATCTACCGCGGCTTCAGCAGCTTCTTTGGCATCCATTCCCCTATGTAACCGCAGGGTTTCACCGATTTGATCTCCGATTTTAAAGACCGGGTTCAGTGAGGTCATTGGCTCCTGAAATACCATTGAAAGCTTGTTGCCGCGAATTTTTTGCATTTCCTGATCCGAGAGCTGCACAAGGTCCTGATCGCGGTAAAGGACTTCGCCTCCTGTGATCCGGCCCGGAGGATCAGGTATCAGACCCATCACCGAAAGGGAGAGAACTGTTTTACCACAGCCGGATTCACCGACAATGGCTAAAGTTTCTCCTTGCCCTAAGTCTAGACTGGCATTATCCACAGCCTTAATGATTCCGCCCGGAGTGGCGAAAGATGTCGTCAGATTCTTGATTTTCAGGATAGGTGAGGTCATAGTTATGGAATCTCATACGCTGAATTTGTTAATTCAGCACAGATTTATATAATGAGAGCTTTAAAACCCTCAGGGATTCCAAAGGGTATTATCCCCTTTGGCCGCCGGAGGCGAAATCTTTTGATAGAAAGCGCGAAGCGCATCAACTAATTCTTAATTGAGAATATCAGAAAATACAATCGACTTTGGAGTACGATAAGTGAATAAAATTGCTGTAATCGGTGGCGGACTGGCCGGGTGTGAATGTGCTATGCAGCTTGCGAAGGCTGAAATTCAGGTAACTCTTTATGAAATGAAGCCAGATAAATATTCCGAGGCCCACCACCTGCCCGGTCTGGCTGAACTGGTCTGTTCCAACTCTCTGCGTTCCGGTGAACTGAACACCGCTATCGGGGTGCTTAAAAAAGAGATGGAAGCCCTCGATTCCGTGCTCATGAGAGCTGCCATGAATGCTCGCGTTCCTGCTGGGTCCGCATTGGCCGTTGACCGTGAGGTCTTTTCCAGACTGGTTACCGAAGAAATTGAACAGAACGAATTTATCTCCGTTGTCCGCAAGGAAATCAGCTCCCTTGATGATCCTGAACTTGCCGACTTCGATAAAGTTGTTGTCTGTGCCGGGCCGCTTGCCTCCGAAGGCTTGACCGAAAGCCTGATCTCCAAAATCGGCGAACAGCGTTTATATTTTTATGATGCCATCGCGCCTATAGTCAGCCGTGACTCCGTGAACATGGACGTGGCATTCTTCGGTTCCCGCTACAAGCCCGAAGATGATGATTACCTGAACTGTCCCATGACCGAAGAACAGTATAATTCTTTCATTAAGGAACTCAAGGAAGGGGAGCGCGTTGTGCCCCGTGAGTTCGAAAAGGAAATTCACTTCGAAGGTTGTCTGCCCATTGAGGAAATGGCCGACCGTGGTGAAAAAACCCTCTCCTTCGGGCCTCTGAAGCCTGTTGGTCTGATTGATCCGCGCACAGAAGAACAGGCCCATGCCGTTGTTCAGTTGCGCGCTGAGAATAAAGATAAGACCGCCTTCAACCTTGTAGGCTTCCAGACAAAACTCAAGTACCCGGAACAGAAACGTATTTTTCGCATGATTCCCGGACTTGAAGATGTGGAATTTCTGCGCATGGGTTCCATTCATCGCAACACCTATGTCAACGCTCCCGAAGTGTTGGACGAGACACTGGCTCTTAAAGCCGATTCCCGTATCCATCTCGCCGGGCAGATTACCGGTGTTGAGGGATATCTTGAATCCGCTGCTTGCGGTCTCTGGGTAGGGCGCATGCTTGCTGAACAGGCCAAAGGTAAGGAACTCCCTGCACCGCCGCCGGAAACTTCCATGGGTGCATTGCTTGGGCATCTGCGTGAAAAGAAAAAGAATTTCCAGCCCTCCAACGTCCAGTTCGGACTAATGCCCGCGCTCAATAAACGCGCACCCAAACGTGTCCGCAAAGAACTCTACGGCAAACGGGCCATGGAGATGTTTGAGGCTTGGTTAGAAAACAATATAGAAAAATAGACCTTTAAGCTTACTACGCGAAGCTTGGTAAAAGGTTTTGGGATTCTTAAACCCTTTTGCAAAAGGGTTTAAGGCTCCCGGCAGGGTCGCCGAAGGCATCTTTTCATGACAAACAAACAACATCCTTTTGAAATAAATCCGAACCGGACATTGCTGACTCTGGCAATTCCGGTTCTTTTTTCCATGGTAGCGGAGCCTCTGACAGGGCTGGTGGACACAGCTTTTGTTGCCAAGCTGGGACCTGAACCGTTGGCATCACTTGGCATCGGGACCATTGTGTTTTCATCCGTGTTCTGGGTTTTCGGATTTTTAGGAATCGGCACACAGACTGAGGTTTCGCACGCACTGGGCAAGGGTGATCTGGAACGGGCTTCTTCCCTTGGCTGGATGGCTGCGGGCATTTCCGCTGTACTGGGTGTAGTTCTGGCCTTACTGGTTTCTCCGTTTCTGGGAAACATCGCGGCTCTTATGGGCGGTGACGGCGCTGTGCGTGATCTGGCTGTTGATTACATGCGCTATCGGTTGCTGGGTGCTCCGGCAGTGCTGGTGGTACTGGCCTGCTTCGGCTCATTGCGCGGTTATCAGGATATGCGTTCCCCACTTTGGATTGCGGTGGGTATGAACGTCATTAACGTTGTGCTCGATTGGTGTCTGGTCTTCGGCAAAGGACCGTTCCCGGTTATGGGCGTGGGCGGGGCAGCTTTGGCTAGTGCAATCAGCCAGTGGATCGGTGCGGTCTGGGCGGTGCTGGTAGTGCGCAAGCATTACGGATTCAATACCGGATTCAGTCTTGCGGATGCACGGCGGTTGTTCGTGATCGGTGGTGATATGTTTGTGCGGACCGGATGTGTATGCCTGTTTTTGCTGCTCTGTACCCGGTTTGCAACCAAGGCCGGGGCGGAATCAGGAGCTGCGCATCAGGCTATCCGCCAGTTTTTTGTTTTTCTGGCCCTTTTTCTGGATGCATTTGCCATCAGCGGACAATCGCTGGTGGGCTACTTTGTGGGCCGTGCTGACAGGAGGACCGCCCGTAAAGTTGCCGCACTTGTCTGTAAGTGGAGCTTTGCAACCGGGGTGTTGCTGACCGTCGGCATGTATCTGGGGCAACAGCCTGTAGCATGGTTGCTGGTCCCGGAAGAGGCGGCAATGGTTTTTGCCCCGGCATGGCTGGCTGTAACTTTTTTGCAGCCCATAAATTCACTTTCCTTTGCCACAGATGGAATCCATTTGGGAACTGGTGACTTCCGCTATTTGCGTAATGCCATGCTCGCGGCGGTGCTGACCAGCTCGGCAGTTCTGTTTGTGGTAGACTGGTTGCATCCGCAGCATATGCTGTTCTGGATCTGGATTGTGGCCGGATTGTGGACTTCTTTGCGAGCTGTATTCGGTATGATCCGTATCTGGCCGGGGATCGGGAACGGCCCGTTGGCTGTGGATCGTGATTGACAATGTATGTGAACAATCATATCAAGCTTTTGCCTGAGGTGCTCTCACGAGCTTAATAGGGAATCCCGTGTAAATCGGGAACGGACCCGCCGCCGTGAGTCCTGTTGATAATTTCATCCCGTGGATCGGATTAATTCCGGTCCGGCACGCCACTGAATCAATATTTGGGAAGGCTGGATGGAATGGGACGAGTCGGAAGACCTGCCCGGGTGCAAATCACGATCATTCTGACGGATAACGGGGCTTTTAACTGTCAGAAATTACTACGCATACCCTTGGTCTGTGTGGTTTTACCATTCCCAAGCCCCCCAAATTTGAGGAGACTGTTATGCAGTGTCGCTTTGGGGACAAATTCAAATTCATCCCCGCATTTCTTCTGGTTTGTTGTCTGCTGATTCCTTCACTTGCCATGGCCGGACACGGTGAAGCAAAAACTGTCAAAAAAGGTATTATGCTGGCTGCTTTCGGTTCCAGCATGCCACAAGCTCAGGCTTCCTTTGATGCCATTGATGCAGCTGTGAAAAAAGCTTTCCCCGGTGTTCCGGTTTACTGGTCCTATTCTTCCGCTATCATCAGAAATGTGTTGGCTAAAGAAGGCCGTAGTGTGGATTCCCCGGCAATGGCTATGACCAAAATGATGGATGCCGGATTCACTCACGTTGCTGTGCAGTCGTTGCACACCATTCCCGGTGAAGAGTATTTCGGAATAGTTGAAACAGTTGAGGCTTTCGAAGGCATGCCCAAAGGCATGAGCAGGGTTACCGTCGGTAAGCCTCTGCTTTACTCCGACAAAGACATGCTGCGCACCGTTGATGCCATTGTTGCCAACATCCCTAAAGACCGTAAGGCTGAGGATGCGGTTGTACTCATGGGTCACGGAACCCACCATGCTGCAAATATTTATTATCCCGCTTCCCAGAACTACTTCTCCAAAGTTGACCCCAAGATCTTCGTTGGTACTGTAGAAGGCGCACCTTCCCTTGATGATGTGAAAGTCCTGCTCAAGAAAAGCAAGGCTGAAAAAGTTTATCTCATGCCTTACATGTCCGTAGCAGGCGACCACGCCCGCAATGATATGGCCGGTGATGAAGATGATTCATGGAAGTCCGAGCTGACTAAGGAAGGCTACAAATGCGTGCCTGTACTCAAGGGTACTGCTGAATTTCCGCAGGTTGTGGATATCTGGGTTGACCATCTCAAGGTTGCTTTCAAGCACCTTGGTGATCATTAATTAAAATCAGGCGGTGATGATGGCATTTATTGGTAATAGAAGGGCGCAGGCTGTTTTGGTTCTGTCTCTGCTCGTGCCTGTTTCCATCTTTGCCGCCTGTCTTTTCGGGGCTTATGGAACTGATCCCGCGCAGGTGCTGGCGGTTTTTAAATCCGTCCTCGGCATCGGGACGCAGAAGGTTGATCAGGCCCTGTCTTTTATCGTTATTGATCTGCGGCTCAGCCGGGTCTGCCTTTCATTTCTGGTAGGCATGTCGCTGGCTGTAGCCGGGACTGTTTATCAGGGCATCCTGCGCAACCCGCTGGCAGATCCGTTTACTTTAGGGGTGAGCAGCGGGGCGGCTTTCGGGGCCAGTCTGGCTATTTTTTCCGGCTCGACCATGCTCGGTGCGGAACTCTGGTCCAGATTCGGGAATCTGTTCCTGCCTCTGGCGGCCCTTGCCGGAGCAATGGCCGCGCTAGGTGCGGTGCTCGTGCTGGGGCGTATCGGCGGCAGACTGCGCCGTGAAACGATGGTCCTTGCCGGGATTGTGGTGGCGACCTTTCTTTCCGCGCTGATTTCCCTGCTCAAATCCCTTGATGAGGAGTCAGTAACGTCAATTGTCTTTTGGATCATGGGTAGTTTTCAAGGACGCGGCTGGTCGCATTTGCAGCTGTTCCTGCCGTATTTTATCGCCGGCTTGATTCCGCTGGTCTATTATTCCCGCGAGTTGGATATCCTTTCGCTGGGTGAGACTCAGGCCCGTCATCTGGGCATGGACGTCTCCCGCGTGCGCATGGCTTTGCTGGTCGGTTCCGGTTTGCTGACCGGGGCGGCGGTGGCGGTTTCCGGGATAATCGGATTTGTGGGGCTAATTGTCCCGCATCTGGTGCGCATGTTTCAGGGAGCGGAGCACAGGCCGCTGCTGATTTCCTCCTCATTGCTGGGAGGTCTGCTGCTGGTCTGGTCCGATGTCATTGCCCGTTCTCTGCTTTCCGGTGGCGAGGAGCTTCCGGTTGGTGTGGTTACGGCCCTGCTCGGCGGTCCGTTCTTCTGCATTGTGCTGCGTTCCGGTTTTAACAGCGGAGGAGGCTCCGCATGATCAGGATCAGGAACTTGAAAGCCGGATACGCCGGACGCGAAGTCCTGCACGGCCTTAATCTGGAGTTTCCGTCAGGCTCCATGACCGCAATCCTCGGGCCGAACGGCAGCGGCAAGACGACCCTTGTTTCATCAATTTCAGGTGTCCTTACCCCTCTTGAAGGTTCAATTGAAATTGAGGGCAGGGCTGTGGATGTTTACCGTCCCCGTGAACTGGCCGGGATAATGGCTGTGCTGCCGCAGCGTGTGGACCCGGCTTTTGGGCTGACCGTTAGATCCATGGTTATGATGGGCCGCTATGCACATGGTTCCGGCTTTTTCGGTTATGATGCAGCGGATGAAGAAATTTGCGCTGAAGCCATTCAACGGGTCGGCATCAGCCATCTTGAGGATCGTTCTGTTGCCGAGCTTTCAGGAGGTGAATTCCAGAGGGTGCTCATGGCCCGGACTGTTGCGCAGCAGGCCCGGATCATGGTGCTGGACGAAGCCTCTTCCGGTGTTGATGTGGCTGGTAAAATTGAGCTTTTCGACCTGCTTAAAAAAATGAACAAAGAGGGAGCAACAATCGTCTGCGTGATTCACGATCTTAATCTGGCGGCTCTTTACTTTGATCGGCTGGTTTTCCTGTCCAAAGGAAATCTGAAGCTGGACGGTTCTCCTGCAGAAGTAATTACAGAGGAAAATATTTCAAATGTTTACCAGACATCTGTTGCGGTTGTTGAGCATCCCCGGCTCCATGTTCCGCAGGTTCTTTTTTCTCCTGCTGATAATTAGTTTAGCAGGTAGCGCGCAGGCCGGGATTTCCATTACCGATGATTTCGGTAACGAAGTTGTGCTGCAGCGTCCGGCAAAGCGCATCGTGGCCTTGTACGGCTCTTTTAATGAGATTTTGTACGCAATGGATCTGGGAGACTGGCTGGTGGCCCGCACTGCTGCGGATCACTACCCGGAGCAGATAACCGCGCTGCCGTCCATCGGAACGCATATGCGGCCCAACCCGGAGCTGATCGTAGCTTTGCAGCCTGATTTAGTCTTGCAGATGGCCGGACGCTCTCAGGCGGCGACATCCCTTGAACCGCTACGTACACGGGGCATCCCTTGCGCCATGTTCAAGGTTGCCTCTTTTGACGAGATGTTTTCCATGATCCGCAGGCTTGGCGTACTTACCGGGGAACCGGGAGCAGCGGATAAATTGATTGCGTCAATGAATGCACGGCTGGATAAAGTGTTGCATAATCGTGCTGTTTCTGATTCCTTGCCGTCAGTTTTTTTTGAGATACGTTATCCCAATTTGTTGGCAGCGGGGCAGGGATCAATTGTGAATGACATTATCCGTCATGCCGGAGGCGTGAATTGCGTGACCAATAACAAGAAGATTGTGCGCATGGGTGAAGAAGAGCTGATGCGGATCAACCCGCAGAACTACGTCTACCAGACTGGACGCATGAATCCTTCTCCGGTCAAACCTGATGAGCGCAGTCATTTTAAGCTCATCGACGCGGTTCGCAGCAAAAGAATTTTGAAAGTGGATGAGTCGGTATTTTCCCGGCCCGGTCCCAGAAATGTGGAAGCCGTGGAGATTCTGGCGGACTTCCTTTTTAATACTAAAGAGAAATAAATGAGTAATTCTGGAAAAATATATGGCATCGGGGTCGGTCCCGGTGATTCCGACCTGCTGACTGTGCGCGCGGTGCGCGTGCTGGAAAAAGTTGATGTGGTCTTTGCCGCTTCTTCAACTAAAAATGAATATTCCCATTCCCTTGAAATTGCTTCAGAATTCGTGCGTGGTGATTGCGAGGTAGTCAAGCTCGGCTATCCCATGACCCGTGATAAAGATGTTCTGACCGCGGCTTGGGAAGAGAATTGCCGTACCGCACTGAAGTATCTTGAGGGCGGCAGGACTGCAGCTTTCCTGACCCTTGGCGATCCGCTGATTTATTCAACCTTCGGCTACATGATGCAGACCATGAAACGGCTCTATCCTGAAGTGGAATTCGATGTTGTGCCCGGGATAACATCCTATCAGGCTGCTGCGGCCAGATCACAGCAGGTGCTTGTGGAATCCGGTCAGAATCTGCTGCTGACCTCCGGTGTGGCTGATACTGCGAAGTTTGCTGAGTCATTGGATTCAGTCGATAACGCAGTAATCCTAAAAGCCTACCGCAATTTTCCTGAGCTGCGTGATACCGTGAATGAAATGGATAAGATGGATGTGAAATTCTACACCCGCCTCGGTCTAGACGGCGAAGCTATCTATCCGGACATCAACGAAGTGCCGGAAAAGACGACTTATCTTTCGCTTATGCTGCTTACGGCTCGAAAGTAAGTTTAGTTCGAGATGAATTTAAAAGGCCGTGAATTCCTGTGGATTCACGGCCTTTCTTTTTAGCTCTTGATAATCGGTGTCCCTGTTTCGTGCAGGTCCTTTTGCAGCAATTCACGCATGCGTTTGCAGATGGGACCGGGGCGGACATCGTGGATGGGCTTTTTGTTGAAGCGGACAACACCTACTGCATCAATGGATGTTCCGCAGATGATGACTTCTTTGGCCAGCAGGATGTCTTCTTCGGAAATTGCCCTGAAATCCACTTCAATCTCATTTTCGATGAGTTGCAGAGCACGGGCAATGGTAGTCCCGGCCAGAGAGTTGGTAAATTTCGGAGTATAGAGTTTGCCATCCTGACTGACGATGCAGACGTTTTCGGTCGCACCTTCGGCGAGGAAGCTTAAGCTGTCAAAGCAGAAGGGAACATCAAAACCTTCTTCTTTGGCATTGATCTTCATCATTACGTTGGGCAGGTAGTCGATGGACTTGATTGTTGCCAGATAGGGCTGCTTGGCCGGAACCTTGCTTCTGAAGGCCGTTACGCCTTTTTCATACCATGATTCCGGTTTAGGCTCGTGCTTGTAAACTACGATGTACAGGGAGGGAACCGGGCATTCGTAAGGGTCAATCCCGAACCCGCCGGGCCCGCGCCCAAGCAGAACACGTACAAGACCTGAATCCACCCCTGAAGCCCCGGCAACCTCAAGGATGAGAGTTTCCAGCTCTTCCCATGGGCAGGGCGGTTCCAGACTGATGGTCCGTGCGGAGCGTTTCATGCGGCGCATATGCGGGGCCAGTTGGTACATTTTGCCGTCTACAAATTTCATGGTTTCAAATACGCCGTCACCACGATGCACCAGGTGGTCATCCCAGGGCATGAGCATGAGTTTGGGGTCGGTGCAAACCAGCCCGATACGGTGTTCATAAAAAGCACAGACTTTTTCGGTTCCCGCGCGCATGGCGGAAAGCATTGCATCGATGTATTCGTTCGCGTCAACTTTTCTAATCAATTCCAGACTCCGTAAAATTATATATACCCTTTCGGGGATCATAACCGCCATATGCTCTCACGGAATCCACTTCCGCAAAGCCGGATTACATTATCGCCAAAGCACGGGATTTCGCAAGAGGGAATACAAGACACAAAAAAACGGTGAAGCTTAGAAGTAAGCTTCACCGTTTCAGATTTTGTAAGGGAACATTTAATAAGTTTTGCATTAATCAAAACTATTAAAAGTTTTTGGGATTCTTGAACCCTTTTTACACAAATCCGCAGGAAAGCGGATTTGCCCGGTGCCTGAAAGCACCGCCCCGAAGGGGTAAGCCCCAGGAAGGGGCGCAATAAAAAGGGTTTAAGGCTCCCGGCAGGGTTCCCCGAAAGGGCCGCCGGAGGCGTTCCTATTTTACACGAACCAGATCACGTTCGATCAGGGTCTCAGCGATCTGTACGGTGTTGAGTGCAGCACCTTTACGGATGTTATCGGAAACGATCCACATGTTCAGGCCGTTTTCAATGGTTTCGTCTTCGCGGATACGTCCGACATATACATCGTCTTCACCGGTAGCGTCGATGGCCATGGGGTAGAGGTTCTTCTCGGGAAAGTCCACAACTGTTACGCCGGGAAAATTGGAAAGCATGTTGCGGCATTCCTCAACAGTAACTTTTTCCTCGGTTTCGATGTTTACGGACTCGGAGTGGCTGTAGAAGACGGGCACGCGCACGGTGGTAGCGGTGAGCTTGATTGAGTCGTCGCCCATGATTTTTTTGGTCTCGTTGACCATCTTCATTTCTTCTTTGGTGTAGCCGTTCTCCATGAAAACATCGATGTGCGGCAGGCAGTTGAATGCGATCTGATGCGGGTAGGTGCTGGGGACCACTTCTTTGCCGTTGAAAAGTCTGCTGACCTGAGTTTCCAGCTCGGTGATGGCTTTCTGTCCGGTACCGGATACAGCCTGATAGGTGGAAACAATGATACGCTTGATTTTGGCTTCGTCGTGAATGGGCTTCAGCGCAACAACCATCTGAATGGTGGAACAGTTGGGGTTGGCGATGATGCCGGGATGCCAGTCGAGATCTTCAGGGTTAACTTCAGGTACTACGAGAGGAATCTTGGGGTCCATGCGCCACTGGCTGGAGTTATCAACAACTACGCAGCCCGCTTTAGCAGCGAGGGGGGCGAATTTCTCGGAGGTTCCGCCGCCTGCGGAAAAAAGAGCCAGGTCAAAACCTTCAAAGGAATCTTCTTTCAGCTCGATAACGGTCAGCTCTTCGCCTTTATAGGGAACCTTGGTTCCGGCGGAACGGGCGGAAGAAAAAGGAACAATTTCGGATGCGGGGAAGTCGCGCTGCTCAAGCACTTTGAGCATTTCACGTCCAACCGCGCCTGTGGCTCCAACAACAGCAACTCTGGGATTTTTTGTACTCATAGCTAAACCTCCGTATTCTTGACCCGGACCATCGGCAGCCCGGTTTATCTGTTAATCTTTTGCAGCAGTGTTTCTGCTTTTCCAATAGCCGTATTAAAATTTTAATGCCTGACCGATTTCAAGGCAGGCTTTAGCTCTATTCAAGGTGTAAAGATGTACTCCAGGTGCGCCGCCGTCCAGCAGTTCCTGGGCCTGTCTGGTGGCGAACTTAATTCCCAGTTTGTAAACCGCTTCATCACCGCCATCAGCATGTGCTTTTTCCAGCGCGCTGAGGAATTTCCCGGGAATGGCCGCGCCGCACAGTGAAAGAATGAATTTGGCTGATTTAAGGCTCATGATAGGCAGTACACCGGGCAGAACCGGAACATCAATGCCCATGCCTTTCAGTCTGTCACAGAAGTCAAAGTAGACCCGGTTATCAAAAAAGAGCTGGGTGATGATGAATTCGCCGCCCTCGTCGATTTTGTACTTCATCCACTTGAAGTCTTCCTTGATGGAAGGGGATTCAAGGTGCGCTTCCGGGTAACCGGCAACAGCTATCCCTACACCGGGATGTTTATCCTTCACGTACGTAACAAGGTCGGAGCCGTGCTTGAAAGCCTGGGTGTTGAAGTCAAAATCCTCGTCATCAGCAGGAGCGTCGCCGCGCAGGGCAAGGATATTTTCGACATCCGCTTCCTGAAGTGCGGAAACAAATTCACTGATATTTTCCGGGCTGGCACCGACACAGGTAAGGTGTGCAAGAGGTTCAACACCCGCATCCTGCTTCATTCTTTTAACAATTTCAAGTGAATTGTCCTGTGTTCCTCCACCTGCGCCGTAAGTAACGGATGCGAAAAGAGGATTCAGAACTTTGAGCTTCTCTACAACTTCAAAAAATTTAGGCCACGACTCACGGTCTTTGGGAGGGAAAAATTCAAGAGAAATGAACTGTCCGTTTTTATTGATTAAATCGATGATTTTCATATTTTACTCCAATGCCTCCGGCGGCCCTATCGGGAATCCCTGCGGGGCTGATTTGATGCGCTTTGCGCTTTTTGATGTAAAGAATTTGCCTTCGGCGACCCTGCCGAGCCTCAAACCCTTTGAAAAGGGGGTGAGAATCCTGAACTTTTTTATTAGGGCTTCGCCGTTTAGGCAGAAATTGTGCGGGGATTATTTGTTTTGAAGAGCTTTTTCTCGCTCTTTCAGCAGTTCAAGAATTTCGTAATTCACGGGCAGGAATTTTACGTCACGCATGTCGGTCAGGTCGAACCAGTCAAACCGCTGGTTTTCCATAGAACTGACTTGGCCGGAAAAATCCCAGATGTCGAAAAAATTCAAGTGCACTGTATATTCGGGGTACTCTACAGTTTTTTCCATCCAGAAGTCAAAGTTTGTTGGTGTTATACCCAACTCTTCCTGTAATTCGCGAACCAGTGCATCTCCGAGTGATTCATTCACTTCAACCTTGCCGCCGGGGAATTCCCACCATCCGGCATAATCCTTACCCGCAGGACGTTCAGCAGAAAGGAAAAGGCCGTCTTTCCAGATAACTCCGGCAACAACTTCAATTGGATTTATTTTTGTCATTATTAAGATGGTTGGTTCAGGAAATTAATTCGCGAAGCGTAATAAAAGTTTTAGGAGAGTCCAGAGAACCCTTTTTCAAAAGGGTTCTTTGGTCCCGCTGAAAGCGCCGCCGGAGGCAAAATCTTTTAATTAAAAGCGTGTTAGCGTATCAGCTCTCTAATAATTGCTTCTTACGTTCTTCGAGTTCAGTTATTTCTTCTTCCAGAACGGCCATTTTTTCCATGAGTTCATCGGCCCATGCGCATGTCTCGGTATAGCGTGAATTTAGTTCTACTGCAGCCGCTCCGTCGTTATAAAGTGCGGGATCGTTGAGCTGTTCTTCCATTTCTGCCTGATCTTCCAAGGTCTTTTCAAGATCCTTTTCGAGTTTTTCGTACTCGGCAGTCTTGGGTTTTAACTCTTTGTAGAGAGCATTGCGGATTTCAGCCTGACGGCGTTTGTCTTCCTTACTCAGTTTACGCTTGGCTGGCTTGTAGCTGTCGTCGGATTCAGATGAACCGGAAGTACTTGTCGGTGCTGCGAGTTTTTCTTTGCGGTAGTTGTCGTATTCTTCAAATGAAAAGAATGTCTCGACTCCTGTATCTGTCAAAGCCCAGATTTCGTCGGCAACTTCACCAAGCAGATAGCGGTCGTGAGCGACAAAGAACAGGGTTCCGTCATAATCTTTCAATGCCCGGATCAAACCTTCACGACTTTCAAGGTCAAGATGGTTGGTAGGTTCGTCAAGAATAAGCAGGTTGGCCCTTGAAAGGAAAAGCGAGGCAAGGATAAGCCTGTTTTTTTCACCGCCCGAAAGAGCGGAAACCCTGCGTTCAAAATAGCCTTCACCGAGGAGGAAAAGGCCAAGCACGCTTTTGAGCTGTTCCTCTGTGGTATCAGGGTCGCAGAGACGGCGGATTTCGGAGAGCGCGGTAGCTTCCTCACGCAGAGTGTCGCTCTGGTGCTGGCTGAAGTATGCCAGAGAAGTGTTTTGTCCGACTTTGGCAAAACCAGCATTAGGTTTGAGGTTGCCCATGATTACTTTGAGCAGGGTTGATTTACCGGCTCCGTTTGGTGCAGCCAGCGCAACCTTTTTACCCCGGAAAAGCTGGAAGTTGAGCAGGGGCCAGATGGACGGCGGTTTGCCGTCATATGAAAATTCGAGATCAACTATGCTGATAGCTGCTTTGTCTCCACGAGAGGTCGGCGGCAGACGGAAACTCAGAGTCCGGCCGGAACGGTTGAGGTCGGCTTCTCCCTGAATCTTGTTCAGCTCCTTGGACATCTTTTCCACTTTCTTGATCTTGGACTGAGCCTGAGCGGCCTTGCGGGCCTTTACGCGGAAGCGGTTGATGTAGGAGTTTTCAGCTTCGATGCGCGCGGAAAGTTTGGCAGCTTCACGGCTGCGCTGTTCGGCGTTTTCAGCCTGCCACTTCAGGAATTCGGTGAAGTTGCCGCGTCTTACTGTGGGACGTCCGGAGCCGAGGAAAAGTACATGAGTACCTACCTTGTCCAGAAAAATACGGTCGTGTGCAACATAGATTACAGCACCACGGAAGGAGAGCAGGTAGCTTTCCAGCCATTCAACTGCCTCAAGGTCAAGGTGGTTGGTAGGTTCGTCAAGCAGCAGCAGATCCGCACCCTGCAGCAGCACGCGGCCAAGCTTGGCGCGTTCACGCCAACCACCGGAAAGTTCTTTGATCTTGCTGAGCAGGTCGTGATCGGAAAAGCCAAGCCCGGTCAGGATGGTGCGGGCTTTGTGTTCCGGGTTGTATCCGAACTGGTGTTCAAGTTCTGCCTGTTTTTCGGAAAGGCGTTCCATGAGAGCCTGATCATTTTTCTGCCCGGCTTCTTCCCACTGTTCCCAGAGTTTGTTCCATGAAGGCAGTGCTGAGAGTACCCAGCTGAGCAACGTGTGTTCAAGGATTTCCCCGGTAAGTTCCTGCGCAACATAGCCGAGGCGTGCGCCTTTGGAGATGGAAAGTACGCCGGCATCCGGTTCGATTTTTCCGGCTATGAGTTTAAGCAGGGTGGATTTACCGCAACCGTTCGGTCCGGCTACGGCAAGGCGCATCCCGGCACTCACTTCGAATGAAAGGTCGCTGAAAAGGTCTTCACCGTTGTAGGATTTCTCAAGGGATGAAATGGTAATTCTGGGCATCTGATCTCCGAATACAGGTCTTGTCGGCCCTAAAGTAAAGGCAAATTATTTGATTCGCTTCGCGATTATGATATTTGATTTCGTCTCCGGCGACCAAAGGGACTAAGCCTCTTTGGAATCCCTATCTGTGTGGGGTGTTGCTGGAGATTGAGAACGAAGAAAAATATATGGAGATGCTTAAGAAAGCAAGGGCAAATGGTCCTACGGAGACGTTAATTAGCAAATATCAAATAGGAATAAAGTTTTGACCCTATAACAACTAAAAGTTATCTCAAATTCATGAGCACATGGTACGTATATCTCCTGCGTTGCAGCGACAATTCCCTCTATTGCGGTGTGACTACCGACCCTGAACGCAGGCTGAAGGAACATAATTCCGGTACAGGCGCGAAATATACCCGCTGCCGTCTTCCGGTGATCTTTGAAGCATACGAATCTTTCCCGGGTAAACGGGCTGCCTATCGTGCAGAATATGCGGTGAAGCAAAAGCGAGCAGCCCAGAAAGTGCGCTTTCTTAAAGAGTTGGCAAGCCAAGCCGAAAAACAAGAACAGTCTGAGAAGAATATCCGCGAAGCATAATAAAAGGGTTTAAGCTGCCGGAGGCAAAATCTTTCAATCAAAAAAGCGCGACGAGCGTCAAATCAACTTACTCAAATTTAAACAAAGAATCTGAAGTTCGGTTGAAATTTTCCACTTCTTCCTGCTGATCCGGGCTGAGATTATGCGGCTCCCATTGTTTGCAAAGCTCCTGCGGTTCACGAGCCCGGTTGCGTACACGGATCACAGCTAGACTGCGTTTTCCGGTAGGGATGAAAGTTGTACGTACCAGATGGCAGTCTATATGTGCAGTGAAGCAATCAATATTCTCGCCCCCATCTATGCATTGTCCGACCGACACGGTAGACCAGTCTCCGATTTCAGGCATGTCAACTTTCGCAGTGCGGTTCAGGATCATGCGGACACTGGCGGTGCAGTTCTTGTTGTCAAAATAGAAATCATGATGGGTGATATGTTTGAAAGACCGCTCATCACTTCCATCGGGGAAAAGCTTGATGGATACGCTTAGCTGTTTTTCTGTGGTGATGTGTTCTGAGTCAAAAGGAATTAGAAAGGGTTGCCCCGGTAACTGGTTAGCACCGGAACAACCCGTAATAATCAATGTAAGCAGGCAAAGAGCAGCCACGAAGATAGGCTTGGAATGGCCTTTTCCGGCGTGCTTTGAAGTCTGCATCATTTATTTCTTCTTTTTTGCGCCCGCGTATTTCTTGACGTCAATGTTGTACTTTTTGACCTTGTAGTTGACGATACGGTAGCTGACCCTCAGGTCGCGAGCTGCCTGTAACATGTTACCGCGAGCTTTTTTCAGGGAGTCTACCAGTAGTTCCTGCTCGAATTTAGCCACAGCTTCACCGAAAGAAAGTGAGGTGTCAGTGGCGGTTGATTCTGCTGTCTGCAGAGTCGGTGGCAGGTGGTAGGTTCTGATTACCTCTTCTTCGCAGATCAGAACCGCACGCTCGATGCAGTTTTTCAGCTCACGGACGTTCCCCGGCCAGTGGTACTGGGTGAAGAGGTCGATGGCAGGACTGGATATACGTTTGATCTGTTTGCCGTATTCTTCGGAAAACATATCGAGGAATTTTTCAGCCAGTGGGAGGATGTCTTCACGTCTTTCACGCAGATGCGGGATGAAGATGGGGAAAACATTGATGCGGTAGAACAGGTCTTCCCTGAATTTACCTTCACGCAGCAGGGTTTCGAGGGGCTGATGTGTAGCGCAGATCAGGCGAACGTCAACTGCGATAGGCTGTTCGGAGCCGACGCGCTGAATTTCCTTTTCCTGAATTGCGCGCAGAACCTTGGCCTGTGCGTCAAGAGAGAGTTCCCCGATTTCGTCGAGGAACAGGGTTCCGTTGTTGGCGATTTCAAAGAGACCGCGCTTGTTCTGGTATGCTCCGGTGAAAGCACCTTTCTGGTGACCGAAAAGTTCACTCTCAACCAGTTCCGCAGGCAGTGCTGCACAGTTGAGCTTAACCAGCGGCTTGTCCCTTCTGGGGCTGCAGGAATGGATAGCTTCGGCAAGAAGTTCTTTGCCTGTACCGGATTCCCCGCGAAGCAGTGCAGTCGCACGGCTGGGTCCGACCTGACGGGCCTGGCGGAGAACTTGTTTCATGCTCTTGGAAGTGGCTACGAAATCTGCAGGCGGGGGAATATCCACCGCTCCGGGCATCATGCCCTGAGAAAGCATCTGGGCCTGCATGGACATCTCTTCCTGTAGGCGGGAAACCTGATTGGAAATAAGAGCCGCCACAACTTCAAGAAAATGTTTGTGCTCCAGCAGGTCGTCCATGGGCAGGATCGGGGAATCAACGCTCAGCGCGCCGAGAACTTCCTGATTACCATCAGAGTCAGTACTCTTGATGGGTACGCAGATGAAAGATAATTTTTTCTGTTCTTCCTCAGACCTGTTGAAAGCTTTGTTCAGCAGCTGATTGTCGTCCGACATTCTGGGGATGATTACAGATTCACCTGTTTCATAGACCTTGCCCACCACTCCTTTTCCCGGAGCGTAAGTCGCTGTGTAATCCTTTGCCGGGCTGTGGGTGATGGAAAGCTTCAGCTTTTCCGATTCCGTGTCCATAATGGCCAGGAATGCACGTGGGAAGTGGAGGTCTTTGGACAGAACTTCAAGGATCGCATTGAGGCTGGGTTCCAAATCGTGATGGGGAGCTACAGAATCAAGAATTTCACTCAAAGTTGAAAGATAGATATTGTCCACTCGTTCCGTCAGTCCGTTTCTAGTCATTTCTTTACTCATGCCGTCCAGGCTGTTTTAGATTTCAGCTTTGTCGGAGCCCCATAGACTCCGTGGTTCCGGCCTAAAATTGTGATGGCGCATCGGGAGTATCCTCCCGAGATGGTATACTGTTCTGTAAAGTCGACAGCCGCATGGAGTCATGCGGCTGTCGATTGTTTACTTATGAAATTGCCTTAACTCCGAGTTCCAGAGCTTTCAGGTTGATGTCCGCAATTTTCGGTTTCATGACTGATTTGATTGTTTCAGCCAGTTCTTCGGGTTTCAACGGAATGCATCCTGTGGCGCAAAGCGCTCCGAGCAGGGCGATGTTACCGCTCTGCACGGCTCCGGCTTCAAGGCCTAAACTCTGGCAGGGCAGGTAGTATGCTTTTCCTGCGCAGCTGGCAACCTTTTCCTTGATGGTTTCAAGGGGAGTGTTTTCTGCTTTACCGGTGCATACGGAAAGGGGCGGAACATATTCGGTGCTGGAAAGCACAGTGCCGCCGGGTTTCAGGTAAGGCAGGGCGCGCAGAGTCTCCAGAGGCTCAAAGCCAAGGATTACGTCAGCTTCTCCGTGTCCGATTTTAGGGGAAGCCAGACCGATAAGCAGTGCGGATTCAACAACACCGCCGCGCTGGGCCATTCCGTGGATTTCACCGGCAGTAACATCGATACCGCAGTCAAGAACCGCCTGTGCGAGGAGGTTGGTGGCTGTCAGGGTCCCCTGTCCGCCGACCCCGGTCATGAATATACGCAACTTAGTATCCATTAGCTGCTCCTTTTCCGGGCTTTTATATCTTTAGTCAGCTGCAGGCAGAGCATACAGCCGGAACAAAGGATTTCGTTGATTTCAACACCTTCCGCAGTCTTTTCGAATGCGGGACAGGCCAGTTCTTCCATTACCTTGAGCACTTCTTCAGTCTGATTTTCAACGTAAGCGGTGCGCACAGGGGCTTTTTTGAGGGTTCTGCGGGCGAAAAGCGGGCAGGGGTCCTTAGCGATAAGAACACGGACGCCGCTCATGGCTTTAAGTTCCTCAAGAGCCTTGGTGGTGGCTTTCTGATTCAGCGGGCTGACGGTGCGGATTTCGGTTACGCCGCAACCTTTAACGATGGACTCGATGTCTACCTGTGCAGGGTTGGAGCCGAGCGCGGTTGTTTCAACACCGGGGTGCGGCTGATGCCCTGTCATGGCTGTGGTAGAGTTATCAAGGATCACCAGCAGGATATCGTGCTGGTTGAATACAGCGTTAACCAGTCCGGTGATACCGGAGTGGAAGAAGGTTGAGTCGCCGATGAAGCCGACTACAGTCTGGCCTGCTGCGCGGGCAGCTCCGGAACCGGCAGAGATGGAGGAACCCATGCAAAGCAGGAAGTCCGCAGCGTTGAGCGGAGGCAGGATGCCGAGAGTGTAGCAACCGATGTCGGAAGAACATACTGCATCAGGACCGAATACCTTTTTAACTGCGTAGTAAGCAGCACGGTGGGTGCAGCCTGCACAGAGGTTCGGCGGACGCATGGGCAGTCCCTCTTCTGCGGGACAGTTGTCGATCTCTTCAACTTCCATGCCCAGAACTTCGTGGATAACCGCGGTAATGTTCAGGGTGGAGTATTCGTCGTTCAGGGGCAGCAGAGCATTATCTTTACCGATAATTTCTACTGCAATGGAGTTCTTCTGAGCCAGAACCCTGAGTTCATTCTCAAGGAAAGGCTCGAGTTCTTCCAGAACAACGACTTTTTCTACGGAAGAGATGAAGTCGGTGAGCATTTTGGTGGGCAGCGGATAAGTGAAGCCCAGCTCAAGGATTTTAAATTTATCTGCAAGACCGGTATCGGCCAGTGCATCTGCGAGGTATGCTCTACAGATACCGGAAGATACGATACCAATTTTTCCGTTACCGGAAACTTTGTTGTACTTGGAAGTCTCGGCCATCTCGCGAAGCTTTTCGAGCTTTTCAAGAAGATCCACGTGCATTCTGCGTGCAAAAGCCGGGATTGGTACAAACTGAGCAGGATTCTTTTTGAATCCTTCAGCAGGAGCAAGCTTGGCTATATCACCGTACTCAACAGGACCACGAAGGTGGTTTACGCGTGTGGTGGTTCGCAGAAGGAAGGGAGCAGACATTTCGCGTGACATGTTCAGTGCATCGCGGGTCATGTCTTTTGCTTCCTGAGCAGAGGAAGGCTCGAAGCAGGGCATGCCTGCAAGGCGTGCATAGTAGCGGTTGTCCTGCTCGTTCTGGCTGGAGTGGCATCCGGGGTCGTCTGCGGAAAGCAGAACCATACCGCCGGGAGTACCGGTATAGGCCAGGGTCATGAGCGGGTCAGCTGCGACGTTTACGCCGACATGTTTCATAGTGGTCAAGGTCATTGCACCGGCTAGAGTGGCGCCGCCGCCAACTTCCAGTGCGACCTTTTCATTGACCGAGTATTCGAAAGTGAAGTCACCTTCCGGGGAAAGACGGAAGAAAGTGTCCGGTACTTCGGAGGAGGGTGTTCCGGGGTAACAGGTAACAACCTGAATACCAGCTTCAATAGCGCCTCTGACAATGGCTTCATTGCCGAGAAGCAGCTTTTTCATGCCCGGACTGTCCTTGAGAAGGGGGTGAGCCATGAATGTGCTCCTTAGGTCATGTGGTTAACAGAATGTTCACAAACGCACGACTGTTGAGTCTCAGCGGGGATCCGGCCCCATTGGTTAATGCCGGAGCCCCGGTCTGCGTCTCATCACATCACGCAGTCGTACACTTATGATCAGCCTGTGATAAATTTAGAGTTTGGCTTTAAGTTCGTTGATCTTGATTTCAAAGTAGGGAGCTTCCTGCGGGGAGCTGGTCAGCAAACCCTGATATGCTTCAACAGCAAGCTGAATGTTGCCGGCCTGCTCTGCTGCTTCGGCAAGGACTCTGCCTACAGTTGCTGCGTATTCTTCTCCTGCACTGTCCTTAAGACTCTGCAGAATGGGAAGAGCTTCAGAAGCTTTGTTCTCAAGCATCAGGCATTTTGCTTCGCCGAGACCTGCAACGGGGGCCATTTCAGGGCTGGATTTACCTACAGCTGCCCATGCAGCTTTTGCTTCAGCGTAGCGGGAAGAATCCATCAAAGACTTAGCAAGCGCCAGTTGAACTGCAGGTTTCATGGATGACGGAGCGTTTTTTTCGAAGTCAGCCAGTGCCTTGGCCTGTTCTTCTCCGCTGTATTTGATCAAAATGGTTCCCATCTCGCTCTGGGCTGCGATCAGTTGTTGGTGGTTCATGTATTTGAAACCGGCTGTTCCTCCTGCAATAAGAAGGATAGCCGCAATCCCGGCTGCAATCATTTTTCCGTTCTTAAAGATGTAGTCGAGAACAGGGTGCAGGCTGTCGGGGGTGGATTCGTGAACCTGATTCAGAATGTCCTGTGTAGTGTTTTGTTCTTCCATTTTAAAGGAATGCCTCCATGAAAATTTTATACAAAGTTGAAGTGCGCTATATAAAGCAGTCTGACAAAAAGGTCAAAAATGTAAGTTTGAGTTAAAGTGTTGTAAAAAAAGGATAAAGTATAAAGTGTTTGAAAAAGATTACAAAAAAAGAAAAAATAATTCTATATATTTCCCATTGAAAACCCTCAGTGGCTGCTTACATTGGTAAATGGTAGTTGACTTTTTTGCAATATCCTTAGTAGCCAAAAAGGATGAATCGGCGGAAATAATGATAATTCAGTCAATATAAATGTCTTTGAGGTATATTTATGAGTCATTCAGAAGCAATGAAAGCGGTGGCCGTTAAGGCCAAGGAAGCTTCCCGTAAAATAGCCTGTGCCGATGGAACCGCGCGTAATGCGGCGATCATCGAACTGGCGGCTTTGCTGGAGCAGGAAAAAGAATTTATTTTTGCAGAGAACAAAAAAGATCTTGATGCAGCTAAAGAACGTGGGCTGGATCAGGCCCGTCTGCAGCGTCTTGAGATCACTCCGTCTGTCCTGGATTATATGATTCAGGGCTGCAACGAGGTTGCCGGACAGGCCGACCCTGTCGGTGAGATCGAAAAGATGGAGCGCCGTCCAAATGGTATGATGGTTGGTAAAATGCGTATCCCGCTGGGCGTTATAATGATGATTTTTGAATCCCGCCCCAACGTTACCGTTGATGCCGCAGTGCTTTGCCTTAAAGCGGGTAACTCGGTTATTCTGCGTGGTGGTTCCGAAGCGATTTATTCCAACCTCGCGCTTGCCTCCCTGCTGCAGAAAGCTCTCGGCAAAGCAGGTCTTCCCGCAGAGGCTGTTCAGGTTGTTGAAGTGACCGACCGTGAAGCGGTCAGCGAACTGCTCAAACTTGATGAATATATCGATGTTGTAATCCCCCGTGGTGGTGAAGGGTTGATCCGTGCGGTTGTTTCTCAGGCAACCATGCCCGTTCTCAAGCATTACAAGGGTGTCTGTCACATCTATGTGGATAAGGATTGCGAAATCCCCGAAGCTATGGACATCATCAAGAATGCCAAGGTTCAGAAGCCTGCAGCCTGTAACTCGCTTGAGTGTCTGCTGGTGCATGAAGATATTGCCAAAGAGATTCTTCCTTCACTTGGAATCCTGCTCAATGCTTGCGGTGTAACTTTGAAAGGTTGTCCCCGCGCGATGCCTCTGCTGGGAGCGAAGGCCATTGCAGCTGATTTTGACGATTGGGGTATGGAGTATCTCGATCTTATTCTGTGCGTCAAAGTTGTCAGCACACAGGATGAAGCGCAGGATCACATTGCCCGCTACGGTTCCAACCATAGTGAAGTCATCCTGACCAAAGATCATGCCCGTGCAATGCGTTTTATCCGTGAAGTCGATGCTTCCATGGTCGGTGTGAACGCGTCCACCCGTTTCAACGACGGCGGGCAGCTCGGACTTGGTGCGGAAATCGGTATTTCCACCTCCAAGCTCCATTCTTACGGTCCCATGGGCGCAACCGAATTGACCAGTACTAAGTTCGTACTGCTCGGCAACTGGGACGTCCGTAATTAAGATGCCTCCGGCGTCTGGAGAAGGGAAACTTTTGGAAAAAGTTTCCCTTCTCCAGACGCCATCCCTTCAAAACTTTTCAGTATGGCTTCGCCTCCTTTCTTGGAAAATTTACTTCATATGAAAATAGGTCTTTTCGGCGGCAGTTTTAATCCAATTCATTCGACGCATATTGATGTGGCGAATGGTGTGATGAATCGTCTTGGGCTGGATAAGGTTTTGTTTGTCCCTGCGGGGAACCCTTATCACAAGGAGCAGGGCGAAATGCTTCCTGCTGCTTTGCGTTTTGAACTGGTGGAAAGGGCAGTGCAGGACTATGAAGGACTTGAAGCCAGCGATATTGATATTTCAATTGATGGCCCGACGTATACAATTGATACTTTGCGTGAGGCTGTGCATCGTTATCCGGGTGCAGAACTTTATTTTTTGATGGGACAGGATTCGCTGGAAGCGTTTACCACCTGGAAGGATTGGCAGCAGATCCCGAAGCTTGGCAATGTGGTTGCGGTTAGCAGGGCGGAAGCCGACCATGGGGCCATGGCGCAGGAGCTGGAACGGATTTTTCCTGAGCTTGAAAAGGCCGGGGATAATCGCTGGAATCTGCCGGGCGGAAAGTTGATTTACATAATCGGAGATTTTGATTTTGTAATCAGCTCTACTCAGGTGCGTGAAGAGTGGAGAGCTGGAAAAGATATTTCGAATCTAGTTCCGAAAGCTGTCGCTGAAAGTCTGAGCCAACATAAAAAAGATTTATCTCAATTCTGGCGTTAGCAGATAAAGAATTTTAGTAATATTTTGAGCCCACCCCAGCGAAGTTTATTAAAAGTTTCTCTGGTCCCGCTGAAGGCGACTCGCGGTAGCGCCGCCGGAGGCAAGCGCGTCAGCGCATCAAATTCTGTATTTTCTCAAATACCTCTTCAGGTGTGATTTTCCTCAGGCATTCGCGGTCTTTTTTGCAGTTGCTTTTACCGTGCAGTGAGCAGGGGCGGCAGTCCATCTCTGACTCTAGAACTACATCCTGCGGTCCGGCGGGGTAGAATCCCCATGCTTTGGAAGTCGGCCCGAACATGGCGATAACCGGGGTGGATACGGCTGCGGCAAGGTGCATAGGGCCGGAATCCCCTGTGATGAGCAGGGTGGATTTTTCCAGCAGGGCACAGGTCTCGCGCAGTTGCAGCTGGCTGGTGAAATTGCAGCTTGATCCTTGCGGTTCAAATACATTTTTATCCCGTCCGATTATTGCCCAGCGGATTCCATTTTCATTCAGCATTTCTATGAGAGCCTGCCAGTTTTCTTTCGGCCACGCTTTGTCGGGGTGGGTGGCGTAAGGGTGCAGGGCAATGAATTTTTGACCCAGATCATGTTCTTCGATCAAAGTTTGGGCGATATTTCTTTCATCTTCAGTGGGATAGATGCGCGGCAGCAGCTCTGATGCTTCCGGAATTTCCCTTTCAATGGCTGCTGCGTAGCGTTGGGTTACACGCAGCCCGGAAAGCTTGTCGTTCAGTTTTGCGGAGCGGGTGAGCTTGAAGGTGCGGCGTTCCAGTGAAAATTTGTTGTATCTGGAAACTTTGCCTTTCCAGCGTGCGCCGAGGATTCTGGAACGCAGGGTGGAGTGCAGGTCGATGAGTTCACAGCCTTTGTATTCAGAAGCGATCTCTCCGGCTTTTTTTATCCAGGTCAGATCGCCGAGGTCTTTTTTGTCAAGGCTGATGACATTTGTGATATGAGGATTATTTTCTAATACAGGGCTGCTGGATATTTTGGTGATTACTGTGAAGGTGCAGCCGTATTTTTCAGCCCAGTATTCGATTACTCCGGTGGTCAGGACTACGTCCCCGAGGGCACTGAGTCTGAATATTACTTTGTGGTTTGTGTTTGTCATCGCGCGCATATTTTAATTGTGAAGCGCAAAAGGTCAATGTTTTTTACAGGAGTTAAATTTAGTAGGTACAATTATTTTTTTTCGACCTAACTGTTTGAACTCTTGCTAATTTTGCCTAATAATTTTATTTTGTATTAAAACCGTAGGGAATCGGACTGAGCCGTCCTATTTCTGTTGCACCACTATCTCCCTTCTGGTACTGATGCCAGTATCAAAAAGAAGCCACATGGTGCTATTTTATAACCTCAACACAAAATTTAATGCTGGAATTAATACTTTCCGTCAGTGTTGCTACACTTATTTCCGCTTACTGTTCAGTCAGTGAAGCCGTCTTTTATTCCTTTCCTTGGAGCAGGATTGAAACTCTGCGCAAGGAAGGTCACAAGTCCGGGGCAATTCTTCATAAGTTGCGTTCCAATGTGGATCGGCCAATCACTGCAATTTTGACTCTCAATACAGTTGCTCACACTGCCGGGGCTGCCTTCGCAGGTGCCGCATGGTCCACCGTTTACGGTGTCGAAACCCTGCCTTGGTTCACTCTCGGATTCACCATCGTTATTCTCGTCCTTTCTGAAATTTTACCAAAGACCATCGGTGTTCTCTATTGTGAACCACTGGGGCGGGCGTTGGCTCGACCCATGGAAATTTTGATTTGGATTTTTCTTCCGGTAATCTGGATTTGTGGAATCTTTTCCCGTCTTGTTAGTCGTAACAAGGCATGCGAAGGACCGCAGGCCACGGAAGATGACATAAGAGCTATGGTCAGCCTGACCAGGAGATCCGGGGCGATTAAACCGTATGAAGCCCTCTCAATTGCCAATATTTTGTCGTTGGACGACAAAATTGTTGAGCAAATTATGACACCCCGGACTGTTGTGTTCTCTCTTCCTGCTGAGATGACCGTAGCGGAGGCCCATGTCAAGTACAGTGCATGGCCCCACAGCCGTATTCCTGTGTATGAAGGGGATGATCCCGAAGACATTGTCGGGGTTATTTACAGGCGTTCCGTTTTCGAAGCGCTTGCCGATGATCATGATGATGTTAAGCTATCCGAATTGATGAAACCGGTCCGTTTTGCGCTGGAAAATATCACTTTGGATAAGCTGCTGGTGAAATTCCTTGAAAGCCGCATGCACCTTTTTGTGGTGCTTGATGAATACGGTGGAATGTCAGGGGTTGTAACCCTTGAAGATGTTATGGAAGAGATCCTCGGAAGCGAGATTGTGGACGAGACCGATCAGGTCGTCGATATGCGTGAGCTCGCCCGTAGGAGAAGAAAAGAACTGGTCGTCAGCAAGGAAGAAGATTCCGCTGACGTTTCGAAATAGAACGGAGAACTAGAATGGCCAAGAAAGGCGGAAAAGGCGTCTATTTTGCCGCCTTGATCCTTTTTCTAGGTGGGTTGGGATATCTGATTTATTCAGGAATCTCACAGGATAGCGTGTACTTCCTCAATGTCTCTGAAGCACTTGCAATGGAAGAGTCCGAGCTTGGACAGGCCCGGTTGTTCGGTAAGGTTGCTCCTCAGAATATTGAGTCTAAACCTGGTGGTCTGGGCGTTTCTTTTGATCTTACAGATCAGGAAAAAGCCGTAGGGACTATCCGTATAGACTACAGTGGCGCTGTGCCTGATACCTTCAAAGAAGGGGTTGAGGTTATTGTTGAAGGGAATTTTGTTAATGGACATAAAATGTTCAAAGCCACTTCCCTGATTACCAAATGCCCGTCCAAGTATGAAAAGGAAAATCGCGAAGGGTGATCCTTAGCGTTGGTGCTCCGGCGCGCACTTGTTCCGGAGTTTTCCGTTTTTAAAAAGAATTTATCCGTAATGGAGTAAATATAGTATGCAGCTATTTGCCAACCTTTTGCTCCTCATCGCCTTACTTGTGGCGTTGGGGGCGGGTGCTTATGCGTGTCTTGCCTTGCTTACAGGCAAACGCAATGTGCTGGATTTAATCGATAAAGCCAATATGGCTATTGCCGGTTTGATTACTGGTTCCAGTATTATACTGACTATCGGTCTTGTGAACAGGGACTATTCTTTCAAATACATTTACGAATACGTAGATAACACACTTCCCATATTCTATACGCTTACAGCATTCTGGGCCGGAGCTGACGGTTCACTGCTTTTTTGGATGCTTTCCATTGCGATTATGGGTGTCATTTTTGCGAGATTTTCTCTTTTTCAAGAGTTTTCCGAGAAAACAAGACTTTACTACTGGCTGTTCTACATGGTGGTGCAGGCTTTCTTCCTGCTCCTGCTGACCAGCTGGTCCAACCCTTTTATGGAACTTGTGCCCACTCCGGCAGATGGTCGCGGACTTAACCCGCTGCTGCGTAACCCCGGCATGATTTTCCATCCGCCGCTGCTGTTCCTCGGCTATGCCGGATTCACCAGCCCCGCGGCTCTTGCTCTTGCATCTTACATTTCCGGTGAATTGAAATCATGGGTTTCTTTCTGCCGTAACTGGAATATTCTGGCTTGGATTTTTCTTACTGCCGGTATCGTTCTCGGTTGCTGGTGGTCCTATATGGAGCTCGGCTGGGGTGGGTACTGGGCATGGGATCCTGTGGAGAACGCCTCCCTCATTCCGTGGCTAAGTGCTTCCGCTTTTATGCATACAGCAATTATCCAGATCAAGCGTAAGGCATTGCATAGGACTAACGTATTCCTCATGGCTTTGACCTTGCTGCTCTGTATCTTTGCTACCTATCTCGTTCGTTCCGGTGTTGTGCAGTCCCTGCATGCATACGGTGAGAACGGCGTTGCTCTGCCATTGCTGATTTTTCAGCTTTCTAATCTGGCTCTCATCGCGGTGGTTCTGGTTGCCGGTCCCCGTCCTGAATCCAGAACCCTTTCCGGCCTGAACAGCAGGCAGGGTATGCTGGTGATTGCAGCATGGGCTTTTTTGGGTCTCGGCCTTGTTGTTGGACTGGGAACCATGTGGCCGGTTATCAGCAAAATGTGGAGTGCGAACCCTGTCGGTCTGGATGCTCGGTTCTACAACCGTGTTTGTCTGCCGTTGTTCAGCCTGATCATCCTCATTTTTACAGTTTGCCCTTGGTTCAACTGGAAAGAAGGCATCTTTGACAAACGTGGGCTGTTTCTGGTCGGTGGAGCTTTTGTCGGCGGCGGTGCAATCAGTTACGCCTGCGGTCTTCATAATCCCCTCGGCCTGATTACCAGTGCCGCTTCTATTGCATCTCTGGTCGGAATTCTCGGCGTTTTCGCCTTTATTCCCCAGTTGCGCAAAGTCCGCTCCATGATTGGGGTTTACGGACTGCACTTCGGGGTGGCTCTTATGTTCCTCGGTGTTGCGTGGTCCGGTCCCAATAAAATTGAACATCAGTATGTGGTTCAGCAGGGCGAAAGTGTTAAGCTCGGCGAATACGATGTTACATATAAAAAGCTTACAGAAGGCCAGACTCCTGAAATGGCGCATATCTCCGCTATTCTGGAAGTCACTGAAAACGGTAAGATGGTCGGTTTGCTCGCTCCCGAGCGGAGATTGTACCGCAACTTTGATCAGCCTTTTGCTGAAGTATCGGTCATTCCCAGCCTCGGCAGTGAAATCTACGCTACACTTTTAAGTGTTGATGCAGAGGGTAATGCCACCTTGAAGATGAGCCTTAACCCGCTCATTAACTGGCTCTGGATCGGCGGTACTTTGATGTGCCTGTTCGGATTTATGGCTTTTAGAAAACCGAAACTGAGCTAGGCGGATTGCAGTGGCAGAGAATGAAAGTATAGCCCTTAAGGTGCGCAAAGCAGCCAAGTTCTTCGGAACAAGGCTGATTTTCAAGGATGTAAGTTGCGATGTTAAACGCGGAGAGATTCTTCTCGTGGTAGGTCGCAACGGGGCTGGTAAGACTACCCTGCTCAAAATCATGGCCGGGCTTTCGCGGCCTTCGGCCGGGGCTGCCGAGATTTTGACTGAGCCGGAGAAGACTGCCTATCTTGGGCATGCCACCTTTATTTATCCGCGCCTCAGCGGTTTGGCGAACCTTTCATTCTGGGCTTCCATGTATGACCTTTCGCCTTCCCGTGAAGAACTGATGGCTTTGCTGAAACGTGTAGGACTCGAACGGGCTGCTGAAGAGCAGGCCGGGTCCTATTCCAGAGGTATGGCCCAGCGTTTGAATCTGGCTCGCGTTTTTCTCGTCAATCCGGATCTTCTTTTTCTGGATGAACCGGGGACCGGGCTTGATCAGGCATCGCTGACCCTGCTTCGCGAAGAAGTCGTGGCCTTACGGAATCGAGGCACTGCCATTGTCTGGATCAGTCATGATGTGAACCATGATACTGCACTTGCGGACCGAGTCCTCGGACTTGCAGGACGCAAGATGGCTTATCTTGGTTCCGCAGCAGAGTTCGACCCTGAAACCGTATTGGGAGGGGAGAATGCTTAAGCGTGGATTGACTATCGCGGCCAAGGACCTGCGTCTTTCCATCGGCGGAGGGCAGGGGCTGACACAGGCGGTTCTGCTGGGGTTGCTGCTGATTTTTGTCTTCAGCTTATCCCGTCCGGCCGGACAGCTGGTTGAACCGCAGGCGGCCTCGGCCATTTTCTGGCTGGCATCTTCCTTTGGGCTGGTTTTGGTTTTCAATACTTTGTTTTCAATGGAAGAATCAAATGAAGCGCGTTTGGGACTGCTTTCATCGCCTGTTCCCCTGCACGCTGTCTGGTTCGGTAAAGGCCTTGCCGGGTTCGGGCTGCTGCTTTGTTCGCAGCTTGTGTTTCTCCCGGCAACGATTGTATTTCTCGGTCAGGACATGAAAGGGTCGTTTGCGGTTTTTGCTGCAACCCTGCTGGCTGCGGACTGGGGACTGGTCGCCCTTGGAGCTTTGCTTGGAGCAATCTCTCAGGGGCAGGCCGCGCGGGAATCTTTACTTTCCGTGATCCTTTTTCCGCTGATGCTGCCTATCCTGCTGGGTGCTATACAATTGATGACTTCGGTTTTTTCCGGGGTTAACCTGATGGACGAGAGTTCCTGGATGGGCATTATTGTTGCCGCCTCGGCTCTTTTCAGCGGTGCGGGCCTGATCCTTTTTCCTTTTGTATACAGCGGCGAGCAATAGCCACGCCGTTCAATATAGTTTTACGGAGTTTTATAAATGAACCTTGCAATCGCAGCACTGCTGGCTGGTGTAGCACTTTGTGCCGGGCAGTATCTTATCTGGATGTATGCTCCCATTGAGATGACTATGGGGTTGGTCCAGAAGATTTTTTATGTCCACATGCCAATGGCGGCTTGGGCCATGATCAGTTTTTTCGTGGTTTTTCTCGCCAGTGCGGCGTATTTGCTGAAACGTGATATCAAGTTTGATTACATTGCCGGGGCAGCGGCTGAGATCGGTGTGGTCTTCAGCGGTCTTGCCCTGATAACCGGGTCTATCTGGGGCAGGGCGGCATGGAATGTCTGGTGGACATGGGATCCGCGGCTGACCACTACATTGATTATGTGGTTTGTTTATGCTGCTTATCTTGTGTTACGCACTTCGCCCATGTCTGCTGAGCGCCGCTCACTTGTTTGTGCTGTTCTCGGAGTTGTTGCATTTGTTGATGTCCCTCTCGTTTTTTATTCTGCGCGACTCTGGAGAAGTGTGCACCCCAACGTAATCGGTGCGAAGGGCGGCGGAATGGAGCCTGAAATGTTGACCACTCTGCTGGTCAACATCGCTGCATTCGGTTTGTTCTGGCTGGTTCTGCTGGCTGTGCGGTACAAGCAGGTCAGGCTTTCAGGTGAACTGGATGCCAAGATGGTCTGGGATCAGGATTAATAATCAGGAGTAAATATATATGAATACCGAAACTTATCTCTTAATTGCGAATGTAGCAGTATGGTCTGTTCTGGCCGGATATCTGGCATTCATTGCAGCTAAGGCTGCATCCATGGACCGCCGTATCAGGCAGATGGAGATGCTCGATAATGACAAGTAAATCTCTCAAGGATTTTACACTGAGTGGCGGACAGAAAGCTGTTGTCTGGTTGCTCGGTGCTGTATTGGTTGCCCTGTTCATTTCATCGCTTACTTACCGTATGAACCATCCCGGCAATAAGGTTGAGTTTCAGCAGCAGAGCAAAGGCGGCGGAATGCCCGGTGGCATGGATGGCATGAATGAAGAGGCCATGAAGCACGTGCGTGAACTTATGGAACGTATGGGCAAGGAACCTGATAATCTGGAAATCCAGCTTGAGCTTGCTAATTCTTTCATGATGATCCGCGCTTATGGCCGTGCTCAGACTTTCTTCGAGAAAGTGGTCAGCGTAGAACCCCAGAACATTCAGGCTCTCATGGGACTGGGGATGTGTTACTATCAGGCTGAACAGTTTGAACAGGCTGCGGTAACATTTGATAAGATTGTGGCTATTAATCCTGATGACGCCATGGCAGCGTTCAATGCCGCTATCGTCAAAAAGTATTATTTACACAAACATGAGGAAGCTGACGCACAACTCAAAAAGATTGTGGACAATCCCAAATCTTCAGCTGAAATGAAAAAGCGTGCAGAAGAAGAGCTGAAAAAAGATGCTCACGCTGATCAGTAGTTTTCAGCAAAGTTAAAAAAAGTCGATTTTAAAAGGGAATTCGTGAAAACGAATTCCCTTTTTTTCGTTTATGCAACATTCGAGATGTTTTTTTTATTCAAAGAGCAATAGTGAACGCTTGCCCCGACGATTCTTTTTTTAATGGCTAAATTTTAATGGTAAACAGACTATTTTTTTACGAGTAGGTTGATTTGGCTTACTTTATTCGTAAATTGCAGCCAATCATTGACAAGTTTGCTCAATGCTGGCTAGTTAATAATTAAAGCTGATTGAGTTTCTCGCAATTTTAATATGTCCGTCTTGCCGGATCTGGACATGGTTGCGTGAAAATCAGTTAATTATCGAAGTCTGTTGTTTTCAACAGCAGTAATAACATGATAGGGTTATTCACGTTTCTTACTTGTGGCGAAGAGGCACGAGTGTTTCGCAGGTGAATACGGTAACCGGGCTTGAAAAGCCCATATTAACACAGTCAAGGAGTGTTATGATGAAACGTTCATTGCTGGTCCTGCTGGTCGCAGCCATGATGACCATTGGTTCTTTCGGTTCTGCTTCAGCAGGCAAAGTTATTCTCGGTGTCCCCGGGGCTCATAGTGGCGACCTCGCAGCTTACGGACTGCCTACAGTGGATGCTGCCAAACTTGTTGTTAAGTCCATCAACGAATCCGGTGGTGTAAATGGAATGCAGGTTGAATTATCCGCACAGGATGATCAGTGCAAACCTGAATTCGCCACCAACGCAGCCATGAAACTTCTCTCTGACGGCGTTACCGTTGTTCTCGGACATATCTGCTCCGGTGCAACCAAAGCTGCACTGCCTATCTATAAAGATTCCAATCTGGTCTGCATGTCTCCTTCTGCTACCAGCCCCTCGCTGACTCTTAGCGGAGACTACCCCAACTTTTTCAGAACTATCGCTTCCGATGACGCTCAGGGCGCACTGGCAGCTATGTTCGCCATTGAAAAGCTCGGCCTTAAAAAGCCTGCCATCATTCACGACAAGGGTGACTACGGTAAAGGTTTTGCTGAGTTCACTATGAAGTACATCAAAGAAAAAGGCGTTGAGCCTGTTCTTTTCGAAGGTGTTACCCCCGGTGCTGTAGACTACTCTGCTGTAGTACAGAAAGTTAAAGCTTCCGGCGCTGACGGCGTTATCTTTGGTGGTTACCACCCTGAAGCTTCCAAGATCGTATCCCAGATGCGTAAGAAAAAAATGACCATTCCTTTCCTGTCTGACGACGGTGTAAAAGCTAAGACTTTTATCGACATCACCGGTAAGGCTGCTGAAGGTGTTTACGCAACCGGTCCTCAGGATATCACTGTTAACCCCATGTACAAGGTTGCTCTGGACCAGTTCAAGGCTGCTAACAGCGGTAAAGAACCCGGTGCTTTCTACTTTGAAGCATACTCCGCCGCACTGGCACTGCTCAAAGCTATCGATCACGCCAAATCCACCGACTATGATAAGATCGTAGAAGCTCTCCGCACCCACGAAGTTGAAACTCCCGTTGGTAAGATTAAGTTCGACGCCAAGGGCGACGCTATCGGTGTAGGTTTCTCCGTTTATCAGGTTAAAGATGGCGAGTACGTAGAAGTTAAATAAACTTCTGCGCTTTTAAGCAATTCCGGTTCAGGGGGCAGGCACATTGCCTGTCCCCTGACTCTTGATTCAGCAGGGTCCAAATGGAATATTTTCTGGAATTATTTTTCTCCGGTCTGACCAGGGGCAGCATTTATGCTCTTATCGCCCTTGGTTACACCATGGTTTACGGTATTATTGAGCTGATTAACTTTGCCCACGGCGAAATCTATATGATTGGTGCCTTTGTGGGACTTGTTGTTGCGGGTGTTTTGAGCAGTTTCGGCTTTCCCGCTGCATCCATTGTTATTCTGGCCACCATTGCGGCTGTTATCTATGCGGCTTCATATGGCTATACCATCGAAAAGATAGCATACCGTCCGCTGCGTGGTGCGCCTAGACTCTCTCCGCTCATTTCCGCAATCGGTATGTCCATTTTTCTTCAGAACTACGTAATGCTTTCTCAGACTTCAGACTTTCTGTCTTTTCCCAGTCTGATTCCTGAGTTCGGCTTCCTTAAAAACTATGAGTCCATGGTCGGCTCCACCGATTTTCTGATTATCGTGGTGGCTGCAGGCGTTATGGTCGGGCTCAACCTTTTTATCAAATTCACCCGTCTGGGCAAGGCTATGCGCGCCACCGCACAGAACCGCAAGATGGCCATGCTGGTCGGTATTAACGTAGACCAGGTTATCTCGGCAACCTTTGTTATCGGTTCAGCTTTGGCTGCAATCGGCGGTGTCCTGATTGCTTCCCATATCGGGCAGATCAACTTTTTCATCGGATTTATCGCAGGAATCAAGGCCTTCACAGCTGCAGTTCTCGGCGGAATCGGTTCCGTTCCCGGCGCTATGCTTGGCGGACTGATCCTCGGCTGGACTGAAAGTTTCTGCACCGGATATGTTTCCAGTGATTACGAAGACGTTTTCGCCTTTGCACTGCTGGTTCTCATCCTCATCTTCAGACCTTCCGGACTGCTCGGAAAGGCTCCGATCCAGAAGGTGTAACAGCCCGGCTGATGGAACGGGTTGGTTCCCGTTGTGTGAAAATGTTAAAAATGGATATTCTTTAATATGGAAGGTTTTAAAAAATCTATACTGGCTTCATTGTGGTTCATGTTTTTGACCCTGCCCATTATGGGGGTCTTCGTGAACACGATTGATAAGTCCGTTACCTGGCATCTGGATCGGGTTCTTTACGTTGGTGCTGCGGCTTTTGTCCTTTCCTATTTCTGGCGCTACATGCTGGCCCGTAAGGAAATGGGCAAAAAAGAAGAGGAAGAATCCAACGAAGAAAAAGTTACTTTTTTCAACAAGCTGATAGCCAATCCTAAAGTATACTGGCCTGCTTTGATTGCTGTGGCCGGATTCGCTATCGCTTTTCCTAAGCTCTTCTCCATGTATCAGGTCAACGTTATGACCACCGCACTTATTTATGTGGTGCTCGGGCTGGGGCTGAACATAGTTGTTGGTCTGGCAGGTCTGCTGGACCTTGGTTTTGTAGCTTTCTACGCAGTGGGTGCTTATTCCTACGCTCTGATGAACATGTACTGGGGAATCAGCTTTTGGGTGGCTTTGCCTCTCGGTGCGCTGCTTGGTGCTTTCTGTGGTATCCTGCTCGGTTTTCCTGTCCTGCGTCTGCGTGGTGATTACCTCGCGATCGTTACTCTCGGTTTTGGGGAAATCATCCGCCTTGTGCTGGAAAACTGGGGTGACTTCACCCACGGACCTGCCGGTATCTCCAATATCGCTCGTCCTGAGTTTTTCGGCCTTGCAAAGGGATTCCTCGCTCAGATTAATTTCATGTACTACCTGATGCTGGTGCTGGTAATCTTCACCATCTTCGTGGTTAACAGGCTTAAAAACTCCCGTATCGGCCGTGCATGGCAGGCCCTGCGCGAGGATGAAATAGCCTGTCAGGCCATGGGTATCGATAAGATGAAGACCAAACTGATGGCTTTCTCCCTCGGTGCAACATGGGCCGGGATGGTCGGGGTTGTTTTTGCCGCCAAGACCACCTTCATCAACCCTGCATCATTTACGTTCCTTGAATCTGCTATCATCCTTTCCATAGTTGTTCTTGGTGGTATGGGTTCTATCCTCGGGGTTATCCTTGGTGCGCTGGTGTTGATTCTTATGCCGGAATACTTGAGGGATTTTTCCGAATACCGCATGCTCATTTTCGGTGCGACCATGGTTCTGGTTATGGTCTTCAGGCCGCAGGGACTGGTCAGGGATGTACGTAAGAAAATTGATATCAGCGCAGTTAAAAAAGCTTTAGGTGGCGCCCATGAGTAATGAAAAAAGAACAGTCCTTCAGGTAAAGGGCGTCAGCAAGGATTTCGGTGGTCTGCGCGCCCTTGATGATGTTGATCTTGAAGTGAAGGAAGGGGAGATCGTCGCCCTCATTGGACCCAACGGGGCGGGTAAGACTACCTTCTTTAACTGTATCACCGGAATATATGCCCCCACAGAGGGTGACGTTAATATTGACCCCAAAGGCGAGGGCTTCAAGCGTATCAACGGCATGAAGACCAACATTGTTACTGAAATGGGAATGGCCCGTACTTTTCAGAACATCAGGCTTTTCCCGTCTATGTCGGTAATTGAAAATGTTATGATCGGCTGTCACTGCCGGACCAAGGCCACTTTCCTCGGTGCAGTTTTTCGCGATCCGCGTACCCGTAGGGAAGAGCAGGAGACCATCCTTAAAAGTTATGAGCTGCTACAGGAACTCGGACTTGAACAGTTTGCTGATGAACTGGCCCGGAACCTGCCCTATGGTGCACAGCGTAGGCTGGAAATAGCCCGTGCTCTGGCAACGGAACCGTTTATTCTGCTCCTTGACGAACCCGCAGCAGGCATGAACCCGCAGGAAACATCAGAGCTTGAAGAGCTTATCGTTTCCATTAAGGAAAAACATAAAATATCTGTCCTGCTCATTGAGCATGACATGAAGATGGTCATGTCCCTCTCTGATCGCTTGTACGTTCTTGAGTACGGACGTGAAATTGCCAACGGCACACCGCAGGAAGTCAGCGAGAACCCCGCTGTAATCAAGGCTTATCTCGGGGAGGAACTCGTCGATGCTTAAACTTAAGAATGTAAACACATTTTACGGAAATATTCAGGCTCTGCGAAATATCAACATCGAAGTTGAGCAGGGTGAGATCATCACCCTTATCGGAGCCAACGGAGCCGGTAAAACCACTACACTGATGACTATCAGCGGTGTTGTTCCGCCTCGAACCGGTGAGGTTCTCTACAACGGTGAACCGATTCACAAGGCTAAGCCGGATAAGATCGTGAAGATGGGAATTTCTCAAGTTCCTGAAGGACGTCTGATTTTTCCGGATCTGACCATCACCGAGAACCTCGATATGGGGGCTTTTCTTCGTGATGACAAGGAAGGGATTAAAGCCGATATGGACCATGTTTTCGAGCTTTTCCCCATTCTCTGGGAAAGGCGTAAGCAGCTGGGCGGCAACCTGTCGGGAGGTGAACAACAGATGTTGGCTATCTCCCGTGCGCTCATGGCCAGACCCAAGCTCCTGCTGCTCGATGAACCTTCTCTTGGTCTTGCGCCGCTGATTATCCGTCAGATTTTCGAGATTGTTAAGAAGATTAACGAGGAGAGCGGAACGACCGTATTTCTGGTCGAGCAGAACGCGAACCTCGCACTGAAAACAGCGCATCGAGGATACGTAATGGAAAACGGGGAGATCATACTTTCCGATACCAGCGACAAGCTCCTTGCTAATGAAGAGATCAAAAAAGCATATCTCGGACTTTAAGTTGAATGGTGAATGCCTCCGGCGGTTTTGCCGGAGGCGTTTTATTTTCTAAGGCAGTAGAAAACGAGTTGAAACCTTGCCATAACGCCTTTGTGAAATAAGGCACAGCAAAAGGGATGCATTCTTTGACTTGACAAAACTCGGTCGTGCCAATATGCGGGGCCGAACACTTTTAATAACTTTTCAGTTACGGCCTTGAGTCCGTGGCAAAAAAGTATATAATAAGTTCATTCAAGATTGAAATTCCCGGCAGGGAAGGACCTGCCACAACCCCTGTGAAACTGATGGTGCCGTACCGGTAAACCGCCAGAAAGACCGGCTCGGTCCCTTTGAGAGGAATCATATGTAATGATTTCTCTTTTCTTTTAGCTAATATTTCAAATCATTTTGCGAGGGCAATATGGAAAAGGTAGTAGGTCAGGCTCTGACTTTTGACGATGTTCTGCTTTTGCCCGCCTATTCGGAAGTTCTTCCCGATAGTGTGGACGTATCCGCTAAACTTACCGAAGAGATCACTCTTGGAATCCCACTGGTCAGTGCCGCTATGGATACTGTCACCGAGTCCAAAATGGCGATTCAAATGGCCCGTCACGGCGGTGTCGGCGTTGTTCATAAAAATATGGGCGTACGTGATCAGGTCCGTGAAGTAGAAAGGGTTAAAAAATCCGAATCCGGCATGGTTACCGATCCCATTGTGGTTCATCCTGATGATACCGTGGGTAAGGCTCTCGATCTGATGGCTGAATTCAAAATTTCAGGTTTTCCGGTTGTTAAAGGTGAGCACCTCGTAGGTATCATTACCAATCGTGACGTTCGTTTCATCACTGATCGTAACGTTGCTATCTCCGAAGTTATGACCAGCCGCAACCTCGTAACCGTGCAGAGGGGGACTTCTTCTGAAGAAGCAAAACGTCATCTGCATACCAACCGCATTGAGAAACTGCTGGTTGTTGACGAAGAGAACAAGCTTACCGGTCTGATCACTATCAAAGATATTGATAAGGTTAAGAAGTACCCCAACGCCGCTAAAGATTCCGCAGGTCGTCTGCGTGTCGGCGCTGCTGTCGGCGTCGGCCGTGATCTCATGGAGCGTAGCTCCGCACTGATCGCTGCCGGGGTTGACTTCCTGACCCTCGATTCCGCCCACGGTCATTCCAAAGGCATTCTTGATGCAATCAAGGAACTCCGCTCCTGCTATCCCGACCTTCAGCTGATCGGCGGTAACATTGCTACTTATGACGGCGCCATGGCTCTTATCGATGCCGGGGTCAACGCTGTTAAAGTTGGTATCGGTCCCGGTTCCATCTGCACTACCCGTGTTGTTGCCGGTGTTGGCGTTCCGCAGATCACCGCGATTATGGAAGCTGCCCGTGCTTGTCAGGAGCGCGGCGTCTGCGTAATCGGCGATGGCGGAATCAAATTCTCCGGTGATGTTGTTAAAGCTCTGGTTGCTGGTGCGAACACTGTAATGATGGGTTCCATGTTCGCAGGTACCGATGAAAGTCCGGGTGAAAAAGTTCTTTACCAAGGTCGTTCCTACAAGCTCTACCGCGGCATGGGTTCCATTGACGCAATGAAAAAGGGTAGTTCCGACCGTTACTTCCAAAAGGATACCAACAAGCTGGTTCCCGAAGGAATCGTTGGACGTGTTCCTTACAAGGGCCCCGTTTCCGACAGCATTTACCAGATGATCGGCGGACTCCGTTCCGGCATGGGCTACGTTGGTTGTGCTAATATCGCTGAAATGGTTGAGAAAGCACAGTTTACCCGCATGTCTGCCGCCGGTTTTAAAGAAAGCCACGTCCATGATGTAATTATTACCAAGGAAGCACCCAACTACCGGGTTGATTCCTACTAATCAGGAGTCGTCATGCAGCACGATAATAAAGTAATTATTCTGGATTTCGGGTCTCAGTTTACTCAGCTGATCGCCCGTAGAATCCGTGAAGCGGGTGTATATTCCGAAATTCACCCCTGTAATGTTGATCCCCAGAAGATCAAAGATCTTAACCCCGGTGCGCTGATCCTCTCCGGTGGTCCTTCTTCCGTACTGGAAGAAGATTCCCCGCAGCTCGACAGCTCCCTGCTGGAACTGGGCGTGCCCGTTCTCGGCATCTGCTACGGTATGCAGCTCATGACCAATGATCTCGGCGGACGTGTTGTTTCCTCCGAAGACCGTGAGTATGGCCGTGCGGAATTCAAGGGTTCCAATGACTGCGTTCTTTTCGACGGAATCGAAGACGTTGAAAAACTTACCGTCTGGATGAGCCACGGTGACCGCGTAGAAGCAATTCCCGAGGGTTTTGAAGTCTGCGGTACTACCGAGTCCATTCCTTACGCAGCAATGGCTAACGAAGATAAGAAAATGTACGCCTTGCAGTTCCACCCCGAAGTGGCGCATACCGAGGGCGGTACAACCATAATCAATAACTTCGTATTCAAAATTGCCGGTCTCAAAGCAGACTGGACCATGTCTTCTTTCGTAGAAAACTGCATCGAAGAAATGCGTGAAAAGATCGGCGACAATCAGGTTGTGCTCGGCCTTTCCGGCGGCATCGACTCCACTGTAGTTGCTGTGCTCCTGCACAAGGCTATCGGCAAACGTCTGCACTGCATCTTTGTCGATAACGGTCTGCTGCGCATGCACGAACGCGAAGAAGTTATCGGCTTCCTCGAAGAGCATTTCGAACTCAACGTTAAATGCGTTGATTCCGCTGATCTCTTCCTTGATAAGCTTAAGGGTGTTGAAGATCCCGAGAAGAAGCGCAAGCTCATCGGTTACACCTTCATTGATGTTTTCAACGAAGAAGCTACAGCCCTCAAGGATGTTAAATTCCTTGCTCAGGGAACACTTTACCCCGACGTTATCGAGTCCGAATCCTTCAAAGGACCCTCTGCGGTCATTAAGTCCCACCATAACGTTGGAGGACTGCCTGAAGATATGGATCTTGATCTGGTGGAGCCTCTGCGTGAGCTCTTCAAAGACGAAGTCCGCAAGGTTGCTTACGAACTTGGCCTGCCCGAGTTCATCATCTGGCGTCAGCCTTTCCCCGGTCCGGGTCTCGCTATCCGTGTTCTGGGTGAAATCACTGAAGAGCGTCTTGAAATTCTGCGTCAGGCCGACAAGATCGTTCAGAACGAAATGCATGCCACCGGCTGGTACCGCAAGGTCTGGCAGGGCTTCGCTGTTCTGCTTCCGCTTAAGACTGTCGGAGTTATGGGCGATGACCGTACTTACGAGCACGTCATTGCACTGCGCATCGTAGACAGCATTGATGCTATGACCGCTGACTGGTCCCGCATTCCCAACGATATCCTCGCCCGTATGTCCAATAGGATTATTAACGAGGTAAAAGGTGTTAACCGCGTCGTTCTGGATATCTCCTCCAAGCCGCCGGCAACCATCGAGTGGGAATAATTAAGTTCTCAATAGTTGATTGATTAATGCCTCCAACATTGTGTTGGAGGCATTTTTTATGGGATTGCACCAAATTTCATTGCCGATAAGACGTAGATAAAGTTTTAGAAATCGGGTACAAGACGTCAGCAAATTTTGAAAAACCTGTTTTGAATTCTGCTAAAGTAGTCGTTTTCAGGTTTTGTGCGCATTGGCGCGTTTTTTTGTCGCAAAGAAGAAGGAATTAATATGTTCGGTATCGGTTCTACAGAACTTATCGTAATTTTGGTTGTAGCCTTAATCCTCATTGGACCCCAGAAACTTCCAGAACTTATCAAAAATCTTGGTAAAGGTATTTCTGAAGTCAAGAAGATGTCCAACGATGTGAAGTCCACTCTGGACGCTGAAATTTCTGCTGCTGACGAAGAGCGTAAGCAGAAGGATGATGTTGAGCGCGAGGCGGCACGCAAAAAAGCTGAGGCTGAAGCTATGGAAAAAGCTCGTCAGGCTGAAGCAGAAAAGCAGCAGGCTTCTGAAGAGGAAGTTGCTAAAGCACCCAAGACCGAGAGCGAGAAAGCATGAGTTCAGCGGAGAAAGATTCGCGCGAAGTAGGGCAGGAGCAGCCTGAGGAAAAAGCACAGGCTGAAGAAACTGCTGAGGAAACTCTGGAATCTGAAGAAGCATCTGAAAACTCAGAGACCGAGAGCAGCTTACCTGCTGAAAAGGGCGAAAACGAGGCTTCTCTGACCGGGGATGATTCTGAAGAGAAAGATGAATCCGATGAAGATGATGAGGAGCTTGACGAAGAAGAAGCTCCCATGACTTTTTTGGAGCATCTTGAAGAACTGCGCCGTCGTTTTGTCAGGATCATGATTGCCAGCTGTGTTGGTTTTCTGGCCTGCTACTCTTTTGCAAAGCCTCTCTTCTCCTTGCTCATGGCACCGCTGGTTGCTGTCTTGCCTCCTGATTCCACTCTGATTTTTACTTCCCTGCCCGAAGGTTTTGTGACTTATCTTAAAGTTGCTGCCGTGGCTGGTATTTTTGCAGTTTCACCATATATTTTTGCACAGATCTGGGGTTTTATCGCGCCCGGATTATATGAGCATGAGCGTAAGTGGATGATTCCGCTGGCTTTCCTGTCCGCATTTTTCTTTGTGGGCGGTGCTTTGTTCGGCTACTACGTTGTTTTTCCCTTCGGGTGTGAGTTTTTCATGGGCTTTGCCGATGAATTCATCAGGCCGATGCCTACCTTGCGGGAATACTTGGGGTTTTCTCTTAAGCTGTTATTCGCTTTCGGGGTTATCTTTGAGCTGCCGTTGTTTATCTTTTTCCTTGCAAGGCTTGGAGTTGTCACCGCTGAAGGACTGCGTAGCAAGCGTAAATACGCCATTCTGGTTTGTTTCATTTGTTCCGCAATCCTGACACCGCCGGATGTCATGACCCAGACCCTGATGGCCGGACCGCTGATTATTCTTTATGAGATCGGTATCTGGGTGGCTTACTTTTTCGGTAAGCGTGGTGGCAGAAAGCTGAAACACGCTGAGGCTGAAAATGACGGTCCGGATGATTCCGGTCCTGATGGCGGCTCTTCTGCAGAGTCCGCAGCAGACTCTGAGACTGATGCTGAACCGGAAAAGACCGAAGCAGCTGAATCTGATTCTGCAAAATCCAAAGCTGAGAAAAAGAAAGCCAAAGCCGACAAGAAATCCAAAGAAGACGCCGGCTACGACGAAGATTTAATTGAAATGTAATGGCCGCCGCAGGCCGCACTATAAGAGAGGTTGGTTTGTCACAGAGATCCGCTGCAATTAGCCGTACCACCAAGGAAACCGATATCGCGCTGAAAATTAATATCGACGGTGAAGGCCGTACTGATATTGATACAGGGGTTGGATTCGCCGACCACATGCTTACTCTGATGAGCTTCTGGGCCGGATTTGATCTCGACCTCAAATGCAAGGGTGATCTTGAAATCGACTCGCACCATACTCTTGAAGATATCGCAATCGTACTCGGTCAGGCCCTGTTAGAGGCCATGGGCGACAAGAAGGGTATTAACCGCATCGGGTTTGCTAAAGTTCCCATGGATGAAGCTCTTGTCGAGGTCGTAATTGATCTTTCAGGACGAGCCTATCTTGTGTATGATGATGACATCCTGCCTCCGATAATTGCCGGAGATGAAAGGGACGTCTGGCGTGAATTTTTCAAGTCACTGGCTTTCAAGGCCGGTATGAACCTGCACATCAAGTTTGAATACGGACGTAACGGCCACCATCTGCTCGAAGGTGCGTTCAAGGCTTTGGGACTTGCTTTTCGCAATGCCCTGTCCGTTGAAAGACAAGGTGTTTCCAGCACAAAAGGGAGTCTCGATTAATGAAACGGCTTTTCCCTCTGCTTATTATTTGTGTTTTTGTTTTTGGCTCTCTCTCTGGTTGTGCCAGTAAGAGTGAGCTTGTCAAACTCCCGCGTCCTGCTGGAAAACTCGCGGTTGCCGGATTTACTAATCCTGTTTTTAACTGGGAACTTCTGGCTGGATATCTGCCTCAGGAAGGGAATCCCGTTGATAAAAAAATCCTGCAGCAGCTTGACGCAAAGATGGTCGGAGTGCTCTCCAAGCACGGTGTGACCGCTTTTGCGCGTCCGGCAATTACTCGCCAGTGCCAGGAAATCGAGGTTTTTGAAAATTTGGGTGGCCGTCGTGAGGCTGCTTTTGCTTATTGGGTTAAGGTCGGCCAGTGTATGAGTGCCGACTACATTCTGGTTCCGCAGATTCTTTTCTGGCAGGACCTGCGCGGTATGCAGAAGGCTGATTTCAATATCCAGCCCGCATCCGTTATTATTGATCTGTTTCTTATAGATGTTAACAACAAGCGCATCATCAGAAGATTCCACTATGACGAAACCCAGCAGACTCTCATGGAGAATGTGCTGGAAGCCGAAACTTTCTTCAAACGCGGCGGCAAATGGGTCACCGCCATGGAACTCTCTGACGAAGCCCTTGAGACCGGACTTATGGAGCTTGGTTTATGATTGTTTTTCCCGCCGTGGACATTAAAGACGGCGTTTGCGTGCGTCTTTCACAGGGGCAGGCTGATGCTGTAACCGTATTTTCCAGTGACCCTGTAGCTCAGGCAAAGTACTGGGAAAATCAGGGCGCAAGATACCTGCACGTAGTTGACCTCGATGGCGCATTCAGCGGAATGCCCAAGAACTTTGATCTTATTAAAGATATCTGCAGCCAGCTCAGCATTCCAGTGCAGCTGGGTGGCGGTATCCGCGATATTGAAACCGCATCCAAGTACCTTGAAGCTGGCGTAAGACGTCTCATCATCGGTACTATGGCTCTCGAAGACGAAGAAACCTTTGCCGAGCTTTGCGCCAAATTCCCCGGTCAGATCGGGGTGTCACTTGACGCAGTAAACGGCCAGCTCAAGTCTCGCGGATGGGTTGAAGATGCAGGTATCTCCATCTTCGATATCATCCCCCGCATTGAAGCAGCCGGAGCCGCATTCATCATCTACACCGACATCAGCCGCGACGGCATGCAGACCGGTGTAAACGTGCTTGCTATGTCTGAGCTTTGCGCCAAGACCAAGCTGCCTGTTATCGCAGCCGGTGGTGTGGCAACACTCGAAGACGTTATTAACCTTCAGCCTCTGGTTTCCAAAGGTCTGGAAGGTGCTGTTTCCGGTCAGGCCATCTACACCGGGACTCTCAATTTCGCTGAAGCTGTTGAGTGGATTGAGAATAACTAGTTGATGCGCTTCGCGCTTTTATCGATTTGATTTCGCCTCCGGCGGCCAAAGGAACAAGTCCCTTTGGAATCCCGATCAAGGGACTGTTGAATATCTCAGGAGATTGATCATGAAAAAAGTAGAAGTGAAAGGCATGAGCTGCATGCATTGCGTAGGTTCTGTTGAAAAGGCTCTCAGCGCGATTGATGGTGTTTCTGATGTCAAAGTCAGCCGTGATGATGCATGTGCCACCTTTGAAGAAACCAGCCCTGTTGATGAGGCTCTGATCAAGGAGACCATCAACAAGATCGGTTTTGAGGCTGGCGAAGTTAAGTAAGTTTCTTGTTTTAGAATAAAATTAAGCCCCGCACTCTGATGAGTGCGGGGCTTTTTTGCGCTCTGTTAGCCTCTGTTAGCGACGCAGCTTGTTTCGCAGGGCAAAACCGAATAGGGCTGCTTGGAGGGTTATGAGAGTTACTGAGAGGCCTTTTAGGAGGTAGTGGAGGCCGTCGGCTTTAAGGTTTACTTTTATTAATGGCATGTACCACATCCATCTTGTACTGAAGTCAGATGATGTAGAGTCCGGGCCGAAGATAGCAAGAAGCATTGCCCCAAAAATGAATATCAGCAGCCATACTCCGGCTCTAAGAGGTTCTTCGCCGTAGCCGGAAACTATCCAGTATGCTGTGTTTATGAAACGCAGGAACGGGGTACGTGTTTGTTCCGAGATTTCGATCAACTTGGAGAATTTTGTTTTTGCTATTTCTATATTACAGGGAAGAAGCTCACATGTCTTTGTACACAGTTTTTCGATAATTCCAGGACCGTTTTCCTCACGCATTTTTTTGCGGAGCATTTCTTTTTCGTTGTAATGCCATGTGGAAGCCTGCATTTCATCATTATTCACACGGGCTACTTTTTTTAATCTACGATATATCTCTTCAAGTTTTGTGAAGCTTAGACCATTCTCTGAGTCTATTGGTGAAATTTCATCTGCAATAGCTCTGCGTCCATTCTTTTTCCGTGGCCATGTACATTCTGTGAACTTGAAAGATTCAATGTTTGTCTCAGCAAGGTAGAGATTAGATAAGTCTACATTTTCAACCACAATAGTTTCTTTGGAGATGGCTCCTGCGAATGAGGTTGCACTTCTAAATTCCACATTACGAAAGTAGCTCCATTCTTTAAATAGGGCATGTCGGAATGATACGGTGTTATTGAATTTGGTCTGTTCAAAGTTGGAATATTCATGACATATAATATTCTTGAAAGAGGTCTCCTTTTTAAATGAAGAATTTACAAAAGAAACAGATCCCTTAAATTCAATTTGATCAAAATTAGAGTTTATAAATTTTACAGAATCAAATCTTGCTTGTTTTCGCGTTTCGGCAATTCGGAAATCAGCTTTTCCGTAAAATTGCGAGCTGTCGAAGTTTGCGTTTCCACGGAATTGTGTATTTCGGAAATTAGCTAGTTTGCGGAACTGTGAGTTTCTGAAATCAGCATCTTTTCGAAATTGTGAGTTTTCGAAATCTATAGATTTGCTGAATCGTGATTTTATAAAAGATATGTAGCCACGGAATTGTGATGTATTGAAGTCTGATTGTCCGCGGAATTGAGAATTGCTGAAATCAGCAAAATTACGATATTGAGAGCCTCTGAAGTTAGCGTCTGCGCGAAAATTTGAATTGCTGAAATTCACATCCCCTCGGAACTGTAATTTGCAAAAAAAAGAATTACCTCTAAATTTAGATCTGCTGAAATCAGCTTTTTGGCGGAACTGTGAGTTAGAGAAAAATACTGTCCTATGAAAACGTGCGTCACTAAAATCTGCGTCACCGATGAATTGTGAATTGATTGCAGATAGTTGATGGTGGAATTGAACTCTTCTAAAATCTGCGATGAAAAGAAACTGCGTCTCCATAAAGCAGGTTTCTCCATGGAGTTGTGTTTTTATGAAACTAGCGTGTCCGCAAAATTGAGCTTTATCTATGTCCATCCTTTCAGTAAAATGTGCGCTATTGAAAAAAGTGTCTCCGCTGAACTGTGCACTGGTTAAATCGGCGTCTCCGTTGAACTGTGCACTGGTGAAATCAGTGTCTCCGCTGAACTGTGTGCTGGTGAAATTAGCGCCTTCGCTGAACTGTGCACTGGTGAAATAAACAAATCCGTCGAACTGCGCACTGGTGAAATCAGCGTAACCGCTGAACTGTGAGCTGCTGAAATTTATCGGTGGTAAATACTTATCATTCTGTCCGTCATAATTAGCGAAAGAAATTGCATAAGGAAAAATAGTTCCTGCAAAATTACATCTTGGGTTCCAAATAACAAAATTAAAGCCATCCCGCTCCTCATCAACCCCAGCCTCAATAACAGCATCAATCCGCTCAAAAACCAAGCCATTAAACTGCTCAGCTTCCATCAAATCAGGTTTATCCCCACCTTTCCGTTCATCATAAAGCTCGGTAAACTTACAATCAGCAGGAGCATGGAAAATACAATATTCTTTGCCTTCAGCATCAATGTAGACGATGCCGTATTTCTCACACCAATTACTATGATTCGCCCCGACGCAGCAGCCCATCTGTACCTCTTATGAATGATGAATTTCAGTAAGTGGAGGTTTTATATCTCATAAGGTTATGATTAATCTAGAGGAAATAAATTTATCTTTGGCGCACAAAAAAACGCCCGATTCTCAAAAGAGAACCGGGCGTAAAGAAGTCTATTTAGACTTACAGAAACAGACTACCAGCGGGGGCGTTCTGCTCTGGGCTTGGCTTCGTTAACCTTGAGGTTACGACCACCGAAGTCTTTACCGTCGAGTGCTTCAATAGCATCGAGAGCACCGTTGTCATCCATTTCTACGAAACCGAAACCACGGGGGCGACCGGTTTCACGATCTTCGATGAGCTTAACGGAAACAACTTCACCGTAAGCTTCGAAAGATGCGCGGATGTCTTCTTCAGTAGCGGACCAAGGCAAGTTACCAACATAAATATTCTTAGACATTCAAAAATTCTCCAAAAAAGTAAAAAAGTATATTAGCGCCCGTGCACCAAAAAAAAAGGGCCGCGTACAAGATGCGTACTCGGCTCCTCGATAGTCATGTTTAATCTAAACCAGCGCTAGTCACAGTCTGACCGTGCCTTCACGGGTACGGCTGGTGTTTATAGAGACATTAATCATCTATTCCTGAAGCAAAGTCAAGCAAAATCGTAATAAAAAAGTGTTAAATATATATTTAGTTGTGTTGTTGATGCTTAATGTGTTGAATAGATTGTATAAAATTATTTAGAGAAAGCCCCGTACTCAGATGAGCGCGGGGCTTTCTATTTTATCTATTGAGATCCTAGAGCTTGACTTTGGGAAGCTCAGGGAGGTTTTCTTCGAGTACGTTTGCAGCCTGCAGCATGGTTTTTTCGTCAAAAGCGGGAGCCATGAATTGGAGACCTACGGGCATGTTGGAATCTTTGCCCAATCCAACAGGCAGGGACATGCCGGGCATTCCCACGAGGTTCAGGGAGATAGTGAAGATATCCTGCAGGTACATCTGCAGGGGATCGGAGGTCAGATCACCCACGGGGAAGGCTGTGGTAGGGCATACGGGGCCGGCGATGAGATCGCAGGACTCGAAGGCCTTGTTGAAGTCTTCGCGCAGCAGACGGCGAATCTGGGCGGCTTTGCGGTAGTATGCATCGTAGTAACCTGCGGAAAGTACGTAGGTTCCGATGATGATACGACGCTGCACTTCGTCACCGAAAGCTTCGGTGCGGGATTTAGTGTAAAGTTCTGCAAGCTCTTTGGGGGCCTTGGTGCGGTGGCCGTAGCGGACACCGTCGAAACGGGACAGGTTGGAGCTGGCTTCAGCCATAGCGATGATGTAGTAGGTCGCGATGGCGTATTCGGTCATGGAAAGTTTAACCGGAACGGTTTTGGCTCCCAGTTCTTCGGCCTTGTCGATTGCTGCGCGGCATGCTTCTGCAACTTCTTCGGAAAGACCTTCGCCCCAGTATTCTTCAGGCAGACCGATGGTCAGGCCGGAAAGGTCTTTGCGTTCAGCAAGTGCTGCTACAAAGTCGTCCATCGGCTTGTCCACGGAAGTGGAGTCGCGCTGGTCGTGACCGCCGATGACGTTCAGTACGCGGGCGGCATCTTCAACAGTTCTGGTCATGGGACCGATCTGGTCGAGGGAAGAGCCGTACGCGATCATGCCGTAGCGGGATACGCGGCCGTAGGTGGGCTTAACGCCGACACAGCCGCAGAAAGATGCGGGAAGACGGATGGAGCCACCTGTATCAGTGCCGAGGGAAGCGAAACACTGTCCGGCAGCGATGGTTGCGCCGGAACCACCGGAAGAACCGCCGGGAACGCGGGTGGGGTCCCAAGGGTTGGTGGTGGTCTGGTAGGCGGAGTTCTCAGTGGTGGAACCCATGGCGAATTCGTCCATGTTGGCCTTACCTACAATAATTGCGCCTGCTTCTTTGAGTTTTGCAACTGCAGTTGCATCATAGAAAGGAGTGAATCCTTCGAGGATCTTGGAACCTGCAGTGGTGGGTACACCCTTGGTAGCCAGCACGTCTTTAACTACGACAGGCACACCCCAGAGCGGTTTGGAAGCATCGGGACCGGCTGCGTCCATTTCTTCTGCAAGCTTGAGGGCTTCTTCGTTGCAGGTAGCAAGCAGGGCCTTGGTTTCAGGTTCGGTTTTTTCGATCTGTTCAAGGCAGGCTTTGACAGCTTCAGTGGCGGTCACTTCTTTGGCCATGAGCATGGCTTGAATTTCAGTGAGTGATTTTTCTATGAGTGAGGACATTCTTTAATCCGTATTCATTGAGTTAAATATTAGGAAGTAGTTCGCTGCAATCAACGTTCAGTCTAAACAATTCTGGGAACGACGAAGTACTGGCCGTCAGAATCCGGTGCATTGGAAAGGATTTCTTCCCTTGTGTGCTCTTTTTTGACTTCATCCTTGCGCAGAACTGTGGTGTGTTCAACAGGGCTGAACATAGGTTCCACTTCGCTGGTGTCGATTTCGTTCAACTTGTCCATGTATGAGAGGATGTTATTGAGCTGTCCTGCGAAAAGTTCGGTCTTTTCTTCTGAAAGATCAAGTCTTGCAAGGCGTGCTACACGCGCGACTTCTTCTAAATTGAGTTTTTCATCACTCATGAATATCTCCTGATAACATTATTTTTTTATATACCCGGCGAAGCCATACTAAAAGGTTTTGTGAGAGTCCAGAGAACCCTTTTGCAAAAGGTTTTTTTGGACTCCAGAGGGCCGCCGGAGGCAATATTATTGCTCAGTATTTTCCAATTCAGCTGCTTCTGCTTTTTTAGCTTCCAGTTCGGCCTGTTTTTCTTCCCATGCTTTAACGCGTGCGGCGCGGCGGCCTTTTGCTTTGGCAAGGGTTGTGCTGACCAGTTCCGCATCAATGCGGGTTTTACCGTTCTGCTCGGGGCGGAACAGGTAGAGCTTCTGGCTGGCGTGGCCTTCTGTATCCCAGCTGATGGGTGCTAGGCTGAAGTCCATGTTTTGCGCTTCGGCGATACGTCCATTGACGGTTTCGGCTGTCCAGCCTTCGGAAAAGGTTCCAAGACGGCCTGCGAATTTGATGAAATCGTAACCCAGTGCAATCCAGAAATCGGGAGTGCCCAGACCTTCACGGTTCATAACTTCTTTAAGCCTTCCGGCACCGTCACTTGCGGGCCACCATGCACCGGGGGCAACGGTGAGACGCAGGTTGCGCGCTTCAACATCGCGCGCAGAGTTCAGGGCCTGACTCCAGAGTTCAGGACCGAGAAAGACGAGAGTATCTGCCTCGTGGAAAAAGAAGTGCGGAATCAGGAGCTGTGCCTGATGCCATGTGTCCGGGATGAATACAGCACCGAAATCAGTTTCAGCAAGAGGAGCATCTTCGCCGAGACCCTCGGCTTCGTTCTGGGCTTGCTTCTGCGGTGCGCGAACCAGCTTGCCTACCACTTTACCCCATTTGGGAAAGTCTCGGGGCGGGTAGGATTCCATCCCGGTGATACGAGCTCCGCGCATGGCAGCCATATCGAAGAATTTCTTGGACATCTGGCGACCGAATTTTTCCTGCGGATAAAGCACGGCTAGGCGGGTGATGCCCAGATCATTAACGGCAAGGTCAAGGCTGGCACGAATCTGGTCTTCAGGACTGGAGAAAAATCTCCATGCCTGTTTGCCTTCCTCAAGATTACCGGGCTTGGCAAGGAAAGAGAAGGTTACCTTGTCGGCATAAATCCCGGCCTGTTCCAGCTTTTTGAAAGCTTTCACGCTTATGGGGCCGCCGATGGTAGTGTACCACGGGGGGAGATTCTGGAGTCTTTCAAGCCAGTCCGGAGCTTCGGTGTTGATGACCTGTACGTCGACATCAAGACCGGCCTTGGTCATCTCCCACTGGGCTGCGCCTGCACCTCGCACGATTTTCCAGCCGTATTCCTGAAAGCGACCGGAAATGGGTAGTACAAGAGCGATACCGACACGCGGGATACCGTACTTGCTTTCGAGGCCGCTCAGTATTTCGGTGAAAAATGTTTTGTCTGTGATTTGGCCGTTCTGGATGATTCCGGCCATGGCGCGCCATGACATAGGCCAGTATTCAGTATCTTCAGCCTGACGGACAGCTTTTTCAAAGACAAGCAGTTCGTAGGGAAATTTTAGATTGCCGCCACTGGGAATGAGTTCATTCATGGCGTCAATTTCAGCTTTACTTTTGGATTTAAGGCCGTTCATCACCCACTGTTCAAGCTCTGTTTTATTCGCATCTTCAGGAGCGATAGCATAGAGGCGTTCAAGGGCAGCCAAGGAATTTTCATCCTGATTCATGCCGGAAAGATTTTTACCCGCAGTGGAGCGGATAGCCCAAGGCAGGAAAGGGTCTTCCATAGTCTGGGCGAGATGTTCACGCAGCTTGGGGTAATCTTTGATAGCGGACAGTGTTTCGAAGTAATATTCCTGCCAGACCGGAGAGCTGATAGCTTTGTCGGAAAGTCTCTTCCACTCTTCTAGACGGGCTTCGGCTTCGTGGTAATGACCGGATTTAAACGAACTTACAGCCAGACGTTCGGTGGCCGGAAGGATAACGTTTTCCGGGATATCGGTACGGGCCAGCAGTCTAGTGTAATACAGTTCACTGGTTACATAGTCCCGCATACGCCAAGCTTTGTCCGCTTCACTGGTCAGAGTCTGAGTAGTCATCATCTCGGTGGAAACAGTCGGTACTTTGACCGGTTGTCTCTGAAGAGAAACACAGCCGCCCGCGAAAATGAATGCAGTCAGCAGAACAACAGCAATAATATGGTTGGAAGGGTGCATGCCCTTATCTCTATTCATTGAGTTTTCCATGCAGAGTTTGTGGCCTATGAAAGTAAATTCGTCAAGGAAAGGTAAAAAAAATCCGGCCTTCCTCTAAGTAAGGAAGGCCGGATTAAATTATACTTTACTTATCAGCTATGCAAGCTTGGACGGAAATTATTTTTTCTCGTCTTTAACTTCGGTGAAGTCTGCATCGACGACATCTTCGTCTGCACCTGCTGCGCCGGCATCTGCTGCTCCTGCTGCGCCTTCTGCGTCAGCTGTGTTCTGCTGTGCGTAGAGCTGCTCTGCCAGTTTGTGGGAAGCCTGAGCGAGGGCGTCGGTTGCCTGCTTGATGGCTTCAGGATCGTCGGAATCAAGGACTTTCTTGAGATCTTCAGTCTTGGCTTCGATGTCGGACTTCAGAGCTGCATCCACGTTTTCACCTACTTCACGCAGGGATTTTTCAGTGGTGTAGATCAGGGAGTCGGCCTGGTTGCGGGCTTCAATGAGGGCCTGTTTTTTCTTATCGTCTTCAGCGTGGGATTCAGCATCCTTAACCATCTTCTCGATGTCTTCTTCGGAAAGTCCGGAGGAAGCGGTGATCTGGATGGACTGTTCTTTGCCGGTTCCCATATCCTTAGCGGATACGTTTACGATACCGTTGGCGTCGATGTCGAAGGTAACTTCGATCTGGGGTACGCCGCGGGGTGCTGCGGGAAGACCGGTCAGTTCGAAACGGCCGAGAGTCATGTTGTCAGCTGCCATGGGACGCTCGCCCTGCAGGACATGGATGGACACGGAAGGCTGGTTGTCAGCCGCTGTGGTGAACACCTGGCTTTTGCGGGTGGGGATGGTGGTGTTTCTTTCGATAAGGTTAGTGAAAACACCGCCCATGGTTTCGATACCCAGAGACAGCGGAGTAACGTCAAGCAGGAGAACGTCTTTAACGTCACCGGCGAGGATACCACCCTGAATGGATGCACCCATTGCAACAACTTCGTCCGGGTTAACGGAACGGTTGGGTTCTTTGCCGAAGAATTCCTGTACCTTCTGCTGTACCAGAGGCATACGGGTCATACCACCGACGAGGATAACTTCGTCAATGTCTGCTGCGGTCAGGCCTGCATCTTTCAGTGCTTTCTGGCAGGGAGCCTTGGTGCGGTCAACAAGGTCTTCAACAAGTTTTTCCAGCTTGGAGCGGGAAATTTTGACCATGAGGTGTTTAGGACCGTTCTGGTCTGCGGTGATGAAAGGCAGGTTTACTTCGGTTTCCATTGCAGTGGAAAGTTCTTTTTTAGCCTTTTCTCCAGCTTCTTTCAGACGCTGCAGAGCCATGCGGTCAGCGGAAAGATCAATGCCGTTTTCACGCTTGAATTCTTCAACAAGGTACTGGATTACAGCGTTGTCGAAGTCTTCACCGCCGAGGAAGGTGTCACCGTTGGTGGCGCGAACTTCAACAACGTTGTCGCCAACTTCGAGGATGGAAATATCAAAGGTACCACCACCAAGGTCAAATACTGCGATTTTTTCGTTGGCTTTCTTGTCGAAACCGTAAGCCAGAGATGCAGCGGTCGGCTCGTTAATGATACGTTTTACTTCCAGACCTGCGATGCGTCCTGCATCTTTGGTTGCCTGACGCTGGGAGTCGTTGAAGTAAGCTGGAACAGTGATTACTGCTTCGGTTACGGGCTCACCAAGGTAAGTTTCAGCATCTTTTTTGAGCTGCTGCAGGATAATAGCGGAAACTTCAGATGGGCTGTATTTTTTGCCTTCGATTTCAACCCAGGCATCGCCGCCTTTACCGTCAACGATGGGGTAAGGGCAGTGGGCAGTCCATTTTTTAACTTCAGGAGCGCTTGCCTGACGGCCCATGAGACGCTTGATGGCGAATACGGTTTTTTCAGGGTTGGTAACAGCCTGACGTTTAGCGATTTCACCGACGAGGCGTTCTTTGTCAGTGAAGCCTACGATAGAGGGAGTGGTGCGGCCGCCTTCTGCGTTGGTAACACATTTGGGGTCTTTACCTTCCATAACGTAAACGCAGGAGTTGGTAGTACCGAGGTCGATTCCGATAATTTTAGACATATATAAATTCCTCCAGATGTATGTTCAAATTTACTGCATTAAATTTAATGCCTGATTTCAGGTTGTAAAGAGTCAGGCTCTAAAAATTAGGATAATTTATTAACCATTACTTTGGCAGGACGAATTACGCGTTCTTTAAGAACATAACCGCGCTGCATAATCTGGGCAATGGAGTTGTCGGGAAGATCCGCATTTTGTGCCATGCCCATGGCTTCGTGAAAATTGGGGTCGAATTCTTCTCCGACTTTACCGACAGCCTTGAGGCCGTGTTTGCCGAGGGTTTCCAGAAACATTTTTCTGGTCATGTCCACGCCGATTACGAAATCCTTGCAGGCGTCAAGGTTCTGGGCGTGATTGAGTGCGAGGTCGAGGTTGTCCAGCACGGGCAGCAGGTCGGAAAGGATGGAGTCTGCCGCGAACTTTTTCAGTTCTTCAGTTTCGCGGGCAAGTCTCTTTTTAATATTTTCCGTTTCTGCCAGTGCGCGCAGCCGTTCTTCCTTAGCTTCTCCCATAACATCGCATGCGGGGCATACATGTTCCCGGCAGAGGGCTTTGAGTTCGTCTTCGCTTAAAGTCACTTCGTTCTCAGCTTCCGCAGTTTCTTCTGTTTCAGTCGCTGCGGTTCCCTGTTCATTCATTTCTTTATTATCTTCTTTTCCAGACATGGACTCTCCGGTGTCATGAATTAGCGGCCTGATACCTTAAAAAAGGACAGTCAGACCGCACAATTAGACAAATAAGCATCCCGCATATCTTGTCAACACATGAAACGGGATCAAAAGGTATTTTTTTTGAGGTTCTTGGCTTTTTAGTCCAATTTGAACCGTCCGTTCTCGTAAATAGTCACTTTTTTGCCATCCGCAAGGTTTGCAGTGACCTTTTTTTCTTCTGTGTTAACCAGATCCCAGTGAATGGAGGAGGTGTTGAATCCGAGGGAGTCCATCATCATTTTGTCCAGAATCTCCGGCGGTCCCGCAAATGTTTCGCTCAGAGATTGGCCCAGCGCAATGTGGCAGCTGCCGTGTTCGCCGCCGAAATTCTCATCCAGAATGGTCTGGGCCATGAAGTGGTCCACCCGTGAAATGGAAGCATCGGTCAGCGCGAACTCGCCAACGCGGCGCGCACCACCATCCACCCGGAGCTGGTCAAGCAGCAGTTTTTCCCCACCCATGGCTTTTGCCCGCATGGCGATGCCGTCCATGAATTCTATCTGCACACCGTAGGTAGCTTTATCCATATATAATGATGGCAGGTCCGCGAAGTAGATTCCGTTCACAGTGCGGCAGTCCGGGGAGATGTAGATTTCATATCCGGGAATATTTTCGCCGGCTGCTCCCTGCCAGCGTCTGTTTTCACCGGGCGAGAAAAAGAGGTCGCAAAGTTCGGATTGCATGCGGATGGTCTTGATGTCCATTGAAGTCAGCCAATGGGCGATTTCGTTGGTGCGCTCGGATATTTTCTGCCATTCGCGGGCCGGATCAGGCATATTCAGGTAGCAGGCCCGCATCAATCTTGAAGTGTAGTCGTCAATGGAAAGGCTTGATTTTTCCGCCAGCGCCGGGGTGGGATAGACACATTCGGTCCAGGCAAGCTTGCCGTGTAGTTTGCGTTTTTCTATTGTCTGGAGGTAAGTCCGGGAAGCGTTACGGTTTTCCATGATGGAGCGCGGGTCGATTTCGGTCATAGCCTCTATTTCTTCCGGGGCATGAATGCGGATTACTCCGGATGCCTGTGAGTATAATTCTTCTTTTCCCGGGGGGTGAAAAGTCAGCTGCCCGTAGCTGGAATTGATATACAGTTCTGCTCTCATTGCCGGTGTCAGTCCGGTTTCCATGACCGGATGCAGATGCTTTTCGATCAGCAGCGCAAACAGGGCTTCGGCCAGCGGTGTTGCAAGGTAGTCATATTTTATGATGACGATGTCTTTATTTTTCAGCCCGTTTTTTTTCCGGCTGTTTAAGGCCCAGAGGAGGACTTTCGCATATTGGCGCAGGTCTTCGTAAGAGATTCTGTTTTTCATATAAAAAAGATGTGGGTTAGAAGGATACTTGGTCTGTTAACTTTAATGTTTACCTCTAATCTAATCTACTAGAAAATTAATTATATCTGGTTGACGGACAATGATGCATACTTGAAAAGTATGATTTTGATTGTGAGGAAAGTTACAATGTAAATAATTGCGTATGAGATTGACTTTCAATCATGAGCGTGGCTAAGTAACGGATTCTAATCTCGGCTGGAGTAGACTGGCCGTTGTTGATAATGCCATTCATAATCAAGTTGTCAAGATATAAGGTCTAAGGGGAGTTATGTCTGTATCACTCAGAACTATGAAAAAGGACCAGAAGGGTGTTGTTGTTGCGGTTAATGCCAGCGGTGAACTCGGCCGCCGCATCCGTGACATGGGTCTTGTGCCCGGCACTGAATTCATGGTTGTAGGCCGTGCGCCTCTTGAAGATCCTGTTGCCCTGCGCATGAAGGGATTTACTTTGACCCTGCGTAATAATGAAGCTGATTACATTGTAGTCAAGCCGGAGGATTAGGCTATGGGTAAGGAATATTTTGTAGCGGTTTCCGGGCAGCCTAACTGTGGGAAAAGTACCATGTTTAACGCCCTGACTGGGGCTACGGCGCGCGTAGGCAACTATCCGGGTATCACTGTAGATCGTACCGAAGGGCGTTATTGTACTCCTGAGTTCTGCGCAAATCTCGTGGATTTACCGGGAACATATTCCCTTACTTCTTATTCAATGGAAGAGGTGGTCGCCCGTGACGTGATTGTTGATGAAAAACCCGATGTGGTTATCAACATGCTTGATGCCACTTCGCTTGAGCGTTCCCTCTACCTTGCCGTGCAGTTTATGGAGATCGGTGTTCCTGTTGTTCTCGGTCTGAACATGATGGATGAGGTTCGCAAGAAGGGCATCCGCATTGATTCCAATAAACTTTCCGAGTTGATGGGTGTTCCGGTTGTGGAATGTGTGGCCCGAAGGGGAATCGGAAAGGAAGAACTCATGGAGTCCGTGCAGTCGGTTGTAGAAGCAACTGAAGGCGAATGGAGTCCGGTTAATATTTCTTACGGCCACGATCTTGATCCTGTTATCGAAGAGATGACCGAGCTGATCGTGGAACACAACTTCATGACCGACCGCTATGATCCTCACTGGCTGGCGGTTAAATATCTTGAAGAAGATGAAATTGTTATCAAAAACGGCCGCAAAACCGGTCCGCTGTCAGAGCAGCTTGAAGAAAAGGTTCAGAAAGTCTCGGAACATATCCAGAAAACCCTGAATACTTATCCCGAAGCAGTATTGGCTGACTATCGTTACGGCTTCATCAACTCAATCCTGAAGCAGGGTGTCATCAGCCGTGAAGATAACCTGCGCTTTGATTTTTCCGACAAGGTAGATCTTGTACTGACTCATAAATTTCTTGGTCCTGTGCTCATGCTGCTGATCATGTACGGTATGTTCTACATTACTTTCAATGTCGGCGCTGTGCCGCAGGGTTGGGTGGAAGACGGCTTTGCATGGCTTTCCAATACCATCGGTTCTTTGTTGCCGGACGGCTTGCTCAAATCCATGATCACCTCCGGGGTGATTGACGGTGTTGGAGCAGTTATGGGTTTTACCCCGTTGATCCTGATCATGTTCGCCATGCTGGTTTTCCTTGAAGACCTTGGCTACATGGCTCGTGTTTCATATATGGTTGACCGCGTATTCCGTTCATTCGGTCTGCACGGCATGTCGATCATGCCGTTTATCATGTCCGGCGGGCTTCCCGGCGGTTGCGCCGTTCCCGGTGTCATGACCTGCCGTACCCTGCGCAGTCCCAAGGAGCGCATCGCTACCATCCTCACCGCTCCGTTCATGATTTGCGGTGCTAAAACCACGGCTTATCTGATGCTGGTCCGTGCATTTTACCCGGACAACGCAACCACAGTCATGTTCGGCCTTGTGCTGGTTTCATGGCTGCTGGCCCTTTGTTTCGGACGTTTGCTGCGCTGGACTGCGCTTAGGGGTGAGTCCACCCCTTTTGTGATGGAGCTGCCTCCGTATCGTATTCCCACTTTGCACGGGGTTGCCATTCACACCTGGGATAGAGTCTGGGAATACGTGAAGAAGGCCGGTACTGTCATTCTGGCCATCTCGATTCTTATGTGGGCTTTGATGACTTTTCCGCAGCTGCCTGTTGATCAGGTTGCATCTTTTGAAGAGCAGCGAGTTCAGGTTGCCGAGCAGAGCGCCGCGTGGTCTGGAACCGCAGAGGAAAAAGAGACGAAAGTGGCCGAGGCTTTGGCGCAGATCAGCTATAATGAAGGTGAAGCGGCCCTCAAGCATTCTTACGCCGGGCGTCTCAGTGAAGCCATTTCTCCGGTAACAGACGTCGCCGGATTCCCGTGGCAGGCCAATATTGCCTTTATTGGCGCGTTTGCTGCCAAGGAAGTATTTGTCTCCACCATGTCCACAGCTTATTCGCTTGGTGAAGAAGATCCGGAAGAGCCTCTCTCGCTCAGTGAAAAGATCGCAGCGGATAAGGCTTGGACTACCCCGGTAATCTGGTCGGTGTTCATATTCCTGATGGTCTATGTGCCGTGTATGGTTACAGTGGCGGTAATCGCCCGTGAGACGAACTGGAAATGGGCTACGTTCTCAGTGTTCGGGTCGCTTGCTTTCGGCTACACACTCTCAGTGATTATTTATCAGGTCGGGAGTTTGTTAGTTTAGAAGATGCCTCCGGCGGCCCTTCCAAATTTTTTAGTTTGGCTTCGCCGTGTAAATTTTTGAATATGTTTAATTTTAATGGCCGCAACCTATTCAGGTTGCGGCCATTTTTTTCATTGCTCTAATGCAAATAGCAAAAGGCGGGATGTTCGGGTGGTAACGAACATTCCGCCTTTTTTGCTAGGGTGTGAGTGGTTTATGAGGTGATTAGAAATTTTTTAAAGAGGCTCGTAGTAACAGCGTTTGGGGCTGTGTACTTTACCAGCTTCTCTGAGGGCTTTGATAGCTTTGGAAACATCTTTGGATTCTTCGCCGATTGCTTTTGCAACATCACCGGGACGAACGGGCTTACCTGCTTCTTTCATTGCTTCGAGGACTTTATCTTGCATTTGGAATCTCCTTATTTGTTGCTGTTGATAACTATTACTAGTTTGGTTGTTGTCTGTTGTCAACAAGAAAATATAATTAGTTGTGAAGAATTATCTAAAGATCAGGAGCATAGAAGGTAGGCTGCTTTGATTGATATCTCACACAATCTGGACATGTGTGATGACTTTTGATTTATTAGGTTAATGATTTGAAATCGGGATTTCAGTCAAATAGATGAAAATTTTTCTGGTTGAAAGTTGCATCTAATCCAGATGTGAAATTTTTCAGGAGGTAGCGATGGGTAAAGAAGTTGTGTTATTTAAGAGTGAAGAGAAAAAAACTGCTGCTGAGGCCGCAGAGGTGTTGCGTCTTGTGGCAGATAGGGTTGAGTCCGGGAAATTGATTTTGTCCGCTGGTGGTGAACCGGTCGAGCTTGAAATTCCGGGGCAGGTCACTCTGGAGATTAAGGCTGAAGAAGAAACAGGTTCCAGCGGTAAGGTAAAGCGGTCACTGGAACTTGAAGTAGAATGGGCAGTGGGGGATGATGTTGGTTCTGGTGGGGGAGTGAGTATTGGTTGATTGTATATTGAGGACGAAGCTTATTAAAAGGTTTTGGGATTCTTAAACCCTTTTGTAAAAGGGTTTAAGGCCCCCGGCAGGGCCGCCGGAGGCCTTTATCTTATTCAGTTTTAAATTCCAAACCATCATCGCCTGCATCAATATTGATGAGGTGTTCCTCACGCAGTTCTCCGCCGATAATCTTCTTCGCCAGCGGGGTTTCCACGTGGGACTGCAGGTATCTGCGCAGCGGCCTTGCTCCATAGATTGGGTCGTAGGACGCATGGGCGATGAATGCCTTGGCCTTGTCAGTGACTTTCATGGACATCTTCTGTTCTTCAAGACGCGCACTCAGTCCGGCAAGTTGCAGGTCTACAATCTTGACAAGATCTTTTTCAAGCAACGGTTTGAAGAGCACTGTTTCGTCAACGCGGTTCAGGAATTCCGGGCGGAAGTGGTTGCGCAGAACGTTCATTACGCCGTCCTGAACACCGTTCTTGAATTCACCGTTTTCTTCAATTCCTTCAAGCATCAGCTGGGAGCCGAGGTTCGAAGTCATGATGATGATGGTGTTCTTGCAATCCACGGTGCGGCCCTGTGAATCTGTGATTCTCCCGTCGTCGAGGATTTGCAGCAGCACGTTGAATACATCGCTGTGCGCTTTTTCGATCTCATCAAAGAGCACCACGGAGTATGGCTTGCGGCGGATCGCTTCGGTGAGCTGTCCGCCTTCATCATAGCCGATATAGCCCGGAGGAGCTCCGATGAGCCGTGCCACGGCGTGTTTCTCCATGTATTCGGACATATCCATGCGGATGATGTTTTCTTCACTGTCAAATAGAGCTTCAGCCAGAGCCTTGCATAGCTCGGTTTTACCGACCCCGGTGGGACCGAGGAAGATAAATGAACCGATAGGCCGGGAGGGGTCTTTAAGTCCCGCACGGGCGCGCAGTACCGCTTCGGATACAGCACGGACCGCATCATCCTGCCCGATTACCCGATCATGCAGGATTTCTTCAAGCCGGAGCAGCTTTTCGCGCTCACCTTCCACAAGGCGGCTTACCGGGATTCCGGTCCAGCGCGAGATGATTCCGGCGATGTCGTCCGGGCCGACAAATTCCTTGAGCAGACGTTTGCTGTCCGCAGTGACTTTGTCTTCTTCGCCTTCGATGTTGCTTTCAATCCCTTCAAGCTGTTTTTCAAGAGCGAGCAGGGTGGAGTATTTCAGTTCTGCAGCGCGGTTGTAATCAAGGCTGCGTTCTGCAGTTTCTATGTCGAGTTTGGTCTTTTCGATCTGGGCTTTAAGGTTGCGCACCGTGTCGATGGAGCCTTTTTCCTTTTCCCATTGTTCGACCAGCTCGGACTGCTTGATTTTCATCTCGGTGAGGGAATCTTCCAGCTTGGAAAGACGCTCACGGGATGCCGCATCTTCTTCTTTGCGCAGTGCTTCGCGCTCGATTTCAGCCTGCAGGATCTGGCGGTTGATCTTATCCAGTTCGTAGGGCTGGGAGTCGATCTCGGTCCTGATCATTGCTGCGGCTTCATCGATGAGGTCGATGGCTTTGTCCGGCAACTGTCGTTCAGTAATATAACGGGCAGAAAGTCCGGCTGCTTCTACCAGCGCACTATCGCTTATGCGAACACCGTGGTGTACTTCAAAGCGTTCCTTAAGACCGCGCAGGATTGAGATGGTGTCCTCAATTGTCGGTTCCTCGACCAGAATGGTCTGGAAACGGCGTTCAAGGGCCGGGTCCTTCTCAATGTACTTGCGGTATTCGTCAGTAGTTGTCGCGCCGATGCAGTGCAGTTCGCCACGGGCCAGCATGGGCTTGAGCAGGTTTCCGGCATCCATCGCTCCGTCGGTTTTACCCGCGCCGACAATGGTGTGGATTTCATCAATAAAGATAAGGATCTGACCTTCGGATTCCTGAACTTCCTTAAGCACGGCCTTGAGCCGTTCTTCGAATTCACCGCGATATTTTGCGCCCGCAATGAGCGCACCCATGTCGAGCATGAATACGGTCTTGTCTTTCAGTCCTTCGGGAACATCCTGTTTGACGATGCGCTGGGCCAACCCCTCGATAATGGCGGTTTTACCGACCCCGGCTTCACCGATTAGGATAGGGTTGTTCTTGGTCCGCCGGGAAAGGATGCGGATTACGCGCCTGATTTCGGAATCTCGCCCGATGACTGGATCAAGCTTGCCCTTGCGGGCTTCTTCAACCAGATCGCGGCCATATTTTTTGAGCGCATCATAGGTGGCTTCAGGATTGTCAGTGGTCACGCGCTGGTTGCCCCGGATGGAGGTCATGGCTTCCAGAACCTTGTCCTTGGTCAGGCCGAAAGTCTTGTTGACCCTGCCTGCCCCGGTGGAACCGTGCTCATCCATGATGGCAAGGAACAGGTGTTCTACGCTGATGAATTCGTCCTGCATGCGCTGGGCAATTTCTTCAGAGGCAACAATAATCCTGTTCAACCGCTGGGTGACAAACACCTGTCCGGGCTGGGCGCCGGGACCGCTGACACTGGGCAGTTTACGGATTTCGTCTTCAACGGCATTTTTATAGGCCGCAGGATCAATGGATGATTTCTGGAGAATTTTGGAAACAATTCCTTTTTCCTGCTCAATAAGGGCGAGGAGGAGGTGTTCCACTTCTATCTGCTGCTGACCGTTTTTTACAGCCAGAGATTGTGCCGCAGCAATCGCGTCGTTAGTTTTCTGTGTGAATTTGTTCGGATCCATATAAAGTCTCCTTTTTGCTTTATCTTAATTGACTTGCATTCAAGATTCACAACTCATTTCAGGTAGTCTGCCTGAAATCCGGACGCACTTCTACTGTTCTCAGAGGGGAGGGCGTGTCCTCCCCTCTGAGTTTATGCTGCGTTTTAGGCAGGAGTCTGAATCCTGTAGAAAGATCGCAAGTCATTGCTTTCTTTTAGCCTCCGGCGGCTTAAACCCTTTTTATTGCGCCCCTTCCTGGGGCTTACCCCTTCGGGCGGTGCTTTCAGGCACCGGGCAAATCCGCTGTCCTGCAGATTTGTGCTAAAAGGGTTTAAGAATCCCAAAACTTTTTAATAAGCTTCGCTGCTGCCGTATGGCTGATTGTTCGTTATATCAATTTTTTCATTTCTTCGATCTGGGTTTCGAGTTTTTCCACCCTGTCGAGCAGGTCAATAATAATTGATCCGCCTATGGGGGTGACTTCCAAATCTTTGCAGAGCCTTGAGAGCTTAGTCATGCGATACAGATCGCGGGTCTCGAAGAGAAAATGACCGTCCCCGGTGGTTCCGGGCCGCACCCATTCCATGCTGATCAGTTCCATGACCACGGTTTCCTCCAATCCGGTCATTTCAATAACCTGAGTGATAACCAGTCTCTTGGAGCTGCTGGGAGGCTGCGCTTCGGTTCTTTTATTAATTTCCATAGCGGGCCTCCTTTAGAATGAGCGGGGTGAGAAGTCGGACTTTTCAGCCAGTTCTTCCCAGAGTTTTTTCATTTCATCGGTCTCGGCCTTGGGAACCTGAATCATGATGCGCACAAACTGATCGCCTTTGTTGGCTCCGGTTCCGAGTCCGCGTCCTTTAATCCTGAGTTTCTTACCGCTGCCAAGTCCTGCGGGAATATTCATTTCTACCATACCGTCGAGGGTAGGCAGCTTGAATTTACCGCCCATAACCGCTTCCCAGGGGGCAAGGTGCAGGTCGAGGATGATGTTGTTGTCTTCAACCTTGAAATGTTGGTGGGCAGCGAACTTGACTTTCAGGTACAGATCGCCGCGCGGTCCGTCGTGCTGTCCGGGGGAACCCTGACCGGAAAGCCTTATTTTCTGGCCTTCCTTGATTCCTGCGGGGATTTTGACATCCAGAGTCTTTGACTGCACCATGGGATGTCCGCCCGGTCCGGTTGCCTTTTCCTGCACGGTGATGGATTTTGGCCCGCCCTTGTATGCTTCCTCAAGGGTCAGAAGCAGGGTGGTTTCGGAGTTCTCTCCTTTGCGCGGACGCTGCTGCTGGTGGAAACCTCCACCGCCGAACCCTTGCGCTCCACCGAAACCTCCACCGCCGAAGTTTGCGCCACCGCCGCCGAAAATGGTTTCGAAAAAGTCGCTGAAATCACCGCCGCCGGCACCGTCGAATCCTTGGAATCCGCCACCGCCGAAGTTCATGTTCTCATAGCCCGGAGGCGGACGGAAATTCTGCCCGTGTTCCCAGTCCGCGCCGAACTGGTCGTACATCTTGCGCTTTTCCGGGTCCTTGAGAACTTCGTAAGCTTCGTTGATTTCCTTAAACTTCCTTTCAGCGTCCTCGTTGTCCGGGTTCAAGTCCGGGTGGTATTGCCTAGCCAGCTTTTTGAAAGCCTTGGCAATCTCATCCTTGCTTGAGGACCGTGAAACTCCCAGAAGTTTGTAGTAATCCTTATATTTCACGCTCATCTTGTAATTACTCCTTGAGTGATTGGGCGATTAGTTTCTGTTCGCCACTCTATCAAAGTAATTCAGTCTTCGCGCAAGTCAAGCGTAATAATTGAATTTAGGTTATGGTGGGCAGAATTTTGCTTATTGCTTATGATGTAACAGTATTTTGATTTGTATTTTTTGGGTGAGAGTGAGTGCATACTCTATGGTTTTGAAATATAGATTCTTTTATGTGTTTTTTGCGGTTTTAGAGGTTTCACCATCTTGTGTGGATGTTAAATTTTGTTTAATAAGATTAAGAAATGTTTTTTGAAGTCGACCTAACTTTCTTAGATTATATATTTTTGTTTTACATGGATTGAACTAATGCCGGATAATTCTTCATATGAAATTGGAAAGATTGTAGCCGTTAACGGTGAAGCTTTTGCGGAATCCGAGTCCGGTTTGCGTCCTTTGCAGGCCGGAAGCTCCATTTTTGAAGGTGAAGAGCTGGTTACCGGGGCAGATTCCAATCTTGAAGTGCGCTTTGTGGATGATACCCTGCTTTCTCAGGGCGAAGATTCGCGCATTTCCCTTGATGATTATGCTTTTGACCCTTCCGGTGAAGAGCTTTCGGACTACATGGTCAATATCACCGAAGGTACTTTCCGTATGGTTACCGGTAAAATTGCGGAGCAGAACCCCGAGCGGTTCAAGGTCGGAACCCCGCTTGCTACCATCGGTATCCGTGGCACCACCACTGTTCATGAAGTTATTCCGGGACAGGGCGAGAAACACGGTATCGAAGAGATTCACAGTGGCCGGGCATTGATAGTTCAAGGTTTCGACGGTCAGATCCGCCAGATTTCACAGTCCCAGAACATTGTTGATGTTTCATCCTCCGGTCAGCTCGGTGCTGTGCGTTCATTTTCTGTTCAGGAATTTAATACTTTCCGTGAGATCGCGCCTGCCAACATCCGCGAAGAGCAGGACATCAGGCGTGAACGTCAGGAAGAGCGAGAGCGTAATGATGCTCCTGACGATGCTCCTGACGATGCTCCTGACGATCAGCCGCAGGAGCAGGCATCCGGGGATGAGCCGCAGGATGACGATGCACAGCCGCAGGAGCAGCTGGTCCAGAGTGACGGTCCCCTGCCTGGTGATATTGTTCCTGGCGGTGGTGATATCGAAGATGTGCGCGGCGGAGTTATTGACCCTGAACATGGGGTGTTGACTGACGATGGTTTTGGCGCGTTGGCCGATGATAGGGATTTTGAGGGCGATAAGCTCCGGGGTGACCCCAAAGAGCTGGGAGAAAAGAATCAACCTCAGGGAAAGGAAGAGTCGCCGCTTGATGAAGAAGAAGTAGATGGTGAGGGTGAAGGTGAGGGAGAAGGTGAAGGCGGCGAAGCCGGAGAAGTTCCGAACCCTGAAGATCTGGAAAAAGAGCTGAAACCTGAGGGCGGAGAAAAAGACGGCGAAGATGATATACTGGACGATGAAAATTTAAACACTAGCGGCGATACCCCGCAGCAAAGTAGCGATGATGATTCCGGCAGCTCTGAGGAATCTCCAACCCCCATCATTCCTGTTGAGGGTTCATCTACCGGTGATTCTGACAGCTCGGATAGCGGCAGCTCTGGTAGCGGAGGTGGTGAGGCCGGCAGTTCGTCCTCTTCCCAGATTGTTTTTACTGGAGACGATAACCCAAACAATATTCAGGGTAATGAGCTGGCAAACACCATTTTCGGCTACGGCGGTACTGACCGGCTCGAAGGTCTGAGCGGCAATGATACCATCTATGGCGGTTCCGGTGATGACTCCATCTACGGCGGTAATGGCGATGATACCATCTATGGCGGGACAGGCAGCAATACCCTTGATGGTGGTGCAGAAGTCCGTGAGGGGCAAAGGAATGTTCTTTCATATAAAGACCTGACAGACGGTAGCGGAGTTAACCTTAATGTCGCTACCCATTTTGCCACCCATAGCAGTGAATCCGGTATTGATACATTTCAAAATTTTCAAGGTTACGAAGGTACCAACCATAACGACACCATGACCGGTGGTGGCTCGGACAACAGCCATTTTCTGGATACCCTTGGGGATGATACCTATATTCAGGGTGCTCCTGCGGGTGAGTACGATGTTGTTTCATATGAGTTTGTAAGTAAAGATATCAGCACCGGTGTTAATATCAATCTGGAAGCGCAAACAGCGCAAGGTGCATCCGGTAACGATACTTATACCAACATCCAAAGGGTTATCGGAACTGATTACGTCGACCATATTACCGGTTTTACCAGTGCCGGAAAGGATGCCACCATTGAGGGTGGGAAGGGTAATGATGTTCTTGATGGCGGGACCGGTGGCACAGCCAACGAAGTCAGGTATTACAATGCAGAAGGTGCAGTGCAGGTTAATCTGGCAGGTGGAACCGCTACTGGAGCTGACGGCGAAGATACCATAAGTAATTTTCAAAATGTGAGAGGGTCACATTACGATGACCATCTTGTCGGCGATGCTAATAATAACAGGCTTCGTGGCGATGACGGAAACGATACCCTTGAAGGGGGAGGCGGGTCTGACACTTTGAGGGGTGACGTCGGTGAGGATACACTCTACGGAGACAGTGGTAATGACTCTCTATATGGCGGAGCTGGTAATGATACTCTTATAGGTGGAGCCGGGGAAGATTACCTTGATGGTGGTGGCGGTAACGATACCTTTGTATACAATGATATGGGTACGAGTACTGTAACTGCAGAGCGAATGGCTTTTTTCGAAAGCGGTCTTGATACTCTCGAGTTTGCAGGTAGTGCCGGATACAGTGCCAGCGCGGGCTTGGTCCGTGTCACTGGAGCCTATACCGGAACCGGTCCGAATGTCGGTTCAGGAGCGACTTTTGTTTTAGATGATAGCCATCGCCTCTGGTATGATGACAATGGTAATACTGCGGGGGGGCTGCATTTTATCGCAACAATTACTGCCGGAGATGTCAAAGCTTCCGATATAACCGTTGATGGTGCGGCCATCTCTGGAATGACCATTGTCGAAAAAGGTTCAGGTCTTTCGATTATCGGCACTTCCGGTAACGACATAATCACCGGAACCGCAAACGGTGATGAAATTCATGGCATGGGCGGAGATGACACCATCAATGGCGGAACTGGTGAAGACGGAATCTGGGGCGGAGCCGGAAACGATGAGCTTCATGGCGGAACCTCTGCTGGTGATGTTGACCGTGTTATCTATTTTGATGCTACTTCCGGAGTGAATGTTAATCTTGCTGACGGAACAGCAACCGGTGGTGGGGGGAATGATACCTTTGACGGTTTTGAAGGTGTGATCGGATCTAATTATGATGATACCCTGACCGGGGATGCCGGTAACAATACCTTCTGGGGTGCAGGCGGAAATGATGTCATAGATGGCGCTGGCGGTCAGAACATGGTCCGTTATGAAATGGCACTTTCAGGAGTTACTGTTGATCTTTCAGCTAGTTTGGCAACGGGTGAAGGCACCGATACCTTGACCAATATCCAACATGTCAAAGGTTCTGCGCATGGAGACACCATAACCGGTGATACCGGCGCAAACAGGTTATACGGCGAAGACGGAAACGACACCATTTATGGTGGTGACGGCGCCGATACCCTTGATGGCGGACAGGGTCAGGATTACCTTGACGGTGGAGAAGGTAATGATCACATTTTCGCTGAGGCCGGAGATACTGTTTTAGGTGGCAGCGGTTTTGATACCCTTGATCTTAGTGGGGCCAGTTTAGGGGTTGTGTTAGATCTGAATACTAACATGATCGGAAGTGTCAGTGAGATTAATGGTGATCTGAAGCAGATTGAGAATGTAATCGGTTCTATTCATAATGACTCTTTTACCGGACTAAGCACTGATTTAAATGACGCTGCCACTCTTGATGAAACATTCTACAGCGGACGGGGGCATGATTCGATTACCTTGGCTTCTGATCCGTTAAATACTGTTTCAACTGTCCTTAAATATGATCAGTTCAGTGATTCATCCGACTACGATGATATTTTTAACTTTGATTCGGGTGAAGATAAGTTTGCTTTCAAAATGGGGTCAATTGGATTCGAATCTGTAGCGGGAAGCTATGATGGGCAAGCAGGCGTAACTTCGTCAACAGCGGTATTTGTCTTTGATGGGGATGATAACCTTTGGTACGACGCCGATGGTAACACCAGTGCTGGTGGCGAGGTAAAGATTGCCCACGTAACCGGCGAAGATGTTAGCGCAGGCGATATTAATTTCTACTCGTAAAACTATTTTAGCGGAAATGTTGTTTCATTTCACGTTTTGAATTTTTGGAGTGCAACAAGTGCGTTTTTTTGATTTGCGGATATTGGGGTTGGGGCTGCTTTTTGTCTTTTGGACTTTTGGAACAAGTTTTGCCGCAAGCTTGAGTATCCAGAATAAAGGTATTTACGAAGTCGAAGCCGAGCCGAAACCGTTACATAAAGAAGGCGACGTCGTTAAGATCAAAAAATATGTGCTTTCCAAGGAAACAAATGAGATTCCTGCTGTTCCCGGAACCCATTTCGGTTTTGAATATGTTGTGGAAGGAGATGGTGGAGCATCCACTAATATAACCATTTCCTCATATTACGAAGATGAATCCGGGGAATTGCAGAAGGTTGTACATACTGAAATTCCAGTAAAAGTTAAAGGCGGCCAGAAGCATTATCTGGGCTGGAATCTGCAGGATGATGAACTTAAATTTTCAGCATGGGAATTTAAATTCAGCTACCCGTATTCAAAATACTGCACTTTTAAAGTTGCCCAGCCCCGCAAGCCTGAGATGGGACAGGCAGAAACATTTTCTGTTCTTGGCGGTGTTGTGACCAGATATCTGGTTCGTGACGGCATTTATTCCCGGTTGAGCGAAGCAAAGTCCAGAAAGGCGGAGCTGAAAGAGCAGGGGTACAGTCCTTTTCTCTTCGGGCGTATACATAAAAACGACCGCTACTATTACCATTTGTTTGTCAGTATGCATGGCACTGAGGAAGAGGCCCAAAAAGATCTAGAGAAATATGTGAGTGCCAGCAATTCAGATGCTGAAATTGAAAAGGCCGAGATCTCATTGGATTAGCGGACTTTGATCTTGTCGTGCTGCGGGCTAAAAATCTTCCGGCAGTTCGTAATCTTTTTTTTCCGGAACGTAGCAATAAACACAGCGGTCTTTTTTTACAAAAAAACGGATCAATATCATTCCGGCTACGAAACCGCCAACATGTGCGGCCCACGCAACTTTTTGCGTACCTTCTGCAAAATGACTGGTTACGCCTGAAAAGACTTGGATAAAAAACCATAATCCCAGAAATAGAGCTGCCGGAATCTTGAAGAAAAATGGTATGATGATGACCGGGAACAGGGTCAGAACCTGCCCGTGCGGGTAGAGCAGCATATATGCACCCATGATTCCGGCTACTGCTCCAGAGGCCCCTATGACAGGTGCACTGGCAGATGGGTTGATCACCATTTGTACTGCAATGGCGATGATCCCGCAGATCACATAAAATATGATAAATCTGCCATGTCCCATTGCATCCTCAATATTGTCGGCAAAAATCCATAGCATCCACAAATTCAAGATAATATGCAGCCAGCCGCTGTGCAGGAACATGTAGGTGAACAGCGGCAGAAAACCTGAATCGGGATATCCTGCTGCTACAGCCCATTCAGGTTGGAAAAATCTGGCCGGAACTACGCCCAGTAGATGGAAAAGTGCAAGCCTTCCTTGCGGTGTCAGCATTTGCTCAAACAGGAAGACCGCAATATTTGCGATTATAATTCCGCGCAGCATATATGGTTTTATCAGGCAGGGGACGTTGTCGCGGATGGGAATCATGAAACACCTTTTCTTCGTAGTAGCTTGATTTTGATAAGTTCAAATAGAACTCTATCAGAAAAGAAAACTGATCTCTATGGTGCTGAGGACCAAAAAAAGACCCCCGTCGCATAAATGCGACGGGGGCGTGACGAGATTGAGTTGGTAGGTAAACTAGGGGTACTCACTCCCTAACCGAACCTGATTCCGAAAGCGGGGTTGGACCTTGCGTAGAATTCTTTTTTGTAAAATGGACTTGCATCCTAACAATTAATTTGTGTTCATTCTTCCGACTACAGTCCTGACCACTCGCCTCAGGTCTCACTTATAAAATAACACAGGGAGCTGGTAAGTCAATACTCACTCTCTCGTAAAACTAGACTGTATCGGGATGAAACAGTTTTTTAAGGTAGTTTTCGAATAAACTTTCCTTCTCTTCTCGCTGGGTTCTCAGAACTTCGAGAATGCGGTCTGTTTCCGAATCAATTTTCTTCAGGTCTTCGTCGTTTTCGATGATGGCGGTGCAGCAATCCAGCTTGGATTTCTCGTCCCATTGCCATGAATCGAATACTGCTAGAATTTCCGGGCTGATCCCGCGTTTCTCACGCAGTTCTTCGTTTCTCTTGCTTTCCGGGCAGCGTACACCGACGACGGCATCGACGATTTTTTGAGTATGCCAGCCACCTTCCAGCAGCAGGGGAACTTCGGCAACAGCCAGAGGTTCATCGTTGTGCGCTTTGTAAAATTCCAGCACATCATGTTGCACGATAGGGTGGATAATGCCCATTACTTCCCGGCGCAGATCTGCATTATCTCGCATAGCATTGAACAGTTTCGGTTTGTCCACTGTACCGGTTTCTGAATCAATAAAGCGGTTGCCGAATCTTTGGCGCAGCAACTCCCAGCCAGGACCATCTTTTTCGTAGGAGTGGGCAACTGAGTCATCTGCGCTGAAAGTGGGAATCCCTTTAGCGGCGAGAATCTTGAGTGCAGCAGATTTTCCGCCGCAGGGCATGCCGATGAGGCCGACCCGTTGCACTGATTTATTTAGGGCTTTGAGCATACCGATAAAATCATCCGGCGGTGCTTGTGTGAAACTGAGCTCTTCGCCTGATTCAGGATGCGCAAAAGAAAGGGAGTAGGCATGCAGCATCTGGCGTGTTGCCAGTTCAGCCAGTAGTGGTTCATCCTTAACCAGACGGGCATGTTCCATGGAACCGTAGACCTGATCTCCGAGCAGCGGATGTCCGATGTGGGCCATATGAACCCTGATCTGGTGAGTTCTTCCAGTGAATATTTTTACTTTGACCAGACTTGCACGTTCTTCAGGGTCTGACCAGAGAGTCTCATATTCAGAGCGCGCATCACGACCACCTTTAAGTACGACAGCCATCTTGGTTTTGTGCACTGGGTGTCTGCCCATGGGAGCTTCAATTTCCCCGAAATTACGTTCAGGCACTCCATGCACGATAGCCAGATAAGACTTGCTGACCTCGCGTTCAGCAAAGGCTGTGGACATAGCCAAGCGGTCATGTTCGTTCAGTGCAATGCTGATTAGACCGGAGGTGAATTTATCCAGACGGTGGACGATTCCAGGTCGCCATTCGTCCATATCTTTGATTTCAGGGAAATGGTGAATCATGCGGTGAACAAGTGTGCCGGTAGGGCAGCTGGGGGCTGGATGAGTGGTCAGTCCGGCAGGTTTGTTAATAACAGCGATTTTTCCATCATTAAATATAATTTCCAGCGGCAAATCTTCCGGGACCAGTGAAGTGATTTCAGCTTCACCTTTAAGGGTAAGCTCCTCATTTCCCATGAGCTTCTGGTTCGGCTTTTTGCAGACTTTGCCGTTAATCTCAGCAAATCCGGATTTAATCCAGTCTTTTACTTTGCCTCGGGAAATTCCTTCTTCTTCCAAAACGGTCCCCCAGAATTTATCCAGACGGGTGTTTCGATCAGAAAATCCTGCGGTCTTTTCCCAGAGAAGCTGGTTCTTATTTTCTGTAAAATCTTCATTATTGCACATGTAATTTATTCCATATTGGGTTATATTCGTGTTCAGTGAAAAAAAGTATATTTGTAATTTTCAGTAATGCCAAGTGGATATGGTTTATCTGAAAAATAGTTAAAAAAGATCTTGACTGTCAAAGCTGTGTCTTATAGAAACACGAAGTTTTGACTTTTCGGATTTTATAACAAATAACATGGGATCAAGGAGGCACCGTGGCGGTACATGTGGTAGACCATCCTTTGGTAAGACACAAGCTCGGCATTCTCCGTGAAGACGGCATCAGTACAAGTCGTTTTCGCGCTCTGGCTCAGGAAATTTCCAGATTGCTTACTTATGAAGCAACTAAAGACCTCGCTACCGAGTCCAAAACCATTACTGGTTGGGCAGGTGAAGTTGAGGTTGAGGAAATCAAGGGTAAAAAAATCACCGTAGTTCCTATTCTCAGGGCCGGCCTCGGTATGATGGACGGCGTTCTGGATATGGTTCCGGGTGCCCGCGTCAGTGTTGTCGGCTTCTACCGTAACGAAGAAACTTTGCAGCCTGTCGAGTATTACGTCAAGCTTGCAAGCAATATTGAAGAGCGCATCGCTCTTATTCTTGACCCCATGCTCGCTACCGGCGGAACCCTGCTGGCTACAATCGAACTTCTCAAGAAGGCCGGTTGTACCAACATTAAGGGTCTGTTCCTCGTAGCGGCTCCTGAAGGGATTGAGAAGATCGTAAGCGAACATCCCGATGTGGATATCTACACGGCTTCGATCGACGAAAAACTCAATGATGTAGGATACATTCTCCCCGGTCTCGGAGACGCGGGCGATAAGATATTCGGCACCAAGTAAATGTTTTTAAAGGCACCAGAAACGGTGCCTTTTTTTTGGAAAAAATATACGGAGAAATTAATGAGCACACATAATACTGAGTATAATTTTCGGGCAAAGGATTTTGTCCTCGGCGCGCAGATGCTTTTCGTCGCATTCGGCGCTCTTGTCCTTGTTCCCCTGTTGACAGGACTTGATCCTAACGTTGCCCTTTTTACTGCAGGTGCCGGTACACTTGTTTTTCAGGTAGTAACAAAAGGTAAGATTCCTGTATTTCTGGCTTCTTCTTTTGCCTTTATCGCACCTATTATTTATGGTGTGCAGACTTGGGGGATTCCTTCCACTCTGTGCGGTCTTGCCGCTGCGGGGGTTTTTTATGTCGTGCTCAGTTTCCTGATTCGCTGGCGTGGTACCGATATCCTGAAAAGAGTGCTGCCCCCGGTTGTTACCGGTCCGGTCATCATGGTTATTGGTTTGATCCTTGCTCCGGTCGCGGTGTTCATGGCTGTGGGTAAAACCGGCGACGGCGCAGTCGTGCTGGTTCCTGAAAAGACCGCGTTGATAGTGTCCATGATTTCTCTTTCAGTGACAGTTGCAGTTTCTCTGCTCGGTAAAGGCTGGCTCAAACTGATCCCCATCCTTTGTGGTATTACTGCCGGATATGTTACATCGTTATTTCTCGGTCTGGTTAATTTTGAAGCTGTTGCGGCTGCTCCGTGGATCGCGATGCCTAACTTCACTCTGCCTGAGTGGAACCTCGAAGCAATCCTTTTCATCGTTCCGGTAGCAATTGCTCCGGCAATTGAGCATTTCGGCGATGTGCTTGCCATCAGTTCAGTTGCAGATAAAGATTACGTGAAGGAACCCGGTATTCAGAACACCATGCTCGGTGACGGTCTGGCTACCTCCCTAGCTGCATTTCTAGGCGGACCTCCGAATACCACTTATTCTGAAGTTACCGGTGCTGTCGCACTGATCAAAGTCTTCAACCCCGCAATCATGACCTGGGCCGCAATTGTTGCCATGTCTCTTGCTTTCTGCGGTAAGGTCGGCGCATTCCTGTCCACCATCCCTGTTCCTGTAATGGGTGGTATCATGGTTCTGCTTTTCGGTGCGATTATGGTTGTAGGTATGAACACTCTCGTTCGTGCCGGTGAAGACCTCATGGAAGCACGCAACCTCGCCATTGTGGCTTTGATTGTTATCTTCGGCGTGGGCGGTATGTCTCTGCCCACCCCCTTCAGTGAAGAGTTCAGACTCGGTGGGATCGGCCTTGCCGGTATCCTCGGTGTATTCCTGAACCTTGTGCTGCCGCAGCCGAAGAAAGAAGAATAGCAAATCTCCGGCAGGTGCCGGATTTGTATATAGGATAGACTTGTGAGAGACTTGTCCGGGGACCCATCGGGGGTGTCCGGGCATTTCTCATTTTTTGCTTGCTGGACGTAGGTCCGCTCTGTATTTTGTAACCGGAACGAAGTTTCGCGGTTGATAAATTGTTACAAATAAAAAGTAATTTGTGGAGAATGGGATGGATACAGGGTTTAAATATCCTGAGCTGAATGAGCTTGTCGCCGGGCGTAAAGTCGCAATGGCGGTCAGCGGCGGTGCAGACAGCTTGCTTTCTTTGGTACTGCTGAAAGAGAGCGGGGCGGATGTTATTGCGATCCACGGTTGTTTTCTTGGAAAGGAAAAGGCCGGATTCGCTGTCGCCGGGCTGGAAAAAAGATGTGCGGAGCTGGATGTTCCGCTGCATGTTTTTGATTTTACGGCCGAGTTCGACCGTCTGGTGGTTGAGCCGTTTATTCAGGAATACCTTAAAGGAAATACTCCTAATCCATGCGCTCTTTGCAATCCTGAGATCAAGTTCGGCGTGTTGAATTCCGCGGCGCAGGAACTCGGTGCGGAGTTGATCGGCACCGGGCACTATGTGCGCATTGCTGAAGATGTACGGTACGGAAAAGTGCTGGCCCGTGGTGCGGACCAGTCCAAAGACCAGAGTTATTTTCTTTCCCTTGTTCCGCGCGATTCAGTTCTGAATGCAGTCTTCCCTCTTGGCGGTCATAGCAAGGATCAGACTTATGCTGAGCTTGATAAGCGCAGTGTGGAAATTCCGCTGCCTTCCGAGAGTCAGGAGATCTGTTTTGTCCCTGATGACGATTACCGCCAGTTCCTTATCGACCGTAAAGTGAAGCTTTCCGGACCGGGAATAGCTGTTCTTTCAGACGGCAGTAAAGTCGGTAAACATAAAGGTCTGTGGCGCTATACTCAAGGTCAGCGACGAGGACTTGGTATTTCCTGGAAAGCTCCTCTTTACGTTCTGGATAAGGACATGAAGCGTAATCTGCTCATCGTGGGAACCCGCGACGAGCTGGAGTCTCAGGGGTGCACCGCCGACAGCTTTAATTTTCTCGTGGATTTTGAAGAGTGGCCGGAAACAGTTTCTATCCAGACCCGCTACCGACAGCGATCCAAGCCCGCAAGGGCCGCGCAAGTTGGCAGTAGTATAAAATTTGATTTTATTGAGCCACATTCACGCCCTACGCCGGGACAGATTGTGGCAGTATATACAGAAGAGGGTGCTGTTCTCGGAGGTGGTATCATCCGGGAATAGTCCCGGGAGATATGCGCCGTGTTTATCGAGACGCAAAGATTGATATTAAGGCCCCTGAAGCAAAATGACGCCGTTTTTCTTTCCGGTATGATGAAAGATCCTGATGTTTACAAATTCATCCTGACACAGGAACCGTGGCCTGAAAGAAAGATTGATTCGCTGCTGCAAAAGCAGGAAAAGCTTTTTGCGCGGCAGGGCTACAGCCTTTTTGGTGTTGAAATCAAAGGAAGTGGCGATCTGGCCGGGTATTGCGGGGTTCAACCGCTGGAAGATTTTTCTGAATCGCTGTACGGAGAAGTCGGCATCAGCTGGGTCTTTAAAAAAGATTATTGGGGAGCGGGATTGGCTACCGAATCCGCCTCAGCATTCATTGATTACGCTTACCTGAAAACAGATCTACAGGCCATAAAAGCTCTCATCCATCCTGCTAACCGGGGGTCTGTTCGCGTTGCGTCAAAGCTTGGATTTGAATTCGACGACCTTGTTTTTCGCAACGGCAGATTGCGGATCATGTATTCACTTTCGAAAGACAAGTTCTGTGAAGGGGGTGGCGAGTTGGCTACGCAGGAACAGAAATTTATGCAGCCGGTCTATATTTAAGTTGTGCTGGGTGAGTATTCAGTCATAATCTTAGGAGCTTAAATTGTGCGCGGTCATAGTGTGAAAATTTCCTGATACCAATATTCAAATATTTTATGAATCTTGGGTTGACCTTTGTTTGGCTGGGGAGTATTAACTGATTCCTGAATGGGGTGACAAGTGTGTTGCCTTTCGAACATTTCAGCCCTGATGGGTAAATTTAAAATTAAAAACTAATACGATTCTACTGGAATTTATTTCCGAATCGGTTTAAGTATTTTTCATGGCAAAGGAAAAAAGAATACCGAAGCACAAGGGCGTATACATTCTGCCCAACCTTCTCACCGTGTCGAGTCTGTTTTGCGGATTCCTCGCGATGAACTGGGTTGTGGAAGGTGCATACGAGATGAGTGCTGTAGCCATTCTGGTGAGCTGTCTCTTTGACGGTCTCGACGGGAAGGTTGCCCGGTTGACCGGAACCAGCAGTGAGTTCGGCGTACAGCTCGACTCTCTCGCTGATGCGGTTGCCTTCGGTGTTACTCCTGCGTTCATGGTATATCATTGGCAGTTGCACCAGTTTGGCCGTTTGGGCATGCTGGCTGCATTCTTGTTGATGGCTTGCGGTGTGCTCAGGCTTGCCCGTTTCAACGTCCAGTCCGGTACTACTTCCAAGGCCCATTTCATAGGTCTGCCCATTCCTGCGGCTGGTTGTACCTTGTCGACTTTGATCCTGTTCACCCCCTACATCCCCGAAAATATCGCACAGAGTGTACTGCCTATGTTCACTCTGGTGCTCGTATATTGCCTCGCATTTCTGATGGTGAGTACTGTTCGCTATAATTCTTTCAAAGAATTTGGTGCATTCAAGGCTCATCCCTTCAGTTCCATGGTTACCGTTATTGCGCTTTTTACCATGGTTGCCTCTCAGCCTAAATTTTTGGGCTTCGTGATTTTTGCCGGATACATTCTTTCCGGTCCTATTTATACTATTTTTATTCTATCCCGCAGAAGCAATAAGCTACTAGGAAAGTCCTCCAAAGAATTGTCATAGGCTTTTTTCAGGGTAGTTCTATAACTACATCCAGAATAAGCTTGTACGGTACCATGATTCTTTAGGGGACGGTAAATTACTCGGTAGTTTAACCTGTTTCACTGTTTTATCCCCCCATTTTGTTATAAACTGCAAATATTCTGTTTTTGCAGCTTTTTTCAGGAGATAGATAAATGTCTGATAAAGTTTATATTTTTGATACTACCTTGCGTGATGGCGAACAGTCCCCCGGTGCAACCATGAACAGGGGTGAGAAAATCGCCATGGCCCGCCAGTTGGAAAAACTGGGCGTAGACATCATCGAGGCCGGTTTCCCTGCAGCAAGTCAGGGTGATTTCGAAGCTGTAACCGAAATTGCTAAATCCGTTGGTGATATTCAGGTTGCCGGACTTTGCCGTGCTTTGAAAGCGGACATCGACCGAGCTTTTGAAGCGGTCAAACATGCTAAGAATCCCAGAATCCATACCTTCGTGGCTACTTCCGATATCCACATGAAACATAAGTTCAACAAGGAACCCGAAGAGATTCTGGAAATGGCCCGCAAGGCTGTGCGCCACGCGGTTTCTCTGACTCCCAACGTTGAATTTTCTGCAGAAGATGCTTCCCGTTCACGCTGGGATTTCCTGGCACAGGTTGTTGAGGTTGCAATTGCTGAAGGCGCGACCACCATCAATATCCCTGATACAGTCGGTTATGCTCAGCCTGATGAGTTCGGCAAGCTGATCGAGTATTTGATCAAAAATGTTCCCAATAGCGACAAAGCCATCTTTAGTGTACATTGCCACAATGACCTCGGCTTGGCTTGTGCTAACACACTGGCTGCAATCAAAGCCGGTGCGCGTCAGGCGGAAGTAACTCTCTCCGGTATAGGCGAGCGTGCGGGTAACGCAGCTTTGGAAGAAGTGATCATGGCCTTACATACACGCAAAGACTACTATGATGTAGAGACTTCCATCCTCACCGAAGAGTTGTTTCCCTCCTGCCGCAGGCTGGCAACTACCATCGGTCAGCCCATATCTCCGTACAAAGCAATTGTCGGAGCTAACGCATTTGCCCATGAGTCCGGCATTCATCAGGACGGCATGCTCAAGAACCGCCAGACCTATGAGATCATGACTCCTGAATCCATTGGTAAGAAGGGCACTTCCATTGTAATAGGTAAACATTCCGGACGAAATGCGTTGGGGTCCAAGCTCAACGAAATGGGGTATGAGTTGGATGATGAGCAGATCGCACGCGTATTTGCTGCGGTTAAAGCCTTGGCTGACAAGAAAGAAGAAATCTTTGATGAAGACGTTGAAGCACTCGTTCTCGAAGAAGCCTACAGAATCCACGATTTATATCGTGTAAAAGATCTCTCCGTATTCTCCGGTACTGCAGGCGTTTCGCCGCACGCCGCAATCGTGTTGGAAGATTACAGTGCAGATAAGGAGAATCCGGTCGAGATTCAGGAAGTAGGTTTCGGCGACGGTCCAATCAACGCAGTGTTCTCTACCATTAATAAAATGGTCAACAGAACACCCAAACTGGAACTTTATTCCGTAAACGCAGTTACCGGCGGAACCGATGCGCAGGGTGCGGTTACGGTTCATATTACCGATAATGGTTTCAAATCAATTGGGCGCGGTTCTGACGAAGACATCATCGTCGCCAGTGCCAAAGCTTATGTCAACGCTATCAACAGGGTTGAACGCATGAAACAGGAGAAGAAATAATGCCTAAAACTTTAGCTGAGAAAATTTTACAGGCTCATACCGAAGAAACAGTGAAAGAGCCGGGCCAGATTGTCCGTTGCAATGTTTCAATGGTTCTGGCCAACGACATCACCGCCCCGCTTGCCATTAAATCTTTCAAGGCCATGGGCGCGGATCAGGTCTTCGACAAGGATAAAGTTGCTCTTGTCTGTGACCACTTTACACCCAACAAGGACATTGACTCCGCAGAGCAGGTCAAGGTTGTCCGCGAATTCGCGCACGAAAAGAACATTACCCACTACTACGAGGGTGGCGAAGTTGGTGTTGAACATGCGCTTCTGCCTGAGTTGGGTCTGGTCGGTCCTTCCGATATCGTAATCGGTGCTGACTCCCACACCTGCACCTACGGCGGGCTCGGCGCATTCGCTACCGGAATGGGCTCCACCGACATTGCGGGCGGTATGGCTCTCGGGGAAACTTGGTTCAAGGTTCCTCCGACTATCAAGGTTGAAATTGAAGGTACTCCCGGTAAGTACATGGGTGCGAAGGACTACATCCTCAACCTGATCGGAACTATCGGCGTTTCCGGTGCACTCTACAAGGCTCTTGAATTCAGCGGTTCCGTTGTTGATGACCTGTCCATCGAAGGCCGCATGACTATCGCTAACATGGCGATTGAAGCCGGTGGTAAAGTCGGTCTGTTCCCTGTTGACGCCAAGACCCTTGAATACTGCAAGGCTGCCGGCCGCACAGGTGATGTTGAAATGCGTGCTGATGAAGGTGCAAACTATGAGCGCGTGGTTAAAATTGACGTGACCGGCATGAAGCCACAGGTCGCTTGTCCGCACCTGCCCGACAACGTCAAGCCTGTTGATGAAGTCAAAGATATGAGAATCCATCAGGCAGTTATCGGGTCCTGTACCAACGGCCGTATTGAAGACCTGCGCGAAGCCGCAGCAGTGCTGAAAGGGCGCAAGGCTGACAAGAATGTACGCCTGATCGTTCTGCCCGCTACTCCGAATATCTGGAAGCAGGCTCTGCGCGAAGGCCTGATTGAAACTTTCATGGAGTCCGGCGCAATCGTAGGTCCCGCAACCTGTGGTCCCTGCCTCGGCGGTCACATGGGTATCCTCGCCGGTGGTGAAAGAGCAATTGCTACCACCAACCGTAACTTCAAAGGCCGCATGGGCAGTCTCGAGAGTGAAGTTTTCCTCTCCAGCCCCGCTGTAGCTGCAGCTTCTGCAATTACCGGTATCATTACTGATCCTGAAGCTTTGTAGAAGAATGCCTTCGGCGACCCTGCCGGGGGTCTTAAACCCTTTTGAAAAAGGGTTTAAGAATCCCAAAACTTTTTGTCAGGGCTTCGCCTAAAAACTTAAAAAGCATACGCAATTTATTAATTTAAGTTTCTAGCGGGGAATTTCTCTCCCCAAGGAGAATTTATATATGTCTATTAAAGGTACTGCACACAGAGTCGGGGCGCACATTGATACTGATGCCATCATCCCGGCCCGTTTTCTGGTTACTACCGATCCTGATGTGCTCGGTGCGAACTGCATGGAAGGTCTTGAAGAAGGCTGGATCAAGCGTGTTAAAAAGAACGATATCATGGTTGCCGATGAAAACTTCGGTTGCGGTTCCTCCCGTGAACACGCACCTATTTCTCTCCTCGGCGCTGGAATTCCGGTCGTTGTAGCTAAAAGTTTTGCCCGTATTTTTTACCGCAACGGTTTCAACATGGGGCTGATTCTCCTCGAAGTCGGTGATGATTTTGAAAAGCTCGGTGACGGCGATGAGCTCGATGTTGATGCTGAAAAAGGTGAAATCAAGAACATTACCACTGGTGAGACCATCACTTGTGCTCCTGTTCCCCCGTTCATGAAAGGTATCCTCGATTGTGGCGGACTGGTAGAATATGTAAAGGACCGCCTCGCTAAATAATTTTATAAATAGATAGATGCTAGACAGTTCTATTCTCTATAGGGAGTAATAGAACCAAGCGGCGAAGCCGTAATAAAAGGTTTTGGGAGAGTCCAGAGAACCCTTTTGCAAAAGGGTTCTTTGGTCCCGCTGAAAGCGCCCGCCGGGAGGCATCTTAAAATATAAGCGCGATAGCGCAGCAAAGAAAATAGGAATTTCAAAATGAAAATATGCGTAATGCCCGGTGACGGAATCGGGCCGGAAATCATGGAGCAGGGCGTTAAGGTCCTGAACGTAATCGGCGAAAAATTCGGTCATAAATTCGAAACCACCGAAGCTTTGATCGGTGGTGCAGCCATTGACGCAACAGGCGGCCCCCTGCCTGACGAGACCGTTAAGGCTTGCAAAGAGTCCGACGCTGTCCTGCTTGGCGCAGTTGGTGGTCCTAAATGGGATACCATTGATCCGGCAATCCGCCCCGAAAGAGGTCTGCTCGGCATCCGTAAAGAACTTTCCCTGTTTGCGAACCTGCGTCCTGCTGCACTCTTCCCGCAGCTGAAAGATGCATGCTTTTTGCGTCCCGATATCGTTGAGAACGGCATCGACATCATGGTTGTACGTGAACTTACCGGTGGTATCTATTTCGGTGAACCTCGCGGAACCAAGGTCGAAAACGGCGAACGCATGGGCTTCAATACAATGGTTTACTACGAGCACGAAGTAAAACGTATTGCCAAAGTTGCTTTCGAAGCTGCACAGAAACGCAAAAAGAAACTTTGTTCCGTTGATAAAGCCAACGTACTGGACGTTTCCCGTGTATGGCGCGAAATCGTCATCGAAGTATCCAAAGATTACCCCGATGTTGAGCTGACTCACATGTATGTGGATAACGCTGCTATGCAGCTTGTGCGCGATCCTTCCCAGTTTGACGTAATCGTGACCGGTAACCTCTTCGGCGATATTCTCTCCGACGAAGCTTCCGTAATCACCGGTTCCATCGGCATGCTGCCTTCCGCATCCCTCGGTGCTTCCAACCCCGGCCTGTACGAGCCTATCCATGGTTCCGCGCCGGATATCGCAGGTGAGAACAAGGCAAACCCGCTGGCAACCATTCTGTCCATCGCTATGATGCTCCGCTACTCCTTCGATATGTCTGCAGAAGCTGATTGCATCGAAGCAGCAGTTGAAAAGACCCTCTCCGAAGGTCTGCGTACTGGTGATATCATGGACGAGGGCGGCAAGCTCGTAGGCTGCACCGAAATGGGTGAAGCCGTAATTAAAAATCTTTAGTCGTCTCCGACGGCCAGAGGAGAGGGAAACCCTTTTGCTTACGCTAAAACGGGTTTCCCTCTCCTCTGGAATCCTCTCCCTTCCCAAAACGCGTTAGCGAGCTTCACACGTATATTCATCGTGTCGACTTCGGATAGAAGAGGATCGACTATCATGGCAGGCTGGTTTATTGAGATCGGGCTGCTTTTTTATTTTTGCAGCTGAAATTTACAGAGTGCTTCCTTCTATTGTATCCTGTTTATATGATTAAATTCAGAACTGAAAGACTTCTCCTGCGTGAATGGCAGGACAGTGATTATCCTACTTTTGCGCGCATAAATGCAGACACCGATGTGATGCGCTATTTTCCTGCCCCTCTTTCTGAAGCTGAAAGCAATGCAAATGCAGATGTGATCAGCACGTTGATTAGAGGGCGGGGTTGGGGGTTTTGGGCGGTTGAGATTCCTGAGATTGCGTCTTTTATCGGTTTTGTTGGGTTGCATATTCCTACGACGAAACTGCCGTTTTCACCTTGCGTCGAAATTGGATGGCGGCTCGATAAGCGGTTTTGGGGGAATGGATACGCCACTGAAGCAGCAAGTTTTGCTTTGAAATATGGTTTCACCGAACTTGATCTTAATGAGATTGTCTCTTTTACTTCCACGCAAAATAACCCGTCACAGGCGGTAATGAAAAAACTCGGTATGATTTTAGACGATGAGCCTTTTGAGCACCCGTCCGTGCCTGTGCCCAACCCGTTACGAGAGCATGTTCTTTATCGAATTTCACAGAAAGATTGGCGTGCAGGATTTGATTGTAAGTGCTCTCTCTTCGGTGGATCATAATTATCCCTCCATATGAAATCAGGCGAATTGTGCGCCGTAACATTTTGTCACAATTTGACTAAGTTGCCGTAACTTATGCTTAGTTTCTGATTGGATTCATTTATGCTTTAGATGAAAATAACAATAATAATCAGAACAGGAGGCATTATGCTTATCGCTGTAAGTGCAAATAATTCTAATGTAGATAGTTCATTTGAGCCTCGTTTCGGCAGGGCTGCGGGTTTTGTTGTTTTTGATAGCGAATCAGGAGAGATTCATTTTGTCGATAATTCCGCCAATGTTCAAGCCGCTGGTGGTGCTGGACCTCAGGCAGCACAATTGCTGGCCCAGAATGGGGTTCAGGTGATCATTTCCGGTACTTTCGGACCCAAGGCTGAACAGGCTTTGCTGGCCGGACATATTGAAATGGTGACAGCTGATTCAGGTACTGTGCGCGGGTTAGTGGAAAATTATGCGGCTGAATCAGGGGTAGGTCAGCCTGTGGCCGATCTCAAACGTTCTCCGCAGAGTCTTAATCAATCCGGCGGTGGTTGTCGTCGCATGGGTGGAACTGGACGCGGTATGGGAATGTCCGGTGGCGGTCGCGGAATGGGCGGCGGAGGCCGTGGCATGGGTGGCGGTGGAATAGGGCGTTTTTAGTCTAGATATGCATGTTGGAGACTGATTTATGACTAAAATTGGAATGATTCGGTGTGAAAAAAATGAAAATAGGTGTCCGCTGACTAGTTGCATTAAATCCCATGACCAGACAGTACAGGGGTTCAGCGGATATGATGAGTGTTCCTTGGCGGGGGTATTTACCTGCCGCTGTCCTGGCGATAATTTTACCGAGATGGTTAAGATTTTAAAGGCTAAGGGGGCTGAATCCGTTCATGTTGTGACCTGTTCTTTTTCTAAAAAAGAGCGGGATGGCTGGAAAATAGGTAATGGTTTTTGTGATAAGATTGATGAATTGGCAAGGAATGCGGCTTCGGAAGCAGGCATACCAGTAACCAAAGGAACTGCCCATCTTCCGAAAGACTACACACCGGAAGTGTTTAAATAAGTTTCTGCAACGATATCACGTAGCATAATATCGGTTTTCATCCTTTTTGTAAGAATAATTTGTTCCGCCGAGGCCTTTCTTCTAATTAAGATTACCGCGTAAAGTGTCATAAAAAAATCCCCGCATGGATAACCGTGCGGGGACTTTATATTGTATTGCTAAAGCAGGCTAGATAAGGCCGCTTTCTTTAAGCTGTGCTTCCAGCTTGGCTGTGCTTTCATCCATCAGCGGAACCAGAGGCAGTCTGAAGGAAGTCTCGAATTTACCCATCATGCCCAGTGCAGTTTTCACCGGGATAGGGTTGGTTTCGACAAACATCACGCGGTTAACAGGCTGCATCTTGAAGTGCAGTTCCTGTGCTTTTTTCATATCGCCTGCGTGATAAGCTGCACACATGTCGGACATGGTCTTGGGCATGATGTTGGCAACTACGGAGATAACCCCGTGGCCGCCAAGGGCGAGCAGGGGCAGTACGGTAAAGTCATCACCGGAAAGAACGGAGAATCCTTCTGGGCACTGCTCGATAACGTCGGAAACCTGACCGAGATTAGCGGTCGCTTCTTTAACGCCAACTACATCGGAAACTTCATTGGCTATCGTGGCAATGGTTTCCGGCATGCAGTTCAGTCCGGTACGTCCGGGGACATTGTACAGGATGAAGGGCATAGAAGCTTCATCCGAAAGGGCTTTAAAGTGCGCCAGCAAGCCCGCGGGTGTCGGTTTATTGTAGTAAGGTGTAATCTGGAGGGTGGCGTCCGCGCCTGCCTGTTTAGCAAGCTTGGTAAGGTTTACGGCTTCCTTAGTATTGTTGGAACCCGCGCCAGCGATGACCGGGACACGTCCCTTGGCCTGCTCGACACAGATTCTAATAACCTCACCTTGTTCTTCATGGGTAAGTGTAGCCGCTTCGCCGGTTGTACCACAGGGTACAAGGCCGTCGATTCCCTGTTCAATCTGCCACTCGATCAGTTCGCGGTATGCGTCCTGATCAATCTCTCCGTTTTTGAACGGAGTGACCAGAGCAGTGAATGCTCCTTGGAATGTCATTGTTTAAGCCTCCAAATTTAAATTACTAATCGTCCGAAATACCACTGAGCAGCTTCGCAATTGCAGGTTCCTCGCGGAGTTTTTCCGTCAGGGTCTGCAGGAACCATTTAACGTTCTCCCCGGAAGACCATTTAAAGTCCTCATCTCTTGTGGGCCAATGCAAAATGTCGATCCTGTTAACTGCTTTTCCGGTTGGGTAGCTGCGCACCCACAAAGTCTTACCGTTAGCGTTAAGACTACCGGACATTCCCGGTCCGTCACCGCTACCCAGAAGGATATCCGGGGCGGCCTCGCCAATCTCCGGGTTGGCGAGAAATTTCTTCTCCCTGAAGTATCCCCATGAACTCATGGCGATTACGAGATCCGCTTTTTCTTTGTTCTCCCTGATCAGTTTGGCGCATTTCTGAATGAGATCAGGAGGAATTTCGTCGGAACCTCGTTCAAGGTGAGGAAAAACTATGATGGAAACCTTTTTGCCATTGGCAAGAGGTTTGACCATAACTTGTGCTTTTGTGTTGCTAATCCAGTTTTGAGGAATTCCAGAGATGGAATTTTCCATAAATCTGAATTCTGCAGGACTAAGAATCCCTAAATCATAATTTATAATTTGGAAAGCTTCAGTCAGCGCATTTCGTTTTTTATCGGAAACTTTTTCGCCTGATGTCGGCAAAAACTCATAAGCACCACCAATTACAAGTACGTCGTGCTTCTGTGCTGTCCGCAAATCCTGAAGATAGCCGGCCCGCCGGGCCAGTCCGCCAAGGGTTTTGCTTCCTCAGGTGGGGCAGGGGTTTACAGTCCCGAATGTGTTGGCTGTGTCGGCAATAGACAATAGTACATCCTTGCCAGCGTGGGATATTGAAGTTCCCATGCTGGCAAGGATCAAAAAGGCAAATATGAGAAGTCGCATTAACCGTTCAGATATTCTTTCAGCTCTTTACCGGGACGGAAAAAAGGCAGTTTTTTCGGAGTCACGTCGACAACGTCACCAGTCTTGGGGTTGCGTCCGGTATATCCTTTGTATTCCTTCATCTTAAAGCTTCCGAATCCACGGATTTCTACTCTGTCGCCGCGAACGAGAGCCTCTTTGATAGCATCGACAAATGCATCAACTATTTCGGCAGATTCATCTACATGGAGGCCTTTTTCTTCCGCAAGATTCTTAATCAGTTCGCTTTTGTTCATGTCCTCTCCCAAATCGTGTTGAGTGTGACAAGGCAGTGTTTTTTGCCATTACTAGTACAACTATGCCGAAAAGTTAGCCTTTTCGCAAGCATAATTAGTCGGCCAGTGTCGGAAATTTTTTCATGACAGGTCTTTCGCTCAGTCTACCCATATTTTCCATTCTGATCTTCTGAATTTTGACCGCAATATTAAGGATGTCACGGCTGGCATCAGATTTAGGAGCAAACTTAATAAAAGGAATCTGCCGTCTTACAGCTTCTGTTACAGTGGGATCATAGCGCACATATCCCATATTTTTCAACTTAATATTAAGGAATTTTTCGCATGCCATGTTGAGGCGTTCAAAAGTGGCTCGCCCTTCTTTTGCGTCAGTAGCTTGGTTTACTACCACATGGAAATCACTGATATTATGCTGAGTGTGGAGCACTTTTATCAGGGCGTAGCTGTCGGTCAGCGAGGTAGGCTCCGGGGTTACCACAACGATTCTCATCTGGGTCATGGATGCAAAGGACATTACTGTTCCGTTGATTCCGGCCCCGAGGTCGAGCACCAGGTACTGGTAACTGCCGACGAGTTTTGTGATTTTGCTGAACAGCAGATCTTGCATATCTTCGTCCATCTCTACAAGCTCTGGCACGCCAGAAGCAGCAGGTAGGATATCGAATTTTTTGCCTTCTTCAATGGGAATGACGATGTCAGCAGGTTTCGCTCCGCTGGTCAGCAGGTCCTGCATGTTCGTTTCCGGGGAAATACCGAGCAGTACGTCAAGGTTGGCCAGCCCGAGGTCGCAGTCCATGAGCAGCAGGCTGTTCCCCCCTGCATTCAGGGCATAGGAAAGATTCAGGGAAAGGTTGGTTTTTCCGACTCCACCCTTACCACTCATGATAGCAAGACTTAGTGTTTTATTGGCGTTGATCATGACTTATCTATTCCTTTAGTTTCCCGTAAATAAAAATTTCTTCTCATTGGCATGAACAAGGCTTTCCTTGGTCACTGATTCAAAATCAAGGATGTCCGCTGTATGGACTTGGTCCTTGCCGGATTTTTTAGCCTCATAGAGGGATTTGTCCGCTTTGCTGATCAGTTCATGCATTTCAATATCCACCATGCCCTTGTAACAGGATATTCCCGCTGAGCAGGTGACTGAAAATTTGTCATCAGATCCCGGAATACTAAAGTCCAGATCTCGGACCTTAGCCAGCAATCTTTCGATTAATTGCTGCGATTTGACCAGCCCAACCCCGGAAAGAATGATAGCAAATTCTTCACCGCCGATACGGGCTACTAGATCGTAGCGTCTTGAATTGCGGGCCAGTAAATCTGCAAAATCGATCAGGACTTCGTCTCCTTTGAGATGCCCCCATGAATCATTGATCCTTTTGAAGTTATCAAGATCCAGAATGGCAAGACTGACCGGAGTTTTGTTTCTGCGTGATCTTTCAATTTCCTGATCAAGAGTCCGTTCAAAGACTCTGCGGTTGGAGAGTCCGGTAAGCGGGTCATGATCGGTTTTGTAGGAAAGCTCCTGCAATACCGATTGCACATGGTTCAAGTGCGGGGCCATGTTACGGTCAAGAGGCATAGTCAGCCAGTCGTTCAGGCCGTGTCTTTCCGCAAGGATTTCCCATGCTTCAAGAGTCATGCCCGGACAGAGCCTCATTACGGCAAGTCCTTCCGGGCACTCATGGGTATGGCAGACATTTTTCTCGTTGCAGAACTTGTCCCGCACGGAAAGAAGTTCCTCCATAAGGTTCGCTTCATTCTCAGCAATGTACTCAGCGTTCATTTTCTCCGCCGTATGCGTCAAGCATGTATTTTCTGATCAGCCCGTCAAGTTCTCCGTCCAGAACAGCTTCGACGTTTCCGTCCTCGGCTCCGCAGCGGTGGTCCTTGACCAGTCTGTATGGTTGCAGAGTGTATGTCCTGATCTGACTGCCGAAACCAATGGAATCCTTGGTGGCGTAGTCAGCTCGTTTGCTTTCTTCCTGCCTCTTGAGTTCCTGTTCATAAAGACGGGACTTGAGGACTTTCATGGCGGTTTCCTTGTTTTTCAGCTGCGATTTTTCATTCTGGCACTGAACAACAATATTTGTGGGTAGGTGGGTGATGCGTACAGCAGAGTTGGTCTTGTTGACATGCTGTCCGCCGGGACCGCTGGCCCGGAATACATCAACCCGGATATCTTCGTCCTTTACTTCGATTTCGATGTCTTGTGAAATCTCGGGATATACATCTACCGAGGCAAAAGAGGTATGCCTTCTGCCAGAGGCGTCGAAAGGAGAAATACGAATCAAACGATGGATTCCGGCTTCGCCCTTGAGGAATCCGTAGGCGTAAAGTCCTTCAATGCGGAGAGTAACGCTCTTGATTCCGGCTTCGTCGTCAGGCTGGTAGTCAAGGTAGCTGGTTTTCCAGTTACGTTTGTCGGTCCAGCGCAGGTACATGCGCAGCAGCATTTCCGCCCAGTCCTGAGATTCGATTCCGCCTGCACCGGGGTGGATTTCGAGAATTGCTGTGCTCTTGTCTTCGGGAGCGGCGAGCAGTGCCGCAAGCTCAGTCTGTTCGACCATTTGGGCCAGTTTTTCCACGTTTTCAGCAAGTGCTTCCAAAACTTCCTGATCCTGTTCTTCCGAGGCCATCATGAGCCATTCTTCCACATCTTCCCTGCTGGAAGAAAGGGCGTCGTATGAAGCTACTTTTTCTTCAAGCATGGATTTCTCGCGCAGGACCGGGGTTAGTGCGTCCGGTTTATCCCATGCACCGGGTTTGCTCAGGTCGTGTTCTATTTCTTCAAGCCTTTCCTTGCTCTGTGCGTGGTCAAAGACGCCCCCAGAGGGATTCATATTTTTCAATACTTGTTAAGGCCTTGGATCTGAGGTCTGAAAATTGAAGCATGTTTTGGTGTTGTTCCTTTATATTTTAATTTCCGCCTGATTTTTTACGGCGGTTAATTATTATCCAGATGGCGAAAAGCATAGTCAGCAGCAACGGAATACGGGTAACTGCGTTGTAGTTGGCGTGGTAAAAAGTATCGCCGCTGATTGTTTCAGCATCGGCAGCGAACGCAGCGTCAACAAACAGTTCTGTAGCATGGCTGATGCGTCCCAGTGGATCAATACAGGCGGATATGCCGGTGTTGGTTCCCCTGATCATGTAGCGTCCCTGTTCAACTGCTCTCATGGTTACGAGATTGAGATGCTGCAAAGGGGCTGAGGTGTTACCGTACCATGCGTCATTACTAATATTAATCAGGATATTGGCGCCTTTTTCTACCCGTTCCTGAGCCAGTTCCGGGAAGATTCCTTCATAACAAATGAGCATACCCATAGCAAGGTCGCCGCTTAGTAGTGGGTTTGCGTCTGAACCAGGCAGGAAATCTCCTGCTCCCTGCACCAGTTTGCCAAGCGGCAGGAATTCTTTAAACGGAATATATTCCCCGAATGGAACCAGATGCGATTTATCGTACCAATTCATAAATTTCTTGTCCGGGGAAATAAGGTATGCCCGGTTGTAAAGGGAAAAATCTCCTTTACTGTGAAGGACATATCCGGGTGCTCCGGTCAGGACAGGAGTCTTGGTTTCAGTGGTGAAATTCATTATTTCCGCACGCATGATACCGCCGTCCTGCAAATAGAATGGCATAGCGGTTTCAGGCCAGATCACGATATCGGTTTTGTCAGTGACCTGTCTGCTGAGTGCAAGGTATTTTTCAAACGTGGTTTTTTTGTATTTGGCATCCCACTTTCTGGCCTGATTAATGTTGCCCTGAACAACGCCTATGGACGTTTTGCCTGTGGGTTGCAAACCGGTGAATTGCTGTGGACTGGTGCGCATTCCACCGAGAACAATGATCAGCACCACCACGGACAATGCCCATATTTTTGCGGCATGGGATGTTTTCCAGACCAGTATTGCCATGGCTATAGACACCAGCAGTCCGGAAAGTCCGTAAGCTCCTATAAATGCGGCGCCTTGAATCCATTCCGGCCTGAAAGCCAGGGCCGAGGATAAGGTCATCCATGGAAATCCGCTGAGCAGCACGCCTTGGGCCATTTCCATGGTGGTCCAGAGCAGGCCGCTGAATATGCAGAGGGCAAAAGGAGGCAGGTTTCGCGCTGCATGATTGAGTACTAAGGTGAAACCGCCGTAGTATGCACCGACGACCATGCCAACCAGAATTGGGCAGGGGATGGCCAAAGCCCACGGCAGGCCTCCGTATACTCCTACAGGATACGCAATCCAGTACATGCAGGCCATGGCGGCCAGTGAACCGGCAATCCAACCTCTTTTCATGGCTTTGCGTGGAGATTCACTGTTTGTAGCGATCAAGCCGAGAGCCAGTGGAAAAGCAAGAATTGCAGCAGGTAAATGGAGCAGGGGATTGGCATAACCAATCCCCGCAGAAATCATTGCAATAATAATCGGAACAGCTGGGTGCATTCTAATTTCCGGTGGGCGGATCTATGAGTATGGAGATGATCTGCTTGGCGTCACCTTCATGGACTGTGAATTTGAATCCTGAAATATTGATGAATTCTCCAACATGCGGGATGCGTCCGGTCAGTTCGGAAATATATCCGCCGATGGATTCCACGTGTTCAGAATCGAGAGAGAGGTCAAGTTTTTCAGAAACTTCTGTCAGGGGAACTCTGCCTGAAATAAGGAATTTACCGCTTTCCAGTTCTTCAAAGTCAGAAGGACGGACAGCGTCGTGCTCATCGGAGATATCACCTACGATTTCTTCAAGCACATCTTCCATGGTCAGCAGGCCGGATGTCCCTCCGTATTCGTCCTGCAGGATAGCCATGTGGACACGACCGCTCTGAAATTCCCTAAGTAATGACTTAACTTTGATATTCTCGGACACAAAGAAAGGCTTGCGCATGATCGCGTCAAGTGGAGTATCGCTTTTGCCTTTTAAAAGAGGGGCGATGATGTCTTTTGCGTGGATAATGCCGATTATCTTGTCTTTGGTGTCCCGAAAGACAGGAATTCGAGAATGTCCGTACTCCATGATTTGTTCAGCAACTTCAGCAAGGCTGCTGTTGATCTCAACACCGATCATATCGGTACGGGGAATCATGATTTCGCTGGCTTCAGTATCCTTGAGTTCAAGGACGTTGAGCAGCATGGAAACGACTTCTTCCTTGATTTCGCCGTCTTCGCTGGCTTCGAGAATATGCTCTTCAAGGGGGGCATCTGTTTTTTTGAAAATGTTGACCATCTTAGCCCACAATCGGCCTTCTGAACCGTCGTCCAATTCCATTCTCCTTTTTGCGGTTATTACAAGTGTTTTTAAACATGGAAGTCAGATTTAGTTATATATCTACTTATTATGTGTTGCTGGTGTCAACAACCTTAACTATTCGTTACCTTCCCTGTACAATTCAAGGTAGAGATTATAAGTCCAATCGTCCATTTCCGGGCAGCCGTTCTGACTTACTTTTTCCCATTTAGGCTTTTTGGTATCGTCATCAAATCCCATGAATTGAGATTCGAAAGATAAACCCAGCTGGGCATGTCCTCTAGTCGAGTCAATGAAAACTCGTCTTATCTTGGTAACGAAAAGATGGCGCACAATGCCTTTGTTTCCGAAATCTACCAGACTGAGCAGGACCAGAAAATTTTGCCCTTTCTTCAATTTGAAATGTGAGGCGCGTTTTGAACTCATCCGGGTGAGTTCAAGGGAAAGTCCCCCTCCTGATATATCAGAAAGTAATACCGCAGCTTCTTTGCCTCCCATATATCCGGGAGCATATTCACCATTGGTGGATATGAATTTCAGTCCGGCAGCTTTACCTTGCTTGGTTTCAGGGATGATATTTACGTAGTCATAGTGACGCGAAGGAGGGGATACGCGCAGGAATTCGCGTTTCTGGGTTTGTTCGATATGGTCAGGAAGTTCTACAATCAGGTTGAAGTATTGGGAACTTTTGGCATTCACTTCGGATATGACCGAGTTGAAATTGTAGAAGATGACCATGCCGGACTGCTTGGCGGGTACATGGAAAAAGCAGGTAACCTCGCGTCCAATCCATGACCTGCCGATATTACCATTCGCAGGAATCTCAAGAATCAGGCGGTCAGTGATATCTTCTATGGAACAGGCAATAGTGCGTCTTTTTTCGGATTTAGTATGAAAGCTTAGATCTATTTTAGATCGGTAAACCAGAGCGGTTTCAAATATCTGCTCCAGTTGTTTTTTATCGGTTATCCAGCTGGTCGGGACAGCGTTCAGTTTCTTTTTTAGTTGCTTATTGTTGTACCAGAGCACTGCCGCAACAATCGCGGTAATGCAAAACCCGACAACAATAAGCATATTTACTGTTTGTTGAGGGAGACCTGTTTCTCCGAAACCACGCAGGGTTTTGTATAAAAACTCCTGATCTGCCGCCATCAGTTAGCCTCGATTAGATGTTAAAGCTTTTCTTTTACAATACTTACTTTTTATTGTTTTGAAAAGTGAATGCTTTAACCCGCAGGCATGGTATGTTAAATTGAGCCGGTTTTCTTCAGGTGAATTTCGATTGAAGATACTGCTGCCGGAGTAATTCCGGATATTCGGCTGGCTTGTCCAAGGGTCAGTGGGCGAACTTCTGTTAGTTTTTCAACGGCTTCCCGGGTCAGTCCGGCTACTTCAGAGTAATCGATTTCTTCCGGCAGGCTGACGGATTCCATTTTTCTAAATTTTTCCACCAATTCCTGTTGGCGCACCAGATAACCTTCGTATTTAATCTGGGTTTCCGCTTCAACAAGAACTTCCTCTGTTAAGTCTTCAATTTCAGGCTTGAAATGAACCATATCTCCAATGGAAAGTTCCGGCTGGCGCAGTATTGCCGCAAGGGGAACAGACTTGTTCGGTACGGTTCCGCCGATTCTGGTGATAATCTCGCGTGTAGATTTATCCGGCCTGATCTGGGTTGATTTCAGCAGGTTAAGGGCTTTATCCAGTCCTTTTTTCTTGGCGGAATAAAGAGTCCAGTGATCATCTTTGACCAAGCCGAGTTCTCGGCCGATCTCAGTCAGGCGCAGGTCTGCATTGCCCTCACGCAGCAGCAATCTGTACTCTGCGCGGGAGGTGAACATGCGGTAGGGTTCCTGAGTCCCCTTGGTTACGAGATCGTCCACCAGCACGGCAATGTATGCTTGATCGCGGGAAAGCAGGAAAGGATCGCGTCCGGTCAGTTTGCAGAAAGCGTTGCATGCTGCCCAGAGTCCCTGTGCCGCTGCTTCTTCATAGCCGGATGTCCCGTTGATCTGTCCGGCAAGATACAGGCCGGGAAGAACTTTGGTCTCAAGAGTCGGCAAAAGCTGGGTGGGCGGGACAAAATCGTATTCAATTGCATAACCGGGACGTATAATCTGAGCATCTTCCAGGCCTTCAATGGAGTGGATCATGCTTTTTTGCACGTCCAGTGGAAGACTGGTGGGAATACCGCTTGGGTAAACTTCGGGGCTATCGTATCCTTCCGGTTCAAGGAAAATCTGGTGGCGTTCTTTTTCCGGGAAGCGTGCGACTTTATCTTCAATGGAAGGACAGTAGCGTGCGCCGGTTCCTTTGATTACCCCGGTAAACATGGGGGAACGTTCAAAGCCGCTGCGAATGGCCTCGTGAGCTTTTTCGTTTGTGTAAGTGATGTGGCAGCTTACCTGCGGCAGCTTGATTTCGTCGGTCCTGAAGCTGAAGGGCTGCGGAGGATCATCGCCACGTTGTTCTTCGAGTTTGTCATAGTCGATGGAATCCTTGAGCAGACGGGGAGTGGTTCCGGTTTTAAGTCGGCCCAGAGTCAGTCCGGCCTCTTTAAGGCTTTTGGACATGCCTACGGAGGCAGGATCGCCCATACGTCCGCCGCTGAAATTTTCCAGACCGATGTGCATCAGCCCCTGCAAAAAAGTTCCAGTGGTAAGCATCACCGAGCGGGAATGAAATTTTTCCCCGATCTGGGTTACAACCCCTGCAGCTTTACCGTCTTCAATGATCAGAGATTCAGCCATAGCCTGCCGGACCCAGAGATTATCCTGCGAAAAGATATCCTTCTGGACCACACGCATGTATTCATTGCGGTCCATCTGGGCACGGCTCGCGCGCACGGCAGGGCCTTTGCGTGTGTTCAGGATACGGAACTGGATTCCGGCCTTGTCGGACCAGAGACCCATGTAGCCGCCAAGTGCATCAATTTCTTTAACCATGTGGCCTTTGGCAAGTCCGCCAATAGCCGGGTTGCAGGACAAATGTCCGATGCGGTCTACGTTGATGGTCAAAAGCAGGGTCTTCAGGCCGAGGTTGGCCGCAGCCATGGCGGCTTCACAACCGGCATGTCCTGCACCTGCAACAATTAAGTCGAATTTACTTGGGGGCGGTTCTTTTCTGATCATGATATTAAAATAAATTTATTAGAACGGCAGCAGCGCCATTACTTTTGCGTCGTTCAGGGTGTTGCTGATTGAACCCTTTTCGTTGGGCTGGTGTGCCTGATGCAGCAGGGTGGACCAAACCACTGTATGGTATCCGCGTTCACGCAGATGCGCTGCTACAGTTCCGCCGCCGATTCCGCCGGGTTTGGCGTCCACGCCGTATACTTCTTTAACCGCGAAAACAACTTTTTCGACGATTTCGGAATCTGCGGGGGTGGGCGGTGCGGCCTGACTTTCGCTTTCAACATCCACAGTAATTTTTACGCCGTACTCTTCAGCAACGTAAAGGGCCATGCCTCTGACCTGCTCAATCACTTCCTTAAGGTCGTAGCTGGGCAGCACGCGGCAGTCGATGTAGAATACATCCTTGCCCGGAATGGTGTTGATGTTCTCCACGTTGGCTTCTTTTTTGGTCGGCTCAAAAGTGGAGAAGGGCGGGGAGAAAAGTTCATCTTCTTCGTCAAAGTGGTATTTGAGTTCCGGTACTTCCATGATCATGGCCGCAGCGGCAACTAGGGAGTTGACTCCCTGTTCCGGTGTGGAAGCGTGGCACTGCTTGCCTTCGACGGTGACCTTGAACCAGACGGAGGATTTTTCCGCGATTTCAACCATTGAAGAATCCGGCTCACCGGAATCGGGTACGAGGAAAAGGTCCTTCTTTTTGAAGAGATCGCCGTGTTCCTTAACCAGATATTCAAGGCCGTAGTGGGAACCTGTTTCTTCGTCGGAAACAAAGATGAGGCCGACGTTGATGCCCGGAGTCATGCCGGAATCCATCAAAGTTTTAGCGGCGAGAACGGAGCTGACCAAACCCTGATGGTTGTCTTCCACTCCGCGTCCGTAAAGAGCGTCACCGTCCTGTTCCATTTTGAAGGGATCGGTTTTCCAGAGACTCAGGTCGCCCACAGGAACAACGTCCATGTGGGAGATGATCCAGAGTGTTCTGGAGCTGTCCTGTCCGGGGATTACGGTGACCAGATTAGGTCTGTAGCCGCACTCGACACGATCATCCGGCGCGTTGTATGATTTTACTTCACCGAAACCGTTTTCTTTGAGGTAATCGGTCAGGAAATCAGCTTTGGCCTTTTCCCCGGTCCCGTTGTTTGTGGGGCCGATGGCGGGGATGGAGACCAGCTTTGCGTGGAGTTCGAGAGCTGCGTCTTTCATGTCGTCGATTTTTGAAAGAAGCTGAGTGGGCATTTATGTTTCTCCGGTTCTGGGCAGATACAGGGTGAATGAAAATGTGTTCCGGTGTACCAAAGAGAAGAGCCGGAACAAGTCCGGCTCCCATGATACACGAAATGAATCGGTTGAAAAACATTCAGTAAGAATGTTTTTCCGGTAATATGCAGTTAACGACTTGCCTGAAAAGACAGTGCTCGCTTGAAACTGGCATCGTGTCCATAAAATGAAGCCATTTTACGAACCAAATTAATGAATATTAATTTAATTGATGCTGTACTAGCGACCGCGTGCAGCACGCTTGGATGCTTTAAGCGGGTTAACTTTAACTTTACCTTCTTTGTCAACACCGGCACGTACGTGGGTGGCAAAGTTGCATACGCTGTGAGACCACTTTTTAGCGGGCTGAGCGTAGCTGGGACAGTAATTGGAACCTTCGAATTCAACTGCGCGTTCACAACCGTCACATTTTTCAACAACGGTTTCCATGATTACGCCTTTGTAAGAAAGACCATCAGCAGTCATTTCTGCACCGTCAAGTGCGTGTACTCTTGCATTCTTTTTAGCCATGTAGCGCCTCCTGTTTGGCAAGTCGCTTGCGAACAAGCGTTGTTTTATCTTTAAATATCTTTGCTTGGAAAAGCACAAATCCATATGCAGTCTTCCCCTATGTTGTCAAGGAAAAACCGCTTTTAGATCTCGAAAAAAATATCCACTCAGCGGCTTTCAAGCCGCTTTAAGGCCCATTTTACGGCCTTTTCAGCTTCCCGTGAAATAATTTCCACATCTACGGTAAGAAACTCTCCATTCCGATAAAGGACCTGCCCGTCGCAGACTGTCAGGCAGACATCTTGTCCTCCAGCAGAGTAAATAACGTGCGAGAGGGGGTTGTATACAGGTTTTAGGTGCATCTTGTCCATATCTATAGCGACGATGTCTGCTTTTAAACCCGCTTTTAGTGATCCGGTGTCTTCAAATCCGAGGAATGAGGCTCCGCAAACTGTTGCCATATCGAGAACTGTTTGTGCAGGCATGGCTTCCGGGTCCTGCAGGAATCCTTTCTGGAGCATTGCGGCAGTTCGCATTTCATCGAACATGTCGAGATTGTTGTTACTGGCTGCTCCGTCCGTGCCCAGTCCCGCATTAACTCCGGCCTCAAGGAATTTGGTCAGCGGGCAGATTCCCGATCCCAGCTTGAGGTTGGATTGCGGGTTATGTGCAATCATGGCTCCAGCGTCCCGAATCCAGTCGATTTCCTCGTCGGTGACATCAACGCAATGATGCAGCCGGGTTCGTTTGGTCAGCAACCCGTAATCTTTTAGTATTTGCACAGGCCGTTTGCCGAAAGTCTCCAAGGTCAGCTTGGTTTCAGGTACTGATTCCGCAGCATGAATCTGCCAGAGAATATCCAGCTTTTCAGCAAGTTCCATGCTTTCAGCAAGCTGTTCTGGATCGGTGGTGAATACCGCATGGGGTGTAACCGAAGTCCTGATTCGGTCATGGTCTGCGAATCGTTCCTGCAAGGCTTCGATAGCATTCCATGCTTCCTGCGCTGTTTTGAAAAACGGCGATGGAAATTTGAAAAATCCTTCGCCCAGAACTGCTTTCATGCCGCTTCCATCAACGGCCTTGCCGACGGCATCTTCATACATGTAGCCGTCAAAAATTGCAGTCGTACCGGAAGCAATCATTTCAGCGCAGCCCAGACGTGCCCCCAATTCTACCAGTTCTTTGGTCAAACCGGACTCGATGGGAAACATATAATTATGCAACCAGTCCAGCAAAGGAAGATCATCGGCAACCCCTCGCATGAGAGTCATGGGAACATGGGTGTGAGCGTTCATCAAGCCGGGCAGGATAACAGACTTGCCGCAATCAACGGTTTCCTCTGCAACCCATTCCACTTCGATCTCTGATCTTTTCCCAACCGCAGAAATCAGCGAACCGCTGACGGCAATAGCACCGTCTTCAATCAGCTCCCGTTCATCATTTTGCGTAAGAACGTAACTGCCTTTGATTATCAGATCACATTTTTTCGGCTGCATGAAGTTAACCTACGGTTTTATAAGCGAATGCGGCGAAGCCTACTAAAAGGTTTTGAAGGGATGGGTCTGGGGAAGGGGAACTCTTGCAAAAGTTTCCTTCCCCAGCCGTCGGAGGCATCTAAATCTTTTCGATAGTCTTGATCAGCATGGATGTTACATTCTCGGCATTCGCTTTGAAGATGGCGAGGATGTCATCCCATGTGACGGGCGCTTCGTCGGTTTTCCAGCAATCGTAGTCGGTGGACATGGCGACTGCGGCGTAAGGAATTCCGGCCTCGTTGGCGAGGATCGCTTCGGGCGCGGTGGACATGTTGATGATGTCTGCTCCCCAGGTACGGAACATGTGGGATTCAGCGCGGGTGGAAAAACGAGGACCTTCGATGGTCACGACGGTTCCTTTGTCATGTACGGTTACACCGAGTTCGTTGCAGGCTTCGGTCATTTTGGCGCGTAGTTCGGCATCAAATGGTTCAGCCATAGGGGTATGTACCGGGGCGTGTGGCTCGAAAGTCTGGTGAAAAGTTAGTTCGCGTTTACGGGTGAAGTCGATGAACTGATCGATGATAACCAGATGTCCGCGATCAATTTCTTCGCGCAGGGAGCCTACGGCAGTGGTGGCGAGGATGCAGTCACATCCGAGGTCTTTGAGTGCCTGAATGTTGGCGCGGTTGTTAACATAGGTCGGGGGGATGGTGTGTTCCCGGCCATGCCTTCCTATAATATGAACTTCCTTGCCCGCAATCTTTCCTGATTTAATGGGAGAGCTGGGTTCGCCCCATTCTGTTTTGAACTCTGAATCCTTGGCGTCTTTGAGGATGTCGGGGTTATCCAGTCCGCTGCCGCCGATGATGCCGATTACTGCCATTGCTTTGTCCTTGTATGCAGTGTTGAAAAGAAAAACTCCTGCCGTGATCTTTGATCTGCGGCAGGAGTCTTGACTGGTCCCTGTTAAAGCTGGATCAGACTGCTGGTTTCAATACCGGCCAGTTTGCTTTTTCCTTCGAGGAAGCTCAGCTCGGCAATAAAGCCCATAGCGGAAACAGTGCCTCCTGCTTTTTCTACCAGTTTGACCATGCCTTCAGCGGTTCCGCCGGTGGCGAGAACATCGTCGATGAGCAGAACTTTTTCGTCCTTTGCGACGGCATCAATGTGCATGCTCAGGTTGTCGGTTCCGTACTCAAGATCATAGCTTACGGAAATAGTTTCGTAAGGCAGTTTGCCGGGCTTGCGGATGGGCACGAAGCCGATACCGAGCTTGCTGGCGAGCGGTGCGCCGAAAATGAAGCCACGTGCTTCAGCAGCAGCAATTTTGTCTACTTTGTAATCTGCAAAGCGTTCAGCCAGCTGGTCAATAGTATATTGAAATGCTTTCGGCTCAGCCAGAAGCGGGGTGATGTCAAAGTATACGATTCCTTCCTTGGGGAAGTTAGGAACATCGCGGATATATTCCCTCAGATTCATGAAATTCCTCCATCCTTAATTGGATTTATTTAATAAGTTTCGATTAAGTATTTTTACATACTTTGTCAAAGGTGGAGGAGTGCCGAACGTAATCATGACTTTATGGGCCGGAAGAGTGTGAGGTTATATCGGGCTAGAAGCTGATTTCACAAGTATTTCCAGATATTGATCAATTATATTTTTGTATTTACGCTGTCAGCGTTATTAGCCTCTGAACTTTTGTAATCAGTTTTCGTGGTCGTAATTGTTTCAATAGGTATTGAAAAAGATCTGCGTACCTATTAATTGAAGAGAAAAGATAACCCCCGCAAAAATTGATTTTTTTGCGGGGGCTGCGGTTTGTTAAAACTCGTTCTGCTGTGATGAAGGATGTTAAGTCAGAGAGTTGCTCATGCCTTCTGCGCGGGTTCCGCCTTTAGCGCTTGTCCCGGAGGCTTTGTTCTTCTGGTCCTGCAATTCAACCAGCTGACCTTGATACTGCATCAATTCATTTTGTTTTGCGGCAATCTGGTCTTTGTTTTTTTCGGGTTCTTTCTGCAGTTCTTCGATTTCTTTTTGAATTTTTTCGATCTGCTCTTTAACCTTTTCGATCTGCTCATCGATACTATCGGTAGTTCCGGAGCTCTTTTTGGTTTCAGAAGAATCGGATTTCATGGCTGCGAGTTTTTCTTTGCCCTGTTCAGATATGGAAACAGTGTCGCCATCTCCGCTTTTGGCTATGGTCAGCCTTGTGGTTTCGTTTTGCGGTTCTTCCACAGCGGTATTGCGGGCAGGTGCTGCTGCGTAAGGCTGCGCCTCTGCACCGACACGAAAGTTGAAACTCATATCGATATCCTCTTTTTAGAGTTATAAGCTTTATTCGTACTTCGTATCGGTGGTATTTAAGATAACTTTACGGTTGTATATCTATCTTTAGATCATATTAAGAGAGTTTGATCATTATCCTACTGTCCAAAAAACCGTGGTAGCTGGCCAGGTCTTCTTTTAAGGCAGGATAAGTGCTGAAAGCGGTGTTAAAGTGCTTGTCCAGAGAAGAACTCGTGTGTATTTCCTGCAATGTAGTTTGTGTCTTCTTGAAAATGCGGGAGCCGGAGACCTGTATAATCAGCTGGCAACCTAAGACTTGCGTAACATATATTACTGAAGTTATCGTAAATTTTTCAAAAATAATGTGGAGTTTTTGTGCAGATAAAACATAGAGCCAAGAAAAGCCTTGGGCAGAATTTTTTGCAGGACGCAAACATTGCGCGCAAAATTGTGGATAGCCTCAAGATTACGGAAAACGATTCAGTGATTGAAATCGGTCCGGGGCAGGGGGCTTTGACAAAATTTATTCTTGAAGCAGGTCCCGATAGTCTTACTCTGGTTGAAAAGGATCGCGATCTGGCCCCGGCACTTGAAGCCGAATATCCCGAAGCGACAGTCGAGCTTCAGGATGCGTTGAAATTTGACTGGGCGGGGCTTGATCCAGAGAAGAACTGGAAGATTGTGGGCAACCTGCCTTACAATGTGGCTTCGAAGATTATGTGGGATATTGCGGCCCAAAGCAGCGCTAATTGTGTCTTCATGGTTCAGCATGAAGTGGCGCAGCGTATTACAGCCGGACCGGGATCAAAAAAGTATGGTGCTATCAGTGTCTGGGTGCAGAGCTTTTGCAGAACAGATTATCTTTTCAAGGTTCCACCGACCGTTTTCAAGCCGAAACCCAAAGTTGACTCGGCTGTAATAAAATTTTTTCCATTGCCGCAAGAGGAAAAACCCAGTGATATTGAGGGGCTTGCCAAACTTATCAAATACTGTTTTCAGTTCAGACGCAAGCAGCTTGGTAAGATATTGAAATCATTCATTTCTGACTCTGTACATAAGTGGGCCGAAGATGAAGGCGTTTCACTCAAAGATCGCCCTGAGGCCTTGTCCCCACTGCAATTCCAGAGTCTCTATAAATGCGTTAAAACCGATTTTCCCTCTTGACTTGTTGGTGAAAATTTTGTTTTAGATTTTCTTCAAGGTCGTTTGAGCAGGCGGTTCTGCGTTTTTTTTCTAAGAATGCGGCCCAGGGGGCTTGTTTTAAACGTTTTTGAGTGTTAGCAAAACGACTTGCGAAGCTGGGTTGACCCGGTTCGCACTATTACGAACCCAACTCTCGCTCGAGGGCGAGGTTAATGGCAGGCACGATAAAGTGCCGCAATAATCATTTTCCCGTTTCAAGGAGGAAGGACTGATGACTAAGGCTGAACTCGTTGTTAAGATTGCTGAGAAAGCAGGAATGACCAAAGCTGATGCAGAGCGTTGCCTGAACTACTTTCTGGATACAGTAGAAGAAACACTCGTTAATGAAGGAAAACTGACCCTTACAGGTTTCGGTACCTTTCAGGTTGACGAAAGAAAAGAGCGTGTAGGCCGCAACCCCCGCACTGGTGAAGAAATCAAGATTCCCGCTTGCAAGGTTGTGAAGTTCCGTCCCGGTAAGCTTCTTAAAGACGCTGTAAAGTAGTCAAGGAGAATTGAATTATGTTGCATGGTGAAACTGTTCAGAGTCCTCTTCCTATGGATCTTCCCTGGTGGCAGCCCGATCACTTTATTTTTTTCGGCGTCCTTTATATCGTAATCGGCATTCTCGGTGCCGGTATGGCATACTGTGCTGTTAAGGCATGGATGGATTCCAAAGAAGATACCGCCGCTCACTAGGAAATTTTTTCGGAATTTTGTTCAGCATCTGCGTATGCGGATGCTGAACTTTTTTTTGTGCTTAGTACTTGACTCCATGTAATATTTAGAGTTAATAAATATCTCTTCCGCATAGTTTTTCTGTGCGAGATTAATTCAGGGGGGTGATTTGATTGCCCGGTGTATATCTCGAAGATTCTGATAACTTTGAAATAGCTCTTCGCCGCTTTAAGAAGCAGGTTGAAAAAGCTGGAGTTCTTTCCGAACTCAAAAAGCGTCAGCACTATGAAAAGCCCAGCGTACAGCGCAAAAAGAAAAAAGCTGCTGCCCGCAAAAGGCTCATTAAAAAAATGCGCAAAATGTCAATGGGTTAGTATATGAGTCTCATTGAGCAGATTGATAAAGACTACATTGCGGCCTTTAAGGCCAAGGATGATGTTAAGAAAGCAGTATTGAGACACCTCAAGACTGCTATCAAAAACCGCATTGTCGAATTGAAAGGGGAGACTCTTTCTGATGATGAGGTTCTTGATCTCGTTGCAAAGCAGATCAAGCAGCGTAAGGATTCCATTGAGCAGTATACTGCTGCCGGACGTCCTGAACTGGCCGAAGTTGAAGCTGTCGAAGTCGAGGCTCTTTCCGGTTACATGCCGGAGCAGCTTTCCGAAGAGGAAATCGCTGCTGCTATCGATAAGGCAATTGCTGATCTCGGTGCATCATCCATGCAGGATATGGGTAAAGTGATGAAAGCCATCACTGCCGCCTATAAAGGGCAGGTTGACGGAAAGGTTGTTAGCAACCTTGTTCGTGCCCGTCTTTCCTGACATCAGCTTAAGCTGAATTTTAACGGCAGGCCCCGGAGTTTCTCCGGGGCTGTTTGCCGTTTTTTCTGTATTGGTATCTCGTTCCAACGGGGTGCGTGATCTAACATTTTCTACACTGGAATCCTATGGAGCCAAGATCTCTCCAGCTACTTGAATTTCCGAAAGTTCTTAATGTCCTTTCCGGCCACTCAGTTTCCACGTCCGGTGCGGAGGCTTGCCTTGCCCTGTCTCCCATGGATGATGCTGATTCCATCAATTCCACAGCCCAGTTTTTTCGTCAGGGTCAGAATTTTGTTAAAGAAACCGGATTCAGACTCGGCACCTTCCCCCCTTTGGAAGGACTGTTTCAGTATCTGGTCAAGCCCAATAATGTGCTTGATGCGGATGCGCTTTTCGCTTTGATACAGACTTTGGGGCAGGCACGTATTCTGAAAGAGGCCCTCGCCATTGCTGAAAAGCGTGAGTGGGATACCATTCTTGAATTCCTTGAAGGTGTAAGCTGGCCTGAGAAAACTTTTTCCGGTCTTAAACGTTGTCTTGATCAGGACGGTAATATCAAGGATGAAAGTTCTCCGGAACTTTATGATATCCGCCAGTCCATCCGTTCCCTGCACCAGCGTTGCTCCAAAAAGGTCCGCGATTTCATCCACGGCGAGGACATCTCCCGTTTTCTGCAGGATGATTTTATGACCATCACCAACGACCGCTATGTGCTGCCGTTGAAGACAAATTTCAAAGGCCGTCTGCAGGGTATTGTCCACGATTATTCCAATACTGGCGAGACCTGCTATTTTGAGCCGATGTTTCTCGTGGAGCTGAACAACACCATGCAGGAACTCAAGCAGCAGGAAAGGACAGAAGAACTTAAAATTCTGACCTATCTGACCGGGCTGGTCCGTTCCGAATATGACCAGTGCGAGGCTGCTTACGGTTTTCTGGTTGAGTACGACGTCCTGCAGGCTAAGATAAATTTTGCAGAATCCGTTAAGGCCGTGGCTGTTGATGTGCATTCCGGCTCCGGTTTCGATCTCCGCGGCGCGCGCCATCCGCTCCTCGCTGCTGCCGAGGGCGGGGTTAACCCGCTCAATATCGAGCTGCCTACAGAGCAGAAAGTACTTATAATCAGTGGTGGTAATGCCGGTGGTAAGACCGTTTGCCTGAAAACTGTAGGTCTGCTTTCCGCCATGGCTTTCAGCGGAATTCCTGTTCCGGTGGAAAAAGGCTCCGTACTGCCCTTGTTTAAGGAAATTTTTGTCATCATGGGTGACGAGCAGTCCCTTGAAGATAACGTAAGTACCTTCTCTGCCCAGATCCAGTCCATCAGCCGTATCTGGGAAGCTATGGATTCCTCAACCTTATTTATCCTTGATGAATTCGGGTCAGGTACTGATCCGGCACAGGGCGCGGCCCTTGCGCAGGCTGTTGTGGACGGGCTGCTTGAGAATGGAGTCACCTGTTTTGCTGCGACACACTTCCCGGCACTTAAGACATATGCTCTGGTGACCGAAGGAGTACGTGCTGCCAGTGTGCTTTTCGATCCTTCCACCAAAAAGCCTCTTTTCTCCATTGCTTACGATCAGGTCGGGGCATCCATTGCTCTTGATGTTGCCCGTGAGCACGGCTTCCCGGAAGCCTTGCTTTCCAAGGCTGAGCAGTATCTGCTTATGGAAGGTTCTGATTCAGGTTCGGTCATGAACAGGCTTAATGAACTTGCGGTCAGCCGTGAGAAAGAGCTTCAGGAAATGGACCGTATCAAATCCAAGCTGGAAGCAAAGCGCGCCAAGCTGGAAGAAAAATTTGAACGTGAACGTATTTCTGTGCTTGCTGATGTGAAGAAGCAGGCTCAGAGTGTGCTCAAAGAATGGCAGGACGGTAAAATCGGGCGTAAGCAGGCTTTGAAGAAGCTTTCTGAGGCCCGTGGTTCAATCGGCGGAGAAGATAAGCCTAAGGCCGATGTTAAACCGTTCTCCTTCGAGGATATCAAGGTTGGTAAGCCGATCCTGAATATCAGCTGGAACCGTAAGGGTGTGGTCATCGAAAAAGATGAACGCAAGAAGCGGGTCAAAGTTGATATGGACGGTGTAGCCATGTGGATTCCCGCTGATCAGCTTGGACCTGTGGGCAAAAAAGCCGTTCAGGAAAAGGAACGCCAGTCTGTTGAAAAGACTGCCGCCAAATCCGGCAAGAAAGCACCCAAGGGAGAAATGACCCTCAAGATCGACTTGCGCGGTAAGCGGGCCGATGTTGCTATCAGTGAACTTGGACGTTTCTTTGATCAGTCTCTGCTGCGCGGTGCTACTGAACTTGAAATTGTTCATGGTCGCGGAACGGGGGCGCTTCGTCGTGAGGTGCATATTTTCTTGGATGGAAATCCCGCAGTTGCCGGATACAGTCTTGCACCGGAAGACCGGGGCGGCGACGGCATGACCGAGGTTGAATTAGTTTAGTGCAAATTATTGCAGGCCGTGCTATGGATTTTCAGGCTGCCATGATTGTGCATTATTTCAGCTGTTTCGAACTTTTTCGACGCTGTTGAGGAGGAAACTTTGGATAGAGCTGCCATAGAAGCTATCAAAGACCGTCTTGACATCGTTGATATCGTGCGCAGGTATGTGGAACTGAAGCCTGTGTCCGGGCGTTGGATGGGCCTTTGTCCTTTCCATAACGAAAAGACCCCATCTTTCAGTGTAAACGGGGATGAAGGTTTTTTCTATTGCTTCGGGTGTCAGGCTTCGGGGGATATTTTTGATTTCTACTCCCATATCAACGGGGTGGAATTTAAGGATGCCCTTGAGCAGCTGGCGGCAGAGGCCGGTGTGGAGCTCACTCCCGGTAAAGTCGACCCGCAGGCGGCCAAGCGAAGTTCCGAACGTAAAGTTTTCATGGATATGCATGAACATGCGGCAAAATATTTCAGCCGTATGCTCAAGCTTCCTGAAGGGCGTGAAGCCCGAAAATATCTCGAACGCAGGGGGATGGATTCCTCTGTGGTCGAATCTTTCGGTCTGGGGTGCAGTACCGATGACTGGCAGGGTTTGGAAAAGCATTTGATTTCCAAAGGTTATACAGCCGAACAGGGAGTCAAGGCAGGCCTTCTTTCCCAGAATGCCAAGGGTCGCACTTATGACCGTTTTCGTGCAAGGCTTATCTTTCCCATAAAAAATTTATCGGGAAGGGTTATTGCTTTTGGCGGAAGAATAATTACAGATGGAGAACCGAAGTATTTAAACAGCAGTGATACTCCCATTTATAAAAAGGGAGAGCACCTGTACGGCCTTTCAACGGCCCGGAACTCCATTGCCAAAACCAAACACGCTCTGCTGACTGAAGGGTACATGGATGTAATTTCCCTGCACCAGTTCGGTTATACAAATTCATGCGGTGTGCTTGGAACGGCATTAACCCCGGATCAGGTCAAACGACTCTCCGGGTTCTGTTCTAAAATCGACCTCGTCTTTGACGGGGATGCAGCCGGGGTCAAAGCGGCTCTGCGCAGTACGGAGATGATTCTTACGCAGGGAGTTTCCTGCGGTGTTGTTGTCCTGCCGGATGGCGAGGACGTGGATAGCATTCTTCAGGCCAGCGGTGCCGAAGGATTTCAGAAGTTTCTGGATCAGGCCCGTGACGGTTTGTTCTTTAGCCTGGAAACTTTGCAGGCGGGGTCTTCACCCCGTGAAGTTATGGATTGGGCGCAGGAATTCCTTAAAAAGATGACCAGTGCGTCCTTACGTGCATTTTACCTGCCCAAGGTTGCCAGCGGCCTGGGTGTGGCAGAAGCGGAATTAAGGTCGGTTTTTTCCGGTGCCCTCAACGCTCCGGTCCCGCAGCAGCAGAATCCTGTACAGCAGGAACAGCCGCGCGCGGTGGCTCCGGTGGGGGGACAGGTTAAAGATGATAAATATTTCTTGAGGTATGCGGTAAAGCATCCGGAGTATGTCGTCGAATTATCGGAAAGGGGAGTAGCTCAGGTCCTGACCTCGCACTGGGGCAAAACACTGTGGTCTAAAATTGCGGCTCACAGCGGGCAGGACATTATCCCGTTACTCGATGATTCTGAAAAACGATTCTATGCCGGTTGCCGGATGGAGGAAGCTCTTTCCGGTGTCGATTTAGAAGAAGAATGGCGGCATGTCTGTAAGGTTATTGCCCGGCGGCGGTATGATATGGGCCGAAAAAAGCTCACCGATGCCTTGCGCCGTGCTCAGGCTCAAGGCGATACCGAACGCGTCAGCGCGTACCTCAAAGTCCTGAACGACTCTGTATGGAGGGATGATGAGCAACATTAAGGATATTCAGGCGATTAAAACTCTGATTTCAGAGGGTAAGAAACAGGGATTTCTGACCTTTGAACAGTTGGGTAAGGCTCTGCCTGCCGAGTTTAACAAGGCTGATCAGCTTGATGACGTCATCAAGATTTTCGACCAGTTGAACATTGCGATCGTCAACACACCCGAAGATGGTAAAAAAATCATGGATGCGGGTGTAGATAGTGATAATGAAATCAATCTCACTGATAACGAAGAAGAAAGCGTAGATTACGTTTCCCGTTCCACCGATCCCGTGCGCATGTATCTGCGAGAAATGGGTGCGGTTGGCCTTCTGGACCGTGAGGGCGAAGTTGTTATCGCTAAAAAGATTGAAAACGGCGAAATGGAAGTTCTGTATGCACTGGTTGAAATCCCGGTTGCCATTGAAGAACTTATCAGCGTCGGTGAAGACCTTGACGAATCCCGCATCAAGCTGAAGGACGTCGTTAAAACCATTGAGGAAGACGACCCCAGCGAAGATGAAATGAACCAGCGCCAGCGTGTTATTTTCCTGCTGGACGAAGTCAAGAATCTCTACGATAAAAAACGTGACCTGTACTACAAACTCGACGATTGCGCGCGCCTTGATAAAAAGGTCGTCAAGCAGCAGAACGAGATTATAGCCTACAAGCAGGATATTGTTGAAAGGCTGCGTGACATCAAGATCGAAAAGACCTTGATCGACCAGATTATCGAAACCGTGGGTGACTACGTGAGACAGATGCATAACTGTCAGCGTGACCTCTCTGCGTACATCCTCTCCACCGGTAAAACCCAGCAGGAAATCAAGGAACTTTTCAAACAGATAGATGACCGCGATATAAACCCGGTTGCCGCTTCTGATGAATTGGGCCTGACTGTTGATGAGCTCTTTTCCTTTAAGGAAATGATTTCCGGTAAGATGGAAATTCTGGTGCGTCTGCAGGATAAATGCTGCCACAACGTGCATGACCTTGAAGAAGTGCTCTGGCGCATCAAGCATGGTAACCGCAGCGCAATGCAGGCTAAGCAGGAGCTTATCCGTGCCAACCTGCGCCTTGTTGTTTCCATCGCTAAAAAATATACCAACCGCGGTCTGCAGTTCCTTGATCTGATTCAGGAAGGTAACATCGGCCTGATGAAAGCGGTTGATAAATTCGAATACCAGCGTGGTTACAAATTCTCCACTTATGCGACATGGTGGATCAGACAGGCTATCACCCGCGCTATTGCGGATCAGGCCCGTACTATTCGTATCCCGGTCCATATGATCGAGACCATCAACAAACTTATCCGTACTTCCCGCTACCTCGTACAGGAACTGGGACGCGATCCTTCTCCGGAAGAAATTGCGGAACGTATGGATTATCCGTTGGAAAAAGTTAAGAAAGTCCTTAAGATTGCCAAGGAACCCATTTCCCTTGAAACACCCATCGGTGATGAAGAGGATTCGAGTCTCGGCGATTTTATTGAAGATAAGAAGGCCGCAGCGCCCGCCGAAGAAGTTGTCAGCACCAAGCTTGGTGAGCAGATTGCAACTGTGCTTTCCGACCTGACTCCGCGTGAGGAACAGGTTCTGCGTAAGCGTTTCGGTATCGGTGAAAAATCCGACCATACCCTTGAGGAAGTAGGTAAGCTCTTTAACGTTACCCGTGAACGTATCAGACAGATTGAAGCTAAAGCCCTTAGGAAACTGCGCCATCCTGTGCGTAGTGCACTACTGCGTTCCTACTACGAAAATTAGAATAAGAGAGCGGTTCGGATTGTTGTCCGTGCCGCTTTTTTATATACTGGATAGTCAGCAAGCTTCCGGTTCTGTGGGAAGGATCGGATGCAGGGCGATTATTAGCTTCGGAAGAAGTCGGAATAGTGAGGTTCCTGCCCCCGGCTGTCCTTGTGTGTTGGGATTAATTTAAAGTGCGCCGCACTAATGTCCCGGCCAAACGCTTTAAGATTTGAGGAAAAATATCTGATGGACAATTCTACTGTTTTGTTTCTCGTACCTGTTATCGCACTTGTTCTTGATATCTTTTTAGGAGATCCGAAGTGGTTTCCCCATCCCGTTCGCTATATCGGAATGGCCTTGGACAAGTACAAAAATTGGGTTTTCTCCACCGGCATGTCCCGTAAAATCATGGGCGGTATCGGTGTATTGGTTTTCGCAATAGTTGTTTGGAGCGTGCTCAAGATTTTTCTGGCGATCCCCTTCATCGGTGTGCTGATTGCTATCTATCTCGCTTACGCGGGTCTGGCTCTCGGCTCCCTGCTTAATGAGCATAAGAACGCTGCTTCCCTGCTCGACAGCGGCAGAATCGAAGATGCTCGCAAAGCTATTTCCGAGCTGGTCAGCCGTGATGTATCCGAACTGGACGAAAACGGCCTGCGCAGAGCTCTGGCCGAATCCACCAGCGAAAACCTCAACGACGGTTTCGTTGCTCCTTTCTTCTACCTCGTAGTTACCGGTCCTGCCGGTATGTGGGTTTACAAAACCATCTCCACCATGGATTCCATGTGGGGCTACAAGAATGAAGAGTTCAAAGAGTTCGGTTACTACGCAGCCAAAGCTGATGATATCCTTGCTTTCATCCCCGCACGTATCACTGGCTTCATGATGCTGGCAGCAGGCCGCATTCTCAAACTCGACTGGGAAGCTGCTTACGATAACCTCATCGAAGATGCCAACAAAACCGAAAGCCCCAACGCTGGTTGGGCTATGGCTCCCGCAGCATGGCTGCTCGGCGCTCCCATGGGCGGCAAGGCTACCTACTTTGGTGAAGAAAAAGAAAAGCCCGTTATCGGACCCGAGTCCGGTGAATGGACTTCCCTGAAGCTGAAAAGACTCGGTTCTCTGGTGATGTTTACCGCTGTCTTCTCCGCTGTACTGCTCGACATCTACTTCGTAATGGTCTGGGCTTCTCAGGTTATGCACTAGAAAGTTACAGCTTACACGTTGATATTAAGCCGGAATCCTGCAAAGGGTTCCGGCTTTTTTATTCTGTTCAAATAGTTTTAATCCGTATAAAAAGAATAAAAAATTACGGAGCCTTTCATGTCGCAGGATTCATATAGAAATCGGGTTGTGCTGATCATTCTGATATTGGCAGTCTGCATTTTTGCCGGGGCTGGATTGTATGCTTTTAACTCCTCCCTCTCAAAGCCGGAGAATTCATATCTGACTGCACATTCTGAGGCGCGTTGGATAAAGCTTGATTTACCGTTTCGGCTCAATGCACGGAGCAACGGTTCTGAAATGATTTTGTTCAGACGTAATTTTGAGTTGGATGGTCCTGTGAAGATTACCTTGCACATCAAAGCATTTCGCGGGGCCGGAATCTGGTTGGACGGTATGCCTCTGCGTAAATTTGATGGTGATCTGGATAAATGGCGGGATGAGATTGTTGTTGATCTGCCGGAGCTTTCTGTTGGGAAGCACGAATTCAAGGTTGCAGTGGTAAATGAAAATGCACATCCGGCGCTGCTTCTTTGGGCGAAAGGGGCACTACCGCTGGATATTTCCACGCCGCATGGTTGGGAAGCAAGTCGGGATGATTTTGTTTGGAATCCGGCGGCTGATGCGGCCAAGACCGGGAAATTGCTCATCGGCGATAAATTTAAGCGCGCCGATCAGGCATTACTGGCCTCTCTGCCCATGATGCTGCCGCTGTTTGTGCTGGGCGCCGGATTGGTCTGGCTTCGCGAAAAGGAAAAGTTACCTGCTGGTCTGAATAAAACAGAAATTTCTCCATCTGCAATCCGCTTTGTGTTGCTGGGATTATGGACTGTGATGGCCTTGAATAATTTTCATGAACTGCCGTTTAAGCTCGGCATGGATCATAGCGGGCATTACAAATACATTGAATATGTGGCCCAGAATTTAAAACTGCCCAGCCCGCTGGAAGGGTGGCAGATGTTTCAACCTCCGTTGTACTACATAATTTCTGCCGCTTTCTATAAGTTCTTGCTTGTGTTTATGGATATGGAAAGTGCGCTGTACTGGCTGCGCTTGATACCGCTGGCATGCGGCGCGGGGTTGATTGAAGTCTGCTACAGATGTTCGGTTTTGGCTTTCAAAGAAGATCGTATGGCCCGGATCGGAGCAACAATCATCGGCGGGTTCATGCCCATGAATTTTGCTATGGCCCAATTTTGGGGCAATGAACCGTTTACTGCGCTTTTTTCTGCAATGACCATACTCAAGGTCCTGACCGTTGTTTGCGTGCAGGAGAAGCGAAATTTGAAGCAATTCGCGCTGCTGGGATTGTTCCTTGGGTTGGCGATATTGAGCAAGGCAACCTGCACGCTGCTAATCCCGCTGGTCATCTTTTTTGTTCTGCTGCCGTTGATGGCTGAAAACAGCGAATCATCTGCACAGAAATTGAGCTGCGTCAGAGGAATTGTTTTAGCATTGATCACAACCGCCTCGGTCGGAGGCTGGTACTACCTGCGCAATTGGGCCAGCTACGGCAAACCTTTTATCGGGGGCTGGGACAAGATCAGGGAGATCGGCTGGTGGCAGGATCACGGTTATCGGGTCTGGGAGCATTTCGGCACCTTCGGCAAATCCATCCTCAAGCCCGTGTATTCAACCACTGACGGTATCTGGGACGGACTTTATTCCACCCTCTGGCTGGACGCCAACCTGAGCGGCAAGAGCAAGTTTATGAGCAGGCCGCCGTGGGATGATGATCTGATGATGGCAACAGCACTGCTGGCCTTGATCCCTTCCATTCTGATTCTGGGCGGAATAGGGCGCACGTTCTACAAGCCGGTGAAGTCCGTCTTCAACGGACGTATGTTTCTCACAGCTTGCATTGTGGTCTACTTTACCGCAGAAGCCTATCTATACCTGAACCTGCCGGTCTACAGCACAGCCAAGGCAAGCTATACCCTTGGCCTGCTGCCATGTTACGGTATTCTGGCTATGACCGGGGTTCAACCACTGCTTAAAAATATCTACATCAAATCTGTAATGAGCGGCTTCCTGACTGTCTGGGTAAGCACGGTTTATTTGACCTACTTCGTATAAAAAAGAAAATGGCGACTTGATAAAACAAGTCGCCATTTTAATTCTCTGTGAATGCCTTAAAGCTGGTTCAAATCAAAACTAATAAAAGTTTTTGAAGAGTCCAGAGAAACTTTTTTCAAAAAGTTTCTTTGGCCCCCGGAGGGACCGCCGGTAGGCATTTATTTTTTCCCGAGTTCTATGCTGCGCTCGTAGCTTTTGCGCACCGCATCAATGATATTGGCGCGGGTTGCAGTCCGGTCCAGATGGATGAGGGCCTGTACGGTAGTACCTCCGGGGGAGGTCACCATTTCACGCAACTGGCTGACGTGGAATTTGCTTTCCTGCGCCAGTTTTGTGGAACCTTCAAACAGCTTGTTGACCATGGCTGTGGCCTGTTCGCGAGGGATACCCAGCTCAACTGCGGACTCGATCATGGCTTCAATGAAGTAGAAGACATAAGCAGGTCCGGACCCGACAACCCCGGTGAACGCATCAAACTGGCTTTCGGCCAGCGCGTAAACATCACCCAGCGGGGTGAACATTTCGCGGGTGAAGTTTGCCTGTTCGTCGCTCAAGTGGCTGTCATCAAGGCAGACTGCGAACACGCCCGCATTAACCAGTGCGGGAGTGTTGGGCATAACCCGGACAACAGGGCAGCGGTTTTCGCAGTAATCCTTGAGCTTCTGCACTGTCAGGCCGGCGGCAATGGAGATGATGCACTTGGACTCGGTGAGTTCGGGTGCGATATCTTCCAGAACTGCGGGAGCGTGCTGTGGTTTTACCGCCAGCACGATGAAGTCGGATTCCTTGGCTAGATCGCGGGCAGTATCACATTGGATGAGCCCGGTTTCTTCGGCAAGGGCGTTCAGTGCCGTTTTGTTCAGGTCGGAACCAAGCAGGTTGATGCTGTCATCGCCAGCCATTCCTCTGATTATGGCGGCGCCCATGTTGCCTGTGCCGATAAATCCAACTTTTTTAGTCATATTAGTTTACCATTTCAAGGTTGCTGAAGAAGTAGGGTACTTCGATTGCTGCGGTTTCGGGAGCATCGGAGCCGTGGCATGCGTTTGCTTCGATTCCAGCGCCGAAAGCCTTGCGGATGGTACCTTCTGCTGCTTCATTGGGGTTAGTAGCACCCATGAGGTCGCGGTAACGTTTGATAGCGTCTTCGCCTTCAAGAACGGAAACCACACAGGGTCCGGAAACCATGAACTCAACCAGTTCGCCGAAGAAGGGACGCTCTTTGTGAACAGCGTAGAAACCTTCAGCCTGTGTCTGAGTCATGTGGATCATCTTGGTTGCCTTGATTTTCAGACCGGCGTCGGAGATCATTTTCATGATGTCACCGATTTTACCGGCTTTAACTGCATCGGGCTTGATGATGGAAAAAGTAAGTTCGCTCATTGTTTAAGTCCTCCAAGTGTATTCTTTTTTGCGGATTCTCGCATTTCTCAGGTTGCCCTGAACGGGAAGTACATGTTGCTCCGGCTAGGAAAAAAGCATCCTGTCCGTGGCAACATCCTCGCCTCGAAGGGAGTAGAAACGATCCAGTAGATCTTCAACGCCCAGTCCCTTCTTTTCCTTCCCGGAAATATCCAGAATTATCATGCCCTGATGGAACATGATCAATCTATCGCCCATGTTGATTGCCTGATTCATGTTATGAGTGACCATGAGTGTGGTCAGCTTATCCCGGCGTACAACGGCGTCGGTTATATCAAGAATTTTGCGTCCTGTCTTGGGGTCAAGTGCAGCTGTATGCTCGTCCAGTAATAAAATGTCCGGCCTTGTCATTGTAGCCATGAGCATGGTCAAAGCCTGTCTCTGACCACCGGACAGCAATCCAACCTGATCCGCAAGTCTGTTTTCAAGTCCGAGACCTAGCGTCGCCAGCTGCTCCCGGAACAGTTCCCTGTCGCGCGCTTTTACTCCCAATCCCAGACCCCGGCGCTTACCTCGCTTAAGTGCCAGAGCCATGTTCTGTTCAATGGAAAGTGATCCGCATGTTCCGAGCAGAGGGTCCTGAAAAACACGTCCCAGATTTGCTGCCCGTTTGTGTTCCGGCCATCTGGTTACGTCTTTTCCGGCGATAGATATTTTTCCGCTGCTGAGTATGAATGTCCCGGCTACGGAATTAAGAAAAGTGGATTTTCCGGCCCCGTTGGAGCCGATTACGGTGATGAATTCCCCGGCGTCAACTTTAAGGTCCACTCCGCGCAGGGCCTGCACTTCGTTTACGCTGTCCGGATTGAAGGTCTTGGCTGCTTTTTCGACTACCAGCATTATGCAGCCCTCCTTTTCAGCAGACCGCTTTTGATCTGCGGTGAAACCAGCGCAACTACGACCAGCGCGGCGGTGACAAGGTTCAGGTCACTGGGGGTGAATGCAAAATCGCCGAGGCGCACACCGAGTGCCAGTGCGATGGCTATGCGGTAGACCACAGATCCGAGCAGGGCGGCAAACATGGCCCGGGTGACATTTGGTTTTCCGAAAAGGGTTTCACCGATGATGACCGAAGCAAGACCGGCGATGATAGTCCCGATCCCCATGTTTACGTCGGCTGCACCCTGGTTCTGGGCCACTAACGCCCCGGAAAGGGCGACCATGCCGTTGGAAAGGCCCACGCCGAAGATGATCATCATATCGCGGTTAACCCCGAGACTGGTGATCATTTTGGGGTTGTCCCCGGTGGCGAGCATTGCAAGTCCGAAAGATGTTTTTAAAAACCAGATCAGTCCCAGCAGGGCTGCACCGGAAATAATGGCGAAAAGTATTGGGGTGGAAAAGTGGGGCGCAAGACCGCTTAATTCGATGAACTGGTCAATCAGGGTATCCTCGCCTAGCAGGGTCATGTTCGGTTTGCCCATGATGCGGATGTTGATTGAATATAGGGAAATCATGGTCAGGATGGAGGCCAGCAGATGCAGAATCTTGAACTTGGTATTCAGAATCCCGGTTACGGCCCCGGCAATGAATCCGGCTCCAACGGCCATAGCCATCCCGAATAGGGGGTGATAGCCGTTGCTGATTGCCACAGCAGAAACAGCAGCACCGAGAGGCAGACTGCCGTCAACAGTGAGGTCGGGGAAATCCAGTACCCTGAATGTTAGGTACACACCTAAAACCATGAGCCCGAAAGCAGTTCCCTGCTCAATGGCTCCCATAAATGCATATAAACTGATCATGATATTTTGGGTTGCCTCCGGCGGCTGGGGAAGGGAAACTTTTGGGAAAAGTTTCCCTTCCCCAGACCCCATCCCTTCAAAACTTTTTGATCGGGCTTCGCCGCTGGAGACGCGAATTTAGTAGTTATCGAAAAGTAATTATCCCCACGCCAATTTGTCTGAACATGGACGCGAAGCAGACTAAAAGTTTTTGGGATTCTTGAACCCTTTTTACAAAAAGGGTTTAAGGCCTCCGGCAGGATCACCGAAGGCAAATAAAAAAAGGCGCAGAATGTACTGCGCCTTTAACTTTTATATGAAAGATTTGCAAATATTTACTTGATGATCTTGTCGGCCCGTTCCATGACCTGCTTGGGAATTTTCACACCCATTTTGGCAGCAGCCTTTTCGTTGACGAACAGGCGCAGGTTCTGGAGGGTTTCAACAGGCATGTCTGCAGGCTTTGCCTTACCACCGAGGATGCGTGCAGCCATGTCGGCAGTCTGTAGACCCATGCGGTAGTAATCCACTGCGAGAGCAGCCACAGTTCCGCGTTTAACTGAATCGGTATCTGCGGAGAAGATGGGCAGCTTGTTCTGGCGGCAGACCTTGATTGCTGCTTCCAGCCCGGAAACAACGGTGTTGTCCAGAGGAATGTAGATTGCGTCGCATTTACCTACAAGACTCTTGGCAGCCTGATATACGCCGCTGGAGTTGGCTATGGATGCTTCTTCAACCTTGATGCCGAAATCCTTGCAGATTTCTTTGAGCAGGTTGGTCAGTACGATGGAATTGGCTTCACCTGCATTGTAGATGGTCCCGAGCGTTTTAATCTCAGGCATGAATTCCTTAATCAGTTCGACCTGACGCAGAACCGGGCTCATGTCAGTCATACCGGAAATGTTTTTACCGGGAAGCATGAGGCTTTTCACCAGACCTGCAGCGACCGGATCAGTTACGCCGGTAAAGAGAACAGGAACGTCCTTGATCTTCTGGGCTACTGCCTGAGAAGAGGGAGTGGTGATAGTCAGTACCAGATCGGGGTTCTCGCCTTTGATCTGGTTGGCAATCTGAATATTAGTGGCCTGATTACCCTGAGCGATGTGCTCATTGTAAATTACATCATATCCGGCTTCTTTAAGCCGGTCTTTAAAACCTTCCCTCATGGCATCGAGGGACGGATGCTCTACAATCTGGGAAATAGAAACAGTGTAAGTCTGGGCGGAGTGGATTACAGGAACAGTAACCATGAACAGCAATACGAGAAATAGGAGGATTTTTTTCATCCTGATACTACCCTTTATTAATAATTATTTGATTGAATTGAATTTGCCCTTAAAATGACACTTAAGTCAAGACAGGATAAGAATTATTTTTTATAGTTATAGATTTAGCTGCAGATTTGAACTCCGGTTTTATGGCGGTTAAGTGACAGCTTTATGTCAGCATATTTAACTGTTGGGGCGCAAGGAACTTACAGGGACAATCCTGATTTTGCCTTTGTTTTCAGCTACCCATTGGCGGATTGCTTTCAGGGTCTCGCGGTTCGGATGTCCGATAGCGATTGCCTGTCCTCTTTTTCTGGCGATTTTAGCGGCCTTGGACAGCTGGTATTTAATTGCTCCCACATCTTTTACATTATCAAGGAAAATGTTGCGCTCGTAGAAAGTCACGCCTTCTTTTGAGGCTGCTCTGCGTCCTGCGCTTTTCGGGGTGGTGCGGCTGTCGAGGAAGAATAGCTTCTTCTTGTGCAGCTGAGTCATGACCACACTCATTCCGGTGTAGAATTCGGTGAAGCGCGAACCCATGTGGTTGTTCAGCCCGGTTGCACCGGGAACTTTTGCAATTGCCGCACGGGTAATTCTACTGATGTCTTCCGCGTTCATGACCATCAGCAGGGCATCTTTACCGGGATTTACTTTGGGGTAGCCTTTGGGTTCCATAGGCAGATGGACCATGATTTCATTGCCGCTTTTCTTAGCAATGGCAATGGTCTTTCCTACGTGAGAACTGTCAGGCCAGATGGAAAAAGTGATCTTCGCATCCAGTGCCGCCAACCCTTTGGCAAGGCCGAGGTCTTCGCCCATATCGTCAATCACGATTGCCATCTTGGGAGCATTCGGATCAAGCTTAACCGGAGCAGGCTTTTTCTCTTCGATCACTGGGGCGAAAAGAGAAAATTTGTGGGTCGGGACGCCGTTGATGCTTATCAACCAGCTGTCGGCTGCGATTTCATGCAGACTAGCGTTAAGTGCTGTGGATTCAAGCCCTTTCTGTACTTTGGCTATAAACGTTTTCTTGTCGCCGGATACAGGAAAGCTGAGTTGCTGGAAATGGTAGTCGTGCCCTTGGTGTTTTTTCAGCGACACGTCTTCCAACCGCAGGTCACTCATGGATATTTTGGATGTTTTAAGCGTATTGATCAGACTTAGGTCGATCTGTTTGACCATGTCGTCCAGATCGCCTTCCATGGGTTCTTCGTAGAGTTGAGCCGGGGCTGCCGCCTGTTCTGTGGAGGCCTGTTCTGTGATAGTTTGGTCCGCGGTGTCTGCGTCGGCAACAGCATTTTCTTCAGGTGCACCTAAGCTCAGCAGGGCGATAATCAGGCAGATGGAGGCCGCCGCAGCAATAGTCGCTGCTGCAATGGCGACGGGCCTTGAAAGATAAGCCCGAAATCCCGGGGTTGATTCCGGGATTTCGGGCTGGTCGTTATGTTCGGATTTGTTCTGATCCACTTCTAGTAACCCTTAATGTTACTTGATTTCTTTAAGGCGGGGGAGTTGCTTGACCATCTGCAGAGCCAGCCTGAGCTGGTTGTCTCTATCAAGCATTCTTTTGGCCTTGTCGTCTCTAATCTTATCGTTCTTTTTATCTTTACCGTTATTCTCCAGGTGACGGCTGAGGTCTTTTTCGCGCAGGATGAAGCGGTCATCCTTGTCTTTGTCTACTGCCGGGGGAACGAAAGGATAGACGATGTCAGGATCAATACCTTCGGCCTGAATGGATCGGCCGCTGGGGGTGTAGTAAAGGGCGGTGGTCAGCTTGATGCCGGAACCGTCAGCCATGGGGATGATGGTCTGCACAGAGCCTTTACCGAAGGTCCTTTCACCGAGCAGCAGGGCACGGTCATGGTCCTTCAGTGCACCGGCTACAATTTCAGATGCGGAAGCGGAACCTGCGTTGATCAGGGTTACGATAGGAACGTGTACATCTGTTGCCTGCCCTTCGGCCATGAAATCCTTGCGGCTGGCTTTGTTGCGGCCTTCGATGTAGACGATCAGACCTTCATTGATGAAAGTGTCTGCAACAGAGACTGCCTGTGTGAGCAGACCGCCGGGGTTGTTGCGCAGGTCAAGTACAACGCCTTTGAGAGTGTGGCTTTTTTTGTAATCGCGAAGTGCTTTGTGCATTTCACGGGTGGTGTTTTCATTAAATCTGGTCAAGCGCAGGTAGAGTATGCCGTCTTCCAGTTCCTGACTTTTGGCACTTATGATTGGAATGGTGTCGCGGGTAATGGTAACTTTATCCGGCTTATTTGCGTCCTTGTGCAGAATGGTCAGGATAACGTCAGTGCCGCGTTTACCTCTGATTTTACCTACAGCTTCCATCAGAGAAATAGACTGGGTTGATTCGCCGTTGATTTCGAGGATGAGGTCTCCGGCCTTGAGTCCGGCTTTGTATGCCGGGGTATCTTCAATGGGGGAGATAACGGTCAGGCGGCCTTTCTCCATGCTGATTTCAATGCCGATACCGCTGAATTCACCGCTGGTGGATTCCTGCATTTCTTTAAAATCATCATTGGAAAGAAAAGTGGAGTGAGGATCAAGCTGTTCCAGCATGCCCTTAACAGCATCATCAACAAGTTCCTTGCGTGAAATGTCGTTAACGTAATTGTGCTCCACCAGATCAAGCACCTGCGAGAATCTGCGCAGGGGTTCAAAACGGTTGTCATTAACGGCTTGTGTGGGTTCCGGTGCTACGGAGATTACAAAAAGAGAGATGATTGCTATCATCCACAAAGTTTTTCTCATGTGTTCCTCCAACATGGTGGGTGCTGTATCTTGTCCAATTTATTATGCATTAATTTCGGGCAAGCCATTTTTGCGGATCAACGGGTTTCTGATGAAAGCGTAATTCAAAGTAGAGGCCCGTTTCTTTCAAGTTAGGGTAATACCCTGTTTTTCCGATAATTTCATCCTTTTCGACTTCTTGACCGGTTTTTACGAAACTTTCGGCCAGATAGGCGTAAAGGGAGTAGTAGTTATAGCCGTGATAGATGATCACAACCCGTCCGAATCCCCTGAGGGTGTCATTGTGAACGACCTTGCCCCAGAAGATTGATTTTACATCAATATTCCCGGCTGTTTTGATTCCGATACCGCGTACAGGCGGTTTTGCGGAAGGTTTGAACCGGAATTTGATATCCCCCACGCAGGGGCGTGGTAAGGACCCTTTAAAATTAGCAATTTTTTTACTGGTCAGGCTCTTAAGTCTGTAATTCAGTTTGTTGATTGTTTCAAGAAGACCTTTCAGTTCCTGTTCCCGGCTGATCTTAAGGGCGCGGATTCCTTTAATCCCGGACAGCAGGCTTAATTTGTCGTTCAAAAGGTTGTCTTTTGTCACGTTGATTTCGGACAGTTTGGATTCAGCTTTTGAACGTAAATCTTTCTGGACTTCCAGATTCGCAGTGATCTGGCCAGCCTTTTCGCGGGCTTTGTCCAGCTCGACTTTGGTGTCATTATATAAAGAAGCCAGCCAGACGAATTTACGATCAGCCTCTTCCCAGTCTTCAAGCGAACCGAATTTGTTTTCCAGTTTGCGGGAATGGATAGGCCAGATCTTGGTCAGCATGGATCTCAGTTTATCGACTATTTCATCCAGTTCGCCTTCCAGAACACGCTGGTCTGTCTTTGCTGCCTGTTCGTCTTCTATGATCCCGGCAAGGTCATCTTCCTGTCGGAAAAGTTCTCGCTCCACATTAAGGATACGGTCTTCGATGGCGGCCAGTTCACCGAACATACTGCGTTCTTCGCGGGTAAGTTTGAGCAGCTCCTGTTTCTGTGCTTTAACGGTCTGTCTGGTGTCTTTGATCTCATCTTTCAGCCTTTCCACAGTGGAATCAGCAAAAACTGAATTTGCGCAGCCCATTACGAGCAACGTAAATACAGCGATAATCAGGTGTGTTTTACAATGAAATCGGGACATAAGCAGAAGTCAGTTTTCCAGAAATTTACCCAGCGGACAATTATCGCAGTCCGGCTTAGATTTTTTACACCATTCCTTGGCTGCTCGCACAATCAAGGCGTGGTATTCATTGTACATTTTGACGTCATGATCAAGTACATCCATGAAATATTCCTGTAATTCATGGTAATCGATATCTTCATGTACCAGCATGTGGCGGTTAAAGATTCTGCGCGTATAAGCATCAACAACGAATACAGGCTTGTTCAGCGCATACAGCATGATCGAATCCGCTGTTTCCGGACCGATTCCGTTGACTGCCAACAGTTTTTCGCGCAGTTCGAAGGTCTCCATCTCTTTCAGGTCCGTGATACACTTTGCAGAATTGGCGTCAAGGAAATCAAGGAAATTATTGATTCTGACCGCCTTCATCCTGAAAAAACCGGAAGGCCTGATTAACTCCTGCAACTCTTCAATAGAGAATTTACGCAAGCCCTGCGGAGTAAGCCCGTCATTATCCCTGAGATTGTTGATGGCTTTTTCAACATTCACCCAGTTCGTGTTCTGAACCAGAATCGCGCCCACCGCAATCTCAAAAGGACTTTCGCCCGGCCACCAGTGGCAGGGGCCAAGCCTTTTAGACAGGGCTTCGTAATAATCAAGCAGGATTCTTTCTCTATTCATAAGATGCCTTCGGCGAGTCTACCGGCGGTCCCTCCGGGGGCTTAAACCCTTTTGCAAAAGGGTTTAAGAATCCCAAAACCTTTTAGTATGCTTCGCGTCCATGTTCATACAAATTGGCGTAGGGATAATTACTTTTCGATAACTACTAAATTCGTGTCTCCAGCGGCGAAGCCCGATCAAAAAGTTTTGAAGGGATGGGGTCTGGGGAAGGGGAACTTTTTCCAAAAGTTCCCCTTCCCCAGCCGCCGGAGGCATAAAATTAATCTGCACTAACATCGCGCCAGAGCAGTCCGGCCCATTCACCCATGGTGAATATTTCCGGTGCGGGCAGTCCGGCCCTGATGTATTCCGCGGCAACTTTTTCGGCCTGTTCCACGAGGATACCGGAAAGAATCAGGATTGAATTTTCCTTCAGCCTTGCAGTCACATCCGGGCAGAGTTCGATGAGCGGACCGGAAAGTATATTTGCGACAACGAGTTCGTATTTCAGAGTAGGGTCGATGGAATCCGCACTGCCGACGGAAAGGATAATTCCGTTAACATCGTTGTTATCAATATTTTCCTGTGCGCAGACGATGGATTGCGGATCGATATCCACACCCACACCTTTTAGCCCGAGTTTGGCAAGGGCAATGGCGAGGATTGCGGAACCGGTTCCGAGATCGAAAAATTCCATGTCAGCTTTCAACTTGCCTTCTTCCGCAAGTTTGCTGATCAGTTCAAGGCAGAGCGCGGTCGTGGGGTGGCTGCCTGTTCCGAAAGCCATTTTCGGTTCGATAATGATGTGGTTTTTGCCTTCGGTTTTCTTTTCCAGCAGCCAAGGCGGCAGGATTTCGAACTGACCGCAGGTTACCGGTTCAAAGTAGTCTTTCCATGCAAGTCCCCAGTTTTCATCTTCGATTTCTTCACCCACACATCCTGCATGAGGCCAGCGGGTTTTGATTTCTTCTACGATTTCCATGCCCAGAGGATGGTCTTCCAGATGGATGGTGTAGAAAATTGAGTCGTCATCAAGCGGTTTTTCTTCCCAGCCGTGGGCAACCTTTGCGCCGAGATAGACCTGACATTCGTCGCTTTCAAGTTCGGAAAGGGTAAACTGGATTCTGAGCAGTTTGGGCATTTGGTTTTCCTTATATTAAAATCAGGTTGTTGATTTGAATGTTTGCTGTTTTCGAAATAGCAGTACATGAAAAAGCCCAAGTACTAAAGTTAGTATTTGGGCTTTCATGTTTATTTATTTAATCCCTGCCGAACGGTTAGACAATCCGGTCAATCAGGTTGCCGCGTCCGGTCAGGCTGTGGATGGCGTGATCAACTACCTGCTGCTGTTCCGCATCATGCTGGTGCAGCGTGGGCACGTCAATACCGTCCGGGACTGCGTCCGGCCTTTCGGTCGGCAGCCAAGGCTCAATGCTGGTGTCCTGAACACCGCCTTCTATAGGCGTGGCAAATGATGTGCTTTCCATAATATTTAGTACTGTTGCGTTAGGCGCTTTTGTTAATTTTATTTCGCCTCCGGCGGCTTAAAACCTTTTTGAAAAAAGGGTTTGTTCCACAGTCGTTATCTCTAAGACTCGCGGAAACAGCTCGCCTAAGAGCTAATGCAAGAATCCCAAAAACTTTTAATAGTTGTTGAGGCGAGTTCTATTTAGACTCTTGCTATATTATGAAGATAATCCTGCTTTGCCTTGCGGTCAAGTTATGCCTGCTTTTCCAGCAGCTCTTCCAGAGCCTTCAGGAATGCAACAAGGTCTTCCCGGTCTATGGTCAGTGCCGGGAGTAGTCTCAAGATGGTTCCTTTGGTCAGGTTGAGGATGAAACCCTGCTCACGCAGAGCTGCAAAGATTTCGCTGCCGTCAAAATCAAGCTCAACGCCGAGCATCAGGCCGAGTCCGCGCACGGATTTGATTTTACCGGGGAATTTTTCCTGCAGTTTGCCTGCTTCGGCCTTGAAGAAATCACCAAGCTCTGCTGCGCGTTCGTCAAGTTTATCTTCGGTCATAATGTCGATGACCTTGGATGCTACTTTTGAAACCAGTGCACCGCCGCCGAAGGTGGTTGCGTGGCTGCCGGGGGTGAATCCTTTGGCTACTTCTTCGGTTGCCAGCATCGCACCCATGGGCAGTCCGTTGGCAAGGGCCTTGGCGGAAGTGAAAATGTGCGGGGTAACTCCGTAATGCTGGTGCGCCCACCATTTACCTGTTCTGCAAAGGCCGGACTGGACCTCATCCACGATGAGCAGGATGTCGTTTTCAGCGACCAGCTCGGTCACGGCTTTGACGTACTCTTCGGGCAACGGCTTGATTCCGCCTTCTCCCTGAACCATCTCGATCATAACAGCAGCGGTCTTTTCGCTGATGGCGGATTCGAGAGCCTCAACATCCCCGGCGGGAACGTATTTGAAACCTTCGGGCAGGGGAGCAAAGCCGTCTTTGATCGGTCCGGTTTGTCCGGTGGCGGTCAGGGTGGCAAGGGTTCTTCCGTGGAATGAACCGTCGAGAGTGATAATCTCGTATGCGTCCCTTTCCTTTACGGTGCGCATGTATCTTCTGGCCAGCTTGATGGCGGCTTCGTTGGCTTCCGCGCCGGAGTTGGCGAAAAAGACTTTGCCGGCATCGCAGGTGGCGAGCAGCTTTTCAGCCAGTTCGACCTGTTCTTCCTGATAAAAAAGGTTACTGACCTGAACAAGTTTCCGGGCCTGTTCGGCCATGACGTCTGCGAGGTCGTCGCGGCAGTGGCCTATATTGACCACGGAGATACCGGAGAGCAGGTCGATGTATTCTTTACCGTCAAGATCCCAAAGTCTGGAACCTTTTGCTTTACTTACGTTTACGGGATATCTGCCGTAGGTGTTGCAGATGGATTTCTGTTCAGCAGTGACAAGTGTATCGTGTTTGGTCATGATAAGTTTCTATTTTCAGTGGAGATTATTTTTTACCGGTGTGCCCGAATCCCCCCGCACCTCTGGTTGTGTCGGAGAGTTCTTCGCTGGGAGTCAGCCGGGCATGGCAGTAGGGCATGAAAACAAGCTGTGCAATGCGCTGTCCACGCTCGATTCGTCGTTTCTCGCCTGATGTGTTGAGCAGGGAAACTTTTATCTCTCCACGGTAGTCGGGATCGATTACGCCGACTCCCTGACTGACAGTAAGCCCGTCCTTGGTTCCCAGTCCGCTGCGGGAATAAATAAATCCGGCGATGCCCGGAGAGGTGATCTCAATGGCGATTCCGGCGGGGAATGCATATCTTCCACCAGCCTCGATTTCCACGAAATCTTCTTCAATGCAGGCCCGCAGGTCAACTCCGGCGGAGTTGGGGGTAGCATAGTCCAGACCGCCGTCTTTCGCGGTGTCACTGAGGAATTTTACTTTTACTTCAACTGGATTGGATTGGGTAGGATTCATTTTTTTATCCTTAGAACAAGTTTGGTGACAAACTCATAATGAGCAGACTACTAAGAAAGTGCCAGATGCAAGACGCAAGAAAAAGACTGGAACGACGCGTAGATAGACATACGTGAGTTTCAGCTTTTTTCGCAGCAACTCCGCAGATGGTGCTTTATCAGTAGTCTGGGAACAAGTGATATTTGGAAGGGGCAGAATGCTCTTGTCTGCCGGAAGTGTCAACTTTCTATCTATAATATTGCCAAACCGTCTTGAAATGTTAACCTGAATAAGGCAAATAATAAAAAGAAGTGTGAAAGGTTCGGGGTTTCTGATATATTCGTCAAATCATCCCGTTAAGAATCAATATTTAAGGAGATAACTATGCAACCGCTTCGCGTTTACAGCGTCGTTCCGCGTCTGCCCAGTCAGTTGAAAGAGCTTTGGGACTTGGCATATAACTTTCTTTTTGTCTGGAACAGCGATATTGCCAGTATCTTTTCTTCCATTGATCAGACTCTCTGGCGGGATTGCCAGCAGAATCCGGTCAAGTTCTTGAACAGCCTGCCGCAGCAGCAGCTGGAAGAACTCGCCAATGATGATTTTTTTATACAACGATTAAAAGAAGCTTCACGGGTGCAGCGCAATTATCTTGCCCGCGAAGGCTGCTCTTACAAGTTTGAAGGTGCTAAAAAAGGCGAGCCTGTTGTTGCGTATTTCAGTTTTGAATACGGCATCGGCTTGAGTCTGCCTATTTATTCCGGCGGTCTCGGAATTCTTGCCGGGGACCATCTGAAATCTGCAAGTGACCTGAATATTCCGTTGATCGGTATCGGGCTGTGCTATCAGCATGGTTATTTCCGTCAGTATATGACTCAGGACGGCTGGCAGCAGGAGCGTTATCCGAGTCACGATTTTGAGGAAATGTCCATCAAGGCCGCTAAGGATAAAAAAGGCAAGGATGTTAAATTTTCCATCGACATGAAGGGCGAGTCTCTTACTGTCAAAGTATGGTATGTTGAGGTGGGGCGTGTGACTCTCTATCTCCTTGATACCAACATTCCTGAGAACCCGACATATTTCCGCAACATCACCGCGCGCCTCTACGGCGGTGATCTTGAAATGCGTCTCTGGCAGGAAATCCTGCTTGGAATCGGCGGGGTAAAAGCTCTTGCCGCTCTCGGTCTGGAACCGAGCGTTATCCATATGAATGAAGGGCATTCTGCTTTCGCAGGTCTGGAGCGTATCCGTATTTTTATGACCGAACACGGTCTTTCGTTTGAGGCGGCAATGGAAATGGTCGCTTCGTCCAGCATTTTCACCACCCATACTCCGGTTCCGGCGGGTAATGACCGTTTCCCCGCAGACCTGATGCGTCCCTATTTTGAACCCTATGCCCAGACTATGGGCCTTGCTTATAAGGTTTTCCTTTCTCTGGGCAGGGAAGATCCGCGTGATGACGCAGAGCAGTTCTGCATGACTGTGCTGGCATTGAAGCTTTCCCGTTTCAATAACGGTGTTTCCAAACTGCATGGACACGTTTCCCGTAATATGTGGAAGAAAGTCTGGCAGCAGTATCCGGTGGAAGATGTTCCCATCGGGGCTATCACAAACGGTGTGCATATGCCGACATGGGTGGCTACTGATTTTTCATTACTTTTTGACCGTTACCTCGGCCCCAACTGGCGTGAAGACCCGGATTGTTCCCGTGTCTGGAAGCAGACCGACAACATTCCCGATGCTGAACTCTGGCGTACCCATGAGCGGCTCCGCGAAAGGCTTGTCGATTTCGTGCGTAAACGTCTGCGCCGTCAGCTGATGAATATCGGCGCCCGCCGTAAGGAAATTGAGCTTGCGGATGAAGTGCTCGATCCCCGTGCTTTGACCATCGGTTTTGCGCGCAGGTTCGCGACTTACAAACGCGCAGGACTTCTCTTTAAGGATAAGGAGCGTCTGCTCAAGATTATTTCCGATTCCAAGCAGCCGGTGCAGTTTATCTTTGCCGGTAAGGCTCACCCGCAGGACAATGAAGGAAAGAAACTTATTCAGGATCTTATCCAGTTCTGCCGTCGCGAAGAATGCCGCATGAGCCTTGTCTTCCTTGAAGATTACGATATGAAGATTGCCAACTATATGGTTCAGGGTTGTGATGTCTGGCTGAACACTCCAAGGCGTCCTTTGGAGGCTTGCGGAACCAGCGGCATGAAAGCCATGGCAAACGGTGTGCTTCAGTTCAGTACCCCGGACGGCTGGTGGGATGAAGCGTATCTGCCGGACAACAGCCTCGGCTGGGCGATCGGTCGTGGTGAAGATTACAACGATCATGAATATCAGGATTTTGTGGAAAGCCAGACTCTTTACAAAGTGCTGGAAAATGACATAATCCCCGAGTTCTATGACCGTGGTCACGGCAGCCTGCCCCGCAGCTGGATTGTCAAGGTCAAAAAGGCATTGGGAATTCTGGGACCGGAATTCAACGCCAACCGCATGGTGGAAGATTATACTGAAAAGGCTTACCAGCCCGCGTTCAGGAATTACGCCACAATGCATAAGGACGACTTCAAGGGAGCCAAGGACCTGGCTGCCTGGAGAATGGAAGTGATGACCAAGTGGTCAAGCCTGAAAGTCCGCAACATTGCTTCGGAAACCCATACCGACGTCTATGTTGAGGAGCCGATCATCATTACTGCCGAGGTCTTTCTCAACGGCCTGACACCGGAGAATGTGCAGGTTGAAATCTACGCCGGACCAGTTGGCCAGGACGGTAAGTTCGCCCGCCGTAATACTGTTGTCATGGCGCAGGAAGAAGATCTGGGCAGTGGCTGGCATGTTTATCAGGGTGAGGTGATGCCGCATGAGGCCGGAAGATTCGGCTACACTGTGCGTATCCTGCCCAGACATGAGCTGCTGCTTGATCCCCATTCTCTGGGCCTGATTCACTGGGCGCAGTAAAAGTAATTGGATGTCTGAAAGAATAATTAAAATAATCAAGTCACGAAGCGGGGTCCTTAAGGGCCCCGTTTTGTTTTTTGTGCTTTGCTGCCTGTTTTTGGGTGCAGCTACTGCCTCTGCTTTTGAGGCCAATGTTCGCTATGTAATCGATGGTGACACTTTTATACTTGAAAATGACCAGCGGGTGCGTATCGCCGGGATAGATACCCCCGAAATCGGGCGGGACGGCAAGCCGGACCAGTATTACGCCCGGCAGGCCAAGGCCATGCTCAACAAGTTGATTCTTGGCAAAAGGGTGCGTATTGAACCTGCCGGAAAAGGCAAGGACCGTTACAAGCGCATTGTCGGGTGGGTTTATATCGATGAGCTTTTTGTGAATAAGTATATGATCCGCAAGGGAGCGGCATTTTTCTATTTTCATAAAGGAAATGAAAGGGGTAAACAAAAATTACTTCTCCAAGCTCAGAGAAAAGCCTATACTGAAAAGAAAGGGTTCTGGCCTGCAATCAGCAAAGTAAAGAAATTTAATAAACCTTGGGTAGGCAATAGAAACAGTAAGCGTTGTTTTCTGCCGAATGATAAGTTTGCCAAACGAATCAGCTGGAGAAATAAAGTAAGTTTTTCCAGCCTCGGTGATGCCTTTTACGACGGTTATTCTCCCGCAAGACATTTAAATTTTTGGCCTTTGTCAAAGTAGACATTGCGTAGATGCGCAGTCTTTGTGGTTAAAGTATAAATTTAGAAGTCCCAGAGCAAAGCATATTAAAAAGTTTTGAGGGGATGGGGGCTGGGGAAGGGGAACTTTTTCCAAAAGTTCCCCTTCCCCAGCCGCCGGAGGCAACAGTGCTATTTAGAAAATTTGCCAGCACATTCCATGAATTCCGCATAGTGCGCGACCCGGACCTGTGCATCGACTGTAAACTGTGCATCAAGCAATGTTCCTACGAAGCCCATTTCTGGGACACTGCCCGTGAGAAAGTTGCCCATGACAACCGCAAATGTATCGGCTGTCACCGCTGCGCAGCCATGTGTCCCACTGCGGCACTTACAATTAAGTTAAATGAAGCCGATTTCCGGCCCAATGCTACATGGCGGCCTGAGTTTGCCCGCAACATATATAATCAGGCTGAAAGCGGCGGTGTGCTGCTGGCCGGAATGGGCAGTCCCGTGGATATTCCTGTTTACTGGGACAGATTGCTGCTGGACGCCAGCCAGGTCACCAACCCTTCCATAGACCCACTGCGTGAGCCTATGGAACTTAAGACCTTTCTCGGTACCAAGCCGGACCGTGTAGAGGTTGCATTGGATGCGGACGGTAATCCCAAGCTCAAAAATGAGCAGACTCCGCAGATTGAGCTGGCAACCCCGATAACCTTTGCCGGCATGTCTTTCGGGGCGATCAATTACAATCTGCATGTGGCCATGGCCATGGCTGCCAAGGAGCTGAAAACGGTCTACAACACCGGGGAAGGCGGACTGCACAAGTCGCTTTATGAATACGGGCAATGGACCATCGTGCAGGTGGCTTCCGGGCGTTTCGGGGTGCATAGTGACTACCTGAACGCCGGGGTTGGTATTGAAATCAAGGTCGGGCAGGGGGCGAAGCCGGGCATCGGCGGACACCTGCCGGGCGAGAAGATTAACGCCAAGATTTCTGAAACGCGCATGATCCCTCCGGGGTCGGACGCGATTTCACCTGCACCGCATCATGATATTTATTCCATTGAAGATTTGTTGCAGCTGATCTTTGCGCTCAAGGAAGCCACCGAATACCGGGTTCCTGTGGCGGTAAAGATTGCTGCGGTCCATAATGTCGCGGCTATCGCTTCCGGCGTGGTTCGCGCTGGGGCTGATATATTAACTCTAGACGGCATGAAGGGCGGAACCGGGGCTGCTCCGGCCATGACCCGTGATAACGTCGGTATCCCCATTGAACTGGCGCTCGCCAGCGTGGATCAGCGGTTGCGCGATGAAGGTATACGTTCTCAGGCTTCGATTATTGCCGGGGGCGGATTCCGCTGCAGCGGCGATGTGATCAAAGCCATTGCGCTGGGGGCGGATGCGGTCAACATCGGGACTGCGGCTTTGGTTGCGGTAGGGTGCACCCTGTGCGGACGGTGTTATACCGGGAAGTGTCCTTGGGGTATAACGACGAATGATAAGAAACTGGCCAAACGTCAGAATCCTGAAGTTGCTGCGGAACGGCTGGTCAATCTAGTACGCGGCTGGTCCCATGAGATTGAAGAGATGCTCGGCGGTATGGGATTGAATTCTATTGAAAGCCTTCGTGGAAACAGGGACAAGTTGCGGGCCGTAGGGCTGACCGAAACCGAGATGAATATTTTAGGCGTCAAGCACGCTGGCAGGTAAGAACATGAAACGTATTTATCCTGACAAGGACTTTTGCATGGGTTGCTGTCTTTGTGAGATGGCCTGCCTTGCAGCTCATTCCAAAGGGAATGATCTTATCCTTGCGTATAATGAAGAACGGGCCGAAGGGCTGCTCTCACGTAAGCGGGTTATTGAAAATTGTGATGTCTGTGTCGCCATCAGTTGCAGGCATTGTGAAGAACCGGAATGTGTGCCGGTCTGTATTTCCGGGGCCTTGACCAAAGATGAAGAGACCGGAATTACGGTCTATGACGCTGATAAATGCGTGGGCTGCTGGACCTGTATCATGGCCTGTCCCTACGGAGCCATCCAGCGAGATAAGTATAACAGCAAAATCATCAAATGCGACCTTTGCGCAGGAAGGGAAAACGGCCCGGCCTGTGTTGAAGCTTGTCCCAACCGTGCTTTGAAGTACGAGGAGAGGTAAGCAATGACATACGTGATTATCGGAAACGGAATTGCTTCGCTGGGAGCTATTGACGGTATCAGGAAATATGACCGCAAAACCCCGATTACGGTGATCGGGGCAGAAAACACAGCGGCCTATGGAAAACCGCTGACTTCCTATCTGCTGGCCGGGCGTATAAATCCCGGAAGACTTTCCATGAGGACTGACGATTATTACAAGAGCAAGGACGTTAGTCTTAAGCTGGCGACATACATTGAACAAATTGATCTTGAAACTCAGCAATTGTTGACTTCAGAGGGCGACAGGATTCCGTTCAATAAATTGCTCATTGCAACCGGTGGTAAGCCTTATGTGCCGGAGATTAATGGTGTAGAAGGGGATGGTGTCTATAATTTTACTGATGCGAAAGATGCTTACCGTTTGATTGAGTCGGTTAAGGATTTGAAGCGTGCCGTTGTTGTCGGCGGTGGATTGATCGGGTTGAAGGCTGCTGAGTCGCTGTACAACCGGGGAGTGGAGGTGGCTGTTATCGAGCGTGAAACGCGAATACTGCCTCTGGCTTATGATGCTGATGCCGCTGGGCTTATCGCTAAACGGGTGGATGATGCCGGAATGCTGGTTCGTTGCGGTGTGAACGGGCAGCAGATTGTTCGCGATAAGTCAGGGAAGTTACGCGGAATCCTGCTTGATGACAAAAAATTTCTTGAAGCTGATGCCATTGTGATCGCCATAGGTGTCGTTTCCAAAACAAGGCTTGCAGAGCAGGCCGGTATTGCCGTGGATAAGGGCATTGTTGTGGATGACAACATGTTCACCGGAACAGAGGACGTTTACGCAGCCGGAGATGTGGCACAGGCGCGTGATGTCGTGTTTGATAAGGATAAGGTCGTCCCGGTCTGGTCCAATGCGTATACACAGGGTTACTACGCCGGGCGCAACATGGCCGGGAACAAATCTCCGTACCCCGGAACCATGTCCATGAGTTCGATCAGCTTCTTCGGCCTGCCGACCATTTCAGTGGGCGAGGTTAATCCCGATCCCGAAAATTCTGATTATGAAATCTACACCTTTTTTGATGAAATAAAGCAGAGTTACCGCAAGCTTGTATTCAAAAAAGACCGGCTTGTCGGCTACGTGCTGGTTGGTGATATTGATTTCGCAGGTATGTACACTTCATTTATTAAATTTAAATTCAAAGTGGACGCCCAAACGAGAAAACGGCTAAGCGAAGGCGAACCCGATGTACTCATGTGGCCGGACGATTTTTTTAACAAGGCATGGAATCCAGAAGGTTAGGATACCGCCGGAGGCACCACCATGAAAGCACCAGACAATTATCATGATTTTGAGAAGGACATATCCGGTTGCGGTGTGTTCGGTGTAATCAGCAAAAGTCGCGAATGCATTCCCGGCGATATTCCCATCCGGGCCATGGCCTGTATGCATGATCGCGGCAATGGTCTCGGGGGCGGATTTGCTGCCTACGGTGTTTATCCTGATCTTGCTGACAAATATTGTTTGCAACTGCTTTGCGATGATCAGCATGCCCTTGATAAGGCCGAAGCGATCATTAAGATATTTTTTGATGTGAATGAGTCCGAACCGATCAGAACCCGTAAGGTTTTGAGCATACCGAACCCGCCTGTGGTCTGGCGTTTCTTTGTTTATCCTAAAGAGCTGCGGCCCCAATCTCCGTTCAGTGGTGGGGATGAGGCGGACTACATTGTCGGTGTGGTCATGAAGATCAATAAGGAAGTTCCCGGCGCATTTGTCCTTTCCAGCGGTAAAAATATGGGTGCTTTCAAAGGTGTTGGCTATCCTGAAGATATCGCGGAATTTTACAGGCTTGATGAGTACTCGGCTTATCTCTGGACCGGACATAACCGCTTCCCGACCAATACACCGGGCTGGTGGGGCGGGGCGCATCCGTTTACCATTCTGGATTGGTCAATTGTGCATAACGGGGAAATCTCGTCATATGGTATCAACAGGCGATACCTTTGCACCCACGGGTATGAATGTACCATGAATACCGATACGGAAGTTGTTGCATATTTAATTGATTTGCTGGTACGTAAGCACGGTTTGAGCCGAAAACTTGCTTCTTCTGTATTTGCTCCACCTTTCTGGGAGGAGATTGAAAAAATGGAAGAGCGGGAAAAAAAGCTTTACAGCGCACTTAGAACCACATACGCAAGTGCGATGTTGAATGGTCCGTTCGCTATTTTGGTGGCGGATTCCGACAGCCTGTGGGGGCTTAATGACCGCATAAAGCTGCGGCCCCTTGTTGTAGCAAGCAAGGGAGACCGGGTTTTTATGTCCAGCGAGGAAAGTGCCATCAGGATGGTCTGTCCTGATCTGGATGAGGTCTGGATGCCCAAGGCCGGGGAACCGGTCATAATTCAGGCGGACGGGTGATGCTATGACCGGATCATTTACAATAGATGCTACTGATATGGATTACCGCACTCTTAATGCGATAGTGCGGGAGAATGTCCGCAACGGTGTATGCGAATTCGTTCTCGACAATGTTGTCGGACAAAGGTACATAGCAACAGCACTTAAGGGTGAATTGACTTTCACTGTCAACGGCACGCCCGGTCAGGACTTGGCTTCTTTTATGAAGGGGCCGAAAATAGTAGTGAACGGCAATGTGCAGGACGGAACCGGAAACACCATGGATGACGGAAATATCGTCATCAAGGGAATTGCCGGGGATGTTCTGGGTTACGCAATGCGCGGCGGGACTATTTACGTTCAGGGCGATGTCGGGTATCGGGTAGGAATCCATATGAAGTCTTATATGGATCAGCAGCCTGTGATTGTCATCGGTGGTAAAGCCGGTGATTTTCTGGGCGAATATATGGCCGGAGGAGTGATTTTACTTCTTGGCATGTTTTCTGGTAAACCAGATGCTCCCATAGCGGGGATGTCGCTCGGGACAGGAATGCACGGCGGAGTGATCTACGTGCGTGGAGAGGTTCCCGAAGGGCTGGTCGGCCATGAAATAAAGGTTGAACCCGCAGACAAGGGCGATCTTGAGGCAATAGCCGAGATCGTCCGGGATTATTCAGAGGAAATCGGTGTTGATGCGGACGCTATTCTGGCTTCTGATTTTATGAAGCTTCTGCCCCGCTCACACCGCCCGTACGGGAATATGTATGTTCCCGTGTAATAGGCGGATTGTTTTATTCGTACACAGTCTTTTCAGGAGGACGTAATGTTTTTTGCAGATGTCGCACACGCGATGGGTGCAGCCGGACAGCAGGCTCAGGGCGGGCCTATGGGTGCACTTGGTTCTTTTCTCCCTCTCATCCTCATGTTTGCAATTTTCTATTTTCTGCTCATCAGACCGCAGCAGAAAAAAGCCAAAGAGCACAAAGCAATGCTGGATGCAATCCAGAGAGGCGACCGTGTTCTCACAGCAGGCGGCATCTACGGCCGTGTAACTGCTGTTGACGGCGATGAACTGACCGTTGAACTGGCAGAAGGTCTGCAGGTCAAGGTTGAAAGATCTTTTGTTTCTAACCTCGCAAACCCTGCGAAAAAAGAAGAAAAGAAAGATAAATAAATCTTTTTTGTGTAGCTAAGCCTATCAAGGCAAGTTTCTTTTCGGGGGTCCCGGGAGTGCTTGCCTTTTTAGTGTTTTTGTAACCTATCCTATTTGAATTTATAAAGGGAGAGGAGATGAACGGGAGTCTTCGTTGGAAAATAGTCCTGACCCTGCTTGTAGTTGTGCTTGGAGTTGCTTACCTCCTTCCTTCACTGCCTGCGGTTCAGAATTCGGGAATGGCTCGCTTCCTGCCTGATGACAAAATCAGTTTGGGACTTGACCTTAAGGGCGGAATCCACCTCACACTCGGTGTTGATATGGATAAAGCCATGGATAACAACCTTGCCCGCATGGCAGACGACCTTAAGGCCGTAGCCCGCGAGGAAGGCGTAATTGTATTGAAGCCTAAAGTGCTCAAGGGCGAGAGAGTGGAAGCAATTCTTCTTAAAGAAGCCCAGAAGGAAAAGCTGGAAAAGATTGTCAAAGACACTTTTGGCAACCTGACCATCCTGAGCACCGCAGTGAAGCCTGACGGTAAAGTCACTTACGTTTTTGCTCCCACTCCGGAATACAAAAAGTACCTGACCAAACTCACCATGGATCAGGCTATTAAAACTATCCGTAACCGTATTGACCAGTTCGGTGTTGCCGAGCCGGATATCCGCAAACAGCAGGGTAACCGCATTCAGGTGCAGCTTCCCGGCATGCAGGATCCCGAAAGGGCAATCAAGATTATCGGTAAAACTGCCCATCTTGAGTTCAAGCTGGTTGATGATACCGCTGATCTCCAGAAAGCAGTTCAGGGCATTATTCCCCCGGGCCGCGAAGTTACTGTCATCAGGCATAGACTTCCTGACGGTTCCTATGTTGAAAAGCCCATCGTTCTCAAGAAAGACGCTATGCTGACCGGTGAATACATCACTGATGCCCAGACCCGTTTCGACCAGTTCAACCAGCCTTATGTAACCTTGAATTTCAACAGCAGGGGCGCAAGGATTTTTGAACGCGTTACCGGTGAAAACATTAAAAAGCAGATGGCGATCGTTCTGGACGGCAAAGTATATTCCGCGCCTACCATTCAGGATAAAATCCCCGGCGGACGCGCATCTATCTCCGGCAGCTTCTCGACTGAAGAAGCTCATGACCTCGCAATTGTTCTACGTGCCGGTTCTCTGCCTGCTCCGGTTAAAATCCTTGAGCAGAGAACAGTTGGTCCTTCCCTGGGACAGGAATCTATCGATAAAGGTATCTCCGCAGCTATCGTAGGTAGTGTGTTGGTTCTTATCTTTATGTTCATCTACTACGGTTTTGCCGGATTTGTAGCTGACGTTGTACTGGTTCTTAACGTGGTACTGATCCTTGCAGGTCTGGCTGCTTTCGGCGCCACACTGACCCTGCCAGGTATTGCCGGTATCATCCTGACCATCGGTATGGCTGTTGATGCGAACGTCATCATCTTCGAACGCATACGTGAAGAATTAAGAAGGGGACTGACTGCCAAAGCCGCTATTGTCGAAGGCTACAGCAGGGCGACCCTGACCATTCTGGACGCGAACATCACCACTGTGATTGCAGCGGTTATTCTTTACCAGTTCGGTACCGGGCCGGTGCGCGGTTTCGCGGTAACACTTACTCTGGGTATTATTACCTCCATGTTCACCGCTATTTTCGTAACCCGCATCTTGTTTGATCTTTACACCTCCAAGCGTGCCGCAGACGCGCCGCTGAACATCTAAGGAGAGTGAATAAATGGGATTGCAGATAATTAAACCCGATACCAAGATCGATTTTATCGGATCAAAGACCAAAGCATTCATCGTTTCTGCTTTGCTGATCCTGCTTGGCCTCGGTTCATTGGTTATGAACGGCGGACCCAAGTACGGCATTGATTTCGCCGGCGGTATCGTGGTTCAGGTTAAGTTTGAAAAAAAAGTAGAAGTTAAGGCAGTTAAGAGCGCCCTCAAGGAAGCCAAGCTTCCCGGACTGGTTGTTCAGAGTTTCGGCCATGATGATGATAATGAAATCCTGCTCAGGACTTCATCTTCTGACATCAGCTCTTCTGAAGTTCGTGATAATATCTCTGCCGGCCTTGAGTCCGGTATGAATGGAACCGGATTTGAGATTCAGCGTCTGGAAATGGTTGGTCCCAAAGTAGGTGCCGACCTTAGAACCAAAGCCCTTGAGGCACTGTTCTATGCGGTGTTGCTGATCGCTATTTATATCTCCGGTCGTTTTGAAAAGCGTTGGTTTGCTGCGGCAATCATGGCCGGTGGTCTCTTCGCCGGTATCACTGCTTTGCAGATGTTGGGTATGTCTACCACCGTGCTGATCTTTGGTGCGCTGCTGATTACCGTTGGACTCTGCTGGTATCTGAAGTTGAACTATGCGCTTGGTGCTATCGTGGCCCTTATCCATGATATTATGATTACTGTCGGTATCTTCTCTTTGCTGGGCAAAGAGTTTGACCTGACTATCATTGCAGCACTTCTGACCATTATCGGTTACTCCCTGAACGATACCATTATCGTTTTTGACCGTATCCGTGAGAACCTGCTCGGCAAGATTAGTGATTCTCTGGCAGAAACCATCAACATCAGTATCAACCAGACCCTTAGCAGAACCATCCTCACTTCCGGCACCACCCTGCTGGTTGTTGCGGCTCTGTTCGCACTGGGCGGCGGCGTAATTCATGATTTCGCTCTCGCACTGCTTATCGGTGTAGGTGTTGGTACCTATTCCTCCATCTTCGTAGCTAGCCCCATCCTTCTCGGATTCGGCACCGGCATCATCGAAGAAGACAGCGACGACGCAGAGGAAGCTGAAGCAGTATAGTTTCAGAATCCTTTCGAAGCTTATTCAAGCGGGAACAGCTCAGGCTGTTCCCGCTTTTATTTTGGCTATGTGTTTTTGTGTTGGTGAAAGGTGAATAATTTTGTCTTAAGTTTTGATAGTCTTAAAATTATTGCAAATAATTACGAGAAGAGTAGATTTCTCCGAAAAAGATGAAATTAGCATTTCATATTTAAGGAGATTGTTTTGAATACTAAGATGATCGGCGCAATCAGTGTGGTTGCCGGTACTTCTATTGGTGCAGGCATGCTCGGCCTGCCTATGACTCTTGGAAATCTGGGATTTGTGACCGGGGCATGTGCGCTCATTTTCATGTGGATCGTGGCTGCGTATTCGGCATTGATGCTTCTGGAAATCAATCTTGAGTTCGGACAGGGCGTCAACTTCAACTACATGACCCGCAAAATTCTCGGGCGTAGTGGACAGCTTGTCGGAACCGGGTGTGTATTCTTTTTGTTGTATTGCCTGATTGTGGCCTACCTGAGTGGAATCGGGGGACTTGTTTCAAATGCTACCGGGATTGATCCGAGGATAGGATCGGGAGTTTTCACCGCATTCAGCCTTGCTGTGCTTGTTGCCGGAACCCATATTGTGGTGCAGGCAAATAAGACTCTGTTCATTTTGATGCTGGCAGCTATGTTGGTCAGTTTTGCGGCCCTCGGAGGGCAGTTGGATTTTAGTAATTTGACGCAGGGCAACCCCGCTCCAGAGGCTCTTTTTGTGACCTTACCTGTTTTAATAACGTCATTCGGCTACCATGTCTGCATACCGAGTATTGTAAACTATATTGGGGAAGATAAGAAAATCCTTGTCCGTATTTTGTTCATCGGCGGTGCGCTGCCGAGTTTCTGTTATCTGATCTGGTTGTTTTTGGCTGAAGGCAGCACAACCCCTGAGCAGCTGGCATCCATGAATAATGTAGATGCCCTTGTGGATATGATCAGCGGGGGAGCAGTCTGGGTTAAAACCGTTGTTTCTGTGTTTGCAGCCCTTGCCCTTGTCACTTCATTCTTCGGTGTCTCCTTAAGTTTGTTTGATCTGGTGGCCGAGACTTTCAAGCGTAGTGATGACGGTATGGGCCGCATCGGTTCCGGGTTAATTGTTTTTGTCCCGCCCCTCATCGCTTCTTTGCTGGCACCGGATGGATTCATTGCTGCTCTTGCGCATGCTGGTGCAGCCTTTACTGTCATTGCGGTTCTGTTGCCCTGCATTATGATCTGGAAAATGCGTGCGGCGGGTTTGAACCAGAAGTTCAGAGTCTTTGGCGGACGTCCGGCAATTATCGCCAGTTTTATCTGTGGGGTGGCGATCATCCTTGCAAATTACGTTCATGCATAAAATAAGGGGCCGCTGTGTGCGGGCCCTTATCTTGTTAGTATCTGAAAATCCAAGGCAGGATTAAAACGGATAAACCGGACCAGATTGCATAAGCGGGTAGATACCGGGCAAGGCCGTCCTCGATGTCTTCCAGAGAACCGGCACTGAAATGGTTGCGAATGTAGCCCACGCCCATAAAAGCAAGATTACCGAATACTACCAGATTTGAACCGAGTACACTTAAACGGTTCGCAGTCATTCCATATTCAAATACGCGCCAGCAGATGGCCCAGATCCCGATAAGATCCAGCAGAACAGTAGCTGCAATCATGGTACTGATGATGCTTGTTTCCATTTTGTCCGGAATGCGCTCACCTCGGCCGGTAATACTGAAGACTGCGGTACAAAGTACACAGAGCAGCAGGATGTTGTAAGTCAGCAGGGTAGAGCGGTCGTTAAAGAGTTCTTCCATATTTAAAGCCATAGCTCCCATGTAACAGAGAATGAGCACCAGAAGCAGAGGGGAGAATATCCGGGCTAGCAGCGGAACCAGCTTTCGGGCGGCAGAATATGTGTCCGTAGCCCATGCCGCAACTAGCGGAATTGATGCCAGTCCATATATTGCTAAATCCTCAATGATCCAGTCATTGCGTATGTTCAGCAGGTCGAACAAACCGTATGTGAGTAGAAGAAGTACCCCTCCTCCGAGGAAAATAAGTCCACCATGAATTGCCATCTCTCCGCTGAAACGCAGAAAATCTATGCGCTTGTGTTTGTAATCCGTTTCGAAGCCTGTACGGCTGAATCCATATAGAGACCAGATAAATAGCGGTAAATTAAGGATAGCGAGAGCATGCACGTCTTTCCATTTATTAGGGGTAAGCTGCATGGCAACTGCCAGAATTATGCAGCAGCCGATTCCGTAGTAGGTTGTTTTGCGGGGCCAGCCGCGCATGTGCATGGTGAATAAAAACATGGCAGTCAATGGGACCAGTGAGACCATCCATGCGAAGGTTTCGAATTTTCCATAGTCATACCAGTCCGGCAATTTCAGCAGTGTCCCTGAGCAAAAACACAGGAGCAGCATAATTAGCAGGTCGCGCTTGGATAATATTTCGGCTTTGGCTGAAGAAAACTCCATTCTTGCCTGCCATGCCCTGAAGAGCAGGCTGTTCTGTGCTGACGCAAAAGCACCCCGGTATGCTCTACGAAACGATTTGGGATCATTTCTGTAAAGTTGCTCAAGCTTTTCAGGTTCATCAATCGCAGCTTGAATTCTCGATTCGATATCCATCTGACTACCTTCCGGGGTTAGAGTGATATTCATATTAGTTCAAAAAATATTCTGAAAATATGGATGGCGTCAATGCGTGATTATAGGCTGCAACTTTTTTTTAAGATTGGTTAATATACTGTATAATTATTGCTATGAGGCTTTTTTACTGTTGTATGTATGGAATTGTGTGTGTCATTTTATGCACTATTCGTTGTCGAGGGTGTCATTTTGCAACAAAAAACGTAAATATGTCAAAAAAGATATAATTAAAAGTTATGTGCTTTGGCCGATATAATTTAAATTCTTTGACAATGCTGACTGCAGGTATATAATTACTCCACTTATTAACGGAAGTGCTTTATTTAAGAACGAAGGTTGGTTTTACTAATTTTTAAATTTTATAGGGGGTTGTTATGCCCAGAATCCTTAGAATTAATACCCGTACCAAAGAATTCAAATTTGAAGAACTCGGAGATCTGGCTGGCCTTGGCGGACGCGCCTTAACTTCCAGAGTAGTGAACAACGAAGTTCCCGGCGATTGTCATCCTCTTTCCGCTGAAAACAAGCTCGTTTGGGCTGCCGGTATCCTCGCTGGCTCCGGTGCTGCAAACTCCGGCAGACTTTCCTGTGGTGCTAAGTCTCCCCTGACTGGCGGTATCAAAGAAAGTAACTCCGGCGGACAGTTTGCACAGGTTCTGCCCCGTCTCGATATTCAGGCTATCATTTTTGAAGATAAGCCTGAAATGGACGCTCCTTTCTCTATTGTTGAAATTTATGCTGATCGCGTTGAATTCAAAGACGCTACCCCTATCGTAGGTAAGGATAACTATCCTGCACACGAAGAGCTTAAGAAAATTTATGGCGACAAAGCTGTAACCGCTCTGGCAGGACCTGCCGGCGAACAGTGCCTCGCTGCTTCAACCATTCAGTTTTCCGATCCGCATTTGCATCCCGCACGTTCCGCAGGACGTGGTGGTATGGGTGCAGTTATGGGTTCAAAAAAAATCAAGGCCGTTGTTCTTGATCCTAATGCAAAGGGCCGTGTCAAGCCCGTCAACGAAGAGGCATTCAAAGTTGCCCGTAAGCGTTGGCTTGAAATCCTCATGGGCCACCCCGTAACCAGCGAAGGTCTGCCCGCATTCGGTACCGCTATCCTCGTTAACATCATTAACGAAGCAGGCGCACTGCCCACCAAGAACTTCCGTTACGGCCGTTTCGACGATGTTGCGGATATCTCCGGTGAAAAGATTGCTGAAGTAATCGAATCCCGCGGTGGTAAAACTAAAGAAGGTTGTCACACCGGTTGTGTTATTCAGTGCTCCCAGCGTTACAATGACAAAGACGGCAACTACCTGACTTCCGGCTTTGAGTACGAAACCGTTTGGGGCTTCGGTGCAAACTGCCTGATCAATGACATCGACGATATCGCCACCATGGACCGTATTTGTGATGAAAAAGGTATCGACACCATCGAAATGGGTTGTACCATGGCTGTTGCTATGGACGGCGGCATCCTCGAATGGGGTGACAGTAAAGCAGGTATCGATCTGCTCAAAAAAATCGGTTCTGCCGATGCAATGGGCCGCATCATCGGTAACGGTGCAGACTTCGCAGGTCAGGCTTTCGGTGTAGACCGTATCCCCACCGTTAAAGGTCAGGGTCTGCCCGCATACGATCCCCGTTCCGTAAAGGGCGTTGGCGTTACCTACGCAACCACTCCCATGGGCGGTGACCACACTGCAGGTTACGCTGTTGCTACCAACATCCTGAAAGTCGGTGGTGACGTTGATCCCCTTTCCAAGGAAGGTCAGATTGAACTTTCCAAGAACCTCCAGATTGCTACTGCAACCATCGACGGCCTTGGCCTCTGCCTGTTCGTAGCTTTCGCAGTTCTGGATACCGAAGATGCAGTTCAGTGCATGTGCGACCTCGTTGCTGCAACACACGGCATTGAGTTCACCGCTGATGACTTTATCGCTCTCGGCGTAAACACCCTGAAGGATGAGCTTGAGTTCAACCGCAAAGCAGGTTTCACCAAGAGTGACGACCAGCTGCCCCGTTTCTTTAGCGAAGAAAAACTTGAGCCTCACGACACCGTATGGGAATACACTGTCGAAGAACTTCAGGCTGCTAAAGTCTAAAGTCGCTTAAAATAAAATGAGTTAAGCCCGGTTGAGAAATTCTCGACCGGGCTTAATTTTTATCTGTTTTTAACTACGTGCACGGATACAGGGGACTGCTTGATGACTTGATCGGTTACGCTTCCTATGAGATCAGGGGGGGAATTCTTCTTTTCCCGACCCAGACCGTGACTGGAAATGACGATCAGATCTACATTTTCCTTTTCAGCGTGTTCAAGGATATTCGTAACCGGATCGCCCATTGTCAGCCTGATTTCGATAAGCGGACAAATGCGTAGCTCTTCCTCGCATAGTTTGTTGAGGGCTTTTCTGGCTTTTTCGACTTCCCAATCACGAAAGTCATTGAGTCTGTCCTTATTCGGGTAATTGCCATATGCAGGGAAGTAGGAGCAGAGATCGATGGTGGAGTAGAGCACTACAACCTTGGCATTGTAGAGGGTAGACAGGGAAACCACTTCATCTATTGAGTCTCGCGAATAGCGCGATAGATCGGTCGGCCACAAGATAGTTTTTACTGACATATAAACCTCCATTCTGGAGTGGAATTAATATCTAGTAATAATATAAGCTCTCCCTGAAAAATAGAAAGAGGCACGGAATCATTCTGACTCCGTGCCTCTCTTTTATTATGTATGGACTCGATGAAATTTACATCATCATATAGTATTTGCGCAACATTTCCAGAGGGTAAGGTGAATCCCAGTGGTTGGTGAATTTTGCTGCTGCATAGTAGACCAGCAGGATCAGCAGAGAGCCTGCTGCGATCACGTACCACGGCAGCTTGATGCGGCTCAGGCGGTCGGTCACACTCAGGCAGCCGTCCACCGGACAGGCGTTGATGCACTGCGTACAGCCCACGCATTCAGCGGAATTGATGGTCTGCTTGATGTCGACTTCAATGCCTCCGGGGCATGCCTTGTTGCATTTTCCGCAGGCGATGCATTTATCTTCGTCACGCTTGATGGCAACCGGGGAAGCTTTCGCGATTATTCCCAGTAACGCTCCATACGGGCATAGGAAGCGGCACCAGAAGTAAGGAATGAATATTCCGAGTATGAGTATAGCGCCGACTACAATAGCGGCTGTGCTGCTCATATCAGTGAAAAATTGCATCATACGTGCTTCAGCTGTGAAGTTGTATGGAGAATGGATGAAAGCATCCACTTCACGTCCGCTCATTTTGAAGAATACAGTGATCAGGAAAAAGGTCAGGGCAACGTACTTGGGAATGAGCATTCCCAGCTCAATCTTGCCTTTGACAGTAACTATTTTGCCGATCCTGCGTCCAATTTTATTGAGCAGGTTGTGAATGAAACCCACCGGACAGAGATAGCCGCAGAATCCTTTGCGCACGATCAGGCTCATGACCATCACGGCGATAAAGATGGTTAATCCAGCGGGGTGAACTTCATCGAATATTCCCTGCGTAAAGAGCTGTTTTAGGGAAAGCAGGGCACTGATAGGCAGGAAGCCCTCCACTGCCCCGGGTTTACTGACCGCTATGTCGGAGTTACCGACCATCCATTGGTAGAAAAGATAAAAGCGGTATCCTACCCAGATGCAGAACATGGTCATTGCAAACTGGATAGAATCCCGCACTAGTTCTGGGGATACTTTTTTCATTTTTCCTTTGTCGGGAAGCTTAATCTTCCTGATGGTCTTTCAGGTCGTTATAAACATAGTCCCGCAGCGCCTGCACCCAAGGGCGTGGTGTTATTCCCGTTACCTCGCTGAACTTGGTGGTATCGAGAACTGAGTAGGGCGGTCGTTTGGCCTTGGTAGGATAGGCGGATGTGGGCACAGGGTCGACCCGGCAGTTTATAGCGCAGCTGTCGACGGCCTCGGTGGCCAGTTCGCACCAGCTTGCCTTGCCGGAGTTGACTACATTGAAAATTCCACGGGCTTCATGCTTGAGCAGTGCGATAGAGTAATCTGCAAGATCAGGTGTGTAAGTAGGAGATCCGTTTTGGTCATGAACGACAGTCAGACTGTCCCGCTCCTTGGCAAGATTCACAATTTTATGGACAAAATTGTTTTTTTGAGGACCGAACAGCCATGCGGTGCGAATGATCAGGAAATCAGGATAATCAAGATCCTTTATCCGTTCTTCTCCGGCCAGTTTGGTTTCTCCGTATACGGATTGAGGATTGGTCTGGTCGTCTTCGGTGTAGGGGGAGTCTTTTTTGCCGTCAAAGACAAAGTCTGTGCTGTAGTGGATCAGCTTGGCTCCCCACTGTTTGCAGAGTCTGCCCAGTGTAGCGGGCAGAGTGGTGTTTAGCAGGTGGGCGTTGTTTTCCTCGTCTTCGGCCTGATCGACCATGGTGTATGCCACCGTGTTGAAGACGAAGTCCGGTTCTTCCCTTTCCAGCAAAGCGTTCAGGGATTCTTCGTTTAGAGGATCGAAGTCGGAGCGGGAGAGAGGGATCGTTACTATTTCCTGCTGCTCCAGTCTTGCGGTCAAAGTTTGACCAAGAAGCCCGGTGCGTCCGCCGAGGATAACTGCCTTTTTACCTGCTAAATCAATCATTTTCGTTCTCCGTACCATTGGTCCATAAAGTCGCGGTAGGCTCCGCTGCGAACTTCTTCAAGCCAATCGCCGTTGGTCTGGTACCATTCAATGGTTTTGCGGATTCCTTCGTCAAAAGTCACTGCCGGACTGAAGCCCAGCTCCTTTTCAGCCAGTGAGTAATCCATGGCATATCGCATGTCATGACCGGGCCTGTCTTTGACATAAGTTATGAGTGACTCATCTTTTCCTAAAATATTCAAAAGTTCTTTGACCAGTTCAAGGTTGGTTTTTTCCGCAGCTCCGCCGAAGTTGTAGGCTTTGCCGGGTTTACCTTTGAGCAGGGTCAGCTCCACTCCGGTGCAATGGTCGTCAACGTAGATCCAGTCCCGAACATTGGAGCCGTCGCCGTAGATGGGCAGGCTTTCCCCGGCACATGCTTTGATGAACATGAGCGGGATCAGTTTTTCCGGAAACTGATAGGGACCGTAGTTGTTGGAGCAACGGGTGATGGATACGGGAAATTTGTATGTTTCAAAGTAAGCTCGGGCCATGAGGTCCGCGCTCGCTTTGGAAGCGGAGTAGGGGCTGTTCGGTTCCAGCGGATTTTTTTCACTGAAAGCCGGATCTTCAGGGCTAAGGGTTCCGTATACTTCGTCGGTGGAAACGTGGACGAATTTCTCAATCCCTGCATTTTTGGCGCATTCCATCATATTCTGCGCGCCGAGGGTGTTGGTGGTCAAGAAAGGTGCTGGGTCATTGATGGAACGGTCTACATGGGATTCCGCCGCAAAGTTGATTACAGCATCAATCTTGTAATCGTGCAGCACAGAAGTGACGAATTCCTTATCGCAGATGTCGCCATGCAGGAATGTGTAGCCGGAATTGTCTTGCTCTTCCAGCTGGATCAGGTTTTTGCGGTTCCCGGCATAGGTCAGTTTATCAAGGTTGAAAATTTTCCAGTCCGGGTGACGTTCCTTCATGAGGTATATGAAATTTGTGCCGATAAAACCGCATCCGCCGGTTATGAGAAGTCGCATAAGATCTCCGCTGAAGATTAAATAACAAAAGCGAACATAACTCTTGCCGCAGTGTTATGCAAGAAAGTGCAGGTGCAAAATGATGTGCAGGAACTGTACAGCCGTTCCGCCTATTTAAAAGAAACTTCCTCATTCAGGCAGGATAGTGCCTGATACAGAATAATTCCCGCAGAGGTGGAAAGGTTTAGGCTGCGCACGTTATCCGTGGTGGGAATATTAACCGCATGTTTGAATTCATCGAACATCCATTCCGGCAGTCCACGTGTCTCCGGGCCGAGCACAAGGTGGTCTCCGGGTTGGAATTCAAATTTAAACAAATGGGTTCCGCGCTTGGCACTGGTGGTGACCAGCCTTTTGGGTTCGGCCTTTTCCTTGTATTCCTGCCAGTTTTTCCAAACTGAAAGTTTGACCTTAGGCCAGTAGTCCAGCCCGGCGCGCTTGAGATGCTTGTCTGAAATGGAAAATCCCAGCGGCTCAATTAAATGCAGCTCGGTATCAGTGCCGGCACAGAGACGGGCAATGTTTCCGGTGTTAGGTGGGATTTCTGGTTCGAATAGAACTATGCTGAAAGGATTTGTGAATTTTTCCTGTGTCATGGCGGAATCGATAACAGGAGAAAGGAGTTAGAGCAATCACTTACAGAGGGTTGAAATTTGGTTATAAAAAAATGTCCGGATCAATCGCGGGAGGGAGGCAGAAGCGCTTGTGTATAAATCTTATTCTAAGCTGTTCGTTTCTACCGATTCCTGCACTCGCCTATCAGTCCAGAGCACTTTTCTATAGATGGGTGAAGAACGACTCTTAATTTTAGTGGCTTTCGCCTGTATTTTTATTTTGTTTAGTCTGTTCTTGTTGTCCGTCTTGATTATGTATAAGCATTTCCCGTGCCAATTTTTAAGTAAGGTGAGTAAATGCTTGTTATGCTGTGTCTTTTATATGAGTGAGTATTTTTGTTCACAACCAGAAACTTGTGAGTGTCGGAAAATAGACAGCTTTTCGGCGTCGTTTTAGCTGAAATTGTAAACTCCAAATTACAAAAATGTAGACATAAAAAAGGGACCTCATGGTCCCTTTTTTAAAAAACTGTAAAATTCACCAAACAAAGCAGGGAAGCCAAATAAAAGTTTTCAGGAGAGTCCAGAACTCCTTTTTTCAAAAGGGTTCTTACCTATAGCTGTTAGGCTAGAGCTTCCTGTTCGAGTCTTATGGATATCGAGAGCAACGCCGGTCCCGCTGAAAGCGCAGCCGGAGGTAAAAATCGTTTAAAAATGCGGGATAGATCCTCGACTCTTTAAATCGCAGCGATGCACTTGATTTCAACAAGGCCGCCTTTGGGCAGCGCGCTTACTTCGACTGCTGCACGTGCGGGCTTGTGGCTGGAAAAGAATTCGGAATAAACAGCATTTACCTTTGCAAAATCATTCATGTCGGTGAGGAATACATCTACGCTGATAACTTTAGTCAGTGCGCTTCCGCATGCTTCAAGGATGGCCTTAAGGTTTTCCAGAGCCTGACGTGCCTGTTCTTCAACATTATCAGACACGAATTCACCGGTAGCGGGGGATAGGCCAAGCTGTCCGCTGACAAAAGCCTGAGAGTTGAAAATGGTGGCTTGTGAGTATGGGCCGATTGCTGCGGGCGCGTTCTCGGTGTTAACGGTGGTAACGATCATAATTGTTCCTTTTGTTTTAAGATTGTTTGGGAAGTCCCCATAAATATTTGTCGGAGATATTCTCCGGTATAAATTTGGTAAGCTGCACCAGTCCTGCAACGAGCAGGCAGGACATAATCAGTCGTCCCCAGAACAGACCGGAAACATGTCCGCCAATCATCATCAGCAGCAGGGTGTCCTCAATAAGGCTGTGGCAGAGACTCATCAGGGTCAGGGAATAAAATACGTCTTTCTTGCCTACATTCCCTGATTTAGATTCGTGAATGATCATGCCGCCACCGTAAGAGAGGCCCATGGTAAGGCCGACGACTGTTAAAGCCGAAGCCTTGGAACCGATCCCCATCATGGTCAGGAAAGGACGCAACAGGAAGTCCATGGCCTCAATAACTCGAATTTTGGTCAGGATGCGCATCACTATCAGTAGACATAAAATGACAAAGAATATGGAGATCAGGTTACGAATTTCGCCCATAGCCCACTGTAGGATGGTCTTGTCGATGGCTGAGTTGTCCGGGGTCAGCAGAATATTTGCCGGACCTTGGAGCAGGTCGAAATTCTGGTAAACCAGGTTGAGGACAAGTCCCATGAGAAATGCTCCGGCCATTCGGATAAAAAGCTGAAAGCGCAGTTTCGGTCCACAGCTTTGTACTACCCGCAATTCAACAGGCATGGAGTGGGCAACCAGAATCATTGTTCCCAGAATAGTGGCCTGTGCTGCTGTCAGTGGCTGATCCTGTGCAAGGCTGAGAAAAACAATCAGTCCGCTGTAAATATTGTTGATCAGTGCTGTAGCCCAGACCAGTCCCATCTCACCGGGGAGTCCAACCAGCTCCATGACCGGTCCAAGAGGCGCGGCAAGATAACCGATCAAATTGAGTTCCTGAAGAATTTTTACGACAACTACAACTGGGATCATAATTTTAAACAGGTCAAGGCTGATGCGGGCCGCATCTTTAACTGTATCGAGCGTGGGGCGGATGAGATTGTTGGCAAGATTCATAGTTTTGGTGGGTGTTGGGAGATGAAAAAAATAAAGCCGGGCAGACTTGATTAGTCTGCCCGGCTGGGAAATCGGGTCCGATTAGGCCAGCATTTTTCCTTTCAGGCCTTCCACTGCTTCTTCTTCTGTGTCGTAAAGATCGAAAACTTTGTGCAGGGCGGCTATATCAATAATTTTTTTTACGCGGTCACTGATATTGAACATGGCAACGTTGCCTTTTTCTTTCATCAACTTGTTGCGCAGGGTAATCAGGGTACCGATGCCCATGCTGTCCATAAAATCTACGCTTTCCATATCGAGCGCAACGTTGAATTGCTTCTCGTCAAAGATCGGGTTGATCTGGCGCTGAAAGTCGTGGCTGACAACGTGGTTCAGTTCCGCAGATTCAATTTTAACAACAGTAATTTCATCTATCTGTTTAAAGCTGATTTCCATTTTTTTTCCTTAATTCTGTGGTTCTATTGAAGGATCACGTAGTGCAGGCTACACCGCCTTTTAATTCTTATCAAGTATGAGTTTAGCCGGGAAAACTGATTTGAAAAGTGGCTCCGTTATCGGTGAAGTAGTTAACTTCTCCATTCAACTGCTGGGCGAGAGTTTCAACAAGAGTCATTCCCAAAGTCCTGGATTCGCCGATGCAGAAATTTTCGGGCAGTCCACAGCCGTTATCCGAAACTTCCAGCTTGATGTTCTCGTCTTCACGGTGCATTGAAACGATCAATTCGCCACCTGTCTTCTGGGAGAAAGCATGGGTCAGGGCATTGGAGACCAGTTCATTGATGATCAGGCCGCAAGGGATAGCGGAATCAATTCCCATATGGATATCTTTAATTTCATATGTGGGCCGTACCCTGCCGTCCACGGAGTAGGAGCGAAGCAGGAAGCTGATCAGGGTAACCGCATATTCGCTCATGTCGATGCGGGAAAGATCTTCTGATCGGTAGAGTTTCTCATGCAGCATGGACATGGAGCGTACACGATGCTGGCATTCCCGCAGTAGGTTGGTAGCTTCGGCGTCTTCAGTATAACCGCTTTGCAGGCTGAGCAGACTGGAGATTACTTGCAGATTGTTTTTGACTCGGTGGTGGATTTCCTTGAGCATCACCTCTTTTTCAGCTAATGAGGCCCGAACTAATTATTCGGATTTTTTACGGGCTGAAATTTCTTCTGAAAGAACTTTGTTCATCAGCTGCAGCTCTTCGGTTCTTTCGCGTATTTTGCGTTCAAGCTCTTCTTTGTATCTTTCGTTTTCAACCAGAAGCCTTGCTCTCTCGCGGGTGCGGTTGATAGCATTTTCAAGATCATTGAGGTCTGTGATCGGTTTCGGAATGTAATCCCAGGAACCCAGCCTGACAGTGGCGATGACATCTTCAAATGATCCGGTACCGGAAACCACAATGACCGGAGTTTGCGGAGCTTCCTGTCCCAGTTGGCGTAATACAGATAGACCGTCCATTTCCGGCATGCGCAGGTCCAGCAGGATAACATCAGGCTGTTTTTCCCGGAATATTTTCAGTCCCTCGTGACCGTTTCCGGCTTGCAGAACTTCGTATCCGCTGTCTTCAAGGTAGTGTGCGATAGAAAGTCTGACACTTTCATCGTCATCAATGGTTAAAATTTTTGGAATGTCATCCATGAGCTGTTTCCGGTTTTGGTTAACGTAATGTTGAATTATAATTTATTTCAACTTGTTTACTTTTGTTGTTTGAACACTCTGCTTAAGTTATATTAGTACTTGAAAACCGTTATAACTTTGTAATTTTTGATTTTGTGAGTATATATTGATAATTGGTATTAGCCAAGCAGAGATTTTGATATTGGAGGTCGGTTTAGGGTGGAGAAAACACGGATATTACTGATAGCTGCGCCCGGGGAAAGCAGGGGTGCATATCTTCAAGTTTTACAGGGCTTCGATGTGGAGTGCGATGTTGCGGAATCACTCCATGATGTCGTCCGTGAGCACAGCAAGGTCAAGTATAGTGGGTTCTTGATAGATATACCAACTTTGCTCAGGTCTTCGGCTGCAGATAAAGCTGAAGCCAATCTTTTGAGCGATAATTTCCCGGTGATGCGCTTGAGCCATAAATCTGCCGAGGGAGTTCGCTGCATTCCTACAGGTAAGTTTTCCGGTCATGGTTCCACTCTGGGTGAATTTTTCACGGAAAGCTGCCAGAATTTTACTGCCAGATCCCTGCGTGGCACCAAAAGGGCAAACAAAGTGTTGAATGTCCTGCTGAACCGGGATATCAATTCTAAGAACAGCCATATGGAAAAAAGCGTGGCTTTGAATTTTTCCGAAGAAGGCTGTTTTTTGTACTCGGTTTCAAGATGGCGGAAAGGCGATACGCTTTGGATTGCTATCATGGAGCTGGAAGATAAGACTCCGATAAAAGCTGAAGTGCAGTGGGCCGTTCCTTGGGGCATAAAATCCCAGATGCCGGGGATAGGGGTTAATTTCCTGTCTCTGTCTGAAGAACAGGCCGACCAAATTGAAGCAATAATTCGTGCTAAGAAGGTGTAATGTGGGCGAGCTGAAAGAAGATAAGAATTTTGAGCGGCTGCTGGAATGCATGGCACGCGGAATTCTGGTAGGCGGATCAATTGGGGCCATTGCCGGGTGGTTTTTTATGGATATTCAACGCGCCCTTTTGCTGGGTATGTTGGTCGGCTGCGTAGCCGGGCTGACTATGAAGAATGTTCGTGATAAACGGGATAAGGAAGATTAGTTTTTAATATTTCACAAAAAGAAAGACCGTTCTGCAACAGCAGAACGGTCTTTCTTTTTGTGTTTTAGGCCTACAAGAGTTTCGGCTTACAAAATCTGGCTCAAGAAAGCCTTGGTGCGGTCTGATTCCGGGTTGGTGAAGAAATGTTCAGGATCGCCTTTTTCAATGAGCATACCCTGATCCATGAAGACAACTTCATCAGCAACTTCGCGGGCAAATCCCATTTCGTGAGTGACCACGACCATGGTCATTCCTTCGTTGGCTACTGTTTTCATAACATCCAGAACTTCACCGACCATTTCAGGGTCAAGCGCAGAGGTCGGCTCATCAAAGAGCAGAACCTTCGGCTCCATCGCAAGAGAGCGGGCAATTGCTACACGCTGCTGCTGACCGCCGGAAAGCTGGGTGGGATAGACCCCGGCTTTGTCATGGATACCTACTTTTTTGAGCAGTTCCATTGCAATTTCTCCAGCTTCCTTTTTGGATCTTTTGCGGACCACAGTCTGGGCGATGGTCAGGTTTTCCAGCACGGTTTTGTGCGGGAAGAGGTTGAAAGACTGGAATACCATGCCGACTTCTTCACGGATTTTATTGATATTTGTCTTCGGAGAGAGGATATCAACGCCGTCGATGAAGATGTGACCGGAATCTGCGTATTCGAGTCTGTTCAGGCAACGCAGGAAGGTTGATTTACCGGACCCGGAAGGTCCGATAACAACGACAACCTGTCCTTTGTCCACGGTGTGTGAAACATTGGAAAGGGCCTGTACTTCGTGGGGAACGTAAAATGTTTTGTATATATTTTTAACTTCAATCATTATCTCTGCACCATTCTCTTTTCAAGGTACTGGACAAACATGGAGAAAGCAAAGGTCAGCATCAGGTAGAGCAGGGCACAAAGGAACCACAGCTCAAAGGGCTGCAAGCTGGTGGAAACAGCTTCTCTTGTTCCTTTGGTCAGTTCCCTGATAGCGATAACACCAAGCAGGGAGGAGTCCTTGATCATACTGATGAACTGTCCTGCCAGCGGAGGGAGAATCCTTCTGAACGCCTGCGGCAGGATGATGTGTTTCATTGCGTAGTATTTTGACATCCCTAAAGAGCGGGCTGCTTCCATCTGGCCCCGGTGTACGGACTGGATACCTGCACGGACAATTTCCGCTACATAAGCACCTGCGAAAATAGCTAGGGATGCGATACCGAACCAGAGAGGCGGTATCTGACCAATGTTATATTGTGCGAGCATGTTGTTGATAAGTGTTCCCAGTACAAAGTACCAGATAAACATCTGTACAAGCAGCGGAGTACCGCGAATAAGTTCAATATATGTAATGGCGGAAAGCTTCAGGGCCGGGTTCTGGGAAATGCGTGCAAGACCGGTGAATAGTCCAAGGAGAATACCGAAGATGATAGCGATGGCGCTGACCTTGAGGGTAACAAACAAACCTTCAAGGATAACACCTGGTTTCCACTCTTTTTCCACCCCGATGGTGTCGCCTACGAAAACTGTATCTTCTTCATAAACATGCACCCCGGAAGCAGGAACTTCATACTGTTCGGATTCGTGGTTTTCACCTGTAACGGTAACGATGGCGTTGTTACCCTGTTTTTTGATAGAGGTAATGCTGCCTTCTATCTCAGCATTGATGCTGATTTCATCTTGGTAGAAGAAATAGTTCGGAATACGCTCCCAACGCCAGACGTAGTCAACCTGCTGTGTTGCCCAGTAAAGTCCGAACATGGTGGCAAACAGGCCGATGAAAAAAACAGTCTTCCAGAAAATTTCGTAGTTCCGGCCTCTGCCGGGAGCTCTCATTGATGTTCCACTCATAATTAATCAAGCCGATGTTTAAAAATTTAAGTTCTTACAAAACAAAAATCAGATTGTTGAGAGATGACCGGGCAAATGGCGCTTGGAACCGATCTTATTTCAACAACCTGAAGCAGGGACGGCCAAAAGACCGTCCCTGTTGATTTTGCGTACTACTGGATGTTTTTACGCCATGCGGTGCTTTCGAACCACTTGTGGTAAAGTTTGTCGTAGCGTCCGTCGTTCTTGATCTGATGCAGGAAGTTGGTCAGGAAGTTCAGGAAGTCGGGATCGCCTTTACGGATACCCCAGCCCAGAGGCTCGTAGGTGAAAGGCTTGTCCAGGAAGAAGAGTTTACCGTTACCCTGCTCGGACATGAAGATGGCGTTGAAGGGCAGGTCGTAGATCATTGCATCTGCTTTGCCGTTAAGCACTTCAAGAGCAGCATCGGTTTCGAGGTCGAAAGATTTGTATTTCGCCTTGGGCAGAAAGCGTTTTGCAGCCTGCTCACCGGTGGTTCCGAGTTTGGAAACGATGGTGTATTCGGGTTTGTTCAGGTCTTTGTATGACTTGATTTTACCTTCGAGTTTTTTGTTAACCAGAGCGGTCTGACCCACAACCATGAATGGTTCTGCGAAGTTGATCTGGAGGTTGCGTTGCTGGTTAACAGTCATACCTGCGGTGATGACGTCAATCTTGTTGGTCAGGAGAGCGGGGATGATGCCGTCGAATTCCATGTTGACCGGGACAAATTTAACACCCATGGCTTTTGCCATTTCACGAGCGAGGTCAATTTCGAAACCGACGATGCGGCCTTTTTTATCAGTCATCTGAAAAGGAATGTAACCGGATGCGATACCGCAACGGAGTTCACCGTTTTTCATGATGGAGTTGAGGGTGGATTTCTTGGCCAGATCGATGTCGGCTGCATTGGCGGTGGCTGCGAAGCACAGAGCCAGCACCATGATCAGCATCATGCAAATTTTTTTCATAGCTTTCTCCTTTAAAGTCCTTGTCTGCATTTAAGTCAAAATACCTGATGGCAATAGCGGATCAACCGTATTTCCCTTCGGTAAGTACTTCCTTCACAATCATTTCAACCTTGCAGATAGGGCAGGTCGGCATTGATTCTTTAGGAAAGTAAACAATACGGGTGTCACGGCATTTCGGGCAGATAACTTCTACAGCTTCCTGCCGTTCCTGTTTGACTTTGTTTTTCATTTGGTAATGCCCCTTTGAAAAAAAGAATCTGGAAAATTAACTTTTTTTTGAATAAAGTTCAAGAAAACAATTTTTTAAAGGTTTTATAATTCAAAGAAAACAATATTGTCCATGGAAACCTTTGTTGACATGGTTACTTTTTTGTATAATTTTCATGTTTGTGATTTTAGGGTATTTTAACTTATTTGGAGGAATATTATGAAGAAGATTATAGTTGCCCTGTTGTTGACTATTCTTGCTGCAACACCTGCTCTTGCCGGGAAAAAAGTGATCAGCGTTGCTTCTGACTGCACTTGGCCGCCGATGGAGTTTGTTAATAAAGATAAACAGATTGTCGGATTCTCCGTTGATCTTATGAAAGCTTGCGCTAAAGCAGCAGGCTATGAAGTAAAGATCAAAAACGTAGCATGGGACGGCATTTTTGCTGGTCTAGCTGCCGGTAAGTACGATGTTATCTGCTCTTCCGTTACAATTAACGAAAAGCGCAAAAAAGTAATGGATTTCTCCGCACCCTACTTCGAAGTTAAGCAGGCTGTTGTTACTAATAAAGATTCCAAAGCCAAAACCCTTGCTGATTTCAAAGGCAAGCCCGTAGGTGCACAGATCGGTACCACCGGATACTTCGCTATCAAGGCGATCGATGGTGCTATCCCCAAATCTTACGACGAGATCGGTCTTGCAATGGAAGATCTTTTCAATGGCCGCCTGAAAGCTGTTGTTTGTGATGACCCCATCGCAGCTGACTTTGCCCTGCAGCAGGAAGAATACTCCAAGAAGCTTAAAATTGCTTTTACTGTAAAGAACGAAACCCCTGAATATCTCGGCGTTGCTGTTAAGAAAGGTAACACTGAAGTTCTCGAACTGATCAACAAAGGTCTGGCAGCTGTTCGCGCTGACGGAACCTACGACAAAATCAAAGCTAAGTGGTTCGGCAATTAATCGCATGACCACGCAGGCTTGAGTATGATAAAACGAAAGCCGGGATCGGAGCAAAATTAACCGATTCCGGCTTTTTCATGCAGCCCGGATAAATTGATATGAAAGAAAAACAAGTTAAGATTGAGGTTACGGACGGGGCCAGCATTCCTGATAGCAGCGATAGAGGACTGCTGAATGCGTGGTGGGTTTCCTTCATCGGTGCGGTCGGGATCATTGCTTATTTGATCATCACCAAGCCCGATCCATACAGGGATATTCTGCTTTTTATTCCTGACGGAATTGTAGTTACTTTTGAAGTTACCATCTGTTCTATTTTCGGGGCGCTTATTATCGGCCTTTTTACCGGGCTGGGCAGAATTTCGAGCAATAAGTTTATCAATCTGATTGCGTCTACTTATGTAGAAGTTGTCAGGGGTATTCCGTTGCTCGTACAGCTGTTTTATATTTACTACGCAATGGGCCGTGTCCTGCAGGTTCCCGACATGCTGTCGGCGATCATTGCTATGAGTGTCTGCTACGGTGCATACATGGGTGAAGTTTTCCGCGCCGGAATTGAATCCATTGATGACGGACAGACTGAGGCGGCACGTTCTCTTGGGTTTAATAAGAATGAGACTATGTTTCTGGTTATCCTGCCTCAGGCATGGCGGACTATTCTGCCTCCGGTAGGTAATGAATTTATCGCATTGCTCAAGGATTCTTCTCTGGTCTCAATTCTGGCAGTTGCCGATATTCTCAGACGCGGAAGGGAATTCGCTGCGGAGAGTTTCCAGTACTTTGAAACTTACACAATGATCGCACTTGTTTATCTGCTGATTACCCTGATCCTTTCAAGAGCAGTGAGCCACATGGAAGAGAGGTTGAATCATTATGACCGCTAAGCCCATTATTGAAATCAAAGATGTTTACAAGTTTTTCGGTGATCTCGCAGCTTTGAGTGATGTTTCTCTTGATGTTCAGCAGGGGGAAAAAGTTGTAATCATCGGGCCTTCCGGGTCCGGCAAGAGTACCTTGCTACGCTCGATCAACCGTCTCGAAGAGATCAACAGAGGTTCTATTGTCGTTGACGGAATGGATGTGCATGACAAGGAAAACGACATTAATACCATCCGTCAGGAACTGGGTATGGTTTTTCAGTCTTTTAACTTGTTTCCCCATAAAACAGTTTTGGAAAATCTGACCATGGCACCAATCCGCCTTAAAGGTCTTGAAAAAGAGGAAGCACGCGCAATCGCAGTGGATCTGCTCAAGAAGGTCGGAATACGTGAGAAGGCGAACGTTTATCCTTCGAAGCTTTCGGGCGGACAGCAGCAGCGTGTGGCAATCGCCCGCGCGCTGGCTATGAACCCGAAAATTATGCTTTTTGACGAGCCAACCTCAGCTCTTGACCCTGAGATGATCGGTGAGGTTCTGGATGTAATGAAGAATCTAGCCCGCGAAGGCATGACCATGGTGGTAGTTACCCATGAGATGGGATTTGCCCGCGAGGTGGCAGACAGGATTGTCTTTATGGAAGACGGTAGAGTTATTGCCTGTGCTCCGCCGGAAGAATTCTTCAACAGCGCTGAACATCCACGTCTGAAAAAGTTCTTGGATCAGATCTTGTGATTCAGTGATTTATTTTTAGTTTTAAAAAGCCGGCTCTCGATTTGAGAGTCGGCTTTCTGGTTTTGGTACGTTTTTAGTAAGTGGAATATGTTTTCAATTCTGTAATAATTTATTATATGAGTTACTACGTTGATTCTTAAATACATGTTCATGGGGTATTGTTGATGTCTGGCAAGCGGATTCTTGTTGTTGATGATGAAAAAATTGTGAATCTCGATATTCAGGCCACTTTAAAGCGCTTGGGATATATTATTGCCGGTGACGCTGTTTCCGGTCCTGAAGCAATTGATAAATCCGCTGCTGCCCGACCAGATCTAATTTTGATGGATATCAAGCTGCAAGGCGAGATGGATGGTATTGAAGCAGCGAATATCATTATAAAGAAATATGACATCCCGATTGTTTTTCTCACTGCCTTTTCTGATGAAAAGACTCTTAGCAGGGCAAAGCTTTCCGGTCCTTTCGGTTATCTGCTGAAGCCTTTTGAAGAGCGCGAAGTCCGTTCTGCTATTGAGATTGCCCTTTATAAACATGCCATGGAGCAGGAGTATCGGCAGGCTGTGGCTGATGCCGAAGCAGCAAACGAAGCCAAAAGTTCATTTTTGGCGACGATAAGTCATGAACTGCGTACACCTATGAACGGGATTCTGGGCTTGAGTGAAATCCTTCTCAGCAGCGGACTTGCCTCTGAGCAACAGGAATACGTTGAGCTGATAAAAGGCTCGGCGTCATCATTGCTGCGGGTTCTAAATGATATGCTTGATTATTCAAAAATCGAGCGCCGTATCCTCGAATTGCGCGAAGGCGTCTTCGATGTCCGTCAGACTCTTGCTCTGGTGCTGAATTCACATCAGCCCAATGCTACTAACAAGGAACTCCAGATGGAGTGCTATGTTCACCCGGATGTTGCCGGAGAGTTGCAAGGTGATTCCGGCAGATTGACTCAGATTTTGAATAATCTTGTCGGCAATGCGATCAAATATACCGACACTGGCGGAATTTCTATTGAAGTAGTCCCCGATGAATGTGATTCCGATCCATATCCTGCAGGATGCGTGAGGCTTCTTTTCACTGTTTCCGATACCGGGGTCGGGATCTCCAGACATAAAGCGGATACTATTTTTGAAAGCTTTACCCAGCTCGAAGATTACATGACCCGTAAACATGGCGGGATAGGATTGGGATTAGCCATCACCCAGAACCTTGTGCACATGCTTCAAGGTGCCATCTGGGTAGATACTCAGCCGTCATATGGCAGTAGTTTTTATTTTACAGCCGTATTCAAGAGTGTTGATGATTGCACAATAAAAGAGTTGAGCGAAGGTGAGAAAATATTGAACTTCCCTCAGCGTAAGCGGATTATGCTCGCTGACGATAACATTATTACCCGTAGGGTTGTCACCGCTTTTCTGGAAAAGGCAAATTGTGAACTTGAACTCGTAGAGAATGGACGTGAAGCGATCAGGCTTTTGACCAGTAAACCTTTTGATCTGGTTATCATGGATATCCAGATGCCGATCATGGATGGATTGGAAGCTACCCGCCTTATTCGAGCCGGTTATATTGAAAATGTAGATCCGCAAATTCCGATTTTAGCACTCACCGCTCATGCCATGAAAGGGGACAGGGAACGCTGCCTGGAAGTCGGCATGAATGGTTATCTTTCAAAACCCTTCGATTCTGCGGGATTGATGAATGCGTTGCTTTCAGTTGTCGGTGGCGATGAGGGCAGAACTCAAATAGCTGCCCAGACTAAAGAAGAAATTGAAAATACATCCTGCCTCGATTTTAAGGGTACTATGGCTCGTCTGGATGGGAATGACGTGTTACTTTGTGAGATATATCGGCATTTTATGCGACTGGTTCCTACCCATCTTGTCAAGGTTGATGAAGCTGTAGGAAAGTCCGACAAGGATATGGCTAGAAGTGAGATTTGCTTTTTGAGGGGGCTGTCGCTTGATGTCGGTGCGAATAAACTTTCATCTTTGACAAAAGAAATGGAAGAGTTGTTAGAAAAAGATAATTTGTTGGAGGTTGGTGCCCTCCTGTCGTGTATGAAGTGTGAGGCTGAGAATACTTTTACCGAGATGTCAGATTATCTTTTTAAATACAACTGATTTTAATTGTGCTGTTTTGGGTTATCTGGAAGTATGGGCGTCTCTCAGCGAAACTAAAATTATTTTAAGGATTTGAGCATGACCCCCCCCGATGAAAAGATCATTAAGTCTCCAGCAATATATACTTTTTTCTTGATCCTGCTGCTTATTTCAGCCATCGCGCTGTGCTATTCCGTTATCAAGCCTTTCATAAGCACGATTATAATTTCAGTTGTTTTGAGTGGTATCTTTTATCCTTTAAGCAGGAAAATATGCCGCAGGCTTGGCGGACGTGCCGGCGCAAGTGCCTTTCTGACAGTCCTTATTATTGTCTTTGCTATCATCATTCCAGCTGTAATCTTTTTTTTCGGGATCATCGGGCAGGGTGTTGATTCGGTTTCCGCAATCAACGAATGGCTGCGCACTACCGATTTTTCAACCTTTTTCAACTCTGAACAGTACAACAGCTATCTACTCTGGCTGGAGCAGAAGCTTCCGTTTCTTGAGATCAGCTCAAGCGATATTCAATCCAGAGTTCTCGAAATTTCAAGAAGTTTCGGGCAGGCAATGCTCACTTCCGGTACATGGCTGGCGGGAAATATGGCCAGTCTTGTGGCTCATTTTCTGATCATGCTTTTTCTTGTTTTCTCCTTTCTCAAAGATGGAGACCGCTTCATCGAACGTATCAGATATCTTTCTCCTTTGCGTTGGGAGCAGGAAGATTTTATTATCGAAAGTCTAAGAAAAGTATCCAAATCAGTACTTTTTGGAAGTCTTTTTATTGCTGTTCTGCAGGGTGTTGTAGGTGGCATCGGGCTTGCTATCGCTGGCATTCCAGGACTTTTCTGGGGAACGATGATGAGCTTCGCGTCCCTTATCCCGGTGCTGGGTACAGGGCTGATCTGGCTTCCGGCTACAATTTATCTTGTAATTGTGGGTAAAGTGAAGATTGCAGTCTTTTTGTTGTTGTGGTGCGGTGTGCTTGTAACCGCGATTGATACAGTGCTCCGTCCGATTATCGTTCGCGAGGCTTCGCGGGTATCAACTATTTATGTTTTCCTCGCTATTCTGGGCGGTATTAATGCTTTCGGGCCGTTAGGAATACTTTATGGTCCGCTTATTCTTACCTTTCTCATGGTCATGCTCCACATCTATGGCGTGGAATTTCAGGATGTCCTGACTCATAAAAGCTAGGTTTTGATCTGCTGCGGTGGGCCGAATGTCGCGACGCGAAGATTTTGTCTGTAAATCTAGTTATTGTTTTTGTTCGGAGTTCTGTCGGACTGCAATATTGCCGGAGAGAACTCCGACTTTAGCTTTTGTTTTTTGAGCATACCCGCTTTGATCACTTCCCGTACTTTTACGAATGTCTCAACTTTATCGGGTAAATTTTCGAGCATGATATACCCGTCACCGCCACGGGCAAGATATGAGTTGGTAGCCAGCGAATATTTGCGGTTTTCTTTTATAAATTTATAGCTCCCTGATTTATCGAGAATCTTGATGTTGGAAACACGGTTCCCCGGGATTTTGATTTTTACCGGTTTGCCCTCACTGTCCATCTCCAGCTCCTGAGCTTGCCCTGTTAAGTCTACTGCGAAATGCACTCCGGAAATCTGCAGAAAAGCTCCAGATGGATCAGGGAGTTTATGAACTGAGCGCTCAAGTATTTGTTTCAGTGTCTTGCCAGTTACTTTTAAGATGCTGACCTTGTTGCCGAAGGGGAACATTGTATTAATATCCTGATCTGTAATCGGTCCGGATGGAATTACTTTGTCTCCTCTGATGCCCCCGCCGTTCTGAAATCCGATATCAGTTTGGAATTTCTCGCGGAGTATGGAGCTGATAATGTTGCCGGCTAAGGTTTCTTTTGTCCTAATTGATGCTGTCCGGGTGTCGAGTGGAGACGGGGCGATGGCTAACGGAAGGGATTCATTCTCGGTTTGGTGAATTTTTCCGGAAATGAAGTTCCTGATCTGGATATCTTCTTTTGTATTGTCTGTAACAGGAATAATCGTCCATTCGTGCTTGTGGATGGATCTGGCATCCATACTTATTTTCAGAACACCAACGTAACGTCCGTGGCTTCCACATTGAACCATCAGTCCGGGAGTAGGGCCGTCTCGGGCAATGACTTCCTGTCCGGGCAAAATCTCCTTGTAACTTTGGCCTCCGCAAATAATATCAATTTCCGGCACTTCCTGCAGGATCTGTTTTTGATGTTTAAGATTTAAGTGGCTCAGCAATATAATCAGATCGACTTTCTTTTTGTCTTTTAGTTCGCGTGCTGTTTTGCGTGCGGATTTAATTATATCTGCGGATACTCTGATTCCTGACCCAGGGTTGGATATCAGTTTCAGTTCCGGTAAAATCATGCCCATGAATCCGACTTTAACGAAATTTTTTTCGATCAGCTCGGTGTGTTGTATGTATTTTTGAAGTGGGTTGTCGGAGGATATTTTTATGTTGCTGACTACAGTGGGGAATTTTTTATTTTTCAAGCATTTCGCCAGAAATTTGGAACCCCGGTTGAATTCGTGGTTGCCAAGAGTGGAAATGTCGAATCCCATCATATTCATTGCATCAAAAACAGTCTTGCCTTTTTCGTTCGTCAGGGATTCTCCCATGAGGTCATCGCCTGTTGCCACGGTAATTGTTGAGCCAGGATACTTTGTTCTATATAATTCAAATATTGACTGAATTCTTGCAAATCCCCCGAAAGTACGTACCATGCTGGTAGAGTGTTGATAATTTTTTTCCTCTGCTGGAAGTAGTTGCCCGTTGAGTCCTGATGTAGTTAAAATTATTAGGTCCCAACGGTCGGCGGGGGCAGGTGATGACGTTGTCAGAATGGCAATTAGAGCTGCTACGATTGCAAATAGACGCATAACAGATTCCGTGGTTGCTGTTTCGGTTACAAAATAAATTATGTGGGCAATGGCTTATATTGTAAATATGGCCGAATGTAAGTCAGTTTTATCTTTTAATCCAGTATAACCGTGTTCAATATATTATCCATGAGGCAGGTCTCGGTGTTGTTTTCGAGTTTTCGCAATTTTATCCCCGGTATTTTTTGTGGAATAGCAGTATTTTATCTTCTCTGCGGTTGTTCCACTCATACTCCTAGGCCTTCAACTGAAAGTAAGGCTAAAGGATATTATAAAATTGAATCTGCCCAAGTTTCAGGTTTGATCAGCCGTCTTCAAAATCAGGACGATGGCGGCTTTTCTTGGCTGATGTTGCAAAAGGGCATTGAATATAATCTGAGATATGTTTCTTCCAAGCCGGCAAATAGCGTTGCAGCAAAGTATGGCCGCATGCAGATTACTTGGGGTATGCTTAGGCAGACTAATGAAGAAATGCTCGAACTGTTGCCTTTGCTTAGTGAGTCCCCTGAATTGTTGAACGAAAAGTTTGTTTGGTATTCAATGGCTCCGCGTACTCTGCTGACCGGATATTATGAGCCTTATCTGGAAGCCTCGCTTACGCCGCATCCTGATTATCCATATCCTCTTTATAGTGTTCCGGCGGACCTTAAGACGCTCGATCTTGGTAAATTCCATCACCGTTGGAAAGGCCAGAAATTGATTTACCGGCAGGAAAACGGTGAAGTTCTGCCCTACCATGACCGGGAAGATATTGATTTTGAAGGTGCGTTGCAGAGCAAGGGTTTAGAGATTGCCTGGGTTAAGGATCTGGTGGATGTGTTTATCCTGCAAATTCAGGGTTCCGGTAGATTGGTCCTGCCCGATGGTAATGTGAAGCATGTGCTTTATGCCGGGAAGAACGGATTGAAGTATGTCTCTCTCGGCAAGGTTTTGATTAATCGCGGTTTGTTGCCCAAAGAGGGGATGAGTATGCAGAAGATCAGGGCTTTTCTTGCTGAAAACCCGGAATTGGTTGAAGAGCTGCTGACCACTAATCCCAGCTATGTTTTTTTCAGACTTGATGATGAAGGGCCTTTTGGTTCCATGGGCGCACCGTTGACCCCGATGGCCAGTGTTGCTGTTGATAGTAAAGTTCTGCCGCTAGGCTCTCTTGCATTGCTGACCACCCGGTTGCCGCAGCAGGATGCGAATGCGAAAGCACCGTTTGTGCGCATGGTTATGGCGCAGGATCGCGGAGGAGCCATCAAGGGAACAAGAGTGGATCTGTTTTGCGGATCAGGATCTGATGCTGAATATCTGGCCGGACATCTGACTTCGTGGTCCCATGTTTATCTGCCGATCAGCCGTGCTTTGGTTGAAGAAATGGAAGCCGCAAAAGTCGAAAAGTGATATGCAGGTCCGTTTAACTCATATTTTTCATAATTGTTTTGTGCTCACATCAGAGCAGGTCTGCTACGTTTTTGACATCCCTGCTGAAAGGTTTAGGGGTAAAAAGGTACTGGCCGCGTTACAGGAAGCAGTTGCCGGGCGTGATGTTTTTGCGTTCTTTTCACATAGCCATCTGGACCATTTTGCGCCTGATTTCCGTGAAGTATGCAGCGGTGCTAATTCATTACAGGCCATAATCTCCGATGATATTGAAGAGATGTATCCTGATTTTGATTTCGGGAGCGCGTTGATTGTCGAGCCAGATGAAAAGTATGAAATAGGCGGGCTTGAAATTGAAGCTATGATGTCCAATGATCTTGGGGTGGCTTTCCTATTCCGTACACCGCAAGGATTGAAAGTTTACAACGGCGGAGATCTTGCCTGTTGGGATTGGGAAACAGCTTCGCAGAACGAATTAAATTTTACCCGTTCTTTTTTTACTGCAGCGGTTGAAAAGGTAGGCGCATACGGCGTTCATGTTGCATTTTCCAATGTGGACAGGCGGCTGAAAAGCCTGGCAGGCGGGCCGCAATTAGCTCAAGCGGTACAACCTCAGATTTTTATTCCGACTCACGCTTTGGGGCGTACCCAGTGGCTTAGAGGAATTCATGAGCGGCTTGGTATTAATGAGCAGAGTTGTTTTGAATATCGCCGCGTAGGTGACACTCAGGTTTATGAAGTAGATATTTAGTGTTTTCGCCGCTATCGTTTTAAAACAGCCAATAAGAAAGCCCGTGATACCTTAGAGGTCTCACGGGCTTCAACTATATAACTTGAAGAAGCTATTTAGCGAAGATTCATGGAATGTTTTGGGATTCATAAACCCTTTATCAAATGGGTTTAAGCCTCCGGAGGGATTAATTTTCTCCCATTTTACAAGGCGGGGCAGTGTAGCCACCCATGCCTTTGGGGATGCCATTAGGGCGGACATTACCTATGGAGAGCAGCTTTTCACACTCTTTTTGTCCGCACTCGGGGCAATCTGCTTTGGCTTCTTTGCCGGGCATGACCAGTTCGTCAAATTCCTTACCGCATTTTGAGCATTTGAATTCATAAATAGGCATTTGCTGACTCCTTTTATATGTAGTGGGAGCGAGGCTCCATTGATTGTTGTTACTGGAGTCAGAGGTAAGAGAAAATTACGCTCTTTTCAAGTGAAATTTATATGGTTGTTGAAAGCAGCGTTCCTCCGCCCTTCATGCCCAGCTGGGAGAAAAATCCGTTTAGCTGTCCGTGTATCTGCCCGGCCTGTTTGTCCTGCTGCTCTTGAATGGCGGCAGCTTTATCGAGCAGGGTATTTATATATTTTGTAATTTCCGCCAGCTTATCCTGTTCGGCCTCACTGAGTGTTCCTTCCTTGGCTTTGTCCTTAAGGGCGTCAGCCTGATCGTCCAGTTTGTAGTACAGGTTTTTTTCGGCATTGCTCAGGCCGTGTGTGACCAGACTCCCTGCGATTTTTTCCATTTCAGTCAGCAGTTCTTCGGCGCGTTTCTTTTCTTCTTCATTCAACTCCTTGGGAGTTGTGCCCTGAATTTCGTCAATCTGCTTGTTCAAATCGTCCGCTTTGGCCTGTTCTTCTGCGGTCAGGGTTTTGGGTCCGGTTATACCGAACAACTCTTTAAGTTCCTTCTGGATGGATTCTTCTTTTTTCTTTTCGGCAGCACTCAGGACCTTGCCTTCCGGGTAGTACATTTTTTTCAGTTCCCATTTCAGGCTTTCCGCTCTTTGGCGGTCTGAGCCCTGCGGGTCCTTGGTGGGTAATATTTCGTAAAGTTCGTCCAGCTGTGTCTGGAGTTCATCTACTTGTTTTTGTTCATCAGAGGTCAGTTTTTTGGGGTCGCCGTCAAGTCCGTAAAGTTTGTCCAGTTCTGCTTTCAATTCTTTGAATTTTTTTTCCTGCTCATCGCGCACTGACGAATCATTGACACCATAAATATTATTCAGCTGAGAGAAGTAGCCGTTAACCTGCTGCTGTTCATCGGAGGATAAGCCGAAACTCATAGTAGCGAACTGCATTTGCAGCTGCCTACGGATTTGGGTAGCACTCATGTCGCTTGAAATATTAGGTTTTTTAGCGTTTTGAGTGTTGTTGGCGATGTTTGAGAAGTAGCTTCCGGCTGTGCTTTGTCCATTCAAAACTGAGCTGGTGAACATGTCAGGCTCCTAAGAAAATGAGGATATTATTAGGAAATTATTTCCATAATGTTTATTTTTCTTAATTAAAGCAAAATGTGTTCCAGATATGATTGTTCTGAATTTAACATGCTAAACTGCCGTTAAAAATGCGGTTTTTAGTTAATTTTATTTAAAGTTCATGTTTTTGTTTGAACATGGTTGCACAAGCTGGGTATTTGTGAGAATCACGGAGTGTTTGCAGGGAGGATGGATCAAAAATTTTAAAAGAGGTTTAAATTCTTGATTTGAAGTCGTCCTTGAAGTATAGTCCTTTTTCGTTATAAACACGATCATTTAGGAGGAAAAAAATGAGCGCAGCAACTGAAAAAGTGCATCAGATGGAAGATTACCAGCAGAACGAAGAAGCGCTGGGTGAAAACGTCGCAGTAGGCGTTACCGAGACTGCTTCAAAAGACATGGGAAAGGTAGCAATTATCATTTCCTTCATGGCAGTAGTTCTTCTTGTTGTATTTTTCTACGGCCTGAACCAGAATCTGACCAGCCTTACCGCTGAAGTTAAAGATCTGCAGACCGTACGCGGTGAAGTGGAAGCCCTGAATTCCCAGATGGACGTCGTAGACGGCAGACTGGTAGAACTCGAAAAGCTCCCCACAAAAACCAGACATATTATCATGGACGGCATTATCGAAGAAATGAACCAGAAAGCAGCTTACGTTGGTGCACAGCTCAGCGAAGAAGAGCAGGCAAAACTTGCCAAGGTTCAGGAGCTCCTCAAGGACGTACAGTCCGGCCTCCAGAAATAATAGCTTTGAGCGATCAAAGTTCTGGCGCATCGGGATTTCCCGGTGCGCCTTTTTTTGTGCTTTAGAAAAAAATTTTCATTTTACGGATAATCTCAGCCATCCTGTGCTCATAGGTATGCTCGGCGAGCACTCGTTTATGTCCTGCACGGGCAAGTTTTTTCCTTTCTTCCGGGCTGTTAAGCCATCTTATCACGGTTTCGGTTATGCTTTGGGTGTCAGTATAACATGCTACCTCTTTTTCCGGTTCAAATAACTTTTCCAGTGCAGGGCTAGCTTCTGTCAGCAGAAATGCTTCGCATGCGGGAACATCAAATACCCGCTGATTCATGGCCAAGTGTGATTTAAGACTGGTCGTATTAAAATTTATCGCCGAACTTCTGTAGAAAGCGGGGAGTTCGTGCTCGTAATTTAGGCTGCTCCACCAAGAAAAGGTTTCATTTCCAGTAGAAAATTTGTTTTTCCAATAGGTGTCACCGACAATTACAGGTTTGAATTTTAGAATTTTTGAAACAATTTTTACCCGGCTTTGCCTTGTTGCTTCATATTCTATCAGATTGCGAAAAAGATTCTGGGTGTGTGCAGTTTGAGCAGAGTATGCATCGCGGGCTTCGGGAGCCATCTGCTCCAGTATCGTGTTTATTTCGGGGGCAGGACTTGTTTCATAAAATTGTGCCAGTTTTTTGTATTCTCGGAGTAGCGGGGCATTGAATTTACCTGTTTGAAGCAAAGTAGCGATTTTGTTAGTCCAGCTTGCGCCTACAAATGAAACAGTAAATTTCGGTGTAATCGATTTATCCGGGCGGAAAATGGAAGTGTCTGCTCCCAGAGGCAGGTAGTGGACTTCTTTGACATTTCTTTTCTTAAAAAAAGGAATTGATTTTGGATCCCAGCAGAAAGTTGCAAGCAGTGCTGTGGAGTCGGTGTTATTTTCCATATATATCTCAGGGCGATCTACAAACCAGCTCGCGAAAGGGATATTGCAGCGTCTGAGCAGTTCTAATACCTTTCCCTCAGCATCCAATCCCATATGATTTATGCTCAATATGAAATGCGGCTTGAAGGCTGCAATTGTATCAAACATCCTTTTTAGAAAATCACTTTGCGGGTCAATGGCTACGGTAGAAAAATCAACAGCGCACCGCTCCATAGCGCGGACCAGCTCGGGCACTACAAAGTAGTCATGTGTAATAAACAGGATGCGCGGTTTTTGCCCTCTGATTGATTTAATTTTAAGCATGTTACGGGGCTACATTTTTATAAAGTTAATGTCTACTAATCCACTTTTTCCCCGACCCTTGAGGTGAAGATATTTTCCAGAGGAACATCACGGTCATAGCAGGTAAGTCCGCAACGCAGGCAGCGTGCAGTTTCGTTGCGAAGTTCTTCTTCAGTGAGGCAGCCTTCGACTTCTTTGAAGGTCGTCGTGCGGTCATTCCCTTTGCAGTTGTGGGGCATTGGTGTGCGCCCCTTGTGTTTGCAACCGTCAACATCTTCAAAAAGGGTGTAAGGGATCGGATTATGCAGAATGTTGTCTGCCACAGGAATTTCACCGGTTGTCAGCAGATAGTGGATTGAACGTGCGGCGCGGCGGCCGCCTCCTACTGCGGAGATTACAAGGTCCGGTCCGGAAACAGCATCACCCCCGGCAAAGACTTTAGGTATTGAAGTCTGCAAGGTGTCCGGGTCGGCCTGGACAGTGCGCCAGCGTGTGAAGTCAATATTGCACTGCTCCTCACCATCAGTATAGAAACAGGATAACTGCGGCTTCTGTCCAATTGCTGAAATTACAGTGTCCACAGGATAGCGGATTTCAGATCCTTTTACCGGGACAGGGCGGCATCGCCCGGATTCGTCGGCTTCACCCAGTTCCATCTGCACGCACTCAAGATGGGTGGCTCTGCCCTGATCATCAATTATGACCTTGGTCGGGGCAGCGAGAAATACGAACTTGATTCCTTCGTCAGCCGCAGCTTCGATTTCTTCTGTGTTGGCAGGCATTTCATTTCGTGTGCGCCTGTAGAGCAGGGTTACATCACAGCCCAGCCGGATGCATGTTCTGGAGGCGTCAATAGCGGTATTTCCACCGCCTACAACAATAACCTTTGGTCCCACTGCCGGGGGTTGCCCCAAACCGACAGCGGTCAGAAATTCTGTACCTGAAAGCACGCCCTGTGCGTCTTCGCCGTCAATACGCAGTGTTCCGCTGGCCCATGCGCCGATACCCATGAAGAAGGCTTCGAATCCTTCGGCTTCCAGATCATTGATTGTAAAGTGTTTCCCTAATCGCTGCTCCATGCGCACATCTATGCCGAGATCAAGAATGCCCTGAATTTCCCATGCAAGGTCTTTTTTGGGAAGTCTGTACTCAGGGATACCGTAGCGCAGCTGTCCACCGAGTTCAGGCATGCCTTCGATGATAGTCGGGCTGTGCCCCAGACGGCGGAGATAGTAAGCGCAGGAAAGACCGGATGGTCCTCCTCCGATGACAGCTATTTTGCGTCCTGTGTCTTTGGCGCAGGGGATGGGCAGACGCAGATTGTTTTTCATTTCCCAGTCAGCAACAAACCGTTTGATCATGTTGATTCCTACCGGGTCATCAACATGGGTGCGGCGGCAGATCAGTTCACAGGGACGCGGGCAGACCCGGCCGCAGACCAGCAGCAGCGGGTTACGCTCGCGGATTATGTTCACCGCTCCGGCGTAATCGCCTTTGTTTGCGGCCTCAATGTAGCGTGGGATATTGATGTTTGCAGGACATTTCTGCTGACAGGGAGCAAGGCAGTCGTTGACCTCTTCCATGTGCAGCAGCTTGGAAGTCATGGAAACAATGGAAAGTACTCCACGCGGACATGCCTCAACGCATTTGCGACAGGCACGGCAGGCCAGCGGGTCAACCACGGGAAGACCTTCATCGCCCATGTGAATGGCATCAAAAGGGCAGACTGCAACACATGTTCCGAGTCCTAGGCAGCCTTCAGGACAGGTTTTGGAGCCATCGTAGAGCAGGGCCTGAGCACGGCAGTTTCCGGCTCCTTCGTAATTGAAAAGATCTTCAGCCCGTTCGCCTCCGGTACAATCCCTGAAAGCCAGTTCCGCTTCCATGTCCAGAACTTCAAGACCCATGACTTCACCAACTGCCTTGGCGGTTTCAGTGCCGCCGATAACACAGACGTTGGCTCCTGACTTTCCTTCCACCACCGCATTTGCCGCACCGTTGCAACCTGCATAGCCGCAGCCGCCGCAGTTGACACCGGGCAGAACATCCTCAACCTGCGCAATGCGCGGATCTTCCTTTACATGCAGAATTCTGGAAGCGACAGCGAGGATTGTGGCGGCAGTAAAGCCCAGTCCCATGAGTACAAATAGTGATGAAAGGATCATATCTAAATCATCCCCTTAAAAGCAAAAAATGCCAGCGACATCAACCCGGCCATGACAAGTGCTATGGGCGTACCTTTCATGGAGTTGGGTGTGCGTGAAACTTCAATCCGTTCGCGGATGGATGAAAGAACAATCAATGCAAGCATGAATCCCATGCCGGAAGCAAAGGAAAAGGCCACGGTTTTGATAAAAGTGAATTCCTCACGCTGGCAGATGATCGCGATACCCATCACCGCGCAGTTGGTGGTGATCAGCGGTAGAAAGATACCAAGCGATTTGTAGAGCGGCGGCACGGCCTTTTTAAGAAACATTTCTACAAACTGTACCAGCGAGGCGATGACCAGAATAAAGGTCAGGGTCTGGAGATATTGCAGCCCCAGCGGATCAAGCAGGTATTCCTGTACCGCCCATGTTATGGAAGCGGCCATGGTGGCAACGAAAACAACTGCGCTGCCCATGCCGATAGCCACGGAAATTTTCTTGGACGTACCGATGAACGGACAGTTTCCCAGATACTGGGCCAGCACGATGTTGTTTACGAATATGGCGGATATGAAGAGCAGGAAGTATTCTTTCATGGCTTAATCCTTCTAGCGGCTGCAAATTCCGCAGGACCTGCATTCGTGGCCGGGGTTGTCCAGTACCGCCTGCCCCTTGCGTCTTGCCTGCCAGCTGGTGAAAATATTCATTCCCGCGAGCATCAGTCCGAGACAGACAAAAGCTCCCGGGGCCTCAACCATGAAAGAGAATGGTTTGTATGTTTCGGGCAGAATCTGGTTGCCGAAGAGGGTTCCGTAACCAAGGAGTTCGCGCAGTCCGCCGAGCAGGGTAAGGGATATTGTGAATCCTATTCCCATGCCCAGTCCGTCCGCAGCCGCAAGCAGTATGGGATTCTTGGATGCGAAAGCTTCAGCCCTGCCGAGGATGATGCAGTTGACCACAATCAGCGGCACGAAGATGCCCAGCTGCTGGTAGAGCGGGTAGGCAAAGGCCTGCATGAGCAGTTCCACCGAAACAACAAGGGAAGCCGCGATAACAATGAAGCAGGCGATGCGTACCTTGGGAGGAATGATCTTTCGAAAAATTGAAACAAGGATGTTGGACATGGTCAGCACGAAGATAACCGCTAACCCCATTCCGAGTCCGTTGTCAGCCGTTTTGGTTACCGCCAGCACCGGGCAGAGACCGAGCACTACCTTGAAAGGGGGTAAGTCCTTCCAAAGTCCTTTTGAAAACTCTTTCCACAATAAGCTCATCTCAGGACTCCAGCTGCCATGCGGCTTTGATTTGCGGTTTGATTTTTTTGAAAATTTTTACAGCCTGTTTAACCGCTTCAACAGTAGCCGTGGATGAAATGGTTGCTCCGGCTATACCGTCAATGTTTCCTCCGTTTGCTGAAAGATCTACAACGTAAGAGTGTTCTTTGAACTGGCTGGTGAAACCGTGCCCGGCAACTTTGGAGCCTACGCCGGGAGTTTCTTTCATGGTGGTAATGCCGATGCCGGAAAGGTTTCCGTCCCCGATATTGAATCCTACCATAACTCCGACATTTCCGCCGTATCCTTTGGCAAAAGTTTCAATGGCCAAGCCATGCAGCTTTCCGTTCTGAATTGCAGGAAAGACTGCAATCTCATTTTCCGTACCGGGAATAGTGAATTTTTTGCGGTCTTTTACCGGAGAATTATCATATCCGCTAAGGACTGTGCTGATTGCCGGTCCCTGTACATATGTAAGCACCTGCTCCTCGATTCGTTCTTCGGTTGCTTCTTTCAGGGAGGCAAGGGTGACGCTGAACATGCCGCAGATCAGGGTCAGCACTACAATCATTTTTATGCTTTCTTTCATGATCTGCTCCGCAGGTGAATGTTGGTGATGCCTCCGAACGGCGCAGGCCGGATTTTGTCGATCAACGGGGCCATAAGGTTGGCAAGCAGGATGGCGAAGGGGGCACCGTCGGGATAGATTCCGTAGACCCGGATAATGATAAGCAATGTTCCGGCAAGGAAACCGTATAGTATCATGGGTATGTGTCCCGCAGGGGAGGATGGACCGTCTGTTGCCAGAAAAAAGGCCCCGAAAAGGGTTGTCCCGCAAAGCAGGTGATATTCGGGGGAGGCGGCCTCCAGCGGCTCAATAAAATAGTATACAGCAGCAGTTGCAGCGGCTCCGGCAATGAAGGCCAGCGGAATGTCCGGTCTGATAATTCTGCGTACCATCAGGTAGAGGCCGCCCAGAAGTATTGCAAGGGGCTGTGCAGCTCCTGTTCCGCCAAGTTGGAATCCCAGCAGTAAGGATTTCAGGGAATATTCATCAAGTGTTTCCGGGCCGAAGTTTTTCAACTCACTTAAAGGATACGTCAGTTCCGAAGCAAGCATTGATACATCAAAATTCATGAGATCGGGCCATGATACAGTCAGGATGGCCCATCCTACCAGCGGAACGCAAAGCGGGTTGGCGCCAAGTCCTCCGAATATCATGCGGCCCATAAATATTGAGAGGCCGCTGCCGGAGGCAACCAGCCACCACGGTGCGGACGGAGGAACCAGAAAACCGAACATAAGCCCGTAGAGCAGGGCGGTATAATTGTCGGCCTCAATCTCCCGTTTCATGAAATATAAACATACGGTTTCAGTAACTACCGCCGTGAATGAAGACAGAGCCAGTACCCGCAGCGCAAGAAACTGGTAGTGGTATACCGCAAAGCAGGCAGCCGGAAGCAGCGCAATTATGGTTTCCAGTGCGTCTTTTTTAATGGTCCGTCCGCAATGCGCATGTGGAGGGATGGAGACAGTCAGTATCGGTGATCCGTTCAGTGGCTTCATTACTGCTCCCGGAGATCTTCAATTATCGGTTGTGCGGCCAGTTCTTTTTTTGCCAGCCGGATGTATTGCAGAATGGGGCGTTGGGCCTTGCACCAGTATGCGCACAGACCGCACTCGAAACATGATGCGATATTATAGCTCAGGCAGTTCTCATAAAGTCCGAACTCGGCGTGGCGGGAGATCATATTGGGCATCAACCGGGCAGGACAGCGAATTACGCATTCGCCACAACCGACGCAGGGGTTGTCTTTAAGAGTTGGTCCGCTGGGTGAACGCAGCACGACGATCCCTTGTGTTTCAGGAGTTACTCCCTGTTTCAGGTTATAGATGGCCCGTCCGGTTAACGGGCCTCCCAGAATAACCCGGTCATGTTCTCCGGGCCTGAATCCGGCCACCTTTAAAAGCACGCCCACAGGTGTCCCCACCGGAGTGAGAAAAGGTGTGTTGCCTATTTTTACGATTACCAGAGTTACCGGCTGCCGTCCTTGGATAGTCCGCCCGATGCGGTAAAGAGTTGCCGCATCAATAACGCAGACAGCTGAAGGTAGTTCTTCACCCGTTATCGCCTTAGTGATCAGTTCCGGCAGACTGTTCGGGTATACCGGTTTAATCTCATGTCCGGTGCATCCTTGAATTGTCCAGTCCATACCTTTGGGAATAGCCAGTGAGCATGCCTTGGGAGAAATGGCTTTTTTCAGGTAATTCAGCCCGACGGTCATGATGTCGTTGAACTCTTCAATCAGAATGCGGTGGCCGTCCATTCCGGCTTCATGGGGAACTGCGTTCACTATCAGGGTGCAGCCCTGCTTCATATTACGTGTATCAATTCCGTTGCGGCGCAGGTTTTCCAGCATTGTACGTGGATCTGTAGCCGGGAAATCAACCGGCGGGGCAACTCTGGTTCCTTCTTCCCTAATGGTGATATGATCTTTCTTTATGTCGATCACAGTGCCGGAAACTGAGCTGTGAACATCCGGTCTCTTGCCTGCCGGGTCGGAAGCAACCGGCTGGGCTTTGGAAACCTGATCATTCAGCTGTACCGCAGGATCAAGCCCGGTTATTTCAAGGCATATTTCCAGTGGTCCGCCGATATCCTGTTCCCATGTGTTGATCATGGGGCCGCGTTCAGAGGGGGTAAGTGAAAAAAGAGGATTCATATCAGGGCTTCCCAATTTATTTTAAATGGCATCTGCTGCATTCGCTGTCTTTATATGGGCCGCGTTTCATTTGTTTATGGCAGTCCATGCACTGGTCATGGAAAGCACTGGTGCGGTTGAGCACCAGATCTTTATCGTTATCCTGGTGGCATTGTCCGCAAGCTGTATAGTCACCGGAGTAATTTTTCATATCCTGCATCCTGTGGCAGGGGGAACAGCCTTTCAGGCCTTCTTCGAACATATCATCATGGCAGGCTATACAGCGGTCATGGGCTGCATCGCGAACGCTTGGCATCTCTGCTGTTCCCGCATTTGTATGGCAGTTACCGCATTTTTGCGGCTCTTCTTCAATGTCCGTATCATGGTGACATGTCTGACAGTCGTCTTCTGCATATTCTTCGTGGGCGGCGTGGTCGAAGTTCAGCCTGCCCAGTTCTGCGTGGTGGCATTTGCTGCAATAGCTGGTGTCAGGAAAGGAACGGATGTGCTCTCTTACGTAGTCTTTATCGAATGATTCCGGGTGACAGGCCCCGCATGGCAGTGGTTCCTGATCGCTGGTTTCACGTTCATGATGGCATTTTTCGCATGGAATTTCATAGTCCCGGTGGTGGCGTATATGAGTGAATATTACTTTTCCGCCACTGTTCTTAAACATAATGCGAACAGGCATTTTTTCTTTTTTTTCAGGGGTGACATATCCGGCAACAGCCAGCCCGAATAGAATGATCAGTATAACAATAATGGGAAGGAATTTCTTACGCACCGAACTTATCCTTACTTTGTTTAACAATATTAAGTGGATATTGTATACTTAATGTGGGTGGAATTGTCCAGTCATAAAATGTTTATGTTCAAAAAGTAACATGCTGTATCTGCCTGATATAATAGCATATGCATAGGATAAATATAAGCACTGGTGAATGTTTATAGAAATCGGTTCTGTTACACATAACATTTATTCATGGATAATGGCTACTTCGTTTTCATAATATCCTTATGTCTGTGACATAATAGACACATCCTGCTGATAATACTGCCACTTGAAACGGGGCGGGGGTCCCATTTTAGAATCATAAATTAATTATCAGGAGAAAGTGATGAGATTTTCCAACAAACTCAGAGTATTGATGGCTTTCATGCTCTGCGCAGTGATCATGGCTGCTGTTCCTGCATACGCTAAGGCCAAAAAGGTCCGCGTATACAAAGGCAAGTCAGCCAAGTACGTTTTCCTCTTTATCGGTGACGGTATGGGACTGCCCCAGAAAAGTGCCACCGAAGCATTCACCGGTGAACAACTCACCATGAATACCTTTCCCGCCCAAGGCATGACCACTACCTCTGCGGCTAACAGATTTATCGTTGGTTCTGCAGCGGCAGCAACCGCAATCGCCAGCGGTCAGGAAACCAATATCGGTATGCTCGGCATGGCCCCCAGCCAGAAGCATGTGAAATCTATTGCTGAAATGGCTAAAGCCGACGGAAAAAAAGTCGGTATTGTTTCCAGCGTATCCATAGACCATGCAACTCCCGCTGCTTTCTACGCGCACGTTCCCACCCGCGGACAGTACTACGACATCGATGTTGCTCTCTCCGAAAGTAATTTTGATTATTTTGCTGGCGGCGGTCTGAAAGACATCACCAACAAAAAGAAGAACTCCAAGAACTTTAAAGGTAATGCTCTCGATCTGATCAAAGAAGCCGGCTACAAAGTTGTTACCGACAAAGAAACTTTCAATGCAATCAAACCCGGTGACGGTAAGGTTATCGCATGGAACGCCTGGTTGCAGGATTCCAAGGCTCTTCCTTACGCAATGGATATGACTGAAAAGGACATCACCCTTCCCGAATTCACTGCTAAAGCAATTGAAATGCTCGACAACCCCGAAGGTTTTTTCCTGATGGTTGAAGGCGGTAAAATCGACTGGGCCTGCCACGCTAACGATGCTGCTGCTTTCATTCACAATACCGTTGCTTTCGACAACTCCATCAAAGAAGCTGTCGAATTCGCTAAAAAGCACCCCAATGAAACTCTTATCGTTGTTACCGGTGACCACGAATGTGGTGGTCTTACCCTCGGTTTCGCAGGAACCAAGTACGGTTCCTACTTTGATGCGCTTCAGCCCCAGACTATCTCCTTCCAGCAGTTCTCCGACGAAGTTGTTAAACTCTGGAAAGAAGAACATAAGGGTGAAGCAGGCTTCGAAGATTTTCAGCCTACTATCACCCACTTCTTCGGTCTTGAGTTCGAAGGTGATTCCAAAAAGAATCCGCTGGTTGTAAAAGACTACCAGCTTGCGATGCTCAAGGACGCTTACGCGCGTACCATGAATGGCGAGACGGAATTCAAGGACCCTGAACTGTACAATCTTTACGGCGGATACGATCCTTTGACCGTAACCATTACCCATGTTTTGAACAACAATGCAGGTCTCGGTTGGACTTCCTATAAGCACACCGGTGTTCCCGTTGCTACTTCCGCTATGGGTGTTGGTTCTTCGTCCTTTAACGGTTACTATCATAACACTGATATCGCTTACAAAATCATGTCCATCATGGGTATGACTCCTAAAGTGCATGCCAGCATCAACAATGCTGAGTTTGCTGCAAAATAGCACTCTCTTCGTACTTTAACTGTTTTGGGCGGGGCATCTCAAGATGTCCCGCCTTTAGCTTATCTGCAACTCCAGCAAGTAAAATTTAACCCCTGAGATTATGTCCGGATTACTTAAAAACAGAGAGTTTATTCTTGTTACGGTTTTTGCGGTTTTGACCGCCATTCTTTATTTCATCCCCACAGAATTTGACCAGCGTGTTGCCGGGAATGCCGAGCGTTGCCGGGCGGAAATCCTTACTGTGGATAACGCGGATATTGATCAGTTCGGCATAGTAAAAACCGGACCGCAGAGCGTGACCATGAAAATCCTTGATGGACGTTTCGCAGGGCAGGTTTTGCAGGGAACAAACGAACTGCTCGGCCAGATGGATAAAGACAAATTTTTCGTTGTCGGTGATGAAGCTCTTGCGGTTGTCACTTATGATGCTGAAGGCAGGCCCATGTTCGCTGTGCCGCAGGATCATTACCGTATTGATCTTGAGCTGACCATGCTGCTTCTCTTTTCTTTCCTGCTGCTGGTCTTCGGTGGCTGGACCGGGGCAAAGGCTCTTTTCTCCTTTATGTTTACCGCACTTGTGCTCTGGAAGCTGCTTGTTCCGGCTCTTCTGGAAGGGACTGATCCGGTCTGGATTACCTTGGCGGTGGTTGCAGGGTTGTGTGCGGTAATCATTTTCATGGTCGCCGGGTTGAACCGTAAGGGGGTAGTTGCATTTCTGGGATCGTTTCTCGGCGTGTTTACCAGCTGCCTGTTGGCAATCTATTTTACCGGAGAACTGCATCTGCATGGTGCGGTGATGCCCTTTGCGGAGACTCTGCTGTATTCCGGTTTCGGGCATCTGGACCTGACCCGTATTTACATTGCCGCCGTGTTTCTGGCCTGTTCCGGTGCGGTGATGGACCTGGCTATGGATGTGGCGGCCAGCATGGATGAAGTTGTCCGCGCCAACCCCGAGATTACCCCGGTGCAGGCTCTTGCGTCCGGTATCCGTGTCGGCAGGGCGGTTGTGGGGACTATGACCACAACTTTACTGCTCGCTTATTCCGGCGGCTTCATTACTCTGCTGATGGCATTTATGGCTCAGGGAGTTCCGCTCATGAACACTTTTAACTTTGTTTATGTCTCCGCTGAGATTCTAAAGACTTTGGTAGGCAGTTTCGGGTTGGTAACAGTCGCTCCCTTTACCGCTCTGGCCGGGGCCTTTGTCTTTGTTAACAAAAACAGATAGCTGCATTTTGCAACTTGTCGGATATGATCTCGTTGTGCTAATTTCTCTTTATCTTGTCGTTTTAGGTGGAGGGAAATTATTTTGAGATTTAAGCTTTTATGTATTTGTCTGATCTTTGTCTGTTGCAACGGATGTGTTGCAGCTAAATCACAAGTGGCTGAATCAGCTGGTGCGATGATTTCCCTGCCGGAAGCCCGAGAGCGGGTTGTTGTTTATTACGAAAGCGGCAAATACGAGAATGTTGTAGAGCAAAGCACAGAAGCAGTAGCTCAAACTGCAATTAAGGCCATTGGGGAAAAGGTTAAGTTTCCCGCGGTGGTGATGGTGGTGGAAGACGTGCTGCTATCTACCTACAAGGCACGTAAAAAGCAGGACTTCTCAGGGAATGCTGCTGCAAAGACTGATCTGGAAAATCATGTCATTTTAAGTGCGCTGCCACCTATTAAACCTTCTGTCGAGTTGATGGATACCTTGCTGCAACGCAATATTCCGGTCTTTCTGGTCTCCTACAGGCCGGAAAATATCCGTGTTCCGGTGATAGAGAATCTTTCCAAGGCCGGAATATCCGGATGGACCAAGCTGTTCATGCTGCCACCTAATTATCCGAAAAACAAAAGTTTTTGTGAAGAAGTTCGCAAAGGGCTACAGGTTTCAGGATACAACATAATCGCAACCCTCGGGGTTTTACCGGAAGATGTTATAGGTAAGCCAGCTGGAAGAGCGGTTTTGCTTCCTAATTACATTTATTCAAAACGCTAAAAAAACCGGATTAACTCAAGAGTTAATCCGGTTTTCATTTTGTACAAATTCCAAAACGAAGCGGCGAAGCCCCGTCAAAAAGTTTTGGGATTCTTAAACCCTTTTTCAAAAGGGTTTAAGGCCTCCGGCAGGATCGCCGAAGGCAAACTTCCTATCAAGTCTTGCGAACATATTTAGCGGCACTCAAGCCCGCAACACAACCTTCACCGACGGCTTTTGCCATTTGGAGCGGCGGCCCGCAGATATCGCCCGCTGCAAAAATACCGGGCACGTTGGTGCGCTGCTGTTTGTCGGTTTCGATAAATTTCATGGACTCATCAAGCTGGATACCGAGTTCAGCAGCAAGTGACATAACACCTTTCGCACCCAGTTCTATGAAGACTCCGGTTACCCCAAGTTTTTCTCCATCTTTGAACACGAGACCGTCAACTCCGCTTCCGCCGGTGATTTTTTCAACTTCAACACCTTCGTGGATGGTGATGTCTGCTTCTTTGAGTTTTTCCATCAGTTCCGGTGCAAAGTTGAACTCTTTGGAAACAAGATGAACTTTGGATGCAAGATGTGACAGGTGGAGAGCACCACCTGCGGCTGCGCTTTCGCCTCCGACAATAGCGACCTCTTCACCGCGGAAGAAGTTGCCGTCGCATTCAACGCAATAGCTAACGCCTTTGCCGAAAAGATCTTTTTCACCGGGGACACCGAGCTTGTTGCGGGTCGTTCCGGTGCAGATGATGATGGCTTTGGTTTTGAATTCCTTTGTTTCGGAAGTAATAGTGAAACCGCCACCGCCGAGGTCCATCAGGTCCGGGGTCTTAATTTTAAGGACGTCTTCGTTGAAAAAGACCGCACCGAAGCTTTCAGCCTGTTGCTGACCTGTCTTCAGAATCTGTTCACCGGAGATTTCCAGTGTGCAGCAGAAGTTTTCAATATGTGCCCACCAGAGACTGCTCTTGTCGTTTTTGCCGAGGATGAGGACTTTGAGTCCTTTTCTCGCTGAATGAATAGCAGCCTGCAATCCTGCAGGGCCTGCTCCTAAAATAATGATGTCGTAATTGGTTTCGGTCATTGGCAGCTGTCCGTTAGTGAGTTGTTATGTTTAAAAAGTATACTTGGAAATGTAAGTTTCAATTAACATATGACAAGAGCGGGTTACCCACATTATTCCATAAAATCTATCAAGAGTTAAGCTGTTCTATTACCTGCTTGTGGACAGCATGTACCTGACCTGTGTCAGGCAGTTGGGAAATAAGGGTCGCAACGTATCCCCGCTTGATCATCTCCTGCCGTGACCACACAAAGTTCAGATCGTATGCCCAACTCAACAGGAGCAGGCGGAAGTCATTAAGGCAGCGCATTTCGCTATAAATAGCAGGTTCTCCTTTTTTAAGGGAGAGCAGAATTGAATCAGTTATTTCATCGGGCTTTTCGGTTAGGCCCATGAGCGGAGCTTCGTTGCCCGGTCGAATGTCGGTCATGTGTGGAATCAGAACTTTGATGATGTCTATCTTATCAGAGTCACGCACGATTTCTGTGCATGTTCTAAGTTCATAGGAGATGAAGCCGGGCAGGGTGGTGCGGTTATGAAGGGCGATTGCGCCAATGACGGTATTGCGCTGTTTGCGGGGCAGGTTGTCCAGAAGCTTGTGCCGCAGCACTGTTCGTGCGCCGAGTGTCCCATGGTTGCAGGATTCGGCGTCTTTGAACGTGCCGTATTTTTCGTACTGCGGGAATCTTCCGGTGTCGTGAAATAAGGCTGCTATGCATGCGGATTGTGCAAGTTCATCGGATAACTGCTCAGACTCACAAATACTGCAGCTGTTTTCGAAAACATCAAAAGAGTGGTCGAACTTCAGTAGGAAGTTCGACTTCTCGTGCTCACGGGCATTTTGCAGGTAGGGACGTGCAAAATGCGTGAATATCTTTTTGTAGGTGTCCATGAACTAATGCATAATTCTTTTTTTCTTAAATTTGTAGTCAATCTCTGAAATATTTCCGGCAGCGAGATCTTCTTCAAGCTGTGCCAGTGCTTTTTCACGCATTTCAGCTGCCTCGCGGTCGAGGTCCGGGTCACGGAATTTTCCGTTAGGCCCGAAGAGGACGCGCAAAAAGAGTACAATCACACCTAGAATAGCGGCCACGAAGAGCATTTTTGTAATTGAGGCCCAGAAATCACCGTAACCTGGACCGAACGGCCAGTGGTCCCAGTGAGGGTTAGCTTCATATTTGCCGGATATAAAAGAAAATATGGAAAAAAATGTTTGAATCATGAGTACTTCCTGTTCTGTTTTTGTGATTATCTAACTCTCATTTCAAGTCTCCGCAAGATAAACCGGAAATGATAAAATTATGATTTTTGAAAGTGAACTTCCGGTTGTGAAAAAAATCATGAAATAGCTCCGATATTACTGGACAGGTTTGATTAGCGTACTTATCTAAAGGACTGCGGCTTCGGTCGCAGTTTTTTTATAACTTAAGAAATGAGGTATTAGATGAAACTACTCGGGCATTTGGTTCTTCCCCTCACAATAGCCTGTCTGCTGGTCTTCTCGGCCGGAAATGCGGATGCAAAAAGAATGGGCGGTGGAAAATCATTCGGCAGCAAGCCATCTTTTTCTAACACTTACAAAAAGCCGACTTCAACAACTTCTACCCAGAAGCAGGCAAGTGGTACCAACAAGCAGCAGGGTGGTATTGCCCGTCCCGGTATGGGGCTGCTCGGCGGTCTTCTGGCAGGAACCTTTCTCGGTTCTATGCTCGGCGGCTTTGGCGGTATGGGCGGAGGATTTTTCAATATCCTGATCATCGGTCTGCTCGTTTATCTTGGATTCAAGTTCTTTAAGTCCCGCAGGCGTGGGGCAGATGATATGTACCAACAGGGCAATTATCAGCGCGGTCCAGACCGTTCTCAGCCCACTCGTAATATGAATGCTGATCCTCACGCGCGTAGGGAACAGAATGCGCAGAATGCTTGGGAACACCTTTCTTCTAATCCCGCATCCCAACCTGCTGCTGATTCTGCGGCCCCTCAGAGCGGCCCGGTTGTGAATACTCCCGCCGACTTTGATGAAGAAGATTTCCTTGAAGGCGCAAAAGCTGTTTATGCCCGTCTTCAGAAATCATGGGATAACCGTGATATGGCGGATATCGAACAATTCGCTACTGCCGGAGTTGTTGGCGAGATTAAACAGCAGGCCAAGGAAGATCCCGGTCCTTCTCAGACTGATATCTTGATGGTTAACGCTCGTTTGCTGGAAGTGAAGGAAAAAGAAGGAGTAACTCACGTTACCGTTTTCTATGACGTACTGTTGCGCGAAGATTCTTCCCAGTCTCAGCCGAGTCAGGTGCGCGAAGTCTGGCATTTCATCAAGCCTGTTGATTCTGATGGCATGTGGAAGCTCGACGGTATTCAGCAGCTCGAAGAGTAGTCATTATAGTATAAAACTATGGGCAAATTATTTTTGCCTGTGAATTCACAAATTGTTAAAAGAAAGGGTGTCGTTTTATTAACGGCATCCTTTTTTGTTTATTAAACTGGTGGTTCTGGAGGGGAGTTTTGAAGATTGTTGAAAATATTGATGGAGATTTGAAGGGCTTGATTCCGGTTTTTATGGAAATCACACATCAGGAAATTGAAGATCTCAGGATGGCATTGGATGCAGGAGACTTGGAAACCGCTTCCAGAATAGGGCACAATATTAAAGGTTCTGCCTTAAACTATGGTTTTCAGCATCTTGGTGCGATTGGTCGCAGGATAGAATCGAAATCGATACAACAGGATTTTGAAGGAGTCCGTGTGGAATTTGAATTGCTTCAGCAATACGTCAAACAGGTAAAGGTGGAGTTTAATTAACCTCGTCTTACCAGAGGAATCTATCCAGCTCCAGCTTGAACGTCTTGGGGTGAATGCATTCCACAATTTCCAGATTTTCACCTTCCATTTGCTCTGAGCGTTTAGCCAGATCTACGAATTCGGGATGAATAGCACGGAATCTGCTGTTGAAGACAATCTTTACCTGCGGTAGCAGGGGGGCTTTGGGCGTATTGGTGACAACGACCCCGTATCTTCCGTCAGAGAGCTTTACAAAGCAGCCTACTGGATAAATTCCTACACATTTAATGAAGCTCTCCAGATATCTGGGGTGAAATGCGGAATTCGCCATGGAGTATAAATGTTTGATGGCCGAATTCGGGGTGAGTGCTTCACGGTAGGGGCGGTCAGAAGTCATTGCATCATAGGAATCACATATTGAAATTATGCGAGCGAACTGCGGGATGTCATTCCCGGAAAGGCCTTCGGGGTAGCCGGTTCCATCATATTTTTCATGATGCGACTGCACTGATTTGAAAATAGTTTCAGGTGTGTTTTGGCTGAGAAGGTATTTACTTCCTTTCAGGGTGTGCTGCTTAATCAGCTGAAATTCTTCTCTGGACAGTTTTCCTTTCTTTTGCAGCAGTTTCTCAGGCATCCAGACTTGGCCTACGTTCATAAGCATTGCGGCCATGGAGAGTTCTTCTACCATTTCATGCGAAAGCCCCATGTAGCGCCCGAGAATAGCACTCAAGATTGCAGTATTGAGGCTGTGTGTAAAAAGATATCTGTCTGAACGGGCAAGAACTGTCAGGCTTGCTGCTGCACTGCTATTTCTGTTTATAGATTCGATAAGCGGGCTGACATCTTTTTTGTATTCGGAAATTTCAAGGTCGCCCTTGTTCTTGATGGTTTCATATATCTTATGAATGCAATTGAGGGCACTGTTGTATGCTTCGCGCGCAAAAAGAATTTCCTCAGAGTAGGTTGTCTGGGGAAAGCTGTTCTGAATAGAGCTTTTTTCGGAATCGATTAGAACTTCGCTGATGTTCAGCTGGAGTATGGCGGATATATCAGTTTTAGAGGATATGGATTTGTTTGAAAGGTCCGGTGGCAGGCTGGCAAAACCATTGGCGGAGCAAACAACAAACATTCCTTCCTGAAGATTAGTAGTCTTAATTTTTTCTAACATTTATAGCGCTTTTATAGTTTTGGAGAATGGTTCGTCTTGGACCCTCCTTGAGTTCGATTACCCTTTATCATGTACGCAGGGCAAGAGAAAAGTGCGTGTTCCGCGCTACGCGGTTGTGGGATGTTACTCCGTCACTATACGCATTCATATGTTTTTTTTAAGGCGACTCAATTCGCATTCTATGTAAATTTTAGATCCTATTCTCACGTACCCTCCGTCGAAGTTCTTCCCATCTGTATTAAATATAATCACTGTCTTCAGCTTGTCCAGTTTTGTTGAGCCGCAATGGTTTTGTTGATGCTGTGTTTTTATATTGTTCAAAGTGCTGTTCAGTTGTTTGATTTATGGTTCAAAAGATGTTGATTTGTGCAGTTAGTTGGGTTATTGTGTAATTAATTTAAAAAAATGAGCAACAAATGAGCAGTTGGTATGTCTAGTCAATATTTGAGTTTAAGAGAGGTTGGGAGAAGATTGGGTATCCCTCCTTCTACAGTAGTCTACTATAAGGATAAATATTCGAAATTTATACCTTCTATAGGGGACGGCGGGCGCAGGCAGAAGTACTCAATTGAGGTGGTAGAAATTTTCAGGAGGATTCGTGAAATGTATGGAATGAATTGGACAACTGAACAAATTGAAAACGAATTAAGCTTAAAGTTCGGTGCATTAGTCAATACAATAAATTATGATCAACAGTTGATCAACTCAGCGGGGCTTGAGCCCAGCTCTGACATGCAGACCGTTATCAAAGGGTTGTCCTCTGTTTTGGGGAAGGTTTCGGATCTGCTATCAAATCAGGCTCTTTTCCAGGTGGAGCTGCGAGATTTGCGTGAAGAGCTTTCCACTCTGCGTAGCGAAAAACGTAAGCTGTCAGCGGAAACCAATGAACGGATAATGGACATGGCAATGGAGATCGGCCGTCTTAAGCGTGACCGGGCTGAATTGTACAGGCTGTTGAAGGCAGGAAATAACGAGCCGGATGATTCTTCTTTTCCAACTGCTGAATATCTTGAGCAGCCTTTGGTCATTCGCAATTCGGAAGGGGAATATCTTGGTGTGGCGGGTAAAGGTCGCAAGCACTTCTCCTTGGAAGATTTTGTAAAGCTTCTTGAGGATAGTGTGACTTGTCATCGAAGTGTTGATCTGAAATGGAAAGACAACGGCGGAAAATGGGTTTTAGTTATTGATGCCAGTGAAAGTGATGCTCCTGCCCAAAAGAAAATTGTATTGGTTACTGAGGAGAATGTAACGCCCAATAATAACACTGTTGTGCGTATTGATAGTATGGAAATTAATGGTAAGTCTGTTCCCGGAGCACTTTTATTTAGTCTTTTTAAACAGATACGTGAGAGTTTTGATCGCTAGTCAGCTCTGATGATTTTCTAGAAAAAGTCTTGATATATTTGGTTAATGCGGTTATTAAATTATTGTTATCAGTAGAGGAGTATTTTCAGGAGGATGATATGCCGCAGGTTGCAGCCAGAATTACTCACGATCACGAACAATGGCTTAAAAATTATTTCAAAACCAAAAGTGCCGGGGCTGAATTTATTCTTCCGTGGGCTGTGGATATGTTTTTCAAATCCATGCGGTCTGTTGCGCAGGAGCTTAACGTTGCTGAGCTTAAAACTGTGTTGGAAGCGTATGAGGGCGTTAAGATTCTGCCTAACCAGTGTAAAGGAGCATACCTCTTTTTGCAGGTTGAAGAAGCATGTGAAAGCGAGAATGTCCATAGCAGTCATGGCGTTAGTTGGCCAAATCTTGAGGCCAAGCTGAAGCGCTTGTCTGACGTTCAGTCTTCTTCTCTGATGATATGGGCTTCTGCCTACTGGGTGAGTAAGGTTTGGAACGGTGTCAGTTTTGAGGAATATATAAAACTGACTTGCGGCTAGAACTATTTTACTTGCGCTTGATCTGTTTCTGTTATCCTGAGTGTTTGCCTCTGAAAGCTATCAAGCCCCTCTTTCCTAAATCTCTGAGAAATGAAGCCGTCGCAACCTCTGCTTCTCGGGGCAGTACCTGATATTTAGCAGCAAACTCTTCCGCAATCTTGCGGACGCTGTTTTTTCCGTCGATCATATCCCATACAAGTGTTCCCATTTCATCGAGTTCCAGTCTTTTTATGGGCGGGGAACCGTCTTTCCACATGCCGAATCTCTTCGCAACATCAGCAAATAAGGGCTTCAACCGCAATGGATAGGACAGCATTAGCAGTCCACTATCCATGCGGGTTTCATCTATATCCCGGTTCTTGACTGGTTTGCAGGACATGGCCTCTCCACGAGTCATTTCCGGGATAATTTGTTTTTTCTTACTGAATAATTTCATATTGCTTGAAGATAGTTTTGGCTCGGTCTTCAGGGATCTCCTGACGGGATTTGACCATTACAGCCAGAATACGGTTACTTTCCTGCGTGTAACGGATTTCGATTTGTCCGTACGGTCTGCGTTTGGAACTGAGTTTTGAAAGCGCCAAAGCTGTAGTTGAGGGGCCTTTGGCCTGACCGAACATGCAGGTTGAGCCTTCGCCGTACTCAAGTTCAGCGATTGAAAGGCTCATCTTCTTGATATCTTCATCAAACAATTTTTTGGAAAATTCACCTAGGGTTTGCTCTTTGAGGATTATCTCTGCAGGACTGAAGCGGTATAGACCGATGGTTTCAGTCTGGTCGGCAAGTGTTATGTTGAATCTTCCGGGTTTAAATTCAAAAGATTCAAGCTTCATGCTGCCGGGAAGGGTGGCCTTCATGTCGTAGATATGCCAGCACTGATCCTTCTCCGGATTGCTGAATTGCAGGGTTTCAAAAAGAATAACAGCGGCTTCGTCGATTTGTTCGTCATTTTTACCGATGAACTGAATCAGCATAACTTTACTGGCTTTATTGCAGTAGAACATCACCCCACGTCCGGTGGCTAGGTCGGATTGCCAGTAAAAAGCAGTGGTATTGTATTTTTTGAGTGGAGTTTTCCACGAAGACGGCAGCACTGTGGATTCGATTTTCAAGCCGGAGGCTGATTCAATCTTTTTAGCCAGCTGTCTGAAATAAGTCTTTTCTTTGTAGGTCCGTCCTGCATCATACCAGCGAAGTTCAATACAGGGTTGTTCTCCGTTATCAAGCTGCAGGAATCTCTTATCAATTCCGCTTACTTCAAATCTATGAGGGACATCAAAACTGATGCCGTCCCACGCTATATTCTTACGATCCATCACTTATCCTTTATGCAAAGCCCTTACTTTACAGTTCAGCTAAGGGCGCGAAATCATTCAAGGCACTATAAAACGGATTATTAATCCAGAGCAAAGTTACTAAACTATTTTTAATCCATCCGCAAAGTAATAATTATTATCCTGTTCTGGTTTAAACATAGCAGTTTTGGATAATTAATAAGCCATTTTGCCCAGTGATTTCAGGATAAGGGTACAGCCCATTGCAAACATACCGGTCAAGCCCATTCCGCATGAGAAACCTGCCAGCAGAACCGGGGCATACTGACGCCACATTGCGCCGTATTTTTTCTGGAAGAAGTAGCGGCCGATGAGTGCTCCTGTTACCTCTAGAATAAATCCATGCGGCGTACTTTGCCCAAGCCCCCTGACAACACCGTAAACCAGCAGTACAGGCAGTCCCAGAGTGTTTAATATCGCATAGAGAATCAACCCTAGACTGATACCTCCCATGACCACAGGTCCGCTTAGTGCTTGAAAGAATAGTGAGTTGCCCTCAAGAGTGGACGTTTGCATGAGCAGGGTGTTCAGTGCCTGCAGATGCCATAGTTCCTGCGCATAAGGGTAGTTGGAAGAAGGAATGGGCGCCAGTTGCCAGATGAACTGTGAAAAGAGCAGGCTGGCGATCATGACTACCGGGAAAACAACCAGCTCCGCTTTGATGATGCCCCGGATGGATGTCCCGGTTAGCTCGATCTCGCGGAAATGGACTGTTGCTTCTCCGTAGTTGTGGATCGGGATCGGCGCGTACCAGATTTCGATACCCTGATAGCCGAAAAACTTAGCCCCGGCGATAAAGCTCGCTTCACGCACAAGGGGCAAGCTAACAAACTGTCCGGCAATACCTTCCATTCGAGCGGTAATGTACGAGATTACCGGTGTGTAGATAAATCCGTAGAGCAGGAAAAATATCCACGGGAAGTTGGGGACGAGCAGCAAACTCATGCCTACGTAGGCAAGGGTTGAGAACACATAAATCGCAATAGAGACCCAGAAGTTGATGTCTCCGCGTCCTTCCGGCGGTTCAAAAAGTTTACTCCACGATTCTCGGCTTTTGGCATGTTCCCCCCGGAAGGATTTGACCACGTAGTAAATACCGATGAAACCGATGGCCAGACCAAGTCCGATGGAGAAACTCATGTAAAAGTCAAAGTTGTTGGCAAATACCGTTTCAACGGTTTCCATGCCGGGATGCCAGCGGTGCAGGATTCCGTGTTCATAGAGAACAGGGTTGGCTACAATTGTGATCACGATTCCGATAAGACCACCTATGACAGCCCAGAATGGCAGTACCATACCAATGAAGAACAGACCCAGATCAAACTGGATACCGGTTGCAACAGCTGGCAGAATCTTTTCCGTATATGGCGTTAGTTCAACCCAAGGTATGGGAATAATCCTGATTGGTTCGGTGAATAGCAGCCCTGAAACCGCAGGAAGCAGGACGTAGATGGCCCCGAAAGCAAGGCCGATAACACCCCCGACAGAGAATACCCGCCATTTCCAGCTGGCCTTTTTCTCTTCTGTAGATTCAGCAAGTGCCATAGTACCCAGTGCGCCGACCGGAGCCATGGGGAAAGGCAGCTTTTCAACATCAGAAGTGATGCGGTATAGGGCGTAACCCAGTCCGAAATGGTCTATTCGTTGAACAATCTGCGCACCGACCAGCAGTAAAATCGGTATGAGCCAGTCGCGGTGGAAAAAGGTTCGCTCAATGAGAGAATCGGAACCCGGCTGCGGAGCTACCCACGCAGGGATGAATTCCGTAAGACCCAGCATTCGTGCCGCATCTGACTGCACTAAATATTGTTGCCATAGAAGGCCCGAAAATGGCGAAGCCAACGCCGCCCCGGCCATGTAGTAGAGCAGGAAAATTTCCTGTTGTTTCAGCTCGGTGTACGATCTTTTGGCGATCTCGGCGAAGAGGATGATGGTAACCCAGCGTGCAGCAGGGCCGATACCCTGACCGATGACCAGCTGCAGGTACATACTACCCGGCATCATCAAAAAGCCGATGAAGATGGCACCGACTACAGTTTTCCAGTCGAAACCTTCTTCAAATTTGGTCGGCGTCTTCAGTAAGTCCCGATATTCTTGTAACTCTTTATCGTCGTGCATATGGTTGCCTCCGGCGGCCCTCCGGGGGCTTAAACCCTTTTGCAAAAGGGTTTAAGAATCCCAAGACCTTATATTGGGCTTCGCCGCAGTTGATGTTAATGCGTCTATTTAAAAATTATTTTACTCTTGAATACTATCCAGCGAAGCTTAATAAAAGTTTTAGGAGAGTCCAGAGAACCCTTTTTCAAAAGGGTTCTTTGGTCCCGCTGAAAGCGCCGCCGGAGGCATTTTTAACCCGGCAGGACCTGATAGCTCTGTCCTGCGTATAGTCCGTAGAGTGCCCACATTCCACCCATGAGAAAATCTCCCATGATCAGTCCGAAGAATAGGTAGCGTACTCGTTTAAAAAGTCCCACGCCGCCGTAGCGGAGTGTCAGCTGGTTGCACATCCATCCGAGGAAAAAGCTGAACCAGAGGATTTTCATGGCTGAGCTGTATGCGGTCAGATATCCGATCGGATGCAGCGGCCACCAAGGCAGTCTGTTATAGGCCAGCACCAGCGTGAACATAACCACCGCTCCAATAGTGGCGAAGGTGGTCACCCAATGTGAAGCTGCTGCCGGTTCCTGAATTATGCGTACCACATTGTCGTACACGTTCATGGAGGTACGTGTGGCCCAGTCCAGTTGTAATTCGCGAATTCCGTATTTGTAGCAGACAACGAGCATCGCTCCGAAGGAAACTATCACGCCGAGTAGCAGAATGATGGTTATGCCTAGCAGGAAGAGTCGTTTGTTATCCAGCCACTCATTGACCTTGGAACCGTGCACCAGTGACGGCATTAGTGATTCGCGAAGGTCTACGAATAGAATCTTCTGGCATATGGCGGTGATGGCGATCCCTACCGATCCGAAAAATTTGGACCCGAACAGGGTGGTGATGCTGTCGATGGGGGCGGCTGTCAGGGTAAAGTAGGCAATACCGCCCTGACAGATTGCCTTGGACGCAACCAGAGTAAAAACGAAGAAGGCCAGCAAAACCACAACCGCCACCAGCAGCGGAATACCGAAGTACACGCACCAGCCGGTGAGCAGCAGGCCGGATACGGCCAGTCCCCAGAACGAAAATCGCAGGGACATCCATTCTGCTTCACCGCGAGTTGATTCAGCACCGAATGCTTCTTTGATCACCTGCTTGAGGTGCTGGCGGGCCAACCAGATAATGAAGATGAAAAATACCAGATACGCACCTATCATCTGGGTTTCTTCTGGTCTGGTCAGGGTCGGGCCGAAGGTAACACCCAGCGCGGAAGCGGGGATATTCAGACCCGCAGCACCGAGGATTCCGTAAAATAATCCGCCGAGCAGAAAGAAAAACCAGAAGCTGAATGAAATCTGGCGCGATGCCAGAAACGCGAAACCCACAAATGCGGGATAGAAGTAAATTTTCAGTTTGTAGAAACCGGAGAAGAGTCCGGTCTTGGAAAAGTATTTACCGGCCAGAATCAAAGTCGGTATTTCCGGCACGGACGGAATATAGAAATGCAGCCCGTTGATCAGGTGCAGGCAGATGCAGAAAATCAGGCCGATCATGAAAAACTTGTTGCCGAGGAAGGAACCGTACAGACCCTGATCCATGGCTTCTTCCATGAAACGGGGCAACTGCAGGAGCGGGAAATTCAAACGCTCGTTTTCCACCCACTGTCTGCTGAAAATGTTGGTCAGGCAGAGCATCATGAAATAGCAAAGCAGAATGAAGAATCCCCACCACATCAGCGGAGTCAGCCATGCAGCCCACGGGATAGCCTTGAATATTTCAAGGTTGTCCATGAACGGTCCACCCTTGATGCCGTTGTAGAGCTGTTCCACCGCTTTGGGATCAGTAGGATGCAGTGCTTCTGGCAGCAGCGGCTGCAGCACTTCTTTCCACCTGTTGCCGATAGTGGCAAAGTGAAAGGGGGCGGTCAGATTGATGAAGAACGTTCTTGCCAGTCCGGTGTAAGAAATACCGGAAACAATGACCATCAGAATCCACATGGACATCAGGTCCAGACCGGTCAGCAGCGGACGTGAGTGCAACAGTTTACGATGCAGTGCGCAGATCGCGGTCAGCCAGGCCAGTATGAAGAACGGGGCCAGAGGGAAATGTCCCCCAGCCAGCGGTGTCGCATTCAAGTAGGCATTGTTGAAAGGTGTGAAAGCGCAGATGAGCAGCCCGAAAAGTGTGCCCAGCAGAATCGCTCTTTTCCTTATTTTACCATGCATCAGTGGAATCCTTATATTTAAAGGTCAGCAAGTTTGTTGCTTGTGTTCAGTCCGGTGAAACCAAAAGCCATCATTTCAGGAACTTTATCGCGGAATGTCTTCTGTTTTTCTGGGTCAAGTGAGCGCCAGATAAGGAACTGTTTTCTGATGGCGTTAATAAAGTCTTTATTCAACCGTTTCCAAGCTCCGATTTCACCTGATTCACGGGTGATGAACAGTACGGCTTCAAGGAATTGCGGATGTGCTTCAGAGGGACGGAACCTCAGTTCGACCATCTGTTTTACACCGAAGTCAAAAGGAGCAAGCCAGACCCGCACGTTGAAGCGGAAGCAGGTGATGTGGTCCGGGCAGCCATCAAGGATATCGCAGACCGATTCCGGCAACGGTTCCTGACTGAAGTTTACTTCAATCTCGGATGTGGAGAACAGTCCGTGCGAAACTTCGGTATGTGATTCAAGATATTCAAGCAGGAAACCGCCTGCGTCCTGCTGCTCCTTATGTTTGAGCAGGAAGGGCAGGGTGGCTTCAATGGTGTTGGTTTCGGTGTCCGGCATTTTCCATGAGCGGTTTACGTCCGGGATAGCGATGTTCGCTGCTACCTTTGAGGGATAGATGACCGAGATCAGGGTAACCGCGATGACCAGAATCATGGCCGCGACACCGGCCATTGATGAATAGTTTGCGGTCATGCCTGCCCAGAGCGGGGTTCCGGCCAAGAGGCCCGATGCGGTCTGGGCGATCAGGTAACCTACGACTACGCTGATTACTGCAAAGGCGATGGCCTCGGCAATGAACAGGAATGATACGTGGGTCGGGGCCATGCCGATGGAAGTGTATACCGCAATTTCTTTTTTACGCTCGTAAACACTAGTGATCATGGTGTTAAGTACTATGAGCGCGGAAATGATCAGCGGAATGATGATGTTCGGCACACCGGAGTAGTTCATGGTGTCCGAAGACTGGCAGATATACGTACCGCTCGAATCACAACTGAAGATCGGCAGGCCGTAGCGGTCAATAAGACTGTTGACGGTCTGTTTTGAAAAGTCCCCTGAGATGGGAGCGATAGCAAGGGCTTTTAAATGTCCGCCCATTGCCATGAGAGTTTCGTAGGGGATAATGGCTGTTACGTCGCCCGAAATATGGGTGTAACGTCCTTGAAAGGTGTCAATGTCTTCACCTGATTCAATGGCTTCTGCCTCAACTTCACTCAACTCCTGTGCTGCGGCGGAAGGGAAAATGACCGGGGTCATGGGTTCGCCGTCAAGGTCGGTATGCTCGGTGAATTTTTGTCCGTCGAATATACCCACGAGCAGGAATTTGCTGCCCCATACATCAACATAGTCACCGGCTGATGCGCCCAGCCGTGCAGCCATTTCCTGTGAGAGCAGAATCTGACTGTTGTTGCCTGGAATGAGCCAATTTCCGTCAATCAGAATTTTATCAATTCCGCTGACATGCGGTTCCATTGTTCCTAGGCCTACCAGCCCCTTAACTTCTTCCTGCTTGCCTCCGAAGCTGACCGGGGTGACTGCGGAAGTGGTTTTGTCCTTAAGTTCCATCCAGCCGCGTGGGGCGACAATGCCGTTTTCATCAAAGTCGTTGCTGACAATGCCCAGAGTTTCGCGGGGCAGATCGTGCCAGCCTAGGTTTTTCATAAACAGGCCGTAGTAAGGCGTTTCGTCATTGAACTTTACATAGGTATGTTCACGCAGTGATTTTACTGCGGTGAAGCTCATGATGGTAAAGGTCAGGATGGTCAGGGTCAGGCAGGTCAGAAAAGTCCTGAGCTTTCTGCGGCGTAGGTTGCTGACCCCGATTACAAATGCGGAAGTAAAAGCTTTCCATTTGCTGATTTCAGAAGTCTGGGTCTTATGCGCGCGCTGCTGCAGCAGGATCATTTCTTTTTCAAAGCGGAAGAAAATAATCAGCGAAACCATGACTGAGAGGCCGAGAATGAAAAAGGCCAGAATAACAACCATGGGGCTGTAGGTTAGTTCAAATGCGGGATGCACAGAGTAAATAACAGCGATAACCGCTGAAAGAACCGCCAGAAAACCGAGGATTCTCTTGTGGATGTCCGCGAAGGAGAAGAGCAGCCTTTCCATGCAATAAGCAAAGGGAATGAACAGGGCGATGTAGAAGAGAACACCGACCAGTACGTCTTTCTGGGTCTGGTCTACATCAAGGTATACCTTGGAGGCCAGTGCCCAGGCGTTACGCGCATTGGTCATGAAGTCGTCGTAACGGCGTTCTTTCCATGCTGTTTCGGCATCCGCCAGAGCTTTGGTTCCTTTTTGTTCCAGGTTTCTGATCTGCTGGTTAACAATCCCGTGCGATTCAAGGTTTTTAATACGCGGGTCGAGAAGGGTCCACATATCCCGTGCAGCTCGGTAGTCGGTTGCGGGGATGATGGGCCATTCTTTAAGGAAGTAACCTTTACCGGCAGGATCACTCGGTTTGGAATGGATGAGGATCATTTTCCGGTTCAGTACAGTATCTGAAAGGGTCATTTTCAAGGGCACTTCCGGCTCAAGAAATACGCTTGCAATCGTTGAAGAACGGGTGTCTATGCGGCTGTACCAGTAATGCATGGGTGTGGCATCACGGGCTCCGTCCAGCACTTCGACTTTGGTCATGTAGCGGAATGTGCGCGGGGTCAGCAGGTCAAAAAGCGTGGTCTGGCGGCAGCCGAACATGACCAGTTTGGTCTCCATGTCCAGTCTGCGCAGCTTAAGCCTGTATGCGCTTTTGCCTGTTTTCTGTTTATCAATGGCCCAGATTATCCTGCCGTCTTTATCATATTTGTAGCCTTCGATGATCAGTTTGGACTGGACTAGCTTTTTTGAGGCCACGCCTTGATATTTGAAGTCTCCTTCAGAGTCGGATAGGGCGTAAAATCTGGTTTTACCCTGAAATCCCATGAAGACTGCATCCGGAGCGGCCTGATCTGCGAAAAGTTCACCTTGGCGTATGAAACGGGCCTTGCCGTTAACCATGCCGAAGCCTTTGCGCGGCAGCTTGGAAGTCAGCGGACCTTCGCTGTTGGAAATTTTTCTGATCAGTCCTTCAGTCAGTTCGGCCTGTTTTTCGATTTTATCCCAATTTACGTTCTCGATAGTATCGAAAGGAGTTCCCCAGAATGCGCGTCCGTCGTTTACAGTCGCGAAAGTAAAGCAGAGTTTGCCGGACATGATTCCGATTTCACTGCTGAACTGCGGCTCATCAAGCAGCCATGTCTGCCAGGGGCGGGTACGGTCGGGACGCAGGGTATCCTTGTACATTCCTTCGGTTCCGGTCTGTTTTTCAACTTCCGGGACCGTATCTTCAAGGATGTCGTTGATACGTGCAAATGTTCTGGAGAGATTGACTCTAGGCCTAAGTTCATAAAACCAGCCCTGATCGAATGCCCCGACTCCCTCACCATGACTGGAAAGGTGTAGGGAAATACCGCAGACAAGCTCCTTGGAACGTACAATTTTACGTAGTTCACGGGCACTTTTGATCGCAGTAAGTTGCTGTTTGATATCATGTTTGGTCTTGAGAACTTTTTCCTTAACCATTGGGAATAGGTTCTGTACCGCTGCCATTTCATCCGCTGGCAGGGTGGAGTAGTCGGATTTCCATGAAATTCGACGCAATAGCTTGCGGCGGTGATCAATTTCAGCAATGATTTTAGGATCAGCATCCTCTTGCAATCTAAGGTGCATGAGTTCTTTGCTGATGATGTCAACTTCATCCTTGATCTGGTTTTTCAGGGTTTCGGAGAGCAGAGCGAAAAGCTGCGGATTCTCGGTGGCCAGTTTTGTTGCCAGTGGATTGTCCAGCTCAAGACCGTCAAGGATTTTGGAGGCGTCGTTTTTCTTTTTACGCAGCTCAACCTTGATCTTTTTGAGTGTCTTACTTTTACCTGAAACTGCGGTGGCGAATTCGCGCATACCGTGTAAAGACTGCCCATGTCCGGTTGTGGCCAGCAGGAGCACAGATCTTTTGGGTGGATTGGCGGCCATTTTTTTGCCGATCTCAAGAAGAGAGGCAATGGACAGAGCTTCGTCCGCACCCGGTGAATCTCCCATGACGTATACGGAGCTGTCGTAGAATGCTTCAATAATGACCAGTTCTTCGGCCATTTCTTCGTCAGTGCCCTCGATGAGGCAGTACACGTTTTCAGCTTCTATGCGGTTCCATTTACTGCGGGACTTAATCTCTCCCGACTCGGCAACAAGCTTGCTTCCGATTTTAGCATCTAAGCCAAGTTCAAGCAGTGCATCGGCACCACTCATGTAGTAGCGGGGAAAATCAAGCGGGGACAGTTCCAGCTTTTCTTCGAAAAAACCTTTTTGGGTCGGTCCGTTATCAATATAAATAAGGGCGGAAGCTCCGAGACTGGCAGCATTAAGCCAGTTTTTACCGGATTCCATATCCATCAGTACAATTGCGTCTTTAATCGGAAGGCCGTTAAAATCATCAAGTGAGCCTTTCCCGACATAAATAACCGGGCCATTCAGTCCTTCCAGAGGGGTGGCCGGGGGGGAAATCGCGTTGAATTTTGCCGGTCTTATGCTGAGTTGTTTCCCGCTGTGAATACTGAAAACAGTATCGCTGGCGGTCATTGCCGGGGCGAGGAAAAGATGTTTCCCGGTTTTAAAACCGCCCAGTTCTTTGAATTTTATCTCAATGTAATCGGCTGCCCTTTTAGCTCCCTGTGAACCGAAGGAGCGGTCTCCGAAAGATGAAAGATCAGTAATTGTCTGCTTGATGGCATCAGTTGAACTGAATGCCATAGCGGGAACTGTGGTGCATAGCAGCATCAGGGCGGCGACAAACAGCAGGACTGAACAGCCGTGCCCGCGCTGGGGATTGTTCTCAGATGGAAATTTGGACATTAAGGGAAGCCTCCGGTGATCAGGCCATGCGGATACAGCCCACGTCAATGTTGAGCTGGTCGCGGTCTTCGATTTTCTTGATCAGTCCATCCTCAATCCAGACAACCCGGTCGGAGGCGTTGAGCATTTTGTAATCATGTGTCGCGGTGATAATGGTTACGCCGCGTTCCTTGCTCAGTTCGTTCATGAGCTTGATGATTTCTTCCCCGGTGGAAAGGTCAAGGTTACCTGTCGGTTCATCAGCTAGGATGATGGCCGGGTCGTTGGCGAGTGACCTTGCGATGGCTACGCGTTGCTGCTGACCGCCGGAAAGTTCCTGCGGCTTGTGATTGTAGCGTTTGTTCAGCCCTACAAGGTCCAGCAGTTCAATTCCCTTGGCGACTGCGGCATCGTTATGGACTCCGGCAAAAATCATGGGCAGGGTGATGTTTTCCAGTGCGGTCATAACCTGAATGAGGTTGAAGGTCTGGAAAATATAGCCGATTTTGCGGTTTCGCAGCCATGCCAGCTCGAAGGCGTCAAGTTGGGCGATATCCACTTCATCAATGTAAACTTTGCCCTCAGTTGGTTTGTCCAGACCGCCGATCATATTGAACAGGGTGGATTTACCGGACCCGGAAGGCCCCATGATTGAAAGGTATTCTCCGGCATAAATTTCAAGGTCCACGCCTTTCAAAGCCTGAACATTTGTGTTGCCGAGTTTGAAATTACGTTTGACTCCGGTTACCCGGACTATGGTGTGCTGGTCGGCCATATCTTTCGCCTTTTATATTTATGTTGTTCAGTTTGAAATTTATTCCTCAACCCGCATAGCCTCGATGGGACGCATGCGGGCCGCTATGAATGCGGGATAAAGAACACCCAGCAGGCTCAGTCCGAAACCGACACCGATGGAGTATAGCATCGAAAGGCCGACCTCATTCAAAGGCAGCATGGTTACGGCATCGAAACCGAAACGCAGCAGCCCGATGAGAATCGCGATGAGTGCCCCGAATAAGGAACCGAGCAAAGCTCCGGCTGTTCCCTGCATGGATGCTTCAAGCAGAAACAAACGCAATACAAAGCTGTCCAGTGCTCCGAGGCATTTCATGGTCCCGATTTCGCGAAAGCGTTCGGTAACAGCCATGAGCTGGGCATTGATAATTCCTACGGTGCAGACCAGCAGGGAAAGGATGACGATCCAACGTTCCTTGGCACTTCCCCCGGGTTCATAGCCTGTTTTCTCGAGTGTTTTGATAAGACCGGGATCACCTGAATGATACAATCCGCTGGAAATATCGCTCCCCACGAGTACATAAGCCAGAAAAGAGACCGCGAGAATCAAGCTGGTTACGGTGACCATGTTGCGCAGGAATCTTGACTTCAGGCTCTTCAGGCTGATTTCAAGTGATTTTTTAAAAGGCAGGACAACTTGAGCCGCGATATCCGGCTTGGTATTCTGACTTTGAAATGGAACTTTCTTCGACATGTCTGGCTCGGTTTATGTACCGGGGTCAGTACCGGAGCTGTTGACGGACTGCAGAAAAAGGCAAGGGCGCAATCAGTCCGCCTGTCAGTAACGGCATTTCATGGATCGACCCCTTGACCCATGAATGATTTCATTACGAATTAACACTAATTAAATAACTGAAATGTCCTGAAATGCAAAGGGAAAATGCTATCTTCGCCATTACTTTGCAGCTCGTGATAAACAATTAGTGTTATACTGAGAATTGTAATGCTTTTGCATTGCAATGCCGTAAAATAAAATTTTGGATGATCGTTTATAGAATTTCGCGAATATCTTTGACCCGGAGTTCCGGGGCCGTTTTTATTTTTCCGAGCAGGTAAGAGAGAAAAAGTTGCGAAGTTCTGTTCATGCGTTGATGATGGAGCATGAACCCGGCATGCCCTGATTCAATTGCTTCAATCATCAGGTTTTGTAGTTTAACCAGTCCATTTTGCGGGGTGTCTGTTCTTACGGTGTGCAGATCAATATTGACCGGAATGTCCGGAAGATCCTGCGGTGGGTTGGGTGAAACTTTGGTACTGCGGGAAATGGCATTGAAGCCGAGTTCCACCAGTCCTTCCATTGTTTCAATGGAGCAGCGGTTCCATGGCGGGGTGAAGAATGGGGTGAAGTTATTCCCTAAAAGGTTCGCAAGTTTTTCCTTACCCCGGCCCAGTTCTCCGGTAACGGTTTTTTTTGAACGGGAGGGGCCGAATTCGAATTTCTTGCCTTCTTTCTCGTGGTTCATGTGCCGATAGCCGTGCTGGTGCAGACACCATAAATCCAGATCTGGTCCCAGTTCACGCAGCAGGACGTCACGATGGTTTTCATTCATCCAAGCCGGAACAACGGCAAGAGCCAGAGGTGTTTCATGTTCCTTGAAAGTTTCGATCATGACGGAAAACTGCTGGCCCGGATAGCCGATATCATCAGCCCTGAAAAAAACATCGCAGCCGTTTTGAGGAATATGTCTTTCAAATTCCGGCCACCAGAGGTCGAAAGATTCTGTGAGGTGGGAACTATTGTTTTTCCAAATTGATGATACAGGTCTGGCGGACATTAGCTCAACCTCAGTTTGCGGATAAATTTAGATGAGTTACTTGCGCCTTCGAGATCGATAGTGTGATCCGCTGTTGTGCGCTGGCGGTTCAGCAAAGATTCAATAGTGGATTTCATATCCGGTTCGGTAGCAAGTACTTCCAGCGGGATGTATTCAGCCAGCCTTTCGGCACGCATTCGTTGTTCATGGTTAAAGGAAAACGGCTGTACTGCTGCGGGTATACCTGAAGTGAGTATGTCCATGCAGGTGTTGTATCCGGCCATGGAAATCATTGCGTCACCTGCGGTCAGCAGGTCAGTGAAATCTGACGCAAAGCGTTGGATAGTAATATTTTCGCGGCCTGTTGCGGTGTCGCATAATGAAACATATTTATCCTCATCCAGAAAAGGTCCGGTAAGCATGAGCAGTTTGCTGTCCGTTGAGTCCAGTTCAATAAATGATTCCAGAACTGATTCCATCAAAGGGCCGCCGACCTTGCCTCCCCCGGCACTGGCAATGAGCAGTCTTTCATTCTCCGTCACCCCCAGTTCATCGCGTATCCTTCCACGAACATTGAGCGCAGGCTTGCGGGCTGCAAATCCGGTATATTCACAGGTAATTTCAATTTGATCGAAAGCTTTAAATGTTTCATCCAGTGCGGCGATTCTGGGGTCGGAATGGATGAGCAGCAGATCGAAATATTTATTCAGGTATTTTACGCAGCGAGCCTCATGCTTGCCGCCGTCGTCACGCTCAACTAAAATATCCCGCAGTGAGCAGACTACATTAATATCACCGAATCTGCCTGCCCGGATTTCATCCAGCACTGGCAGCAGTTCAAAGCGGAAGGCTTTGCGTCCGAAAGGGAAAAGCTCAATCAGGAATACATCCGGTTTTTCTTCGGCGAAAACTTTGAGCAGTGTCGCGCTGCGTTCTTTTTTGACTTCTTCAAGCTCACGGTCTTCGTCAGTAGGCATCAGCCCGCCGAACTGTTCGTTCATGCACAGACCGGGCAGCTGGCGGTACTCGACATTGGGCGGCAGCGGCTGATCAGGGCGTTCTCCCCCGGCAACGAAGATTACTTCTTCCTGATCCAGCCCTTTGGCTATTTCCAGACTGCGAAAGAAGTGGCCCATTCCGAGTACGTGTTGGCAGTAGTGGATAATTTTCATAATTTTTCGTTCAGGCTTTCGATGGAAAGTTCTCCGTTCCAGTTCAACCAGTGCAGTCTGCGTTTCTTCACGAGCTTTTCATCTCCGGGCATGAAGTCGTGATCCAGCAGCTTGTAGATGACGGTTTTCATTGTCCCTTCGTGGGTGACTGCCAGAATTTTAAGTTCGTCCTTATCCACGGTGCGGATGATCTCGTCAATGCCTTGTTCAAGAGCAGCTATGCTGCGTTCGGCGCAATCCAAACGGTTTTCGCCCGCATTGGGGGTGAAACCCCAGCCTTTAGCAACTTCTGCCTCGAGCTTTCCGGGAAATTTATCATGTAGTTCGGCGGTGGTCAGACCGGACCATTCGCCCCAATCCTGTTCGCGCAGTCCGGGCAAACTGATCAGCGGCAGGTCCAGCCCATCGGTGATGATATTTGCGGTTGCGATGGTACGCCCGAGGTCGCTGGTCAGTACTGCGTCGAATCTTTCCGGTTCCAAGGTCTTGCGCCATCCGGCGGCCAATTCGCGGCCATGCTCGGAAAGCGGGGAATCAAAGTGTCCCTGAATGCGTCCGGCCTCGTTCCATTCGGTTACGGAGTGGCGGATAAATGCTATTTTTACGGATTTCATTAATATCTCCAGTGGCTGATTTCGTTCAGTTGCTCTTCAACTTCGAGTAGGTTGGTGCTGAGATTGAACTTCTTTTTTATACGAATCGGTGCGGCCTTCGCCATGGCCGCCCGCAGTTTTAAATCAAGCAGCAGCTTTTCAATATTTGCAGTCATGGCCGGGATATCTCCTTCCGGTGAGAGCAGGCCTGTTTCGCCATGCGCTACAGCCTCTTTCGGTCCCGAAGTCGAGTAAGCCACAACGGGAAGGCCGCAGCATTGAGCCTCCAGGTAGACCATTCCCAGTGCTTCATTGATGCCCGGATATGCGAAGATATCTGCTGCGCTGTAGTATTTGTATAGTTCTTCGCGTTTTACCCGGCCAAGAAAAACAATGCTGTTTCCGGTTTTTTGCTCTGCTGAATCCTGCAAGCGGGGGCGGGCTTCACCGTCCCCGGCGATGAGCAGAATTGTTTGAGGAAACTTTTTACTTAACGGGGCAAAAGCATTGATGAGGTCCGTGATGCTTTCGGCCTTCACATCTTCGCGAAGCATGGCGGTACTCAGGATGACTTGCTTGCCTTCAAGGTTATACTTCCGGAGTATTTCTGCGGCTCCGGAAGAACTATATTCAAACTGCTCTACATCAATTCCAACGTGGGTGCGTGAGAGCTTTTGCGGTAAAATTATCCGGGAGAGGTTATGGAAGTCTACTTCTTTGTTTGCAAATACGTGGTCGGCATGAAGCAGGGCATGTTTGTTTAACATGTAGCCCGGCCATGTCTTGAGATTACGGCGGTACTTGGTGGCAAAGACACCCTGATAGATTGTGTAAGGTATGCCCAGTCTGGCAGAAATGTATGGTCCCAGCAGGTCCGGGGATTTGTAGTAGCTGTGGTAGGTCAGCCAGATATCGGGATTAAAGTCCCAGACCCGTTTCAGGGTGCGTTTAAATTCCGGAATCAGTCCCGGCCACTTTAAAGGTTTGACGGTGATGTGGCGTAATCTTGTCCGGCTGGCAATAAGCAGGTCATGACCTTGGGCTTCAAGAAAATTGTGCAGGGTGCGCCCAATGATCAAATCCCCGGATGGAAGGGGGTGATCAATATGCTTATGAGGTGCAAAAAAAGCTATTCGCATTGTGCTGCCTCCGGCGGCCCTTCGTGGACCAGAGGAGAGGGCCCTATGAACCATAACTTGGCCTTTTGCTACCGCCCAAAAGTGTTTCCCCCTTTCCTCTGGACTCCTCTCCCCCTTCCCAAAACGCGTTGGTTGGGGGATGAAATTTATTTTTTATGCAACCCGCAGTTCCCTACACTAAGCAGGCGAAGTCCTACTAAAAGGTTTTGGGATTTTTAAACCCTTTTGCAAAAGGGTTTAAACCGCCGGAGGCGAAATCAATTTATCAAAAGCGCGAAGCGCATCAAATCTTATGCTTTTATTCCATATTGTTCATAAACATCCGCCAGTACGTTAATCCAGTAGCGGTTGTCGAAGATTTCATGAACTCGTTCTTTTGCAGCCGGGATCAGGCTTTGACGCAGTTCCTGATCGGTGAGCATGCGTTCCATGGCGTCAGCCATTGATTCATGATCACCCGGTTCGACGAGCAGTCCGGTCTTGCCGTTCTCGATAAGTTCGGGAATACCGGAAACAGTGGTTGTAACAACGGGAACGCACATGGCCATACTCTCAGCGAGAACGTTGGGGATACCGTCACGGTCGCCGTTAGGGGCGATTTCACAGCCGAGCGCAAAAAGGTCAGCTTTGCGGTAATGTTCCAGAACTTCTTCGTGAGGCTTGGTTCCCAGCCAGTTGCAGCGGCCGTTCAGGTCCAGCTCATCCAGCAGCTTGAGGGTTTCTTCGCGTTCGTCACCGTCACCGACGATGTTGTAGTTGAAGTCGATACCTTTCTCTTCAAGTTTCTTGAGAGCCTTGAATACAGTAGGCAGTCCCTTCTTGGTGGTGAAGCGGGCCACGGTAAAAATTTCATAAGGACCTGAACAGGAGTATTCCTTATCGGAGCTGAACAGGTTCAGGTCAATGCCGTGGTAAACTTTGTGGATAGGTTTGCCTTCCGGGGCAATGGATTGCAGGTAATCGCAGTTGTATCCCGTGCAGGTTACGGCAAATTTAGCTTCGGAAATTTTGGCGGTGATCTTTTCCGGCTTCTGGGTGTAAATGTCTTTTGCATGCGCGGTGAAGCTGAAGGGCAGACCGGAAAGACGGCTGGCGTTCCTTGCTACTGAGCAGGGAGAGTGTGCGAAATGCGCATGGAAATGGAAAATATCTGATCCGGGAAGGACTTTTTCTACAATGTATTCAGCCTGCAGCATGTGCTTGAAAGAGGCTTCGCTACCGGTTTCGCGGTAGACATTCCAGATTTTATCAATGCGGGTGGTGAACTCTTCATCTTTGCCGTAACGCTCATCATTGAGCCCGGCATCCATGTCTGTTGAACCGAAAAGTTCTTCAAGGCAGCCTTCCACAGTTGAGGGCAGGTAGGATACCTCGGCTTTGATTTCGGAAATGGATTTGTGGGTGAAGTTCTCACGCGGCTTGCGCATGGAAATGATATGAATCTTAACTCCTCTTTGCTCAAGAAGTCTGATTTCATTGGAAATAAATGTCTCTGAAATGCGTGGATAGCCCTTGAGAATCATTGCAAGGACTGGTTGTGTAGAATTTGTCATCAGCAGTTGTCTTTAAAGTAGCCGACGCGGTCATGCATGACCTCAAGGCCGGTGAAGTTGAAGTTGTTAATGGCTTCCCGAATGGAGTTGGAATTGCCCAGCAGGTGGTTAACCTTTTCCATGATGGTGTCAGGACCAAGCAGATGCCAGGGGAGAAAGTCGGCAAGATTCTGTTCTTTCAGCACATTGGCGCGAATAGTTTGTTCAAGGCGCGGGGTTTCGCGGGGAACAATCAGGCTCACCTGTTTGTGTGAAAGGATTTCGCAGATGGTGTTGTAGCCGCCCATGCTGACCACGAGATCCGCATTGCTGAACAGTTTTTCCATCCTTCTGTAGAAATGGTAAAATGTTACCGAAAGATTTTTTGCCCGGCGCGAAAGGTCAAGCCGCTGTTCTTTGGACATGAAAGGACCGGTGACCATGACCGTTCTGAAATGTTGCGGATTGTATTTTTCAAGGGCTTTCAGGTATGCATCCATCATCGGGTAGCCGTCACCGCCGCCTCCGGCTGTGATGACTACGAGTTTTTTGCCGTTTTTGCGTTTTTCCGGGCAGGAACGGCTGTGGGTTTTACGGGGAATGTATCCGGTAAAGACCATTTTCTTGCTGATGGATTCAGGGATGGCGTATTCCTTGATGGGATCGTAGTATTCTTGATGGCCGTATACCCAGATCTCGGAATACAGATTCTCCAGCACGTCGTAGATGCCTTTGTCAGTCCAGTCCTTGATGGTACTTTCGGAGTCATCCATGATGTCACGTAGGCCGAGGATTGTCCGGGTCTGTCCGATCTGCTTCATCCACTCAAGAGTGGGCATGATCTCATGCTTCATGCCTTTCGGAGCCTTGTCTACGATGAACAGGTCCGGGCGGAAGCTTTTTGCGGTGGCATCAATGATTGATTGGCGGATGGACATGGCGTGCACAGGTTCGATCTTGATGGAGTGCGGTACGTAAAGGTCGTTGGATCTTTTGATCATGCCGGGAACACGCACAAAATCAATCTGTTCAGGAAATTCGAATCGTCCCACAATGGGGGATCCGGTAAGGATAAGGATGTTTACCCCTTTGCATTTCAGCTGTGATGCGATAGCCATCGTACGACGGATGTGCCCAAGACCGTAAGTGTCGTGGGAATACATTAAGATGTTGTAAGTCTTGTCCATTTATCGTACCGATTCTCAGGGGTTAAATCATTACCGCTTTATGCGGATCGTTGTAGCAGCACCGTGACCGCTGGCATACCTAACGGAAAGGTAAACTTATGTAAATCCTTATTCACAACGAATACATGCGTGCTAATTTCTATTATTTTTTTTAATTGGAAGCAATCCCTTTTCTTATTTTTTACTGATATGAGAAATAGTTTTTATTTCGTTGAAATAACTATGCTTAATTATACACAGGTTGTTTAATGGATTCTAATTTAGATGTTTTGATTTATGCCCATGACGGCAGGGGACTGGGGCATGTCAGCCGCAGTGTCGGGATTGGTCTTGCTTTGCGCCGATTATTTCCCGATTTGTCTGTGCTTTTGGTTACCGGTTGTGCAAGTACTGCCGAATTGATCGGTGACGGTTCTCTGGATTGGATCAAGCTTCCGTCATATAAAACAAATGTTTCTTCCGGGAAATCTTCCGGCGTGAAGGGCGATTCCAATATCGACGACAAGCTGTTGGGCGAACTAAGGGCGGTTAATATCCGCGATATAGTTGCTTCCTATCAGCCGAAGGTTTTTCTTGCCGACCATACCCCGCAGGGAAAGCATAAAGAGTTGTTGCCGTCATTGAATGTTTCTCCTGCAACGCGGCGTGTGTTGGGAATCCGGGCTGTTGTCGGGGACGTCGGCAAGGTCTGGTCGGAGCTTGCACAGGATGTATTCAAAGAAGGATATAGCAATATCCTTTGGTATGGTGACACTTCTGTGGCCGGATCTGCGGAGCTTGCGCGGCTGGAAAATCATTATGGAGTGCGGCCACATGAAGCAGGATATGTGTCCCGGATGGCTGAACTTCGGGCCTTACAGAGCAGCAATCCTGACGTTGAAAAGCTTGCCGGGGTTGTTTCTATCCCATGGTCCGGTGAAGGGACTGCTGTTCTGCTTGATAAGCTGGCGCAGACTTTATCGGAGATTGGCGCGGAACATGGAAATTGGAATATTTATATGAATCTGCGTGAACCCGGTGCTGTGGCGGGCATAAGCTGTTTCAACGGGTTGAAGAACGTAACTTTCAAGCAGGTTGGGCCTCAATTCCTGCGTGATTTGGGTGGTTCCCGCAGTGCGTTAATTTACGGCGGTTACAACAGCCTGACCGATGTGATGGTTTGCGGGGTTCCTTCAGTTGTTCTGCTGCGTGGAATGAAGGATAACGAGCAGGAAGAGCATGGCGCTGTTCTCGCGGATAAATCATCCGTGATTCAAGGTGTTTTTTCTGATCAGGATGTGTCTGTTGCTGAGTTGCGCGAAACCCTTTGCGTTTGCCTTGAAACCGTTGTCGAAGAGGTTTCTGTAAATTTGAATGGTGCTGCACATGCGGCCCGGTATCTTGCTGCATTGACAGGAGTTTGTGATGTTGACTGCGAATCCTGAGTTGAGAAAAAAAATCCGTTTGTTGACCAAGGAATTGTCCCGTCATGAAATGAAGCAGTGGGAGAAAATTCTTGCGCCTTTGGACCGTAGCATGCGTATTCTTGAAGTAGGCTGCGGAAGGGGCGGCAAAACTGATTTCCTGATTGAGCAGGGCTTCAGGAATATTCTGGGAGTAGAGAAAAACGAATTTCAGGTCCGGGAATGCGTTAAGCGCGGACTGGATGTGGTTACCCTTGATGAGTTTGCAGAAAACCATGCTGATGAAAAGTTTGATTTCATCGTTCTCTCGCACATCATTGAGCACTTTGAGTTCAGCAGTCTGGTTGAATTCATTGACGGTTATCTGGCTTACTTAAAGTCCGGAGGTCTGATATTAATTGCCACGCCCATGCTGCATCCGCATTTCTGGCTCGATCTGGATCATCAGAAACCGTATTACCCGCAGGGAATAAAGAATTTCTACAGCGGTGCTGATGAGCAGGTCGGTTTCACCTCCAAGTACAGGTTGAAGCTTAAGGATATCCGCTTTCGCCGGAGTCCGTTCAGGGTAAAAAATGATCGCAGCCTGCTCTTGAAGAAGAATGATCTGCCCATGCTTCTGTTCAATGCTTTGACTGCGGCCTTATTCAAACTCAGTTTTTCCGTATTTGGTTATAAAAGCGCATGGATCGGTCTTTACAAAATGAAATCCTGACCGTTTAAGGATCAGGCCAGTCCCAGACGCTGGCGGAAATCTTTGACCCGACCTTTGCTGATGATGATTTCCTCTTCCGGAATATGCTTCATCGTAACTACATATTTCCCGTTGAACCATGGGGCAAAGTCCCGCACATGGGTCAGGTTGACCATTTCGCCCCGGCTGGTGCGGAAAAAGGGCTGGCCCTGCAGGCGCTCTTCCAGCTTATCCAGAGTCTTGTCTCCGTAGCAGGGGAAGACTCCTTTCTGGGTGTGGATCATAATTTTACGGTCCTCAACCCGGCAGAGAATTACATCGGACGGTTCGAGAAGCAGTATTCTTCCATTGGCTTCCACTGAGATGCGCAGCACCACACCTCCAATGCCTATGCTGCCGAGCAGTCCATTCATGTCCGGCATTTCCACTTTTTCTTCACAGTTGGCGTAAATGAGACAGCGCACTCTTTGAATGCTCTTAGTCAGTCTCTCGCTGGAAAGGGGTTTGAGAATGTAATCCACGGCATTTTCTTCAAAAGCCTGTAATGCATATTCATCGTAGGCAGTAGCGAAGACCACCAATGGTGGTTCCGGCAGTTGCATCAATTCATGGAGGACATGGAATCCGTTTTTGCCGGGCATTTGAATGTCCAGAAAAACAAGGTCCGGCTCTTTTTCCGTGATGAGCTTGATGCCTTTGGTGGCTGATGTTGCCGTGCCTATGACATCAATATCCTTGAAGTCTGAAAGCAGAAAGCTAAGTTCATCAAGGGCCGGGGCTTCATCATCTATGAGAATGCAGCGTATTTGTTGTGCAGTGGGCATGGGTTGTTTGGTGTGCTGAAGAATTATTTAAATAAAAAGAACGGGTACAAGCCTTAACCTGTACCCGTTTATATGCCCTATAGATTATCAATTGGTCAAACGTGCTTTTGAGTGGATGTAATTAAAAAGGGTGAGGTAAAATATTACCTCACCCTTTTCTGTTTTATTCCGCTTTATGAATGACCAGCTGATTGAACGGGATTCCCCATCCATAGTGGGTGCAAGCATCGACGCTGTATCGTTGAAGTGCGCGTTTTAAGCGTCCGTACAACTCTGCAATATCACTATGGAAGTCAGCTATGATGACGATATTGAGTGATGAGGCAGCCGCTGATTCGAATTCAACATTCAGGTTCAGCACGTGTTCGGTGTAACCGTCCTCATCAAGCCGCGCGCGAATGAATTCCTTGGCCTGAGCCAGAATGGTGGAAGTGCATTCTGCCTGATGGGAGTAGTCGATACCGAATACTGATTTCAGGCGGAAGTTGCGGGACAGGTTCTTGGGATTGAGGCCCAGAAAATCAGAAGTCTGGTAGGTCACGTAGGCTCCGCCGCGCTGGATCAGCTCCACCATATCCGGGGATTGGCTGATTACTTTACCGCGAACACCATCCGAGAGAATTACCCAGTCGTCAATCATGCACGGGAACCAGGGTTCGCTTTTCCCCACTGGACGGGAAACAACATTTTCCAATTCACCGATGGGTAATCTGATTCTGCTGGGGCTGAGAGCGGGGTTTTTGAGCTTTGCATAGAGTGCAAGCCTATCTACCTGCCAAGGAACCCCATTGTAAATTATGCGTTCATTTTCCCGTACGGAACCGAGGTTAAGGATGAGTTTTACCTGCTCATAGTAGCGGGTAAATCCTTCTCGAGCGGTCCAGAGAGCACCGATGATAAAGATTATTGCGATGCTGAGCAGGAACCAGTCACCAGATACGTAGAGAGTGAAAAGTGATGCTGAAGTGGCTGCGATAACTGTGAAAATAAGCAGCATTACTTCGATCAGACGGATATAAAAAGGGCGTTCCTTGCTTTTGAAGGCCGGGTGGCTTTTTTTGAAAACCCGGTCCACCAAGCGGAAAAAGAAAAATACTCCGGCAAAAGCCAGCATGGCAAAGAGGATGTTTTTACCACGGCTTTTGAAAAAGATAGCCATTACCTTTTTGGTGGATTCAAAGAATGACTGTTTGTCTTTGGTCAGTTCCGCCAGTTCAAACTGTGCAACATCCAGCTGGTTGTCGATGTTGGTCTGACGCTTTTCAAACTCGATTTTAAGGATGCCGAGTTCCGCCTTGAGCTCAGGGGATTTGGCTTCGTTGATCAGTTTTGTGATGGTTTCAACTGCTTCCTTGGCTCTTGGCAATCTGCTTTCGAAGTATGCAACACGGCTTTTCAGGCGTTCGATCTGGCGCGGCCGTTTGGTCATTTCCTTGAGTTCCTGAAGCAAAGGCCTGACCAGTGTTTTTACCTCTTCCTGCCAGATAAAATTCTGCTGTGCTTCTTCGTCGAATAAGGAAAGATCCAGTCCGGTAGCTACCTTTACAAAGTTCTGGCGTACTTTCTTCAGCTGTTCTTTAAGGTCGCTCAGCTTTATGGAAAGAGTCTCCTTATCCATCTGGTGGGGAGTCTTTTTGAGTTCCTTCTTGGTTTCTTTTATCTGTTTTTCCAGCTCGGATTTGTATTGGAGCAGGTTGGCGAGTGTTTCCGCTTTGGTGTCGATCTGGGGTACTACTGTCTGGACTGTTTCTGGATTAACTGCAGTTTCAGTCTGTGCTATGGTTTTAACCGGCATCAGCAGAAGGAAAGAGGATAATGCAAATATGATTGGGATAGTTCGTAATATTTTTGATTTCATGGTTTTTCCTGAAAAGGGGTATGTTAAAAGGGGCAGTGCCAATATATTTTAATTATCTAAAATTGCATGCGAGGATCAAGTATTATTTATGGAGCGTACCAAATTCAGCACAAAAAGGACATGAAGAATTCCTCATGTCTCCTTCTCTTTTTAACTGTCCAGAGTGTTAAAATTCAACTTGGCTTTCTGCCAGAATCAATTTTCCAGACTGGGTTTCAATTACAGCCCCCAGTGCTTCGATTACCGAGCTGTCGTATTTTTTGTCCGCCATGCTTTGCAGGATTTCAACAGCCTGCCTTGCGGTTTTGGCTTTGCGGTAGGAGCGTTTCTGGACCAGCGCACTGAAGGTGTTTGTTACCCCGAGGATTCTGGCCAGCATTGAAATGTTGCGCCCTTCCAGCTGGTTGGGGTATCCGCTTCCATCAAGGGTTTCCTGCATCTGCCAGATAGTTTGGGTGATTGGCAGGTCAAATTCCACGCCTTCGAGAATTTTGCAGGTATGTTCAATGTATCGCTGAGTCTCTTTAATTTCCTCAGGAGTGAGTTTACCTTCTTTTTCCATGATTTCCTTGGGAACAAAGGTTTTACCCACCTGTGAAAGAATCGCTGCTGCCTCAACTGTTGCGCAGTCAGAGTCGCTGAGGAGTAATGTTTCTGCAATTTCGAGGGCCAGCTTACGCATGAGTGAGGTGTGCCCGTCCAGAAAAGGAACGCTTTCAACTGCCCGGATCAACGCGTTGATTACCTGCTGACGTACTTCGATTCCTTTTTCAGCACTATTTCGTTCCTGAGTCACATCACGGTATACTGTGAGAATGGAGTCTCCGTCGTCATTTACGGAGCAGGGGACAAAAGTCACTTGCAGGGTGGATTTGATGGAACCCCGGATCAGGGTCAATTCCTCGCTGTATGAAGAATTGGACATGCTGACCATCTCGTCGCCATGCGAAAGGGTTTCCGCTTCAGCATGGTCGAAGACCTGTTTGTCGGTCAGGTTTATGACTGCATTTCTTTGCAGACCGCGAAAATCTGCGAAAGCTTTATTGACGTGCAGGAAATTTCCACCATCGCTTTTTTTCAGGGATACCGGGTCCGGAAGGGCATTGTTAATGATGCGCAGTAGGGAAAGTTCATGTTGCAGAACCGGGATTCTGGTTTCAAGACGGGAGCTTTTGCGATGGTATTTCCGTGTTGCGGCAATGAAACGTACTGTGAGGATAAAGAAAGTTGCGGCTGCTAAGGCCAATGCCGCTAAAACAATGCTCTGCTGCTGGTAGATTGCGTAAGCACGGTCAGCCGCGGATGTTTCGGTTTCAATCATCACCCACCAGTTGACTACAGGAATGAATTGAGCCGAGGAGTAGACTTCCTCCTCATTGGAAAGGGACGGTCTTTTATCAAATCCTACTTCATTTACCGCGTCGAATGAAGCTGTCGTCGCTTGCAGTTTGAAGTTGTTCTGATGAGTTGAAACCGCCTGTTCACTGGTTTTGCCGTTTACTTGAATGAGGTGGATGGAGCTTTTGTATTTGAATATATCAGTACCTGAGAAAGCCCGCAGGACCGAGTTCATGGGGATTTCCAGCATGAGTATCTTGGCCGGTGCTTCTGCCGTGCTGGTGGCATAGGCATCATAAACAGGGATGAGCAGGTCGGTGACAAGTCCGTTACCTTTCATACGCAGCGGGGAAAAAACAGGCTTCCTGCTCTGCATGATTTCCAGCACAGTCTCCTTGTTATCAAGGGCAAGAATGTCTTCCAGGCCGTCTGTGGTCGCAAAAATGTCGCCATTCGGCTCAAAGAGCGTTCCCGCAGAAAAACCGCAGACCTTCACAAAGTTACGGAGGTCTTCCTCTGCTTTTGATATTTCTGTTGCATCGGAAGAATTGAGACTGTCCATGGCGACCCGGAAAATCCTTGCACGGGCAAGTTCCTTGGCGCGGGTAACGTAATCAACCAGTTGAGATGAAATCAGCTCGGTTTTATCTTTGACAACAATTTGTTGATACTGCTTCAACTCTGCATCAAGGGTCTCTTTTTTATCATTCCAAAAATAGGTGAGCGTTTCAAAAGTACCGCCCGACATCGCGAGAATCAGTACTGCAAGCAGTATGTTTTTTATTGAAAAAAAACGTTTCAATGTTTCAGCAGTTTTATTCGGCATTATTGTGTCCTGTTCGAATTCTAGCGGGTGTTGTGTTCAGAAAGTGCGCCGCGCATTCCTCTGGTAATTGGTGAAAGCAGGTATTCAAGCACGCTTTCTTCACCGGAGAGGATGTTTACCTCTACGATCATACCGGGCAGGAATTCTTTAATTTTTTCCGTGTCCTGATTGACCGTATTAAAAATAACCCGATAATACCATGTCCGGGTCAGATCATCGAAATATGTTTTTGCTGAGATGTTTACAATCTTGGCTTTGAGCATGGTCCTGTCGGAAAATTCATATGACGAAGGCCTGATTTTGGCCGTCATACCGTTCCAGATTTTGGTCCGGTCGCTGGGCTGGACCTTGCCTTCAATGCGGATGGTCGCATCAAGGGGGACAATTTCCGCCAGAGCTTCACCGGAACGGACAATCCCGCCCACAGTATTTGCGCTCAATTTGTAAATGGTTCCGTCAATTGGCGAGCGGATAACACTGCGCACAATCTGTTCGTTAGCTGCATTGAGTTCTTCGCGAACAGCTTTCAAATCGGAGCTGGCGAGGTTTATTTCCTCGCGTATGTCACGGTAAAAATCGAGTTGTTCCTGATTGATACGCTGTTGTAGTTCCCGTATTTCAAGGGAATATTCATCGCGTTTGTTGTAAATTTCAGCAATGCTGGTGGTGATTTTTGCCAGTTCTGTCTTGCGTTGCAGCAGCAATTGCCGGGAGCCGATTCCTTTTTTTACCATGGGTTCAAGCATATCGTGCTGCTCTTTGAGAACCTTCTGTTCATCAAGCAGGTTGCGGACATGCTCTTCGCTGGCGGATAAAGCCGCTCTGGATTGTTGAATCTGGGTTTTAAGGATGTTGATTTTCTCATCCAGAGCGTCGCCCCTGAATCGCGCGAACTGGATTTCACTCTGCTCTTCCGGGGTGAAAGCTTTCGCCGCGAACTCGTCGGTATTGTTGTTGCTTTCTGCGATCAAACGGTTCAGCTTGGCCTGTAATCGTCTCATTTTGATCTGCGATTTATTGCGTTTTTCGGTTATATTTGTGTTGGCAATAGCTACAATTTCCTGTCCTTTGCGGACAGTATCGCCTTCCTCAACAAATACTTTTTCCACAACCCCGCCCTCAAAATGGCCCACGATCTTGTCGGTAAGGTTTGTTTCCACTACTCCTTGAGCGCGGACGGTTTTTTCAATCTTGCTGAAATGCGCCCAGATCAGAAATACGGTAGTGAAAGCAAGAATGAGCAGCAGCACAATGAAGTTGCCGATGCTTTGTTCGAGAGACCACATGAGGTTGCTTTTCCAGTTACTGCCCATAGTTAAGCCTGCTTGGCCGGAGCCGGGCTGGAAAGTTTTCGGAGTACCTCATCGCGTGGGCCGTCGGCGACTATGCGGTTTTGGTCAACAATCATGATGCGGTCAACCACCTCAAGCATTTGCGGGCGGTGGGTGATGACGAAGATGGATTTGTCGGCCATGGTTTCCTTGATCTGGTTGATGAGCATCCTTTCCTGAGCGGTGTCCATGGAGCTGGTCGGCTCATCAAGAAGAAGCAGAGGCGGTGAGCTGATCAGCGCACGGGCCACGGCAACCGCCTGCCGTTGTCCCCGGGACAGGTTTTTGCCGCCTTCAAGAATGGGCATTTTGAGGCCCAGCGGGTGTTTGGACACAAATTTATTTATCCCGGAAATGGTCAGGGCCTGTTGCAGTGATTCCCGGGTTGCCGTGCGCGAGCCCATGAGCAGGTTCAGTTCCAGAGTGCCATGGAAAAGCACTGGTGATTGCGGCACAACGCCAACAAATTCACGGACTTTTTCAATGTTCAGGTGGGCCATGTTGTGCCCGTCCAGCATGATTATGCCTTCGCTGGGATCGGCAAGTCCGGCCAGCAGTTTGAGCAGGGTGCTTTTACCGCTGCCCATCGGCCCGATGATCCCGATTTTTTCTCCCGGTCTGGTTTCAAAGGAAACATTCTCAAGAGCATAAGGGGATTCAGGCATATAGCGGAAGGAAACTCCGTCGAAGCGGACTCCACCACCCAGCTGTTGGATTTTATACTGCCGGGTTTCGTTGGTTTCCTTTTCCAGCTCAAGAATATGGCGCAGGTCTTTATAGGACCGGCGCGCAAACAGATATGAAGTAATCAGGTTGGACATACTGGCCGAAACCGCGATGCAGCGGCTGGAAAGGACCATGGTCGCCAGCAGACCACCGCTGCTCATGTGTCCTTCTTTGATCAGGAAAAAGGCGACAATCAGCAATCCGGCAGAGTTGAGCTGGCCCAGAAATCCGGTCGTCATGGAACAACGGGACTGGGCAATGCGGTATTTCGATGCCATCTCACCGGACTTTTCAACCTCGGATGCCCAGCGGGAGACAAAGACCCGCGCGGCATTGGTGATTTTGATTGATTCAACGCCGTTAAAGACTTCATTCAAAAAGGAAGTCTTACGCGATTGCAGTTTGCTCTGTGCGGAAACATTGCTGTCGATGAAAAAGCCGTAAACAATGGCAACAATCAGCACCAGCAGCGATGTAACCGCCGGGACAGCAAAGAGCATCCCGCTGTTCAGATAAATGATGAACAGGAAAAAGAATAAAAAGAAAAAATCTATGGAGCCGACCACCAGCTGAGTCGTGAATAGAGACTTGATGCGTGAGAATTCCTGTACAGCATGAGCCATGTGCCCGGCAGATATCGGAAGCTTCGAAAAGCTGGTATCCAGAAAAAGGGAGAGCAATTGCGGTTCCGCATCCTGCTCAACACGCAGGGCAGCCTTTTCAATCAGCGAAGTGCGTACATTTTTCAGAATGTAATCAAACGCGAGCACAATTACAGCACCGGTAATCAAGACCCGCAGTGAGTTTTCAGCAAGGTTGGGCAGGATTCGGTCGTAGAAAATACCCATCAGCAGAGGAATAACCAACGTGAAGCAGTGGATCAGCACGGTTGCCAGAATCACTTGCGAATACAATGGCCACATCTTGCCAATCTGGCCCATGAACCATGTCAGGCTTAGAAAAGGGACCTTGTCGGTTTCAAAGGTCGGCTTCAGTGAACAGGACCAGTCTTTGAAATCCGGGAATTCTGATTTCCTGTTGCGGATGATTTGCTGTTCGCCGTTCCAAAAAACAAGTTTTCTGCCGATTTTCTCTTCAAGAAGTGCAAAGCTGCCGTCATTGTACTGGACAATGAGCGGCAGCATATCTTCATCGATTTTATACGGCAGGGGAGCTATTGATTTTTCAAGCCCCATGTTGTCAGCCTGAATGCGCAGGTATTCATGAGCCGGGGAAGAACTTCCCAGTTGCAGGGAGTTGTCGGAGACAACTATTCCGAATCTGTCTGCAATTTTTTTAAGGCAGACATTGAGCGGGACACCTGCTTGATTTTTACCGGCATTGAAGAGGTCTGGATTCTCTTCCGGCGCGAACTCTTTTACCTCAGCGGTAATGTTTTCGGGCTGAGGTGAGAGGGGATCTTTTTGATTATCCAATTCCGGCCTCTTATTTATTCACGGAAATATCCTTGTCCGTGTTTTTGCTTTTTTTATTGCTTCCAATACTGACAACAACCTGATTGGTTCCCGGCACGCCTTCGTTCAAAGCGCGGAACTTGATTTTGCTCTTGGGAATATGTGCTTTGTTGTTTACGAACTTGATCAGCCCGTAAAGCCGCTTGAAGGAGACAGAATTGGCCATGCTGTTTGAGACCCCTTTGTGACTCAGGGTCGCGGTCAGGTTCAAGCCGTGCTGCATTACGGCTGACTCGTTGTTTTTGATCCATGCCAGCAGTTCGGATTCTGTTTTTTCTTCAAGTGTACTGGTCAGTTTGTTGTAAAGAATAATAACCCGGTGTTTGTTGTTCATGCCCTTGACCAGTTTAGTGATAAAAGCCGGAGGCACAAATTCATCTTCGGTCTTAATGTTCTTTTCTTCCGCACCGGAAGCTTCAAGGCGTTTTATTTTAGCCAATGCAGCCTTAAGCTTGGTTTCTAATTGCGGATTCTGGGTTGTCTGTTGTTTTTGTTCTGCTTTTAATTTTTCAAGCTCCTGATGGGCATTCCAGGCCGCGCTTTCAGCAAGGGCTACTCTTTTTTCGAGCCTTTCTTTCTCGCGTTGCAATTCTTTGATGTCCATGCGGGTGGGTGCAGTGCTGGTGACGATGTCTTCGGTTCCCAGAACCGCACTCTGGGTCATGGTTTCCGTGAGTCTGTCCATGGAAGACGGCGGTTCCATAAAAGAAAGTTCCTGCGCCGCAGCCACCATGGTTTCCACCTGTTCAGTGGAAGTGGCAGCACCGGGCTTAACTTCCTTTAACGCAACAATGTATGAGAGAGTGCCCGTAACCAGAACCATGAGCAGGGTGAAGAATACCATCATCATGAGAACTGTGGAGAGCGCATCAACAAAACCCGGCCATGGAGGGCCGCTATCAGCAGACATTTATATTATTTCCTCGTAATATTTTTTCAATTTATGCGATGTCGAATTCAATATGATTCTGGTTGATTTCAACGCTGATTATGGGCGCGTCAGCGGGAGCATTGTCAGCATCACTGCCTCCGGCTCCTTCCTTTGTTCCGTTGAAATCCTGTGCATCGTCAGTAGTGAAAGAAATTTCATTAGAATTGTCAGCTGGAAGCAGGTCTTCAAGGCTGAAATCAAATGATTTTGTGTCACCGATGAGATCTCCACCGTCGTCCTTGCCCTGAATTGTGAGGGTGTAGTCGCCCCCTTTAAGCAGGCCGCTTTCATCTTTTAAGGCGTCACTGAATGATGCGTTCCAATCATTGCTGATTTCAAAATTCTGACTGACGTGAGTGTCTGTGTTTGTCAGTGTTGCCGTATATGTTTTGATTCCGGCAGTATCTCCGAAATCAGCAGTGTAGTTCAGGTTGTCGTCGTTAAGGTCGTAAACGTATGATTCGGATTCGTTACCGGCTTTGTCGACGATCTTGATTTCTGCATATTCGTCGTTGTCGGTTATTTCATGGAGGTAGCTGCTAATTGTACCATCGCTCTTAAGTGGTGCTGTGATCGTTTCACTCGTATCCGCCCCGGAGGTGTGGATGGTTATTTCCGATTTGTAGTCCGAGTAGTCGTAATCAGGAGATTCATCATGGGAATATGCGCTGTCCATGGAGAACTTGATTGCTTCTCCACCGAACTTTTCTTCTGCGGTAATTGTCGGGATATCCAGAGTGTTGTTGTCAATTTCAAAAGTGAGACCTTTCGGATCGGATATATTCCCGGAAGAATCAATTGCAGCAATCTTTATTGTGTAATCCCCGTCAATGAAAGTGTCGTCGCTCATGGTCAGGGTGTATTTACCTGAATTGTCAGCATTAAAATTGAAGTCGATATCCGGGCCGCCGTCATGGCTCCCTGTTCCTTCCGAGTTGTAAGTCCATTCGGTCCCGTTTTCATGGGTGACGGTTATCTGGTATCCGGCTTTATCTTTGTCGAAAGAACCTTCACCTGTTTCCTCAAATATCCCGGTAAATGTGAAAATTTCACCGCTAGTGAGGACCACTCCGTCAGGTTCTTCATTGAAGCCGCGATCAGATTCGTTGGTGATCTCAATTTTAGGGATCATGGGCTGTGTGTCCACGATAACGTTGACGTCAACATCATTCCCTTCAGAATGGTTGCCAACGTCATCGTAAAATTTGAGGATATATTCCGTTGTGCCCTCTTTAAGTATATTGCTGGTTAGATCGGTTATATCCAGTGTTGTCTGGCTTCCGGTAATTCCTGAATTAGTAACCAATGCACTGGAGCCACCTTTTTCCCAGAGTTCGACCCTGCTTGTGTCTGCGGAGAGGGTCACAATAAGGTCTGTGGTATTGTTGTTGGTATGAATTGTTACTTCTTTAGTATCAGGAACGACTTCTGAATGGTCGATAAGATTATCTGCAGTATCTTTGGTTGTGAACCCGATTTGGGTTGCAGGGGACGGTGCCAGCGTATCCACATCCAGAGTGAAATTAGAGGTCTGGTAGTTTCCGGCCTCATCAATTGTGACAAGTTTGAAATTCAGCTCGTGTGCGCCGTCATCAAGGGCAGTGGCCGGGTAGTCACTGTCTTTTACTGTGTAGTCGGCACCGTGGGTTCCGAGGAAACCGGACTGTACGTTGTGGTAGGTCCCGTCAGCTTCAAGGCGGTAGAGCACGTATGCTGCACCGTTTTCGCCGTGAAGATGAACCCGGGAGTCTTCTTTGGCGGTATAGAAAATATTTGAATTGCCATAAACCCCATGCCCATCGAGATCATCGTATATTTCAATGTCGGCTGTTCTGCTTAATCTGCCGTCCACTGTGAGTGTCAGTGAATCACTTGTCTTATGGTTTCCGGCACCATCTGTAGCTGTGACCGTTATAGTGTGCTCTCCGTCAGGAAGCGGCAGTTTACCTGCCAGCGGCGGTTCACTGCCCAGATCTAAATTCCAGTCTCCGTTTACGTCAGCCTGAGTGGTATAGGTATGAGTTGAGCCGCCTGTCTGGATGGCAATGCTGATGGTCGCGTTCGCTTCGGCTGTCCCGTGCAGGTTAGGGGTACGGTCATTTGTTAATTTATCTTCCTGAAATGTTGTTTCCAGCTTTGTTTTATAGTCGTCGCTGATGAGCTTGAAGTCATCAAGGACATCGAAGTTTCCCGAATCCCCCTTGAGAACCAGTTTTCCTGTTGAAAAGAAAGAATCGCTTTCGGCATTGAGCTCAAGTGTCGGTTTGTCCGTGCTTTTGTCCAAATCAAGGATTTGGTTGACGGATTCACTGACGTTACCGGCTTTATCTGTTGTTGTTACGGTAATCTGGTATTTACCGTCAGCAAGCTGGGAATGTTCACTGATATTCAGGATATCGTTTGTGTACCTGCCGTCAGCGGTGTTGTCGCTGGATACAGTGTATGAGTACTTTTCTTCAGAAACATAGTATTTGCCGTCAGCACTGATGGTGCCGTCGCCCGGAACATTCTGTGGGTCTCCGTTTTCATCAATATACTTGCCTTCTGCATTCAGGGCGTAAATGCGGGTGGCTTTGATCTCGACAGTGGAACCTTTTTCCACAGCCCCGGTCAGGGTCGGATTGTTGGTCAGCCAGTCGCCGTCTGTTCCGCTGTCGGTTTTCAGGTCTATTGTCGGGTCAACTGTGGTGTTGTCGATATGCACGGTGTACGGATCAGATGATTTGCCATCACACTCGACGATGTATACATGGTCACCTTCAGAGGGATTCTGACCGTCTGGGAAGGTGATTTCCCAGACGCCGTTCTCTCCGGCTGAAGTCTTGCCGATTTCGACATAACTCTTTGTGCCGTCCGCAGCGGTAATCACTTCTTTAAGGACGACTTCATAAGTAGCCATCGCCGATCCGGTCATGGTCAGCTCTCTGGCCTGACTTACATTCGCACCTTCTCCGAATTCTTTCTCAGCAATGAATTGAAGACTAGTATAAGCTTCGTTGGAATTTCCGGTATCTGCTCCGGTGATGTCTGTGTTCAGAAGCTTGAGTTCGGGCGCAACAATTTCCTGTTTGATTTCAAAGTCAAACTTGTCGGAACTGATGTTGCCTGCATCATCTTTACTTGTGATGGTTGCTGTGTAGGTTCCGCCCTTGAGGAACTTTTCATTGGCAGCAAGATAGCTGTTGGCGGCATCACTACCGAACTGAATTACATATTTCTCCTCTCCGTCAACGGTAACGGTTTCGGTCAGTTCGCTCGCATCTATGCTAATGGTGGTTCCGTCATCTTTCGTGATGGTTATGACAGTTTCATCGGCATCAGCAAAGTCGACCAGAAAACGCGGAGATAAATCAGTTACACTGTTGAGCGCATCCCCGGTGATGGAAGTGTTGCTGTCATCCGGGGTCATGATGATTTCCGGGGCTGCCGGAGGTTGGTTGTCATGATGGAAGTCAATCGTTTCGGCAGAAAGGTTTCCGGCCTGATCTTCGGATACAATAACTACCCGGTAGTACACGTCTTCCGGCTCGGTTCCGAAAGCAGGGCTTGCAGTCCATTTGCCGTTTTCCACTGAAACCAGCCCGCTGCGCAGGGTCTCAAGATTAGTTCCTTCGTTCAGGAAGTTCTGCAAGTTTTCTGCTGTTGAAAGGTCGGGACCATTGGCATTGAGATCAGCAATAGAATTGTATTTCAATACCATCATACGGACCTGACTGCCCTCTTCCGCATCACCGTTAATTGCGGGCGAGTCTATTTTGGTCAGTATTGTACCGTCTGCCCCGGGAGTAACTGCGGCATTGTCGACCTTGTATTCAAGTGTCAGGTCATCGGCATTGTATTCGGTGTCTATGCTGACGTTTTTGGTGACCGAATCACTGCTGTTTCCGGCATCGTCGGACGAGATAAATTCAAAAGTATAGTCTTCTCCATTCAGAAGAACAGGATTACCACCTGCATCGGTCAGCTCTCCGGTGTCAATGGAATCGGCTGCTTTTTCGGCATCACTGTCATAGGTTACGGTGGTCTTGCTGGATTCTATCTTGTTCCCGGCTGCATCAAGTTTCCAGTAAGTCATGGTCAGGGTTGTGCCGGCATCTTTGGTTACAACAAACTTGGGCTTGTCGTCGGAAGTTACTCCGTCAGTATCCAGCGAGATTGCAGGGTCGCTGGGAGTGAAAAGCAGGGGAACCGTATCATCACTCATGGTTATTTCAGGAGTGCTCGGTTTGGCGGTGATGGTCAGCGGCATGCTGGCGGTATCAGTGTTCCCTGCAATATCGGTGATAGTGGCGGTTACGCTGTATTCACCGGAGGCAAGGGCGGTGGTGGTCGGAATCTCCCAGTTGCCGTCATTTCCGGCGATTATGGCCGCAGTGAAGGCTACAACGGGATTGCCGTTGTCCAGAACCGGGTTGCCGTCGGAGTCCACCTTGATGATTCGCAGTTCGACCTTGGAATTGGGTTCGGTCTTGCCTTTGAGGGTCGGCTTGGTGACTGTGGTGATGGTATCATCCAGATCACCTGTATTTGACCCGTCTGCAAAATTGATGGCCCCGGTTTTGACTTCATTATCAATAACGAGTGTTTCGCTTAGCTGGCTTTTGTTGCCAGCGGTGTCAGTAACGGTAATATCAATGCTGTTGGAAGTATCAGCCCCGACTTTCAGACTGTAGCTGTCTTTGGCAAGCTCGGAGGTCAGGTTGATGGTCGCTTTTCCGGCGGTCACTTCATCAGCTGTAATCGTATGGCTGATTTCATGCCCATCTACATCAACAACAATAGTTCCTAATTCATTAATGGCGACATCAATCTGGATGTCCTGATCGTCGACCGAGGTGATCCAGTCATCAGCGTAAGCCGCATTCTGGGCCGCGCTCAGGAGGCTTGCATCGGACAGGCCGGTATCAAGATCACCGGCAAGGGAGGCATCAATAACCGGGGGAGTGCGGTCGATGTTGATGTCAACAGTAGTGCCGTCGGAAGGAACAGTGGTCGTGTTCCCGGCGGCGTCTTCAATTTCTATTTTGAAGGAGTGATCTGTCTCGGAAATATCATTTACATCGTAGGTCCAAGTGTACCCGCTGGCAGCATCTCCGGTCACTGTGGCTGTGCCGATTTGTCCGCCTTTGTCGTAAACCCGCACAACAGGCTTGCTGACCGAAACGCTGGTGTTGATACCGTCGGTAAAGGAACCGCTTAGGGTCAGTTTGGTGGCGTTGGAATCGTCACCGCTGGCGTAGTTTACTGTCGCTCCTTCCTTGTCTATGGAACTGAGCGCAATGGAGCCTGTGTCCTGTGGTCCTTTGTCATCAAGGATCATGGTGTAGGTGTCGGAAATGTTGGTGTTTCCGGCTTCATCCGTAGCGACAGTGACAAATTTAAGTTCTGTTTCGGTGTTATCGTAACCGTCTGCGGAAAAGGTAACTGTGTCGCCGTCTGCTAAATCTCCGGCTGTGTTGACAAGCTTTCCGTAGATGTTGTTGTCAGCATCAACAAGCACGATGGACGGGTCACTTGGGTCAGCATCAACAACCTGATAAACCTTCAGTCCGGCATCCTCGTCGGCGGAAAGCTTGAGCTTGATGTCGTGGTTTTCAGTCGGTGTGCCGCCTTCATCCGTGGTCACAAAATCGGTGATGTGGTCACCTTTTGTGGATGTATCGGTGGAAGTATCCAGAGTGATGGCGGGTTTTCCGGTATTCTGGTCAGAGGTAAAGGTCATCACCTCTGATTTGGACATGTTCCCGGCTGCGTCTTCAACTGTGACGTAATATGAATACTTGTCGTTATGGACCACGCCCTCGACCTCAAAGGACCATTTATAAGCATCCCCGTCGGCAACAATGGATAGACCGGTTCCTGCTTCCTTGCTGAAGGTAACCAGTTCCGGGTTTTCGCCTTCTGCATCGCACTTATAGAGGGTAACGATTACATCATTCCCACTTTCAGCAATAATTCCGCTCAGGGTTACATCTTCGCCTGTTACCGAGGTGTGATAACCTTTGTCGTTGTGGGTTGTTTCAAGGGCATTTTCCACTTCGATGGAGGACTGGACCGGGTCAGCATTATCAACGGTAACTTTGATTTCCTTGGACTCGACGTTACCCGCTACATCGGTAATTTCAGCACGGAAGGTGAGTTCTACTTCTTTGTCAGTGCCGTAGCTGCTGGCGTCAAACTTGTCATAGGACCAGTTGCCGTCACCATCGGCTTCGATGAAACCGTCCGTGTTGAGCGGGGTTTTGGTGCCGTCGCTGTTGATCAGATAGAGATCGATCCGTCCGTCAGCTCCGGCATTTGTTCCGTTGAATTTCAGAAATCCTTTCTGGATACCGACAGTCCCGGCTTCGGCACCGTGGGTGTATCTGTCTGCATCGGAATCAGCTCCGTCCCTGCCGAGAAGCTCTCTGCTGTCTTCGGAATCACTTGCTGCGTCAAGGTTGAAATCTAGGCCGCCCTGAACCGGGGTAACAGTTCTATCAATTGTTACGTCCAGAAATGAAAGCGGAGGCGTATAGGTGTTTCCAGCTAAATCTTTGGCTTCGACAATAAATTTGTATGTGTCGTCGTCTGGAATGTCTTCTTCTTTAACTGTGTAAGTCCATTTACCAGAGACTTCATCAAAGTCCGCGTTGCCCAGTTTTTTATTAGGACCGTCGTTATTGTAAATAAAGACTGTTACCTGACGTGTGCTTGTGTCAGTGATGCTGATGTTCAGGTCTATATCGTCATCTTTGGTGATTCTGTCGTTGGCTTGGGCTTCTCTATGAGTCCCCGTGGAATCTGTTGTGGTATCAAGGGAGATGGTAGCCTTCGGCGCAAAAGTTGTTTTAACAATTACATTTTCAATTGTTGTAGGATCTGCAATTTTATTTCCGGCAAAGTCTTCCCCGGTGATCGTGAAGGTGTATTTCCCTTCGCTGAGCTTGTTTTCATCAGTAAGCTCGTAACTCCAGCTTTTATTGGCGTTTACTGTGATGTTTTCAATCGTGCCTGTGTCTGATCCGTCTTCATTCGTGTATTCGATGGTCAGAATTGTATTCGCTTCACCTGTGCCTTTTAGCGTAGGGGTGGTCTGGTTGGTATAAATTTTATCTTTATCGATATCTAAAGCAATATCTTCATCTGATGTTTCTTTGACTGTTGCTTCTACTGATTCCGGATCAGTGGTATCAATCTCTAATTCCAGCTTGTTCGATTGCTTGGGTTCTTCCAGAGTGCTGTCGACCACTTGTGCCTGGAATACGTGTTCGCCATCATCTTTTCCGGCTACGCTGTAGTTGAATGTGAAGCTTCCGTCATCTTCATCTGTAGTGACCGATCCTACCTTGCTGCCATCCATATAGATGTCTAATTCAATGTTAGCATCAGCTGTACCGACAATTTTAAGGTTGGTCTTATTGGTGATACCGTCATCATCAAATTCATTGCTGGCTGCAGTCCCTTCTTCGGCGGTCGGGTCATAATCTTCGTTTTTGATGCCGGATTCAGATTCTTGTGAGAGTTTTATTGTTACTTTGCCGTACTCTTTGTCTGTTTCGGTCGTTTCCTTTTCGCCTTCGTCTTTTTTTTCCTTTTCCGGTTCTGGATCAATGACGGGCTCAGTTATAGGTTTATCTCCTGTATCATCTTTAGGCTCTTCCTTTTTCTCCTCGGGCTCTTCTTTCTTTTCTTCGTCCTTCTTGTCTTCCTCCGGCTGATCGCCGTCCTTGGAGTCAAGTTTTTTACCGCTGTCTTTGCTTACGTCACTGGACAGGCTGTCCTGCTGGGCGAATTTAGCGATGTCATCGAACATGCGCTGCTGGCTGGAGAGGGTGTTGGCATTGGGGTCGGTCAGCAGAGCTGCCTGCGCAGCCTGAAGTTGTCCGAGCATATTTCCGTTGAGGTTGCCGTCCTCTGCGTTGCCTTCATCTCCTTCAGGGGTGGACTCGTCGGACACAGCCTGCCATTCCGGTGCTTCTTCATCCTGCTTGTCCATGTCTACCATTTCGGAGCGGTTGAAGATGTCTTCGGATTGCAGGGAATCCCCCTCGGAAAACTCCATGTTTACCTTACCGTCAAGGCTCATGATGTTACCGACAAAGAGAAAGGTCTGTGACTCATTGGTCTGTTTGTTGACCAGAATGAGGTCTGCACCTTTGAGGATGTACCTGTAATCGTCAGCGGAGCCTTGGACGTTGTATACGGTCGACGGGGAAACTTTCTGAGTATCAGCCATGATTATTCACCTATTGCGGAGTAAAGAGAATTGCTGTTTTCAAAAGGAGTCTCGTTCATGGGCAGCCCCAGTATCTCGGGCAAGCGTCCCTGTTCGAGGAAAATATTGAGAGCGGCTCTGATTCTTGAATAACGGGCGCCGACTTCACGTACCGCAGCACTGGTCTGTCCTTCGCGTGCGGTGATCAGATCAAGCAGGGTACGTATGCCGAGATCGAATTCGCTGAGATACAGACCCATGAGGTTTACGCTTGCATCATAAGCGTCACGGGCCAGTTCGAATTCTTTTTCGGAAGATTTGTATGCGTTGAAAGCATCGGAAAGGATGTTCTGGACTTCCAGTTCCGTAGCTTCCTTGGTGGCCATCAGTCTTTTGAGTACGGCTTTTTCTTTTTTGACATTCTGATCTGTGTAGAATCCGTTAAACAGGTTCCAGTTTACGGTCAGCTGACCGTCCAGAGAGTTTTCATAGCCGTCGATTTCTTTGAATTCGTTTTTGGCCTGCACTCTGTACCCCAAAGAGGGATAGTAGCCTGCTTCTACAGTGGAAACTGCTTTTTCTTGTGACTGAATTTCAGCATCGTAAGCACGGAGGTTTACGTTGTTTGCTTTGGCTTTTTCGTAAGCCTGTTCCAGAGTTTCGGATATTTCCATTCGGGTCATGGGAATATTGGTATCAACCCTGTCCACCGGCTGCTTGATGATGTTTTCCAGCATCAGGCGCGCGGTCTTCATCTGTTGTTGCTGGACAGTGACCTGAGATTCAGTGGCACGCAGGGAGACCTCCACCTTGCGGGCGTCAGCTTTGGATGAAATTCCGGCATTGTAACGTTCCCAGAAGGTTGCGAGCAGTTTGTTGTAAAATTCCAGAGTGTTGTTGTAGACATCAAGGGTTTCCTGAGCCTGCATCACACTGAGATAGGAGTTGATCGTCAGGGCTGCAATATCTTCCTGCGTCCTGGCCAGACGGTATTTTGCACCTTCCGCTTTAAGCCTTGCACTATCTACACTGGCATCCAGACCACCGAAATTAAAGAGGGTCTGGGTCATTTCAACGGAAGACTGACCGTAGCTGGTGGTGTCTGTGTCGAGGTTGTGGCTTGGGCCTGCCTGACCGGTTAAGTCGATGCGGGGCAGGTATACGCTGCGGGCCATTCCGAATTCAGCCTGCTTTTCAAGCATGGAATAGCGGGAGGAAGCTACAAGCGGATGGCCGCTTACTGCCAGAGTGCAGGCTCGCAAAAGGGTCATTACTGTACTGTTGCTTGTGCCGGGGTCTCTTTTTTGCAGTGATGCTCCTTTCTCAGCAGATGTATCTATTGTGATGACTTCTGATTTGAAGCTTTCAATGCTTTCAGCACTGTTGTACTCCTCGTCTGTATTATCCAGATTGGAAAGGCCGGAAGTTTGCATGTCTTCTTTATTCTTTACCTGAGAAGAAACGGCGGCAGTAGAATCCACCGCAAAACAAACATTGCTTTGAAGTACAAACAGTGCACAAGCTGCACAAAATAAACCTAATTTCTTAAACATCATCCCTGACATATTCTATCCAATTCAACCGTTCATTCAGAATTAATTTTTAAGTCCGTTTCCATTGGCGGAGTTCATAGCCTCAATGCTTTTTTCAAGCGTTGTGACCATCTGGCGCGATTCTTTGATCAGTCTTCCGGTAAGTTCGTTTCCGAGACCGATTTCTTTAGTGGTTTCGAGTGATTGGTCCTGAACGGTATTGATAGCTTCTGCTGAACGCTGCTGAAGCAGGGTCAGTTTAAGCAGGAATTTGTTCGTGTTTTCCAATGATTCCAGAAGGGCGGCATTGTTGCGTTCCAACTGATCAGAAATAGCCGCCATCTGGCTGCCGAGGTCCTGATCTGCGGATACAGCACTTCCAGTGCTGGTTTTATTTGCGGAGTATTCTGTTTTATCATTGAGCCAGTTTTCAAGGCGTTGTTTGAGTTGGTCATGCATGCGGCTCATGAGGATGGACAGGACACCGACAACGGCACTCCCTGCAAGGCCGAACAGGGAGGTGGAGAATGCGGTCCCCATCCCGGCCATGGGGTTCTTCAGCTCAACAATAAGTTGAATCATGACCTGCATGATGGATGTATCGCTGGAATCGGTCAGGCCTCCGGCAAGGGTGGAAAGGATTTCACCCATGGATTGCAGAGTCAGGGTCAGGCCGAGAAAAGTACCCATCAGCCCAAGCAGGACAAGGAATCCGCTGAGAAATGAGATCAGTGATGAGCGGGAAGATACATTTTGTTCAAGGCTCTCTATAATGGAACGACCATCACTGGACGATTTAACGATCAGGACACCATTTTCCTTTATTGAGCAGCCGATTGAAACAAGCACGTTTCCAAGGAGACCCTTATTCAAGTCGTCAAGCTCAAAAGAGCTTTGTTCAGGATGTTCGCACCATTCTGTGAATTCACTGAAAAGGCGCATATCCCTGCGTACAGAGAGAATGTAGTGGAAAGCAGTAGCCACACTCCCGGTGAAAACAATGACGATGATCGAGTTTATGATTTCTGAGGTGGCGAAAAGAGTTTTCAGAAATGCAAAACTGATTGCTACACTGGTAATCACTGCAAGGAGAACGAGTATGGATAAGGTTAAGTAAAGTTTATATTTATTACTGTTATACGCCATGTTTATATTGTCCTTAGGGGGTTGGTCTACAGGATTAAACCTATTTGGATCCAAGTGAATATAAAAAAAATAATCAAAAGAAAAGTTATAAAGAAAGTTTATAAAACGATTTCTATTGAATGATGACCGCTTGTCTGGATATTTTTATGATGAAAATCGAGTTTCAGGGCTTGATGGGTAGCCCTTGCAATCAGATTCGGAGTACGTCTGAAAGATCATGATCTTTACATGGTTGTTCGGATATCTTCCTGTAGCTTGAGAAAAAGAGGGCTTGTGGGATCTCAATAGGCGCGAGAAAAAAATACAAAAGGAGTCAAACGCTCCGAAAATAAAATAGATGGCTTTCACAGACTCCCTCCCCGGATCAGTGAAATGAAATTATGTCAGCGTAGCCTTGTTTAGCGTCAGCTTAAAGATGTTTTAAGTGCTATGGTGTGAATCTGTGTATTATACTAGCTGATATAAGTGAAGTCCTTAAATATATTTTTCGGTAATTGTAATCAAACTTTTAAAAACGTATTTGTATGTATGATTGTTTTGCATTTTAAAAGTGAAGAATATTAATAAATAAACAATTCTTCACTTTTAGTTTTGCCTAAATTTTGGCAGTTGCTATGTGTTGTCCCATTTTTATACTTGTTTCCAGTCCCTGGTCACTATTCCGCAGAATGTCGGAGTCAATACTTACTTTGCCTTTTTCGAGCAGCATTACGACTGTTGACCCTCCGAATTTAAACCAGCCCTTTTCCTGCCCTTTCTCGACTTTGCTGTCAGGGGCATAGTTCTGGATTATTGAACCTACCATGGTCGCGCCAACTTCGCAGAGCAGGATGTCTCCGGCATTTTCGGTCTTAAGCACGCTGTATTCCCTTTTGTTTTCCCAGTATACGCTAAGCATGTCTTTAACAGCGTATGGCGAAACGGAAAAATAGGAACCGTTGATCAGGGTTGAAGCGGAAATCAGCCCGGAAGCCGGAAAATGGAAACGGTGATAGTCTACAGGAGCAAGACGGAAAATGAGCAGGGTTCCATCTTCATATTTGTCGACTAAATGACCGTTCTGCAGGAATTTTTCCAAAGAAAATGATTGTCCCTTAACGAAGAAGGGATTCATATTGTACATGTTTTCGAAAGCAAGGACTTTGCCGTCTGCAGGGGAAACAACAGCGTCTGCCGCATTATCCACAGGTCTTGCTTCCTGTTTGAGTTCACGGATGAAGAAGTCGTTGAAGGAGGTGTAATCTTCAATAGGACGGGTAGCTTCATTCATGTCGATCTGCAGGTCTTTTACAAAACCTGCAATCTTTTTGCATGATTCAGGTCTGTCCATGAGGCGTCCGTAGCATGCGGATACCAGTTTTTTCTTAATTACACTATGAAGCGCAATTCTTCCCATGGGGTGATGATAGAGCCATTTGAGCCATTGCTCTCCCGGCACTGTCTCCCGGCATAGGGAACCGGTTTCCCGGTCAACGTATTCGATATAATCCATATTTGCCTCTTGTTTGAGTTGCTCGCTTGGTGCGATTGATATCACTAGAAAGGTGGCGTCGCAAGAGGTCGGGGAATATGAAAAAGGGGGAAGAATTTACTATAAATTCTTCCCCCTTATACTTTAGAAAGAGTTCACAAAGTTTAATGCGCCGGGTTTACGTTGAACAGTACGTTTGTATTGTACTGCCGGGCTGCCGAAAACCATGCAGTATCCGATTTCGTGGTCTTCGGGGACGCCGAGTCTGGTGGCCAGTTCCGGGAAAAAATCATCCACACACCATTTGAGCATGCCGTTCCAGAGTGTTCCTACTCCCATGGTTTGGGCGAAAAGGTCGAAGGTGGACAGTGCGATGATACAATCTTCCTTGGGCAGAGGGATTGTCTTGGGTGCACTGGCAATAAGGATATGCGGCGCACCTCGCAGGATCACATCTACATTATGGTTTGTGTATGCTTTGTATGCCATGTTCATATACTGGAAGCGCAAGTCATCCTTATCGTAATCACAATTTTCAAGCAGTTTGCCGACCTTTGCATATATTTCCTTGCGCAGCTCTTCAGTCGCTTCCGCTGTGGTGGTGGCGGTGAAAAGCACTCCCTGTGCGTTTACTCCGGTGGGCGCATGAAAGGCTGTTTCCAGCAGTCTGGTGATGATTTTTTCATCAAGGGCATTCTTTTTGTATTTACGGATGGAGCGGCGCGCTTTGATGAGCGTTTCCATGGAATGTGCAGTGGGCAGCTCATATTGCAGTTCAATGGAATCTGCGGGGTCTGCTCCCATGATGGAAATTGCCCCGGTAGGGCAGACAGCCAGACAGTGCTGACAGAGCATACAGTTGTTTTCGTCTTGAATTACCGGGAAATCGCCTTCCTGCATGGAGATGCACATCGGCGGGCAATCGGTGATGCATTTGCCGCAACGTATGCAGAGTTCTTCATTTATTTTGAAGTTGAGCATTATTTACCTCGTTCTGGATTTGTACGTTTGAACAGCAGTTATTTGTCTTCCTGCTGTTCTTCCCGGGCCAGACCAGTTTCTGCCGCTGCTGCGGCTATTGTGGTCAGCTGTTCTTTAGTCAGCATTGTATTTTCAATGTTTGGCAGATGGACTGTGACCTTCTTGGGCGCAAATTCAATGCCGTTTGCCGCGAATGACTCACGGACCCTATGGAAAACTTCCTTGCGCAGGGAGAACTGATCTCCGGGACGGCAGCGGAATTTGATTCTGATAACCTGTGAAGAATCATCAATTTCCCTAACACCCTGAGATTTGATCGGGGCAAGAAGCAAAGGACCGAGTTCTTCATCGGCAGCTATCTTTTTACCCATCTTTTTGATTATCTTGCGGACCTTTTCCGGGTCGACATCAAAGGGCACGCGTACCTCAAGCTTCATTGCAACCCAGTCGCGACTGAAGTTGGTTACAGAACCCAGTGAACCGTATGGGATAACCTGAAGTTGTCCACGGCTGTGACGCAGGCTGATTGAGCGTACCGAGATTCGTTCTACCGTACCTTTTAATTTCCCGGATTCAACATAATCTCCGATTCGGAAGGCATCATCAATTAGAAAGAATACCCCGGAGAGAACGTCTTTTACCAGAGTCTGGGCACCGAAACCTACGGCTAGACCGAAGATACCTGCACCGGCAATCAGCGGGCCGATGTTTATACCGATTGAGGATAGGATGATCAGGGTGCTGATTGTTATAATGCTGATGGTCATGAATTTTTTGAGCAGCGTCAGCAGGGTGTTTTTGCGCGAACCGCCTTTGCCCATTTCGTCCATTTCATCTGATTCTTCATCCTGGCTGTCAAACTGGTTATCAATTAGTCCGCATAAGTATTCCCAGAGCAGGTAGCTTAGCAGTACGGTGATAAAAATACTGAGCGCACCTTTGGAAAGGGCATGCCCTAGATTGAAGGATATGCCCCATACTTCCAGCAGGTAGAGCACAAGGCCTGCGCCGAGTATTGCTTGCAGGCCGGAGTGTACGTGATTTATGTATCCGAAATCCTGTTGTTTTTTATTGTCATCCTTCAAGTTCTTGTTTTTCTTGCTGATGATGTTTTTAAGTGCGGCCAGCAGGGTCATGTCCAGCAGTATTGCAGCCGGGACAGAGATAAGGCTCAGCAGTAGGGCGTTAACCATTTCCTTGCCCTGAAGAAGGCTGATTTGGCGCATGGCAATCAGCACACACATATAAACTATTGCAAGCCGATGCCAGTTGTTGGCCAGCCAGTAATTGAACGTGCCCGGTTCTTTGTTGATCGAGTTCTCGAGAATGTAATTCTTGAGCTGTGTTTTGTTTCTCCAGATGAGCATCATGAGCAGGGAGGTCGGGACAAGTATCTCGAGCATGAACAGGGCAGCGGTTGTTTCGTCAGCCATTCCCATATTTGAAAGGGTATATATGATCCGGGAAGTAAGCGGCGAAAGAACCAGAGCCATCGAAACCCAGTAAGTAATCTGCCGGGCGGCATAGCAGGTGATCGGGATAAGGCGCGATTCCTTTGACCGGGGTGAAAAGATAAAACGCAGGATAAGTATTCCTATTCTTGCCCGGGTTAAGGGAATAAGGAAGCCTCCGGCGACAAGGGTTACGTTGGGTACAGGCGAGAATAGGACCATTGTGTTGATTGTAACATACAGAAAAATAAGGAAATAAGCGATTTCTAAGCCTGTAAGGATTAGATCATTGATAAGTCTGTTGAACAGGTTTCCTGTATGGCGGGCTTCGATTTTGTGGCGTATTTTGGATGAGATGCGCCTAACCGCAAATTCCACAGCAAGCCCGACGCCGTATATGAAAAGCACAGCAGCGATAATTGTTAACAATCTAGCTGCTCCCTGACCGTCAGTCAGGTTGTGCAATGCTTTGCTGATCTCCTGTGGAGCTATGCTGAATCCCTTGGTAACATAATCAATTCCCTGATCCAGGTCTGAGTAACCTTTCTCGGTGCTTTGAATGCTGTCGCGGATAGCTTGGGGCAGAGTCAGTTCTTTCCCTGCATCTTTAGCCTTTGCAAGGTCTTCTCCGCTCGGGGCGTAGCTGGCTTTCTCGCTTTCCGTTAATTGTGAAAGAGCGGATTGGTTTGTCCCCGGCAGATTTTGTCCTGCTGCGGGGGAACCGGACAGTACAATGATTAGGGTAAATACTGCAAGAAGTGGTGATATTCTGCTGAGTTGTTTTATGGAAAAAACAGCCATTGTCCTAGGGGCTCCGTTGAGTTTGCTGGGTTAATTATTTTAGGAACCTTCAGGCCGGGAAAGGCTTACAGGGTTCTTGAAGGTCGTATCTTACCGACCATAGTGAATGATGAAGACTAGCATTTTGCAGTGCCACTGTCTTGTCATTAAACAAAATTATTGCAGGGATTTAATCTAAGAAGTTTTTATAGGCCGAAATGCTTTTTTCCCCAGTCGCGCATCATCATTATTAGCGGACGCAGGGTTTCGCCGTATTCTGTGACAGAATACTCAACTTTGGGCGGAACCTGTGCGTAGACTTTGCGGTGGACGATTCCTTCTTTTTCGAGTTCTCGCAGTTGTTTGGTGAGCATGTGCTGGGTTATGCTGGGCATAGTTCGTTTCAGCTCTCCAAAACGGTAGGTCCTCTCCAGCAAATGGTAGAGAATCGCACCTTTCCATTTGCCGCCGATGACCTCCAGTGTTGCCTCCACCGGGCAGCCCGCATTGCAATTATACCTGTCATGACGCATTGATTTTCCTTAATTGTCTGTTTTTTGATACTACCTGATTATGTGTGGATATATAAAAAATTATCAGTACCAAGTTTTATCTTTGTTTTGTCCATAGGTAAAGTGTTGGTAACTGCCATATAATCAATTGAGAACCCCGGCTTTTGGTTGCTGGTTGTACCTTTGGTGTAATTGACTTGATTTTTTACAAATTTTACATCTAAAACAATCTATTGCATGAACATAACGTATGGAAGCGACTCATGAATGAATCCAGTGTTGAAATAGTAGTGGCCAGATATAAAGAAGATATCTCATGGCTTGATGAATGCGGATGGCCTGCAGTTATTTATGATAAAGGCGGGGATCTGGTCGCTGCCGGAGATGACCGGGCTGTTCCTTTGCCCAACGTGGGTCGGGAGGCGCATACATATTTCACTCATATTATTGAAAGATATCCTGATTTTCCTGACTACACCATCTTTTTACAGGGCGATCCTTTCTTTCATACACACGATTTAAGCGCAGAACAGCTCTTTGAATTGGCTGATGAAAAGATGGTCCGCAATATCGGTTTTTTTGGGTTTGCATGGTTCAAGATCAGATGCGACCGCTTAGGTCGGCCCCACGATATGCATGATCCTGCTAAAGAAGGTAAGTGGAAAGGGTGGGGCAAGGATATTCCTGTCGGTGAGATTTTTGAAAAACTGTTCAAAAGAACATCTCCGGAACAGTTTATTGCTAATGCTCCTACTGGAAATTTCATTGTCGGCAAAGAGAGGGTTCTGACTCGGCCCAAGTCTTTTTATGAAAACGCATTAAGGCTGATTATGGCTGATCCGGAGGACGTGAACAACACCGGGCATGCATTTGAACGTCTTTGGCAGATTGTTTTTAATGGATCAGGTGCTATTAACCCACCGGAGTAGTTTGTTATTGGTCTGCTAGGGAATTGTAAATATAATGCTTTTGCTTGACATCAAGGCTGCTTGGCAATATTGCCAAATGAGAAACTATGGTTTGGTGATAGTTGTTTGATGCGTTGTGTCGGCGATCTTTACATAGTTGCAGCGGCTAGCGCTGTTTTTTTTGTTTTGAGATTGGCTATTTTGCCAAATAGCATACGCACAACTGTTATTGAACTGCGGTTTGTATGACGTTTGTTTTCGGTTTTAGTTAATTGGCATAATGCCAGAAGATGTTTGACGTACTAGGCAAATGAAATAAGGTATAATTCTAAATTACAGGAGAAAATAATGAAAATTCAAGTTCTTGGTCCCGGTTGTCCCAAGTGTGCACTGGCAGAGAAAAATGTAAAAGAAGCCGTTGCTGAGAGCGGTGTTGAGGCTGAGGTTGTAAAAGTTAGTGATTTTCAGGAAATTGCCATGATGGGCGTATTTTCAACCCCGGCAGTTGTTATTGACGGTGTAGTGAAAGTTACTGGTAAAGCTCCGGGCAAGAATGAAGTGCTTAAGTGGCTGAAGTAGTATTGCGGCAGGAGTCATTATGCGAAATAAAATTATGTTGTTGGGGTGTCTGTTAATTGTGTCCTTTGCTCTTTGCGCCTGTTCTGCAGATGCCGAAGAGTCGGGAACAGCTTCGGTGACGGCTTCAGATTTTATCTCCGGTAAGCCGCATGAACTGCCTATCGCCGGGAAAGTTACTATGGTTGATCTCGGTGCACACTCCTGCGTACCCTGTAAGATGATGTCCCCGATAATCAAGGAGTTGTCCCGCGAATATGACGGGAGAGCGGTCATTGCGTTCATTGATGTCTGGGAGCATCGTGAAGAGGCTGAAAAATACGGAATCAGTGCTATCCCAACTCAGATTTTCTATGATTCACAGGGCAAGGAGCAATATCGCCATGTTGGCTTCATGGATAAGAAGAGTATCATCAGTAAATTAGAAGAGCTGGGTGTCCGGTAGATTATGGATCAGTTCTTGTTAGCCATTAACAGCTGGATCATAAGCGGCACAGTCTGGGCCGGACTTGGTTGTTTTCTGTGGGGTATGGTGAGTGTGCTGCTTTCGCCATGCCATCTGGCTTCAATTCCGTTGATTGTCGGCTATGTCGGTGGACAGAATGTGCTGGTGGAAGGGCGCAAAGCCTTCGTCTATGCCGGATTGTTTACCGTGGGACTCTTCATTACTATTGCCTTGATCGGTACAGTCTGCGCCATGTTCGGGCAGATGATGGGCGATGTCGGTCCTTGGTGGACGGTTTTTGTCGGCGGCATTCTGCTTTGGGTTGCGCTGGATATGCTTGGTGTTGCCAGTTGCTCAATGTCAGGAAGCCTGATGGGGCGTTTCAAGCTCAAAGGCTACAGCGGGGCATTTGTGCTGGGGCTGGCTTACGGCATCCTTTCGGGGTCCTGCACTTTCGGGTTCATTGCGCCTATTTTAGCGATTATTACTGTGCAGGGTAAGATTGCTGCCGGAATTCTGTTGATAATTCTTTTCGGGATAGGGCATTGCCTGCCTATCGCTGTGGCAGGAAGCTCCACTGCAATGGTTCGACGTATGCTGGAAAGCAGCAGCTGGCAGCAGGGAGGGGCGGTTTTCAGAAAAGCGGCAGGCGTAACCATCGGTCTGCTTGGTGTATATTTTTGTGTACGCCCTTTTTTTTAGATCTCTAAGTGTTTGATTAAACTCAATTGTCACCTATTGAATACTACGTTAAAAAAATGTGCCTACTTGTATGAATTGAATATACTGCTATTCTTCGAAGAACTTGGATTTGGTTGCGCTTGAGTGATTAATTTTAAAGCAGGAGATTAAAATGAACGCAATCGACATGATCAAAGAACGTAGAAGTGTACGCAAGTATAAGAATGAAAAAGTTGACCGCGAACTCATGAAGGAAATTATTGATATAGCCCGTTGGGCTCCTTCATGGGCCAATTATCAGGTTGCCCGTTACACCCTTGTTGATGACGAGAAGATAATCAAACAGCTTGCAACTGACGGTGTTAAGGGTTTTACATACAACATCAAGACTCTCGAAAATGCGAAAGGTGTTGCCGTACTCAGTTTTGTAAAAGGCAAATCCGGAAAACTCCCGGATAATGAAGATTATGCTACCGAGAAAGGTAGTGTCTGGGAAGTTTTTGACGCCGGTATCGCCTGTCAGACTTTTTGTCTTGCAGCTCATGCCAAGGGTATCGGGACCTGTATTTTCGGTGTTATTGATGAAAATACTATCCCCGGTATCGTTAACCTGCCCCAAGACGAAACCGTTGCAGCACTGATAACTTACGGCCATCCTGATGAAGAGCCTCCGGCAACCAAGCGTAGAGAAGTCGATGAAATTGCAAGGTTCCTGTAGTTTTACAGATTTATAAATCTTAGAATAATTAAAGGCGGGCGCTGATCGTTAAGATCCAGTGCCCGTCTTTTTTTATATTTAATAGAAAATGTCAGTGTCTTTGTACAATCTTTTATCGGCTGCCTTCATCAATAACCAGCAGGTTACGACCATTGTTTTTGGCTTTGTAAAGGGCCGCATCTGCACGTCTTAGGATGTTGGAAACAGGATCATCTGACAGGGGGCTGCTTTGCGCTAAGCCCATGCTGATGGTCAGGCCTACCTCGACCTGTTTTCCATTGTCATCCTCGATTGCCAGCTTCATGTTCTGTACGGATTTACGCAGGTTTTCGCCGATTTCGACTGCCTTTTCGAACTCAAAACCGGTAAGGCATAAGGCGAATTCTTCTCCACCGAAGCGCGCGGGAAAGTAGATCAGATCCTCGCGGTTTTCGTATTGCTTGCCCGGTTGTTTCAAGAGATCGGCTACGGCCTGTAGGACATAGTCACCGACCAGGTGACCGTATGTGTCGTTGATATTCTTGAAGTGGTCGAGGTCGAGCAGGAATACCTGCATTGGCTGCATGGTGTTTTTGTTGATCAGAATATCTGCGAGAAATGCATCCAGCGAACGCCTGTTGTATAGTCCGGTCAATCCGTCTTTTTTGGTGATAGCCCGCAGGGCGGCGATGTCTTTTTCCATTCCGGCAATTACTTCACGGAATGATGACTGGATATTTTTGATCATGGCCTCGGGGTCAATGCCGGACTTGATGTCGCGGACAGTGTTTTCCCCCAGATTTGAAACACGGCTTTTATTTTTATCAAGGAACATGCTGTATTCTTCAGCTATGGCCGCTGTTTCCATTAAGGCTTCCTGAAGTTTTTGCTTCAGCGGGCTGTTCATGATGTCCTGCATTTCCTTGATCAGCTTTTTATAGCTTTCGTCAGAGTAGTCCCGCTCTTTTGTCACCTGAATGACCAGTTTACGCATATTTTTCTGTTGATTCTGGTCAAGGGAATCCTGATCGGATAAGCTTCTGAAATATAGAATTAAAGAACGCCATTTTCCCTGATTTGGAACACCTGCTTTATCCAACATCTCGCACATGGGTTTTTTCCCTGAAAAAATGCAGTATTCCTTTCTGCAAGGAAGTGCGGATGTGTTTTTCCATAACTCTTTTCTGTTCTTATTCTCTGACATGATTCCTCTTTGCTCGACGAAATGCGGACAAGAAGCATAATGGAAAGTTATATTCCAGTCCAATCCTAAGTAGCAGTGTAGCCAATTTGTTTTTAGGCTTAATTGAGGTCTTCGTGCAGAGAGATTAAGTAGTTCTTTTTGGCATGACAACCGGAACAATTGGAAGCGGTTTCAGGATATTTGAGACTATATTACTGGTGTCCCGGATAAAGCACGCCCGGAAGCCAGAGTGATATTTCGGGGATGTAGGTGATAATTCCAAGGCAGAATATCGCCAGTCCAAGCCATGGGAGTATTGCTTTTACCATCCTGAAGTAGCTTACACCGAAAGCTCCGCTGGCAATGAATAAGTTCAGCCCGAATGGCGGAGTAATGTTGCCCATATCCGCATTGACCGAGGCAATTATTCCGAAATGAAGTTCACTGATTCCTGCGGAATGGAGTAGCGGTTTCATTAGTGGGGTAAAGATCAGTATGTTGGAAAATACATCAATAAACATACCCGAGATCAGCATAAAACCATTGGCGAACATGAGTACTGCCCACGGTGGCGGCTCCAGGGCCATAACCGGGGCTACCAGTTGGGTGGTTATATTTTCCACTGTCAGCAGCCATGAAAACAGGGTCGCCGCCGCAACCATTATCAGAATTCGGGCTGAAACATTTCCTGTCTCGCAGCATATGTCCCACAATTCTTTTATGGAAAGCTCCCGGTGAATTGCCATGGTAATGAACATTGCATAAGCCACGGCAACAGCCGCAGACTCCGTAGGGGTAAATACACCGGAATAAATTCCGCCCAGAATGATTGCCGGAAATCCGAGTCCCCATCCGGCCTCGCGTCCGGCTTGTATAATTTCATCTAGCCTGGCTTTCGGGGCAAGACGGAGTCCATTGCGTTTGGCGTAGAGTACGCACCAGCCGGAATAGACACTAACAAAAACAAGTCCGGCCCCGATGCCGGCCATGAATAAAGCTCCAACCGAAACTTTGGTGATGGAGCCGTAGATGATCATGGCGTTACTGGGCGGGATGATCATGCCCAGCAAAGCAGAGCTGGTTACCAGTCCGAGGGAAAAATTTTTATCATAGCCCGCTTCTCGAAGGGCCGGATATAAAATGCCGCCGATGGCAACCACTGTTGATGCGGTCGAACCGGTGATAGCCGCAAAGAACAGGCTGGAAAGCACGGCGCAAATTCCAAGTCCTCCGGGTAGATGTCCCACAAGAGTTGAGGCAAAACGGATAAGTCGCGCCGTAACTCCGCCTTTACCCATAATTGAGGCCGCGAGCATATAAAAAGGAATTGCCAGCAAAGCCATTCCTTCTACACCTGCAAACATGCGCTGCGGAAGAATATCGAGCGGCATGTTGGTAAACAGGGCGAAAATGACAAAGGCCGTACCTGCCAGAGCAATGAAGATCGGTATGTTCAATCCGATGAGTATGAGTAATAAAACGAAAATGAGTGCTGTCATCTGGCTGCCCCTTTTCCTTTGTAGCCGAACAATTGAAAAGCATAGCGCAGAGACATCAGCGCGCTTCCGGCGGGAACAGCCAGATAAGCCCACCACATGGGCAGATCCAGTGCGGCTGTTACCTGCTGCGCATTACAGACGCGCATGGTGTGTTTCCAGCTGTAGTATGTCAATGCCACGCAGAAGATGAGGCTGAACAGGTTTCCAAGTTTCGAAAGATACAAATTCCCGCGCGTACCGAGGATTCTGGTAATGATATTGACTGAAATGTGTCCTTCGACCCCCGCAACCTGACTTGCCCCCAGAAAAATAAGCCAGACCATGAGATAGCGTGCCAGTTCCTCTGCCCAGAAAATAGGGGCGAGGAAAAGGTAGCGCATGACCACATTGGTGAATAAAAGCACACTGGCAAAGAGAATTATGCTGCCGAGCATGCTTTTGATGATGAATGACAGGACGTTGTCAGCGGTGTGGATCAAAGACATGGTATACCATATGATAACGGCCCGGAGCGCTGGGTCTCCGGGCCTTATTTTTAATTATTTACCGATCATATCCAGATATTTGGAGCCGCCGCTGACGTTTTTGCGGAACCATGCGTAAACAGGTTCAAGGGCTTTCTGGAAATCAGCGGTCTGCTGCGGGGTAAGTTCATTTACCTGCACACCGGCTTTTTTGATGGTATCAAGGTAACCGGCGTCACGCTTTTCAATCAGGTCCAGCTGATAAGTTGCAGACTTGGCAGCAGATTCCTGCAGAAGCTTCTGGTATTTTGCGGGCAGGCTTTCGAAGAAGGGTTTGTTGATCACAAGTCCATACGCGAGAAAAGCGTGGTTGGACATAGCCATATATTTCTGCACTTCATAGAGCTTCATGGTGCAGATCCCTACGAGGGGGTTTTCCTGACCGTCTACTACTTCCTGCTGCAGTGCATTGTAGAGTTCGTGGAAGTCAATGGGAACCGGACTTGCGCCCAGAGCCTTGAACTGTTCGCGGATAACAGGGGAAGGCATTACGCGGATTTTCTTGCCTTTGAAATCCGCAGGTTTGTGGATGGGAAAATTACCGGTGAGTTGTTTAAAGCCCATGCCCCAGTATGAAAGTCCGTGAATCCCCTTGGCCTCGAGAGGTTCGTACAGGGCTTGGCCAAAGTCGGTGTAGAGCCTGTCATAGAGACCCTGTTTGGTGGGGAAGAGAAAGGGCAGGTCAAGAATCTGGAATGTGGGGGCGACAGCCTGAATCTTGGCGGTCGGCACGGCAATCATTTCAACTGCACCGGCTTGTACCATCTCCACCATCTGTGTACCGGAACCAAGTAATTGGTTGGGGTACAGAGTGACTTCAATTTCTCCGCCGGAACCTTCTTCGATGAGCTTTTTAAGGTATTTTGCAGCATCATGGTGAGGGCTTTGTTCCCTCTGGTCATGACCGAACTTGATTTTGTATTTGGCCGCCATGGCAGGGGCGGTCGGCAGAATAAGAGCCGCAGCAAGAAAAAACAGCACTAGTTTACGCATAATCTCTCCCTCAGAATTAAAGTTTTAAACTTATCATTGATAGGGGAAAAAGCACGGCTGTTACAAATCGAAAAATATAATTAATTTAATGTCTAATGGTTAGAAAATTCAATGGATGGAAAATAATCAGGCGCGCAGAAAGTAGCAGTTCCCGGCAGGGATGTTCAAATTGATTCCAGCCGCTTCACATCTTTGGGCAATAGCTGTTCTCCTGTACTCCGGTTCCACCGCGGGGATGGTTTTGATTAAACCGTCTAATAATGACTCCACACAATCAAATGGCATGCCGAATCCAAGTTCGGCATCAGACCATTTAGCAGTGTAGCGGGTATTCGCGCATAATGGAGTCAGGTTCGGTTTCCCCTTTACGATGGGCCGCGCAACCCCTTCAGAACAAATTCCCCGGTTGCCTACAAGGTACATGTTTTCCAGCGGGCCGTTATGGTAAGCCCAGCCCTGTACCAGCCGCATAGCCTGATATCCGTTTACCAGTAGCAGGAGTGAGTCAGGCGAGTTTTTTGATGCGGATAGGGGAGACGTGAGGATTCCGTATCCCGAAGTTTCAATACGGGCCATGGAACTTTGTACGTTGGCTGCGAGATTTTGATTCGCGTAAAGCCCGAAACCCTGCAGCCGTTGACCGGAGATAGCTTCCGGGGATGGCTTTGATAAGCCTAGAGCCTCTAAGGCTCCGGGGCAGCAGATATCTTGAGCTGTGGCTTTGCGTTCGTGTCCAAGAGATGCAATCCGTGCCATTGCACAGAATGAGAGCCTTCCTTTGAGTTTGGCAGCGGTTGTTTTGTTAAAATTATTTTCGGAACCAAGCATAGTTACGGCGACAATGTCGCGGCTGAGGTCCAGAATGCATGAAAGAATATGAGCTGATTTTTGTAGGTCCATGTGGTTTCTCATGTGCTGAAAGGCAGAAAATGCATAATGCTGTGCATCAGATTCCAACCCGATAATTAGTTTGATCCGGCAATACGAAGCAGGACCATATTTTGTTTTATCGGAAATCGCAATAGGTGGTAACGGTATTGGTGATATGTGGAGAATGGGTATCCTTTCTCGTTTGTAAGTACTTGATTTAAAGAAGATAGTGGTTGTGCTGAGTGGGGCGGTGGAAATGTTGAGCTAAAGGTTTGTTAAATGTTTTGTTGAACTAGAATAGAATTAATAACTGTGCTATCGTTAGGTAAATTTTTTGTGCGTACTGTTCTTGATTAAGTGAAAATAAATGCAAATGGGGTTAATTATGCAAAAGAAGCTTTGTTTATTAATCATTTGTATAGCATCTTTTCTAATATCAGGTTGTCCTGACTCTAAAGATGATTATAGAATTGGTGCGATATTTGTTCTTAGTGACCAAAGTGATGAAGAATTTATAAATGAACATCAGGTTCTTACTGGGATGGAGGTTGCTGTAAACAAAATTAATGAAGAAGGTGGCGTTAGGGGTAGGAAATTAAGTTTGATTGTACGTGATTGTGAGCGGGATAGTGTGTTGGCCAGTAAGCAGGCTTTAGAAGTAATGGAGTATGATCCTGTTGTAGTTATATCGATTTATAGTCATATTTCAAAAGCCATAATACCTGTTGCTACAAAACATGGCTTTACTCATGTTGCAGCTCTTTCTACTGCTGAAAATATTTTCAAAAATGCGACTCATAGTTTTAGATATGGTCCGTGGGCCTCGAAGGAAGTTGAGTCTGCATTGCCAATAATGCATAAATTAAGTGCCAAAAAAATAGCTTTGGTCAATATAGATAATATATATGGTAATTCTGTTTCTGATCAATTGGCTGCACTTGCAAATTCAGAAGGGATTGCAACGCAAAAAATCGTCTACAATAAGATTGGTAGTGAGCTTGAGGTTAAGCTTAGGGGTATGCAAGATCTCGATTTGATATATTTCTCCTGCTTCCCTGAGGATGTATCAGGGTTGGTGAAAATGTTTAAGAAAGTGTTTCCCGGACTTCCGATTATCGCACCGCAGATAGTTGCCAGTCCTACGTATGCTAAGAGGCCTGAGCTTGATGGTGTATATGTTGCCGCACCGCTTATTTATAATTCGGAATTTCCGTTTATTGCTGATACAAATAATTATTTTATGAAAGAAACCAATGAAGCTCTGACTCATTATTCAGCAATAGGCTACGACCTTGTAAACTTGCTTGCGCAGCTGATTGGCCGTTCAGATGAGTCTCCGCCTGCACTGACTCGCGAACTGTTTTCCGGATTTGTTTATCCCGGACTATTTGGTGATGTTGTTAATGAGTCCGGATCGAATGAGTTTTCATTCCCTTTATACCCTGCTCAAATTCAGGGCGGTTCTTTAGTTTATCAAGAGCGATAAATGAAACTTAATACCCGTATCCTCATATTTATTACAGTTTTTACTGTTCTGTTTCTTGGTATATCAGCGATTGTATACCAAAAAAGTTACAATGCCCTTAATGAAAGAATCTTGATAGATGCTTCACTTGTTGCCTCGAGAATTAATAAGCATTTGCAGAATAATATTAAATTTATAGAAGAGGATATGAACCTTTTTAATGTTACTGTTGATTTAAGTAAGTATATATTAAATAGGGAGGGGCGTGCCCAGATCGAATCCATGCTCAAAAAAAGATTTATATCTTTCTTTGAGAGAGAGTACGGGTACAAAATATATGAGAATGTTATTATCTATGATGTTTCCGGTAATAATATTGCGTCTGCTGTATCAGGTGAGCTTGTAACGTATCCTTCGTTGCCGGTCAGTTCAGAAGGTAAAACTGCAGTGGAGATTGTACGGCTGAAAAATGGGAGGACGGCAATCAGCACTCTTATCGTTTTGAAAGACAATCAGAGGCGAATTATTGGTTTTATGCAGGGGGTCTCCCCGCTTTCTGCTTTGATCCACGGGGAGAATATATCGCTTCGAGACCTTAATGTCCGTCAGGTAGATATCCTAACCTACGATGGTAAAGTTATATATTCCACAGCATTACATAAACCGAATGAAAAGTTTAGAGATCAGGAATTATTTAGGAGATTGAAGTCGGGTGGTCAGGTCGTTGTCGAAACTGCGGGTGTTGGGGAAAAGCTGATAGTCAGTAAAGAGTTTAAGCATGATAGGTCGCCATATCTTTCATGGACGCTAATGTTGTATCTGGACCACGAACAGTTGTTTTCTAAAGTTTTGGCTCTTCGCTGGTGGATCGCTTTTAGTATGGTTTTCATCATTGCCATAAGTGTCGTCTTTTTTTGGCTTATTTCCAGATCCATAGCCAATCCTATTAGAACGATTTCCAGTGCTGCCCGAAGGATTGGCGCGGGCAATCTGTCTGAACGAATCGGAAATGATCTGCCTGTTGATTTCAGGGTGTTAGTGAAAGTTTTTAACTCCATGGCTGAAAGCGTGGAGAAGAGTCAGGATATTCTAGAAGATAAAGTCAAAGAGCGAACAAAAAACCTTGTTCAGGCCAATGTTAAACTATTGCACGAGATAGATGAGCGTAGACTTATTCAAAATGAACTAAAGAAAAGTGAATCTCGCTTAAGGGATGCCCATCAGCTTGCTGGTCTGGGCTACTGGACTTGGGATATTGAGACAGGACACGTGGATTGGAGTGATGAAGTCTATGATATTTTTCATCTTTCACCTAATGTATTTGCTCCTTCTATAGATTCTATAATGGCTTTGTCGCCTTGGCCTGATGAAAATTCACGAGATGAAGAATTAATAGAAATTGCTTCCAACGACGAAGCCAAGGGTGAGTTTGAACAAAAATTTTTGCGGCCGGACGGAAGTCATGGGTACTATCAATCCTCGTTCAAGGGGGAATATGATGATGGGAATCTGGTCAAAATACATGGAACCGTGATTGATATTACTAAACGTAAAACAGCGGAACTTGCTTTCAGGGAGACCTCAGCTATTTTGCAGGCTGCACTCGATTGTAGTCCTGCAGGAATCGTTATTGCCGATGCCCCGGATGGTCAGTTGCGCTATGTGAACAAAGCAGGGCTTGGGATAGCGAAGAGAAATGAAGATGAACTCGTAAGTGGCGTTAAGGTTGAAGATTACGTATCCCGGTGGATCATGCTCCATTTTGATGGAGAGCCTTATGCTTCTGCTCATGTACCCCTTGCCCGTGCACTCAAAAATGGTGAAACTGTCAACGAGCGGTATATTTTACGCAGGCCTGATATTGAAGACCGTATTGTCTGGGCTCATGCTGCCCCAGTTTATAATAACGGTGACCTGGTTGCCGCTGTCGTCGTATTTCCTGATATCACAGATGTTGTGCAGGCTGAAATCGAGATTAAGAAGTCTGAAGCTCTTTTAAATCTCGCAGCGCAGAGTTCCGGTCTTGCTCTTTGGGAGTATAAGAAAGATGGAAATAAAGTTACTGTAAGTGATCATTGGTACTCTATTAGAGGGATTTCAAAATCAGAGTGGGATGGTTCAATAAAACAGGCTGGTGAACGGATTCATCCTGATGATATGGTTCGTATAGTGCGTGAAATTCAGGAATTGCAAAGTGGTAAGTCGGACAAAGTTGATATTGAATATAGATATGAACGTAATGACGGTATCTGGATATGGGAACATGTTGTTGCGAAAGTTACCGAAAGAGCAGAAGATGATACAATTTTACAAGTAATGGGTTCTTTAAAGGATGTAACTAAGAAAAAAAATATTGAGCAACAGTTGGCTTTGTCTCGAAAGATGGAGTCTGTCGGGCAGATTGCAGCAGGTATTGCTCATGAGATAAATACTCCACTACATTATATTAATGGTAATTTGAAGTTTATGAATAGTTCTTTGCCGGAATTGAAAAATACTGAGGATTATGAACTGTTGCAGGATCTGATGGGCGCTGTTCAGGATTCTATAGTGGGTGTTGATCATATTTCTAAGATTGTGCGTGCAATGAAACAATTGTCACATCCCGGTGGAACCGGATATCAAAAAGTCGACTTGAACAGTATCGTAGAAAGTGTTGTGACTATAACAAAAAATGAATGGAAATACGTATCCGATATAAAGTGTGATCTTGATACAAATTTAGCACTACCCACGTGTGATCCTAGTGAAATAAGTCAGGTTGTACTTAACTTAGTAGTAAATGCGGTAGATTCAATTAAGTTGAAATATGACAAGTCGCAAGAGCAAGGGCGTATAGTCATTTCATCAAGAAATAAAGGCTCTGATTATATAGAGCTAGTTGTCGAAGATGATGGTGTTGGTATTCCTTCAAATATTATCCACAGCATTTTTGATCCATTTTATACCACAAAGGATGTTGGTGAAGGGACAGGCCAAGGATTGGCAATTGCTTATTCTATTGTTGAAAAGCACAGAGGTATTATAAGTGTGGAGTCAGTCCCTGGCGAAGGGGCAAAATTCATATTAAAGATACCGGTTGAATAACTTCATACGTGAAATAGCAAATTGTAAGCTAGTGGGTGTGTATGAGAAATAAGTTTATTTGTTATCTGCTGATGCTTTTTGTTTTTATGTTTGGCTTTATATCAATTGTTAATGCAGGTGAATCAGTTCTTTCAAATGAAGAACGTAAATTTCTAAGCCGTAACCCAGTTATAAGTTTGGGTCTGGATAGTCATTGGGAGCCAGTTGTCATAGATGAAGATGGTAAACTGAGTGGGTATGCTGTTGATCTTGTACATGAAGTAAACAAGTTGACCGGGGCAAACTTCGAAGTTGTTGCCGGAGAGTGGGCGAAGGTTCTTCAGCAAGTCAGGGATGGTGAACTTGATGGTATGATGTGCAGTGTTGCTCTTCAGGAAAGAAGTACGGATTTTGTGTTTTCTTCTCCCTATCTTTCAATTGACAGGATGGCAATGATCCTTCGTGGTAATTCTTCGAAGTATAAGAATATTATAAATTTACAAGGAAAGCGCATAGCGTATCAGAAGGGTCTTTTATTTGACAAGAAAATGGCCGAAAAAGTGCAAGGTGCAAAACTGGTTGAAGCAGAATCGGTTGATGAGATGTTACGAAAACTTGCATTTGGTCAGGTTGATGTTGTGTTGGGTAATGCCGGATATATGATCAGGGCTGCTGGTCTTGGTATTACAACGATCGAATTTGCTTTCAATTTGCCTGAAAAAATGGTTTTAGTCGCATCTTTTAAAAAGGATAAATCCATTGCAAGAGATATTTTTAATAAAGGCTTAAGTGCTCTTTCTGCGGGAAAAAAAGCAGAAATCCATAATAGGTGGTTCGGTTCGTCTTATATAGATACTTCAAGTTCTGAAAAATTGTTTCGGATGTACGCGGTTTTGCTGGTTTTTGCGATTATCTTTGGCGGCTGGATAACCTATCTCTTCAGGATAAATAAAAGGCTTAAGTTGGCTCAAGGTAAGGCTCGCAGAAATGAATTGTTGTGGCGTGAGTCTGAACGGCAACTGAAAAGTTTTATAGCCAACCTTCCGGGTGCTGCGTTTATTTGCCAAAATGATAAGGACTGGACAATGGATTTCATAAGTGACCGAATTGAAGATATTTCCGGATATAAGCCAGAGCAGATAATTAATAATGAGCAGCTTTCTTACAATGAGATTATATTTGAAGGCGATAGAAAGAGGGTTCGGGAAATTGTGATGCATGAATTGGCCGTAGGTTCGGCTTATGAGTTAGAGTATAGAATTGTGAGCTCGGATGGAAGCTTGCGTGATGTTTGGGAATCTGGGTGTGGTGTTGTGGAGGATGGCGAAGTTGTAAGACTTGAAGGTCTTATCATTGATATTTCGGAAAGGAAAAAGATTGAAAATGCTTTAAGGGAGAGTGAGACCCGTTTCAGCTATGCTTTTGGTGGAACAAACGACGGTCTGTGGGATTGGAATATCGAGAGTGATAAAATCTATTTAAACCCCAGATGGTACACTATGCTGGGGTATGATTATCTCGAATTTCCTGGGACTTTTGAAAACTGGAAGGCTCTTTGCCATCCAGATGATAAGGATAGGGTTGCGGCTGCTATTAAAGATCATTTACGAGAAGGAACTCCGTTTTCTGTTGAGTTTCGCATGAAAACAAAAAATGACAAGTGGCTCTGGATACTTAGCCGGGGGAGAGCCGTAGAGTTTGATGCGCAGGGTAATCCTGTCCGTATGACTGGAACACACGTTAATATTTCGCCGCGAAAAGAGCTGGAGGAGCAACTGTTGATGTCCAGAAAGCTTGAGTCTATCGGGCAGCTGGCTGCAGGGGTTGCGCATGAAATAAACACGCCAATACAATACATTAAAGCTAATTTAAGATTTATATATGACGTTCTTGCCATGACTGATGATGGTGGGAAGGAAGTTTGTTCTGAAATGAAGGATGCGGCAAAGGAATCAATTTCGGGTATTGATAAAATCAGCAGGATTGTTGGCACTCTTAAAAGGATATCTCATTTGCAGCCGGGAAGTTTGGTACTTGTAGATGTCGTAAGCGTCATAAATGAAGCTGTTCTTGTGAGTAAGAATGTCTGGAAGTACTTTGCTGAAGTCTCTCTCGACCTTCAGGATGAAATGCCAATGCTGTATTGTGATCCCGTCGAGATTGAGCAACTTGTTCTTAATTTAATTGTTAACTCTGCGCATGCTCTTGAGGATAAATATACAGGTACTGGTAAAGTCGGTAATTTGAATATAAAGACCACATTTGATGAACAAAATATTTATCTTGAAGTTTCCGATGATGGGTGTGGAATATCGGAAGAGCATATCTCAAAAGTATATGATCCTTTTTTTACAACGAAAGAACAGGGTAGGGGCACAGGGCAGGGGTTGTCGCTTGTTTATAGTATTGTAAAAAAGTATGATGGATATATTGATATCAGTTCTGAGTACGGTGATGGAACAAAGGTTCGCATAGCTTTTCCCTATAATAATGGAATTGGTCTTTAGGTCATTTGGGTGCGGTTCTGTTTTGCCGTATCGAATGCAAAATGGGCTTGAAGCTTTCATCTCTAAGCGTCTGGACGCTGTTTGCATATCATTGGCGAATTTTCCTTAAAATATAAAAATTGTATTAATTGTTGAAAGTTATGATTAAATTCTGCTATTAAGAAAGTAAGTTTTTTTCAGATATTTAGGAGGACTCCTTGAAGCAGGTTTTAATCATTTCAAACAGCAACACTCTTTCCAGTTTATTAGTAAAGCTACTGCATGAGAAGTATCATGTATTGGTTGCGGAAAATGATTACTCTTCAATCGTGTTGACTATAAGCGATGTTCGGCCTGATGTTGTTGTATTTGAATGTAAGACTTATTCTGACGTTAAAGATAATATTTCAAAAATTCGTTCAAAGTTTATTTCAGCTAATATTGTTTTAATTTCATCATATCTGGATTCTGCAGACCGGGAAGAGATTAAAGATGATAACAATGTTGATCAGATAATTGTCAAGCCGTGCAGCAGGAAATCTATTCTCGCCGCTGTTCAAAGCTCTCCTCAAAGAAAAAAGAGGAATATTGATCAAAAGCTTTTGCACCTTATTGTTGAACTTTATGGTTCAAAAAGCATCCTTTTTCAAAGGAGCTATTCAAGAATTAGTAATTATCTTCAGAGGATGAATTCGCATATAGATTATGATTTGGACTATGTGCACGATCTACTTGCTTACTACTTAAGCATTATGACCACAATGGATGACACTCTTACAATGGATTTATTGTCGGGCAACCATACAAAAAAAGAAGCTACACCTTCCCTAATCAAGCAAATTGACAAGATGGAGGAAATGGCCGGATTTGTGATGGTTGAAATTGATACGAAGCCATTAAGGGAGATGAAATACATAAATAAAAGGTATAACGGAAAAGGTTTGCCTAGCGATGATGTAAAAGAAACGGAAATACCATATGCTTCCCGTTTGCTTAGAGTGCTTTTCGATGCTCATTATCTTGAAGAGAAAGGTAAGAGCCTTGGCGAGTGTATCTTCATTCTGAATAGTCGTAAGGACTGGTATGATAGGGATATTTTGAGTGTTTTTAAAGATTCTTTAGGCGATGAGGCTTCATACTATAATCGTGAAGTTTTTCCATTAGGCTTGCAAAGAGATATGATTATGGCTCAGGATTTATATGGGGTCATAAAAGGTAAGAAGGTTTTACTGATCAAGCAGGGGCAGTCTTTAACTGAAAAGAATATTGATTTTATACACCGACATGCGCATGACATCCTCGATGTTACTGAACCGGTCCTGATCCGGGAAAGTGTTCTTCTTTGTGAGGATGATGATGCTTAAGAAAATTTCTGTCAAAAGACTGCAGGCCGGGATGCATATTCATTTGAAGGATCTGCCCTGGTTTAGTCATCCTTTTTTTCGGTCAAATTTTAAAATTAAAAAGCAGAGTCAGATTAATGATTTAGTAAATGTCGGGTGTGAATTCGTATACTACGATCCTGACAAGAGCGATGCTCATCCTATGGAAGTCGACTCTAAGGTAAAGCCCGTTAAACCTGCTACTGACCATGCTGCCATAAAAGAGAAAAAAGCTTCTGCTCTCAGGAAAAGAAAAGAGGCTTATGTTCAAACGGAAAAAAATTTTTTTGAATCGGCAAAAGAAGCAAACCGTATAATGCAGGGCGTATTGAACGGTCAGGTTTCTTTTTGTGATGAAGCTGAGAAAATGGCTCATAGTTTTGCCGATTTCTTTTTAAGCGATGTAGAAACTACGCTGAACTTAATTAATCTTTCTGCTTCAGACGATGAAGAATTGTATTATCATTCGTTAAATGTTTCGATTCTTTCCTGCATGCTGGGAAAAGAGCTTGAGCTTGAAGATGAAGAAATGAAAGATCTTGCATTCGGTGCGTTGGTCCACGATATAGGCAAGTCCAAAATACCTAAGCGAATAACCTACAAAAAAGGCCCTCTAACAGCTCCTGAATACAATTTATATAAAATGCACCCTTTGTTCGGGGTCGGGCTTCTCTCAGGGATGAAGTCGGTTACTCGTGGAGTAATGAGGGTCGTATACCATCACCATATATATGAAGATGGCAAGGGATACCCTGCACAGATTCCTTATGAGAATTTAGGCCTTCTGCCAAAAATTGTCTCTACAACAGATATTTATGACAATCTTATTAACAAGAGAGATCATACCAAGTCTTTGACCCCTCATCAGGCTCTGGCACTTATGTTTAAGTCTTATGGTAAGAAGCTGGATGATCAGATTTTATCTGTATTTATCAGGATGCTGGGAGTTTATCCGCCCGGTTCTCTGTGTGAACTTGATTCAGGCGAAATTGCTATGGTGGTCAGTATCGGCGAAAATCCGTTGCTTCCGGAGGTTGTTATCTGTGACCTTAATGTCCCTAAGCATGAGGCGATGATATTGAGGTTGGGGACAGATCTTGATTCGAGAGTGGAGCGGGTGCTTTCGCCGAAAGAATTAACCAAGGATCAAATGAACTATCTGGCTCCTAAAGCCAAGATAGGATATTATGCAGATACCAAAAAGAATCCCAAGGATAATTAATGGATAAGATAGTCTGGGATAAAAAATATTCTGTCGGAAATGCTGAAATAGACGAACAGCATAAAAAATTGTTCGAAATTCTTAATCGCTGCGCCGTTGCAGAAAAACGCTCCAGCTCAAAGTATCTCGTGATTGTCCGAGAATTGTTGAACTATTGTCAGGAGCATTTCAGGCTGGAAGAGCAATTGATGCTTGAGGTAAATTATCCGGATATGGCTAGCCATGTAGCTGAGCATAAAAAAATACTCAATGCTGTCGAGACGTTGGTTGAAAAACTCTATGCCGGCGAACAAATTGACAGTGATGTTATCGATCGTTTTGTGGCTTCATGGGTGAAAAAACATATAATTACTAAAGATTTACCGCTGAAGAAATATTTATAGTTTTAAGGAAAAGTGTTGGTGAATTATGCATGAATTGGCGATTTATCTCAAAGAGAATGAGTCAGAATTGATGGAAAGGATTCTTCATTATGCCAAAATTCAAGGTTATGCAGAATATACCTCTACACTTCTTGAAGCATGGCGGGTGTCCATCGTTGGCCTGTCGGATGCCATTATTCAGGGTTTGGATATTGCTGAGAATAAGTTGCCTGAGTTTTCACCGGAAGATCGGTTCGAAAACAGTTTAATTGCAGATTTTGGGATTAAGGAGGCTCGTCTTCACCGTAAACGTGGCATCAGTCTGCAGATGTTTCTAGGATTGTATAAATACTACAGGTATGTTTTTGAAGAAGTGGTCATGGAGATGGATGTAGCGGATACGCAAAGGGAATTTTATAAAAAGTTCGTGGAAAGAGTCTTTGACTTGATTGAGATAGCTTTCTGTTCAGAGTGGTCCGGTTTGAATTCGGATAATGTAATTTTAGAGCTTCAGCATTCGAACAGGGAGATGACTAACGAAAAGAATAAGTACCTGACCCTCTTTGAAAGTATAAGTGTCCCTGTCTTTCTTGTTGATGCCCATGGAAACGTTGGCAATCTCAATTACGCCGCGGCTGTACTACTTGGAATAGAGACAAGCTCTGGTGCTGGTTATTACGGTGATGATTATGTAAAAGAACATTTGCCCATTGGTAAAAAGATTACCTCTATATTGCCCTGGCTTTCTATAGAGAGTAATGAATTTTTAACTGGTGATTTGCCTAAAAGAAGTTTTGAAAAAAATGTTTTTATCGGAGGTAAAGCTAGTTATTTTATGATTCATTTTGCCAGGATGAAAGATGTGAGTGGCAAATTTGAAGGCGGTATATTTATTGTTCAGGATATAACCAACCGAAAGGACATTGAATTCCAGTTGGCTCAAGCGCGCAAGATGGAGAGTGTTGGTCAGCTGGCTTCAGGTATCGCGCATGAAATTAATACCCCGATCCATTTTGTTGGCCATAATCTCGATTTTATCGAAGAGAGTCTTTCATCTCTCCTGTCGGGGAAAGGTAAAGATTTATCTCTTGCAAGTGATGATTTGCAATATCTGAAGCAAGAGCTTCCTTCTGTCATTAAAGAGTCGAAAGACGGAATTAGGCGGGTTTCAAGAATTGTTAAAGCATTTAATAAGTTTGCTCATCCTGAACACGCAGATAAGAGCGTTGTTAAACTGAATGAAATAATTGCTAACGTCATTGAAATTACCAGAAATGAGTGGAAGCATGTTGCTGAAATAACAAAAGACTACGACCCCAATCTGCTATTGGTTGACGCAATTTATAGTGAATTGAATCAAATTATTTTGAACATTTTGATGAATGCCATTCATGCTGTTCGGGCAAAGTTTGGTGAGAATCATTTGGGTGAAATATCAGTGCGTACCCAAAATATTGGAAGGTTTGTTGAGGTTGCTATCAAAGACAATGGGTGTGGGATTACTGAAGATATCCAGCATCGAATTTATGATCCGTTTTTTACGACCAAGGATATTGGAGAAGGGACAGGGCAAGGGCTTTATATAGTCCACACATTAACCACCAAGAATGGTGGTGAAATTCGGTATTCTTCTGAAAAAGATGTAGGCACTACCTTTTTCATCCATTTCCCGGCTCACAATAAAAATTAGTCATAACTTATGGCTGTGCCGACCTACGTTGGTAGCTTGATAGTCAAAGTTGTTCCTTCGCCTTCTTTTGAATCAATCTGAATACTTCCACTATGGGCAGTAACAATTACATTATGCGTTATTGCGAGTCCTTGTCCTGTTCCTTTGCCTACTTGTTTGGTGGTGAAGAAAGGATCGAATGCCCTCTCTATGACTGATTGCGACATCCCACAGCCGTTATCTTTAATTTTCAATACAACGGAATCTTCTTCCAGAAAAGTGGAAATAGCTATAGTCCCTTTGTCTTGTTGTTTTTTTTCTTCAATTGCATGAGCACTGTTGACTATCAAATTGAGGACAACCTGCCCCATTTCCCCTTTTAAGCAGGGTATTTCCGGTAAGTCCGGCTCTAAGTCAAGCTCGATGTCAGCGATATATTTCCATTCGTTGGCAGATACAGTTACAGCATCATTGATTATTTCATTCAGGCTGTAATACCCTTTTCGGGTTTCTCCTGGATGGGCCAATTGCCTGACTGATTTTACTATTTCAGATATACGCCTTAAACCTTCCTCTGATTCATTGATGGCGTTGGGAATGTCTTCAGCTAAGTACGAGATGTTGTCATCGTCTATCATTTGATTCAGGTCAGCAGCGAGTTCTTCAATAGAGCTGTTATTTAAATTGGATCTTATGTTTTTGATTTTATTCAAGTTTTCAATTAGTTCGCCAAAGCTCTCGTCAAGAAATTTGATGTTGGTTGTTACGTACTGTGTTGGCGTGTTGATTTCATGGGCTATCCCTGCTGCAAGCTCGCCTATGGATTCAAGTTTCTGGGCTTGTCTGAGTTGGGCTTCCACCATTAATTGCTGGCTTATATCTTTGGCTACGCCGACAAAGCTGACAATTTGACCATTTTCATTTTTAACCGGTGTGATTGTTGCTTCCTGAGTGTATCTTTTCCCGCTCTTGGTATGGTTGATGAATCTGCCGGTCCAGGTTTTGCCTTGAGTGATTTTTACCCACATCTCAGTATAAAAATAATCGTCGTGTTCGCCACTTTTCAGAATGCTGGGATTCATGCCGATTGCTTCCGCTGCACTGTATCCCGTGATTCTTTCAAAAGCCGGATTGACATACTCGATGATTCCAGATGTGTCCGTTATGATAATTGCTTCTGCTGCCTGATGAATTGCTGTACTGAGCCTGCGGTGTTCCTGCTGCGCCTCTTTAACATTGGTGATATCTGTTATGGTTATGACGTATCCCGTCATCGTGTGGTTGTCTTCCAGTTCAACGAGCTGGCCCAATACCCATCGGGGTTGACCGTTCTTTCTTATGATTCTGAATTCAGCCTTGTTTGAGAGAGCCGGAACAGTCTTGTACCAGTTGTTTTCGAGTTCAGTCTGGTCTTCAGGATGGATCTTTTTTGTCCAGCTTTCAGACATAAGTTCTTCGCGTGTTGATTCGCAGATCTTGACCATGCGTTTGTTGACATATTGAATCTCGCCATGCGTATCTGTAATCATGATTCCTACCGGAGAAGCTTTGGCTATGCCTTTGAATCGCCTTTCGCTTTCTGCCAGCTCATGTTCCACAGTTTTGCGGGCGGAGATGTCTTCAAGCGTGGCGATAACTTCATATGGTGGCTCATGGCTTTTAACAGGGTTGAATACCGCCCTTAAGTAGGTTGTTTTTTGGCCTGTAATGGAGGTGTATACCCCCTCGAACGAGGAAAACCGACCATGAATGGATTTTTTTAGAGCATTTTGCATGTCAGGGTAGCTTTTTTCGGCTGTATTGAAGCCGATTATTTTGTTTCTGGGTGCACCCATCAAGTCTAAAAAAGTGTCATTACAGTCTGAAATTTCACCGTTGTTTTTAAAATACACCATAGCTAGCGGGGCATTTTCAAATATGTTTCGATATCTTGATTCGCTCTCTTTGAGTTTTTCAAGGGCGTTATACTTAGCTGTGATATCGTTACCTATGCAGAGTAAGCTCTTGGGGGTTCCGTCTGGATTATGGGTGGTTCTAATTCTCCAAGCAAGCCAAACAATGTTTCCTTCCTTAATGCAGGGGCGTTCATATGGCCCACCATCTGGGCCAAAAAAGCGGATTGCAGAGTGGATGGATGGAGTTTCTCCTGTGTCAGGCTTTAAATCTCCTGAGAGAATAGCCAGAAGCGGCTCTCCGATGAGTCCAGAGTTCTCCTGTGCAAGAATAGTTGTTGCAAAACTATTGGCAAAGCTTATTAAGCCTTTTTCGTTAACTCGTATAATCAGTGAATTGGCATTTTCAACCAATTCACGGTATTCATGTTTGCTTTTTTCCATTTTTTTAAAAAATGGATCACTGAAAAAGTGAAGTACTGTGATGCTTATTGCAAACAGCAGGATTCCAATCGCAAAAATTTCAATGCTGACGATGATAAATGGTTTTTGTATGTCTACGAGGTCTATTTTAGCAACCATGCCCAGTTTTAAGCCGGCTCCTGAAACACAAGTATATGCAGCAAGGACTTTTTGTCCCTCATAGTCCAGACCGATAATTGTTCCTGAATCACCTTCCAGAGCTTTTTGCATTGGAAGTGCTCTAGGGTCTCCGAACGTTATTTTGTTCAATGGGCTTTCATTTTTTACCCTTTGCCCGTTTACAACTAAAAAGTTAATCAAGTTGTTGTTTTTTACAGCCATGGTGAATTCACCGCTATTGCTGTTAACTGTGAATTTCTGTTGGGCGTTTGCCAGATGGTTCAAGGCGTATTCAAGGTTAAGGGTGTCTTTGTCCCTTTTTGCGTCAGGGGAATGGTAATTTATAAATTCTTTGGCAAGGCTGGCTTGGCTGACTACGAGGTCATTTAATCTGTTTCTTTGTTCAGTCAGGAAGGTTTGGTAAAGCATATAAGATTGTATGCCGGAAACCAGAAGAGTAAGAGTAGCCATGATACTGGCGAGAATAATGAAATTCAGTTTGTTTTTCCACATATAGAACTTTCTTATTTGTTTCAAATTATGAACTTTTTATTCCAGAAAATAAAAATTGATGCTAATTTTTAGATAACATCATAGACGCGATTCGCAAAGCTAAACCTTACACAAGATTCAGTACTCATTGCCTACACACGGAGGTGGGATGAAGAGATTGGAGTGGTCTGATAAACTTAACCTAGGTGTGCCTCAGATTGATAATCAGCATAAGGAGTTGATCCGACTTGTAAATGGTTTGATCAGTGCCGTCTCATTGGATCGCCCTGAAAAAACCATCAAGAATGTGCTTAAAAAACTTCGTGAATATACAGTATTTCATTTCAATTCAGAAGAAGTGTTTATGGATAGTATTGGCTATGATAATTTAAACAAGCATGTTGCCGAGCATATAGACTTGAAGAAAAAAGTTAAAGAATTTCAGCGTTCTATATATAAAGGCGAAAGTGTTGAAGTGATGACATTACTTGATTTTTTGAAGCCATGGCTTTTGAATCATATTCTTGAGTCCGACCGTGAAATTGCTGCGTTTATTAAAAGGGAGAAAATTTCATTGGAGCACTTTTGATTGAAGAAGCCTGCATGGATCGTAAATTAGAGATCAAGGAAGAAATTTGTTAAAGGTTAGCTAATCATGCGAAAAGAAATTGAAAAATCTAGAGATGAGCTGAAAGCTGAAGTTCAAAGGCTACAGCAGAGAGTTCACGAGCTTCAGTCAAAGCAGGCATTGCTCAGCAGTGACTTGTGTTCTTCTTCAGAGGAGATTCACAAAATAGCTATTGATAGTCTTATTGAGGGTGTATGGATTATTAATAAAGATGCTAATACTGTGTTCGTAAATGGAGCCATGGCGGATATTCTCGGATATACTACTGAAGAAATGTTGGGCAGACATTTATTCGATTTTATGAATGATGATGTTGTTGAACAATGTAAGAAGTATATAGAAAAGAGAAAAGTAGGTATTAAGGAAGTTCATGATTTCGTTTTTATGCATAAAAAAGGTTTTCAAGTTTACTGTAGGATATCGACTTATCCTGTTAATAGTCCAGATGGGTCATATTTAGGAGCTGTTGCTACTATTGTAGATGTTAGCGACATCCATATTTTGCAGGAAAGGTTGCATTCTGAATTTGATAATGCTCCTGTCGGTATAGTGCATATGGATCTCTCGGGGAATATCTTACGTGTGAATAAAGCCTTTTCAGCCATGATGTCTTTTTCTGCAAAAGAATTAGTTAATATGAGTTTTCTCGATATTACACATCCGGATGACCGCGAAGAGTGCAGAGCACATAAAGAGAGTGTACTAAATGAAACCACTGCTAAGAAATTGATCAAGCGGCATATAACTAAGGATCAACGCATTATCTGGCTTGAGGTCTCTTTTTCAGTTGAAAGAGACGAACATGAAATCCCAGAGTATATAGTTGTTTTTGTCGAGGATATTACAGCACAAAAGAGGTCAGAGCAGGTTCTGGGAGCAAGGTTGCATCTAATGAATTATGCTGCCGGTAATTCGCTGGGAGATTTGTTGGTTGAAACTGCAAATACCATAGAAAAATTAACAGAAAGCAAGATCAGTTTTTTCCATTTGTTTGAAGATGATGAAGAGTTAGTTGATTTGCAGAGGTGGTCGACCAGAACTACATCCGAGTTTTGCAAAATCGAAGTTATTGAAAAGAATTACCCTTTATGTGCAGCCGGAATATGGGCGGATTCCATACATAGCAGAAAGACAGTTGTCCACAATGATCTAAAGGTGCAGAAGAAAATGCGCTTTCCTGACGGGCATCCTGTGCTGATCAGGGAAATGACGACTCCGGTAATACGAAATGAGCGTGTTGTCGCGGTCTTAGGTGTTGGTAATAAGATTATTGAGTATTCTGATGAGGATGTTTCTCTTATAGAACTTCTCGCGGATTTTGCTTGGGATATTGCAGAGCGCAAAAAGAATGAAGAAAAATTAAGACTGAGCGAGCAGCGGTTTAAGAAATATTTTGATTTGGGTCTTGTGGGGATGGCCGTTCTTAATGCGGATGGCAGCTGGCAGTATTATAACAACCGTCTGTGTGAAATTTTAGGATATTCTTACGAAGAATTATCTGAAGTAAGCTGGCAGGATATTACTCATTATGAAGATATTGAGGAAAACAGAAGATTAATGGATTCCTTAAGGAATGGATTAATCGATAATTATTCATTGGAAAAGAGGTATTTAAGAAAAGATGGAGCCATTCTTCATGTTGCGGTCTATGCTACTTGTACTCGTAAGGAGGATGGGTCCTTAGAATATGTCATGGGCCATATTCTTGATGTGACTGAGAGTGTTAAAGCAAAAGAACAGTTGCAGGAGTCAAAGGATATTCAGGATAAGATTCTTACAGGAATCAAGGCCGGAATCATGATTATTGATCCTGAAACTCGGGTTGTTGAATTCATAAATTCAGTTGCGTTGGATATATTTGATGTCAGTGAAGAGGATGTTTTAGGTAAGACTTGTGATGTTTTTCGCTGGAAAAAAGCTGATGGTCATTTGTTTACGCATTGCCCTGCAAGGGAAAAGTCGTTTTTTGGTATGCAGCTTAGGGCTAGAAAATTATCCGGACATACAATACCTATTTCTAAAACTGTTATTTCTGCATCTTATGAAGGTAAAACAAAGTTTGTTGAAATAGTCTTCGATATATCTGAACAGAAAGATTTGGAAAGAAGGCTTTCCTTGGCTCAGAAGATGGAGGCTCTTGGTAATTTGTCTGCTGGTATAGCCCATGAAATCAATACCCCGGCGCAATATCTTGGTGATAATATAAAATTCCTCAATGAAAGTTTTGATGTAGTATTGAATGCGATCATGAATGTAAAGAATAAGTGTAGAGTCAAAAAAGGTTGTGAATTGTTTAAAAATGATATTTTTAACAGTGACATGGAATATTTCATGGAAGAAATTCCGACAGCTTTGGAGCAGTCGGAAGATGGCGTGAATAGGATTATAAGCATTGTTAAGGCTATGAAGGTTTTTGCTCACCCTGCAGTAGAATCATTCCAAAGTGTCGATATCAATGCCATATTACTCAATACAGTCACTGTCTGTAGAAATGAATGGAAATATAATTCCGAAGTTGTATTTGATCTTGATCATAATTTACCCACCGTTCCCTGTTATGCTAATGATATAAGCCAAGTCTTTCTAAATGTTATAGTTAATTCAGCCCATACAAATTCAAACAAATATGCATCTGGCAATGAACTTGGGTTGATAACTATCCGAAGTTTTGTGGAAAATGGTTATGCTGTCATTGAGGTTGAAGATACCGGAGAAGGTATCGCGGATGAAAATTTGGATAAGGTTTTTAATCCATTTTTCACAACAAAAGATGTGGGTAAGGGTACAGGGCAGGGTTTAACACTCTGTTATTCTATAGTTAATAAAAAACATAAAGGCAGCATTGCTTTTACCAGTAACTATGGTGAAGGCACGACTTGCAGGATCAAGCTCCCATTAAAAGTTACTGAGGTTTCTTATGAGCAATAAAGTCAGAGTTCTTTTTGTAGATGACGAGCCAAATGTGTTGGCGGCTATTCGGCGTATGTTGCGCTCCAAGCATAAAGAGTGGGAGATGGCCTTCGCAGAATCAGGTGAAGATGCACTTGTCTTATTTGAGAAACATTCTTTTGATGTCATAGTTTCTGATATTCGTATGCCGAAAATGGATGGGGCCGAGCTTTTGCAGAAGGTAAAAGATGCATATCCCAGTACTATACGTATTGCTTTGTCCGGCCAAGTGGGGCTTAATGAAGTTGTGCGCAGTATACGCGCTGTGCATCAGTATATCTCAAAGCCCTGTGATGCAGAGGATCTTATTGAAAAGATTGAAAGTGCCTTGAAATCACGTAAGATTTTAAATGATCCTATGATGCAGGAACTTGTGACTGAGATTGATGCGCTTCCTGTTATTCCTAATGTTTTCAAGGAAATTGAGGAAGAACTGAGAGCTCCGGAACCATCTATCAACAAAGTTGCTGATCTGATTTCCATGGATGTCGGTCTGGTGGCTAAAACACTTAAGCTGATAAATTCACCATACTTCGGTTTACCCTCACAGATTGATTCTATTTTTCAGGCTATTACTATGCTTGGTCTGGACACGATTAAGGCTCTTGTTCTCGGAACACATCTTTTCTCCATGTATGATGAGAACTTGCTTCCTAATTTTTCTCTAAGCATGCTTTGGGAACACAGTTTCAGGGTTTCCAATATTGCTCGACTTATTGCAGAGTATGAAGGAATGTCCAGGGACCAAGTAGTTCAGGCGCGTATGACAGGACTTTTACATGATGTAGGAAAATTGGTTTTAGCAAATAGTTTTCCTGAAAGGTATAAGAGGGTTCTGGACAATGTTTCTGATGTAAAAAGAACTATATATGATTGCGAACAGGAAGAATTCGGGACTACCCATGCTGAAATTGGAGCCTTTTTGATGGGGCTATGGGGGATGCCGGGTGATCTTGTACATGGCATTGGTTACCACCATTCTTATGATTTGTATGACCTTAGTTCCCCCATGCTTGTCTCAGTTGCAGACCTGATAGATCTCCATTGTGTTGTGATTAATGAAGAGTATATTCGTCCATCAATCCCGATAGAACTCACGGTCCATAGTGGGGCAGATAAAATTAAAGAGTGGGTTTTACATGTTTCCGAGAACTGGCAGGGAGTTGTTGAATTTAATGTTCTTGATTCGGATATGCTGGAGCAGTTGAGGAAATAAGGAGCGGAAATGAAGCCAAGCATTTTACTTGTCGATGACGAACCGAATGTACTGTCGGCCTTAAAACGACAGTTGAGGTCCGATTTTGACGTATATACAGAAACAGATCCTGAAATGGCTTTAATTGAACTTGGACAACGTAAACCGTTTGCCGTTGTTGTTTCCGACTACAGAATGCCTCAGATGAATGGTATTGAATTTTTGAAACGTGTCAAAGAAATCTGTCCGGAAACAACCAGAATGATTTTGACCGGATATGCTGATCTGGAAAATGCTATAAGCGCGGTTAATGATGGTCATGTTTTCAGGTTTCTTACTAAACCGTGCGACAGCGTAGTCTTGATTGAAAATATTAAAGAAGCGGTTAACCAGTATGATCTTGTTACCGGTAGAAGGATATTGCTTGAGAAGACCCTCAAGGGTAGCGTGGAGTTGCTTACTGAGATTACTACTCTTGTCAATCCAGAAGCCGGAGCAAGGATAAACAGAGTTCGTCGATACGTTAAGTATTTAGCTAAAAAGAAAAAAGTTAAGGATCTGTGGCGGTATGACATCGCGACCATGCTTTCTCAGCTTGGAACGCTGATACTTCCTCCGGGAACTTTGGATATTCTTATCTCAGGAGATGAGCTGACTTTGGAGCAGGCCCAGATTTTTGAAATGCACCCGGTTGTCGCAAGTAGCCTTATTTCCAAATTACCTAAACTTGAAACCATAGCAGAGATGATAGCCTATCAACTTAAAGGTTTTGACGGTTCCGGTACGCCGAGAGATAAAGTTGAGGGAGAGGCTATTCCTCTTGGAGGCAGAATTCTTCGTGTAGCTCTTGATTATGATCTTTATTTAAATCTGTACAACAATCCCAGACAGGCTTTTGCAAAAATGGAAGAGCAGGTTCAAGTTTATGACCCTGAACTTCTATATTATCTTGAAGGTATGCTTGGTGTTGAAGCCCGTTATGAAGTTAAAGTTCTTCGTAGAAATGAATTACAATCGGGTATGATTTTATACGAAGACATAGTTTCAGCAAAAGGAGCTTTGTTACTGCGTAAAAGCCTTGAGCTTGATAAGGACAAAATAGATAGAATACAGATGTTTGCTGATAAGGTCGGTATTGTTGAGCCGATAAGTGTTTTAGTGCCTAATTAAGGGGATTTTATGTTTGGTAATTACAAAAGTGAAAAGATTCTCCTAGTTGATGACGAACCGAATGTCTTGACCAGTTACACTAGAGTTCTCAGTAAATGGTTTACTATTCAGACTGCGTTGGGAGGGCAGGAGGCACTTGATATATTGAATAGTAAAGGACCGTTTACTGTGATTGTCTCAGATGTGAAAATGCCGGGTATGACCGGGGTTGAACTTTTGGAAAAGGTTCGTGATCTATATCCGGATACCGTACGAATGGTTTTGACCGGTTTTGCTGACTTGCAGACCGCAATTGATGCTGTCAACAAAGGAGATATTTTCAGGTTTTTGACCAAGCCTTGCGAGACTGAAGATTTGATTGGTGCTATAGTTGCGGGGATTCAGCATCATCAAATGGTTAGGGATTCTCGTGAGTTCGCAGCTATGCGCCGCCTCAAGGAAGGTTTGCAGGGTACTTTAACGGCGTTTACGCGTCTTGTAGAGTTTCGTGATCCATACACAGCAGGGCATATGGAACGCACTGCTCGTCTTTCGGTTAAAATTGCCAGCAGTCTGGGTATGGATGAGAATACGATTGAGGGACTCCGGTTGGCAGCTCTGGTGCATGATATCGGCAAAATTGCTGTTCCGGCAGGTATTTTGAATAAACCGGGCACATTAAGTGAAGCAGAGTTCTCAATTATCAAAACCCACCCAATGGTTGGTGCAGAAATATTCAAAACTATGAAAACTCAATGGCCGATACAGAGAATTATACGCGAACATCACGAAAGAGTGGATGGTTCCGGTTATCCCTATGGGCTTAAAGATGATGAGATATTGCAAGAGTCGAAGGTTTTAGCAATTGCCGATTTCATCGATGCGGTCCTTACTGACAGGCCTTATCGCAGAGGTTTAAGCGAACAGAAGGTGCTATCTTTGCTCGCGCAGGATAGGGGGGTGAAATTTGATTCAGATGCAGTTGATGTTGGTGTGTCATTGATTGAGTCCGGGGCGATTGATAACGGACTTAAAGTTCTGTAGTCCAACAAGTGAAGTTAATTAATGACTCTGGTGGGGTGTACTGAACTGGTTGCGCTTCACTGGGTATGCCAACTTTTCCCTTGAACGAACCTCACCAACTGTGTAGTCCTCACTTTTTGAATCCAGACGAAGGACTTCATTTTATGGACTTTTATCAATTATCATCTCATATGTGGAATAAGCAGATCCCAAAAGAAAAAGGGTTACAAACTTTCGTTTGTAACCCTGTGATTTCTAATGGCGGGGCAGGAAGGATTCGAACCCTCGGCCAACGGCTTAGAAGGCCGTTGCTCTATCCAACTGAGCTACTGCCCCGCGAGAGATGCATATGTATATAAACCGTACTTGGCGGTCAAGCAAAAAATGGAAAAAGTTTTGAAATTTAAAAATTTTGTTGAATTTAGCAGTTATCTGGATGATCTGGGGCTCTTTCATATGGATTTGAGTCTAGATAGGATGGAAGAATTTGTACGCAACTGGGGAGGTAAGGAGAGTTTTCCTGTGATCCATGTGGTCGGGACTAATGGAAAAGGGTCGACCTCTTCATATTTAACCTCGATTGCCAGCGAATACGGTCTCAAGGTCGGGACATTTACCTCGCCGCATTTTGTTACTCCCCGAGAGCGGATTACGATTAATGGTTCCATGCTTTCTGGGGGTGAGTGGTGCTCCATTGCCAATCAGGTTATGGAAACTGCACCTGATGCAGGATTGACATATTTTGAGTTGTTGACCTGTATGGCGCTGGTGGCTTTTAAAAACAACAGGGTTGATCTGGCGGTTATGGAAGCCGGGCTTGGCGGGCGTTTTGACGCGACCAATACAGTTGATCCCGACCTGACGGTATTCACTCCTATCGGGCTGGACCATGAGAAAGTGCTTGGCTCAACCATTGATCTCATTGCGGCGGATAAAGCTGACGCGATGCGCGAAAATGGAATTGCTATCACTGCCGTACAGGTTGCAGAGGCGGAAGCTGTTCTTAAGCGGCGCGCAGCTGAATTGGGTTGCAAACTATACTCTATTGATGAATTTGGTACGGTTGCGGACCTCAAACCATCTTTAGTCGGGGAGCACCAGAAGCAAAATGCGCAGCTTGCGGCGGGCGCGTGGAAGTTGTTCTGTGAAAAGGCTGATTTAAAATTTGATGAAGACAAGGTTCGCGAAGGAGTTGCCAAAGGTTTTATTGCCGGACGGTTGCAGATTGTTAATGCTGGGCGGACTTTCATCCTTGATGGCGCGCACAATACCCATGCTTTCGATGCACTTGAAGCCGAACTTAAGCGTTCAGGTCTTAAGCCGGATGCGATAGTTTTCGCTTGTATGAGGGATAAGAATCTTGATCCGGTTAAAGAAACCCTGTTCCGGTTGACCGACGGTCCGGTTATCGCTTGTGGAATCAAAGATAATGAACGGGCTTATCCATTTGCAGATCTGGCTGCGGTCCTCGGTGAGCGGGCAAAAGCAGCTGAGGATATTGACGAAGCTCTTGCGATGCTTAATTCCGGTGATAGAACAGTTCTAATTTGCGGGTCCTTGTATTTGCTGGCAGCTTTTTATACAAGATATCCAGAATTTTTGGAAAAGTAGCTCCCGGCAGCCCTCCGGGAGTCATTGTTTGATTGGATGTGTTTTTCAGACAGTGGGCGTAATTCGTTATTGGAGATTAATTTGTCTAATCTTTTTAAATATCTGCCTTCGGTTGATTCTGTTCTTACCCGTCTTGAAGAAGAAGGTGTAATCGACGGATTGCCGAGGACCCTTTCCCGTGATCTGGTTAACGGCTTTCTTGATGTCTGCCGTGAGGAAATCAAGGGCGGGATTATTACCGAGGAAAAACAGCTTTCCCCTGAAACTCTTTTCCCGCGCCTGACCTGCCACGTGCGGGCCGGAGCAAAGCCGCATTTCCGGCGGGTGCTGAACGGGACCGGAGTGGTTGTGCATACCAATCTCGGGCGTTCTTTGCTGGCTGAAAGTGCTGTGAAGGCGGTGACTGAAGCCTGCGCATGCTATTCCAACCTTGAGTTTGATCTCAATACCGGGGAGCGGGGCAGCCGCTATAGCCATGTGGAAAAGCTGATCTGCCAAATTACCGGGGCCGAAGCCGCTCTGGTGGTCAACAATAATGCCTCGGCGGTGTTGATCACCCTTGAGACTCTTGCCAAGGGTCGTGAGGCAATTGTTTCACGTGGTCAGCTGGTTGAGATCGGCGGTTCGTTTCGAATCCCGGACGTGATGACCAAGAGTGGGGCTTTTCTGCGTGAGGTCGGAGCCACCAACCGTACCCATCTGCATGACTATGAAAATGCTATCAACGAGGAAACCGCGCTGCTCATGAAGGTGCATACCTCCAATTTCCGGGTGATCGGTTTTACTAAGGAAGTTTCCGGTGGCGAGCTTGCAGAGCTTGGTCGTAAACACGATCTTCCGGTCTATGAAGACCTCGGCAGCGGTAACCTGACCAATTTTTCAGGGCTTGGACTCATGCGCGAACCCACAGTACAGGAAGTGGTTGCCGAAGATGTGGACGTGGTTTCCTTTTCCGGAGACAAGGTTCTCGGTGGACCGCAGGCGGGTATCATTGTCGGTAAGAAGAAATTTATCGACATGATCAAGAAGAATCCGCTTAACCGGGCTGTGCGTATCGATAAGATGACACTGGCCGCCCTTGAGGCGACCCTGCGTCTTTATCTCGACCCCGAAACAGCCAAGCGTGAAGTCCCCACGGTACGCATGATTACCGAGAAACCGGAAAATCTCAAAAAGCAGGCTCAGTCTTTGGCGCGCACCCTGCGCCGTGAACTTGGCGAATCTGCGAAAATCGTTGTTTGTGAGGGTGTTTCCCGTGTCGGGGGCGGCGCATTTCCAGAACAGGATTTAAAGACTTTTCTGGTAACTATAGTACCAAATGTTAAAGTAACGGTTGAAGAACTTAAAGAAAGTCTTCTTTCGACCGAGCCGCCGCTGGTAGGACGCATTGAAGAAGATGCCTTCTGTCTTGATCCGCGTACGCTCACCCGCGAAGAATACAAGCTTTGTGCTGAAGCAATATCTCAAGTTTTGAAAGGATAATTATTATGAATAAATCACTTGAACATGATCCGAAAAGTTGTTGGGAAATTTTTAAAGACGAAGAACACCAGCAGGGCATGGATGACCTTGCCGCCCGTTACATTGATTTTTTAACCCGTTGCAAGACTGAGCGTGAGACGATCAAATACGTGGAAGAAAAACTGCGTGAAGCCGGATTCGCCGACTATCTTGGAGCTGACCAGTGCTTCCGTTCTTTCCGCGACAAGACAATATTTATTGCCCGCAAAGGTCAGAAGCCTCTGTCTCAGGGCTTCCGCTTGGTTGGTGCGCATGCCGATACCCCGCGTCTCGACCTGAAGCAGCATCCCCTGTATGAAGATCTCGGTATGTCTATGGCCAAGACCCACTATTACGGCGGTATCCGCAAGTACCAGTGGCTGGCGCGCCCCCTTTCGCTGCATGGTGTAGTTGTAAAAGCGGACGGAACCAAGGTTGATGTTGTGATTGGGGAAGATTTGGATGATCCGGTTCTTTCCATCCTCGATCTGTTGCCGCATCTTGCCTACAAGCAGGTCACCAAGAATGTTACCGATGCTTTTGAAGCTGAAAAGTTGAATATCCTCATGGGGCATTCCCTGTCTTTTACCAAAGACGAGGAAACTGAGGACGGCGAAGAGAAGAACGGCAAGCCTTCCGTGAAGCGCAAAGTGCTGGAGCTGCTCAACGAAAAATACGGCATTGTTGAGGAAGATCTTTTCAGTGCTGAACTGCATATCGTTCCGGCTGGTCCGGCCCGTTACGTCGGCTTGGATAAGTCTGTTGTCGGCGGTTACGGACAGGATGACCGGTCCTGCGTTTTCCTCGCACTGGAAGCTTTCCTTAATGCTCCCGAGCCTGAGCATGCGCAGATTGTGCTTTTCTACGACAAGGAAGAAGTCGGTTCCGAAGGTTCCACCGGTGCCAAGTCGCTTTTCTTTGAATACTGCCTCGAAGATATCATCGAAGCATGGGAACCCAATGCCAAGATGTCACGGGTGATGATGGCCGGTAAGGCTCTCTCAACTGACGTACATGCGGCAATTGATCCCGACTATCAGGATGTGCATGAAAAGCTGAACTCAGCTTATCTCGGATACGGACCCAGCTTCAGTAAATTTACCGGACATCGTGGTAAGGTCGGCGCAAACGATGCCCATCCCGAATTTGTGGCATGGCTGCGCAACATCCTTAACGAGGCCGGAGTTCCCTGGCAGATGGCAGAACTCGGCAAGGTCGATCTCGGTGGCGGTGGAACTGTTGCCAAATTCCTCGCCCTTTACGGTATGGATGTAATTGATTTCGGACCTCCGGTATTGTCCATGCACAGCCCGTTCGAATTGACCAGTAAGGCCGACCTCTACGCAACAGAGTTGGCATTTCGTACTTTCTTGAAGAATTAGGAAGGGAGCATAAATGCCAGTAGTTATGGGTACTGCGGGTCATATTGACCACGGCAAGACCAGTTTGATTAAAGCTTTGACCGGCACGGACTGCGACCGTCTGGCTGAGGAAAAGAAGCGCGGTATTACTATCGAGCTTGGTTTTGCAAGCCTTGATCTGGGCGGTGATGAGCATCTGAGCATCATTGACGTTCCGGGCCATGAGAAGTTTGTTAAGAACATGGTTGCCGGGGCGGCGGGTATTGATTTCGTTTTGCTGGTTATCGCTGCCGACGAAGGTGTAATGCCTCAGACCCGAGAACATCTGGAGATCTGCACGTTGCTTGGCATTGAGAAGGGCTTTGTGGTCCTGACCAAAGCCGATACGGTTGATGAAGACTGGATGGAGATGGTTCAGGAAGATGTGCGTGAATTCCTTGCGCCGAGTTTTCTGGCTGAGGCTCCGATACATGCTGTTTCATCACATACCGGGCAGGGGTTGGATGTACTGCGCTCAGAGATCGGGAAATTCATGAAAGGATTTGCTCCGAAACGCAGGACTGATCTGGCGCGTCTGCCGGTAGACCGCGTTTTCACCATGAAAGGTCACGGTACGGTTGTGACCGGGACTTTGATTTCCGGTCAGCTTTCCGTTGGCGACGATGTGGTGCTTTATCCTAAGCTTACCGAAACCAAGGTGCGCAGCCTGCAGTCGCACGGCTCAAGTGTTGAGACGGCCCCTGCAGGACGCAGAACCGCTATCAATCTGCACGGTGTAGAGGTTGAGGATATCGAGCGTGGTGAGGTGCTGGGCCGTCCGGGGACACTTTTCCCTTCCACTGTCTGGGATGTGGAGTTGACCTGTCTGCCTTCTTCCCCGAAAAGTTTGAAGCACCGAAAGGAAATACATTTCCACCACGGCTCCAAGGAAGTGATGGCAAAGGTATATTTCCTTGACCGCGAAAAGTTGAAAAAGGGCGAGCGTGCTGTTTGCCAGATCCGTTTTGATAAACCCATGACCGGGGTTTATGGCGACCGCGTGGTTCTGAGATCCTTTTCCCCGCTGCGGACTATCGCCGGGGGTAGCATTATCAACCCGCTGGGGCGGAAGGTTAAGCGTTTCTCCGATGATGTAAAACGTCTGGAATCGCTGATCGGTGCAGAGCCTGAAAATCTGGTGCTGACTCAGCTGGAATTAGCGGGCAGGGCGGGGCTTACTTTTCAGGAGCTTTCCATCCTGAGCAATGTCGCCTCCAAGCCGTTGGAGAAAATTCTCCAGACCATGGGCGGACAGCAGAAGGTATTTCTGTATGACAAGGAAACCCGCAGCTATGTTTCCGGCGTTCACTATGAAAATCTGGTACAGGGCTTGATCCGTCACCTTGAAGAATTTCACAAGAATGAACCCATGAAGCCCGGTGTTTCGCGCGGTGAAATAGGTTCTACTTACGGTAAGGGATTGCCGGATAAGCTTTTTCATTCCATCGTGGAGCGTCTGCTCAAGAAGGATGAAATTGTGGCTGCGCAGGAGATTCTGCATCTGCCCGGACATAAGGTTTCCCTTGCTTCTGATCAGCAGAAACTGCGCGATACCCTGATGGATACTTATGAAAAGGGCGGTCTTACTCCTCCTAACCTGAAAGACGTGCTTGATCCTTTGGATCTAGTCTTTAAAGAGGCCGCACCGGTTTACAAGCTCTTGCAGGATGAAGGCTTGCTGGTCAGGATCAAGGACGACATGTATTTCGCCAAGTCCGCCGTAGACGGACTACAGGAGACTCTGGAAGGGTACTTCGCGGAAAACGAAGAACTCGGCCCGCAGGACTTCAAAACATTGGTTGGACTGTCGCGCAAGTTCTCCATTCCATTGCTTGAGTATATGGATAAGGAGAAAGTCACCATCCGCGTCGGTGATAAGCGCAGGTTGCGTAAGCAGAATTAAATTGAGCATTAAACAAAGCCCGGATTCAAATGAATCCGGGCATTTTTATTTAAGCATACGCATCCGTTCATGCAAAAAACGGATAATTTCAACGCGGTTGTTTTTTATGCGGTAGACGCAAATATATGGAAGCTTGGGGATAACCAGCTCCCGTGTCCCGGAGACTGTTCCATCTCGGCCTAATTGCGGGAAAGCATCCAGAGATTCGGTTGATTTTCTGATCTGTACGGCAATACGGGCAACAATGTCTGGGTTTTCCCGTTTAATGTATTCAAGCTGAGCTTGCAGGTCTCTTTGAGCGGGCTTGGTCCAGCGGGGCATTATCCACCGAACCTGTTGAAGAGGTCATTAATTTCTTCGTCGGTTGCGAACTCTTCTTTATCGGCTGCCTCCAATCCTTCCTGGACCTGATCCTTGAACCACTTCTGGTATTCTATGAAATCCTTGATAGCTTTATTCAAAACCCAGTTACGACTTCTGCCCATGTCTTTGGCGATTTCATCAAGGCTGGAGAGAGTTTCCGGGTCGGTCCGAAAACTTGTGCTTGATTGCGGCATGATTCACCTCAAATATGTTTGATATCGTTTGTAGTCATTATGAATGATAATAACTACAGAGCGCGAAAGCAAGGAAATATAAAGCCCGGATTCGTTTGAATCCGGGCTTTTGTATTTAAGCATGTGTGGGAATGTTCTGTGCCGGATGAACACATTTTGGATAGGATGAGTCCTCGTGCAGAACTGTTTTGGCTACCGCTGTGGAGAAATCCGGAAAGATGTTTTCCGGCCCTACCAGTTTGTCAGTTCCGAGGCGGGTCATAATTTTTTTGATCCGGGGATGCACCCCTGAGAGGAGTATTTTTATGTTCTGGGTGTGCGCCCTGCGTATTACGGTCTCAAGTGCTTCGATTCCGGTTGCGTCCATAGTCGGAACATTTCGCATGCAGAGAACGATTATTTCCGGTTTCTTGCGGGTGAAGCTCATTACATCCACGAATCTTTGAGCCATGCCGAAAAACATGGGACCGTTAATTTCGTAGACAACCACTTTTTCGTGTCCGTTTGTGCGGTCGATGATTTCTTCCCGAGGCAGGCCGGTATCAAGGCTGTGTACGTCCGTCAGCTGGCTCATGCGCTTCATGAACAGCATTGCGGCCATAACTACTCCTACTTCCACCGCAACAGTCAAATCCACGAAAACAGTAAGCAATAGAGCGATAAGCATTACCAGAGAATCTGATTTCGGTGCGAAGAGCAGCCGTTTAATGCGGTGGAGTTCGCTCATATCCCACGCGACAAGCATGAGAACCCCGGCAAGCCCAGCCAAGGGGATCATGGAAGCAAGTGGTGCGCAGACCTTGATGAATAGAATCAAGGTCAGTGTGTGGATTATTCCCGCGAGCGGGGAGTACGCGCCGGAGCGGATATTGGTTGCAGTACGTGCAATAGCACCAGTTGCGGGCAATCCCCCGAAAAGAGCAGAACCGATATTTGCCAGACCTTGAGCCATTAGTTCATTGGATGAATTGTGGCGGTCGCCGCTCATGCCGTCGGCAACGGTTGCGCTGAGCAGGGATTCTATCCCGGCAAGGATTGCAATGGTCAGTGCTTCCGGGATCAGTGTTTTAAGCTGGAGCAGGCTGATCCCTGAAAATGAAACAGGATCAGGCAGGGCTGTGGGAATGCCTCCGAAGCGGCTGCCGATGGTTTCTGTATGAAGTCCGAATGCCCAAGTGACAATGCTTGCCAGTGCAATTCCTACAAAAGGCGCAGGAATGCGGGGGATAAATCTCCTGACGAGCAGCATTGAAATTACAGTCAGTAATCCAAGTCCTAAAGTTACCGTGTCAACATAGGGCAGCGCCTGAGCGCAGGCTTTGATCCGGGGCAGGAAATCCGCCGGAAGATGGGCGATGTTGAGTCCGCAAAAATCCTTGATCTGGGTTGAGAAAATCAGGATGCCGATACCGGAGGTGAATCCGGTAGTTACCGGATAAGGGATGTATTGCAGCAGCTTGCCGAGGCCTAATGCTCCCATTGCTAAAAGTATGATCCCTGCCATGAGCGTGGCGAGGATCAAACCTTCATACCCGTGCCGGCTGATGATTCCTGAAATGATAATGACGAAGGCCCCGGTAGGACCTCCTATTTGAAAGCGGGTTCCGCCTAATCCTGAAATAATGAATCCGGCTATGATGGCGGTGAAAAGGCCGGTTGCGGGGCTTGCACCGGAAGCAATGGCAAAGGCCATGGCCAGCGGCAGGGCTACGATGCCTACCGTAATTCCTGCTGCAATATCCTGTCTGATTGTAGCCGGTGAGCAGCCGGATTTAATGAATTTGAAGCTGGCCGGAATAAAGCGGTTAAGTTTTGAATAGACGCAAGTGTCCATTGAGAAACCTCCTGATTTTGGTGGTGTCTCCGTGGGGCTCAGTCAGTGGTCATAGTTGTCGGAAATTATTGGCCGGTGGCTGGGTCACGCGCGGAAAAAAGAATCTGATAATGCCGCTGTTATTTTATGTCAATGGGGTTTTGGAAAAATACTTTGTGCTTTTATTCTCAAGAGTTGCGGTTCTGTTGTTGTCCGTTGAGTTAAACTTTAAGTCCCGGAGAGTTATGCTCCGGGGCTTTGTCAGTCTTTGGCTGGTCGCTTAGGATTATGGGTGTTATAGTGGGTACAGCCTGTAAAATTTTTAACCTGACGGAGTAGGGAGATGGCAAAGAAATTGTTACCGTTTTTGACGGGCTTGTTTTTGTTTTTTGGCATTGTCTTTGCGGTGAATTCATCGCAGGCCGGGGATGCTGAAGATATTCTGAATTTGAAAAATAAAATTATCCAGAAACAGAATAAAGGGACTCTTGGAGTTCAGGAATTCCTTCTCTGCTCAAAAGTTCTCAACTACGCCTCTTTTTACCCCTTGGCAGAGAATACCATTAAACGGGGCACTAAACTGCTGCTCTACTATGAACCGCTAAACTGGTTCACTTCTATTCGGGACGGCAGATATGAATTTTATCTTACTCAGGATGTTATTTTGGAAACTGCCGCCGGGGAAGTTCTTTTTGACCGTGATTCCCTTTTGAGCATGCATTACAACACCGGTAAGCCGATTTTGGATATTTACATGACCAATGACTTCAACCTCGGAAACCTGCCGCCCGGAAAGTATCGCTATATTATTGTTCTGCATGACCAGATCAGCGGACAGGAGTATAAGAAGGGGGTTGATTTTGAACTTGTGGATTAAATGCTGATTTTTGGGTGGAAAGAATTTTTAGGGCTTGAAAACAAAAAAGACCGGAATAAATTCCGGTCTTTTTAAAATATGGGGTGAGTGAGGGGACTTGAACCCCCGGCCACTTGGGCCACAACCAAGTGCTCTACCAACTGAGCTACACCCACCTTATTAAAGGGGTCAGGGAACCTGATCCCTAGATGTCAAATGGGGTGAGTGAGGGGACTTGAACCCCCGGCCACTTGGGCCACAACCAAGTGCTCTACCAACTGAGCTACACCCACCGCGTGTGAGAAGAGTGTCTATCTAAGCTGGGTCCGATGGTCAAGAAGTTTTTGGAAAAAAGATGAATTTTTTTGATAATAACGAATTACGCAAGCTTAAGAGATGATTAACTTGTTTATAAAACGGTATTTTTAACTAAATGGAAAATAGCTTACACACGGTCTTCACTAAAGGGGTATTTTGTGCCACAAACATTTTGTTCTGTCGTTACTAGAAGTAATCAGGGGTCGCGGAGAGGCCTAGTCTCTTTTCCGGTTACCGGAAGTTAATTTCAAGCTGCTGACTGTGGTAGTTTGTTACCTGATAAATATAAGGAATTTTAGATGGATAAATTAGTTATTGAAGGTGGTGTCGCCCTGAACGGTCCGATCAGGGTTAGTGGTTCTAAAAATGCGGCTTTGCCGATTCTTTTGGCCTGCATTCTTCCGGAAGGTCCGGTTAACCTTAGTAATGTCCCCCGTCTGCGGGATATTCACACCACTCTCAAGCTGCTTGATATTTTGGGTTGCGAAACATCTTTTGATGGGAATGACGTTACCAGTGAAGTAAAAGATCTCAAAGTAGAGGCTCCGTATGATCTTGTTAAGACAATGCGCGCTTCCGTGCTCTGTCTCGGCCCTCTGCTTGCGCTGAAAGGTGAAGCAAAGGTTGCATTGCCCGGGGGGTGTGCTATCGGTGCTCGTCCTGTGGATCTGCACCTGACAGCTTTTGAGCAGATGGGTGCAACGTTTGATCTTGAGTCCGGTTACATTCATGGTAAGTGTGATAAACTGAAAGGTGCTCATATCCACTTCGATTTCCCCACTGTGGGTGGAACCGAGAACGTGCTTATGGCGGCAGCGCTTGCTGAAGGTGAGACCATCATTGAAAACGCTGCCCGCGAGCCTGAAGTAGTGGATCTTGCCAATTTTCTGATCGCCTGTGGTGCGGTAATCTCCGGTCACGGAACCAGCATAATTACTGTTCAGGGCGTTTCTTCCCTTAAGGGATGCAGTTATAAAATCATGCCTGACCGTATTGAAGCAGGGACTTACATGGTTGCTGCCGCAATGACTGACGGCGAACTGCTTATTCAGGATTGTCCATTTCAGGAATTGGAATCCGTAGTTTATAAGCTGCGCAAGATGGGTGTATTTCTGGAAGAAGAAGAGGGCGGAGTCCGCGTGCGCCGCACCAACGGACTCATTTCCGGCGTGGATATCACCACCCAGCCTTATCCCGGATTCCCTACAGACATGCAGGCTCAGCTTATGACCCTGATGTGTCTTGCCAATGGCGCGGGAACTATCGAGGAAAAGATCTTTGAAAACCGTTTCATGCATGTTCAGGAACTGGTTCGCATGGGCGCAAATATTAAGCTCAAAGGACGAACCGCAATGATTCGCGGTGTTGAAAAGCTGGCCGGTGCTCCGGTTATGGCTTCTGACCTGCGGGCAAGTGCCTCCCTTGTTGTGGCTGGGTTGGCTGCTGGCGGACGTACCGATGTTCAGCGTATCTACCACCTTGATCGTGGTTATGAGAAATTGGAAGACAAGCTTTCAGCAGTTGGTGCCAGGGTCTGGCGCGAGAAAGAGTAGCCTGCTTTTTTACTCATGCTTCAAGTCGAGAATTCGATTTCAGGAAACAGGTCCGGTCTTCCGGGCCTGTTTTTTTGGGAAATTCTCATTCCTGCCTTTGTTTTTGGAATCCTTTCCATTAAATGGTTTATTCCTTCCCTCTGTGCTCTGCTGATATATCTTTTTGTCATTTTTTTTATTCGTCCTGAAAAAGGTGCGGCTCTTCTGCTTTTATTCCTTTTCGGGGTCGGTCATTGGTATGGCAATTATACGCTGCCGCCCGGCCCGGAAGCTATGCCGTCATGGATGGCTGAACGTGAGAAAGTTCAACTTAGCGGCACTGTTCACAGTATCAAGGGCGCGCCGGGAAAACGTTTTAAAATCCTGCTTGAAGATGTTGTCTGCGACAGCAGCAGCGGACAGACCCGGCTGAGAGGATTTCTTAACTGGACATGGGCGTGGCCGGATCAGATACCGTATGTCGGACAACAGGTCTCGCTCAATGTTCGGGTTAAGCCGATTCATGGATTCCGCAATAGCGGACTCTGGGATTATGATTTTTATTGCCGGACCAAAGATATTCGCTACCGAACCTATACCAAGGGAACGATTAAAAGTGGCGGACTTAGGCCGTATGCACCACAGGGCTTACAGAAACTGAGGGCCAATCTGCGTAAGCATATCCGTAATAATGCCCCCCCGACGCAGGGCGGTGCCATCTTTCCGGCTTTATTGACCGGGGATCGCTTCTATCTTTCGCATGACAGTGTTGAGTTGATTCGGCGGGCTGGAGTATCGCACATTTTGGCTTTATCCGGTTTGCATGTAGGGTTTATTGTCGCCCTCGGGTTCGGTCTTTCTTGGCTTGTGGGGCTTGTTTGGCCCTTAATCTATCTACGTCTTTCACGTCTGCAGCTTGGTGTGCTGTTTGCTGTGATTCCGGTTTCGCTTTACCTCTGGTTGGGGCAGTTTACGCCTTCGCTGCTTAGGGCGGTTTGCATGTTCGCATTCTGGGGACTGCTCATGTTCCTTAACCGGGGCAAGGTGCTTTTGGATGGGCTGTTTCTGGCAGTCGTTTTGATTCTGGCTATTTCTCCTTTAAGCGTATTCGATCTCGGGTTTCAGCTCTCTGTGCTGGCTGTCGGTGGGATTTCCTTGTTTTATCCGTTGCTGGCGAAGCTGATGCCTGCGGGGCAGGGATTCATGTGGCGCGTAATGCGCTTTGCCTTGGGGCTGGTTTATGTAAGTTTATGTGCAAACATTGCCTTGCTGCCGGTTCTGATCTGGAATTTCGGTGTTCTTTCACCCAATCTGCTTTTCAATGTTATTTTCGTGCCAGTTCTCGGCTTTTTTCTTTTGCCTGTCTGTGGCGTTGGCGGGCTGATTGCGTCATATTTCAGTCCCGAAGCAGCTCAATTTTTATTCTCAATCGGGGCCGCTGTTTTTGAATGGCTGCTTTCCATTGTGCGTGAGGCTGTTCAGGCTGGAATGTTGCCGGAGTACGCTTTTTACCGTCCGCACTGGGAAGGGATGCTGATTTATTATCTGCTGCTCGGGGCGTTGTTCCTGATCATGCATGGTAAATTCAATCGTGCTCGCGTGCTGGCGTTGCCGTTGCTGGTGTTACTTTGCGTGCGTGTGTACGGGGCTGTCGGTCCGGAGCGGGTGCGGGTGGATATTCTGGATACCGGGCAGTCTCAGTGTGTTGTGATCAGCGGTCCCGAAGGGTCACGAACTGTTGTGGATGGTGGCGGAGGATTCGGCAGGACCTTCGATATGGGCCGTTCTATCGTTGGCCCATGGCTCGCATACGGGCATATGCCGCAGGTTGATAACATTGTCATGACTCACGGCGACCGGGACCATGCCGGAGGACTGGCCTACCTTCTGGAAAAGTTTTCGGTCGGCCGTTTTTATTTCAATGGAGATATTCCTTCAGGACATACCGGGGAAAGGTTTGAGGCTGTTTTTGCGAAAAATGAAATTGTGCCTGAGGTATTGAACAGAGGGGATCAGGTCTTTCTCGAACCGGGACTTATTCTTGAAGTCCTTCATCCCTATGCGGAATTCGAAGGCAGTCGCAATGATCGTTCTCTTTATCTGCGTTTAATGTGGAACGGAAAACCTTTACTTTCTATTTCCGGTGATCTGGACCGTAAGGGGATCAAAGCCTTGTTGAAAAGCGGAGTCGATCTTTCTTCACGTGTGCTGGTTCTGCCGCATCATGGTAGCGCGGGGTCCTTTTCCCCTGAGCTGTATGACCGGGTGAACCCTGAAATTGCGCTTGCAGCCTGCGGCTTTTTGAATCATTTTAAATTTGTTTCACAAAAAGTCGTCCAAGAACTGGAAAAAAGAAAATTATGCATGTATACAACTGATGAATATGGAATGATTTCCATTGAATGGAGTATAGATGGGGAGATATATATTTTGCCCTGAAATTAAATGTTTTTTTTGCTATTTTCCCGATTAGGAAACTTGATTTTCCTGTGCAAAAGTGCCAAGGTCAATCCATTGGCAGAATATTTTCTATGTAGCCCTAGAGGAATGGAGGTTTGCCTGCATGCGAGTGCTGATTGTTGATGATGATTTTTATTGCCGCAATATGTTGCATGAGATCATGAAACCATATGCACAGTGTGATATCGCCGTTAACGGTGAAGAAGCTGTTTTTGCTTTTAAAAAGGGCCTTGAGTCCGGCAATGCTTATGATCTGGTTTGTCTGGATCTTGTTATGCCGGAAATGGATGGCCAGCAGGCTCTGCGCGAAATCAGGTCCATTGAAAAAGATTTCAAAATCAATAATGACGGCGAAGTCAAAGTCATTGTGACCACTATGCTTGATGATCGCAAAGAAACCCACGATGCATTTTTCTTAGGTGGGGCGACCTCTTATCTGGTTAAGCCTATTGAAGAAGATAAGCTGGTAAAAGAGCTTAAAAACCTTGGGTTCTCCGTATAACCGGAATTTTGATTAACAACAGGGATTTTGGTTCCTGATATATATTTTTTACCCGTTATTTGTGGGTTGAATCCGCGGCATTTGCTGCGGATTTTTTTTGCTAAATATTAAAAAATGTATTATTCAAGGTGATTAGAAAAAAATAACGGAATTGAAGTTCCGATGGAAGTGGTCTATTGTACCTCCTTCATATTAAGTTTTATCCGCCTTCAGTTGCGGTTTTATATAAGGTTTTTTAATAATGTCACAGATTTTAGGTGTTAAGTTTAACGATTTCGGACAGATATACTATTTTTCGTCCGGGCCTTTCGTTGTGCGCGAAGGGCATTCGGTTATTGTAAAGACCGAGCAAGGAATGGGGTTGGGCAAGGTCTTCGTTGTCCAGCAGGATTTGCCGGAAGATATCAGCGAAGACTCAATTAAAAGCATCTATCGTTTGGCTGGCGATGAAGATCTTGAAGCAGAAGCAGAAAATAGAGATCTTTCTAAGACTGCATACAGGTTCTGCAAAAATTGTATTGATCGCCAGAAGCTTGAAATGAAGCTTGTTGACGTTGAGGTCTTTTTTGACCGCAGTAAGATGATTTTTTACTTCACCGCTCCGGGCAGAATTGATTTCCGTGAGCTGGTCAAAGATCTGGTTAAGGAATACCGGACCCGCATTGAGCTTCGCCAGATCGGTGTTCGCCATGAAACCCAGATGCTTGGAGCTATTGGTAACTGCGGCCAGATTTGTTGCTGCCGCCGTTTCATGCGTAAATTCATGCCGGTGACCATCAGGATGGCTAAGGAGCAGAACCTGTTTCTTAACCCGACAAAAATTTCCGGGATCTGCGGTCGACTGCTTTGTTGTCTTTCCTTTGAGCAGGAAAACTATGAAGAATTTCATCGCAAAAGTCCGAAAACAGGTAAGAAATACAATACTGTACATGGTACAGTTCGTGTTGCGCGGACCAACTTTTTTCGCAACACCCTGACTGTGTTGCCGGAGCAGGGAGACGAGATAGAAATCCCGCTGGATGATTGGCCGGATATGCTTAAATCTCCAAGTCCGGACCGTGATCACGGGCCTCGCGATGGTGGTGATTCCCGCCGTGGTCGCTCCGGTGGCAGAGATCGTAGCTGGGGTGATAATGACAGTGGTGAAGGAAGACCACAGCGTTCCCGTTCTGATCGTTCAAGGTCTGACAAGGGACGCCCGGATCGCTCCAGACAGGATCGCAGCAAGCCTGAGCATCCCAAGCAGGAGCGTCCTAAGCCCGAAAGTAGTAACGAAGGTCTTGAAAAAGTTGATGATTCCGTTGCTGGAAATAAAAAACGTGATAACGCAAGACCGGAAAAGCGCAACGATGATTCTCAGCAGGATCGTCGCAGACGTCCTCCTAAAAAAGAACGTCCGCAAAAGAAACAGGGACAGGATCAAGGCGCAGCTCCTGTAAAGTCCGGTGAGAATGATGAGCCAGGTTCCGATAAGGCGAAGAAGCCTTCAAACCGCCGCCGTCCTTCAAGACGCAGGCGTAAGCGTAAGCCTTCCGGACCACGGAAGAATAAATAATAATTTATAGTTCGGGCCGACTGGAAAAAATCGGCTCGAACAAAGTTGCTTATATTCGGGTTCTCCGCTATATGCGTTCTGCCCGTAAACGGTAATCTATCTTGCGGCCGGTTGAAAATGTCAGTATTCTCATCCGGCTGTTCGGTTTTTGCCGTCGTTTTCATCTCGGATTTTGTGTGCGGCTGATGCCGTTTTTTAATAACCCTGATTAAATCCGATTGTTATCACCTTAACAGGAGTGACTGATTTTGGATTCGTTTTTTATTACAACTCCCATCTATTACGTTAATGCAAAGCCGCACCTCGGCCATGCCTATACTACAATTCTTGCTGATTCCATGAACAGGTTTCACAAGCTGCTGGGAGATGAAACTTTCTTTCTCACCGGAACAGACGAGCACGGTGACAAGATTGTACAGGCCGCAGAAAAGGGCGGTCAGACACCCCGTGAATACGTCGATGAGATCAGTGCGCTTTTCAGCGGAATCTGGCCCGGACTGCAGATTGAAAATGACGATTTCATCAGGACTACAGAAGAGCGTCACATCAAGACCGTTCAGGAAGTTCTGCAGAAAGTTTACGACAAAGGTGATATTTATTTCGGTGAATACGGCGGCCACTACTGCTTTGGTTGTGAAAGATTTTATACCGAGAAGGAACTTGTTGACGGCAAATGCCCGCAGCACGAGACCGTTCCCAAATATATTGCAGAGAAGAATTACTTCTTCAAGATGTCCAAATATCAGGATTGGCTCATTGGTCACATCAATGCCAACCCGGATTTCATCCGTCCTGAAAGATACCGCAACGAGGTCTTGAGTCTGCTTAAATCCGGAGCTCTGGAAGATCTTTGTATCTCCCGCCCCAAGAGTCGTCTGGAATGGGGTATCGAACTTCCTTTTGATAAGGATTTCGTGACTTATGTATGGTTTGATGCTCTCATCAACTACATCACAGCTCTCGAGTACCCCGAAGGCGAAAATTTCAAAAAATTCTGGCCCAAAGCCAACCACCTTGTTGCAAAAGATATCCTTAAGCCTCATGCGGTTTTCTGGCCGACCATGCTCAAAGCTGCCGAGATTGAGCCTTACCAGCACCTGAACGTGCACGGTTACTGGCTGATCAAGGACACCAAGATGTCCAAGTCTTTGGGTAACGTTGTTGCCCCCTTGGAAATGGCTGAGAAATACGGCGTAAATGCATTCCGTTATTTTCTGCTCCGTGAAATGGTTTTCGGTAATGATTCCAGCTTTTCCGAGGAAGCACTTGTCGGCCGTCTGAATGCAGACCTCGCCAACGACCTCGGGAACCTGTTCAGCCGTACCCTTTCCATGACCCACAAATATTTTGAAGGTAAAGTTCCGAATCAGGGTGACGAAGCCGAGGAAGATTGTGAAATCAAGAGCCTTGGGCGTAAAGCCATGGCTGAATTCCAGAACAATTTCCTCGAAGCGAAATTCTCCCGTGGTCTTGAAGGTCTTTGGGAGCTTGTTCGCGGCTTGAACAAATATATTGATACCACCCAGCCTTGGACTCTTTACAAAGAAGAGAACCTTTCCCGGCTCGGCACTGTGATGTATGTTCTGCTTGAGAATATGCGTAAGATTGCGGTTCACCTCTGGCCGGTAATGCCTGAGGCAAGTGAGAAGATGCTTGAGCAGCTGGGCATTAAATTCGCTCCTGAAAAGGTTAATTTACAGGGTGAAATTGATGTTTGGGGTCTGCTTGATCCAGGAACTGAAGTGGTTAAAAAGTCCAACTTGTTCCCTCGCGTAGAACTGCCCAAGGAAGAACCCGCTCCCAAGAAAAAGGAAGTGAAGAAATCCGAGAAGCAGTCTAAGCAGGCCAAGGAAGAGATTCCCGGAGTGATTGAGTTCCCTGATTTCCAGAAAGTGGATATGCGAGTGGGAACCGTGCTCTCCGTAGCCAAGCACCCTGATGCTGACAAGTTGCTGCTGGTTAAGATCGACACAGGTGACGACGAGCCTCGTCAGGTAGTGGCCGGTCTGGCTGAATTCTTCAAGCCTGAAGAGCTGGAAGGACGTCAGGTTGTCGTGGTTGTAAACCTTAAGCCACGCAAGCTGCGCGGTGAAGTCTCGCAGGGCATGATCCTCGCCGTACGTAACGGCGATGAAATGCAGTTGTTGAGCGTTTCCGCTCCGGTTGGTAATGGGTGCAAGGTTTCTTAGCAGCTGTTTTTACGAAAATTAAAAAGCCCCGTGCTCAGATGAGTGCGGGGTTTTTTTGTGATTTATAAAATTTCCGGGCCAAATTTTATACCTGCCCGTAATGGGGCGGAGGCACATCGTCCTGCGGTGCGGTATGGGCGACGGCGTCTTTCAAATCTTTCATCTGCCTGACCATCAGATCAAGTTTCTTTTCAAGTTCACTGATCTGTTTTTGCTGGGCGATGACGAATTTATTTAATTCTTCAACGTTCTGATCTTGAAGCGCAAGGGCGGTTTCAAGAGATTCAATTCTTTCTTCTGTGGATTTAGTATTGCTCATGGCTTGGAAAATGCCAGAAGAGCAGTGCAATGGCAAATGAAAGGAACGGGAAGAATCAGGCTTTGGTTTTTTTGGGAAGATCGTAAGGTACGTCCGCACCACTGATAACCAGATTGATGACCCGGCCTTCGGTGCGTTCAACAAAATCTTTGTAGTTTTTGAGGGAAATCATAGCCGCGATGGAGTCTTCGGTGTTGGCCCATACTCCATAGGATGCTTTGTTCTGGTCATGAACTTTTTTCATTTCCAGAATGGTGAGAGACCACCATGACTTGTCTGTGGCAAGAATTTCAAGTGCTTGCCATTTAGCATCTGAGCCCATGACTAACTACTCTTGATTTGTTTGGATAAAAGTGGTGATGCGTGTATATTAGAATGCACTGCATTTATTGCAATCACAAACGGGGATGGCCAGAATCTTTTGCGCCATTTCTCGGCCGATCGCAAACTGGGAGCCGCGTACCCGGATATTCATCCGCCCGTTGTTGCTGATGACATCAACAATGGTTCCGGGAATAATGCCCATAGAAAGTAGTCGGCTACGACAGCATCTTCCGCCGTCGAATCCGTTTATTCTTACCGACATACCTGCTTTGTAGCTGGTGAGCGGTCTTCCGTTATTTGTGTTTGCCATAACATTCATTGCAATTGATATTTAAAGTCAGTTATGTGGTTTGTCAATGGTGCAGCCGAATTATCATGCAAATAAGGTTGGCAACTCTATGCTTGCCCATCTGCGAGGAATGTTTTATGTGTTTCTGTCTCACCCACAAGTCCTAACGCCAATATTTCAAACCATTATTGGATGGAGTTCATGCCTAAACGCACTGATATCAAGAAAATTATGCTCATCGGCTCCGGGCCGATCGTCATCGGTCAGGCCTGCGAGTTTGACTATTCAGGAACTCAGGCTCTTAAAGCCCTGAAAGAAGAGGGGTACGAGGTTGTTCTCGTCAACTCAAACCCCGCAACCATCATGACCGATCCCGTTCTGGCGGATCGAACCTACATTGAACCCATCGAACCCGGCACAATTGCCAAAATTATTGAAAAAGAACGACCGGATGCACTGCTGCCTACTCTTGGTGGACAGACTGCATTGAACACTGCTCTTGCTGTTGCAGAGATGGGTGTTCTTGATAAGTTCGGCGTTGAGCTGATCGGCGCATCCGTTGACGTTATTGAGAAAGCTGAAAGCCGTGAGCTTTTCCGTGCTGCCATGGATAAGATCGGTCTCAAAGTTCCCACCAGCCGTATCGCACGCAACCTCGACGATGTTCGCCGCTGCGGTAAGGAAATCAGCTTCCCTATCATTATTCGTCCTGCATTTACCCTTGGCGGAACAGGCGGCGGTGTTGCCTACAACATGGAAGATCTCGAAGATATAGCCATGCAGGGTATTTCCGCCAGCCTACAGAATGAGGTTATGCTTGAGGAATCCATCCTCGGTTGGAAGGAATACGAGCTTGAGGTCATGCGTGACCGCAAGGATAACTGTGTAATCATCTGTTCCATTGAAAACATCGATCCTATGGGCGTGCACACCGGTGACTCCATCACCGTTGCTCCGGCACAGACCCTGACCGATGTTGAATACCAGATGCTCAGGGATGCTTCCCTTGCCATTATGCGCGAAATCGGTGTTGAAACCGGTGGTTCTAACGTCCAGTTTGCAATTAACCCCGAGAACGGTGAGTTGGCAATTATTGAGATGAACCCCCGTGTTTCCCGTTCTTCCGCACTGGCATCCAAAGCTACCGGATTCCCCATTGCGAAGATTGCAGCGAAGCTTGCTGTCGGCTACACTCTTGATGAAATTCCTAATGATATTACCCGCGAGACAATGGCCTCCTTTGAGCCGACCATTGACTACTGCGTAATCAAGATTCCCAGATTTACTTTTGAGAAATTCCCCGGTGCTGAAGATTACCTGACTACCGCCATGAAAAGTGTCGGTGAAACCATGGCAATCGGCAGAACCTTTAAAGAGTGCCTGCAGAAAGGTCTGCGCTCACTCGAAGTGGGGATGCCCGGTTTCGGCAAGGTTTTTGAGCCGAGTGACATCGACCGCGAAGAGCTGGTCGGCCTGTTGCGCAAGCCGAACTCCAAGCGCATGTTCTTCCTGCGCGAAGCCTTCCTTGCCGGAATGACCCTTGAAGAAATTTTCGACATTACCAAGATCGACCCCTGGTATCTGCACCAGATGGAAGATCTTGTTACTTTCGAAAAAGAACTGCGCAAGTTCTCCCTTGAAACCGGCTTGTATTCCGGTGACGAGCGGGTTCCGGTTATGCTCAAGAAAGCCAAGGAATACGGTTACTCCGATCCCCAGCTGGCTACCATGTGGAGGGAGACCGAGCAGAATGTCCGTAAATTCAGGAAGGACCTCGGACTTATCCCCACTTATTATCTGGTAGATACCTGTGCTGCGGAATTCGAAGCATACACACCTTATTTCTATTCCACCTACGAGTCAGGTCAGGAAGCTGAGTCCATGCCTGAACGCAAGGTCATGATTCTCGGCGGCGGACCCAACAGGATCGGACAAGGAATCGAGTTTGACTACTGCTGCTGTCATTCCGCTTTCGCGCTGGAAGACATGGGTGTCAAATCCATCATGGTCAACTCCAATCCTGAGACTGTATCTACTGACTACGATACTTCCGACAGACTTTACTTTGAGCCGCTTACTTATGAAGACGTGCTCAACATCATTGAGTTTGAGAAGCCGGAAGGCGTCATTGTACAGTTCGGCGGACAGACTCCCCTGAACCTTGCTATCCCGCTGCTCAAAGCCGGAGTCAATATTCTGGGAACATCCCCGGACGCCATTGACCGTGCAGAAGACAGGGAAAGATTTCAGGCTCTGCTCCAGAAGCTTGATCTCAAGCAGCCGCCGAACGGCACTGCCATGTCGCTGAGTGACGCAAAAGCTATTGCCGAGCGTCTCGGTTATCCTCTGGTTCTGCGTCCTTCCTACGTTCTGGGCGGCCGCGGAATGGATATTGTCTACAGTGACGAAGAATTTGATACTTATTTCCGCGAAGCTGCAGTTGTATCGCCGGAACATCCCATCCTCATCGACAAATTCCTTGAGAATGCAACCGAAGTTGATGTTGATGCTCTTTCCGATGGTGAGCAGACTTACGTGGCCGGCGTAATGGAGCATATCGAAGAAGCCGGTATCCATTCCGGTGACTCCGCTTGTGTTCTGCCTCCGCACACTCTCAGTGAAGAGATTGTTGCTGAGATCGAACGCCAGACCGTCGCTCTCGCAGAAGAACTGGAAGTTGTCGGACTGATGAACATCCAGTTTGCGGTTAAGGATGACCTGGTTTACATCATTGAGGTAAACCCCCGTGCATCCCGTACCGTACCTTTTGTAAGTAAGGCGACCGGTATTCAGCTTGCCAAGATGGCTACCAAAGTCATGCTTGGTGAGAAACTTAAAGACCTCGACCCGTGGTCCATGCGCAAAGAAGGGTTCTACTCCGTTAAAGAAGCGGTGTTCCCGTTCAACAGGTTCCCCAACGTAGACGTTATGCTTGGGCCTGAAATGCGTTCCACTGGTGAGGTCATGGGTATGGATTACACACCCGGACTCGCTTTTATGAAAGCCCAGCTCGGCGCGGGAATCAAGCTGCCTATGGAAGGTTCAGTCTTCATTTCCGTTAAGGACAGGGATAAGGAAGCGATCCTTTCCACTGCCCAGAGATTTGAGGATCTTGGGTTCAAGATCCTGGCAACCGGTGGTACTGCGGATTTCCTTTTCAGCAAGGGAATCGCCACCAAAAAGATTCTCAAGGTTAATGAAGGTCGTCCGCATATTGTTGACTACATCAAGAATGGCGACATTGACCTTTTAATTAACACGCCTTCCGGCAAGCAGACTGTCACTGATTCGAAAGAAATCAGGCAGACAACTCTGCTCTACGGTCTGGCATATACAACCACTGTCACGGGTGCTCGCGCCATGAGTCTGGCGATTGAGGAACAACGTGGCAAAGGGCTGGATGTGCAGTGCTTGCAGCACTATCACAACATGTAAAGAGTTAATAAGCAGGAAAATGGACCGGGCATAACGCGCGGTCCTTTTCCTTTTCTAATTAAGAGCAGGAAAAATGAAAAAAGAATATTGCGGATTGTTTGGGATTTACGGACATCCTGAAGCGGCAAGAATGACTTATTTCGGCCTTTACGCCATGCAGCATCGCGGGCAGGAATCTGCCGGTATCGTCACTTGGGACGGCGCAGCTATTCGTGAGCAGAAGGGCATGGGTCTTGTGGCTGATGTCTTTAACGAGCGTCATCTGGGTAAGGAGCTTAAGGGCGATATTTCCGTCGGTCATATACGTTACTCCACTACCGGTGCGTCCCTGATCAGAAACGCACAGCCTTTTCTGGTCAAGTTCGGTGATCTGCACCTCTCAATCGCGCACAACGGCAACCTCGTGAACACCCTTGAGCTGCGTAAAGAGCTTGAGGCACAGGGTTCTATTTTCCAGACCACTATGGATTCCGAAGTTTTTGTGCATCTGATCGCCAAGAACTTGAATGGAAATACCATTGAAGATGCGGTCATGAAGGCCTGCCGTAAGGTCAAAGGAGCATTCTCTCTGCTGATCATGGCAAACGACAAGCTTATCGCGGTTAAAGACCCCAACGGCTTCCGTCCTCTGGCAATCGGCCGTGTGGGGGATAACTATGTCTTTGCTTCCGAAACCTGTGCTTTCGACCTGATCGACGCTGAGGAAATCCGTCCCCTGAATCAGGGTGAGATGGTTGTTGTGGAGGGTGGCAAGATGACTTCCTACACCTACTGCGAATCAGCTCCCAAGCGTCAGTGCATCTTTGAATTGATCTATTTCGCCCGTCCGGATTCCACTGTGTTCGGTGAAGTTGTTTACGAACGCCGTAAGAAAATGGGTGCTGTTCTGGCTCAGGAACATCCGGTTGATGTTGATTTCGTCATGCCGTTCCCTGACTCCGGTAACTACGCAGCCGTCGGCTATTCTCAGGAATCCGGCCTGCCTCTTGAACTGGCTATGATTCGTAACCATTACGTGGGCCGTACTTTTATCCAGCCCTCTCAGGATATGAGAGACTTTAGCGTGCGCGTAAAGCTTAACCCGGTCAAGTCCATGATCAAGGGTAAGCGTATTATGATTGTGGAAGATTCCATTGTACGTGGAACTACCACCCGCACCAGAGTAAAGAAACTCCGTGAACTTGGCGCCCGTGAGATTCACATGCGGGTCAGCTGTCCTCCCATTCGGAACCCATGTTACTACGGCATTGACTTCTCCTCCAAGGGAGAACTTATTGCCGCGAACAGCACTGAAGAGGAAATCGCACGTTTCTTAGGGCTTGATTCCTTGCACTATCTGTCCATCGATGGCCTGCTCAGCTCTGTTGAAGAGCGGGATTCATACTGCCTCGCCTGTTTCAACGGTGATTATCCCATTCCTCCTTGCGAAGGTTACGGGAAAATGTGCTTTGAAAACGATTAATCTCTTGCCCGGGAGTTAATAAATATCATGAGTGATCCTTTTGTTTGTGCCAGATGCGCTGCTAAGGGGCCGACATGCTGTGAGTTGACTCCGGGGTGTGAAGAAGTTTGTTTTCCTGTTTCGGATTATGAACGGGAACGCATCATGGAATGCGTTCCCGATTCCGGGGACTTTGCCCTGCAGGTCAACAGCCCTGCGTTTATTGAAAATATGTTTACTCTTTTTCCCGGACAGCGCAGAAAGGTGAAAGAGTTGTTTCCTCCGGGAGGCATGCATTACCGTCTTGAAGTTGATTCCGGGGGAAGATGTTTATTCCTCGGCAGCAAGGGATGTGTTATTCCCAAGGAAGCCCGGCCCTTGTATTGCCGGCTTTTTCCGTTTTGGACGGATGAGAATGGACGTATCACCCTGCTTGAAGTTTTAACCTGCCTTGCACAGCAGGAAAACAAGACTCCGGGCAAGCTTTTCAAAGCTCTCGGGGTAACTCAATCTGAAGTGCGCGAATTGCACAGTCAATTACGAATCGCTTGGGGATTTGTTCCTCATGCAGACGATTGATGAGAATCATAAATGAAAAAAGTATATAAAATTCTTCTGATTATGACGCTGGTGATGGGGATTCTCGGTGTGGGGTCGCTGGCGGGATTGTATTACTGGGCGGCAAGTGACCTGCCCGGATTCAAGAATATTACCGATTATAACCCCCCGCTGGTTACTACAGTATATTCCCGCAACCACAAGGTTCTCGGATATTTCTATAAGGAAAAGCGTTTTCTGGTTCGTATGGACGAGATGACACCGCTGTTGCCAAAGGCATTTCTGGCGGCGGAAGATGCTTCCTTCTATCAGCATGACGGTGTTGATTTCACCGCTATTTCCCGTGCATTTGTGGCGAACCTGAAGAAGGGCGCACGCACACAGGGCGGGAGTACAATTACCCAGCAGATCATCAAGCGTCTGCTGCTGACCCCTGAAAAGAGTTACAAGCGTAAGCTCAAAGAAGCTATTCTCGCTTTTCGTCTGGAGCATTATCTTGAAAAAGATGAGATTCTGACCATTTACCTGAATCAGATTTATCTCGGTGCAGGAGCATACGGTGTTGAGGCCGCTGCACGTACTTATTTCGGTAAGCACGTTGATGAGTTGACCATTGCGGAATGCGCACTTCTGGCCGGTCTGCCGCAGGCTCCCAGCCGCTATGATCCCCTGCGTCATCCTGAACGGGCTAAAGCACGCCAGCTCTATGTTCTCGGACAGATGTATGAGCACAACTGGATTTCCCGTACCGAGTATAACGAAGCAGTAGAGCAGCCGCTGGTTTACAAAAGCATGGAAGATCCTTCATGGAAGCACGGACCTTATTTTCTTGAGGAAGTGCGTCGTTGGCTCATCGACAAATACGGTGAGGAAACCGTCTACAAGGGCGGCCTGAATGTCTATACTTCCTGTGACATGAAGCATCAGGACGCTGCAGATATTGCAGTTAAAGAAGGTTTGGAATCTTCCACCAGACGGCGTGGATGGAGAGGCCCGCTGCTTGAGCTTAAGCCTGCCGAGTATGCCGGATTTCTTGCTTCTGAAATTGTTCCTGAATCTGATCTGCGTCCCGGAAAGTGGGTCAAGGTACTGGTTACCAAGGTCTCCAAAAAAGAGGCCGCTGTTAAGTTCGGAAAGTATGCGGCGACCATGCCTGTTACGAGTATGAAATGGTGTCGCACCCCGGATGTGAAAAAAGCTCCTGAGGATGTTCGTCCTAAAAAGGATGCCACTAAAATCCTCAAGAACGGTGATGTTGTCTGGGCAAGGCTTGATAAAGCCTTTTTCAAAGATGGCAGCGAAGTTAATTTTAATCAGGTCGATCCTGATACCGATACACTCGGCGATGTCAGCTGGCAGGTTTCCCTGATGCAGAAACCAGTTGTGCAGGGTGCTCTTGTTTCCATGGACCCCAAAACCGGGGATATTCTGGCCATGGTCGGCGGATACGCTTTTGGCGGTAACGGCGGCAGCCAGTTTAACCGTGCAACACAGGCCAAGCGTCAGCCCGGTTCTGCTTTTAAGCCGATTGTTTACTCCACCGCAATGGATAACGGTTTCACTCCGGCATCTATCCTCATGGATGCTCCATTTGTCTATACTGACATGGAAGCCGGAAAGCTCTGGAAACCGCAGAACTTCGAAGGTGTATTCTACGGTCCAACCTTGCTGCGCACAGCTCTGGTTAAATCCAGAAACCTTGTGACGATCAGGTTGGCCCGCAAGATGAGTATCGATAAAATTATCCAGCGAGCCAAGGATATGGGCCTTGAAACCGAGTTTCCCAGAGACCTTTCTGTAGCACTCGGTTCCGCTTCCGTTACTCTGCTTAATATGGTTGAGGCTTACTCTACATTTGCTCGTGGCGGTTCTAGGGTTAAAGCCCGGCTGGTGCTTTCCGTAAACAGCGCGTGGGGTGAACTGCTTTATGATTCCAAACCGGAAGTCATTGATGCCATCAGCCCACAGACTGCTTACATCATGTGCAATCTGATGAAAGAGGTCGTGCAGCACGGAACAGGCTGGAGAGCAAAAGTGCTGCGTCGTCCGTTGGCCGGTAAGACCGGTACAACCAACAACGAGCAGGATGCCTGGTACATGGGATTTTCTCCCTATCTTGTCACCGGGGTATTCGTAGGCTTTGACCAGTTGACTCCCATGGGTAAATGGGAAACTGGTTCCCGTGCCGCCAGTCCGCTTTGGGTTTCTTACCGCAAAAAGGTTGAAAAAGATTATTCTTACGAGGACTTCCCGCAGCCCGACGGTGTGGTCATGGCTAAAATCGATGCCGCATCCGGTCTGCTTGCAGGTCCCGGCTCCAGTAAGACCTTCTTCCTGCCCTTTAAGGAAGGAACCCAGCCTACAAGGACTGCATCCGGTTCAGGAGAAGACGGCGAGTTCGGAGGATCTGGGTCCAGTGAAGATCTGTTCAAACAGACATTTTAATTTAACTTAGCACTTATTATCAATAAGAATGCCCACTGTATTAAAAGTACAGTGGGCATTTTTTTTGTTGGTGAAATTATATTACTGTATGTTACGGTTGTGTTTCATTGTTAACCCTGTAGCTGTTTATTTACTTGAATGATTTTTTTGCACTTTAATTGATAGCAGGGGGAAGTATGAGGTTCCTGGATAATTTTAAAATTAAAACCAAGTTCTTGGGTAACATTATCATTGTACTCACTCTGTGTGCTGCTGCGCAGGGAATGTATCAATATGCGCTTACTGAAACAGGGGACGGATATACGGGTGTTCTGGAGCAGGAAGTTTATATCTCTCAAAAGGTCCAGAGTGCAGAGGTAAGCATGCTTGAAGCTCGCAGGGCAGAGAAAGATTTCATGCTCAGGATGGATATGAAATATCCACCGAGCGTAGAGCAGAAGGTGAATGAAATTGTTACAGCCATGGATAGTATTTCCAAGGTCGGACATGAAATAGGATTGACCGAGATAGGACGGATTGCTGATCAAATCAGCAGTGATTCTAAAAAATATCTGAAAGCCTTCAATAGCCTTGTGGAAAGCTATTCAGTCAAGGGGTTGAAATATGATGAGGGGTTGCAGGGAGAATTCAGAAGTGCTGCCCACGATATCATGGAGACGGTCCCGGCTTATGCCGTTGATGATTTATATCAGTATTGGTTGCAGATGCGCAGATATGAAAAAGATTTTATGAGGTCAGGAAGCAATAAATACCGACAAAAATTTATTGCGGCGATTGATGAATATAAAAATGGTATTGAACAAAGTTCCTGTTCTGATGCTGTCAAAGAAGGGCAGCTTAGTGAATTGGAAACCTATAGCCAATCCATGACCCGGATTATTGGGGGAGTCGCTCCAGCCACCCAGACTGCATTGTATCTCAAAGCGCGAACTGCTGCCGGGAGTATGGAAGATATTTTAAAATCGGTATTCGTTCCTCGTGTTGAATCCATGATTCTCTCCGTTCGCAGGTATGAAAAAGATTATTTACTCCGTGGTAGTGAGAAATATGTAAAGAAGACGCTGGACGGAATTGAGAAGATCAATGCTGCTTTTGTCCGGTCTGATGTGTCGGGACAGGATAGGGCGGAGATTGCAAAAAGCATCGCTAGCTATCGTGATGCTTTTCTGGCTTTGGTGGAGGAAAACAACCAGATCGCCGAGCAGAACGCTGAAATGCGGGAAGCAGTTCACGCCATCGAACCGGAGTTGGTGGGAATTAAAAATCTTGCTGAAGAGCGTATGTCCCAGCGGACTTCAACGCTGAAAACCGAGGCCGGGATGTTTTCAAAAACAGCGATCACTATCGGTGGCGTTGCTTTGTTTATCGGCATAGTCATTTCATTGCTGGTGACCAATTCAATTGCCCGTCCATTGCGTACTGCAGAGTGTACTGTAACCAGAATGGCTGACGGTGATCTTAATCAGGAAGTAAAATCAACCAGTCGCGATGAAACTGGTATTATGCTTAACGCGATGGGCGGTATGATTGGTAAATTACGTGGTGTTGTCGCTGGAGTGAATACTGCGGCATCGAACATTGCGACAGGCAGTGAAGAATTGGCCTCTACGGCTGAGTCCATGTCGCAAGGCTCTTCTGAACAGTCCGCGAGTGTGGAAGAACTGTCGGCGTCTATTGAGTCTGTAACAGTATCCATTGAAAAGAATGTCCGCAACTCACAGGAGACAGCTAATATCGCAGCCAATGCCGCCTCCAAAGCTGGCGAAAGCGGTGAAGTCGTTTCCGGTGCGGTCGGGGCTATGAAGGATATTGCTGAGAGAATAACTATCATCGAAGATATTGCCCGTCAGACTAATTTACTTGCACTGAATGCAGCGATTGAAGCCGCTCGTGCCGGTGAACACGGAAAAGGGTTCGCCGTCGTAGCTGCGGAAGTCCGCAAGCTGGCAGAGCGCAGTGGAGTTGCCGCAGGGGAAATCAGTGAACTTTCCACCAACACTCTCAAAGTTGCAGACAAAGCTGTGACAATGCTTAACGATTTAGTTCCGGAAATCGGAAAAACATCTGATCTGGTTGAGGAAATTAATGCAACCTGTGCTGAGCAGGGAGAATCCATTAAGCAGATCGGTGTGGCGGTTTCACAGGTTGAGATTGCAACCCAGACTTCAGCATCATCAGCTGAGGAAGTGGCTTCCACCTCGCAGGAGCTTGCCGGACAGGCGGAAAATATGCGCAGGATGTTGGGATATTTTAAGTGTGACTCCACTGGGGAGTTCGTAGTTACAGAGGAAGAATCGCCTAAGGCTCTGGCTTCTGCTGAAAATTATGATGGAATGGAAAGGTTTTGAAGTTCAATTAAAGGATAATTTAAGCCGGGAGGATGGATGCATTTTCCCGGCTTATTTTTGTTTATTTGGTTGCTTTAAATTGTACTGTAAAATTTTAGCAACTGTTGTAGTAAAATTTCTTTCTTCGGATTCGCAGGATTGTTCTTCAACCTGTCCAGATTCACATAGTCTAAGATTTTTTTACATTCAGCTTCTGGGATGCCCAGCTTTTGCATACTCGGTTCCAACCCGCAGCGGGACATCATTTTGTACCATGTGTCGCAGCAGGTTTCGGCTGACGGGCAAGCCATGAGGGCATAGAGCCGTTCGGGGATCTCGCTTTGGTTGATTTTAAAAAACAATCCCGTGAAAATTGCAACCGCATGACCGTGGGGAATTCCGTATGTGGAGGTCAGGTAATATGATAATGCATGCGGGGCTGTTGTTTTACTTATATTGATGGCTTTACCCGCATAGTGCGCGCCCAAGGCCATTTTTTCCCTGATTTCTGGGGTTTGTTCGGTCACTGCTTTTTCCAGCGAAGGCAGGATCAGATTGATAGCCTTTGCCGCGTACACCCGGCTCTGGTCTGTTGCTCCTTGCGCCCAGTAGGATTCCACGGCCTGACTGAGAGCATCAAAACCGGAACATGCGGTAAGGTAGGGTGGCATGGATGCGCTGAGTTGCGGGTCGATGGCAACACTTTGCGGAAACAGTTTCTGGTCAGCCAGTGAGTACTTTTTGCCGTTCATATAAATTACGGCGAAATGGGTTGCTTCACTACCTGATCCGGCTGTGGTCGGTGCACAAAACAGCGGCAGTGTGCTTTGAATTTTAGCTTGTCCGAGAATGACATGCTCCAATTCCTTTTCGCTTTCCGGGGTCAGGGAAATGGTTTTCGCCATATCGATCACACTCCCCCCTCCGATTGCGAGAATTGCATCAGCTCCGCAGCCTTTGCTTTTCAAAATTCCAGCATAACTTTCTTCAAATTTTACGTTAGGCGAAAAGTTGGAAAAGAAAACCAGCTCACTACCGTTTAATTCTGAGAGCAGAAGGTCCTTCAGTCCTGATTTATCAAATGAAGTACGGCCTGTAACTACCATTATTGTGTGATAGTTCAGGTATTTGATCTCATTCAAAAGTTTGTTGAGGCTTCCTGCGCCGCTATAAACTGCCATCAGAAATTTTCCATGAACATCTTTTTGTTTTCTTGCGGAGTGCTGGTCGGTCTGCCTATTTTTGAGGACTTATGGTTGTTGGTTATGATTTCCAGAAAGCAGAGTCCTTGCACATCTTTTAAATACGTAATTAATTCTTCCTTTGATTCAACTCTTACAGCTTTGCTGTAACCGCAGGCTTTGGCAATAGCGCACAAGTCTATTTTGCGCGATACTGTAGGCTGGCCTCCGGTGGAGCCGTGTTCTCCGTTATTGATCACGATGTGCAGCAGGTTGGTGATTCCGCTGGAACCTATTGTAGCTAGGGCGCCGAGATGCATCAGGCAAGCACCGTCTCCATCAAGGCAGATGACTTTCTTATTTGGTGCATTTGCAGCAACACCCAAGGCAATTGAGGAAGCATGGCCCATGCCCCCGACGGTCAGAAAATCAGTGCCGTGCGGGATTCCTTTTTCTTTGCGGATATGGAAAAGCTCGCGCGATGCCATGCCGGTGGTAGCAATAATTACGTTGTCAGCGGTTTGCGCTTGAACAAGATATTCAATAGCCCGCTGTCTGCTGAGCGGATATTCTTTTCGAGTCTCCGGTTTAGCCGCGTAAGTAGAGAAAGCTCGTTTTTTTACCAGCAGGGCATAGGGGCGGTCATTGTTTTTTAAGAAATTTTTTGCGTTCAGCAGTTCTGTTTCAATGTCTGTGTCCTTGTCGACAGTGGCGTAATCAATATGCAGATTGTCCAGCATTGAGGGAGTGATTACCCCTTGGAACGCATGCTGAGGTTCGTCTTTGACTCCCGGTTCACCCCTCCAGCCGATAACCAGAAGCATGGGGATGGAGTACACTTCTTCCGCCACCAGAGATGTCAGAGGATTTACGGCATTGCCCAGCCCGGAATTCTGCATGTAAACGACCGGAACAGACGAGGTGGATAAATGGCAGCCGATGGCAGCCCCGATAGCCGCTCCTTCATTCACGCAAATGGTGTGCTGCAAATCCGGGTCTTCCGTAGCCGCAGTGCAGAAATGCTTGAGGGTCGAATCCGGCACGCCGTAGAAGGTATTGAATCCGTTGTCCTTGCACAGTTTCAGAAATAAAATCGGGTCTATCATCTTGATTGTCCGCTACTTTGTGCCGGGTATGAGTTCAAGTATTTCCTTGATACTCATGCAGGTGTCGTTGCATTCAAAGGAACGTTTATTCTTGAGAATGGTCTCGGCAACTTCCATCATGGCAGGATAGGCCGCACGTAGCAGGTGGTTGGCATAGATTACTATTTTTACCCCGGCTTCAACGAGCTGTTCTTCGTAAATCTTATTGTAGCTTGAAGGAACGGCGATGATTGGCGCGGTGTGTCCCAGTTCCTTATAACGGCGGCAGAACTCAAGAATGTTTGTCTCCGATTTTTCCTTGGTGTGGATCATGACTCCGTCAGCCCCGGCCCCGAGATAGGCGGTGGCCCTTTCCAGCGCGTCGTCAACGGGTTTACTGAAAATCAGGCTTTCAATTCTGGCAAAGATCATGAAATCCTTGCCGACCTGACTCCGTTTTCCGGTTTCGATTTTGTGGCAGAAATCTTCAATGGACGCCTGATGCTGTTCCACTTCGGTTCCGAACAGGGAATTCTTTTTCAGCCCGACTTTGTCTTCAATTACGATAGCAGATACACCCAGTCGTTCAAGTGACCGCACGGTGAAAGCCAGATGCTCGGGTTTACCTCCAGTATCACCGTCATAGATCATGGGTTTGGTGGTGACTTCGAAAATTTCATTGATGGTCTGCAAACGGGAGGTGGTATCGACCGCTTCGATGTCCGGCTTGCCCTTCATGGTGGAGTCGGTCAGGCTGCTTTCCCAGATGGCGTCGAATTCAACATTGCGGCCGTCTTTTTTTACGCTGGCGTTTTCAACGATCAGTCCGCTGAGACCGCTGTGTGCTTCCAGTACCCGGACAATATCCTTATTGTCGAGCAGACGCTTCAATCTCTGCTGTCGGGTAACCGGAGAAACGCCAATCTCTTTGAGCATGCCGTTAAGCTGGGTGGAGCTGATGCCTTCGGTGTAGGCTGGCTCAATGAGTTTTCCGCCCCACTTGGAGATGGTGCTGATTACTCTTTCGCGAGTCTGTTTTTGAGGTCCGGTTTTCCAGTCGTCACCGTGCACAACATAATCGGGACGAACTTTTTGAAGGTTCTCAACATAATCAAGAGTGTATTGGGGAATTACCTCTGTGACTCCCTTGATGTTTTTGATGACCGTTTCGCGTTGTTCGTAGGTCATGAAGGGGAGCCGTTTGTAACTGGCAATTGCCTTATCCGTAAGCAGCCCGACTGTTACATCGCCATAGGATGCGGCAATGTTGAGGATATTCATGTGCCCGGGATGGACAAGGTCTGCGCTCATTCCTACGTATACTTTCATGGTCGGTCCTTGAGACAGTCGTTTTTGAAAATTAATAGGTGCTAATTCAACACTCGGATCAGACTATACTCCCGCATTGCACACTTAATCAATCCCGGCAGGCCTTTAAAGTGTATTTTTACCTGCGTCACAATAAAAACGGGAAGATGGTCATGAAACCATCTTCCCGAATATATTTACCAATCCAACCTATTGAAAGGTTTTTTGGGATTCTTAAACCCTTTTGCAAAAGGGTTTAAGGCCCCCGGCAGGTTCGCCGAAGGCAATCCTACTCAGGGTAGGTAGAAATACCACCGTGAGCGGCGGACCAGTCAACGGGGTTGTTCAGGAATTTTTCTACTTCTTCAAGGGATTTGACATCGAAGTACTTTTCTTTCTTGGCAACGTTGAGGATATCCCACCAGTTTGCAAGGGAAAGCATTTCGAGTCCTGCGTCAGCAAGGGTTTCCTTTGCTTTGGGGAAGATGCCGTAGTGGAAGAGCACGAAGGTGTGAGTTACTTCAGCACCTGCTTTGCGCAGAGCCTGTGCAAAGTTGATTTTGCTGCGTCCGTCGGTAGTCAGGTCTTCAACCAGCAGAACCTTGGCGCCTTCAGCGAAATCACCTTCGATCTGAGCGTCACGGCCGAATCCTTTGGGTTTTTTACGTACGTACTGCATGGGCAGCATGAGACGGTCGGAAAGCCATGCGGCGAAGGGGATACCTGCGGTTTCGCCACCTGCTACGCAGTCGATGGATTCGAAGCCTACTTCGCGCAGGATTACGGAAGCACCGAAATCCATAAGTGTCTGGCGTACGCGGGGGAAGGAAATGAGCTTACGGCAGTCGATGTAAACCGGGCTGGCCCAGCCGGAGGTGAACTTGAAAGGCTCATCTGCACGGAAGTGAACAGCTTCAACTTCGATAAGCATTTTCGCTGTGATCTCAGCGATGGTCTGTTTGTCGGGAAAGCTGGTAGGAACCATTTTTTCTCCTTGTGTGTTATGTATAGCGAAAAAAAAGCTGAACCGAAATATAACGGTTCAGCTGCTATCAATCAACCAAATCCCAATAAAGGGGGGTGTCGGGTTTGAATATCTTAATGATATCTCCTCCGATTTTAATGTGCCAGTTCATTTCAACAGGTTCTTCTCGTTTGGCCAAAGTAATAGTGCTGCCATTGGGAGAGAATCCGTAGAATCTGGCACCGTATATGGAAGTAAACCCTTCGAGTTTATCAAGAGCGGAAAGCTCTTCAAACACCTGGGTTACATATCCTATTGAAGTGGGGGCATTGAAAATACCCGCAGCAGCCCCGGCTTTTTCTTTGGCCCGGGACGGATGGGGGGCGGAGTCTGTGCCGAGGAAAAATCTTTCATCACCTGAAACAGCTGCTTTGCGCACGGCTTCGCGGTCTGCAAAGCTTTTGGCAACGGGCAGGCAGTACATGTAGGGATTCATGCCGCCCTTGAAAAGGTCGTTACGGGTAAGCAGCAGATGGTGCGGGGTGATTGTGGCAACCATATTTTCGTTCTGCTCAAATACGTAATCAACTCCGGCCTTGCTGGTCAGGTGTTCGAATACGATTTTGAGTTCCGGGAAATCTTTACGCACGGGCTCAAGTACCCGTTCAATGAAAACCGCTTCACGGTCAAAGATATCCACTTCCGGATCGACGACTTCGCCGTGTACGGAAAGGGGCATGCCGATTTCCTGCATGGCTTCGAGTACGGGGTAGACATTTTTGATGTCGGTTACGCCGTTATCAGAATTTGTGGTTGCTCCGGAAGGGAAAAGTTTAACCGCATGAAAAGCTTTGACTGCACAAGCTGTGTGAATGTCATCAGCAGATGTGGAATCAGTCAGGTAGCAGGTCATAACTGGTTTAAAATCGGACCCTTCGGGCCGGGCATTTTTGATACGTCTGCGGTATTCTTCAGCAAGTTTTGCTGTTGTAACCGGAGGCACGAGGTTGGGCATGACAATGGCACGCCCGTAAATTTTTGCACTGTAAGGAAGCACTGCCGCAAGCATCTCTCCATCGCGCAGGTGAAGATGCCAGTCATCCGGTCTTATGATGGTTATTTCAGTGTTCATAAATTGAACTCCGTAATTGTGCGGTGCAGTACAGAAAGGCCCCGGATAAAATCTTCCATATCCATTTCTTCTTCCGGGTTGTGGGAGCCGTTGCGGTTGCGCACGAAAATCATGCCTGTGGGAACCCCCGCGTTGGCGAAGAGCGAGGCATCGTGCCCGGCTCCGCTTGGAATAGCTTCTACAGGTAAGCCTTCCGCAATGCAAGCATTGTTTATGCGATCCACAATTTCCTGATCAATAACAGCCGGAGGAGTCTTGACCGGTTTGTCGAATTCGAAGTTTACACGCCGTTCATAGGTGATGGTGGCGCATTCGGAATGGAGCAGGGCTTCAATAGCTGCGAGAGTATGTTCATACTGGCTGCGGGCTTCAAAACTGAAAGTCACTTCTCCGGGAATACGTGACATGGCATGGTGCTGCGGGTCGGTATGCATGATACCACAAGTTGCCACCAGATCGCCACCATGTTGTAGAATTGTTGTCCAGTGGTCGTCGATGCGTGTTATCAGCTCTGATGTAGCGAATACAGCATCCTTGCGCAACCAGCGGGGAACAGCCCCGGAATGGCCTGCTTCACCCACGCATTTGATCTTGCGGTGGCGGATGTTTCCACGGATTCCGGTAACAGCGGCAACAGGCAGGTTGCGGGCGATCATGACCGGACCCTGCTCAATGTGCAGCTCGAAGAAAGCTTTGATTTTTGAAGTATCGATGAGCATTTCGCCTTTGGCTATGCTCTCTACATCAGCACCGCATTCAGTCATATGCTCTTTCAGCGGGCGGCTGTCGTCACGCTGCAGTAGGTCCTGCTCGGATTCTTCCAGCTTGCCGAGAAGGGCTTTGGAACCAAGATAACAGGCGCCGAACCACGCGCTTTCCTCACCGCGCAGCGCAATTACTTTGACCGGGATTGCGGGGGGGGTACCACTGCGTTTAATCTCTGCGAGACAGAGCAGACCGGCAATAACCCCGGCCGCGCCGTCGTAGTTTCCGCCTTGCGGGACGGAATCAAGGTGTGAGCCTATCAATATGTATTCAGCGTCAGCCGGATTCTCTTCCAGTTCAATGACGAGGTTTGCGGCTCTATCGCGGTAGGTGCGCAGACCTTCCTTGTTTGCGAATTTTTCGACCAGCTCAAAGGCCCGAGTTTCAGCTTCTCCATAGGACGGACGGGATACCCCGGCAACGTCACGGGAAAGTTCTTCCAGATCGGCAAAGAGCTGTTCCGCTTCAGCGGTAAGGTGCTCAAGGCTTGCCGGTGTCTGGGGGACCGGATGAGGGCTGGTGCTGCCTGCGCCAATGGTGTTCATAGTACTCATAATTTTAGCCTGTTTTTTTAGGGAGCTACGAGGCTGGGCAGGAAGGTTGCCAGACCGGGAACATAGGTTACCAGAATGAGGACCAGAATATTAATGAACAGGAAAGGCCATACGCCGTTGATGATGGACATGACCGGCTTTTCCAGAGTGGAGGAAGCCACGAAAATATCCAGCCCAAAGGGGGGAGTAATCATGCCGATACAGATGTTCAGGCAGACGATTTCACCGAAATGAATGGGATCAATGCCCATGGAAAGTGCAACCGGGTAAAGGGGCGGCACAAGAATCAGCAGGGCTGAGTTGGGGTCGATGAACATTCCGGCAAGGAAAAATGCGATGTTTACGATCATCAGGAAGGTGATCGGTCCGGCATCAATCTGAGTAAGGAAATTAGTGATCAGTACCGGAACCTGCGCCAGTGTCACAAAGTATGAAAGCACGCTTCCCATAGCCAGCAGAATAAAGATAATGGTAGTGGAAATAGCCGCACGTTCAGTGATGCTGATCAATCGGGAAAAGGACAGGTTCTTGTATACGAATGCTTCAATAAGAATAGCGTAAACAACGGAAACCGCAGCAGCTTCAGTGGGGGTAAACAGCCCGGAGTAAATACCGCCGAGGATAATGACCGGAAGACCCAAAGCCCATGCTGCGGATTTGAAAACTGATAGAAAAGGTACGGTGCTTTTCTCGCCACGCCCAACGCCTTTGCGCAGGGATTCGAAGATAACCAGTCCGGCAAAGGCCAGCCCGAGGGCCAGGCCGACACCGAGACCACCTATAAACAGTCCGGTAATGGATGTTCCGGTCATCCAGCCGTAAATGATCAGGGTGATGCTGGGCGGAATGAGCAGGGCGGTTTCAGCACTGGAGACGATCAGGCCGAGGCTGAATTTCTCGCTGAATCCGGTTTTGCGAAGTTCCGGGTACATGAGTTTGCCCATGGCGGCTACGGTTGCAGGAGCGGAGCCGGATACGGAGCCGAAAGCCATGGAACCGAAAATTGTGGTATGACCTATGCCGCCGAGACGGTGGCCTGTGAAATGTTTGATCAGGTCGGTCAAACGCTTGGCTATCTGGCCGGAAGCCATCAGTTCTGCGGCGAAGATGAAAAAGGGGATCGCCAGCAGGGTCGAAAAGTTGATTCCGCCGACAAGTTTCTGGATCAGAACCGGATCGGGGATACGGGGAAACATGAAAGTCTTGGTCAGGAATGCGGGAATGCCGAGCACCAGCAGCATTTCAAAACCGCAGACAAGCATCAAAAGGGCGATGAGGATAATTACGGGAGTCATGTTCTGCTACCTTTTTTTGCTACTTGGTGGTGACGGTAATGGGCCGGGTGTGGCGATCATTGATATTCAATAATTCGAGCAGGTAGCGCAGAGCCAGCAGGCCGAATCCGATTGTCGGTGCGATGTAGAGCCAGTACATGGGAAGGCCCAGTGTAGGGCTGAGCTGTCCGGTACGCATAACGAATTTGACAAGAGCGATTCCGAGCCAGACCAGATAACAGCTGAAGACGGTTCCGGTGAGGTTGATCAGAATGCTTACCGCTTTGCGGGGCAGGTCAGGCATCTTTTCGAAAAGAGTGGTCACTGCCACCTGACGGCCACGTTCAAGGGCAAGTCCAAGAGCGAGAAAAACCGCCCAGACCATGAGCAAACGGGTAGCTTCATCTATCCACGCAAAAGTGCTGGAGTATTGCGGCATGGTTTCGCGGACGATAACGTTGAATGTGTAAAGGCCGACCATAATCAGATTAATGGAAATGATCAGTATCCTTTCAACTATTCTTATCCCGTCCAGCAGGGAGCCTAATATCTTACGCATCTTAAATACTCCTGAAGCACCGTCTTCAAAAAAAAAATCTATTCTACTATCCAATTCTGTCAGCAAATTCGGCAGGAGAGGGCAACTCTCCTGCCGTGAATTAATTTACCAACTATTTTACGATACGTGCGTATTCTTCTTCGTACAGTTTGATCAGCTTCTGACCTTCAGCACCTGCGCGGGCAAGGTAAGCCGCCTTGGTTCTGGGGTACATCAGCTCACGCATTGCTGCGCGGTCTGCTGCCTGCAGGGGAGAAACGCTTACGCCTGCTTTTTTGATGACAGCAAGGGCGTCTTTCTGAGCCTGTTCTTTGTGGGCTTCAACACTGGGCATAACTTCCATGAAAGTATCCACGATGATTTTCTGGTACTTTGCAGGCAGGGATTCCCAGTACGCGGGGTTGAAAAGTACGAAGTCTTCCATTGCACCGTGCTCGGAAGTAACGAGGTATTTCTGTACTTCATAGAACTTCATGCGCTGGATGGTGTCGAGGGGGTTTTCTTCGCCGTCAACAACACCGTTCTGCAGTGCGGTGTAGAGTTCACCGAAAGGCAGGGCGATAGCGGATGCACCGATTGCTGCGAACTGCTCGATGAGAATCTTGGAATCCATAACGCGGAAGGACTGGCCTTTGAAATCTGCGATGGAAGAGATGGGCTTGTTGGAGGTGAAGTTCTTACGACCGTTGGGCCATGTTGCGATTGCTGTGAAGCCTCTGGAATCAAAGGACTTAAGCAGTGCTTTACCAAATTTGCCCTGACGCAGTTCCTGTGCTTTTGCGCGGTCAACGGGAAGCAGGAAAGGAATGTCCATGATGGAAACAGCAGGGTTGAATCCGCCGAGGAAAGCTGCGGGGGAGATTGTAGCTTCGATGGTTCCGAACTGAACTCCTTCGTTCATCTGACGCTGGTTGCCGAGCTGGGAAGAGGGGAAAATTTTGAACTCAACGTCGCCGCCAGTGCGTTCTTTAACGAGTTTGGCGACTTTTTCCAGACCCTGGTGGCGGGGCTGAAGGGGGGATTCAAGGTGACCGATGCGCGCTTCGTATTTAGCTGCATTGGCGGAAATAACACCACCCATAACCATGCACAAAGCCAGCGCGAATGTAACAATTCGTCCGAGAAATTTCATTGTGGAAGCCTCCTGAAAATGTGTGCGTAAAACTGCCGGGCAGTTTTACATGATCGAACCAGAGCAATTTACTCCGGTTCTTCCGACGGGTAATCAAATTTGATTGCAAATATAACAGCATGTGTTTCTAATTCAAAGAAAATTATGGAGTCACGTGTTATTTTGCGATTTCCAATGTTTCCTCAAAAAATAGATTTCTGTCAAGAAAAATCTCATTTTTGAAACAATTCAAAAAAATGTTCACAAAAATGAGATTTTGAGTCACAATTGATAACAAATCTGGTAATTGCGCTGTTCGGCAAAGGGTATTTTAAAAGCTGACAGGCTGATAAAAGCTTTAATGGAGACTCGATAATGAGTGAACTCAGTCCCAAGGAAATAGGTCATCGTCTGAAGGCATTCAGGCTGGGTAGTAAATACAGCACTGAAGAAATCGCAGCGAAAATCGGGATTTCACGCGCCGCCCTGTACAGGTATGAAAAAGGTGATCCTCCGAAGCTGGAGACTCTTGAGGCCATCGCGGAACTTTTCGGAGTATCCCTTCCTTCTTTAATGGGGGTAGGTGTTGAGTATATTTCTTCCGCGATCAGTTTTTTTGAGCGCATGCGCCAGAATGAAGCTGAGTCCGAACAGCTTTCGGTCATGTTCGGTCTGGTTTCCTATCTTCTTACCACTGATGAATTCGACGAGTACCTTGAGATATCTATCAAAGAAGGGTTGCCCGAAGAATTGCAGGAAGATCCGGATACGCTGCGGCATATTGCAGATATTCTTGCTGTGCTTAAAGAACGCAAAAAGGGTTACGAGCAGCGCAAGCCGAGTATGGTTAACCTCGCTTCAGCAACAAATCTTGAGCAGTTTATGCGCAGTGGGTTTGTTGGAACTTTTGACCTCCCTGCCGAAGTTTTGCAGGAGCGTCGTGAAGCTGCCCGTCGCGAAGTTGAAAACGTAATAACCCTTTTGGAAGAGCAGCCTATCGGGGTTCAGATTGGGATTTTAGTGGATTCCGTGCCAAGTACCCATTTTCAGATTTTCCGCCAGTCCGAACGATCCACCCTTTGTCTCAGTCCCTATAAATTGTGCCATTTTCCTAATGTACGACTCGGTGTGGGCATGCTAACATCTGCACCCGAAGCACTTGAATTGCACCAGCAGATGATTTCGGAACTCTGGGGTCGTGCCTTCAAAGGACGCAGGGCTGCTGATTATCTGCGTAAAATGATCGAAGACTGCAAATAGTTGAGGTTAGGTAAATGCCTTACATAAGAGTAGAGACCAACATAGATATTTCTGATGAAAATTTTGCGGCCGAGCTATCAAAGCTGACCGCGGGAAATGTAGGTAAGCCGGAATCTTTCGTAATGGTTTCAGTGCATGACGGACTGAAGATGAGCTTCGGTGGGAAGACTGATCCCTGCGCCTTACTTACTTTGAAGAGTCTTGGTTTGCAGGCATCCCAGTGTGAGGGGCTTTCTGCTGCTTTGAGCGGATTTATAGAAGATAAGCTTGGTGTCCCCGCTGATCGTATTTTTATCGAAATGGACAGCCATGCTCCTGAAATGTTCGGCTGGAATGGGGGAACTTTTAGTTAAAAAAAATGGGTAGGAATTAATTCCTACCCATTTTTTATTATAACAGAGTCAAATCCCAGTTGAAATTACTGGTGCGCTGCGGATCGGGCACAGCGCGGGGCCACGGCTCTTCGATGTTCAGGAACATGGTGTAACCGGAATTTTCCAGCACCTTGCGTTCCGCGTTGAAATCAAGAGGCCAGCCCGGATAAATCCAGTAGGTCTGCCCGTATTTACGCGCCCAGCAGATTTCTTTTTTCTGGCTGTAGATGGGACTCATCATCTCGGTCTCGTCAGCCATGATTCTTGAAAGACCCAGCGGCCACATGCCGGAAAGGATCACTCCCAGCGGCAGCGGGCTGTTCTGGGGCAGAGCGAGAAAATCATCGCGGGCCAGTTCCGGGCTGACGTAAGCGGAAGAAAATCCCATGTCAGCCAGCAGTTCGATGGTCACGGGGTTGGAAACGTTGCAGAATGGTCCTGCGTGAAAGCGGACCTTGGCATCTTTCGGGAAAAAAGCTTTCTGCCAAGGAGCATTGAGCACGAAATCGTGACCGCCGCCGCTCAGGCAGATGTCGATGATTTTCTGAACTTCTTTTTCCTCGTCAGGCCAGACCACCGGAGGCAGATGCCACCAGATTTTGGAAACAGCCGGACGCGGGGTACGCTTGAGGGCGTTCATGGAAAGCCAGACATCGGTGCCAAACTTGGTTTTACCCTTGGGCGGGTTGCGATGCAGAGTGTGGCGGGCCGTCCTTTCTGGCATCGGACAAGGATGCGGCAGATCAATGATCATGTCGCTGGCCACGTTATCAGCCACTTTGATCTTTGAAAGTCTGGAATCAAGTTTTTTGATTGCCTTGACCAGTCCCTCTTCCCGGCGGTCGATCAGAAAGACGCGGGTTCCTGATTTGAGGCGGGTTTTGCCTTTTACAGGGATGGAGACTTTACCCCGTTTGGGGATGAATTTACGGATCTTCATGGTCTGGTGACCGGGCTGATCCTGATAACCGACGCGCAGGAAGTCTCCGGCGAGGAGTTCCTGTCTACAGTTGAAGTAGGGTTTGCCGTTTTTCTCCTGCTTGGTGATGCCGATCAGGAAACCGGAACCGGTTTCGTTGGACGGATCAAGCGGGGTAAACGGACGCTGGGGCAGGAAGACCGAATGTGAAGACGGTCTGCCCAGTGCAAGCTCAAGCAGCTCAACGGCATCCTTTTTGACCTTAGCGTCATTGGGATTGTCGCGCAGCATGCGGTAGGCCGCAACAGTGTAGTAGACGTAGTGGGGGCCTTTTTTACGGCCTTCGATTTTCCATGAGCTGACTTTGGGAATGGAAAGGGTCGGCTTGGTCAGCACATCGAGGCTGAGGTCGAGGCAGGAAAAAAGTCGTTTGGGGGCATCTTTGCGTTTTGCTCCGCCGTAGAGTCTGCGGCAGGGCTGCACGCAACGTCCGCGCAGACTGGATTTTCCACCGAAAAAGGAACTCCAGTAGCAGCGGCCTGAAACGGAATAGCAGAGTGCGCCATGTACGAACATCTCAAGGGTCATGGAATCCGGGCAGGCTTCGGCCATCATCTGGATTTCATCAAGGTTGAGTTCGCGGGGCACAACCACGCGGTCAACGCCAAGTTCCTCGGCGGTCTTAAGGGCCGCAGGGTGGCTGACGTTGGCGAGGGTGGAGAGGTGAAGCTCACCTTCAAATCCTGCCTGCCGTGCGATCTCGATCATGGCAAGGTCCTGAATGATCAGGGCATCGGGCTTGACCGTGCGGGAAATACGTTCCACAAGGCGGGCGGCGGAATTTACGTCGTCCGGTTTGATAAGGGTGTTCATGGGAATGTGGGTGCGAACCCCGTTTTCCCGTCCAAGCTCCGCAAGGGCTGCAAGCTCGCTCGTAGCGAAATTATAAGCTTCCATACGGGCGGAAAAATGTTTAAGTCCGGCATAGACGGCGTCTGCACCTGCGGCTATAGCTGCAAGGAAAGAAGATTTGTCGCCTGCCGGAGCAAGAATTTCTGGTTTATGTTTATTCATAATGTGTATCACGCTTACGCCGCGAATCAGCGGTCAGCAAAAATCTACAGGATTAAATCATGAGTGCAAACAATTGCAGGGCTGTGAAAGTAATCAGCAACAAGCCCCTCGGACTTCCCTCACCCGGTGAGGAAATTGTCGAACTCAAGCTCGAATACCCAGAATGGAATCCGGGCTGGAGAGCCGGGCAGTTCGTTATGATCCGGCCCGTCTCATGGCCGCTGGATCTCGTCTGGGGACGTCCTTTTTCCATATGTAACGCAGATGAGACCAGTCTGACCATTCTTTTTCAGGTGGTTGGCCGTGGGACTGCCCGTCTGCTGGAACTCAAAGAGGGCGACGAAGTAAATGTATGGGGACCGCTGGGTAATTTTTTCAGTAAACCTCAGGACCGCCCCGTACTCATGCTCGCCGGAGGAATGGGCATAGCTCCCTTTTGCGGATATGTCGACACCCATTCGCAGCCTGAAAACCTGAAATTGTTCTTCGCGCATCGTCCACCGCTCGAAAATTACCCTTATAAAGGTATGGCAGACAAGGTTGTAGTGGAAGATATTCGCGAAACCAAGCCCACTGATATTCCAGCAATTATCGCAAGGGTGGAGGAGCTGGTTAAAGAGTACGCAGAAAAAGACGGCCTTATTGTTTCCTGCGGTCCCACACCTTTTCTGAAGACCATCTGGAATGCGGCAAAGAAATACGGCGCGGATGCGGAGCTTTCTCTCGAAAACCGCATGGCTTGCGGCGTTGGCGCATGTCTCGGCTGTGTCTGTAAGGATGGCGATAACCATCATACACAGGTCTGTACCACAGGTCCTGTTTTCAAAGCCAATAATCTCAGTCTGGAGGATTAAGAAATGGATGTATCAGTTGATTTTGCCGGACTGAAGCTCAAGAATCCCATCCTCACCGCTTCCGGTACCTTCGGGTTCGGTCTTGAGTTCAAGCGCTTCGGCGATCTTGAATCTCTGGGTGGGATCGTTGTTAAGGGCCTTTCTCTCAAACCGAGAGAAGGGAACCCCATGCCCAGAATCGCGGAAACCCCTTGCGGCATGCTTAATGCCATCGGTATCCAGAATCCCGGTGTCGAGGACTTCATTAATAAGAAGCTGCCCAAGCTGCCTTGGAAAACCCTGCCCGTACTGGCCAACCTCTACGCCACAGATGCTGAAGAATTCGGCGAACTGGCCGGAGTTCTGGCCGGGGAAGAGGGCGTAGCCGCGCTTGAGGTCAACGTTTCCTGTCCCAACGTAAAAGAAGGCGGAATCGCTTTCGGACAGGACCCGAACCAGATTACCAAAGTTGCTGAAGCGGTAAAGAAAAATTCCGGTAACAAGCCGGTCATCATCAAGCTTTCACCTAACGTCACCGACATCACTGTCTGCGCAAAAGCTGCGGAAGACGGCGGTGCGGATGCGCTTTCGCTGATTAACACTCTTTCCGGTATGGCAGTAGATATTGAACGCAGAACCCCACGCCTTGCCAACGTAATCGGCGGACTTTCCGGTCCTGCTGTGAAGCCTGTTGCGCTCAGATGCGTGTATCAGGCCGTAAACGCAGTTAAAATTCCGGTAATGGGTCTCGGCGGTATCACCACTGCCGAAGACGCAGCAGAGTTCCTGCTCGTGGGCGCTACCGCTGTTCAGATCGGAACTGGTAACTTCCTCAGTCCTGATACCGCCTTCAAAGTAGCCGAAGAGCTGCCCAAGGTTCTGGAAAGGGTAAAAGCCGGGTCCATTGATGAATTCATCGGCAGCCTTCAAGTAGGATAGTAGGGTTAAATTTTCATTTAATTTAAAATAATTAAATTAATTGAAAAAAGTACTTGCCAAGCAAGTCCGATTTAGATAAATCCTTTTTCACCCAAGCGGAGAGGTGTCCGAGTCCGGCTTAAGGAGCACGCCTGGAAAGCGTGTATAGTTAACGCTATCGGAGGTTCGAATCCTCTCCTCTCCGCCAGCTTGAATTCGCAAGCCCCTTGTAACGAAAGTTACGAGGGGCTTTTTCTTTTGCCAGTTTAAATTCAATTGTTTAAAATCTGGTCAAATTTTTGGGTGATGAATAATCTTACTCAATTTTCTGGAAGGGGAGATGAAGGGCTAATTTTTGATTTCTGATTCAGATTTTAAAGATGTGATTTGAATTTGGGTTGAGGTTTTAGTTTGAAAATTTGAGGGCAGATCTTGCTAATTCCCTCTTGTTTTGCAGTAATATCTAATTATTCCAAAAAAAACAAAAAAGTGCTTGCCAAGCAATGCTGTTTTTTATAGGTTCTCTTTTCCCAAGCGGAGAGGTGTCCGAGTCCGGCTTAAGGAGCACGCCTGGAAAGCGTGTATAGTTAACGCTATCGGAGGTTCAAATCCTCTCCTCTCCGCCAGTAAATAAAAGGCCTTACAACGATCGTTGTAAGGCCTTTTTCATTTTGGGGCTATTTTGTGCACCATGAAATGCACCTTTTTGTGCGCGTTTTTATTTCCACTCTGGTTTTATCCTTTGAATTCCAAAATTTGCCTTGGCCTGTAGTCAGAACTGAATGGGCATTTGGTGCAAAAAAGTTTTTGCACCTATGGAATGGCAGGAGCCTTTGCCGTTATTGGGATAGCGGGCTTTTTCGTGAATTTTATTTTTGTAGCAAGGCTGCTGAATGTCCGTTTGGTGCAATTTATTTTTTGCACCTACGGAAGGCCGGGAAGCCTTGGTATGCATGGGCTAATGGCCTATTTGTATGCACCAAAATAGCAAAACGGCCCTGCTGGATGATCAGCAGGGCCGTTTTTTGGCTTCTGGGAAAGGGATTTAAACTAAGTCGTCGCTATCTAATATTCGGGCGGCTGTTTCGGTGTTGCCGCGTTTGGCCTTCAGGTAAATATCTGTTGTGGTCGGCCTTTTGTGTCCGAGGATGTTTTGAATATCGGTTAGGCTGGCTTCTTTCGAATCCTCAAGGCGGAGGGCTACGAAGTCGCGTAAATCTTTCAGGGTGAATCGACGGACACCTGCAATTGCGCAAGCGTAATGCAGCATATATTTAATGCCTTCTGCTTGTCTTGTATATGCGGTTCCGGTGCGCGGATTATTGAAAACGTATTCTGAATCAAGCTCTCTGTCTTTCCATATCCTTAACAGAAGGGTGTGCAGGGTGGAGCCTTCCGGCATTGAGATTATACGGTATTCCTTTTTTCCGCCCTTGCGCTTTTTGGTCCAGAAGCTGAGGGTTCCGTTAGCGAAATCAACTTCTTCCCATTTGAGGCGGCGAGGATCGCCAGCGCGCCCACCTGTCTTAAGTAAAATTTGGATGTAATCCTGCTGCCACGGCTCCGCCGCATTGTACGCCGCGACTACGTCTTCAGCAGGGGGGATATAGACAGGGGCTTCGTCGCCTTCGGATTTCTCAAGCTTGGGCCAAGGGTTGGATAATATCCGCTCTTCCTTGATATGAAAGTTCCAGCAAGCCTTCAGGTTCTTAACGTGGTTGTTCGCAGTTTTGACCGTGCGGGCCTTGCAGATGTGGCGGTAGTATTTACGGGCAATTTCTAGGCTGACATCATCAAGTAAAAAATCAACAGCTTCAGGATTGATTTTCTGTATGTATTCCAGCGTCCATTCGGCAAATTCAGTTAAGTGGTTGAGCTTTTCTTGTACCGTGCCGGGTGTCATATTCCTATCTTCACAGTCCAGCAGATAATCATATGACGCGGCGGAAAACATCAAAGCGTTCAGCCTTGCTAGTTCCCTGTCTATTTCCTTTTTCTTTCTTTGTGCCCATTGCTTGCCTTCCTTTTGAGTGTTTACCACTTTGCTCGGCTGTTTTCCTCTGTACTTGAAGAACGCCCGGTACTTCCCTTGTTTCCCCTCGTATGGGCGAAAGTATACGTTCAGTGTCATTATTCGATCCTTTGCTCTGAGCTTTGCAGTGGTTCAGTACTTCGTGGTAATCAAATCGGGCTGATTCAAGCCGGGGTTTTTGCCAGCCATTAGGGGTTACAAAGAAATGGGGGTAGTTCTTCCATCGTGAGCGGAGGGTTTTAAAGTCCAGCTTTAGCTTCTCTGCCAATTCCTTATAGTTTAGGCAGGTGAGGTCTATGTCTGGTGCTTGGTCGTCTGTCTCTGGCATGTTTGGTCCCTCTATCTTTATCTGTCTCAATTGAAAGCCTTGTACGGATCATCATAAGCCGGAAGAATCCGACTAGACCAAAGCAGGGGGCCTTGTTCTTTCCCGGCTTCACAGACGTTTACCGCGCCGTCTGACTTTGAATCACATAAAAGCCGTGCGGCTGTTTTCTCGGCATGTCCGCGCGCTCTTGTAAGGCAGTCTGAATAGCTCGAACCCGTGACGGATTCCAAGATTCCTACTTGTTTGCCATGGTGGGTGAAGACGATTGAGATTGTATGCTTCATTTTAATACCTGAACGGACACATGGAAGCATCGCGTGCGTCACCGCCGATTGCGGCAGAGTAGTCTTCCCCGATACGAGAGCATTCCTGCAGTTCGAAATCATTGGCCCACGGGATGTGGTTGTACTTGGAGTTGATCTTGGTTGGCTCCAGCTTCCGGCGCGTTGATTGGTCTGTGTTTTCTCCTTTGGCTTTCAGGAAGGCGAAGCGTAATTCTTCGTTATGAATTTCTGCTGCCTTGCGGGTGCGCCAGAACCATTTGGAATCAAAGTTGGTCGGGGCTTCGAAGTATTGCTCTACAAGGAAGTCTGCGCGTAGGGTGATAGTTTCCCCTTTCCGGCGTAGCTTGTAGCTTGGGCGGCAATCTTTATATGCTTTTACTGGCTTGATCTGGTAGCCGATGCCGTAGCCCGGATAATCCACCGTGCTGAAAAGCTGGCCCTGTTCGTCAATTTCGTAATTGTAGCCGCCTATCTTTTGTCTGGCTCATTATCTCGGAGCTTTTGGGGTGGTGGGTTGCTGTGCTGAAATCAGTGGTGGTGTAAATTGCACTAGCTGTAAATAAAAAAGTAGCGCAAATTGCGCTATCGCTTTTAAGTCGAAAACATAAAAAAAACAAAAAAGCCCTACAAAAGCAGGGCTTGATTAATCAAAAGGTTAAATAGCGGCTACAGGAGTCGGCATTTGATCCCAAGTCGTCCCTTGCAGCAAACGTCCAGCTTTTTTCTTGTTTTTGCCACCCCATTGCTTAAAAAAGAAATGGGTATTCTGAGCTAAACACTGTTTTTTAATATCAATAACCCAGTCTTCTTCCATAGGACGTGAATTAGGACCAGACTCACCTCCTACTATAACCCAATCAATTCCTTCTAAATCCAATGTCCCAATTGGCCCTAATAATGGTTCCAAAGAAAGAAATTTAGTCTTAGCAGAAGTTGATTTTAAATTATCTATTCGATGCTTATAATCGGCAGACTCAACAGTTACACCCATCCAAATATTGTTTGCCCACGATAATCGCGGTGCCAATTCTTTAAGCCTCCCAGAGCGCTTAGTAAGAAGTTGATACGTATGCCAATTAGCCATATGCATTGTACCAAAAATTTTTTTTATAAACTCAAAAGGAGCTTCTTCATGAAAAATGTCGCTCATAGAATTCACAAAAATCATTTGAGGTTTTTTCCATTCAAATGGTTTAGTTAAAGCATGTTGATGTGTAGTCAACTTAAACCCATTTGAATAATTCTCGCTATTCATGGCTTGCAACCGCATTGCCATACGCTCAGCGTAGCAGTGCTTACAGCCTGCACTAATTTTCGTACAGCCAGTCATCGGGTTCCAGCTAGCTTCAGTCCATTCAATTTTCGTTATAGCCATGCGCTATCTATAGGTGATAAATTCTAGGTCTACAAGACCCTTGTCTACACTATTATATGAAAGTCCAAATCTAGATAAATTGTTCTTTATAACCTTGTCTTTTTTAAGTTTTTTTAGAACATCTTTTACGTGAGATGACGGAGGATGAAAGCCCGCATTCAATGCAAAATCGAAAATGTCTTGATTACTCAGAATGGCTTGTTGTCTTATCAATTTGTCTAATGAAGCTTGAAAATTTTTAATCTTTTGAGAACCTGCCAATTCAGGGATCATAGGACAATCTTCAGTTCTAAGATCTCCTTCAAAGGAAAAATTGGACTCGCCATTTTCAGGGTCTTCTTTCCAGCACGATTCAATGAATTTATACACACCTAATTTGTTACGACTCCCAAATATTAAGCAATGCCTATGACCTTTTGCTTTTTGAATAGCAAAAGAATGCAAATAATATTCATCTATCACCCAATTTATTTTTATATACTCGCACAACTTACGATGTGCGGTTTTAGGATCTTCAAAATAAGACCTCTTAAGGCCTGGGAAATGCTGTTTAAATCCATTTTGTTCACAAAACCGTTGTACATTGGTAACTGGTGTAAATAAAATAAAATCTGTTCTTCTTAATGAAGATATTATTTGGAAATGATCTCGAGTTAAAGCCAATCCAAAAGGATCAATAAATAAGAAATTGGCAACATTGTTTTTTTTCAGTGAAGGTAAAATCTCTTCAAAAAGATCTTCATAGGTTTTGCTGGTTATTATTATATCTACATAAACAGGAATCTTATCTTTAATTTTTTTCAAGTGAACTTTAAGCCTTTCAGTTGCATCTTGATTATCGTCATTGAAGTGCAAATTTATTGTTAGTCCTTTTTCCCGTTTTGTAATTAAATTACTGAAAAGTTGAATTGTATCTATTATCTTTAAAGGACTTCCTTTCTTGCCAGATGAATCTTTTCCTTCGCCAGCAAAAAAATCTACAAGATTAATTTCTTCTATAAAATTCTGTGTAATGAAAACAGGCAACCAAGATTTTACACTTCTCTCAAGAAGATCGAGCTTTAAACATGTGCCCTGATCGAATTTGTCAAAAAAATCCTTCTTGTTTCTTTTAGCAGTCTTTTTCTTGGTTCCATTATGATTACAAATGTCCAACAATGACCCTTGTTTCTGCATCTTGCCTCCCCGTAAAATCACCTTTAATATTCTGTTTATAGTTCGTAGATTACTGCGTCTAATTAAGAATATATTTTAATGTTAGGTATTTTTTATGCGATATATCATCTATTGTGCTTTAATTAAGGGTAAAAAAAATGAACTCAGATAAGTCGATAAGTGTTTTTCAATAACGCTGTCACTACTAGACGTAGTTCATGCCCATTAGAAAAAACAATGCTTAAGCCAACTTTTTCCGTTCACTCGCGATCTTGGCTTGATTTATTTTAAACCGTTCTCCAGCCATAAACATCAAAGCCCCAAAATCAATCCCCAGCCCCTGACATAAACTATAAGTATCAGCCACAGCAAGAGATTGAGGCTTTCCTGTATTCTTCCTTGGCAGCCTGATTTGCCGCCATCTAGTAATAGATTTTTCAGCATCTCCAAAAGCAGCCTTGGCAAGCTGACTATAGTTCATGTCGTTTTCTTCTGCGATTCGGCAAATTTCTTCGACTACCGTTTGTTCAAAAAGTTCTGCGTTCATAAGACTTTAAATAGATCATATTGATATATGTCGTAAGTTTTAAAATTGCTCTTGTTCTTATGGCGCCATTTGCTCTAGTTCGTCAACATGAAGCGAACCATTCTCAAAAGACTTAGTCACCGAACTAGAGCAAAAACTAAGCAAAGCAAACGTAGCCAGCGCGCTATCAATCCACCCAGCATCATACCGTCGTATCAAATCGACATTGCGGGCTGATTCCACTGTTGTCCGTCTGGCTCAGCACATCGCCTACCCTGAGAAGTTCCCTTTGCCACCACAAAAAGCGCACTAATAGCGGACTTGAACCACCTAATTCATGTCCGTTAATTGGCTACAATGAATAGTAGCCGAAAAAATAAGGAGCGAAAGAATGACAGAACAAGAGCTTCAAGAAATGTCGGAAGAACTGGCAGTGCTGAAAATGTCCGTGGATACGCTTTCAAAACGATTCAAAATCGCTCTGTTGAAAGCGAAGGCAGAAGGGCTGGCCTTTGAAAGTGAATCCAAAGGCCAGCCGGAAGATATGGAACCGCAGACAATGCATTCAGAAGCCAAACACTTGAAAACGCAAGTTCAGGGGTACGTTGGTGCTTTTATGGAACTTGGGCTTGCAAAACCTAAAGCTCTTGAAGCTGCAATGAACTACTGCGGTATTGCGTGTGCTTTCGATAGCTACGATCTTTAAATCTATCGTCTTAGCAGTTCGCCAGTGACAAATAGATGCGTGAGTTCTTCAATTAGTTGCGGAATTTTATCTGCTTCAGCACCGCCAGATTTCGCGTACTCATATGCAATTTTATATGCATCATTAAAGGCTACTTTAGAATCAACTTTTCCATAAGAACTGAGGATAGCCTTTTTAGACTCTTCGGACATGCGTCCTCCTTCTGATAAAGGTTAATGTTTATTTGTTGTTTGATTGAATATCAGAAGGAGGCTCCGAAGGGCAATGTCAAAGATCGAATCAACCACATTAACTGAATAGTAGCACCACAAAGATAGCCTATCTACTACAGATAGCAGCCCTCTTTGGAACCGGAGTAAACAATGAAAGACGAACGCAAAAGCGTAGCCGTAGAAATCCAAAATATGGTGTTACGGCATCATAATATGTCGGTGGAAGTCATAACCGAACAGACCTTCGGTTCCACCAAAAGCCACTGGACCTTATACAAGGAACTGAACCCCGAAGATTCCACCGCGAAAATGGGCGTTCTGGACCTCGTTCCACTCATGAAAACATGTGGATCAGTGGCCCCGCTTGAAGCCATTGCCCAGCAGATGAATATGGTTGTTGTTCCGCTTCCTGATGCGGGTATTTTTTCGGACTCCCTTGAAGACGATATGAACCGCACCACTAAAGAATTCAGTGACGCGGTGGTCAAGTTTGCCGCCATAATGGAAGATGGCAAAATTACGGCTCAAGAGTTCGCGGAGTTCGATAAAGAAATCATGGAATTGATTTCATCGGCTCTGTTCTGGCGCAACGGTATTAAATATCTTGTAAAGGGTTAACGATGGGCTGGGCCGGAACAAATCTTTCCGAAGATGAACGCAAGACCATAGCGCGTTCATTGTTTGAGGATGCAAAGGAAGAAGGGAAATGGCTGAACGGCAAATGCCCGTTTCATGCTGATGATAATCCGTCCTTTGGCTACAATTTCGAAGAGGACTATTTCAAGTGCCTTGCCGGGTGTACCGATTGCGGCGACCTGATCAAGCTTTATGGGCTTGTTAATGGCCTTGCAAATGATGAAGCCTTCAAAAGCTTCAAGGAAAAGTACGGGCAAGGCGTAAAGGATGCACCCAAGCCACGAAAGACAGTTCAGCAGAAGCGTAAGGAAGGGAAGGGCAGTAGGACTCCGGTCATTCCTGAAAGCGTATGGGGCCGCATGGCCCTATTGCCTGATGATTGGTTTGCCCTGTTTCAAAAGGTGCGTGGTTGGTCGCCGGAAGTTATCAAGCGGCACGACCTGCGCATGCAGATGTGCTACCGGGACCGGGACGAAAATATCAAGCCCATTAATGGCGCGCCTATGCGCGTTGCTATCCCGATCCGGGACGTGCAAGGCCAGCTTCGTAATATTCGGCTTTATCGTAAGCCCGGAACCAATCTTAAGAGCAAAATCATTTCATGGGGTAGGGGATACGGTAATGCCCGTTTGTTTCCTGCTCCGTCCATGATTGCCAAGACCGGGCCGATAGTCTTGTGCGAAGGTGAACCGGACATGCTTTGCGGTGAGTCCTTCGGCTTCGCAACCGTAACCCAAACATCTAAAACTACTCAATGGTCACAAGAGCATTTAGAGCCGTTTGTGGGCCGTGACGTAATCATAGCTTATGATGCCGACCAGCCGGGGCAAGCTCATGCGGAAAAAGCTATCCGCGCCTTGCTTCCTGTGGCGCGTTCCCTGCGCGTCATTGAGTGGCCCGACTTCATGGGCCGGGAGCCGGATGGAAGTTGGCCCGAAAAGGACGGTCGCGACCTTACAGACTTCTTTATGGAGTTCGGCAAGACTGCGGCGGACTTTCAAGACCTTATCGCCAAGGCGCGCAAGATTGAACCGCCTAAAGAGTTTGAAGGCGGTAGCGAGTGGGCTTTCTTTTATGACGGAAAATTCAAGCCGCGCTTGCTTGCTGATCAGCTTCTACGCGACCAGCCCTTGCTTGCTGATGATGTAACCGGGCTGCTCTACCATTGGAACGGCAAATACTGGGAACAGATTACGCGCGGAACGCTTCAACAGTCGGCTACTCACTATCTCGGCATCGAGGCCACAACCGCCCGTGTGAATGATGCAACGTCTTTGGCTATCACTCTCGGTAATCTTCCTCACGGGCGCGCGGTCAATGACCGTGACGGCTGGGTTTGCCTGCAAAACGGCATGCTCAATCTTAAGACGCTGGAACTTAAGCCGCACCAGCACGATTATTTTTCCACCATTTGTCTAGGCGCGTCTTTCAACCCGGAATCCGAAGCCCGCTGTGACCGCTGGTTGAAGTTTCTGGAACAGACCGTCCAGACCCCGGAACCCATAGCCCAGCTTCAGGAATTCGCGGGGTTATGTCTTACCCGCGATACGCGCTTTGAAAAGTGCCTGTTGCTGCTCGGTCCCGGTTCGGATGGTAAATCGACACTTCTTAAAGTTCTGCGTGAACTTGTGTCACCTGCAAACTGCTCGGCGGTGGCCTTTCAGGATTTGGAAGACCAGTTCCGCCGGGCCAGCCTCTATAACAAGCTGCTGAACATCTCCACGGAAATCGGATCGGCGGCAATGGAAACACCCATCTTTAAGGCCGTTGTTTCCGGTGATGCCATTCAGGGCGCGTTCAAGCATAAGGACAGCTTTGAATTCTCACCGTTCTGCAAGCTGGCCTTCGCCGCTAACAAGCTGCCCCGCGTTCTGGATAACACGGACGGCTTTTTCCGGCGCATGCTGCCCATTGAGTTCAAGAAGCAGTTTCTTGAAGACGATCCTGACCGCAACCCGCACCTTTTTGAAGAACTCGTGGAGCATGAGCTTTCCGAAATCTTCCATTGGGCTTTGGTCGGGCTGCATCGTCTTTATGAGCAAGGCAAGTTCACCAGCTGCGACGAAACGCGGGAACTGCTCATGGACTACAGGCGGCTTAACAACCCCGTTCAGGCTTTCGTGGAAGATAAATGTGAACTTGAGGACGGCGCGAAGCAGTCTAAAGACTCACTCTATAAGTCATACCGCGAATACAGTTCCGAAAACGGCTATCAGGCCATGCATAAGGAAAACTTCTTCCGTGAGCTGTACGCCGCTGTGAAGACCTTGAAGGAGACACGGCCTAGCATCAACGGGAAGCGTTGCCGCATGATTGCGGGCATTAAAACCAGATTTGAGTTGAAAGCGTAATGAGCTTCTTTACTGGCATATATCCGGGCGCGGTCTGCTCTGTTTCCCCCGCACCCCCTTCTAATGACCTGCGGCGTAGCCACGCCTTACCCGCCGGGCAAATCAATACATGTGCGAAATGTGCTTCCCCCGGTGAAGCCGTCCACGTGGTTGGTACAACGCGGTCCGCGTGTCTACGCTTGTCAGTGCTTGTAAATAAAGCCCTCGTCCATGCCGTCCGGGTCGTCCATGTCTATCGGCAAAAGTGCTCTATATGTGCGTGTGGGTGCGTGCGTACACGCGAGGCCGTGAGAATTTGGTTTTTATCTCCGGTACATGGACAACCCAGACAGAAAAGAAAAATAGCAATAGTTTCAATGGCTTTAGTCGTCAGTTAACGCGGACAGAACCCCGGACACAGTACCAATATGAACGCATTAGCAAAACTAAAAGACAAGTACAGGAAACCCGAACCGGAAACACCTTACAGTAAATTCAAGCGGTTATGCTTGAAGGAAGGAGTTCTTCCGGTATCCGAGGAAGTATTCAATCAGGATTGGCAGACCTATGAAGCAGGGCATGAGGCCATGAAAACATTAGGCAACATGCTGCGGGAACACCGCACGGGCTTCAAGCTTAAGCGGAACATGGTCGGTGAGCTGGTCGTCATCATTGACGAAGCATGGGGTAAGGCGAACTTCGAAACCCTCTGGCAAATGTGGGGGCTGTATGAAAAAGCCGCGCCGCTTATCGCCTTGCTCCACATGGATCGGCTACCGCTGGTGGAAGATGAGAAGCCGAAGCGGTTAGTCGAAGGGCGGTTGCCTTTGGGTCCTCCCCAGCGATCCATGAATCACGGGTAACGCTGACTCCGAGTCTTTTGCACACGGAAAGTTTTAAAAAATATGCACACTGCACAAGCTGCATCAATCGTGTTATTACTTCTAATTCAGGTGCTACTTAAATGGCTGATAAATTTTACAAATCCATAAATCAGGCTTGGGAGAAATTTGGCAAAGTCCGCTGGCAGATTTCGCGCCGGACCTTCTTCAATTACGTGGGCAAAGGCAAACAAGTGCCGCCGCTGAACGGCAAGTACTACGAAGACGATATTTGCGAAGTTGCCCAGCAGCTTGGCTGGGTTCCCATTGGGCAGGTTGCGGGAGCGGATCAGCCGGACGATGAAGGTTTGACCGGGGATTCCGCGAAACGATTTCAGGAAGCCAAGGCTAAAGACAAGGAATGCGAAGCCGAACTTAAGCGACTGAAATTAAACAAGGAACTCGGCAAGCTCATTGATCGTGAAAATGTAGAAATGATTATGGCGGGGAAAACCGCCGTGCTTGATACGGGCCTTCGCCAGCTGTTCCTCATGAAAGCCCGCGACCTGATCTTCGCCGTGGATGGAAAAGTGGAACGTGAAGACACATTTATCCAGATGGTCAACGATGAACTGGACGCACTCTTTAGTGAATTTGCGCGCACTGATGAAATAACCGTGGAGTTCTCAAGTGGAAGCTAGGGCGATAGTTAAAAAGCTGGTCGCAAGTCCCGTCCCGGTTTCGGTGGATCGTTTTTCACTGCCGCAGGAAATGACCGGCACGAAATACACCTTCGAATTCAGCAAGGGTGAAAAACAGATTCTGCGCAAGCGCAAAAAGACCGCCGTCAGCAAATGGGCCGAAGCCCACCGCATGCTTGTGCCGGAATCAAGCTCTTTGCCGGGACCGTGGCGCAATGACGTAACTCCGTATCTGGTGGATGTAATGGACAGCCTGTTTTTCAGCAGCGTGCAGACCGTCATAGTCTGCGCCGCTCCGCAGGTCGGGAAAACCGAAGTGCTGCTTAATGCGCTGGGCTATGCCGTTGATCGGGAACCGGGGCCAGCGATGATTATTTATCCTGATAAAATCGCCGCTCAAGATGCAAGCCGGGACCGTATTCAGCCGCTGTTCAAGTCTTCCCCCCAGCTTACGCAATATCTCACGGGTTCCACGGACGATGAAGGGTCGCTCCGTATCAACTTGCGGCATATGCCGATTTATATGGGCTGGGCGCATTCTGCTTCCCGGCTGGCTTCCAAACCTGCCCGGTATATTCTCTTTGATGAAGTGGATAAGTTTCCGACCACATCAAACAAAAAGGAAGCCGATCCGCAAAGCCTCGGTGAAAAGCGCGGGCGTACCTATCGCAACCGCAAGTTTTTGAAAATTTCATCACCCACCACGGAAAGCGGCCCTATCTGGGTTGCCCTGAACAATGAAGCGCAGGTCGTATTCGGCTACAAGGTGCGCTGTCCTATCTGCGGGCATGAGCATGAAATTGATTTTGACCAAATCAAGTACCCGGATCGTGAAGGCATGGACCCTTCATTGTACGCTGAAACTGTCGAATCCGAAAAGCTGGCGGCGTATGAATGCCCGAACATGGGCTGCAAGTGGGATGATGGAATCCGCGATAAAGCCGTAGGGCTTGGCGGATGGTTTGACCGGGTAACGGGCATCGACATTAAAACCTACCTTAAGACCTATCGCCCCAAGAAAATAGGATTCCATATTCCTAGCTGGCTGTCGCGTTTCGTGTCGCTTTCCGAAGTTGCCGCCGCTTTTCTGCGCGGTCAGAAGTCTAGCTTGAACCCGGATTGGAAGGAAAAGTTAAAGGACTTCATGAACTCCCACAAAGCGGAACCGTGGGTGAACTATCAGCAGGAACGCAGTGAAGCTAAAATCCTGGCATTGAAAGATGACCGCCCGCGCCTGCTGGTTCCCGGCGGGGATGTGGTTTCGTGTATGACTGCCGCCATTGATACGCAGTCCGGGCGGGGTGGATATTTCCCCTATGAAATCCGGGCATGGGGTTACGGCATGATCAATGAATCGTGGCTGGTTGCTGATGGTGAGGTGGATAGCTTTGAAGCTCTCGCCGAAGTCCTTTGGGACCGCGAGTACAAGGATTCGCAGGGCAACCCCTATCTTGTCCGGCTGGCCCTGATAGATGCAATGGGGCATCGCACCGATGAAGTTTATGATTTCTGCCGCATGAACCGGGGCCGTATTCTGCCCATTAAGGGAGAGCAGACTATGGCGCGCCCGTTTGCCTATACCCAGCTTGATACCTACCCCGGATCAAACAAGCCGATTCCCGGCGGTTTGAAGCTGCTGCGCCTGAACGTGACCCATTACAAGAACTCGCTTTCCAATCGGCTGGAAATCAACCCGGCTGATCCGGGCGCGTATCACCTGCATAGTGAAGTGTCGGATGCATGGGCGCGGGAAATGACTGCCGAATATGTGAATGAAAAAGGCTTTTGGGAATGCCCCAAAGGAAGGCCGAATCATGCATGGGATATCGCCGGGTACAACTTAGCGGCTGCGGACCTGCTGAACGTGAAGTCCATCAAGAAGAAAGGAACCGCCAAGCCCAGAAAGCAGGCTCCTAAACGTACCACCAACCCATACACCAACGGGAGATAAGATGTCAGCTAAGTTGATTGCTGCGGCACTGGCTAAAGCGAAACAGGGCGTAACATACAGCCCCAAGGATGGCGCGGTGTGTCCGTGGTGCGGGGCCGTGCGGATTCCGGTTACTTCATCGCCCAAGTGGGATGGGGGGATAAAGGTTCGGTATCATAAGTGTAAGGCTGAGGGGTGTTTGCTGGCTAAGATGGGGCAGGGGGTTAAGAGTATTCAGGGGGAATAGAAAACCCCGCCGGGGCGGGGTTATTATGCGTCTGGTGAATGACCGTGGTCAATGCGGTTTGCAATCCATGTTTTGATTACTGCCTGTCTGTTAATGCCTAGCCGCTTTGCTTCGCGGTCCAGAGCTATTACCATCCATGCGGGAAAATCTACGTTTACGCGCTTGTTTTCCGTATTTAAACGGTTAGCAGAATCAAGGTCAAAGAAATCAAGGACTTCTTCCCCGTCATCAAATTTTTGTTCAAGGTTATCTGCTGTTGTTTTCATAGAATGCCCTCTCTTTTTTGCTTGCAGGTCTTGCCGAAATTATTCTCACGTTACGGCTTCGGATCATGAAAATAACCGAATAGCATTTGTCTTGAATTTTGCCGATCCCCATTTTTCGTGGTTCCGTGGTGGATTTGGCATCCAGAATCAAAGCTTTTGGATCACCCCATAAGGCTTTGATGAATTCAAAATCAATCCCGTGTTTTTCTAGATTTGTACGGTTTTTGTTCTCGTCATATTCAAACTGCATGCTTGTATTGTATATCCTTGAGGTGGGTTGTCAAGGTTTGCCTTGGTGCGGGGCCGTGCGGATTCCGGTTACTTCATCGCCCAAGTGGGAGGGGGGGATAAAGGTTCGGTATCATAAGTGTAAGAATGATGGGTGCTTGCTGGCTAAGATGGGGCAGGGGGTTAAGAGTATTCAGGGGGAATAGGAGAACCCCGCCGGGGCGGGGTTTCGGGATTATTTCTTGTAAATTTCTTTTCGATTTCCGATTTTAAGAAGCATGACTACTAGCTTTCCATCATCAATTGAATAAATGATCCGGTACGATCCTGATCGAACACGGAAAAAACCGGAAAGTTGACCACTTAATTTTGTGTATCCATGTGGGCGGGGATTTGTTTTAAGCCCTTCAATTACTGGTTGAAGTTGACTTTGTACGCTGGAAGGTAACTTGCAAAATTGTTTTTGAGCACTTTTGGTAAAAGAAATTTCGTACATACTACTGCAAGTTGCATTCGGTTTTGATCTGTTCCCAGCTAACAGTACCTTCAACTTTTACTGAATCAAGTGCAGCTCTAACGTCTTCCGCGTCTTCTATCTCTTCAACAACAGGATGCTGTTCTCCCTGTGTCCTTTCTTTCCAAAGGTCAAGGAGATAAGGCAAACGATCATCATTAGTTTCATAAGTTAACCAAATGATATCATTTAAAAATTCAAGGTTACTCTCTTCAGATTTTATCACTTCAAGAACTATCTCAATGGCTTCTTCATGAAATCCAAGAATACCCAAAGAACAAGCGTAGTTGAACTGAAGGCGTGGGTCGTTGCTTGAAACTTCCAACGATTTCATGTGATTTTTGCGGGCTTCTTCTTCATTGCCACGCTCTGCTGCAAGCATTCCTAAAGAGCAAAAGCCACGCGCCGGATCAGTAGTAATCAACTGCTTGGCCCTTTTGGTATACATAGCAACTTCAAATTCGCTTAACCTTCCTCTTGTCATCCTGAGGCGGATATCATCAATGAGGCGGTCAATTGCTGGTGTCGGTGTCATCTTATAACCTATCCATGTTTGTTTGCTCTAATCTAAATTATGCAGGGGCGATATTCAAGCAAAATGATATGACGTGAGATCATATGATCTCACTTTCGCTAGGCCGTGCGGATTCCGGTTACTTCATCGCCCAAGTGGGATGGGGGGATAAAGGTTCGGTATCATAAGTGTAAGGCTGAGGGGTGTTTGCTGGCTAAGATGGGGCAGGGGGTTAAGAGTATTCAGGGGGAATAGTGACTAAATTATAATAAGCGCATTTACAAAACTTAAGCTTGGTATTATTTCCACCTTTATTCTTTTATTCATATAATTAAATTTGGAGGTGGGGAGTTGCCAAATAAAAATGATTTAATTGAGTCAATTGCTGAGACTATAAGTGACTACAGAGTAGACGAACGAAATGCTGGGCATTTTTGGATTCCAGAACCTAACGCAGCACATGTAGAACGTTGGATTAATCAGTTTGAAAACGAACTGAGAGTACCAATTTTAAAAGAGTTAGATTACGTTCTTGATAAAACGTATATAAGCAAAACAACTTTCGAACAAAAATTTAGAGATATCGTTGACCATCCAAAGTTAGTCCAAGGAGAATCTAGACACTACTGGAACCAAACTAATATTATAGACGTTCAAAAAAAAGGTCAGAGTCAAAAAATAATCCTATCTCTCATTAGAAATGAAATTAAATCAAAAATTGATATGTCTTATGTTTCAGACAGTCCTTTTAAAAAAAATTTCCTTTATATTGATGACATTTCATTTTCAGGTGGACGCATAAAAGAGGATTTATGCTACTGGATTTCTAATTATGCGCCCCAAGAGTCAAGTATTGATATTGCTTTATTAGCAGACCATTCATATGGTAAATTTAGTAGTAAAGGCAAAATTTTTGACTGTGCTAGAGAAAATGGTAAAAATGTAAGTCTAAGATGGGGAACTTTTGATACTTATGAAGACAGAAAATCTTATTCATCTACATGTGATGTTTTAAGACCAACATGTATCCCTGAAACTTCTGAAGTTGAAAATTATGCTAAAAACTTAAACGCAGGTAAATACAACATACATCTAAGGCCCTCTGGGTATGAAAGTAGAAATCATATATTTTCATCAGAACAAGCAAGACACTTGCTAGAACAAGAGTTTTTAAAAAAAGGGGTTTCTATTTATAATTCTTCCCCATATCTAAAACCTCAGCAAAAACCACTGGGCAACATTGGCTTTGTCTCTTTTGGATTTGGGTCTATGCTAGTAACTTATAGAAATTGCCCTAACAATTGCCCCTTAGTCTTTTGGGCAGAAGGTGATTGGTATCCATTGTTTCCTAGACTAATGAATTAATACTAATATGAAGACAGATAACAACATACGATCTTACCAGCCCGACAATTGCATTGTTTTTTGGAAGACCACCGAGGAATTCGGTGGTCTATCCAATATGGCGGCAGGATACCCGCTTGTTATTAATGAAGTGCATGTCAAGAGTTCAGAAGCACTTTATCAGGCTTGCAGGTTCCCTTTTTATGGTGAGATCCAGCAGGAAATTATCTCTCAAAAAAGCCCTATGACGGCAAAAATGAAATCGAAAAAGTATCGAGTTAATACGAGAAAAGACTGGGAACTTGTGAACATACGAATAATGCAATGGAGCTTACGTGTTAAGCTCATGCAAAACTATAATAAATTTTCAAGCTTACTTCTTAAAACAGGCGACCTTCCTATTGTAGAATATTCCACAAAAGACAAATTCTGGGGTGCAATGCCTAGCTCCAACGGTGAACTTGTGGGTGCTAATGTCCTTGGAAGGTTGCTTATGCAATTGCGGGACAACGTAAGACTTTTTGCAGAAGAGCACCCGATGGTTTTACCACCACCTGTTGTTAATGATTTTTTACTTTATGGCAGTCCTATTGGATACGTCCATTACCACGCTGGTAGTAATAGTGAAAGCTCAGTACAAACAAAACTTTTTTAAAGAATCAAGCCCGCCTCCCGGCGGGCCTTTTCCATTTAATTTTAAAAATTTTCAGTCCAAAAAGGTCTGACTCTTAAAGAAAATTGATGCTGATTTTGATCTTCATAGGAGTCAATAAACTCTGGACCACAATTTTCCATAAATTCAGCGAGTGTTGCGATAGCTTCTTGGGCTATGCATATTTGGGGATTGCTTGAATCTGGGACTAAACCATCTCCACCTTCACAAACAAATCCGTTGTCTATTGCTTCTTCCCAGTCTTCTCTATAATCTTCGCTAGGTTTCCATCTTCTTTCAGTCCCCTTGGTGTCACAGAATAATGTATCATCTACAATAGTAGGAAAGTCTGCTAAGCTCTCTTTTACTATACTACAAAGTTGTTTAAATTTCTGTTCTTCGGGAAGCCGTTTTGCTTCAATCTGGGAAACTTCATCCTTATCTTTTAACTTTTTTAACTCATTTATTTGAATGTTCTTTTGGTCAATTTCTTTAAAGCATTCAGTTAGCTCTATTTTATATTCAGCAAGTTTTGTTTTTAGTTCAAAATATTTATCCTCAGTTACTAATTCTTGTATCGGATTTTCATTAAGTATCTTTTGTATGTCAGAGATAAAAATATCCAATTTAGTTGACCAACGGGAAGTCATAAATTCCAATCCCATTACTTTCTTAAGTTTGTCTGCGACATTACCCATATCGCCTATATCCGTAATGTTAGATAGTTGAGAGCTTGAAATCACAGCAGATAAATCATCAAATTGTAAATTTGGAATTCGCAAAGCAATTTGTTCATGGGACATAGCCCAAATTGCTCCCCACTCACATAGGCAAAACTGACTTCTCAAATAATTCGGGGTGATAAAGGCTATTGCTACTTTTGGATTTTCTATTTCAGATTTAATTCTAGTAAGAAAGTTTTCACCTGAATCTATTCCTAAGCCAGCAATAGATGTGCAAAATATTTTGTCTGAGGTTATGTTTAATGCGGTACTTAGAAGGTCAACCAATTTGTCGACAAGTGCTTTATCTTTTGCTGCATGGCTTATAAATATTTTATCGTCCACTTGCATGTCTTCCTTTTTAATTACTTCTGATTTTTCGTCCCAAAAATGGTCAATCTCTTCAATACATATCTCAAGCAATTCTTTGGCATCTTTTAAACATGATATTTGATTGACAACAACGGATATCTTAGAAGTTTGAGAGTATTTCTTTCTACCAATAGTAAATATATTGTAGAACTTTACAGAATGACTTGAACCCATCCCAAATATATTTTTTAAGACGTTATGAGTACTATTTTTCCATTTAGTAAATTCCCGAGCATCACTAGTGCTACATTTCTCTAGCTTGGGAATTTCTTGTAGTTTTGCTTTTAAGACTGAAATTGCTTTTTGTTTATCCATAGCTAGCTCTTTTTTATTGAGTATTAATTATGGATGTTTGATTAATACTCCTATAAATAATTTTCAATCAATAAATTTTACTCCCCAGTAAACAACCCCATTCCAAACAAACCGCCTCAATTGTTATTGTTCGCCCTGTAGGTAAACAGTAACAATTGAGGTTTTTTCATGCTCCAGAAACAACTGGACTCTGTAAATAAGGCGATTGCCGATATTGAAGGCGGCGCACAGTCCTATACCTTGAATGGTCGGACTCTCACCCGTGGTTCATTGCAAATGCTTTACGCACAGCGCGATAAGTTGGAAATGCGTATCGCCATTGCAAATAATGGCGGTAGGGGCTTTAAAGCCAAGTACAGGGGCCGTTCATGAACCTGTATGAAGGCTGGACTTCCTTTGTTGCCCAGTGTGTCGGGGCTATCTCTCCGCAGATGGCTACTAACTGGGTTAAAAGCCGTATGCAGCTTTCCGCATACACTGCGGCTACTAACCGTGGTCCTAATGCGGGCTGGCGGCCTACTAACCGCAGTGCTGATAACCTTTCCCGGCACGAACATGCTTTAATCGTATCCCGTGCGCGTGATTTGGTGCGCAACTCCACACATGTTTCCGGCGCGCTTGATCGCATAGCGAACAACGTTATCTATACCGGAATCAAACCGCAGGCCGCGCGCCTGACTGCTGATGGAGAACTGGATCACGGCTTCAACCGCAAGTTAGAGCAACACTTTAAGGATTGGGCCGAAGCTGACGAAGTTGATTTTTATGAACTTCAGCGGCTTATCCTGAATCACCTCTGGCAGGATGGAGAATGCCTTCTCCGCTTCTATCCTGACCCGGACTTGATGAAGCAGGGGATTGCACCTCTGGGCGTTGAACTTCTGGAATGTGACCACCTTGATTCCTCGGTTGATGGTCTGCGCGAAAATGGAAACTTCGCTATCCGTGGCGTGGAATATAACCGCAAGGGTCACCCGGTGGCCTATCATCTTTTCAGCGAGCATCCCGGCGATATGCGCCGCTTAATGAGTCGTGAATCCGTGCGGGTTCCGGCTGTTTGGGTGCGCCATATCTTCAAGCCCGGACGCGCCAGCCAGCATCGGGGTATATCTTGGATGGCCCCGGTGATTATGGAAATGCGCGACTTCAGCGAATTTCAGGACTCGCACCGCATTGTTGCCCGGCTTATGGCTGCTTTCGGATTCTTCGTCGAAACGCCTTATCCCGAACTGCAAAACCCGCTGGGTATTGATGATTCAGACATGCCGGAACGCGCCGAAGCCTTTATTCCCGATTACGTGGAACCGGGGCAGGTCATAACCCTGCCTTCCGGCTCAAAGGTCAATGAAGCACAGTTCAATCATCCCGGAGCAACCTATGAACCGTATGTGAAAACCAGCCTGCGCGGTTCTTCCACTGGTTTCGGCATGTCCTACGAAGCCTTTTCCAATGACTATTCAGATGCTTCCTTTGCATCCGCTCGTTCTGCCACCTTGGAAGAGCGGCGCGGTTACCGTGTGCAGCAGGTGCTTACAGGTCGTAAAGCCGTAATCCCTACATGGCGCATGTTCTGTCACATGCTCTGGTTGAGCAATCTTGAACCCGCCATGACCGGGCCGCGTGTTCCGGTTGGTTGCCAGTATCCCGGCTGGCCTTGGGTTGATCCCACAAAGGACGCAAACGCGGCTGAAAAAATGCTCGGCATGGGCTGCACAACCCGCCGCAAAATCTGCGCGGAGCGGGGCGAAGATTACGACGAAGTAGTCGAAGAACTCGCCCGCGAAAATAAAGACCTTAAAAAGCGCGGAATTCTAGGAGCAAACAATGCTTAAACAATTTCCTGCAAACCTTTCAGCGAAAGCTACGGAACCGCTTCAGCTTACAGCCGATTTGAAACTCAGCGAAGCCGAAGAAGGTAAAGCCCGCCGCTTTCGCATTGTCGGATACACCGGGGCCGTTATTCAACGCTACTTCCGCTTTGTCATTGATCTTAAAGGAATCCGTTCCGAGAAGGTCATGCCCATTCTTGAAGAGCATGAAGTCAAAAAGAAAGTCGGCCTTGCGGATTCCAGCAAGGTGGAATCGGAAGGCTTTGTCCTTGAAGGGTCCTTTGTGGATACCGACGAAGCAAAAGAGATTATCCGCCTGTCCGATCAGGGTTGGCCCTATCAGGCTTCCATAGGTGTCTGGCCTGAAGCAGTTGAAGAAGTGAAGTCCGGCTCGACTGTGACCGTAAACGGCATGGAGCTGACCGGACCTTTATATGTGTGGCGCAAATCCTTTGTGCGCGAGACTTCCTTCTGCGTCCTTGGCGCGGATGGAAATACCGGGGCCGTGGCGATGAACCAACGGCCTGAACCTAAACCGGAGGACTCAGTCATGAAAACATGGTTGAAAGCTTTCCTGCGGGCTAATGGCCTTGAAGATATTACTGAGGACTCAGCCCGCACCCACCTGAAACAGATGGGGCTTGATTATGAAGCCCTGAACGCACTTGATGATGCCCCGGCATGGATGAGTAGCGGCAGTGCTGCCCCTGCATCTGCCCAGCAGCCCGCGCCGCAGATTCCGGTTCAAGCTTCCGTAGGAGCCGAACCCCAGCCTACCGCTCAGATAGACCCGGCAAAGGTCGCGCTGGCTGAACGTGAACGCATGCAGTTCATTGATCAGCAGGTCGTTATGTTCGGCCTGTCCGATAAATTCAAACAGAGCTTGATTGATGGGGGCTTGGGCGTGGAAAAATTGAACGGCCTTATCCTTGAAGAACTCAGTAGCAAGCCCGAAAATCAGCCCCTTAAAGGTACAGGATACATTGTCGGTGGACTCACAGAAGGTGAAAAGCTTCATGAAGCTATGGTTTCCGGCATGCTTTTCCGCGCTGGCGTGAAAGAAGAAAAGCCCGCACCGGGCTATGAAGATTTCCGGGTAATGCGCCTGACCGATCTGGCCCGCGATATACTGGAAAGGGGAGGGGTAAGCACCCGTGGCATGTCGCATAGCCAGCTTTCAAAGAAAGTTCTGCGGCCCTTGCACCTCTCTGCATCTACTAGCGATTTCCCGTCAATTTTTGCCGCTATCACCAACAAGGTCTTGCAGAAGGCATACGCAGAAGCCCCGGCAACTTGGAAACCGTGGGTTAGTATCGTTCCTGTTTCCGATTTTAGGGATATTCACGGTATCAGCCTTTCCGAAGCACCCGATCTGGAATTGATCAACGAAAAGGGCGAATACAAGACCGGATCATTCGGCGATTCTATGGAGAGCTACCGCATTGCCCGTTACGGCAAAAACGTAAGGCTCACCCGTGAAATGATGATCAATGACGACCTGCGCGCCTTCCTGCGTATTCCTCAGCTTTTCGGTAATGCCTCGGCCCGTAAGGTTGCAGATATTGTCTATGACCTGCTGCTTTCCAATCCCAAAATGAGCGATAAAATTCCGCTCTTTGATCCCAGACACAACAACGTCGAAACAGACGAAGCCCTCTTGAAGCATGTTTGCAGCGATACCCTTAAAGCGGGACGCAAAAAAATGCGCCTTCAGAAAGGCCCCAAGGGTGCAAAGCTCGACTTGCGGCCCCGTTTCCTGCTGGTTCCTGTTGAACAGGAAACCGACGCTGAAGTGCTGATCCGCTCTACAGCTCTTCCCGATGAAAACAAGTCTTCCGGCGTTCACAACCCGTGGGCCGGGAAGCTCGAACCCATCGCCGAACCCCGCCTTGACGATAAAGACCCCGATGCCTCTTACCTGATTGCAGACCCTGCACAGGTGGATGGAATTGAAGTGGCCTTCCTTGACGGCATTGAAGAGCCTTTCGTGGATGAAGAACCCGACTTCGATTCTGACGGCCTTAAAATTAAGGTCCGTCTTGAAGCTGGTGCTGGCGTGATGGACCCCCGCGCATTCCAGAAGAACCCCGGCAAAAAATAAGGAGCATTAAGCATGGCACTGAATAACGTACAGCGCGGCAATCAAATGACATGGACCAATAGCACCGGGGCCGATGTTGTCTCTGGTGATGCTGTCCCGGTTGGTTCCAGAATCGGTGTTGCCCTCGTCAATATTCCCGATGGTGAAACAGGTGAACTTGCAATGGGTGAAGTCTGGGAACTTCCTAAAGTAGCCGGGGAAATCCTGCACGGTGCGACCGTCTACCTTGATGGAAACAAGGAAATAACCACCGTTGCGGAAAACAACGTACAGGCTGGTTTCGCCTTCGCTCCTGCGGCTGATCTTGATGAAATTGTCCGGGTGAAAATTAACTCCTAATGGGTTTCAGGCAGGTATGAATCAACTTTTAGACAACATAACTATCAAGGCTTGCCTAGCAATGTGCTGTTCCGGCGCATCTTGGCTTGTGGGCGGCTTCGATAAGGCATTGCTTGCGCTGGCTGTTTTGTACCTGTCTGACTTTGCTCTGGGGCTTGGAAGGGCCTTGCATAGCGGAAGCTACAACAGCGCAAAATTCCGGCACGGCGTGGGCAAATTTCTAGTCTATGCCGTGGCAATCATCATGGCAAACATGCTGGATATAACCCTTGATGAATCCTTGCCGTCTGTTTGCGCCTATGTGCGTGAATTTCTGGTTATGTATCTGGCCTCAAATGAGTTTTTAAGCGTAGCGGTTCACCTTGCCGAACTTGATGTGCATGTGATCCCGCGCCAGCTAACAGACCGGATTAAATCATTCAGGGATGAGTTCAACCCAATAGAAGACAGGAGTCGTTATGGAACGTCAGGTAGATATGGTGGTGGTTCATTGCTCGGATTCAACATGGGGGAATGCAGCAGTAATCGACCAGTGGCACAAAGAGAAGAAATGGAAGGGGATCGGATATCACGGGGTAATTCTGAACGGCCTCCCCACAAGCCACGGCGAATATGACCCTGCACTTGATGGAGTTCTGGAATCTGGGCGCGCTCTTAATGAAGTCGGCGCGCATTGCAAAGGCTACAACAGCCGCTCCGTAGGTATCTGCATGATCGGTAGGGACCACTTCACCGAATCACAGAATGAAGCACTGATTCGGAACCTGTTGAATCTGCTTAAACATTTCGGCCTCGATCCTGAAGCCGTCTACGGACATTACGAACTGGATAATCACAAGACCTGTCCCAATATGGACATGGACCTGATTAGAGAAAAACTCTGGGAAGCATGGTCATGATCCCCTTCGGCACCATCCTTACCTTCATCGGCTCCGGCAAAGGCAAGCTCGTTCTTGGGCTTGCCGCCGGGCTGATGCTGGTCGCCGGGTTTCTGATCTGGGTTTCAGTCCTCAAGTTCGACATTGCCCAGCTTCAGGGCGTTGTTTCTGACCGTGACAGCAGTATAGCCCACCTTGAATCCGACATAGCCGGATACAAGCTTCAGGTGCGTAACCGGGACACGGAAATCAGCAAACTCATGGAAAGCGGCAACCAGACAGCGCGAATAATCGCAGGGCTTAAAGGTCAGCTTGCAGAGTCGCAAAGCAATGCACGCTGGTTTCGCCAGAAACACGCAAAAGCCGTGCGCTTGCTGAAGTCGGCCCGGAACTATCCGGTTACCAATTCAACGGGAGTAATAAGCAATGAAAAAAGCCGTCTTGCTGCTGAGTTTATTAACAATACTCTCGGCCTGCAATCAGAAGCGAGTCAGTAAAATTGATGAAGTTCGGGAAGTGGTCTTCGTTTCTAGCTATGAAAAATGCCCGCGCCCGGCTGACCCAATTCTTAAACCTGTACTTGAAGAAATTCATTTAGGCTCACGTGAAAACGTAGACCGCATGATGTTCAACATAGTGGAATTAAAAGGAGCACTTAAGGCCATGAACTCCACTGTTAACTGCTACGAAAAACAGGCTGAAAAATGAGCATACATGATGATTTGGACATTTTCTTCAAGGGCCTTGATGCCGTGGAAATAGCCGTAATTGGTGAGGACCACACGTTCACGGCCTACAAGAATACGGACATGGATTCCGTCACTTTGGGTCGGGCAATGGTCTTTAACCCGGATCAGCCCATGTTGACCTGCAAGGAAGTTGACGCTTCCGGGCTGAACCGTAGTGATCAGGTAGTCATGGAAGACAAGATTTATGATGTTTTGGACTTCACCGCAGACGGAACCGGGCTTGGTGAACTTGAATTGATGCTGGCTCAAGAAGAGGAATAAGTGGCGACTTACTTAAAGATAGACGGTGACCGGCTGGAAATGATTGCTGCCGACTTTGCCGGGACTGAAAAGCAGATTGATGCAGCCTGCCGCCGGGCTGTTTCCAAGCTGGCCCGGCACTTGAGAACCGTCACCTTGCGCGGAGTAAGTGATTTAACCGGGATTAAGCAATCTGTTTTGCGCAAGCGGCTTTTTATTTCTTTTGGCGGTGGACGGCAAACCGCGCGTCTCTGGTTCGGCCTGTATGCCGTCCCTCTGCGCGAAATGAACCCGAAGCAGACGAAGACCGGAGTTAAAGCCGGAAAGCTGGAACGCCGCCACGCATTCCTTCAGCAACGAAAAGGGCAGACGGAAGTGTACAGGCGGGTGAAGCTTGAAGAGAACGGAAAGTATGGCCAGTACCCCATAGCCATACAGACCGCCAAAATCGACCAGGCTGTAAACCATGTGATTGAAGCCGATACCCTCAAAGTTTTTGAAAGCAAATTTTACACATTTTTTGAACGGGAAATGAAATGGGAATCAACGAAATAGACATAGAAAAAGCACATGACGACATTGTTGCAGCTTTGAAAAAGGCTTTCCCTACCTGTTCTGTCGGTGACTACCGCAGGGAGGAGGGCGCAGTAAAAGCCCCTGCTCTTGCCCTTGAGCTTGCCCATGTTGAACCCGGTGCGAAAAATCCGGGTACAGGCCAGCTTGAAGTTACCCTTCGCTGGGAAGTTTACCCGCTTACCCATTTCAGGACCAACAATGCCGCGCGTAAAGTCGCCGCTCTTGTCTGCGCAGTTGCTAAATTCGTTCACGGGAACCGTTTCGGGCTTCCGGTTTCGGCTGCAAAGTTTGTCGGTGGCTTTCCTGAAGACTTCAAGCCCTCAAAGGATGGCTATGAAGAATGGCGGGTAGAATTTGAATTTGAAGCCCTGCTAGGTGAATCGGTCTGGGATGATGATGGAATCACCCCGCAGACCGTTTACCTTAGCCATTCCCCTTTGATCGGTGAAGCGCATGTGGACGAATACGAAAAGGTTGAAGAGCTTCCCGACGTTGGAGGTCAAAGCAATGCATAATGCATCCTTCAACGCCGCAGACCTCACCCGCCGTCTAGCCAATATCGTCCGCTTCGGGACTATTGCAGAGGCCGATTACCAGAACGCCCGCGTCCGTGTGGCTTTTGGTGAAGACGCTGTTTCTGATTGGCTTCCGTGGGCTGATAGTCGCGCGGGTGGTGATCGCTCTTGGCATGCCCCGGAAGAAGGGGAGCAGGTGATAGTGCTTTCGCCTTCCGGGGAAACTTCCGCCGGGGTTGTTCTCACTGGCATTTTTTCAACTGAACACCCGGCCCCGGCTGACCGGGCCAGCGTTGCCCGTATGGTTTTTAAAGACGGCGCGGTGCTTGAGTATGACCGCGAGAATCATGTTTTACGCGCCGATGTTCCCGGCAAGGTGATTGTTAATGCTGAAGGCGAAATCGTAGCTGAAAGCAAAAAACGTATTGTTCTTTCCGCTCCGCAATTGGTCTTTGACGGTCCCATTACCCACGGCAACTCTACACACGGTGGCGGGGCTGAATTTAACGGTAAAATCATTCACCGTAATGGTGATTTGATTCAGCTGGACGGGGACACTGTTTCACAAGGTATTTCCCTGCAAAACCATGTTCACCCTGAAACCGGGCGTATCACCCGTGAGCCTTCCGGGGGTGAATAATGAATGGTGTTTGCACGCGTACAGGTAAGAAGCTCGGCGGCATTGCCCACCTTAAGCAATCCATCGTGGATATTCTGACCACTCCAATCGGTTCCCGTGTCTATCGCCGGGAATACGGTTCCCGGTTGTTCAAGCTGGTGGACCGTCCGCAGGATAAGAATTTCGCTATCGAAGTGTTTTCTGCCGTGGCTGAAGCACTGGATAAATGGGAACCCCGTTACAAGCTGACGAAAATTTCTATCGCCAGTGCCAGTGCTTCAGGTCAAATCATCATTGATTTGGTGGGTAAATATCTGCCCAACGGCAAGGAAGTTAAGCTTGAAGGGGTACGTGCAGCATGAGCGGCTTTACCCCTATCGACCTCTCCAAAGTCCCGGCCCCGGCTGTTGTCGAGGAATTGGATTTTGAAACTATTCTTGAAGAGCAAAAGGCTGATTATCTCAAGGCATATCCTGAATATACAGCTTTTCTTGAATCTGACCCTATCCAGAAGTCTTTAGAGGTTTCTTCTTATAGAGAACTGATCTTGCGCCAGCGGGTTAATGATGCCGCCCGCGCTAACATGCTGGCGTATGCCAACGGTCCTGATCTGGATAACCTCGCCGCCATTGTCCCGGTTGAACGTAATATGATTGATCCCGGCGACCCGGAAGCAAGCCCGCCTATTGATCCGACTTACGAGAAAAACGACGAATTCCGCGCCCGTGTCCAGATGGCCCCGGAAGCCTTTAGCGTTGCCGGGCCTTCCGGCGGTTATGAATTTCACGCGCTTTTTTTGCCGCAGGTCAAAGCGGCAAAGGCGGTTTCACCTGAACCGGGTGTGTCCGCTGTTTACGTGCTGGGCCGTTCCGGTAGCGGCCTGCCGGAAGATGAAATCCTTGCCTCTGTTTCCGGTGTGCTGAACCATGAAAAGATACGCCCGCTTACTGATACGGTGCGGGTTCTTGCGGCTGATATTCAGCCTTATGTGATTGAAGCACTTCTCTACATCCAGCCCGGCCCGGCGGCATCTTCGGTGCTGGCTGCTGCCCGCGCTGCCGTGGAAAAGCTGGTAGCGGATAAGCATATTTTCGGCGGTGCTGTTTCGCTCTCCGCCATTTACGCGGCCCTGCATGTTGAAGGCGTGGCGCGGGTGGAACTGCTTTCGCCTACCACCGACATTGCCATGCAGGAACATCAAGTACCGTACTGCGTGGCTATCAACATAAGCGAGGGCGGCAATGGCTGATCTGCTGCCCATTAGCGCAACCCCGCAGGAACGCGCCTTATCTGAGGTTACCGGGAATAGGATTGAATCTATCCCCGTGCCTATCCGCGACCTTTGGAACCCGTGGAAATGTCCGCTTGAGCTTTTGCCGTGGCTGGCTTGGGCCTTGTCCGTTGATTGGTGGGATGATGCTTGGTCCGAAGACGTAAAGCGTAAAATGGTGGCGGGTAGCATAGCTATTCACCGTCATAAGGGTACACCGTGGGCCGTTAAAGAATATTTAAAAATTCTCGGCTACCGGGACGCTCAAATAATTGAAGGCGTTGAACCGCTCCGTCATGACAGCCAGCACCAGCGTGGCGGGCTTTATGAATACGTTAATCCCGGTCATTGGGCTTTATTCCGCGTTGTCTGCGACCTCGGAAACGACATGGGTCTTGATGCCAGTACAAACGGGCAGGTCGTTAACGCCATTAATCTTGCTAAAAATTTACGGTCCCATCTTTACGCCGTGGGCTACCGGATAACTCTTTCAGATTCCAACGAAACCAGCCGGGCCGAATCCTTAAAATTACGGCTCGGCCTGAAGCTCTCCGCAAAGCGGCCCGCAGTTCGTGACGGCTCCTTTTCCCGGTCCAGTGCCGGGGCTTGGGTTCGTGACGGCAATATTTCCTATGGCGGTGTTGACCGTTCCGGCTCTGTCTCCGGTCCATATTTCGGCCTGCCTTCATTTCGTTGCCCGGTAACTATCGGGCTGCAAAGCAAATCCAGCCGGGCGGCACGTTGCCCGCGTGACGGTTCCATTAATTACGCGGGCCGTTCCCGTGCATCCGGTGCGCCGCTTGATAGGTGCGACTACACCTCTATCCGGCAAACCATTGCCCGTGATGGTAGCCGGGCGCGGTCAGGTAATTACGGGGCTTTAGTTGTCCGCCTTTCCGCTGAAGACGCATTTCCCGCCCGTGACGGGCGATACTGCCGTGATGGATCAATCCGGCATTGCCATACCCATATGGAGGCTATCGCATGATTTTAGAATCTTACTACGATGCTGTGCGCCGTCTGCTGGCAAATGGTGACACAGGCAAAATTATTACCAGTGTCGGCTTCGGCACTTCCGATGCCAGCGAAGCCGAAGCCCTGACCGATGCGGTCACAGTTCCGGTGGATTCGGTAAATTTCGCCGATGATCCGCATAAGTTGCAGGTCGTCTGGAAGCTGCCGCGCAATCAGGCAAACGGCTTACAGATACGCGAAATAGGTTTGCTCACCGCAGACGGGACCATGATAGCCCGCCGTACCCGTGGGCTGATTGAAAAGACTGAAGACATGGAACTCGGCGATACTTGGGAACTTGAAGTTTAAAAGGAGAAAAACATGGCTAATGTGACAACCCCGGATAAACCGGGCTTCCCGGAAGTATACGAGCTTGCCGTTACTGATCCGGTTGCAGGTGGCCCGGATGGAATCGACAACCTGCCGCATAAGCAGTTGGCAGAACGTACCGAATACCTGAAAGCCGAAGCAGACGCGGCGCGGGCTGATATTGACGCGCAGGATAAGCGGCTGGGGCTGGTTGAAGGTAGTTCTGCCGTTGCCGTTTCCCGCGCACAGGAACGTGCATGGGCTGAATCGGATGAAGGCTTCAGCTTTGAAATGTTCGGCGATAGCATCCACACTTGGCGCAATGTCGCGGACGTTGCCGTAACCCGCACTGTTGACGGTGATGACTCCGTAGACGTTGAATCTACCCGTGGTCTTAGTCCCGGATCGTCTTATGTAATATTTGATGAAGGTGGCGTCGAAACCATTGTTGTGAGTGAAATCCTGAGCAGTACCCGCTTCAAAGCTACTAAAAGTCTGACCAAACACCGCACTTCCGGCACTCTGGGCTTGACCAACTGGGATATTAAATCTGGTTACGCCATTGCCCCAGCTGGCGGTGTTTTCTACTCCAAGCCGCTCGACATTCTGCGTTACTGGTCGGACGGTATCATCGTTGTGCGCCGGGATAATGATAACGGCAAGGTTTCAATTTCTGCGCGTGAAATCGGCTCTGCTGAGTGGCTACCCGCCGAATATGTTTCCAGCAAGCTTGCTGCCGATAACACCGCAGATGTGCGTTACCGTATTCCTGTGGGCGGTATCGTGGAGCTTCGGGTAAAGGTTGAAGATACTGCAATCCGCATCGAGCACATGATGCTTTTGACCAGCCCGCAGGCAGGCCGCGCACCTGCCATTGAACAGGGTAAGAATATTTCCCCTGCTGATGGTGCGGTCAACCAGATGGACCCGCTCACCGTCAAGGCAAGCATTGCCCGCTCTCTTTTTGGAAAGGCAATGGCTTCCTGCACTTTCCTTTTTTACAGCGATGCCGAAGGTAAAAATCTGGTTCATACCGGAACTGTTGAGAATCCCACCGGAGAACCGGAATACACCGCGCCGGGCGGTACTTATGGTGAAAACGGCATCGGATCGTGGCAGTACTATTACACCGATATCGACGGGGCTGTTGCCGAAAAATCCGACCTCACGGGTTTTTCAATGAGTGATGTTTTTCAGTTCACCCAGACTCCAGTAATGATTGCCCCGGTCGCTGATGCGGAAATATCCGCAAACGGTGCAACTATCGTTCTTGACGATATGCAGGTTGAGCCGGGCGGTACTGGTGAGCACGTAGCATCTCAGTACAGACTTACCAGCGATGCCGCCGGGCTGGTCACTGTCTACGATTCCGGCGAAGTCGCTGATCTGCTTTCCCATGTGATCGCTACATCTCTGAACCGTGGCATAAAATTGTATGCATGGGCGCGTCAGAAAGACGCTGTTCGTGGTTGGTCTGCTTGGGTTGGCGGTGTTCCGTTCATGACTGAGGTTATCGGGCATGGGGTGCGGGTTGATGGCGGGATTGCGCTGGGGCCTTATTTTTGGGCTGATAAAAAAGTTGGCTGGATGATTGTTGCTCCGGGAAGTGTCAGGGCTACAGTTACAAGTGCAGATACTCCCTTCGGCACATGGGGCAAAGATGTAACAGACCTAACCAACGTTCTTTCTTGGAACCTCTTTGATGTCCACACAGGAATAGAAAATACTATTGCTTTGCTTGCAGAGACAGGAACAGACACACAGGGAATCTTAGGGTCTCCTGCCGTAAAGTTTTGCAATAATGTGGATTGTGAAGGCTTCACAGACTATTTTCTTCCGAATAAACAAGAATTGAGTCTTATTGTTGCCAACAAAGCAGTAATAGACGCTGTAGATGATTCTCCTTCTTACAAGTTTAGCACATTGAATCCGTCTGTATATTTACGCTCTTCTTCTGAGATTAATTCAGATTTCGCGTGGATTCATCAATTAAGCAGTTCAATCCCTAACGATGGGTCAGGGGATAATATTACTAAAACCGCCAACGCTCCTATTGCTATTACCCCTTGCCGCCGCCAACTAATTCCCACTACCGCAGAACGCGTTCCCGGTGGTATCAAAGTCGGTCCTTATCCAGATGCTGATGGAAAGCTGGTTTATTTAATTGTCGCTCCAGGGAGCCAGCGAACTAGCGGCGTTGAGTGGGGTTTGTATAACACAGACATAAATGAATTGGACAACATCGCAGACAAGAATACCCCCGACTCCAATACAGGAATATACAACACTTCAGTGCTTACTGGCTCAGCCTACAACAGTATTAACGATGGACAAGGGAATATTGGTTCACCCGCTGCAACCTTATGCGCAGACTTCACCTTTGAAGAACAGTCTGGGTTCTTCTTGCCGAGTAAAGAAGAGCTTAAGTTTCTGGTTGCCAATAGGGATGCAATTGATGCTGTTGATGATACGTATGCGAACAAGTTTAGTGAAATGGGTGTGAATTACATTTGGTCTTCATCTACTTATGGTTCGATGTATAGCTGGAATGTTCGAGCTGACGGGCAAGCTATATCTTGGGAAGGTAAACAGACAGGTCTTTGGGTCGTTCCCTGTAAACGAGTAATCATAGGAGCCTAATATGTACTACGATACCAAACTCGACAAAACACAAACTAAATCCCAGCTCACCCGCCGTGGCCTGATGGTAGACGGCGTTAATCTGCCAGCACTCGGAATCTATCCGCTCAATGAAAACAAGCCCGCGCACGATCCTGATTTTCAGGTCTGCACGGCTGATGAAATCGTAATTAACCACGAATTGCAGGTCTGCACCCAGACTTACAGTGTTGAATACCTGCCGCTTGAGACGATTCTGAACACGGTTAAGAGCCGCATTAAGGCCGATGCTGAAAAGCGTATCCTTAAAGTCTGGGGAAAAGTTGATTTGCTGGAATGCGTTGTAAAGCAGGGCAATCAGGAACGCGCCGACAAAGCCGCCGGAACCACTGACGAAAGGTTCAGCCAGACTGACGTTATCCGCGCCGCTTCCAACGAGTTCGAACTATCCCTTGAAGCAATGGAAGCCGCAGAACTTGCCGCGCTTGATGTTGCGGGCTGGGAAGGGTGGCCCGGTGCTGAAGCTGAAGCGGTGGCAGATGTACCCGAAACCGCAACTACCGAATAACAGGAGACAATAAGAATGTCTGAGAATTTCTTGCATGGCGTAGAAGTCATTGAAATTGACGATGGCCCGCGCACTATTCGCACTGTGCGTGCTTCGGTTATCGGCATTGTGGGAACTGCCCCGGATGCCGAAGCCGCCGCTTTCCCCATCAACAAACCCACACTTATTGCGGGCAACCGTCGGGAAGCTGCAAAGCTCGGCACTAGCGGAACCCTGCCCAATGCTCTTGACGCAATCTTTGACCAGATTGGCGCGGTTGTGATCGTGATCCGTGTTGAAGAAGGCGCGGACCTTGCCGCAACCATGACCAATGTTATCGGCGGTGTGGATGAAAACACCGGGGATTATGAAGGTGTACAGGCTCTGCTTGGTTGCAAGTCTGCCCTTGGATTTACCCCGCGTATTCTGCTGGCTCCGGGCTTCACTCACCAGCAGGACGAAGACAGCGAGAACCCCGGTGTGTTCCTGAAGAATCCCGTTGTGGCAGAACTGGAAGGGCTTGCAAACCGTATGCGCGCTATCGTGCTGGTAGACGGTCCCAACACTAATGACGCTGATGCTATCGCAATGGAAAACATGCTCGGCTGGCGTTGTTACATGGTTGATCCTTGGCCCAAAGTCTACCGAGACGGCGTTTATGTCCATGAACCGCCGTCAGCGCGCGTGGCTGGTCTGATCTCCAAAATGGATAACGACAAAGGTTTCTGGTGGTCGCCGTCAAATCAGGAGATTACTGGCATTTCCGGTACATCCCGCCCGGTTGATTTCGCGCTGGGTGATGATACCTGCCGGGCCAACCTGCTTAATGAAAAAAACGTGACCACTATCATTAATGAAGATGGTTTTCGCCTTTGGGGTAACAGGCTTTGCGGCAGTGACCCGAAATGGGCTTTCCTGAATGTGCGCCGTACCGCTGACATGATCAATGAATCCCTGCTTCAGGCTCACCTCTGGGCCGTGGATCGTAACATTTCAAAGAACTATTTCGACTTTGTGTCTAAAGGCGTGAACCTTTACCTGCGGAACCTTAAGAAAAAAGGTGCAATTCTCGGCGGTGAATGCTGGGTCGACACCGAACTAAATACCCCGGATCAGCTTGCGGCGGGCCATGTCTATTTTGACTTTGATTTCACTGCCCCGGCCCCGGCTGAAAGAATCACATTTCAGTCCCGCATGGTTAACGATTATTTCGAAGAGGTATTTTAAATGGATGTTGCAGAAAAGACCCTAAAAGATATGGACTTGTACGTTGATGGTCGCGGTTATGCCGGGAACATAGAATCTTTTAAACCGCCCAAGCTGAGCTTGACCACCAAAGACCACCGCGCCGGGGGTATGGATTCTTCCGTTGCCGTTGAAACAGGTATGGAAGCCCTTGAAACTTCATTTGTCCTGACCGGGCATTTTGAAGATGTACTTAGCTTGTGGGGCGTGGCTGTCGGTGAAAAACCGCAGATTACCGCGCGCGGTTCTCTTGAATCAAGGGATGGAACCGTGACTCCGGTTGTAATCAATATGCGCGGTCTGATCGTGTCTATCGAAGACGGCGATTGGAAACCCGGCGAAGGCAACACCCAGACCTTTACCGTAAAGCCTGATTACTACAAGCGGGAGCAGGGCGGAACAGTTCTTCATGAAATTGATGTTCCCAACATGGTTCGTAAAATCAATGGCGTGGATCAGCTTGAAGCCCGCCGCAACGCATTAGGATTGTAAAAAATGGAACCTATCACACTTGATTACCCGGTAAAGACTGGCAAGAACAAAGACGTAGAAATTAAAGAACTCTTCATGCGTCGCGGAAAAGTACGTGATCAGGGAGCCGCGAGAGCGAGTTCTAAAAACGATTTTGATTATGAGGTCCACCTTTTCGCTAACCTCTGCGAAGTTACCCCGGATATTATCAACGATCTGGATTTGAAGGACTACCAGAAGCTGCAAAAGGAATACAAAGGTTTTTTGTCCTAAAGCCGGAAGATGTTCGGCGCATGGTTCTGGCTCTGGCCCACTTCACGGGCTGGAGCCGGGCCGAAATCATGGATATGGACACCGAAGAATTCGTTCAGGACGTACAGGCAATGATAAGGCTTAGGGATGGCAAATAAAAAATATTCCGCAGTGGTGGAAGTCGGCGGAGCCGTAAAAGGCTCCTTCGGCAGTTCCATGAAATCCGTGCAAAGCGGCCTTGTGTCCGTGGGTGATGCTGTCAGAGACACAGATTCCCGTTTTGGCGACTTCAGTTCCGGCATGGCTGAAAGTGAAACCGTTGTCGATAAAGTCGGTTCCGCGCTTCAGGAAATGGAAGCCCGGCACGGACGTATTGGTGATTCTCTGAAGCTGCTGTCCGGTGATGTTTCGCTGTATGCTGATGATCTGAAGGAAGCCCGCGCCAAGATGGACCTGCTTAATCAGTACGATCCTGCCGCCGTGCGTGAGTTTGAGAAAGATTATTACGGACTTCGGCGTGAGGCTAAGAAACTTCGTAAAGAGTATGAAGCCCATCCCAAGCCCACAAAGAAGATGCTGAACGAGGTTAAACGTGCTGAAACCGCCGCAAAAAAAGCAGGCAAAGCTTATAAGAACAGCCGCGATAAATTAGATGAAACTAGCAAATCATTGCATGAAGCCGGGGTTAAAACTTCTAACCTAGCCGGGGAACAAAAAAGACTTACCAAAGAGCTTGATAAGTCCCGCCGGGCTTACAAGAAAATGTCTGCCGCCGTTGATGCTGGCGGCAAAATGAAAGCACAGGTGGGCAGTCTGGCCCGAACCGGGGCCGTGGTTGGTGGTGCTGTAATTGCTGGTGCTGCCGCTGTCGGGACTGCCGTTACCATGACTAATCAGGTCACGGGCGAACAGGTCAAGCTGGCAAGGGCTTTAGGCGTTTCCGCTGAAGGTTTTCAGGCGTGGGGCGGTATAGCCAAGGAAGCGGGCTTTGAAGTCGATACCGTGGGCGACCTTATAGAGGAAATGAATAACAAGCTGGGCGAAAGTGCCGGGCTTGAAGAGATTACCCCGGTTAAGGAATCCCTTCAAATGCTTGGCTTGTCATTTCAAGAGCTTCAAAACTTAGCCCCTGAAGAGCAATTCAAGGCCATTGCAAAAGCAATCAAGGCCATGCCGGATCAACAGGCCGCAGTATCTGCCGCTGATATCCTCATGGGCGGTGAAGCTAACAAATTTTTCGGCTATTTGCGGAGCCGTAAGGAAGGCGTAGACGAAATTTTAGCCCAGCAAAAACGGCTGAATGTGCTTTCCGAAGAAGGCCGTAAGGGTGCGGCTGATTACAACACCGCATTTTCCCAAATGACAACCGTTGTCGGTTCGGTGGCTGCTGAGGTTTCCGGCCTGATCGGTGGCGCGCTCGCCCCGCTGGTTACTGAGTATGCACCCAAGATTGCCGATTACGTGCGTTCCCATAAGGCCGATCTTATGGGCGTAGGCGATACCGTGCGGGATATGATCCCGGCGGTTATGGATTTCGGCAAGGGATTGTACAAGGTCGGTTCTATGGTTGCGGGCTTTATCTCTGCCGTAGGCGGTGTTGAAGGTGTGGCTGTAATGGTCGGGGCGGTAATGGCGGGTAAGGCCACTGTTGGAATGGTCAGTTTTGCAAGTTCGCTTGTAACAGTTGGGCAGGCTTTGCCTTTTGTTGGAACGGGTATCAAAGCCATAGGCGCGGCTGTAGCGGCGAACCCTATTGGCTTGATCGTTACGGGGGTAGTTGCTCTTGGTGCGGCTGTTTATCGTGTTGTAACGGCTTGGAGCGATCTTGTTTCAGCATGGAAAAATAGTTCCGGTATTCTTGATGGAGTAGGAAGCGTCATTAGTACGTTTTTTGGTAATGACGATGAAGAAGACGCAGAAAACCCGGTTCCCGAAGTGGGCGCGGCGGTGAAAAAGACCATGCCCGTAGCCGAGGCCAGACCGGAAACCATGACCGAAGCCCGGACCGTGCCTGATAGCCCCTATTCATTTGATATGGGGGCCGTGGCTGGTCCGTCCACGGGAGCCGGGGCTAGTTCACAGCACAGTGAAAAAACGGTGAACGTGCAAAACAGTTATGAAATACACGTCCATGCCGTACCGGGACAATCTGCCGATGAAATCGCGGACGCTGTTATGCAGCGAATTAAAGAAGAAGGCCGGGATAATGCACGGCTTGCCATGTATGACAGCTAGAAGGTGACGTTATGGGAATGCTCAAACTAGGCGAATTTATTTTTTCCGTGGACACTGCCGCATATCAGAAGCTTCAGCGTTCCACCTCCCGCCGCTTAGCGAAAATTGATCGGATCGGCAAGCGCGCTGCCCACCAGGATTTGGGACCGGGTGACGATGTAATCACTTTGCCCGGCGTAATCTATCCGACCTATAAAGGCGGGCTTACCCAGATTGATAAAATGCGGGAAATGATGAACGACGGCGAACCGCTTATGCTGGTGGACGGGCAGGGCAATGTTCACGACAAGTGGATAATTGCAAATGTCACCGAAACTGACAGCGTATTTTTTAAGGATGGGGTTGAACAACAGCAAGACTTTTCAATCAAAATTGAGCGGTTCGAAGAATGATTTATACCACCAAAGACGGCGATATTTTAGACCGTATCTGCTGGAAGTATTACGGCAGGGAATCGGCAGTAACGGAAGTGCTTGAAGCGAATCCCGGCCTTGCTGATTTTGGCTCGGTACTTAGTGCCGGGGTTGAAATCATCCTGCCTGAAATCGCCATGCCGGAACCGGATCAAGGAATCAACATATGGGATTAACTCACAAGCCCGTTTACCGCGTGGAATGCAACGGTAAGGACATTACCGCCGCTATCCAGAACGATTTAATTTCCCTGACTATCACCGACGAAGCCGGGATAAAATCTGATTCGCTGAATATATCCATTAATGATAAGGGCTACACCGTACCGCCGGAAGGCGCGGAGTTTAAAGTCTGGCTGGGATACGGAACAGCAGCAACTTACATGGGGCTGTTTGTGCTAAATTCGGTAAGCCTGACCGGGCCACCGGATAAAATCATCATCAAGGCCGCAGGGATGCCGCAGGAAAGTACCCGAAGCCGCTACAGCCAGTTGCAGACCATGAAAAAGCGTTCATGGACTCCGCGCACTATCGGCGCGCTGGTCGGCTCCATTGCGGCTGAAAACGGGCTTACACCCGCCGTTGCAAGCGACCTTTCCGGTATCAAGCTGCCCCATCTTGACCAGCTTAATGAATCTGACATGCACCTGCTAACTCGCGTAGCTGCTGACCATGACGCAATAGCAAAGGCCAATGACGGCAAGATGATCTTTGCCCACAAAGGGCAGGGCAAAACTATCTCGGGCAAATCCATGCCCACTATTGAGCTTACCCCGGATCAGGTAACAACGATTAGCGTTGAAATTGAATCGCGCACGGATTTCAAAACAGTAATTGCGCTCTGGCGGGACGTAAACGGCGCGCGGGACGCTGAAGAGCGTGTCGGGGATGGTGAACCCGTCCACCGCATGAAACATATTTACTCAACCCCTGAAGCAGCCCAGAAATCCGCAAAGGGTAAGCTTGAGGCTTTCCAAAGGGGCAAGCAAAGCCTTTCGGGAAGCCTTCCCGGTAGGCCCGAATTAAGGGCAGAAGGTAGGCTTTCGCTTTCCGGCTTCCGTTCTGAAAAGAATGGGTTATGGTCTGTTACCCGCGCAACCCATAAGCTGGGGAGTGGGGGGTATGTGACTTCGGTAGAAGGGGAGAGGGTTAAATGATGATTAAACATCACCAGTCTAAAAATGTTAATACCTATTTAATTTTTTTTAAGTGTTTAGAGAATACCCATCCTGAAATTTCACATCCAGTTTGCTGATTGCAGTAACGAATTTTTGACCATTTCTTAGTTTTCTTTTCTACAAGAACCCCCGTATATGGATATAGCTTTCCAATTACCAATGATTTTTTGTTAGGCTTCATACGGACATTGAGTCTCGAGTCAACTTTTACGATCCATATTTTAGTATTCGGATAACTGTTAGCATAATTTTGGCTAACAATTTTAAGATTCTTTCTATGTGTTTCTTTTGGAACAGGTAAAAGACCATAGCTACTTAGTCCAGCACCAATATATGCAGCAAGAAGAACGGATAAGAGTATTCCCAATATCCATTTTGCAAATGATTTAATGTGTTGTCTTAAGGGGGTGTAATCGTTTTCTATCGAATGTATACTTGCTTGAAGAGCTGCAATTTGTGCTGCTAAATTTTTGTATGGTGTATTGTCCTTGTGATTTATAATTTCTGTGAGCTTCTGATTAAATACTTCGATTACAAGTTTTGTTGCTAAATCTTGTGTTTTTTTATTTAAAGCTGAATAAGAATTCACCCCATCTTCATAGGGATAGCGGACGTTAATTTGATTGTTGCTTGTTAAAGCTTCAGCTGCGATTTTTGATGCTTTTTTTGCTATTTCACTAATGTCATTGAGGTCAGCGTATCTTCCTATAGGCCCGTCAACTCCTTTCATACTATCTTGAAGGCTGCTGCTCATTCCCAAAGTGTCGGGTAGTTGAGGCTTAAGTCCTCTAAAATTTTCCATGAGGCTGTGAAGGCTGCTGTTCATTCCCAAAGTGTCGGGAAGTTGGGGCTTAAGTCCATCAATATCCATGTGGCTGCGAAGGCTGCTGCTCATTCCCAAAGTGTCGGGTAGTTGAGGCTTAAGTCCTCTAAAATTTTCCATGAGGCTGCGAAGGCTGCTGTTCATTCCCAAGGTGTCGGGAAGTTGAGGCTTAAGTCCATCAATATCCATGTGGCTGAGAAGGCTGCTGTTCATTCCTAAAGTGTCGGGGAGTTGAGGCTTAAGTCCTCTAAAATTTTCCATGAGGTTGCGAAGGCTGCTATTCATTCCCAAAGTGTCGGGAAGTTGGGGCTTAAGTCCATCAAGAATATCCATGTGGCTGAGAAGACTGCTATTCATTCCTAAAGTGTCGGGAAGTTGAGGCTTAAGTCCATCAATATCCATGTGGCTGAAAAGACTGCTATTCATTCCTAAAGTGTCGGGAAGTTGAGGCTTAAGTCCATCAATATCCATGTGGCTGAGAAGACTGCTATTCATTCCTAAAGTGTCGGGGAGTTGAGGCTTAAGTCCTCTAAAATTTTCCATGAGGCTGCGAAGGTTGCTGTTAATCCCCAAAGTGTCGGGGAGTTGAGGCTTAAGTCCTCTAAAATTTTCCATGAGGCTGCGAAGGTTGCTGTTAATTCCTAAAGTGTCGGGAAGTTGAGGCTTAAGTCCATCAAGTTTTTTCTGCTGATCCCGAAAGCTACATGATTTTTTTGAATTGTAGGTGATTTTGAGATCTATTTCATTTGTCTCTTTCTTTTCGTATTCTGTGTTGTCAGAATTGGAAGTGTGGTCGTGAGGTGGTTTGCGTTTCATCAGAGAAGGGTGCTAAAGTTAAGTTTGTTGTAACAGCTAGGCTGTAATCAGTATTTGTTGTGAACAACTTTTTATACAGCTAGATTTTTTTATTCGTTCTGGTCAAGTTGATATGACTTTCTTATGCACCAAATTTGCACCAAAACTTAATAAAAATGGGGTAAAACAGGTGCATTTGATCTTATTTGAGAAAAATTAAATACCTAAAATACTTGAATTTACTTGGTTGAGTAAGTCGTTTTACCCGTCTGGAAAGCGTGTATAGTTAACGCTATCGGAGGTTCAAATCCTCTCCTCTCCGCCAGCTTGAATTTACAAAGCCCCTTGCAACTGATGTTGCGAGGGGCTTTTTCTGTGTAATCCTGTTTTGGTGCAGCTATCTCCGTCTCCCGCTTTTGCCTCGGCCGCCTCGCTGGTTACAGCTGCGTCCGCCGGGCCATGCGGTAATGCCGGTTATCGGATTGCGTGTTGGGCGGCCCGTTACGATTGTAAATAGGTACAGGATAAAAGTAACAGGCCAGATTAAACCTGAAACAATGCTGCCTGTCAGAGACATGCCACGATTGTTGATGTGATAAATGCAAACGCATACTGCGATAATCAGATAAAGTGCCAACTTATGCTCCTTTTGGCGTGTGTATGCCTATTTCGGACTATCAGGGACTTCCGCCAAGAAAAGATTACGCCTAAAAGGGTTCATCGCCAATAAGAAAAGATGATCATTTATTTTGTTCACCAAATAAATCCCCCGTAACAAAAGTTGCGGGGGATTATGTGTTTTGCCGGGTGTATTGGTTGTTTAGCCCAAAAGGAATTTTTCCGGGTTAAGTTCGGACATGCTCCGCACCAATCTGCTTTTGTCTGGCACATTTGTGATTGCGGAGTTAAAGTTGTCCCATAGGTGTTTGTATTCGCTTTGACCATCCTGATTTGTGTTCTCTCTGTATGATTTGTCGCTGACAACCATGGGTACATCAGACCCCCAGAGGAGCTTATCTTTCAGTTTGTGGGGTGACTCTACGCCGGAGTCGGGGAGGTCGTTGTCTTTGTCCAGCTTCATCAGTCTGACGAAGTTTTCGGAATCGCCGGAGTTAGCCCAGTCGAAAGCGGAGAGGTCGGCGTAGGTGTGGTCGTAATTCTGGAGCAGCTTGACCAGAAGGTAGGTCCATGAATCTGTGTCAGTATCATGCGGCCGCCAAAGGTCGATCATATCTTCAAGGCCGTTTTCACCGCCGAAGTGCGCGAAGTTGATGCGCAGTTTGTTGATATCATGGTCGGAATCAATTTTATCGCTATTCCAGTCTTCGAAAAGCCGCAGCCAGTTTGAAGCGTGAGTATTATTTTTAATGGTTCTTTTCTTCTTGGTGGTGCTGAAGGAACCGGACTGACAGTGTACGGTGATGGGGATTTGTTCTTCGATGCACCACTCGTAAAATTCCTGATAGGGCTGCAGTGCTTCCGGTTGTTGCGGGTATGGGTTGAATCCGATGGGAGGGTAGAGCTTTATGCCCATTGCTGTGCCGCTCTCAATGCTGCTGAAGCCTTGCGCCCGTTCTGCTTTGGTTGCTCCGACGGATTTCCAGAGGGCCTTCAATTCGGCCAGAGCCGTGCTGTTGTTCGGGGTCAGTTTGCGTAGGTCAAAGCCTAGAAATGGGAGTATCTTAATTTTCTGGTCCCAGTCGTTGTGTTGATCGTGGAATGAGTTGATCGATGCCTGAAGTCTCTTGAATTGTCCTGCCGCAGTTGGGTCATAGGTCGCGCTGGTTTGTCTTGATTTCTGAAGTGGACAGTCTTTACCGAAGCATAGTTTATTGTCTTCTCCGCAGTCATGCCGGGTACAGTCAAAATCCATGACCAAAGGCGTTAAAATGACTTGTTCTGCTTTACTTGTGTTGAGAACCTGTGATGCGAGTGCCCGGATGTTCTCGTCCTGTCCCCGTTCGAAGAATTGGATGAATTCCTTGTAGTCTTCGATTTTATTTTGCAGGAATCCGCTGAGCAGGGCGCTGCTGGCGGAGATTGCACCAAGCAGTTTTATAACAGTGTTCATTTCAATTTTACCATTCAGCGTTTCGTAGAGCGGGACATCTACGATGTTAAATAAATGGCAATGGGTGTCGAAGAATTTTTCTGGCATGGTACCTCCTGGTTTTGTTTTTTTATTATTCTTAATATCACACACCAAGAGAGTTATCTATAAAAAACAAAATTCAGCGAGGATAAATTAGGGTAGTCTATTTTTGTGATTATTGAATATGTTCGGCCTATTGTAATTCATGAGTATCAGAAGCGGTTGCTGTGAAAGACGAATCCCCTCGCGACAAAAGTTGCGGGGGGATTCGTGCTTGGGGTGTATCGTCTTATTGGACGAGGTCAAAGTATATTCTTTTTTTACCTTTATGGGTGTAGCACCCACTCATAAAGCGAATTATTTTATTGCGGTCAATATCCTTTACGTATCCCTCAGTGCAATAGTTCTTGGCTCCTTTGATTACGAACTTTTTGCCTGATTTTGATACTCTGTATTTGAATTTATTTTTGCCCATTTGAATTTTGCCGTTGATACCGGTTTTGTGCCCCTGTGTGTATGTTCCGTCACCGTTGAAGTGGTAAATGCGGTAATGTTCTTGTCCGCCCCAATAGTCGGTTTTGTCTGCGATAAATGTTCCGGCGATTACAGGGTAGGTGGTCCCTGCATTACTCATACTTGAAGTATTGCCGGAGATGTTGCCATTTACCCGTTTGAAGTACATGGCCTTGCCGGCGGAAGTGTAGCATCCGCTCTTGAAGCGGGTGATATTGTTATGTTCGGTGTGGGTTACGTAGCCATCGGTACAGGAACCGCCACCGTTTACTACATAGTAGTTGCCGGATTTTTTGACCTTGAAGCGTTTGCGGTCACTGCCTTTAAGGACTTTACCGCTTGATGCGTTCTTGAGGGCGGTTGAATACGTGCCGTCATCGTAGAAGAAGTAAATACGGTACTGTTTTTTGCCGCCGATGAAATCGGGTTTGTCGGACAGGAATGTTCCGGATAATTTTGGAAATGATGATCCTGAGTTCCCGGCAGGGTTAGTATTAGATGCGTGTTGCTGATTGGAATAAGGATCATTTCCGTATGGTGTGTTGGTTGTGGAGGCCTGCTGATTTCCGTAAGGATCATTACCGTAATTGGTGTTTCCTGGGTTGTTCATGTGTCCGGAACCGAGGGGTAACCCGCCTTGTTGCATGGCGTTATTCTGCTGCCCTGCTCCCGGATAGTACCACGTATTCATTGCATGCCGGAGCTGCTGCCACGTGTTGCTGCGTCCTTTTAATACGAATCCCTGAAATATATAATTAACCCCGTTGTATCTAGAGGCAACGAGGTGTGAATCGAAGAGGTTGCCGTCACGGGTTTGCCCGGAATATGTCCGGGTAACTGCGGGGTAACCTGAAACCTGCCCCGGGACTTCGGAGACTTTGTTCTGGAAGGGGAGGCCGCGCTGGGTCATCTCCTGCGCCCACATATCGAGCAGGGCGCCGAGCGGAACTTCTTGTCCGGGTGCGGCGTATAGTTCGATAGCTCCATCCTGATTAGGAGAAATGCATTGTTTAATCAGGTCGTCTCCTCTTGCAGATCTATTGTCAGTCCAGCCCGGCGGACATTGCAGACCTTGAGACATGTCAGTTGCGAATGAGGGTGTTGTGAAGTTTGTAAGTATGAATATTGACAGTAATAGAATCCTACTAAATCGGTCCATTATACATCTCCTTAGGGTTTGGGATATGCTAACTCATTCTCAGGGAGAATTCTACAAACCCTTGTTTCTGGGGCGTGAGCAGTATGATTTTGGTTTATGATGATAATCGCGTATAAAATTCAGCTAAAATTGCATGTTTAAACGTTTATGGGGCGCAAATGAAGTTATTGAGCAGGTTTTCTGATTTCTGGAGAGGGTTCATTTTAGGTGGGGTGACTGTACCGCTCATGATCGTGGTGATCGAAATTGTCGTTAAATTGATTTTGCATGGTAAAATTGTCTGGAATTAAGGGGAAATGATGGATAAATTACGCTTTTTTAATTTGTTTTGAAATAAATTAAAAAAGTGCTTGCCAAGGCATACTGATTTAGATAAATCCTTTTTCACCCAAGCGGAGAGGTGTCCGAGTCCGGCTTAAGGAGCACGCCTGGAAAGCGTGTATAGTTAACGCTATCGGAGGTTCGAATCCTCTCCTCTCCGCCAGATAACAATAAAGGCTTACGTCAGTAGACGTAAGCCTTTTTCTGTTTTAAGTAGATTTCAAAGCAGTATGCTGCTGTTTCAGTTTTGGGGCTGTTCATAGGACAGCAGGAAGAGGGATAGTTTGGCTTTTCTGTTCTTTGCTTTAAGAAATTGTTCCTTTCCGTTGATAAAAAACTGAAAAATTATTAGATACATAGTTCTTCCATTTGAATATGTTTGCATAACGCAAACTAATTAAAAGTGATAAAGGTAGGATGGATGTCTGCAGTAGAGAAGAAAAAGAACACCAAAACTACTTTTTCGGTGTCCGAACAAGCGGTTAATGATATCGGTTACATTGTCGACAATCATAATATGAACATTCAGGAAGTGCTTGATTATATCTGTGAGGAATTTAACTCCTATAATCAGCCTGCTTTTGCTGATAAAAAGAATTTCCTGACCTTGTCTGTAGATGGGGCCAGAAAATTTTCTGAGCCGAAAAAACAGCGTAAATCATGGACTATTTCCAGAAGGTCGTTGGTTATCCTGAAGAAAATGACCAAAACTACAGGACTGTCCCGTAATGATCTGGTTGAAAGCGGAATCAGGACTTATAGAAGTTTTATGGATTTCAGCCATCCTGAAGTGCGTGACCAGTTGATCAAGTACCGTAACCTTATGGAACAGATCTCCTCAGTTGATTTCTACGTTTTCAATAATTTCGGCATTCCATATTGTAATACTGTTTTCGAAAATGCCCCTCAGGACATATTGAAAGTTGAAGATTTTCAGGAAGCAGTTGAAGAGCATTTCGAGAAAATTAACGGGCTTTGCAAAAAGCTTATGGGTTAGATTTTTGCAGCCAGAACAGGAAGTGCTTGTTGAGTAATGTTTCAGCCTGTGGTTCCTGAGTTGCTTTATTTTTTTAGCCCCTTGCGGTCTTTGCTGCAGGGGGCTTTTTCATGTCTTACTGACTGGGCTATCCTTAATTGACTTTCTTCCGTACAAGCATATGATAGCCCGGTTCTAATACCTATTAAAAGCGAGGAAAATATAATGATTTTACCCGGAATGGCTAAAGATGATGTTACTTTGGTTAAAGCGGATGGAGATCGCATTGAGGGGCTTAAGGCTGTTGTTTCTTTGCGTCGGATTGTAATGTTCCACACTGAAAATGAGATTGAACCTAAGGATATCATGATCAAGCAGTGTGCAGATGGTGAGCAGGAAGCGTATCTTGTTCTTGATCCGGTATTCAACAGAACTCAGGACGGTATTCCCGAACATTATCAGATTACAGTGCGTAAAGTGGCTGTGCCAGAGTAAGCTGTTTTTTATTCGGATAAGAAAAGCCCCGCAGTTATTTAACTGCGGGGTTTTTCTTTTGAGGCTTTAAAAAGAAAAAAGCCACTGATTTCTCAGTGGCTTTTCGGGGTTCCTTCTTGTGGTCGGGATGAGAGGATTTGAACCTCCGACCCCTTGAACCCCATTCAAGTGCGCTCCCAGGCTGCGCTACATCCCGACTCAAGTGAAGATGTGTCTATGTGTATTCTCTGGAACTGTCAATAAGAAATTTGAATTATTGTTTTTATATTTGTTGATCGCATATTCAGTTGTACAGTTAATAATTTTATATAGTGCTGGAATAAAATAAAAAAGTTACTCAAAGGTTGAAAAAATAGTTATTCAGGAATAATCTGGGTTTTAAGACTCAGGAGGAGCACTTGCGTTATCTTGCCGCGTTTCTTTCAATTTCATTGCATTTGCTGGCAGTGTTATTCATGGTCGATTTTGTGTTGCCCAATCAGGAACAGATAAGTCCGTTCGGCATTGAGCTGGTTTCATTGGAAGAAGTGAGTCGCGAAAAAGAAATTGATTACCGTATTCCAAAGCACAAGCAGCTGGAAAAAGGTAAGCGGCCCGCGATCAAAAAAAAAGCGGCTGAAAACAAAGATGTCAGGCATTCGTCATCAAGCAAGCCTGCGCGGGCAGAGTCTGGAAATATGGTTGCAACCGAGTCCGCAAATCCAATCACACAGGATCAGCCTGAGATAAGAACTTCTGTCTCCAGGCAAGTTATGCGCAAAGCCAGAAATTACCCTCACATCGAAGTTGGTTCCTCGTCTAATCCTGACGCAGTTGTTTTACGGCAGGGCAAAGGGGTGACCGTCGGTAACTCCACCATGGTACTTAAGCGGGGGTCTGAAGCTCGGTCGCTTTCGGCTTTGGCTGCGTATGAATTTCACGAAGACGATTTTAGAGGACATTACGAAACTTCTACCGGGCGGCAGGTGGTCATTATTGACGGCAGGGCGAACCATGGTCGGTTGATTCTGCATGACCGTAAGAGTGGATTGGTCAGGAAATTGCGGAAATCCGAGTTTGGTGACTTTATTTATACCTACGGACCGGCTTTTGATGTGGATGAGCCAGTCAAAGGTTCGGTGGTGTTCCTGCCCGGAGACGAACACTGGATTCACCGCTTTATGTGGATGCCTGAGTCTGAGGCTGCCGAGTATCCGGTGAAAGGACGGGTAGATTCTTTCGAATCCGGTGAGTCTGCTGCAGATTGCAATCTGTTTGTCCCGGCTGCCAAAGGGCAGTATCCGGCGGTTGTGCTGATGCATTATGGATTGGATGTCGATGATGCTCAGCTTGCCGAAGTTGCCCGCCATCTTTGCGGTAAAGATGTTGTGGTGCTTAATGTCAAGGGGTGCGGTGCTAAGGAGCTTCGCACTGCTTATGAGCAATTGCGTTCAAATCCCAAGGTCGATCCGCAGAGGATCGGGGTCTGGTCCAGAGGGTACGGGGCAAAAAAAATACCCCGCATGGACCTGCCTGCGGGGATTTTTAAATTTGTCATTCTGACCATAGACCATCCTGATGACGGGCTATATCCAGAAAGGCTCGCGTCTGTTCTTGCTGACGGTTTGCCGACTTTCATCGGTTTTCGGGGTGTCAGCGGTGACTGGAAGAGGGTGGTGCCGGTTATGCTTACCGGATTCCAGTCTGCCCCCCATCAAATCGTCATGATTGATGAACCTCCTGCCATTGTGGAAGGGGTGGGGACAGACCAAAAGTGGATCGATTGCTTATCCGGCGATTTTGTAAGCAGTATTTCCGCCTGGCTTGATTCAAACTAGTCAGACGCGTTTTTTTAGTAATTGCGGAATTTAAAACTGCTAGAGATTGAGTAAGAGATTGAGGTGCAGGACTTAGTCCTGAGTGTCTTCCGCATTAGAGTCGGAAGAGCTGTCTTTTTCCTGTTCATCCAGAGACTTTACCATGGCGGCAATGTGCTTGCTAACAGAACGAAACTTTTGAGGATTGTTCTTTTCCAATTTTTTGAAAGCTTCTGGAGTCTCTTCTATAGTGCTGTGGTTGTTCATAAAAACCTCCTATACGTTTTAGCCGTAGCTACTTTCGTTTTGAGATTTTCCAGCCCGAATCAACAAAAGCATAATACACTATTTTTGACCTTTGTCCAGACCGCATTGTGGGGGTCGAATACCTGTGTCAGGCTTCACGTGATTCCTGATAAGATTGTCTAGTTTTTGTAAGTGTATATTGGGTCTGTGAAAGTGTGTGATTTTTGTAACAATATTTACTTTTGTTTTTTTGCATCAGAATTTAATGCATTAGTTCGTTACAAAATTGAAAATAGCTGAATTATGTTGTTTGAACATGTTGTGTATGGAAATTTACTTCGGTACATCATTTACTAGTTAAATAGTTGCATGCCTACGGGGCAGGCGTTTGTTAATTAGTGAAAATCATTGTTTTATGTAGATAAGTTCTAAATTTTATCGTATGCAACAAGTCAGGTGCAAATTGTAGTTCAACCGATAATCCTGATTGTGGACTTGATCATTTTTATGTATCAGACCTTTTCACGAATTTAGACAAGCCAACACTGGAGGAAGAAATGAGTAATCCTAAAGAGTTTATCTTATATAGCGGCGGTGCTTCCGGTACTGAAAGCGAATTTGGTGTGAATGCTGAGAAGTATGGCCTGCAGGAAGTTAACTACAGTTTTGAAGGTCACCAGAACGCCCGTCAGCGCGGCCTGCGTGTTCTTACTGAGAAAGAACTTGAGAGCAAGGATGTCAGCCTTACTTATGTTTCCAAGCTCATGAATCGCAGCTTTACCCGTGCTCCCATTTTCCGCAAAGTTCTGCAGTCTATCTGCTGGCAGGTTAACAGCGGTCATGAAATCTTCATCATTGGGAACATCCTTGAAGATGGCACTGTTAAAGGCGGAACCGGCTGGGGTGCTGAGTTTGCAAAAATCTGCAACAAGCCCCTTTACGTATTTTCTCAGGATAAAGAACAGTGGTTCTGCTGGGAAAAAGAAAAATGGGTTGAGTGTGATGCTCCCAAAATCACTCACAGGCATTTTACTGCTACCGGAACTCGTTTTCTGGAAGATTCCGGCAGAAAAGCCATTGAAAAGCTTTTTGAAGACAGCTTCAAATAGTTTTTCAGATCTTATAATACTTCCTTTAGCCCCGCCTCATTGTGAGGCGGGGTTTTATTTTGTCCTTGACTAAGGAACGGTTTTTTCAGTAGAAAAAAATATCTTAATTCTCAGGGCGGGGTGTAATTCCCCACCGGCGGTGATTTTTCATTATATGAAAACAGCCCGCGAGCGCCTTTTCCAATCGGTGGAAAAGGGTCAGCAGATCCGGTGAGACTCCGGAGCCGACGGTAATAGTCCGGATGAAAGAGAATGAGACAGTTTCAACGCAGGCGGTCTTCCCTACGTTTGCGCGCTGTTCCCTTGTGGACAGCTGTCTATTCTATCGCCCTGATTCTGGTAACGATGATATGGAGATTTACCATGAATCAGAATTTGTTATCCCAATACGGAAACCCTGCTGAGAGGGTGGAGAAAGGTCTTCAGGCTCTGCGTGAAGGTCGCGGTATTCTTGTGACTGATAATGAAAGTCGTGAGAATGAAGGCGATCTGATTTTTTCTGCAGAAATGCTCAGTGATGAGCAGATGGCTATGATGATTCGCGAATGCAGCGGAATCGTCTGTCTGTGCTTGACTGAAGATAAAATCGAACAGCTTGATCTGCCCATGATGGTGGAGGCTAATTCCAGCCGCTATCAGACCGGGTTTACTGTCACAATTGAAGCGGCCGAAGGTGTGACCACCGGTGTCTCTGCCGCCGACCGTGTTACGACGGTAAAAGCAGCAATCGCGGACGGTGCCAAGCCCGCGGACCTGCATAAGCCCGGCCATGTTTTTCCTCTGCGCGCAAGGGCAGGCGGAGTTCTGGAGCGCGAAGGCCACACAGAAGCCACTGTGGATATGATGACCCTCGCGGGTCTGAATCCCTGCGGTGTTCTTTGTGAACTGACCAACCCGGACGGTTCCATGGCAAGGCTGCCGGAGATTGTTGAATTCGGCCAGAAGCACGACATGCCCGTGCTGACCGTAGATGACATAATTAACTATAGAATTCAGCTTGCTAAAAAAGCATCATAATGTATAATTAAGGCAAGCAGTTTTCCTGTATTGACACTTTAGCTACTGATTCAAACCGGCAACTTGGATCAACACCGACATTTAATGGAAAAGCCCGCTATCAAGGTTGATGGCGGGCTCTTTCTTGTTAGTGGGTAGGGCTATTTTTCGTAGACGCAGCCGATGCAGCAGAGGAAAGTGGCTTCCTCGGTGTCGCTGATATTGCGCATGCCGTGCGGCTCCATGCAGTCAGAGAAAACAAAGTCGCCGGGACCGCATATTTTGCTTTCAGTTACTTCGTTTGTTTTTGGATCGTAGGCGAAACATTCGAATTGGCCTTTTTCCACGTAGACTGTCTGGAGATAAAAATGGTTGTGGGCCGGGATCTCTCCGCCGGGCTCCACGGTGAAGTGGCGCAGGCCGTATTCGGGCTGTCCGTTTTCATCCTGACCGGATTTGGAAAGCCAGCGTATGGTTACACCTTTGACTTCGTGGTTCTCACCCTTATAACCGATCTGCTGAACTTTAATACCTTCAACTTCTTTAACGTTTTTAGCGTCCATATTATTCTCCCAGATTAGAGATTTCTTGTGCGGTTGAGTAAAAACAGTTAAACAGAAACATGAGTTGAGATAAAGTGCTATGTTTGGCTTTTCGTCGCTTGAAAGGGCGCAAGTGGGCAGCTTTTAGAAGAATTTTAAAAATAATTTCGATTTTTTAGCGATAACGCTTGACAATTTTAGCTGGAATCAATAGGTATTTCTCCTCGTCGCAACGACGAAATCTTTGACAGAGAGGCCGGATGGCGGGTGCGCTGTGAACCCCGTCAGGTCCGAAAGGAAGCAGCGGTAACGGTTTATCCCGGGTGTCCGGTCTCACTGAAAGAAGGGTGTGTTCTTAATGAACACACCCTTTTTTATTTTTTACTCCATATTTACAGGCGAGGTTGCTTTCCAGCCGGAAACAGTGCAAGATTTTGCGCGCTTTTAAAGGCTGTCCTGCGGGACTTTATATCAACGTTAAATCAGGTACTTCCAATGAGATTTGGGAAAGCGACCGGATTTCTGGTCAAATGTTTATTGATATGTGCGCTTTCCGGGGGGCTGGCTTTTGTTTTCAACTCCGCCCGTACGACCCCGTATACATTTGCGGAATTAAGCCATCCCCAGCCGCCGGAAATTCAGGAAATTGCAACCGCGGAACTTTTGCAGGATTTTTCCGCCGGGAAATATTCTTTTGTTGATGCCCGTTCTGCCATGGAATTCGGGATGGGACATGTGCCCGGAGCCGTTAATATTCCTATAGACAAGGAAGGTGCGGAACTGGCTGATTTGGCTGCAATGGTTGATTCCAGCCGTAGGGTTATTGTCTATTGTGACGGCCTGACCTGCGGGAAGAGCCTCATCGTAGCCAAGAAGTTGCGTGGGCTTGGGTTTAAAGATATTTCCATATATACTGAAGGAATAGACGGCTGGATTGGAGCCGGAATGGATTTGGAGGCAAACTGATGGATATCAGATCTTTTCCCCGTATTTTTCTAGGGATTATCTTTATCTTAGCCAGTGTGGACAAAATTGCTGATCCGGTGGCTTTTGCCGGGATCATCAAGAATTACCAGATATTGCCGGAGATTATGATCGGCCCTGTTGCATATTTCCTGCCCTGGCTGGAATTCGTATGCGGTGCCATGCTGGTCTGCGGTGTGTTTGTTGATGCTGCGGTGGCGATCCTGACGGGTATGCTGCTGGTGTTCATAGCTGCTCTTTCCGCGAACCTCTATCGGGGTATTGATGTTGCCTGCGGTTGTTTTTCCACAGACGCAGCAAGCGCATCCGACATGCAGATGACAATCGTCCGCGATGTGGTGTTGCTGATTGCCGCCGGGCTGGCCTTGAAGTTCAGGAAATCTGAAATAGTTTAGTTGTAGCCAACGTTAGCTGGCAGCTGTAAATCGACTGAAAATATTGGAGTGAATATGCTAAATTTTCTGGAGGCTTCAACCTCCGCTGCAAAAGTTTTCTTAAATTGGCAGACATATGCTGTTCTGGGTGAAGCTCTGGCTATCAGCCTGATTCCGGTGGCCTTTTTTTGGGCCGCATCTAAAAAAGACGGTAGCTTCGGCACTGAAACCCTGTCCACTTCATCATTGGTGATGATGATTATTAAGACTCTGGGACTATATGTTTTCATGCTGACTCTTTCTCCCGTGATTCTTGGAGTTTCTGAAAATGCCAACTGGCTTGCTCCTTGGATTCTGGTCAATGAAGCACCTGTTTTTGCGGCACAGAGCTTCGGTGTGCTTCTGCTGGCGGCTTTCCTTGCCCTGTTTATCCCCATGCTCGCAGAGCTGAGCACCTTCCGTTTCCTGATTCTGGGAACCATCGCGCTGGGCGCATCCTTGGCTCTCAATGATCCCGCAAATCCCCAGACCGCTATTTTCGGTCAGCCTCTTGTTCCCGATGTATGGTTTTGCGTATTTCTGGTTGCTCTCAGCTTCGTGCTCAACTTAGTTGGTTGCATATCTTCATGGAAACTGACCACAGCCATCAAAGCGGACGGAACCATCGGCGGTCTTATGCTGATGTATGCAATCGCTTTTGTGATCGGCATCATCCCGGTCCTGATCTACGGTGCATGGATTGGAGCACATCTGTAAGGAATCAGAGTATCTGACAGTTCTTACTAATTCGTATATGAAAAAACTCCCGGTTTGATTCAAACCGGGAGTTTTTTCATATACGGGGTTGTGAAATTGAAGGAGAATAAAATGCAGGTATGGGCGTTTAGTCGTGCGACGGAAGAACATGCACGAAAATTGGTTTATGAGTCTATCTTAAAGGGTAAATCAAGATTCGGATGGTCTCAAGAAGATGATCATAATTTAAAATTAACAGATAGACCTACTGATTGGGATTCCAGACAACAATTTCTGTTGCGGGTTCAAAAAGGGGATTGGATTGTTCATATTAATACCCCTAAAGATGGTCAATGTATTGCGGCACGGGTAATATCTGAATACGAATTTGATGAAGGCGTGCAATGTGATTGGGGACCGGATTTCAGGCATAATTTTACAATTGATGTTGGTTCCATTGTTGAGTTTGCTAGAAATGACAGTAACGTTCTTCCAAGTGTGAATCTGTACCCGCGTCAGCGGCAGCAAAGGATTTATGAGGTAGAGGATTTTCTGGAATCTTTGAAAAATCTTCAAAACAGCAGAGTGACACTCGTCAAAGAACAGGAGCGGAGCGAGTTTCATCTCAAAAGAAAAACTAATCCCTATCTTTCTGAATTAACGAGGAACATTCAGAAGATGCATCCCGCCAAGCAGCTTGAGGTCTATTTAGCAAAAGTGTTTAGAAGGTTGCCGGATGTTGTTGAGGTTGAGGAAAACGGTTCCGGTTGGAAAACGGATTATGGTGCTGATTTGATCGTGACAACTCAGTCAAATGTAGCCGGTTTGTCGTTTAGAAATAAAATCATTGTTCAAATTAAGTCATATGCCGGAGAGCATTACGATCTAAATGCAGTAGAGCAGATTAAGATTGGTATTGAAAAGTTTGATGCTACTGCGGGAATAATCATTACTACGGCTAGAAGTACAGAACAGCTTGAGAATAGAGTTCAGGAGGTTTCATATGAACTTGATAAGCAGATTTCATTGCTGGCTGGAGAGGACGTAGCAAAGTTTGTTCTTAAACATGCACCGGAATTGATTTTCAATCTTGATATATAGTTATCCAGATAAAATTAACCGGAAGCTCTTGCCCCTCCCGATAAATTAATTATATTAATTTAGTTGATTAAAGATGCCAGACATTTTGATAGGAGGACTCGAATGAAAATTAAATCTATTCTTATTTCAAGTGCTATTCTGGGCACACTTATCTGCGCACCTTCTGCATGGTCATCGGGCTGGCAGGCAATTACAATAGTTCCCCCGGTTGCCGGGGCGGCTAAGATGGCACTTGACCAACCCAAGAAAGCCAAAGCTCTTAAAGAGGCTAAAAAAGCGCAGGCAATGCAGGAATCCAAAGCTCAACAAGCTGCCAAAGACCAGCAGGCCGCCAAGGGTGAAGCTCCGCAGTCAGCAGACGCCAGCGGGGAAATCGCAGCCATGCCTGTAGCAGAGTTGCCGGCAAAGATAACCACTTTCACTGAGGCGATTAACAAGAATCCCAAAGACGCACAGGCCTACGCCAACCGCGCACAAGTCTACAAAAGACTCGGTTTCGCCGCTTCCGCAAAAGCCGATGAGGACAAGGCCCGTAGGCTGGGGCTGAAGTAGTTTTGATTTTGAATGGATAAGGCCTGAACTTTTGGTTCAGGCCTTATTTATGCTGGATTTAATTGAAGTCTTTTGTGTTTAGTCTTGAACTCTTCGTTCTGTTCTTTGGACTGTGTTTGTTTTCGAGTTTAGAATATTCCCTTGCTGTTCAGGTAGTCTCCGGCTTCCTGATCCAGCCCCAAAGTGTGTTCTGTCAACCATTGATGCAGAAAATCAAGTAATTCGAAGGATATTGTAGCATTGTCATTGCGGAATTCATTCTGGATTTGAATGGCTTGCCCTGTCAGGTCGTCATGAATCTTTTTATGGTTCTCGTAGCCGGGAAAACCTGTTTCCTGAAAAAGGTTTTCTTCTGTGGCAAAGTGCTCCACAGTGTAATCGATCAGTTCATCCAGAATTTTTTCCTGCATCGATTTCTCTTCCCCGTTGGTGAGGGATTCATGAAGGCGGTTCAGGATTCCAAACAAGCCTTGGTGCTGTTTGTCCACCTCGGCCACATTGATGCTGTATTTGTTTTCCCAATCAATGAATGCCATAACTGCTCCTTGGTAGTTTTATACAGGGCTGACTCCGGTCCATCCCGGTCCGGGTGGAATGCGGAGGAAAGTGCTGCATCGTTTGATATATATAGGCGGAATGCTGTCTTCAGGGCATTTGCTTGCGCAAACCTTGAAAATTTCAAGTGCCTGTTCAAATTCACCTGCTTTATACATTTTCAACGCGCTATTCATTAGCGGGGCAATCTCACTTTTTGCATTACGGACTTCCGGTGGATCGTTGTCAAAAGCTTCGTAGAGTTTAACTGGGTGCTCTTTGCCTTTTACCCGAACGGTATCAATTTCCCTGAGATGAAAATCATCCGGATTTTCCATCATTTCAATGGCAGAGCCAGTAACAACTATATCTATCTTGAAGGTCTTGGTGGCCGATTCAATACGGGATGCAAGATTAACTGCATCGCCGATTACTGTTGCCTGCATGCGATAAGTGGTTCCCACTGTCCCCAATGTTACTTCGCCATAATGAATCCCGACACCGATCTCTATGGCTTCTTCACCGGCATCGCTTCGGTTTTTATTGAATTCAGCAAGCCGTTGACGCATTTCAATTCCGGCTCGTACTGCCTGGTCGGGAGTCCCTGCAAATAAGGCCAGCAGGGCATCTCCATGAAATGAATCAACGAAGCCTCGGTTATCTGCAATTGATCCGTTAATGTTTTGAAAGTACTCGTTGAGAAAAGAGAGAACCTCTTCCGGTTCCAAGGATTCTGATATGTTTGTGTAAGATCGTATGTCGCTGAAAAGAATCCCCATTCTCTTACGCACATTGCTGTCCAGCGTGATGTCCCGGTATCTTTCTTTGTTGAGAAGTTTTAAAAACTCTCTTGGCACAAAACGTTCATAAGATTTATTCATTTCAGCAACAGCAATTTCAGTGCGGGCTTTATTCATCTGCATTCGTCCACCAGCAATACTGATTAATATTGCAAGCAGGCTTAAGCCTAGTACAATAAGGAAAACATCACCAAACATTGCGCTTGAATTAGCTGAAGTAATCTGATCCGGGGTGAAAACAACTATTTTCCATTTTCCGGTCTGGCTTATGATTTTGTATTCTGAACTGTGTCCAACATCATTCAGATTAATTGTGACGAAAGTGAAGACTCCTGACTGAGTAACAATCTGACCGGATTCTGATTTTATGATTTTTGCCCAGACTTTAGGATATGAGTTTTGGAATTTAAAATCCTTGCGGTCACCAAACATAAATCCCCAATTAATAGAGGGGTTTTTGCTGTATAGATAATAACCGTCTTCGTTGAGCAGGTATGCTTGCTCTCCTGCAGTAAGACTGATGTTTTCCAGATAAGGAAAAAGATGCTGGCCGAAATAATTAAGAATGGCTATTCCCCGTCTTTTGCCGTCTTTATCAAAGAGCGGGGTAGCGAGTCTTATAACGGGTTTTAAGGGCTGTTCGATGGTGTTGTTTTCAATGTTAAGGTCAAGAGGGGATATGTAAATCTGATTAACGTCAAGTTGATTTGCTTCTGAAAAGTAATAGCGGCCGCCTTTAAATTGAAGCTCAGCCTCATCAACAACTGCAGGAGATCCATTATTATAATTGATGCGGATAACCTCCATCCCATAGCGGTCAATGAGGCGAACCTGATCATACTTTTTTTTCGTGCGTGAGAGGCTTACAAGGTCAGCAAGATTATCAGCTGAGATAATGGAGGTAAATGCCTCGGTCACTTCGCTGAGGCTGGCCAGATACATGAGTTCTGAGATCGGCTCTTTCATTTCTTCCAGCACGAGTCGTTGTGCTTCATTCACTGTCGTTCGTATATGTGCTCTGTTTTCTCTTTGTTTCTCTGTATATTTTAGATGGTAGAATGCATAGCCCCCGGCTGCCAGCAGAGTAATAGCTACTGCGCAGCAGGCAAGCGCCTGTAAAATAATTTTGGCTTTGATTCTGTTGGAGAAAGCTTTGCTTGGCATTCTTTCCTTGAGTTAAAATTTTTTTATCTATTGATTTTGCTATTCATAGAATTGAATATATACTTCTGAATTATAAACGTGTAGATAAGTGTACAGTCATGGAGAAATAGTTTCCAGTTTTAAATTAAAAAAATGCTTCGTTTTATATAAATATTGAGATTTTTCTTTACATGGACCTGTCTTAGTTTTGTTTTGCTCCTGCACTCAAAATATTTTTCGATCTTGCCAAAATATACTTTTCGATTACTTCTCCCGTTTTGTGCCTTTTTTCACTTTTCAAATAATTACAAATAATTATTGACTCATCTTCAATTCTCATCAATAAGAGTCAGCTTTTGGAAAAATTAACGTCCTCGACGCAATTCAGGCACATATTCCCGGGCTTAAAGTCTTAGGTACCGGAAATCATCATATATTGAACATATTACTGCCCGGAAGGGTGAGTTCTTTCCAGTAAGGCCGCGGCTGCGGTCTTTCTTTTTTTTTTTAATCTATCTTACTCGTTTAAAAGGATTATTCGTGAATTCAAACAACTCGATTGTTGCTGCCTCAAATGGAAGTGTCAGAGCCGATATCTTTTCCGGGCTGACCGTTGCTCTGGCTCTTGTGCCGGAAGCTGTGGCATTTTCCTTTGTGGCTGGTGTCCCGCCTATGGTCGGGCTTTACGGTGCGTTTCTTATGTGCCTCATTACCGCAGTACTCGGGGGCAGGCCGGGAATGATTTCCGGCGCGACTGGAGCTATGGCTGTGGTCATGGTCAACCTGGTGATGGAAGGCAACGCGCTGGGCGGTCCCGGCTCCAATGCCGGGTTGCAGTATCTGTTCGTGACTTTGTTGCTGGTCGGAGTATTACAGCTGCTGGCGGGGTTTTTCCGTCTCGGAAAATTTATCCGAATGGTTCCCAGATCGGTCATGATGGGCTTTGTTAACGGGCTGGCTATCGTCATTTTTCTTTCCCAGCTGAATATGTTCAAATCGCAAGGTGCATGGCTGCAAGGCGAACCTTTATGGATTATGGCCGGGCTTGTGGCCCTGACTATGGCAATCCTGACCATTGTCCCTAAATTGCATGCAAAAGCTCCGGGTGCACTCATTGCCATTATTTCGGTGTCGATTTTTGTTATTGCCATGAATATTGATACACAGACCGTGCTTTCCTTTATCCAATCCAATGGCGGAACAGGCATTAAGGGCGGGCTGCCTTCCTTTGCGATTCCGAATGTGCCGTTGAACTGGGACACACTGGTTTTTATCGCCCCTTACGCCCTGATTTTAGCTGCTATCGGCTTGATTGAGAGTTTGATGACTTTGTCTCTGGTTGATGAACTTACCGAAACACGCGGCAGCGGCAACCGTGAATGTCTGGCACAGGGAATTGGTAATTTTATTAATGGTTTATTCGGCGGTATGGGCGGCTGTGCCATGATTGGTCAAAGCATGATCAACATTTCTTCCGGGGGGCGTGGACGTCTTTCCGGTATTGTTGCCGCCGGGGCTTTGCTGTTTTTCATTCTGTTCACTTCAAAATATATTGAGCAGATCCCGATTGCCGCGCTTGTCGGCGTCATGCTTATTGTGGTCATCAAGACTTTTGCGTGGAGCACTTTCAACATCATGAACAAGGTTCCTAAGTGGGATGTGATTGTTATCATTCTGGTGACGGTTCTGACTGTTAAGTATGACCTTGCCATTGCAGTAATCTGCGGCGTTGTGATTTCCACACTTATCTTTGCCTGGGAAAATGCCCTTAGAATTCGCGCTCGCAAAATTGTGGATGAGCAGGGTATCAAGCACTATCAGATTTATGGGCCGCTTTTTTTCGCTTCAACAACTCTTTTCCTGAGTAAATTTGATGTGAAGGGAGATCCGGATAAAGTACTTATTGATTTTGAGGATTCCAGAATTATGGATCAGTCCGCGATAGAAGCAATCAACAAGATCGCTTCCATGTATGAGCGGGCAGGTAAGAAGGTTTATCTGGTTCATCTCAGTCAGGATTGTGTTCGTCTGATTAAGCGTGCAGAAAAAATATGCGTGGTTAACATTCTCGAAGACCCAAGTTACTTTGTAGGCATCGATAACTATCACCAGTATATTGAAAATCTGGAATTTGAAGCTCTGTAGTAAACGTTCCCGAAATCTAAATAAGAAGGGCCAGCATGTTTTGTGCTGGCCCTTCTTATTTGCGTGCTTGGGCAGGTTTATAGTCCCGGATGCCTTGCGTGTATCCTCTTAAAATTTTATTTTACTGAAATGCCGACAAGTTGCTTGTTTTAGCAATCCGTAAATAGTAAGTTTTAAGATCATGCGGCTGGGAGGCGGTTTTGTAGGTATTGGCAAAGAAGGAGAGCGCATGCACTGGATTAATTCCATTGGGATCCGATGCAAACTGATTACTATTTTTGTGTTGATCAAGGTTTTACCTTTGATCGTTCTGGCGTGGGTTGCATGGAATGGAATCGTTCTTTTGGGGCAGTCCGTAGAGGACAAAGTTGCTTATTTATCGAGAGATACACGTGAAATTGTAAGTTCAATCGGTGATACTGCGGTGGATAGCTCAATCCGGGCTTTGGACCTGAAGTCACGCGAAGCCATCGAAAGGTTGACTACCGATACTGCCCGCAGGGTTGCCGCTTTTCTTTATGACCGGGATAATAATATCCGGTTGGCCGCCGAGGTTGAACCTACCGAGGATAATTACCGCGATTTTCTTAAGCCTTTTTCCCGTCGGGTAACGGAATCCATACCGTGGCAATTAAATGAAGCCGGTGATGAATGGGTTCCTTCTAAACCATGTTCTGCAAATAAATCTGTCGCAAAAGTCCGTAATCCAGATAATGTTAAAGATTTTCATTCACGTCCCCCCGAAGATTGCGGGGTTTTTATTGACCGTCCGCTGTTTCTGGAGATGACTTTTGTGGATCTGGAAGGACATGAACGGGTTAAAGTCGGTACTACGGATATTCTGGATAAAGAGAAAAAAGATATTTCGGACAAAGCAAATACCTATTGCAGGGCAGAAGGTTACTTCCCGGAACTTAAGAAGCTTAAACCCGGCGAAATATATGTTTCCGAAGTTATCGGACCTTATGTGGGAAGCCCGATAATAGGGGGGTACACAAAGGTCTCCGCTGAAAAAAAAGGTATTCCGTTCGAACCGGAAAAAGCCGCATATGCCGGCAAGGAAAATCCGGTTGGCAAACGGTTTCAGGGGCTGGTGCGTTGGGCGACACCTGTTTTACGCGATGGCAGAATTATTGGCTATGTGACCCTTGCCCTTGATCATACCCATATCATGGAATTTTCAGATCATATCGTGCCTACAGCTGAACGTTATTCAGCCATATCTGACGCATCAACGGGTAACTATGCCTTTATCTGGGACTACAAGGACCGCAATATTTCACATCCCCGCGATTACTTTATCACTGGGTATGACCCGCAGACCGGGCTGCCGGCAGTGCCTTGGCTTTCTGAAGAAATGTATGAAGATTTTCTTAAAAGCGGCAAGGATATTGCCCAATGGGAAGAGACTGCTCCTGTTTTAAAAGATCAGTCGCTGACCAAAAAGCCCGCCCCGGAGCTGACGGATGCGGGATTATTGGGGTTGGATTGCCGCTATTTGAATTTTGCGCCCCAGTGCGACGGTTGGAACAACCTGACTAAGGGCGGTGGGTCCGGATCTTTCGTTATTCTTTGGAGCGGACTGTGGAAGCTGACCACTGCGGCGGCTATTCCATATCATACCGGGAAGTATTCCGGGCCGCGAGGGTTCGGATTTGTTACCATCGGTGCCAACGTGCATGAATTCCATAAGGCCGCGACTGAGACGGGAGAGAAAATCAGTAACATGGCGGATGCGTTTTTACAGACCCTGAAAAAACAGAATGATGATACGCAGGAACTGTTGCGCCGGACTCAGGCTGAAACGTCGCGTGAAATTACGTTTTCGACCTTTTTCATGGTGATAGCGGTCATTTTTATTGCCATCTGGATGGCGTCCACGCTGACCAAGAAGATTACCGGGATGATCTCCGATATTCGGAAGTTTCAGGAAGGCAACATGGACCAGCGGCTCAAGGTTGAGTCTGGTGATGAAGTGGGGCAGTTGGCGCGGGCTTTTAACGAGATGTCGGATGGGCTTCAGAATCTGGTAATGGATCTCCGTCAGGCAGAAGAAAAGTACCGTGGATTTTTTGAGAATGCCACCGAAGGTATTTTCCGCAGCACCCGTAGTGGACAGTTGGTGAGTGCGAACCCTGCTTTTGCCCGTATTGCCGGCTATAATTCTTTGGAAGAAGCATTGGATGCCCTTCAGGATATAGCCACAGATCTTTTTGTTGATCCTCTGCGGCGGGAAGAAATGCTTCGGGAATTGGATGAGCATGGTCATGTGCACGGTTTTGAGTATGAAGCAAAATTACCAACCGGGGAAATCCGCCAATTTGCCAACTATTGCCGTTTTGTAACGGATGGCGGTGAAGTTTTCATCGAAGGCATGCTTACTGATGTTTCCCAGCGTAAACAGATGGAGCAGGTCGAGATTGAAAAGGAAACAGCAATTGAAGCCAATAAGGCTAAATCAGTTTTTCTGGCTAATATGAGCCATGAAATACGTACCCCCCTGAATGCTATTTTGGGTGTTACCGACTTGCTTCATGACTCGGGTTTGAATGAAGAGCAGAAGGAATACGTAGATATTTTCAAGACTTCCGGAGAAGGATTGCTGCGGTTGATTAATGAAATTCTGGATTTTTCCAAGATTGAAGCCGGGCAGTTGGTGATTGATAATTATAATTTTAATTTGCGTGGTCTTCTGGAAGAGGTTCGGTCGTTTATGAGTGTGTCTGCGGGAGCTGCAGGCCTAGATTTTGTTGTAGAAGTTGATGAAAACGTCCCGCAGTGGGTTGATGGCGATTCGTACCGGGTCAGGCAGGTTTTGTTGAATATTCTCGGTAATGCCGTCAAATTCACTGAAGCTGGCTCTGTTTCGTTGAAAGTAGAGGCTCATCCAGAAGAAGACGAGAAAGTTAAGGTCTTGTTCAGGGTTGATGACACAGGTGTGGGTGTTGATCAGGATAAGATCGAAGCTATTTTTGATAGTTTCGCCCAGGCTGATTCCTCCACCACCCGCAGGTACGGGGGGACCGGTTTGGGGTTGCCCATCTCAAGACGGCTGGCTGAATTGATGGGAGGAGATATTGAAATCTCATCCAGAAAAGGAGTAGGGACCTCTGTTTTATTCCGTCTGCCCTTTGTCGTAGGGCATGAGTCGGAGCATAGTGCTGTTAAACAGGATGTTCTTTTGAAATCTGATCGCAGTAAGGCCAAAAAGGTTTTGGTCGTGGAGGATTCAGAAAGCAACAGGAAGCTGGTGGAATTTTATCTTAAGGACAGCAGGCATAAAGTGTTCATGGCCGAGAATGGTCATGAAGGTGTTGAGATGTATAAATCCTCACCCGATTTTAACATTATCTTTATGGATATGCAGATGCCTGTCATGGACGGTCTGGAGGCGACCAGAAATATTCGTAAGTATGAAGCTGAGAAGGGATTGGCTCCGGTTGAAATTGTGGCTTTGACCGCGAATGCTTTCGAAGACGACAAAAAAGCTTGTTTTGCAGCTGGATGTAATACTTTTTTGGCTAAGCCGATCAAAAAGAGCCAGTTGATTGAATATATTGGTTAAGGGTGAGCGAAGCGTTTTTCGCTGGGCCTGATATGCGGGATGTTTACAAAGGCTTGTGGAAAAGAGGTAATTCCCACAAGCCTAATGTAAGTCTAAATAATAGATGATTAACAAAAAACAGATATTGAGTTTCTCAATGGAGGATAGAACCTTTTATAGTTACATTAGCAAGTACCATTGCTAATTAGCCTCTACCATTCCCATTTCCGTTTCCGCCTCCATTACCACCACCGTTGCCATTACCTTTTCCGCCGCTGTTTCCATTTCCTTTGCCTCCGGCATTATCACCACCGTTGCCATTGCTATTTCCGTTACCACTATTACCATTACCGTTTCCACCTGAGGCACTTTTCGAAGACCCGCTTTTGGCTGTGGTAGATGTTTGGCCAAGCCCAAGGCCCTTACTGTTGCCGTTTCCGCGTGCTCCGGGGGTAGTGGCTACTCCGGTTTCAACATTACGGGTAGTAAGACTGCTGCGGCCATACTTATTTCCCTGTTGAGTACTTGCTGCCACTTCTGTCATCTCTCTTACTGTTTCAGTAGCACCATAACGGTGAGTTAATCCCATTCCAAGGACTGATGGATGTACTCCCAATTCATGGGCGATCTCTCCCCAGCCCATACCGGAATCACGCATACCGGCAATGTCAGAAGCAGATACTCCTGCGGCGGTGGCGGCGGCGGTGTCAGCCGCAACTTGTGCTGAATCCAATGTTGCTTGTGCTGTCGCAATTGCTTCAGGGTCTCCTGCTTGCACAGCAGTGTCGTATGCTGTCTGCGCTGCATTAAGATTATCCTCCGCATCAGCAAGACTTTGGGATGCTGTCTGCGCTACTGCTTCTGCAAGGGCTTCAGCCCTGTCAACCTGCATAGTTGAATCAAATCTAGATTCTTCTGTACCATCTTGATCAGTTGCTGCATCCTGATCAGTGGTGGCATCTTGATTCTCCTGTGATTCTGTTGCCTGAATTGAGTCATTTTCAACTGTATCTTGAGCTTTTACCTTTGGAGCCATTACCAACAGCAAGAAGCTGGCAAGTATTAATGGTATACAATATTTGAACATTTTCATTTTAGTTACTCCCGTGTTTAAAGATTACTTTACCTCAGTCACAAACAGTACTGTTTCATTAATTATCTTAAGTCCTTCCGGGGTCTTTACCTTATCCGGTTCTCCGAACCAGCTCAGAAGGATGCGGGAAGAATCAATATTGGGATGGCCTGCCTGAATCTGCCTACGGATTTCAAAACTGCGTTCTTTTGCCAATTCTTTGTCTCCAGCAACAAACGTAATAACGTTGATTGTGAGTTCTTTATTCTTTTCCATAATGGCGGCAATTACCGAGGTTGAAGCCATCGACTTGTAGGTTATGTCAGAGCGTCTGTTTTTGAATTCAGGTGTTCTTAGAGTCAGCACCCGCTGTCCGATCAGATAATTACGGTAGGAGAAATCACCCAGTGCATTTAGTCTGGAAGTGGCGCGCATGCCTTTTAAGCCATCAGGGTAATAATTAAGATATTGTTTCCACAGTGGGATCAGCTCTTCTCGTTGCCCTTGCTGCCATTTAGTTTCAGCCTGATTAAACAAAGCCTCCGGGTTGTATGGGTCTGTTTTCAGAACTTTATCATAATAGAGCAGAGCTTTTTCCCAATTGCCTTTGTCAAAATGGATGTGACCCATGTATAGGTTTGCGGATAGAAATCCGGGGTCTAGTTCGAGAGCCTTGTGATATTGTCGGTATTCATTGTCAAAATCAGCTAACGCCCAGTGATTGATACCGAGCCAGAAATGATATTCTGCATTTTGCGGCTCAAGGGCTACAGCTTTCTTCAGGGCATAAAGGCTTTTTTCAGCTTTTCCCTTTGCAAGTTGACATCGACCCAGATAAAAAAAAGCGGTATCGTTTGAAGTGTCATCGGTAGAAAGTTTGCTCATTTCTTCTATGCAGTCGTCATAATTCCTGTCTGCCAGATATGATTCACCTGCGAAATGTCCGGCGCAAGAACACAGAAAAGCTAAGCTGAATAGGATTGCAGAAATTCGGATTGAGTTCATATATTTTCTCCACTGGATCTTTTGTGTATTTTAAGATGCACACTTAAATATACGTATGGGGTTTCGGAAGGGATACATTATTTTTTTATTGTATACTTCTTTCTGAGAATCCCAATGCCACCATGAAATCTACAAGGGTACCATTTTCTGTTAAAATTCTGATAGCAGTTGCTGTTATCTCCGAGTCGGGTATTCCTTTTGATCTGGCTGCTGAAACAACTCTTGAAACATATTTCCAACTGGTATCGATACTCCCACTTTCAATACCTGCCAACGCTATGCGCTCTATCTGAGATTGATTAAGACCGGCTCTTGCCAGAGCACCAGCAGTCCAGAATGTCATAGTTAAAGTTTTTGGGTCGCTGTTTCGTTTATATTTTTCTATACAGCTTGTTATAAAGTCGATCTTAACATCGGAATTGGCTGCGTTTGTTGCGCTGATTACAATCGTCTTGTCTATTGTAGCAGCATCGTTGGAAATAGCCGTGTGAATTGCCTTGAAATTCTGATGCATTTTTCTTAGGGCTGATATAATAAGAGGGGCTGGAATTCTTTTTCCAAGCCCTTCGTCCATTTTCTGGAAGTATATTCTCACGGGATAACCCTGTTCGCAAATGTCCAGTATCGGTTCAAGAATTTCTTTCGCATCATTATTTTTGATGCGTTTATCTAGAACTGCGGCAAGAAGCCGGGTAACTGATTTGCTTTCATTTCCACAATCTACGATTTTCTCAATGGTTTTTTCCAGATCGGTTGCTTTCGATATTCCGGGAGAAAGCAGTATAGCCAGTATGAGTACAATGGCAGCCTTACCTGAAAGTCTAAATTGCATGCTCATTACTCCTTACAGAGACTATGGAGTTAATGCTTCCAAAGCCGTCTTTTCGGTAATGATTAGCCTTTGGATCAGGAACAACGATATTTCCATTGACCAGAAAAACATATTCGTGATCACCCGGTTGGAGATTGGTTTCATAAATCCAGATGCCGGTCGTGTTATCGTAATGCATAGATGCGGATTCCGCGGACCAGTCGTTAAAGGAGCCGATGACGGAAACCTTTTGCACGTCATCATAAGGAGCCTTGAATTCAAAATGCACGGAGACAACGTTTGCAGCAGGGGGGTGGACCTGTTCGCCCCTTGGAAACAAGAATATGACCAGCAGTGCCAGCGAGACTGTGAGGCCGACCCTTAAGGGAGTCAGCCGTAGTTCAATCGGGCTGTTGATCCACTGCAGTATCTTTTTCCACCATGGCGTCTTTTCTTTTTTGATTGAATTCATAACTGAATCAGAAAAAGTGGGCGGTACATCCCGTAGTTCCATTTTTTGGATTTCTTCTGCTATTCTCTTCTCTTCGCCGTTTAAATAGTCGTTTTCGTTAATCATGGCTTTCCCCCAAAACCTCCCTAAGCATTGCTAACCCACGGTGAATTCGCATCTTCACCCCGCTCAGACTCAAGCCTGTTAATTCTGCAACCTCCTTCAGAGATAAATCTTCCCTGAATCTCAATAGAAGAGGTTCTGTATACCCAAGGGGCAGTCTCTCAATTATGGTGTATAGTTTACTTAAATCATTTGCAGATTCCATTTTGGCTATTTCGTTATTTGAATCAGGAAAATCACATATATTTTCAGGAACAAAGAATATATCGTCGGATTTTTTTTTGATCCGAAGACGGTCTCGAGCTACATTAAGGCTTAAAGTATATAGCCATGAGAAAAAGCTGTTTCCGTTAAATAAGTTTAGTTTTTTATAGCTTTTAAGGAATGCTTCTTGCGCCATATCGGCTGCCTCTTCTTTGTCTTTGAAAATTCTGAACATCAAATTGTAAATTGATGTCTGGTATTTGATAACCAAGACTTCAAATAACTGGATATTTCCATCCAGAACTTTTTTGATGATCAATATATCCCTTTCGTCACTCATGAGTGCAATGAGTCTCCTGTTACAAATGATTCCTTTCTAAATAAATATACGCTGTATCTGGATAAAAGGTCACAATTTTCAGTAGGTTTAATTTCGAGCAATATAATACTTGTATAAGATTAGTTTATATAAATTGTACCGCTTAACTCGGTCGCAATGCGTTAAGATTAAGTAATTATAGTTAGGTAGTAGTTAGGAATCTTTTTGTAAATGTTACTTAAAATTGGTGTGTTATGTGCTGATGTGTACCCAAATCCCCGGTTCATACCGGAGTACACACATTAGGTCCCGGATTGGGCTGGATTATATCGTACAGTATTAGCCTTGAAAACAAAAAAGCCCCGTAAATTCAGAGGCTTAATAAACAGTATCGGACTGTATAGTTTCATATGATGGCGGGCAATACAGGGTTCGAACTTGTGACCTTTAGTTCCGGAGGCTACGGAATCATATCCGGTGTATGTTATTTCAGGTGTTTAACACCCATTCTTTTCTCATATTACGTTCTCACCTGCTAAAAAGGTGAGTAAAAGGTGAGTTGGGGAGAAGTGGATACAAGTATTGGATTTTTTTATAATACTATACAACTAAAAAAAATTGAAAAAACTAAAGTCCCGCCCGCCCTGAAATCCTTGAATATTGTCCATTCCGGCCCCGGGTATACAACTCGTAGAACCGTCTAAAAACTTCGAAACCCGTTGACACAGGCGGTTTTTTGGGAGATGTATAGACATCAAGACAAGCAGATGTATAGACATCTAGCTGATTTGAAAATTAACTTCCTTTTAAAGAGGACAGAATGCAATTGAATACCAGAGGAATACCCAGATATATTCAGGCCCGGGAGCATATCAGCGCTCAGATACGTTCGGGCGAATTGCGTTGCGGTGACCGTCTTCCCCCGGAGCATGATCTGGCCACCCAGTTCGGGGTCAGCAGGATGACCATCCGCAAGAGTATTGACGGATTGGTTGATGCCGGGCTGGTTTACCGCAGACACGGAGTGGGGGTTTTTGTCAGCCAGTCACCGTTCCAGCGTGACCATACCCACCTCACAGATTTTTTTTCCACCTGCCGCATTGAAGGGCACGAGCCTGCGGCGAAATTGCTCAAACGTGAAATCGTGCAGGCCGACGAAGCCCAAGCCGAAGCTTTACAGATTAAAGTGGGGGATGAGCTTCTCCGTCTGACCACCCTGCGTTATATGGACGGAATTCCCATCACTTATCATGACGCATTTCTTCCGCTTTCCTTGTTCCCGGATCTGGGCGACATCCCTACATCCGACCTTGCTCTGGATGAACAGCACACTTGGCAGTTGATCGAAAATATGGGTTTCGCTTTGGCCAATGTTGTTGAAAAGTTGAAAGCACAAATAGCCGATAAGGAGCTGGCTGAAATTCTCGAAACAGAATCCGGCAGCCCGGTCCTTTACGGGGAAAGAGTGCTCTACTCCGAAGAGGGTAGGCCCTTGAAATATGCAAGGTGCTACAACAGAGGCGACAGTTATTCACTGACTGTAGTGCTCGTAAAATAGAGGAGGATTAAAAAAGGGAACCTGCAAAAAAAGGAAGCCGGACATTGCTGCCCGGCTTTGGGAAATCGAAAGCGTACTGATCAGATCATCCTGCTGCAACAGGGGATTAGATCGCATTACCTGAGGTCTGCGGGCAGATCCGACAGGAGAGGTGCGCCTTCTGAACTTTTAAAGATAAATCAGATGGTAGTTGTCAGTCAATACGGAAGCGGTTCGCTAATGTCAGGAAACGGACCGCAGGCTTGGGAAATCCGGGAGTGCACGGGGTGTGCATCCAATGATTGACGCAGAGTCTGGTTTCAAGAGGTGAAGAATGGAAACTGTACATTTATTGGTAGCTTTTGCTGGTGGAATTTTCGGTGCTGCAATCGGTGGACTGGCAGCCTTTGTTTTTGTCGGTATTCTTATTTTGGTCGGTGTTGCCGCACAGGCTACGGGTGCAGATTTGCTTAGCGTTCCTCTGGGAGCGGCTTTCGGACCTCACGTCGGCGGTTTTGCTTCCGGCGTAGCCGCAGCAGCTTATGCTGCTAAAAAAGGTGTTCTTGAAGGCGGCGGTAAAGACATTGTTTCTCCCATGATGGGGCTCAATAAACCCGACGTGCTGCTTATCGGCGGTATTTTCGGTATTGTCGGCTATCTCCTCAACTATCTTTTCACTCTGGTTAATTTTCCGTGGACCGACACCATCGCCCTTTCTGTTGTTGTTTCCGGTATTATCGTTCGCGTTATCTGGGGTAACGGTGTTTTCGGTAAAGTTGCTGAAGGTTCCAGCAGATTTGAGCCTGCTCCCGGTACTGAATGGGTTCCGTGGCAGAGCAGCCTCGGTCAGCGTCTGATCATTGGCCTCGGTGCCGGTGCGCTTTCCGCTTATCTGACTACCGCCATCGGCGTGGATAACGGCGGCGTAGTATTCGGTTTCGCCATTTCCGCAGCCAGCCTCGCATTTCTCTTCTTCGGGCTTCAGGTTCCGGTTACCCATCACATCACTCTTGTTGCCGCAGTAGTTACCGCAACCAGCGGAAGTATTCTCATGGGAACCATTTTCGGGACCATTGCCGCAGTGCTCGGCGAATATTTTGCCGATACTTTCCACGTACACGGCGATACCCATATTGATCCCCCGGCCTGCACTATCGCCTGCATGACCAGTGTTTCACTGCTCTGCGCGAATCTGGGTCTCTACAACATACCCATGCCGTTCTAATTAAGCTACGGTGATTGTAAAAAACTAATGGCGAAGCCTAATAAAAAGTTTTGGGATTCTTAAACCCTTTTTCCCAAAAGGGTTTAAGGCCCCAGGCAGGGTCGCCGAAGGCACTCAAAAGAGGGATCTAAAATGGAAAAGAAATATATAATGGTTATCGACGAAGGCACCACCGGCACACGGGCGCTTATCTTCAACCGCAACAGCGAAATCAAGGCTCAGGCCTACACTGAATTTGAACAGCATCATCCTGCACCGGACCGCGTGGAACATGACGCACAGGAAATCTGGCGCTCAACCCGCAGCATGGCCCGCAAGGCCCTTGAAAAAGCGGGCCTGAAGGCTTCCCAGATTGCGGCTATCGGTATCACCAACCAGCGTGCGACCACCATCGTCTGGGACAAGCGCACCGGGAAACCCATCTCCCGCGCAATCGTCTGGCAGGATACCCGTACCGCCGATTACGTGGAAGAAATCCGCTCCGAGTGGGCAGACAAGACCTACGGCAAAACCGGATGGGCCATGGCTCCGGTTTACTCATCGCTCATGCTGCACTGGATGAAAAACAACATTGCGGGCTTCAACAAGCGCGCTGAAGCAGGTGATCTTGCTTTCGGTACCATTGATTCATGGCTGATCTATAAGCTTACCGGCGGCAAGACCCACGCTATCTCCGCATCCAACGCATCCGTTACCGGAGCTTACGATCTGCATAAAGACGACTGGTATTCCGAATGGCTGGATTTCCTCGGTCTGCCGCTGAATATGTTCCCCGAAGTAATGCCTGATTCCGGCGATTACGGCATGACCGACGAAAGCTTCCTCGGCGTACCTATCCCCATTACCGGGGCCATTGCCGACCAGCATGCCGCTCTCTTCGCACAGGGCTGCATTGAGCCGGGAACCTTGAAAGTCACCCACGGGACCGGATCATTCGTTGATATGAATATCGGCACCAAGCCTGAAATCTCCAAAAACGGCCTGAACACCATCATTGCATGGCGCATGAACGGTGAAACTACCTACGGCCTTGAAGGATATTCCGCAGTAACCGGATCAGCAGTGCAATGGCTGCGTGACGGTGCGGAAATGATCCCCGCTTCCCCGGATACCGAGGAACTTGCCAAGTCTGTTGACGACAACGGAGGGGTCTTCTTCGTGCCCGCACTGGCCGGACTTTCCGCTCCCTACTGGGATTCCTATGCCCGGGGCATGATCATCGGCATCACCCGCGGTACCACCCGCGCCCATCTGATCCGGGCCACCCTCGAAGGCATCATTTATTCCATGAAGGACTTCATCGGCGCCATGCAGGATGATTCCGGAGTGGAAATCAGGAAAATGGCCACTGATGGCGGTGCTTCCGCCAACAATTTCCTGATGCAGTTTCAGGCCGACATGCTCGATGCTGAAGTTGTGCGTCCTTCCGTGACTGAAGCTACCAGCCTCGGCGCGGCCTACATGGCCGGACTGGCAGTAGGCTACTGGCCCAGCCCGGAAGCCTGCTTTGATGACCAGACTGTCGACCGGGTTTTCAAGCCCAAGATGAGCAGCGAAGAGCGCGACAGCCTCTACCGCAGCTGGGGCCGCGCAGTTAAGCGGGCCATGAACTGGGCTAAGGATGATGAGGAATAAATAGAACTAACTCAACCAAAGCTATTAAAAGGTTTTGGGATTCTTAAATCCTTTTGCAAAAGGGTTTAAGGCCCCCGGCAGGGCCGCCGGAGGCACTATATAACCACCACCATGTTTTTCTGCCGGGAGCCGAACATCACTCCCACGTGGCTTCCGGCAGAAAAACAATTAACCAAGGTGGCCAAACGTTTAGGATTTTTATAATGGAAAGAACTACCATCGCGCAATTTGCCAAAGAGACTTACGACATTCTGGTCATCGGCGGCGGAATCACCGGAGCAGTAACCGCAAGGGATGCCGCACTCCGAGGTTTAAAAGTTGCGTTAGTTGAAAAAAATGATTTCGCATGGGGTACCAGCAGCCGCTCCACCAAACTTCTTCACGGCGGGTTGCGTTATCTGGAAAGTTTTGAATTCCGCATGGTCCGCGAGGCCTGCCGGGAACGCGAACTCATGCTCAAGCTCGCACCGCATCTCTCCCATCCCAGACCGTTCATGTATCTGCAATATGACGGCTATCCTGAAGGTCTGCTTAAGCTCAATCTGGGTCTGACTTTCTACGACTTCTTTTCCGGCGCACCTTCTATCCGCCGTCACAAGATATTCCGGTCCAAAAAGCTGCGTGAAATGGAACCGCATCTCAACGCTGACGGGCTTAAAGGTTGCGGTTACTATTACGATTTCCTTACCGACGATGCCCGGCTGACCATCGAGACCATCAAGGGCGCGGCAGCGGGCGGTGCGCATATCGCCAACTATGCCGAGGTTACCGGATTTACCGAGAACAACGGACGTATCAACGGCGTGGAAATTAAAGACGTTCTTTCCGGTGAAAGCGGAACAATTTCCGCCAAGCAGGTCATCAATACCACCGGACCTTGGGTGGATACCATCCGCCACATGGAGCAGGGCGTCGGTGATAAACGTTTGCGGCCTACCAAGGGCGTGCACATTGTGCTCAGCAAGGAAGATTTTCCGCTGAACCATGCCGTATTCCTGCGCGCCCCCGGCGATAACCGCGTGGTTTGGCCCATTCCCGCACTGGATGGCGATCTGGTTTATGTCGGAACCACCGATACCGACTATGACGGTCCGCTGGATGACGTCACTGCCACAGATGAAGACATCGATTACCTGCTTGATGTTGCCAATTACACCATTCCGGGCCGCAATCTCACCCGCGAGCACGTCATCGCCACATGGGCCGGTCTGCGGCCGCTTATCGCACCGGACGATTCACGTAACGCCAGCGCGGTTTCCCGTGAACATGAAATCTTCGTCAGCCCCAAAGGTCTGCTGACCATCGGCGGCGGCAAGCTGACCACAGCCCGCGTAATGGGGCTGCAGGTTGTGGATAAAGCGGTTGAACTGCTGGGCCAGACTTTCGGCATGAAGGACATCCCGGCCAGTAACACCCACGAAGTCCCGGTCAGCGGCGGGGATGCAGGGCAGACCTACGCAGCCAAGAGCAAGCTCGCTTCCATGAATCTCCCGGAAGCTGTTAAAGAGCGGCTGCTTTCCCTCTACGGCGGCAACGCGCGGCTCATGGCCGAGATGATCGAAAATGATCCTTCCTGTGCCGATGACATGGGCGGCTACGATGTAATCAGAGCCGAGGTCGTTTACGCAGTCAAATACGAAATGTCCCGGACCATCACCGACTTTTTCACCAGAAGGGCTTCACTCTTCTACTGGCGGCGTGACGGCGGCCTGTCCATCACCGCCTCTGTTGCTGATGAAATGGCAAAACACCTTGACTGGTCCGCAGAGCAGGCAGGGGAAGAAATAGATAATTACTCGAATTGGGTTGCTGCAAACCGTTGCGCACCCGGAACAAATGATTTCGCAAATTAGGAGTTTTAAAAATGAATGCCAGAAGAAATACTCTCGTAAATTTTATTGCTGAGACTGAAAAAAACTTTAAACCCTCTGCTAATCCCGCATGGATTGAAAGCCTGAAAGAAACCATCGGCGCGGCAGCCGTGCTCACCGATGAAGAAACCATCATTGATCACAGTTACGACACCTGGCCCGCCTGTTTCAAATGGAAGAATCAGGGCAAGCGTATGTTCGGTCCTGACGTGGTCGTCAAGGCCAACAGCACAGAGCAGGTCAGCGAGATTCTCAAATGGGCCGATGATAACAAAGTTCCCGTTACCCCTTACGGCGGCGGTTCCAGTGTTACCGGTCAGGCCCTGCCTGCAAAAGGCGGTATCGCTCTCGATACCACTGCCATGACCGATGTTATTGCTCTCGATGAAAATTCCCTGATGGTTAAAGTGCAGTGCGGTAAATTCGGTCACAAGCTGGAAGCGGAACTGAACGAACGCGGCTACACCCTGAACCATTCCCCGCAGTCCCTTGACCGCTCCACTGTTGCAGGCTGGGTCGCCACCCGCGCCATGGGCCAGCTTTCCTCCCGTTACGGCGGCATCGAAGATCTCGTGGTTACTTACACTGCAGTTATGCCCGGCGGTGAGATTATCGAAACCATGAATGTGCCCCGTGCAGCCATGGGACCGGATCTCCGCCACATCTTCATGGGCTCCGAAGGCACTCTCGGTGTTGTCACCGACGTAACCCTGAAAATATTCCCTCTGCTTGATGACCGCATTCTCGAAGCCATCACTTTTGATTCCGTGCAGGACGGTGTTGACGTCATGCGTATCATTACCCGTGAAGGCCTCAAGCCCGCACTGGTTCGCTACTACGATTTTGAAGAAGCAAAGCACGCCATGCAGGACAAGGAATTCGACAAATGCGTCATGTTCCTCGGTTTCGAAGGTGTTGAAGCTGTTGCCAAAGCTGAATACGAAGCCTGTATGGACATTTGCGCCAAGTTCAACGGTAAAAAGATCGGTCCTGATGCAGTTGAAGCATGGCGCGGTCGCCGTTACGATTTCTCCACCGTTGAGAATCTGCTTAAATCCAAAGGCGGTCTGGCTGAGACCATCGAAATCGCCCATTTCTGGCACGGCATCATGGATACCTATACTGAGTTGAAAGAAGCCCTGAAGCCTTACGCAGCGGAAGTTCTCGGCCACTTCTCCCATGTCTATCCGCAGGGTACTTCCCTGTACATCATCCTGCTCGGTCAGGAAGAAGACGATGCCACCGCAGAGAAGAAAATGCTCGAAATCTGGGACGTTGCCATGTCCATCTGCGTAAAGCACGGCGCATGCCTTTCCCACCATCACGGTGGCGGTCTGGCTCGTCTGCCCTACGTTAAAGATACCCTCGGTTCCAGCTGGAAGGTTCTTGAGCGTGTTAAGAAAGCCATTGACCCCAACGGCATCATGAACCCCGGTAAACTGGATTTATAGTTGAAAATAGAGAGCCGCGGGGTTCTTCCCTTACCCTGCGGTTCTTTCCAAATACACTGCCAAAGCTTCTTCCAAAAGGAGTTCCAAATTTACATGGATTTTACCCGTGAAATATACTGGAACATCGGACCTGAGGTTTCTTCCCTGTCCCTCCTGTTACTGCTTGCAGTTGCTGCAGCGGTAAAAGGGGTGACCCGTCTTGTAATAACCTACAGGAAGGGGCGCCCCTTCAGCCGCCGCTTGAAATGGAAAATGATTCTCCGCAATCTGGTGGATGTTCTTTTACAAAACAAAGTTGCGCGTGGAAGTCTCAGCGGTAAAGTTCACAGGGCGTTGTTCTGGGCCATGCTGGTGCTTTTCGGAGGAAGTCTGCTCATCGCAGTGCAGACCCATCTGAGCGGGCCGATTTTTGGAATCGAATTTCTCAAGGGCCGTTTTTACCTTCTGTTCTCTCTCATTCTCGATCTCGGCGGGTTCATCGGAACCGGGGCTGCCTCCTACTTCCTGATTAGACGGGTAAGGGCCGAGAAGGATAAAGAGAGAACCGGAGAAATAGCTGTTATATCCCTGCTGCTGGCGGTACTGATCTCCGGTTTCGCGGTTGAGGGAACGCGCATGGCCGTTACCGAGATGGACAGTCTGCAATCCCTGTGGTCTCCGGTTGGTTACACGTTGGCTTTAATTTTTGAGGGAATTGGACAGGGGGCTCTGCTTGCTCTGCATAAAATGTTCTGGTGGGTTCATGCGATTCTGGCCTTTGGATTTATGGGGCTGGTTCCTTACACGGCCATGAAACACATGCTTACTGCTGGAGCAATTTCCCTTCTTGCTGTGAAGGGAGCTAAAGTAGCCCTTGTCCCCCTCAATCTTGAGGATGAGTCAATTGAAAATTTCGGGGCCGCATATGTTAATGATTTCAGCTGGAAAGATCTGCTGGAACTGGACAGCTGCACCCGCTGCGGACGTTGTGATGAAGTCTGTCCGGCTTTAAATGCGGGATTGCCCCTCTCGCCTATGGAGCTAGTCGGCAAACTTAATAAAATTTCTTTTAATTCCCCGCAGGAGGGAATTATCGGATCGGTGGGTAAGGAAGCAATATGGTCCTGCACCACCTGTCTGGCCTGCGAGGAAGCCTGTCCTGTGTCCATTTCACATGTGGACAGGATCGTTGAAATGCGCCGGAATCTTGCTTTAATGGAAGGTGAATTTCCGGGACAGGAAGTACAACAAGCTATGGAGAGAATTGAAGTGACCGGTAACCCTTTTGGAAGCGAGCCTTCCATACGTGATTCCTTGTTTGAGGAACTTAACGTCATTGACCTGTCCGCCAGACCTACTGCGGATATTGTCTATTTTTCGGGCTGCTACGCTTCTTATAACCAGCGCAGCAAGAACGTGGCCCACAGCTTCATTAAACTCTGCCAGTCCGCAAAAGTGAATGTAGCCATTCTCGGCAAGCAGGAACAGTGTTGCGGCGAGCCTGCCCGCAAGTTGGGCAACGAGTATCTTTTTCAGGAGCTGGCCATGAAAAACATCCGCCGGATCAGGAAGTACGGTATCAAAACCGTGGTCACCACCTGTCCGCACTGCTTTAATACCTTGAACAAAGATTACCGCGATTTCGGATTTAGCGCGGAAGTCATTTCCCATACCGAATATCTTGAGCAGCTGCTGGTCGAAGGCAAACTGAAAATCAAGGGCAAAAAATTTTCCTGCACTTATCACGACCCTTGTTATCTTGCTCGCCATAATGATATTTACGGACCCACTCGCAACCTGATTATGGCAGCCGGTGGACGGCTGAGCGAAATGGATGAGAATCGCCAGAAGGCGCTCTGTTGCGGTGCCGGGGGGGGACGGTTTTTATCTCAGTCCCAAGGCGGCAAAAAGATGAATATCAAACGCGCTGAAATGGCCGCCTCAACGGGTACAGAACAGCTGGTCACCAGTTGCCCGTTCTGCCTGACCACTTTAGAAGAAGGCATGAAAATGACTAGGAACGGTGGCATGCAAGTGCGAGATATTGCCGAGGTCCTTGCAGAGAATATCTAGTAGATTAAGTTAAGCCTTCGGCGACCCTGCCGGGGGCCTTAAACCCTTTTTCAAAGGGGTTTAAGAATCCCAAAACGTATTTAGTAACGCTTCGCAGTTTTTTTTAGAAGGACGCATTTGCGAGCTATTTGCGAAGCATACTGAAAAGTTTTGAGGGGATGGGGTCTGGGGAAGGGGAACTTTTCCCAAAAGTTCCCCTTCCTCAGCCGCCGGAGGCAACAAAAAATGAAAATATTAATATGCATCAAACAGGTTCCTGATTTAGAGGCCCGCTTCACGCTCAAAGAAGACGGCAGTCTTGACGAGAGCAACCTTGTCTGGCGCATGAACAAATATGACACCTATGCTGTGGAACAGGGGCTGCTGTTCAAAGATCAGGGCCATGCTTCAACTGTTGATGTGCTGACCGTAGGCCGGCAAAGGGCGCAAGCTGCTCTGCGTAAAGCTCTTGAAATGGGCGCGGACAGCGGCGTGCATGTTCTGGATGAAGCGGAAGATGTTGCCACTCCTTTTGAAACGGCCAAAACTATCGCCGCTTATGCTAAAGATAATAATTACGACCTGATCCTTTGCGGCCAGCAATCTGAGGATTTCGGCAATGCACAGGTCGGCCCCATGCTGGGCGAAATGCTCTTATTTGCGACAGTGACCGGGGTGATTGAATTTTCTTTTGAACAGGCCCGCTTTGTGCTTGAGCGGGAGCTGGAGCAGGGCAGGCGCTGCAAAGTTTCTGTGCCTGCCCCGGCGGTAATTAGCTGCCAGTCCGGCTTGAATCTGCCGCGCTACCCCACATTCCCCAATATTATGAAGGCCAAGAAAAAGCCTCTCATAACTATCGCAGCTGATGAGTTGCTCGATCTTTCAGCAAAGAGGGACGAAAGGCTTGTTGTTCCAGAAAAGTCCGGCTGTCTGGTCATGAGCGGGGCAGTTGAAAAACTGGCTGAAGACGTTGCTGATATTCTTAAATTACGGCTGGCTGTCGGGCGGGGGAAACAATGAAAGTTTTACTCATTGCCGAACAGCTGGACGGTGTTGTTTCCACACGGATAAGTGAACTCCGCGCTTTTGCCGAGCAGTTGGGAGCGGAACAGATCATGTTTGCGGCCGGGGACAGGGAGCAATTACCCTCGGCTGAAGGGCGGTTATATTTTTTTGAATCAAACAGCTACGCACCGGATGTACACAAAGAGGCCATTCTCAAGGTTGTGGCAGAAGAACAGCCGGACATGGTTGTCTTCCTGCATTCCAGCTACGGCTGGGACCTTGCTCCGCGTGTGGCCTGCGCCATGGAAGTTGATTGCGTTTCCGGGGTGGCCGGATTGCGGAACGGGAAGCTGGTCGTTCCGGTCTACAACGGTAAGTTGCAGCGCGAAGTCGAATTAGGCAAAGGCTGTACAGTCGTGACCCTTCAATCCGGAGCCTTTCCAGCTGGGAAGCAGCAGTGCGAGCCTTCCGAAATCATTACGGTGCATGTTGAAGCGGATAGCCGTTTTGAATTTCACGGTTACGAAGACGGAGATGAAGGTACTGTAGAGCTTGGCAAGTCTGAGGTTGTTGTAGCTGCCGGAAGGGGGGTGATGAATGCTGATTCGCTCGCCCGTGTAAAAGAGTTGGCCGCAAAGCTTGGAGGCGAACATGCGGCAACCCGTCCGGTGGTAGATGCGCAGGAAGCTGAGCACTGCCGCCAGATCGGCATAACCGGGCAGTCAATCCAGCCAGGGGTTTATATTGCCTGCGGTATTTCCGGAGCTGTGGAGCATTCTGCCGGAGCGAGCTCTTCAAAATATATCATCGCGGTAAATACCGACCCGGACGCGCCCATCCGTGAAATAGCCGATGTATTGGTTGTAGCCGATGCAAATGAATTTCTCCCGCTTTTACTGGAAAAGATTTAATGGATGTCCTGTTCCGGTCTAAAAAAGTGAGTTAACCATGATTCCCCATCTTGATTGTCAGGTCTGTTTATTGTCGCAAGGACTTAAAATGGCCCGCATTGCCGTACCGGATGATCCGGAAAAGCATGAGAAATTGCTGCATGAGTGGGCTTTGCGGCTCAATACCCTTTCCATGGAACAGACAGTTCCGCACTGGGCGCAGCAGCTTTATCCCCTTGGCTATGAAATCCTCGGCAACAGCGATCCCTATGCGAAAATAAAGCGTGAAGCCAATCGTCAGGTTATGCAAGCCGTCCCGGCAGTTTCAGAAATTGTTAAAGCGTCCGACGATTTTTTGCGCACAGCTTTGAATGTGTCCATCATCGGCAATTATATTGATCATGGGCCGCCGGAAATGTTCGACTGGCAAGCAGCATTGGATGAAGAAAATGATACTTCGTTCATGGACGGAGCTGTGCAGGAACTGGAAAAGCTGCTCAAACCCGGAGCGCGTATGCTCATCCTCGGTGACAATACTGGGGAAATCGCACTGGATACCATTCTGGCGAAAGTGTTGATGGAGCGTGGAATTGACCTGACCTACGCCGTGCGCAGCGCGCCGATCCTCAATGACGCCCTCATGGAAGACGCCGAGTTTGTGGGCATGGATAAAATCTGCCGGACCATGCCTTCCGGCTGCATCACTTTTGGAACCGTGCTTGATCAGGTTTCCCCGGAACTTCTCAAGATTTACAACTCCGCCGATATCGTACTCTGTAAGGGGCAGGGGAATTTTGAAGCCCTTTATGAGCGTTCAAACCGCCCGGTCTTTTTTGCTTTCAAGGCCAAATGCAGGGTTGTGGCTGATAAGTTGGGTTGTGCGCAGGGAAGTTCTATGTTTATCTGTGAGGGTTGAGGTCGTCTCTACCTACAAGCCTGCGTACAACCTGAGTTTTGCATTGTTAAGTGTATGGATTTATTAAAGTGGCCTGCTGATTGCCAATTGGCTGCCGGAGGTTATTTTTTTAGCTTTCGGGGTTATCCCCCCCGAAACCACCACAAGCGTAATATCATCATCCACAGCCCCATTCTTGGCAAAGTTCAAAACATCACCAACAATCCCGTCTGCCATGTCTGCGGCTCCTGCTTCAGCATAGTGGGCTATTGATTCTACCAGTCGGTCATTGCCGAACATACCGCTTTCGCCTTCGGCCTCAGTAACTCCGTCTGAAATGAGCAGTAAAGAATCTCCTGCAAGCGGCCATTCGGTCGCACGTGTTGTGTATTCGCATGAACCATCCAGACCGAGGGCCATGTTTGTTCCACGCAGCAGCGTATACGCTTCACTTTGTTGGCTGTAGCGGATCGGAGGCTGGTGTCCGGCACTTGCCCATTTGATTGTTTGGCTGTCCGCATCCAGCAGCATGACTACGCAGGTTACAAAACGGCAGGATTCCGCTGTATCCCGGCTGAGCTGACGGTTCACAGCGGTCAAAATCTCACCGGGATCAGAAATTCTCTCCGCAGCCTGTCGCAAACATGACCGGGTGGAAGCCATGAGCAGGGCTGCTTCAAGTCCGTGCCCCACAACATCTCCCACTACGGCCAGAACGCCTTCATTTACCGGAATGAAGTCATAAAAATCTCCACCTGTTTCTTCGGAGAAACGACAGACCCCGGCCATGTCCAAACCTTCAATTTTGGGTGCGGATTGGGGCAGAAAATTTTGCTGCACCTCTGCCGCAATTTCCAGCCCGTGGCGCAGCCGCATATGGTCTCGAAGACTGCTGATCATGGTATTGGTCACTCCGGCGATGTAGCCGATTTCATCCTGTGTCGCTACAGGCACATGTACTGACAAATCTCCCCGGCTGACACTTTCAAGAACCGAAGTTTCCATTTCGTACAAGGTTCGCAGATTGCGGGATGCTGACATGATCAGGTTCACGCATGAGGCTGCCATTACTGTCATTGTCAGCATTATTTCGATAACCACTGATCTGGTTGCTTCTGAAAAGTCCCTTGCATCAGCGGGTTGCTGAGAAAGCCAGTTCAGGTCGCGTAAAATCATGAGCAACAGGACCACTGTAGTCAGCACGGTTACTGAAACAGCTACCATGGCGAAAATTTTTGAACGCGGAAAAATATTGGTGGGCTGTTCCATATGATCAGGATTCTCTTGTGCAAACCCAATCACTTCACGCTCTTTGGCAAGGGCGAGGTCGAGAGAGGCAAACATTCCCCCAGTGATAAAGGCCCAGGTCAGCTTCCAGCCGGATTGCCAGAGGGGCAGGCCCGGCAAAAAATGAATGACCAGTGAGGACCATATTCCTGCCAGTAAAAACAGTCCCATATCTAGACGAAACTGGTGTCCGGTACGTTTAAGCAGCGGAGCCCGGTCAACAAAATACGGTTGAAGCAGATAGCGAAGAGCCAGAATTACAGCCAAGGGCAAGGCCACGTAGCATTCGAATTCCCAAACCGGAAGTCCTTCCATAAAAGGGCAGACCTGTCCCCCGTATATAGGAGCAACTATCCCCACGATAAGGTAAAGCATGAATGCGCGTTTATTTTGCTTCAGTATCTTTGTTGTTTTGCTGCTGTTTAACATTGGGAAACTCCCCGGCATTATGCGAGATGAGAATTTACGCTCTACGACTGTGGATAAATTGTAGGGCGGTTATTGTTTTAGGTGGCGAAGCCTTACTAAAAGGTTTTGAAGGGGATGGGGTCTGGGGAAGGGGAAATTTTTGCAAAAGTTTCCCCTTCCTCAGCCGCCGGAGGCATTTCCTAATCCAGTTGGCATGTCAGGAACGGGTTGCCTTCAAAAACGTGATAGCGCAGACATTCGTTGCAGGATTCGCAGGTGCATTCGGGATCATTCTTTTTGCTGATCCAAAAATTGGGCAGATCGGGCTGGCGGATCAGCGGCCTTGCCAATGCGAAGAAGTCGATTTTGCCGGGATTGTAGAGTCTTTCCATGATGTCGATGTCCTTGTTGCCGCCGGTCAGTATGACCGGAACGTCAACATCGATTTTCTTGGCGTACTTGGCATGGTAGGACTGCTCGGTAGGATCTTCGATGTCGGGAACCGAGGGATTGCCGCCGCTGAGCTCCATGGCGTCGATCCCGGTTTTGGAGATGGCTTTTGCCACTTCCGGGAAAGTGTCCAGCTCAATGCCGCCGGGGCCTCCGTCAAAGCTGTTAACTTTTATGAGAATGGGGAAATCTGGACCGACTTTCTTTTTGATTTTTTCAACGATCTCAGCAACGATCCTGACCCTGTTTTCAGTGGAACCGCCGTACCTGTCGGTTCTTTTATTGGTCTGGGGGGAGATGAATGAGTGCAGCAAAAAATGGTGCCCACCCTGAAGCTCAACTCCGTCAAAGCCCGCTTTTTGGGCACGCACAGCGGCAGCGGCAAAAGCATCGGTAGTCTCGTTGATTTCTTCTACGTTCAGAGTTTTGGGCGCGACTTTTTTCTGTCCCGGCCAGCCGACATTTGATGCGGAAACGCCTTGCCCGTGAACCAGCTTGGGATGGTTGCCGAGATGGTTGAGGAAGGCTACAAATTTGCAGTCCTTGTTGCCGCTGCGCACAGCTCCGACAAGTTCCTTCATGTAAGGAATATGCTTGTCATCCCAGATCTGGGCCGGGTGGTGGGTAATGCCGTGGTAATCAAAGGGAACAACGGACATGTGTCCGGATTCGATCATTGCTACGCCGCCCTTGCTCCAGTTGCGGTAGATTTCAAGGCCCTGAGGCAGAAAACGACCGTCCGCGTTGGTGGATTCGGTCAGGGTTGCAGCTTTGATGAACCTGTTTTTGAGCTTCATGCTGCCGATTTGCCCATTGCTGTAAACCTTGTACATGCGCCGAGTCTCTTCGGGGGCTGCGGCTTCAGCCTGTCTGGAAATTGCAGCACAGCCGAGGCCTACAGTTGCCACAGAAGCCATGCCGAAAGTCTTGAGCATGGATCTTCTGCTGATTGTTTTTTTCTTAGTCATAATTTCTCTCCAAATTTTTAATAGAAGTCTGTTTTCAACACGGATCAATCTAGAATCCTGATGAAGACAGCCAATTCTTGATCTCATTTACTGAAGAACTTTTCTTCACACTTCGGCCATAGAGTGCCAGCCCTTCCTTGAGGTCCGACTGCGGATTAATGGCCTTTAGGTCTGAAAGTCCCGTGCCCCACTTGGAACCGCCGTGGGTAGTGAAGGGAATGATCGTTTTGCCGGAAAGGTCGAGCTGATCAAAAAACGAAAACATGGTCATGGGCATGGTGTGCCACCAGCAGGGGTAGCCGATGAAAAACACGTTATATTTGGATGTGTCCGGCATGGCTGTTGAGAGTTTCGGCCTGAAGTTCCTGCGCTTCTCATTTTTGGCGGTAATGTGAACCTGCCGGTCATTCCCGAGGTAAGGCTTAATGGTTTTGATTTCGAGCAGATCGCCGCCCACGCGCCCGTTAATCTGTTCTGCCATGTAGCGGGTGTTGCCCGTATGTGAGAAAAACGCGGTCAGGACCATGTTGTTGTCGGGCTTCATGGCTGCGTTGCAGGCAGGGACATTTCTGCCGGACAGACTCATGGCTGTGATTGCGCTGGAGGTTCCTCCAAGGATGCCGAGCTTGATAAATGCACGGCGGGATATGTGTTTTTTCATAATTAGTTCCTAACGTCCCATCATGTAGAATTCTTCATCAGGATGCACCGCAGCGAAATTCATCATCCGGTTTGAAAGACCGAAGAAAGCGGTAATCCCGGCAATATCCCAGACATCTTCTTTGCTGAAACCGTGACTCTGGAGCGTATGGAAATCAGATTCAGCTATGGCACGGGAATCTTTTGAAACTTTCATGGCAAAATCAATCATCGCCTTTTGGCGGGGGGTGATCGGGGCTTCGCGGTAGTTGATGGCTATCGGCTCGGCAATGTATTTGTCCTTGGCCTTAATGCGTAGTGATGCACCGTGGGAAATGACGCAATACTGACACCCGCTGTCATTTGAAGTTGCAAGCACGATCATTTCCTTCTCTGCCGGGGTAAGTCCGCTGTCACGTTTCATCAAAGCTTTGCCGTAGGCCAGATAAGCTCTGAATTCATCAGGACGGTGAGCCATGGCGAAAAAGACGTTGGGAATGAACCCCATGGATTCCTGAACAGCAAGAAAAGTTTTTTTGATGTCCTCAGGCAAAGTTTCGAACTTTGGGATAGGGTAGCGGCTGATACTTTCTTGCGGCTCGTCCGGGGTGATCTGTTTTGTCTGTCCCGCGGTTGCAGTCACCGCGAATAATAATATTGTTAAAATACTGAAGAGCATGATCCGTTTCATGGTTTATTCCTCTTGGAGTTTGGGTGTTGTTTTTTCTAAGATATATTGGGGATACCTGTGTTGATAGACCGATTTTCCAAAATACTTGCCTGATTTTCCAGAAGTTGCGTTTCAAAACTAAACCAGCCCCCGCACATGAATGCGCAGGGGCTGATTAGGGATCATTTTGATCAGGCAATATTGATGCTTATCAGTGAATTGTTTCCTGAAGCTTCTTGATGTCCTGTTTGGGAGAAGCCCCGAATTGACGGCTGTATTCACGGCTGAACTGGGAGGGACTTTCGTAGCCGACTTTGGTGGCAGCACTGGTGACATCCATTTTTTCCGATATCATGAGTTTGCGGGCTTCCTGCAAGCGCATCCATTTTTGAAATTGCAACGGGGTCATGGCGGTGACGGAGCGGAAATGCTCATGAAAAGCGGATTTACTCATCCCCGCACGGGCTGCCAGCTCCTCTCCGCGCACGGGCTTGTCAAAATTGGCGATGATCCAGTCAACGGCCTGTGAAATCTGCCTGCTGTTACTGTTGGCATTGACTACCTGACGGAGCCTGTCGCCCTGATCGCCGGTGAGCAGGCGATAGACGAGTTCTTTATGGATCAGCGGGGCCAGATAGGGGATGTCGTCCGGTGTATCCAGTAAATCAAGCAACCGGATATAAGTATTCAGCAATTCCGGTGTTACTTCGCCGAGGGCGACTCCGCGCTCCGTCCGGGTGCTGCTTGTGGCAGGCAGGTCCCTGTCGGCGATTAAACGGGTCACAACCTGTAAGTCCAGCTCCCATGTAATCCCCAGAAAGGGGACCTCCGGGCTGGCATCTACGATGTTGGCAATGATGGGAAAATTCACCGAGGTGAAAAGATAGCGGTTTGCATCGTAAAGATAGATGTTTTCATTAAGCTGAACCTGTTTCGATCCCTGCACCACAAGACAGACACTCGGCTTATGCACAACACTGACCGGCATGGTCGGCATGGTGTATTTATGGAATTCCATGCCGGGTACAGAGATCTTAACTTCATGATCAGTCGTGGTCCATTTCAACACTTTTGTCGCTAAATCCTGACGGGCTTCCTGCAGGGCTTTTGTCTGTGTCTCTTGATTGAGGCTCACCGGCATCCTCCATGGATGAATTTAAAAAAGGCGGGCGCATGATCTTTAGTTACCTGCACCCGCCTTTGCGTATTTATTATTTTTCAGCCCTGATGACTATATGAACCTTGCGATTTCTTCGATTTCTTTTCTCTTGGTTGCCGGGGGCTCTTCATCGGGGTGACCGTAGGTGATCAGTGCGGCAACGGTTTCGTCTTCGGGTAGATTGACGAGACCGGGGATGGTGTTTTCATCAATGACGCCGAAAATGCAGGTGCCGATGCCCTTTGCATGGGCAGCGAGACAGAAGGTCTGGCAGGCGATGCCGGCATCAAACACTTCCCAGATATTGCCTTTTTCAGTGGCGTATTCATCCTTTTCAGGATCAAGCTTGCCGGATTTGCCTTTCACAAAGCTCAGTACGGCAACGCCCTTGGCGTTTTCAAGGGTTTTGATGTTGTAGGTGAATCCTTTCACGCCGTCGGTAGCCAGCTGTTTGATGACTTCAGGGTCATCCACCAGAGTGTAGCGGGCAACCTGAAAGTTGGCCCATGAAGGTGCCCAGCGGGCGATATCGATGATTTCCTTCATGAGTTCACGGTCAACCTTTTCGTTCTTGTACTTGCGAACACTTCTGCGCTCTTTGATCATTTCGATTGCGTCCATTTCAAAAATCTCCATTTAGGGGGATGGTTTACTTTTTTATGTCCAGAAAAATAGTGTTAAAAATTTTGACCATCTTGAAAACATATTTATCTGACTGGATACGAATAGTATCTGACTTATGGATGATAATCCTGTTGCTTCCTGTTTCGTTGCTAGGGCTGATAACGAAAACGCATCAGTTTGTATGGTGGTTTGGCACAGCCAAGCCCCTGACTGAAAGGAGGCAACAGGTGCAGCTGATCCTGGGTAATATATACATAACCGTTGCTTACAGCCATGCTGTCGGGCCATGAAAGCTGCTTGTCATGTGCAAGTATTTCATATTTGCCTTTGGTTACCAATCCTACTGCACTGTTTTCTACATCGGTTGCAAAGACACCTATGCCGGGAGCATAGACGATACCGTCGCTGGGGTGCTTGGGACCGAACTCTTCAATCTTGGCTGCGCGCTGCTCGTCGTTCATTTTGGGATCAGCAACAACGGCGGCGGGAATACGGTAGATTGTTTCACCGCTTAGGGTACCGAAGTAAAGCCAATCATTTTTGTCATCGATGGCAATGGGATTCAGGCCGAGATATAATTTGTTTGTGGTATTCTCTTTTGTTTTGGATGCAAGCAAGACACCGTCAATGACTACGTCCCGTTTGGGAGGCATAAAAGCCGGAGTTGCTTCCAGAATACGGCGTGCTTTTCCACTTTTAAGATCGACCACGATGATGGCTGGCTTGGTTTCGCCGGAAAGGTTACCAAGCGTCATGTCGGCAATGTAGGCTTTCTGGTGTGCTTCATCGATGACAAAATCCTGTAAAAAAGAGTTGGGGAGGGTGGCGGTTTCGTCGAGCTTAATAACTTTGTTAAGTTAATTATTCACAGTGTCCCAAGCAACAAATTGAGCCGGATATTTTTCCCCGCCCATGTCAAGAATCCAGAGTACGCCATTACTGTCACTATGGATGCCGATCACTGCGTTGATCCCGACTTTGCCGATTTCAGGACCGTCAGACCAGTCAATAGTGGGGAAAGGGCGTTTTTCCTCATTAGCCATTAATTCCACTACCCGGTACTTGGGTCCGTCCATAGGGAACATACTGATGAAGATGCGTCCCTGCGGGGTGATAGCGATACCGCCGCCGCGATAGTCTGTAAATTCGGTCACAGTTTCAAGTGTGCCGATCTCGGCAGCATTTACCGCCGGAACCAGCAGGGTCAACAAAGCCACAATGGTAAAAAAAGATCTGACCATGGTTAAAACTCCTCGTTGGTGATTTGTGTTCTCTTTGGAAGAGTAAAGCGACATGATCAATATGTAAAACGAGTTGTTTAAATCGTTAAAATGAGTTTTTCGAATATATCAACAATGTAAGGCTCTTGCCTGTTCCCGAGAGCAGGAAATAAGCAGAACTTAAATCAAACCAGTCCCATTCCGGTGAATTCTTCTCTAAGAAAATCAATAAACGGTTCAATCAGCGGATGGGAATCAATGCCGTTATTATACACATGGATGCTGGTTTTGGGCAGTTCGGGCAAGCCCTTGGTTATTATTCGTGTTTCCTTGCTCACCGCAGACCTCGGCACCACAGAAATTCCAAGCCCCGCAGCAACAGCACTCTGACTGCCTTGAATGGAATTGGCGCTGAGTGCCATGTTCCATTGAACCTCAGCCTGAGCCAAAGATTCAAAAGCGGCCTTACGGTAACTGCACGGAGGCTGCATGAGGATAAGTTCAAGTTCTTGTCCTTCATGGTCTTCCACATCATCATGCGGACCTACCCAGACCAGCGGTTCTTCCAGAAGCATGGTCCCTTTTTCGCTTTCCGGTCCGGCTACCACAACGTCCAGATCCCCCTCTTTCATTTCCTGCACCAGCAGACTTCCCATACCCATTTTCAGATTGATCACCGCATTGGGATGACGCTGCTTGAAGCGTGATAGCAGCTTGTAAAGATGGTGTGGCACAAGGTATTCCGCAAATCCGATGCGCAGGGGCTGGTCAATGACCGGAGAACTAACCGCCGCATAAGCCTCGTCCGCAAGATCGAGAATCCTGCGGGCATAGGCGGTGAACATTTCTCCCGCCGGGGTCTGGTTCACCGAACGGCTGTTGCGGTCAAAGAGCTTGATCTCCATGCGGTCTTCAAGTTTGGCAATCTGAAGGCTGACCGCTGATTGCGAGCGTCCTATTTTTTTTGCTGCTGCGGAAAAACTTCCCTCGTCCACAACAGCCACCACCGCCCGCAAGGAAATCAGGTCCGCATCAAGCATCAGTGAGGGATTCTTCTTGTTTTTCATGTTTATATCTCCAGTATTCGTTTTACTCATCGCAAGAATTAAAACAACTCGTTTTACTAATCAAGTGAAATGCGTATTCTGATTTACAGACATTCACCAACAATTTCACAGGAGAATAAAAATGAAGAAAGCACATACCGTAATCGCAAGGATCGAGGCCCGCAAAGAAAGCATTGAACTGGTCAAGGCCGAACTGCTGAAACTTATCGAGCCCACTCGCAAGGAAGAAGGCTGCATCCAGTACGACCTGCATCAGGATAAGGAACGTCCGGAAGTCTTTTTCTTTTATGAAAACTGGGTCAGCCGTGAGCTTTTGCAGACCCATCTGGCAAATACTCATATTGCCGAATACGCTCGCGCAGTGGACGGACATATCGTCAGCTTCACACTCAACGAGCTTACCCGAATTGCTTAGTAGAGAGTTATAATGACAAATTTCGAACTCGGACCGATCCGACCGCCGGATGAGGCGGACAGCCTGCTCATCCGCACTACCAGAGGGTGCCCTTGGAACCGTTGCGCTTTTTGCACACTTTACAAGGGACAGAAATTTTCCATCCGTTCTGTGGAGGATATTAAAAAGGATATTCTGGCCGCACAAAAATATTACGGTGGTCGTCCGGTGGAAAAATGTTTCCTGCAGGACGGCGATTCCTTCTCCATGAAGACTGCCGATCTGGTGAAAGTGCTGCACGCCCTTAAAGAGGCCTTTCCCTCCCTAAAGCAGATCAGCTCCTATGGTCGGGGCCAGACCATGAATAAAAAGTCTGCGGCGGAAATTCAGGAAATCGCTGATGCCGGATTGAACATGCTTTATTGCGGCATGGAGTCCGGTTCGGATGAAGTTCTTAAAAAGATGCGCAAGGGAACCACAGCGGAGTCGATACTTAATTCAACCCGCAATGCACAGGATGCGGGCATGGAGACCCTGCTTTTTACCATTCTCGGCCTTGGCGGGAAAGAGCTTACTGCTGAGCATGCAAAGGGAACAGTGGATCTGATCAACGGTATTAATCCCGGTGGAGTCCGGGTGCTGACTCTGGCAGTGAAGCCCGGTACCCACTTGGACAGCATGGAGCAGGCCGGAGAATTTACCCTGCTCAGCGAAGCGGAAATGATTGAAGAGCAACAACGCATTCTGGAGCGGATTAATGGAATCCAGAGCAGGTATGGCAACTATCACGCCGTAAATCTGATGCCTGAGTTGCAGGGAGAATTACCTCGCGACAAAGGAAAAATGCTCTCTGTAATCAATCGTTTTCTCGCTTTAAATAAAGAAGATCAGCTTAATTTCATCTTCGGGCGCAGACAGAGATATTATGGCTGCCTTGATGATCTGGACAATGCTGACCGTTACCGGACAGTGCAAAAAGCCATGAATGATTTTGATCACGGCCAGCTTGAAAAGATGTTTCATGACCAGCGCAGGAATTGGATTTAGTAGAATTTTACCAGAAAAGAAGCCTGAAATTGGAGAATGACATGAGCGAAAAAAAGATAAGCCGTTATCCCGTCCCCGAGATTGCCGACCTGCCTGAAGATTTTATCTCATAGGTAGTTAGTTGGAAAATATAAGTATTTAAATTCGAAGAGAGGTAGCAGAAATGAAATTTTCAAGAAGAAAAGTATTGGGCCTGGTTGCAGGCGGAGCAATAGCGGGAGTTATGGGAGTTAGGAACCTGTTGGCAGCGGAAGGAAAAGCAGTAAATCTGCCTAAACCATCTGGAGGCAAGGAAGGGTCGCTTCAATATGCATTACAGCATCGTAAAAGCAGCAGATCATTTGCAGAAACACCTCTTTCTGAACAGCAGCTCTCAGATTTACTCTGGGCGGCTTGTGGTGTGAACCGGCCCGAATCCGGCAAAAGAACTGCTCCCTCAGCGTGGAACAAAAAGGAAATTGATCTTTATGTGATCACTGCTTCGGGATTGTTTGTCTATGACCCTGACGCGCACAGCCTGAATCAGGTTGTCACAGGGGACTATAGGAAAATAGCCGGAACCCAAGGATACGTAAAACATGCACCGGTCAACATCGTCTATGTCTCCAATTATTCCAAAATGAAAAAGATGCCGGACGAAGAAAAGGCCATGCTAACTGCGGCTAATGCCGGATTCATCGGACAGAATGTATACCTCTTCTGTGCGGTTAATGGACTGGTAACAGTCATGCGTGACCTGATCAAAAGAGAGAAGCTTGCAGAAGCGATGGACCTGAAGGCCGACCAGAAAATTGTTCTTGCCCAGAGTGTTGGATATCCTAAGAAGTAATGAAAATAGAACACCTGCTGCTTGAATGTGGTGGGTGTTCTATTGTGGAATTTTAGAGCGTAGAGTCTGCTTTATACGTGTCCGCAAAGTGTCCGCAAATCTGCGTACAAAACTCGGTAGTTATAGGTAGTTTTCGGCAGTTTTGAAAATGGGCTGAAGTAGGGGAAGACCTCAATGTCTCTACGTCTCTCATAATTTTCCGTTATATTTATAGTGGAGCCAACCTTTTGTGATAAATTAATTTATGTTTTTGCGTATCTGTTATTTTTTATAGTTTTAAATTTTAAATTGACAAATTTGACTTCATATGGAATATGATTTTTCAAAATTGAGATCTTTTATATTGTTTTCTATGTATATTATTGCTGTATTTTGCAATTATTACTAAATAATAAATTTTGTTACTTGCAAAGAAGTGTTGTTTTTAATGTTTACAGTAAAAAGGTACTTTTTAGAAAATGTATATATAGCGATATAGACGGAGAATATAAATTTTAACTAGTCCTCAATACTTAAAACAGGTTTTGGGTCATGCAAAATCACGATCGTGAAACAATCATTCTACAGTGGAAAAGGTTTATTGCAGGAAACGAGGTTGACCAATCCTCCATACGACCTGAAATTTTAGAATCCTGGCACTATTCAAAGAATAAAGGGATAGATATTAACAGTAGAGTTGCCTATCATCATAATACAGACTTCTTGCTTGAGCGATCACAAGAGCTCATTACAGCTGCTCAACCATTCATGAAAATGATTAATGAGGTGATTGCGGGCAGCGGGTTGCGTATAGATTGTATTGATTTTGAGGGGTACTTCCTTTGCGCCTGCGGTGATCCTGCTCTTTTGCAGGAATCGGAGTACAATGGATTTGTTCCTGGCTGCAACGTCAGTATGGATGTTCTGGGGACAAATGCTGCTGGTCTATGTCTTGCGTTACAACAGACAACTCAGGTTATTGGTCCGGAACATTTCAATGTGCACCTTCACAATCTGAACTGCTCGGCTACCCCAATATTCACTCCGGACGCTGAACTTGTCGGTGTTCTGAATATATTGAGCTATGCAACTCCACAGAATCGACAGACCCTCGGATTGACAACTTCGATTGCCAAGGCAATTGAAAACCAGCTCGCTTTGAACAGGACCGTGACTTCACTGAAAGTCTCTAATTCAGAGTTGGAGACCATTATAGAATATTTGCCGCAGGGAGTGATTGCTTTGAATTCCTCCGGGAAGGTGGTGAGTTTCAATAGAAAAGCTCTTGAGTTGTTCGCAATATCCCCCAAAGCCAATGCTGGGCGAAGATGCAGGGAACTTGAGAAAATCCTGCACTCCAAACAGCTCAATACCAGAAGTAAAATTCATACAGAAAAAGAGCACACTTTATCAATTAACGGTAAGAAAAAATCATTTATTATAAATGTTCACTCCATCGAAAATGGCGCAAGAACATTGGTCATGATCGAAGATAGTGGCCGGATAATGAGCCTTTCTGCTACCCAATCAAACCGAACCAGCTATACTTTTGGTGATATTGTCGGTTCATGTTCAGAAATTGTTAAGGCGCGCGAGCTCGCCTCTATGGTGTCCGCTACCGATTCAAGTGTTTTACTTATCGGAGAGTCCGGGACAGGCAAAGAACTGTTTGCGCAAGCAATACATGCAGCCTCCGATCGCTCCAAGAGTCCGTTTGTCGCTATTAACTGTGGAGCCATTCCTGCTGATATTATTGAGAGTGAGCTGTTCGGTTATGAGCCGGGAGCCTTTACCGGGGCAAGGGAGGCAGGAAAGCCGGGCAGGCTTGAGGCTGCTTCAGGAGGAACCCTGTTTCTCGATGAGGTTGAAGCAATGCCTCTTAGTTTTCAGGTAAAGCTACTACGCGCTTTCTCTTCGAAAAGTATGGTTCGGGTTGGTGGAATTGGGGAAATTGCGCTCAATTTGCGATTAATTGCCGCATCCAAAGTAGACCTGCTTGAGGAAGTTAACCAGAGCCGGTTCAGGGAAGATTTATATTATCGAATTGCAACTTTTCCTATTCAAATCCCTTCATTAAGAGAACGCGCTAAAGATATTCGCCTTTTGACCATGCATTTTTTGGAACAAATATCCAACGAGTATTCACGACAGAGTATTAAAGCTGACGATAATTTTTATGAAGCCCTTGTTTCCTACTCCTGGAGGGGGAATGTCCGCGAGCTGCGAAACGTGCTTGAGCGCGCTGTTGTTCTTGGCTTAGATATGGATATTCTAACTCCAGACCAGTTACCGGATACGATTCGTAAGGCTTGGATGACAAATGGCATCAAGCAGCGCACCAGAGCCTCTCGTTCAGGTGGAGAATCTGAAAACGAATCGTTGCTGCAACTTGCCGAACATGCAGCCATAGCAATGGTTCTTGAAGAAGAAGGTGGTAATATCTCCCGCTCCGCACGCAGGCTGGGTATTGCTCGTTCAACCTTGTATCAAAAACTCGACGCAGCACCACATTTACTAAATGTACGGTAATCAGACAATGCAAAACAATGTCCGATTATCATACAGTGGGGCGTTATTTCTTTAGTTGTAGTGATTCTCGATGATGCATATGTAATTGATCACATACTTGAATGTTGTAAAGTGTATGATTGCCGGACACTCAATTTGTTGTATTGAGTTTAGAGGTTATTTGTTTTTTAAAATCAATGGTTTGTGTTTTGGTATGGCGCATGCTTATAGCAATCATCAATTGTTTTGTTTTATTCTAAAGAATGAGAATAAGGTTGTTTATCCTTTAAAAAGGTAATTTTTTAATGGTAGCGTGGGCATGGTGCCGGATATTTTTGAATTGTTTTGCAATATTCTGTTTTTGTTCATTTATTTTTGTCAGTTCTGCGAAAAGCAGTCCTCAACAATTAAATATTCTCATTCTGCATTCATACCATCAGGGACTACAGTGGACGGATAGCATTTCAGAAGGCATTGAAGAGGGGCTTTCCTCTATTTCCAATAATGTTGAGCTTCACTACGAATATTTGGATACAAAAAGGAATTCAGGGGAAGAATATCAGGATTACCTCGTAAATTTTATAAGATTTAAATCCAAGTTGAATAAGATTGAATATTCTTTGATTATTTGCTCAGACAATAACGCCCTTAACTTTATCCAGAAATATGGCGCCGAATTATATCCTGAGATCCCGGTAGTTTTTTGTGGTGTAAATAATTTTAAACCTGACTTGGTAAAAGGGATTGAGCACGTAACAGGGGTTGTTGAGACTATCGACTACAGCGGAACATTGCAGTTGATGTCCGACATTCATCCAGATCGAAATAATATTGTTGTTATCCTTGATAAAACGCCGACTGGCCAAAGTATTAAGAAAGAGTTTGAGTTAGCAGCAGACAAGTTTATAGATAGATTTACGTTTAAGTTTTATCAGGATTTTTGCCTCAAAGAGATAACACAGCCCATCTCGAAGTTGGGTGAGAATGATTTAATTTATCTGCTTACGTTCAATCGTGATAGATCTGGGGCATTTATTTCTTATGCAGACGCAATAAGGTTACTTCATGATGCGTCTAAGGTTCCGATTTATGGCTCTTGGGAATTTTATTTCGGCAACGGAATCGTTGGCGGGATTATTACCTCGGGATATGAGCAAGGTTTTGCTGCTGCCCAAAAAACAATAAAAATTATTGAAGGCCACCCCGCAGATACTATTCCGGTCCAGCTGACCAACACCAATAAAGCAATGTTTGATTCTCGAGAGTTGGAAGTTTTCGGCATAACACCTTTCATGCTTCCTGAAGATAGTTTTATTTCCTTTCAACGTCCTGGAATTTATGAACGTTACCAAGCTTTTATTCTGTCTGTTTTATCCATAATCCCCATTTGTGCCTGCATATTGGCTTGGCGCCTAATCGTTGCCAAAGGTCGTCAGGCTGTCCTTGCACGGATAAATAAAGAGCTGGACTTGCGTGTTGATGAACAGACTAAAAAGCTAAAATTAAAAAATTCTGAATTGGAAAAAGAGATTTTAGAGCGAATCAAACTAGAAAAGGAAATCAGGAAGGTGGCATCCACAGATTCATTAACTGGCATAAAGAATAGGCGAAGTTTTATTGATTATGTCAAAAGTGAGTTCTCCAGATGTAAGCGATATGACCGTACAGTATCTATGCTGGTGATGGACATTGATAATTTTAAATCGGTCAATGACACATATGGTCATCACGTAGGGGATATCTGTTTGAAAAAATTTGTTCAGGTTTGTCTTGGAGAGTTAAGAGGTAGTGACGGATTTGGACGACTTGGGGGTGAGGAGTTTGCAATATTGCTAGTGGAGACGGGTGTTGAAGGGGCCACAAATATTGCAGAGCGGCTCAGGCAGGCTGTAGCAGACTCCGTTATATGTGAAGGGATAAATTCATTTAATGTTACTGTGAGCATCGGCATTACTGGAGTGTTGGATACAGATAAGCAAGTTGAAGAATTGATTCAAAGGGCAGATCAGGCTATGTACCAAGCTAAAGGACAAGGGAGGAACATGGTGATAACTGTTTAATTTTTAGTAGTCGGTTGCTGTTTGGTTTCTCCTATATTTAAAATTGATGATGCAGCATATAAAGTTTATCGTTGTTGTAAATCCGTTTTACAGTTTTAAGTTAAATGATTCAAAAATAGGTTTGTTTGAGGTTGGGTGTTTTGATAAAGATAGTTATTGTTTTCTTGTTGTGCTTTTCCTCTTTAGCGTGGTGGGATCGAGGTTATACTTATGATAAAGAATTTCTGAATGTAGAATCTACTGCTAATGCAACAAGTGATATTGTGCAGAGTAAAAAAATTGTTTTAGGGCTTCGTAGTAAAAAAGACTGTTGGGGAGTATTGCATACAACAATATACACGGAAGCTTTTAGGCGTCTTGGTATTAACGTTGGGTTTAAATCCTTTCCTTTGAAAAGACTAAGTCGGATTATCGATAGATCCGAGAATTTGGATGGAGATATTAGTCGTGTTTATAGCTATTCAGATGCACACCCTAACTTGGTTCGTGTTGAAGAACCTCACTCTATTTCTGCAATTGTAGCCTATTCAAAAGATCCTAACTTGAAACTAGATGGTTGGGATAGCCTGGTAGGATCTCAGTTAAGGATCGATTACAGACACGGGTCAAAAAGGACTCTTGAGATGTTGCGAGCTAGAGCTCCGTGGGAAAAAATGCATAGTGTTCATGATATTAAAGCAGGACTCCAAAGGTTGGTATTAGGCTGGAGCGAAGTTTATATCTGTTCCAGTGCGGCTCCATATATAACAGATGGACTGTTTGAGGGTAGAAATATTTATACCGCTGGAGTTATGCAGGAAACCTCATTTCATGCCTTTTTATTGAAAAAACACAAAGAATTGGCAGTAAGGCTTGCACGTGTTTTGAAACAAATGAAGAAGGAGGGTCTCATTAATAAATATCGCTCTAACGTTGGGCTTTCTGAAATTCACTGGCAATAGTTTGATGTGGTGAGGTGTTTGTCCTTCTTATTTCTATCTGTCATTTTTTTATACAAACATTCTTGTGTGTTGGTATGGTGCGTGTGTGCGCCAATGTACGGTTGATGAAGTCTATTTTAGAAGCAAGTATAAACTTTTATCGTGATATACTGGGAGGTAGTAGGTTTGTCACAGAAGATTGGTTTAACCGGGAAATGTTTGGTTTTGACTGTAGCTATGATCACCTTTTTCTTAGGTCTAGCTTTGTTAGGCTACTATGGGAGAACAGAATTAATCTGGCCAGTCGCATCAGTTGCAATAATCTCTTCATTATTATTCTTTTTGCTGCTGATTAAAAAAGTAATTAAGCCGCTTGCTCAAGTCGCGAAGGTTATCGCTATTGCGAAAGGCGGCGATTTAGAATCTCGTTTTGATGAGTCTTCTACTGATATTGATAATTTAGGCTCAAGTTTAAACCAAGTTTTAGATAAAGTGGTTGATGACATTCATTGGTATCAAAGTTTGCTTGATGCAATTCCTTGGCCTATTTCTGTAACTGATATGCAGATGAATTGGACATTTATCAATAAGGCGGCAGTAGATGTTATTGGAATCAGCCGTGAAGAAGTTGTTGGCAAGCAATGTAGTAACTGGGGAGCAGATATCTGTAATACAGAACGTTGTGGGATTGAATGTTTAAAAAGAGGAGAAGAAGCCTCCTTCTTTACTCAGCCTGGGCTTAATATGGATTTTCAGGTTAATACCGCATTTTTGACAGATCAAAAAGGCGGCCATATTGGTCACATTGAGATTGTTCAAGATATTACTGAAGCCAACGAAATGAAACGTAAAGCTGAGCAAGCTTTGAAAGATGGTATGCTTATGGCTGCCGACAAACTTGGTACCATCGTTGAAAATATTACTTCAGCATCCGAAGAATTATCAAGTCAGGTCGAAGAAGCCAGCCGCGGTGCAGATACTCAACGCGAGCTTGCAGCCGAGACAGCCACGGCAATGGATGAAATGAACAGCACTGTGCTCGAAGTTGCCCGCAATGCCGGGGATGCTGCGGCAAATGCTGATGTCACACGTTCAAATGCTGAAGATGGTGCTGGAGTTGTAGATAATGTGATTAAGTCTATCTCTGAAATTAATCAACGAGTTCAAGAAATGCAGAGAAATGTTGATGAGCTGGGGGAGCAGGCTGAAGGTATCGGGCAAATTATGAATGTTATTACAGATATTGCCGATCAAACGAATTTGCTGGCACTTAACGCTGCAATCGAGGCAGCAAGGGCAGGAGAAGCTGGCAGAGGATTCGCTGTTGTTGCAGACGAAGTTCGTAAACTGGCAGAAAAGACAATGGATGCCACAAAAGATGTTGGTGATTCGATCTCTTCTATTCAGGGCGGAACAAAGAATAGCATTGATAATATGGAGAGAGTCGTTGAGGTTGTAAACCACAGTACCGAGTTAGCTCAAAAATCAGGCGAAGCCCTTGATGGCATTTTGAGTCTTGCAGAAGGAACTTCAGATCAGGTTAGTGCTATTGCCACCGCATCTGAGCAACAGGCTGCCACAACAGAAGAAATTGCGCAGCATACTGAGAGGATAAATCAAATATCATCCGAAACCAGTATAACAATGAGCCAGGCGACAGACGCGATCACCGATCTGGCCCAACAAGCTGCAGAATTACACAGATTAATTGAAGAATTGAGGCAAGCCTAAGGCCTCAATTATTGAGCAGTATTTTAAATAAAATTAAATATTTGTGATGCTTAACCCCGCATCACTTCACCCCATGGAGAGTCCCTGATGAACTTTCGTTCATTGGGGATTCTCATTATCGGTACTGTAACTGCAAACCTTCAGATGGATTAAATGTATTCGTAGGTCGCAGCCATGACTCCGGTCGAATATGTCCAAACACATTCACCATGACGTCTTCCCAATAAGCTGGACCATTTAAAAATAGAGATTTTTGGCAAACCAACCTATTGTCACAGTAAGGAGTTTGCCGTGAAGAAAAGTAAATTTACCGATGAACAGATTGCATTTGCACTACGTCAGGCCGAAACGGGCACAAAGGTCAGTGAAGTATGCCGTAAAATGGGGATATCCGAAGCTACTTTTTACAACTGGAAAAAGAAATACGGTGGTCTTGGCGTAAGTGAGCTTCGCCGCTTGAAACAGCTTGAAGAAGAAAACCGCCAATTAAAGAAACTGGTTGCCGATCTGATTCTGGACAAACAAATGCTTCAGGATGTCTTGACAAAAAAGCTTTGAAGCCTGCCCAGTTGATAAAATTTGCTGAATATTTGGAGCAGGCTTACCAAGTCAGCGTTCGCAGAAGATGTTCAGTTTTATGTCTTGGAAGATCGAGTTACTATTACAAGTCGGTGCGCAAGGATGATACCCCTTTACGACTTCGTATCAGGGATATTGCTAAAAAAGCCGTGTTCGCTATGGTTGTCACAGAATTTATATCCTGTTGAGAAGAGAAGGTTGGTATGTGAACCACAAGAAAGTTCACCGCATATATTGCGAGGAAGGCTTGAACCTGCGCTCTAAACGACCAAGACGACACATATCTGCCGCACGCTGAATGGATCGTCCAGAACTCTCCACTATTGATCAATGCTGGTCGATGGATTTTGTGGCTGATAATCTGTACAATGGCCGAAGAATAAGAGCGTTAACTGTGGTCGATAATTTTAGTCGCGAGTGCTTAGATATTCACGTAGATTCCTCCATAAAGGGGAATCAAGTCGTTGCGAGATTGGAATGGCTGCGTGTCATCTCAGGTAGGAAGCCAATACGCATCCAAGTAGATAACGGCAGTGAATTTATTTCTAAAGCGCTTGATAAATGGGCTTATGAAAATGAAGTAGTTCTGGATTTTTCTAGGCCCGGAAAACCAACAGATAATCTGTTTATTGAATCTTTCAACGGAAGTTTTCGGGACGAGTGCTTGAATACACATTGGTTTTTATCTGTTTCAGACGCTCGAACCAAAATTGAAACATGGCGCAAGGAGTATAATGAATTTCGTCCGCACTCTTCATTGGAAGATCAGACGCCAAACGACTTTGCCCTTGCCCATAAGACACCCTCAGAAGGCCAAATTTTTATATATTTGACCGGTACAGAATAGGGGAAGACCTCATCCATGAAATTATTAGTTCGTATGGACTGATCAACTATTGGGTTTGGTATTTTTGATATTTTTAATTCATATGAAGTTGCAGGACGGACAGCATCTGAAATTTTTTTGAGATTAACAGAGTTATAAATATCTGTAGGAATACAAAACCAAGGATTCTCGACAATTTTTATACCTATTTCTTCATAGGTAAGAGCTGCGAGTCTGGAACAAAAATGTTCTCTTGGATTTTTCCAAAGAGGAAAAATACATTGAATTGCCTGAATTACTCCGTACTTAGAACCTATAGAATTTCTTAGAAAGATAGAGATACGTTCCTTTTCAGATGGCTTTAAATTTGGATATCGGAAAACAGCAACTCTATCTTCAGGTTTGTATATGGATCTTGGAATTGGATTAGAGCAAACTCCAAATGAATGCAAAGCTTCAATAACTGATCCTTTAGTATAACAAATCATGGCATGACTATATGGACCACGTGAAAAGAAGCTTATGGCTTTACTTGTAATTTTTTGGGGTCTTATCAAAATGATGTCACCAATATCAACCCGACTATAATCAACAATTCTATCCATTTGAAATTGACTTCCTACTTTTGAGATTTGAAGTGTATAATTATACCTCATCTGAGTTCTGTGCAATAGTAATCCCCCTGAATCCTATTAACTTTTTGACCCATCTTAGCCGACAAGCACCCCTTAGATACCGTATCGTTATCTCCATATCCTTTGAGCGATGAGTTAACCGGAATCCACACGGCCCCGCATCCCGAATTGACCATCCAATAAAAATCGCCTGTGTGTACTCCGCACAAACACACTGTGTGTACTCAAACCCACGCCACCCCATTATCCCAAGCCCCAAGCGCACCGTCATCCAATGTGTGCACCAAGTGTGTACCGATATACACCCAAATCCCCGGTACACACCAGAGTACACACATTAGGTCCCGGATTGGGCTGGATTATATCGTACAGTATTAGCCTTGAAAACAAAAAAAGCCCCTGAAATTCAGGGGCTTAATAAACAGTATCGGACTGTATAGTTTCATATGATGGCGGGCAATACAAGATTCGAACTTGTGACCTTCAGCTCCGGAGGCTACGGAATCGTATCCGGTGTACGTTATTTCAGGTAGTTAACACCCATTCTTTTCTCTTATATTACGTTTTCACCTGCTAAAAAGGTGAGTAAAAGGTGAGTAGGGGAGAGGGTTATCTTCAGTCTTCCCATTTAATGCATACTAAGACACCTTCCTTCCAAACTTGATCCCCAGCTTGCGCATCCTGCTCCTGAGTGTTCCGGGGTTCATGCCGAGGAGTTCGGCAGCCCCGTTTTTACCTTCTACTTTACCTTCCGCTCGCTCCAGCACACTGCGTATATGTCTGGCCATGGCCTGATCCAAAGTGAGTATTGTATCGTCCTCAATTATATCCGCTTTGCTGTTGGACGGAGTATGTGCGCCGAAATAAATATGCTTTTCGCCAGCTTTTGAATTGGAGCGGATGAGTTCCCTTTCAATAACATTTTCAAGTTCGCGAACATTACCGGGCCACGCATATTCCATCATGTTCTGTATGGTATCCGGAGCGGGATTGAAGGTTTTGCGGAGGTTGAGACTTGCGGATTTCTTTTCCAGAAAATGAGTGACCAGTTCCGGGATATCGCTGACCCGTTCCCGCAAGGGCGGAACCTGAATGGGAAAGACGTTCAGCCGGAAAAAAAGGTCTTCCCTGAATTCTCCTTCCTTAACCATGGCTGAGAGGTCGCGGTTGGTGGCGGCTATGATGCGGGTATCCACCGAGATAGTATCGGCTCCCCCCACGCGTTCAAATTCCTTGTTCTGGAGTATGCGCAGCAGTCTGACCTGTGCGGAAAGCGGCAGCTCACCGACCTCATCCAGAAAAATTGTTCCGAAGTTTGCCCGCTCGAATCTTCCTTTTTTGCGTTTCAGGGCTCCAGTGAAGGCTCCTTTTTCATGGCCGAAGAGTTCACTGTCGATGAGGGATTCGGGAATGGCCCCGCAGTTTACTTTAATGAACGGCCTGTTCCTTCGGGCGGAGTATTGATGCAGGGAGTTGGCAATGATATCTTTACCCACGCCGGTTTCGCCCATGAGCAGCACAGTGCTGTCCGTTGGGGCGACCTGTCTGATCTGCTCCATAACTTTTTTGAGACCGAATTCAGCCCCGATTATCTGGACATCTGTCGAATGGCTAATTTCGTTTTTCAGTGCCCGGTTTTCTTCTTCAAGCTTGGCGCGTAATTCATTGATGGTTCTGTGGCGCAATATATTGGCTACGGCCATGGTAAATGGCTTGCGCAACAGCTTAAGCTGGTCCAGATGTTTTTCCTTGTACTGGTTTGTCTCTTCTGCGTAGATGAACAGCGAACCCAGCCGCACAGAATCCCAGATCAGGCTTATGCGGATAAAAGACAGCTTGCCCGGAATGATTATTTTTGCCACATCTCTGATTACCGCAGGAGTGAAATCGGCATCGTTTACTATGTGGAGGTCGTCAATAGCTGCGGTTACGCTGACAGCTTCCTCTTTTTCAGTGGCGGAAAATTTGTAGTACTGTGGTATATTCCGGTTTTTTCCGGCAAAAGCCGTGGAGATAAATTCAACTGCATTTTTGTCATGCACATAGCGCAGCAGCCCGATTGCGCTAACCGGCATGTAGTCATGGAGAAAGCGCAGGATATTGGAAAGAACAACATCTCCTTCCAGATCCTTGAATAAAGCCTCGGTGGCTTCTTGAAAAAAATCACTCTGCTGAGGCATGCTTCTCCTCCTACCTTTTGCTGTGATATTTATCAGTTCATAACAGTTCTGACAATTAGAGTTTGTAGTTAGGGGCTAAAGTTGAAACATGCAGTCTGGATGCGGACTTTCCGGGACGTCGACAATGTTTGCAATTGATGGCAAGGTGTGCGCAATGCAGGGCTGAGGAGCATGCGCGCTCCTGTTTCAGTTTTTATTTATGTGGAGGATAAGTGGCTATTACCTATGATTTCCTGACACAGGGAGAATTTCTTGTGGTTAATTCCTATGGGGAGATATCTTCCCATGAGGATATGATCGAGCATGCGGAAAATGTCATTGATGCCGCTCTCAGGCTTGGCCTGACCAAAATTCTCATCCAAAGCAGCAGTCTGTCCATTCAGCTTGACCCGCAGGAGGCTTCTATGTTTGCACAAGGTATCGATCATCTTGAATTAGTTTTCAAAGGGTTTAGGATTGCTACTGTGGTTGCTCCCGAAAATATACAGTCCCGCGCCTTTATCGAAGACGCTCTTGTCAAACGAGGGGTGATGTATAAGAAGTTCGAAACCCGCAAAGATGCCGCTAAGTGGCTGACAAATAATTAATATTTCCAACCTTTCGGTTTATTTTCCCCTTTATATAATTCAGTCCAAGACCTGAACGGTCCTTTCTGACACATTCAACAGAATTTCATGCTTCTGCGAAATATCTCAGTTTATTCTGAGATATTTCGCAGTTTTGTTTTGTTGCGATTTCTTAAGCTGCTGTTTTTGTATGAATATTTTTTGGCACGCATTTGGCTTTATGTAGAAAGCAACAACAAAGGAGTTTTCAGTGTATTGCCTAGAAAGAATACATATCCGCACTTTTTCAAGTGAGGCCTATCAAGAGTTAAAGAAGGAACTCTGCAAGGCGGAATCATCCCTGAGTGACGAGGGTCTGCTAGAAGTTTCGATCCTCAACAACATCAATGTGGATGGTGATCTGGTGGTTATTTTGAAATGGGAAAAAGAGCTGCCGCAAAACGGGAGTCGTCTGGCACAGGAGCTTACTTCTGTTCTCAATGAGTACGGATTTTACGATAAAACCACTTGGGAATTTTTGTAGTTAATTAAAATATAGAGGTAGAAAATATGTTTGCATCAACAACCAAGCGCAATTGCATAGCGGCATTTCTTACATTGTTCATTGTTTTCCTGATCTCCGGGGCTGTTCTTATCTATAATATTTCAGGACATACCCTGCTTATTTCAGGTTGTCTGGGTACACTTTGCCTGATTGGCCTGTTTGCATGTCTGATGGTGGTCGGGAAAAATAAATTCCGGGGAAACGCTGTTAGTCAGTGCGATTGAAAGTTGTAGTTTGGATGCAGTCCCTGACAATTCCCCCTCAGCAGTTGCTTTGGATACATTGATCAAAGCCAGAGTCAAATATCAGGACCTCTGCGACTCCATTGTACAGGGACTGCCTACAGCTTTTCTGCTGGTCGACACAGAAGAGCGTGCTCTGGCAACCAACCGTGAAACTCTTGAAATGCTGGAGATAGACGGTTCTGTCGAGTCCCAGCTGGGCAAGACACTGGCGGATATTTTCTACAATGATCCGTCCCGTGAGACTGCTGTGGGCAAGGCCATGTATCAGGGGCAGACTTTCCGTAATCTTGAGGTTTCCATTACCGGACACAAGGGCGGGACCCGCCACGTTCTGGCTAATGTCTATGCCCTGCGGGACAGCAAAGGGGAATGTCTGGGCGGTTTTTGCCTGTACATCGATATGACCGCTCTGCGCGAAAAGGAAGAAGAGCTGGCCACGCGTAATATGATTATCAGTCAGGCTGCGGATCAGGCGGAGAGCATTTCCAATCAACTGGCCTCTGCCACCGAGGAATTATCCGGGCAGGTGGAGTTGACCAGTGAATCCAGCAGAACAAGCACAGATCTGACCGGCAGGGTCGCCGCCAGCGTGGAGCAGATGAACACCGCAGTGCTGGAGGTGGCCCGCAAGGCAGCGGAAACAGCAGACCTTTCCGGTCAGGCCCGCAGGAATGCGGATGAAGGGGAAAGGGAAGTGCGGGAAATAGTAGAACGCATTTCAAAACTTGAAGGACAGGCCCGCGATCTTTCCGAGAACATGCAGGATCTGAACAATCAGGCCCAGTCCATTGAATCCATCATGTCTGTCATCACCGACATCGCCGACCAGACCAACCTGCTGGCTTTGAACGCAGCCATTGAGGCCGCCCGTGCCGGGGATGCCGGGCGCGGCTTCGCTGTGGTCGCCGACGAGGTCCGCAAGCTGGCTGAAAAAACCATGGATGCCACCCGTCAGGTGGAAGAAAATATCAATCAGATACAGGACAGTACCCGGACCAGTGTTGAAGCCACTGAAAATACTGCCAGAGAAGTGGGGGCAACTGTAGAGGTAGTGGAAAGAGCCGGTAAATCTTTGGCTAATATTGTTGAACTTACCAGACAAACCTCCCATGATGTGGAATCCATCGCTGCCGCAGCAGAGGAACAGTCCGCTGCCAGTGAAGAGATTGCCCGTTCAACCGAGGATATCAGCATGTCCGCACAGCACACCTCAAGTGCCATGGATGAATCCGCTATTGCCCTCAATGATCTTTCCGAGCTGGCAGGTGAGCTGCAAAATATTATTCATGGGATGCGTAATTAATGCTAATGTTATGCAAACAGCATTGATCTGATCAGCATACATTTATACTGGAGCCAATATGAGTGACGACAAATTTATCTTCATGGAAGAAGAAAATAATGACGGTTCACCGGAACAAGAGTCCATGAATCCGTGGAAGATTCTTATTGTCGATGATGAAGTCGATGTCCACGAAAGTACAGTCTTTTCCCTTCAGGACAGCATTATTCTGGATCGTCCCCTTGAATTTCTGCATGCCTACTCCGGTGCGGAAGCTGTTGAAGTACTGCGGGAACACGGTGACGTTGCTCTTGTCCTGCTTGATGCGGTCATGGAAACCGAGGATGCGGGATTGCAGGCTGCACGGAGTATCCGTGAAGAACTGGGCATGGAGGATATCAGGATCATCCTTCGCACCGGACAGCCCGGGCAGGTCCCGGAGCTGGAGACCATTACCAGATACGACATCAATGACTACAAGACCAAAAGTGAACTGACCCGAACCAAATTGCTGACAGCCTTCATCGGGGCCCTGCGTTCATGGCAGCAGATTAAGCGAATAAACAACAGCAGACGGGGGCTTGAGAAAATTGTTCACGCGAGCAACCAGTTTCTTGCCGATCAGGGGCTTCAGGGTTTTGCTGAAGGGGTTATCACCCAGATGGCGGGATTATTTGATGTTGAGCCGGACGGAATTGTTTGTGCCGCTTCCTGTGAAGGTGATTCTGGCAAACCTGAAGAATATAAAGTCATTGCCGCAGCCGGGAAATACAGCCCTTTTATAAACAAAACCGTTCACGAACAATCCGACCCGGATATTTTTAAAACCATACGTGAAACCCTCAAGCGGCAAGAAAGTCTGGTGGAGGAAAACAGTATCACCGTATATTTCAGTGATTCATATAAAAGGAATTTTGCCACCTGGATCAAATCTTCTCGTCCTTTAAGTGAGGTTGATAAGGAACTTCTGGAAATTTTTTGCACCAACATATCCCTCTGTGCCAGCAATATCGAACTGGTTAAGCAACTCAAACGGCAGGCCTGGGAAGATCCTGTGCTGAGAATCCCTAATATGGCCGGGCTGCTGAAGAATATGAAGAAATGTCTGGAAGGTGGAACAGCACAGGGAATGGAGCTGGCCCTTCTTGATATTGACGGATTCAACCAGATAAACGAGCTGCTGGGCCACGGTTATGGTGACTCCATTTTAAAATCTCTGGCCGGACGTTTGCGCACAGAGCTGGGGGAAAAGGCTTATGTTGCCAGAGTTGCAGCCGATGTTTTTGCTGTTCTGGCTGAAAAGGAAACTTTTTCTGCGCAGGTTTTGCAGCGGCTGACTTCCATGTCGACCAATTCTCCCAATGGAGAACTGGAATTATCCATATCCATCGGGATTGCCGGGCTTGACCCGGAAAACGGAGTCGCTCGGGCTCAGATTCGCAAAGGATTTACAGCACTCAAAAAGGCAAAATCCGAAGGAAGCGGCCAGAGTATACGCTATACCGGAAGCATAGGAGCGGAGACCCGCAAACATGTTCAGATTCTGCACGAACTTAGAAGTGCCCATGCGGAGAATCAATTGTCCCTCGTTTTTCAGCCCCAGATATCCCTTGAAAATAAAAAGGCATTCTGCTGTGAAACCCTGTTGCGCTGGCAAAAGCCTAATGGGGACTTCGTGTACCCGGACCAGTTTATTCCCTTGGCCGAACAGTCCGGGTTGATTGTGCCCATCGGAGAATGGGTGCTGGAAACGGCTCTTAATGGACTCAAGGAAATTCATGCAGCCGGCTTTCCTGAAATGACCATGGCGGTCAACGTTTCCGCAGTGCAGTTCAGGCACAGGAATTTTCTGTCCATGCTGGACGGGGTTCTTGCAAGAACAGGTATTGGCCCGGATAAGCTTGAGCTTGAGATAACCGAATCCATTTCAGCCATGGGTATTGAAGATATTCTTAAGATTCTGAATGGCATCCGCAGCCGGGGGATCAGCATTGCCGTGGATGATTTCGGCACCGGATATTCATCCCTTTCCTCTCTTGATAAGTGGCCGGTGGATCGGCTCAAGATCGATCGTAGCTTTGTGAATAATATGGAAGAGCAGAGCGAAGGTGCCCGGCTGGTTGACCTGGTTATCCCCCTTGGAAAACAGTTGGGTATGAAGGTTCTGGCCGAGGGTGTGGAGACAGAAGAACAGCTGCACCACCTGAAAGAACTGGGCTGCGATGAAGCTCAGGGATACCTGATTTCCAGACCTGTCCCCCTTGATGAACTCATAACGTGGCTGAAAGCTGAATCTTAAACCCGGAAGAGAGAGGGTCATGAAATATCAAAATCGTTTTTTTGTTCTCTGGGGCCTGCTGCTGTGCGTGATGTGTATTTTATTTACAAGTTGTTCCGGGGAAAAGGAGCCTGTCAAGCTCGGATTGCTGGCCGGGCTTTCCGGGCCTAATGCAGACCTTGGTCATGCGGGCAGAAACGGGGCTATTTTAGCCGTGGCTGAGATAAACAAAGACGGGGGAGTCGGAGGGCGTCAGGTTGTCTTGAGAATCCGTGATGATGAGAACAGCAGGGAAAAGGCTGTAAGTGCCGTCAAAGGATTAATGGAGGAAAAAGTTTCGGCCATTGTAGGGCCTTTTACCACCACCATGACTGAAGCCGTGCTTCCGGTTACCGATTCTGCCGGAGTGCTGCTTTTTTCGCCCACGGCATCATCGACAAAGTTTTCCGGTCTGGATGATAATTTCATGCGCATTTGTTCCACCACGGCAGATAACGCGAAAAGTTATGCTGATTTTTTGTGTGCGGATCGTAAGGTGCGCCGCATCTCTGTTGCTTTGGAAGAAAAGAATCATGGTTTTGTAAAAAGCTGGCTGGAAGCTTTCAAGGTCGGGATAAAAAAATATGACACCAAGATGGTGTCGGAAGTTTGGTACAGGGCCGACGCTCTGCACGGCTATGGACATCTGATTCAGGAGCTGCTCAGCCCTGCGCCGGATGCTATCCTGCTGGTTGCCAACGCTGTAAACGTGGCCCGCATGGTGCAGCAGATTCGCAAGGTTGATGCTGAAATTAAAATTTTTGCTGCTGAATGGGCCGGAACCCAGCAGTTGATCGAGCTGGGGGGCAGGGCTGTGGACGGACTGGAAGTTCTGCACCTGTTCAATAAATACGGCACTGAAAAAGAATATCTCCGTTTCAAGGATGAATATAAGGAGAAGTTCAAGGCCGATCCCGGCTTTTCAAGCATTCTGGCTTATGAATCAGTTAAATTGCTTTTGAGTGCCATGGCAAAACAGAAGGACGGACAGCTTCTGAAAAATGCAGTGCTGGAGAACAGTCCCTATCAGGGATTGCAGGGAGAAATTTATATCGACAAGTTTGGTGATTCGGTGCGGAAAACATTTTTTGTGACTGTAAACGGAACCCGATTCGCTCCGGTGGCACGATGAGAAAAAAATCAATTTCTTATCGCTGGTTCATGATTCTGCTGATGCTTGCCATCACTTTGATCACTCTGGTTGTGTCCGGGTTGATCATTTACCAGCTGCGGGAAAATGAAATCCGTGAGCAGGAAATACAACATGCTGCCGAAAGAGTTAAAGATCTGGGGCAAAGAACGGAAAGCATGCTGCAAAGTGTTGAGCAATCGCTAATTACGTATGCGGAAATCAGCAATGATGTCAGTAAAGCTGAATTCTCACAGCTGCTGCTGGATACGGTTAAATTACAACCGCTGATCAGATCCATGTATTTTCTTGATGCCGAAGGAAGGTCTTTTGCGGTTTGGAAACCGGGTATCGGTGATCCGCAAAATCCTGACCTGATCGGAATTGATTTTTCCTACACACCTTTGTTCAAGCAGCTTGATACCCAGCATAAACCGGTATGGAGTGATAAATTCGTCTCCGCTCTTGCCGGGGATATCTCTGTGGGAGTCGGGGTCAGGGCCGGAAATCATCTTGCCATAGCTGAGATTAATCTCAATTCTTTGTTAAAGGTTGTGGAATCGTTCAGCCATTCAGCAGTAAGGATAGGAGTTATCGACCGTATCGGCGAGGTATTGGTTGATACAAAGCATCCTGAAAACGCGGGAAGCCTGAACCTGCAACATGAACCCATTATGGAGTTGATTGTTCAGGGTAATCCGCTCCCGGAGGCAGTTCGTTTTGCCGGTGGTTATTATCATCCAGGAGCTTACCGTTCACAAAAACTGGGCTGGCTTTTTCTGGCCGGGGTTTCTGCCGGACTGGATAACCCTAAAAGATCTGATGCGCTGACAATTATTCTCTTATGTTCGGGAGCATTCCTGATTATCGCTGTTTTTATTACCCCCTTGTGGTCATATTTTATTTCTTCGCACATCGTGTCCTTACGGCGGCAGGCTGAAACCATTGCTTCAGGTGAGGATTCCGCGGAATACCGTAAAGGAAGCATCCGTGAATTCAACGAGTTGTCTGATTATCTTCAGCTGATGGGAGGGCGCATCCGTAAGCGTGAAGGAGATTTGAAAGAACTCAACCAGCAGCTTGAACAGCGGGTGGCTGAACGAACGGCGGAACTTGAATCAAGCAACAGTGAATTGAAAGAGTCTCTTGATACCAATACCAAAATGCAGGCTTTGCTGGTGCAGACCGAGAAAATGGCCGCGCTTGGAAGGCTGGTCGCCGGGGTGGCTCATGAATTGAACACCCCCATCGGCAACGCGGTTATGACCATCTCCACCCTCAGGGATGAATTGCGCCAGATCAATGTGGAGATGGAAAAAGGGCTACGTAAATCCTCTCTGGATTATTACCTGGACCAGAACGAACAAGGGCTCAAAATCGCCGAGCGTAACGTTGAACGCGCCGCAGAACTGATCAGCAGCTTTAAACATGTGGCCAGCGACCAGACCAGTTCTGTCAGGCGTAAATTCGGACTGTCCGCAATGGTCGATGATGTGCTCCTGACTTTGCATCCGACTTTGAAAAGATCACCTCATCGACTTGATTCAGCTGTGGAGAAAGGACTTACCCTTGACAGCTACCCCGGTGTCGTCGGGCAGATTTTGACGAACCTTATCGCCAATGCGTTGCTCCATGCCTGGGATGACGGTCAGCGGGGAGTCATTTCAGTCGTGGCTGGAGAGGCCGCTCGAGAAGGTTGGGTGAGGATTAGTGTTGCTGATGACGGTAAAGGAATTCCGGAAGAGCTGCATGATAAAGTCTTCGATCCGTTTTTTACCACCAAAATGGGGCAGGGGGGAACCGGATTGGGTCTTAATATTGCCTACAACGGGGCGGTAAATATCCTTGGCGGAGAGCTTCGCTTCGAAAATGGTGACGGCGGCGGGGCCATCTTCATTCTTGAAATTCCTCTGGTGGCTCCGGTCATGGATAACTAAATCTGATCGTATGCTGCTTTTTTATACTTACATATTTATCAGTTTCGGCTCTTACTGATACATTTCACAGTTGTTCTGTGAAAAAGCACAGTTCGAGACTTTTTGTTTATTGTTCAATGTTCTAAATTAATTGCCTTTTTGCTTTGGCATACATTTGGCAATGTTTTAGTCTGTTGATTTTGCGAGCGGCCTTTGTTTTCAGCAGGGGTCAATTATATAAAATAATTACTTTGGGGTCTAAGTATGTCAAATAATATCCAATGTCCTGATTCAGGGCGTTCTGTTAAGGTTTTAATCGTAGAGGATAGCATTACTTTTGCCGGAATTCTTAAAAGAAGTATTCAGGCCAAGCTTAATGTGGAAATTGAATTATGCCGCGATTATGCTTCAACCGTAGAATGCCTTAAAAATCGTAAAGATGAATTTTTTGTAGCTCTTCTCGACATCGTTCTTCCTGACGCGCCGGACGGGGAAGTTGTCGATCTGGTTGTATCGCATGATATCCCATCAATCGTGTTTACCGGTGAAATAAGCGATGAACTGCGTGCTACCATGTGGAGTAAGCGCATTGTTGATTATGTTCAGAAGGTCAATTTTGATGACATCGAGCATGTTGTCAGACTGGTGGACAGACTGAGAAAAAATATATTTTCCAAAGTCCTTGTTGTGGATGATTCTTCCACAAACAGGTCTCTTTTTCATGACCTGCTGAAGGTCTTTAATTTTAAGGTTGTTGAAAGTGCTGATGGCAAGTCGGCTTTAGATATGGTGGATGATGAAATACAGCTCGTAATTGCAGGTAGTGATCTGCCTGACATGCACGGGGCTGAGTTTGTTAAAGAGCTGCGTAAAAAATATCCCAAATCAAAACTGCCTGTAATATGCTTTGCCGGTGAAAGGGACGCCTCCATCACGGCTGATGTGCTGAAGGCAGGGGCCAATGATTTTATAAATAGTCCCTTCGTTACTGAGGAGTTTTATTGCAGGGTTGCGAATACTGTTGATACTGTAGAGTATATTGATACCATTAAGAAAATTTCTGATAACGATTCTTTAACAGGAATTTTGACCCGCAGTTCCCTGTTCAAATACGGCGAGAAATTGCTGAGTCAGCAGAGGCGTTCACAGGCCTCGCTGGTGGCGGTGATGCTGGATATCCATAATCTCCGGGGATACAATGAGGCCCATGGGCAGTTTGTGGGAGATGAGGTAATCAGGCAGGTTGCCGGAATGTTGAGCAGACGTTTCCGCAAAGGTGACGTTGTAAGCAGATATGGCGGCGATGCTTTTTGCCTTTTATGCGCTGATATGAAACTTGAATATGTTGAAACTGTCTTTAAAGAAATTGCAGCCGATATTGCAAAAACTCCCATTGAGACAGGTGAACACACCATTAACGCCAATGTGTGCGTAGGAATCAACACTTTAACGAATGATTCCCTTGAGGAGATGATTGCAGGCGCAGAGCAGTTCCTTCGTGTGGCCAAAGTAAAAGGAGCCGGCACAGTGGAATGCGGGGAAGCTTAGATTCGTGATAGCTAAGGGCTGCTAGTACTGTGTTTTGATTACTAGTATGCAGTTATATTAATTTACTAAACCGCTCCTGATTTGCTCTATGCACGAGTGTCAGGAGCGTTTTTTTGTGCTTGAATTATATTTTTGAATTATTTGATCATAGATTTTGGCTGGTTGATCGTAATTTAGAAATATATTGCCCAGAGATATGACAGGGGCATAACCAGAAACAGGGCCGGAATCATGTTGGCGACCGGAAATTGTTTTATCCCGCAGATTCGAAAACCGGTGGCGAGCATGAGGATTCCGCCGCAGGAAGAAAAATCGGCCAGCATGTCCGGGGTTGTCAGCGGCAGGATCAGTGTTGCCCCCAGAAAGAGCAGGGTTTGTATTGCAAATTGGGGCAGGACCAGAACGCCCACGGTAAAGCCCATGGTCGAGGCGAAGATAGGGGCGGTGAATAGATCGAGGATGGATTTGACGATGAGCAGGGTCGGGTCTCCGGTCATGCCTTCACTCATGGAACCGTAAATTCCGGTTCCGCTCAAACAGAAAAGGACCAACAGGGCTACGAATTTATCAAGGAATTCTTCCTGACTGATGTCGCCGGAAGGGCGGGTCAGTTTTTCTATTACGATGCGTGCTTTGTTGGCTGCTTTCTGGATCAGGTTTTCCAGCTCAATAATTTCGCCTAAAAGCGAGCCGACTACAAGAGCCAGCATAACCGGGGCCAGCAGTTTGACCTTGACGATCATCGCCACGCCGAGCCCCATGGAAGCACAACCGAAGACCATAGGCATGCGGTTACGGATATTCGCGTTAAGTTTCGGGCCGATAAGTGCCCCGGCAACACTGCCGCAAAGCAGTGCTGCTCCGTTGATGTACGGACCTATCATATGAATTTCCTTTTTAATTTAACTAGTAGAGATAAAAAATGCGGCTGTGAAGCTGGCTAAAACTCCACAGCCATTAAGATGGTCAGCCTAAGGGAGAGATGGGCTTAACCGTCAAATGTAAAGCCGAATTCAGCTTTAGATTTGGTATAGAAAATATTGACTTCTGCCGCTTGCATGGCGGCCATCAGTCTGTCGCATTCATTTTCGCTGAGGGCCATGGTGACCAGTTGCGGCGGGTCTTCAAAATCAAAATAATTGCCGGAATGAAAGCGGCCGTCATGACCGAACCCTTCTTTGCCGGAAAAAAGGGTCGCCCCGCGGACTCCGATTTTTTTTGCTTGTTCAACAATCCAGTCGGCTAAAGGAATTCCTTCGTGTTCGCGTGTTTTTTGGGTGAAAAATGTAAATAAGTATCCTTGCATGATCAGTAACCGTATTTTTTGAGCATTTTCAATCCACGGAAGGCGGCCCGGAGGAGGGCCGCCTTCCTTTTTTTGTGGATTTATATGGCTAACGTTATTTTTATAAATCGGCGTTTTCGTCGACAGTTCCGACCTTACCCTTCACCGGTAGTCCTAGATTTTCCTTAAACCAGTCCACAACCTTGTCGATAACCGGTTTCTGAAACCAGACCAGTGCTCCGTGTTGCGCTCCTTTGAGCAGGACGTAATCGGCCTTGTTGTTTTCTTTTTTGAGGGCCAGATAAAGCTGCTCGCTTTGGTGAGGGGAAACAAGGGTGTCCCCGCTGCCGTGCATGATCAGGAAAGGTGGTTTTTTACCTTTTACGTGACCCATGGGGCTGGCGTACATGGCTTTTTCTGGATCACTCATGATTGAGGCCCCGGTAAAGGAGGCGAAAGCGGGGCCGTGAACCAGCAGGGCTTCGGTTACGGCCGGTGACTCGTGTACTTTTTTGATTTTATCCGGGAAGCCTTCCCCGATTGTCATCAGGTTGGAGATGCCGAAGATGGTTGCTGCTGCCTGTACGTCCGAGGATTTGTCCAGAAAACGCCCTTTGTCGAAATCTTTTTCACCGTTGGTCAGCCCGACCATCTGGGCCAGATAGCCGCCTGCGGAGTTGCCGAGCACCCCGATGCGTGAAGGGTCGATATTAAGTTCCTGCGCATGTTCACGCAGGTAACGCACTGCGGACTTGCCGTCTTCCACCAGCGCGGGAAATTTGTCGGGTACGACCCGGTATTCTGCCGAAGCGACCACATATCCGGCTTCAGCCAGATCCATGCGCAGTTCGCAGTATTTACCGTTATCTGCGGCTTTGAAGCCGCCACCGGGGAAAAAGATGATGGCGGGCTTTAATTCACTGGTACGCGGGATGAGCAGGGACATTTCAAGCTGGCGCACCCCGGTGGTGCGGAAAATCTGGGAGTAGACAACTCCGTCAATGGCATCGATCTGCGGGCGGGTGATTGCCGGGTCCATGACCTCCGCTCCGGGGGTGTATCCGGCAAGGATTGCATCTTCGGCATAGGCGTGATTCTTGGTGAATGTGATCAGCATTGTCACGATGGCAGCCAGAACTAGAAATTTTGAATTCATAGGATCCTCCATTGGAAAGAAGATAGTTTGTCAGTTGAAAGTAGTAAAGTGTTGCGGCCCCCGCCCCGAAGGGCAGGGACCACTTTATGGAGGTTTTTTATTCGTAATGGTGCCCGGTGATCATTCCTTTGATCATGGAACGGACATGTTTTCCGGTTGTGGTCATGTAGACATGCAGCATGAGGAAGGCCACATAAGCCACCGCCAGAATGTAGTGCACTGAGGCCAGTCCTCTGGTGGTTGCTTCGGGCAGGAACCGTGCTGCCAGTTCAGGAACCAGCAGGCAGAGTCCGCTGCCGACCATGGCGAGCATGCCGCCGCAATAAATCAGCAGGTAGGTCAGCTGCTGTACCGGGTTCATGCGCTGCTCCTTGCTGGGATGATGTGGCTTTTCTGCACCTTGGAAGATCCCCTTGGTGTAGTAGTCCATCTGGGCCCAGAATCCATCTACCGCTTTTCTGCCCAGCGGCAGGTACTGACCGATTTCGCCAGTGAGCAGCAGGTAGGAGAGGAATAGCACAAAGTGAATGCTGATCAGTACACCTGCCGCATTATGCAGTTCCACGCTGAATTCCATGGGCAGGCTTAAGACCGCTCCGGGATAGTGGACGCTGAATCCGGTGACCATAAGGATTAGGAAGAGAACGGCGTTAGTCCAGTGCATAATCCTGACGGTCAGGGGGTAGATGATTTCCCCTGCCACTTCAGGACCGGCACTTTTGTTCTTGCTGCGGCTGGTAAAGCGCAGAGTTCCGTGAATGAAGAGGAGTAGCAGAACTCCGAGCAGGAACAGATTGGCCCGACCGTCCCAACCTGCGGTCTGACCGAGACCGGGAACGTAGGTACTGCCGAATGCGCTGACGATTTCATCTCTGCTTACGATCCGGGTGACGAGCGGACCGTTGTCATCGGGGTTGATATTCGCCTTGAGCATTTTTCCGATCAGTTCTTTATCGTCAAAGAATCCTTTATTCAGATAGGAACCGCCGCCCATCTGTTTATCAGTGTAGCTCTTGATGCGGGTAATGAGCATGGATTCATTTTCAGTATGGCAGGCTTCACAATTGCGCAGGGATTTTTCCTTGGGCAGGATTGCATGCACCTGTGCGTCAGTGTCTGCCGGGGTGTGGCACTCAACGCAACGCACGCTGGCGAAGTGCAGATCACGCTTAGGCAGGAACTCATGGGAGAGGTTCTGGGTGTACACGGCTCTTCCGGAGATATCCTTGTAGCGGATGGCACTGGTGTGACAATCCACGCAGACCTTGTTGCTCTCGGCAACTGAACCTGCGTAGGAATCCATCTCAGTCACTTTCTGCTGGGTGTGCGGATTGTGGCAGTCAGTACAGGTTATTTTGTTGCCCTGTTTCTGAAAGTGGACGCTTTTGCCCATCTGGGTGCGGATATGGTCAAAGCTCTTGTCATGGCAGTTCATGCAGGAGGGCAGGGCTTCACGCTTGATATCATGCGGGATATCCTTGAAGTCGCCCATTTTTGCATTGGGAGCGTGGCAGACCACGCAATCCATATTACCGTGCACGCTGCGATCGTATGCATGGTCGGAAATAAGGATTTCAAGACCGGCACCGCGTTCGGTGACAGGACGCAGATCCTGGGTTGCGTGGCAGCTCAAACATCTGTCCTTACGCAATTCTTCAGGGAAGACCGGGGCCGACTCTTTGATGACAGCCACGGCTTCCGGCGCATTATCGGCCCCTTCCGCCGCATGCCCCTCTGCCCACGCACCCTGTAGCGGCAGGGCGCAGAGCATGAGCAGGGTCATTAAGTATAATATTGATTTTTTCACTGTAGCCTCCAGTGCGGAACAAAGATGCTCCACAACCTACTTCTTGAAGTTTTCAAATTTGAAACTATGACAATCTGCGCAGAGCACTTTTGAGGGCTGGTGCTCTTTATGGCAGGTTGTACAAGGCATGTAGGTTCCGTAGTGGGGAGCATCGTGCGGGTTGCGTTCCAGTTTGGAGGTTACCTGAGCCATCTGTTCCGGGGTGCCGTGGCAGCGGATGCAGTTGGTGTCGTCCGGAGGAGAGGTTGGCGCTTGACCGGAGTGGCAAAGTTCGCAGTTGGTGCCGTCCTGATGGATTTTTCTGTGATAATCCTTGAGAGGTTTTTCCCCGAGCATCATGCGTGTGGCTTCAGCCAGTTGCGCTGCGGCAGAAGGATTGTAACCCACCAGTTCCACGGTTTCACCGTTGGGCCCCTTGGCTGCTTCATTGGACCCGGCTCCGGCGGTCATGATTCCCCAGCAGCCGACTACAGCCAGCAATACAGTAATTATAGCAATACGTTTCATGTCTTCATTCCCCTTTTGCTAGGCTCTATTGCGGGCCGCGTTTTTACCGGCAATGGTTCCCATGACCAGTGTTTCTGCAATGGCGCAGCTTCCGAGACGGCTCTCTCCGTGGATACCTCCGGTAATTTCCCCGGCAGCGTAAAGCTTGGGAATGGGCTGCCCTGTTCCCATGTGGGTCACTTCGGCCTTGGTGTTGATGTTTACTCCGCCCTGACAGAAATGAACCTTGGGCCACGCACGCATGGCGTAGAAAGGCGGTTTATCAAGGTAGAGTGCGCGGTCGAATTCAAAGATGGGTTTGCCGAATTCATCATCTTTGCCTTTAGCGACAAAGGATTTGAAACGTTTGACCTGAGCCTTGAGCGGTTCCAGTGGGATGCCGAAAAAGGAGGCCAGTTCTTCAAGGGAGTTGAATTTCCAGGCCACGCCTTCCTTAAGGCCGTGTTTGATGGTGGGTGATTTAACGATACCCGGTTCGGAGCAGAATGCTACGGGATAAAAGATTTCACCTTCCGGGGTTTTGCAGTGCTTGAGCTGGGCATCGGCACGGGTTTTACGGTCGGCGTTTTCATTGACGAAGCGTTTGCCGTCGCGGATATCGACCATGATACCGTAAGGGAATGCTGCCTGCTGGTTGAACTGCGGTGCGTAACCGAAACCATCTTCATCAGGTGATGCCCACGGACCTAGCTGGAAACAGGCGGTGTTGACCGGGGCGGCGTTGACTGCCAGCAGGGCGTGAAAAGATTCAGCAGTTGCTCCGGTGTGGTTGGTGCAACCGACGCTTTCATCAAGGGTTGGGTTCTGCATTTTGCGGTAGGGCAGGTCGTATCCGAAACCGCCGGTGCAGGCTACAAATCCCCTGTTGATTTTGTATCTGCGCAGTTTGCCGGAGTTCTCGTCCGGGAAGTAGTAACCCTCGCGAACAACCACGCCGACAATTTCCCCTTTGTCGTCGGTGAGTATTTCTTCGAGTTTGCAGCGGTTTTTAAAGATGGCTCCGAGCTTGATCCCGCCTTCCATGAGCGGAATGGTGATGTCGCCGCCGGTGAAGTTTACGGTCTGGCAGGTACGCTGTACCGAGTGTCCGCCGAATTGCAGGAGCACATCTTTCCACTGTACGCCGAATTCTTTGGTCATCTCAAAAGCTTCGACAGTACCGGCGCAGACAACGCGCAGCAGGTCCACGTGGTTGGTGCCGCGTCCTCCTTTGAGCATGTCGGCGGTCATCAGTTCCACGCTGTCTTCAATGCCTTTTTCTTTCTGCAAAGGAGATCCGGCCACAGCCATGGCTCCGCCGTTGATGGCGGAGTTGCCGCCGAATACAGGCATTTTTTCGATAACCAGAGTGGAAGCACCTTCCCTTCTGGCTGCGATGGCCGCTGCACATCCGGCAAAACCGCTGCCTGCGATAATGACGTCGAATTCGCGGTCCCAGTCGCTGTCTTTGGAAGCAGATGCTTCAGCTTTATCTACGGAAACCTGTGACAGCAGGACCGATCCGGCCGCAAGGCCGGCCGCTTTGAGCACGTCGCGGCGGCGCATGCCTTTGGGCTTGTTGTTTTGAACAGTCTTCTTACTCATAACCCTCCTCCAAGGATGTAATAGTAATAGTTGCGTGCCTGGGGCACGAACAAGATTTCGTGCTTATCAGCAAAGGCTGTTCCAATTTGTAAGTGGCTGTAAATAATAGCTAATGCAATAGTCCAGAAGTATGAATTGCGAAATGTCGCAATTGGATTGCAATTGTTCACAATTCAATGTGTTATTTCGCATTATAAAACCGTTGACGCACTTTAGTAGGCTAGGTAAGGCAGTCAAAACTACATTATGTGGGATAAATTATGAAAGACGGGCTTTTTGAAACAATAGTCGAGAAGGTATGCTCGACCCAGAATTTGTCGACAGCTCTTTATGAGCTGCAACGTCTGCTTAAGTCTCATACAGATGTTGAAGGTGTTTTTCTGGGCCACCACGCCAGGGAAGTCAGAAAAGTTTACAATCTGGCTTATGCTGACAGTTCAGAGAGCCATGATCTGAATTATACCCAGCCCGCCTGCGAAAAACTTCACGGTTATCTCCTTTCTGATGAACGCCGGGAAATGAACATGCTTCCGCGCCTGAATGATTTTCCTGCCCTTGCGGTAACCCTTGACTCGCACATCCCCACCAACCATTCCTTTTATGAATTCCGGGTCCGGCTGGATGGTGAGCATATCGGCATGCTGGCTTTTCATTCCGCCCGTCCGCATCTTTCCGAAGCCACCCTTGACCTGCTGATGAAGATTCGCGTCCCAATCGCCCTTAATCTGGCCAGAAGACTTGATGAACTTAAGATATGGCCGCGTAGAAATTTTCTTCCGGGCAATCCTCATGCTACACATATTGTTTGCGATTCCAGTGTAATGCGTCCCGTGTACAGCGTCCTTAACGCTGCTGCGCCTACCAACAGCACAATACTTCTGACCGGGGAGACCGGGGTAGGTAAGGATGTGTTCGCCAAACATGTGCATGATCTTTCTTCAAAACGGAAAAAGCCCTTCGTACACGTAAACTGCGGAAGTATCCCCGAAAGCCTGATCGAATCCGAGTTTTTCGGCCACCGTAAAGGGGCCTTTACCGGGGCCATGGAAGATAGGGCCGGGTTCTTTGAGCAGGCTGACAAGGGTACCATTTTTCTTGATGAGATCGGTGAACTGCCCTTGAACATGCAGACCAGGCTTTTGCAGGTTCTCCAGACCAAAACTATCCGCAGGGTAGGTGACGGGAAGCAAAGATTTTTGGATTTCCGGGTTGTGGCTGCCACCAACTGCGATCTAGAGCAGATGTGCTGGGAAGGTCGCTTCCGGCAGGATTTATTCTACCGCCTGAATTGCATCCGGGTTGAAGTTCCGCCGCTGCGTGAGCGCAAGGAGGATATTCTGTCCCTTGCGGAAAATCTGCTCGGTAATATTGCTTTGGAACACGGATTCCTTGCGGTCCCGGCAATAAGTACGGCAGACCAAAGCCTTCTCCTTAGCCACGACTGGCCGGGCAATGTCCGCGAACTGGAAAATTGTCTACAGCGTTCAATGATCCTCAGTGCGGGAAGGGATTTCAGGATTGATTTATCCATCGGGTATGCCGGGGCGCAGCAGAGAATGGCTGCCATCTCTGACAATACGGCACTCATTCTTCCCGAAGCAAAGCAAATCTGTATTCCGCACAACATGACAGATGGATTTTCCTTGCAGGAGAATACCCGTCAGCATCTGGAAAAAGCCCTGCTTGCGGCAAGGGGGCGCATCCACGGCAAAGGCGGTGCCGCCGAATTGCTGGGAATCAATCCCAGCACCCTGCGTAGCCGCCTGAAAAAGCTGGGTATTCCTTTTGGGCGCAAGCAAAGTGATAGGTATCAGTAAGTCTGTCAGATTTTGGCCACAAATCTGAGTACAAGCTTCTTGGGTTGTCAACTTATGTTGCTTGAGACTCAATCGTCTTAGTTATTCCCCAAAAAAAAATTCCATGTAGACTTGAGCGATAACAAGCTTAGGTGCTGTTTCAACAGAAATGTCTATGGCCTGGGAAGTCTCAATGGTATTACCGTCCGTGTTCCACGGATGCGGTCATATATCAGTCTGCAATCTCCAGAGTAATCTACGGAGGGATTGAGCTTAGACCCTTCAGCATTTGCAGGGGCAATAGGCTATGTTTCAGAGTCGTTTTCAGTTCTTGCGGAAAGGCCGGAACCCTTAAGAAGTCATAAAATAAGCCTGTTCATCCGAACAGGCTTGAAAATTTGGCTAGCAAAAAGGTGAGTAGAATTTGTTAATTTTACTCACCTTTTCACTGTAACCTATTGAAATAATTGGCGGGCAATACAGGATTCGAACCTGTGGCCTTCAGCTCCGGAGGCTACGGGATAATATCCGGTGTATGTTATTTCGGGTGTTTAATACCCATTCTTTTCTCTTATATCATCTTTTAGTCACCCAAAAAGGTGAGTAAAAGATGAGCTAAATATAAAAATTTCAAAATATGCTGACATGATGTTTGCGCTGCCACCAATTTATTAGATGCTTCTGTTAATTTCTTGATATCTCTGGATTCCGCTAAGACAGTAGCTCTTTTTGATATTTTCTCCTGCTGTTTCTATACTAATCCTGCAGCATCATTTATATTTATCCATTTGACTCCACGTTTTAATGTGAAATCGATTAGATGGTCTAAAAAGTCCAAATCACGATCAGACATACCTGCGTTGTGAGTATTGATTCCCAAGGCTTCGTCAGGGTCCGTTTCACTATTGCGAATGTATCCCAGTACCTTGGTCAGCTTTAAAATGAATTCATGTTCGTGCAGTCCCCAACTGGAACCTGTTGAAGTGGGCAGACCTATATGGGTATTAGCGAATTGTAAACCGTGCTGTGTTGCAGAACCGCGCAGGCCGTCGGAACTGTTTCCTTGAAACCCGAGCGAAGGCAGTTTCTGGATGATTTCTTCAGAGCAGTTGCCCCATGGTGGAACAAATATCGGGGAGAATCGTGCGCTAAATTGTTTCTCAATTATAAGTCGCCCAGTCCGTATCTGTTTTAAAGCCAGTTCGCTTGGAAGGGAGTCAGGGAATTCAGATTTGCCGTCATTTTCAATTTCATTTTCGGTGGCATGATTGGAGTGGTCGAATCCATGCTGCAGAACAGTAATTTGAGGACGCTCCATCACCCAGCTACGAAGCTTTTCTTTGCATTTAGAAGGTATTACAGCCAGAGACAGCGGCGTGTTATGTTTGTCGCAAACATTCCAAAGCGCCTCCAGAGATGGACGGACACGCGATACATCGTCGTCTCGAATCCACATTTTCGGAGTTCGGCCCATGTCCTGCCAGAGTTTTAATTCTCGTTCCAATTCAGCCCATACCGGTGCATCAGCGGTTGCATTTCTAAACTTGCTGGGAGGAGTCAAACGGGCATAAATATTTTTCGGAGCAGCAACAGTCGCAATTTTACGTAATGCCCCCCAGTCTCTGGAGTACAAATATACAATGTCCAGTGTGCCCGTGGACGGGTCTGTTGCTACTAACTCCAGAATGGAACAATCAGGTACAGACTCCTTTAGCCTGTCTCCAAAATCACTGCCGTACACATAGTAAGCGTTATGGTGTCCTGTCGGGGAATTGTAGCGTGTAGTTCCATATCGACTGTTAGATCCACCGACAGTCAGTAATATTATTCCGTGCTCTCCGGCAATTCTAGCCATTTCTTTTATGGCAGCAATATCATCTGGTACAAAGTTGATAACATGGTTTGAAATTACCCAGTCAAAAATTCCGTCGGGAAGAAAGGTATTTTGAATGTCGAGACTATATTGTTTGCCATATTCTGAAACAATGTAAGTTGCGAATTGAGAGTGATCCAATGAATCATCATGACTGAACTGTATGGCCTTTCGTCCCCTAATAAGTTCCTGAGGGATTAGGTTGAATATCTTTCTGATAATTCTATGGCGTTCAAGAGCCCCGCACTTTTTGCAGACGGGGAGTCTCTTTGTATTAGAAAGACGGCCGATCGGACCTAAGCCAAAATCACTACTGCCACAGATATTGCACGGTGCAAGTGGTGCTGTTGAATCCATTAAAAACTCCGAAAGGATTAATTACCGTTATGGTTTACTGTAGATAGTTATGCATTTTTTTGTGATTTATAGCAGTTTTATATTAGTTGCCCTGCAATTTGTCTGTGATCTTTTTTTCAAGTTCTTTCAGTTCCTTAAGTCTGTGGTCGAGCATCCTATGCATGAGATCAACTCTTCTGACTTCTTTAGCAAAGCGATCCATGGCTTCCTTTTCCCTTGCATGGAGATCTCTGCCACGGCGGACTTCATCTTCAAGTTTGCGAACTGAAGTCATTTGCGCCTGCATTGTCATTCGCGTTGACTCGCGAGATTCCATATCTTCCAGTCGGAGTGCCGATTCAGTAGAAAGTTCGGAACGAAGTACGGGCGAGTTAATCTCTTTGGCCTTAAGGGCTTTAATCATTTCCAGCACAGCATTTGGCAGCAGGCAGTGCATGTTCTTATTGGCTGAGGAATGGATAAGCTTCATATCAATAGCAGATGCTGCCGTCCCCGGCTCAATTCCCTGCACCCCGATGTTCCTGAAATCTTGTGATAGCTGGGCGACAACCTTCTCAGGGGTGGCCAGCAGTTCATTGAAGGAAACAATGACTAGGGGCATATCCGCAGCAACTCGGAATGCGCTTTTGGTGTAAAGTTCCCATAGTGCAATTCCGAAATCCAGACTGAAGCCGTTTCGTTTACGTAAGGATAGGGCTACCTCGATAGGATCGCGCCAGACCATCAGTCCTACAGGATTTGGTATAAGGTCTGCCCATGCCGGGTAGACAAGGCAAAGTCGGGGTTCCTTGACCAGCCAATTTCCTCCTGTGTTCAGCAGCTTGACCAGATTTGCAACATCTTCACGTGCTTGTGCTTTTGCTAGTCTTGGGATGCTGTCAGTATTAAAGTCGCGCACAGCCCACCAGTCATTGCCTGAACCTTGAAGCAGGGTGTCGCATGCACAACGGGCCAAGGGATGTTCCCAGAATCCTCTGCGGTTTTCAGCAGCAGCGACAGCTTTATCATCGTCTGTGCAATATCGGACTCCCATTTCGTTTAAAATATTCGCTATGCAGGAAGTTCCTGAACGATGCATGCCAAAAACTACAATTGTATTAGATAGTTTGGTGTCCATAGATTTTCTTTTGATATGTTGTTGCCAGCTATTGGAAATAGGTTTTTTGTTACTGTACTATCTTGATGACCCTGTAGGTCTCAGCACTCTTTACGCCTATTTTTAGCCCAGCTGCATGGTTTTGAGCTTGTACGAATTCCAGCCAGCTGTAGTTTACTTTTTCCAATTCGGATTTGAAAATTTTAACCAGAGTACATTTTTGTTCTACGTAGTCTGAAATATCGATAAAGCAATTATCATCCTGAGGCTCATCAAGAATATACCAGCTTGAACGGTAACAAAAAACTTCCGGGCAACGGCGGGTTGCGCGTAAAGAGGCGAAGCCTACGCTGGCATGATCGGAATGATAATCATTTGGGCGGTGACAATATACACGGTCAGGATTAATTTTTGCCACAATCTCATAGATATTATGCACAAGGTGTTCTGAAGGAGCTAAGACTAGAGTTTCCTTATTTAGAGTATGCAGGGTGGCTCCAATCATTTTTGCCGCCTCTTTTCCTTCCTGTAGAGCATCTTCTGCGGACCGTGTATGGTTCGTGTCGTCAGAGTATCCGGAATGGGTGACCACCAAAATATGTATTTCATCTCCAGCCTCACTATGTTTGAACAAAGTGCCGCCGCATCCCAGTTCAACATCATCAAAGTGAGCGCCAATAGCTAGTATCTTCATATATTTCTCATATTTTTAAACTACAAAAGGGCATGTCTGATCTATAATGTTAAATTATATTGTATGTATAGAGTGACAATGAAATTGAATTGTTACCTTTTTCAATCTTGGGCTTAATGTTAAATTTTGTTTTAAATAAGTACCAGATAGATATCATCGGATCAATCCTAAATTTAGGAAGATATCTAGAGGTGTGTGTTTTTTTTGGCATAGTACATGCTGAAAGTCTTTGGGGCTCTTCTGCTTGCGCCTAGGAGTGATTTATTGTAAAATTAATCTTCCAAAAACTATAAAATTTAGATATTTAATGATGTGTTTGAGTGTACTTGGGGATCAAGTCGATTCTGAGTCAGAATGCGTAATTGATTTAGAACATAACGTTGCCGTAGCAGGCGTAATAGTTTTAGAAAATGAAATTAGCAATACATCAACCTGAATTTATGCCATGGATGGGATATTTCCATAAAATGGCACTTGCTGACGTTTACGTTGTTCTTGATCACGTCCAATTCAAGAAGCGGTATTTTGAAAACAGAAACAAAATCCTTATTTCTTCAGGCAAATCAAAATGGTTGAGCGTGCCGGTGTTATCCAAAGGCAAATATCTGCAGTCCATAAATGAAGTAGAAATTGATAATACTTGTTCCTGGCGGAAAAAATTTCTTGAAACATTGCGTCATTCGTATCATCGGACACGCTATTTCAACTCTCTTTACGCTAAGATTGATTTTATCCTCCATAATTTTGACAACAATAGGCTGATAGATCTGAATATGGCTTTTATCAGTTTGATACGGGACGAACTGAATATAAGCACTCCTCTGATTTTTTCGTCTGAATTGTTGGCTCCACCGCTTGATTCCGCGCCCAAAGCTTCTAATCTCATACTTGATCTCTGTGCTAAAATCGGTGCGACCGAATATCTATGCGGCCCTTTTGGGCGACGCTATCTTTCTTTGGACGATTTTGATAAAAAAGGAATAAATATTGAATGGCTGACTTACGAACCTCCGTATTACGAGCAACACGTTTCGGGGTTCACGTCGCACTTGTCCACTCTGGATGCACTGTTCAACCACGGACCAGAGGTCCGTAAAATATTGATGAGGTAACATGGCCTACTATATTCTTGGATTGAATGATTCAAATTCCGCAGCAGCTTTGATGCGTGACGGAGAGTTGGTGGCTGCAGCCAGACAGGAGAGGTTTGACCGGATCAAATTTTCTGACAAATTTCCACTTGATGCCGTTTCATACTGTCTGCAAGAAGCGGATATAGACATCAAGCAGGTCGATCAGGTTGTTTTTGCATGGAACCCCGGCCACGAGCTTGAACCTCAATTCTCACCGAGAGCTCAACGGGAACACAGAAATTTTTTACATTATGTTCCCAACCAATTGCTGAGACACGTCTCCGGAGAACCTGGCAACAAACGCATTAAGCAAATCCAGCAGAGGCTTGTACTGCCGGATGCGGATTTGTCGATTACCTTTGCGCCCCACCATGAGTGTCATGCATGTGCCGCATTCTTTGCTTCTCCGTTCGAATCAGCGGCGATAATGACCATGGATGCCTATGGCGATGACCATACCCATGCCTTCTGGCGTGGAGCGGGTAATCGGATTGAGCGTCTGGGGGCAACTAAATTTCCTCATTCTATAGGGGCTGTTTATGCCGCTGTGACACAGTTCTTAGGATACAGGGCAAACTCCGATGAATGGAAAGTGATGGGGCTGGCTGCATATGGCAAGCCTACCTATTATGAAGCTTTTGCCAAGATGCTTGATTTTGACAATGAGACCGGCCAGATCAGAGTCGATCTCAATATGTTCAGCTACTACCTATGGAGTCCCAGAAGGTATACCGAGGCCTTTACAAGGTTCCTTGGCCCTGAACGACTGGCTGGTGAGGAACTGACTCAACGCCACAAGGATATTGCAGCCAGTTTTCAAAAGAGGGTAGAGGAGGTCGGTCTGAAAGCCGCTGCGCGGATTCATGAAATGACCGGAGAACATAATCTCTGCCTTGCCGGTGGTGTGTTCATGAATTCCAAGATGAACGGCTTGTTGCAACGTGATTCCAACTTTGACAATGTTTGGGTTCAGCCTAGTGCCGATGATGGAGGAGGCGCCCTCGGGGCCTGTTTGTGGCATTGGTGTCAGGAACTTGGAAACCCCCGTTCATTCAGCATGGATCATGACTACTGGGGGCCGGGATATTCAGAAGAAGAAATTAAAGAGGCTCTCGATGCTTCCCTTATAGAATACGAACGTCTTGAGAATCCTGCAGTGACTGCGGCGCAGTCCATAGCAAAGGGACGCGTGGTAGGCTGGTTTCAGGGGCGGATGGAGTATGGGCAACGTGCTTTGGGTAACCGTTCTATTCTTGCTGATCCTCGTCAACCGGAAATGAAAGATAAGATTAACGCCATGGTGAAGCACCGGGAGTGGTATAGGCCTTTTGCTCCAGCTGTGCTGGCGGAATATCAGAGTGAATATTTCCAATCCGGCAAATGCAGCCCATTTATGCAGATGGTCTATGACGTGCGTATGGAAAACAATCCGCTCGGCGCAACCACCCATGCTGATAATACCGCCCGTATCCAGACAGTAACCCGCGCGGAGAATCCTCTGTACTGGGAGTTGATTGATGAGTTCAGAAAGCTGACAGGAGTTGCTTCAGTGCTCAATACCTCCTTCAACGATAATGACGAACCAATTGTCATGACGCCGGTTCAAGCTATTCGAACATTTTATGCTACAGGCATTGAAGAACTTTTTATTGGTCCTTTCAGACTCGTAAAGCCGAAGTCAAGCTGTAAATAAAATTGAGGAAAGATGAAACAGGAAATGCAGGAACATGTTGCAATCATAATTCAAGCCAGAATGGGGTCCGCTCGCCTTCCGGGGAAAGTACTTGAGGACATTGTCGGCCGACCAATGCTTGCCCATATTATTCAGCGGGCTCAAAAATCCCCGGCCGATACAATTGTGATTGCTACAACAGATCAGCCTCAGGACGCGCCAATAGTCGAATTGGCGCAAAGATATGGCGTAAATGTTTTTCGCGGTAGTGAGCACAATCTGCTGGACAGATACTATAACGCTGCTATGGAGATAAACGCAGACATAATTGTCAGGTATACGGCAGATAATCCATTTGTTGATCCGGAAATAACCTGTCTTATGCTTTCCGAATTACAAGCACACCGGGATTTGGATTATATTTGTAATTTTTATCCTCCGACATGGCCTATAGGACTGAATCAGGAGGCCATGCGTATGAACGCACTGGCCAAGGCCTGGAAGGAAGCCCGTACTGATTACGCGCGGGAACATGTAAATCCGTACTTTTTGAACAACCCGGATATTTTTTCTATCTACAACTTAACAAATGGTAAAGATTTATCAGACCTTAGACTTACAGTCGACTATCCAGAAGATTTGGAAGTTGCTAGAACTATTTATGAAAATCTTTATCATGAGGAAGTTGTACCACTTCAAGATATACTGGTTTTTTTGGCGGAGAACAAAGATCTATCAGAAAAAAATGCACATTATGTACAAAAAATAATTGTGAACAAGCAAAAGCAGGACTATCAAAATGAAACCTCAAACAGCTATCAATAACCATCAGTTTTCACTCAACTCAAATGAAAGAAGTCGGTTATGGGAAGAAAGAAGACGTCATTTTAAGGATTATTGTGTTAACCGTTATCAATGGTACAATTATCCCAAATGGCAATACGTAGCTGATTTTCCGCTGCATGTAGATTTCGAAGCAAGTTCCCGCTGCAACCTTAAGTGTCCTATGTGCTTCAGGCCCCATCTATCCAATCAGGATCATGGTGATTTGGATTTTGATCTTTACGTTTCTGCTATTCATGAATGTTCTAAAAATGATCTTTATTCTATCCGTCTTTCATGGCGGGGAGAAAGTACACTTCATCCTCAGCTGATAGAAATGATAGCTTTTGCAAAAGAAACAGGCATTAAAGAGGTTTCATTTCTTACAAATGGAAGTAACCTTACACCGGAATACTCGCGTGAACTGGTTAAAGCTGGGCTTGATTACCTTACAGTCTCCGTTGATGGGCTTGCGCATCACTATGATAAACTCCGCTCTCCGCTGAAATTTGATAAAATAACCGAAAATATTGCCACTCTTTATCGCATAAAGGAAGAAGCAGAGGGCTTTCCTCTGGTTAAGATACAAGGAATATGGACATATATTGAAGAGGATTCTTCTGAATATTATGATCATTTTGCCCCTATTACTGACAATATTAGCTTCAATCCGTTGCACGATTATTCAAAGACAGTGACAGAACAGGAAGATAATTTTTCTTGCCAGTATCCGTGGCAACGCATAACCGTGGCTTACGACGGGTCCGTTCCTATGTGTATTTCGGATTGGGACGGTACCAATATAATTGGGCACATAGGGCAGAGCTCAATAAAAGAGATATGGCACGGAGAGGCTATGGCAGAGTTAAGATCAACTCATATGTCCGGGAACCGGCTGAATAAATATTCCGCCTGCCGTTGCTGCCAACGCCCATTCGCACCCCAGATCGGCGACATTCCCGAGGGAAGGGGAGAGGCTTATGCTAAGAATTAACAAAGCAATAGAAAAAGTATGCAAGATAAAATTATAAATATATCCGGACGCGAGGTGGGTGGTAATGCTCCCTGCTATATTATCGCTGAAGTTGGCATCAATCACATGGGAAACCCTGAATTGGCTTGGGAAATGATAGATGCGGCTTGGTCTTCCGGTGCCGATGCTGTAAAAATACAGACATTTAATACTCCCGAATTTCTCCACCCCAGTCATCCGTGCTACAAATTAGACATGGACTGCCAGCTATCTTGGGAGGACGAACTGGATCTTTGGAACAAGGCACGTAAAAAAGGTATAGTTCTGTTCTCAACTCCTGAGGATCATGGGAGTCTTGAGTTTATAAAAAAACAAAAACCGCCGCTTATTAAAGTGGCAGCGATGGACTTTGACTGCAAAGAACATGTTCAGGCTGTATCTAAACTGGGACTTCCCACAATACTTTCATCTGGTATGAGTACTCTTGAAGAGACGTTAAGGACCGTTCGTTGGGTAGAGGAAGCCGGAAACACAGACTCTATAGTGCTGCATTGTGTTTCTCTTTATCCTGCGCCGGCTAAAGCAATGAACCTTCGGGCCATACAAACACTTGCCGGAATCTTGTCATGTCCGGTAGGTTTTTCCGACCATTCTCAGGGCATCCATATTCCACTGTCGGCAGTAGCTCTCGGTGCTAAGGTGATTGAAAAACATTTTACTCTGGATAAGAAATTGGAAGGTCCAGATCAGGCTTGTTCAATGGACCCGGCTGAACTTTCTGAGCTTAAACACCAGATTCGCGAACTCGAATCAGCACTTGGTCATGGACGAAAAGAACCAGCTGAAGAGGAAATTCCGCCACGTCTTTTCAAGCGGCGCGGAGTATATGCGGCACGGAATATGAAAAGAGGGGAATCCATTACACGCAAAGATGTCCATTTCCTGGCTCCTTCCAGTGTGGATTCAACCATGTATTTATGGACTGATATCAAGTCGTCGCAACTGAAGTGCGATATAGCAAAAGGGGAAATAATAACACTGGACAAGGTGGGGTAAATGGTAAGGGCTGTATTTCGCGTCGATGCGGGCAGAGTTTGGGGGGTTTCAATGGGCCATGCGGTCCGGTCTCTGATTATGGCGCAGGAACTGCGTAAAGAGCATGAAGTTATATACGTCATGAAGCCTTACGCAGATGGTCAGAAATTTATCAGGGACCACGGTTTTGATGTCGTTTCACTGCCTGAAGATTCCGATGATGCGTTGATTGACATTTGCAATGATTTTCAGCCCGAGCGGCTTATCTGTGACTTGATTGAAACACCTTATTCTTTATTATTCGACTATTGCCGCTCCCACAGCATTTTATCAATTGTTTTTGACACCAAGGGTGCTGTTACAGGCGTTCCTGATATGCTAATCAATGCGAACATATCAGCCGATTCAATGGTATACCCATCGCCTATACCCGCTTCAGCCCGTCTTATGGGGCCATCATATTTCATGACCCACGGTATGTTGAAAGGTGCTTCCATCAAAAAAAAAGTGCTGGATGTTATGATCACTATGGGGGGATCAGACCCTGCAAACCTGACCGCTCTAGTTCTGGGCACGCTTAAGGGACGATTTCCGGATTTACGGCTGCATATTGTCCTCGGGCCGGCATTTTCAGGGCATGACAAGATTCGGTCAATTGTTGCTGATGATCCCGGGATCATTATCTATTCCAATCCTCCTGGTTTTCTAAAATTGCTGCGTGATATGGATATTGTCATAACGGCAGGGGGGGGAACTCTTTATGAATGCGCTTGGCTAGGCCGTCCCACCATAACCATCCCCTCAATTGATCACGAGGAACCCATCGCGGATGGTTTTGCACAAAGAAATTGTGCAATACTAGCCTCGCCCCCTGATTCTCAGGTAAATCAGCGTATTTTGATACAAAGATTGCAAATGCTTATTGATAAATATGAGTTACGGTTATTCATGTCAAAACAAGGACGATTATTAGTAGATGGGACTGGGAAACACAGAATTTTAAATGCAATAGCAAGTCTGTGATCAGAATTGCTTCAGCTAAGGAGAATAAAGAGGCTGCATGGCATTGGAAATGTCAACACTCACTATCAATAATTAAGGATGAAACAATGTCAGATATTATGAAATCTAATCTGGATCGACTTCTTGAGTTGAATGGACGTCATAAGGGAGAAACTATATTTTTGATTGGAGCGGCACCTTCCTTTAATGATTTGAGCTTTAAGCAGCTGACTGCACTTAGTAAATTAACGACTATTGCTTTGAATCGAGTCTTTTACAGATTGCGCAATATTACCTATTTTATGTCTGCCTATTTTACTGAAATTCTAATTGCTAAAAAATATCTCGGTGATTCATCCACCTACATCCATCACCGCAGAGTCTATGAACTTCCGCTCCAAAATGATGTCCTTACCCTTAAGCGTAAAATACTTCCTGACGACTGTCAGGAACTTCCGTTAACCTTGGGCGGACCGGAACCGTATGTATACACAAAATATAACGCAGCTCTTGCCGCAACGCATCTTGCAGCCATTCTTGGTGCAAAGAATGTAGTCTATATCGGTTTTGAACAACGTAACTCGCTTCATTACTACAGCAAAGACGGGAAGATAAAAAAACAGCTTATCAATGATTTACGCGAAGTCCACGCCAATAGAACTTATCCAGTGGACCATGAGATTGATGATCTGGAAACACAGCTGGAAATGCTGGCGATTCCATATGATAAATTGGCAGCTACACCTTATTATGAAAAATCCGATCATCGTCTTTCTTTCAAGACATATTTCGATCTTGTACGGAAACATGGAGTTGAATTTTATTCAACAACAGAGGATAGCCTCATAACAGATGCCGGCGCCAAGTATACTCCACTTGAAGAAATTCTGTAAGCGGGAAAACTATAGTTATGCCATCTTTTGTAAAATCAGATAATCCAAGTCTCGACTCTTTTGTCAGGTTTACCCGAGAAATGGGGCGGGCAGGCATGAAATTGGAAGCCGTGAAACTGCTTAACCAGGCGCTCAAATTAAATATTGATAGACAAGCTGTTCAACGTGCACTGGATGAACTGACGACACAGTCCAGCAAGTTTACAAAGTATATAGACGATAAAAATTATTTCGCATGTGCTGTAAATTGTCGGCTTAGCCAGTTAAGTGCTGCACAAAGTGGAGCCTGTCTCCATCCGCTTTTTATTTCAATGCCGCATTCAGGTTCAACATATATTTCAAAAAAAGTGGCTGAATCAATCAACTCTTCATGGCTGCCGGTCCATGCAGGATACGAACTGAGAGAATCCCTTTTGGATTGGACTAAACTTAATAAATCCATAAGGGAGAATGGAGTCAGTATATGTCATATCCCGTCATCACGGATTAATAACATAGTTCTTCGTCAACATGTTTCTCGGTGTATTGTGCATATCCGTGATCCAAGGCAAAGCATTCTATCTTGGATTCATAAAATAGAAATTAAATTAAATAATAAAGAATATGATTGGTTCGAGCGTATCATCCCGGCCTTGCCCGAAAGATATCTCACCATGTCACTTGAAGATAAACTATGGTGTCATCTGGAAAATGAATTTACGCAACGTGTCGAGATGGTCCAAGGATGGATGAATTATCAGGATTCCGAGGAATCTCCTGTGAGAATTTTTTTTACAACCCATCAGGAACTTAAGGAATTTCCAGAGTTGCTTTTTTCTATTATATTGCATTATTTTAATCTCTCCGCAACAGGAGTAAATCTAGAAATCAATAGAAGAGACAATAGAAAATATAATTTCAGAAAAGGATCCAGTAACGAATGGATGGACATTTATTCTGAAGAACAGAAAGAGTATGCAGATAAGCGTTTACCCGAAAACATAAAAATACGATTTGGATGGACCAATAATTAATTACCACATTTTTTATGCAGCCCTGATCGCAAAGCAGAGTTGCTTTTATCTAACTATTGGTCCTCGATTTTGTCTCAATTTTGGGTAAATTGATTACATACAATAAACGTAGATGAACAAATTTAATTTCGCCATAAAAATTGATCCCCGCCATAATGATTCAGCACTTGGACAATGTCTTGAAAAGCTACTCTTACAGGCGGGGCACAGCTGTGTGCTTCATGAAGAAAAGGACTGGAATAAAGAAGATTCAAAAGTTGAAGTAGCCGTATATATTGAAAGGTCGGAGCATTGGTCTCCGAAACCATGGCATTTTAATGTTTTGTTGGCGAAAGAAGAATCTGCTCCAGCTGCATTTGATTTAGTTCTTGATCCAGATGCGGGATCCTGTGACAACTTAGTTTTTGAAATATTTAATAAATTAAATGATCTGTTGCCTATAATTGCAAAACGTACAACTGCCGTACGCGCTAAGCTTTGCGACCGGCATTTTCGTACTCACGGACCGTTGGTTTCTGTGCTTATTGCCACATATAACCGTAAGGAACCTCTTGAACGGGCTCTCAAAAGTATTCTTTCTCAGTCATATAAAAATCTGGAAGTCTGTCTCGTAAGAGATGGCGGTGAGCCTGTGGGCGACCTTGTCAGGAGCATTAATGACTCCCGCATAAAATTGATTTCACTTGAGCAAAATGGCGGGAAAGCTGCGGCGCTGAATGTAGCTTTCGAGGCAAGTGCAGGCGAATATCTGGCCTATCTTGATGATGACGATATCTGGTATGAAGATCACCTCGAAAGGCTTATGATCACTGCCAGACTGCAGAATCAGGATTTTGTCTATTCAAATGGCGTGGAGGTCCTTATGGACCCTGATAAAAACGAAATTTCACGCAGCGTTTGTTATTCAAAACAAGTAGGGCTTCAGGACCTGCTTGAATTCAATTACATTACCGGGATTAATGTCCTGCACAAACGTTCTTTAGCCGCAAAGGTTGGAGGATTTGATTCTCGACTACGCGTACTTATAGATTTTGATATGTGGCGCAGGTTGGCTTGTTTCGCAAGACCTTATCATGTAAATTATACAACAGCCGAGTACTATCTTCATCAAGAAAAAGGCCGGCATATTACTGATCTCGCTACAAAAGACCCGCTGGAATACAGGCGGCAGCGTCTGAGAGTTTTGTCAAAAAATATCCCTCTTGTTGATGATAGACTCAAAGCTGAGCTTCGAGAAGTAAAACAACGTGCGCAGTTTGAATATGCTGTATTTAACTGTAACATCGCACTCGAAAGTAATGATTTGAACCAGGCTTCGCGCAGCCTACAGCAAGCGCAGAAACTCTATACAGAATTGAACAGTGCTCAGCTGATGTATGCTGTCTGCCTGCTGCGGCTCTCAAAGCCGATGGACGCTCTGAAAGTCTTTAAAGATTGCATAGACGGCTCCTCAGACATTGCCTACTTGCTGATGGCCTTCTCCGTAAGCCTCATGCTTAAGGATGCCTTTTCAAAAGACGTAATGAATATGCTTGCATCCAGAAAAAAAACTATGACCGAAACACAACTTAAAATTTATAATGAGTACAAGCAGCAGGTTTGTAAATTTGAGTAAAAGCTTCTTAATATTCGTCCGGGTAGATTAACGGAGTGTTGCCGGTTGGTTTAAAAATGATTCTTTGCTAAAACAGATCTGCAGTTAATCATATGCGAATTCTAAAAATTAGGAAGCAGAATGCAGTATACATATTCATCCGAAACCACTGTTAGCGGTGCACAAACATTAAGCGCACAGGAAATTGAAGCTTTTTGCGCGATTGCTTATGATCAGCGACGTCCTGATGATCAGGTTTTGTTTCTTGCTTCTGGTGCAAAAACATTTCCAACGGATTTTCCATATTCTTTTCGTTCGGAAGAAACGCTGACGAATGATGATTCCAGTGCCTTCGGTCTGGTAGTCTGCCTGCTGGACGGGCTTTGCTCACTGGAGTTTGTTAGAATTCTTGATGTAGCAAAACGTTGTCTGGTTGCTGGCGGAACTTTGGTGGTTATAGCGTCTTTTTCTGAACGGTATCATCTGGATCGGCATGTGACTGAAATTCCAGTTTTTACCAAGCACCACCTGAGAGCTATGCTTGAGCCGTGGTTCGACAAAGTAAAATTTGAGCAGCTCAACTCTGGATCCATAGAACGTAAAGTTCCTATCGGAACAAATTCTCATGTATTGGCTGTGTGCAAGGGGGGGATGTATAAAAAATATAGTCATCGAGTTTCTATTGTTATCCCGCTTTTTAATCAGGCTGAGTATACCCTCAAAGCTCTTAATGCGATTCTTACGAACACAAGCTCAGATATTAATTACGAAGTCGTTCTGGTAAATAATGCCAGTACCGACAATACCCGCCCTTTATTGAAAGGATTGGGTGGTGATGTGGTTATTGTACATAATGACACTAACCTCGGTTTTGCCGCGGCATCGAATCAGGGGGCTTTGGCTGCCGGAGGGGATGTGTTGGTTTTCTTGAATAATGATACTGAGGTCCATGTTGGCTGGTTGGAGCCGCTTCTGGATGAGCTTTCACGTGAACCTGATACCGGCATCGTCGGGGCACGGCTGTTGTTTCCAGATGGAACCATTCAACATGCCGGAGTGGCTGTCGGCCGCGACAGACTTCCCAAACATGTGCATCAACAACTGGCTGCCGACCATCCTTTAGTCATGGAACGCAGAGAATTCCCCATCGTTACTGCTGCCTGTGCCGCAGTACGCAGGGAACAGTTTCTCTCCATGGGTATGTTTGATGAAGGTTTTGATAACGGACATGAGGATATCGATCTTTGTTTCAGGTATGCCGAATTAGGCATGCGGGCAATCTACCGCCCTGATTCCGTCGTAACTCATCACGAGAGTATTAGCGTTGGACGTCTTGATACGGACCGGCTGATACGCAACAGGGCGAGAACCCTTCTTAAATGGCGTGAGCGATTAGTACAGGATGACTATACTTATTGTTGTTCTCAGGCCGAACGAATAGTTCCAGTAGGGGCTCTGCGCTGGGCCATTAAAATTGGTCCTCCGGATCGCTTTCATGCCAATTGGGGAGATTCGTTTTATGCAGAAAGTCTCGCACGGGAACTGGTTCGTGCCGGACATGAAGTACGCATAGATTACCTTGATGAATGGGGCAGCGACGATCTGGATATCGATGTTGTCGTGCATATCAAGGGATTGTCCAAGTATCACCCAAAACCCTACAATATTAATATTATGTGGATGTTAAATCATCCAACCCTGCATACTACAGAAGAACTTTCCGGCTACGACGCTGTTCTGGTCGCTTCCAAGCAGCATGCTAAAACGTTGAAAGGGGAGCTTGGTGTTCCTATTTTGGAATTTTTGCAGGCCACGGATACCCGCCATTTTTCCGAACTAACTCCGAAAAAAGTTTTCGATGTAGTATTTGTCGGCAATAATGGTGGTAGCGGCCGCCTGAATATGCGAAAAGCTGTGGCTGACCTGTTGCCTTCTGATTACACTGTCGGTGTATGGGGACAAGGCTGGAAAGGTTTATTGCCTAAGGGAATGTTCAGGGGAGAGTTTGCTCCTTGGGAACAGCTGCCCATAGTATACTCCATGGCCCGTATCGTACTTAACGACCACCAGCCGGAAATGCGTGAATTCGGCTTTGTTAATAACAGAACCTTCGATGCTTCCTGCTGCGGTGCTGTTGTGGTTTCAGACACTGTAAACGGTATGGAACAGGTCCTTGATGTCCCCACCTATAAAGACCGGGACAATCTTAAGGAAATTATTGACGAATTACTTGCAGATGAAGATAAACGGCGTCAAAAAGCAGCGGAAATGCATCAGGAAGTATTACGTAAATATTCTTTCATCCAAAGAGCGGAAGACCTAGTCGCCATAGCCAATGATCTGATTAAGGCAGATCCTGGTGACCGTGTACGTGAAACTGTTCCCAAATTGAGTACAGACGGGAATGGTCCTTTGGTTTCTGTCTTGATGAGTACTTACAATCGTCGCACATTTCTTAAAGAAGCCATAGCTTCTGTTGTTGCTCAAAAATATTCCAACTGGGAGCTTATTGTCGTGCGCGATGGTGGAGCGCCTGTCGATGACATTGTTCAGTCTTTCAACGATCAGCGTATTACTTTAATGGACAATGAGCAGAATAAAGGCAAAGGCAATGCAATCAATCAGGCGTGGGAACTTTCCAAGGGTAAATACGTCGCTTATTTAGACGACGATGATATTTATTACCCCAACCATCTCGAGCGGCATGTATATTTTCTGGAGAATGTTCCTAATATTTCCATGACGGTTTCAAATACGCTGAAGTCGATTATGTCAGAGCTTCCCAACCGGCCAGGTGAATTTGTCATCAAAGAGCAGGCTTTGATTTATTCCCGACAGGTCACAATAGCCGACCTTACCCATGAAAATAAAATCACTTGGCTATCCGTCGTTCATGCGAGAGAACTTTTTGAAAAAGCTGGAGGTATGGATGAGAAATTGAGTGCATTTCTCGATTTTGACCTATGGAGACGTATGGCAGCTATAAGTTATCCGTACCATATTAATGTATTAACAGCTGAGTACTACTTCCGCGAGTATGATGCCACCTCGGGGGCTGGACAGATAACACGGCAGCATCGCTTGCAGCCGATGCGGTATCAGGCCAACAAGTTACGTGTGCTGAGTAAACGCCTTCCTCTTATTTTCGGCTCCCCTGTGGAAATACAGGCGAGACGGGCAAAGGATCAGGCCCGTTACGAATATGTCATGGAGCGGGCTACGTATTTCGCAGCGCAAAATGATTTGGAAAGAGCTAAAATTTCATGCAGGCTTGCTACAAAGATGAAGTACAATCCAGCAGAAGCAACACGCCAACTTGGCCTTTTAGAATTAAAGAGTGGAAATTACAGCAAAGCTATTCAATGTGCGCTAGAGTGCCTGACGAACCAGTCTTGGGAGCAACCTATAGATCATTTTTTAGCGGCTCAGGCCTATGCAGCCGCAGGGAAACTCAATAAGACAGAGGAATATTTAAATAGCCTTGCTCAAACGGAAGCATCGGATTCAATATTAAAAATGGGGAAAAGACTTTCAATCCGACTAGATTTAGACACACGGCCTAAAAAAAAATAAATATCATCTTATACCGATGAGGACTTATAAGTGGTAAATTAAGGTTACTGCTTAAAGAAATCGCAGAATCTACACTTCCAGGAACCAACAAAATAACCACCACTGCTACTGCGAAGTCTGTAGCAGGATGGAGAAAATTTCATAATGCGGCCTTAAATCTTTTCATTGATATATGTGAAATTGGTGACGAGAATGTATATAAGGAAGTGTTGGCAATTTTTCAAATGAGTACATAAGTAATACAATATTGACGCCTTACCTTCTCTTTTGGGGTTATTGACATTGTAAAGTGTACGGTATAATTCTTTGTAATGTAAACAAAATCACAAAGTACATGCAGTCTTTTGTATTTGAGGGGTGCGCAAAGCACTATCTTTGTATCTGCGGTAGTCCAATCTTTATAATGAGCGTTTTGTTGGTTATGAAGAGGTGTTATAGATAATTAATAATGCATATTGTATGTGTATGTGCTGCCGAGTTATTGTATAGGATATGCAATGCGTGTTTTTTGTGTCAATGATAGGATAGTAGATGAAAAATATTTTTTTCCATATCGGGACACCAAAAACGGGAACGACTTTTCTACAGAATATTCTCGCTAACAACATTGATTTTCTAGAGCGTAAAGGTTTTCGCGTAAGTCCACGAGATATGCTTAATAGAGTGCGTCTTATGCTGGAAAACGAGTCTTATGCAGAAAGAGATAATAGTATATTTCTCAGGAGAATTTTTCGTGATGAATTATCCCGTCCGGAGAAAACTTTTATTATGTCTCATGAGGCATATTCTGGGATGTCATATTTACATTCTGAATCTATTGCAAAAACTTTTGCAAAGAACCTATCTATATTTTTAGCCGGATGTAAAACCAAGATTATAGTATACCTGCGTAGACAAGATGTTCTTATGGAATCATTGACGTCTTCCCAATAAGCTGGACCATTTAAAAATAGAGATTTTTGGCAAACCAACCTATTGTCACAGTAAGGAGTTTGCCGTGAAGAAAAGTAAATTTACCGATGAACAGATTGCATTTGCACTACGTCAGGCCGAAACGGGCACAAAGGTCAACGAAGTCTGTCGCAAGATGGGGATATCCGAAGCTACTTTTTACAACTGGAAAAAGAAATACGGTGGTCTTGGCGTAAGCGAGCTGCGCCGCTTGAAACAGCTTGAAGAAGAAAACCGCCAATTAAAGAAACTGGTTGCCGATCTGAGTTTGGACAAGCAAATGCTTCAGGATGTTTTGACAAAAAAGCTTTGAAGCCTGCCCAGTTGATCAAATTTGCTGAATATTTGGAGCAGGCTTACCGAGTCAGCATTCGCAGAAGATGTTCAGTTCTATGTCTTGGAAGATCGAGCTACTATTATAAGTCGGTGCGCAAGGACGATACCCCCTTACGACTCCGTATCAGGGATATTGCTGAAAGCCGTGTGCGCTACGGTTGCCATAGAATATATATCTTGTTGAGAAGAGAAGGCTGGTATGTGAACCACAAGAAGGTGCATCGCATATATTGCGAGGAAGGCTTGAACCTGCGCTCTAAACGACCAAGACGACACATATCTGCCGCACGCTGAATGGATCGTCCAGAACTCTCCACTATTGATCAATGCTGGTCGATGGATTTTGTGGCTGATAATCTGTACAATGGCCGAAGAATAAGAGCGTTAACTGTGGTCGATAATTTTAGTCGCGAGTGCTTAGATATTCACGTAGATTCCTCCATAAAGGGGAATCAAGTCGTTGCCAGATTGGAATGGCTACGTGTCATCTCAGGTAGGAAGCCAATACGCATCCAAGTAGATAACGGCAGTGAATTTATTTCTAAAGCGCTTGATAAATGGGCTTATGAAAATGAAGTAGTTCTGGATTTTTCTAGGCCCGGAAAACCAACAGATAATCCGTTTATTGAATCTTTCAACGGAAGTTTTCGGGACGAGTGCTTGAATACACATTGGTTTTTATCTGTTTCAGACGCTCGAACCAAAATTGAAACATGGCGCAAGGAGTATAATGAATTTCGTCCGCATTCTTCATTGGGAGATCAGACGCCAAACGATTTTGCCCTTGCCCATAAGACACCCTCAGAAGGCCAAATTTCTCTATATTTGACCGGTACAGAATAGGGGAAGACCTCACCCTTGTGGGCAAATCCTTTAATCATAATGTAACCTCTCAGGCAACACTGGTCAATAGGCCGTGTTAAGCTCTTTTCTTGAACGGGATTACGCTGCCACCATCCCGAAGACTATCCAGATAATCTGCAAAGCTCTGCATCATCCGGGTACGCTGTTCGATGTACTGCGCATGGTCATAGGCTGCGCGGACTTGGTTTGTCTGAACATGGGCAAGCTGACGTTCAACCATATCGTGCGGCCAGCCAGTTTCGTAGAGCAGGGTAGTGCATGTTCCACGGAAACCGTGGTAGCATAATTGCTCTTTGGTATAGCCCAGTCGGCGTAAGGCCATATTCAAAGTGTTTTCAGAGAGCATGTTGGAATTATTCACAACGCTGGGAAAAACATATTTTGAAGGTAAGCCTAATTCTTTTACGTCAGTCAGAATTGATAAGACCTGATTTGAGAGGGGTACAATATGGGGCTTACGCATCTTCATTCGTTTACTGGGAAGACGCCATTCCCGGCGGTCAAAATCAATTTCATCCCACGTCATACCGCGTATCTCAATTGAACGGGTAAAAGTGTATAGACCCACCCGTAATGCTTGTTTAACAATATGATGTCCGGGGTAGTCCTCAATTGCCCGTAAAAGCTTGCCTACTTCTTTTGGGTCGGTAAGAGCAGCACGATGCTTGCGCGTCTTGGTAATGGGAGGAAGAGCGTTTTTAACAATATGGACAGGGTCAGTTTCGGATTTGCCGACAAAAACGGAATAACGGAAAACTTGAGAGCAGAGAGAGGACACACGGCGAGCGGTTTCATGGGTGCCTTTGGATTCTATCCGCTGGAGTAAGGCTAGAATTTCTTTTGGGGTAATTTCGGCAATCGACATTTTCCCGATGTAGGGGAAAACATGGTTTTCAAGACGTCCTTGATTGGTGCGGTGAGTTTTAGGTGTCCACTCTGTACTATTTTTCTTAAGCCAATCATTGGCTACGCTTTCGAAGGAATTGTCTTGCGACTCTTCGCTTTTCTTTACCTTCCGGTCTTCGCCCGGATCAATCCCTTTCGCTAGAAGGCTTTTGCCTGAACATGCAAGTATCTCGCATCGGCTAAAGACAATTCTGGGAACTGCCCATATGTGATGTTGTTTTCTTTCCGGGTGACAGGTCTTCTATACCTGTAAACGAACGTTTTGGTGCCGCTGGGAAGGATCAGCAGGCTAAGTCCGTTACCATCAGAAATGCGGTAGTTCTTATCTTTAGGTTTTGCTGCTTCAATCTTCTTAATCGTTAACGCCATCTATTTGTCCCCTTTGTGGGTAATGTGGGTAAACGTTGGGTAATGGACTCTATATTACCCACATTTTTACCCACACATCAACGTGGACAAAAACGGATTGCGACGAACTGAAAAAGACTAGAAAAACAAAAAAAGCCCCTGAAATTCAGGGGCTTAATAAACAGTATCGGACTGTATAGTTTCATATTCTGGCGGGCAATACAGGATTCGAACCTGTGGCCTTCAGCTCCGGAGGCTGACACTCTATCCAACTGAGCTAATTGCCCGCGCAGAACCTTTTACTATCCATCGCTGTGCTTCCTTGTCAAGCGAATTTTCTTTTTAGTTTCGAATTTTTATCTGTTTAGTGTGCAATTTCCCCAATTTAGGCGATCAAGAGATGGCTGGTCTGAATTATGCGTTTGTGAGAATCGAGAATTGTCTGCTGTTTGTGGGGTTTTATTTGTGCTGTTGAGGATCATAAACGGATCCGCAGTTTTTAACTAGTTGTAATTATTTCTTATAGTATATTTTTTGGGTCAGGTTGTAACAAAAAAATCACAAAGGATTGACTCAAGTGATCGTTTTGAGTAATTTCGAAAATAATCTTTTCGGAATCGATCAAAATTGAACACTTTGGCATAGGATGTGTTTCGAGTTTGGTCTTTTTGTTTGGGGGTGTTGTTTAGTTTACTTTCATTTGAACCTGTCAACTATGAGGGTGCTATGAAGACCAAATTATTTATTGGGGTGTTGGTCAGTGCTGTGCTCGGAGCTTTGCTTGTATTTGTTGTTGCCGAAATGATGGCGGAATCGCAATTCAAAACCATGATTATGTCCGGGATGGTGTTTGCGGCGGTTCTTTTAAGCGGGGGGCTTTTTGTTCAACTTTTTTCTGTCCGGGCAACCAAAGATACGGATGAAATAATTACATATTTACAGGGTGTTGCAGAAGGAAGTTTCAATTTCAACCGACCGGAAAAAAGTAAAAATGAACTCGGGAGAATTTCCGAGCAGCTCTATGTTACCGTCGATGCCTTGAAAAAACGCATTGGCATTGCAGAGGGCGTGCTCAATGCCATTGCTGAGGCGTATCCGTTTATGACTTGTGATGCTGATGCAAGGGTTAACTTTGTCGGTAGCAAGCTTTTTAAAATTTCAGGTAAAACCGGCAAACCGGAAGACTACTACGGACTGACTACCGGTGGTTATGTTTATGGCGACAATTCTAGAAAAACCCGTACTGACCGTGTTGTCAGCGAGGGGATCAGGATTGAGGGCGAGACTTCTTTTGAAGGTGATGGCGGGCTACATGAGTTGCAGTTTTCCGGTGAACCTTTTTACGATCTTGATGATGAATTGTGCGGTGCTTTAACTATTTATTTCGACCTTACTGAAGTCAAACAGCAGCAACGTGAAATTCAGGAAAATGCTGAGCGGGTCTCCAAGGTTGCGGCTGATCTGGTTGATATCACCGGGCAGGTCAATTCCGCTGCAGGGGTTATCGCCTCCCAGATTGAAGAGGCCTCCCGTGGTGCGGTGTTGCAGTCCGAGCGCATTACCGAAACCGCTTCTGCTATGGAAGAAATGAACAGCACAACCCTTGAGGTTGCCCGCAATGCAGTTGACGCTGCCGATAATGCCACCGATGCAGCCGGTAATGCCGGAGAAGGGCAGAGTGAAGTTCGTGAACTGATTGAATCCATAGAGACCATGAACGGCCACGCTAATAATCTGGGCACTTTTATGGACGAACTTGGTCAGCAGACCGATTCCGTGGGCAGTGTTATCAATGTAATTCAGGACATTGCCGACCAGACCAATCTGCTGGCTTTGAATGCGGCTATTGAAGCGGCTCGTGCAGGTGAGGCCGGGCGCGGTTTCGCGGTTGTTGCCGATGAAGTCCGCAAGCTGGCTGAGAAAACCATGGTCGCTACAGACGAGGTCGGTACAGCGATTAAAGCGATTCAAAATGGCGCTCAGCGTTCCATTGAGGGGGTCAGCCTTGCCAGCCAGGCTGTGAAACAGTCCACCGAGATTGCCCATAGTTCAGGGCAGACTCTTGAACGGATTGTTGATATTGTCAATGGTACGTCGGATCAGGTACAGTCCATTGCGACCGCAGCAGAACAACAGTCGGCGACAAGCGAAGAGATCAACCGTGCCGTTGATGATATCAATTCCATTGCTTCACGGACCGCCGAAGGTATGCATGCTGCAAACGAAGCCAGTTCCGAACTTGTTCGGATGAGTGATGAACTTAATGTTCTGATAAAACAACTTTCTTCCTAGTACAGCCATGTACTCCATTGTCCGAGACAGGCCGCATTGCCCAGCAATGCGGCCTGCTCATTTTGGGGGCATTGCTTGACCGGGCCGTTGTGTGCGTATATTCCGGCTGTAATCTTTTATGAGGTGGAAGCATTGCAGATTTACAGATATATATTGATGTTCTTGTGTTTGGGAATTGCCGGGGGCTGCACTTCTTTTGAGGTTGTGAATGAACCGGTCCCTGAGATTTTGCAGGCTGAAAAAGTCTGCCTTGTTGTGCATGATGATACCCGTGAATTTTTTAAAACCACCCTGAAAGAGTGGCTGCGTGAGCAGGGCATAACGCCTGATGTTTATCCGCAGGGAACTCCCGTTGATATTTGTGAATGGACGCTTGAGTACGAGGGGCGTTGGTCATGGGTTGTCGGGCTTTATCTGGCGGACGCTAAAATTACTGCTTATCGCGATGGATCTGAAGCCGGACGGGTCTGGCTGGATGTCGGTAAATGGGACGGTCATAAATGGGAAGACGGTAGGGAGCGCATCTATAAGCTCATGAATATGCTTTCCGGCAAGTCCGAGGGTTATGATTTGCCCGTAAAAAAGAAGGAAAAGGAAAAACAAATTTTTCAATAATTTTGGAAGCGAACCGCCCCCAGCTTATGGGGGCGGCTTTTATGTTTTAAAAACAGTGAGGCTGATGCCGAAATATGTTATTCTCTGGCAAGGTCAAATAATCTCAGTGCAGGGAGAGTGCGTATGACAGTCAGTTGGGGAACACGAATCAGGGTTTTTGTTCTGTTTGTTCTGGGGTCAGCTTTTTTCTTTCCCGGAGCCTTAGTTCTTATCGCCGGATTTATGGAGCCGGATATCACAGCCGATGATACTCTGGCCATGTTTGTAATGGGTGGAGGGGCTAGTTTTATAGGATTGTTAATCTGGGCAGGTATGCGCAAAGTTTACGGTCGCGGCAAGCGTAGAGCTGCATATCTGCGTTCCGAGGAAGATGATGGCATGGCTATGGGAATGGGCATGGCCCACATGCATCATATGGCGGCCATGCACGGTATGGATAACGAAAACACCGATTCATCAGATGCAGGTTCGGACTATGACTCCGGCGACTATTACGATGATGGCGGTGATTTTGATATAGATGATTGATCAGCAGGATTTATTCAGCAGTTTTGCATAGGCATGTGCGGTTAATCCGTACACGCTTTTGAATTGGCGGTTGAAATGGGAAAGGTCGTAAAATCCGCATTCAAGCATCACCGCATACAATTCTTTGCCCTCATCAAGGTATTTTTTTGCCTGCTCGATCCTGCGTCCGAGAAAAAACTGGTATGGCGAGAGTCCTTTTATTGCCTTGAACTGGCGGATGAAGTGGAACTTGGACATCTCAACTTCGGCGCAAATTTCATCCAGTTTCAAGGGAGCCTCAAAATTATCATACATCATCTCGATTGCCCGGCGCACGGCTTTGTAGTTTTTGGGCGTGCGTAGCTCATCATCGGTTTTTGCGCTGCGGTTGATGACGTTCATGATCAGTTCACTGACCAGCAATTCGCCGTGTCCAGCCTCGATGGAGCGGGTCAGTCGCACAATGGTTTCTGCCAGTTTGCGGTCATAAATAATCGGTGAAGAGAATTTCAGCACATCATTTTTGCCGGAAATTTCTTCAACCAGCTGCCGTGGAATGTAGCCCATTACGTATTCAAGTCCGGTTTTGTCGCCGGAGCAGCCGTCATGCAGCTGTTCCGGGCGGAAAAACATAACTCCCCCCGGACCGGAATTGAGCATTTCGCCATCCAGCCAGTATCTCTGAATCCCGTTCAGGGTGACCCCGATTGCGTACTCTTCGTGAGAATGCTTGCGGTATTCGAATTTATCGAATCGCGCAGAAAGTACGGTCAGGTCGTCATGTTTTGTGTAGTTGAATTCACGCATGTTTTCAGGATCAGATGAGGTTTGCAATTCCGGAGACAGACCACGCGCAGTAGACCATGGTCAGTGCAAGGATGATGTTGGCCTGTTTCTGGTATGGGCGCAGGTAGCGGCGGAAGAGGGTCCCCAGAACTACCCACGAAGAGTAGGCGCACATCCCGATGAGTGTAAGTATAGCTACGTACAGGGCAATGTCCAGCGGATCAGTGAAGACCGGGATTACGAAACTGCCGATTACGGTCAGGGTGAAGAGGATGACCTTCGGGTTAACGAACTGCATGGTGAATCCGGTCATGAAACCACCGCTGCTGTCCGCATTTCCGCCATCATCCATGTGCAGGATTTTCCATGCCAGATAGAGAATGTATGCGGTTCCGATGATTTGCATCACAGTCTGAATTTTGGGCATTATTTCAAACAGGTAGCTGTTCAGGGCTGCTGAAAGACTAAGCATTATGCCGAAAGCGAGTGTCGCGCCGGCGACAAATTCAAGAGCTTTTTTATGTCCTCGGTTCTGGGCTGTGGAAAAGATAACTATATTAGAAGGGCCAGGGGTAAAGGTTACTATTATGCTGTAGGCCAGAAATGCAGCTAAGTTCATTGTTTGCTCCTTGCTTTTTGTTCTGATCAGAAAAATGGCATGGAGCGGCAATTTTAGAATAGTACAAAATTGCTCAATGGGCAGGGAAATGGATTCAGCGCAGGCATCCTCCATCGCTGCAACTTTTTAAGGCTTTAAAATCATTGATTCTGATTTCATTTCCAGTGACTTCAATCAGGCCTGCGGAACTCATTTTTTTCATTGTCCGGGATAGGGCTTCGGGAGTGATGCCGATTATCTTGGAAAGCTCCCGGTAAGAGATGTCCATCTCCACCAGTCCTCCTTTTTCCCGGCTCAGGAAATAGGCGGCAAGCCGGGACGGAACCTGCTTCAGCGCAAGCGAGTCGATCATTCCCATGGCGTCTTTCAACCGACGGGACATAACCCGCATCATATTCATTAATATAGTTGGATCGGCGTGGACCAGCTCTTCGTATTCTTTGGGTTTGATGTAGAGCACCCGGCTGTCTTCCAACGCACTCATGTTTGCCGGGAGCACTCCATCTGAGAAAACAGAGCAGAGGCAGAAAGGCTCTCCGGGACCGAAGACGAAGATAGTCTGTTCCTTACCGTCGTCAGAAATTTTGAAAAGCTTAACTTTCCCTGAGAGCAGGACGTGCAGTCCTTTAGAGGAATTGTCTTCGCTGAAAAAGACTGCTTTTTTGCGGATTTCGCTAATGCTGGCGTGTTCTGCAATTGTACGCAGTTGTTCGTCTTTTAATTTTGAAAAGATAGGAATCTCACTGATTTCCTGTTCCAGTCGGTGTGTAGTCATAATTAAAGTCGTAAATAAAGAGTGATGTTGATCAGGATCAATGTCCGTTGTCCGCATTTTGATTAGTTATTAACCCATGAGCATAGGGCAGGCAATAATTGAATTAAAAGCATTGGAGTAAGATATGTGGACAGCATTACAGAAAATTACGAAGAATCTTATCATCGCCATTCCGGTAATGATGGCCGCCGGATTTGTTTACGGTTTGTATTTTGATCCCGCATGGCTCAAATCCATGATCGTGCCGTTTACATTCTTAATGGTCTACCCGATGATGGTTACCTTGAAGGTCAAAAAGGTTTTTGAGGGTGGTGACGGTAAAGCCCAGTTTTTAACCCAGTTGATAAATTTCGCCATTGTACCTTTCGTTGCCTATGGTTTCGGTTTGTTCTTTTTCAGTGATAAGCCGTACATGGCGCTGGGGTTGCTTCTTGCCGGGCTTGTGCCTACCAGCGGAATGACAATTTCATGGACTGGATTTGCCAAGGGAAATATGTCAGCGGCCGTAAAGATGACAGTTGTAGGGCTGATAGCCGGGTCTTTACTTACACCGTTTTTCGTGAAGATGCTCATGGGGGCATCTATCGAGATTAATCTCTGGGCAGTGTTCAAGCAGATATTTTTTATTGTCTTCCTGCCTATGACCTTGGGTTTTGCCACCCAGCGTGTTCTGGTCGGTAAATACGGTCAGGCTGATTTCCAAAAGTATATTGGACCTAAATTCCCCCCTCTTTCAACTCTCGGTGTGCTTGGGATCGTGTTTGTAGCCCTTGCGCTCAAGGCGCGGACCATTGCTTCGACTCCTGAAGTTCTGTTGAGTATTCTTGTGCCCCTGCTGTTGCTTTATCTCTTCAACTTCACCTTAAGTACTATTGTCGGCAAGAGTTTTCTGCCGCGTGGTGATGCCATCGCCCTTGTGTACGGATCAGTTATGCGTAACCTTTCCATTGCATTGGCCATTGCCATCAATGCTTTCGGGGCGCAGGGGTCAGACGCTGCACTGGTTATCGCGGTGGCTTATATTATTCAGGTGCAGTCTGCTGCCTGGTATGTGCGCTTTACTGATAAGATATTCGGTGAAAGCAAGCCGGTTATTGCTTGTCGCACTTGATAGTTGGCATATTGAATGCCGTGTGTGCATCCGTTAATGAAATTAAACCCCGTCTAACGCAGGCGGGGTTGTTTCGTTGATATTAATTTTCAACTAAAGCTTGACATTGAAATTCATTATCACTATATTCAAATCAGCAGACGGGAAAAGTCTTAATTAAAATAAATTTCAGGAGTTGAATATGTGTAAGTTAGGTAAAGCATGGCAGTTGAGCAGGGAAGGAATGCAGGCTTGCAATAAGGGTGATTTTAATAAAGCGGAAAACAATCTGAAGACAGCAATTGCCATGTCTCAGTGCAAATCCAAAAAAATACACCGCGCAACCCTGCACAACAATCTAGCTGTCGTTCTGCAGATGTCCGGTAAAGCGGAAGAGGCGGTTCATGCATATGAGCTCGCCATAGGTTTTCTGAACCCGGATCATAAGGGACAAGCGGCATTGATTGAGCGAATTGAATCAAAGAGGAAAGAGCTGAAGCAAAACATTGCAGCATAAATTTTTAGAAATACGCATCTCCTCCTTGCTTAGGGCGGGGCTCCGGTTCGGAGTCCCGCCCCTATTTATTAATGAAGGGGCTTTTGCCGAATTTATGGAAGCAAAACAGGGAAATTATCCATTATTTGTGATTCAACTCCGTTTAGGGGGTTGACTTTGTGGGGAAACTGCCTAAATAATCCCAGTTCTTTTGTTGGAATAATGTGAAAGCATTCACTTAGACTGACTCAAGCCAAAGTACACAACTGCTGGAGCGGTTTTTGTTTCCGGCAGATATATTTTCCAGGAGGATGCCAAGATGGATTTTAATATTGAAGAAGTTTCAGCGGTAGAAAGAGAGATTAAAGTTTCCGTACCCGCAGAAGAAGTAGGTGCTGCACTGGATGCAACCGTTGCTCTGTACAAAGTTCAGACCCCGGTTAAAGGTTTCAGAAAGGGTAAAGTTCCCGCTTCTGTTATTCAGTCTAAGTACAAAAAACAGATTATCAGCGAAGCTACCACTGACCTGATCAACTACCAGATCAACGAAATCCTTAACGGCGAGTCCTTCGTACCTGTTTCTAAGATTGACGTTGATGCTAAGGAACTGGTTCGCGATGAAGATTTCAGCTACGTAATCAAGTTCGAAATCGTTCCCGAATTCGATACTCCCGGTTACCTCGGCCTCTCTGTTGAAGAAGAGCGCGCAGAAGTTTCCGACGACGAACTCAAAGACGTTGAAACCAGACTCCTGCAGTCCATGGCTAAGATTGCTCCCATCGAAGAAGACCGCACCGCTAAAGACGGTGAACTTGCTTCCGTAACTTTCTCCGCAGAAATGGACGGCGAGCCTCTCGAAGGTGTTGCAGCTGACAACTTTGACCTGCCCATCGGTGAAGGTCACTCCCTCGAAGAGTTTGAAGAATTCGTTAAGACCTTGAAAGCTGGTGAGTCCGGTGAAACCGACATCACTTTCCCTGATGATTTCATCAACTCCGATCTCGCAGGCAAGACCGCAACCATGAAGGTTACTGTTCACGCTATTAAAGAACGCAAAATGCCCGAACTTACCGACGACGTTGTAAGACAGGCCGGTGGTTTCGAGTCCGTTGAAAAAATGCGTGAAGTTGTTAAGCAGTCCTACACTGCTAACCGCAAGCAGCTCAACAAATCTGCAGCTCAGACCAAACTGATCAGCAGCATTGTTAAAGAACTCGATTTCATGCTGCCTCCTTCCCTCATGGAAGACCGTCTGCAGCGTATGGTTGCTGACGTTATCGGCCGCGCGGAACGTTCCGGTAAGAGCTTCGAATCTCTGGGCAAGTCCATGGAAGAGCTTCTCGAAGAACAGCGTCCTGTTGCAGAAGAATCTGTACGTACTGAAATCTTCCTGCTCACCGTTGCTAAACGTGAAGAACTTGAAGTTCAGCCCCAGGAAGTTGAAGGTGCTCTGTACCAGATCGCACAGCAGACCCAGCAGGACCTCAGCTCCGTTAAGTCCTACTACGAAGAGAACAACCTTCTTGTTCCCCTCAAGGACCGCCTGCTCGCAGACAAAGCTGCTGAGTTCATCTACGAAAATGCAGATGTTACCGAAATTGATCCCGTCAAGAAGGACGAAGAGTAATTCCGGTCACTTAGTTAATATTTACGGCGGCGTGGTTGCTCTGACTGCGCCGCCGTTTTTGCTTTTGCAGGAAATGGGTTGTTAATAATTCTATATGCGGTTAACAGTGTGTATTGTTAAATCCGCCGGATTTGCACTTGTACTCACTCCTTCAAATGTTTAGGATGAATTCTCAAGTGATTATCCGTTCCTTAGCGAACGGGTTTATTTGCATTTTTTTTTAAATTTCATTAATATTACTAAATATTTCCCGGAGATATAGATGTCTGGAACCATACCTATTGTTGTGGAAACTACCGGGCGTACCGAACGCGCTTACGATATTTACTCCCGTCTTCTCAAAGATAGAATCATCCTGCTCAGCGGTGAAGTTAATGATCATGTTGCCAGTGTAATCTGCGCACAGCTCCTTTTCTTGGAGTCTGAAGATCCTGAAAAAGAAATCTACATGTACATTAACTCCCCCGGCGGTGTTGTAACTGCCGGCATGGCAATTTATGATACTATGCAGTATATCTCCGCCCCTGTAGCTACCCTGTGCATGGGCCAGGCTGCCAGCATGGGTGCTTTCCTGCTTAGTGCAGGCGAAAAAGGGCAGCGTTACTCATTGCCTCACAGCCGTATCCTTATCCATCAGCCTCTTGGCGGTGCGCAGGGACAGGCTACTGACATTGATATTCAAGCCCGTGAAATTTTAAGACTTAGAAGATCTCTCAACTCTATTATGGCCGAAAATACCGGCAAGACTGTGGAAGAGATTGAGAAAGATACTGATCGCGATAACTTCATGTCCGCTGATGAAGCTGTTGAATACGGCCTCATTGATAAGGTTCTGGAGAATCGTGGAAATATTGAATCCAAGGAAGGTTAATTCCTGATGAGTAATGAAAACAATGGTTCAGGACAGGACCTTCATTGCTCCTTCTGTTCCAAATCCCAGGATGAGGTTCAGCGTCTGATCGCCGGCCCTGATGTTTACATCTGCGACGAGTGCGTCCAGCTTTGTAACGACATCATGGCTCAGGAAGCGGTTGGTGAGGAGTTTGATGCAGGTAAGCTCCTGTCCCCACAGGAAATCAAAGAGCTGCTTGATGAATATGTTATCGGTCAGGAGCATCCCAAGAAGATTCTGGCTGTAGCTGTACACAATCACTATAAGCGTGTTTTCTACACCCAATCCAGCGGAGCAGATGATGTTGAAATCGATAAGAGCAACATCCTGCTGATCGGTCCCACCGGGTCCGGTAAAACCCTGCTGGCTCAGACGTTGGCAAGAGTGCTGAAAGTGCCTTTCGCCATTGCTGACGCCACCACCTTGACTGAAGCCGGTTATGTTGGTGAGGACGTTGAAAATATCCTCGTACAGCTGTTGCAGAATGCTGATTACGACATTGATGCCGCATCCCGTGGAATCATCTACATTGATGAGATCGACAAGATTTCCCGCAAGGGTGACAGTCCTTCCATCACCCGTGATGTTTCCGGTGAAGGTGTGCAGCAGGCTTTGCTCAAGATTATTGAAGGTACTGAGGCCAATATTCCTCCCAAAGGCGGACGTAAGCATCCGCAGCAGGAATTCATCAGACTCGATACCTCCAATATCCTGTTTATTCTTGGTGGTGCTTTTATCGGTCTGGATACCATTGTGCAGCAGCGCATGTCCGGTTCCGGTATCGGTTTTGGTGCCAAAGTTGAGGCAAAGACCGATAAGGGTATCAGCGAAATGTTTGCAAAGGCGGAACCTGCGGATTTGGTCAAATTCGGACTTATTCCTGAATTTGTCGGCCGTATCCCGGTGCAGACCGCTCTTTCCGAGCTTACAGAAGAAGATCTGGTTCGCATCCTTCAGGAGCCTAAGAACGCACTGGTTAAACAATACAAAAAGATGTTCGATCTTGACGGTGTGCGTTTGACCTTTACCGCAAATGCTATGAAAGCTATCGCAGCCAAGGCTGTTGAGCGCAAAACAGGTGCTCGAGGTCTGCGTAACGTTCTTGAATCCATTATGCTCGACATCATGTACAAACTTCCCTCCATGAGTGGAGTCAAAGAGTGTGTGATTAACAAGAGCGTGGTCATGAGCGGGACTGAACCTATCCTGTTTTTTCACAATGAAGTGAAAAGCGCTTAGTTTAAATACGTATTGAAGTTTAAAACCTCCGGTCCTTTTTTGGGCTCGGAGGTTTTTTTATTTGGACGGCATAAGAGTCTATATGCAAATGCTCAGTTGCTTTTTTGATTTAAGGGATTGGCAATAATAGATTAATGAAGTAATAGTTTTAAAAAATAAAATTAGCAGCTTAAATATGGCTTATTTATGAAGAAAACTTTTATAGTTACACTTGTTTTACTCTGTTCGCTGGTTTCCTTGGGCTTTGGTGCGGCTGCTGCTGATCATCGAGCGTTACTCATTAGCTCATATCATCCGGGGTTTCCTACTTTTTTTGATCAAATAGACGGTATTAAGTCTGTTTTTGATCCTGCCGGAGTGCATCTTGATGTTGAGTTTATGGATTCCAAGCGATTTCTGACTGAACAGAATCTTGCGGTATTCAAAGAGTCCTTGAAGCTGAAGCTGTCCGGTTTAGCCAAGTATGATGTGATTATTACTTCTGATGATAACGCGTTGGATTTTATGTTGAAGAACCGGGATGAATTGTTCTCAGATATCCCGGTTGTTTTTTGTGGGGTGAATAATCAGGAAAAAGCACGTTCTCTTGAAGGAAAAGAAGGTTACACTGGAGTAACGGAAGCAGTTTCAATGCAGGAAACAATTTCCAGCATTAGAGGTCTCTTCCCTAAAGCTGTGCGCGTATACGCCATTGTGGATTCTACTCCGACCGGGCAGGGTGATCTGGATCGATTCTTTCAGTATACCAAAGACTTTCCTCAGTTGGAATTCAAACAGCTTTCACTAGAGGACATGAGCTGGGGCGAATTGCAGGAATCTCTTAAAGGGCTGCCGGATAGAAGTTCAGTTTTGCTGATTGCTGCCTATAGAGACAAAGAGGGCGTTTCCAAATCTTTTGACGAAGGTCTGGAGTTGATTCTTCAAAGTTGCGATAATCCTGTTTTTCATCTTTATGAGCATGGAATGGGCGATGGAATCATCGGTGGCAAGCTTATTTTCCATTTCGAGCAGGGAGCTGTCGCGGCTAAGATGGTAATGGAGATTTTAAACGGTAAATTGTCTCAGGATATTCCTGTCATGGATGCTACTGCGGCAAATAGATTTATTTTTGACCGTAATGTTTTGTTGAAGTTCAAGGTTCGCGATGCTTCTTTGCCTGCAGGCAGTCAGATTATAAACGAATCCTCTTCAGTATGGCGCGGACACAAAATAGAAATAGTTACCGGGGGCATAGCTATTACTGCACTTTTGGTTTTTCTAATTACCTTGTTATTTGCATATTTCAAACTGCGACGAACAGAGGAATTGGTCCGGGAGAGTGAAGAAAGATTTTCTTTGGCCATGGCAGCTAACAAAGATGGAATTTGGGACTGGAATATTACTACTAACGAGGTTTATTACAGCCCGGGTTATAAGGCCATGCTCGGCTATAAAGAAACCGAACTGCCATATCATGTAGATTCATGGACAGACCTGATACATAAGGATGATCAAGAGCATGCCTACAGCAAGAATAAGGAATGTATAGAAAATAAGATTAAGAATTTCGAAGTTGAGTTCCGTATGCAGGCAAAGGACGGCTCGTGGAAGTGGATTCTGGGTCGTGGGGATGCTGTAGAACGTGATGAGAACGGTCAGGCCTTAAGAATGATCGGTACTCATACTGACATTACTGAGCTAAAAAGCTCCCTTGAAGAAAATCGTTATCTGCGTGACCAGCTGAAAACTATTGTCGACTCAATGCCGTTCGTTGTGGTTGGGCTGGATGAATTCGGATTGGTTACCCGCCTGAACAAGGCTGCTTCCGAGATCGCAGGGATTAGGGGCGATCAGGCTATCGGAAGACATGTTGAAGACGTTTTTCCCCGCCTGCTGCCTTATATGGATCGGGTCAGCAAGGTTTTACGCAGCCGTAAAGTGTGGAAAAATCCACGTATCGCACGGGAAGAGAATGGCGATATCGTTTATGATGACATTAGGATTTACCCCATTCTTACCGGAGAGCATCAGGGTGTAGTTATCCAGATTGAAGATGTTACTGAACGCGTCAGGCTTGAGGATCTGTTGGTCCAGAATGAAAAGATGCTTTCTGTCGGTGGCTTGGCGGCCGGAATGGCGCATGAAATTAACAACCCGCTTGGAGCTATCGCGCAGGGTGCACAGAATGTGAGACGACGTATTCTTGGCGATTTGAAGGGGAATGTTGAGGCTGCTGATAAACGTAACCTGAGGCTGGAAGACCTGCATGGCTATCTTGAAGACAGGGAAGTTCCGAGGATTCTGGATGGGATCGCGACCGCAGTGGGCCGAGCCGGAACCATTGTCAGCAATATGCTCAGTTTCAGCCGTAAAAATGAGGATAATTTTCAAGAATATGATCTGGCTCTATTGCTGGACAAAACAGTCGATCTTGCTCGCAATGAATATGATTATTCCACCAAGTATGATTTCAAGAAGATTGAGATTAATCGTGAATATTCTGCTGATCTGCCGAAGGTCTTCTGCGAAGGAAGCGAGATTCAACAAGTCTTTCTGAATTTGTTGAAAAACGGCTCGCACACCATGAAATCCAAAGTCTACGAAGACGGAGGTCCGAAGTTCTGTCTTCGTGTATACGGGGATTCTGAGTATGTGGCTGTTGAAATCGAAGACAATGGTAATGGCGTGGATAAAGCGATCCGTAAACGTATTTTCGAACCTTTTTATACAACAAAGAAAGTAGGCGAGGGGACCGGACTCGGATTGGCTATCTCGTATTTCATTATTACTGATCTGCATAAAGGCCGCATGGAAGTGTATTCGTCAGAAGGGGAGTGGACGAAATTTATAATTTTCCTGCCTACTGACCGAACTGCTAAATGATTTCTTCCTCTTTTGCGTTGTTTGTGATTCAGGCTAATCAAATTTCGGTTTGTGCCGATCATACTCAGGGCTTCTGCTTTGTTTTGAAATTTATATTCCCTTCGCCAGACACTCAATTTCATGTATAATGCAATTAATAAGCGTTTGTGGTTTGACAAAATTGAAGCAGGCATTATTTTCATATTTCTATAGGGTTATCAGTTTTTGTGCTGTTGACTTATGTTTTTAAAATCAATCGTCGTGTTAATCATTTAACTGACATTTTAAAATAACTTTACCTGATTTGGTTTCCAGCCTGTGAACGGACGGAGTGTTTGTTCTCGTTTGGTTAAAAGACGTTTCCGGGTTAAAAGCAGGAGGATAAATGTCGTCCACAGTATTTGAAGGTGGCAATACATCTGCTGAACAGAATATTCTGCCAATGATGTCCCTGCGGGAAGTCGTAATGTTTCCCCGTTCCATTGTACCGCTTTTTGTCGGTAGGGAGTCTTCGATCAAAGCCATTGAAGAAGCAATCTCTGATTACGACAAAAAGATTTTTCTGGTAACTCAGGAATTCCCTGAAAAAGAAAAACCCGAGCCGGAAGACCTTTTCCGGGTAGTTACTGTCAGCAAGATTCTGCAGATGCTTAGGCTTCCTGACGGTACCATCAAAGTCCTTTTCGAGGGAATGTACCGCGCCAGCTGGAATCCTGAATCTGAAGATGTTGTTTTCGGGGAAAATTTTCCTTTGGTTAATGTTGAAAGAGTAGATGATCTCCCTGCCGAGGAACATACCACTGAGGCTCTTGTCCGTTCTGTTCACGAAGCCCTTGAAAAATTCGGTAAAGTGAACAAGAAGATTGCCTCTGAGACAGTACTTGCTATTTCCACTATCCGTGAGGCCGGTAAGCTGGCTGATTCCATTATGCCCCACCTTAAGGTGGAGTTCCTCAAGAAGCAGACAATTCTCGAGATGGTTGATCCTATCCAGAGACTTGAAGCTGTTTACGAGCTGTTACTTGGTGAAATTGAAATCGTGTCCATTGAAAAGCGGGTTAAAAACCGTGTTAAAGGACAGATGGAAAAGAACCAGCGCGAGTATTACCTCAATGAGCAGCTTAAAGCGATAAACAAGGAAATGGGCCGCGAAGATGATCCTCAGGCAGAAGCCCATGAACTTGAAGAACAGCTCAATGAAAAGAACATGGAAGACGAGTCCCGGGAACGGGTGCGCAAAGAAATAAAAAAATTGCGCCAGATGGCTCCCTCCTCTGCTGAATATACCGTTGTCCGCAATTACGTGGACTGGGTTATGGAGCTTCCTTGGAATAAATACAAAAAAAACAAGCTTGATATCGCTGAAGCCCGCAAGATTCTGGATGAAGACCATTACGGTCTTGAAAAGCCCAAGGAACGTATCCTTGAATACATGGCTGTGCAGGCTCTGGTGGAAACTATCAAAGGTCCCATCCTTTGTTTTGCAGGCCCTCCCGGTGTAGGTAAAACTTCTATCGCCCGTTCCATAGCCCGTGCTATGGGCCGTGAATTTGTGCGCCTGTCTCTTGGTGGAGTGCGTGATGAAGCTGAAATCAGAGGTCATCGCCGTACTTATGTAGGTGCGCTGCCGGGTAAGATTATCCAATCCATGAGGCGTTGCGAATATAGCAACCCTGTTATCTGTCTTGATGAAGTGGATAAGATGAGTACTGATTTTCGAGGTGATCCTTCGGCGGCTCTTCTTGAGGTGCTTGATCCTGAACAGAACGGTACTTTCAACGATCATTATCTTGATCTTGATTACGATCTGTCGAAAGTCTTTTTTATTACCACTGCGAACGATCTGCATTCTATTCCGCTGCCCCTGCAGGATAGAATGGAGATTATCAAGCTGCCTGGTTACCTCGAAACCGAGAAAATGCATATCGCCAAGGATTTCCTTCTGCCCAAGCAGGTTAAAGAACATGGCTTGAACGATGAGAATCTTGCGGTTTCCGATAACGCCATGATCGACATTATTCGTACCTATACCCGAGAGGCCGGGGTGCGTAACCTTGAACGTGAACTGGCCAAAGTCTGTAGAAAGACCGCCATGCAGATTGTTGAATCCGGAGATAAGGGTAAGCATGTCCATGTTACAACGGCCAATCTGAATAAGGTTCTCGGCGTTCATAAATTCCGTTTCGGAGCCAGTGAAGAAAAGTCACTGGTCGGCGTTTCAACCGGTCTGGCCTACACTCAGGTTGGCGGTGAAATGCTCATGGTTGAAGTTGTGCTTATGCCTGGTAGAGGCAAGGTAGTCATTACCGGTAAGCTGGGTGAAGTTATGCAGGAATCCGCTCAGGCGGCTCTGTCGTATATCCGTTCCCGTTCCGACTTGTTCGGTCTTAAACCGGATTTTCATGAAAAGATTGATATACATGTGCACGTGCCTGAGGGCGCAACTCCCAAGGACGGACCTTCCGCCGGGATCACCCTCTGCACCGCCATTGCATCCGCGTTTCTGAATGTCCCGGTTCGGCACGATCTGGCTATGACCGGTGAGATTACCCTGCGTGGACGCGTACTGCCCATCGGCGGTCTACGCGAAAAACTGCTGGCTGCGCACCGTGGACTTTCCAAGACTGTTCTTATTCCTATTGATAACAAGAAGGACCTCAAGGATGTGCCGGACGCCATCCTGAAGGATCTTGAAGTTATCCCGGTGGAGAGCATGGACGAGGTGTTGAGCAGTGCTTTGGTTAACCTTTCCGCGGAAGAGTTGTTCCGTGGACGTGATAGTGCTACTCCTCTGGCTCTGAACCTGATCAAGGAAGAATATCAGGAACAGCCCCACTAGGACCTGCCTGAAATATTGTACTCCAAGGATGCCCTTCTACAGGGCATCCTTTTTTTTTGCCGCTGTGCCAGTGCGTTATTCCAACAGGATAGTGTTTATGTTAAGGATAAGTATGGTAAATGGTTATCGGTTATATGCAAGACATGGAAGGAAATTTCGTGCACTTCTGTGCACGGTGTTTTGTTTGCTGACAATTGTTTATTGCCCTGCTGCTTCCGCCAACAGTGAACTGAAAGTACTTTTCCGTGAGGCTGTAAAGAAATTCAACATACCCGGTGCAGTGATGATGGTCGAAGATCCGCACGGTAAACTTAAGACTTACAGAACCGGGGTACGTAAAATAGGTAGCCGCAAGCCCATGAGCAGCAAACTCAAGTTTCGCATTGGCAGTATCACCAAGACTTTTGTCTCTTCTTTGGTCTTGATGCTGGTGCAGGAGGGGAAAGTTAGCCTTGATACGGAAGCGCACAAGATTCTGCCGGATTTGGTCCCTGAAGAGAGCCGCGTAACCGTTCGTAATCTTTTGCATATGCGCAGTTGCTTGAACAATTTTACAGTAGAAGAAAATTTCCTGCGATTGTTCAGGGAGCAGCCTTCTTTGATTTGGACACCGGAATGCCTGCTGAGTTTTGAAACCAAGGAAGAATGCAGTCCCGGTTTCGATTTTGAATACAACAACGCAAACTATGTTCTGCTCGGTTTGATCATAGAGAAATTGACCGGAGATACTTTTGAAAATCAGGTCTCAAAGCGGATTCTTGTGCCCTTGGGATTAAATTCTACTACTTTCCCTGTTAAAAGCTCTGACATTTCTAAGCCGTATGCTACCGGGCATGACTACAATCCTGAGACCGGGGTGATCAGTGATCTGAGTCTTCGGATCAATCCGTCATGGGCATGGTGTTCCGGCAATGGTGTTTCAACCGCAACAGACATGATGGTCTGGCTGAAGGCTTTTCTGGGCGGTTACGGTATAAGTGAAAAGTTGTTGTATGAGCAATTGGACTTCCGGCCGGTCACTTATGATGGAATTGATTATGGTCTGGGCGTGATGAACAAATATACTGCCATTGGTCATAATGGAAATTTTGCGGGTATATATACTGCGCTGGCTTTCAGATACAGAGGGTATTACTTCGTTATTCTGACCAATGGACAGGCTGACGGAGGAGGAACAAAGGCCACTGCTGAATCTGTTTTCTGGTATATTGTCAGCAAGTCAGAATTGTTTGCGAAATCTAAAAGGTAAAGCTGAATCCAAGACCGACTCCCATGGTGCTGGGGGTTGCATCGGGGCCGTCATGTGCTGACTCATGATGTTTATCAAGTCCGAAAATCAGTTCTGTCTTCAGTGTCTCTGTGAGATTCAATCCGTTTACAATTTCACTTAGCGAAAAATCGTTTGTTATCCTTGTCTGTGCCGGTTTAGGATCTTCCGCGTACCCAAAATCCGCCGCAAAGCAATTAGTCAGTCCAAAGAACATTAGGGCTGTAGTCATAATTATTGATTTCAACATTTTCCACCTTCTGTTTATTCTCTTTAATTGTCTCCTGCCGTTGTATGGAATTATACAATATCCGGACCATTCAATTGTCTTACCAATAATTCAGGCGGATGGAGTTGTGCCTGTATTCATCATATCTGCTATAGGGGAAAAATAATCGATTATTAGGTTTGTTAAGAATCATTAAGGCGGAAAATTTTGACTGTTATGAGTCTGGTTATAGTTATTTGTTCTCGGCTTCGTTTAAGTTCAAAGTCGAAAACAATAACGCTTTATTTTGACTAGAATCGTTCAAAATCGAATTTATGGCGGTTTTTTTGATTGAAACCAAATAAAATTGATTTTTTTTAAAATTAGCTATTTTCGAAATTTGGAACGGAATTTCAAATTGTTACAATTGTGTTACGATTTATTCTTATTATTTTTACACAAAACCCCCATTGACAATGATTCCAATAGTTCTAATGTGGCTTAAATTTTTTGCAAATAGCAAAAATATTGTGTTGTTGCTGTGGGTTTTAGAAGGTCCCTTTGTTTGGGACGGAGGATCACATTTGATGCGGGCTGATCCGCCTGAGCTTCGCAATTACCTATATGCAATGTTGCATTGTGAACTTTCATGTTTGTTCGGATGGAGGAATACCGTTCATTTCATGAAGGTGAGCATTACAGCTTTCATGTTCGGGGGCTTCCCGGCATGTGGCATAACTTAAAACGGTAAGGAATGTGAAAATGTTAAAAAGGATTGTACGTCCGTTGGTTCTGGCCGTCTGTCTGGCAATGATTGCGGCTACCGCTTTCGCTGCTGCACCTAAGTATGTGTTTTACTTCATCGGTGATGGTCTTGGGCCCACCCAGCGTATGGCTGCCGAGCTGTACAATAAGCTGGAAAAGAATGATGCAGATGCTAAGCTGGTTATGAACACCTTTCCCCAGTCTGCACTGGTTACCACCTATTCCGACAACACCCTGATCACCGATTCCGCAGCAGGCGGAACCGCTCTGGCATGTGGTTACAAAACCACCAACGGCTACCTCGGCAAGCTTCCCGACGGAACTGATATCAAATCCATCGCTGAAGCTGCAAAAGAAAACGGTTACGCAGTAGGTATTGTTACCTCTACCCGTTTGACCCATGCGACTCCGGCCGCTTTCTCCGCCCATAACCCCGACCGTAACGCTTCCAACGAAATCGCTGTGGACCAGACTGATTCCGGTTTCGATTTCTTTGCAGGCGGCGGTTACCGTCACTTCGTTGCCAAAGACAACGCAGAAGGCCTGAAATCCAAACGTAAAGACGACAAAGACGTTGTTAAAATGTTTGCAGATCAGGGCTACAAGACTTTCGTAGGCGATTCCAAGCGTGATGCTTTCCGTGCTTACAAGCCCAAGAAAGGCGACAAAATCTTTGCAGCACTGACTTACAGCCATCTTCCTTATGAAGTTGAACGTCGTAACAGCAAGCTCAAAGAAAACAAGCTTCCTGCTCTTTACGAACTGACCGAAAAAGCAGTTGAAACTCTTTCCGTACAGGATAAGCCTTTCTTCCTGATGGTTGAAGGCGGACGTATTGACCATGCAGCTCATGCCCATGACCCTAAATCCACAATTCTGGATACTATCGCCATGGACGACGCTGTTGCAATTGCCTACGAATTCTACAAAAAACATCCTGAAGAAACCCTGATCGTGACTGCTGCCGACCATGAAACAGGTGGTGTTGCTCTGGGTATCTCTATGGACTCCAAAGGTTACTTCCTGAACCTTAAAGAACTTGAAAAAGTACAGGTTTCAGCAGAAGACAACCTTGATAGGTTCTACAACAAGCTGGCTAAGAAAGAGTCCAATCTTGAAAAACGCCACGCTGCTTTCATCGAATATGTTGAAAAGAACTGGGGCCTGACCGACCGTACTCCCTCCGAGGACAAAATCCTCGCAGACGCAATGGCTGTTCAGGACAAAAACCAGAGCCTGCCTAAGGATGAAAAAACCAGATACGGTTACTCCTACACTCCGACCATGTGTGCGGTTACCGACCTGATCTCCCAGAGAGCACGTATGTTTTGGTCTTCCTTTGTTCATACCGGTACTTTCATTCCTGCTACTTCCATCGGTGTAGGTGCTGAAAGATTTGTCGGTTTCATCGACAATACCGATATCCCCAACCGTATGGCTGAAGTTATGGAAGTAAAACTCTCTGACATCAAGCATACCGATTCCAAGGCACTGCTGGGTAAAACCACCGGTCCTCAGAAAAAATACGCCAAGATTCCTTACAACAAATAATTGTTTAGGAATAACAGGTTCTTTAAAGGTCCCCGTTAATACGGGGGCCTTTTTCTATATTATGAGGTAGCCATGAAAAGGTTCGCATCACCTGTTTTTTTTGTTTTGATGATCGTGGGGATTGTCGGCATTCTGCAATATGAAAATTCCGGGCCTGATTTGAAAACCGGGATGCTTGAAGTGCGGGCGACAGTCACATCAGTGGATAATGAAGCTCTTGTCGAGATGGGCACTGCACGCATAGGCGGGCAGTATGTAAATGCAATCCTTCAGGAAGGGGAGGCTAAAGGCCAGACTGTCACCGGAGTAAACCAGCTGACCGGACAACCGGAAATGGACGATCTTTTCCACCCCGGAGACACCATTCTCATGGCTGTGCGTGTGGTTGACGGAAAGGCTGTTGAGGCGCGGGCTGTGAACCAATACCGGCAAGGCTGGGAGCTGGGTCTCTTCGGGCTGTTTGTTATCATCCTGTTGATTTATGCCCGCTCCATCGGCCTTAAAGCGTTGTTCAGCTTTATCACCAGTTTTTATATTATCTGGAAATTTTTTATCCCCGGTCTGTTGGACGGCGGCAATCCAATCCTGCTGACCGTAATTACCCTTACATTGTTGACTGTGGTGATAATAACCTGCGTGGCCGGGTTTTCAAGAGTGACAGTGGTTGCGACATTGGGGACTCTCAGTGGGTTGTTGCTGGCTCTGGCCTTGACCTTGTTTTTCGGGGAAAAGCTCAAGCTGGCAGGCATGACCGCGCCATTTGCAACGCTGCTCATCTTTTCCGGTCACTATACTCTTGATCTGCTGGATATTTTTTATGCTTCAGTAATTCTGGGTGCATCCGGGGCTGCCATGGATATCGCAATGGATGTTGCGGCTTCCATGAATGAAGTTCTGGATAAAAAACCTGATATTACCCGCAATGAGTTGATCAAATCCGGATTCAACGTGGGCCGTATGGTTACCGGAACAATGACTACAACCTTGTTATTGGCTTATTCCGGTGGATATCTGACCATGTTAATGGTCTTTGTTACCAAAGGGACCTCGTTTACCCGCATGCTCAACTTTAAATTGGTGGCTGCTGAGATTTTCCGAACTCTGGTGGGAAGCGTAGGGCTGGTTATGGTTGCGCCTATTACTGCAATTCTGGCTGGATTTATTCTGTGTGGTTTTAACGCCTCCGGCGTGTCAGAAGATTCTTCTTCAGGTGAGTAATAAAATCATTGAAAAAGTTGTTTTTGAATTCATTCCATACAGAAAATGAATGAGAATTGAAAAGCCCTCAATATGGTGTGCATACCATATTGAGGGCTTTATTTATTGCATATTCTGCCAGCGCTGTTCTTATTGCAGCTTGCTGGTAATATTGTTTTTGATCCAGCGGCTATCCCACCATTCAACTGGGTTAACCGGAATTCCGGCGCAGATGACACCGTAGTGCAGATGGTCACCACCGGCCATGCCTGTAGCTCCGGTTTTACCGACAATTTGCCCTTTGGCAACCATGTCACCCGGCTCCACATCAATCTGGCTCAGGTGAGAATAGAGAGTCTGCAGACCAAGGCCGTGGTCGATTATTACCGCGTTTCCGTAAATGCCGAAATCAGATGCAGCTAGCACAACCCGTCCGTTGTTTGCAGCGGGAATCGGTGCGTTGCGGATGCTGGCAAGGTCGATGCCCAGATGGGTCTGCTTGTCGATGACTTTTCCGGAATAGTAGTAGCTTCGCTTGTCACCGAACCCGGCACGGGTGGCGGCGTTGGGCAGTCTTTTGAACTTGCCTTCAAATAGCATTGTCGGGGAAGTTTCAAGTGCCACCCGGTGAAGTTCAGCACGGTTCTTTTTGCGTAGTTCACGGTTGACTTTCAGGAACAACTCAACCTGACTGGGCAGTCCGGGATAATCGCCTTCGAACTGGGGCATTTTGGTATTCAGGAAACGGTCGGAAATATTAATCCGGTCATGGCGGTATGTCTTGCCGTTTGCATGATACCAGAATGAAGACTTGCGGATGTTTCCGGCTTCGTCCTCTGCGATGAGGATGGGGTTAAAATCTTTTTTCTCGGTGTAGTAGGGCATGGCGAAGAGACAAGCGTATGTTCCGTCCGGCTGTTTGTGACCGGGGAAGAAATCTTCATTTACCTGTACTCCGGTTTTGGCCGGATCTTCATTTGATTTATACAGAAGAAGTCCGCAACCGCCCTGATTCATGTTGTGGGTTGTCGTTAAAATATTCAATTTCGGCGCGATGGTATCAAGAGTATAGTTGCCGCGCATAATTACTGCGTTACCGCTACCGAATCCTGCAAGGGAGGTATCTACGGCCCAGACAGCCAGTTCAAACGGTCCTTCCTTGATCTGTTTTTTCTTGATCAGAATGTCTTCATTATAATCAAAGCTGCCTTTAGGCAGAGTCTTTTCAGTCAGTGTTAATTTTTTTTCGCCCTGCGTAAGAACTATTTTAACTGCTTTAATTCCGGACTGAACATCACTGATATTAACATTGATGGGAGTCTTGTAGGTGATAAAACCCTTGCCGGGAGTGAGTGCGGCCTGTGGTGCTGTGGTATCTTTATAGAGTAAGTAGGCCCCGGTTCCTAACACCGCGACGAGAATGAGTAGCAGGAAAATCTGTCCGATACGACTTTTCTTTTTAGCCATTATAAATCCTTAATTTTTCGTGTGAAACAGTAGGTCTCAAATAATATACTGCGCGGACCTTAACAATAAAAGAGATAGGGGGACAAGGTAGAACATTGGCATAAATAAAAGTGTCTATGAGTTGTATAGATAAATCGGATACATGTGTCAATTTTGTATCAGATATTGTTGACGAAAAATATCCTAGCGTGTATTGGATTTATAAAAATATCGTCGCCGTGGCGGTTTTTTTACTTAGTAAGGACAGTGCCTTACTACGCCGGCAACCACCAAGGAGGTAGGGATGAGTTTGACCAGGCGAGATTTCGTGAAAATGTGCACAGGAACTGTGGCTGGCTTTGGGATTTCCCAGATGTTCAACCCCAGTGTAGTGCATGCGCTGAAGAAGTTTGTACCGAATGTTTTCTGGCTGCAGGGACAGGGCTGCACCGGCTGTTCGGTTTCAATTCTTAACTCAGTGCACCCCTCTATCGCAGAGGTTCTGCTTGATGTAATCAACCTTGACTATCACCCGACCATTATGGGTTCCGAAGGCCACGAAGCCTGGGATTTCATGATGAGTCAGGCCGAAAAGAACAAAGGCAAGTACATCGTTATTGTTGAAGGTTCCGTTCCCACAGCTGAGAACGGCCATTACTGTATCGTAGGTGCAGGTGCCGACCACAAAGAATACACCATGACTGAGGCTACCCTTGAGATGGCCAAGAATGCAGCTGTGGTTGTTAACGTTGGTACATGTGCAGCTTACGGCGGTATCCCCGCTGCTGAAGGAAACCTGACCGGCTCCATGTCTGTCACCAATTTCCTCGCAGAAAACGGTGTGAAGACTCCCGTTGTTAACATTCCGGGGTGTCCTCCCCATCCTGACTGGATGGTTGGAACCCTCGTTGTCGCTATCAACGCCATTGAAGCAAAAGGATTGCAGGGCGGTCTTGCCGAAGTTGTCCAGATTCTGGATGAAAACGGTCGTCCCAAACCTTTCTTTGGCGAAAACATCCACGACAACTGCCCCTATCTTGAGGCATTCGACAACGATGAATATGCTGAAATCTTCACCGACCCCGTTAAATGCCGTTACGAGTTGGGCTGTAAAGGTCCCAACGCGAACTCCGACTGCTTCAAACGCAAGTGGAACGGCGGTGTTAACTGGTGTGTTGAAAACTCAGTATGTATTGGCTGTGTAGAACCGGGATTCCCGGATGAAATGTCCCCCTTCTACGAAGCCGGTTAACCGGAAAAGGAGTATTAATCCTTATGTCTTCAAAATCTCATGCACCCGCCGGTAAAGACGGGAAAATTAAGATTGCCATTGATCCGGTAACCCGAATCGAAGGCCACCTTAAGGCTGAGGTCGTAGTTAAAGACGGTAAAGTAACTGATGCATGGCTCTCCGGCGGCATGTACCGTGGTTTCGAGAACATCCTTGTTGGACGTGATCCCCGCGATGCAGCTCAGCTGACCCAGCGTCTGTGCGGGGTTTGTCCCACTGCACACTCCACTGCTTCTACCCGCGCTCTTGATGATGCTTTCGGCGTAAAGCTGACCACTAACGGTCGCGTTACCAAAAACCTTATCTTCGGTGCTAACTACCTGCAGTCTCACATCCTGCATTTCTATCATCTCGCAGCACTGGATTTCGTTCGCGGACCGGGCAAAGCTCCCTTCGTTCCCCGTTTCGAACATCCTGACCTGCGTCTCGACGAAAAAACCAACAAAGTAGCTGTTGACCAGTATGTTAAGGCTCTTGAAATCCGCCGTATCTGCCACGAAATGGTAGCTCTCTTCGGTGGTAAAATGCCTCACGTATCCGGTCAGGTCGTTGGTGGTGCAACTGAAATTCCGACCGAAGAAAAGCTCGCTGAATACGCAAGCCGTTTCAAACAGGTCCAGAAATTCATTGCTGAAACCTACGTTCCCACAGTTTACCTTATCGGTTCCGTATACAAAGATCTGTTCAAGATCGGCGGCGGTTACAAGAATGCCATGGCATACGGCGTATTCCCCATGGATGATGCTGAATCCGAATTCCTGCTCAAGCCCGGTGTTTACATCGACGGCAAAGACCAGCCTTTCGACCAGAAGCTCATTAAAGAATACACCAAGTACGCATGGTACACTGATGAGTGTTCCGACCTGCACCCCAGCAAAGGTAAAACCATTCCTGATGTGCATAAGAAGGACGCTTACAGCTTCTGTAAAGCTTCCCGTTACAACGGTGCAGCTGTTGAAGTTGGTCCCCTGGCGCGTATGTGGATCCACAATCCCGAACTCAGCCCCATGGGTAAAAAGCAGCTCAAGGATCTCTTCGGCATCGAAGCCAAGATGTTCCGCGATCTGGGCGAAGACATGGCATTCTCCCTCATGGGCCGCCACGTTGCACGCGCAGAAGAAGCATACATGGTTGCAAACGCAATCCAGGATGCATGGCTCAAGGAAGTCAAGCCTGGCGAAGAAACCTACGTCAAGTCTGAAATTCCTGTGTCCGCAGAAGGTCTCGGTCTTACCGAAGCTCCTCGCGGTTCCCTGCTGCACTACATCAACATCAAGGATTCAGTAACTGCTAACTACCAGATGATCCCCGCGACCCTCTGGAACAGCACCCCGCGTGATGACAAAGGTCATCGCGGTACCATCGAGGAAGCTCTCGTAGGTACTCCGGTTCCTGATCCGAAGAACCCTGTAGACATCTCAAGGATCATTCGATCCTTTGACCCGTGACTGGGTTGTGCCGTGCACGTGCTGCACGCAGAGACCGGTGAAGAACATGTTGTTCACGTAGGCGAAGGTTGCTAACGTAACGACGTTTCACTGATTATAAGCTCCCGGATGCAGGACAACTGTGTCCGGGAGTTTTACTTTTATAGCCTCCAAGCTATTTTGCCTTCGGCGATCCTGCCGGAGGCCTTAAACCCTTTTGCAAAAGGGTTTAAGAATCCCAAAACCTTTTGTTTAAGATTCGCTGCTTGTTAATTCTAAAGTCGTTTTATAGGATATATGCGAAGCAAATTAAAAAGTTTTGAGGGGATAGGGTCTGGGGAAGGGGAATTTTTTCCAAAAGTTCCCCTTCCCCAGCCGCCGGAGGCATCTCACGACAAAGGATTTCATAATGAAAAAACTGTTGGTTTTAGGGATTGGTAACATTCTTCTCGGCGATGAGGGCGTCGGGGTGCATGCTGTAGAAGAACTTAAGAAAGAAGAATGGCCGGAATACGTTCATCTGGTGGACGGCGGTACATTCACCCACGATATTTTCCATATTCTGGAAGGCTATGACGGTCTTCTGGTGCTCGACATCGTTCATGGCGGGAAGGATGCCGGCACCGTTTATTACCTTGAGGAAAAAGATATCATTGATAACGAGAAGCAGCGTCTTTCCCTGCATGATATCGATCTTGTCGATTCCCTGAACATGGCCGGGGCAGTAGGCAAACGCCCTGAAATGCGTATTCTGGGAATGGAGCCTGAAAACTACACCGATTGGTCCATGGAAATGACCGATACCTGTAAAGGTATATTTCCCGGTTATGTAGACAGGGCGCGTGCTGAAATTAAGCGTTTTATTGAGGAATTTGCTCAGTAGGGTTCTTTAATTATTTAGATTTTGCTAAACGGCAGTCTCTTTATGAGGCTGCCGTTTCTTTTTACCCCAAGGACAAGATGCGACACATACTCCGCAAATGTAGGGCATCAAGTTTCCGAATCCTGAAACTTTATTCAGATGTTTAACGCAGGAATTCAAATCTACTGCTTGATTGCGGGAGCTGTAATGCAATTCTGTGCTGACGTTTTTTATTGCTCCGGCAGGGCAGGCGTCGGTGCATTTCGTGCATTTGCCGCAACGGTTTTTGATGGGAGCATCTGCGGGAATGTCTAGATCAGTGAGGATCGTTACTAAGCGTATTCGCGGTCCGTATTGCGGGGTGACGAGCAGTAATGACTTCCCCTGCCAGCCCAGTCCGGCATTAATAGCCACCGCTTTGTGAGAAATATAGGAGACAAACCGCTCTTTGCAGAGAATCTGGCTGGCTGGAATAGGCATTGCTTTTGCGCCGTTGTTCTGGATGAAACTGGTCACCCGGCAGGCTATATTGTCCAGAAGAGCGTTCACACGCTGATAATGCTGCGAGTAAATCTCGGTGGGAGTATCTACTATTGTGTCAATGATTCCATCTGCCAGTTGCACCGCAATCGATATGGCTCGGGGGAAATTCTGGAGCAGGTTGTCGGGCCGTGTTTCCATTGATGCCATGCGGGATGTGTCCGCAACAGCAATCAGATCCGCGCCCCATTGTCTCGCATTGTCGAAAAGCTCACCTTTTATGTCAGACATCTTGATCCCCTTATTTTTAATTATCACCGCATATGAACATAGCGGACAATAATCGGGCAAGGATCATCTCATATAGAATGAAATTGACATCATATGATAAAAGGGTGTCTATTACTCCTCCACAACCTCAATCAACTTCTGTAACACCAGCGGCGTATTGAAATTTTCCAGTACGCGCTGCCTTCCTGCTGCGCCCATCTTTTTGCGCAGTTCAGCATCAATAATGAGCTTTTCCAGAGCGGCAGCCAGCTTTTCCGTGTCTTCCACCGGAACGAGTATTCCGGTTTCCCCGTCTGCAACGACTTCAGGGTTGGAACTGATATCAAAGCCTACCACGGGTTTTTCAAGGGTCATGGCTTCCACCAGCGCGTATCCGAACCCTTCCCAAAGGGACGGTAGGCAGAAAATATCTTGTGAAGCGTGGAATGATTTCATGTTTTCGATGAAACCAAGGAATGCAACCTTGTCGTTTACGTCCAGTTCGGTGGCGTAATCTTTAAGCTCCTGCTCCATTTCGCCTTTTCCGGCGATGAGTATTTTGAAATTTAATCCCTTTTCTTTGAGAATTCTTGCGGACTCAATGAGATGTTTTTGACCCTTTTGCGGTGTTAAACGGGCTGCATTTCCGATTACAACTTCATTGTTTTCTGCTGCGTAAAGGGGATCGCAATTCTGTTTATCGAACTCGGAAACATCGAAACCGTTGTATATCTGGCGGATTTTGTCTTCAGCTATGAGCGTGGAATTGTTGGCCAGAACTGTCCGCTTGGTCTCAAGGGAATTGACTATCAACCGGTCGACTACATTTTTGAAAACGTAGCGGTTAAGCAGTGAATCCTTAACCGGAACGGCAATCCCGCGCCGATAGATAACCCGTTTTACCCCGGCGCGTTTGGCAGCAATGCCGCCGCTTTTGAGGTCGGAGGGCAGGGCGGTGATCAAGGTCTGGATGTTGTTTGCCGCAAAAAAAGATTTCAAGCGGCCCATCAAAATGGGATTCAGGAATGAAAGATTGCCGATCGGTTCACTGTGCAGGGTTATGCCCGGTTCATTTTCGAGGCGGGCTTTAAGTTCGGATTTATGGTTGGTGACAACGAAAACATTGTAACCCTGATCCCGGAGGAGCAGGGAAAAATGGTGGTTCCATTTCTCCCCGCCGCCCCAGGCTTTATTGCTATTGAAGAAGCATATGTTTTTATTCACTTAATTTGATTCCAAGTGCGTCTGCTGTCAGCTGCGGGATAGATTCAAGGCTGGGGCAGACTGTGAAACCTGCTGCGCGCATTCTCTCGAGCTTGCCCTGTACACCTGTTCCTTCCTGAAGGATAGCACCTGCGTGGCCCAGACGTTTACCCGGAGGTGCGGTCTGACCAGCAATAAAGGAAAGTACGGGTTTGTCAAATCCTGTTTCGATAACGTAATCCGCAAGATCCTGTTCAGCAGTACCGCCGATCTCACCGAGAACCATAACGGCCTTGGTTTCATCGTGGTTGCGCAGCATTTCAAAAACATCGGCAAAGGTGGTTCCGATGTAGGAGTCGCCGCCGATACCAATGGACAGGGACTGCCCGATACCTACCTGATTGAGGCGGTCTGCGACTTCATAGGTCAGGGTTCCGGAGCGTGAAAGTACGGCAACCGGGCCGGGGGAGAACGGTGTGGTCGGCAGGATGCCGATCTTGGTCTGTCCGGGCACGATCAGGCCGGGGGTGTTGGGACCGACAATGCGGGTTTTTCCGCCTTTGACCTGCTCCAGCACGTTGAGCATGTCCGACTGTACGATGCCTTCGGTGATGCAGACTACCCACGGAACTTCGCAGGACGCAGCTTCAAGAATGGCGTCGGTTGCCAGTTTCGGCGGAACAAAAATGATGCTGGCCCCGATTTCGTGGTGACGCTGGGCTTCTTTGATGGAGTTGTAAACCGGAACTCCGAGAACTTCCTGACCACCTTTGAAAGGGGTCACCCCGGCAACGATATTGGAGCCGTACTCAAGCATGAGCTTGGTATGCAAACGACCTTCTGCTCCGGTGATGCCCTGCACAAGGATGGGAGTTTCTTTGTTGATGCCGAAAGTGTGCGGGGACTTGTAACCGATGTCCTCGGGGCGGGAGTCCGGCATAGCCGCGATGGGGTCTGGAAAATCGATTTTTACTGTGTCAGCGGGCTTGAGTTTGGCCAGCAGGTCGAGGGCTTCCTGCATGTTTCTGGCCCGGTGCAGCTTATCGCCTTTAACCTGTTTGAGAACTTCAAGTCCTTCCTCCGCGCTGTTACCGGACATGCGCACAACGATGGGCTTTTCCGGTTCCTTGCCGCCAAGGGCTGCGACAAGAGCTTTGGCTACCAGCTCGCAGGAAAGGATACCGCCGAAGAGGTTGATCAGGATTGCTTTTACCTGATCATCGTCAAAGAGCAGCCTTAGCGCGGTTTCGATGCGCTTCTGGTCTGCGGCTCCTCCGAGATCAAGAAAGTTGGCAGCCGGGAGGCCGGAGAAGTTCAGCGCGTCCATGGAAGCCATAGCCAGCCCTGCGCCGTTGGCGATGAGTCCGACCCAGCCTTTGAGGGAAACAAAACTCATTCCGGCCTCGCGGGCGATATTCTCCACCGGGGTGGAGTGTTCCGGCTGATAGTATTTTTCAAATGCGGGGTTGAGATCAACGATGTTGTCGTCCATCTCGATTTTACCGTCGAGGGCAAGGAGCTTGCCGTATCCGGTCAATGCCAGCGGGTTGATTTCAGCCAGCAGCAGGCCGTTATCAATCATGCTGTTGTAAAGATTTCTAACAATGTTGCTGAAATCCATAAAAAGCTCTTTGGCGATGCCGATGTGGAAGAAGGCAGCGCGAATCTGGTTGGGCTGCAGTCCTCCGGGTAGGCTGATTTCCTGAATGAGCAGGTTCTCCGGGCCCATGTTTTCAATTTCCACCCCGCCTTCGCGGCCTACAGTCATGATTACCTTGCGACGCTGGCGTGAGAGGGTCAGTGAAAGGTAAAATTCCTTACGGATATCAACGGCAGGCTCGGCCCTCAGGAAGGGAACTTGGTTGCCTTTGATTTCCATGGTCAGGATCTTGCGGGCGATCTTTTCATAATCGTCCTTGGAATCCACCTTCTGGATACCACCGGCTTTACCGCGTCCGCCCACAGGAACCTGAGCCTTCAGAATCCAGGGCAGGGGAAAGTAGGGTTCAAGACCGGGAAGGTCTTTCTCGGAAATTTTAACACCGGTGGGGACGGGAAGTCCGGCCTCTTTGAGCAGAATTTTACTTAAATGTTCGTTAAGCAGCATACTCCCTCCAGTATGGCTTTTTTAGATGATGCGCTTCGCGCTTTTAAATATCGCATTTCGCCTCCGGCGGCCAAAGGAACAAGTCCCTTTGGAATCCCTATTAGTTTAATGTCAGATAATTAACTAATAAGGCCGTTCTTTTCGAACAGTCCAGTTAAACCGAGCAGGAGGTTTAACTGCTGGAAATCTTTACGGGTGATCATTTTTCAAATTTTAATGATACTCGTGCCCATAGCGTATAATTCAATTATATGGCACTCTCAAGGGTAATTAATGATTTACATAAGGACTGAACAGTTGTTTTGTTCGGAAAGCGTTTTAAATAAAAGGATAGAGCGGAAATAAAAAATTTCCGAACAAAGTTTTGAGCTGAGCATTAAAGGGAAAGATTATGGCTGACTTTAAAGATTTGACCGATGCTTTAACGGATGAAGTACTTCATGATATGGCGGATTCCTATTTTGGTGCCCGTATCGACGTTGATGACGCAATTGAGTTTTTTCATGAAGTTTCTGAAAAGCTGCATGTCAAGTTGTATACAGTCTTTCGAGCCTGTGCGCTCATGGAAAAAATATGTCTCGGTCCAGACGGGGCAAACGATTTCTGGGTGTCCACAGGGCTGAGCCGGGATCTTTTTTTTTATCCCGCAGGTGTTGAGAGTACAACCCTGATAGCTAAGCCTTCCTTCTCTTTCACAGGCAGGGGAGAGCACATTAAGTGGTTGAGTTTTGCTTATGAGTTGCTGTCCGCAAGTATTGAAGATTACATGCATGGTTCAATTGAAGATCAGGACAACGGGAGAAAAGTCCGCACTGTGAACCGTGCTGATTTTTTTCGCATGGCTGATGAGATTAACGTCAAAATTGAAAAGGTGAACAGGAACGTCACAGCTTCTGATGTTTTAAAATTCACCAAGTCTCTGGACCCGGCTGCTGTGCAGAAAGAGAACATAGCCGGATGTGTAGGACTGCAGTGTCAGGTGATCGATGACGAGATGGCCTTTCATGTTATTACCATTAAGGATATTGATTTTCCAAAATTTCCCGATCTGCCGCCGCGTAAGGAAATGGCAACGTATATTTCAGGGTATTGTTCACAAGTCTGGGCCCGCGATAAAGTAAGGGTCAAGGCTTTGCTTAAGGATTTGCGAAAGAATGTGAATGAGGAGTTGTTATGAAAAAAGCATTGGGTTTGATTCTGGTTCTGATCTTGATATTGTCCCTTGGCTCCATTGCTTACGCACAAGAAACCAAGGCAGTCCCTGACGTAAAAGCCAAGCCTGTCCCGGCGGAAAAAATAGAACAGGCCCAAGACCAAGCCGGAATTCCAGTTGTGGTGGTTCATTCCGGCGATGATGTTTTAGGTGGAACACTGGCCTTAAAGTTAAAGGAACACTTTAGGAAATCTGTGCTGTTTAATCTGGTCGACAAAAACTCCAAAGCGGTGCGGGTCAGGATTGAATCACGCAGTGAATTCAAAGACAGGCCCGAGATCGGATCTGTGTATTCAATAGTTTGGACGTTCGCGGAAAGTGAAGATGTGGTTCCTTTTTATCTCAAACAGGAACTTGGAATCACGACTTCTCGTAACGTGGAGAGTGGTTCTGCCGGGCTGCTGAATAAGACTGACAAGGTTGCTTCGGAGTACAAATATCTCTTCGAATAGTTCCGGCAACTATGCGCTATGAAGTTCCTTCAGGCGCATCGCGCGCAGGTTGCGCAGCTTTTCCCCTGATTCCTTTCCGAGATTTCTTTCGTGGGCCGGCAGGGATACTTTAAGTATCTCCGCCAAGTCTGCGGAAGCCGTATTCAATACATTTTTCCCCCGGTCCGCACGGCATAGGCTGGTCATATTTTCCAGCAAACCCGAGACATGCAGCTTCATTAACATATCCACTTTGGTTCCGGGTCTAAGCTCGGCGTAATTACCGGCCTTCATGTGCAGCAGGGCGGCAGTTTCTCCTGCGCGGATATATTTGACCGGAAGCATGAGTTTTTTACCCAGATTTTGCGCCGGTTCAGCTCCTCTTTTGTCGTGTCCGTAGTGCGAAGGAAGTATTTCTGTTTTGGTCAGTACTTTTCCCAGATCATGGCACATGGCCATCCAGCAGGTCAGAGGATCGCCGGCGACCTTATCCATGATTTCAGCAGTGTGTCCGGCAATTGATTTGTCGTGGTACTGCATAGGCCCTGCGGGAATTTCATCTGCCCCGGAGAATTCACTGAACCACGGCTCAAGGCAATCCGTTTCGATCAGAAGGCGTAGGAAATTCCCGGGTTTGGGACCGCTCAATGCTTTTCGCAGTTCAGCACCAATCCGGTCCGGCGCGATATCATTCAGCCAGCCTTCGGCAGCGCAATGCTTCATGCCTTCAATCAGTTCCGGGTGGGGATTGAAGCTGGGAAAACGGGCCAGAAATGTTGCCGCGCGGAATATCCGCAGCGGATCTTCTTTGAACGTGCCCGGAAAAGAAGGGCGTAGAATACGTTTTTGCAAGTCTTCCAAACCCTGTGGGTGGGCGTAAAGTTCACCCTCTTCATCCAGTGCGAGGCTGTTGATCGTGAAATCACGGGCTTGCAGGTCCAGTTCTATTGTTTCTGCAGTCGTTTTTCCCTTCTTGCGTGGAAAGGAAAATTCAAGCCCGCTAAGATAAAAAATTTCATAGGATTTCCCCACCGGACGCGCTTTGGGAAATGCCGAAATGAAATCTTCCGCTGTTCCGGCAGCGATAAGATAATCAACATCTTTTGGTTCATGTCCCAGCAGCAGATCGCGAATTGCGCCCCCGGCAATTAATAATTTTAATTTATTCGATTTTTTAACCATTTAATTGTGTCTACCTTACATATATTAATAACAAAGATCAGTGATCGCAGTTCTTGATTAATTCAGGTTTGATGGTATCGTATGCTTAATGAAAAAGAAAATACTGATACTCATACTTATCGTCAGCGTAGCTGCTCTATTTTTTGCTTTCGATCTGGACAGATTTCTCACCCTGGAATACTTAAAAAATTCACGGCAGGAATTTCAAGCCTTTTATGATCAAAATCCATTTTGGACAATCGCTTCTTTTTTTCTGATTTATGTTCTTGTTGTCGGGATAAATCTTCCGGGAGCAACAGTGCTCGGGCTTGCCGGGGGAGCCATGTTCGGTTTTACCATCGGCGTGCTGGTAATTTCTTTTGCCAGCACCATCGGTGCGACCATGGCCTCTTTCTTTTCCCGCTATCTCTTACGCGATTATGTGCAGCGCAAGTTCGGGGACAGGCTGGATAAAGTCAATCAGGGCATAGAGAAGGAAGGTGCTTTTTATCTTTTTACCATGCGTCTTATTCCGGTGATTCCATTTGTTGTCATTAACCTGGTCATGGGTCTTACTAATATGCGGCTGAGAACTTTTTACTGGGTTTCGCAGCTTGGGATGTTACCCGGAACCATGGTATATGTGAATGCCGGCAAGGAGTTGGGACAGATCGATTCCCTTTCCGGAATCGTGCAGCCGGGAGTGCTTATTTCCTTTGTCCTGCTTGGATTGTTCCCGCTTGTTGTGAAGAAGGTTGTAGGGCTTGTTAAGAGCCGTCGAAATGTGTAATATTCATGATTCTTCAGCTAATTAAAGTAGAATATATATGATTGTCAGGACTGCGCCGAGCATACGAACCTACCACAAGGGTAAGGTTATTTTTCACGAGGGTCAGGAAAGCAAAATTGCTTACATGATCAAGTCCGGGACTGTTGATATTTTTAAGATGATCGACAAGAAAAAGACTGTCATGGCTTCCCTGCGCCGTGGTGATATCTTCGGGGAGATGTCTTTGCTCGCCAACCAGAAGCGTACTGCGAGCGCTGAAGCTTCAAGTTTTTGTGAGCTTGTTGTGATCACCGAAGAGATGATGAACAAGCTGCTTAAGTCTTCTCCGGCTACTGTAAAAAAGATGTTGGAGCTGCTGGCGAAAAGGGTTGCGGCTACTGACCTCAAGACTGGCAGCGCAGAGCAGAGTGATTCTTTTCTCGCCCTTGCCACCATCCTTGATCTCGCCTATCGGGAATTTGCTTACACTCCGCGTGATAAACAGCGTGAGATTGAAAACTACAAGATGGGGCTTTCAGTAAATTCGTACATCGAAACGGTTAAAAGTCTGGCCGCTTTTTCCAATGTTGAGATAGATTCGTTTCTTGAGACGGTTTTCAAGCTGCGTTTGATAGATATTAAAAGCGTTAAGAAGGGCGATAAAAGTGCTTTTGTTGAACGCTACATCCAGATCATAAATTTTGAACAATTCATGTGCAATCTGCGCTCGCTGTATAAGCAGATGCGCGAACTTGGGGCCAAAGTCGATCAGCGTATGACTTTCATGAGTTTCACAGAACTTGCGAGAAGAACCGGAAGTACCCCGGAGTTGATTTATAAAAAAGTCATCAAGGAAGAGATGCCGGAAAACCTGCTGTTTTTTGACCGGGAAAAGGCCATGGAGTGGCGCAAGGATAAGGATTCTAACTTTTTCAATAAATTCCGCAGACCTCGTAAGGCTCTTGATGATCTCGAAGCCGTTGATGATATCATTTTTATTGATAATCCTACGCTTAAGAAAGCTCTCGAAGGATTCAATTATTATAAAATTTCCATACTTTATTCCGCCCTTGATCAGCAGGGTAAAGATAAGATCAAGCGCAATATAGGCAAAAAGGTTGCCCAGATTCTGTTACGTGAACCGCCGCGGGATCGTGATCCCAACGATGCGGAAGTTCTGGAATGTTGTGATGAACTCCTTGATACTGTACGTAAACTTAAGGGGGTAAATTAAGGTGGGCAGACCGCAATCCAAGACTTTCCTTAAAGGTGAAGTGCTGTTTAAGGAAGGGGACAAAGGTCATGTTGCCTACATGATTCAGTCCGGAACTATTAATATTGTTAAGAATATTAAGGGTAAACGGCAGGTTTTAGCTACTCTTGGACCGGGGGAGATTTTTGGTGAAATGGCTATCATTTCGCGCAGTGCCCGTGTTGCCGGAGCGGAAGCCGCCTCTGAATGTACTGTGTTGGTGCTTACCGCGCGGTTGATTCTTATGCTGCTCAAGAAAAGCCATCCTACCGTCTTTCATCTTACCCGCGTACTTGCTTCACGTCTTGCCAGCGCAGATCGGGCAATATCCGAAAGCCGCAGCGATAATTCATGGTTGACCTTTTGCCGCCTGCTGCACATGAAACACCGCATTTTTCAGACAGCACCACGCAGCGAAGATGCTCCTATCGGGATAACCCTTGAGGAGTTGTCCAGAGAATTTTCCGCTATCAGCAATGCTCCGCAGCATGAGATTGATCGTCATCTTAAATCTGCAATCGGTTTTAGTATGATCACGGTTAATAAAATAGGTGCTCAGACTTACCTCAGTATCACCAGTCCGGATGATTTTTTGATTATTGCCGAGAACCTCTCAGATGATATTAATAAGTTCAGCGGAAAAGTTTTCCTTTCTGATTTTGTTGATATTTTTGATTTTTCAAGTCTGGTCGATTCCAATCCGGAAATGATTTACAAGAAGATCGGAGTGGGGGAATTCCCGGAAGATATTTGTATGCTGCATAAGGATGCGACGTCTAAATGGGCAGAGAGAAAAGGTGAGCAGTTCTTCAGGGAAGTAAAACGTAAGCGTAAATCTATTGAAGAGCTTGAGGGTGTCGAAGATATAATTTTTGTTGATCTCGGAACCCTTAAGCAGGTTTTTCGTCAACTCGGTTACTATAAGCTGGGCATTCTGATTGCCATTGCCGGGGATGATGCCAAAAAAAGGATTCTTTCCGTTATTTCGAGCAAAATAGCCGCCGCAATTACCCGCGAATCCCGTTCTTCTGACGCTATTGACCAGAGTGAAGCTGATGATGTGGAAGAAGAACTCATTGATCTCATCAGGGAGATCAAATCCTCCAAGACAGAATAGTCCCTTTGCGGCTGTTCCCGCCTACTTATTTTGACTTTAGTAAAGCTGTCGGATGAACAATGGTTGCACAATCCGTTAGCTTTAGGTAAGAATATAATTAAGCTAAAGTATTAATAAAAACAGGATCAAATCTCGTCTATCATCCTTTGACCATGGGATAGTGCAGTATGATTACTCGAATTACTATTATAAGCGGCAAGGAAAACAGTCCCCTGCCCAAGACAAACCCGGAAAATCTCTTTCAGGCTCACCCTCTTTGGGCGCGGGATATTGAAAATTTCGGCCCCTGGAACAGTGAGGACGCAGAGTACAGGACTTATTCAACATGGATTTCAGGTTCAAGGACCGGTGTTCCAGTTGCGGTTTGCGGTTCTTGTATTTCAAGTCTTGATGTTGCCTGGCGGTTGAATGCCCTCGAAGATCTTTCGGAATGGGGCAGCGTTCTAGCTGTTGAACAGAACACCGGACGCGGACAGGTTCGCCGCGAGTGGATTTCACCTCCCGGTAACCTTTATGGAACCGTTAGGTGGCCCGCATTGCCGAAAGTAAAGCCCGGTGAAGTTCGTCCTGTATGGAATCGGATTCTACCTCTGATCGTGGGCTACCTCACCTGCAACGCATTGCGTGATATCGGTGTTGATGCCCAGCTCAAGTGGCCCAATGACATACTTATAGACGGCAAGAAGGCCGGCGGTATTCTCATTGAAGAACGCAGTAACGCCACAATGGTCGGCATCGGTTTGAATCTGGCCTACGCGCCTGCCCGCGAGCAGCTCCGTGTTGATCACGCCGTCCCTGCCGGAAAGTTGAATACCGAGACTATGCAGCTTGGTCCCTTGGAAACATGGGTCGAGCTGATTAAGTATTTCCGGGGCAATTTTGACTCAATTATTTCCATGAACAATACAGATGATTTTCTTTACGAACTTCAGGACCGTCTGGTCTGGTTTGGTGAAGAGGTCAAGATCGTGGACGGTCCTGAAGGGGTCGAACGCGGTGTAATCTGCGGTCTACGTTCTGATGGTGGACTTGTTGTTGACTCTAATGGTGAGCAGCACGAGATTTATTCCGGATCGGTTATGCCTTTATAATGTCGGTAGATACTGTTTTTGCTTGACATACGGGCCTTGGTAAGGAATTGCTTTTTTGTTGCCGGGTGAACTGAAGGGAAGCTTTTCACCTGTTTAGGGCAATCCTGGACTGCAGCGGAGTTCTTCCGCTTGCGCCCGAATTAGTATCATTATCGTTTGTAACCCTGTTCTTTTTTAGGGCAGGGTGCTATATCTGTTTATATTCTGTTAATTTCTTTTCGATTACTGATTATCTTAATTACCCGGATTTTGAAATAAAATCCAAAGGCATATCTCTACTAAAGATGTGTAAGGAGGAAGTGATGGCTGGTAAGACGGAAGAAGCAGTTTCCGCTAAAAGTGCGGGAACAGCAGCTCCCAAGAAGTCCCAGGCTAAAAAACAGCTTGAAAAGAAGCTGATATTAACCGGCGCTGATATTGTTAAAATCGGCGAAGATGCTGAACTGCTGGTCGGTGGTAAGAACTATAACACCGCATTGATCAGTCAGGTAGAAGGCATCAGGTCTCCCCAGTTCAGAGCTGTTTCATCCATAGCATTTCATAAACTACTTGATGAAACTAAAGTAAACGCAAGTGTTGTCCGCGCTGTTGTCGACAGTGAGTACAACGCTGTGGACTGGAGCAGTGAAGAAGTTAACAGTGACAGTGAATTTCTGCAGAAGTTTGTTCGCTCCATCGCTCGTGTAATCAAGGATGAGGCCCGGAAACATACTGAAACACAGATTCAGCTGCGCACCTTTATCAACAACGTTGTTGAAGGCTTCGCAACCTCCCCTGAAGGAATTGACCAGCTCCGCAAAAGATCCGTGCTTGTTCAGAGTGCTATTCTTTCTGTTGTACTCCCCAAAGAAGTGGAAGAAGCCGTCAAGGAAGCGTACCTTTCAATCTGCAAGGATGCCGGGCTTGAAAACGAGCCTGTTGCCGTGCGTTCCTCCGCTGCCGGTGAAGACAGCCGTAAAAAAGCTTTTGCCGGACTTCAGGATACCTATCTTAATATTGTCGGCGACGATCAGTGCGCCGAAGCATATCATTGGGACTGCGCATCAGCTTACAACCTGCGCAGCATGACTTACCGCCGTGAAGCGATTCTCGATGCTGTTACCTTGGCAGAAAACACCGGTGATGCTTCCATCGCCGAGAATGCCAAGCTTGAATGGGCTATTGAGAATACCTCGCTTTCCGTTTGTATCATGCGCATGATTAATCCGGTTATTTCCGGTACTGCGTTCAGCGCGGATACTGCTACCGGCTGCCGTGGAACAGACCGTAAGGATCTGGTCTCCATCGACGCAAGTTATGGTCTCGGTGAAGCTGTTGTTGGCGGCATGGTCACCCCGGATAAATTTTATGTATTCCAGCGTGATGACGGATCTGAAGTTGTTGTCCGTAATATGGGCAGCAAAGACAAGAAGATCGTCTACAGCGAGAAGGGCGGAACCAAGGTTGAAAAAGTTCAGCCCGGTGCAGTCTATCGCTGGGCGCTTTCTCTTGCTCAGGCCGAAGAAGTTGCCAAGGGTGTTCGCTCTATCAGTGAAGCCTATGGCGGCATGATTATGGATACTGAGTTCTGTCTTGATGCGGCGGATCGTCTCTGGTTTGTTCAGGCCCGTCCTGAAACCCGCTGGAACGAGGAATTCGAACAGCATCCTGATGCTATCTTCATGCGCAGACTTGAGGTTGACCCCAAGGAGCTTGAAGAAGCTGAAGTGGTACTTGAAGGAAATGGAGCCTCCCGCGGAGCAGGGCAGGGAACTGTAAAGTACCTGCGTTCCGCTCTTGAACTTAATAAAATTCACAAAGGCGACATCCTCGCGGCTGAACGTACCGACCCGGATATGGTACCGGGCATGCGTATCGCATCGGGTATTCTCGCTGATGTCGGCGGTGATACCAGTCACGCGGCGATCACTTCCCGCGAGCTGGGTATCCCGGCTATCATCGGTATTCAGAGACTCGAAGTTCTGCGTTCCCTTGATGGGCAGGATATCACAGTTGACGGTTCTCGTGGTAAGGTTTACCGCGGCGCACTTCCTCTTATTGAAGTGGGCGGAACCATTAATACTTCCAAACTTCCGGCGACCAAAACCAAAGTAGGTCTGATCCTCGCTGATGTGGGACAGTCCCTGTTCCTTTCCCGTCTGCGCGAAGTTCCTGATTTTGAAGTCGGTCTGCTCCGGGCCGAGTTTATGCTCGGTAACGTAGGCGTGCATCCGCTGGCCCTTGAAGCTTACGATAACGGAAATCTTGATAAACTGGTTCAGGATAAGCTTGATGAGCTTGATTCGAGATTGACCACGGTCATGAAGACTCAACTCGATTCCGGGCTGATTTCCCTGAACATCAATCTCAGGGAATACGTTGGCGCGCTGACCGGTCTGGCCGAGGAAATGGATTCCATGGCTAACTCCAACACTGCACGAGGTACCGAGGAAGTTCTGGCCATGCACCGTAAGTTGCGTGAACTGGACAAGAAACTCGACCATTACCTTGAGCATGCAACGGAATGCCTCTACACCCTTAAGACCTCCGTTAACATTGAAGAGCATCTGCGCGGCGTTCTCGGAATTCATGCCGGTGAGAATGCAGATTCCAAGTTTATTTACAAGCGAACTGAATCGCTTGATGAACTTCCTGAAATGCTCGTCAAGGCTAAAGAGAATCCAGTGGTTCTCGAATATATTGAAGGAATTAAAGCACTGCGTGAAGAAGTGGCCCTTAAGATGGGACTTAAATCCGAAATGGATGAAGTCACCACCCTTCGTCAGCGCATTGCAGATATTCTTAAATCCCGCGGTCTCAGAAGCGGTAAGGAAAACTACATTCAGACCCTGTCACAGGGCTTGGCGCTGTTTGCCATGGCCTTTTACGGCAAAGATATTGTTTACCGTACCACTGACTTCAAGACCAACGAATACCACAACCTGCTCGGTGGACTGCTCTTTGAACATCATGAAGACAACCCCATGCTCGGTTATCGTGGTGTTTCCAGAAACATCCACGACTGGGAACTGGAAGCCTTCAAGCTTTCTCGCGGCGTATTCGGCGGTAAGAACCTGCACATCATGCTCCCCTTCGTTCGTACCATCGAAGAAGCACGCAGCATGAAGCGTTACCTCTCACAGGTGCATAACCTTGAGTCCGGCGTTGACGGTCTTAAGCTGATCCTTATGGCCGAGATTCCCAGTAACGCTGTGCTCAGTAAGGAATTCATCAAAGAAGTAGACGGTTTCTCCATCGGCTCTAACGATATGACTCAGCTGGTACTCGGCACTGACCGTGATAACTCCAGCCTGCAGCATATCTACGATGAAGAAGATCCGGCTGTTGTCTGGGCAATCCTTTCCGCTATTTTTACCGGACAGAAGTTCGGTAAGAAAATCGGTTTTTGCGGACAGGGTGTCTCTAACAGCGTAATTCTGCGCGGCGTAGTCTGCATCGCCGGGATTGTGTCCGCATCTGTTGTGCCTGATACTTATCTCCAAACCAAGCTTGATATGGCTGCGGTCGAGGCTGAGAACATCAAGGTCAGCGAACTTGGACAGTGGATCCGAGCACGTCATTTTGAGCGTCTTGCCGAGCTGATGGAAGCGAACGGCTACAGTCACATCATCAAGAAGTACAAGACCCCAGAAGATCTTGAGGACTGGTACGAAGGTGAGATCAGACGTCTTAATGAGCAGCTTCGCGACAACATGGATTCCCCGCGTGAGGACTTCATCAGACAGGAAATGGATACTTTCCGTGGAACTTTCCACAAGCCGGTAATTTATTCCGCTTGGGATTGGAACCAGACTGTTGAAGATGCAATGCATCACGCAGGATTCGCTACTTTCGAAGAACAGGACGCAGCCCTTGAAGAGCAGCGCAAGAGAAAGTGGTAAGTTCGACTTATTATAATGTTGATGAGGCCGTCCCTTTCGGGGCGGCCTTTTTTTATATAAAATATCTATAAAATTCTTAATTACATCAGTAAACATACGCATAACCTTGACAGCGAATAGGAGCGGAGGCATATATTTAGTTACAGGAGATAAAATGATAAAATCGAAACGATTTGTAAAAATATCAGTGGTTGCATTGGCTCTGTCATCAATGCTGCTCGGCGGTTGCTCTTTGAATTCTGCTAATTACGTCGGCAGTCAGGATAACTATTCTGAGCGTGCCTCCCGCAAGTTCGGCCGGGGGGTGACCAACCTTGTTTCCGCTCCGCTGGAGATACCCAATCAGTCTGTTGACCTTGCTGCACAGAGCAATGAGCCTGCAGAGCAGGCAGCGGGGTATATCGGTGGTCTTTTCGTCGGTGTTGCATACACTGGTGGACGCATTGTTTCCGGTATGTACGATATCGTGACCTCCCCCTTTGGTGGGCCAGCTGCCCCGACAATGGAGGATGAATTTTTTCATTCTGAATTCGTTGAAAAAGTCAGCGATCAAACAGATTCCTTCGATGATGTTTGGTCATTGGGTGCTGAATAGTTTTGAGTCTGATTTAAATAACAAGTTTTAAACCTCCACCGCAGAATTGCATGGAGGTTTTTTCTTGAATGTTGTTTAAGAGGTTTTTCATGTTGAAGAATATTTTTGCTGCTTTGTTGTTATTTTTGCTGATCTCCGGCTGTGTAAATAAGCAGGTGCTTAAAGAACAGATAGCTGAAGCCATCAAGGAAAATCCCCAAATCGTGCTTGATGCCATGCGTGAAAGCAGCGTCGAAATGTTGGAGATTGTTGAGTTGGGCATTGACCAGCGTGAAAAGATGAAGCGTGAAGCCACGTTTGATGCTGAGATCGCAAATCCCTATACTCCCACCATTTTTGCTGAAAGGCCGATGCTCGGGAATCCTGATGCCCCAGTGACTATCGTTGAATATACCGATTTTCTGTGCCCATATTGCAGTAAAGGTGCGAAGGTGGTCAGCAAGCTGGCAACCGGGCAGCCGGAGAAGTATAAACTGGTGTTCAAGCATTTGCCCATGCATAAGAATTCCCGCCAATTGGCTCTTGTTTTTGAAGCCCTTGCACTTTCCAATAAAGCGCAGGCGTTTAAATTTCATGATCTCGCTTTTCAGCGTCAAAAGGAACTTTATGAAGATAAATCCGGCGCTGTGTTAGGTGAAATCATTAATGAAATCGGAGTGGATACAGCACAGCTCCAGAAGGATCTTCAGAATGAGAAGTTGCAGCAATATCTTGCTGCCGATGAAGCCGAAGCCAAGAAATTCGACATTGATGCAACTCCGACTTTTCTCGTTAACGGTGTGTCCATTCGTGGCTATCTGCCCGCTGAAAGATTTGAGGGAATGGTTGATGTGATTTTGGAAAAATCAGAATCGAAGTCAGCAATAGAGACTCCCGAAGGGGAAATCTGTGAAGATTGCCTGAACCAAATGTAGATGGTGAATAATGCGAGATATCAATAATATTTCTGAACCGCCTGAAGATTTGCATATCTGCTTCGGAGGTGGAGACTTTCGGCTTTCCGGTAAGAAAATGATTGATCTGTGCTGGGACAAATTTGAATTGCAGCCGGATTCAAAAGTTCTGGATATCGGTTGCGGGATCGGACGGTTATCCTTTCCCTTGTTGGAAATTCTTTCCGAACGTGGGGGGTATGAGGGTTTTGATACTTTTCCCGTCGGAGTCCAATGGTGCACGGAAAATATTACGCCTGAGTTCCCTAATTTTAGGTATCAGCAGGTTGATATATTTAATTCCACGTACAACCCCGCCGCGAAAACCAAGGCTGCTGACTTTGTATTCCCATATGAAGATGAGTCATTTGATCTGATCATGCTCAACTCCGTTTTCACTCATATGATGCCGGAAGATATCATGAATTATATTAAGGAAATGGACAGGGTGCTTAAAGCAGACGGGAATATTCTGGCGACTTTTTTTCTGGTTAATGCGGAATCAAATGAGCTTATGGATCAGGGCAAAAGTGTTCATGATTTCTTCAAGTACGGGATATTCTACACCGCAGATCCAAAGGACCCTATGGATGCGGTAGGTTATGACGAAAAATTCGCCGTGAATTTATTTGAGCAGCGCGGGTTCAAGATTCAAGAAACGATACTGGGTAACTGGTGCGGAAGAAAATCCAACTATCATCAGGATGTGCTGTTGGTCAGTCGTTAAGTCGCAATTTATAAATAACAAAATATAAAAGCTGGAGTTCGGGTCGCATGACTCAAACTCCAGCTTTTTTGTTTACTTTGTTTTTAGTGTAATTAGAATGCCGGATTCTTGTGCCAGCGGTAGGCTGTTTCGATTATCTCGCGCAGGTCTGTGTATTGAGGGGTCCAGTTCAGTTCTGCGGCAGCTTTGCTGCTGTCCGCCACCAGCCGCGGTGAGTCCCCGGCGCGGGTGGGTTCGTAATCAAATCCAATTTCACGCCCGATCACTTCGCTTGAAGACTTGATTACGTCAAGGATGCTGAATCCCTTGCCGTTGCCAAGGTTAAAGGAGTGCGCGCCTTTATTCTGATCCATGTAACCGATTGCCTTGAGGTGGGCGTCACAGAGGTCCAGAATATGGATGTAGTCTCGGACACAGGTTCCGTCCGGAGTCGGGTAATCGTTGCCGAAAATTTTGAGTTTACGTCCTGCATCAATGCAGCTGAGCAGGATATTCGGAATCAGGTGTGTTTCAGGTGAATGGGCTTCACCTATGAGGCTGTCCGGGTGCGCTCCTGCGGCATTGAAATAGCGGAAGCAGACGGAATCAAGCCCATAAGCAACGGCATAATCCTGAAGGATTTCTTCAACCTGAAGTTTGGTCCTGCCGTATGGGTTAAGAGGTTTCAGCGGATGGTCCTCTGTAATGATATCCGTGACCGGATCACCGTAAACAGCGGCAGTGGAGGAGAAAACAAATTTACCGACACCGTGCTTTCGCATGGCCTGTAGCAGGTTTAAAGTGCCGGTCACGTTATTGTCATAGTATTCGAAGGGTTTTTGAACTGACTCGCTAACAACGATCAAGCCGGAAAAATGAAAGACCGCATCAAATTTACCTTTAGAAAACACATTTTCAAGGTCGGATGGGTTGCGCAGGTCTCCCTTGATGAATTTGCCCCATTTCAATGCTTCCGCGTGGCCTGTGGAGAGGTTGTCGAAGACGGTGACTTCATGTCCGGCTTCAGCAATCATCCGGGTCATATGCGAACCGATATATCCCGCCCCCCCGCAGACGAGCAGTGAAAGTTTATTACCCATTTTATTATGCTCCAGTTAATGGTGATGTATATCTGAAGCACTGACTATTAATAAAAAATCATTGTTTGTCGAGAGGGTTGGCGTGATTGTTTAAGGTCAATTTTGTGAGTTGTTGATTGCTGGTGATATCTGTTATGATAAGTGAATTGCATTAATTTATAGACTGTTAAACGAGGGTAATGATTTGCGGAAAAAAATTATATTGATGGCTTTGTTTTTAGTTATCCTATCTTGCGGTAAAGCCTCGGCTGTGGCAGACCGGGTGGTTTTCTATCCCTCCGGCGCGGATTTCAGCAGCACGGTCAAGGCAGATGTTAAATCTGATGTGAATGGTAGCTACGTAATGTTTACCCTTAGCGGACAGGCTGTTCCTGATACCTTTACTATCGCCGCCTTGAGCGAAGGGGTGTCGGTAAACGATGTGTCTTGGACCCGTAGTGATTTGTCCCGTTCTCCCGCAGCAGTTGATCTTGGTAAAAAAATTGATCAACTTAAGTTCAAGCGTGATTCAGTCATTTCACAGCAGCAGGCTGTGGATGGCGGAATCTCTTTCTGGAAGGAGAGGGGCAGCAAACAGCAGATAAAACCTTCAGATATGGGCAACATTGCCGGACAGGTAGTCAGTAGTCTTTCCAAGCTCTATCAAGAGTCTGCCAAACTCAAGGTTAAAATTAATGACCTGCAGGAATTGATTAATGATTTGCAACGGCAGTTGAATGATTTGTCAGGCGGTGGGAAGCTGGTTTGGAATATGAAGGTTTCCGTGGCTGCAAAGGGAGCAAAGAATGCTGATTTTAAGATTGGTTATATGCTCCACAATTGCGGTTGGACTTCTAAGTATAAGCTTGATGCTTATCCCAGTGCCGGAAAAGTCAAATTTGCATTTGAAGCCGAGATTCGGCAGGCAAGCGGTATGGATTTCAAGAGTTGTGATGTAGCTCTTGCTACGGTGAAAAAGCATTCCAGAATTTCTCCGCCCCAACTCGGTCGCTGGGTGATTGAGCCGAAGCCGGAACCAGAACCGGAACGTTACGCGATGGATGAGGTTCAGATGGCTATGGAAGCGGCCCCTGTTTCAATGGGTAAGGGTCGGAATATGGTCCGTAAAAGTGCTCCCAAACGTGTTAGCAAGGCGACATATTCCTTATGGGAGATGGGCCGTAAAACTATTCCGGCAGGCAGCACCAGAAAATATGCAGTTGAAAGCGAAACATGGAAAGCCGATTTTTCATTTATAGCACGTCCTTCGCTTACTCCCGACGTCTTTGTTTCAGCAAAAACAGTGCTTGCAGAAGCAAAAGATTATCCCTCCGGCACAGTGCTAATGTTTATGGAAGGAACCATGATCGGAAAGAGAAAATTTTCATTTTCCGGCAAGGAAAAGAAACTCTTTTTTGGCTCTGACCCCATGCTTAAGGCTGAGCGTAAAATTATTGAAAAGAAATCAGGCGAGCAAGGCATGTTCAGCTCCAAGCAGACTTACAGTTGGAAGTATGGAATTGAACTTGAGAACAGCCGTATCGCTCCGGTTAAGGTCTTGGTGCAGGAACCGGCTCCGGTTACCGGTGATAAGAGAATCAAGCTCGAAATCACCTCCAAGCCTGAAACTGAAATCAAGGATGATAACTTTGAGTGGTTAGTAGAAGTGCCGGCAGCTGGTAAATATGATCTCAATTATGCAGTGGAAATGACCGCCCCGGATGATATGGATTTAGATTTGGGTATTGGGCGTTAGGCAACTCAAGAGACATAAATAAAAAAACGGCCCGTTCCAGATGGAACGGGCCGTTTGAATTTGCCGTATTGGCCGGGATTTAGAATTCAAATCCAAGATCCAAGCTCACAATATGTGTACGGGAATTGGAGATTTCAGTCTGAAGGATGCCTTCAGCCGGTCTTGCATCCATGGTACGGTCTGCCATCCAGAGATAGTTGTATGCAGCATCAATTGTGAAGCTTTCATACTTCCAGCCAATACCGAGAGATACGTTCTGGCGGTCACTGGTGGGCAGCATGTAGTCGATGTAGCCGTCAGGAATGGGGCTCTGGTCGTAGAAGTAACCTGCTCTGAGAGCGAGGTCTTCGATGGGCAGGTATTCAACGCCCAGTTCGAATCTCCATACGTCATTCCATTTTTTATCAGCGCGAATGTCTTTTCTACCAACAGCGGTAACTTTGTCGAAGTGGTAGTCAATTGCGCTGTAGTCACTCCACATGGAGAAGATGGCATCAAATTCAATGCTCAGGTTTTCCATGGGTTTGTATTCAACACCACCGAACATCATGTGCGGAGTGTTCATATTCATGCTGACTTCGGAATCCTGAAAAAGCGGGGAAGTTGCGGCTACTGCTGCAGGGACATTGTAGCTTGCGGAGCCTTCTGCTTTATGATCCATTTTACTGCGCCAGGAGAAACCCAGAGACCACTGGTCGCTAGGGGTGACGTGGATCGCCGCGTTTACGCCCGGGGTGAATCCGTTCACCAGAAGACGCTGGTCAACGTCGCTGCCGTAAGTGGAAGGATTGTTTTGTCTGCTGGCATCAAGTTTTTTTCTGAGGTCAGCACGGACCTTCATGAATTCAACACCAACTGCCACAGAGACGTAATCGTTAAATTTATAAGCGATGTTGGGGTTGATGGAATAACTTTCGATGGCAGTGTTGTATGAAGCGTATCTTCCTGCCCAGTTTTCATCAAATTCGGTACCAAGTCCGAAGCGGGTGAATGTTCCTACACCGACCCAGACATTATCATTGATCTGGTGGGTAATGAAGGCGCTGGGTACAAAAAAAACATTTTCAGTCATGCTGTTTTTTGTGGAAGTGCCGCCGTAGGTGGTGGTCAGGTCCATCTTGGGCGAAATCATGGCTACACCGGCCTGCATGTGGGTCCCTTTAAGCTGGGTGATACCAGCTGGATTCCATGCAATTGCGGAAGGATCGTCCGCTTTACCAACCATGGCACCGCCGAGGGCGTTGCCGCGTGCTCCCCATTCATAGATAGCAAAACCCGCTGCTTCAGCTTTGCTGCTGAGACAGGGGACAATTGCCAGTCCCATTAAAACAATGAGCACGCCGAAACATGCTGTAAATTTGGTCCTCATATACACTCCTTCAAAAATGCTGAAAATGCTAAATGACAATACTTAATTAAAGTCATCCCCTCAAAAAAAAGCTTATACTAACTATCTTGAATGTTAAATTTAGTAAAGTAAAATTGACGCAAATGTAAATTGTTGTGAAAATAACATGAGGTTGAATTGAGGTATGTTTGCATACATGTGTGTATGTTTAATTGTTTTGTTATGTAGCTTTAATGTAATACGTATTTAGTAATGTAAATTTACAATGCTAATCGGTCCATAACGCTTGTGATAGAATAGAAATTGAAGTGTTTGAAGTGTATGAAGATGAAACTTTGCTGCTGTTTTAAACGATTTTTACTTAAGATTAAGCTTTTGATGGTGTGTTATTGCTCATGGAAAATATGATTTGTCTGATTGGCAATAAAAAAGGCAGCTACACCATGTAACTGCCTTATAAAAGTATCTATTTTGCAATATTAGCGAATAAAATATGCAAGATATTCCTGATTCCCTTTAGGGCCCTTAATACTAGAAGGGACCAGACCCTTTAGTTGAAGCCCAAGTTCTGCAGAAGCAAAATCAACAATCATATCCACGGCTTGTTGCCTGAGATCCTTGTCTCGAACTACACCCTTGTCTGTTTGTCCGGGGCCGACTTCGAATTGAGGTTTGATCAGGCAGACAATCTCGCCGCTGTCCTTAAGGAAGCGGACAAGTGCTGGTAGAATTTTGGTCAATGAAATAAAAGAAACGTCACAAACCACAAGATCGACTTTCTCAGGGATAAGGTCTTCTTCCGCATGGCGTAAGTTAATGCGCTCAAGGTTGGTGACCCGCTCATCCTGCTGAAGTTTCCAGTGCAACTGTCCGTATCCAACATCGGCAGCATAGACCCGTACAGCACCGAACTGCAGCATGCAGTCAGTGAAGCCTCCAGTGGAGGCTCCGGCGTCAAGCGCGACTTTGTCTTTCGGATCAAGGCCAAGTTCTTCGATAGCCGTAAGCAGTTTATAGCCGCCGCGGCTGACAAAGCGGTCGCGGCCTTTGACCACGATTTCAAGTTCGGGGTCCAGCTGCATTCCGGGTTTGGTTACCGGAAGTTTCTGACCATCTTTAAGGTAGTGGGCCTGCCCGGCCATGATCATGCGCTTGGCCTGCTCGCGGCTTTCGGAAAGCCCCTGAGCAAAAAGCATTTGATCTGCGCGTTCCTTCTTCGCCACTTATTTTTTCTCCAGACCCAGCATGGAAACAACGTTGTCCGCAGCTTTTGCAATGTAGTCTGCTTCGGACATTTTATCCTTTTCGCTGCTTTCAATAACAAGCTCAGGCTTGTTTGCGCGGGAAACATCAGGGGTAACTTCATACTCAGCGGGGAAGTCATTCTGGTAGTACATATCCTGAAAGCCAACGAACTTGAGCTGATGTGCGGTGGAGTCGAGTACTGCGCTTTCATTTTCGCTGATCAGGCCCAGCTCTTTCGCACGGATAAGTCCGGCAAAACATTCTCCGCCCTGTGTACATGCAATGTGACCGTGCGAGTTGGCCAGAAGCATGGAGTCCATGATCATCTGTTCGCTGACCTGTACAACCTGAAATGCTTTTTTGCCGCCGATCGCTTCGAATTTTTCTGCGAAGTGCTTTACGCGGGGAAAGGAAACCGGGTTTCCGATCATTGCAGCCTGAGCAACAGAAGGCTGTACTTTAACAGGCTTGTATTCGCGCTCGTTCTCGTCTTCAACAGAGTAGTAGCGGTAAACCGGGTCAGCATGTGCGGACTGTACGCCGAATACGCGGGGCAGGTCGCTGATGATTTCCAGCTCGTAGAGTTTGAGGAAACCGGCCATGATTGCGGTGATATTACCTGCGTTTCCGATGGGAACAAAGATGCACTTATCTTTGAGATCCCAATCGTACCACTGGGCAACTTCAAATGCGTAGGATTCCTGTCCAAGGATTCTCCAGGAGTTCTTGGAGTTGAGCAGGGCTACGCGGTAGTTGTCAGCAAGATTTTCAACGACTTTCATGCAGTCATCGAATACGCCGGGAACTTCAAGTACTTTAGCACCGCTGCCCAGAGGCTGCGCCAGCTGCTGGGGAGTAACCTTACCCTGTGGCAGGATAACAACGGATTTAACACCGCTCTTCATGTAGGAAGCGTAAAGTGCTGCCGCTGCGGAGGTGTCACCGGTGGATGCACAGACAGTCAGGATTTCATCCCAGCTGTTTTTGTTCATCAGGGCGTTGATGTAGCTGAAAGCACAGGCCATGCCGCGGTCTTTGAAAGATGCACTGGGGTTCTGGCCGTCATTTTTATAGGCGGTGGTTATTCCGGTCACGTCATTGAGTGCCGGATTGGATGCAACGATGGGGGTGTTACCTTCACCGAGGTAAAGAATCTCGTTTTCTTCCATTACCGGAGCGAAAAGCTCGTAGAAACGGAAGATGCCGCGCAGGCTGTCATTTTTGGTAGAGCAACGGGCATCGAAAATTTCACGCCATTCCTTGCCGCTGGTCTTTTTCAGCTCGTCAAAGGTGAGATCTTCAAGGATGAAAACAGAGCCGCATTCAGGGCAGGTGTAATGCAGTTCGTTAATATCATAACGGGCATTACAACCCAGACAATGATACTCCATTTTACCACGATATTTCGGAAATTCATTAGCAATAGTCATAATATCTCCTTTTTGCCTTCAGCACCGGCGGAGGGCCGCCGGAAGCGAAATAAAATTATCCAAAAGCGCGAAGCGCATGAAAAGTAATTAAGCAGGCCAGATTTTCGGAATACTCATGGCGAACATCCAGACTCCGAGGCTGATTTTCATCGCCATGCCGAATGCTTTACCCCAGAAAGCTCCCCATGCGGAATGCTTGGCTTCGTCAAAGCTTCGGCCGTGGGTCAGCTCAAGGGCGAAACATCCTCCGAAAGAGCCGAGCAGGGCACCGGGCAGTGCGCCGAGTCCGAAGAAAAACGGTGCGCCGAGGATTGCTCCGGCGATCGCACCAATGAATGCACCGATGTTTCCGCGTCCGGTTGCGCCGTACTTTTTACCACCGAAATACTGGGCTACAAATTCAAGAACTTCACCTACGAGGGCGATAACTCCGAGAATTATGATAAAATTCCAGGTCATTGTTTCGGGCTGGTAGAATTTCCAGCCCGCGACAAGAGCGAGAATCAGCCAGTTAGCAGGTAAACCGAAGATATGCAGTGCCAATGAGCACAGCATAAGCAGGATAACCAGAACTGCAAATGCGGTTATCATTGTTTAGGCCTCTTCATCCCTAAGGTCCACTACGCGCACAGCTTTACCTTCCGCTTTGGGAATGGAGTTATGCTGCACCAGTTCAACGCGCGGGGTAATCAGGATCTCATCGCGCAGCATGGAGGCGATCTTTTTCTGGATGCCCTGAAGTGCTCGCATATCCTCAATGAAATGTTCTTCTTTAATTTCAACTTTGACTCTGATCTGATCCATGAGACCTTCTTTGATCAGTTCGATGAGGTAGTTCTGGCCTACTTCAGGGATACCCATGATGATCTTTTCGATCTGCATGGGGTAGATGTTCACACCCTTAAGGATGAGCATGTCATCGGCGCGGCCCATGATGCGGTCAATGCGGCGTGATGTACGGCCACATTTACACTGGCCGGGAATGAAACGGGTGAGGTCGCGGGTGCGGTAGCGGATGATGGGCATGCCTTCGCGGGTCAGGGTGGTCATAACCAGTTCTCCTACTTCTCCATCAGCAACATGTTCCCCTGTTTCAGGGTTGATTATTTCGGCTATGTAAGAATCTTCCCAGACATGCATGCCGTCCTGCTCCAGACATTCAAAGGCAACACCAGGACCGTTCATTTCAGAAAGACCGTAAGAGTTGTAAGCCTTGATGCACATCAGTTCTTCGATTTTGCGGCGGGTGTGCTCGGTATGCGGTTCAGCACCGATTAGGGCAATTTTCCAAGGCATTTCTGCCGGATCAAAGCCTTCATCACGCACTTTCTGCGCAAAGTAGAGGGCGAAAGAGGGGATGATGTGCAGTCCGGTTACATTGAAATCGCGGATGAGCTTGATCTGACGTTTGGTGTTACCAGCACCTGCGGGAACAGTCAGGCAGCCCAGACGCTCGGAACCGTAATGGATACCGAGTCCGCCTGTAAACAGGCCGTAACCGGACATGTTCTGGAGCACGTCACTTTTGCGTAAGCCCACAGCGTACATGGAGCGAGCCATGAGGTCTGACCATGTATTGAGGTCCTTCTGGGTGTAGAGGACAGCGGTCGGTGTTCCTGTTGTTCCGGAAGATGCGTGCAGACGCACGAAATTTTCCAGCGATTGGGTCAGTAATCCGTAAGGATACTGGGAGCGCAGGTCATCTTTAGTAGTAAACGGGAGTTTAGTGATATCATCAGCAGTTTTGATGATAGATGGATCGATGCTGTTTTTTTTGAAAATTTCACTATAATACGGAGAATTTGCAGCCAGCTCGATTGTTGTTTTCAGTCTTTCAACCTGGAGTTCTTCCAGTTTTCCTCTTTCAAGGGTTTCGGCTTCATGAAAATACATTAATTTTCTCCGTGTAAATGTTTTCAGTGCATCACGTCATAAATAATATCCGATTATTCATCGTCGTATTCTGACGGATATGGCTCAGCAGCAAGGTTTTCAAATGCTGTGTAAGGGCCAAGGAAGGCCAATTCAACAATACCTGTCGGGCCGTTACGTTGTTTCCCGATGATAACTTCCGCTTTGTTAGTCAGCGGTTTGTCCTCTTTCTTGTTGTAGAAATCTTCACGATAAAGGAAGAGGATAATATCAGCATCCTGCTCGATAGCACCGGATTCACGCAGGTCAGACATCATGGGACGTTTGTCGGTACGTTCTTCAACTTTTCGGTTGAGCTGCGACAGGGCGATGACAGGTATATTAAGCTCTTTGGCAAGGGCTTTTAGAGTTCGCGAGATATCGGAAATTTCCTGTTCACGGGAATCCGTGCGGGCACTGGAACGCATGAGCTGCAGGTAATCAATCATCACCAGCCCGAGGTTGTGCTGGGATTTTAGGCGCCTGCATCTTGCGCGCAGTTCCATAGTGGAAATCGCCGGAGTATCATCAATAAAAATAGGTGACTGTGTCAAGTCGTCAGCGGCATCATAAAGCTTGGCCCAGTCTTCATCATCCAGCTGCCCGGTTCTGAGACGGGAGAGATCCACCTTACCGTGACAGGCAAGCATACGGGTCATCAACTGCCCCATTGCCATCTCAAGAGAGAAAACAGCGGTGGTAACGCCGGAATGAAGCGCAGCACGCATGGCCACGTTCAGTGCGAATGCGGTTTTACCCATACTGGGTCGACCGGCGATAATGATAAGGTCGGAGTTCTGAAGTCCCGCAGTCATTTCATCGAATTTATGATAAGTGGTCGGGATACCGGTAATCAGGGATGACTGGTTAACGCGTTGTTCCAGATCTTGAAAAACCTCGGTGATGATCGCCTTACTGCTTTTGAGAGTCGTGTTCTTTTTAGAGTCAGTAATATCAAAGATGGACTGCTCAGAATGATCAAGCAGTTCTTTAACATTCTGAGTGTCGAAACTCTCATTGATAATGTTGGCGGCGGTATCGATCAGACTACGTTGGATTGATTTTTCAGCTACGATTTCCGCATGGTGCAGGGCGTTAGCAGAGCTGACAACAGAGTTGGCAAGTTCTGCAAGGTACACCGGACCACCCACAGAATCGATTTTGTCATGGGCTGTGAGATATTCACTTACCGTGATGAGGTCGATGGGAGCATTGCGTGAATAGAGGGCTTCAAAAGCCCGGAAAATTTCCTGATGGGCAGGAGAGTAAAAGTCGTCGGATTTAGCAATATCAACAAGGTCGTTGAAAATAGTATTGCTTAAGAAAACCCCACCCAGAACAGCCTGTTCGGCTTCGAGGTTGTGCGGCGGGACTTTACGCAAAAGATCGGACGAAGCGTCGTTAGACGCTCCGCCCGAATTGTAGTCTGAGCCGGATTTACGCTTCTGTTTCTGCTTCTGCATCTACTTCAGCAACTTCGGTTTCAGCGGGAGCTTCAACCTCTTCAGCGGGCTCTTCTTCAACCGGTCCGCCAACTTTGGCAACAACCAGTTTCACTTCACCGCGAACTTCGGGGTGGAGCTTGATTTCGATGTCGTATTCGCCCAGAGAGCGGATAGGATCGGGCAGCAGGATTTTTCTGCGGTCAATATCGAAATCCATTTCAGCGAGAGCATCAGCGATGTTAACTGCGGTTACGGAACCGTACAGTTTGTCGCCTTCACCAACGCGTACTTCAATGTTAACTTCAATTTCAGCCAGCTTGTCACGAAGACCTTCTGCCTGAGTGCGGAGGTTGTCAGCCATTTCCTGAAGCTTTCTTTTTTCAAGCTCAAACTGCTTGAGGTTAGCTTCGGAAGCGGGCATAGCCAGACCCTGAGGAATCAGGTAGTTACGGCCATAACCGGCTTTAACGGTAACAATGTCTCCGAGACTGCCAAGAGAATCTACATCAGCACGTAAAATAAGTTTCATGTAGTCCCCCTAGATGCTCTTTTTCTTTACATCGGTGCTATGCACAGTAGTGTAGTGCATGAGAGCCATCTGTCTGGAACGCTTGATTTCAGTGGTCAGACGACGCTGGTGCTTAGCGCAGGTACCGGTGATTCTGCGGGCAATGATTTTGCCGCGCTCGGTTACGAAGTCCTTGAGAATGTCAGGACGCTTATAATCGAGGGGAAGGTTCTTATCCGCACAGAAGCGGCAGAACTTTCTTTTGGGTGTGAATTTTCTTTTGAATGCCATGATTAAGCCTCCTCTGCCTTAGCGGTTTCATCAAGTTTAACAGTTACAAACTTGAAGATACCATCGGTGATACGAATGTTGCGCTCAAGTTCAGCAACCAGCGGGCCGGGTGCGTCGAAAATGAGGCGGACATAGTATCCACGGGTTTGGTTCTGGACAGGGTAAGCCAGCTGGCGGGAACCCCAATCGTCGATCTCATCCATTTTACCGCCTTCGCGGTCGATAATTGCGATGAGTCCCTCAACGAGTTCTTTGCGGCTGTCGCTCGCAAGTTCAGGGCTCAAAAGCAAAAGTACTTCATACTTTCTGAGCATATTAACTCCTCCTTATGGTCTATGGCCCTTTCCTAATATAAGGGCAAGGCAAAAAGGGATCACTATTCCCTTCACACACTTCTGTCAAGTGAGAATGAGAATATATATGAAAAATAAAAAAGCCGGAAGCAAAATAGCTCCCGGCTTTTGATGTTCTGGTTGGGATAAATTAAATTCCCAGAATGTTGTAGCCACAGTCCACGAAATGGGTTTCCCCGGTTACACCGGCGGAAAGGTCTGATGCATAGTAAACAGCGGTTTTACCAACATCATCGGTGGTCACATTGCGTTTGAGCGGTGCTCTTTCTTCAATGTGGTGGAAGATGTCTTTGAAGCTGGATATGCCGGAAGCTGCGAGGGTCTTGATGGGACCTGCGCTAATGGCATTGATGCGAACATCTTTTTCGCCGAGGTCTACGGCAAGGTAACGAACGCTGGCTTCGAGAGTTGCTTTGGCAACACCCATCACATTGTAGTTGGTGATGACTCTGCTTGCGCCGAGGTAGGTCATAGCCATGACGGAACCGCCGGGCTTGATCAAGTCTTCATATGCATTACAGAGGCTTACCAGAGAGTAAGCGGAAACGTCCATTGCGAGGTGGAAACCGTCGCGAGAAGTTTCGATGTAGCGTTTTTTGAGGTCTTCGCGGTTGGCAAAAGCAACGGAGTGGATGAGGATATCAAAGTCTCCCCATTTCTCTTTTACTTCAGCAACAGATGCAGCGATGCTTTCATCGCTTTGCACATCACACTGGAAAGTGAAGGCTCCGCCCAGCTCTTCGCTGATGGGCTCAACACGTTTTTTGATGGCATCATTAACATAGCTGAAAGCCAGCTCAGCACCGTGTTCTTTAAACTGCTTGGCGATGCCGTAAGCAATGCTCTTTTTGTTTGCAACACCGAAAATCAGTGCTTTTTTTCCTTTCAGAAGCATTGATCTCTCCTTTGATTACTACTTCGATTTTTCTTTGCTTCTTAAGCGTCAAGTTCGCTTTCAGTCAAGAGCGTGAATGCTTCCATGTATTTATCGCGTGTTTTGGTTGCGATTTCTTCCGGTACTTCAGGAGCCGGAGGCTGTTTGTTGAATTTGATTTCTGTCAGCCAGTCACGCAGGAACTGCTTGTCGAAGCTCGGCTGTGATTTTCCTGCTTCGTAACCTTCAACGGGCCAGAAACGGGAGGAATCCGGGGTGAGGACTTCATCAATGATGATCAGTTCGCCGTCATAGATACCGAATTCGAATTTGGTGTCAGCGATGATGATTCCCTTTTCGCGAGCGTAGTCACGTCCACGTTTGTAGATGGAAAGGGTCGCTTCCTGAACTTTTTCGAAAAGATCTTTGCCAAGCATTTCGGTGGCTTTTTCCACGGAAATGTTCTCATCATGTTCGCCCAGCTCTGCTTTTGTGGAAGGTGTGAACAGAGGCTGTTCAAGCATTTCGGATTCCTGAAGGCCTTCGGGAAGTTTGTGTCCGCACACTTCGCCGGTGTTCTGGTAATCTTTCCAGCCGGAACCGGTGATATAACCGCGCACAATGCATTCGATGGGCAGGGGCTTGGCTTTTTTGACCAGTACGGAACGTCCTTCGAGCTGATCGCGATATTTATGGAGAACTTCAGGGTAGTCGTCCACTTTGGAAGCAATCAGGTGGTTGGGTACGATGTCTTTGAACATATCCATCCAGAACAGGGTGATCTGGTTCAGGATTTTGCCCTTGTCGTCGATGGGATTGGGCATGATTACATCGTAAGCGGAGATTCTGTCGGTGGTAACCAGCAGAAGTTTATCTTCATCCACTTCATAGATATCGCGGACTTTGCCGCGGGAAAGAAGTTTCAGTTCTTTAATATCAGTTTCAATTACATGCTTGGACATCCGCGTATCCTCATTTTTGTTTGTTGAAATGACAGTTTTTTTGGACGAACTTTTAAAACGAAGCGGCAAAGCCCCGATAAAAGTTTTTGAAGAGTCCAGAGAAACTTTTTTCAAAAAGTTTCTCTGGCCGCCGGAGGCAAACTCTTTAATTCTTAAAGCGCGAAGCGCATCATTATTTCTTCAGTCTTGTCTCAACGGAACGGGCATGGGCTTCGAGTCCTTCGAGCCTTGCCAGTCGTGCAATCTTACCGCCGTGGCGGTCAATATAATTCTGATCAGTATAGATCAAACTTGTCTTTTTAGTAAATGTCTCCACTGAAAGTGCAGAGGAGAAACGTGCAGTTCCGACGGTGGGCAGCACGTGGTTCGGGCCTGCGAAGTAGTCACCCACAGGTTCGGGGGTGAAGTGGCCCATGAAAATGGCTCCCGCATGTTTGATGCGGCCGATTGCTGACCACGGATCTTCAAAAGCAAGTTCCAGATGCTCTGGGGCCATGCGGTTTACGAAATCAATACCGGCTTCAAGGTCGGCGACTTTTACAATTGCGCCCCAGTCTTCAAGGGACTTGAGGGCAATCTCTCCGCGGGGGAGAAGGTCGGCCTGCTTCTTGAGCTCGTATTTAACCTTGACGCCAAGCTCGTCATCCCATGTTACGAGGATGGAAGATGCAAGGGGATCGTGCTCTGCCTGTGAAAGCAGATCGGCAGCAATCCATGCAGGGTCGGAGTCGCCGTCAGCAAGGATGGCTACTTCGCTGGGACCCGCGATCATGTCGATACCGACTTCACCGACCAGCTGGCCTTTAGCTGTGGCGACGAAAATGTTGCCCGGTCCGGCGATAACATCACAGGGCGCGATGGTTTCGGTTCCGTATGCGAGTGCGCCGATAGCCCATGCAGAGCCGGAAGCGTAAATTTCATTGATACCCAGTTCCTGAGCAGTTGCCAGAATATAGGGGTTCAGTGTGCCGTCTTTGCGGGGGGGAGATATGACCGCGATCTCTTTAACTCCCGCAACCTGTGCGGGGACAGCATTCATAATCATGCTGGAGATCAGCGGAGTTTCGCCGCCCTGACCGCCGGGAACATATAGACCGACACGGTCGACCGGACGTACCAGCTGTCCGAGAATGGTTCCGTCTTCACCGGTGGTCCACCATGATTCTTCTACCTGCCTGCGATGGAAATTTTTAATATTGCGGATCGCTTCTTCAATGATCTCAAGGTCATGAGACTCTATTTCAGCATAGGCCAGTCTGCGCTGGTCGGTGCTGACTTTGAGCATGGAATGGCTGAAATCAGGGCAGTCGAACTGCTGGGTATAGTCGACAAGGGCCTGATCGCCTTTGGATTTAACATTGGAGAGAATGTCTTTGACAATGGAGTCAACTTTGCTTTCCGGATTGACTCTAAGATCGAGCCATTTCTTGATTTCCGGCCAATCCTGCTGTCCGGAATAGGTAATATCTCTGCAAGGCATAGAAGTGTCCTTAACTTGATGGATGTGATTGATGTGTAAATGTATTTACGAAGAGATGTCTTAAAGATGAAATGACCCTTATCGCAATGCGTATCAAAAGTCGAGTAGAATAGGTTGTCGCATTTTGGAAATAAAAAGGGCCGGGAGTAAAAACTCCCGGCCCCCGGCGTCAAAGCTATGCTAGATTTCTAAGAAAAAATTCTTAGAAGCTGTACATCAGACCAACAACGCACTTGAGGAGAGGATCTTCGTTGTCGCCACGAGCTTTAGCGTTAGCAACGTTGGAGTTTTCCCAGGTGTCGTTGTCAAAGTCAACTGCTACGTATGCGAGTTCAACAACAGCAGACAGTTCGTCGTAGATCTGGTATCTGGTGGTGAAGTCGATTTCGATTGCGGTGTCTTCGTCGGTCAGGAAAGTACCGTCAGCAGAGATGTTGCTCAGGCCAGCAGCAGGAGCGTTTTTAACGAGGTCTGCGTCGTTGGTACCTTTGATGAACAGGAAGTTAACATCGTGGCTCAGTTTTTCGATGAAGGAGATTTCTTCGAGCTGCAGGCCAAGAACCCACATACCGATCTGCTGGTCGCTGTTGATATCAACGTTACCAGTGAAAGCACCACCACCGAAGTAGGAAGTACCGAAAGCAAAGTTGTTAGCGATTACGGGCATACGCTCGGAACCGTTGTCAGTGTCATCATCTTCACCGGTGCTGTATGCGAATACCAGTTTGGGCTTAACGAAGTCCAGGCCGGTGTAAGCAAGAGAAGCGTCCATGAAGAAACCATCGCGATCGTTCTGCTTCTGATCAGCGTCTACGGAACCGTAAGCGAGGTCAGCTGCGAAAACGATGGGATCGAACATATCCATTTCAAAGGAAGTACCGAGCCACCATGCGCCGAAGTTTTTGGTGTATGCAGTAGCTGCGGGACCCTGGAGACCTGCAACAGCATTGATGTTTTTACCTGCGTTTGCATACAGGAAGTAAGGGGTAGCTGCGATGCCGTCGATGGTAACGGGCAGAGCTGCGTAGAAAGCGTCGAGTTCGTCATTAACTTCGATGCCGTCGCCGCCCCAACCGGGGGTGTCGTTAGCATTGAGGTCCTGGAGGCGTACGAACGCACCAGCGATAGCGATCTGGTCAGTGATCGGAGTTTCGATCATGAATACGTCGGTATCGGTATCACCAAGGATCATGTTACCGGAAGCTGCGCCAGGCAGGTTCAGGTTGATGCGACCAGCGGTGGTCAGAACTTCAGTGCCGGGGAAACGGTACTGCAAGTATGCGTTTTTAACACCGAGGTTGCCGTGAGTGCCGGAACCGCCAGCACCGTTGTTAGCACCACCGGTACCGTACATGGTTCTGTACTCAGTGTAGAGAACACCCCAGAGGTTTTCGTTTGCGATGAAACGGAACTGTGCGCGAGCACGGAAGTAGAATCTCATGTCGTCTTCTGCCTGGCCGCCGTCTTTAGCGCTCAGGAACTCAGAGTTGTCCATGATGTTCATCTGGAACTGGAATTTACCTTTAGCGTCCAGATCAACTGCAGATGCGGAAGCAGCAAAGCCGAAGACCATGCATGCCAGCACTGCGAGGATAGCAAGTTTTTTCATTTGTTTTATTCCTTTTGCTGAATAAATGTTTTTAGCACGATTGCTTGACGCCTACCTTCAGCGACAGTTCTAGCTGTTCACACAATGCATGGCAAGCGAAATCTTACATTTTTTTGACAAGGGTATAATTTTTTTTACCGTATAAATTTTTAAACCCTTCGGCATCCCTTGAAACTATAGGTTTTTTCTAGACTTTTTGTTCGTGGCGATAACCCCTTTATTGACAAGGGTTGGGCCTGTGATTAGGTCTTGATAAGATGAAAAGGGGCGAGTTTAAAAAATTTTACAGGCAAGATGGTTATGGCATTTCAATTTAACAGTGGCGATTTTTCGGCATTACCCGGCGTATATCTGATGAAAGATTCATCGGGACGTATTATATATGTAGGGAAGGCCCGTGAGCTGCGCAAAAGGTTGGCATCATATTTCCGGGCATTTGATAAGCATACGCCCAAGACCCGGGTTCTTGTTTCTAAGATCCATTCAATTGATACGCTGGTAACCGGGACAGAGAAGGAGGCATTGCTGCTTGAGGCCAGTCTGATCAAGAAACACAGGCCGCGTTATAACGTTGTCCTGCGTGATGATAAGCAATATGTCCTTTTTCAGCTCGATAAGAAGTCCGAATTTCCCCGGTTGCGCATGACCCGCAAGGTTGTCCGGGATGGTTCCGTTTATTTCGGCCCATACACATCAAGCTATTTTGCCCGCGAAACTTGGAAAGTGCTTGGCAAGGTTTTTCCGCTACGCAAATGTTCAGAATCAGCTTTTCGCAACCGCGTGCGTCCCTGCCTGTATCACGACATCGGTCAATGTCTCGGTCCGTGTGTGAATCTTGTACCGCGCAATGATTACATGCAGATTGTCCGTCAGGTGGAGCTGCTGCTTTCCGGCAAGGCAGGGGACCTGATCGGTTCCTTGCGGCGGCAGATGGAAGAAGCATCCGAGGCTTTGGAGTTTGAGCAGGCCGCCAAGTTCCGTGACCAGATTAAAGCCATCCAGAAGACGGTTGAAAAGCAGTCGGTCGTACTTAATGAACGGTCTGATATCGATGTAATTGCTTTGGCGGAATCCTCGCAGGGGGTCGGACTCGGGCTGCTCTTTATCCGTAAAGGCCGTTTGCTTGATAAAAAGCATTTCTTCTGGCCGGGGCTAAGCTTGGAAGACGGTGAGGAAGTGTTGAACAGCTTTGTCTCCCAGTTTTATTCCTCCACAAAATTTATACCGCCCAAGCTTTTTGTTCCTTTTGAGTACGACATGCAAGGTGCAGCTGAACTTCTCAGCGAACGCAGCAAGTCTACAGTACGCATTGTGACTCCACAAAGCGGAGAGGAGAAACGGCTGCTGGAAATTGCCCGTAAGAATGCCGCGCTAGGCATCAAAGAAAAGGAAAATGACAATATCTTAGATATTCTGGCTGGTAAACTGAAGCTGTCCGGCCCTCCGCAGCGCATTGAGTGTATCGATGCATCCCATTTGGGCGGGGAGGGGATGCGAGTCGGTATGGTTGTCTTCGAAGAGGCCAAGCCTGAAAAATCGCAGTACCGAACATATGTTTTCCCGGAGTTGGAACATTCTTCGGATGACTACGCGGCCTTATTTCATTGGGTGATCAAGCGAATTGAGTCCGGTCCCCCGTGGGCCGACCTTATATTAATAGATGGTGGTAAAGGGCAGCTCGCATCAGTTGAGAAGGCTTTTGCCGAAAACTGGAAATACGAAGAGCCTATCCCGCACCTCGCTTCGATTGCCAAAGGACCGACCCGAAAGGCCGGGGAGCTAGAAGACCGTATTTTTCGGCCCGGACGCAAAAATCATCTGCCGCTGAAAGGCGGAAGCCCGGAATTGCTGTATCTTCAACGGGTTCGTGACGAAGCGCACCGTTTTGTAATCGGCAGACAGCGCAAGTCGCGCAAGAAAAAAGTCCTCCAGAGCGAGGTTCTATCACTGCCCGGTATCGGTCCGAAGACCGCACGCCTACTCTGGGATGAGTTCGGGTCGGTTCAGAAAATGAAAGAGGCTTCGGTCGAAGAACTTTCCAATGTTCAAGGGATAGGAAAGAAAAGGGCGCAACAGATATTTGATGCTTTTAAAGAGGTTTGATTGCGCCCCGTTAACAACTATGTGCGAAGCATATTGAAAAGTTTTGAGGGGATGGGGTCTGGGGAAGGGGAACTTTTCCCAAAAGTTCCCCTTCCCCAGACCCCGGAGGTATTCTATATTTCCTGTTCTTTGCCGACTTCAAGTTCGACTACCTTACACTCAGGAGCGAACTCGGCGCATGCTTCTTTGAAATCAACAGCATCCTGTTCGAGAATAGGGAATGTTCCGAAATGCATGGGGATTGCGGTTTTGCAGTTCAGCAGCTTGCAGGCATAGGCGGCGTCTTTGGAATCCATGGTGAACCAGCCGCCGGTGGGCAGCAGGGCCACGTCGATGTCGTGCAGTTTGCCGAAAAGCTCCATGCTGGCGAAAAGCCCGGTATCCCCGGCAAAGTAGACACAGAATTCATCTTCATAAGTAAGGATATACCCGGCAGGTGCTCCAGTGGCGGAGGAGTGCATGGCCTGCACCATTTTGATCCTGATTCCGGCTACAGACACAGTTCCGCCGATGTTCATGCCGATCAGCTTTTCCTGATCAACCCCCTGTTCGATCATTTTTTCCAGAAGGTCGAAAATGCAGACCAGCGTGGCTCCTGTTGCCTTGCAGATTTCAACAGCCTGTCCGATATGGTCACCGTGGTCGTGGGTAACGAGCACGGCGTCTGCTTTGCTGATGGATTCCCATGTGGCGGAAGCCTTGGGATTACCTTCGAAAAAGGGGTCGATGATAATGGTTTTGTCGTCGGACTGGATGGTAAAATTGGAATGTCCGTTCCATGTGAATATGTGTTTCATCTTTTACCTCTTTGATTCTTCGCCCCAAGGACGGTATAAATTGTGTGGAATTTGCATTTGTTCTAAAACTCTGCCTGCCATATGGCATGCCATGTCTTCGATACTTTTGGGCGCATGGTAAAATCCCGGAGATGCGGGCATGATGGTGGCTCCGGCAAGGGTCGCGGTTTCCATGTTGCGAATATGGATCAGGTTCAGCGGGGTTTCGCGGGTCACAAGAACAAGCTTGCGCCGTTCTTTGAGACATACATCCGCGGCTCGGTGAATCAGGTTGTTTCCCAGGCCTTGCGCAATCGCCGCGAGGGTTGCCATGGAGCAGGGGCATATTATCATACCCGCGTGCTGCCAAGAGCCGCTGGCCGGAGGTGCAGCGATGTTTTCCTGAGCATAGACGAAATCGGCGCATCCGGTCAGGTCTTCAGGTTTAAAGTCTGTTTCAAGTTCCATCACCTTCAGGGCGGCATCGGAAATTATCAAATGTAATTCGATATTTTCCAATGTGCTCAGATGCTGGGCCAGTTTTACGGCATAGATGGTTCCGCTGGCTCCGCTGGCGGCGAGGACTAATTTTTTTTTGTCCATATTTATAAGGGTACTCCTTTTCATGCTGGTCAATTCAGAGATTTAAATTACAACAGGGCATATTTGATGACAAGAAGAAGAATATAGGATTTTGCTACTTGGAATTTCTTGAATTTTTGTCCGCCTTATGAGAGTAGGAACCCACCCACTCAAAAATAATCCTACAAGACAAAACAGCTTACGGAGTAAAATTTATGGTCACTCTTGGAACTGCCGGAACTGCTTCCGCCCGCAAAATGATGCTGCTCGGCGGCGGTGAGCTTGGTAAAGAAGTTGTAGTTGAAGCCCAGCGCCTCGGAGTTGAGGTCATTGTCGTGGACAGGTATGAAAATACCCCGGCAATGCAGGTCGCGCATCGCAGCTATGTTATTTCCATGCTGGATGCTGTTGAATTGCGCCGTGTTGTTGAAACCGAGAAGCCCGATTTCATTGTGCCTGAAATCGAGGCTATCGCCACCGAAACCCTGCTCGAACTCGAGAAGGAAGGCTTTAACGTAGTTCCCACCGCTCGCGCAACCCGTCTGACCATGGACCGTGAGGGTATCCGTCGTTTGGCTGCAGAGGAAGTAGGTCTTAAAACTTCTCCCTACAAATTTGCGGATACCAAGGAAGAATACCTCGATGCTTTAAAGGAAATCGGCATTCCCTGCGTAATCAAGCCGGTCATGAGTTCTTCCGGTAAAGGGCAGAGCACTGTAAAATCCGAAGCTGACATTGATCATGCATGGGATTACTCCCAATCCGGAGGTAGAACCGGAGAAGGGCGCATCATCGTCGAAAGCTTTGTTGAATTTGATTACGAAATCACTCTGCTGACCGTTCGCCACGCTGGCGGCACTTCTTACTGCGCACCCATCGGACACCGTCAGGAAGATGGTGACTATCGCGAATCATGGCAGCCGCAGCCCATGTCTGAGGCCGCACTCGCCAAGGCGCAGGATTATGCCCTGAGAATAACAGACGCCCTTGGCGGCCGTGGTCTGTTTGGTGTGGAGCTTTTTGTTAAGGGTGAGGAAGTTATCTTCAGTGAAGTTTCCCCGCGTCCCCATGATACCGGACTGGTTACCGTAATTTCTCAGGATATGAGCGAATTCGCCCTGCACGTCCGCGCTATTCTCGGCCTGCCTGTTCCTGCTATCCGTCAGTACGGTCCGGCAGCATCCAGCGTTATCCTTTCCAACGGTAAGTCCGAAGCCCCCTCTTTCGCTAATGTTGACAAGGCTCTTGAAGAAGCCGACACTAAAGTCCTTATTTTCGGTAAAGGAGAATGCGACGGTGTGCGTCGTCTCGGCGTTGCACTTGCTCTTGGCGAAGATGTGGAAGACGCAAAAGCGCGCGCTATCCGTGCTTCCTCTGCTGTCGAAATTGAGTATTAAATCATTTCTAATAGATCTCTGAAAGCTCCTTCAGTGCTGATTTAGGCATTGGAGGAGCTTTTTCTTTAAGTGTTACTTTAAGAAAAAAGACATTCCGGTTTTTATTGACACAACACGAAAAGATGCGCATTTTAAACCCCGGTAACGCAAAAGTTGAAAATTTTACGGTTAAATTGCTTTTTTAATAGATAAGTAATTACTTCCTTTAATTTTCTGAAATGAGTTCGAACAATTGCTCCGCATGGCGGAGATTCTTTTTGCCCGGACTATATGTCTAACTCTTTATATAGGAATATAGTGTTATGAAACAGGAAGCGAACGGTTTGGCCCTAGCGCCATTGGCTCTATTTTTGGTGATTTTTATTGGAACCGGATTTTTCCTGACCATGAACGGAACCAGCATGGCTTTCTACCAGCTCTCCGCCACAGTCGCAATTCTCCCCGCAATTGCTTGGGCTATCTGGATGGGAAGAGACAAGATCAACGACAAAATTAATATTTTCCTACGCGGTGCAGGTGAGCCGGGCATCATCACCATGTGTATGATTTATCTGCTTGCAGGTGGCTTTGCAGCTGTCGCAAAGTCCATCGGCGGCGTTGAATCCACAGTTAACCTCGGACTTTCCATCGTTCCGGCATCCATGGTTTTGCCCGGTCTGTTCGTAATTGCTGCTTTCATCGCAACCGCCATGGGTACTTCCATGGGTACAATCGCAGCCATCGCACCTATCGCGGTTGGTGTTGCCGGGAAAACCGATATTTCATCCGCGCTGCTCATGGGCGCAGTTGTCGGCGGTGCAATGTTCGGTGATAACCTGTCCATGATTTCCGATACCACCATCGCCGCAACCCGCACACAGGGCTGTCAGATGAGCGATAAATTCAAGATGAACCTGCTCATAGCACTACCCGCCGCACTGGTCACAATCGTGATTCTGTACTTCGCTGGTGAGGGCGGTCAGGTTGTTGCTGACGGTGGATATAGCCTGCTGAAGGTTCTGCCATACATCACAATTCTGGTCATGGCCGTGCTCGGCGTGAACGTTTTTGTTGTGCTCGGTTTTGGTATCGTATTCACCGGGCTGGTCGGGTTCATTTCCGTTGACACCTTTAATCTGCTGACCTTTTCACAGGACATCTATAAAGGTTTCACCGGAATGCAGGAAATTCTGGTTCTGTCCCTGCTGGTCGGCGGTCTTGGTGAGCTGATCAAATTTCATGGCGGTATCACTTACATTATTGAATTTATCGGAAAACTGACCAAAGGAACCAAGTCCACCAAAGCAGGCGAGTTCAGCATCAGTGCTCTTTCTGTCATGTCTGACCTTTGCACCGCGAACAACACCGTAGCCATCGTGCTTACCGGGGGCATGGCCAAGGAAATCGCTGAAAGTCACAATGTTGACCCGCGCCGCAGCGCAAGTCTGCTGGATATCTTCTCCTGCGTAGTGCAGGGTTTGATCCCTTACGGCGCACAGGTTCTGCTGGCCGGTTCCATCTCAGGTCTTTCCCCGCTCGAGATCATCGGCAACATGCATTACTGCTTCATCCTCGCAGTAGTTGCAGTGCTCAGCATCATGACCGGATTTCCCAGAATCAGAAAATAGCTGATTCAGCTGATTCGGATACATAAGATTAACTCCCCCGCAGCCTTTGGTTGCGGGGGAGTTTTTTTGTGTGGGTGAAGTTGTTATTCTGTATTGACGGATCGTATTTGTATCGTTAGCTTTTTTATAAATTTTTGATGGGATAATTATTGTTTTGTGTTTTGTATCGATGGGGAGGGTGTTTTGCCGAATGCTACAATTGGATTCATGGAACATGTTGATGTTGCGCAGGCTTGGGTTCTAAACTTAGGACAGAGCGATGCAATTGCTTTTGCTGGAGTTGTAGTTGAAACAATCTCAGCTGTTCAAGGCTTTAAATTTTTTAATAAAAAGAAAATTAGTGAATCTGCTCTTGCACCCGTTAGCGTTCCAGTAATTGTGCAGGTACCTGAACGTGAAGACCCCGATAAGCTTTCACGCAAGATATTCGAAAAGCTTTGCGCGAAAGATGATGAACTGTGCAAGGCTCAACAGACGCTTCGGACTAGAGAAGATGAGATTAAAGATCTTAAAGATATCATTGAAGACTTGCGTAAACCGCGTGAAACCGAAGAAGAAACGAATCTCGCTGCAAAAGCAGAAATGGAGTTAGCAAAAGGTAACGTTGAAGCAGCTAAAGGTTTTTATGCCGAAGAAGCAAAAAAGAATCTCAATACTATAGATGAAAATAAGCTTGAGGCAGCGAAAAATTATAGGCGCATTGGTGCTTTGGATTACATGACTAATCCGAAAGAGGCAGTGAAGTCTTATCAGAAATCGATTGAACTTGATCCGAGTAGTGCTGACGGTTGGAATCAGTTGGGATTATTGAATAGATTGTTAGGAAATTTGAAATTTGCAGAAGATGCATTTAATGAAGTTTTGCGATTAAGTGATTCAGATAAGAGCTTTAAAGCTATTGCTTACGGCAACCTCGGTCTAATCCGGCATACTCAGGGTGACCTTGAAGGGGCGGAAGATTTTCATTTAAAAGCACTGGAAATAGATAAAGAACTGGGGTGTAAAGAAGGCATAGCTGCTGCTTACGGCAATCTCGGTCTAATCCGTAAGACTCAGGGTGACCTTGAAGAGGCGGAAGAGTTTCATTTAAAAGCTCTGGAAATAGATGAAGAACTTGGACGAAAAGAAGGCATGGCTATTCGTTATGGCAACCTCGGTAATATCCGTAAGACTCAGGGTAACCTTGAGGCCGCAAAAGATTATTGGCAAAAAGCACTTACTTTATTTTCACAAATTGGCGCAACACGAGAAATTAAAAAAACACAGGCGTTGCTGGACGAACTAGAAGCCAACAAAGACAGCTAGCCCCACATCCATACAGCACAAAAAAGCGTGAAGCCCCATCAAAAGATGGGGCTTCACGCTTTCAAATTTCTAGTAATTAAACAACGCCGAAGGCGTGATCCAAATAAAATCTATACCTAATCCCTACAATCCAAGCGAAGCCAACAAATCGTCAACATCACCCTGATCGGCTTTTTCGGTGGGACCTTGGAGTTCGCTCATTTTGTTTTCAGTTTCCTGATCGAGCTGCTCAAGGGATTTTTCCGGGGCTTCTTCGCGGGCTTTGATCTTCAGTCCGGTGGACATGTAGAGATCGAGAACGATTTTTTCTACGCTTTTGATGGTATCAATGATGATCTTGATGCGCTGCCCGGTCAGATCCTGAAAGGAGAGGGTGGTCATGATAGTCATGATGTCCTGACCTAGGGTTTCATTGATGTTGGACAGCTCAACACGCTGCTCTTTTTTTACACCGCCGGATTCAAAAGCCTTGATTATTTTTGTAAGAGCGGTCTGGGTTTCCTGAGTTTTTTCAAGAATGTCCATGATGTCTTGCGTGGCTTTTTCCGTGGTGCGCATGATAGCATCAAGCTGGTCTGAGGCTTCATTGAAAAGCTGGTCCGGATCTGAATCAACGCAGACAACAGGTTCGGTTGATCCGGCAGGGCCTTTTTTGGCCTTGGCTACTTCCTGATAAATATCGCGAAGACCGTTTTGCAGGTCGATGTTGATTCTGCGGTAGAATTCACCTTCAAGCAAGGTCTGGGACATGCTCTTGGAAATTTCTTTCTGCACTGCATCGGCAATGCTTTCCTTGAGACTTCTACTCAGGTCCTCGGAGACCTTTTCCATCATCTCCCGCACTATCTGATCATCATGAAGCACTGCGCTCTCCTTCGCGTTGATATATTCTGTTAGCAGCACTAACCGAGTTTTTGGGTTCTTATTATTTCCCGCTGCTCGCTGAAAACAAACTGGATAATGGATTCAAGGTCATGTTCCCTGATCTTTTCAAACTCCATTTGCCAGATATTTTCTTTTTTTCCTGCTTTAACGTTGCCTTTAGCCCCTGCAAGGCGCAGGGGAATTTGTTCAATCTCCACCACAACTTCCAAAATTCCTTCGGCTGTGATTCCTTCGGATCGGAAGATCATCCCGTTCCCGGAAATTTTCAGAATTTCAAGGTCGATAGGAAAATCCTGCTTGAGGTCTTTCTGGCTTTGCATGCCCAGCAACTGATCCAGTTTGCGGTCCAGTTCCATTACATAAACCTTAAGCCATTCCGGAACTTTTGAATCATCAAGGTCTTCAGCCGGATGTTTTTTCATCCCGATGAATCCACGGTAAACCGGTTGACTCTCCAAAGAAGAGGATAGTCGCCCGTGTCCTTTGATTCTTGTTTTTACACTTGCGTAGTGCGGTGCATCCCGGTCCATTTAGATTTCCTTACTTTGTACTATACCGGATTAGTCCTGTGGATCAACTTCCATGGCCCGTACAGGACAGACCTTGGTGCAAAGACCGCAGGCAGTACATTTTTCCAGATCAAAAAGAACCAGTCGGGTTTCCTGTTCCAGCGAAAGAGCACCGGTGGGGCACATGGCAAGGCACATGCCGCAGTGCATACAGGATTCTTCGTCCCTTGCGATTTTCTGAGCAACAGGAATCAGTCTGACACCATTTTCTTTAAGGTAGTTGATACCCTTGTGGTAATCTTCCTCAAGTCCAGAGATCTCAAGAGTCATACTGCCTTCGAGTCTGGGGTTGATGTCAGCTTTCAGGATGTTAAAGCTGAGGTTGTAGAGTTTTCCCAGATTGCATACTACCGGGCGACCGGAAGTATTCGGTGGGAAGGCGAGGTGGATGATTTTGTTAAAATTTTTGTTGTCAGTCATCTTAGCTGTCCATTTATATTATTTTAAGTTTTTAATGATAGTTTTAGCGCGCTTGCCCTCTGCAGATTCCGGGGCTTTCTTGATCAGGTCTTCAAGAATGTAACGGCCTGATTTGGTTTTGCCCAGTTTGATCAGGCTAAGGCCCTGCTTGAGAAGTGCAGATCTGTATTTGTTGCTCTTGGAGTGTTTGGCAATGACAACCTGATATTTGAGGGCTGCATTAGCGTAATCCTTGAGCTGGTAATAGCATTCACCTTCCCAGAAAATTGCGTTGGGGACAAGGTTGTGCTTGGGAAAAGTTTTGGTAAATTCAGCCATATCCCGGATAGATTCTTTGTATTTGCGTGCTTTGAAAGAAGCGAGACCTTTATCGTACAAAGCCTGTGCCGGATTGACCGGGGCTACCTTTTTGGGTTCCGGTGCAACAACTGCGGCAATTCCACCAACGGCTGCTGCAGTTTCAGCTACGGCTTTTTCGGTTGCTTTATCTTTCGGAGCTACTTGTTTGATCAGTCCAAGGTCGATAGCCAGCTGACTTTCAAGGGCCATACGCATATCTTCCACTTTTTTGGACAGATCTTCAAGGGAAACAGTGCTGTTGGTGTCGCCGGCATCAAGCTTTGCAACAGATTCAGACATGGCATTAACTGTACCTTGAAGTTTTGCAACCTGCATTTTCAGGGCGTTAACTTCTGCATACATGTTTGCCTGCTGGGTTTGGACAGGAGAACTCGATTTTTTAATTTCTTCACGCAGGGCCACGTTATCCGCAGAAACCTGCTGGTCGAGGTTGTCCATTTTTTTATTTAGCTGTGCCCGTGTCTGCCGCATTTCCATACGCATTTTATCCATATCGGAAGTGGTTACGCAGCCGTTTAAGCCCGTAGCCAGAGGAAAGGCGATAAGTGCGGCAATCAGGGATTTTTTCATATTATTCTGCATTGTATTTTTTCCCCCTTTTTCTACCTAGGAGAAAGTAAGCCAGACAGCCGAGAAAAGGAATAAAAATTGAGAGCTGGATCCAGCCGACTTTTTCCATGTTTGACGGAAATTCCCTGTTGAATGCATCCCATATGGCGAAAAGTGTCAAGGCCGCAAAAAGGCCGACGCTGCCGAGGATGATGATCCAGGTTTCCATGGGAAGGGTAGGAATTTCTCCGAAAAACATTAGGCACTCCTTTTTTTGTATATTGATAACAGGTATATACCAATTGAGAAAAAGACAAGGGTTATAAGTTGGGTAGCACTAAACGGTCCGAATTGGCCCCGGTAGTCTGCCCTGAAAAATTCAATAATAAATCTGAACACAGAAAACAATACAAGGAAAAGACCGGTAATGCGTCCTTCTGTTTGCAAACGGTTCCCGACAGCAAGGAGTATCAGGAATGTAATCAGCCCGGCCAGTGAGTGATACAGCTGGGTCGGGTGTAAGGACTGGAACAGGGGAGCAAGTGACGATGTGTCCCTAAAAGTCACACCCCACGGTAGGTCAGTAGGCTTGCCGTAGCAGCAGCCTGCAAAAAAACAGCCCAATCTTCCAACAGCCTGTCCAAGTGCAATGCCCGGAGCAAAACAGTCGAGCCAATCCAGAAGCGGTTGTTTTTTAGAATAGAGGTAGAGAAGACCGCCCAGTGATCCGAAAATCACCGCTCCTGAAAAAACAAGCCCACCCTGCCAGATATAAAAAATTCTGATTAAGTCCCCGGTAAATTCCTGCGGATATAGGGAAATATAAAGTGCTCGAGCACCGATAATACCGCTGACAACACTGATGATCCCGGCAATGGGAGCAAGTTTATAATCCAGATCCCAGAGTCGGGCGGCGCGCATGGCCCAGCCAAGCCCCAGCAGACACCCGGCTGTGAGGTAAAGGCTGTAAGCGTATATATTTACAGAACCTATGCTGAACAGGATCGGATTCATTTTACTTGTTCTTATAAAAAGAGATTATCATGGCAAAAGCGCCGATGCAGATTGCGATATCCGCAACATTGAAAGCAGGCCAATGATGAGTTCCAAAATAAAAATCAAGAAAGTCAGTTACTTCATGATACAGCACCCGGTCAATCATGTTGCCGATGGCACCGCCGAGCACAAAACCGAGACCCACTATTTGGAATTTATCCCGCTCTTCAACGGATTTCAGCAGCATACCGATTGCCCCAAGTGCAATAACAGTAACCACAAGGAAAAAGTTCCGTTGCCAGGTAATGTCCGCGCGGTTCAGAAATCCGAATGCCGCACCTTTGTTTACAACGTGTACCAGATTAAATAATCCGGGAATGACTACCTCGGATGTCCAAAGTGCCATCTTCTCTCGAACCGCAATCTTTGTGACCTGATCCAAAATCAAAGTCACAGCTGCAATTATCCCAGCCAATGTATATCTATTCATGTTTGCCTCCGGCGGCTGGGGAAGGGGAGAAACTCTTTTGGGCATTAGCAAAAGGTTTTCTCCTCTTCCCCAGACCCCATCCCCTCTTCCCAAAAGACGTTTTAGTCAGTTATATATACAGCTTTATAAAATGGTCTTCGGATAACAGATGGCGAAGCCTTAATAAAAGTTTTAGGAGAGTCCAGAGAACTTTTTTTCAAAAGGGTTCTCTGTCCCCCGGAGGGACTCTCGGTAGAGCCGCCGGAGGCATTCTTATCTTCAAAAATGCCCCCGTCCTTCGGCTGAAAGACGGGGGCATTTACTTATTCAATTTGCAAAGAGCTTTTTAGAATCTAACCGGCCAGAACTGCTGCACAGCGGGGGCAGAGCTCGGGGTGGTCAGCATTGGTTCCGAGAGTATCGTATCTCCAGCAGCGGCTGCATTTTTCGCCCTGAGCTTTTTCAACTTTGATAGCCAGACCTTCGAGTTCTTCGGGTTTGACTGCATCTTCGGTTGCGTCAGCCAGAGGTGCGATTTCAACACCGGATACGATAAAGAATTCGCGACGCTCAATGTCTTCGAGAGCTTTAGCGATATCTTCGTTAGCGAAGAGGGTGATCTTGGTATCGAGAGAGTGCCCGATAACTTTTTCACGACGCAGAGGCTCGATAGCTTTGGTTACTTCGGTACGAACATCCATGAGCAATTCCCATCTTTTGCGCTCGGCATCGTCGATGGAAGGCTTGAGCAGCTCGGGACGGATAGCGAAGACAGTCTCGGCGTCACCTTTCATTTCAGCAGGCATATGGGAGTATGCTTCTTCTGCGGTGAAGGAAAGGATGGGAGCCATGTCTTTGAGGAGCATGAGCATAGTCTGCCAGAGTACGGTCTGTGCGGAACGGCGCTCAAGGCTCTTTTCACCGGAAACGTACAGTCTATCCTTGATGATATCGAGGTAGAAAGAGGAAAGCTCGGTGGTGCAGAGGTTGTGCAGGGTGTGGTAAACTTTATGGAATTCAAAGTTTGCGTATGCCTTCTGGATTACCTCATGCTGACGGTTGACCATATCAAGTGCGAAATGGTCGATGGGCAGCATTTCTGCGGGTGCGACTGCATCAGTTTCAGGGTTGAAACCGTCAAGGTTTCCAAGGATGTAGCGGCAGGTGTTACGCACACGGCGGTAAGTATCAACCATGCGGCTCAAAATCTCGTCGGAGATACGCACATCTTCCTGATAGTTAACAGCGGAAACCCACATACGCAGGATTTCAGCACCGTGCTGGTCGATGATTTCCTGCGGTGCGATAACGTTACCGATGGATTTGGACATCTTGCGACCGTTTTTATCAACTACGTAACCATGAGTCAGTACGGTCTTGTAGGGCGGAACATCGCGGGTTCCAACGGAAGCGAGCAGAGAGCTGTGGAACCATCCGCGGTGCTGGTCGGAACCTTCAAGGTACAGATCAGCGGGGAAGCGGTGTTCCTTGCGTTTTTCAACAACCGCAGCGTAGCTGGTGCCGGAATCGAACCATACGTCGAGGATGTCGTCTTCCTTGGCCCAGTGGTTGCCGCCGCATTTGGGGCATTTCAGGCCTTCGGGAGCGATTTCTTCAACGGATTTTTCGAACCAGTAGTCACAGCCGCGTTCGTGCTTTTCAAATTCGTCCACTACGGAGAAAACCCATTCGGGCTCGTTGTATACTTCGTCGCAATCTTCACAGATCAGGGCGATGATGGGTACGCCCCAGTTGCGCTGACGGGAGATGCACCAGTCAGGGCGGTTTTCGACCATGCTGTAGATGCGGTTTTCACCCCATGAAGGAATCCATTCAACGTCATCTTTGATCGCCTTGAGTGCCTTGGCACGCAGGTTATTTTCGTCCATACCGACGAACCACTGGGTGGTGGCGCGGAAGATAACCGGTTCTTTACAGCGCCAGCAGTGCGGGTAGGAGTGGGTGATCTTTTCCTGTGCGAGCAGGTTGCCCACCTCTTCAAGTTTTTCGATGACCTTGGGGTTGGCTTCCCAGACATTCATACCGGCAAAGAATTCTACTTCATTGAGGAACACACCACTGTTGTTCATTGGAGAGTAGATTTCAAGACCGTTTTTGAGACCGGTTTCAAAGTCCTCGCGACCGTGGCCGGGAGCGGTGTGAACGCAACCGGTACCGGAATCGAGAGTTACGTAGTCAGCCAGTACGATGGGAGATTCGCGGTCATAGATGGGGTGCTTTGCTACTGCGCCTTCAAGTTCGGTTCCTTTGAGAGTAGCCAGCACATTCCAGCTTTCCCAACCGAAGGACTCTGCACAAACAGGCAGCAGTCTTTCAGCGAGGATGTAGATGTCTCCGTTTACTTCGGCAACAACGTAATCAAATTCGGGATGAACAGCCACGGCCATGTTATCGGGGATGGTCCAGGGAGTGGTGGTCCAGATGCATACGTAGGTGCGGGAAAGGTCTACTTTGGATGCAATGTCTTCAGGCAGTGCTTTCAGTACTTTTTCATCATTAAGAGGAAAGCGTACGTAGATGGAAGGAGAAGTGTGATCTTCGTATTCAACTTCTGCTTCAGCAAGAGCGGTACGGCAATCGCAGCACCAGTGAATAGGCTTCTTGCCGCGCACAACAGAGCCTTTTTCCATGAGGCGGCCCAGTTCACGGGCGGTTGCAGCCTCATATTCAGGCTTCATGGTCAGGTAAGGATCTTCCCAGTTACCGAACACGCCCAGACGCTTGAATTCCTTGCGCTGGATGCCTACGAATTTTTCAGCGTATTCGCGGCAGAGCCTGCGGATAACGGTAGTGGGCAGTTCTTTTTTCTTTTTCTTGAGTTCCTGCTCAACCTTGTGCTCGATGGGCAGACCGTGGCAGTCCCAGCCGGGAACGTATTCAGCTTTCATGCCCTGCAGGTTGCGGGATTTTACGATAATGTCCTTCAGAACCTTGTTCATGGCTGTGCCCATGTGAATGTGGCCGTTAGCATACGGGGGGCCGTCATGCAGTACGTACTGTTCTGCATCGGCGTTTGCTTCAACCATTTTTTCGTAAACCCCGGTTTCCTCCCAGTGCTTGAGCATTTCTGGCTCACGCTGTTTGAGGTTGGCTTTCATGGGAAATTTGGTCTTGGGCAGACACAGGGTCTTTTTATAATCGCTCATGACTGGAAAAGTCCTCCGAAACTATCTTTAAAGATATAATATTTGATTAAAGGCTGTTTATGAATTTCCTGTTGACGGAAAGAAGTTGTTCAAAACAAGATTAAAAATATCAGCTTGTTATCATTAAAATGAACAAAATCCGGCAGATTGTGGAAAAGAAAACAACCGTTTTGGCGAATACTTAAAAAAATAAAAAATGCTCAAAAATGAGCGGCGTTATCTTTAAACAAGGTGTGATGGAAGTCAACCCGGAGTTGCTTCATTATATATATTAGAGGGAAATGAGTCCTTCAATAGTGGCGGCTTTTTCGTAGATGTTCAGGATTACATCAGAGCTGTTGGCATGGATGACTACGGTTACGCTGGTGTATTTCCCTGTTTTGGAGTCTTTTTCAGTGTAGGGGAACCCGTCAATCATGGATTTAAGTTCATCCAGAGATTTGCTGGGGACAATGAATTTAAAAGTGTAATCGCAAGGCCACTCATGGTGTTCATCAAGAGTCGCTTTAAATTGTTCAATGGAATTTGCCATGTTTATCTCCTTATATCTTTGAAATATCTATTTTTTTGTAATTAAGCTTTGAACAGATGGGCAATATCTGCACCGCCTGTCGGGCAATGTTGATATATGGATCGTATATGGTGCTGTCAATGGTGCAAAAAAAGTTTTTCCCATATCCCTAAAGGATATCATTACAGTGTCGATATATTAAGCAGGTGTTCCTAAAATAATACAGAAGGGAAGGACGTAAAAATGAGTAGAAAAAATCTTCACGCAACAAATTTCAGGAAAGTGCTTGAATTGTTTCATGACGGGCGGGGCCATGATGCAGAGAGTCTGCTGCGAATTATTCAGGAAGACTATCTTGAGATGTACGAAGAGAACAAAGAATTGCGTTCCCAGATTAAAGAGGTTGCCGAAATTCTTGATCTTGCCGAATGCATGGAGTTTGACGGACAGAAATACTGGATTGATGAGGACAGCGAAAAGACCGGACCTTATTGTCAGGTCTGTTATGACCGTGATGGAGTCCTGATCAGGCTTCAGGAGCGGGCTAAGCATTGGGAATGCTACTCATGCCAGAATCTGTTTGTAAAAATGCCTACCGGAAATATAATTCATAAAAGTAGGCCGAAGAAAGAATCAAAGCCTTTACTCAGGCTTTTTAGCTAAAAAAATCATTTTTCAGTCCTTAATATACACCTTGAAACGGGCCTGTTCGTATTTGCGAGCAGGCCCGTTTCTTTTTTATTGCAACCAGTAAACTGTAACACAAAAGTGGTGGCAAAAAGATCTGATAGTATTTATGGGAAATTTCTGAGTATGTATTGATTATATCTGAATACAGCGGAGATTTTTTATGGTCCTTAATGAACGCCACATGCAGCTTTTGAAGCATGTTAGAAGTTATTCAAAAATAGAAAGATATCACGGCCTTTTGCCCAAAAGAGAAACCTACCTATATGATAAGGGGCTGATCGACAAACTTCTTGAAGCTGGTTTGATTGATGAAGGCAGCATCTGTACTGCTTGTGGAAACAATCTTGTAGGATACCGTATTTCACGAATGGCTGAGAAAGAATTCGACAGATTGGACATGGACGTCAAGGATAATGATTGGGAGACTTTCTGTGGTATTGATGTCGAGATAAACGAGATCCTGGATAAAGTTCACATCAAAGCTTTAATAGATATTTTTCACCTTTCAAGGATATCTCTCTTCCGTGGGATTGCACCCAGATGCATTCTGCAGGAAGCATTCACGGAAGATATTTTGAATGTGCTGCTTGATGTTGGATATATTAATAAGATTTCCCTCAAAGGGCCGGCAATACTTTATGAAAATGGTTTTGTTCTTGCGGATCGGGCTTCGCGGATGTTGAAGCAGGCCGGGTATGTAAAATAAAATGGGGCAACTCTTGTGAGCTGCCCCATTTGTTTGGATGCAGTGGTGTTTTAGCTGACCCGGTAATGACAGCCTACGCTTGTTTTGTTGCGCAGCGCGGCCAAAGTTACGATCAGAGCAGCCTGACTGCCATGGAACAAGTCGATGATAGGTCGGCTGATCGGGGTTCGTTTGTAGAATGAATGCAGGTTGCGATTCAAGTTCTGCAAATCACCCAGCGCGCGGTTCAAGCGTGCAGTGGAGCGGGTGATACCCACGTAGTTCCACATGATGTTGCGTAAAAAGGCCCAATCCTGCGCGATGAGAGCCGGATCTTCATTTTCATTTGAGCCGGGGTTTTCCCAGTCCGGTACTGCATTAAGCAGTTTCTTGGGAATTCTGGATTTCTTTTCGATTCTGCTTGCAATGTCTTCGCCGGAAGTGAAACCCCAGAGCATGCCTTCAAGCAGGGAAGTACTTGCGAGGCGGTTCCCTCCATGTACGCCTGTGCAGGAGCATTCTCCGATAGCGTAAAGACGGTCCAAGGTGGATTTGCCTTTTTCATCAACCAGCACACCGCCGCAGAAATAATGGGCGGCCGGAACAACCGGAATCGGCTGGTTATTGATGTCGATGCCGTTGTCCATGCATTTACCGTAGATGGTCGGGAAACGTGTGGGCAGATCCTGCTCCACATGGTTCGCCGCATCAAGGTAAACGCATTCTTCCTTAGTGCGCAGCATTTCCTCAAGAATTGAGCGGGTTACAATGTCACGGGGAGCGAGATCGCTACGTGGATCGTAGCGATGCATGAACGGCTCGCCATAACAGTTAACCAGTTTTGCTCCTTCCCCGCGAACTGCTTCGGAAATGAGGAAACGTCGGCTGGCTCTGGTTCTTACCCGCTGAAAAAAGGAAGTGGGATGGAACTGCACCATTTCCGCATTTATCACCCTTGCCTTGGCGCGGTTGGCCATTGCAACGCCGGAGCCGATGGAACCGGGAGTATTTGTGGTATGCAGATAAATCTGGCCTAGTCCGCCTGTTGCCAGCACGGTAAAGTCCGCCAGAAAGGTTTCCACAATATTCAACGCTTCATTGTAAACATATGCTCCGAGACATTTATTGCTCAGGGAATACCTGAATTCATTATCACGGGCATGGTGGTGGTTGGTCAAAAGGTCAATGGCTGTTCTGTGGGGGCAGATCCGGATGTAAGGATGATCTTTTACATGCTGGATGAGCACGTCCATGATCGATTTTCCGGTATGGTCAGCGCAATAGAGGATGCGGTTGACCGTATGTCCGCCTTCTTTGGTCAGACTGTATTCGCCATCGTCTTTTCTCTGAAACTCAATCGGATATTTTTCCAGCAGCAGCTTTTTAAGGACTTCCGGTCCATATTTAGCCAATGTCCGCACGGCTTTTTTGTTGTTGTAATTCCAGCCGGCGGTGAAAATATCCTTTTCCAGTGTTTTAGGAGAATCATCCGGTCCGGTATATACGACCCCGCCTTGGGCGAGTCTCGTGTTGCCGGTATAAAGATCTTCTCCGGGGGTTAATAGTGTAACTTCTATACCTTTTTCTGCTATCGTCAGAGCTGATATACATCCGGCGATACCTGATCCGATAATCAAAACTTCAGTTTTCATTCGGTTTTCTTGCATGCCTTAGATCTCATTTTACGGCAGCCTTTTGCAGGTTCCGGCTAAAGGTTCAGTCGGTATAATCTATTTGCAGACGTCGAGCATTCTTTGCAGAGCGAGTCTTGCCGGTTCTCTGATTTCATCAGAAACATCTTCATAAGGAGCTGTTTCCAGATTCTGGAGAAGTTCTGCAAGATTCTCTTCAGTAATTTTAGCCATGTTGCTGCAATAGCTGATGCCTAACGGCAGGATGTTCTTATCAGGGAACATTTCTTTCAACCTGAGCACAAGGTTGGTTTCAGTGCCGACCACAATGGTTGTACCCGCAGGAGCTTCATCAACATATTTAATAAGATATGAAGTTGATCCTGCACCGTCAGCAGCTTTCACAAGTTCCGGCGGGCATTCAGGGTGAATTATCACTTTGCAGTCAGGATACTCAGCACGGAATTTTTTAATTTGGTCCAGTTTAAAGCGCTGGTGAATAGCGCAGAGTCCGGGCCAGATCAGCAGTTCCTTGTCCTGAGTTTCTGATACATCAATCTGCGTTCCTTCAGAGCGGATGTTAAGGATCATGCGCTTGTCAGGTGCAATGCCAAGGGCATCAGCAGTATTGAGCGCAAGGTTTTTGTCTGGCAGGAAGAGAACCGCATCGCCTTGTTCCTGTGCCCAACGGAGCATTTTTTCAGCGTTGGCGGAAGTGCAGACCGTGCCACCATGTTTTCCGCAAACGGTTTTCACCGCAGCGGGGGTGTTCACATAAGCGAGCGGAATGATTTTTCTTCCGCTTTCTTCGATGAGTCTGGTCAGTACTTTATCCACCAGCCATGCCGGGGCCATATTGGCCATGACACAGCCCGCGCTGGCATCAGGAATGTAAACCTTCTGGTTCTCCCGGCGTACAATTGCAGCGGATTCAGCCATAAAATGGACACCGCAGAATACGATATATTCTGCCTCCAGCTGTTCGATCTGACGGGCAAGTTCAAGGGAATCGCCCTTAAGATCGGTGTGTTCTATGATTTCATCGGACTGGTAATGGTGTCCAAGGATCGCCAGTCTCTTTCCGTACTTTTTCTTTTGTTCAGCAATAATATCCGAATACATCAAAGTAGATCCTACATTGGTATGATCTGCATGCTCATGTCAGAGCATTTTGCGGAGTGGGTGATCCTGCCTACAGAGATGTAGTCCGGGCCGGCTTCTGCAAGAGCGGCGATGGTTTCAAGGGTCACGTTTCCACTGATCTCGGTTTCAATTTCATCAGGAATGGTAGCGATAGAGGCTTTTGCTTCCTCAAAGGTCATGTTGTCGAGCATAATACGCTCAACTTTGCAGGCCACAGCCTCGTCTACTTCTTCCTGATTTCGGCATTCCACCTCAATAGGGGGGCATTCCTGATCATATTTTGCACGCAGCTTTTCCACAGCGGAGGTTATTGATCCGGCGCGGTCAATATGATTGTCCTTGAGCATAAGCATTTCCACCAGATTAAGACGGTGGTTTTTGGCTCCGCCGCAAAGGACAGCGTACTTTTCAGGGTAACGCAGGCCGGGCAGGGTCTTGCGGGTATCGAGGAGGATAGTCTCACTATGATCCAGCGCGTCTACGTATTTACGGGTTTCAGTTGCGATTCCGGACATGTGGGAGATGAAATTCAGGATAACCCTTTCCGCCTTGAGGAGCAGGCCGGCGGGACCCTGAATGGCCGCAATGAGCGTACCTTTGGAGATTTTTTCACCTTCATCCACATTAAGATGCACCTGGCACTTGTTTTCCTGATCTGCAAACTCAAGAATCAAGTTAATGAGGGGCAGTCCGGAGATAACGGTATCTTCTTTAGCGATGATCTGAGCGGTTGCAATATCGTCCTGCTCAAAAAGCCCCAATGAGGTCAGATCGGGTCCATCTTCGCTTAAAGCTATTCTTATAGTAGCCAGAAGGAACATTTTCGCTTCGGCCTGAAAGAAGTCGTTGAATGCGTTTTCAGTCATATGATTCCTGTTAATATTCTGTAACATTATGTTTGAGGTCATGTAACGATTTCTGGTATCCCGTTTTGCAAGGCAGCACAAGGGCTGAGAAGGATTTCACAAACTAATTTTTCAACTGTTTCAGGGTGATATTTTTTGACCTTTAAGTCTAATTGGTATACTTGATGCGCCATGGCGAATCGAAAAGGCATACCCGAACCACTCCGGCGATGGCAGGAACACGGCAAAGGACGAGCTGGTGCAGTTGACCAGTGCGTCATTGATGCCATGCACCCTGCGGATGCTGCTGATCATATTGAAGAACTTGGTCTGGAAGAACAGGTCAAGTTCATCAAGCAGTTGCCGATACGCGATGCGGCTGACTCTATTGCCGAAATGGAAGAGTATGACCAGCGGGAATTGATTGAACGGCTCAATGTCGGCATGGCTGCGCGCATTCTCGAAATTATGTCCCCGGATGATGCCACGGATATTCTCGAGGGGCTAAATGACGATCTGCGTGAAACCCTTTTGCGCCAGATTAAAGCCGAAGACAGGGAAGAAATCTCAACCCTGCTGACCTTTGATCCCGATACTGCCGGTGGTGTTATGACCACCGAGGTTGCCATTGTCCGTGACAACATGACCGTGGATCAGGCTATTGCCGAAATCCGCAAGGAAGTGGAAGATAAAAGTATCCCTTACTACGCATACGTAGTCGGGCGCCGCAACCAGCTTGTCGGTGTTGTTTCCATGCGCGATCTGCTTCTATCCCGTGCGGGCAAAATGCTTACAGATCTGACTCATAACCAGCACCTCATTTCTGTTAATTACAGTGTGGACAAAGAAGAAGTTGCCCGGCTGATTGCCCACTATAATTTTCTTGCCATGCCTGTAACCGATTTTGACCATCGCTTTCTTGGCGTTGTCACCGTTGATGATGTAATTGACATTATTAATGAAGAGGCCAGTGAAGATATGCAGGCAATGGTTGGTGCGGGAACTGACGAAACCGTTGATTCCCCTTGGGGTTATTCGGTTAAAAAGCGTTTGCCGTGGTTGGTTATAAATGTTGCCAACTCTGCTGTTTCCGCATGGGTGGTCCATCTTTTCGAAGGTAATATTGCCAAGATGGCTATGCTTGCCGTGCTTATGCCTATTGTTGCAAACCAGGCCGGTAATACCGGGCAGCAAGCGCTTGCGGTTATGATTCGTCAATTCGCTACAGAGAAATTCGACCGTAAAAAGTCATGGGAAGCTGTGCTTCGAGAATTCAAAATCGGACTTGCCAACGGTATCTGTATCGCTTTTCTTGTGCTTGGCGCTGTATTCATGTTGACCAGCAACTACACTTTGGCAATGGTCATGGCCGGGGCATTGTTTATTGATATGGTACTCGGTGCGGTCGTCGGTGGAGCTATTCCGATTATTCTTAAGGAATTCGGACGAGATCCAGCGCAGGCTTCTTCTATTTTTCTGACGACAATAACCGACAGTTTCGGTTTTCTTTCGCTGCTGGGATTAGCCGGTATTTTCTTGCTTTGATCCTGATGCAAATTATGTTTTCTTGCCCCATCTGAGTAATTACACCTAGATGGGGCTTTTTTTTGTTCAACTTAATAATATTACGACATTTTTTCTATTGAATGCTTCCGGGGTAAAATGTACCTTCTCAAAAATCAAATTCTGCAATCTGCGTTTTTTGCCTGTTGCAGCCAATCCGGAATTTCCGGCATATTCGGTCAAACCGTCCGAATGATAAAAGGGAAGACATGAGACAAGTCAAAAAACTCATCAATCATATTATATCGAGGGTGAATGTAAACCTCCGGCCTATGGGACTGGATGTTGAGCAGGCCCTGAACAGTACCATTAATGTTAACAAGCTGACTGAGGCATATGCATATTATGCTTTGTCAATTGACCATCCCATCTATTTCCGATTCCGGGAAAGCAATCTCGGCGGGTCATATTTTCTTGGTAAATGTGATGTGGACCGCTCTATTATCATCAGGAGTGATATCCGCGGCGATGAACTCAAAGAAGCGGGCACTGAAGTTGAATTTGGCGGAGTGAAAACAGAACTATACCGTGATGAAATTATTCAGGTCGTAAACAGTTTCCTATTCAAAACACTTGTTCATAACCATTCTCGAAATCCTGAAATTCCGGAATTTTTTCGTATTCTGAATACCGTTGCCATGCATTATGCAAATATTCACGGTACAACAACTGAAGGTGCTTACCTTGGCGCGTTTGCCACGGCTGACCTTTCTGTGCTGCACAATTGCATTCTTGGAAATTATTGTTACGTGCAGGCTGGCGATCTTTCTAAAGTTTGTATTGATCCCGGCCGTATCTGGATTAAAGCTGAAGGAAAGTACGAGTTCAACTACAGTTATCCACAAGCCACATTGGAAAAATATATTTCATGGGATCAGAATGGTGATCTCGTCGGATTGTTCTCTGATTTTCTAAAAGACCGCCGCAGTGATTTTCTTCCGGTTTATGATTCACTTTCTGATTCTTTTCCAGTCTGGGTTCCTGAAAATGCCTTTGTCAGCCGTTATGCGGTGGTAAAAGGAGATTGCGTTATCGGCGAAAACTGCCTTGTTGCGCAGCGGGCATACATTGAAAATTCTGTACTCGGAACCGGGTCCAATGCGCAGGAGAACAGCTTTATCGTTAACACACGTTTTGCCGGACTTGTTGTTGTCGCACATGGCGGCAAGATGGTTCAGTGTAATATAGGCGACAAAGTATTCATTGGGTTTAACTCTTTCCTCCATGGAACCGAAGAAAACCCTGTTTCTGTCGGCAGCGGATCAATTGTCATGCCGCATACCATTATCCATGCTCACGAAAATATTGAAATTCCAGATGAAACTATTGTCTGGGGTTACATCACCAAGCAGGAAGATCTTGAAAAACAGTCCATGTCTTTGCAGGATTTCTCTAAAGGCAGAGCTTTCAATATCGGCAGGATGTCTTTTTATGGTGACGGCGCTGCATTCATCCGCGATTTCCAGAATCGCATCGAGCATATTCTGGTGGAAAACGGCGCACGTTTTGATGGCAATTCCGAGAGCAGAGGACACGCTCAACGAACCCAATACGTTTCCTATAACTTATTCCAGCCTTATTTGGGTGGAGAAAAGTTGGGTATGTTCCCGACTATTATTGTTGAAGATGATTAGCTCTATATTTCAAACAGAAAAAGGCCCGCAGTCAAAACTGACTGCGGGCCTTTTTTATAATCGGCTAATTTCGAACTAAACGAGCTGACCCATGAGGGTTTCTTTGATCTCGTCGATGGTGCCTTCACCATTAAGTTCGATGTACTTGAAGCCGGCTTTAGGAGCCAGATCTTTGTAGAAGTATGCTGCTGCAACAGTACCGGTCTTGTCATCATAGTAGATGTCGTGACGTTTGTTGATTGCATCTTCGTCCTGGTCGTCAGCGCGCTCGGAAAGAGCACCGCCGCATACGCGACATTTGTCTCCATCAGGCTTGATAGCGTCGATGAATTTGTTGTTGGGGTGGTTAGGATCGTTTTCGCAGAGGCGACGGCCCATGATGCGGTTTTTAGCAACTTCGCGGGGCAGCAGGATTTCGATAACGAAGTCCAGTTTTACGCCGTCTTTTTCGAGAGCTTCCCAAAGCTTTTCAGCCTGTACGATGGAACGGGGGAAACCGTCGAGCAGCCAGCCGTTTTCATCGGAAGACTGGAGAACGTCGAGAACCATGGGAATGGTGATATCATCGGGAACGAGTTCACCTTTGTCGATGTACTCTTTAGCTTTCATGCCGAGCTCGGTACCACCACCGATGTGCTTACGGAAGATAGCGCCGGATTCGATGTGATCGAGATTGTATTTTTTCTTAGCGAGAGCGCCCTGAGTTCCTTTACCACTACCGTTGGGTCCAAAAATAAGAATATTCATCTGTTGTCCTCCTAAAGAATTAGTAACAAATTTCACAAAGTTCTAAACTTTGCTGTCGTCGCTGTCAATGCCCTAATTAACTTTGAATAAGAGTCCTGCTTTATTAAGCTTTACTACCTTATTTCCCGGGAATTGGAAGGTTAAACCTGATTTTCGTTGTAAGAAGGCCTGATCAAGCTGCAGGATTGAATCAAAGAGAGCATGTCCGGGACCAAGGTCATCCAAAATTTTTTTGTAAATACGAAGCCTTAAAGCGGAATGACAATTGTTCAAAATTGAACAAGGTAAAAATATTTCGTCACTTTTAGCCGATTCAACTTGCTTGAGCGCATCTTCAATCTGTCCTGACCAGAAATCCTCATCAATTTCAGCTTGATGTTTTAAACGCACTAATCCAACGCCTAGACTGGGATTTTCTTCGTTTAGTAAAGGGAGAATACGATTACGGACCCGGTTGCGGGTATATGCATTTGATAGGTTGCTTTTGTCCTCGCGCCACGGGCATCCAATGGAGCGCAGGAAATTTTCAAGCTCTTCTTTTTTAGTTGATAGCAGGGGCCGCAAAAGCTTGCGTGCGGGATCATAAGCATCCATGCCTGCAAGTGCGGGCCACCCAGTTCCCCGGAGCAAACGCATCACAATATCTTCGGATAAATCTCCCAGATGATGGGCCGTAAGTAGAAAATCAGCATTGAATTTCCTCAAGCATTGCTTGAAAAAGTCATACCTGATTATCCGACCAGCCTCTTCAAGACCAATTGAATTTTGTTTAGCATCTCCGGCAACATCAGCTTTAAGCACCTCAAAAGGCACGTCCATGCGCTGACAAAGCTCTTCAACAAAAATCCTGTCCTGACCAGACTCATCCCGCAATCCGTGATCAACATGGGCGCAAAAAACCCTGCCACCCGATTTACGGGCGAGCAGGGTCGCAATAATCAACAAAGTTGTCGAATCAATACCGCCGGAAACACCGACGAGGAGATGAGAAGCGGCAAAATTAGTACCGCACTTTTGTTTGCCGAATTTTTCAATATCCAGACATAGTTTTGCCTGCTTAGGAGCTAAATCCTGAATCTTGCTTGGCAATGATTTCATTAATGCCTCCGGCGGCCTCGCGGTGCGCCCTGCCGGGGGCCTTAAACCCTTTTGCAAAAGGGTTTAAGAATCCCAAAAACTTTTATTAGGGCTTCGCCGTCAATTGATTCAAAGAACGTTTTAGGTTGTTACTTGCGAAGCATAACTAAAACGTCTTTTGGGAAGAGGCATTCTTATAAATGCACACCGAGATCCATGATAAATTTATCAATGTAATCGAGCATGTGATTACGCTGTTCGGGGGTGGCATAGGCTACGCATTCACAGCGGATCTTGTTGGAAGCGCGCACCAGAACCTCAATTTTCATGCTATTTTCCATGACTTCAAGAGCCATGAAGTAAGGACCGCATTCACCGATATGTTCTTTTTGGACATCTTGAAGAAGATCTTCGGGAACAGGCAGATAGAAAATATCATCAATCGGCCCGGAAAAACCTACTTCTTTGAGCGCATCAACAATCTTAGTCAAATCTTCATCATAAATATCTTCAAGAAGGTAATTTCTCATGAATCTGTCCTTTAGTTGTCAAAATTATTCTTTTTCTTGCGTCCGCAGTGGGCGTCCGCGGGAATAGTTTCATTGTCGAGGTTGAACATGCGTCGGGCAAGATCAACGAATTCATCAGCCTTGCCTTCTTCCTCGGTACGGCGTTTGAGGAAGGCCACGGGCTCGTGGAGCAGCTTCTTACCAATGGACATAGCCATGGTTTCGAGCGCTTTGTGAGTTTTGGGGTCCACATCGCCGAGACGTTTGAGGGTCTTGGCAAGTTCCTGCTGGGCCACGTTTTCACTGCGGTTGAAAAGGTCCACAATGGTCGGCTGCAGGTCGAGGGAATTAATCCAGTTGCCAAAGGAAAGAGTCTCGAACTCAACGATGGAATTCGCTTTGACTGCTTCGTCTTCGCGCTGGGATTTGTTTTCCTCAACAACATCCTTGAGGTCGTCGATATCATACAGATAGACGTTATCAAGGCCGTTTACGTCCGGGTCAATATCGCGGGGCACAGCAATGTCGATGAAGAACATGGGCCGAAATTTGCGTTTCTTGATGACCTTTTTCATCTCCTTGGCGGTAATAACCGCGTGGGGCGCTCCAGTGGAGCTGATGATAATATCGGTTTCAACAAGATGGTCATAAAGACTTTCAAAAGGAACAGCTTTTCCGTTCATGCATTCCGCCAGACCTTCGGCACGGGAATATGTACGGTTGGCAATGGATATTTCCTCCACACCGCTGTTCAACAGATGGGTAGCGGCAAGCTCTGCCATTTCCCCGGCTCCGATAAGCATGGCCCGGTGTCCTTGGAGTTCACCGAAAATCTTTTTAGCCAGCTCTACGGCGGCGTAGCTGATGGAGACTGCACTGGAGGCGATAGAAGTCTCGGTTCGCACCCGTTTGGCAACGAAGAATGCCTTATGCAGCATGCGGTTAATGATAACCCTCGCGGCTCCGGCTTCCACAGCATTGCGGTATGAATCTTTAAGCTGTCCCAGAATCTGGGGCTCGCCGACAATCATGGAATCAAGGCTGCATGCTACCCGGAAAAGGTGCTTCACAGCTCCTAGTCCCTCGTGGCAATAGGAGTTCGGTTCAAGCTCACTCACAGAACCGCAGCATCTTTGCGCCCAATACGCAAGGATGTCGGTCCGGCTGATATCCGGTGAACAGACAACAAGGATTTCAACCCTGTTACAAGTGGATAAAGCCATTACTTCACGCACACCCATTTCAAGCAATCCATCTTCGAATTCCTCTATATTGGTCAGGGCGTAGCGTTCCCGAACATCCACTCCGGCGGAGCGGTGGTTAAGGCCGATTAAGTAAATATTGTGGTCCATATTAGGCTTTGAAGCTATGGTGAGTGGGGATAAAAAAGTTGATACCCCACAGAGAAATCATGGTGATAACAAAGACGATAATCACCAGAATTGCCGGTTTTTTGCCTCTCCAGCCCATCATGATGCGCTGGTGAAAAACGAAGGCGAAAAGAAACCAGACTACTAAAGTAACAATTTCCTTCGGGTCCCATGAAAACATTTTGGAAAATGCGGCTCGGGCCCAGAGGAAACCGGCAGCAAGTCCCAAAGTGTAAAGCGGGAATCCGATGATGATCGACCAATGGTTTACATTGTCGAAAGTATTAAGCGAAGGCATTTCCTTTTCCATTCCGGTAAGGTTTGCCTTGGTTTTAATTTTGTTGTTCAGGTAGAGGAAAGCGACTCCGGCCCCGGCAGCCATTGCCATCAGCGCGATGCTTAAGAAAATGGTCCCGATGTGGAGACCGATGAAAAGTCCGGCCAGATGGGCGGGAATAGTCACCTTCAGGCTCTGTGAAGCGAGGGATATAATAAAAAGGAGCAGGGCGAAAGGTGAAGCGGTAAGTGCGAAAAAAGTAGAGCGCAGCTTCCACCATAAACCAAAATAGACAAGGATGAAGCTCCATCCCAGAAGGCTGAAATAGAAATAGCCACCGCTAAAAACGGTGCTCTTGTAGAGGGTCACCGCCAGAAGCAGGTCGAGGGTATGCAGCACGAAACCGCCGATTGCGGAAAGGTTACCCAGCTTTCCCAGCAACTTGTTGTTTTTAAAGCTTCCAATGAAGAAAAAGGTCGTACCCGCAAGGTAGAGGGCGATAATTACGTACTGGAATAATTCAAATAAGCTCATCAATTAACTCCGGTATACGGGGAACAAGTTCTTGGGGAAGGGTGTCTGCCAAAATTTGCTTCACCCGTTCCATGTTTCCAGCCTCAAGTTCATCTAAAATCGGGGACCCGACAAGCAACCTGAACAAAGCGGTGTTGTGGCTTGTTTCCTTGCCGAGGTCAAGGACCAGTGGTCTTATTCTTCCCATTAAAGTTATAAAAGCGGCATAATGCGGGCCGAAAATATCCTGTAATTCACGACGTATTCTTTTAGTGAATGCCGGAGTACACCCTCCGGAAGACACAGCCAGCGTTAAATCTCCCTGCCTGATCACTGAAGGAACAATAAAGTTGCTTCCTTCTGGAAAGTCAGCGATATTGCAAAGAATATTTTTTTCAGCACAGAGTTCGGACATGCGCCGGTTAAGCTCTGCATTGTTAGTGCAGGCAAAAGCGATAAACACATCGTCCAGATCGTTATCCTGAAAAGGGCGTTGCTCAAAGATCACCCGCTGATCACGGCTGATTTCCTGCAATTCCGGTCCCGGCTCTGCGGTGTCCAGCACGGTTACCTGTTCGGGATCGCATTCAAGTATGGACTTGAGTTTGCGTATTCCGACAGATCCGGCACCGACCAGCAGACATTTGCGGTTTTTCACTTTAAGAAAAATAGGGTAGTAGGTCATAGACATCCTGCATAACAAAAGTGTGTGTGCATTGTAAAATGACAAAGTGCTGATAAATAGATATAATTCAAAAAATCAACCCCTTGCAAGGAAACTTATTTTTAATGAAACGGGCTTTGGTTATACAACTTACAAGATTCGGCGATCTGGTCCAGACCAAACGTCTTGTGCTCACCCTGCAAAGGCGCGGTTTTACCGTGCACCTTTGTGTTGACCGTTCTTTGGTCTTACTGGCCCGGATTATTTATCCTTATTGCGAAATACACTCGCTGATAGCGCACGGTAGCGGGATAGCAGGAGAGGGCAAGGACACAGTACTTCCGGTCAATTACGAAATCTTCAGACAATTATCTGAGATCGATTTCAGCGAAATATATAACCTGAATTTCTCGACCATGAACTATGCCCTTTCATCGATGTTTGATCCTGAAAGGGTCAAAGGGCATAAAAGGGTAAATGGACAGCCTATTAAAGACCGCTGGTTTGAGCTTGGATTCCGGCTGGCTGCTGAGCGGCGTAACAATATAAATCTGGTCGATTATTGGGCCGCACTCAGTCCGGACATGATTCCGGCTGCTGAAGTAAATCCGCTTGCCGTCCCCGGTGGAAAAGGGATCGGGGTGGTCATGGCCGGTCGGGAGAGCAGACGTTCACTCCCGTATGAAGTGCTTGCCCCGCTGGTTATGTCAGCACGTTCTACCAATAAGAATAAGAACATTTATCTGCTGGGAAGTAGGGCCGAGCGTGATGCAGCTAAAAGACTTCTCTCCAAGTTCCCGGCCGTAGTGGCGGAGACAACCGTGAACCTCGCCGGTGAAACTGACTGGAAAGGCTTAGCTGATGCCGTAAGCGGGCTTGATCTTCTGATCACCCCGGACACTGGAACCATGCATCTTGCAGCGCATTTAGGTGTTCCGGTACTGGGTACTTTTCTTTCTTCCGCATGGTGTTCGGAGACCGGGCCATACGGCGCGGGGCATACGGTTTTGCAAGCGGACATTGAGTGTTCGCCATGCATGGAAGCCGCTCCCTGCTATAATAATATGAAGTGCTTGGCTCCATTCGCAGATCCTTTAGCTGCCCGCTATGTTGCCACGCGTAAGCCGGAGCATCTGCCCAAAGGGATATCCGTTTTTGAATCGGCATGTGATTTTCTAGGAACAGAATTCGTATTGAAAACCGGAAATGACCCAAGCGGAGACCGCAGGCAGCGTTTACGCAAATTCATCAGTTGCCACCTTGGGCTGCTTGATATTGGAGAACATGGTCCCTTTGCTGATTTGGCGGAAAAATTTTACAAAGACAAAGACTGGATAGCTCCTTAAAAAGGAAATTTGTATGGATAAGAACAAGGTTTTGCGAATTCTGGTTGTGCTTCCTTTATACGGCGGTTCGCTTCCTATCGGTCGTTATTGTGTTTCCGCATTGAAAAAAATGGGGCATCTGGTGGAGACCTTCGAGGCTCCTGACTTCTATAGCGCATACACTGCCATAGATAATCTAAAAGTTACCTCGGACAGGCATCAGTATCTTCGGAACAGCTATTTGAATATGCTGTCGCAGGCAGTGCTGGCCAAAGTGGAAACCTTTGAACCGGATATGGTTCTGGCCATGGCTCAGGCGCCGCTTACCCACCAGGCACTGAAACGGTTACGTAAAGATAATGTAAAAACAGCCATGTGGTTTGTTGAAGATTTCCGCTTGTTTACCTACTGGCAGTCTTTTGCGCCGTTTTATGATGTTTTTGCCGTTATCCAGAAAGAACCTTTCTTTAGTGAACTCAAGCAGATAGGTGCTGACAACGTTCTTTATCTGCCTTTGGCCGCCCAGCCGGACTTTCATAAACCGGAAGAAATCAGTCCTGTTGATGCCCGTAAATATGGCGGGGATGTGGCTTTCATGGGCGCGGGCTATCCAAACAGACGGATGGCATTTCGTAAGTTGATTCATCATGGATTGAAGATCTGGGGGACAGAGTGGGATGGCGATCATGTTCTTAAACCTCATGTGCAGCTGGACGGACGCCGTGTATCTTCAGAGGAATGCGTAAAAATTTTTAATGCAACAAAGATCAACCTGAACCTGCATTCGTCTATCAATGCTGACGAACTGGTCAGCGGCGGGGACTTTATCAACCCGCGTACTTTTGAATTGGCCGCCTGCGGATCTTTCCAGCTTGTGGATAAACGTTCGCTCATGGCAGAAGCTTTTGATGATGGAGAACTTGCTCATTTTGATGATCTGGATGATCTGGATCGTAAAATTGCGTATTTCCTCGCTCATCCTGATGAACGCAAAGCATATATTGAGCGGGGAAGAGCGCGCGTGCTCAAAGACCATACTTATGAAGTTCGAATGCAGAGTCTGTTGGATTTTACAGTTGAGCGGTTTGCCGATTGGCCCGTCGAGCGCAATACCGACGCGTTTTTTGACATTAACTTTCCAGATGACTTGAAAGATGATATAATTAAATTAATTGATAGGTTGGGATTGCCTGCCAATGTCGGGTTTGATGATCTGGTGGCCGCAGTCAGAGCACAGCAGGGACAGTTGACTCCTTTGGACACAGCGGTGCTTTTTTTGGATGAATGGAAAAAGGTTTATAAAGGATAAATTCGATTTCTATCTGGCTGCACGGTTTTATATTTGTATATTTGAGTTCCGGGAAAGTAATATGAGTGGATTGTTTTCAGGGAAAGGTTTTAGTGGAAATATTAAAATTTCCCAGAAAGAATTTTTGGAAATCAGAGATATTATCTATGAGTTGTCCGGTATTTTTTTGCAGGATAACAGACGTTTTCTGGTTGAAAACAGATTTGCCCCCCGGCTTTCTGAGTTGGAATTGAAAAGCTATTCCGAGTATATTGATTACTTAAAGAATCACTTTAAGGGTAAAACCGAAGAGTTAAATATGCTTACGGAATTAATCACCACCAATGAAACCAGTTTTTTTCGTGATAACTCCCAGCTTAAAGTTTTTCGAAACTTCACGTTGAAAAAAATGATCGATGCCGGAAATGAGTCTGGACGTCGTGAAATTAGAATATGGTCTGCAGGATGTTCCTCCGGCGAGGAGCCGTATACACTTGCAATTATTTTGCATGAAGCACTCAAAGATGAAATCCGCAAGTGGCGCATAAAAATTACTGCCAATGACATTTCTACTAATGTTTTGAAGATGGCTGAGAAGGGGATATATACTCGATATTCTTTACGAACAACTCCTGCCCATATCATCCCTAAATATTTTAAAGACCGTGGGAATGATGTTTTTCAGATCAACCCCGAAGTTAAGCGGCTGGTGTCGTTCAGCAAGATCAATTTGAATATGGACAGTCAAGTTAAGAGAATTCCCAAGTCCCATATTGTTTTTTGCCGAAATGTTATAATTTATTTCGATAAAAAAATGAAAGCGAAAGTTTTGGACGGTTTCTATAATAATTTACTTGATAACGGGCACTTATATGTGGGACATTCCGAATCATTACATGCAGTAACAGATAAGTTCAAACCGAGGCAGCACGCTGGAACGATCACGTACCATAAGATTTAAATCTGCCGTTCAACATTTGCGAGGCTCATTATGCAGACTGTGAACATTAACGATGTCCAGCCGGGGATGATTTTAGCAGCTGATCTGAAGCAGGGAAACAGAATGCTTTTGCCTGCGGGATCTGTCCTGACAAATAAAAATATCACAGTTTTCAAGAATCAGGGAATCGAGTCAGTACAGATTGTACCATCCGGAGGTTCGGAACCGGATGAAGACAGCATAGATAGGTCTTTCGTCTATGCCCGCGATTATTTCATGTTTGTGAATCATGATGATCCGGTAATTATGCAGATGTTTGATGTTGCTGTTTACAAGCTGGCGCTTCGATTGATGGAGGGCTGGCGACTGCCTACTAAAGATGAACAGCACGTTACTGCGCTTGATGAGATGCGTGATCTTTTCTTTCGCGACGAAGGAACCATTGAGGATATCGTTGATGCCGAACTTAAAGTGGCGTCCTTTCCTGATATATTTTTCAAAGTAAAAGACGTAGTTGAAGATTCCAAAAGCACAGCTGGAGACATCGCCGGTGTTGTGGGGCTGGATGTCGGGCTTTCTACTCAGCTGTTGAAACTGGTCAACAGTCCGCTTTACGGCTTTCCTTCAGAGATTAACAATCTGGTTCGTGCAGTTGCGTTAATCGGCGGCAAGGAGCTTTGTACGTTGGCCCTTGGACTTTCTACCATCGGTTATTTCAAGGATATTCCGCCGGAATTAATTGATATGCGTGCTTTTTGGATGCACTCTCTGACTTGCGGTGTATTTTCTAAAGTTATCGCCGAACAGGTTGATGGCGTTGTGCCGGAAATGATGTTTACTGCCGGACTGCTCCATGATGTCGGACGCCTTATCTTATTTAAAAAAATGCCTTACAGCGCAGTTCAAGCTATGCTCTTTGCCCGGGAGAACTTCATTCCGCTGGTAGAAGCCGAAGATGTTGTTCTCGGCTTCAATCATAGTCAGATTGCCCGCTGCATGCTTGAAAAGTGGAATTTCCCTCCCGCTCTGACTGAGATTATCAGCAGTCACCATGCTCCCGGTAAAAGTGAAATGCAGAAAGAAGCCGGAATCTTGCAAGCTGCCGACAACCTTGCCTTGGCGGTTGGAATTGCTGATGGCGGTATGTATGTTCTACCTGGTGTTGATGATGAAGTCTGGGATGTACTGGGCGTGGATGCTGAAAGTTTGAAAAAGATCGTTGATAACTACGACTACCAGATTAAGGAAATATTCAATACTTTTTTTTAATTAGTATCAAAACCATTTGTGCAGCATTCAGAGTCCGGGCAGGGGATTTTAATAATGACTGTAGTCCCTTTTCCTGATCCGGGACTTTCAATCTCCAATTTGCCCTTGTGCTCAAAGACAATTTTTTTGACTCGCGGCAAGCCCATGCCAATTCCTTTTGCTTTGGTCGAAAAAAATGGGTCCAGCACATGGTTCATGATTTGAGGCTCTATCCCCATACCTTGATCCATGATTCTTATTTGGATTACATTATTATTTTTTTTGATCTCGATAGTTATGTTGGTAATGTTGTCCGGCGTAAAGTTACTGGCATTGAGCATAATTTCGACTATCGCAGCTTCGAATAGTTTTTTACCCACAGTAATTTTTGCCACTTCGCAATCAAACTTCATTTCAATGTGTTCATCAATACGCTCAAGTATGAGGTTGGCATTGCATAGTGCGTCTTTAAATAAATCAAAACAATTGACTTCTGACGGATATGGTTTTGGAATATTGGAATAAGTCTTGACTGCCGCAACCAGTCCTTCAAGCTTCATGGCTTCTTCGGAAATAATTTTTAATTCACGTTGAAGTGGATCTTCTATATCCAGTTTGCGGGAAATGAGATTGGTCATTCCACCTATGACAGTGGTGGGATTCAATACTTGATGGGCAACTGCCTGCGACAGGGAGTCCAGACTTTCAATCCTTTCTTTTTGCAATTCAGCGTTGCGGGAAAGGATTTTTTTTTCACGCTGTTCAGCATTATAAATATCTGTAATATCTTCGAAGAGAAAAACAAGACCGAGGATTTCCTCGTTTTCTGTCAGATATGAAGAGGTTATGGATAGTTTTTGTGGACATTCCCGGTCTTTAATTGCGTAGGGAACAATATGTTTCAGCCCGGCTTTCTGCTCATTTATGACATCAAGAATTACCTGATTGAATTCCGCATTAAATGTGGCATCTGTGATAAAAATTTCACCCCAGCCAAGCCCTAGGTGTTTATTAATATCCAATTTAAGAATTTTACAAGCAGCCGAATTCAGGAATTCAATTTTTCCTTCGCGGGAAATAACCATGATTCCAACATCGATACTTTCGATAATATTCTCAACAATTATGGAATTAAATGATGCCATTCATGTATCCTTATGGGAGTTTGACCAAGTATACACCCCCATAAGAACACAGGCAACAAAATAGCTTACTTATTGACTCACTTGCCCCACTTTTTGGGTTCAGGTCTTTTCCTTGGTGGACGCGATCTTCGCTGTCCTTTCAGCCACGCATTTAAACGCGGCTCCTCTCCCTGATCTTTGGGATCATAAAACATGCGGTCGGAAATTTCCGGCGGCAGGTATTCCTGATCGATATAAGAGTTGGGATATGAATGCGGATACAGGTAGTTGCGACCATAGCCCCATTCTTTTTGCAAATTAGTGGTAGCGTTACGCAGATGGAGCGGGACTGGATGCATGCCGTTCTGACGGATTTCTTGTTTTACAGTATGGTATGCCGCATAAGTGCTGTTGCTTTTCGGGGCTAAAGCCAAATAAACTACGGCCTCGGAAAGGGGAATAAAGCCTTCGGGCATGCCTATGAATTCAACAGCTTGCTGGCAAGAAACAGCCATGGTCATAGCGTATGGATCAGCCAAACCAATATCTTCGCCTGCTGAGATGATCAATCTGCGGGTTATAAATTTTGGATCTTCACCGCTTTCAATCAAACAGCCAAGATAATAAAGGGCCGCATCCGGGTCACTGCCGCGAATGGATTTGATCAGCGCTGAAGCAAGTTCGTAATGGGAGTCACCATCCCGGTCACCGCGAATAACGGTTTCAGGTAAAATTTTGCGCAGGTTTTCAGCTTCACGCTTTTCTTCCGGTAATTGAGACGTATATTCCAGCAGATTAAGTAGGCTACGTCCGTCTCCTCCGGCCATGGAAGTAATCAAAATCAGACTTTCTGCACTCAGTTCAATCTCAAGTTCATCGCAGGCACGTTTGCAGATTGCCAGCAGATCAACTTTGCTGAGAGCACGTAATCTCAATACATGCAGACGGGAAAGCAGTTGCCGGGTCACGCTGAAAGACGGGTTTTCGGTGGTCGTCGCAAGTAAGGTGATTTCCCCTGATTCCAGAATCGGCAAAAAGAAATCCTGCTGTGCCTTGGAAAACCGATGCAGTTCATCAAGTATAAGAATATCCATGCCTGCCAGTTGTTTACGCAAAGCCGCAATGCCTGATTCCGGTGCGCTGATACGCATGAAATGACGGCCTGTGGATTTTGCCAGAAGCATGGCAAGTGTTGATTTACCGCATCCCGGAGGACCGAAAAGCAAGAGGCTTGGCAGTCGTTTGGAACGCTCAAAAGCTTCGATGCGCTCACGAATGTGATTCTGGCCAAAAAAATCGTCAATATTTTTAGGACGGATACGGTCAGCCAAAGGCTGGTTATCTGTTAATTCTAATTTCATATTTTTTGTTTTTCTAAATATGCAGTCCCCATGCAGAGCAGGGCAGCTGTTTCCCATCGGAGGATGGATTGGCCCAGACTGACGGGTTTGAAACCGTTTTCAATTAATAATTCAGCTTCACGCCGGCTGAAACCACCTTCCGGGCCGATCACAGCCAATGTGGATTCTGCCGCAAATACAGAATGATCCGGCACAGTATCGTTATCCGCTTTTTCCCACAAGAAAAGTTTGTTGCTGTACGGGGCGGCTACTTCTATTAATTTTTCCAATGATCCTGAAACGGTCGCAAGTTCCGGCAACCATGAGTTGCCACACTGTTTGGCAGCGGCGACGAGCTTTTCGTTCCAGCTTTCTTTGATCTCGGCTGGAACTTTGCCCTGACTGAATTCGCTCTGAAAGAAGATCAGTCCATGGGTTTGCAATTCAACTGATTTTTCCAGAATCCAATTACGCCGCGATGATTTGTTCCAGCCTATGGCGAGAGTTATATTGCGGATGTCCGGAGTAGATTTTTCTTCATCCAATTCCAACTGAACTTTACTTTTCGTAATTCCGATAACAGTAAATAAACCTTCACGACCACAGCCGTCAAAGAGACGCACGGTATCACCGACGCGGGTCCGCAGAACTTTTCCAAGATGTTTGGCCTCTCCACCTTCAAGCATGAAAGGGGAGTTCCAGTTTTCCGGGGGAAGGTAGAAAGAATTTAGTCTAGCCATAGCTCATTTTATTTAAAGTCCCAAAAAAAGAAAATCCCATATCCGGGATTTTAATGTCTGAACCGTAAGCCGCAATGCTTATGTAAGAATTGGCGAAGCCATATTAAAAAGTTTTGGGATTCTAAAACCTTTTTCCAAAAGGGTTTTAGCCCCCGGAGGGACTCTCGGTAGAGCCGCCGGAGGCAAAAGCCCCCGGCAGGGTCCCCGAAGGGCTGCCGGAGGCTTATTTATATTAAGATTCCAGTTTAATAAGATCTTCGTAAGTTTCCCTTCTGCGGGCTACGATTACGTCATCACCGTCAACGATGATTTCAGCTGCACGCAGGCGGGAGTTGTAGTTGGAAGACATGGTGAAGCCGTATGCTCCCGCGGAGTAGACAGCGATGAGTTCACCCTGTTTCATTTCAGGCAGCATGCGATCTTTAGCAAGAAAGTCACCGGATTCGCAGATGGGCCCGACGATATCGTAGTCTATTTCTGCGCGGTTGTTCTGGGTAACTTCGGAAATACGGTGGTAGGACTGGTAGAGCGAAGGACGAACCAGATCGTTCATGGCAGCATCAACGATGAGGAAATCCTTAGTCGGGGTCTTTTTGGTATAGACAACTTCACCGACAAGAATACCCGCGTTACCGGCAATTACGCGACCGGGTTCAAGTATCACTTTAAGTTCTTTGTTGGCCAAAGCTTTGCTCAATGCTTCGCCGAATTCTTTCGGATGGGGCGGTTCTTCTTCATCGTAGGTGATACCGAGTCCGCCGCCGAGGTCGAGGTGTTCGATCTCAACACCCATGGCTCCAAGTTCGTCGCGGAAAGCGAGCAGTTTGTCGAGTGCTTCGAGGAAAGGTTCGATAGTGGTCAACTGGGAGCCGATGTGGCAGTCCATACCGATTGGGGAAACATTGGAAAGATCCTTTGCGGTCTTGTAAGCTTCCTTAGCGGTTTCCATATCCAGACCGAATTTGTTCTTCTTCATTCCGGTGGAAATGTAGGGATGGGTCTTGGGGTCAACATCGGGGTTGATGCGGAAGCTGATGCGCGCAATTTTATTCATGGACTCGGCCACTTCATTGATGCGATGCATTTCGCCAACGGATTCAACGTTGAACATGAGGATGTCGGCTTTGAGAGCTTCAGCAATTTCGTAAGCTTTTTTACCCACGCCGGAAAATACGATTTTGCTTGCTGGAACGCCTGCTTTAAGCGCACGGAAAAGTTCGCCTCCGGAAACGATATCCATGCCTGCTCCCATTTCAGCCAGCAGTTTGAGCACGCTCAGGTTGGAATTAGCTTTTACGGAGTAGCAGGTCATGTGGTCGAGCCCGGTGAAAGCGGAATCGAAAGCTTCGAAATGTCTGCGCAGTGTAGCTGCGGAGTAGATGTAGAGAGGAGTGCCGTATTCTTTGGCAAGCTCGGTAATGCTGATGTTTTCAGCGTGAAGTTCGTTATTTTTAATTTCAAAATGATGCATTGTGGAAGGACTCCATTAAAAGATTAGGGTGCAGCTGTGTATACGTCGGAAACTACTACTCCGAGTGCATCGTAAACATTGCGTCCTACGACTCTCCAACGATAGCTTTTAGCGGGATTAAGTCCACATTCGCTGAATACGAAAGTGGAGCCGTCAGATTGAATACCTTCGGAACCGGGGGTGAATTCTTTCCGGATAGCCGGGAAGAATGGACATGTCGGACATCCTTCTCCCGGACCGGAACCTTCGGCTTGAAATTGAAGACTTAAATTGTCCACATTTTTGTAAGCGCCGTCAACCTTTACTATTACTTTAAGACATTCACCGACGCGACGTCCTTCTACAGAGGAAAGGGTAAAAGAATCTTCACTTTTAGAAGGAGCCGGCCACATCTTTACGCCGCAACCGGCGGTTGCCAGAAGCATAAGAGCAAGGACGGGAAGCAGTATTTGTTTTTTTAATCTATGAAATTTCATTACTTAATCTCCAAGTGATTTTTTCCACTGATTCATAAGGGTAAGGGCTTCTATGGGTGAAAGTCCGTTAACATCAAGATTACGCAATTCTTTTATAATTATGTGATCTTCGGGCGGAGCTTCGTTGTTCTTTTCATTTCCGGTGCAGAGCATTCCGGGCAGAATTGATTGCACAGAAGGAGCTTGATACACTGGCTGGCCGTCCATATCCTGCGATTTTTCTTCAAGATTCGCAAGAATTTCCCTTGCCCTTACTACTACAGGCTTGGGTACCCCGGCAAGCTTGGCCACTTCGATACCGTAACTTTTGTCAGCCGGACCGGGAACGAGTCTTCGCAGGAAAAGGATATCGCCTTTCCATTCACGAACTGCGATATTAAAGTTACGCAATCCATCGATTATCCCTTCAAGAGAAGTCAGTTCATGGTAGTGGGTGGCGAAAAGGGTTCGGATTCCGCCCCGTGCTCGTTTGGAAAGCTCTTCTACAACAGCCCAAGCCAAAGCAAGGCCGTCGAAAGTTGAGGTTCCACGCCCGATTTCATCGAGAATAACCAGACTTCGTTTGGATGCCTGTCGCAGGATTCGGGCAGTCTCCATCATTTCAACCATGAAAGTTGACTGGCCCTGTGCTAGATTGTCCGAGGCTCCGACACGGGAAAATACGCGATCCATGAGTCCGATGCGACCGCTGGTGGCTGGGATATAAGATCCGATCTGGGCCATGATGCCCATTAAAGCGACTTGGCGCAATACTGTTGACTTACCAGCCATGTTCGGTCCGGTAATGAGGAGGATACGCCGTTTTTCATCAATGGTCAGGCTGTTGGGGATGTAGTTGGCTGCCCCTTGGACTGCTTCGACCACCGGGTGGCGTCCTTCTTCAATTACTACTTCCATACCGGAATGTATTTCCGGGCAGGACCAGCGGTTGGCTCGCGCAGATTCAGCCAGTCCCTGCCAGAAGTCAACAGCGGCGATGGCGTCAGCCATGAACATGAAACGGCTACGGTTCTTGGCAATATCTTCGCGTACTTTTTGAAAAAGATTGTACTCAAGGGTCTTGCGCTTTTCGGAAGCCGAGATGATTTTTTCTTCCAGCTCTTTGAGTTCCGGGGTGATGTAGCGTTCACTGTTTACAAGTGTCTGACGCCGCTCAAAGTAATCGGGAACCTGTCCTTTGAAAGCTTTGGAAATTTCAAAATAGTAGCCGAAGACTTTGTTAAAGCCCAGTTTGAGCTTGGGCAGGTCGTTGGCTTTTTTTTCATTTTCCAGCAGGCCGGCAAGCGTTGATTCTCCGTGCTCGGTCAACTCGATGAGTTCATCCAGTTCCGGGTTGTACCCGCTTTTGAATAGCCCGCCTTCGGTAATCACCGGAGGAGGGGAGTCAACAAGAGCATGTTCCAACAGCTCGGATACGTCGTTCATTGAATCCCATTTCTTAACGATAGTCTTCAGAGCCGGAGTAACCTGAGTTCCTTCATCCGCACTGGTCACAGCTTCATGAAGGAGTTGGTGGACCGGAGGCAGGGTTTTCAAACTCTGGCGCAGACTGATAAAATCTTTGGGCGTTGCCCGTCCAAGCACTACACGGGTGGAAAGACGTTCAAGGTCATAAACCGTATCCAGCAGTTCGCGTATTTTTGCGCGCAGAGAATCATCGTCATGAAAAAAAGTAACCGCACGCTGGTTGTTCTCAATGGGGGAAATCTCGCGCCACGGTTGTTTGAGACGAACAGACAGCAGACGCCCACCCATGGGAGTGATGGTTTTATCCAGCACATTAAGCAGGGTTCCTTTACCTTTTTTGCCGTCCAACCTTTTAAAAAGCTCAAGATTGCGCTCGGTGACTTCATCCAGAATCATGAACTTGGTCAGGTTCAGGGGTTTGAATTCATCGAGGTGGTCAAAGTCCTGCATCTGGGTCTGGCGCAGGTAGGCGATTAATGCCCCACAAGCCTGAGTCAGCTGTGGCTTATCTTCAAGGTCCAGCGAATCAAGATCCGCTACATTCTGTGCTTCAAGAACATTGTCCATTGCGGATTTGTAGTTGAAATATCCGGCAGATGGAGCCGGGGCGATACGGGCGTCGATTTCAGCATACTGTCCGGGAACAGCTTTTCCTTGAGGAAGGATGAGTTCACGGGGGTTAATTTTTAGAGCCCACTGCCAGAGGTCATTTTCATTTTTACTCTGGATTCCGCTCCACTGTCCGGTGGAAAAATCCATCCATGCCAGTCCGCCCGCAGACTTTGCATCATCCCAGATCAAAGCCCCGAGATAGTTGCTGGTCTTGGCTGAAAGAGTGTCGTCCTCAACAACGGTTCCGGGAGTATACACTCGGGTAACCGCACGTTTTACCAGACCTTTTGCCTGCTTTGGGTCTTCTATCTGATCACAAAGTGCGACGGTATAGCCCTTTTCGATCAGCTGAGAAAGGTAGGTGCGTGAGGCATGATGCGGTACTCCGCACATGGGGATTTTATCAGCGGAATTAGGATTTCGGCAGGTCAAAGCGATCTGCAATTCACGCGCTGCTATTTCAGCGTCCTCAAAAAAAAGTTCGTAAAAATCCCCCATGCGAAAGAAAAGCAGAGAATCAGGGTGTTCGGCCTTGATCTGCAAGTACTGCTCGAACATGGGGGTGAGTTTTGGTTTGCTCACAATAATATATAGGGCTTACTGGTTCAGTTCTTTACGGAACGAAATTGAATGCCAACTGCGGCATCTTGGGCAATTGAAAAATATTCTATCACGTTTGAGACCGCAACTGGAACAAGTGAATCTTTGAATTTTTCTCGCAACATTTACGAAAAAGTCCAGTTGGTTTTTAAAAGATGAGGTCAGTTCCTGCTGATCCTGAGCGAGATTGAAAAGTTCAAGTCGCGCCAGCCAGAAGTTTTGATTCAGCATAAGAGTCTTTTCAAGCCAGACTCCCGCTTCTTCTTGTTTTCCGCAAAGCTGTAGAAGCCGTGCCCCGTAATAATGCATGATTACATCAGGGTCGGACTGGGAAATTTCTTCAACCATCACTTCATAGTATGGGTAATTGCGATCGTTACCCTGATCTTTGGTCGTGACGGGGGTGTCCCCGAAGACAAGCGATTCTGCCAGAATGCCTTCCACGAGAACAAAAGTTAAATGCTTGGGAACCTGTGAAAGAGCGGTATTGAATTCTTTTTTAAAATTATCCAGCGAACCTTCCTGCTTTAATCTGGTCAGCACCAGCAGCCATGATTCGACAGAATGTGATGAAATTTTGAGGGCTTTTTTCAGAGTGCGCTGCGCTTCGCTGTCTTCGCCGGTGGAAGTATAGTCTTCAGCCAAACGGGCAAGATAGTGTGCTTCCTGTAAGGGCTGGTTCAATTTGGAATAGAAAGTGGCAGCTTTTTCGAATTCTCTGCTTCCGGCTGCCAGTTCGGCCAGCTCAGTTAGTATCTCAGGTGAGTCACCGACTATTTCACGTGCTTTTTCAAAAGCATTTACAGCACGGTCAAGAAAACCTCCTCGGCTGAAATCCCGCCCAAGTTCATAGAGGGCGCGTGATTTAATAGCCGGGTCCAGCCCTGGACGGACAATAAGACTGTTTCTAATCTGGGCGGCACGTTCGATTTCACCTTGTGAACGATACAGATTTCCCAGCGCGAGGTAAATTTCTACAGCTTCAGGAGTATCTTTTACAACCTTGCTGAGCTCGTCAATTGCTGCGCGGGTGTCAGCAAGTCCGGTGCGGCCTTTTCCGGCCCCGGACGAATAAGACGGCGCCCGATTATCGGACGCCGTCATTTTCTTCTTTTTAAATACGCTTAAAAAGGACACTTATACTCCTTGTATATGCGCTTATTTATCAGAAGCTTTCTCTTCGCTTTCTTCGGCGGAGGGATAGTTCCCCTCATCGAGGGGCAGATTGCGCAGAGAATTAACTTCCTGCTCGAGGTTTGCCATTCTGGTGCGGCAGTTACGGAGCTGACCGGAAAGACGGATTTTGTCAGCCATGAAGTAGAGCAGACAGAGCACGGAACCTGCGGCAAACGCAATCAGGATCAAGAGGTAGTACGGAAGAGGCTGGCTCATGAACTTGTAGCTAAACAGTTCGATGGACAGAGTTACTTCCTTGGAAAGTTCAGGAGTATTCTGGATAAAGAATACCATAGAAAGGAAAAAGAGAACTACCAGAGCCAAAACCTTCAAGTAACGCATGAAACCCTCCTTAGTGTTACTTAGCGACAGCAGCTGTCAAATAACGGCTTGAGCCTTTTGTAAGTTGAGGACAGGTGGTCGGGTATAACATTTGTTTCTCCGAACACCGCCATAAACGATGCATCCCCGTTCCAACGGGGTACTAACTGAAAATGGAGATGGGCGGCGATCCCAGCTCCGGCTGCTTCCCCTATATTCAGGCCGACATTAATCCCTTGGGGGTTGCATGCCTTTTCCAGAATATCGCAGCTTATGGTTATATATTTCATGATCTCTGAAGCTTCCGCTTCTTCAAGATCAGTGAGCTTACTGACATGACGGTATGGCGTAACCATCAGATGACAGTTATTGTAAGGAAATTTATTCATAATAACAAAGCAATGTTCAGCCCTGTATAGAATTAATCTTTCCTCATCCTCTTCTGTGCTTTCGGGGATACAGAAAACACATTCATCAGGCTTAGGACCAAGAATGTAGTCCATTCGCCATGGTGCCCATAATACGTCCATCTGTAAAACAACCTTTACATTAAGTTCGCATAGCAGTGAAGTTGCCATACGATTGTCCTGCTAAACTTTAGCTAAGACGGTTCACATTGTTTTTATCAAACAATATTAATTTCCAGTAATTAAATACCAGCTAATTATCAACAATAAATATGAAAAAAACAGCTTATTCTTGAAAAAAAGCTAAAATAAACCATTTTTCTCTTACAGAACAAAAGTTCGCATGTTCTACACGGGTTAGCATGCAAGAGCAAGGGAAAGACTATTAAACAACGTCTGATATGCCTTCTAAATAAAATCAAATTTACTTACTGTAACTTTTTTTTGGTTTTCTTAATCCTATCCTTTAAGAAATTAAGTTGATCTTCCCGTCCCTTCAGTTTTCCATCCAATTGCGCCAGCTTTACAGCATTAAGCAGCTGGGAATATAAAGGACCGGGCTCCAGTCCCAGTTTTTTTAGATCCTCACCGTCAACGTCTATTGTCTGTAGTCGCAGGCTGGTCAGGTATTGGGAAACATATTTTTTTATCATGTCACGCTTGGTCCGGGCCATGATAAACAATACGCCCTCAAGAGGGACGGGGTTCAGGGTTTCATAAATTTCGCTTGGTTTCATTTCCTGTTTGAGATTCATGATATTTCCGGCAGCCCAGAAAACAGTATCCCTCAGGTGAACGAACTCTCTGCGCTCCGTGGGTGAAAAGCTGAACCGGTCGTAAATTTGCTCCATTTTGGCCTTGGAGACTCCCATACACATGGCTAGAAAGTATGTTTTCCACACTGAAACGGGCGGTTCAAGATATAAAAGACTGTACCAGCTCATTAACCTTTCGAGTTCGCCGATGACCTGTGAGCGTGCAGAATTAAGCACCATCAGCGGGTGGATGGCTTCAAGTAATCCCAGTTCGTTCATGCGTTCAATGCTGTGAAGTACATTCTTTTCATTAAGAATAATACGCAACTCATGAGTCAGGCGGTATCCGGAAAGTTTGTTGATCAGATTCAATTTGAGCGCGTTCTTGATCAGGTTCAGGGTCTGACCGCCGATCTTGAAATCAAAACGTTGCTCAAAGCGGATCGCTCTCATTATACGGGTAGGATCTTCAACAAAACTAAGTGCGTGGAGTACACGGATAGTCTTGTCTTTGAGGTCCCGCTGTGATCCGAAAAAGTCGACCAGCTTGCCGAAACTAGAGGGGTTAATATGCACAGCAAGTGCGTTGATGGTAAAGTCACGACGGTACAGGTCCATCTTTATGGATGAAAGTTCTACCGTAGGCAGGGCAGCCGGATACTCATAATATTCAAGCCTTGCGGTTGCCACATCCACCCGCTGGCCGTCAGGCAGGATAACCACGGCAGTCTTGAATTTACGGTGATATTTGGCACGACCGTCCATTTTCTTGGCCAGTTTTTTAGCAAAAGCGATGCCGTCACTTTCAACAACCAGATCAAGATCGAAATTGGTTTTTGTCAGCAGTACATCGCGTACAAATCCACCGACCACATAAGCTTCGGTTCCTATTTCTGCAGCCATTTCCCCGGCAGTTTCAAGTATGTCGAGGATTTTGTTGGGCAACCGGTTGCGCATGATGTTGCGGATGTTGCGTTCCTGCTTTTTGTCCGGGAACAATGATTCCGGTATCCGTGCCGGGTCCTGCACCAGCATGTTGATCAGGTCGGTCCGGGTAACTACTGCAATAACTCGGTCATTTTCCACTACAGGAACCAGTCGCTGCTTCTGCCCCAAAATGATTTCCATTACCCGATGCATGCCCGAATCGGTTTTGATGGTGGAGAAGGGGTGCTGCATATAAATTTCAACTTCCATGTCTCCAAGATCATGAGAGAGCGCCTTGTCTGCAGTTTTATGCTCCAGCAGACCAACCACGCGCATGTTCTCCATGCTGTCCACTACGGGGACACCTTTAAGGCTGTACTGGGTCATGCGGCCGACAGCTTTCTTGATGGTCATGTCGCGAGGGATCGCCACCGGCTGCTTGGACATGATGGATTCCACATTGAGGCGCGGTGTGACCTTAGAATAAAGCATTGCGAAAAGTTCATCACGAACTTCCGCGAGAGTACGGTCCTTGATGGTCGCTGAAGCGGCATAAACATGTCCGCCACCGCCGAAGCTGGTGCAGATCGCGCCAACGTCGATATCCGGTGTCCGTGAACGGGCCACCAAATGAATACGGTCATTCATGCGTCCAAGTGCAAAAAGGACTTTGATATTTTCAATGTCCATAAATTTGTGCACCAGCACCGAGAAATCAACCACATATTCAGGGGTGCTGATTTCGGAGATGACTACATCAAGATCATTAATGGTGTGCGTGGTTGCTCCTTCAAGTAACCGTCCGAGCAACGTGATCTGCTGGGCGGAAAGGTCACGGTTAAGCAGATCTGTAATTACATCCAGCTCCATGCCGTTTTTTAAGAGCCATTTTCCAGCCTCAAAATCATGTTCGGTGGTGGAGTTAAAAGTAAATGATCCGGTATCTTCATATAAACCAAGTCCCATAATGGTCGCTTCTTCCTGGTTTATCTCAATACCGCGTTTTTGGATTTCATGAGAAAGGATTGCAACACTTGATCCCCAAGGTTTTTTGATGATCAACTCAGGGTCAAGGTCACATTCGGATTTCATGTGGTGGTCGTAAATATGAATTCGCAATCCCGGATTTTGTAAAATCGGATCGATATGCACAATTCGTTTACGGCGGGAGGTATCCACAACAACCAGCAGTTTGACCGCACTTTTATCTATTTCTTTTAAATGTTTAAAATTAAAGAAATAGGTAGCGCTCTCCATATAAAAATTACGCAGGTTCTTTTCCTGGCTGCCCGGAAAGATCAGGGTAGCATCAGGATAAAGTTTTCCGGCAGCGACAATAGCGGCTAGACAATCGAAATCCGCATTTACATGTCCGGTAATTATTGTTTCCGCTTTTATAAGCTCATCATTTTTTGACATTCTTAAAATCTCACATTACAGAACGGGGGTGAAAACGTTTGTGGAGCTGGACCAATCTTCCAGCTTGAATATGTGTGTATATTTCGGTAGCATTAATGTCTGAATGACCGAGAAGCAACTGGACTGTACGCAGATCCGCACCGCCATCCAGCAAGTGGGTGGCAAATGAATGCCTGAAAGTGTGCGGAGATATTGAACGTTTTATCCCTGCTTCCAGTGCGAACTTCTTGATCAGTTTCCAGACACCCTGTCTGGATAGTCCTTTCCCGGATCTGTTTAAGAATATGTTCTTAACCTTGGGATTAAAAGCAGGACGCCAATCCTTAATGTATTGGTTTAAGAAATTTTGCGCCACATAATGAATCGGTACCAGCCGTTCCTTGGAACCTTTGCCGAAAATAATGAGAACTCCTGTTTGAGGATCAAAGTCTTCGATGTTAAGATTGATCAGTTCAGATACTCTCATTCCGGCTGCATAAAGCAGCTCAAGCATAGCACGATCGCGAAACCCCAGTTTTTCGGTCAGCTTGGGCAGAGCTAGTATGCGGCCGATTTCTTCCGGTGAAAGGAACACAGGTATTTTTCTGGGGAGCTTCGGATTTTCCAGCAATGTTGAAGGATCTTCTTTAATGAGTCCTCTCGACGTGCAGAACGCGAAGAATCCTCGCAAAGATGAAAGATGCCTCGCCAGCGAGGTTGATTTCAATGCTTTTGACCTTAGATATGTAAGGTAAAGCATAAGTGTCTGACTTGTGGCGTCTTCTATTTTCGCGGACCTTTCTTCCAGAAAATTCTGAAAAGACTCCAAATCACTCAGATAACCGTTAAGACTGTTTTCCGAAAGACCGCGCTCTATAAGCAGGTATTCCAGATAACGGTCAATCCATTGGTGTTTACTGGTTATGTTTTCGTTCTCGGTCATATCCTATATTCTTTACACATATGGGTACGACTGCTCAAGATGATTGACAGAGCAAACAAGCACATTTAAACAGTTTTGATAATAATTTAACCAAAAAATGACAGGAGCATATCGAAATGCCGGAATTTAAACTTGCCGACAGGCTCGCAACACTTCCCCCGTACCTCTTTGCTGAAATCGACAGACTCAAAGCTGAAGTTGCAGCGCAGGGCATAGATATCATCAGCCTCGGCATCGGAGATCCCGACCTTCCGACTCCCGACTTTATTATTGAAGCACTGCACAAAGCAGCTCAGAATCCAGTCAACCACCAGTATCCTTCTTATGTCGGTCTGCTGACTTTTCGTCAGGCTGTTGCCGACTGGTACAAAGAAAGATTCAACGTTGAACTGGATGCAGCTAGTGAAGTTGTTTCCCTGATCGGCTCTAAAGAGGGCATTGCACACTTCCCGCTGGCTTTCGTAAACCCCGGTGATCTCGTACTGGTAGCTTCTCCTAACTACCCGGTTTACCCGGTCGCTTCCGGTTTTGCCGGTGGTGAAGTTGAAATGATTCCGCTGCTGGAAGAAAACGACTTCCTGCCCGACCTTGATGCTATCGATGACGCCAAGTGGGACAAGTGCAAAATCTTCTTCGTAAACTACCCCAACAACCCCACATCAGCTACCGCAACTCCCGAGTTCTACGCAGAACTGGTTGCCAAAGCCAAAAAGCATAACGTAATCATCGCTGCTGACGCCGCTTACACCGAAGTCTATTACGATGAAGACAAAAAGCCTATTTCCATTCTGGAAACTCCCGGCGCAAAAGATGTGGCCATTGAATTCCACTCCCTGTCCAAGACCTACAACATGACCGGATGGCGCTGCGGTATGGCAGTGGGTAATGCCTCACTCGTTGCAGGCCTCGGAAAAATCAAAGAAAATGTCGACTCAGGCATCTTTCAGGCTGTACAGGAAGCCGGAATTGTTGCACTAAAAGAAGGCGAACCTTATGTTAAGGAATTTCGCAAGATCTACAAAGAGCGTCGTGACTGCGTCATCGAAGCTCTGGAAAAGATCAATATTTCCTGCAAGGTGCCTGATGCATCCATTTTTGTATGGGCGAAGACTCCCGAAGGCTATACTTCTTCCGAGTTCGTATCCAAGCTCCTGAAGGAAACCGGTGTTGTTGTCACTCCCGGTAACGGCTTCGGCGAATCCGGTGAAGGGTATTTCAGAATTTCGCTGACTGTTGATACCGAAAGGCTCAAGGAGGCAGTATCACGGATATCCAAACTGTAAAGGTCTACATCAGCCTTGGTTCAAATGTCGGAGATACAGAAGACCATTTGAATCAGGCAGTTGCCAGGCTGGAAAAATATGAAGGTATTGATCCTGAAGTCTGGTCCGAAACTTATCAGACCGAACCTCAGGGATTGAAAGATCAGCCGTGGTTTACCAACCAGGTGGTCCGTTTTGATGTCGATCCTGAATTATGGTCAGCAGAAGGTTTTCTTTCCACGCTGCAGGCCGTAGAAGGACAAATGGACAGAGTTCGGGACGTCAAAAACGGTCCCAGAACAATTGATCTGGATATCATTCTTTTCGGCGACCGGATCATCGATAGTGGGGCATATCTAACTGTTCCGCATCCTCGGGCACAGGAAAGGGCGTTTGTGCTTCTTCCAATGACCGACATTGACCCTGAAGTAGTATTCCCCGACGGGACATCTGCTGCCGATGCTCTGAAGAAAATCGATTACCGCATTGAAGGTAATAAGATTTATCAGGATTAATTCTTGGGCCGCACCTTCTACAGGTGCGGCCTTTTTTTATTGAGGTGCAATTAACTATGCTGAAGTTTATTGTTATCGCCGTGGCCGCATTTGTCATGTGGAAGTTGTTCACAGGCGATCAAAAAAAGAAACAGGATAAAGCCGGAAACGACTTTAATAAAAAAGTTAAAACCGGAGAAATGGTCAAAGACCCGATCTGTGGTGCTTATGTTCCCAAGGATGGAGATATCCGGGTACGTAACGGCGAGAAAATTGAGTGTTTTTGTTCCTACGAATGTCGCGATAAGTACATAAAAAGTCTCGATAGTGACAGCGGCGAATAGTCTTTTAGTCATATCTTTTTTGCGAGCTCTTTTGACTTGGTCGAAGGAGCTCTTTTTTATGCTTAAAAAAGTGGGCTTCAAATTTAGCTCCTGATGTTCTTTTCAAAATATTTGCATCCCTGACTTCGTCTTAACTTTTAAATGCGCTTAAATCTCAATTAAGCAAAAAACCAAGACCATTTCGAAGACGAGTTGACCCGGTCGGGGTCAACAAATTCACACAACTTACTTAATCTGCTCAAGCCTATCTTAAACATTTGATTTATTTCGCTTTATATAATTGTCTCATAATGTAAATTATGTAAACTTTGGAATATGTGCCGGATATGTTTGTCCAAAAAACAAGGCAGCCACTCCTGCTATCGGTAATGGTCATTCAGTTTTAATAGTAAATTATAGTTACTTATGAGTTAACGAACTGCAAACAATTCTACAGGCTGCACTTATTTCGGTAATACTCGTTGCTTCGACACTAAAAAATGGATCAGCTGAATTTTAAGTTTTACATCAGGATTAAATTTGCCTCTTAGGCTGCTTTTCTTTATCTCACTGGGATAACCTTTCACTTTGACCTGAAATTTAAATCCATGAGGTTTTCATGAATTTGTTACTTAAGAAAAAGATATTACCTTCTCTTCTGGCCGCGGCTGTTTTGTTTGGCGCTGGAGGAAATGTATTCGCTGCAAAGAAAATAGATTCCTTTGAGACCTGGCTCGAAAAATATGGTGCATGGGACATTTTGGAACAAAACTATTCTCAGACCGGCGACACACCGGAATTGATTTTGAAACGTGCTGAGACTGCTTTTAACCTTGGACGCTATTCGGCCTGTCTGGAAACGCTACAATCCACTCCTGCATTTGAAGATAACTCTCAAGAGATAACCCGACTCTGGCTTGGCGGAAAATGCCAGCGCGCCCTTGGTGATCCTGTTAAAGGTGTAATCTGGTTTAGTCAGGCTGCACGTTTGATGGATCAAAAAGTTATGGTGGATAAGTTTATAGAAAATTCATACCTTAAGAGCATCTGGTTTGATGTCTGGCGTTCTCTTTACTGGGGCTACCGTGTTATTCCTGAATCCTCCCGTGAATCCCGCAAGATGCTGCTTGATCAGACTTTTTCTCAGGCTGAACAGGTCTGGTCGAAAACCTATTTTATTCTCAACAGTAAATCCAAGCTGAATGTGCTTAATTCAACTTCGGACATTCTCCCGGAAGTCATCAATTCAACTATAATTAATGATGATGACCGAATGGTTATTGCCAAATCACTTGCTGCAGCAAGTATTGGCGAATGGGATAAGTCCAACCACGCACTGGAAGCTGTTTCTAATTCAACGGTTCAGACTTTTTGGAAATCCGTTAATCAGTACCTTGAATCAGGTAAAACACCGGACGCATCGTTATATAATGAAGGAAACTTAATTCGCCCCGAATCATTTTTCAAAGCAGGGGTGCTGGAACCGGCAGTCGTCTCCCCTACTCTTTGGCAGCTTGGTGCGCCGACTTCTACTGCATGGAATGCTTTCAGAAACAAGTTGATGGAAATGAATCCTCAGGAAGCACTTCAAACAATTGACCGCGAGACAGGCTCCCTTTTACTTTCAAGTGATCTGGTTAATGCGTTGCAAAACTACCGTTTAGCTTTTGCTTTTCTGACCGGGGACATGGAATTTGCCGAAAAAACTCTTAAGCGACTCGATAAGGAAACTTTGCCGCTCAGTCTCAGAATTGCCAGCGGTATTGCCTTCAAGCTTCCCTTATCAAGAGTACTGAGCACTGCAGATTACGGAAAAAATGAGAATTTATATATCATTTCCGGTTTGAGCGAAGCTGCTGGATTAAACTACTTCAGTGAGATCAATGCGCCCTTCTGGGAAGCCTTTTCAGCAAAACAACTCAATCCGGTTATCAATGCCAACCCTTTGGACAGGCTACTTGTTTATGCGGATTTGGCCAAACAAGCTGACACTGAACAAAATGCAAAAACAGCTCGACGCAGTGCTTTTCTTTTCCCGCAATCAAAATTAGGCGCGGAAAGCTTCATCTATTTGGCCGATCAGGCTGCCATGAATCGGGATTTCAATCTTTCAGCATACTACCTCAAGCGTGTCGATCAGGATAAGTTCGGTCCTGAATTACGTTTAAAATGGCTGACTGCCGCAGTCGAGTACGATCTTGCTGTTGGGAATGACGCAAAGGCCATGAAAGCCTACAACGAAATCCTTGATTCCGGCGGAACCCTTCCGGCAGATAAGGAATTGAAATTGGCCCTCATGATCCAGCAGAAAGGCGATCTCAAAAAAGCTCAAGCTATACTTGAAAGAATTTGGTCTGGTCGTGATCAACTCGAAAATGATGAGCTACGCGCTGAGGTTTTGTTCTGGATTGCCGAAGGAGAGCACGCTATGGGCAGAAAGGAAAAAGCGCTCAAGCATTACCTTGAGTTGGCTTGGGAGTTCCCGGAGCAGAATATCTGGGCAGTGACCGCCATGTATCGCGCGTCTATGATTTATGAACGTAAAGGCCAATTCGAGACTGCCAAGCGTTTTCTCAAAACAGTAATCAAACGTGCTGACCGTAAAGCTCAAAAAGAAGCTGCGCAGGCTCGATTAAATGCTATTGACGGCAAGTTGGCCAAAGTCGGTGCCGGAAAGGAAGTCAGCTTTCCGTTCTAAGGATCCTCCGGCAACCCTTCGGGAGTCTACCGACGGTCCCTCCGGGGCTTAACCCTTTTTGAAAAAAAGGTTTGTTTCACTGTCGTTATCCGTAAGACTCGAGCAAGAAGCTCTCGCCTAACGGCTAATGCAAGAATCCCCAAAACTTTTATTGGGGATTCGCCACTTGGTATCAAGGTTGTACAAAAAAGGTCGCTTTAACTTTTTAGTTATTGCGACCTTTTTTATTTCATTTGTAGTTCTCAATTTAGAACTATCTCAAAATTTTCAAAACGCTTCCAGTCATGACAGTTACCGCTGTTTTGATCGTCGGTTCTGGTGGTGGACAGAATCTGCTATTATGCAAAGACGGTGGTTTCGATTTTTGCTCCCGGCTTAAATTCAATTCTTTTGCTGACGTTGCTCCTGTGAAAAACATACAGGAATATATCTTTTTGCTGCCAGCAGTTCGAAACAACGAGAAATCCTCACTGACCATTAGCATTTCAGCTTCCAGAACATTTTCAGTTCCAATATTTTCCTCGGCTGCTTCACGAACGATATCCACTAAATCACTGTCATTGATTGTGGCTGGCAGACGCATGGTTTCGTCGACCTCAACAACCGGCAACAAATTTTCAGGAATTCCCATTGATAGAGCCTCGAACCGGCAAGTTCTTTCGACAGCCTCAAGGATATGGTTTTCAGTATCAGGATCGGAAAACCTGACTGTCGCTTCCATAACGATTTCAGCGGGGATTATATTTGCCCGTGTTCCGCCATGTATGGAACCAATGGTGATTACCGCCGGGGTCAGTGGGTTTATTTCACGGCTTATAATCGTTTGTAGCGAAGTCACAATCCGTGCCGCGAGAACAATGGGGTCTTTGCATTCATGCGGAATAGCACCATGCCCCCCTACTCCGCGCACTGTAATTTTCAGCTGAAATATCCCGGCCATGAGCGGACCGGATTTAACGGTAATCCGGCTGGCTTCAATTTGCGGGATCACATGGGTTGCAAGGCAGTAGTCAGGATAACCGAATTTCTCGAACAGCCCCTGCGCAAGCATACTCTTTGCCCCGGATCCGACCTCTTCAGCAGGCTGACCGACAAAAAGAACTTTTCCCTTCCAGCTGCCCTTGCACTTCGAAAGCACCCGCGCAGCACCAACAAGAGCCGTCATGTGAATATCATGACCGCATGCATGCATAACGCCGACTTCGTTGCCGGAACTGTCGGTTGTTTTAACTGAGCTGGCGTAATCAACTCCGGTCTCTTCGGTAATGGGCAAAGCGTCCATGTCCCCGCGAACCATTACAGTCGGGCCGTCACCGTTTTCCAATACACCGACTACACCGTGCCCCCCGAAATTACGGGTTACTGCAATTCCGCATGCTTCAAGTTCATCGGCAATCAGTTTACAAGACTCAGCCTCCTGACCGGAAAGCTCCGGATTGGCGTGCAATTTTTTATACACACCAATTAAATCCTCAAGCTCCGCAAGTACCTGTGCCTTCAAGTCCATAGAGGCTCCAAAGAAATGGTTATTCTTTTTCTTTTGCGCCGCTTCGAGCGGACATTTCTGTATGTGCCCTGCGTTTGGCATCATCAAGAACCGGGTGCAGAAGCCCTACAATATTACGTACGTTCAGGTTTTCCGCTTCCTTGGAGCAAAGCAGAACATCAAGAGCATCAAGCCCATGGAAAATATAATCAACACTTTTTTTTACATCACTCATCTATGAAACTCCTAATAGGTAAAAATTCTATGTTTACAGGCAAGTTAGATCATATTGCCTGTAAACATAGATGTCTATGAAAAATGATCAGCAATGTTTGAACTTAGCTTTAGTGATCGGCTTCTCTTCGGTTCCGTCACTGAAAAACTTAATAATGCGTCTAATGTCATCCATAAGCAGGTGTGCCATGTCCATGGACATTCCTTCCTTTACAACAATACGCAACACATTATCATCTTCGCAGTTCTCGCACATGCTGTACGCCGGAACGAGCCATCCGCGATGGCGCAACATTTCAGAAACTTTATAGACATCAAATTCGACTTCTACATCCCGGCGGATTCTAAAAGTAATCAACGGCATATGCAGCTTGGGCAGCAGGCTCTGAAATATTCCAGTTTCTTCAAGCTCTACTTTAATAAAATCGGCAGTATCCATGCATGATTGCATGATGCGGGTATACCCTTCGCGTCCCAGACGGATGAAGTTGTAGTACTGAGCTACAACCTGGTTGCCCGGACGTGAAAAGTTCAGGGCAAAGGTAGGCATTTCGCCGCCCAGATAATTGACCCGGAAGACAAGATCTTCGGGCAGTTCTTCGGGGGTGCGCCAGATTGCCCAGCCCACGCCGGGATAAACAAGACCGAATTTATGACCGGAAACGTTGATGGACTTAACCCACTTCAAGCGGAAATCCCATTCCAGATCAGGTTGCAGGAAAGGCGCGATGAATCCACCGCTTGCAGCATCCACATGAAGGGGAATTTCGTATCCGGTTTCAGCATTGAATTTTTCAAGCGCGTCGTTATATTCTTTGACCGGCTCAAAGTCTCCGGTATGGGTAGTACCCAGAATGGCGACAACGCCGATTGTGTTTTCATCACAGGCAGCCAGAATGTCTTCGGTTTTCATGCTGTAATTGCCATCAGAAACAGGAATCAGGCGTGGTTCAACTTCCCAGTAACGGCAGAATTTCTCCCAGCAGACCTGAACACTGGCACTGATGATCATGTTCGGCCTGTCAGTGGGCTTGCCCTTGGCTTTCATGCGGTCACGCCATTTCCATTTCAGGGCCATACCGCAAAGCATGGCCGCTTCGCTTGACCCGGTTGTGGAACAACCGCAGGCGTGTTCTTCATCCGGGGAATTGTAAAGATCGGAAAGAATATGCACGCAGCGGTCTTCAAGTTCGGCGGTTTGCGGATACTCATCCTTGTCGATCATGTTTTTATCAAAAGTCTCGGTCATCAACTGCCGGGCTTCATCCTCCATCCATGTGGTAACAAACGTTGCAAGATTCAAACGGGAGTTTCCATCAAGCATCAATTCATCACGTACCAGCGAATAGGCATGGCGCGGGGCAATGCTTGCATCAGGCATCGAATATTTTGGAATCGGGTCCTCAAGATCACGGGAACCGTAAATAGGCATGATATAATTTTTTCGATTTTCTGAATCTTTTTTATGCTTTTTAACATGATGAAGCATGATTTACCCCGTATTGCTTGTCAGTTGATTAATAAGTAAAGTTGCCATATTAAATTGAAAAGTATCAATAGGCATATAAACACATTGGAAAATAAGCTGCAAGATGTCATCTAACCTTCGCCAGAATATACAACTTATTGTTGCGTTCTTCATGGTTCTTTTGGGCGGTACTGCGGGCTATCTTTATTTTGAAAAAGGATGGTCTGTTCTCGATGCCCTTTACATGACCGTGATCACCATCACCACCATCGGATACGGGGAAATTCATGACCTCTCCCCTGCCGGAAGAATTTTTACCATTGTATTGATTTTTGCTGGTCTGGGTCTCGCCGCCGTTTTTGTGGCCCAGGTAGCCAAGATCATTATTCAATCCGGAATCAGAAACCTTTACGAGAAAAAGAAAATGCACGACAAAATCAACAAGCTGAACAAACACACCATAGTCTGCGGATACGGCAAGATAGGCCGTGCAATTTCTCTGAAGCTCTATGAACTTGGACTTGATTTTGTGGTTCTTGATCAGGATGAAGAACACTTGGCAGAAGCTGAGCAGCGCGGCTATAAAATACTGCATGGAGACGGTGCAGTAGACGGGGTTTTGCTTTCTGCCGGAATACGCCGTGCCGACTTTATTGTACTCTGCATCAACGATGATGCCAGCAACATTAATATATCGTTGGCTGCCCGCGAGCTTAACCCGGACATTTTTATTGTTGCCCGCGGAACAGACCCTTCAATTGAATACAGGATGCTACGTGCCGGGGCTAACACCGTGGTCTATCCGCTTGATCTTGGCGGAGAACAGATAGGTCATATTCTAGCCCGTCATGCCGGGGTTGCAGAAAAAGAAGAAACCGGCCCTGCTGCCCATGAAGTTATGGGTTACAGTTTGAGAATTTTCCCACACTACGACAGCAATCCGACCACAATCGGCGAAGTAAAAGCAAAAACGGGCGCAATCAACGCATTAGTGCTGCACCGGGCAGACGGAACCGATATAGAAAATCCTACCGACGACATGAAGCTCGATTACGGTGATTCCGTGCTGGAACTGGTCAAAAAAGATGGAGTCTGCTGCGACCTGAATAGCGACATCAAATGGTCTGAGGATCTGCTTCTGGGTATCCCTTCCATTGATGCCGAGCACCGGGTTCTTGTTCGCTATGCCGAGGATTTCCAGACAGCCCTCCGCGAAGGACAGGATCACGAAGCTGTAGCCCGACTCTTTGACCGTCTGTTGGAATACACCTCCAGTCATTTCGCTCGCGAAGAGGCTTTCATGCAAAAACGCGGTTTTCCTGAAATAGAAAAGCACATGCTGGAGCATCGTCGCATCACCCGCGAAGTCATGGAGCTGAACCGGGATAAAAAATACGTTTTCCCCGATAGCATTGATTCATTCCTGCAGGACTGGATCATCAACCACATCAATAATACTGACCGCAAATATGTGAAGTTTTTTAAAGAGGAAGGATAGATGTCCACTCTGCTCTTTACTGTCCGCCAAGAACTCAAGGCACATGCCGACCCTGACTGTGCGGCGGGCATGAAGAAATACATGAAATCCGAAATGGATTTTTACGGAGTCCGAACTCCCCTGCGTCGGAAGATATTTATGAAATCCTTCAAAGAATCAGGACCGTGGGATTTTGATAAATGGCAGTCAGTGATTCTTGACATTTGGCGCGAGGCAGAATTTCGCGAGGAACGCTATTGCGCAATCGATCTTGTTTGCTGGAAGCCATGCGAAAATTTTCAAACATGGGAAGCTGTCCCGATGCTTGAAGAAATGATTACTGGCGGAGCATGGTGGGATTATTGCGACCACTTGGCAAAGCCTCTGGGTAATATTCTGCTTGCTGAGCCTGTGCGTATGCGAGAATTGATGCTGAAATGGTCTGTCGACGAGCATATGTGGAAACGGCGATCATCCATTCTCTGTCAGTTACTTTTCAAAGATGAGCTGGATTTTGAGTTTCTGCAAAAATGCATTGAGCCGAATATTGATTCCAAAGAATTTTTCCTACGCAAAGCCATCGGCTGGGCACTGCGCGATTACGCTTGGACAAAACCGCAGTTGGTCAAAGATTATGTGGAAGCCAATACGGAACGTCTCTCGGGACTTAGCAAACGCGAGGCTTTGAAAAATATGCATAAACTTTTGTAGCCGACCGTGCTTTTGATTGAATTTCAGATAAATGAACATATCCGGCACTGGCATAGTAAATCGAAGCCAGTAACACCGCTGCCGCCGCTATAAAAGTAATGATCGCCTTCTTCATTTTATCGTTATCTCTTATACAGATTATTATTTATTTTTTCGTTAAATATAGAAAAACAATACTTTTGACAAGATGTGTAACGATACATCTAAATTTTCAGCATAAGAAAAGGGTTGAAGTCAAAAACTTCAACCCTTCTGATTTGTATAAGAATTTTGGAAATTATTTAAATTTATTTGCGCCAGAATTCAGGCACGCAAAGGACAATCACAGTATAAATTTCAAGGCGACCCAGCAGCATGCAGAAGATGAGTGCCCATTTTCCAAGTTCAGGAATGTGAGCATAGTTTTCGGTAGGACCTACACTTCCAATACCGGGACCGATGTTCCCAATGCAGGCCAAAGAAGCGGCAAATGATGAAACAACATCAACTCCGGTCGCCGAAACCACCAATCCGCAAAGCACAAACAGCAGCAGCCAGAGCACGAAGAATCCGAGGATATCGTTCATGGTTTCCGGTTTAACTACTGTCTTGCCGAGTTTGACACGGTTCACTGAGCGGGGATGGATGATGCGGAACACTTCCTGGTACGCCTGTTTCAGGAGCAGCATAATGCGCAAGTGTTTCATACCGCCACTGGTTGAGCCAGCACAGCCGCCGAGGAACATGCAAAAAAGCAGTAATCCCTGTGCAAGAGCAGGCCAAATTTCATAGTCCGCTGTAGCAAACCCGGTGGTACTGATAATGGATGCAACCTGAAAAGAGGTGTAGCGGAATGAATCTGCAACAGAATCATAGTTTGTAGCTGAGTATACCGAGATGGTGATGATTGCTATAATAACAAGAGTCAGTGCGCCAAAGAATCTGAATTCCGGGTCTTTCCAAAGTAACAGCGGACGCCCTTTGATCATCTGGTAGTGCAGACTGAAATTGACCGCAGCCACGAGCATAAAAAATGTAATGACGTAATCGATATAGGCACTATCGAAATATGCCACAGATGAATTCTTGGTGGAAAAACCGCCCGTAGCAAGTGTTCCGAAGGTGTGGCAGAGTGAATCGAAAAAATCCATTCCGCCTAACATGAGCAGCACGGCTTCTATGGCTGAAAAAAGCAGGTATACTTTCCAAAGGACCAAAGCTGTGTCTTTGATGCGCGGCTTGAGTTTGTCGGGAACAGGTCCGGGTACTTCCGCCTTGTAAAGCTGCATCCCCCCTACTCCAAGGAAAGGCAGGATCGCCAGAGAAAGCACGATAATCCCCATGCCGCCCAGCCAGTGAGTCAAGCTGCGCCAGAAGAGAATTCCTTTGGCATTCCTTTCAATATCCATCATCACCGATGCTCCGGTGGTGGTGAAACCGGACAGGGATTCGAAAAAACAATCCACATAGTTGGTGAAAACATCGCCGAAATAAAATGGCAGGCTGCCGAAAAAACCGGCAAAGACCCAACCCAAAGCAACGATAGCCATACCTTCACGGTGGCTGAGACCTTTATTGCCTTCACGTTCCTTAAAAATCAGAAATAAGGCCAGACCGCTAATGCAGGTCAGACTGAAGGATTTCAACAAAGGCAGAATACCGGCATCTTGATAGTAGAGAGAAAATGCCAACGGGAAAAGCATGGTCAGCCCAACACAGAGTGTTAAGGCTCCAATTATGTGCAGAACAATTTTCCAGCGCATTAATAAAGCTCCAGCTTGGTGGTGAGAGCCTTTTCAATTTTAGGAATATTTTTGTGGGTAGAAATAATCAGCAAACGGTCATTAGGCTCAATCACTGTCAGACCTGTGGGGATGATAACATCATCGCCGCGCTGAAAACATAAAATCAGGGTTCCGGCAGGCAGGTTCAATTCCATGATCGGCTTACCAACAATACCTGATTCCTCCTGTGCAATGGCTTCAAGAGCTTCCGCTTCTTCTCCTTTAATGGAAACTGCGGAAATAACTTTCCCCTGACGCACAAAATGCAGAATGGAGTTAATCGCAGAAAGGCGAGGACAAACCAGATGGTCAATGCCGATCGGTTCAATCAGCGGAATATAAGCAAATTTATTAATGCGGGTGATGGTCTTGCGTGCGCCGAGGTTTTTAGCCAGCAAACAGGAAAGGATATTCATTTCCTCATCGCCGGTAACCGCGATCACCATATCAAGATCACCAACGTTCTCTTCATTGAGCAGATCCTGATCTGTGCCGTCGCCGTTGAGAACAATAACCCGGTCGAGAGTCTCCGAAAGAGCCGCACATCGGTCTGGGTCGTTGTCGATTAGTCTGGTGTGATATTTTTTGTTGTCCAGTGCCTGCGCAAGAAGTGATCCGACATTACCGCCACCGACAATCATAACTTTTTTGATGGGGTCGGAAAGAATACCGGCACGTTTGAGGAGTTCGTTCTGCTGGTCACGAAGACAGGTAAAATACACAATATCACCCTGCTCAATGCTATCCAGACCGCCGGGAATAATAAGTTCGTCATCCCTGACAAGAGCTGCAATAACAACATCGATGTCTTCGCCCAGTGTTTCGCGTACTTTCATCAATTGCACGCCGACCAACGGGCTTTTGTCAGGAAGTTTAACGCCGATGAGACGTACCTTGCCGCCCACAAAATCATTGATTTCGACTGCTCCGGGAACACTCATAACCCTTAGGATTGAGTCGACGACCTCTTCATCCGGGTTGATGATGGTATCAATACGCAGATCTCCCTTAGTGAACATGTCGGAATATTTGGTATAATCCTCGTTCCTGATCCGGGCGAGTTTGATGATATCGGGCTGGAGCCTGTTAGCAAGAAAAGTGGAGATAAGGTTGATTTCATCCTTGTCCGTAACAGCAAGGAAAATATCAGCTTCGCTGACCCCAGCCTCTTCAAGAATTTCGGGACTGGAGCCGGAACCTTGAATTGTCTGGACATCCAGAGAATCGGAAACCTTGCTAAGAGCTTTAGGATTCATGTCGATAACGACAACATCCTTGTTCTCACCGGAAAGACGTCTGGCAACATTGAAGCCGACTTCTCCGGCCCCTACTATGATAACTCTCAAAAGTTACTCCTTGCGCATTACATCTGGCAATAAACAGAAAAGTACAGTTGAAATCAATAGTTGCTTATAGCTTGATAGCTTGAATTCAGCAACAACTACTTTGTTTGGAAGTGCTAAGAACGTAAAAAGCCCGTCGCACAGGGCGACGGGCTGAATTTGTCTTGTAAAGATAAAATCTTTTAAGACACTAAGCCATTTTGTTAACGGCTGCGCAGAGGCGGGAAATCCTGCGTGCTGCGGTGCGCGCGTGGATAACCTTTTTGGTAGCTGCTTTGTCGAGAACAGAAGTAGCTTTACGCAGGGAAGTTGCTGCGAGTTCAGTGTCGTTAGCTTCAACAGCTTCACGAACTTCTTTTACAACGTTTTTGATACGGGTACGTACCATGTTGTTGCGCAGGTTACGCTTAATGCTCTGACGGTGTCTTTTGAGTGCGGATTTATGATTCGCCAAGGTATTTCTCCTTAAATTAAATTTCTATTTTATAACCCGGCAAGCCGGGATTACGTTCAAACGAAGAGTGTCTTTAACCAATAACAGCTATTACTGTCAAGGCAGGAGAGTGTTTTTTTACAGAAAAAGTCTAGAAAAAAAACTCTCATAAACTCTCTCATTACCGGGGCCGCAGAATTAAACCTGCAAAGCTCCGAAATCAGCCAGCCTGCTGAGCCTGTCAACCAGCGCTTTAAGCAGGTTCAGACGGTTCATCCTTAAACCCTTATCTTCGCACATAACCATTACGTTATCAAAGAAGGCGTCAACAAAGGGACGCAGTTCGCCGAGGATTGCGAACAGCTTACTGAACTCGTCATTTTCCCAGAGTTCCTCAAAACGGGCTGCTGTTTCGTCAAGCTTGTTGGCCAGTTCTTTTTCCTGTGCTTCTTCCAGTTTATCAACTTCGAAACCGCCAGTGAGCGACACACCCTGCTCACTGCCCTGCTTCTTGATGATATTGGCCGCACGTTTGAAAGTGAGAACCGCCTGTTCAAATCCATCTGCTTTAGCGAACTGTGCCAAAGCTTCGACCCGTGCCTTGAGAGCAGTCACATCACGATATCCGGCTCCGAGAGCTGCATCAACAACTCTTGTCTCAAAGCCCTTACCTGTGAAGTAGGCACGGAGTCTGTTGGAAATGAACTCACCCAGTTTTTCGAGGAGTTCAGACTTTTCGAGTTTCCACTTGATATCTTTGGAGTAGCCTTCAAAAGCCATGTCCATGATTTCAAGGATGTCCACCCGAAGGTCGTATTCTATAATCATGCGCACGATACCCAGAGCGGCGCGCCGCAGCGCGTAGGTATCGTTTGCGCCAGTGGGGATCTTATTCAGACCGAAGCAACCGACCAGAGTGTCAGCTTTATCGGACATTGAAACAATAGCACCGCCGAGAGTGGAAGGCACAGGGCTTTCCGGACCGGCAGGCAGGTACTGTTCGTACAAGGCTTTGCAGACTACATCGTCTTCGCCGCATTTGGAAGCGTAGATGCCGCCCATTTTACCCTGAAGTTTGTCGAACTCGTTAACCATTTCGGAAACGAGGTCGGCCTTGGCAAGACGTCCGGCACGGGCCATTTCGGTCTGCAGAGATGCATCAACCTTACCGGCAATCAGTGCTGCAAGTCGTTCCATGCGGCGTGATTTGTCGCCCATGGAACCCAAGGGACCGAGGAATACAACGTTATCCAGCTTGGCAAGCCAGGTGTCGAAATCGGTTTTAAGGTCATTCTTCCAGAAGAAACGTCCATCTTCGAGCCTTGCGCGAAGGACCTTTTCCCAGCCCTTTCGAACCAGCTCCACGTCTTTGGGAACGAGGTTCAGGGTGCACAGGAAGTGCGGCAGGAGTTCGCCGTCTTCTTTCTGAATACCGAAACATTTCTGATGGCTTTCCATGCTGGTCAGCAGAACTTCTTTGGGGAGTTCGAGGAAAGACTCATCAAAGTTACCGATGATGGGGACGGGAAGCTCAACAAGGTTGCTGACTTCTTCGAGCAGGGAGTCTTTCCAGACAACAGAACCGCTAAGTTCAGCAGCGAGCCTGTCGCCTTCCTTGCGTACGTGCTCTCCCCTTTCTTCAGGGGAAATGATTACTGAGCTTTTGTCTTTGATTACAGCGAAATAATCATCAGCAGAAGCAACTTCCCAAGGACCGGCACCCATTACGCGGTGACCGTAGGTCTGGCGTCCGGAAGGCATACCGGCCATTTCGAATTCAACAACATCGGAACCGAAAAGACAAAGCAGCCAGCGCAGCGGACGTCCGAAAGCGAAATCAAGATTACCCCATTTCATCTTTTTGGGAAAGGAAAGCTTCTTGATTGCGGTCACGCAAATCTCAGGCAGAATGGAAATGGTCTCGCCACCACCAACGGTCTTTTTCGCTGCGAGGTAATCGCCTTTATCGGTTTCAAGGGTGTAAACATCTTCCAGAGCAATCCCTTGAGATTTTACAAAGCCTTCAAGAGCCTTGGTCGGATTACCGTCAGCATCGTAAGCAATACGTGCCGGAGGACCGGAAACTTCTTCTTCAACCTTTCTCTGCATACCAGCCATATCTTTAACAAAGATAGTAAGTCTGCGCGGAGTGGCAAAAGTTTCAACGCTGGCATTATCAATCATGCTCTCTTCAAGAAGAGTGCTGAAAATATCTTTAATATCGAGACCCAGCCGGGGAACAAAACGGGCGGGCATCTCCTCAATTCCAATCTCAAGTATAAAATCGGCCATTTTAGTTTCCGTATTATTTAGTCGTTTTTAAGCATTGGGTAATCCATATTCTCACGTTCTTCCGCATAAAGTCTTGCGGCCGCGGAAGCGAGATTACGCACTCTGCCGATATAGGTTGCCCTTTCAGTAATGGAGATAGCACCGCGAGCATCAAGCATGTTGAAGGTATGGGAACACTTCAGGCAGTATTCGTATGCCGGACGGGTCAGACCTTTTTCGCAAAGCTTTTTGCTTTCAGCTTCATATTTATCGAAGAGGTCAAGCAGCATGGCTGCGTCACTATGCTCGAAGTTATACTTGGACTGTTCCACTTCGTTTTGGTGGAAAATCTGGCCATATGTAACTTCGTCGTTCCACTTGAGATCGTATACGGACTCAACTCCCTGCAGGTACATGCAGATACGCTCAAGACCGTAAGTAAGTTCAACTGAAACAGGCTTGAGGTCGATACCGCCAACCTGCTGGAAGTAGGTGAACTGCGTTACTTCCATGCCGTTGAGCCATACTTCCCAGCCAAGGCCCCATGCGCCCAGTGTGGGGGATTCCCAGTCATCTTCAACAAAACGGATGTCATGTGCGGCAGCATCGATGCCGAGAACTTCAAGGCTCTTAAGGTAGAGATCCTGAACATCGTCAGGAGAAGGCTTCAGAATAACCTGAAACTGGAAATAGTGCTGGAGCCTGTTGGGGTTTTCACCGTAACGTCCGTCAGTGGGACGGCGGGAAGGTTCAACATAAGCGGTGTTCCACGGCTCAGGACCGATTACGCGGAAAAAAGTTGAAGGGTTGAATGTACCCGCGCCAACTTCAATGTCCAAAGGCTGGACAACACAGCATCCGTAATCAGCCCAGAAGTCCTGAAGTTTAAGTATAACATCTTGAAAATTCATCAAATTCCTCTCATCTAGCAAACAAACATTTGTATTGATTCATTCTCCCCGCTCTGCTCTCCAAAGCGGATAAAGGAAAATGTCCGGTTTACAAACAAATAACGCAGGATAAACCTGAATTTATCCTGAGCACGCATTCCACCCTGCCGGGCAGATAAAATTTTATATTTTCCGGTAGGTGTTGCCTTCCCAGATGACCCCCATGTGGTAGGCCAGGAAGCGATCCATAACGGAAAAACATTCCTGCCGAATCTCCGCAGGCAAGCTCAAAGTCACCCAATTCGCAGGTCCGGTATCTTGAATCCAGGCCAGAGTCCTAACGGTTCCGGCATTGATTGTCTCCCCTTCCCGGCCATCGACACAGTCGAGACATCTTATCTGGCCTTTTTCAATATTAAAGACCACGGGACGGGAACCAAACAAAGGTTTGCCGCATTGAGCGCAAATTGTAAAGTCAGGATTGTATCCTTGCTCAAATGCGACCTTTGCCCGGAAGAAAAGCGGAAAGAAATCATCCGGCTCCGCTTCTTCGATAACATCCAGTATTTCTGCCAGCAGATTGAAGACAGCACGGTTGCCATCTCGCTCCAATACCGCAGATTCAATAAATTTGAAACAATTTGCTGCAAGCCCCATTTTGCGGAGATTGGAGCGTATTCCCGGATAGCCTTTTACAAGACTTCCTTCCTGTAAAACCTGATAAGTTCCGGTTTTATTGGTTCCGGTTTTGAAAAGTACTTGCGAAAAGGGTTCCAGACAACCGCCGAAACGTCTTCTGCTTCTGCTTCCACCAAAAGCGAATGCGTTCTGTACTCCCCTCGTCGAAGAAAGAAACCGGACCCAAAGGTCGTTTTCCTTAAAACGTCCGGTTTTAAGGATAATTACTTTTTCAGTCAATTCCATCAGGCGTTACGACCGTACTAGGAAACAACTCCTACCGGGAAGCAGGGAATTCCAGTTTCAGAACTCTTCCCTTGATTGCTTCAAATTGGAAAGGTTTACCATCAGAAACAATTTCGACACCGCCGCCGTTACCGAGTTTGACATTCAAGCTTTCTTTATAAGGAAGGGAAAGGGAATCGCCTTCCTGAAGAACAAATTCTCTCGCTTCGCCGTCAACCACTGCTTCAAGCCAGCATGCTTCACCGGGCTTAACAGTAATGGCAACAATATTCTTAACCGCTGGAACAACTGATGTTGCCTGCTGCTCTGCAACATGTTCAGCGGCTTCTTCAACCGTTGCTTCAACTTCTTCAGCGACTCCTTCTACTTCCTGTGCAACAGCTGCAGGGTCGTTTTCAGCTACTTCCACCTTCTCCTCTACAACTGGAGCAGGAGCGGCCTGTTCAGAACTGGCAGGAGTTTTATCCACTACCTCTTCAACTGCTGCAACCTCGATGTTTTCAGCCGTTTTTGCAGAGAAAAAAGAACTATCGTGCAGATAATAAACCAGACCACCGACAATTGCGGCCAGAATCAAAACCAGAAAAACGGTACCGCCGACCCCTTTCTTGGGGGATGCGCTATAATCAGTCTGGCCGAGTTCTTCCTTTTCTCTTTTTTCTCTACCGGCTTCGGTAATTCCCGAGGCCATAATCTGAGAAAAATTTTCACCTATTTCTTCTGAATCAAGTCCAAGTGACTTGGCATAGTTTTTAATGAATCCCTTAGCATAAACCTCATGCGGAAATTCATCCCTGTTGCCACTTTCAATAGCATTTATGTTGACGCGACTGACCTTGGTGATTTCCATAATCTGTTCAATAGTCAGTCCTTGCCGTTCTCTTTCGTCTTTTAACAGGGAACCAAGCTCTTTCAAATCCATACGACCCTCACGGTACCATCTGGCAGTAGTGTTTTTGTTCTTAAAAGCCACGTAATACGCAGCCCATCCGCTACAGTTCTCCCCGAATTATTTATACTCAATAACAGCTTTTTCCCTCAGCTTCTTAATGAAGTCGGCAAAAAGCTTATCCTGTTTTTTCTGGTAAAGTTTATCGTATAATTCCTGCTTACTTTCTTCGAAGGATGCTTCTTCGGTCTTCTCGTATGAATCAAGTTTGAGCAGCGCTTTGGACTCCTGAACATCAAACGGTTCACTAATGCCCCCGGGTTTGAGTCCATCAAGAGCATCATGCCATGTCTGGGCAAGGTCATCCCAGTTCAAAACGCCGAGATCGCCGCCGTTCCCCATACCGGGACCGGTAGTATATTTATCAGCGGCATCTTCAAAGGTGATATCGCCTGCAAGGATCTCCTTGCGGACGTCTTCTGCAGAAGTTGTTGCAGGAAAAAGAATAAGCTTCAGGTGTACACTTTTAGCAATTTCACCCTGCTCTGTTTTTGTGCTGTTCCATGCGGCTTTGATTTCTTCGTCTGTAACAACAACTTTGTTTTTTACCTTGTAAGAAAGAAGACGGTGCTTACGAATATCTTTACGGATCTTGTCTTTAAAAGCATCTAAAGTAGTTTTTTGAAGTTCAAGCTGACGTTCAAATTCTACGTCATTCAGATTACTTTTTTCTTTAATGGCATTAATTTCGCCATCAACTTCCTGATCGGTGACATCCACTTTCATTCTTTTACTTTCCTGATCGATGATGATTTCAGTGATCATGCGATCAAGAAGCTGTTTGCGGATTTTTTTCAACCGTTCAATTTCAACAGCAGATAAATCACCACCGCTGAACTGTTTCATGATGGGTGTCATTTTATAATCAAGTTCATACATGGTCACAATTTCACCGTTAACAACGGCGACAATACCATCAACTACTTTTTCTTCAGCAATGGAAATAGATGCAGAGAAAATGGTCATACTGACCAGAACACCGGCAATAAAGCGCTTCAATTCAATATCTCCTGAAATATAAACAGCCGGGTCAAACCGACTTAATCTTCAATGAGGTGACTTTCCGCCAAAATAAGGCGAACTTCATATATTCCTATGACTAACTAAACTCTTTCACTGAACTATGCAACTATTCGGCTTTTACATCTTCAGCATGCTGGGCAGCCTGTTCTGATTCCTCGATTTCAGGCATTAATTTTTTGCTTATTTTGATCTTTGAAGTCGCCATTTTCTTTTGCAGCCATGCTTCAAATTTTTCCTGCAGTTTTCTTTCCAGCAAGACCTTTTCCACCATCGGATAAGCCTGCAACGGAGTCAGCAGGGTCGCTTTTTTCTTTTCCTTAAGGATCAAACAAAAAACTTCTTTTTTCTGAGTAATTACAGAGCTGGCTTCGCCTATCTGCAAATTTTCAACAAACGGTTTCCATCCTGCGGGAAGCTGTCCGTTTCTGATCCAGATTTCCTGAACGGAAACCTTGCGCAGCTTTGCGGAGATCGCAGCAGGTTTAAGCCCTTCGCGAAAAAGTTCAACACCCTTCAAAACCAGATCCTTACTCAAGCCTTTAACCATCACAAAGCGATAGCCAGCGGGCATATAAAAATCAGAAAGGTGGGTTCTGTAGTACTGTTCCGCTTCCTTGTAATCAATTTTGATTTCAGGACGCAGAATATCGCTGTAAAATTTATCCATGGCAAGCTGATATTTGAGCTGCGAACGCCATGCATTGATGTCTATGTATTCCTCGATCAAAATCTGTTCAAAGGAGTCATCAGGATAATCGGAGCGGACTTCGTCTTCCGCTTCTTTCATTTCTTTATCTGAAACAGAAATACCTCTTTGCTCCAGTTCCTGCGAAACCAACTCCTGCACAATTAAATCACCGAGAATCTGGCCATATTCAGAACGAACCTGCTCAACGGAAGGAACAAATCCCCCGTTTCCTTCGTGGGTGAGGTCGTATTTATACTCAAGCTGGGTAAGATAAATCGGGGTCCCGTTTACACGGGCAATTACACCCGGATCTTCACTTTCAGTCTGACATCCACCCAAGATCAGGCACGTGAGTAATATGGAAATAAATTTTTTTTTCATTAAAAATCCCGAATGAATCGTCTTGTCGCGAAGTTAAAGTAGCGGTTCAAGTTTTTTGCAAACAGAATCAAGTCCTTGCGAAACAGGAGCGTTTTGGTCAAACCGTATTTCAAGGGCTGCCGGAGGTTTGAGTTTGGCTTTTTCGCCCTGTTCTCCGATCCAGGCGATGAGTTTCGCGGGATCAACCGGATTGTTATTCTCCTGCCAGGTCAGAATTACCCGGGTGGGAAAGAGGTCTGCCCTCAGGACACCCAGACGAGCCAGTGTCCGTTTGAGATAAAGTACAGCAAGGAAATTTTCCACCTCTTCGGGGAAATGTCCGAAACGGTCTTTTATTTCAGCGGCCAGCTCTTCAATTCCGGCCTCGGTTTCAGCGGAGGAAAGTGCTCTGTAGTAACGCAATCTTTCCCGCGCATCCGGTACAAAATCTTCCGGCAGATGGGCTTTAAAAACAAAGTTCATTTCAGGATCACTATTTACCTTGGAATCATCGCCCTTAATTCTACGTACTTCTTCGTCCAGCATTTCAAGAAATAGATCAAGTCCGACTTTAGCCATCTGTCCGGATTGAACTTCTCCCAAGATATTTCCAGCTCCACGCAGACGCAGGTCTTCCATGGCGACCTTGAATCCGGCTCCAAGGTAATCAAGCTGCAAAATAATCTGCATTCTGCGCTTGGCTTTTTCGGAAAGTGAATCCAGCGATGAAACTACAAAATATGCGTAAGCCTGACGGGTACTTCGTCCTACCCTGCCGCGCAGCTGGTACAACTGTCCCAGCCCGAACATCTGGGCCTGATCGACAATCAGGGTATTCGCGTTGGGAAAATCAAGACCGGACTCAATTATCGCTGTAGCAACCAGAATGTCCAGTTCCTTGTGCCAGAACTTATGAATGGTTTCCTCAAGATTTTTTTCCGTCATCTGGCCGTGGGCCATACCGATTTTGGCATCCGGGGCTATTTTCTGCACGAATTCCACAACCCGTTCAAGCCCCTGTACCCGGTTATGAACCCAGAAAATTTGTCCGCCACGCTCAAGCTCGCGGGCAACAATGGATGTAAGCATATCCTCATCCCGTTCAATAAGCGCAGTCTCAACCGGCTTACGGTCTACGGGGGGAGTCTCAATAGTGCTAAGGCTGCGTACCCCGGAAAGGGAAAGCTGCAGAGTTCTCGGAATCGGAGTTGCGGTTAAAGTCAGCGCATCAATGTTCTTGCGCATTTCTTTGATCCGCTCTTTATGACGGACACCGAACCGTTGCTCTTCATCTAGGATAAGCAGACCTAAATTAGGTGCCTCAACATCCTTGGACAGAACCCTGTGGGTTCCGATTAGAATATCGAGGCTTCCGGAGGCCATTTCTTCCAGCACTCTCTTCTGGCGGGCCTTGGTCACAAAACGGCTGAGCATCCCTACACTGACCGGAAAGCCTTCCATACGCTGCAAAAATGTCTGATAGTGCTGTTCGGCCAGAACGGTTGTCGGACAAAGCAGGACAACCTGTTTACCATCCAGCACAGCTCTAAAAGCGGCACGCAGCGCGACTTCTGTCTTACCGAAACCAACATCACCGCAAACAAGGCGGTCCATGGGTTCCGGACTTTCCATGTCGCGGAAAACATCCTGAATGGCCTTTTCCTGATCCGGGGTTTCCTCGAATCCGAATGTGGACTCAAATTCCCAGTACATCTCATCCAGAGGGCCGTATGCGTAACCTTTGGCGATTTTACGGTAGGCATACATCTCCACCAATTCTCCGGCGATCTTTTCAATCGCCTTACGCGCTTTTTCGCGGGTCTTGGCCCAGCGCGCTCCGCCGAGTTTATCCAGAATCGGACATGATCCTTCCGGACCTTTGAATTTTTGGACCAGATTCAAACGGTCAACAGGGACGTAGAGCTTGTCTTCGGAATCAAAAAAGAGCAGTAGATAGTCGTTTGAAACATCACCGACATTCATGTGGTGCAGCCCACCAAAACGGGAAAGACCGTAGTCTCGGTGCACCAGCAGATCATCAAGCAGCAGATCTTCGTAGCTGGTCATGCCCTCAAAGGCTTTATCTCGGCTGCGGGTTCCTTTGGCTGCCTGCGGCTGAATAACATCTTCACCGAGAATCACAATCTGGTTCCACTCAAGCTCCATACCTTGCCGTAAAGGAGAAACGAGAGCATAAATACCCTTATTCAGGGGTGAATATTCTGTGGCGATGGTCAGCTGTTCCGGTTCGATGAGTGAAAGAAATTTTTTGCGTGAGCGTTCAGTTCGAAAGCTGAGCACCGTCTGGAAGCGTTCGGTCTTCCATTCTTTAAGCGCGGCAACCAAAGCGGCCCAAGGGCGTTTAATCTGTTCCGGCTTCCAAAAAATATCAGTGAATGCGGAAAGCGAACGCTCAGAAAGATCAATTCCGTCTTTTTCCCTGCCTATGACCAGATCTTCAAAGACCATCTGCCGCTCATCGCGCCATGTGGACCGGGCCTTTTCTTCGTTCCAGCAGATCACATGCACCGGCCATTTACAGCCGTTGTGAGCAGATTTATCCTGCAGGAAAGACTTCCAGCCGTATTCTTGGTCCTGTAGTTTGGAACGCAGGTTGGAAGCGGATGAAAGGACATAAACGGATTTCTTTGGAAAAAATTCTTTGAGATCAACTGCCTCAGGATAAAATAATCCCGGCCAGATCATGCCATCAGCATTTCCGGCTTTCTCGATTAAACGGGTATACCCTTCTGATGATATTTCGCCGGTTTTTTTGAGCTGGGTCCAGAACTTCTCAGCCTCATCAACATAATTTCCGGTCAGCATTGCCGGAGCGACCGGGAGAAGAGTCACTTCCTCAAGATCAGCTTTTGATCGCTGTGTTGCAGGATCAAAAACACGTATTTCTTCGAGGATATCCCCAAAGAATTCAAGGCGGACTGGAAAATCATATCCCGGAGCGTAAATATCCAGAATATCCCCGCGCATTGACATTTCGCCATACCCGGAAACGAGCTTTGTTCTAGTGTAACCCCAAGTAACAGCCTGCTCCATGAGCAGCTCCGGGTCCATCTCTTCGCCTTTGGAAAGTACGATGTAATTATTTTCCAATACTGAGGGGGATGGCCATTTTGGAAGCAGGTTGTCGGCGGTCATCAACACTGATTGCTTTCCGCCACGGGTCAGGGCATGAAGCGCGGCCCAGCGCTCTGCCCAGTCGGCAGCTGCAGGATTCTTGCTCAAATGTGGAGGGAGGAAAACCCAATCCCTTTCCCATGAAGGAACAACTTTGCCTTTATGTTCAAGTTCATTGCGGCTGAAAAGAGTAAGCAGAGCTTTTAATTCGGAGTATTCACGTGCGCCGGGAGCAACAAGCACCACAGATTCACCGCGAGAATGCAGATTGTGGGCAGTATAGGCCTGTGTTCCATGACCGCTTTTGAAAATACGTATATTATCGCCGCTTCCTGAGGCAAAAGCGGACAGCTGGGAAGGTAAGGACAAATTATCTCCGGAAATTTATCAAAATTAAAGTCGTCCTCCGCTCTTGCGGAGGACGACTTGTTTTTGCAAAGAAATAGCCCTGATGTCCAGTCTTAAAACAATCATCACGGATACGGTTACCAGAATTTTACGTAGTGCTTCTTAATAAGGCTACGAATATCCTGTTTTTATATTATACCTGTGCCAACTGTTCCTGTTCTTCGTTGGACAGCAGTCTGTTCAGGTCAAGCAGGATAAGCAACCTATCTTCAAGCTTACCTACTCCACTGATATATTCGGACTCAAGACCGGAAACAACAGGCGGCGGCGGTTCAACGGTGGAAGCGGGAATTCGCAGAACTTCAGAAACTGAATCTACTACAAAACCTACGATCATATCATTGATCTCAATAACTATAATTCTAGTATGCTGGTCATGCTCACGGGTCTGAAGACCGAACTTGCTTCTAAGATCGATAATAGGGATAACTTTACCGCGAAGATTGATTACGCCTTCGACGAACTGCGGCGCTCTTGGAACCTTGGTAATTTCCATGGTTCTGATGATCTCTTGAACCTTGAGAATATCAACGCCGAATTCCTCTTCTCCAATACTGAAGGTAACCAGCTGAATCAATTCCGCATCGAGCGTAATTTTTTTACCTTCTTCCATACTTGTCCCCCTGTTATTCTTTTACAAAGGTGGATGACCAGAGATTTGATCAATTTTAGTTTATCAAAACACAATAAGGTTCACAATTAATTCTACAATATTATTCATCAGAAACATTTGCAAGCTAATCCTGAAATTATAAAACAATTACGACAATTTTTATCGCCACAGAAATTGACTAGTAGCATATTAATGACTATCAATGTTATCTGAAAGCAAAAAGCGAAGCTCAGGAGGGTATGAACTCGCATGGCTCAGTTTTCCCCGACAGAAAATATTACACTTGAAGATCAGATTAAATCATTAGCAAACGAAGAACTGCTCGACTTTTGGGAAGAGACCCAGTTTCTGGCCAAAATGCTGGAGCAGGATAATAACCAAGAAGATATTCAATATAGCCCGGAGTACGAAAGACTTATTCTGCAGGAACTGCAGCTAAGGTCTTCCATGAAGACTCTGGATCGCTAAAAAAAAGCCCGCCTTTCGGCGGGCTTTTTTTTAGCGATTTTAATTTTACTTGTCTCCAAGTTCCGGACGACGGCCTACGCTGAAATAAGCAAAGCCGTTGCTGCCGAGAAAGGCAGGATCATACAGGTTTCTGCCGTCGAAAATAAGCGGAGCCTGCAGGGAATCTTTAACCCGGTCGAAGTCAGGGTTTCTGAACTGGTTCCAATCGGTTACGACAGCCAGGGCATCAGCGTCTTTAAGTACATCATACTGGCTGTGGACAATTTCCACCAGATCATTATCACGCAGGATCTCTGCTGCTTTTTTGTGGGCCACAGGGTCAAATGCCTTGATTTTCATTCCAGCGGAAGTCAGCTCATCAATGATGGAAAGCGCGGAAGATTCACGCATATCATCAGTATTGGCCTTAAATGCAAGACCCCATAATGCAAGGGTTTTACCCTTAACACCGCCCTGCGGCGCAAAGTAGTCCAAAATCTTGCCGGAAAGCATTTTTTTCTGGCGGTTGTTAACAGAATCAACGGCCTCGATGAGTTCAGGCTTTGCACCGACTTCTTTAGCTGTGTTGATCAGGGCTTTCACATCCTTGGGAAAGCATGATCCGCCGTACCCCACGCCGGGGTATATGAAGTAATAACCGATACGGTGGTCGGAACCGATGCCGAGACGGACTTCACGCACGTTCGCTCCGACTTTTTCGCAGATTCCGGCCATTTCGTTGATAAAGGAAATTTTGGTAGCCAGCATGCAGTTAGCTGCATACTTGGTCATTTCAGCACTTCTGGTTCCCATGAATATCAGCTTTTCACGGCTGCGGGCATAAGGAGCGTAGAGAGTTTCAAACTGCTTGCGGGTTTTTTCGTTCTCAGTTCCCACAACAACCCGGTCAGGCTTCATGAAATCGCTTACTGCATCCCCTTCTTTAAGGAACTCTGGGTTGGAAGCAACATCAAAATCAATATCAAGACCGCGTTTATCCAGCTCTTCTTTAATAGTAGCGCGGACTTTATCAGCAGTTCCAACAGGGACAGTGGATTTATCAACAATGATTTTAGGCTCAGTCATACTCTGACCGACCTGACGCGCGACAGTCTCAACGTAGCTGAGGTCGCAACTACCGTCAGCGCCACAAGGGGTTCCAACGCAGATGAATACCATTTTGGCTTTTTTCAGCCCTTCTTCGAGGTCGGTGGTAAAGAAAAGTCTTTCATCTTCATAGTTGCGCTTAACAAGCACATCTAGACCGGGTTCGAAAATATGAACTTGACCCTGTTTCAGGGTTTCAACAACATCGGGATTAACATCCACGCACCATACGTGGTTACCCATTTCAGCAAAACACGCAGCACTTACCAGACCTACATATCCGGTACCTACAATACAAATATTCATTCGTTGCTCTCTCGTAATTTATGGCATTTTAAATTTATTATTAGCTGGCATAATTACCTGTTGCCGGGCTGACGTTTGATTGATCCTAGAGCGGATAACGCCATTATGTTTTTCCTGTCAACTCTAATCGGTTACAAAGATATGACGGTTGCCATCAAAGACCATTAGCTATATTGTGCTGTTAGCAGGCCGAAAAGTGCCTGCCCAACAAATTAAATCAATTCACTGGAGGATATAATCATGCCCCTCTTATGCGTCAATGTTGACCATGTGGCTACTATTAGACAGGCCCGTCTAGGAACCGAACCCGATCCCGTTACCGCAGCCGCAATGTGCGAACTTGCCGGAGCCGCCGGGATCATCATGCATCTGCGCGAGGACCGTCGTCATGTGCAGGATCGCGACATCAATCTCATCAGCAAAACCATTCAGACTGATTTTCATTTTGAAATGGCTGCAACCGAAGAAATGCAGCTAATTGCTCTGGATATTGTTCCTGCTACAGTTTGTCTTGTACCCGAGAAACGTGAAGAGTTGACCACTGAAGGCGGTCTGAACTGCATTGGTCAGGAAAAGAGATTTATTGAATATCTTGCTCCACTGCATGAAAAAGGTGTCGGCTCCAGTCTTTTTATTGATGCTGATGCCGATCAGATCAAGGCAGCCAAGAATATCGGTGCAGAGTACATTGAGATTCACACCGGACATTTTGCCGATGCCACCAACCGCGCTGAACAGAAAGCGGAGCTGGCCCGCATCATTGATGGAATCAAAATGGCTCAGGATCTCGGCCTCAAAGTTAATCTCGGGCACGGCCTGAACTATGTGAACATCCTTGATTTCGCGGATGTGCCTGGTATTGTAGAATATTCCATCGGTCACTCCATCATGTCCCGCGCTATTTATGTAGGTATTGATCGCGCTGTCCGTGATATGGTCGAAATAATTAGAACATTTGTTGATTAATTAATGATCATCGGACTTGGTATAGATATTACCGAACTTGACCGCATCAAGCGTTCGCTGGACAAATACGGCGAACGCTTTGCGGAAAAGATTCTTACTCCCGCTGAAATAGAGTTGATTCCATCAAAGAACCCCATACCCTACGTTGCTGCACGTTTCGCAGCCAAGGAAGCAGCAGTTAAAGCACTCGGAACAGGATTCGCCGAAGGAATCACATTTCATACGATTGAAATTACCCGTATGGAATCAGGTGCTCCAAAGCTTAATCTGCTCGGAAAAGCACTTGAACGCAGCAAAGCAATGGGGGTGCAAGGAATCCATATATCCATCACCCATGGCCGCGATACCGCTGCTGCCGTTGTTGTTTTGGAAAAATAAGGTGCCTCCGGCTGCTGGGGAAGGGGAGAAACCCTTTTGCTAACGCCCAAAAGGGTTTCTCCCCTTCCCCAGACCCCATCCCCTCTTCCCAAAAGACGTTTTAATAAGCTGTCGCCTTTGATTTTTACAACACGATCTTCGATTAAAAGAGCGGCGAAGCCCCAATAAAAAGTTTCTTTGGACCCCGGAGGGCCGCCGGAGGCGAAATCTTCCCTTCAAAAAGCGCGGAGCGCATCAAATCCCAAGGAGTTTATATGTTTCTACCGCTTCCTACTCCGAGAGAGATGTCCAATTGGGACAAAGTTACTATCAATGATATCGGCATCAAGGGCGAGATTTTGATGGAGAACGCCGGACGCGAAGCCGTATTTGCCTTGCTTAAGGGTTACGGCGATGTATACGGGAAAAACATTTTGATCATCGCCGGATCAGGCAATAACGGCGGCGACGGCTTTGTGATGGGACGCATGCTTGCCGATCTGGGCGCGGAAGTCTTGATCCTGCACACGGCTCCCAAAGGCAAGTATAAAGGTGACGCCGGATACCATCTGAAAGTTGCTTCCCGGTTGGGTGTGAACATGAAGTTTTTCCGGGCCTCTGAAAATGTTGCGCTGCCGGAAGCGGATATAATCATTGATGCTTTGCTGGGTACAGGCTTTTCCGGCGAGCTTAAGCCTTTTGCCCAGGGAATCGTTGAAGCGGTAAATGCGGCTGAAAGCTTTGTTTTTTCCGTGGATATCCCTTCAGGACTGAATGGGCTGACCGGGTATCCCCAGCCTATTGCTGTGCGGGCGCACATGACCGTAACTTTCGAGGAAGCCAAAATCGGACTTGCCTTGCCGCAGGCAGATGCATATACAGGCGTATTAGTGGTTGCTCACATCGGCATTCCGAATGAAGTCAAATACAAGCACCCTTCCACCCACAAGCTGATTTCTGAAGAAGCTCTGGAATTCATCCCCAGCCCATCTCCTGCCATGCATAAGGGCAGCTCGGGACATGTGCTGCTGGTTGGTGCATCTAAAGGACTGACTGGTGCTTTGCATCTGGCAGGCATTTCAGTGCTTCGTGCCGGGGCAGGACTTGTGACAATGGCCTGCCCGGAAGGACTCGCTTCAGAGGTAAAAGGCGGCAAGCCTGAATTGATGACTAAGGGGCTTGGTTCCGGCGATCACTGGAATGATCAGATGATCGAAGAGTTGCTTCCGGAGCTTAAAAAATACGATGCGCTGGTCATCGGTCCGGGTCTGGGACGTGATAAGGGTGCGCTTGATCTGGTAGAAGCGGTGGTCAGAAACGGCCATCCTTCGGCAGTCTTTGATGCGGATGCACTGTTTGCTTTTGCCGAGCGTCCGCATCTGCTGAAAATGGTGGCTGAAAATACGATCATGACTCCGCATCCCGGAGAAATGGCACGCATGGTCGGCAGAACAATTCCCGAAGTAGAATCCGATCGCATCGGTACAGCACGTGATTTCGCTACTTCCTGCAAGACACTGCTTGTACTTAAGGGTGCCGGTACAATCATCGGCTGCCCGCATGGCGAAATTGCGGTTTCCCCTATTTCCGCCCCCAACCTTGCTGCAGCCGGTTCAGGTGATATTCTGGCCGGAATGTGCGGAGCTTTACTGGCAAGAGGAATTCACCCTATGCAAAGTGCTTGTATCGGGGTATACTGGCATGGACTGGCAGGACAGTATCTGGCTGAAAAATTTCCGTATCGAGGAAACATAGCAACAGAAATAGCGGACATGCTCCCTCAAGTTCTCAAGGAGGAATTATGCTGAAAGCCAAGGACATCATGACATCCGGTGCTCTTACACTCGAACCTGATAGTGACGTTGCAACTGCAGCCAAGCTTATGCTTGAAAAACACCTGAACGGACTTCCGGTTGTGGACCGATCCGGCAAATTGATCGGAGTTCTCTGCCAGAGCGATCTTGTCGCGCAACAGAAATCCATCTCCATGCCATCCCTGTTCACCATTCTGGATGGTTTTATCTCCTTCTCTTCTAATGAAGATATGGAACGTGAGGTGAACAAAATTGCGGCCACCAAGGTGGAACACGCAATGACCCCTGATCCTGTAACCATAGGCCCTGACACCGGCATAGAAAAGATCGCCGATCTCATGGTTGAAAGAAAATTTTATACCCTGCCGGTGGTCGAAGACGGCAAACTCGTCGGAGTTGTCGGCAAAGAAGACGTATTAAAGGTTTTAGCTAAGTAATGAATAGTGATAAATTGATCATCAATCTGCCGGATGTGGAGGCGACCTTGAAGCTCGGCTCCACTCTGGCTTCTTTTTTTATGGAAACCCAAAAACTGGTTCCGATCTTCCTGAACGGTGATCTCGGAGCAGGAAAAACAACTTTTGTCCGTGCACTTGTAGAATCTTTTCCCGGTGCGCAAAACGCAGAAGTAAGTAGCCCCAGTTTCAATATTCTCAATATTTACCCCACAAAACCTCAGGTTGCGCATTTTGACCTCTACAGACTTGAAGGTCAGACACCTGATGATGATTTCTTTGATTTATTAAGTGATAAAAAAACTTTGACAGTTGTAGAGTGGATTCAGTATCTGAATATTGAATTCTGGCCTGAAAGCGCACTGCTCTTCACTTGGACCCCTGCCGCATCCGGCAGAATAATAGAATTGACCCTGCATGGTTCAGCGACCTCCCTCTATGAAGAGCTTGCCTCATTTCTCAAGTCATTCCAATAATATCCGTTGAACTCATGTGGTAAGGAGATAATGTTCAGATGAACATCGTAGTACAGAAATTCGGTGGAACCTCGGTCAGGAACCTCGAATGCATGAAGCAAGTACTGGAAAAAGTCATGGTGCCTTACGAAAAAGGCAACAAAGTTATCGTAGTCCTCTCTGCAATGGCCGGTGAAACAAACCGGTTGATTGATCTGGCCTATGAATGGTCCGAAAAACCGGATCTCGCTGAAATGGACTCTCTGGTATCCACCGGGGAACAGGTTTCCGTAGCTCTTTTTTCCATGCTTCTTAAAGATCGCGGAATCAAGGCCCGCTCTCTGCTGGGTTTTCAGGTTCCCATTAAAACAGATTCAGATCATTCCCGCGCCCGCATTCTTGATATCGACCGCGATAAAATCGAAGAAATGCTGCAGGAAAATGATATTCTGGTCATGGCCGGTTTTCAGGGCTGCGACGAAGGTAAACGAATTACCACCCTAGGCCGCGGCGGTTCCGATACATCCGCAGTAGCCATGGCTGCAGCTATCGAAGCTGATGTCTGTGAAATTTTTACCGATGTTCCGGGCGTTTTTACTACTGACCCCAACATCTGTTCACTGGCCCGTAAACTTGATTACGTTTCCTATGACGAGATGCTGGAAATGGCCAGTATGGGCGCGAAAGTACTACAGATTCGTTCAGTTGAATTTGCCAAAAAATATAATGTTAAAGTTCATGTCCGCTCTACTTTTAGCGATGAGATTGGAACATACGTCACTCAGGAGGATAAAAATATGGAATCAGTACTTGTTTCCGGAATTGCATATGACAAGGACCAGGCCCGCGTAACTCTATCCAAGGTTAATGACGTTCCGGGTGTCTCCGCGACACTGTTCACTCCTCTTGCAGAAGCAGGAATTCTGGTTGATATGATTGTCCAGAACCCCAGCCGTGATGGCCGTACTGACATGACTTTCACCATTCCCAGAGGCGACCTGAAAAAGACCCTTGAAATTATTGATGAGATTAAAGATCCCATGGGTGCTCAGGATATTCTTTACGATCAGCATGTGTGTAAGGTTTCCGTTATCGGTGTTGGTATGCGTAACCACTCCGGTGTTGCATCCAAAGCATTTCAGGCCCTGCGTGATGAGAACATCAACATTCTGATGATCAGCACATCCGAAATTAAAATTACCTGCCTTATTGAAGAAAAATACACCGAATTGGCAATAAGAACGCTCCACAACACGTTCGGGCTCGATAAATCGGGGGCCGACGAAAACTCGCTCTAAGCAATGAAACAAATAAAAATATACGACACTACACTGCGTGATGGCACACAATCCGAAGAAATAAACTTAAGCGTACAAGATAAAGTGCGTATCACCCGCAAGCTGGACGACCTCGGCGTACATTACGTCGAGGGCGGCTGGCCCGGGTCAAATGCCACTGACAGGGAATTCTTTCAGGAAATCCAGAACTACGCTCTCAAGAACTGTAAAATCTCCGCTTTCGGTTCAACCCACATGAACCGCCTTACCCCTGAAGATGATCCTAACCTGAACGCCCTGATTGATTCAGGCGCTAAGGCAATGTCCATTTTCGGTAAAACCTGGGACTTCCACGCCACCAATGCCCTTGGTGTCACCCTCGAAAGAAATATTGAGCTGATCAGCAACAGTATCGGTTACCTGCGTCCTCATGTGGAAGAGCTGTTCTTTGATGCTGAGCACTTCTTTGACGGTTTTAAGGCCAACCCAGAATTTACCATAAGCTGCCTTCGAGCAGCATATGAAGCCGGGGCGGATGTCCTTATCCTCTGCGACACCAATGGCGGTTCAATGCCAGAGGACGTTGCCGAGGCCTGCAGGGCTGTTAAAGAACAGATACCCGGCTGCAACATAGGAATTCACGCCCATAACGATTGTGAGTTGGCAGTTGCCAACTCTCTCGTGGCCGTTAACAACGGTGCTATTCAAGTTCAGGGAACCATGAACGGATACGGCGAGCGTTGCGGTAACGCCAACCTTTGCTCCATCATACCTAACCTTGAACTCAAACTCGGTTATGAGACCATCGGCGAAAACAAGCTCATCAAGTTGAAAGAAGCTTCAACTTACATTACGGAAATCGCCAACCTTCGTCCTTTCTTGCGCCAACCATTTGTTGGCCAGGCCGCATTTGCGCACAAAGGCGGAGTTCATGTCAGCGCGGTGCTCAAAGACTCTACCAGCTACGAGCATATTGACCCCCTGCTGGTCGGTAATGACCGCCGCGTGCTGCTTTCTGACCTTTCCGGTAAGAGCAATGTGCTCTACAAAGCCAAACAGTACGGCTATGACCTTGATAAAAACGATCCTGCGGTCCAGACTATTCTGGCCGACATCAAGGAACGTGAATCCATCGGTTTTGAATATTCCGCAGCTGAAGCATCCTTTGAACTGCTCTTCTTTAAAGCCATGGGCTGGTCCAAACGCTACTTTGAATTTATCAACTTCTTTGTTGTTGATGCCAAACGTAAAAATGATTCGGAGCCATTTTCCGAAGCAACGGTTATCGTAAAAGTCCATGGTCAGGAAAACCATACGGCTGCATCAGGAGACGGTCCGGTAAATGCGCTTGACAAGGCGCTGCGCAAGGCTCTTGAGCCTTTTTATCCGTCCCTGAAAGATGTTCGTTTACAGGACTTTAAGGTAAGAGTACTGTCTGGAGCTGTGCGTCAGGCAGCAGGTACAAGTTCTAATGTACGGCTGCTTATTGAATCCACTGACGGCAAAAGCCAGTGGACCACTATGGGCGTCAGCCACAACATCATTGAAGCGAGCTGGCAGGCCCTTGTGGACTCCATCAACTACAAGCTCTTCAAGGATGATCCTCAAAAATGGCCATCGAGATAACAGGAAAATATACCGAACCGTGTAAGATCTCCGTACTCTGCGACAACGAATCCCTGAATGACAAACTGGGTTGTGAATGGGGGCTTTCCATGGCTCTTGAGCTGCCCGGAAATGGAAGCTGGCTTTGGGATTGCGGTGCTAGTCCGCTTTTCCTGAAAAACGCAACCGAAATGGGGATTAAAGTAGAGGACGCCAAGGGAATTGCCCTTAGTCATGGACATTGGGATCACACCGGCGGCATGGACTCACTGATGGAAGCTGATTTCATGGGTCCGGTTTATGCTCACCCGGATTTTGCCAATAAAAGATATTCCCGACGCGATAATGGCGAATCCAGAGATGCTTCCTTCCCCTGTGAATATCCAGGAACCATTATCGTCCGCGATGAAGTTGAATTGGATGACGGATTGTTCATGATCACTGAAATTCCACGTCGCGAAGGTTTGTTTGAAGCAACCGAAGGTCTGTTTCTCGATCCTGAAATGACGCAGCCTGATCCCGTTAAAGATGATGCTTTCCTGCTGCTTATGACCAACTCCGGACCTGTTGTGATACTTGGTTGCTGTCATAGCGGTCTGGCAAATTCTCTTTATCATCTACGAGAGCTGACGGGCTTGGATTCAATTCATGCTCTCGTTGGCGGACTGCATCTATTTCGTACTGATGAGTCTGAGTTTGAGAACACCGCCAAGGTAATCGAAGAGTTCAATGTGCAGAAAATTGCAGCCGGACATTGCACTGGAAATGATGGACTTAAATTCCTTAACCAAAGGATTTCCTGTGATGTTTTACCCATGGGATCCGGTTCCGTATATGAGTTCTGATTATGATCAGTTTCTGTAAAGAATTACGTACAGGTCAATAAAAAAGTCCCGTCGGCTAATGCTGGCGGGACTTTTCAATTTAGAGCTGTTTTTATAAATCAAAACCAAGAATTGCAGCCAGTTCTGGGTCTCTTTCGCCAATGAGGACTTTATCCCAGTAACAGTTTTGCATTTTCCACAAATCAAGTGGCAAATGAATTCGCTGTGCCCTCTCAATAATGCCTCTGAGGTTCCCCCAAAACGCAATCTCAAACTGCAGCATGGAGCAGATCTGCTGATTCAACTGTTCAATAAAATAATCCAGATCGGGATGTTCTTTGCCCACAGCCACTGCAAATTCAACGAACTCATCTGTGACCTCGTCACCGGAAAAAAGATAGCTCCAGACAAGCCCGGTCCATAACTTTTTCCAGTGCGGCTCAAGAGTGTGGCGGGTCTGGTAATCTTCAAAACCACCAAAAAGAATCGGCCCGCATCCAGTATTCATAATTTGTGTCTGCCAAGCACTTTTAGCTACTCTTTGAATCCAGGAAATAGAAATTGATTGCTTTTTCTTCCATGAAATCTCCAGTAAAGAATATTTTTCCACTTGCCCACCGGTAAGGCTTACTTCCATATTTCCACTGAGCACGCGCTCTCCTCTACCCCATTTCCAGCTGTATTTCTTTATTTCCGATTCAAGGTTCCATTTAATCTCAGCTTCTCCTCTAGCTGTAACGATCGAACTGTCATTAGTCTTGATTAATACGGAAACTCCGGGCCAGCTGATCCTTCCCTCTTCTCCGGGATGTGGCAGAACTGTTTCAACATATAAACGTCCTAATGCCTGACTTATCAGGCTGCAAGGAGTTTCACTCTGGGGTTTAATTTTGTTATTCCAGATATCGGCTCCAGAGCCATATCGTTCCTCATTGGAATATGCTTCGCCTAAAATCGACAGAAACTTTTCTTCCAAGCCAATCAAGCCTGTTTCTTTGGATAATTCGATAGCTCGTAAGGCAAAGCCCATGTTGTTAATTGGCTCAAGCCGCGCCAGATCATCAAAAAACCATCCACAACTGGCGAAAGCGGAAAGCCCCCACTTCTGCATGGAAAGCAACTTCCATCCAAAATCAGCATCAGGACTACCTTTTGAAACCTTAAAGTGATGGTTGAAAAAAACTTCTTCAGTTACAGAACCGCATAAAAGGCCACCATATTCAATCAAAGCAGCCTGTGCGTCTTTAAATATTTTCTCACCATGATTGAAATAATGGGCGTCCATCAGGGTTTTGATGGCATCAAGACCCTCACGCAAAGGCTTTCTCCATTGCTGATTCCAATTGGGATGTCCTCCAGTGCAACAACCGCAGTCACTGCGCCAGCGTTCAATACCATGAATGCAGCTCCATGAGGAATCTTCATGAATTCTAACTTTGTATTTGGGAGGATTCTGTTCAAGGTAGGCCCCATAATTCAGCAGGGAAATACCGTCACGTTTCTCAATACCCTGAGAAAGAACATGTGCAAGAGCCATTTCTCCGAACTCAACATGATGACCATAGGTTTCACCGTCCGTTCCAATGGAGAGTAACCCCTCAGCTGAAGCTCCGGCAATTTTGTTCCAGAAATTATCACCGTTCTTCAGCAGCCCTTCATAAGCGACAGCTTGCGAGACTCCCCCATCATAAAAGAAAATGGAAATTGTCTTTCCAGAGGGCAATTCGACAAGATACGGCTCTTTAATATTGATGGAGAATTCATTTACTTCCTGCCAGTCATCTGAGTCTATCCCAGCGATAGCCGCAGCCTGACGCGGAGCCAGTAATGTGAATGTAATTCCGTGATCTGCAAGTGTTTCGAGGGTGTCAGTATTGCAGGCAGTTTCAGAAAGCCACATCCCCTCCGGCTTGCGCTCAAAGCGTGATTCAAAGTCAGCAACAGCCCATGCGACTTCCACATCACGGTCAAGTTTGGAAGCGAGCGGCATGATCGCGTGGTGGTAAATCTGAGCAATGGCGTTACCATGTCCCCAGCGTTTGAGGCTTAGAGCATCACCTTCTAGTATCTTGGCATAAAGTGTTGGCTCAGATCGTTCAATCCAGCGGAATAAAGTCGGGCCAACGTTGAAACTCATCCATTCGTAACAGTTGAGTATATCAAATATGCCATCACTACCCATGCGTCTGGCCCATGCCAGCGGAGCATAACTTTCGCGACAGATGCGTTCATTCCAGTGGCGAAATGGAGCTGCACTTCCTTCAGGGAAAATCATATCCAGCCAGGGATCTTCCCGGGGTGGCTGATAGAAGTGGCCATGAATGCACAAAAATTTAGCTGACATAAATTCCTCACAGTTTTAGTACTATTCTGAGAATACTATACCAGTTTGATTTTGAAATCCAACACAAAGCTTAATATCTTGAAGATAGTAACAAGTAGGTAATAAACGCAAAAAAGGGTTGAAGCTTTCGCTTCAACCCTTTCTATGTTGCATGGTGCCGAGGGGGGGATTCGAACCCCCACGGAATCTCTTCCACTGCCCCCTCAAGACAGCGTGTCTACCAATTCCACCACCTCGGCTGAGGTGTTCTGTGTAAGAACGTCTCGGTGAAGAAGTGTTTACGTAAATCTGCTACCCTTGGCAAGATGTTTTTTTAAATAATTTAAAAAAAGTTGAGTTTTAATTTTTATCAATAAAATCAATTCACAATGTTTTGATTACCTGTTCAATTTTTAAATAGCTGGCCAAATGAAAAATTCATTACACCTATTCATTCACGGAAACATAACTTTCGCCTATAAAGCGGCTCTAAGCTCATTTCGACACTTCTTTGACTAGCGCATGCAAAAACCACTAAAAGTCTAGAATACACCCAATCTAGAGGTTATACTTTTGACACAGGATTATAGTCATTCGTCAGTCGCTTTACATCCGAATTTCAAAATTGCCGTCAGCAATACCGCTGAATTCTATAGTCCTGCCGGCATCATTTAATAGTGCTGCATCGAAATATTGTTCGAAGATTAGCGGTCATAAAAATTCTATATAAACTTCTGACACGAAAGAGTGAGCCGCGCGTATAGAGTTTCCCAGACTGTGATCAACTTATCATAATCATTATTATTAGCATCTGAAATAAGCATGCCTTCCCTCTTAAACGCAAAAAAGGGTTGAAGCTTTCGCTTCAACCCTTTCTTAGTTGCATGGTGCCGAGGGGGGGATTCGAACCCCCACGGAATCTCTTCCACTGCCCCCTCAAGACAGCGTGTCTACCAATTCCACCACCTCGGCTGATGTGTTCTGTGTAAGAACGTCTCGGTGAAGAAGTGTTTACGTAAATCTGCTACCCTTGGCAAGATGTTTTTTCAAATAATCACCTAAAATATTAGGGCTTTAATTTATTGCAAAATAACAGTCCAAAAATCATTCTCAAGGATGCGTGTACACCACAACACGCAAAAAAAGGGTTGAAGCTTTCGCTTCAACCCTTTCTTAGTTGCATGGTGCCGAGGGGGGGATTCGAACCCCCACGGAATCTCTTCCACTGCCCCCTCAAGACAGCGTGTCTACCAATTCCACCACCTCGGCTGAGGTGTTCTGTGTAAGAACGTCTCGGTGAAGAAGTGTTTACGTAAATCTGCTACCCTTGGCAAGATGTTTTTTTAAATAATCACTTAAAATATTTAAGTTTTCATTTGTCTAGGAAATGTCGCTCAAAGAAAATCCGAAGATGCGTGACCACCCGAAAACGCAAAAAGGGCCGGAACATATGTTCCGGCCCTTCTCAATTGCATGGTGCCGAGGGGGGGATTCGAACCCCCACGGAATCTCTTCCACTGCCCCCTCAAGACAGCGTGTCTACCAATTCCACCACCTCGGCATGAGGTGTTCAAAGAACGTCTCGTTGAGGAGTTAGCTAACGTTCTCTGAATTTATTTGCAAGACTTATTTGCAAATAAATGCTCGTAATTTTAGGATTTTCTTTTAGAAGCACCAGCTTTTCAGATGGTGCCGAGGGGGGGATTCGAACCCCCACGGAATCTCTTCCACTGCCCCCTCAAGACAGCGTGTCTACCAATTCCACCACCTCGGCTCTGAAATACGAGCTGTATATTTTAAAGAACTTACAAGAAGTTTTTAAAAACTTACTATTTGGTCTCTTTCGCTTCTTCAGCTTTTGCGGGAGCTTCAGCAGCAGGAGCCTTTGCGGGCTCTTCGAAAGTGACAGCAGGCTTTTCTACTTTGGGTGTGATGATGGTGTCACCTTCAAGCATGACAGACTCATCAGCAATCCTGTTGCCGGAGAGGTAGTTATAGGAAAGAGAAGTTACCAGAAAGACTGCTGCCAGAAATGCAGTGATCTTTACGAGAACTCCACCTGCTCCGGTGCTACCGAAAACAGAACCACTTCCTCCGCCGAAAATCACGCCCATGTCTTCTTTGCCGCTCTGTAAAAGAACGAAGAGAATCAGAAAGACGCAGGCGATAATGTGTACAGTAATTACGAGCGTTTGCAAAGCTTTTTTTCCTTTATTTTTTAACCTGGAATAAGGCAGATATTTAAGCCAGTGCGATCTGGCTGAAACTTTCCGCGTCCAAGCTCGCGCCTCCTACCAGTACTCCGTCCACATTGTCAAGTGCAATGATCTGTGTACAATTGGCAGGTTTTACGCTTCCGCCGTACAAGATGCGGATTTCGTTGGCTTTTTCAGGAAAAAGTTTTTTCAACTTTTCTCTAACAAAACCATGAGCTTCAACGATTTCATCTTCGCCGGCTACTTCTCCGGTACCGATAGCCCATACAGGCTCATAAGCGACAACAACGGTTTCAGCAGCGAAGTCGGAAGCTACATTCTTTAAACCAGCTTCGAGCTGTTCGTCAATAACCTTCTGCACTTCCCCTGCTTTTCTTTGATCGATGGTTTCGCCGATGCAAAGAATCATGGAAAGTCCGTTCTCCAGACCAAAGGCTACTTTTTCGCCTACCAGTTCATCTGTTTCGCCCATAATAGCGCGGCGTTCGGAGTGGCCGGCCAGTGCGTACACGCAGCCTACATCCTTCAGCATTGCGGGGGAAATTTCACCGGTGAAAGCACCTTCTGCTTTGGGGTAAAGGTTTTCTGCGGAAAGATGACAATCTGCATTACCTTCCAGAACAGAACCCACAGCTTCCAGAGCGGTATAAGGAGCAGCGATGACAACTTCACGGTCAGCGGGAAGTTTGCCTTCGATTTTATTGAGAAGCCCTTCTGCGGTTGCTTTTGCTTCAGCGCGGGTCTTGTACATTTTCCAGTTTGCTGCCATTAATTTTTTCATTAGCTGTTCTCCTTAAGTGCTTTGAATGCGGGTAGTTCTTTACCTTCAAGAAACTCCAGGAAGGAGCCGCCACCTGTGGAAATAAAAGTGAACTTATCTTCAAGTTTGGCCTGATGCACAACAGCGTCGGTGTCGCCGCCACCTACAATAGTAGTAGCGTCATCAAGGTTGGCCATAGCTTCGCAGACCTGCAGGGACCCTTTTGCGAAAGGCTCTTTCTCGAACAGTCCCATTGGGCCGTTCCAGACGATGGTCTTTGATCTTTCGATAACTTCACAGAATTGTTTAGCGGACTCAGGACCGATGTCCAGCAGCATGCCGTCTTCAGGAACGGAATCACCGTCGCATATACCCTGCGCTGTTTCAATGTCAGTGCCCCACACAAAGTCGGTGGGCAGATGCAGGGTTGTTCCGGAGGAAGCAGCCTTATCCATGATTTCCTTGGCGGTATCAACGAGGCTTTCTTCAACAAGCGATTTACCAACAGACTTACCCTGTGCGAGCAGGAAAGTGTTGGCCATGGCGCCGCCGATGATGAAATCATCAACTTTACCGATCAGGTTGTTAAGGATGCCAAGCTTGGAAGAAACTTTCGCACCGCCGGAAACAGCAATGTAAGGTTTACGGGCGTTTTTAAGTGCTTCACCCAGATATTCCCATTCCAGCTTAAGCAGAAAACCTGCGCAGCAGTCTTTTGCAGCGTAAGGAACATCAACAACGGATGCGTTGGCACGGTGAGCAACGCCGAAAGCGTCATTTACATAAATATCAGCAAGAGCGGCGAGCTGTTTACCGAAATCACCGCGCTCTTCAGGAGTCTTGGCCTGCTCTTCAGCATGGAAACGCAGGTTTTCGAGCATCATAACCTGTCCGGGCTTCAGCTCGGCAGCCATTTTCTCAACCTCTGCTCCGATGCAATCAGGCGCAAGGGGAACTTCCATGCCGAGGTATTCGCCAAGGCGTTTAGCAGCGGGAGCAAGGCTCAAGGAATCTACCCTTTTGCCTTTAGGTTTGCCCAGATGGGCCATGACGATAACCGAAGCACCTTTTTCAAGAGCATATTTAAATGTAGGGACAGCGGCCTTGATGCGGTTGTCGTCAGTGATGGTTTCCCCGTCCAGAGGGACGTTGAAATCAACTCTCATCAGCAGTTTCTTGCCTGCAATGTCAAGTTGGTCAATGAAGCGCATGATCACTCCGTGGTTAAATCTGTTTTGGTTACTGACTGAAAATCCAAGTCATAAAGAAGGGCGTCTTCCCTTGTATCCGGATAGTAGTTTTTCCTGACCCCCACCTGTTTAAATCCCAGACTTTCGTAAAGTCCGATGGCGGGGATATTGGATTCCTTAACATCCAGAAGCCCTCTACTCACATTCATCTCCCGGCACTTATGTATGAGCTTGACCATAAGTGCCCTGCCAATTCCCTTTCTCCTGAACTGGGGATGTACCCCTAAATTGAGAACTTCCATTTCATCCAGTACTGTAGAGTATGCAAGATAGCCTACCAGCATGCCCTGCTCTTCATAACCCAGAACGAAGAAAGCTTTTTTCTCCAACCCCAGTCGGAACTGTTCTTCAGTCCAATGGTATTCAAAGCAAAGTAACTCGAGCGCCCTGAGCTGGGTCAGGTGCTCCAAGCCGAGTTCGAAAATTATTTGCTTACTAGAGGTGACTTCCGCGCTTTTCATAAATAGGTTATCTACTTTTACAGGAGTGAAAAAAATAAGTTCACAAGCAAAGCCAATGTGAATCTCTTACACGCAATTTCACTGAATTGAAAGAAGGCCAGTGTTCAAAAACGAAAAGAATTTGTTTAAAAGTGAAAAAAAAGTTCGTTCAGATCGAAGTTGTCGATCAAAACAACCGCCCCTTAACAAGTATGGACGTAAATGAAGTCCATCGTCAGTCACTGCGCCACCGTGCGGTGATTATACTTGTCTATGACATTGAAGGAAAACTTTTTCTTCAAAAAAGAAGCCCCCAGAAAAAGCTTTACGCTGGTCGCTGGGATGTTTCTGCAAGCGGGCATGTACTCGCGGGCGAATCCAAAGAGGAAGCTGCACAACGCAAGTTGGAACAGGAATTGGGCATCCGTAGCTCCAACCTTAAACTAATAAGTGAGATTAAGGCATCATCTGAAACCGGATATGAATTCATAAGCCTTTACGTCCTTGAAAAATCTGGCCACATGATGGATTTAAACAAAGAAGAAGCCGCTTCAGGGTATTTTTACTCTGAAAGTGAACTCAACTGGCTAGTCAGCGAATACCGAGAATTGCTGGTTCCGGATATGGTTTTTCTGCATGATCGAAAACTGCTTTTTAAATTCAAGTAGGCCCTTATTACGAAGTAATCAGGTTCTTCAATTTCTCATGAATTGATGAGTTGGTGGCTAGGATTGCAGGCGAATATAAATCAAATTCATCGTCTCCGTATTCTGTCACCCGTCCACCGGCTTCTTCGACCAGCAGCCATCCCGCTGCCATATCCCACGGCTTCAAGGAATTTTCGTAATATCCATCATAGCGACCGCAAGAAAGATAAGCGAGGTCCAAGGCTGCAGCTCCGGGACGTCGGACTCCCTGTGTGGTAACAAGAACCTTGCTCAAGGCTTCTGTTATAAAATCAACATGATCTTCAATGGCATATGGAAAACCGGTAGCAATCAACGATTCTTCGAGGGAATCACAATCGGAAACATGAATGGAATCACCGTTTTTGAAAGCCCCGCCACCTCGCAGGGCCGTAAAAACTTCATTCATTATCGGCAGATTGACAATGCCCAGCACCACTTGCCCTTTATCCCAAAGAGCAACTGATGTAGCGACCATAGGCAGTCCGTGTGCAAAGTTAGTAGTCCCATCCAAAGGATCAATTATCCAGGTAAGGTCCACAAGCTCGGCATCGCCGGAAGTCTCTTCCGCCAGAAATGATGATCCGGGCAAACACTCTGCAAGTTTAGCTTTAAGAAATTTTTCCACAGCCAGATCCGTTTCAGTAACAAGATCAATACGGCCTTTATGTTTGATTTTCTTAGGCTTGTTGTATGCTTCCCTGATTATTTCACCAGCTTCAAGGACAGCCGCAGTAGCTTTTTCAAGTAATTGCTGCATTTAATTAATATAAACCTTTTCAAAACCTTTGTCTTTCTGAAGACTAAGTCCCGTACCACGCACAACAGTAGTCAACGGGTCATTATCAATAATAACTTTAAGGGAACTTTCACGGTGGATAAGTTTGTCCAATCCTTTAAGCAAGGCTCCACCGCCGGCCAGAAGCAGGCCATTATCAGCAATATCGGCCACAAGTTCAGGCTGGGTACGCTCAAGTGCGACTCGCACAGAATGGACAATGGCAGCTACAGGATCGGCTATGGCTTCCCTGATCTGTGAATCATTGATTTCAATGGACTTGGGTTTGCCGTCGATTAAGTTTCGTCCGGAAACAGTCATAGTCAGCGGTTCGGGCAATTCTAATGCGGAACCGATCTGAATTTTAGCTTTTTCCGCAGTATTCTCACCGACCAGCAACTTAAATTCATCCTGCATATAGCGCATGATGGCAAGGTTCATCTCATCCCCGGCTACGCGCACGGACTGGCTGTGAGCAACAGAAGAGAGGGTGATCACCGCAACTTCGGTAGTACCTCCGCCGATGTCGACAACCATGTTCCCTTCCGGTTCATGAATGTTCAGTCCGGCACCGATGGCTGCAGCCATAGGTTCTTCAATGAGGCGAACTTCACGCGCTCCGGCCTGCTGACCGGATTCAATAACAGCCCTCTTTTCCACCTGGGTAATCCCGGTAGGTACGCAAATAATAATCTTGGGCTTTACAAGATTCCGCCCTTTGATTGCTTTTTTGATAAAAAAAGCAATCATTTTTTTGGTCACTTCAAAGTCAGCAATAACACCGTCTTTCATAGGGCGTATGGCTTTAATTTTATCCGGGGTACGACCAAGGTATTCCTTGGCTTCCTTGCCCACAGCAATCACAGATTCATCTCGGGCATCAAGGGCTACGACAGAAGGCTCATTAAGGATAATTCCATCCTTAGGGGTGTAGAGGAGCGTATTTGCCGTACCCAGATCCATGGCAAGATCCTTGCCGAAAAAACTCATTAACTTCGCCCACAACATATATCAGGCCTCGTGCATGAAGCAGTTAGTTGTCGTTGATCAAAACCGGATCGATTTTGGCCGGGGTAACTTTCTGCAAAGCTGTCCTCGCTTCCGCAAGCTTGCTCTTCAGAAAGAGATTTTCAAGGAATTGATTCAGATATTCAGATACCATAAACAGAAAATCCTTCAAGTCTTCATCAATTCGTCTTGGATCTTCATTAGCGAGCACAAGAACTCCCCGTGTCTTGCGCTGAAAAACCAGAGGCAGGCAGATAACACTCATAAAATCAACCGTCGAGGCACTGGCCCCTAGGAGACTGGATGCAGCCTGTCCTGCATTATTTTCTTCAATAAACATCGGCTCGTTATTTTTATAAACCCAACCGACAAGCCCGCTCCCTAAAGGATAGGATGTGGTTTTGGAATTACCCTTCTGCAATACCGGTTTATTTTCCCCTTCCACATAAAAAGAAGTCCCGCGCGGATCAATTACCGTCAGGAAAGAATGTGAAAAACCACTTGTTGAAGCGGTCATATTCAGGAGGTTATCGAGAAAGGAATTCCATTTGGGTTGCCGTTTACGCAAATCATGCAGCAGCTTGAGAGTCATAAAATATTCATTTTTCCTGCCGTCAGCATCAACTGAGCGTATGCAGGAAAGCATGGAAGTAATCATCTTGCCGAACTGGGAAAGGATCTTCAGGTCCTTGGTGCTGAACGAATAAGTTCGTTTACTATCAAGGCATATTGCACCAAGTGACTGGTCCAGCGGAGTTCCCATGAACGCCTTGACCTTGGCGTCTTCACGGTTTTCATAGTATCCTAATGTAGTGGCGCCTTTACGGTCCATGTTATTAATGAACAAAGGTTCGTTTTTTCCGACCACAATTCCGGCAAGACTCTTCTTGGGAAGAGGACTACCCTTAGGAGAAATGTCATCACCAAGACTGAAATATGTCGAAAGAGCATATCCATGCTGCCCATCCGGTAAGTACAGGACAACACTATGCGCTTCGAACACATTGCAGACAATGCTGAGTATATTGATCAAAATTTCGTTTCTAGGCATGCTCTATTTGGTCCTACACTCAATAAAATATTCTATACTCCGGTTATAAGTTTTTTCCTGCTCGGGTGTAAAGTAGCAGGCCGGAAGCTGATCTTTGGCGCGGTGATATTTTATGCATTCACAACATGCACCAGCTCTGGGGCAACCGCTGTAGGTGCAGGGACAGTCCGCTTTGTTACTCTCAATTTTGGCACAACCATCTAAACTCATATATATTTTCCCTTAATTTTGCTCTTCAATAAAAACTTTGAACTTATGATAATTTCAAATCCGTACTATTCTTATTTGAAAGAGCTATTCCGGTCAACTGATAGAGAGATTAAACCCCGCTCTTTTTCCGGTCTCAATCATATGTTTTCTTCCTAAAGAACGCCTTTTTTCAACTAAAAAGAGCCTATTGTGAAAGAAAAATGCATCTTTTTTGAAAAAAAACTAATTTCTATAATTTTTCTAGATAAATTGAGTTGTAATTAGTTGCGGTTCAAGCTAATCATACCTTATTAAATATAGAGTGATTCTCTTAAAAAAAGAAGTAGGCTGAGTCGTTTAAAATTTTGAGCACTTGTAGGGTATGAATATGTGGCAGGAAGCTTTTTCCAAATATACAGGGGAAGCCTGTGATGCGGAAGCCGTTTCATCAGCTAATATTTATGATTTGAGATCCCTTGAAGGCTTGCGTCTGCACCTGGATCATGTCCATATCAAAAACTGCCTGCTCAGGCCTTATTTTGAACAGCGCAACAACTATCCGCTGGTAGATGCCCGTGAACTGCTCCCCTCTTTCGAAGTAGACCTCTACGAATACAAGAAACTCCCCGGATTCAGCATGGTGGCTCTGGAACGTCCTTTGAATTTTTTTCAAGAGATATTCCAGTTCGACATTCTGCATAGTCCGCGCCTATTGGACGATACTGCCACCAAAGACGCCTGCCCGCTTTTTGAATCCATCGTTAAGGCAAATATCGAAACCTTTGAAAGCAGACTGCCCAAACGTTCTCACAAAGATTTTATCAGTGAGTACGGGAACACAGATATCTCGGCCATTGAAAATTACGACCAGATCATACCTTATCTTTTGGAAATTGAACGCGCACATGTTATGGCGCAGGACAACACCGGCAAATTTTATCTTTCCGGAGTGTTCGGATCATTCCCATCCGACCTGGACAATGAGCTGAAAAGATTTGGAATCAGAATTGGCAAATTTAAGCCCGGCGACAACCTGCTTTACGAATACAACCGCCTTTTTGTTTACACTTTTCTCATGGAGTTACACGGCTTCCCCATTGTTTCGGAACGCCGTACCTCATCTGCTCTTTTTGCCCGCAGACTGCACCGCATGGGTGAAAAATTTATGGTTCGTGTTCTTGGTCAGTCCGACAGGACCATTACCTCCCTCTTTTCACACATAAAAGCACGCCACTACCCCCGGGTGGAAAAAATAGCTCTTGTTCAGGTCAGCAAAGACAGCAAAGAAACCATTGCCGAGCTTAAAAAAGGTGGTTTTTTTGTTGATGAGAAAAAACGTGTGGTCATTCTCAAGGTCAAATACCGCCAGCACAAATTCAACCCTGAAAACGTGCGTGAAGACCGCGCTCTATCCGTATATCGTCAGGAAGTTATCCATCCCATCACCGGAGAATGCACATCCCGCTTCAATGTGATCAAGGATGCTTCAAGCATGACAATCCTGCTCAACGATATTGTCCGTGGCGAATACACAGGCAGTATCATGTACAAGCGCAATGAACTGATTGAAGACACCGAGACACACGAAAAAAGACTCAAATTTTTGTTCGCATGGCTTTCCAAACACCAACGCCGGATTATCGGATATTCCGAAGAATTTTATTCCGGTGTAGTTAAAGTACTCGATAGCTACCTGCTGGCCCCGGATAACTACGAGCCATTTAATGACTTGACCGACCTTTATCAGGAGGTCTGGTCCAAATACAGCTACATTCAACAAGCCCGTAAGCTCAAAGTCCTTGAGGACCTTAAAAGCAGAAAATACAGAGGCAAAACAGTAGGTTACCTAGAAATGCTACAGGTAATGACTGATATTTTAAATGAACTTAAATTCGAGATTGTCAACTACTTTGACAAGCTGGTGCAAACAGCTTTAAAGATCGGCGACCGGGTTCTGAATGATTCTTACCTGCGACGCAAATATATTTCCTGCCCGGAAGAAGAACTTACAAACTATGGTCTTAACGTAAAAAAATATTATGGCCGGATGGTTGTAGTTCTTGATGAATTCAGGTCGATCCGCAAAAGCCGTTCCCTGTACGAAGAAGGAACTTCCGTAAGCGGATTGGTTTAAATTTAATTTTGAAAGCACCTTGGTATCTCCGGGTGCTTTCAATTTATACGGAGTAAAAAATTGACAGCACTGCGCACTACCCCCCTGACTGAGTGGCACCGTGAAAACGGCGCAAAACTTGTTCCATTTGCCGGCTTCGAAATGCCTGTACAGTATCAAGGTATTATCGTCGAACACAAGCAGACCCGTGAAAAAGTAGGTGTTTTTGACATCAGCCATATGGGTGAATTCATGCTTAGCGGTAAAGGCGCTAAAGACGCCTTGAATAAACTGGTTACCCAGAATCTGGATACCCTTGCACCGGGTAAATGCCGCTACGGTTTTCTGCCTAACGAAAAGGGAGGGGTTCTTGATGATCTTATCATCTACTGCCTTGCTGAAGATTCCTACATGCTGGTAGTGAATGGATCTTGCGAAGACGGCGATTTTAACTGGATCGACACTAGACTTCCTGAAGGACTGAACTTCGAAAACGTTTCTTACGAAACAGCAAAAATTGACTTGCAGGGTCCTTTGGCTCTCGACGTTCTGGAATCTGTTTTTGGTCGTGATTTCAAGCATCTTAAATACTTCAACTTTGAAGAAACCGAATTTGACGGTTATAAACTGATTATCAGCCGTACCGGCTACACAGGTGAACTCGGCTACGAATTCTACCTGCCTTCCGAAAAAGCACTCTCCCTTTGGGAAAAACTGGTTGCAGATGAACGTGTAGAACCCATCGGACTGGGTGCGCGCGACACTCTTCGCCTTGAGTGCGGCTACCCCCTCTATGGCCAGGACCTTGATACCGAACACAATCCCCGCGAGGGCGGTTACGGCTTCCTGCTTCCCGCTGATGCTTATACTGATGTGAAAGAAATCCTCATTCCGCTGACCATCGAAGGTCGCCGCGCTGCCCGTCATGACGATATTGTTATGCTCGACGGCAAGGAAGTGGGTAAAGTTACCAGCGGTTCCTTCTCCCCCACCCTCGGCTATTCCATCGCTCTGGCATATGTTGCTAAAGATGCTGCCGAAGCTGAAGATTTCACCATCAAGGGTGCACGCAAGGACCTTGAAGCCAAGAAGAGTGAACTTCCTTTCTATAAAGAAGGAACTGCACGTAAAAAGCTGGACTAAGATTAAGATTTTTAGAAGGCAATTCAAACCCCGCTACTTTATCAAAATAGCGGGGTTTCTTTTTGGAGCAAGTCAAATTATAACTTGGCCATGATCACTCGAACCAAATTTCTTCTAATCGCCTTGATACTGGCAATCCTTTGTTTCATTACATATGAAGCTAACGCCGGATTTGTACCTTATGGAAAAATATTTAAAGCGGTTAAAGATGAACGTCCGTACATAACACAGGCTCAAGACAGCCGTCTTCAGTTGCAATTGCATAAGGCTCTTATCCTTAATTGTCCTTCAAGCCTCACAAATGTTGCAAGTTATGTATACTCGGGGCACGGTTTTCTTGTTGGAGAAGTCGAGAGCGATGCCGAACGGGACGCTCTGCTGAATTGCGCCAAGGAGATCAATGGATTGTATGGAATAAGTTATTTTTTACCTCAAAAAACACCCATCGAAGAGGCTTCCTCAGAACTTGAAATCAAGCTAAAAGGTATATTTGATCCAGAATATCCCTCATCCCAAATTACAATAAAAGTCGTGCAAAATAATGTGGTCATACTTGGAGTATTAAATCTTCAGGAACAGAAATCTGTTTGTGCGTCAGTGCAGAAGATATCTAAGACATCAAGAATCATAAATTTTCTTCAAGTTCCGCAACAGCAAAAAAAACTTAAAAAAAGATTTCGGCCCCTACGAAACCTTTTTAGTAATTAATTAGATAGACATTCTAAACGCCACAAGATAAAGCCTTCCCATTATGTCCAGACTTTAAACATATAAAGACCCTTTCGGATCTTGCATGCCCATGCCTCAAGATATGCATGTGGCAACATTTTTAATTAATATTCAAGTTAAGGATATTAAGGCTTTGTTATGTTTAAAGAACTTTTGGATATCAATTCACGCCCTCTTCCTTTTGAATTCTATACAGCACCTGAATTATGGACTGACAAGCACATCTCTAAACAGATGCTGAACTATCATTTACACCCTGAAATAGATGCGGCTTCCCGCAATGCTGTATTTATTTCAGAATCCACAGAATGGATAATAGACCGCTTTAAATTATCTTCTGGAATAAAAGTCGCTGATTTCGGGTGCGGTCCCGGTTTTTACACAACCGCATTCGCTCTTGCTGGAGCAGATGTCACCGGTATTGATTTCTCCCGGAACTCAATTGAATATGCCCGGTCTAAAGCGTGCGACATGAAAATAAAGGTAGGCTACATCATGGCTGACTACCTTGATTTCGAGACAAACAAGAGTTTTGACCTCATTACCATGATTATGTGCGATTTTTGTGCACTTAACCCGGCACAGCGGAGCAACTTGCTGCGTAAATTTCATAAATTATTGAAACCGGGCGGATCATTACTACTTGATGTGTTTTCTATTGCCGCCTTTAACAAGCAGGAAGAACGGCAAATATATGAACCAAATCTCATGGATGGTTTTTGGTCTGCTAATGAGTATTACGGATTTCTGAAAACATTTAAATATGAACAGGAAAAAGTGATGCTGGATAAATACACAATTATTGAACAAAACCGCACCCGCACAATTTACAATTGGCTGCAGTATTTCAGTCCTGATAGTTTAAGGGATGAATTTAAGAATTGCGGGTTCAACAATACAACCTTATTGAGCGATGTAGCTGGAAATCAGTACCAAACCAAAAGCAATGAATTTGCTATTATTGCCACTAAGTAGCTGAAAACATTGATAGGGACTGTTTTCAATTTTAAAAACAGTCCCTATTTCCCTCTTTTTTTGAGCAATTATGTCAGATTAGTAACAATAGAGCATTAGCGGCAATTCCAGAGTTCAGTGCTAAAACATAAAATCATATTATTTCGAACACTTAAAAGCACAACACCTTCTCAAAGGCTTATTATCCAAATACCGCTGAATTAAATTCTCTTTTTCTCTCTACGAATAAGGAGCATTCTAATTAGTTCTTAAAATTCAATAACATAAGCGTCAATTTTATAATTATATCAAAAAGCGCATATATTAAGTTGTGTCATTAACTCAACAAGCAACTTTTTTTTTCTTTAATCCCTCTTGACCGATAGGTTGTTATCCAGATGATTGGAACACCCTCAAATTTCAGGAGCGATGATGAATATTAATCGTAGAGATTTTGTGAAGCTGACGACTGCTGCAGCTGCCGGTCTCGCTGCGGTTCCGGCGTTCGGCGGGCTTGGGAAGGCCTTTGCCAACACAGCCGAAGACCGTGCCAGACAGCTCAGCCCTAAATGGACCAAGCAGACTACATCAGTCTGTGCGTTCTGTTCAGTTGGTTGCGGCCTTCTGGTTAACACCGACCTCGAGACCAAACGTGCACTGAACGTGGAAGGTAACCCCGACCACCCCATTAACGAAGGTGCCCTCTGTGCAAAGGGTGCGGCATCTATCCAGATGACCGAAAACCCCAAGCGCCCCGGCAAATTCCTGTACCGTGCTCCTTACGCCACTGAATGGGAAGAAAAAGATTGGAGTTTCTGCAAAAAACGCATCGCACAGCTGATCAAAAAATCTCGCGATGAAAGCTTCGAAAAGAAAAATGCAAAGGGACAGGTCGTTAACCGTACCATGGGTATCGCCTCTCTCGGTTCCGCTGCGCTGGATAACGAAGAATGTTATGCAATGCACAGCTTCATGCGTTCACTCGGCCTGGTCTATGTTGAGCACCAGGCACGTATCTGACACAGCGCAACTGTTGCGGCTCTGGTAGAGTCGTTCGGACGCGGCGCGATGACCAACCACTGGAATGACCTTCAGAACAGTGATTGCATTTTGATAATGGGCAGTAACGCTGCCGAAAACCACCCCATTTCTTTCAAATGGGCTGTAAAAGCACAGAAACGCGGTGCAAAGATTATTCACGTTGATCCGCGCTTCACCCGTACTTCCGCTCGCTCGGATGCATACATCCCTCTGCGTTCCGGTACTGACATTGCTGTACTGGGCGGGATGATCAACTACCTCATTAAGAATAAGCGTTACTTCCATAAATATATGGTTGATTACACTAACGCTTCTTTCATCGTAGGTGATGGTTATGAATTCAAAGACGGCCTGTTCTCCGGCTTTGACAGCAAAACCAACTCTTACGACAAGTCCAAGTGGGCTTTTGTACTGGATGACAAAGGTATCCCCAAGCAGGATAAATCCCTGCAGGATCCCAATTGTGTATTCCAGATCCTGAAAAAGCACTTCTCTCGCTACACCCCGGAAAAAGTATCCTCCATCTCCGGTGTGTCCGTGAAAGATCTTGATATGCTTTATGACACCTACACCGCTACCGGTAAAAAAGATAAAGCCGGTACCATCATGTACGCTATGGGTTGGACCCAGCACACTGTCGGCGTACAGAACATCCGTGCCATGGCTATCATCCAGCTCATGCTCGGTAACATCGGTATTGCTGGTGGTGGTGTTAACGCACTTCGCGGCGAGTGTAACGTACAGGGCTCCACTGACTACGCCCTGCTCTATCACATTCTCCCCGGCTATCTGAAAACTCCTCTGGCCGGACAGGACACTCTTGAGCAGTACAACAATACCTATACTCCTAAGAGCAACGACCCTGAGTCTGCAAACTGGTGGCAGCATTATCCCAAGTACTCAGCAAGCTTGATTAAAGCCATGTACTCCGAGGACACCCCTGATCAAGGTTACCAGTATCTGCCGCGCCTCGATAACCACAAGGCCAGCCAGTACTCCTGGATTCCGCTCATCGACCGCATGTATGAAGGGAAATTCACCGGCGGTCTGGTTTGGGGCATGAACCCGGCCTGCTCCAGCTCCGACTCTATCAAGACCCGTAAGGCTCTCGGTAAACTGGACTGGATGGTCAACGTAAACCTTTTCCAGTGCGAAACAAGCGACTTCTGGAAAGGTCCCGAGATCGATACTAAGAAATGTAAAACTGAAACCTTCTTCATCCCCTGTGCATCTGCAATCGAGAAAGAAGGTTCCGTTTCCAACTCCGGTCGCTGGATGCAGTGGCGTTACAAGGGTCCCGATACTTTCGGAGATGTAATGACTGATGGTCACTACTTCCACGAAATCTGGGAAGAGTTGAAAGCTCTGTATGAAAAAGAAGGCGGTGTGTACCCTGAACCTATCACCCGTCTCAGCTTCGACAACATGTGTGAAGAAAACGACCATGGTCACATGGAATTCAGTGCGCAAAAAACAGCCAAACTCTGTAACGGCTGGTTTACCCGCGACTGTGAAGTTAAAGGTAAGAAGTTCAAGAAGGGACAACAAGTTCCAAGCTTCGCATATCTGCAGGCAGACGGTTCCACTACCTCCGGTAACTGGCTGTACTGCAACTCCGTGACCGATGATGGTAACAAATCTGAACGCCACGACGCCACCCAAACCAAGGAACAGGCCAATATCGGACTCTTCCCCAACTGGACTTGGTGCTGGCCGGTAAACCGCCGCATCCTTTACAACAGAGCTTCTGTTGATGAAAAGGGACAGCCTTGGGCACCCAAAAAAGCGGTTATCAAGTGGAACGGCTCCAAGTGGGTCGGTGATGTTCCTGATGGTGGCTGGAAGCCCGGAACCCGTCATCCGTTCATCATGCGTAAAAACGGCTTTGGACAGCTCTTCGGCCCCGGCCGCGCTGACGGTCCCCTGCCTGAGTACTACGAGCCGTTGGAATGCCCGGTCGACAACCATCCTTTCTCCAAAACCCTGCACAACCCAACAGCGGTACAGATCAAGGGCGAGGAAAAAGCAGTCTGCGACCCGCGCTACCCCTTCGTTGGTACCACCTACCGTATAACCGAACACTGGCAGACCGGCTCTATGACCCGTTGGCAGTCATGGCTGGTTGAAGCCGAACCTCAGATGTTTGTTGAAATCAGTCCTGAACTGGCTGAACTGCGCGGCATCAAGAACGGCGAAAAAGTAACCGTAGAAAGTGTACGTGGATCACTCTGGGCCATCGCTATGGTTACCGAACGTATCCAACCTTACAACATCAACGGAACTGACGTTCACATGGTCGGTATGCCTTGGCATTACGGCTGGATCACTCCTATGAACGGCGGTGATTCTGCAAACATTGTAACCCCCAACGTGGGTGACCCGAACACCGGTATCCCAGAGTACAAGGCCTTCATGGTCAACATCCGCAAGTGGAAGGAGGGAGATAAATAATGTCCGGTAAAAGCTTCTTTGTAGACCTCTCCGTTTGTACCGCCTGCCGTGGTTGTCAGGTTGCCTGTAAACAATGGAAAAAGCTCCCTGCGGAACAGACCCGCAACGTGGGTTCCCATCAGAACCCGCAGGATCTGTCTTCCAAAACCATCCGTCTGGTGCGCTTCAGCGAAGCCCGCGACGAAGATGGCAAGTTCCGTTGGCTCTTCTTCCCGGAACAGTGCCGTCACTGCATTGAACCTCCTTGTAAGTACATCGCAAACATGTACGCACCCGGAGCAGTTGTGCAGGACGAAAAGACCGGCGCAGTCGTCATGACCGACAAGGCTGTTCTGCCCAAAGGCAAGGTTGAAGGCTGGGAAATGTGTCCTTACAACGTTCCCCGTCAGGACCCCGAAAGCGGTCTCTTCTCCAAATGCGATATGTGTATTGATCGTGTGGAAATGGGAATGCTGCCTGCCTGTGTACAGAGCTGCCCCACCGGAACAATGAACTTCGGTGACCGTGCTGACATGCTCAAGCTGGCCAAGGAAAGACTTGCGGAAGTGCAGAAAACCAATCCCAACGCATACCTCGCCGATCCTGACGATGTCCGCGTTATCTACCTCTGCGAAACCAAACCGGAAAGCTACCACGAAACTCTGGTAGCCTCCGCTGATAAACGCAAGACTGTCATGGCCAAGGTCAGCCCGTCTAAAACATCAAGACGTGGTTTCCTTACCGCTCTTAAAAATAAAGCCTAGCAGGCAGGAGAAATAAGATGAAAAAATTATTGATCGCTTGCCTGTGCATGATGGGCATTGTGTTCGTCGCCATCGGCGCGGGTGCACAAGAAGATTGGACCGCTCCTGATGATGATCTGGTTATCAACTTCATCAAGGGCAAAAGTGACAAAGACCATGGAGTAGTATTCAACCACTCCAGCCATGAAAACTATGAGTGTTCCGATTGCCATCACAAGATGAAAAAGACAAAGGAACCGACCAGTTGTGCCGATTGTCACACTAACTTTGAGCCTGTACCTACCAAAGGTTACAAGTCTTACTTCAAAGCCATGCATTACAAGCGCAAAGACCTTAAGCGCGCTTCATGCCTCGGCTGCCACGTGAAAGAATTCGGTAATGACAAGGAAATGACCGGTTGTGTTAATTCCGCCTGTCACCCCGAAGGAATCAGATAGAAAGGAATTCATCCTCCTCCCCATAAAGACCCTGCTTCGGCAGGGTCTTTTTTAGGTAACTAGCATTGAGAACCATTTAGGATGTAAAACCAAATCATATCATCCAGAGCATTCTTTCTAACAAAGAAATCTGGATTTATATAAATAAAAATCCTTACGGGCTAATCTCTTACAAAACGTTCATCAGATTTAAGTAACTCGGATTTATCTGCATTCTCTTCCAGCCACCCAAAGCGGTCAGCAGGGACAGCATCAAATTTTTTGACATATGGCTTAATGTCAATCAACGGTGTTCCATCAAGAATATCAACACCTTTAATGTGCAGAATATTACCTTCGATGCTCAGCAATTCCACAGTGGACATGCCGATCATATTTGGCCTGCGCGGTGCACGGGTGGAAAAAAGGCCGCGTTCAACAGTATCCATAAAAGGTTTTACTTTCAGTTTAAAACCTTCATTTTTATGAAAATGATACAAAAGAATGATGTGCGAAAACCCTTCAAGATCCTGCAATCCCTCTTCAAGTGCACCATGAAGTTCTATCTTCCCTACTACATCTTTGGCTCCGGAAGGTTGAATGGGCATGCCTTCAAGAGATTGATGGGGAGAACAAATGTGTCCGATGGGATGAAAAATTATAGCATCTTTTTCCGGTAACGGCATTAAGGTCTCCGTATTCGTTAACTGATTGCGCTGGACGAATATCAGCGGTGAAACCAGCCCGAAAACAAAGCTTTCGGGCTGGGAATTAAAATTAACTTTTCATAATTTCGGCTACGAGTTCAGCACATCCGGTCAGACTATCGATAGCGATAAATTCTTCAGTTGTATGCACCTTACTCATACCGATTCCGAGGGTAAGAGCGTTGTAACCTTTGCCATACAGTATATTAGCATCACTGCCGCCACCTGTAGGCACACGACTCGGAATAGCTCCAATATTTTTGCAGGCCTGCTCCACGCTTTCAAGAATGGAACTATCATCTGCAACATGCAAGGCGGGATATGAAATTTCGTATTCAAATTTATAATCTCCACCAACTTTTTCTACCGCAGCAGCGCAACAGGATTCCATGTGTTCCAGCTGGGCTTTAAGCTTACCGTCATCAAGTGACCGTGCTTCAGCGGTAAGAGTCGCGCTTTCGGCCACAATATTAGTCACAGTTCCGCCTTCAATACGACCAAGGTTGGCGGTGGTTTCAGCATCGATGCGCAGGAGGTTCATTCCAGAAACGGCTTCGGCTGCAATTTGAATGGCGCTGATCCCCTCTTCAGGAGCAATTCCGGCATGGGCAGACCTGCCGATGAAAGTCATAGTGATTCCGGCCTTTGCAGGTGCGGCTACAACAATAGTTCCTACATCTCCACTGGAATCAAGGATAACGATATCTTTTGTGGGAAGCAGGTCGGTATCAAGGTTCTTTGCCCCATGCATGCCGGACTCTTCACAGATAGAGAATACAAAATAAATTTCAGGATGCGGGATAGATTCATCTTCAAGATGGCTCAAGGCTTCAATTGCCATGGCAATCCCTGCTTTGTCGTCACCGCCAAGAACAGTTGCTCCGGCACTGCGTATGACGTCACCATCAATAATAGGCTCAACGCCAATGCAAGGCTGAACACAATCCATATGTGCTGAAAAAGCGATAGGATCACCTTCTCCGGTAGCAGGAACGCGGACAATGAGGTTCCCTGTATTACCGCCGCTGGCTTTTCCGGCATTATCTTCACGAACTTCATAGCCTCTTTCTTCCATTATTTTACGCAAGTAAACTGCGACTTCTTTTTCCTGAAGCGAGGGGCTATCAATTTTTACCAGATCAAAAAAAAGACTTAAAATTCTATCTTTATTTATCATAATATCTCCAAAAGATTCACTTAAATTTCGTAGTGCTTAATTACCACTGAATCTTGACGTTGAACAGCGGTATTTTTTCAAAAATCATAGCCATTTTAACGCACTGTTATTTATGCAATTAAGAAACATACATCAATGACAAGTTATAATTTTATCAGCATTGCTTGCATAAACCAAAATTTATGCATAAAGTATATAGTTAGAAAATTACTCATGAATGACGGGGAGGTCTATAATGAGATATTATAACGTAATTTTACTTGCGTTGAGCTTACTTTTGCTTTCAAGTCAAACGACTCTGGCATCAACCTTCTCTTTCGGTGGATCGGAATACACCATTGTTCAATCCAGCGGAATTAATTGGAATGATGCAAAGCTTGCCGCAGAAGCAACTGGTGGACATCTGGTTACAATAACCTCTGCAGCTGAAAGCAACTTCCTTAAGAGCACAGTCCTTCAGGGACAGGATAAGGCATATTGGCTTGGTGCATTCCAGACTGGCGACTCTAATAGACAGAATCCTACAGCAAATTGGCATTGGGTCACTGGTGAAGAGTGGAATTTTACCGATTGGTATAGTGCAGAACCCAACAATGCAAGAATTGATGAAATGCATTTAAGCGCGGACCAGCGTTTTAATTTCCAGTGGAACGACGAAGGTTCAGCAGTCTCCAGAATGATCAACGGTTATGTCGTTGAAAAGCCCAGTGCTGCAACTCCTATCCCCGGAGCAATCTGGCTGCTCGGCGCATCTTTGCTTACTCTTCTCGGAATCAAGAAGAAGTTCACAAGCTAAAGAAGATTATCTAAACACAAAAAATCCCGGCAACTTGATCAAGTTGCCGGGATTTTTTTATGCATGGCTCAAACAGCTAAGCTAAGCATTGCATGCTTTATTTTTCTCAGCTTCAGTAAGTTCAATCATATCGCGTAAAATTTTCAAGGTTTCTTCTGCTTCTTTCGGGTCAAGTTTGCGAAGAGCAAAACCGGCGTGAACGATGAGATAATCGTCAATTTCAACTTCATCAGCAAGGAGCATCAGGGAAGCATCAAGGTAAGTCTCACCCTCTCCAACCTTACATTTGGCTACTTGATTCTCAATGGACTTAATCTGAACAGGAATAGCTAAACACATGAAAAACACCCCTTCTTGGCACTAGGCCATCTTTTCATAACTTCCGCCCGCAGCGGACACTTCATCAAGCACCTTTTCCATCATAAAAGGAAGCCGTGCCAGCGTAACGTCAGAGACTTCGTCATGCATGGTCTGATAATCTTTGGGCTCTACCCCGATAACCACGCATTCCGGACGCCTGTCACACAATTCACACAGGACCATTGTATCAAGCAGGTCAGTCTGATGGATGGAATCTCTAAAACCAAGACTCTTACGCAAATCGTCTCCTGTCAAGCGATAAACCGAACCGGGCTCATCATTACCAAGCACGGCATCCACTACAATCAGGAAATCACATTCCATCATGGGGCCCATAAGCTTGGTTCCAAGCGTACCGCCATCCATCAGCTCCACGTTCTCGGAAAATGAATATTCTTTCTGAAGTTCAGTTACCACTTTTACACCAATGCCTTCATCAGTAAAAAGTATGTTTCCCACACCTAAAACTAAAATTTTTCTGTCTTCTGTCACTTGGATGCCTCCGGCGGGCCTACCGGCGGTCTCTCCGAGGGCCAAAGAAACTTTTGGAAAAAGTTTCTTTGGACTCTTCAAAACTTTTTAATAGGCTTCGCTACGGGTTCTTAGAAAATTATTTACAATCCATCTCTATTCCATCCCTATAAACCTGTGTAGCCCAATTCGGAATGGAAATTCAATAAAAAAATCAAAATATTATGATCAAAAACCCAAAACCCATCACGGCGAAGCCTCGCTAAAAAAGTTTGGGATTCTTAAACCCTTTTCAAAGGGTTTAAGGCTCCCGGCAGGGCGCCCCGCGAGGCCGCCGGAGGCAATCAAAAAAACGGGAACCTGCAATGCAGGCTCCCGTAATATTTTCTTGAAGCTTTAACCGACTAGAGGATCTTGAACTTGTGAACTTCGTTGGTCGCAGCATCGATGACGTGTACGCCGCAAGCGATACAGGGGTCATAGGAGTGAACTGTACGCAGGATTTCGACAGGACGCTTGGCGTCTGCGATAGGAGTACCCATGAGGGCTTCTTCAACTGCGGACATTTTGTTCTGGTTACAACGGGGACCGAGGTTCCAGGTTGAAGGAACAACAAGCTGGAAGTTTTCGATCTTCTTGTTTTTAATCTTGATCCAGTGGGACAGGCCGCCACGGGGTGCGCCAACAAAGCCAACACCTTCCGCTTCATCAGGCATTTCCCATTCAACTGCGAGATCAGTGTTACCGGAAGCAACGTTATCTTCGAGGTTGTTAACCCATTCAGTCATTTTATTCCCGGCCACAACAGTTTCGATACCACGGGCTGCGGTTCTACCCAGGGTGGAGAACAGAGCTTCGGGTCCGACACCGAGGGTGGACAGAACATGATTAACAACAGGAACAACGTCCTTGTTGCCTCGAGCGTAGGATACGAGCATCTGTGCCAGCGGACCAACTTCCATGGACTCGCCTTTGTAGCGGGGAGCCTTCATCCAGGAGTAACGGTCACGATCTTCATAGTTGGTATACTTAGGATCGGTTTCGCCATCATACGGATGCAGAGAAGAATCACCATCATACCAGCTGTGGCTGATATCTTCCTTGATGGAATCGGGGTTGAAATCCATAACCTTGGAGAGGTCACGGTTCATGATTACACCCTGCTCAAGGAAGCGGCTGTTGATGTCTGCTTCAACTTCGGGGAATTCACCGAAGGTCAGGAAGTTGGTAGTACCGCCGATTCCAGCCCAATCTTTGTAGTAAGATGCAACCATCAGCAGGTCAGGAATGTAGCATTCGTTAACAAATGCCATTGTTTCGTTATAAAGATCCTTGAACTCCTGAATACGTTTCGGAGTCAGGGATTCGTAGCAGGTTACGCCGCCAACGATGGTGAACTGGGTGTGCGGGTTCTTTGCGCCGAAAACAGCCATTGCACGTGCAGCCTTAACCTGAAGGTGCAGACCTTCGAGATAGTGAGCGGTAGCAATGAGGTTTTCTTCAGGACGCAGGTAGTATGCATCGTGTCCGCCGAGGAAGTAAGCGTTAGTAAAGATACCGAGCTGGCCGGAATCAACAAATTTTTTCAGCTTTTCCTGAACAGCTTTCAGATCTTCAGGCTTGGTGACGCGTGAAGACTGGCTGTTAGCAATTTTAGCAGCCTTTACGGGGTCTGCCTGAAGCGCGCTGACTACATCAACCCAGTCAAGGGCATGCAGATGATAGAAGTGGACAATATGGTCATGCAGGTACTGAGCGCCGAGCACGAGGTTACGGATAAGACGTGCGTTTTCGGGCAGAACTTTATCAACACCAACTGCATTGTCAACACAACGAGTGGAAGCCAGAGCATGGGTGTAAGTACAAACACCGCAGGAACGCTGGGTGAAGTGCTGTGCATCACGGGGATCACGGCCCTTCAGGATAATTTCCAGACCACGGAAGAGCTGGGAACTACTCCAAACGTTGCTGACTTTACCGTTTTCGACCTCAACTTCAATCTTGAGGTGTCCCTCAATTCTGGTAAGCGGGTCGACAATCACCGGACCGGTGTAGTTTTTATCAAAAGGGGTCGCCGCTACTGCGGGGCCCGATTTAGCCTTGCAACCAGACATATACAATCCTCCAAAAGAATTGAAAGTTAGTTTAATAACTTTAAGTAATAGAGAGCACTAACTCTGCTCGTAGAACGGGCTCATTTCATCCCAGAAATCGGGCTCACTACAACCGATGCAGGGGTGCCCGGCCTCAACAGGCCAGTTGGTCTGATTAAACTTGACTTTCGGACAGTTGTTGTAGGTGTCCGGGCCCTTACATCCGAGTTCGTACAGGCAGTAGCCTTTTTTGGCTTCTTCGGATGCAAAGGAAGGTGCAAATTCATCATTGTCGAAATGCTTAAGTCTCGGGCAGTTGTCATGCACGGACTCACCGTAGAAGAGGGTCGGGCGACCAACATCATCAAGCTCGGGTATACCCTTTGTCAGGTAATGAACAACGGTACCGACGAAGTTGAACGGGTTAGTCGGACAACCGGGCAGGTTAACGGTGGTTACGCCGCCGAGCGCGTCAGAAACACCTTTAGCCTTGGATGGGTTCGGAGCTGCAGCCTGAACACCACCGTAGCATGCACAGGTACCGATGCAGATGGTTGCTTTAGCGTGCGGAACGATTTCCTGCACGATTTCGAGCATTGTTTTACCCCCGACTTTACCCCAGGCACCACCTTCAATAGTCGGGATACCACCTTCAACTACACAGATGTAGCCATCGGGAGAATGTACTGCTTGATGCAGTGCTTCTTCGGCAGCATGTCCGGCAGCTGCCATGATGGTTTCATGGTAGTCGAGAGAAATGGTGTCGAGAATAAGAGCATCAATATAAGGAGAAACAGTACGAAGAACAGCTTCTGAACAGCCAGTACATTCGGCTGCATGCAGATAGACAACAGAAGGACGCTTTTTCTGTGTCAGGGCTTCCGCTACAGTTGGCGCAAAAGCGGGCCCCATCCCCATTACAGCGGCGGTTGTTGCGCAGAACTTCATGAAATCGCGGCGGGAGACGCCATTCTGCTCCAGGCGTTGTTCCGCTCCATCCTTTCCGAGTCCCACAGAGAATTTCATAAAAACCTCCATCCTCTAATTAAAGATCAGTGGGTTTAACCCTCTGACATTGCAGCCTTCAAACATGAGCCGGAAACATATCCGCCCCGAAACCGCAATGCGCACTAATTTTATCATCATCAGCATTCCATTTAAGTCAGTACCTCTATGATATTTCCTGTCATGCGAACGCTAATGTATTGAAAATTCTAATTACTCTTAAACCATTTTACTATCACAGCGTCAACCCAAAATGGCAGATTATTGTTTTAGATGCTTGTTTTGTTGAATTATAGACAAAAATAACACCAAGTATTACTTTTTATATAATGTTATACATTAAAGTCAGACTTTATAAGTAATTATACTCCATCAAAACAATGCATGCGTTTAAAAATAACAAACACGAAAATCACACCAAAACAATTAAAAGTAACACTGATTAAAATGCCAAAAAAAAGCGCAGCCTAACAGGCCGCGCTTCTTAAATAATATACTAATTTACTAGCTTATTTGTTTTGCAAACGTTCAGCTACCTTCTCTTTGATCTCAGCAAAGATCTCATCGGGAGTTTGATCAGCATTAATAACCACAATGCGATCGTTATTCAGAGCAGCCCAAGTCAGATAACCTTCCCTTACCCGACTATGGAACTCAATGGACTCCGCTTCGAAACGCCCTTCTTCCTGCATCTTATTTTCCTGCAGATTGCGGGTCATGGCACGTTTGAGACCGATCTCCGGTTCAATATCAAGCAGGATAGTCAAGTCGGGCCAGTGTCCTGAAACCGCAACATCATTAAGTTCGCGCAGAAGCTTGGGATCAAGCCCACGCCCATATCCCTGATAAACAATGGTAGAATCTGCGAACCGATCGGAGATAATGATTTTACCAGCTTCAACAGCAGGCTTAATTACCTGCCCTACATGCTGCGCCCGGTCGGCAAGATACAGGAAAAGCTCGCATTCACCGGTTATATCGGTACTGTCCATATTCAGAAGAATCTTACGCAATTCTTTACCGATACGGCTACCGCCCGGCTCAAGTGTGACATCCACTTCACGCCCGGATTCCTCAAGAAAGGCGGTAAGCATTTTGATCTGAGTTGTTTTTCCGGTACCTTCTATTCCTTCAAAGGTAATGAACATTGAGCCTCCGATTTTTTGAGTTCACATTTGCTCGACGGGTTATCGGGAGATTTTTCCGCCTTATATAAATATCTGTCCAAAAACCGCTGATACGGGGTCCAGTTACTTTCAGAACCGTCCAGCTTGCCCAGCTCAGCAAAAATAGTGTTCATTTTTGCGTCAATATTATCCGCGAAATGCAAAATAAATGCTTCCGGCGTTTTCGGTCGCTTAGGGGCACCAAACTCATATTCTCCGTGATGCGAAAGAATTAGATGCTTCAAGTGAAGTTTCAGCTTCGGATCAAGGTCTCTGGCCTTTTGCAAAAAAGGTTCAAGTACTTCAACGCCGATATGAATGTGCCCTAACAACCGCCCTTCATCAGTGTAATCATTGGTCAGCCCTCCGGAAAGCTCCCATGCCTTGCCTAGATCATGAAAAATAGCAGCGGCAAGAACAACCTGCCGGTCAACTTCCGGATAATTATCACAAATGGACATGCACAACTTAGCAACAGCCAATGTATGTTCAAGCAATCCACCAACATAAGCGTGATGAACAGCTTTTGCTCCGGTAGCAGTCAGAAGTCTGCCATGTACGGCTTCATCTTTAAGAACCCTGCGGCAAAACTTTTTCCAAGGCTGGTGGACCATGTGTTCGGCGATTAGATAATCCAGCTCCTGCATCATATCTTCGGGTTTCTCTGCACTGGAAGGAAGAAAATCAGTAATATCCAACCTTGCGACTTCAGGGTCAAGAATATTAAGAACTTCTACGGTCAGCTGTGGTTTATCCCTGAAAGATCCGACCAGACCTCCGGCGACAACAAACATACCTGCTTCAAGTGACCGGAAATTTTGACTTAAAGGACTCCATATCTTCGCTTCAACAACACCGGAATTATCCTGTAAACGAAGATTCCAGAATGGTCCGTTCCTTGATTCACGCAGTTGGGCATCACCGACAAGAAAGATATCTTTAACTCTCTCCCCGTTTATAAGATCTTTAATATATGTATATTTTTGCGACACTTCTTGCTATTCCTGAATTGCTTTGATACCTCGCCAACAGGCGATGCGTTTTTTAAACTTACCGAGCCAGTTTTTTATAACTGCCCGGAATTTGTATTCATAGTCAACCCACGGGTTGGCTGTCCAATTATTTTTGCAATGTCCAGCGGAGAAAATTGATGAATATCCTTCTCACCAATGACGACGGCATTCAGGCTATCGGCCTGCGAGCCTTATATCACAGCCTGATCAGGGCCGGAATGAATGTTCAGGTTGTTGCCCCGGTAACGGAACAGTCCGCTGTGGGACACGCCGTATCGCTCTCCTCACCCCTTCGTGTCAAGAGATTTGACGAAGATGGTTTTACCGGTCTGGGTGTTTATGGAACTCCGGTGGATTGCGTCAAGCTCGCATTAACCACACTGTTGGAAGATAAACCGGACATCGTCGTTTCCGGGATCAATAGCGGGGCCAACGTTGGTGTGGATATTTTATACTCAGGAACAGTTTCAGCTGCAACAGAAGGTGCGCTGATGGGCTATCCGGCCATGGCTGTATCCTATGACAGCTTCAAGCCCGAAGAGCTTACAGATCAGGGCGATTACTGCGCTGAACTGCTGAAAAAAATCCCCTGGACGAATCTCGGAGAAAAGACTGTCGTCAATTTGAATTTTCCGGCTGTACCGGTCAAAGAAGCGGAAGAACTTAAAATCTGCCGCCACACCCGCGTTTCATGGCAGGACTGGTATGAAACCCGTGAAGACCCGCGCGGCCATAAATATTACTGGCTGGACGGAGTTATGCCTAAAGAAAAGATCAGCCCCGGCACAGACCGGGACCTGCTGACTAAAGGGCATATCACCATAACTCCGTTGCATTTTGATTTCACCGATCGGGAGGCAATTGCGACTCTGAAGCAAAGTTTCGGTGCCTAGTCCATATCCTTTTATAAAGGGATGTGGACATTTTGTTTCCTGATAGGATATATAAAGGTGTATTTGGAACTAATTTGCGGCAAGATCTACTGAATAAGGGAAGTAAGGCAGGCAAACATTTTGGCTGCCGGATAATAATTTCAGATAAACTGCCGCGTCATCATTTAAGTATAATCCACTAAGGAGGATTACATGCCACTAGTTTCGCCCAAGGAAATGTTCGAGGGAGCTTATGCCGGCGGCTATGCCATTGGCGCGTTCAATGTGAACAACATGGAGATCATTCAGGGGATAATGGAAGCGGGCAGCGAAGAAAAAGCTCCCCTTATCCTGCAGGTTTCTGCCGGTGCTAAAAAATATGCCGGCCTGATTTACATTACTAAACTCGTGGAAGCAGCTCTGGAAGAAAGTGATCTTCCTGTAGTACTCCACCTCGACCACGGCGCAAACTTTGAAATTTGCAAGGAAGTAATCGACGGTGGATTCTCATCCGTTATGATCGACGGTTCTCATCTTCCTTACGAAGAAAACATTGCCATGACCCAAAAGGTTGTTGAATACGCTCACGACAAAGGCGTATGGGTTGAAGCCGAGCTGGGTCGCCTTGCCGGTGTCGAAGGGCATGTTTCTTCCGAAAAGAGCATATACACTGATCCAGACGAAGCAGTTGAATTCGTAGAACGCACAGGTTGCGACTCTTTAGCTATCGCTATCGGAACCAGCCACGGAGCATACAAATTTAAAGGCGAAGCAAAGCTTGACTTTGACCGTCTTGATAAAATCGCAGCTCTGATGCCGAATTACCCAATCGTACTCCATGGCGCATCAAGCGTCGTTCCTGAATTCGTAGCAATGTCTAATGAATTCGGCGGCGACATCGCAGGCGCAAAAGGTGTGCCCGAAGACCTGCTGCGCAAAGCTGCTTCCAAAGCAGTCTGCAAAATCAATATCGATACTGATATCCGCCTCGCAATGACCGGCGTAATCCGCAAGTTCTTGGCAGAGAACCCTACCGTATTTGATCCGCGTGGTTATCTGGGTGAATCCCGCAAGGCCGTTAAAGAGATGGTCCGCCACAAAATGATCAACGTGCTGGGCTGCTCCAACACTATATAGTTTTTACAGGCCGCTTTTTTTAGGGAATAAAGCGGCCTGTAATAAAATAAACCAGGGATCCGCATCTATTATAATAGATGTCAAAGGGAAGCCAGTCTCCGGGCATGAAGCACCGCCGCACCAGGGAAAATCGCGGCTGTTCAGTGATTCGCCGCCGCTGTTCTGATAAAGACCGGACTCGCCAGAGAACTTGTCGGGATTTTCAGAAAAAGGAGACACAATAAGGAGAAAATAAGCAATGGCTGTAAAAGTTGGTATTAATGGGTTTGGCAGAATCGGGCGCTACCTCGTCCGCCTGATTCACGACAGTAAAGATTTTGACCTTGTCGCAATCAACGCCCGTGCATCAAATGAAGACCTCGCTCTTCTTTTCAAACACGATTCTGTTCATGGGACCTACCCTGCTGAAGTTGAAGCAAACGAGGAAGGATTCACCATTAATGGCAAACAGGTCAAAGTAACCAGATGCGCTCCCGGTGAGTGGCTTTGGAAAGACCTCGGCTGTGAAATGGTTGTTGAAAGCACCGGTAAATTCCGTGACCGTGCAAGCTGTGAAAAGCATATGGCCTGCGGTGCAAAAAAAGTTATCCTCAGTTCACCCGGCATTGATTCAGATATTACTGTCGTTATGGGTGTAAACGATGACGACCTCACACCGGAACATAATATTATTTCCGGTGCGTCCTGCACCACCAACTGTCTGGCCCCCGTTGCCAAAGTCATCAACGATGAATTTGGTCTTGAGCGCGGTCTGATGACCACCGTACATGCATACACCATGAGCCAGAGAGTGCTGGACGGTTCCCACAAAGACATCCGTCGTGCCCGTGCATGCGCGGTGAACATGGTTCCGACCACCACTGGGGCCGCAAAAGCAGTAACCATGGTTATCCCGGAACTGGAAGGCAAACTTGATGGTATGTCCATCCGCGTTCCCACACCCAACGTTTCTCTTGTGGACCTGACCTGTGACCTCGGCCGCAGCACCACAAAAGAAGAAGTTAATGCTGTTCTTGCAAAAGCTGCAAATGAACACATGGGTTACACTGAAATGCCTCTTGTCTCCACCGACTATCTCGGCGACACCCACGGCGGTGTTGTTGACGGTCCGCTGACTGAAGTAATGGACGGCAAAATGCTCAAGCTCATCATCTGGTACGATAACGAAGCAAGCTTCACCAACCAGCTTGTTCGCCTGATGAACAAAGTATCCGGAATGATGTAAAAAACATTCCCATCGCAATCAAAAATCCCTCTCTTTTCTTTTGGATTGAGAGGGATTTTTTTTAACCGCAGTTAAAAAGTACCAGCAATTCATCTAAATTGTCGTTGACTTGACTAATTTAACAACATTCTGGATTTGTATTTAATTTCATAGTATTTGAGACATATGTTTGATTCTGACGGTCAGCAACCAAAGGCCGATAATAAAATTTTCATCATCGACTCCCTGCTTTTCTGTATAATCGCTATCGGTTTCTGCTACCTTCTTTACAGAGGAACAGAAACGCTTGGGTACAACTGGCAATGGTTCCGAGTGCCGGAATTCATATTTTCCCTAAATAACGGAAAATTAACTCCCGGCCTGCTCTTGCAGGGACTGGCAATTACCTTGAAAATTACCGGACTCAGCTTTGTGCTCACCTTTGCCATTGGCCTTGGTACGGCAATTATGCGCCTATCAAATTCATTCACCGCCAAGGGTCTTGCCCGGATTTATCTTGAATTGATCCGCAATACCCCGCTATTGATCCAGCTTTTCTTCATTTATTTTGTTGTAGCTCCTATCATCGGCATAGATGGTTTCTGGGCTTCAGTTATTGCCCTGAGCCTGTTTGAAGGAGCCTACGCTTCGGAGATTTTCCGGGCCGGAATCACTTCCATTGACCGGGGTCAATGGGAAGCGGCCTTCAGTCTGGGCGGTGATAAACGCTTTGCTTATTGCAACGTAATCCTTCCACAGGCGGTCCCGCGCATTGCGCCTCCGCTGGCGGGACAGGCCATCGCCCTGGTCAAAGATTCTGCGCTGGTAAGCACCGTCGCCATTTATGACCTGACCATGCAGGGACAATCAATAATTTCAGAAACCTTTTTAACTTTTGAGATATGGTTTACCGTAGCCGCCATATATCTTGTGATTACGCTTTTGCTTTCTTGGATGCTGGATAACGCAGCCCGAAAATTTAAAAGCGAATGGTAATTCACCAATTAAACAACCCGGAGGAAAAAATGACCTTATGGAAAACCGTCAGCGTGGGTATTACCACCGTGATACTGATTATGGGCCTTTCATCCGCAGTCTGGGCAGGAGATGCAAGACAAGCACTCTCTCAGGACAGCGCCCTTGAAACCATCCAGAAACGTAAAACACTGCGTGTAGGCTTTTCAACCTTCAAACCGTGGGCCATGAAAGATAAAAATGGCGATTTTATCGGCTTTGAAATTGATGTAGCCAAACGTCTCGCCTCCGACATGGACGTTAAAATCCGTTTCATCCCTACAAAATGGGACGGCATCATCCCAGCACTGCTGACCGGTAAATTCGATATCATCATCGGCGGTATGGGCATTACTCCCAAAAGAAACCTGAAGGTAAACTTTTCCGATCCTTATGAGTTCAGCGGTATGTCTATCGTTGCCAACAAGGACGTTGCAGCAGACAAATCTTCACTTACCGATTTCAACAATGCTGAAACCCGTGTTTCCGTCCGCCTCGGCACCACTGCTGAAAAAGCTGCAAAAAACTTCCTGCCCAAGGCTAACATCCTAAAGTTCAATGATGAAGCGGCTTCCATTCAGGAGCTTCTCAATGGAAAGGCTGCCTGCCTCGTGGCTTCCAACCCCCTGCCGGAAAATCTGGTCAAGAAATACCCCAATAAGCTTTACCTGCCCCTGCAGGCTGACTTCACCAGCGAGCCCATCGGTTTCGCAGTCCGCAAGGGCGATCCTGATTTCCTTAATTTCCTCAACAACTGGATCAGGGTCTGCAACTCTGAAGGCTGGCTCGAAGCCCGCTACAACTACTGGTTCAAAACCGAAGACTGGAAATCACAGGTAGAATAATCGAGTCTGCCGCAATTCATTAAACAGAATGCTCCCACAGACAAATATGTCGTGGGGGCGTTTCTACAATTGTTTTTCAGACTGTTTTACATTGCAGATCTAAGTTTTGAATGACAGTTTTGTCTTTTTTATTAAATGCTTCCAGAATTTTTACGTATCGCTTATAATTAAAGTGACCCATTCTAAATTACGTTCTTCTTTTTACGAGCGCCATCGATCGGAATTAAGGACGTAGATTAACATCGGAGGTTACGATGACTTTATGGAGAACTGCCTGCGTAAGCGTTGCAACAGTAATTCTAACCCTCAGCCTGGCCTTTCCGGTTTTGGCTGAAGACATCGGAAGAGCCTATTCAAAAAGCGGCACTTTGGAAAAAATACTCAACCGTAAAGTCCTTAAAGTCGGATTTGCTGCTTTTGAACCATGGTCCATGAAAGACGAAAATGGTCAGTTCAGAGGATTTGAAGTCGATGTAGCCAAGAGGCTTGCCTTGGACATGGGAGTGCAAGTAAGCTTCGTGCCCACCGAATGGGATGAAATGATTCCTGCCTTGGTAGACCACAAGTTTGATATCATTATCAGTGGCATGAACATGACACCGGAACGAATCTTAAAGGTCCACTTTTCCGACCCATATGAATTCAACTCAATGTCTATCGTCGCCAATAAGGATGTTGCCACTGGAAAAATGACCCGCGCGGATTACAGTAACGCCAAGGTTGGCGGTCCGGCACAGTTAAGATCCTTATCAGATCTCAACAGTCCTAAAATCATAATCGGTGTACGTCTGGGAACTACAGCCGAAAGCGCGGTGAAAAACTATACTCCCAAGGCCAAGTCCGTAACCTTCAAGAGCGAGGAAGCTTCCATCAAGGCATTGCTGAAAGGCGAAATATCATGTCTTATGGCCTCGCAACCGCTGCCGGAGATACTTGCAAAGAAGTATTCCAAAAAATTGTACTTACCTATGAAAAACGGATTTACCCGTGAACCAAGTGGATTTGCGGTTCGTAAAGGCGACATTGATTTCTTAACATATTTAAACAACTGGATAAGGATCTGCACTTCTGACGGCTGGCTTCAAACACGCTACCAACATTGGTTCAAAACCGACCCTTGGAAGAAGCAGATAAAATAGATTTATAAATGTTTGATTCTCCCCAAAAAATAACCTCCCGTGACTACATACTCTTTTTATGCATCATGGGAGGAATTATTTTTATTTTCCGGCATCTTGCACTCGGCCTAAACTACAACTGGGACTGGTCGGTTATTCCCGGATATATCGCCCGGTTTGATTCTGCATCCGGAGATTGGCGGGCGGGCATGCTCACTCAGGGTTTGCTTGTTACCCTGCGCCTATCTTTATGGTCTATCATACTTGGATTGTTCACAGGAACTGTCATGGGCATCTGGAGAGTGAGCCGGAGACCTTTATTACGCATGATATCGGGAACTTATGTAGGACTAGTCCGTAATGTTCCTCCATTGGTACTCATCTTTATATTCTACTTTTTCCTTGGCGACCAGATCATGCAGGCAACTGGTATCACCGAACTCTCATATTCGCTCGAAGACAGTACGTCCCCAGTGTTGAACGCACTTTTCGGGCCTGTGGAACAGCTTCCCGCCTTCTTGTCAGGCGTGTTAACCATGGCTCTATTCGAAGGAGCCTACATCACGGAAATCGTCCGTGCCGGAATTGAATCGATTGACCGCGAGCAATGGGAAGCATCTGCTGCTCTGGGCTTTACCAAACGCAACCAACTTATCCACATCATCCTGCCGCAGGCATTTTCCCGCTCTCTGCCGCCATTGGCCGGACAATTTATTTCAACCATCAAAGACTCATCTATTGTGTCGGTTATTTCAATTCAAGAGCTGACTTTTGCAGGGCAGGAACTGATGTCAGCAACCTACAGAACCTTCGAAATCTGGACATTGGTTATCCTGATGTACTTCCTCCTTACATTTCCCTGCTCACTTGCGGTGCGGGAACTTGAAAAAAAAATGAACATCCACAGAAGTCATAATCATTAAGACATAACACGGACCTGTTCTGAAAATGCTTTTCGGTCAGGTCCGAATTCTTCCACCAGAGTGGGGCTGCCTGCGAAATATTCTTCAATCTGCTCAGAACAATCTAAGAATGCCTCGACAACCAGCGGATCAAACTGTGACCCGGAACATTTTTTTATCTCCTCTACTATCTTTTTGAATTCCAATGCCTTACGATATGGGCGATTACTGGCCATAGCAGAAAGCGTATCTGCTACAGCTATGAGCCGTGCGCCGAATGGGATCTGATCCCCCTTCAAACCATAAGGATAACCACCGCCATCATACCGTTCATGGTGATGTAATATAATCCCGGTGATTTGATCCAATCCGGAAACTGATACCACAGGCTTAACAATATCCGCCCCCATACCGGGATGCTTCTTCACCATTTCATATTCATCCGCAGTCAGCCGCCCTTCTTTTTTTAAAATAGAATCCGGCAGCCCAATTTTTCCGATATCGTGCAAATGACCGGCAATATGAAGCAACTCACACTCCCGATCAGGCAAGCCCAGTTCCACCGCCAGCATCTGGGCAACTACGGCAACCTCTTCCGAATGTGAACATGTGTAATGATCTTTAGCATCAATGGCATTTCCCAACGATTCGGCAAATTGATGAACAGTCATGCTTGCAACATTTTCTGTTTCTAAACGTGTTCTTTTACCAGCAAAAAAATCTAGCAGCTTTCTCATTTGATATGATTTATCCAAATATTCAGTTTGATTTTGAAATGTCACCGACAATATTGAATGTGAGAATGAGTGTCAATTGCATAAAGATTAAAATCTTTAGGCTATAATATAATTCAATGAAATTCATTTATAAAATTGCAAGCCATAAAGCCCTTACTTCAAAACTTTGTATTCGAAAACAACTATACAGCTCTAATTAATGAGCTTTTAACCAAACTGTAACCTTAAAGACATAGTAAACATTCTTTATACCCTTAAGTTTCCTTCATCAAATGCTGAGGAGGAACTTCTGCATGTCTCTGAAATTAAAGTTGATCACATTTTGTGTTGCTATAGGCCTTATTCCACTGATTCTAATCGGAGTGTTGAGCGTTAATATGGCTTCGCATACATTATCCAGCCAGGCTTTCGGACAACTTGAATCAGTCCGGGATGCAAAAAAGAAAAATATTCAAGACCTTGTCGATAAATGGTTTCAAGAAGTGGAACTGTTCTCAAACGTCAAGGAAATATATAATACGGTCGGTTTGATCGGAGAGTACACCATGGAATATGCTCTCCCCGGTAAAACTATGGATGTAGGTTCAGAGGAATATGTTGAATTGCACCAATATGCTTCTCCTCCTTTCCAACCTTTCGTAAAAACGTTGGGTTACGATGACGCTCTCCTCATGAATGATTATGGGCGGGTTCTGTATTCCGTAAAAAAAGAAAAAGACCTCGGAGCCGACCTCAAAAAAGGACAATATAAAAATACAAACCTCGGTCGTGCATTTGCAAAAGCGGTCAAAGGCGAAATCGTGTTCGCCGATTTTGAACCTTATGCTCCCATGGGTGGAAAACCGGTCGCATTTGTCTGTGCCCCGGTTCACTCGCACGCAGGTGACATTCAGGGAGTTGTCGCTCTGCGAATTCCCCTTAAAGAAATAAACTCCATTATGACCCTACGCTCAGGTATGGGGAAAACAGGTGAATCCTACCTTGTCGGTCCTGATATGCTCATGCGTTCAGATTCGGAGCTTAATTCAGGCTTCCGCACAGTAAATAAATCTTTTAGTAACCCAGACTCCGGTAAAGTTGATTTCAAAGCAGTAAAACTAGCTCTGCAAGGCCAAAGCAAAACCGCTTTATTAACCACGCCTTCGGGAATTGAGAAACTAGTTGCCTTCACTCCCATTGAGGTAGGCAGATCTCGCTGGGCGTTGATCTCAGAAATCAGCAAAAAAGAAGCCTTCCATGCAGTGACCAGACTACAGACGTTTGCTTTTATCATCTCGGCTGTCACCGCTGTGCTGGTTGTACTGGTTACACTAGTATTCCTGCGCCGCTCAATTTTCGACCCTCTTGAACGCATTGAAACTTTTGTCAGCGCTATCGCAAGTGGGAATTTCAAGGCTAGATTGGAGGGTAAATTCAAAAGTGAAATAAAAAAACTCGCTGAAGGCATTCAAATTATGGTCAGCGAGCTAAAAAACAAACTTGGATTTTCGCAGGGAATGCTTGACGGCATGACTGTCCCCTGCCTGATTTCCGATACTGACGCCAAAATATCTTACATTAACCAGCCTCTTTGCGAATTGCTGGAAAGTAACGGCTCGTGTGAAAGCTGGATTGGGCGTCCTGTCAAAGAACTGTTACAGGCCCCTCCCGGCGAGAGAGGCATCTTGACTCGCTGTCTTGAAGATAAACAGGCTATCCTTAATGTTGAACGCTGCTGGAAAACGAAGAAGAATAATTTCCGCGACGTACGCATAGACGCAGCTCCGCTCTACGATCTGGACAATGAATTGATCGGTGGTTTTGCAATAATCGTTGACCTCACAGACATAAAGGCCAAGGAAAAGCAAATCAACGAACAACACCAAGTAATGGTCGAAATTACCGAAAAAGCCCAGTCTATTTCGAAATATCTGACCAAAGGTGCATCAGAAATTGAAACTCAGGTTGATCAGGTCAGTTCAAACACTGAAAAGCAATTTGACCGTATCGAATACTCATCACAGGCCATCACTGAGATGAACCAGACTTTAATGAACTCTGTCTCCAATGCTGAGAATGCTGCAGCACAAGCAAAATCCACCCGTGAACGAGCGGAAGACGGTATGCAAACCATGACTGAAACAAGTGTCGCTATAGACCAGCTGCAAGCTCTTTCGGACACAGTAAAAGAAAATATGCATCAACTTGGTGACCATAGCCATTCCATCGGCGGCATTATAGGAGTGATTAATGATATTGCCGACCAGACCAACCTGCTGGCCCTGAACGCGGCAATTGAAGCCGCTCGTGCAGGCGAAGCCGGACGCGGATTTGCAGTAGTAGCGGATGAGGTCCGCAAGCTTGCCGAGAAGACCATGCAATCCACCAAAGAAGTCGAAGTGGCTATTAAAAGTATCCAGGCTTCCGCAAAATCAAACATCGCTAACACCGACCAGACGGTGGAAGCGGTCGAACATGCCAGTGTATTGGTTGGAAAGTCTGTACAGGCTTTTCAGGAAATATCTGGTAAGTCTATCGATACGGCTACTGAAATCGAAAAGATTGCTCACGCTACAGACCAGCAATCAGAAGCGCACGATCAGATTCACAGAAGTGTGGAAGACCTGAAAATGCTGGCAGGTGACACCAAATCCGACATGCAGGAATCAGCAAAATCCATAACTTCTCTCGCGCGGACAGCACAGGAACTGGAAAAACTGATAGAACGTCTCAGCAACGCCGCCGGGATTTAACTTTCTACTTACGTCAAAACAAAAGCCGCCCTGCTCCAATAAGGAACAGGGCGGCTTTATTATGATCAAATAAAAGTATCTTAAGGCTTCATGCCGGCCATGACCTCTTCAAGGCGGCGAGCTTCAGAATCCAAAATTTCTTCATCAAGCTTTTGGTCAGTCACTTCAAAAGGTTCGCCGAGCAGAATCTTGCAGGGCATAAACGGCTTGGGCAGCTCAAATCTATCCCATGATTTATGAAAAATAACCGGATTGGACGGATAAGCACGCATAGGAATGATCGCCGCTCCGGTTTTCTGGGCTATAGCCAGAATTCCGGGTTTGACTTCATGGCGCGGTCCTTTGGGACCATCCATGGTAATAGCCCCGATCTTTCCTTGTTTACGCATAACGCGCGCAACTCCGAGCATTGCCTTAAGGCCGCCACGGGTAGAAGATCCGCGGGCAACTTCATAGCCGATGCGCTCCAGCACCTCGGTAATAATCTGTCCGTCTTTGCTGTCGCTGGCCATAGTCACCAGCGGCAGTTTCTTGAGAAATCCCATTCCGATCAGGCTGAACAATTCATTATGCCAAAGAGCCAGCATCAACGGCTTGCCCTGTTCATGAAGCGAAATAACCCTTTCGTCTCCCTGCACATCAAAGCGCATGGAGCGCACCCACCAGCGATACAAGAAGGCCACCTGAGGCGCGAATATGACCGGATCAATCTTGATCTTCATAACTATGAATTATCCTGAAACTGCATGTTGTAGAGCTTGATGTACAGGGGACAATTTTCCAACAACTCTTTATGGGTGCCTTTGGAAACAATCTTACCCTTTTCCATAACCACAATCACGTCAGCGGAAAGAACAGTGGAAAGCCTATGGGCAATCACAATGCTGGTTCTGTCCTTCATGAGGTTCTCAAGAGCCATCTGTACGATGCGTTCCGCCTCAGTATCAAGAGCACTGGTTGCTTCATCAAGAATGAGCAACGGAGGGTTCTTGAACAGCGCACGCGCAATGGTCAGACGCTGTTTCTGACCGCCGGAAAGACGTACTCCACGCTCACCGACAATGGTGTCATACCCTTCAGGAAGCTTCTCAATGAACTCGTGAGCGAAAGCAGTTTCTGCACATTCACGCACATTTTTAGGATCTGAATCAACACTCACATAAGAAATGTTGTCCTGAACGCTGGAGTTAAAAAGGAAAGTTTCCTGAGAAACCATACCGATATTCAAACGAAGAGACTTTAGGGTATATTCATTGACCGGTCTGCCATTGAGCATAATCTCACCCTGCTCAGCATCATAAAACCGGGGGATAAGGTTGACCAGAGTGGTCTTACCGGATCCACTGGGACCGACAATGGCAACTTTCTGTCCAACCTCAACATCAAGATTGATGTCATCCAGCACTGGGGCTTCAGAAGAAGAATAACTGAAAGTCAGGTTCTTGATTTCCAGTTTACTGAAATTATTCTCCAGCTCAACGCTGCCGCCCTTCTCCACATTAATTATTGGGGAATCAAGGATTTCAAAGACCCTTTCCGCACCGGCAAGAGCACGCTGAATTGCAATGTTGGAAGAGTTCATCTTTTTGATCGGCTCATAAAGCATGACCAGTGCTGCAATGAATGAAAAGAAAGTACCCGGAGTTGAATGTCCATCAATAACCTGTGCCCCGCCATACCAGAGCACAAGGCCAATACCGAATGCACCGACAATTTCCATAATCCGGGAAGAGAGTTCGCTGTTGAGAATTTCCTTAATCGCGATGGTGACCAGGCGATTGTTTTCATTCTCAAATTTAGCAGTTTCCCGGTTCTCATTGGCAAAAGCCTTGATGACTTTTACCCCGCTGAAAGATTCCTGCAGCAGAGCGTTGATATCCGAAATTTTGCTCTGGTTCTTGCGGCCGAGCTTGCGCAGTTTGCGTCCGAAATAAAAGAATGGATAAATAGCAAGCGGCAGCACCAGAACTGCAAAAGAAGCAAGGTAAGGATCACGATAGAAAACCAGTCCCATCAGGCAGACAATAGTAAATGCTTCACGGATCATCATAATAAAAGAAGGAAGACTGGCCCGGATCTCAACCACATCATTCAAGATGCGGGACATGAGCATACCGACCTGACTTTCTTCAAAAAAGTCCATAGGCAGACAAATGATCTTGCTGAACAGATCGTTTCTTAACCTCTCCAGCACAAGCAATCCTGTGCTGTTCATGAGGTAGGTCTGTAAAAACCTGAACACACCTTTAATCAGCATCACAAGAATAAAGGCGATCGGGACCAGTTTCAGTGCTTCACGGTCTTTATTGATAAAAATATCATCCATGGCCGGCTGAATCAGATACGCGGTGGCGGCAGTTGCTGCGGCCACGATTGCCATAGAAATAAAAGCAATAATGATTTTAACTTTGTATGGTCCGAAATATGAAAGACACCGTTTGATAAGGTGTTTGTTTTTCAGATAGCTGTATTTTTCACCTTTAGGCAAATTTAACTCCTTTAGTATGGCTGAACGCCGATTGCGCTATTTCCTTACTTGTCATTGGCTTCGACTGCAAGTGTCTATTACGTAAAGATAGATTTATCCGATAGCTTAGCCCTGTTTTTATTAAATAAATCGATTTGACCGCCAAGCAAAGCCTATGATTCTAATCAATACATAAGGAGAATTGAAAATGTCAGTAAAAATAGATTGTAAAGGACTTCCCTGTCCGCAGCCTGTACTTAAATGTAAAAATGCTATCGAATCAGACAACCCTGCAAAAATAAAAATTATTGTTGATAACGAAGCAGCCAAGGAAAATGTCTCACGCTTCATGGCAACCAAAGGATACGAGGTCAGCATCAAGGAAAAGGACGGAGCCTTCGTTCTTAAAGGCAAAAAAGATGTTTCCGCTTCTGCAGCCGCGCAGGACTGTGAAGTCTGCGAAGTTATGAGCGGAGAAGAACTCTCGCAAGTCGGAAACAAGACTCTCGTTTTCCTGAACAGCGAATTCCTCGGCAGCGGAGACGACAAGCTCGGAGCCGGACTGATGTTCAACTTTCTCTCCACCCTGCCCGAACTGGGTGATTCCCTCTGGCGAATCCTTATGGTCAACAGTGCGGTCAAACTTGCAACTGAAGATCACAAATGCCTTGAAAAGCTACAGGATCTTGAAAAAGAAGGCGTGTCTATTCTCGTTTGCGGAACCTGCCTCGACCACTTCGACCTGCTCGACAAAAAACAGGTCGGTGAGACAACAAACATGCTCGATGTGGTCACCAGCCTGCAGCTTGCCACTAAAGTCATAAAAGCTTAGATATGTGCCTCCGGGGTCTGGGGAAAGGAAACTTTTTCCAAAAGTTTCCTTTTTCCAGACCCCATCCATCCAAAACTTTTTAGCGAGCTTTGCTAGCAGTTACCGCGAATTGTGTGGAATTAAAAGTTTTGCTGTATTTAGGGATAGCACTTTTTAACGCTTGAGAAATTATGACTGAAAAATCTACTGTAAGACTTAATAAATATATTGCCTCCGCCGGGATCTCCTCCCGACGCGGAGCAGATGAACTTGTCCAGAAAGGCAAGGTAAAGATCAACGGACAGCTTGCTGATTCCCCCGGTATTCAGGTTGATCCTGAAAATGACCGTGTGGAAGTAAACGGAAAACTTGTGCAGCACGACAAGAAGTCTGACGACTTATACATTCTGCTGCACAAGACCATTGAGACCGTAACCACCGCCAAAGATCCACAGGGCCGCAAGACCGTTCTCGACCTGCTCCCCGCAGATATCGTTAAACGCAGAGTCTTTCCCGTTGGCAGGCTGGACTTTTATTCCGAAGGTCTGCTCCTGCTCACCACTGATGGAGAACTCTGCAACCGCATGACCCATCCCAAGTGGCACCTGCCCAAAATCTACCACGTAACCATCCGTGGGAAGCTTTCGGAAAAAGAAATTTTGATCATAGAGAACGGCATGTATCTCGAAGATAAGGATGAGCTTCTCGCTCCGGTCAAAATAAAAGCCCTCTCCGAAATCGGCGACACTACAAAGTATGAAATGGAACTGCGCCAAGGCATCAACCGCCAGATCAGACGCATGTTCAGTGAATTTGATAAGACCATCCTCCGCCTTAAAAGAGTTCGTCAGGGCCGCGTCGAGCTGGGCAATCTCAAACCCGGTAAATGGCGTGAACTAAATGCGAAGGAACTGACTTTGCTCAAAAATGATTTAAAGTTGAAATAGAATGCCTCCGGCGGCGCTTTTAGCGCAACCAAAGAAACTTTTAATAAGCTTAGCTTGAAGCGCATTAAACGACTTAAGACAAAACAACCGCAATATCTTTGAGATATTGCGGTTGTTGCATTTCGATTCAATCTGAAAACTATCTGCAAAGCAGAACAAAGGATTTAAGGCCCCGGCAGAATTCCCTGAAAGATCCGCCAAAGGCTAATAATTCTTTAATTACTCTTTGTATTATCTTCCACGTCCACGCCTTCGGGCGGTATGAACTGGAACAGGCTGTCATCCACAGCAGGATCAATTTCAATATTGCTCATATACACTTCGTTACCGTTGCCGTAGAAGTCTACCACCAGCACCTTGCGCATCATTTTCTTTTCCGGATCAATCCACACATAAGCCAGCACCATACCGGTTTCCGGCTCCAGAGGCATCAGCTTGAGTTTGATCAAACCGTTATCATCACCCTGATTCTCAACCACGAAATCTTCTTCGAGCTTAGCCTGACCGGATATGAATTTGATCATGGTCTTGGAGTTGAAAAGCTGCTTGGTGCGGTATTTCAGGGCCAGTTTGTCTTCCGGGAAATAATCCCAGACAATGGATTCACCGACAATCAGCAGTTCGGGTTCGGGCTTCACGGATTCCCAGCGCAATAGAGAGGGCTGCTTAAAGACAATTTTACCGGAGCGAACATCCTGTTCTTTACTTGCGGCATTGGTCAAAGTCTGAGTAAAATCCGCACTGAATGTTTTAATTGAGTCGTATGTTTTTTGAATCTCGGTGGTCAATTCATCAGCAACCGCAACGGAACTGAATGAAAGCAAAACCGAGATAGCAAGCAGTAATATCCTGAATCTCATTATTCTCCTCGTGAATTCGGGTTCATCTACAAAAACAGTCTTAACCCTTTTGGATTGATTATGAAAGTACAACCTGTATCACAAATTTCCCGCCGCCTCATAGAGGCCGAACTTTACGGTGAACTCTATGAAACAATGAGCGAGCAATTCGGGCAGGAAAAAGCCCTGCAAATCATAGCTGAAAACCTGCAAAAATCGGCCCGTAAAGCAGGCCAAAATTTAGCCGCCAGCGTTAGCACTCCAAATCTTGAACATTTCGCCACTGTAGTCGAAATCTGGAAAAGGGATGACGCCATTGAAGTTGAAAATATATACATCAACGGCAATGAATTGACAGTCAAAGTGATCCGCTGCCGTTATCAGGAATCATACCAAGAAATGGGATTGCCTGCAGAACTCTGCAAACTTCTCTCCTGTTCCCGCGACGAACCATTCGCCAAAGGATACAGCGAGAAACTGAGCATGGTCCGCGAAACCACCCTCGCAGAAGGCGGCGACTGCTGTCCATTTAAATTTATCTGGGATTAGTTGAAGATTAATATTTTCCTTTCAATAAATTAAAAGTCCGTAAGATCTTCAAGATCCTACGGACTTAAATATTATGTCACCTTAACAAACTACATGCTAAGCATACTAAAAAGATTCTTGGCCTCCGAAGGCTAATCTTTAGTAACCAAAACTATGCGTGGCTTGCTGCCATCCTGTGGTCCAAGAATGCCGTCCTGTTCCATCTGCTCGATGAACCGGGCCGCACGGTTAAACCCGATACGGAACCTGCGCTGCAACAGCGAGATGGAAGCCTTACCCTGCTCCATGACGAACTGTACGGCCTCGTTATAGACTGGATCGTCGGACTCTCCGGGCATGGAACCGGGACCTGCGCCTGATGACGGGGACTCTTTCCAATCTGTGAAATCAAGTTCGAAATCCTGCGGATATTTCTTCTTCCAGAAATCAACCACACCCTTGATTTCATCATCTTCCACCAGCGCGCCATGCAACCTGCGCAATTTTGAGCCGCTGGGTTTAAAGAGCATATCACCACGTCCGAGCAGCTTTTCAGCACCAACCATATCAAGAATGGTCCGTGAATCGTGCTTGGAGGTAACCTGAAAAGAAATACGGGTCGGGAAGTTTGCTTTAATCAATCCGGTAACAACATCAACAGAAGGACGCTGGGTAGCAAGGATAATATGAATCCCGGCCGCGCGCGCCAGCTGCGCCAGACGTACAATACTGATCTCAACGTCCTTACCGGCAGTAAGCATCAGGTCGGCAAGCTCATCAACAACGATAACCAGATACGGCATCGGTTCGAGATCTTCCAACTCTTCAGGCAGATCATCGCCGGACTTGGCCAGCTTCTCATTGTAGCTGGCAATGTTACGTACACCCAAACGGGCCATGTTCTCGTAACGCTTGTCCATCTCAAATACTGCCCATTCCAATGCGGACTTGGCAAGAGCCATGTCAGTAACAACCGGATGCACAAGGTGTGGCAGGCTGGCGTAGACAGCAAGTTCAATGCGTTTGGGGTCTATAAGCAACAGCTTGACTTCTTCGGGGCCAGCTTTGTAGAGCATGGACATAAGCAAACCGTTCAGACAGACACTCTTACCCGCGCCGGTAGCCCCTGCAACGAGCAAGTGCGGCATCTTGGCGAGGTCTGCAGAAACAGGTTCACCTTGAATATCCTTACCCAAAGCCATGGTCAGCGGGGACTTGGATTTGGTAAAGCAGCTGTGCTCAAAAATTTCACGCAGATATACGGTCTGCCGATTATCATTGGGGATCTCAATTCCTACAGAATCCTTGCCCGGAATAGGCGCCTCAATACGAACAGCAGTAGCTTTAAGAGCCAAAGCAATGTCATCGGTCAAGTTCGCAATCTTGCTAACCTTGACGCCCGGAGCTGGGCGGAATTCAAACATGGTTACCACCGGCCCGGGAATAACCTTCTGAACTTCGCCATCTATATTAAAATCGTTCAAACAGACCTTTAAGGCTTCGGTCTTCTCTTCAAGATCCTTGGGATCAAATTGAACTCCGGCAACTTTGGGTTCTGCTAAGAAATCAAAAGTTGGGAAATCTGTGCTGATATCAATTTTTTTGGCTTTGGGCTTCTTGGGCTTTGCCTTGGCTTTAGGCTTTTCCTTTTTGGCTGATTCACGTTGAAACGGTTTGAGAACGAGAAGTCCGTCCTCTTCCTCTGTGTCAGCATCAACAGCATCCTTATCCGCAGCCAGTTCTTTTTCAGCTTCGCGGGAGGCTTTAGCTTCAGCCTTGGCTTTTTTGCGTTTTGCACGCTTCACAGCCTGTTCGGATTTCATTCGCTTGGCCTTGCGTTCCACCCGCTCCTTATTTTTAAGGAAGAAATCGGTAAGTATGGAACGCAAACGCTTGCCGATGGAAGCCCAGCTGAGATTAAGTGTCAACTGAATCCCGGCCAAAGTCATGAACATCCAGAAGAGAAAAGCCCCAACTGGCTTGAGGTATTTAAAAGACCACTTGGACAGGATTCCGCCGATAAAGCCACCTTCATGAATGAGCAGGGGCTTCTGAAATTGAACCAGCCAAGGATGTGATGCCCAAGCCAGCATGCAGACATAGAGCAACACCAAACCTGTCCAACGCCACCACGGCTGACGCAGTGTACTGATAAAGGAAGTGATACCGAGAAAAAGAAAATAGAAAGGAAAAAGCCAAGAGCCCAGACCGAGCATCTCAACAAGAATTCCGGCGGCATATGATCCGGCCGGACCGATCATGTTCTTAACTTTCCAGTTGTTGCTGACTGCCTGATTGAGGGTCGGGTCCCCCGGATGGTAGGAGTACATGCTTATAAAAAGAAATACGGCTAAAAAAATCCAGAACATGCCGGAAATCTCTTTTGCGAATTTTCCGCTGGGCAGTGTCACATCCTCCGTTTGATGCCGGAAAGGGGCTGGTGAAAATACAATTTTCGGGGAGCGCTAAGCCCCCCGAAACAAGTAACAAACCTAATTACTTTTCACGTCCGAGGTATTCGCTGGAACGGGTATCGACTTTGATCTTGTCACCTTCGTTGATGAACAGGGGTACGTTGATGCCCAGTCCGGTTTCGAGGGTAGCAGGCTTGGTTGCGTTACTTACGCGGTCACCCTGGATGCCGGGATCGGTCTGGGCAACTACGAGAATTACGGAAGCAGGCAGATCAACACCGATAACTTCTCCGTTGTAAAGCAGAGCTTTGTTGGTTTCACCTTCTTTCATGAAACCGCCTGCAGTTGCGATAACATCTGCGGGTACGTTCATCTGCTCGTAGGATTCGAGATCCATGAGAACGTAATCTTCACCGTCTTTGTAAAGGTACTGCATTTCCTTGGTAGCCATATCAGGCTTCACAACTTTTTCACCGGAACGGAAAGTCTGGTCAGTGATGCGGCCGGTAAACATGTTACGCAGCTTGGTGCGGACAAATGCGCCGCCCTTACCGGGTTTGAAATGCTGAAATTCAACAATTTCAAAAGGTTTACCATCAATTTCGATCTTCAATCCGTTTCTAAAATCTTTAGTAGAAATCATAATTTCCTCCAATAAAATATTATTTGCAAAGAGGCTGTGACTCTATCAAGCGCAACCCCGATGTTTATTCAGCTGTCACGTGTGTAAACAATGCTTGAACGGCCAAGGCATAGCTCATTATTCCGAATCCGGCAATTACTCCAATACACTGTTTTCCCATAAAACTTTTCTGGCGAACTGGATCTTCTGTCCTCGCCCAGATATTACTGATATGAACTTCTACACAGGGAACTTCAATCCATGCAAGGCAATCTGCCAAAGCGAGACTTGTATGGGTGTATGCTCCAGCGTTGAAAGCGACCCCGTCGACACCCTCTTCTCGAGCTTTTTCAAGCCTATCGATCAACGCTCCTTCAGAATTGGATTGAAAAAATTCCAGTTTAATCTCATCAGCTTTCTCGCCCATGATAGTTTTGAGATGATCGGGAATATCTTCAATCTTATCAGAACCGTAGATCTCAGGCTGACGTTTACCGACATAACCGAGATTAGGTCCGTTCAAAATCAGGAAGGTTTTCATGGAATCCACCTATAATAAATTAATGTTATGGAAAATATTCTTGTCATGAACGCTTTGCTTGACTAGCCTCAATAAATAAGTGAACAAGTCAGGTTTAAGCAAACACGAATAATCAAGGACAATTCCTTATGGATAATACACTGACACTAATTAAAACAGTTTACGAGATCAATCAGCTTGAAGAATTCGCCGCGCCGCAGATTATTCTGGCCGGACGCTCCAACGTGGGAAAATCCTCGCTGATCAACTGCCTTGCAAACAGAAAAAAACTGGCCAAAATCAGTTCCACGCCGGGTAAAACACGCAGCCTCAACTACTACGAAGTAAGCCCGCATGGCTACTTTCTGGTAGACCTGCCCGGCTACGGTTACGCTCGCTGCTCAAAGACTGAACGCGCTAAATGGGCAAAATTGATCGACAACTACATGCTCGACAACCCACACATCGCAGCAGCGGCAGTTCTTCTGGACAGCCGCCACAATCCGCAGCAGAATGATCTGGACCTGATTTCCTACTTCAAACACTGCAACCTCCCTATTCTGCCGATCATGACCAAATCGGACAAGACCAAGCAGAAGGACCGTGCTAAAGTCCAGAATAAATGGGAAGATATCCTTAAAGTCAAGCCGATTTGCGTATCCAGTAAAACCGGCATGAACCGCACCAGACTCTGGAACCTGCTTGATGTTACTGCAATTCCTGAACTGGCAAATATTGAAGAAGAATCAAAATAGAAGAATTAAAAAGACCTATTTATGGGGCATTCCATCATCCGGTGGAATGCCCTTTTTCTTATCTTTTCAATTTAGTCATGTACTTGCCGAAATGTTCCGGCAGGAGCACCCATGCAATTCTGGTGAGTGCCAGTAAACTGACGAGAATATTACCCAGCCACGCCGCAATCATAGGCGGCAATGCCCCGCTATCCCCTGCTGACGCACCGACCATGAACAGGGCGTAATAGGTAAAGACTAAAGCCAGCCCGACCCCGATATTCACATAAATATTCTCGGTGATGGTAACTAATGCCAACGATACCAGTGCCATGGTCAATAATGAAAAAGCATAGGACCATTTGGTATGCCATGCTGTGATCAGACGATCCACATTTGAACCGGACAGCTTAAGCTGCTCAATAACTTGATCAAGCTGCCAGAGCGGTAGCTGGGCCGGATCAATATCCGGGTCGACCACTTTAAATACGTCTAGGTTCAGCTTGATAGGCATGGTGAAAATCGGATGTTCATGGGAAGCAAAACGATCCGGACTAAGTTCAACCGCGTTCTCAAGCTTCCATCCGTACTTGCTGCTGACCTCTGCGCTTTCTGAGGTGATCACCCGCTTGATACCACCGTTATTATCGGCAAATTCGTACACGGTGATACCCTTTGCCCTGTTACCGAACGGCATGACTTCCTTGGCCTCGACCACGAAACGCCCTTCTTTGAGCCAGATATTTTTGAGCACCCGCTTATCCAGCATGCTTTTACGCACGTCTTCTTTCCATATACGGTAGGCTTCCTGCTCACCGTAAACGCCGATTACCTGCGAGAACAAGAGCTGCCCGAAAGACCAGATCACGGCGTAAATCACGAAAAATCTGAAAAACCACGCCAGAGAAAGGCCCCCGGTACGCAACGCCAAAAGCTCCTTATTGCGGGCCATGACGCAAAGCTGCACGATCATGGAGATCAGAAAAACAGCAGGTAGAATCTGGGAAAAAATAAGCGGCATCTTAACCAGAAAATACTTCAGGATAGTGCCCATTCCCAAACCGGCTTCAATGAAATCATCCAGACGGTCAAAGAGGTCGGAAAGCAAATAAATACCGGTTCCTACTCCAAGGCAGACACACATAAGGAAAAGATTCTGTTTCAACACATAAGAAGCAAGATATCCCGGAAGAAGTCTACGAATCATCTTTCTTCCTCCTGAGTTTTTTCAGGAACGGAATCCTGATGCTGAATGAATGCTCCATAACCGCCATTTTGAGTAGAATCACTGAAATAATGGCAAACGACACATTTGGTAACCAAAGGCCGACAACCGGGGTCAACACCCCGCTTTCGCCAAAGGTTACCCCAAGGGAAAGCATCGTGTAATATACGAGAAAAAGGCCCATGGAGATCAAAAGGCCGTACTGCTGCTTAAGCCCTCTGAAGATACAAGCAATCGGCATGGCAAACATACCTAGAACCAGACAGGCGACAGGTAATGCCAGTCTTTTTTGAACCTCTACTTGAACTTTTTTGAAAAAACCGGGGTCGATTTCCCCAGCGCGGTCACCGGCGCGGCTGATACGAACCAGCTTTTCCCATGACATTTCTTTGGGACGCAATTCATCAACATCATAGCCTTTAAGAATATTGGCCAACGGAATGCGCACGTCATAGTTCTTGAACTTAAGTACGCTAAGCTGGTCCCGCTCCTGCTGGTAGATACGCCCATTCTCCAGATGAATAAGCAAACGCCCCATCATTGGATCAGTGCGGATTTCACCGAGCGGGGCAACAATGGTCGCGGTCATTTCCTTACGGGTATTGTCGCGGACGAAAACAGAACGCATTACTCCGTTGTTGTCATCAACCCCCTCAGCATAGAAAACCAGCCCCGGAAAATTCTTATTGAAAACTCCCGGCTGAATAGCAAGCTGACTCTGGGTCCGCGCAAGTTCCATGAGGGAATTGCGGAAATTTTCCGTACCCCACGAAAGACCGTACAGTGAAAAATAAAAATCAGCCCCGGTACATAGCAGGCAGAAAATAATCGGCGCAGGCAGAAGCCTGTATAAACTCAATCCACCGGATTTAAGAGCTGTGATCTCATTATCAGCGTTCATCCTCAAAAAGGTAAGGAAAATCGAAAGCATGGTTGCAATCGGCGTGAGAATGAGCAGAAAAAACGGACATAGATACATGAACAGCTTGGCCATTTCCAATGCGCTGATGCTCTGCCCCATGAACAGATCCCGGAACTGGAGCAGCCTTCCGATAAGGATCAAGCCCATGAACCCTGATATGCTTAGGGTAAATATGGATATGAGTTCTTTAAAAATATTGCGATGAAGAAGCTTCAATTTAGTTCCCGCAAAAGATGCAGACAAAAAAATTAATCAGAATGGGCAAATTCACAGCCCGTCACATGAAATAAAAACAGGAGAATGAACCGGGAGCCTAGCAATCGGGTTCTTCAGCATTGTTTTCTGCATAAAAACGTTCCATAAATTCCATATCTTTCGGGGAAAGGTTGAAACGCATAGCAGCCTCTTCAAGCAGTGATTTCAGAGGCTTTCCGGTTTCTTCATGCTGTTCGGAAATCCACTTGATAGCCTTTCTTGTCAATTCACAGGGAGGCACGATGGTAGTCATATATTTATATCCTTGTTTAAGACGTAGTTGATTAATATTTATCAGTACACCAGCTTGCCGCCCCTTGCAACTTTGTGCAGGCTGGCTTACCCAATGCGGGTTACTTGAAAACCATACCGGAACTTCCGGCAATCATAAGGGAAGACCAATGACATCTCTATTTACCGCCGCAATTTTAGGCATTGTTGAAGGACTTACTGAATTTCTACCCGTTTCAAGCACCGGACACCTGATCATCACCGGACACCTACTCGGTTTTACCGGGGAAAAGGCCGCTTCTTTTGAAGTTGCCATTCAACTCGGCGCAATCCTGGCTGTGGTTGTTCTTTACTGGCCCCGCTTCTGGGGATTGCTTTTCCCGAACCCGAACCAGAGATTTTCCGGTATCCGCGGATTGTATCTTTTATTCCTGACCAGCCTTCCGGCATCAGTACTGGGACTGCTGGCCCATGACTTCATCAAACAACACCTCTTCAACCCCTACACCGTAGCATGGGCGCTAGGTATCGGGGCAATCATGATCTTGATAGTCGAGAAAAAAGATACCCATCCTAACTGCTACACCCTTGATGAAGTTACCCCGAAACTGGCCCTTGGCATCGGATGCTTTCAGTGTCTGGCACTCTGGCCCGGATTTTCCCGTTCCGCAGCAACTATCATGGGCGGCATGCTCCTTGGTGCGAAGCGTAAAATCGCTGCTGAATACTCTTTCATAGCCGCCGTGCCGATAATGTTTGCCGCAACCGGTTACGACATGCTTAAAAGTTATAAACTGTTCACCATTGCCGATATGCCTTTTCTGGCTGTCGGGTTCATTGTGTCTTTTCTCTCAGCCTGGGTGGCAGTGAAAGGATTTATATATCTGCTGGGCAAACTGACCCTGCGTCCGTTTGCGTATTATAGACTGGCCCTTGCTCCTCTGGTTCTTTTCTTCTGGTCCTAACGCCAAGTATTGTAGGTTCTTTCAAGCTTATCAAAAAAAATTTAAAAAAAGTTGATTTTTTACTTGCCAAGCGGGCGCAGACTGTATAGAAACACTCCTCGTTGGGCAGGAAGCTCAGCCCACAAAAACGTGGCGAGGTAGCTCAGTTGGTTAGAGCATGCGGCTCATATCCGCAGTGTCGGGGGTTCAATTCCCTTCCTCGCTACCACGATAGTCAAAAGGCTCTGCATATACTGCAGAGCCTTTTTCTTTTCTGCTCCACAAAATCTCGCATATAATTACTATACTGATTTTTTTGCATTTTTTACTTGCCAAGCAGGCGTAGACTGTATAAAAAATTTCTCGTTGGGCAGGAAGCCCAGCCCACGAAAAAGTGGCGAGGTAGCTCAGTTGGTTAGAGCATGCGGCTCATATCCGCAGTGTCGGGGGTTCAATTCCCTTCCTCGCTACCAAGATAGTCAGAAGGCTCTGCAGAATATGCAGAGCCTTTTTCTTTTATCTCCCAGTAAATTAAGCATATAATTATTATACTGATTTTTTTTACATTTTTTACTTGCCAAGTAGCCCAAGGTTGTATAAACACTGTCCTCGTTGGACAGGAAGTTCAACCCACAAAACGTGGCGAGGTAGCTCAGTTGGTTAGAGCATGCGGCTCATATCCGCAGTGTCGGGGGTTCAATTCCCTTCCTCGCTACCAAGATAATCATAAGGCCCTGCAAATTGCAGGGCCTTTTCTTTTGCCTTATACAAATCCCTGCCGAACTTCATTCTTCCTCCTTGTTTCTCTGAGGGAATCATTTGCAATGATAGCCCTTTCTGATATCACTTAAGATACCACAGACCCAAAACAGAGGTTCCGCAATTTGCTAAAAACAATATATCCAACAGTCCACTCCGAAATGCATACGAAAATTTTATTTTCAATAATCTTATGCGCTCTTATTATTGTCCCGGCTGTGCTTGGATTTCCCGGAAAGAGTTTTGCACAGACAAAACTCGATAAAGTCACCCTGCAACTTAAATGGTTTCACCAATTTCAATTCGCCGGATATTACGCCGCCCTTGAAAAAGGCTATTATGAAGATGAAGGGCTTGATGTAACCATAGTTGAAAGGGACTTACGGCATAACCCAATAGATCAGGTGCTGGAAAGGGATGCAGATTTCGGGGTCAGTAATTCAGAAGTGCTTCTGCATTATCTGAAAGGGAAAAAAGTAGTTTTGCTGGCCTCCATCTTTCAACACTCACCGCTTGTTTTTATTTCCAAGACACAACCCCTTCTCCATACCGCTCAGGGTCTCAAAGGCAAAACAGTTCTTATGAACACAGCTTCACAGGAAATTGAACTGAAAGTCATGCTAGAGAGCCATAATGTTTCTTTCGACGAGATTAATCTTATTGACCGCTTTGCCGTACCTGAAGACTACTTTGACCCGGAAATTGACGTCATTGCTGCATACAACACCAACCAGCCTTACTATCTGAAAAAAGAAAACGTATCCTATTCCATAATCTACCCTTACACCCACGGTGTTGACTTCTACGGCGACACACTTTTTACTTCACGCTATCAAATTCAAAAACATCCGGAACGGGTAAATAAATTTTTGCGGGCCAGTCTAAAAGGATGGCAATATGCTCTGGCTCATCCGGAAGAGATAATCGAAGTCATTATGGGAAAATTCGGGTCGTTAAAATCCAGAGAACACCTTAAGTATGAAGCAGAGACTATACAAACCCTGATTTTGCCCGAATTAGTACGCATCGGACACAGCAACCCTGCACGCTGGAAACAGATTAGTGAAGATTTCCAAAAACAAGGTCTGGTAGATAAAACCAGAGATCTAAAATCTTTCTTTTTTAACCCCACCGAAGGCAAGGTAACAATTAAGCAAGAAACAGCCTTAATTGCAGCGGTAATCTTTGGCACTGTAATGATTATCCTCCTTGCTTCACTTTTTGTAGCCGGTAAATTCAAAAATGAAATCAATACCCGCCGGGAAATTGAGGAAAAGCTCAAAAAGAGCGAAAAATATTATCGCAGCATTTTTGAAAACACCGGGACAGCCACTATCATTTACGATCTGGAGACCCATCTAATAAAAAAATGCAACGAACAATACGCTGAGCTTTGCGGAATTTCCCGGGAAGAAATTGAAAACAAGAAAAAATGGTCCGAGTTCATCACCGGTAAAGAATATGAAAGATTTGACGGATATACCAAAAGCAGATTCTTATCCGAATACAGCATTCCTAAATCATATGACTTTAAATTCAAATGCTCCACTGGTGAGATACGTAATGTTCATGCTAATTTTGAAATAATCGACGACAGCAAAGATTGTATCGCTTCGATCATCGACATGACCGAAAAAGTAAAAACACAGGAACTGCTGATCCAGACCGAGAAAATGGTCTCTGTGGGTGGTCTTGCTGCCGGAATGGCCCACGAGATCAATAATCCCTTAGCGGGTATCCTGCAGGCCGTGCAGAACATTTACCGCCGCATTTCAGCTGACGTCCCCGCCAGCGTCAAAGCTGCCGAAAAACACGGATGCACCTGTGAACAGATAAACGCTTTTCTCGATGACCGTGGCGTCATAAGAATGCTCGAAGGCATCCACTCATCAGGGGAGCGTGCGGCCAACATAGTGCGGACCATGCTCAATTTCACCCGCCGCAATGATGAAGGAATGAGCAGCTGCGACCTGAATCAGCTTTTTGATGACATAATAAACATCATCACCTGCGATTATGACCTGAAGAATAAGTACGACTTCAAGCACACGAAGATAATTAAGGAATATCAGGCAGATATTGACAAAATTAACTGCCTTCGTATCGAAATCGAACAAGTACTGCTCAACCTTGTAAAAAATGCAGCATACGCGACAAATGAAATAGCCGGATACAGAAATCCCACTATCATCTTGAGAACCAGGGCAGACGAAAAATTCGTTATCGCAGAAGTTGAGGACAACGGTCCGGGCATGACCCCGGAAGTAAGAAGAAGGGCTTTTGAACCATTTTTTACAACTAAATCACCGGGGGTAGGAACCGGACTTGGACTTTCAGTTTCATATTTTATAATAACCCAAAACCACGGTGGTGTTTTTGAAATAGACACCAAAATAGGAATTGGTTCAAAATTCACCATCAAAATACCCAGAGTATAGCTAAAACCATGACAAGAAAAATAACCCCCGTATTATTAGCACTGTTTTTGATGACCAGCGCGGCTTGCACCAGCAAACCGGTACTCTACCCTAATGCCCAATACAAGAAGGCAGGGGAAGCCAAAGTATCAAACGATATTGATTACTGCATGGCTTTTGCTGAAAAGAGTGTCGGCAAAGACTCCAGAGGGAAAACTTCGGTCAAAAGCGGTGTACAAGGCGGTCTGATCGGCGGAGCCATCGGTTTAGGAATTGGAATTGTAACCGGAAGCCCGGGGACTTCTGCAATGGCCGGAGCAGCCGGTGGCGCAGCAGGCGGTGCAGTTAGCGGAGCTGTTCAGGATGATTCCAACTCGCTGTATAAAAAATTTGTTGAACGCTGCCTGCGAGAGAAAGGATATGAGCCAATGGGCTGGAAATAATTACAGCTTCTAAAACCCCTCGTGGACAGGAATGTATTTTGATATTATCTTAAGATAAGTGCCGTCCTCTTTCATCTTTTTCAATTCTGCACTTACCTTTTCAAAGGCCTCAGGGCCTTTTTTTCTTGAAAATGCCAAGTAAGTATCAGACTGGGAATAGACCAGCGGCAAACCATCAATTGGATCTATCACTGCCTCAATTTTTCCCAGCAACTTGTTGTCGTTCAGGAAATTTAGAACCGGATAGTAATCCGCAAAGAAAAAATCAATTCTGCCTAAAAGCAGCTTCTTGGTATTGAGATCAAGATTGGGAACATCTTCAATTCTATTGAACCTATTTTGTTTTATGGCAGTATCCACTTTCTGACCATAATAAAACCCACGCCCGACACCTCCGACATACTTCTCTGCCCCTTCAAATTCAGGCGAGAAATATACATTTGTTCCAGACCTACGAACGGCAACAACCTTTTCTGTGATCAGCACTGTATCAGGATAACGCAAATATTTATTCCGCTCTTCATTGAACCCGGCATTGAAAACAGCATCCGCTTTCCCTTTTTTGACCATTGTCATGGCCCTTTTCCATGGAACAATAAGAACCTCTGTGGAATAACCTGCCCTCTTAGCAGCAAGTTCAACTATTTCAACTAGAAAACCGGTAGGTTTGCCATTATCCAAATAAGTTTGCGGTGGAGAGTCCAGAGTGACAAACAATAATTTATCAGCCAGCACCAGAGACGGTACAAGCATGAAAAAGAAAACGACTGGAATAAAAAAACGCAGCACTGAAAAGGTTACCTCCCAAAATTTAGGAAATTATACCATTATTCCTGCCTCTAAACAATCAGGCTCACAAAACATATATTTCAGGAGTTTTATCCCGATCGAAAATAAAATACAGTCATACAAAATTATTAATTTAGGTGTTAAGTTTATTGCTGTAATGCCGATCACTTTTGTAATGAGATACGAATATTAACCCAAAAATAAAGATCCTTTTATGCTGAGACTATTCGCCATACTTATCACTATTGTCATGCTTCCGGCGATGGCTTTTGCCTGGCCCGGAAAAATTGTTGCTGTTGAAGAAGCTACCTCATTTGTGGTGCTGAAAAATGGACAGACACCTGTGAAAGTCAATATTGCCGGAGTCGAGCCCTCCCCGGATCTTGATCCTGCCAAAGCCCGCATGGAAAGTAGCAACAATGTCCTTATGCGTGATGTGGAAGTTCGTGAACTCAGCAAAGCCGAAGATGGAACAATCATCGGAGACATAACTGTAAACGGGAAATCACTGGCCAAAGAGCTACTGGATGATGGGATTGTACAAAGCACCGCGCAGGCCGCTCCTGCAATAGACACTACCCCGGTAGAAATACCCAAAGAAATAACAGAACCGGAAACTATCACGGAGCAGGCCCCAATTCCCCCGACAGCGAATGCCGATGCTTCTGAAATAACGCAAGAACTTCTTCCTGAACCTCAGGCGCAAGTGCCGGACACTCAGGCTCCAGCCCGGAACAAAGCCCAGCAAACGACTTATGCCCAGCCGCAACCAGTGCGATATGTACAGGCCTATCAGCCGCCACAACAGCTGGGACTCTGGCCTGCACGCCCGGCCCCAGCTGTATCAACGCAGCAAATGCAGCAGACATTTTCATCTCCGCAAGAGACAAAATCTACCGGAGCTGACGTATCTTCACATGATTCCGTTTCTATGATGCAAAAACCCGGCGATACCGCCAAAAGAGATTACGATCTTGCAGTCAGCGTGCAAAAAAAGTCACGCCGCAACCGTCAGCCCACAGGATTCTTTACCCCAAAGCGCAAGTCCGAAACTTACGTTGGGGTTAAGTCCGGACTGCATGCAGTGATGCAGCCCAAAAGCAATGTTCCTTACGAGAGTTGGGGAATAAACGACGGAATAAGTGTCCGCCATTTTTTCCCCTCAGGGGTAGGTATCGGCGGGGATTTCAAGATGTCCATGAGCAACGGACGTTCAGGAACGTTCACAGTTGCGTCATCCAACTCTACAACGTCCACGAGCAACTCTACGACAACCAACTCAACATCCACTCCGTATGATTACAAAAAGGATTATTTTAATACCTATTCGCTCACCGCATCAATTCTTTACCGCTACTATACCGGTAAGAATCTGACCGCATACATAGGCGGTAGCGGCGGCTATGCTATTTACGACCATCCGAAAACTGAATTTGATCTTTCAGATGGTGCACCAATTGTCGGTGCTGAAACCGGGTTGCTGTATAGATTTGATTCCGGCTTCACCATAGGCGGTGAAGTAAACTATATGACCCCCATAGGCGCCAAAAAAGACGACCCGGACGGAACTCTGGGAACATCCTTCAATCTAGGATATACGTTTAATTAAGTGGACGAAAAGATCGGTCATCAAAGCCCTTAACTTGCAAGAAGTTAAGGGCTTTTTTTATTTCCTTATTGACTTATCAAATCTCAGCTTGTATCACTCTTTGAAAATACGTAACACAAAGAGACTATTCATTTTAACAGTCAGCTCATGGAATAATATGCAGCTTAAACATAGAATCTTTATATTTAGCACTTTGTTCATGATTACCCTCTTTGCAACGCAGGCATTTGCCCACCGGGTTAGTCTATTTGCATATGTAGAGGGCGAAACTGTCTTCACCGAAAGCTATTTCAGCAAAAAAAGGAAAGTTCATCAGGGCGCGTTGGAAATATTCAGTACGGTCAGTGGCGAACTGCTTCTTAAAGGAACAACAGACGATAAAGGTTTGTTCAACTTTCCCATTCCGGAAGCAACAAAAGCTGAACGAAGCGGACTTCTTATCAACCTTTATGCCTCAGAAGGACACCGTGCAGTCTGGACTCTGACAGCGGATGAAATTTTCCCGGACATATCTGAACCCGATTCACAGACACAGACTCAACCTGTTTCTTCCCCTGCTCCGAAAGTAGAACTGACACAGCCTACCGAACCTGGCTCGGATCTGGCTGAATTAACCGCACAAGTAAAAACGCTGACAGACAAAGTAGAAACTCTGAAGAGGCTGATAATCAGCCAGCAAGAGAAAGGTCCCGGCGTTAATGAAATATTTTCGGGGATCGGATACATCCTCGGCTTATTTGGTGTTGCAGCCTTCTTCCTTTCCCGGAAAAAGTAAATTTCAAAACCTTCATATGGAGTGACCTCATGCGTAAACTATTTATTACTGCTTTAGCCTCAACTCTGTTCTTCATGTTCTGCGGTTCAGCATTCGCTCATTTTGGAATGTTGATACCCCAGAAATCAATCATCACACCGGAGAAAAAAAGCACAGAGCTTAAACTCTCTTTTTCGCATCCATTTGAAGGTCAGGGAATGAACCTAGTTAAACCAAAAAAATTCAGCGTTTTCTATGAAGGTAAAGAAACCGACCTTATTCCCTCTTTGAAAGAAGCCAAAGTCATGAACCACGATTCTTTCAAGATTGAATACAAATTCAAACGCCCCGGCATGTACACCTTTTATATGGAACCGGTCGCTTATCCTGAACCAGCTGAAGACAATTACATCATCCATTACACCAAAACCGTTGTCTCCGCTTTCAATGAAGGGGAAGACTGGAATAAGCCCCTTGGTGTAAAGACTGAAATCGTTCCCCTGACCCGCCCTTGGGGTAACTACGCCGGTAACGTGTTTCAAGGCGTTGTTCTTCTCGACGGCAAGCCCGCTCCTTTCACCAGAGTCGAAGTTGAACTTTATAACAAGGACAGCAAATATAAAGCTCCCTACGAATGTATGGTTACTCAGGAAGTTCTCTGCGATGAAAACGGCGTATTCACCTTCGCCTGCCCGAAAGCCGGTTGGTGGGGATTCGCTGCTTTGAATGACGCAGATTATAAAATTGAAGGCAAAGACGTTGAGTTGGGAGCCGTTCTCTGGATTGAAATGCTTCCCTATAAAAACAATTAAAACAGCCACTGCTTATATTTTCAATATCAAAGGCCGAAAGCAATGAGCTTTCGGCCTTTACTTTTATCATTAAGATAATTATGACAATGGAATTATATACAATTGTAGCTATCCAACTTACTGTGATTTAAATAAATATGAACAAATGGAGCCTGAATGCTAAACCCTCAAGTTTTGATTGTCGATGACAGCAAAACGATCCGTTCTGTTATCAGTTCGGAATTGAAGAAGCATTCAATTGATGTGACTGAAGCCGTAAATGGTCTTCAAGGGCTCGATCTTACGCGCACCAACCACTACGACCTTGTAATCACAGACATCATCATGCCGGGCATGGACGGTTACCAACTCTGTACTGAAATCAAGAACAATCCGGAAACCCAGTCCACACCGGTAATTATCCTCTCCAGCAATGAAAAACATGAACAGATCGAAAAAGGATTTGAAGTTGGCGCGGCGGCCTATGTAACCAAGAATAAGGCCCGCAAAGACCTGCTGCCTTACATAAAAGAAATTTTGAACCGTGCTAAGCTGCTCAGGGACAAGCTGGTGCTGGTTGTTGATGATTCCAAATACATCCTTTCTGTTGTGGAATCAGGCCTTACTTCTGCCGGTTTCAAGGTAATCACAGCCTCGAATGGACGTGAAGCATTTGAAATCGTCAGCGAGGTTGCCCCCCACCTGATTCTTTCCGACATCAATATGCCAATTATGGACGGCATTACATTATGCGAAAGAATTCAGGGTCATCCCGGTCTGTCGCACATTCCCTTTGTCATCATGAGCTCCGGCGCGGACCGCAGAACCATGCGCGAACTGCTACACAAAGGTGCTTCCGCATTTCTGGTCAAACCGTTCAACATTGACCAGCTGGTAATCACAGCTGAGAAACTGCTCAGCGACCATTTCCAGATAATCCTGCAACAGCGTGAACTTTTCAAAAAAGAACGCACCCTGCTCATGGCCAGTATCACCAGCCTGATTCAGGCACTTGAAGCAAGAGATTCGTACACCAAAGGTCATTCCGACACGGTATCACGCCTATCGGTAAAAATTGCGCAGAAACTCGGATTTGGTGAATTCGACCGTGAGCGCATCGCATTCGCGGCAAGGCTTCATGATCTGGGTAAAATTGGAATTCGCGACGAAATACTCCTGAAGAACGGGCCTCTTGAGGATCACGAATTTGCCAAAATCAAGGAACACCCCGTTCTGGGCGCAGATATCTTAACTCCCATCCCGAGTATGGAAGACATCATTCCGGCTGTGCTTCATCACCACGAAAGGATGAATGGGAAAGGTTATCCGCATGGTCTTATAGGCAACGAAATCCCACTCTGGGCGCGTATAATCTCAACTGCGGATGTTTACGATGCCCTGACAACAGACCGTCCGTACAAAAAAGCATTTACTCACCGCCATACAATGGAATTCATCAAAACCATTTCGCCGGATGAGTTGTGTCCGGAATGCGTCAGGGCTTTTCAGGCTGTAATGCTGGAAAGCTGCACACAGCTGCATTAGAAATGCTAGGCAGGCTGTAATTTATCCAAGCCGGAAACTTCCCAGGCTTTATCTTTACCCACTTCTTCACCATTTTCTAAAATCAAAGCCTGCACGTCATCTGCAACGTCCGCACTCTCTTCAACACCCATTTTAAAAATAAGTTTCTGATTGGTGTCGTAGATGTAAGCGGCTTCTTCATAAATATAAAACTTAAAAGGATTCTGCATAGTTCCTCCATTAAATTATTGATCGTCAACACCCGGCTTTTACCACTTTGCGCAATGACAAGAAAGGGGTATCATTATAAGAAATCAAATTAATTGAAACAAAATCCAATGCCGCACAAGGGAGACACAATGAAAACAAATCACAGCTGGAGAATTATCATCCCCGCAATCCTTGCCATGATCCAGATCAGCTCCACCTCTTTTGCGGACAGCACCACCTACAAATGCAATCAAGGTCCGGGCTGCATCGACGAGCGGGTTAATTTCGGAACGGCTAAAATCAAATGTACAGACGTGAACGGAGATGTTCTTTCCGATTGGGTCTGTGAATATGAACTGGAATACAGCTGCCGTAACGAATTGACCGGAGAAATCCGCAAAGGCGGTTTCGACCCTCTCGCCTCATCACTTTGCTCAAAACTTTGTGGACCGTGCAAAAAAGGCTGGAAATAATTAAAATACCTCAACTTGGCTCTTGCCAACGGTACGGCAATGTAATAGATAGTGTCTCTTCACCTAAAGGGTATTAGTATCTTTTTACTTACACACCCTTGCATCATCTTCCTGCGTACATATTGTATAGGTAGGAAGCAGTTCTTTGAAAATGGGGGCGCATTGGTTTCGACGGGGGTGAATGAAACCAAGGTTGCAGGTCGTGGCGCCGCTGGCCACGTAAAAAGCGGCACAATCATAATTGCAAACGACAATTACGATTACGCAATGGCAGCTTAATTAAGCTGACCATGTCATAGCTTTGATGTCTGATATTAGCTTTGACAACAACCCCATCAGGCTGGCTATCTCTGCGTTGCACGTCCGTAGAGAGGCGAGAACCCAGCACGCGCTGGCTCATATGTTGCCTGTTCAGGGGCGTTCATTTGAGCGAGAAACAATACTTGAACTAAACCTGTAGACATCTTGGCGGAGCATTCTCGGACGGGAGTTCGACTCTCCCCGCCTCCACCATTTCATTGATTTCATACTGTCCCATACAGTTTCACAAAGAACGCTAAACCCTTGTTATTCATACGAATAGCAAGGGTTTTTTCGTTTCCTCTACGTTCGTTATAGTTCGCTTAACCCCGTTGACATCCGTGGTTCTGTGTGAGTACGGATGAGCTTACTCACTACCTGCAAGGTTGCCGTACTCACAAAACACATGGAGGTCTCATGGCTTTAACTGTGAAGCAAATCCAAGCAGCAAAACCCAAAGAGAAGCTTTATCGAATAACGGACTCAAATGGCTTATGTCTGGAGATAAGACCCACCGGATCAAAACTGTGGAGATTCCGATACAGGTTTAACGGCAAAGGGAAAATGATAGGACTTGGCTCCTACCCTGCTACAAGCCTGAAGGACGCCAGAGATAAACGTGACGAGCAACGGAAGATCCTCGAGCGTGATATTGATCCATCAGAATATAGAAAAGATCAACAGGCCGCAGTAAGCGGGGAAAACGAATTTGAATCAATCGCCCGCGAATGGCACACCAAATTCAAAAACACTTGGACCACAGGACACGCCCAAACAGTTATTAGACGTCTTGAACTGAACTGTTTCCCTTGGATCGGCAAAATGGTTGTCAGTGAGATTGAACCGCCGGATATCTTAAAAGTCCTCAGAAGAATTGAAAGCCGGGGTGCGCTCGAAACAGCCCACCGTGTACGCAGCATTCTCGGTCAGGTTTTACGTTATGCCGTAGCGACCGGCCGCGCTACTCGCGACGCCACTTCAGATCTTAAAGGTGCTCTTCCGCCAGTGAAGCACAAGCACATGGCGACAATAACCGATCCTAAACAAATCGGCCCCCTTCTCAACAGTATTGATGAATATGAAGGCAGACACATAACCAAGTGCGCTTTGCAACTGGCTCCGTTAGTTTTCGTCCGCCCCGGAGAACTGAGACATGGTCTGTGGAGTGAGATTGACCTCGAAGCTGCTGAATGGCGAATCCCTGCGGGCAAAATGAAGGCTCGCCGTCCACACATAGTGCCGCTATCCCGGCAAGCCTTAGAAATTTTATATGAACTAAAACCGCTGACCAGTGATGGTGAGTTTTTATTTCCAAGTGTACGCAGCAAGCTAACGCCCATGAGTGAAAACACTGTCAACGGAGCGTTGCGCCGCCTTGGCTACACCAAAGAAGAACTCACAGGACACGGATTCCGCTCCATGGCGTCAACAAACCTCAATGAAAATGGTTGGAAGCCAGACGTGATTGAAAGACAGCTTGCTCACGTTGAAGGCAACAGCGTGCGTGCAGCTTATAACCATGCCGATTATCTCCCGGAACGGCGTAAGATGATGCAATGGTGGGCTGATTATTTAGATGCTTTGAAGAACGAGGAGGAGATACCCAGCATTTAAGGAGATCAACTATGATAGTTAAATTGACACGCACAGCATTGAGAATGACGGCTTTAACTTTTATAATCTTTGAAGTAATGATTCTCTTAGGTCAGCTTTTTACTCTTTCCATGCTTGACGCTATATATATCGATATCAGCACGACAGCACAGGTAGCAATAATTATATTTAGTATGCTTCTATTTTATTACTCATGCAAGTACACGCATACTACATACGAAAAAGCATGGCTACATAGAACATTAGAACAGGTTATTGAAGGAAGATTGCTTGAACGAAAAAGCATCATTAATGCTCAAAAGATTGAGTCAGAAGAAAAAATAGCAACACAACTTCATGAAAAAGGTTTAACAACAGACGAATATATTAATGCCTTAGAGCAGCATGTCGAATCATTAAGAGCCGAGCTTGAAGAAGCACATGAAACAATAAGTAAAAACAATTGGAAAAAGTGGTTTAGTCCTGCGTGTAAAGCTATGGCTGATACGATTAGAGAGAATACTACAAATAGGGCTGACTGTGTCATAGTCAAACAAAAAGACTTCTATGCTCGTGTAATTTCTCACTACCCTGACTATAAAAATCTCAAGGGTAAACCATTTGGATCAGCTTTATCTGAAGCATGGAGTTGTATGCCCAAAGGGGTAAAACTCGACGACTGACAGCATAATACGGATAAAAATTCCAATTTAAATCCAAATCGAGGAATTATTCCTCGCAAAAAAGACCTAACTTTATAGTACGTTATAAAATAATATTTATTTTTTAACCCTTTTGCCCCTTCAACCCGTCTAGAAAACAAATCCGATTCTTGTAGGCTTTCCTCAAACGTCAAAAAACGGAGGAAAGCTTATGAGAACCGAATCAAACCAGACTTCATACCACCTGCCTAATACGGGCTTTGTGAGACTTGTAGATGTCCTGAAGGTCATCCCGGTATCTAAAACAACTTGGTGGAAAGGTATTCAGACCGGCAGATTCCCGAAGCCGGTCAAACTCACTGAACGCACAACAGCATGGCGTGTTTGTGATATTCGCAGACTGATTGAAGAACTCCCAAATCAGAGCGAAGCCTAACATGTCTAATATGGCGTCCATGGCTTTTAAGGGGAGTAACCTGCTCCCCTCGCCAACCTCTTTTCCGCAAGGAGTTCTCCCGGCCAGTGTTGAGGACTCTCTATCCGTAGCAGCTTCAGCTTTTACGGTTCCTTTTGCTGTCCCAGCCGTAACCTTTCTTGCTGTGATCGGCGCAGCCGTCGGAAGAACCAGAGGCCTTGAAGTTAAACCAAGCTGGATCACGCACCCGAATCTCTATTGGGGACTGGTGGCGCGGTCGGGCATGGGTAAAAGTCCGTGCTCAAATGCCATATTAAAACCAATTCATGCGCAAGAGAATGCTGCATTTAAAGAGCATAAGCGAGAGTTAGAAGCATACGAGCTGGAATTAAGGGAATGGCAAAGCTCTTTTGCTCGCGCTCAACGCAAAAACGACACACTTCCAGACAAACCCATCTATCCTACTTGGGAACAGATTTACGTTGAGGACAGTACCACGCAAGCCGTTGGTTCAATTCTGTCCAATAATCCCCGTGGCATTCTCTGGTACCGTTATGAACTTTCCGGCCTGCTGGCCGATCTAGGCCGCTATGACAATAAAGGCAGTGACGGAGGCGACAAAGCCCGTCTGCTTTCTGCATACGATTGTGGTGCATGGAAAGTATCTCGCAGCACTAAAGATGCCCTTCATATACCGCACGCCTGTGTTTCTATTTTCGGGACAGTCCAGCCGGATCTGCTTCCGTCACTCTTCAAGCATAAGGATACTGTTTCCGGCTTTCTGCCCCGCTTCCTTTTCATTCGTTGTGAGCAAGAAGCTCCGCCCCTATGGACATCAGAAAGTTTTGATGGAGACCCGGCTGAGCATATCCATGGATTCATTCATCAGGCATTAGACTTGAATTTTGGTCCGGAGAACTCCCCTGAAATAATAAAGCTATCCGATGCGGCCAAACACAAAGTCAAAGACTGGTACGACAATCAGGTTCTGTCTCACTGGTATCAACCGGAGCTTGAACAATTCGAATCTCTTGCACCCAAATTACGTGGCGCATTCTTCAAAATCTGCCTGATTATTCACATGTTGGACTGCTGGAGCACTGGCAAATCTGAGATGAGCCCTGTTCATCATGAATCAATTCAGCGAACCATTGTTTTGATGGAATGGCTTCAGGAACAGCAAAGACAAGTCTGGACCTTACTTTCTGCCGGAAACAAATTTCAGGAAGCTTCAGCCATTGAACGGAGAGTTGCGCAAGCAATTGTTGCCCTTTCCAAAGAACTAGATCAGGCCCTGCTTCCCACCTCACGTATTGTTGAATTCCTTAATCATGAATTGCCAGAATCATTTCACATCAAGCCGGATGCAGTTGGCAAAACATACAAAAAATTAGGCATCGAAACCGGACGTAACAGCAAGGAACGTGGCGCCAAACTGACCCCGGAAATCATCGAAACGCTTTCAAGATACTTCCCAGTAGAAAAAGGTGTCATAGGCGTCACAGATGTCACTGGGAACAATAAAAGTTTAGAATTTCAGGGTGATAACCAAGTGACATCTAAGGTGACACCTATTTTTCAGGTGTCATCAGGTGTCACTACTAAAAATGGTTATGAAAACAAGGACCTACAACAGGAATGACGGCTATGACACCTATGACACGTATTTTAGGGTTCAGTACTTATTTGGGTCCAAGGGCTCTCACATTTCTTCATGGAGTTGAACCTGCGACCCAATTTCGAGCCAGCAAGATAGACCAAGATTCGTACATAGTAATGTGCTGTAGCTGTCCAAGCCAGTTTACCCAATGTTGCACATCGGGAACTGGCGAGGGAGATTCTCTCCCTTCGATCCCACGTAAGATTAAGAGCCGTGCAAGCACTCCACTCTCTGCGAGGTTTAGACTCCATGAAGAATAATGAAGAGAAACGCACCGAGTTCGTGAACACACGTGTCACTCCATCGGAAAAGACAATACTCAAGCTTCAGGCTGAAGCCGAAGACATGAGTATAGGCGATTATGTGCGCGAGAAACTGAATCGCCCACGAGTCAGAAAAACAAAAGCAGAAAGACAAAAAGTCATCCACTTGGCCCGCATCGGCAACAACATGAATCAAATAGCTCGTTGGGCAAATACTTATAAGAAAAATGCTGAAGCTGCACAGGTGGTTCTAGCTCTCCTCGAAATAAAGGAGCAGCTCAAATGCTTATGAAAGTGTTTCGGCACGGAGTCGGACGCGGGGCGAAGGTCGTTGAATATGTGACAGGTAAGAAGGACCCCAAGAGAAAGGAAAATCCACCTGAAGTACTGCGCGGAGATCCTGATTCAATCTCATACCTCATCGATACCACTACCCGCAAATGGCGATACACTTCCGGCGTTCTCTCATGGGCTCCGGAGGACAAGGTCACGCCTGAAGACGAAAGAAAGCTCATGGACAGCTTTGAATCATACGCTTTTGCAGGACTTGAAGCGGATCAATATTCAATCCTTTGGGTTCGCCACAGCCATGCTGGCCATCATGAAATGCATTTTGTGATTCCGCGCACAGAACTACGAACAGATAAAGCTCTCAATCCCTGCCCACCGGGATGGGAGAAGCAATATAATCCGTGGTGTGAACTTCACAACCGTCGTCACAACTGGGCACGCCCTGATAAAATGAAACGCGCAAGGTTGGTCAGTCCGGGCAGCTCGATACAGAGCTATAAATCCGGCAATGCCTCAGAGGTAAGGCGGACCGTAACTGAAACGATTGTTCAAGGAGTGGAAGCCGGTCTTATTCATAACCGGCAAGACATCGTCAGGACTCTTGAGGAATTCGGCTTTGGTGTACCGCGCCAAGGCAAAGAATACATAACTATTGAACTACCAGAAAACGACAACAGCACTGTTTCCCAGAAACGGAAAAACCGCCGTATCAGGCTAAAAGGAGTACTTTATGCAAGATCATGGACAGCCGAGCAATTCAAACAACGCGCTGAGCTTAGCCGAGAAAATGAAGGAGCAGATGGAAGAGCAAGTGCAAAGCTCCAAGCTGATAATTCAAGAAGGATTACAGAGCTTGAGAAAAGCGTTTCTAAAATCCGCCAAACACGAACTGAGTACCATCGAAACCGCTATAAAAACAGAGACCGCAGAACTCTCGAAAATTCAACAAACCTTAATCCGCGACATGCACCGATCCTTGAAGATCCCAGTCGCAGTATCATTAGCGGTGACAATCGTTTGCTGTCTGGTCCTAATGGGCGGGACTCTGTTCTGGATAGATCTTCAGGGAACAACCCTAGCAGAACTTTCCCAGAAGATAGAACACCAGAGGACAATAGAGAAAAAGCTCGTCAGCTGGGGAGTAACGCCCCTTCTGGACAACAACCGCAGGTTCATAGTTCTGCCAGCCGGAACAAGCCTGAAGCAAAATTGGCAATCAGGAAACCGTCCCGCCATTTTACTCAAGGATTAAGCCATGAACGAATTACAGAAGAGCTTATCGGACGCGCTGAACCGAATCGAAGAGGAGCAAGCACGCCGTCTGGACGAACAAGATCAGAAGATAGCCATGCTGGAAACGGAAGTACAAGGTTGCCGGGACTTGCAGAGCGAATTGGAACGAGTTTTGAACGAATTGGAAAGATTAGCTCAGCTCTAGTCCAAAAGATTATGAACCCCAGAAGCCGCAAAAAGACTTTAAAAGCAGGAATTAATAAACTATTGAGCAGGTAAAGGAGTCAGCAAATGAATCATTACGAAGGGAATATAGAAGATGCGCTCAGCAAACACGACATTGAAGCCGTATGGGAATGGTTGGAGCATGGCGGCAATCCCCGCCATATCACTGAATACGGAGACTCACTGCTCCATATCGCAGCGTTAAATGATAACACCGACGCCACAAAGCTGCTGCTTGATGTCGGCGTAGACCCTAATACCCGTAACGCCGAAGATCTCACCCCCATATGCTACGCGAGCAAGGCTGAAACAATCATCATGCTGCATGAATATGGCGCATCCTTAACCGTAGAAGATGGCAATTACGGCCCTCCCCTACACCGTGCGGCCTGCGGTCTATCTGTGGAAGCAGTAACGACCATGGTCGCTCTCGGTGCTGATATTTATGCTGAACCTTCAGACGGAGGATTACCGGCAATATATAACTGCTTTCTTTCGGATAACTGCAAAGCCATGTTGCTGGCGTTCATCTCAATGGGCTTCAGTGTAAACGGCATAGAGGGACATCCCCTGCTTCACTATGCTTACGGGAGTGAGAGACTTGAAGCGGTCAAGCTACTTCTGAAACTTGGTGCTGATCCAACTCTCAAAGACGAGAACGGTAGAGACTTTGAAGCCTTTAAGGAAATGGTAAAGGAGCGACGGAAAGCAACTAACAGTCAGTCCGTCGAAGCGGGACAAAAAGTTAATCCTTTACTTGAGAAATTGGAAAAGCAATTGGTTGAAACCGCGCGACTAAAGGAAGAGCTTAATAATTAGGTCAAAAGAGCTCTCGATCAGAAAGTTGACTACAATGTATACAATGTCTACATTGTCTAAAAGGAGTTAACTATGAGCACAGTTACCGCACGAGTTTCAGATGAAACCGCATCAAAACTTGATGCCCTTGCCAAAGCGACAAATCGCAGCAAGTCCTTTCTTGTTGCAAGCGCGCTGGAGCGTTTTCTTGAAGAACAGGCATGGCAGATTGCCCAGACGGTTGAAAGCCTTGAACAGGCCGATAGAGGCGAATTCGCTACAGCATCCGAAGTGGAAGAAGCTTTCGGAAAGTGGGGATTAGAGGTTGAAGCTGACTAGAATCAATTGGACAAAGAACGCAATCAGAGATCTTAATTCTATCCGCCGTTATCTAGCAGAGCAAGCTGACGAAGAAGTCATGGAGTCCGAAGCAAAACGTATATGGGACGGCTGCCAGCGATTGAAACAGTTCCCAGAAAGTGGCCGTCCCGGTCGAGTTCCCATGACGCGAGAAGTTGTCATCTCACCTTACATCATCCCCTACCGTATTCAGGGTGATGCTGTGGATATTCTTAATATATTCCATTCATCTCAGAAGATTTGATAATCGGATTTAGCATAACTTGTACTGATTCGTTTTGCACATATAACAGTCAAAAAGAGAAAAATATTATGAACGTAAAAATAAATTGGAATAAAACGTTAGACATTCATAATCATCTTATTTTGTTTTGTATTCCTATTCTTTTTGCTGAATTTGGGCTCAGGTCAAATAGTATTTTTGTAACTCAAACACTTACAGAAATCCTAGGTATCAATTCAGTTTTTTTATTTTGGATAGTAGCATATAGCTCACATGCATTTTTAGCATCTAGCACTGAACTATTACAAACTGTAGGCCTAGAAAAACAGTTCAGCTACAACAACAAATTTATAAGCTCATTTTACTCTTTAGCATTAAGTTCATGTACCTTAGCAACAAGTTTTATTTGCTATACAGCAATTAAAATCCTTATTAAGTATGGCATTTCTGTTGAGTTTGTTTCAGCAATAAGAGCTGTATTGTTTTTCTTTGTTTTGTGGGCAATCTGTCTTTTAGCAAAACAACATTCTGTACAAGAAGAACAACCAGTAGGTTTCAAAACTCTTAGTTATTTAATGGGACTTTCAAGTAATTTCTGGGTAGTGAAAATTATACGCTCATTACTATTGATCATTATTGCCCTTACTTTAGTTCTATTCCTGTGCATATATATACCAACCCCATAAGACCGGAAAAAGGTGGTACAAGTTCTACCCATCACTCAACCGATAACTAGTACTCCGCCCGCCTCCGGGGTTCTGCACCAGTATTCCGCGCTCCTTGAGATCCTTGATGTCTCGCAGGGCTGTATCCGTGGAGCATTTTGCCAGCTTGGCGTATTTGGATGAGTTCATGTAACCCTTGAAATTTTCATCGAGCATGCGTTCAAGTACGGACCGTTGGCGGTCATGGATCGGCGACTGTTGGGAGATCCGTTCCCAGAGGCTGGCTTTATGAAGTACATGACTTAACGTGGATTCGGCATTGATCAGGGCTTCTTTCAGGCAATCCAGAAACCATTCCAGCCATTTGGTGATTTCAGGTGTGCCGCGCTGCTGCCTTTCAAGATGGGAATAGTAATCCTTGCGCTTCAGCTCAATTTGCGTGGACATGCTGTAATACCGTTCCACCGCCCCATCAGCGCGGGCCAAGGCCATATCCGCGATTGTACGCGCAATACGTCCGTTGCCGTCTTCAAAGGGGTGGATGGTAACAAACCACAGGTGAGCTATTCCGGCACGCAGAACCGGATCAGTATCATCTTCGCTCTCGAACCATTCCAAAAATTTTACCATCTCATCTTCAAGGCGATCCGCATGCGGTGCTTCAAAGTGGACTTTCTCGCGTCCCATAGGCCCGGAGATAACTTGCATGGCTCCTACTTCCACAGGCCGCCAGTCTGCAACGGTAATCCGCTTGATGCCGCTGCGTCCCATTGGAAAAAGTGCCCCGTGCCAGTCACAGAGCCGATCTTTGGTCAGAGGCTCCGCATATCGTTGCGTAGCGTCGAGCATCATTTCAACTATGCCGTCCACATCACGCCCCGCCGGTTTCAGCCCGGCAATGTCGATTCCCAGACGCTGGGCAATAGAGGACCGTACCTCCTCTGGGTTAAGGAGTTCCCCTTCTATGGCTGATGAATGAACTATGTCATTTGTGAGAGTCTTCAGGCCCGCCTCATTTCTCAGATCAAAGCCCAGATTCCCAATCTTACCCAGCAGCACGCCCTGTCGATGGCGGACGTCTGCCAGTTTGGAAATGAGCTTTTCAGCGTTCCATGAAAAGTTCGGCCAGTCTTGATGTTCGTGTATCCACATTGCTTTTGCCCTTGTTTGCGGGGAATAAGGTGGTCATTCGCCGCAGGTTTTGCGGTGATTGTAGGGGGTATTTGGGGCAAAGGCAAGACATGAGAGCCGAACAACTTTTTATTTATTACAAGAATTAGCTTTTATACCGTTTAAGATCACGATCAAAAGACAATGCCCAGGGATAATTTTTATCTATTGAATCGTAATTGTGTATTACAACTTCACCTGTCATATTATCTTGATACAATCTTCCAAGATTAACGACAAAAGTAGATTGAGCACATATAAACAAATGCGTGCGTTTAACATTTTCTTTTTTATTCAAAACGCTAATTATGTGAGAAATTTTTTTTGCGATCTCAATTTGATTACTTTCAACTGGAAGAGCATCGTACTTTTTATCAACATTATCTAGTTCTAGAAAAAGAGTATGGCCTCGCAAAGATTCAGGTAATTCATTTTCAAGAACTTGGTTTGTAAAAGAAATTGCAACTCCGATATCTCCATTTGAATTGGCTCTAACATTTTCCAAAGCAGAATTATTGCAATATTCATTAAACACTACATTTAATTTCTTATAACTACCAATTTCATCCAACGGATGCCATCGGTCAATACTTCTATTATGCTCTAAAAAAAACAAAGGAAGGTGTCCATTTCTGAACAAAGTGCCAATTGCATACAAAGAAGGGATAGACCCCAGTGCTGCCACATACCCTTTAGATGCTTCGCTATGAGAAACTCGTTCACTTATTGTTTTAGCCCAAAACTGATACTCATCAAGAACATTTTGTGGAATATAACTATTAACTTTATGAACAAGACGATCTAATCCAATCCTATCTTCGGGCAAAAGAGCATATTCTGGAGGTGAATCATTTTGACTTTTCATCCCTACGAAAAAAAACAATGCCGCAACACTATTATTTACTGTGCGCAAATACAGTCCTGCCCTAATGATAAAGAGCAAGCTACCAGTCAACAATAACATTATTCCCAAGAAAGACTCGCCCCAAACTGAACTTTGTTTAATATCAAGAACTGAAGAAAAGCTTGCACTGACATAAGCAATATGAATTTCATTACTAGCTACTAAAAAAGTCATTCCTGCAAAGAAAAAGAATGCTCCAATTTGCATTAATATATCTTTTTTTAAAAAATTCTTTAGTACAACATAAATATTATTCCAATTACTCATAAGTTTATTCCTCGATAGGTATATATAGATACAGATTCAATCCCAATAATAGAAAATACATAGACAGGAGGGTAGTCCCCCCATTCTTAGGGGGCCTGAAAAGTAGAGGCTATGCAGCCATTCTCAGTTTTTGCATCGGGGTGATGCCGCCAATGCCCATATTGGGGCGTTCGTTGTTATATGTCCAGAGCCATTTGGTCGCGTAATCCTGCACTTCTTGGATGCTCTCAAACATGTAATGACTCAGCCAGTCATACCGCACGGTCCGATTGAAGCGTTCAACGTACGCATTCTGTTGCGGTTTGCCCGGTTGGATATATTCGAGTCGTATATCTTCTTTCTCAGCCCATAACAGTAGCCTGTTGCTGATATATTCAGGCCCGTTGTCGCATCTTATTGCTTCGGGTTTGCCACGCCATTCGATAATCTGGTCCAGCGTTCGAACAACACGATCCGCAGGCAATGACAGATCGACTTCGATGCTCAAGCCTTCACGATTAAAATCATCGATTACGTTCAACAAACGAAAACTGCGCCCATCTTCAAGTTGGTCATGCATAAAATCCATGGACCAAATTTGATTGGCAGCTTCAGGCTGGGATAAAGGTTCTGGTTTTTCACGCACAAGCCGTTTCTTAGGCTTAATGCGCATGTTCAGCTCAAGTTCTCGGTAAATCCGGTAAACGCGCTTATGATTCCAAGAAAAGCCTTGCACGTTGCGCAGATACAGGAAGCACAATCCAAAACCCCAGTTGCGCTGGTTGTGCGTCAACCGGACCAGCCAGTCGGCAATAAGTTCATTTTCAGAGGAGAGCTTCGGTTCGTATCTGTAACAAGTTTGGCTGATGCTAAAAGCTTCGCACGCCTGACGGATATTGACCTTCTCTTCCTTCACGGCTGCCTTTGCCATCTTGCGCCGACAAGACGGCTTTACCACTTTTTTTCGAGAGCTTCCTTGACGATTTCCGCTTTCAATCGTTCTTCGGCATACATTTTTTTAAGCTGGCGGTTCTCACGTTCCAGTTCTTTCATCCGGGCCATTAAAGATGCGTCCATACCGCCATACTTGGAACGCCACTTGTAAAACGTGGCACTGCTCATTCCGTGTTCACGGCAAAGCTCGGCAACGGGAACACCGTTTTCGGCCTGCTTTAAAATACTCAAAATTTGACTGTCGCTGTAGCGTGACTTTTTCATCTGAATCTCCTCGGTCTTCTTTACGAGAAAATTCTACTTTTCAGAACAATTAATTTTCGGGGGGATTACCGGAGAATGTCTATTACGACTTACGCACTTACCCCAATCAGTTAAATCCATTTGGGACGGAGAAGGTTGCTTTTCAGGATGTGTATGCCAAGTCCCTAAATAAAAACTTTTGCCATCTGACTCTTTATGTATGCGATTTAAAATTTTCTGATGGGACCTATCTTGCAAGACAAAACCAAACCGCTTACGTTTATCTTTCTTCTTAGGCGGAGTGCATAATTCCAAAATCACTTTTTTTGATTTAGGATAATATCCACCAACAATGATACCGCACGCCTCGCTATCCTTAGTATTGTACTGGATATGTTGACTCCAAACATCCCAAACATCACTGCTTACTACTATTTTTAGGCCTAGATTATCATAAATATTAACTTTCAATTTTCTTGCCCGTACAGATTCCACATTCCGTGTTGGAAATTGCTTTCCAGTCTCCATTTTCTTTGAATCTGTAAAAACGGTGAGTAAGCTCGATATCATTCTCTTTAGCAAGCCGATCATCTCCCTTCCATGATGCGTATACTGAACTATTTATTTCATTATATAAAAAACGAAGCGCAAGACGCGTCGCTAGACTAGCAGTTTCTCTAGCATCAAGACTTGAAAAAGGCATATATTCTGAACCACACCCAGCGTAGTTTTTTAAGATATGCTGTCCCGATTTTATAAAAGCAATACATGGCGTGAGGCTTTTTTGCCCTGATGTATTATCAAAAAAAAGACAATCTAAACATCCACCGCTTCTCGGACAAACAAAAGCAGCGTGGCCGCCAACACCAAGACCTTCAACCCAACAAGAAACGAATGGTTTTCCCCAATCCTCTTCTTCCATCCTCTGGTTGAAGTATCGTTCATGAGTAATATTACCAGTGGCTATAATAATTAAATCAACATCTTCTAAGTCAGCACCTTTCAGATCCAATAACAATTTTTCTTTGTTTTGGACTTTCACGTATGGGTATTTATTTTCAAGCCACTGAGCTAAGGACTTAGCCTTAGGTTGAAATAAATATTCGGAGGGTAAAACATGCCGGTATATATTTTCAAAAGACAAACGATCATTGTCCACCAACAAAAGGCGTCCTATCCCTGACGAAGCAAGCATATCCGCTATATAACCACCAACACTTCCGCAACCAACCACACACACTTTACAACCCAAAAGGCCAGTATCGCCCCCTCCTCGTGGGACGATGCTAATTTGTGATATTGGCTTCACACTTATAGCTTTAAACTCCCAGCCAGTTAACACGCCTATTCGTATGGGAATTTGCCTTTTTTTAGACGAATAGCACTCAAGCCCAAACCAAACATTTTCATCATCAATGACAGTACAGCAAAGTATATAGACTCTTTTAGCTGTGAATTCCAAAAGGAGTTCGAGCTCAGATAGAAAGCCGCTTTCACATGCACTTAATTGATTAGCCCACCATATGGATAAATCCTCATTATGAACAGGAGGAGCAATAACTGAAGGCAAATTCAGCAAAACACATTTAGTCCCACGGCTAAGCGGGACCTTATTTAACAGCTGGCCTAAGTAATAATTTGAATTAAATAAATCTTGCTTTGGCTCAAAAGCAAATATTTCTTTTTTTACATTAGATTTCGCATCAGTAGATTTTATCGATAATTTTGAACAAACTTTTGGACACTGAGCGTAGCAATAGACAGACATATTGTGAGTATTATGAAATCTCCATACACCAGCAAATTCTCTTTTTAATTCAGACTGATTATATTCTTCATCAGTCAAAGCATTTCTCACAACCCTCAAAGCCTTAGATAACGATTTTTCCAAAACAAGATTAAAATTACCGAAATCGTAACTAAATGCTTCATCTTCTCCAATACAGATGGGGCCATCCCCTCCTTCATAAAGACCGATATGTGCTAAAGCTCCATATTTGTGCCTATCTAATAAAAAAAAGGAAGGAAGCTCTAGTCTTCCTTCCTCTGGCAATTTTACCTTAATGACAACACAGAACTCACTAAATGTTGTTTTAACAAGAATTAATCTGTTATTTTTAAGGCTAGCATCATAACCGCACGCAATTAGATAATCACAGTATAATTGTGCATTATGCTCCACTAGAAACACCTACTACCCCTGCTTCTTTTGCTTTATGGCGTTCGCCATCAGGATCACTATTATCTTCGGGAAAATCATCTCCAAAAACTTTCCGCAATTTCTCACATTGGTCAGAGATGGATTCCATCTCACTTACTTCTTTTAAATCTGACAATAATTTTTTCAACTTATTTCTAAACGAAGTACCAACAGTTTTTCCATGCTTGGTAAAAATATCTTCATTTGGCTTTACAGGTAAATCAACTTGAAGATCATATTTACCCTCTCCAAGATCGGTAAAGAAATAAGCACTATCAATAATTTCTTCTACAGTATTTATCAAAGCCTTGTGATCATCAGCTTTACCTTCGTCAGATATTTCGGGACTAAAAACAGTTTTAAACATAACTGTTAAGCCAATAGAATAAATCTTCTTACGTTCTGTATCGTTCGTATAAGTATGATCTCGCCATCTTTTTATATACCGTGCAACCCTTCTGAATTGTGTATGTTCTTCATCTGTTAAGGTTTCTACTAAAGTTTCACGTTTCTTAATCCAATCAACAAGCCCCTTGGGATCAGCTTCTTCCCACCCCTTGCTCTCATCTGAAGAATTTTCATTCCCCATAGCAATAAAATAATCATCAAACGCATCAACTTTGTACACAGGGAAATCGATATGGAAGTTTTGGCCTTTATAGTCAGCTGTAACACATGGTCTTTTTATTCTAGGCTCCTTAAATCCATGTGCATCTAAAACATCTCTTACAATCTTCTTGGGCTCAACTGGGTCTTCAGGTGCATTATTATCATCTTCAATGGCAATTGCCCTATCAATATCATAATCTCCATCAAGAGGCTTAACCCCTATATCTACAAATTGGGCCAATGATCCTTGAATAAAATTCCTTTTTACAGTGTACCCTTCCTTTTTGAAAGCAGCTTCAACTTTGCCTGTGACAAGGTCATCCTTCTCCCTTACAGTTTTATATTCATCACTTTGCCGAGTAAGCTTAATCGCATCCAGAAACCCTATATATTTAGACTGTAAAGACATAACAACCTCCCGTATTTAGGCTAAACATTGAACAAAAGGATTATTATTTTATTATTAAGAGCGACGCAAGTATTTATTAATAAAAAGATCAAAAACAGATTTTGACATATACTTTATACGAAAAGTCTATTTCACCAAATGAAAAACATTTTCTACCACACCACGAGTACCCACACGAGTACACCAATCTCACACAAGTAAAAAATCAAACAATCACGCCACTATACACCCTCAATTCGATGTCCCCCGCCATCCACCACCCGATTGAAATAATTGGACATTTTCAAAGAAAAAAGGCTCATGGCATATCCACACCAGTTTGGTACACCCACTGGTGCATTATAGGATATATCATGAGCCTTTTTTTCTGTCTTCAGGGCAACACTTATCATTACCGCAAAGCAATCCCCTCAATACTTCGTCCTTATCTCGGTAAATTGGAAATCAAACAGACTTTAAGGACGGGCAACAAGCTCGAAGACAAACGTAAGACTTCTTTATATAACGAAAAAATCAACAAAACGATCCTAGCAGCGAGAAAAGTTATAGGTAAGTCATCCTCATCAAAATCGGAAAAAAGAAATTGTTAGCGGATACTTTTATTTCATTCTGCGTACTTATGACTTACATTTAGAAGAAGACTATGAAGATTATCATGTTTACGCGCAGCAGAAAAAATATGCGGTGAAGATGCAGAACCATACGAAATGACGAACGAGCGAATAAAGAACAGAGTAGTTTTGAACTAGCATTGTCCGACCATAGAGAAAAAAATTACTCTCGAGTTAAATTCACCGCCAAATGTAGTTCTAAATTCTTTGCGCAAGACTTAGACCAAACCAGACTTGACGCCCCTCTTTTATTTGACCTTTCTCTGGCTCGCGTCGATGCATGCCGCTTGATTTATGCGCGTTCTCAGTGAGAAAACCCTCCTATTCCAAAACAGTATAAAGATTTTGATCCTTCAAAGAATATTGGGAATCCAGATAGTATCGCCATCACTCCATGACCAGAAAATTCACAACTGAAAAAGGGGAGTGAAAACAGATACAAATATAAGGAATCGACATTGGTATGAAATAGACATAACCGCCCCGCATGAAATGAAATTATAACATTATCACTGTAGTCTTACGTCCTTTTTGCACACCGCCACAAGAAGGGGATATTACTTTCAAGTAAAATTAACTTTTTCACTTAATCGATAGCTAGTACTGCGGTGAATGTGGCGGTTATTAGACGCAGGTTTTGCGGTGATTGTGTGGGAGGATTACCAATAGGGCTATATCGGCAACCTAATTAAACATGTCGTCCCGACTCCTTCATCACTCTGCAACTCAATTACACCTCCATGTTTGTCGGTTATGATTGAGTATGCTAGCGCTAACCCTTGACCTGAACCTTCTCCAATCTCTTTGGTTGTAAAGAAAGGATCGAACACTCGCGGCAGGATATCGGCAGGAATGCCTACCCCATTATCATGGATTATAATTTCAAACCACTTATCTACATCTCGGGTCTGTATAGTGATGAGTCCTTTGATGCCACTGTGCTCATATTTTTGTTTTAATGCGTGAGCAGAGTTAATTACTATATTAACAAACACCTGATTCAACTCACTAATATAACAGGGCACAAAGAATTTATCGTCTTTAAAATCAAAGACGACATCTGCATGATACTTCCATTCATTTCTACATATTACACAGATATTTCTCAGTGCGTCGTTAATATCCGCAATATCTTTACTCTCAGATCCAGGATGTGAAAATTTTTTTAAAGCACTAACGATAGCTGAAATCCTATTTACACCCTCAATTGATTGCGAAATTGAACTGGGAAGTTCTTTGAAAAAATATTCAATATCCTGTTTATCCCACTTATTTTGCATGTTTTTCTGGCTAGTCTTGCGGACAAAATCCAAATCATTGCTACATTTACCCAAAAAAGAACTGACCCCATTAAAAGCATCGCTCATGAATTTCAAATTGGTCCCAATATATTGGACGGGAGTGTTAATTTCATGAGCTATACCGGCAGACAGCTGCCCGATGAATTCCATTTTTTGCGACAATGCTAACCGGCGCTCCAATTCCTTCCTGTCAGCTATGTCAAATAGAATCACAATAAATTTACTTTTCCCATCAAAAATATCTTCCAAAACAATTCTCTGGATCGGAATCAACTGACCATTGTACTTTGATATTCTAAGTTCCATTTCCGCATTCATGTCATCGCTTACAGAGCAGAATGATATTTTTTTACCGCTAAAACTTACACAGTTAAGGACATCAACATTCATACCTACATAATTTTCTTCTGCCCCTTGTAGCATTTCTAGAGCAATATCGTTTATTGTTTCAATTTTCAGGCTTTCGCGATCAACAATTACTATTCCTGCTTTTATTCCAACCAAAATTTTATGAAGCAACTCTTTAACCGCTATCAAATCTTGTTTACCCTTCAATCGTTGAATGGCCAAAGCAAAAAGGTTTGTAAAGGGTTCGAGAGTCTCTATATCCTTTTCAGTATATTCGCCGGATTTATTGGCCAGTATAACTTGCCCAAGTATTTTTTCACCGAGCAACACCGGAACACTGAGTACGTTGTCCAATTCAATGTGCCCATCAGGAATGCCGGTGGATGCATAGTGATCAGCAACATCATTTGTAAAAAATGGTTTTCTTGTATTAAGACAGTGTCCCCATAAGGACATGAATTCACCATCTTTATTTGACTTGAGCATTGACGACTCATCCACAGAATCAACCCGGCAAGAATTCAGGGTGTTACAAATAATCTGGTCACCCCCCCTTTCGGCATCAAATATGCCTATACAACCATATTTACTCCCAGTGAGCCTTATAACTTCTTCAAGAACAACTTCTGCAGAATTCTCGATTGTTGCATCAGGTCTCATGATCAGCCCGTATAGTTTTACAAGAGCTGAACTGATACTAAGATTTTGTTCTAAAATTTCCTTAGCCTTAATTTGCTCCGTAATGTCTATTATGGCAAGACGGCAATCCTGAGAACCTTCATAAACAAAAGCTTCAAGACGAACATGAGGACCGTTCTTTTTATCCTTAATTAACTGCGTTTCAAAAGCCACCTGTAAATTGGTCTCGAAAACTTTTTCAATAAACTGGTTGTAACCAGGGAGGGATTCGTAAGCAAAAAACAACTGTAAACGAGTATTAATGATTTTTTGTCGCTCTGTTTGCAGCAGCTTTGTTCCTGCTAGATTTATGTGACGAATGGTCCCACTTCGGCTTATGGTGAGGTAACCGACAGGGGAAAAATCATAAAGGTCTGCATAATTGTCCCGAGATTCTTTCAATTCTATATGCGTTCGCCGCAACTCCTCGTTTTGTAATTCCAACTCAATTTGATGAATCTTCAACTCTTGAATGATGGTCTGCAATTCCACGGAATTATCAGAAGACGACAAGACATAAGGGCTATCCTTCACCTGAGCTTCTGCACGACGACGCAAAGTCTCTCGGTTCATATATTTATCATCATCCTTAACCATGATAAAAACCTCCGATTCGCTCAGCCGAAGAATGAAACACTGTCATATCTGTTAATCATGCCCCACTTCAAATAAAAGGCAAAAACGATCAGGACTTGCACCCGCCCTATAGGCAAAACCACGTATTTTTTTCCCTACCCGTCCGTGATGCTGTTCAAAACTATTTGGCCTACCCGTCATAACCGTTTCCTTACATGAATTAAAAGAGTTCTCATCAATCCCCGGCCATATTTCATGCAAAGTCTTTTTTACATCAGATGCTCTCATCAATTTCTCATAGGCCGCATTAACAAAAACAACCTGCGCCTCAATAAAATTTCCCTTTTCGTCAAAAACAGAATCAAGCAAAGCAAATGGATTCGGCATTTCCTTAAAAAGAGCTAAAGCCTCACGTTCTTTCATTCTCAACTGCGCCTCAAGATCTTTAGCCTTACTTATATTGGAGAACGTAATTACCAATCCATTTATCCTGTTGTCCTCTGTCCGATAGGGCATAATTCGAACCTTATACCACATACCGTTTAAACTAGGAATATCCTTTTCTGAGTATACCAACGACTTCATTACCTCTTTTGCGTCCTTAGAAATGTCCGGGTAGTCAATATTTGAAACAATATCAGTAAAAGGGCGACCGACATCTCCGGGTAAGAGTTTAAAAATAGTCGTGGCCTGCGTCGTGAATCTACGAATATTGAGATCATCATCCAAAAACAGAGTCGCTATATTGGTGCTGTCGAGCAGGTTTCTCATGTCATTATTAGACTCATAGAGGTCATCAACCTTTGCTTTCAATTCCTGATTGACAGTCTGCAACTCTTCATTCATTGACTGCATCTCTTCCTTGGAAGTCATCAGTTCTTCGTTCATTGACTGGAGTTCTTCATTGGTTGCTTGCATCTCTTCGTTACTAAGCCTAAGATCTTCCTGTGACGTATACATCTCATGTTTAATTAATTGCACTTCTTCATGAGCCTGCTTTAAATTTTGCTTTAAAATATCTATAGTATCTACATTCTCTCCATTAACCGCATCAACTTCATCATATGTTTTATCCGGAGAGCAGCGTTCTATAAAAACAACCATTAAAACATTCTTTACATGACTAAATCTATCTAATGGTTGAATAATAACATCCACAAAATAGAAACTATCTCCGTTATCTATATGAACATCTTTAATTGTTGTGACAGTTTGATCTCGAAAAGCTTGCATAAAAGCTGAGCTAAGGCGAAAACGTAGGCCTTCACGAGCCATTGCGAACAAATTCCAATTAGCCTTCCCTGCTGGAGGTTCCAGAAATTTTCCAGTGCGGCCGCTAATATTTAGTATGTCACCATCACTGGTAGCCAGGACAGCAGCTGGAGCATATTTTTTTAAAATCAATTGTTCCATCAGAGTTTGTGCATTAGGCATAGACATAGGCATTTTAGGTGGTTGCAGTTTAAGAACGGAAGAGTAAACAGGATTAATCCTGTGAGAGAAATGTATTGGAGAGTAAAATCCATCAGTATCACGACGTTTGTAAAGTCTCATTTTAACATCGACAGGACTGAAAAGGTTGGTAAATATCCCTATGCCTTCCGAGCTTCCAAGAAAGAGCACACCGTTTGGATTTAGACTGTAGTGAAACATGGGAATTAGTTTCTCTTGAAGCTCTTTATCAAGATATATAAGCATATTACGACAGATAATGACATCAAGCTTTGTAAATGGCGGGTCCATAACTATGTTTTGCGGTGCAAATATCACGGTCTCCCGGATATCTGGCAAAACCTTCCAGAATTCCCCTTCCCGTTCAAAAAATTTGAGCAATCTTTCCTTTGAAACATCTACTTTTATATTCTCAGGATAAACTCCCATACGAGCTTTCTCGATAGCATCGCTATCAAGGTCGGTAGCAAATATCTGAATTGACATTTTTTTAGGGTCTACTTGAGCTTCCAGGACTTCTTTGAAAATCATTGCGAAAGAATAAGCCTCTTCCCCGGATGAACATCCGGGCGTCCAGACCCGCAAAGTTCCACCATCAGGAAAATCTTTCATCATTGCAGGAAGAATTTCCATCTTGAGGTATTCCCATATCTCCGGTTCACGAAAAAAAGAAGTCACCCCGATTAGTATTTCCTTAAAAAGAAGACCCACCTCCTGAGGATTCTCTTGCAAAAAACGAACGTATTGAGAAATTTCATATATCTGATGCACGACCATACGTCGTTCAACCCGTCTCGAAATAGAGTTCTGTTTGTACTGAGAAAAATCATGTCCCGTTTGTGAACGAAGAATGATTATTACTTTTTCCATTGGACTCGGGTGCTTTATTTCCGACATTTTATTGAAACTCACTGCTAGCATGGTAAAGCTATTTATAATTTCATACGGCAAATCTGATGCAGGAGCGACAACATCAGCTAATCCTGCATCTATACAACTAAGAGGCATACTATTAAATTTCGCAGATTCAGGATCTTGCACAAATGTCATGCCGCCATTTTCCTTGATAGCTTTTAAGCCAAGCATTCCATCTGACCCCATGCCCGAAAGAACAACACCAATAGCTTTCATACGCAAGTCTTGGGAAAGTGAATTGAAAAATGAATCTATAGGGAGACGCAAACCACGTCGCTGGGTAGGTTCAAACAGGTGCAACACACCATGTAGAATGGACATATCCTTACCGGGAGAAATAATATAAACATGGTCGGGCTTAATCCGCATGCCATCCACAACTTGCAATACAGGCATCGAGGTATATCGCTGAAGCAAACTGACCATGCTATCCTTTTGCGACTGATCCAAATGCTGAACGATAACAAAGGACATACCGCACCCATCAGGAACATTGCGTAAAAAGAACTCCAGTGCCTCAAGACCACCAGCAGAAGCCCCGATACCGACGACAGGAAACTCTAGCGTCCCATCAGTAATGGTTCGATCATTATGCGAGTCCGGATTTTCTGCCGAGTTTTCTTTTTTTTCAGGAGCACAGTTATCTAGATCCACTGCTGTCTCTTTTTTCATAATTATTACCTTCGATTAAACACATAAACCAATCTATATATACTGTTTCTTAGAGGGAAGAGAAATTTTAAAATCAAGTTTATTATTATAACAGGACGACACTCAGAACACTACTTAAAATATTTTTTTAAGAATTCATATTGCGTCCCCCTCCGTTTCCGAAAAGGAATATTACTGGGGTTATGAGCGTTTGGAAAACGCTATCGAATAGGTTCAGTTCAGCGGTTTGAAAAGGTAAAAAAGGAGAACCTCTTCTATTTCAAGAGGAAATGTCAGATCAAGTCGGAACTAATACAATGTATACTACCCCTCACCCAACCGATAACTAGTACTCCGCCCGCCTCCGGGGTTCTGCACCAGTATTCCGCGTTCCTTCAAATCTTTGATGTCACGCAGAGCTGTATCTGTGGAGCATTTTGCAAGCTTGGCGTATTTTGAAGAATTCATGTAGCCTTTGAAGTTTTCATCGAGCATACGTTCAAGCACGGACCGCTGACGGTCATTGATCGACGACTGTTGGGAAATTCGTTCCCAGAGACTGGCTTTATGGAGTACGTGACTCAGCGTGGATTCGGCATTAATCAGGGCTTCTTTCAGGCAGTCCAGAAACCACTCCAGCCATTTTGTTATTTCCGGTGTGCCGCACTGCTGCCGCTCCAGATGGGAATAGTAATCCTTGCGCTTCAACTCAATCTGCGTGGGCATGCTGTAATACCGCTCCGCCGCCCCATCAGCACGAGCCAAGGTCATATCCGCGATGGTACGCGCAATACGCCCGTTGCCGTCTTCAAAGGGGTGAATGGTAACAAACCACAGGTGGGCGATTCCGGCACGCAGAACCGGATCAGTGTCATCTTCGCTCTCGAACCATTCCAGAAATCGAGCCATCTCGCCTTCGAGTCGATCCGCATGTGGAGCTTCAAAGTGGACTTTCTCACGTCCCATAGGGCCGGAGATAACCTGCATGGCTCCGACTTCCGCAGGCCGCCAGTCTGCAACGGTAATCCGCTTTATGCCGCTGCGCCCCATTGGGAAAAGAGCCGCATGCCAGTCGCAGAGCCGATCTTTGGTCAACGGCTGCGCATATCGCTGAGTGGCATCGAGCATCATTTCAACTATGCCGTCCACATCACGCCCTGCCGGTTTCAAGCCGGCAATGTCGATTCCAAGACGCTGGGCAATAGAAGACCGTACCTCCTCCGGATTGAGGAGTTCCCCCTCTATAGCTGATGAATGAACTATGTCATTAGTGAGAGTCTTCAGGCCCGCCTCATTTCTCAGATCAAAGCCCAGATTACCGATCTTACCCAGCAGCACGCCCTGCCGATGGCGCACGTCTGCCAATTTGGAAATGAGCTTTTCGGCGTTCCATGAGAAGTTCGGCCAGTCTTGATGTTCGTGTAGGGACATTGTTTTTTGGGGTGTTTGCGGTGAATGCGGTGGATATTCGCCGCAGGTTTTGCGGTAATTGTAGGGGGTGGATTTTGGGCAATGGCAATGGAATCCATACTTGGCATTAGGATTCTGCCCCATAACGCTTGACGTGACACCCTGTGCGTTATATGTTTAATTCATGATTAAGTCATTTAAGAATCGTGAAACAGAAAAGTTGTTTAAACGCGAGTATTCACGGATTATCCCTAATCAACTAGCTAGAGCGGCTTATAAGAAATTAATTCAGATTGATTCAGCTCATGATCTTAAAGACTTAAAAGTTCCTCCGGGCAATCGGCTTGAACTTTTAAAAGGCAATAGAGCAGGACAATATAGTATAAGAATTAATAATCAGTACCGAATCTGTTTTGTATGGGAAACGGACCACGCTTCACAGGTGGAAGTAACAGATTATCACAATTAGGGAGGTAAATATGGCAGATTTTAGCCCAGTTCATCCCGGTGAAATTTTACTGGAAGAGTTCATGGAACCATTGGGACTAAGCCGCAACAAGCTTGCAACGGCTCTTTGTGTTCCAGCACAGCGCATTGGACAGGTGGTGAAGGGACAAAGAAGTATCACCGTAGATACTGCCATGCGATTAGCAAAATTTTTCGGAACAACTCCGCAATTTTGGCTAAATATTCAGCAACGATATGATCTTGAAGTTGCAAAGGACGATCAGCTTGTTACTCGCATTGATAGAGAAGTGCGGACTTGCGAAGAACTTCATTTGTGCGCTTGAATTAAAGGTAATTAAACACAATAAAACCGGGGTTATCTGCTTAGATAGCTCCGGTTTTTTATTTGGAAATCATCTTTTCAGCGTTCCATGAAAAGTTCGGCCAGTCTTGATGTTCGTGGAGGGGTATTGTTTTTGGGGGTGTTTGCGGTGAATGTGGCAGTTATTCGCCGCAGGATTTGCGGTGATTGTAGGGGGTGGATTTGGGGCAAAGGAAGATATCACCAGCATACTCCTAATCAATCTAAAGGGAGCCCAAAAACTTATCATCCATAATATTTACTTTTACGAACATTAAAAGCAGGCATTGCTCCTTCAAGGACATTCACTATTTTCTCATTAATTTTTGGGTTCTCAATACTACCTGAGAGAACTGAAAATGAATAATTATTATCTTTGTTTAATGAGACATGAATTATTTGTTCAGCATCTGATACGACTGCTAAATTGGGGTTATGAGTTACCAAAATTATCTGACGTCTTTTTTTGGCCTTACGAATGAATGGCACCAAAATTTTTGCAACACTATTATTATCAAGATTGTCTTCAGGTTGATCAATTATCAACGGAATATCATTCTTATCTAACAATAAATAAAAAACTAAAAGCAATGCCCCCCTTTCCCCAGGAGATAGCTGTTCTAATTTCTTATCACCTTGCTTTAACTGATAGTTATAATTCAAAAATTTGAGCTTGAACAAATAATCATACAACCCGTACAGATCATTAACTTGGTCAACGACTGCTCTCTTCTGCAACTTCTGCCCTTCGCGACGGTCTTCATTTAGAGCACATAATAATTTTTCCAGTAGCCGGAGAACTTCTTCTTCCGCATCAAAATTAACATCTGCAATTAACTCTTCAAATTCTTTATCTGCACCTTCTCTCGAACGAAAAGTTCCAGCTTTTGCTTGATTTATAAAATGCAAAAAATCTGATTTGAATTTAGAATCGGCAACCATCGCAGCATCGATGCCTATTTTATAATCTCCAAGTATGTCAGCATTATCATCAATGACTTCGGTCAAACTTTGCTTAGCACTTTTATACACTTCAACAATTTCATATCGCTTTTTATAAATATCTCTGACAATTGATTTCCTATCTTCATATTTATCAGACAACTCTGCACTCAACTCTTCTTCAATATATTTAAGTTCATTTACATACCAGCTTATTGTTTTGGCAGATGAAGGTTCACCAATTATTTTCTTCTTTTCATTCTCCCAAACAAGCTTGGCATTTAGGTAAGATTGGTATGTTTGTTGATCTGAATCCAACCGAGATTGCTTCTCTTTAAGCTGAGATTTTAATGATAGTATTTGATCAGGAAGTGATTTGGCATTATCTGCTTCATTTTTTTTCCCGAGCAGCGTTTGTACTTGATCAAGATTTCCTTGCTTAATAGAAACAATGTCTTCTAATGGAGTTAGGTTAAAGTTGACTGAAAACAAATCATCCACATTTAGCTCGTACTTGGAGACGGAATCATGAATTCGGTCTTTAAATATATCATACTCATTAGATTTTGCTAAAATCTCATGTCGAACTTCTTTCAAAAGTTTAAGATCTTGTAGCAATTGAAACTGTGTTTTATTGATACTATCAACAGCTTTCTCTAAACTATCAATCTGCGATTTTAATCCATCTATTTCAGCTAATGCAGCCTCATTAGCCTTTTTCTTTATCGGATCTTCATTTGGATCAGACACAGATGCGGGCTCAATAAGAGCAAGTAATTCTTCATTTTTTTTAGCCAACTCACTGTCAAGTGTCTGCTTATATGTTTCAGTTGTTTTAGACTCTAATTTTATAATTTCAAAATTTAAAGCATCAATCCTTTCAAAGAGAACTTTCAGCTCAGCATCAACTGTTTTCTCTTTGGATTCTACCAACTCCGTAAAATTACTTGAGCCATATTTTTCAACATCAGCAATATGTGAAAAAACTACGCTTTCAATTTCTTTTTGAAATTTCTTTGCATCCTCAATTTCGTTCGTCAATTTTTCAAACTGACCTTGAGGGATATATTTTGCTTCAATAACAGCAGTTGGGTCAGAAGAACCATTTAAGTTAAAAGGCTCTCTTTCATCACTATCCCAAACTAAAATCGCCTCAAAATTTTTAGCAACTTGTCCATTCCGAATTCGAAATTTTTTACCTGTCAAAAAAGAAAAATCCCCTCCATTATAATTAGCACACAAAGCAACAATATCAGCAACTGCGCTTTTACCACTGCCTTTATTGCCGATAATGGCGACTAATTCCTTGTTAAATGGGATCGAAATATTATCAAACCATCTCCCATGGCTCCCAGAATAACCAGCAACATGAGAAACTCTTAATTCCTTAATATACTTTGTTCTATTAACTGCAACACGGTTAAATAGATCAGGCTTTTCACCAATAAAAACACGTTCTTCAGGTTCATTAATTATCTGTAGTAACCCTTCAAAATTTGGATCAGCTTTTATCCAACAATTTTCTTTTAATTCATAATTTTTACAATCATGATTGTCCGAACAAATAATCATTGGCAAAGTCTTTTTAATCGCGGGAAAAACAATATTCCTATAATCAACCTGATCTTCTGGTTTACCCAATTCATAAATATCAACATTCTTAGCAATATCGACCTTTTGAGCCATCGTATGCGGAAGTGAATTTGTAATAGTTTCAACAGAGCTATGTTTCCTCCCTGAATGAATAGAGACGACTCCACCTAAGCTATGAATTAAATTTACTGTATCTTCTAAATCGCAATAGACCTCATTTTCCTTCTTCCCTTCACCAATAATTTTTCGAATAGCTGTCTTATTTTGTATTTGGCCCCAAATGTATGAAAGATTGCATGTTTCAGGAAAAACACCGATAAAATGAATCGGTTCTTTCCCTCTAGCGTCTGACAAGAATTCAATGCCAGGAAGTACTGTGATGTTACTAAAACTACCAATATTTTGTAGTTCAGTAATCATATCGATATCCATCACATGGTGGTCAGTTATAGCGATAACTGAAACATTTTGAGCTATGACAGCCCGCATGATATCATCAGATGAAAGACTCTTGTCCTTATAGTCATAAGAAGCCGGGGTATGAACATGTAAATCCCACTTGCGCCATTCAGCACCCTTGCTAAATTCCTTCATTCGAACAACCCTTATACTGACATACTAATTTTAATTTTAACTTGGCTTAATTTCTCGAAAAAACATACGCCTCTTAAATTAATTTGTATAGCTATTTTATACCAATGCAACACCACTAAATATTCAATCGTCGAACTCTTCCGACAGCTGTACTACTAAACAACTTATGAAAATCTTTTCTGTCCTTTTTCTGTAAGTTGGAAAACAGCTCTTTCACAGGTTTTGGATTAGATATCGGGAAACATTTTTCAATATTTATCCCCACCACGAGTACCCACACGAGTACACCAATCTCACCAACTTAAAAAATCAATACATACCGATACAATACACAACCAATTCGATATCCCCCGCCAAAAACCACACACCCTATATCAACCATCAAAACCAATAAATAAGCCCCCAGAAGGCATAACTTCCGGGGACTTTTTGTGACAATGGTAATGAAGGATTAATTGTTGCCGGAATTCAATTGAACGATAGTTCCTTGCAGCTCCTCTGCCATAACTGCCAGATCGGCAATGGAGCAGGCGGACTGCTGCGCGCTGTCTGTTGAACCTTCCGCCAGCAATGCAATGTGTGAAACTGTTCTTTCAATATCTTTGGATGCGACCGACTGCTGACTGGCGGCTAATGCTATGCCCTCAATCTGTTCAGCCACGTTGTCGGACAACCCCTGAATTTGTTTGAAAACATCTACGGAATTATTGACCTCACTATCAGCCGAACAAGCAAAAGCGAGGGCCTTTTTTACACCTTCGATGTTTTCATGGGTCCGGTCCTGTATGCTGGAAATACAATTATCGACTTCCTTGGTAGCAACCATAGTCTTCTCAGCCAGCTTACGGACCTCATCAGCGACTACGGCAAAACCTTTGCCGGCCTCCCCGGCCCGGGCAGCTTCAATGGCTGCGTTCAAGGCCAGAAGATTTGTCTGATCGGCAATTTCATTAATAACTCCGACAACTTCACCGATAGACTCAATTTCGGTTCCGAGACTGATCATATCGCTCTCAAGGTTTGAAACCGTCCCGGAAACCATCCCCATGGCATCTCTTGCCCGAAAGACCACCTCGATTCCACCTCCGGCTTCCTTTCTGGCATCATTAGCGGTGCAGGAAACACCTTCCGCTTTTTCCGCAACCTCCTTGGCGGTAAGATGCATCTGCTCCACAGCTGTAGCCGAAGCATTCATATGCCCCTGCTGCTCCAAAGCACCATCGGCAATTGCCTGCGTCCTGACTTTCAAGTCAGCGGAAGCATCAGTCAAACGCAGGACGATTGCTTCCGCCCTTGCAGATGCCCCGGTTATTTTCTCCATGAGAGAAAGAGTATAGTTCTGCTGCTCAACAGCCTCATCTCTGGCTTTCTCTGCAAGTACGGCCTGATTTACGGCATCCTGCTCCAGCAAACGGGCCTCATCAATACCATCCTTGAGTTTGCCGACCATACCGACCAAAACATCGCGCAGCTCCTGTAGTTCCGCTGCAAACGTTCCTTCCGGCGCGCAGTCGAGCTTTCCTCCGGCCACAGACTTTGCATACAGGCCGAGTCTTTTCAGCGAGGAAGAAACAGTCAGCATCACCCAGAGCAGGATAAACAGGACCGCAACCCCCACCGCAACTTCTATGGCGATAACCGTATAGCCGATAACTGCGGAATCACGCTTCAGCTGCTCAGAACTTATGCTTAGAATTTTATCATACAACGGCTCCACTGCCCTAGCGGACTTGATCAGTTCAGCCTTGAGATCGATTATTGAATTTTCCAGCGCAATATATCGGTGAAAGGCTTCGCTGTAATCATTAAGAGCAGTAAGCAGAATCCGGGCGCGCTCCTCAGGAAAGGAGGCCTGCACCTCGTCCCTGATCCGCAGAATCATGGAATCAACTAGATTAACTGGTTTTTCACCGCCGCGAATTATATAATTCTTCTCCTGCCTGCGCATCTGAAGCACAAGAATAAGCAACTCGGAATTGATTGTGCCTTCCTTGAAAGCTTCTTCCATGTTTCTTGCCGCATTGATGAAATTCCAACGCAGCCCCTCGTTCATAGTAAGGCCTTTTAATACATAATGATTATGCACTTCAGTCAGGAATTGCTTATAAGCGTCTATGAAGCCCACCACCCTCACACATGGTTCCTTCAAATCAGACGAAAAAGATTGGACCTCGACCACTTTCTTTGCCGAGTCCCCCGCATGCTTAATCGCCTTATCAAAAGAAGAGGAGTCCATGCGCAGTATGAAGTTTTTCTCCTGCCTCCTCGCCTGCAAAAACAATTCAACCCCTTTATTCGCAAGCATCTCGACTTTACGACTGTTTTCAATAACCCTGTCACCCCAATAATTTACGCCAAAGATAGCGACAAGGCCCATAAGCGATGTCATAAACACCAACATTAATTTTGCTTTGATACTCATAATGACTCCGTGCACCACTCTTTACGTTGTTTAACCGGGAATAAGGACAGCGTCAGTCAATATTGCAGTTGATAATATCTACAGCACCTTCGTCCCAATTCCTGATTCGCTTGTTCTCCACCGCCAACTCGATCACGGATAAAAGCTTCTCAATCGCTATCGGCTTGGCCAGATAGTCGAAAACACCGTTTCGCATCATCTTGAGAGCATTTTCAATGACCGGAAAACCAGTCAGGAGAATTATTTCCACTGCTATTCCATGCTTCTTGATAATCGTGAAAACATCTTCGCCCGAAAGACCGGGCATATTGCTGTCCAGTAGGACAACATCCACGTCACCCTTTTCAAGCACATGCAGGGCGGCCATTCCGTCGGCAACCGCCACAACCTCAAATCCGGATTTATCAAGGATGTGTTGCAGACTTGCCCTGAACCGATCCTCATCATCGACAATCAGAATCCGTCCTTTATTGCTCATGACGACCTCGTTCCATCTGCGGGAATTGCCACCGAAAAGACTGTCCCCTTACCGGGTGAGGACTCTACATCGATAGTGCCTCCCAGCTGATTGATAATGCGCAGACTTACAGCGAGACCAATTCCTGTTCCCTCTTCAGAACTTTTGGTTGTGAAAAAGGGAGTGAAAATATGAGGGAGATTTTCTTCAGCAATACCGGAACCATTATCAGCAACAGTGACAATAATTCCTTCACCCTCACGCCTGCTGGAAATGACAATCTCCCCTTTCTGACCAACGGCCTGAATCGCGTTTTTAAAAAGATTCAAAAATACCTGCCGCAATAACGGAGGATCCGTGTTGGCAAAAAGGCTATCTGATGAAATATCGCGAATCACCTTTATCTTTTTCCCTTCAGCTTCTTCCTCCACCAGCACAAGCAATCCTTTCAACAGTTTGTTGATGTCCACACGTTGTGTGACTGGCAATCTGTTCCGGGCCATATCCAACAATTTGCAAGTGACTTCTGAACATCGCTGAACCTGAGCCCTGATGACTTCTATACTTTCATCAATCTCATCCGTAAGCGGACAACTCTCTGAAAATTCAAGACTAACCCTTATTATCTCGGCTTCCTGCATAATTATATTCAAAGGGTTATTAATCTCATGGGCTATACCGGCAGACATTTCATCAAAAGAATTCATGCGCTTAAGATGAGTAAGCTGGCATTCCAATTCAAGATTTCTGCGCCTTGAGCGCAACAACTGTTGCTGAATAGCCCCAAGCAATGAAAAACCGGCCACACCAGCAATAACTCCAACAAAGGCTGTGTAACCTGCATTGACCAGTGATCCTGCGGCACAGATTAACACAAGCCCGAAAAAGACATGTCGTAACACATTGAAATCTCTAACTTCCAGAGCGGACATTTTCTCCACCACCTTCACGTTTTAAGACCGCATGCTCATAAGCACTTCGAATCCTTTCAATAAGGTCGTCGATTTCAAAAGGTTTAAGAATATAGTCATAAGCTCCGTGACTTATTCCTTCCAGACCGGAAGCTACTGAGCTGTGACCCGTAAGCATGATCACTTCCACTTCACTATGCTTACGGCGCATATGTTTAAGGGCATCCATTCCGCTCATACCGGGCATCCTCACATCAAGAATGACGACATCCACAGGATTGGCGGAAAGAAAATGTAAAGCTTCAGCTCCACCGGAAGCCACTTCGACATCAAAATTTCTTCTTTCTAGCCTTCTTTTGACCAGCTTCAAAAAATCAGCTTCATCATCCACAACAAGCAGCTTTATTCTGGACATGATTCCTCCTGAATGAAGATATTCCTGTTAACCAGCGGCAACCGCACAATAAACTGCGCTCCGCCTTCAGGCTTATTTTGGGCCCTGACACTCCCCCCTATTCTGTTGAGAATCGTATAAATAATGGAAAGGCCTAATCCCGTACCTTCCCCGGCTGACTTGGTGGTGAAAAAGGGATCGAACACCTTGTTGAGGAGTTCAGGTGGAATTCCCGGACCGGAATCAGCAATTTCGAGCTCAACGAAATCACCCCCGCTTCGGGTTGAAATCCTTATAGAACCGTCATTTTCCACGGCATCAATTGCATTTTCCATGAGATTTAAGATAACCTGCTGGATCTGGTTAAAATCAGTTGAGATAGCAGGAAGGTCCGGGCTGAGATCATACGTGACCCAAATGGTCCGGTATAAAATTTCATTATCCAGAAATGACACTGTCTCCCGGACCAGCTGATTGAGATCGACATCATCCTGCACCGGTTCCATGCTGCGGGCAAAACCAAGCATTCTGTGTGTTACCGAGCGGGCCCGTTCCACATGACGTTCAATATCCCCAAGGGCCTCTTCCAGCTTTGGAAGGGAAGCCACACCCTCGAAATCACCATCAGTAATCATGTCCCTGACCCAACCTGCACTTTCCCTGATAATGGAAAGGGGATTGTTGACCTCATGGGCCACTCCGGCAGCCATTTTACCAAGTGATGCCATCTTTGAAGACTGCATGACCGTGGCATCCATAAGAGCCTTGTCTTTATCCGCAACCATTAATTTACTGATGATGGAAGTGATGACGAAATATGTCCCGGTAGAAATCATCAGAGCACAGACAAATAGCAATACAAAAACGAGTGACTGATCACGAATAACCGGGGAAAGCTCCTCTTCAGGATTTTCAAGAACTACGAGACTCCAGTCGACCATGCCTAATTGCATTATCCCGGCCACAATTCGAGTCCCGTGATCATTCCATTTAATTATATCGACACTGCCACCGGGAGAAAAACCGGGAAGGATTGCCTTGGAAAGAATCTCGCCGTTACGTCTGGATGATGTCTGCAGCAAGGAACTGGAGTTGATTAAATATGCATCACCCAGCAACCCGGTACGGACGTTACTCACCAGTGAATTAAAAACATCAGAATCAATGGTGGCCCGCAAAATCCATGTCCGACCCAGTTCACGGCGTTTAACGGCGATCACGAAATGAGGAAAATTCCTGTACCCCATAAAAACATCACTGATAAACACCCCTTTAAGCATGGCCTGATTGAACCACCGCTGGTCCTGATAATTGATGTTCTTCAAATCATAAGGACCGCAATAGGCAACATGGTTACCCTGCTGATCAAATACACCAAGATCAATAAATGAATTCGATGTGCTGTAAATGGCATCAAACAGGCTGTTAAGTTTTTCCTGATTTGAAATTTCAGAAAAATAATTGGTATTGGCTATATTCTGTAATTGAACGACACGTTCCTCCAGAAACATATCAATGGCATCAGCCTTGTTGAGTACGGTCAGCCGCAGATTACTGCACAGTTTATCTTCATAGGAATCACTGAATTGATCATAAAGAACAAAGCCCAGCAGGAACAAGGGAATGAGCGAAAAGGACAGAGCTGTTGCAGTCAATTTCCATTTCAACTGGAGATAGTGGAAAGCTTTCATTTTCCACCTCCCGAGAGCAGGATCCCAATCTCCCTGTGAAATTTATTCCGATAGTTCTCAATCGCAGAACCATCCTTCATTACCATGTCCAGCTGCCGGGTCTGAACAAGCAGATATCCGGCAACAACCAATCCCCTCTCGACCATATCCAGAGGAAATCCTTCCATACGGGCGTAGAGGACATCCTCACTTACTGCGGTATGAAATCCATGTTCAGCCAATATTTCAGCCACCAGCCGCAATCTAAGGGAGCGTCTGCCCATATCTGCGGCCCCGCCCTTAAATTGAAAAAGGACGTAATTCATTTCCGTATCATCGCCGGCAAAACCCTCAATCGTGCAGTAATGAAAGCCCAATCGGGACTGCAGGCTGCAATAGTTACGGCCAACTATGAAATAACTGCGTTCCCCCATGCTGTTGCGCACTCCCGGAACCAGAGCCGGATTGCAGGTAGCCCCGAAAAGAACCGAAGCTAAACCGTCAGCACATACATCAGGAGGCCCTTCCCATGGAAAACCGGTCATGCCGTACCATAAGGACTTCATCGCATTGGAGCGGATATCCTCTAAACGCACATATCCGTCATCATTTGAAACAATATCATCCGAGATTCCACCGCCAAGATCGATAATCCAGTACTGCAGCCTTTCCCCGTCCATGATCTGCCTTGCGGAGTCATCAATTCCAGCACGCTCCTTAAACATTTCTACAACGGCTTTTTCATGGCAGAAACGTGTAATATCGTGCAGAGTTTCACATTTCTCCGGTATAAAATCCGGGCTGCGGGGATCAGTCAAAGTCAGGGGAGTAGTCAGCTTAAGTACAGATTCAAGAGCTTTTCGTACCGGAGTGTCTGAATTTCGAACCTTACTTTTTCCAACATTACTACCAAGGCTTCCCGAAAGAACCCGGCCCTGAACAGCGTCAACGATAACCTCTCCTGCTCCCTTCAGTTTCTCAACAGCACCGAGAACACCGATCAAAGCAGGTATCTCATACTCACGGGCCACATTTGCCAGATGTCCGGTACAACTACCGAATTCGGCCACAACGGCTGAGGCATCAGGGAGCAGAGCCGCCAGTTCAGGGCTGGCGACTCTGGTAAGGAGGACTCCCCCTAAGGGGAAATCGGCCATGTCTTGCCCATATTCGATAAAATAGGGAATTCCTGATGCAATCCCGGAACTTGCGGGCTGGCAGGAAGCTATAATTACAGGATAACTCTGCCCATCATTAAAGCTTTCCAGTACATCCTGTTGCGCCATTATTCCTAGAGGACGGCATTGCAGAACATACAGCATCCCATCACCGGTCAATGCCCATTCCATATCCTGCGGGCAATCGAAATGATCTTCCAGGGTCAGTACTGTTTGTGCTATACTGGAAAGTATTTCGTAATCGATTGACGGGACATTCTCTTTTTCCGGCCTCAGCCTCCGGCGGACAACGCTTCCATCGAAATTCATGAACTGTCCCCATTCCTGATCGGCAAGCTCCTCATGAAGAACTTCCAGAGAATCCCTGTCCAACCGCCAATAATCACTTCTGGTGATCCCGCTCACAATACAACTGGGCAGGCCATGCACAGCTGAAACAATTATCTGCCCTTCATGAAGCCCGGAAGGATCACGACTGTAAGCCACCCCACCGGCTACAGCATCAATCATTTCCACACAACCAACACACATAACCATTTCATCATCACGTATTCCATGATTCAGGCGATAGGTAACAGCGGAGGCAGTATACATACTGGCAAGAACATTACGATAAGCCTCTACCACCTCGTCAGGTGCAACTCCCAGTTCCGTATGAAATTGTCCGGCAAAGCTTGTCTCTGAACTATCTTCACAAAGGGCACTGCTGCGCACGGCATGAGAAATTTTTCGCCCGGCAGCCAATTGGTTTGCAGCAGCAGAGATTTCACTTTCAAGATCTTCTGGGAATTGACAGAGACTGATGGCTTCCTGAATATTTCTTTCCAGCACCCTGAGAGATGCATAGTTCTCTTCACCGCAAATCTGAGCCACCCTTTGCAGTTCATCTCCAAGACCGGTTTCCCGCAACAAGCTCCTAAAAGCAGAAGCTGTAATGGAAAAACCATCCGGGACGCGAATTCCGGGAATAGACGAGATCTCACCCAGCAAGGCCATCTTTGATCCGGCTTCGGAGATCAGACTGGAATTCAAATCTTGAAGGTTAAGAATGTTAGGCCCGTCATGACTCATTTCATCAACGGAGAGTTCCTTATCCATCAACGCTAGAATCCTGTTAAAAGTATCCTTGAGCCTTTCATACCTTCCGGGGGCAATACGGCACAGCCTCTCAATAATATTACGCACATCAGCGGAAATCCTGATATTTTCAGCCCTGACATAGGTCATTCCCACAGGCTTAACGCTCCGGGAAGCTTCAGTTAACTCAGCCATCCTTTTCAAGGCACTATTATTGGATGCAAGCAGCAGACGGAAATTCTCACATCTCTCCAAAAAGCGAGATGAGCTGCTGCGGTCATCAGTAGAAGGATTTCTCAATATACGGGAAATTGCATTTATGAAGGTTCGCATGGCTGCCTCCTGCATCAATGGATGCCAATCCTGGCTTCTCGAACCGCATCCATAATCTTGAAATACAATTCTTCAGTACTGACCGGCTTGAGAAGATAGTCAAAAGCCCCTCCTCCCGAGACTTGTGCAAGAGCTTCCATATTCGCATGTCCAGTCAGAATGATCACCGGTATGGACGGATTCACGGCTTTCAAACGCTTTAATGTCTCGATTCCAGACATTTCAGGCATCATGATATCCAGCACAACTGCGTCAAAGTCAGTCCATTCAATCATTCGCAAAGCCTCCCGCCCGCTTGAGGCAAGACTGACTTCAACATTGCGGCGAATAAGACGGCGTTTGTAAGCTGTAAGAAAATCATTTTCATCATCGACTAGAAGGACATGGATACTTTTCATTCTTTTTCTCCTTAATCCTCCCCAAGCGCAGGCCGGGCGGGAGTTTCCCGGCCTGCTAGTGAGGGGGGATGGTGATCAGCATTAAGCGGTCACAAAAAAATACGGCGGTCAAATTCTAAAAATCACGAACTGCCACAACAAGAGGCGCAACTGTCCAGAAAAACAGCAAGAGCAGAACCGCTGTGAGCACCACTGTTACGAAAGATTGAAATCCACCAAGTTTTCCAGTCTTATAAAGCCCTACGCCCACGAGAAGGGCCCGAACCGGCTCCATGACAACTGCCAGTCCCGGTATCCATGAGATGACCATCACTGCCCCGCTGGAATAGGCATAAACATTGAAAATACTCGAATAGGAAGCCATGGACGGAGTCATCATTCTCATAATGCAGAACGAAAAACAGGCCCCCAAAGCCGGCATAAACACAGCATTGGCCATCATAACCACGCCCATAACCAGTGAATTTTCGAAAAAATAGGTCATACTTACCGAACAGTAGAACAAGCCCGAAATCATCAGGAAAATGAGAGCACGCCTACTGCCCGTTTCATCATTGGCACTCTCAAAAAAGGAGGCAGGGGAACGTATAAGAGAAACCAGAGATTCCAGATACTCTCGCACTCCCATCTTCACAGCCGGTGCCTGTGTATTCGTCATGACGTACTCCTAGCTAAGGTAGCTGCTGATTCCTTCGACCAGCCCCCAAAGCAACATGGCTGAGGTCAGTACAAAAAGGATTTGCTGTTCTGTTTTTTTCGAAAAATATGTAGTTCCATTTTTATGGATGAATTTCTTTTCAACTTGCTTTTCAACTTTCATTAGCTATCCCCTTAAGATGCGGCCGGCCGGGACCGGCCGCGGGCTTGCCGGTTTAAAAGGACGGCAGGCTGCCGAAACCTATTCCGCTCCAGTAAACCGCTGTGAGCAGGATGATGAGAATATTCGCAACAAACCACATGGGAATCCCCACCCGCAGGTAATCCTTGGGCTCCAGATAACCTGAAGCATAAACGATTGCGTTGGGAGGAGTTCCGATGATCAGGCAGTAGGCAAATGATGATGCCACTGCGGTAGCCATGGCCATGAAAGGAAGGAAGGTTGTTCCGGGATGAACAATACTTGCCATATTCAGGGTAATCGGGCCTACAGCTGCGGCAGCAGGTCCGTCAGCCATCAGGTTGGTCAGCACTGCGGTAAGACCGTTTGAGGTCAGCATGAGCGGTAAACCTTCGCTCATGCCCAACGGAGCCAGCATGTCGATGCAGGATTGGGCCAGCCAATATGCAGCACCTGTTTGATCGAGAGTCCTGCCGAAGATAATCGCACCGGCATAAAGCCAGACAACACCCCAATCTACTTTCTCCTGATAATCTCGCCAGTTAACAACTCCAGCCAGCAGATAGGCGACCGCACCGGCAACCGCAATTACACCGATGCCGAGACGGATCGGGTATATGCCGATGTTGTAGAAAGCTTTTTCCGTGAACCAGCCGAAAACCATCACAAGAAAGATAACCATGGCCCAGATCTGATCCCTGTTCCAGCGTCCCATCTTGTTGATCTCGCTCTCAAGATGACGCATAGCCGGGGCCAAAGACGTAATCCGGGGCTTGAAAAGCATGTTACAAACTAACCAGGTAACCGGAATCATGGCCACTACAAAGGGCATGCAGTACATGATCCACTGTGCATAACCAATGTCCATACCGAACATATCAGTAAGGTAAGTCATCATGATTACGTTTCGTGCACCGCCTGAGGGAGCACCGGGGCCACCGATGTTACACGCCATAGCAATTGAAATCATGAGCATTTTAGCCAGTTCCTTATCTTCAGGAACTTCGTCGGTAAGGCTGTTCTGGTAAAGGAGCATACCGATGGGCAGAAACATTGCGGCAAGGGCGTGGTCGGAAATGAAAGCCGCAAGCGGGCTGATTACCACAAAGAAAATCAGGGTGATCCAGCGAACATTCGGCACTGCCAGCTTCTTGAACATGAGCATACACATGCGCTTGTCCACTCCGGTTTTAACAAAAGCAGCCGCAAACATGAGTGACCCCATGATAAACCAGACCGCATCACTCCAGTACAAGCCGGCAACCTGACTTCGAGTAACAACACCGGAGAACACTAGAATCAATCCGATGCAAAAGGCCACCCCCGGAAGGGGCATACACTCAGTCATGAAGCAGAAGACGACGAATACAACCATAGCGATGGCGACTTTAATTTTCCATGCCCCGCCATCAGCACTCTTTTTATCCTTTTGGGACAGGTCGGAATAATTCAAGTCCTTTATGCGCAGGCTGTACGCTCTTTTCATGATCTTCTTAAAGCCATCGTCAGAGATATTTTTTTCCACATAATCTCTGGCCTTAGCCAGGTTGGAAGGATCAACCGGAATCTTATACTTCTTGACCCACTTCTCGTCACGGCTCATAAACCGCTTCTTGCTTAAAGCGCCCATGCGCATGTTCCGTTCCATCATACGAGCCGTGAGCACCTGCCATTGTTCCACAGCAGCACTTCCTGCACCGAAAAGCTGTTCGCTTATGTAGTTGGTTACAACCTTAGGACCGACGGAATATTGCATCCCGACTTTTTTCATCCCCTGTGATGTGGGCAAAGCCAGGATGATAAAAAACAGAACTACCGGAATAATCAGCAGCCTCCAGTTGACAAACTTATCGTATCCGGTTGCTTTTTTCTTTGAGTTTGACATATGTTTACCTCTGTATTGCAAATCTGCTGTGATTATCTGGACGAAATAATTCGAGCTATTTCGTAAAAGAGTTCCTGCTCCCTGACGATGCCTACATCTTTACCGTTCTCTTGAACGATAATGCGTCTCTTGCCCGTGGTGATAAGGGCATTAGTCGCTTCCATAAGGTTCGCTGAGGATTCGATAGTCAGGAACTCTCCAGACAGCAGAGAACGAACAGTTCTGCCCGCAAGCTTCTCTGCAAGAGTTGTGAATTGGCCGTCCCAAAACATTGCCGAATATTGAAGGCTGTCCGCAGTGGAAGGTTTCGGTGCTGAAAGGTATTCTGGAAGAACCGCATAAAGAAGATCGCGGGGACTGAGAATGCCGGCAGTACTGCCGTCCGCGTTCCGTGCGATCACAGAACGGTGCCCGGACTCCATAAGCCTGTTTGTCGCAACCAGCCCCTGCATTGATTTACGCAAAGCGGTAATGGCTTCACTTACAGTGCTGTCCGCCTTGATCTCCGTGTACTCCTCAAGAGGAATCATTACACTTCCAACTGACTTTTCAGGCAGCGTAACTTTAGCCACACTGTGAAATGCATCATTGATTTTGGCTGCAAGAAGATCGATATCACAAGGCTTTGCCAAATAATCATAAGCACCTGCTGAATAGGCCTTTTTAGCTCCTGAAATATCACCATGCCCGGTGAGCATGATGATAGGAATTTTGGAATCCTTATCCCGGATCCTTTCAAGGGTTTCGTGACCGTCCATTCCGCCCATCCTGACATCAAGAATGATGACATCCGGCGAATGGTCCAGCATATCCAGTGCCTCTTCCCCGCTTCCTGCAAGCATCGTTTCGAAGCCCTTACGTGTAAGGATCTTCGCTGTTGTCTCACGAAAACGTTCCTCATCATCAACCATGAGGACTTTAATAATCTCCATTATATAACCTCCTTAAATTTCAACTTTAACCGGAAGGAAAGCTTATGTTTGACTTTCCTTCCGGGCCGAAAGAAATCGTTGCTTTTGTCTATGTATTTTTGCTGACGCCTCCTCTACATTTTCTAGCAGCTCCTTCATACTCACCGGTTTGATCAAGAAATCGAATGCACCCAATTTCAAGCCTTCCACCGCCGCCTCCATTGAGGCGTGCCCTGTCAGGATAACCACTTCCACAAACGGGAACTTCTTTTTGATTCGCTGCAAAGTTTCGATGCCGTCCATGCCCGGCATTTTGATGTCAAGAAAGACAACGTGTACATCTGTCTGCTCCAGCAATTCGAGTGCTTGTTTCCCTGACGAGCAGGTCAAAACTTCAAATCCTAACTTCTCGAACAGCTTCTTGGTAGTGCAAAGCAGACGCTCCTCGTCGTCTACAAGCATGATTCTTGTGTTCCTCATTTTGAGTTCATCCTTTTAAATTGATTGCGGTTGCACAGAGCAAACCAATGAAACCACACTCACTAATGCAGACGGCATGCCAACAAATAAAGCACTGATTTAAAAGAATAAATACACGCAACACATATCGCGCAAAGGGCAAAACAGAGGATGCTTTGAGCAAACAAAAACAGCAGAAAAAGCATTGGAAGAAATAAAGGGGCAAAAGCGGGGCTGTGGCACTGGAAATGCAAAGATTATCATGCAATAGATAAGAACAGGAGACGACATGCTTAATTACAATTTCATCTACTTCGACCGTAACGACCATCTGCTGGTTGAACTTTTCAACGATATTATTTCACGCAAGAAAGACCAGACACGCTTCAGGTCCTTGCTCAGCCCTTACCTCAAGCCCCACGGCATTAAAGAACTGGCTGCTCCCTACGGCATCAGAATTGCCTATGCGGCTTTTAACCTTCTTGGTTCTCTTGAATCAGATGAGGTTAACGAGAGACTGCGCGCCCTATCCGCCCTGAAAAATGAAGTTATGGCCACATCAAAAACCACACTGCGAAACAACAGAGCACGAGTTCTTATCCAGATCGCAAAAGAAATCATCAGATCGGGTAATGATGAACAGAAACAACTCCGGCTGGCTCATGACTTCAGAAGTGTTTCGTTCGGTAAAAGCAGCTTTATCCGTGAACAACTAAAAAAATACCATCTCCTTGAAATGCCGGAGGAATGGAATCAGCTGACATTTGATGACCGGGTGCACGATGCGAACAGTAAAGGAAGGAAATCCGCCTCCCATCTGGTTATGGACGCATGGATTAAAGGAATTCGCAGGTTGCGCGTTGTTTATTACGACTTCCTCTCCCCGGAAGTCGCAACTGAACTGTATTCTGCAGCGCAAATTCTGGATATAAAAGTAGAGTTCGGAATTGAATTAAGAGCACTGGTGCGCAACAGGTATGTAAAATTTGTGTGGACCCCGAAAAATATTATAGACCAAAATGATATTGCGGAATTTTTTGAAAACGCCAAAGTGCAGGAAATAATGCAGTTCGGAAGAACTTCCCAGGAAGTCCATGCTGAATATATCCGCCGGGTGACTGCAAAATTCAACTCTGTGCACCGGCAATCCATTGAACTTGAAGTCGGGGTCAAACTTCCTAATATAGACTACACTGAATTTCTAAACAGCTTGAAATCCGTAGCACCTACCCTGACCCATCTCGGGAAGTATATTCATGAAATTTCACTTCCCCACTTCAAACAGAGAGTGAAAGAGCTTGCCGCAATATATCTTCTTGCGAGTACTGAAGAAAAAAGCAGAATTGATAAGCAGGTAGACTCCATAAACCTGCTTGATCCAGACACTATCACTGTGCGCTATCTTTCCCCGCAAGCTAATTCTGATCTTCCTAACCCCGACAACCCAACTGCGCCTAAAAACAGGAATGATTCCACAGTCTTTTCACCTGAAGAATTAACAGCAAAACTGCTCAAAGCCAGCCCTTCCAGCAGAATAACCCTGATTCTGGAAAATATGGAATTGGAAGACGTTGTGGAACTTGTATACGATTGCAAAGGACGGATCACGCACTTTGAATTGATTAACCTTAAAAATATCACAGAAGAACATTTCCCGAACCGGGTTCCGTTCAACAAACTGCTGCAGGCACTGAACACAGGTAACTCCATAGGCCTAAAAAAAATAGTTCGTAGCTGTGTTGATAAGCTAAAAAAGACCGAAGAACCTGACAAGAGTGAACAACTTGAAAAGTTTATACATATCCAACATCATATAGAAGACTTAAACAACAGCTATAAACACCGCAAATTAAAAACTAAAATAGGAAGCGGATCTACCGGAGGATCATTACGGGCCATCGGTATGGGATTCGCTGTGGCCGAAACCCTGCCACCGCGTGCGCGAAAGGAAATCAAAGAAAATCCTGACAGAAAATGTCTACCTGTCTCCGCAAATATTTCCTTAATCATAAAATATACGTCGCAACGAAATATCCCACTGCTTTCAAGCAATTTCATAAACCATGTAAAAGATGCATTTCTCTTACGCGAAATATTACACCGGAAAGAAAAAAAATGGGAAATTTCCAACTACCGTATCGAACACGGACAGTGCGGTAATATTAGTCCATTGGGAGGATTATCGCAGAATACCGGAAACGGATTATCCTTAATCAGGCAAAAACCGGATACCGAGAATAAGACTGAACCGCAGTATATAAACAGTACACTCAAGAACATACTCAAAATTATCATCGGCTTCATACCGGCCTTTTTGACCTTTTACCTTACCAAGGACTGGTGGGTTCTGGCATGGCTGGGAGGGCTGATCTGGTTTTCCATCACCGGCTTCCGTAACATCATCCAGTCGATACTCGGTGGAGGAGGACTCAAGCGCTCACCTTATCTGGTCTGGAGCGATTTTATCAATTGGAACCGCATTGCCGATTCCCTTCTATTCACAGGATTCTCTGTTCCGCTTCTGGACTGGTTATGTAAATCAATGGTGCTGGACGGTCTGTTCGATATCAACGTAACCACCAACCCGACCATGCTTTACACAATCATGGCGATAACAAACGGAATATACATAACAAGTCACAATATCATGCGGGAACTGCCCAAAGAAGCTGCCTTCGGTAACTTCTTCCGCAGCATAATTTCAATCCCTATTGCCATTGTCTTCAGTTACACAATTTCCGCACTCCTCTATATTTGCGGAGTACCGGAAATAGACATGCTCATTCAGCAATGGGCAGCTGTCATATCAAAACTGGCTTCGGACTTTGCCGCCGGGTTTCTTGAAGGAATGGCGGACCGTAAGGAAAACATAACAGCCCGATCCTGGGACTACGAAGAAAAAATACGTCAGGTGTTGGACTTCTTTTCTGAAATGGAAGTCAGATTCCCGAACAAGGACCTGCTTTCACTCCTCGAAAATCCAGCAGAATTCATTAAGCTCTGCCGCAGGCGCGGGGTTTGTGACGATTCGATATTAATGGCAAACGCTTTGGACCTGCTCTATCTGCGCATGTACCAACCCCGGGCCAAAGAAGCCCTGCAACAAGCAATCAAGGGTATGTCAAAGAATGAAAAGAACATTTTCAGATCATCCCAGCAGATCCTGCGTGAGAAAAAATCCGTATCACACATCATAGTAGACGGCTTGATTGGAAATAATTTTTCCAAACCCCTGTCCTTTTATTTACGCAGGCACAAAGGTTACCTTTTCGAGTTAGACCGGATTATTGCTCCACAAAAAAATTAGAAGAACATATCCTTAAAAAAAGGCCGGAACCTGCCCTTCTGAAATATGCAGTTCCGGCCTTTATTAATTTAACACCAACTAACTGACAGCAGGCAGGACTATGCTGAATTCAGTTCCCTTATGCCGTTCACTTTTAACCCTCAAACTACCGTCAAGTGAATCTATTACAGTATGGCATACAGCAAGTCCCAGCCCTGTTCCGTGACTGTTTTTCTTTGTTGAATAGAAAGGCAGGAAAATGCGCTCAATATCTGTTTCATGGATACCTATACCATTATCACCAACTTTGATTAGAACATTTCCATTTTGATCCTCGCCTGCGGCTATGACTATCTCGCCGCCTGCTGAACCATGCTGTTCCACAACGGCATGAATGGCATTGTTTAACAAATTAACCATCACCTGTTGTAAAAGACCTTGATCCGCGAGGACATGAGGAGTCCGTCCGTCCACATCTATGATGAACCTGATTCCTTCCAACTCTGCTTTTTTCTCCACCATCTTGGCGACCAGTGGTAAATAGTCCACAATATTTATCTCTTTTAATTCAGGCTTATTCTGACGTCCAAAATTAAGAATTTCACGCGTAATCCCTGCACACCGATCAATTTGCAAATTTAATTGGCGACTAATCTCTGCAATTTCAGCACTGTTTTCGCATTCTCCGATTCTTTCCGTTTCCTCTTTCAACATCAGAGCAAGCAAAGCCAGATCACTTTTCATTATCTGCAAAGGATTATTTATTTCATGGGCAAACCCGGCTGACATCTCACCCAGTTCAGCAAGTTTGGCGGCGCGCAAAAACTGGCCTTCAAGTTCACAGACAGTATCAGCCTGTCTGGTTAACGTATCATACACCCTGTTACTGGCAACCACAGCCAACACAACCAGAACCGATCCTCCACAAACCAGTATAGCAAGGATCAGATATAGGGCACTGCTGCTTGAACGGAATGCGTCCGAACGTTTCTGGCGAACAACCAGTCTCCACTTGCCGCCGTTAAGGCTGGTAGACGCAAATATATATTTTTCGCCGTTCTCTGAACCGCTGAAAGTCATGACCCCGTCTTTCTGATCTGGATAACCATATGAATCCTGATCGAAAATGTCCCCACCGCTACGTCTGGAAGTCTGTAATCTGTTGTCACCGTTAATTATATATGCTTCTCCGGACACACCGATATTAACCTTTTCAACGATCTTTCTTAATGCAGCAGGACGCAACGTTGCCCGCAATACCCATTCTTTATTATCAATCATCTTTGATACTGACACATTCAAATGCGGCACTCCCCTCAGTCCGAGATAAATATCACTAATATTGTATCCATTGCTGACTGTTTCTTTATACCACCCTGAATTCAAATAGTTTTTATTCTCGAGCGGATATTCTCCGACATAAGCCACTTGATTGCCCTCAGCATCAATCAAACCTAGATCTGAATACATATCTTTCCTTAAACTACGCAGTTCTCCGAGCAACTCCCTAACTTGTTCTGTATCCCTGATGTCACCTCCGAGCAGATCCAATGATTCCATAAGGTCAGCCCTGCGTTCATTCAGGAAAAAGACTACCATCTCACCATGATCAACTGCTGCCAGCCTGACTGCAGACATAGCGAGCTGCTCCATAGACTTTATGTGGGAATAATAACCGATAGTTGCTGCCACAATTAATGGAACAAAGGGGACAGCTATCATTGATAACAGGAGCACCCTTCTTATTCCGTGATACTTGCGTGTTTTTTCCACGTGACCACCCTGTCTTCTTTGCTAGATTTAATTACATTATTTCAAATTATTACACCGAAAAAAATTCTGGTATAATTTCCGCATACATCTACAGGCAAAAGAAAAGCAATCACCATGCCGAATTGCCTTGACAAGTACACGGCTGCAACTCTAACGCTAATAATAGTGACACTGAAATTTTGAATTAAGATAAAAACATGGGATAAAGGCTATGTCTGAACATGCACAGACCATTGAACAAAACACCGGCTGTACGATTTTTCCCCAAAGACTCTGGAATAGGACGGGTCTACGCGGTAAGCTGCTGTTATCACTGCTGCCGACAATCCTGATCATCATTCTTATCGTGGGCGCAGCATCATATAAAGTTTCCAAGGATTACATCAGAATAGCTCTTGGCAGAACGGTAGCCATGCAGAATCTTGCAATTGTCCACGACATAGAAATATTCATGGACAATTGCGCAACAGACCTCCGGTATTTTGCTCTAAGCAAGCAGAAAAACGAAGATATCCGTATCCAGTTTCAAAACAGAATCATGGCCGGGGGCATTCCTTATTATGAACTGGCTTATATTCCGGCCTCCACCGGGAAGCCGCAGATACTGGTCAACAGAAACGGCAGGGTGACAGAACTTGATGACACGTCCCTGACAAGGGTCAGCCCAAACCCTTTGCTGGAACTTGAAAAATTATCATCATTGAAAGCTGCCGAAGTACGGCCTTCATACATCCGTGAAATTACCTATCCGGTACAGAACGCCAAAAACGGAAACATGCTGGTCAAAGAAAAGGTAATCCGCTTTTACATAAAATCCCCGAACAAAGAGGGGAACTTTGACGGAGTAATGTTCCTATCCGTGAAGGCTGAAAAATTGCGTGACTTTCTAACCCTATATGACTCCAAAAGATCCCCGCTTTGGTCTTTCCAGCGAAGCGAGGAGCTGCGGTTCAGCTATTTCGTTGACCCACAGGGTTGGATCCTTTTCCAGTCCATTCCAAAGGAAGATAACACATCTGAACTGACATCCTTTCTCGCAAGACAGAATTATCAAGGCACTTTGGGCAAAGCAGAGCACAATGTAGCCTTCCGACCAAGCGAAATTCACGCTGACTACTGGGAAAGAATCGGCAAAATTCAAAAGAAAGACAAAGGTCTGGAGTTCATGTTTCATGAATCCGGGCAGCACTCCTCTACAATTCCCACCCTTGCATATGCTCCGGTATGCTTCAAAAAACATCCCGACGCAGAGCCTGAAGTGTACGGCGGCATTATCTATACTGACCGAAGTGTTCTACCGAAAGTAGCGGGCTACGACTTCATGAATATTCTGCTTGTAGTCTCAGGTATCGCGGTTCTTGCAACAATTCTGGTTGTCTTATTTTTCGGCAGATCCCTGACCAGACCCATCAGGGAGTTTGCTGCGGTAATGTCAGAACAAACATCACTGGATCAGCTCAAAGAAGTGGATTTGCAGTATAAAGACAATGACCTGCAAGTGCTGCAAAAAGCTTTCAACAGAATTATACGGCATGTTAACAGCCAGTATATTCTGATGAAAGCCAAAGATGAAAAGCTTGTAGCCATCAACAGCCAGGAAAAGGCCGACCTGCAAAAGGAAAACCAAGCCCTTGCCAATATGGATGTGACTGTCATTCCTGAAATTATAGGCTATGGGAAACTGATCAATAATCTCAAGAATGAAATACTCAAAGCCGCTGAGGTGGACGTTGATGTACTTGTTTACGGTGAAACAGGAACAGGAAAGCAGTTGGTTGCTGAAGCGATCCACAACAACAGTGCCCGCCGGGAAAAGTCTTTCATTTCAATTAACTGTGGAGCACTGGATGAAAATCTTCTTCTCGATGCACTCTTTGGACATGTCAAAGGAGCATTTTCAGATGCAAAAACAGACCGCAAAGGAGCTTTCATAGAAGCCGATGGCGGCACACTGTTTCTTGATGAAATCCAATCAGCTTCACTGAAAGTCCAACAATCACTGTTGCGGGCCATTGCTTCCCGCCGACTCAAACCGCTGGGCAGTGATCAGGAAATCGGCTTTGATATAAGGATCATTGTCGCCACCAACGCCGACCTGACAACCCTTATTAAAGAAAAACTCTTCCGGGAAGACTTATACTACCGTCTTAAAGTTCTCATGATCCAAACACCGGCACTCCGCGAACATCCGGAAAGTATCCCACTTTTGAGTCTGTATTATATGAAGCAGGCCGAAAATCTCACTGACAAAAAAGACATCACCCTCAGTCGCGGGGCTGTTTCCAAGCTCAAGGGTTACCAATGGCCCGGGAACGTCCGGGAACTGGTCAACAGCATAACAAGAGCTGTCGTTATGGCTAATGACAAGCTCATTCAAGCTAAAGAAATCAAACTTGAAAATGAACACTGCTCCTATGCAGAATATGAGCACCCAGAAGCTAAAAAAGAAAAACTAGAAATCGAAGACACTGTTCCCCATCATGATGATACGCGCGACGAAATCATGGAACAAGAAGAATTGCGGAAGACTCCCCTCAATGAACGCCAGCTCAAGGCATGGGAAGTTATCCGCACAATGGATTCAGTCTCCCGCAGTGAATATCAAAAAACCGTAGGAGGAAGGCTTCCGTCCCGGACAGCCATTTACGACTTGCAAATACTGGTCAAAGCCGGAAAACTTCGCAAAACAGGACGCGGCCCGTCAACCCGATATATAGTGGAATCATAAACTCTGGAGCCAACAGCTTAAGTTGCAGGAAAACATTATTTCCCCTGCAACCTGACATTGCGCAAACTAAGATTTTGCCAGATCATCAACAATCGGCAAACCAATTAAGACACTTAAATATAAGAACAAAAAAACAACAAACAATTCCAAGATTATGGCATAAGCTATGCAAAACAAGTCCTCAATAATATGTGCAAAGCTAACCTTAAGGAGGACACTACAATGAAACTCAGAATATCTGCTCATGGCCGTTCGTGCGATCTGGCCCTGCATCCGGTATCAGAAAAAACTGCAAAGACTATTAATGAATATGGTCCGAAAGTTTATTCTATGAAAATCATGAATTGGTGGCGGAAAGGCAAAACAACAACATGGGGCATGAAAATTGATTCTGACTGCTCTTTAAGAATCACTCTTGACGACAAACCGGTTGAATTCGACTACGCCAAGATCACCCAAAACCCTGTAAAAATACGACGACGCATCTTTCTCGACAGTAACGCAAAGTATCTTGCCGTTCTCGGCTATGACAATGAAATATGTAAATTCTCATGGGAATGGGACAATGTGACAGAATTCAATCCTGATAAATTTGAGTTCATGCTCCACCAATGGGACCGTATCATGGGCGAAGACGACTATTTCATCCTCGACGATGCAAGGTATAATGGCGAATTTGCAGACCGCAATGACTGGTGTGAGGCTCAGGGATTTACTCTTGTAGAACCCAAAATTATTGACCTTGAACAAGTAAGGCACGAGTTTGCCGAGCAGGGAGATCTGCCCCATCGCGGCACTCCCTTCCCTTCTCCTTCAATCAATTTCCTTTAGTACAAATCTGGGGCTGCCATAAGCGATTTCCCCTCGTTTAAGGCGACAATCAATGACAAAATCCTATGGCAGCCCCGATTACAGAAAACCTATTCAGTCAGTGATAAAGCAATTTCATTTAAACGCTCTGAAAGAGCCTTGCGTTTTTCCGGCAACAATTTTTCAAGATCTATCGAAAGATCAACGCCCTGCTCACTGTAACTGATAACATTGCCATATTCAGCGCAAGAGCCATCCTCACCGCAGATTGAAATCACGGCATATGGTTGAATGCTGCGGCGAATACCTTTAACCGCTATAGGAGTGCGTTCTTCAGCATTCACAATTTTTCTGACTAAACTATAAGTCTCGGAGGACATAAGAACTCCGCCGGGATCTGCCTGCCCTTCAAGACGGGCAGCAAGGTTAACTTCCCCGCCAATAATCGTATAATCCATCCGTGATTCAGAGCCGAAGTTGCCAACGTTGCAATACCCTGTATTAATGCCCACCCGCATTTTAAAAGGCTTATCGAAACCCATGCCCTGCCACTCTTTTTCAAGCTGCACCATGCGTTTCTGCATCGCGACCGCCATGCGAACACAAAGCTCGGCATCTTCCTTTACGCCTTTAGATTCAGGATCGCCAAAGAACATGAGCATTGCATCACCTATGAATTTATCAATGGTAGCTCCATACTCAAGAGCAATAGCTGACATCTCGGTAAAATAATGATTGAGCAAAGCTGTAAGGTCTTCAGGCTGCATGTCATCTGTCGTCTGGGTAAAATCTTTTATATCTGAAAAAAAGACCGTAAGTTTCTTACGCTCTGTAGATAAAACAACATCCCGGTCACCGGAAAAAATTGAATAATAAACCTGTGGAGAAAGATATTTAGCCAGTTTTGCAGAAAGCCCTTCGAGCATTTCATTCTTTTCATCCAAGGAACTTAAAGTTTCGGCCAGTTCCGCCTGTGCCTTTTTTCTCTCTGAAATTTCGCTGCCGAGTTTTCGGTTCCACAGCACAATCAGACCTATGATTAAAAGCACACCACCAGTAATAGGCAATGCCCAGGTCATGACTGTGTATATATCCAAGCCGTGATCAAACTTCAGGGCCAGCCATTTTCCGTTAAATTCTTCAGCCTGATCATCGGAAATAACGCTCAAAGCCTTATTTAATATTTCAAGCAACTCCGGCAAATCTTTACGTACAGCCATTGCAAGCGGCATTACATAATCAGTTGCAGCCGCTACCTTTAAATTCGTGATCCCTTTTTGCTCAATAACATAACTACTCGTAGCCAAATCATTGATAAACCAATCTACCTTACCCAGCGAGACTGCATTTATTGCATCAAGAACTGTCGGATATATTACTAATTCCAATTCCGGATAATCTGAAATCAAATATTCATGGGTTGCATATCCATCAACCACAGCGATTCTATCATCCAAGATATCAGACAACTGGCTGATTAGCGGAGTTTGTTTAGATGAAAACACAACAATAGGAAATTCAATATATGGATCGGTAAAAAGGAGGTATTTCTCCTTTGCTGGGGTTTTCGCTACTGAAGACAAAATATCCAATCGCCCTTCCTTGGCGTACTGAAGGACTTCTTTCCAGTTCAAACCACTCACAGGAGTAATCGAAACATTAATCTTGCCCTGAATAAATTTCAAATATTCAGATGATATCCCATGAATATTGCCATCCATATCAACAAATTCTAAAGGTGCGCTTTGCGGATACATTCCAAGCTTTAATTGTGGATGAGACTTAAGCCACGACCATTGTTCTTTAGTAAGAGAAAATACCTTTTGCTGAAAATCAGATTCATTAAAGTAACAATCTAATATAGATTGCTTTTCATCCTTACCTATAGCATCGAGTCCTTTCTGAAGTATATCCCTTAAAATTGAATTATCTTTAGCAACAGCCACACGAATCTGGCCAGGTAAATCAGTTTTCCATAGACTAACCATCTTTAAATCAAGCAAAGTATATTTTTTAATAAAGTAAGAAGCTACAATTTGGTTACCTATGTATGCATCAGCTTGTCCTGTTACAACAGCTTCAAGAGCCTCCTGCGTAGTCTTAACAAGCAATATTTTAATTTCAGGATAGTCGGCCTGTAAATTACAGGCAATGGCATAACCGTCCTCCAAAGCAACTGTTTTTCCAAATAAATCTTCAGCAGAAAAAATGTCTTCACGATCCGCCGTAGTAAATATGGCGGAATAATATTCCATGTAAGGTTTGGTAAAAATAAAATCCCTGAGTCGTTTTGATGTTTCATTCAATCCCGGCGCGGCATCAACTTTTCCTATTTGGAGTTTTTTCATCTGGGCTTGCCAGCTAGTATCAAAAACAGGCTCAATATCGAGACCGACTTTACTGGCTGCAAGCCGAATATAATCCGCTGCGATACCGGCATAAGTACCATCTTCCAGCTTCATCTCAAATGGAGGCCAATTGGGGGTTGATGCCAATAACAGTATAGGGTTTTGTTGAATATATCTCTTTTCTTCATTAGTTAAAACAACGCTGGAACCCGCTTTGTCATCTTGATAAAAACGATCTCCAGAACTTTTATTCCAACGCTTATTAATTTCTTCAAGCCTCTGCTTCTTGATATCCCGGAAACCTTCATTAATTATCTTTATTAAATCAGTGTTACCTTTAAGGACGCCAGCATGAACGGTATTGGATGTAGTTGAATTCGGTATTCGAATGACAAGTTCCTCGCATCCCAACCTTCTCGAAATCATCGAAACAGTCGTGACTTCACCAAAAATAACATCAACTTTACCAGCTAATAATTCATTTACAGACACATCATGGTCAAGATACTCGTTGATCGTAATATTATTAAAATTTTCCTTTAGGTAATCAGCTTGATAAGTTCCTGCGACAACCCCAAATTTCTTACCATCCAATTCAGCCAACGAAAAAGTTTCAGAATCAGCCAGCTGATAAAACGCACTATTAACCGAATGCAAAGCATCTGAAAAATCCAACCATGCTGCACGCCGATCACTCTTAAATAAGCCCGAATGAATATCCACCTCTCCTGATTTGACCATAGCCAAAGTTTCATCCCAAGTTCCAGCGACGAAATCTACCTCTATCTTTGTCTGCTTACTCCATAACTCCCATATTTCAACAAGAATTCCAGCGTGATCACCTGTAGGCGTATAAAAAAACATCGGTGTATAGTTACTATCTATGGCAATGGTAATTTTATCTTTAGCCTGAACCAGCTGAAAGCTAAGTAGAAGAATTAAAAAAGATATAAATACAGCAAAACGCATATGATGTGGATAAGACATAACTGCCTCACATGAATTTGAATTATAATACAATCGCTACTGACTTACGGCATTTTCCCCCCCCCAGACAAGGGAAGAGAAGATAAGCCCCCAATGCGCAACAGCTGCATTCAAATACGGAATTGATGTAGCAATATCATTTTTATTGGTGTAATAGACTCCATGTATATACTTTTAATCATGTGCGATCTTGTTAAAACATCAGGAGTTGGGGAATGAAAATTACCAGACATATGTGGCCGGTGCTTATTGTTTCTGCACAGTTCGATGCAAAGAACGATGAAGGCTTAAGGCTGCGCAGCCTTGAAGATGAATTGATCAAAGAACAGGAATGCTCGGTTTATCCTTCATACAGCTATGAAGATGCTGCTGAAATATTCATTTCACGCGCCGATCTGGGCGCTGTTGTCATTGACTGGGATATTCGCTTCGAGCGTGACGACGAAGAAGAAAGCCCCGGATATCTCCTTAATGAAATCCGCAAACGGAATAAGAAAATACCCATTTTCCTGCTGACTGAGCGGGTTACCATGGAAAACATCCCCACAGAGGTACTCGCCCAGATCAATGAATGCCTCTGGAAGACTGCCGATACCGCTGAATTTCTGGCCGGGCGTATCGAAACCCGCCTTGTGGAATATGTGCAGTCTGTATTTCCGGTCTTTTTTGGAGAAATGGTTAAATACTCCGAAGCATACAAATACGCATGGCACACTCCCGGGCATATGGGCGGCGAAGGGTTCCTCAAAAGCCCCGCCGGGGTAGCCATGCACAAGTTCTACGGCGAAAACGTTTTCCGCTCCGACCTATCCATATCCGTACCTGAACTCGGTTCCCTGCTTGATCACAGCGGCGTTGTCGGTGACGCAGAAAAGAACTCCGCACGTGTTTTCGGCGCAGACCAGACCTACTACGTGCTTAACGGCACATCCAACGTCAACCAGATAATCTGGCGCAGCCAGCTGGTCCGCGACGATATCGCCTTTGTGGACCGCAACTGCCACAAATCTCTGAACTACGCTATGGTCATCACTGATGCCTACCCCATCTACATGGTCCCCCGGCGAAACAAGCGCGGCATCATCGGCCCCTGCCGCCTTTCCGAATTTTCCGAAGAATCCATCCAATCCAAGGTCCGCGACAACAAGCTCATCCCCGAAGAGCTTAAAAAGCAGAGCGTGCGCATGTCCGCACTGACCAACTCCACTTATGACGGAGTCTGCTACAACGTCATCAATATCAAAAAACAGCTCCAGAAGAGCGTGGACAACCTCCATTTTGATGAAGCTTGGTACGCTTACGCCCGGTTCCATCCTATGTACAAAGACCACTTCGGCATGGCTGACGATGACCGCAATGAGCACCATCCGCCCATCTTCTGCTCCCACTCCACCCACAAGCTGCTGACCGCCTTCTCACAGGCTTCCATGCTGCATGTCCGCGACGGAAGCAGCATCAAAATTGACCCTGACGAACTCAATGAATCATATATGATGCACGGCTCAACCTCACCGCAGTACAGCATGATCGCTTCCCTTGATGTTGCCACCAAGATGATGGACGACAGCGGCGAAGTGCTTATGCATGACACTATGGTCGAGGCCGTGAATCTGCGTAAAAAGGTTTCCATGATCGCCAGCGAGATGAAGGAACAGGGCAGCTGGTTCTTCGAGATGTGGCAGCCGGAAAAAGTCCTCGTAGGCAAAGATTACAAAAAGTTTGAAGACGTAGATACGGAATACCTGTGCACCAACCAGCACCCGTGGGTGTTCTCTGCCGAAGACAACTGGCACGGCTTTGAGGACATGGAAGACGAATACGCCATGCTCGATCCCATCAAACTGACTTTCACCACCCCGGGGTTGCGTCATGACGGAACTATGGAAGATGAGGGAATCCCGGCCTCAATCGTAACCGACTACCTGATCAATCACGGTATCGTCTGCGAAAAGACCGACTATTACTCCTTCCTGATGCTGAACTCCATAGGAACCAACAAAGCCAAACAGGGGTCACTTCTTGCCGGACTGCTCCAATTCAAAGAAGCATATGACGCCAACCTGCCTCTTGATGTTGTCCTTCCCGCTCTGGTCAAAGACTACCCGGAAACCTATGCCGGAGTTGGAGTAAAAGACCACTGCAACGCTATTCACAACTACTACAAGGAACATAAACTGCTCGATAAAATGCAGGCTGCATTTCAGGTTATACCCGAACAGGCCATCAAACCATCCGAAGCATACCACGCCGTAGTCCGCAAAAACGTTGAGTATGTCGAGCTTTCCGAGATGAAAGACCGCATCCCGGCGGTTATGGTTGTGCCCTATCCTCCAGGCATCCCGGTGATCATGGGCGGTGAGATCCTCAACGATAAAGCCCAGCCAGTTTTTGATTACCTCATGGCCCGTCAGGACTTTGAAAACGTATTCCCCGGATACGAGAGCGATATCCACGGAGTGGAACGCATTGAGCGCGACGGTAAGAAGTATTTCAAAACCATGTGCCTGAAGAAATAAATTGCTAACAAGATCACAATTAAACCGGAGGGGTGTATGACAGGATCCGGCTCCAAAAATAAATTATCAGTTTTCACACTGATGATGATTAATGTGGCGGCCATTCTGTCATTACGCGCCCTTCCGGGACTAGCAGAATACGGCTGGGGATTGATATTCTACCTCGCCCTTGGCTCGCTCAGTTTTTTCATTCCTTCGGCCCTTGTGGCAGCGGAACTTGCTTCCGGCTGGGATGATGAAGGCGGGGTTTATCTCTGGGTGCGGGAGGCTTTCGGACCCAAATGGGGATTCGTGGCCATTTTCATGCAATGGGTTGAAAATCTGCCCTGGTTCCCGGCTGTGCTTGCTTTTGCCGGATCAGCCATCGCCTACACCTTTAATCCGCAACTTGCAGATAACAAATGGTTTATCGTGGCGGTCATTCAGATCAGCCTGTGGTTGGCGACATTCCTGAACTTCCGGGACATGAAGCTTTCGGCCTTCTTCAGTTCTTCCGGAGCCATTGTGGGCACGATTGTACCCGGAATCCTGATCATTGTACTCGGTATTGACCATGTACTGTCCGGGGGCACGGTACAGATTCCCTTTACCCCGGCAGCCCTCATGCCCGACATAGAAAGTCTGCAACAGCTCATGCTCCTTGCGGCAATGCTGATTTCTTTTACAGGCATGGAGATGTCGGCGGTGCATGTGAATGAGGTCCGCAATCCGGCGGTGAATTACCCCAAGGCGATCTTTGCAGCCAGTGCTCTTATCATCGGCCTGTCCGCGTTGGGATCACTGGCAATCGCCATGGTTGTCCCGGCAGACGGTGTAAGCCTCAGTGCCGGGGTATGTCAGGCATTCGACAAGCTGTTCCAGATTCATAAGATGGAGTTCATGACCCCGGTCATCTGTTTCCTGATGGCTTACGGAGCCTTGACCATGGTCATCACTTGGATGGTCGGCCCCTCCAAAGGCATACGCGAGGTGGCCCGCGAAGGTTACCTGCCCAAAATGTGGCAGAAGACCAATCGTTACGGCATCCCGACCAACATACTGATTATCCAGACAACCCTTTCCGCGCTCGTTTCATGCGCTATCCTGTTCATGCCTACGGTATCCAGTGCGTTCATGCTCATGAGTGCACTGGCGGTACAACTGTACCTGATCATGTATCTGCTCATGTTCGCAGCTGCCATAAAGCTGCGTTATACAAGGCCGGACGTGAAAAGAGGCTACACCATTCCCGGTGGAAAAATCGGTATCTGGTGTGTATCCGGCCTAGCCATAGTAACCTGCATCTTTGTTTTTGTTTTCGGTTTCATCCCGCCCAAGGCTGTTCTGGACGAAGGGTTTTCAGCCTCTGCGGGCTACATTGGATTTCTTGTCGTGGGGATTTCAGTATTCACCTATGTCCCTATCTACTTCTACAACAGGGCCGTAAAAAAACGCTGAATCGAATAAATGAATCAGGGGAGGAAAAGAATATATGTCAGCTGACCATAAAAAAATGGGCGTGGTAGCCTGTACAGCAGTTGTTGCCGGAAACATGATGGGGTCCGGCATTGCGCTGCTGCCCGCCAACCTTGCTTCCATCGGCAGTATCTCCATTATCGGCTGGGCTGTGGCCCTGATCGGTGCTCTTGCGCTGGCCTATGTCTATTCGCGGCTTGGCATGGAAGACCCGCAGGAAGGCGGCCCTATCGCGTATTCCGGCGAAGTGGCACCTATTCTGGGATACCAGTCCGGTCTGCTTTACTATCATGCCAACTGGATCGGAAACCTTGCCATTGCCATTACCGGAGTTGATTACCTTTCGGTGTTCTTTCCGGCCCTACAGGACCCTGTAGCTTCCGGCGTCACATCTCTGGTACTTATCTGGATATTCACCGGAATCAACATACTGGGTGCGGACTGGATCGGACGTCTGGTTTCCGTTGGGGTTGTCCTGTTGCTTATTCCGGTCGTAATTACCGGGACTGCCGGCTGGATGTTCTTTGACGCATCCCAGTTCCACGCCAACTGGCTGATCAAGGGCCATACCCCTGATTCTGCTGTGCTGGCGGCGATCATCCTGTGCATCTGGAGCTTTATCGGCATTGAGAGTGCCGCGGTAAACACAGCGGTGGTTAAAAATCCCAAACGCACCATTCCACTTTCGACCATGATCGGTACGGCACTGGCCGGATTGGTTTACATCCTTTCCTGTACCGCCATATCCGGAATGTTCCCGGCAGAGAAAATGGCCTCTTCCGGTGCTCCGTTCTCGCTCGCAATGGGACATATCTGCGCATCACTTCCGTTTGCACAGTCCATTCCCAAAGTAGTATCCGCGGTCACAGCGTTTGCGTGTCTGGCTTCACTGGGATCATGGATGATGCTGGTTTCCCAGGCTGGAGCAAGGGCCTCCAGTGACGGAACCCTGCCTGAAATATTCGGCCGCAAAAACAGCCACGGAACCCCGGTCATGGGCCTGATTCTATCCTCAGTCATGATGAGCATACTGCTTGTGGTGCTTATGCTGCTCTCAAAAGGCGGCGACACGCAGTCCCTGTTTGGAAATATAGCATCCATTGCCGTACTCCTGACCCTGCCGCCGTATTTCTATTCGGCCCTCAACCTGCTCCGACGTTACGGATTCCATGCTAAAAAAGCATGGTTACAGATTATGTCATCTCTTCTGGCATGCGCATTCTGCCTGATTGCCCTTTCCGGTGCAGCAAAAGACGCCCTTATCGGCTGTATGATTGTCATGTTGTGTACCTTCATCTTCTACGTGGGCAAGGACCGTTCTAGATTCGAACGCAAAGTCCGGGAGACCGCAGGCAAGTAAGTTGATAATACCTAAAATACCAATATCAAATCATTAAACATTGATAATCCCGGCCTCTGAATGAAGCCGGGATTAGTTTTTTCAAGACAAACCGTCTTTTTCAAAGATATAATACCACCATTGATTGAAGTTATTTATTAACTGATGCGATTAACACTTATCAACATTAACTAAAAAACATCTTCGGAACCCTAATGACTAAAAAGATAACTCTAGCTCTGATTATTGTGCTGTCTTTCCTTTGCATAAGTGGCTGTTCATCACGCAACACAGTACCGCCTTCCCCTTTGTCTACTTTCAAACCGCAACTCGGAACATTCAATGTACGCATTGTTTTATTCCAGTTGAAAAAGAACGGTCATCCTGAAAAAGTTGAAACCGGTTCTCTGCCTATCGCCCAAAGCGTAATCGCAACTCTGGCCGGAATGGGCTATAAATATCAGCCAAATGGAGAGGTAGATTACCTGATCGAAGCGCGCGTTGGTTCAATTTCCCCCAAAGTAGCAGCGCATGGCGCACAGCAGCAGTTTAAATTCGTGGACTCACTGCCCTACGGTCCTTCTTTCAGAAATTACCCTATGATGGTGAATACATGGTCGCCCAACATCGAGCGTGCGAAACAGGCTCCCAACGCTTGCTATCTGATGGCGGAGCTGCTGGTCAAAGAAACCAACGTCCAAGGAGAACAGGTTATCTACTCCGGCTCCCCTGAACCGATTGAAGTTCCCTATGAATTGGGATGCCCGTTCGCCAAATGCGGACAGGGTGTAAATCAGGGCCTGACCAGATTCCTGAAAAAACGTTTCTCTCCGCGCTCCGCTGAATAGATACTTTTCACCCTTTCAAAGATGGACATACATAATGAAGAAAATTCTTATTCCCATAGCTTTATTGGCAATCCTCAGCGCCTGCTCCTCATGGCATAACGATAATTATCCCGACCCGGCAGTGGCTAAATCCGAATTCAAAAAGGATCGGCAGGAATGTGAAAAGCGGACAACTGAAAAGCTTCAGATCGGCGTTAAAGAATCTGACCGGACTCTCAGAAGAACACGTGACAATGTGAATTTCTCAGCCAATTACAACCGGGCAAAAGAATTTGATAACTGCATGAAGGCCCGCGGCTGGGTCGAAAGATAAAATGACCTTGCACGCTAAAAACCGGGATTCTCCTTTTGGATAATCCCGGTTTCATCTTTTAAGAATCATGAGGTTGAAACATCACCAAAATTTACCTGTAGAAATAAATTTTACTGCTTGAACGAACAACTTCTTATGATTACAGTAATTAAATAAACCATACTAATTTCTGAGGAGTTTAGATGCTATTTCACGACCATATGCGAAAATTCAGATTCCTGACTATTTTGATATTCCTGTTTGCAACCCTAATAATGACCAGCCCTGCAAATGCTTCCGGCCTGGATCCACATAAAATACTTTCAATTGCAGTGATACCGGAACGTGCTGATCTGGACTTCTGGATGTTGTTAAAGAAAGGGGCACTCAAAGCGTCTACCGACGATGGTAAGATTAAAGTTCTCTGGATTAATACAGCCGGACACGGAAGTTTCAAGGAACAAAAGAAGCAACTCGAATGGTGTTTGAATAATCAGATCGATGCAATTGTAATTTCTCCGGTCCATGGACGGCGGATGAAAAAAGCACTCCAGAAAGTGGTTAACAGGGGGATTCCCGTAATCCAGATGGTCGCCAAATCCCCAATCTCCAAAAGCGGATTCATTCATTCAGACAACTTTAAAGGCGGAGCATTGGCCGCAGATTTTCTGCAAAAGGAACTTGGCGGATCAGGATCAGTGGTTTTGGGGCTGTTTACCAAGGGGAATTATCCTGTAAACAGACGTATTGAGGGATTTAAAGAACAGTTGAAACGTATTGATTCAAAGATAAAAATTGCCAAATCAATCTACGTGGGCAAGTCACTGCAAAAAGGAGCTTCGAGAACCAGAGTTGCAATGTACGGCAACGATACCCCCAGTTCTAAATCAAATATCAATGCCGTAATTGGGTTAAACGAGAGCAGCAGTGAAATACTTCTGCATACACTGGATCACATGAAGAAGCTCGACGGGCTGAAGTTCATAGCATACAACCCGGACCCGCACATGATCGATGACATTAAAAACGGTAAAATTGCCGCAGCCGTAGCACAGGACCCGTATGAAATCGGACGTCTTGCCGTGACTCAGGCCGCAATGGCAGCCAGAGGACAGAAAATCCCCTCTGAAACCAAAACAGATGTTTACCTTATAACCAAAGAAAACCTGAACAACCCAAAAAATCAGGAAATTCTCGGATTGAAAGAGCGCACCCTTTAATCTTTAAACTTTTACTTTAACTTTTCCAGATATACTTTTGAAAAGTTGACCCGTGTTTTAAATATAGAATTAATGATTGAAAAGCCTCCAGTACCAATAAATGGACTGGAGGCTTTTATTTTTACTTCATGCCGCGTTTGGATGCTTTAAGGGGGTTGACCATTTTAGCTTTACCGGAGGTAACCGTCTTTATCAGATGTTTGTTTTCTTCGAACAACTCTATCGTTGCAAAACCGTTCGCCTCCAGCAAATCCCAAAACTCCTGCCGCTTTACCCCGTAGCGGTTAACATCGGCGTGCCGCTTATCTAGCTTGCCCTGATCAGTCAGATAAAGGCCTTTACTGTCGATTGCCAGCAGCCTTTTCCGGCCTTCAAGCTCGACTTCCTGAATAATCATGTCTGCTGTGGTTCCGAATCTGTTTACTCCATCAAGCATATCCTGCTCCAATTTAATTTGGTTTAAATGAATTAATGAGATTGAATTTCAAGATCACTTAATCCGGTTATGGATACAATGTCAATCTCGGCGACCTCGCTTTCTGACATTGCAGCCATGAATTCTTTGAACCCAGCGCGGCTGCCCAGCACTGCGCGCTTACCTCCAAGATAACCGGGGCTGCTCCCGGTAAGCGGGCATCCTTCTGTGTCATCCACTGTATTCCCGGTATGAATACGCACGTATGATCGCTCAGGGACTTCCTTAACGGTCCAAAGCTCCCGCCCTTTTGATGGCGAAAATTCGAGCTTCAATGGATAGCAACCTTCCGGTATGCATGAGACACCCGTTTTATTTTCCCGCCACGGTTCCTCAAGGCTCCAGCAGATGACTTTCCCGTCCACTGCGAGGACGCCAAGCGTTGCCTCATCGCCCTGCTCAATACGCACCAATTTAACCTGTTTCATAACTGCTTCCTTAAATTGAATTAACAAAGGATTACCCACGGGAAATCCACACTGCCAGTGGAACAACTCAAGGATCAGCCGGACTTAAAAAATCTTGACGCGGTCCGAAAGATTGGAATGTCAGGTAATGGAATACTGAAAATCTAATGAATGGAGAATCTTGGCTTGAATACAAACAAGAAAAGGACAAAGAGCAGAATTCCTGCCACGCCGAACAATTGTTGCGGCCCACCAACATAAGCCAGTATCCTGATCCCGCTGCCCCAAAGAAAAATAGTAAATGCGCTCAGGGTTAACACAGACCAGCCGCACATAGGATTATCCGCAGCAAACAACTTCACCAATTCCGGCAAACCGCGACTGAACAACAACCACAGCAGAACGCTGACAAACACGCCCCCAATCAGGAACACCCACCACGGCGACAGGTGCATCCCCTGATTAAAACGCCCTACATCACCATTATCAGCAAAGGCTCGCATGTAGATATATGCTACCAGCTCCATGAGATTAACCACTGCCAGCCAATAGACGAAATGATACGACCACTTATTTCCCAACCTTCCTTTGAGCATGGAGAACAAGCACAGACATGCCACAATCGAATGCATTATCAAGGGATTGAAGCCAATGAACGCACCGCGCAGATTATGACCTTTCGCAAAGACGCTTGTGTAATCCACTCCCTCGTCCCAACCGGTCATCATCACCGGATTACCCCAGATAATACCGAACGGACTATCCTTCTCACCCAGCAGATATGCCGTAGTGCTATGTGTAAACTCGTGCATGACGACCATGATGGATTGCAGCACAAGAATGCTTACGATAGCCACGCCCAGATAGCGCACAGTCTGTGTAAACTTGAGAGAGTTTTCCATTACTCCATAATACGCTTCCTGAGGCTTCGGTCAATGAAAAGCCCCGTCCTTCGAATTGAAGAACGGGGCCGTTTGAATTTATTTGGCAATAGATAGGTAAATAATCTAATTCCCCCACTCAACCCGCCTTACACGGGCCTCACCACGCTCGACAGTTCGCTGGTATTTTACGGCAGGCTTGCCGAAAAGCATGGCGTAACCGAGTTCGTGGTCAGCGGGTATGCCTAAGCGTTCTTTGAGGTCCGGGAGGACTGATTCGATTACACGCTTGAGGATACCGTTCCAGAGTGTGCCTATCTTCATGGAGCTGGCCATGAGTTCAAAATAGGACAGAAAGATGGTCATATCTGCCACCCGGCTGGGTGCGCTCTCCGGTGCGGAAACAACGATGAAATGAGGCGCATCACGAAAAAGAATATCCACACCGTTTTCCTTTTTCTGCTGGCAGACCATTTTAAAAAGGTTCACCACATACGGAATCTCGGAGAGGTTGTTTTCAAGGGCAGCTTCAAGACGACTGTATATCTCGTCACTGAATTTCTTTACCGAATCCGGGTCATCCATCATGGTGATATGCACACATCGCGAATTGACCCCGGTGGGGGCATGCCATGAAACATCAAGAAGTTTTTGAATCCGCTCCGGCTCGAGAGGCTCCGGCTCATAGGCACGGATTGAACGGCGACCTTTGATAAGTGCTGCAACCTGATCCTCTTCCGGCATTTTGCCCTTGAGAGGCATTGAATCTTCCGGGGAATTACCCAGAATAGAGATTGCTCCCACAGGACAGACAGCAAGACAGTGCTGGCATTCAAAACATTTCTGCTCATCAGTGATTCGTGGATATTCGTCCAGCTCAATCAAACCGAAAAAACAGTCCTGCGCACACAGCCCGCAAAGCACACAAAGGTCTTCATCCACCTTGAAATTCTTCATATATACCCCAATTAAATATGTTTATGCAGAGGCAAAAGCCTGTTCCTGAATCTTCATGCCGGATAAAGCAATTGCGCGTGTTTCAATAGCGGACGGGCGGCAATCATTTTTTAAACAATCGCCCCGCGTCCAGCTTCCACTAATCTCAGCCATAACAATGGATGATTTTTCAAGATCAATCACCTCATAAGTACGGCATTCAAGGGCCAGCGGCGCAGCTTCCAGCATTGGTATATCTTCGCAATTTCCATAAAAAATTACACAACGGCAATCAGTGCACTTGCATTTTTCAGAAAGGGATGCCGCTATCCCCAGACTGTTCAACCTTCTGCCGGAAAACAGGTTCAGGCTGAATTTGCCTTCAGTCAGAATCCGCTCATGCAACGCGCTGCCTTTTGTAATTTCAACAGCAGCAAGGGTCAGTTTGCCGTTAATACGCGGTTCCGATGCCAAAGGGAGGTAATCCGGGCGGCCATCAACATGTCCACCCAATAGAGTATGAGAAATTCCCACTTTTAATCACCAACTACTTCATAAATTTTTTGCCGACATTGAAACCGGAACCGTTCACTTCACCCAATGCCACATATTCACGTGTTGCGGGGGCAAACACAAAAGGATCAGCCGCGACGATCATGGGCATGCCTTTGTCATTGAGGATATTTTCATCAGCCTTGATGCCGACAATCTCACCCACAAACTGAGTATGCAGACCAAGCTCAATGCTCTCGACCACCTTGCATTCAAAGATGAAAGGGAACTCATCCACGTAAGGCGCATCTACGAGTTCGGAACGTACCGGAGTCAGCCCGGACGCAGCAAACTTATCTGTATCCCTGCCACTTGCCATACCGAAATAATCAGCCTCAGCCACATGCTTTGTGGAAGGTATGGATACGGTGTACGCCCCGCGCTCCATGATGGAACCATAAGAATATGTCGCCTTGCGAAGGGAGACGGTAAGCATTGGCGGTGAAGAATTACAAATTCCACCCCATGCAATGGTCATTACATTGGGTTTACCGTCTCTGTCGTAGCTGCCGACGCACCATACCGGGGTAGGCATTGCAAGGGTATTGGGTTTAATACTTTTTTTCATCACGACCTCCTTATGACTTTTCTGCCATACACTTTTAAATATCTGTAACAACATCAGCAGGCTTTGCAACCGACTCTATATACTGAGCGGTCAAAAGCAACATTCCGGCATAAATAATTACGGGCGGGCTAATCTCCTGTGTTTTCGAGCATTACCCAATATTTTATCTCCGGTCTTCCGACTGCCAGCCGGACCATGGCATCATGCGTCATGCGGACAGGATCGCTATCCATATGCATTCGGTAAGATGCTTCAGACGTGAAATGAGTATAGATTAAAAACAAAGCAGGATCGTCTTTATCCTGATGCAAATTGTAGATCAGTAATCCTTCCTGCCCTGAACACCCGGATGCGCCTTTTTCAAGCACTTCCTTCAATTTGCCCTCACATCCGGGCTTGGCCTTAATGCGGGCGGTCAAGATAAAGTTATCCCTGCAAAACATTGTTTAACCTGTAATGTCACCGCCCGCTGCAAGAGCCGCGATGTACTTGGTTTCAAAAAGTCCTAATTGCTTTTTCATTTCACCTTTCCTTAAATGCCAAGAGTCCGGTCCACCCCTGCTCATTCATAATTATATACTCAAACAGAACCGCTAATCACATCCGCAGGAAAGATGAACAAGCAACATTAACATCCACAACATTTGTCGTAGACAAGAAAAAAGACAGAGATTTCAAAACCTCTGCCTACTTAATAACTTAAAAAGAATCGAAGAACCTACAAAGAAGCAATTCCCTCGCGCAGGGCGTAGAGTGTGGCCTCCACGCGGTTAGCCAGATGCAGCTTGGAAAGAATGCTGGTCATATGGGTCCTCACCGTAGCTTCACTGACAAACATATCCTCGGCAATAGCCTTATTGCTCTTGCCCTTGGCAACCAGCCTGAGGGTATCCAGCTCACGGGGCGTGAGAGGATCGGGTGTAGGAGTCGTTGATTCTTCGCCGGACTGGGAAAGCTCTGAAAGCACTTTACGCGCAATATCCGGAGCAAGGGAAGGCTCACCGCGATGTACACGGCGGATAGCTTCCAGCAACTCTTGCGGAGTGGAATCCTTAAGCAGATAGCCCATAGCTCCGGCTTTAATTGCGGGAAAAAGTTTGTCGTCGGTAGCAAAACTGGTCAAGGCGATAATGCGCCCCGGCAGCTTGCGGTCCCTTATTTCACGGATAGCCTGAATACCATCCATAACCGGCATAAGCATATCCATGAGGATGATATCCGGCGAAAGCTCAGCAGTAAGATCTACCGCTTCCTGACCGTTGGCAGCCTCGCCGACAACCTCAATGTCATCAAAACTGCACAGAAAACTGCGCACGCCGATACGTACTATATCGTGGTCATCAACCAGCAGGACCTTGATCACATCACTCATCTTCGCCTCCATATCCTTGTATATCAAAAACTTTCACGGTCAGCACAGTGCCTTTACCGGGTTCACTGGCTATATCAAGTTCAGCATTAATCTTATCAGCCCGTTCACGAATACTGCGCAGGCCCATACCTCCGGTGGGGAGTGTTGCGATATCAAAACCCCGCCCGTCATCAATAATCCTGACGGTTGTCTCACCTTCCGCAAAATCAACCTGCACTGTAACAGACTCCGCTTTGGAATGCTTGGTTGAATTATTAAGGGCCTCAATAGCGATACGAAAAAGTCCTTCCTCCACCCGCAACGGCAGACGCCTTTCATCCCCTTCCACAAAAAGGTCGGCCCCGAGTCCCGAGCGGATTTCAACAGAATTCAAGCGGGCCTGTATTGCTCCGACCAGTCCTTCACTTTCCAGTTCCGGGGGATGCAGATCGAAAATAAGTGAACGCATGTCACGCATGCCCTGCTGGGCCATTCCCTGCAAAGCTTTGAGCTGTTCAATTGCCGCGGTTTCCTTACCGGATTCTAGGGACCGCACAGCCGCGTCAGAACAAAAGGTGATGGCATAAAGAGCCTGAGTTACTGAATCGTGCAGTTCACGCGCCAGCCGCTGACGTTCACCCTGTACGACCAGCTTTTCACTCTGTTCGAACATCCGGCTGTTACGCAAGGCAAGGACCGCCTGCGCCGCGAACATTTCCATAATGCGCTGGTCGGCACGGTCGAAACCGCCGCTCTTGTTGGAAACCATAAGCAGACCAAGCTTTTTATCCCCTTCCAGAAGCGGAACGATGATCAAAGTACGCACTTCATCGCTGCGTTCAGCCGCAGGAATCTCACTCTGGGCGTCGCGCACAATTATGGTTTTGCCTTCCTTGAAAATACTACCGTAATAGCTGGACTCAACGTGATAAAATTCCTTGGGACATCTGGGCGCACCTGCTCCGCAAACGCAGTGCAGGGAATCCCCTTCATGAAGCATCAAAGCACTGCCCATGCCGTTGACAATGATCCGGGCTTCTTCGGAAATAAGGCCGAGGACCCTGCTTTCTTTGCCTTCAGGGCACTCGAGAAGCACGTTGGCGACCCGGCGCAGACTCTCACTTTCCAGAAGCTGACGTTTGGTCTGGCGGGCTGCAGCAGCACTCTCAATGGCAACTGCCACGGTATTTAAAATACCTCCGATGAGTTCACTGGTCGCCACATCAAAAGTGAATCCGGGCTGATCCGAAGAAACAAGGGCTACACCGACCATACGATCACTGTTGGTGATATGAAAAAGCGAAGCACTGCCGGAGCGCACAGCATCAGGCAGAATATCCGCAAAAGACCGGCTGGCCTTATTGGAAGAACAAAATCCGTAACTCTTGCCGTCCACTCCGCTCAAAGTATTGCCGGACGGGCAAAGCCTCAAACCCTGCAATGCACTCTGGCACTCTTTGGAACCGTAACCGAACCCGGCGCAGGGAGCGAGGCCGCCTGTCTCTGAATCAACCAGAAAAATCGTGCAGCACCCTTCGCCTACAGTTCCGGCCAAAACTTTGGCCAGCCTGCTGAGGACCTCATCCGGATCAAGCGCACTGGTCACTGTGCGCGAGGCTTCAAGCAAAAGCTTATTACGCACATGCTCGGCATTCAAACGCGAGAGCAGCATACTTGAATAACGGTCCGTGGTCAGTGTCAGAACTTCAGAAGCATATTCCTCAAGCTCGTATAAAAAGAAGAGTAATTCATCCTTTTTATCAAAAAATTCCAACCCGGATTCAATAAATGCCTGTTTGCAAAGTAAAGTACCTTCAACGACATCGCGGATACCCACTCCACGGTCAAGCTTGATTCCGGCACAGCTATTAAAGTAACTCTCCAACGGCACGAAATCACCACGGATAAAGCATTCAAGATTCATGTTCACACCAAATGAGGCGATCTCTTTACATTCCTCAAATTCCATACCTGCATACCAGCGCGGTTGATTCTCTATCAGCAATTCAGCGAAGCGGCTGGAAACAACATCAGTATTCTCAAGCAGAAACTCGCCGATTATCTTTAATTTTTCATTTCTCATATCTCTAAATCCCGGAAGGCAAATGTGAATCAGGCCCATCCTGAAAATCAATTCTTAAGTAAACAACTAGCATAGTCAAATAATGGCAAAATCAGATAAATGGATGAATCCTTGATTTCTGATCTTCTTTAAGTTTTACTTACCGGCCCAAACTTAAAGTATTACTTCAACTAACAATAAGGAAATTCATAATGGAAAATAAGACTGTTCTGATTACCGGCGGCAACAAAGGAATCGGTCTGGAACTGACCGAAATGTTCATTGCAGACGGTGCGAATGTCATAGTCGCAGCCCGTGATTTCTCAAACTTCAAATACAACGACCACCCGCAGGTGAAAACACAGGTTTTCGACTTCAGCAATGTAGCCGGAATACCGGAACTGATTGCAAGCCTGCCCGCAATCGACGTACTTATCAATAATGCCGGTGTTATGTACGCAACGCCTTACGATGAATACACAGCCGAAGACGTCGACAAAGTGCTTAAAATCAACATCGAAGCCCCGGTTGCGCTGATTACTGCCGTATCCAAATCCATGATTGAAAATAAATACGGAAGGATAGTTAACAACGCCTCCATTGCCGGTCAAATCGGCCATCCCGACGTCTGGTACGGAATCACCAAGGCAGGAGTCATCAACATGACCAAGAGCTTTGCCAAAATTCTCGGCCAGCACGGTATCGTGATCAATGCAGTTGCTCCCGGTCCCATTGCAACCGACATGCTGGATTCAATCCCCAAAGCCCGCCGCGACGCAATCAAAGCAGCTGTCTACACCGGACGCTTCGGCAAACCTGAAGAAGTGGCTTCCGCCATGCACTGGCTTGCAACAGACTGCCCGGAATACATCAACGGAACCTGCATAGACATCAACAACGGTTCCTTCCCCAGATAATAAAAAATCCGGGGAGATTCTGCGATCTCCCCGGAGTACCCTACATAATTTAACGATACCTAAATCTTGATCTTCATCAAAACAACTTCCGGTCTACTCGTCGTCCTGAGCGGCGGCCCCCAGATACCGACCCCGCAGCTGATATAGTAATTCGTATCGCCCTTCCGGTAAGTTCCGTACTCCTCTTCATAAATACGCTTCACTACCAGATTGAACGGAAACAACTGCCCGTTATGGGTATGCCCGGAAACCTGCAAGGCCACATCAGCCTTCTGCGCTTCCTCAAGATGATGCGGGGTGTGATCCATGAGTATTATGGGCAATTTGTTATCCTTGGGAATTACGTTATTCAAGGCTCTGCGGATACCACCGCCGCGCATTGTCGCAAAATCATTGCGCCCTGCCAGCAGGAAACGGTTGTCCACGACAGTCGTGCTGTCCACTAGCACTTCAATTCCCTGATTCTTCAGCATCCGCAAAGACCATTCATTGCCGAGATAATACTCATGGTTCCCAAGCACCGCATATTTGCCCAGCGGAGCCTTGATACGTGCGAGCTCATTCACCGCACCGCTAATCTCGCTGTCATGATCATCCAGAACATCCCCGACCATGAGCACGATATCCGGGTTCAACGAATTAACCATATTCACCACACCGCCCACGCGGTCGCTGGTCATCAGCTTCCCGGCATGCAGGTCGGAAAACATGACCACCCGGTACTCCCGTGCATCCTTGCTGCCCTTGGAAAGATCAAAATCAACTTCTTTAACAATGGGCGAAGTCGCATTGATATAGCCGCCAACGGCCATAACAATAGAAATCAAACAAAGAGCCGCAAAAATCTTCAGCCTTGGAATCTTGATACCGTTACCGAGAATTTTCATGCCCCAGCGGATCGGCTCAAAACATAGTCCAAGCGGAACCATGCAGACAATAATCGCCGCCCAGCTGTAACCAGCACCCTGCATCAGAATCTTAAGCAGGTAGGGCAGCTTCTCCGGGAAAAACACGGTGATCGGCATCACCAGAGTCATCAGGTCAGCAGCGGCCAGAACCCCGCGTTTAAGTCTTGGATTATCAACCAGCAGCCTGCATACCCACAGCCGGATGTACAGATAAAAAACAATATAAGTAATCGTAGCTCTTACATAAAATGACATAATTCGCCTGATAATTTTCTCGTTGAAGTTTCCTGATCATACCTTAAGGCAGAACAATAGTAAAAACACCAGACTTAAATCGTATTAAATAATAAAAACTGATTATAGACAGCTAAGAAAGTGCCAGATCCTGGGAACAAAAAAACGGCTGGAACGACGCGTATAAAGACATACGCGAGTTTCAGCCGTTTTTGCAGTGACAACGCAGATGGTGCTTTATCAGCTGTCTAGAAGACGTCAGCCATGGAGTAAAGCTTACCGGGCTTCTGGTCTTTAAGCCAACGGGCGGCACGCAGCGCACCCTGTGCGAAAGTTTCGCGGGAATGGGCACGGTGAGTAACTTCAATGCGTTCGCCGGGTCCGAGGAAGTAAGCTGTATGGTCGCCCACAACGTCACCGCCGCGAACAGCCATTACGCCCAGCTCGTCTTTTGTTCTTGCGCCGATAATGCCGTCACGGGAATGCTTCTTCACTTCGTCATAGACAAGACCGCGTGCTTCAGCCATGCATTCAGCCAGCTTCAGCGCGGTTCCGCTGGGGGAGTCCACTTTTTTGTTATGGTGAATTTCTGTCATTTCCATATCGTAAGCAGGTCCGAGCATACGCACCAGCTCAGGCAGAATCTTGAGCAGCACGTTTACGCCTACGCTCATGTTCGGAGCGAGAAATACGGGAACCTTTTTGGCGAATTCTTCGACCTGCGCAATCTCTTCATTGGTCATACCGGTTGTGCCGATAACAACAGGGTTGCCGGTAACAGCCGCGGTTTCCAGAAGTTTCAAAGTCGCAGCCGGGGAAGTAAAATCTACAATTACTGCACCGGGAACCTTGGTCAGCACTTCCTGCGCATCTGTGCCGCAAACGCAACCCAGAGCATCAAGTCCTTCTTCACAGCCGGAACGCTCCATTACTGCTGCAAGTTTCAGATCATCACTCTGCTGTACACAACGAACCAAAGTATCGCCCATGCGACCTTTCGCGCCTATGATTACTACATCTGTCATAGTGAACTCCTTTTTTTGCCTCCGGCGGCTGGGGAAGGGGAACTTTTCATTATGCTTCGCATTAAACTTTTTAGGACGAACTTCGAAAAAACAAATAGCGTAGCTTAATAAAAGGGTTTAAGCCCCCGGAGGGATCGCCGATAGGCATTATTAAATTTCTCGTTACTCTGCGTTTACGATATCCATATATTCGGCTTCGGTCATGATCTCCACGCCCTTAGCCTTAGCGGATTCGATCTTCTTCGCCCCTACTTTGCTGCCGCAGACCAGAAAATCAGTCTTTCCGGTAACGGAAGTCTGAACCTTCGCGCCCAGACGTCTTGCCATAGCCTGCATGTCTTCGCGGGAGCCCTGCTCCATTTTTCCGGTGAAGACGATCCCCTTTCCGGTGATGGGACTTTCGAGGCTTTCAGTATCTGCGACCAACGGAGTGCGGCGCAGATTGAAATCGAATTCCAGCATGTGCAGGATGGTTTCCCTGATGGCTGCAATTCCCTCAGTCACAGAATGGCTGGTGATATCGCCGAAGCCGTGCAGCTCGATGAGCTGTTCCTGCTTCACGTTTACCACATCTTCCAGCTTGAAATGTCCGAGCAGTTTTCGGCTGTCAGCCTTGCCCAGATCGGGAATTCCAAAAGCAGCCAGAAAACGCCAGTCGTCTGTTTCCTTGGTCCGGCTGATGTACAATGCTTCCGCAAGATTGGTAGACTGAACAGGACCGAAACCAAGCCTCTGGAAATCGTCTTCCGCCATTTTGTAGACCGACTCAAGGGAATTGAATCCGGCTTTTACCAGCTTGGCGATAGTTTTCTTGCCGAACCAGTCAGCATTGCCGAGGGTCTTGAACCAGTATTCCAGCCTCTGTTCCACCCGGGCAGGGCAGCTGAAATCAGGACATTTCAGAAAATCATTCTGCCAGAAAAGTTCCGCACCGCATGAAGGGCATACCTCTGGCAATTCCACTTCTTGTGCTGGCTTGATTACTTCCTCCAGCTTGGGGATAACCTCACCGCTGCGGATAATACGGATTGTCGCGCCGATGCCGATACCCTGATCACGCAGCATCCCGGCATTATGGGCGGTAACATTGCGGATAGTAGCCCCGGAAACCGAAACAGGCAAAACTTCCATGACCGGAGTGACCGCTCCCATGCGTCCAACCTGCCAGCGGATAGCCTCAACCTCGGTAACCGCAGACTCACCTTTCTTTTTTATCGCAATCTGCCAGCGGTAATGATGGGCAGTAGCTCCGAGACGCTCCTGAAGCGCGGTATCCATAACCTCGGCAACCATACCATCTAAGGGATAATCTGCCGCTTCCCAAAGCTCATCGGTAATTTCCCAGACCCTGCTGGCCAGCTCCTCGCCGCTTACAACCTTTTTAGGCAGCGTGCTGTAAGGAACAAAACGCACGGCTTCATCCTGCAAAGCCTGCTTAGCGGCTTCATTTACCTTATCAGAAGTGATGATCCCCACAACCATGTTGCGCGGGTGCTCAAAGGAATCTGAAAGGTGTTCGGCAAAATATTCCTGACTACAGACAATCTCACCCACGCCCTGTCCTCGACCACCGATAGCCACAACGCCCTTGGCGAAAGCACTGGAAATCTCATAACCGACTTCACCGTTACCACGGGTGGCAAAAACCTTCCCGTCATCACGGGCAGCCAGACCGTCCAGCTTCGGCGTAACACGATAGGTTACATTCTTGATACCCATAGCCTTGGCTTCTTTTTCCACACGGGCCACAAAACGCTGAACCTCATCCGAGGTATACGCTTTTTCAGTAGATAGCATAGGACGCGGATGGCGAACCTCAACCTTTTCGCTGAAATTTTCAGGCTCAACGTTGGTCAGAAACGGATGCTCAGGATCAAGATCACGCAGCTGCTCGGTAAGTTCATCGTACCGGGCATCACTAATGGTCGGCATACCACGCCGATATGACTCGTTATGCTTCTCCAAAAGAGAAACTAAATCTTTAATTTCTTTAGTTTTATTCTTCACTTTAAACTTTAATATTTTGATGCGCTATGCGCTTTTTATGGAAAGAAGATGCCTTCGGCGACCCTGCCGGGGGCCTTAAACCCTTTTTGAAAAAAGGGTTTAAGAATCCCAAAAACTTTTATTATGGCTTCGCCGTCTATATTTTCAAAAAACGCCTTGAAAAACTAAATGCGAAGCATATCAAAACGTCTTTTGGGAAGAGGGGATAGGGTCTGGGGAAGGGGAGAAACCCTTTTGCTAACGCCCAAAAGGGTTCCTCCCCTTCCCCAGACGCCGGAGGCATCTTACAAAATTTTGCTGATAGCTGAGAGGTCGGAAATTTTACCGACGGTAAGCAGGGTATCACCGGCTTCGATTACTTCTTTAGGGCCGGGATTGAATACCATTTCGCCGTTACCTTTTCGGATAGCGATAATAATCAGGTTAAAGCGCGGGCGAATTTTGGATTCAATCAGGTCCAGACCGACCAGCTCGGAAGAATCGGTAACGAAAAGCTCTTCCATCTGCAAGTCGATTTTGCCACGCATGGCAATATCAAGAAAGTTTGTGACGGTGGGACGAAGCACAGACTGGGCCATGCGTATTCCCCCGATTGTATGCGGCAGCACAACACGATCCGCCCCGGCAAATTCAAGACGCGAAATACTGGCGGTATCATTGCCACGGGCAATAATATTCACATTGATATTGGACTGACGGGCTATGAGGGTAACATAGACGTTTGCGGCCTCATCGGAAAGTGCGGCAATCAGGGTCTTGGCATTGGCTAACCCGGCCAGCTTGAGGGTTTCATCGCTGGTCGCATCCCCTTCGATGCAGGCAATTCCGGCTGCTTCCATTTGCAGGACGAGTTCAGGGTTGCTTTCAATAACTACAACATCAAGTCCCTCGTCCATAACCTCTTTGGTTACAATAGCACCGATTCGACCATAACCGCAGACAATAATATGATTTTTTAATTTACCAATTGTCTTCTGCATCCTGCGTCTCCCTAAAATTGCCTGCAACCGCCCTTCCACCAACAGCTGTGAAAAAGCACCGATCAAATATGCAAAACCACCCACACCGCCGAGGATGAGAATAGAAGTAAAAAGTCTGCCGTCATCAGAGAGCGGCAGCACTTCCATAAATCCCACAGTGGAAAGGGTGATCACAACCATGTAGAAACTATTCAGTAAATTCCACCCCTCCAGCCACATGTAGCCGATAATACCGCCGATAAAAACAAGCGTCATATAAATGAAACCGGAGATAAGCCCCCAGAACATTCCGAAATCACGCCTTAAGCGGAGCAGCTTTACGAATATGGATTTGGATTTGGATTTCATTCCCGACAGTCCAGTTTGATTGTTAACCGACAGTATTATCCGAGACTGAGAATTTTCTCCCGCAAACTCTGGATACGGTCACGCAACTCAGCCGCTTTTTCGAACTCAAGCTCAGCAGCGTATTTACGCATATCTTTTTCAAGCTTACGTACTTCTTTTTCCATTTTTGCGGGATCAAGTCCATACTCGGCCACATCTTCAGCAGCGATCTTGACCTCTCCGCCCGACCAGTTATCAGAGTACAGTGTTCCCAGCATATTATCCAGTGATTTAGCAATGGTCTGAGGCACGATCCCGTGCTCTTCGTTGTACTCTATCTGTTTGGCGCGGCGACGGTAAGTTTCGTCCATAGCCGTTCGCATGGATTGGGTAACATTATCTGCGTAAAGAATAACCCGTCCCTCGGAGTTACGGGCTGCACGCCCGAAAGTCTGAATAAGGGAACGGGTGGAACGCAGAAAACCTTCCTTGTCCGCGTCAAGAATGGCAACGAGTGATACTTCGGGAATATCAAGCCCCTCTCGAAGCAGGTTAATCCCGACAAGAGCGACAAATTCCCCGGCCCTCAGGGACTGGATAATCGCCATACGCTCCATGGTATCAATGTCCGAGTGCAGGTACTTGGCCTCCACACCCATCTGATTGAAGTAGTCGGTCAGGTCTTCAGACATGCGCTTGGTCAGGGTGGTGATCAGCACTCGCTCACCGCGCTTTTCGCGCTCTTTGCATTCGGCCAGCAGGTCATCCATCTGCCCTTTGACCGGGCGGACTTCAATCTCAGGATCAAGCAGTCCGGTAGGACGGATAATCTGTTCGACGACAAGCCCTTGAGCCCGTTCCATCTCCCATGGTCCGGGAGTTGCGGAAACATAGACAGTCTGCCCGATTTTGTCGAGGAATTCTTCGAAGCATAACGGACGGTTATCAAGGGCAGATGGCAGCCTGAATCCGAAGTTGACCAGCGTAGTCTTACGCGAACGGTCACCGTTATACATAGCACCGACCTGCGGCACAGCGATGTGTGATTCGTCCATGAACAGCAGAAAATCATCCGGAAAATAATGAATCAGGGTTGCGGGTGGCTCCCCTTCCTTACGCCCGTCCAAATGGCGGGAGTAGTTTTCAATGCCGTTGCAGTAGCCGATCTCTTCGATCATCTCCAGATCATACATGGTGCGCTGCTCTATTCGCTGCGCCTCAATAAGCTTGTTGCCAGCTTTATAAGCGGTCAGGGTCTCAGTCAGTTCATTACGGATATCCTCACGCGCACGTTCAAGGTTATCCTGATCAGAAACAAAGTGGCTTGCCGGGTAAATAACTGTCTTGCGCCTGCGCCCGGTAACTTCACCGGTCAGCGGATCGGTTTCGAGAATGGAATCAATCTCGTCACCGAAAAATTCTATGCGTAAAGCCTGCTCACGGCTATAGGCCGGAATAATCTCGATCACATCGCCGCGTACCCGGAAAGTCCCACGGTGGAAATCGTAGTCATTGCGCTCGTATTGCACTTCAACCAGTTGATCCATAAGTTTTTCCATGGACAACTCCTGACCTTCCTCAACCGGGATAATCATCTTGGCGTAAAATTCCGGCGAACCAAGACCGTAAATACAGGAAACAGAAGCTACGATCAGCACATCGCGGCGGGTCAGCAGCGCATGGGTTGCGGAGTGACGCAGTTTATCAATGTCATCGTTAATAGATGAATCTTTCTCAATGTAGGTGTCAGAATGAGGAAGGTAGGCTTCCGGCTGGTAGTAGTCGTAATAACTCACAAAATATTCAACAGCATTCTGCGGAAAAAGGGCCTTGAATTCATTGAAAAGCTGGGCCGCAAGGGTCTTGTTGGGCGCCATAACCAGCGTAGGCCTATTTAATTCTTTAATGGCATTGGCCATTGCAAAAGTTTTACCTGTACCGGTAGCACCGAGCAGAACCTGGTCCTGCACTCCATGCTTGATATTTTCCACCAGTTGCTTAACTGCTTCAGGCTGGTCGCCCTTGAGTGTATAATCACTAACAAGTTCAAAATTGTTCGCCATTATGGTAGGTTCCCGACTTGTGCTGTTAAATTAAAATAGTTATGTTACGCTGATAAACAAGCTGAACAAGCACATTAAAACATTCATTTTGCGAGGTAGCAATGATTCCTATAATCCAGATTGAAAACGGCGAAATCCCCATCCAGCGCGGATACGCCCTGTCCATGATTATCAAAAGCTTTAAAGGCCGCCGTGACGTGGAAGTCCATCTCTTCCGTCCTGAGTGGGATGATGCTGATGCAACAGAAATCAAATGGGACAACCTCTTCGGCAGTCCGGCAGCACTCGATGCAGTTCCCAACGAAGAAAAAGACCGCAAAATCATCCTCGAATCATTCACCAAGGATGAGCGTGATCAGGTAGTTGATTATCTTAAGGACCACTACTCTTCAAGACTTGAATCCATCTTCTCAACCCCCATGGAATTTCCCGTACCCACAGGTCTGCCGCCGCTTTCCTCCATCACCGAAGGCAAAGATATCGGACTGATCAAATTCGAGAAAGTACCCCATTTCGACCTGCCCTTCGCCCTGCGCGGCCTCTACAACCTCGGCGCTCACCGCCCGCTGGTTGAAACCCGCGAAGGTGATGATAACTAGTTTAGATTTTACTATTTCACATCATCATATTGTATTAAAAAAGCGGAGGATTTTCTCAAATCCTCCGCTTCTTGATTTCTAGCTCAAAATCTCCGATATCATCTCGTATTCCCCTTCCATAAATTCCCATCGTCCCCGCAAGGCCGGAAACTCCAAGGATTCATCAAGCTTCTCGAGAAAATATTCCCGGCTCACTTCTTCGGCCCCAAGGGATTTGAGATGATCTGTGGGCTGCTGGCAATCCACAAAATGAAAATCACGGTTCTTCAACCATTGCACGAGATAAGAAAAACCGAACTTGGATGCATCAGGTTCGAGAAAAAACATGGATTCCCCGGAAAAGAACTTGCCCAAAGATACGCCATAAAGCCCTCCGGCAAGGTTTCCATGCCTGTTCCAGACTTCCACACTGTGTGCAAAACCGAGCTTATGAAGCTTGACATAGGCCTCAATCATCTCCGGCAAAATCCAGGTCCCGGCCTGACCCGGTCGGAATTTACGCGCACAATTGGCGATAACACTTTCGAAAGCGTGATCAAGGGTAACCGTATATTCCTTTTTCCTGACCTTGCGCCGCACCCGCCGCGAAACATGCAATTTATCGAAATCAAGAATCAAGCGGGGATCGAGCGACCACCACAGGATCGGAGAATGCTCGTCATACCAGGGGAAAATACCCGAGGCATAAGCAGAAAGCAGCCGTTCGGGGCTTAAATCTCCACCTACGGCAAGCAGTCCGTCCGGCTCCGCCTCTTCCGGATGCGGGAATACGGGGTCTTCAATCAATCTGTAAACAACCATAATAATCCTTTGGTTTCCGCCTATACTTAATAATAACCGATAATTGGAATTTGGCAATAGAGTTTGCTCTATTATATTGGATGATTATTTTATAATTTATGTCAATTTAAAAGGGGAAGCTTTCAGATGAAAGCCTCCCCCAATAATACCTTATTTATTCAGTTGAAACAGCTACTTCCTGCCCACAGGCTTGAACTTAAAGCTGAGCTTCTCATCTTCGCCCTTGCCGGAGGTAGTAACCTGTACGGTTCCTCCCTTGACCAGCTTGCCGAAAAGGATTTCATCTGCGATTTCATCCTTAATGGACGTCTGAATCAAACGGGCCATAGGTCTTGCACCGTAAGCCGGATCATGCCCCTTTTCCGCCAACCAGCGGCGGGACTTCTTGTTAAGCTCGATAGAGACCTTGTTGTCCAACAACTGTCCGTTCAGTTCCTTGACGAACTTATCGACGATCAGTTCCATGACATCAATCTGCAGGGAATTAAACGGCACGATAGCATCAAGCCTGTTTCGGAATTCGGGGCTGAAAATCCTTTCTACCGCCTTGAGTCCACGGTCCTTATCGTCGCCGCCCTTCACGCTGGCACCGAAACCGATACCACCCTTGGCCATTTCACGCGCTCCGGCATTGGAGGTCATGAGCAGGACAACATGCCTAAAATCAGCCTTACGGCCATTGTTGTCAGTCAGGGTTGCGTAATCCATAACCTGCAGGAGAATGTTAAATACATCCGGATGCGCCTTTTCGATTTCATCAAAAAGGATCACGCAATGCGGATTCTTGCGCACACCTTCTGTAAGCAGACCGCCCTGATCAAAACCAACATAGCCCGGAGGTGCACCGATGAGTCGGGCCACCGCATGCTTCTCCATGTATTCACTCATATCAAAACGCATGAAATGAACGCCCATTGTGGAGGCCAGCTGGCGGGCTAATTCAGTCTTACCAACCCCGGTAGGTCCGGTAAGCAGGAAAGAACCGGTAGGTCTACCGACCTGCTTCATCCCGGCACGGGAACGCAGTATTGCCTTGGTGATAAGGTCAACAGCCTCATCCTGTCCGAAAACAACGTTCTTCAGGTTGAGATCCAGTTCCTGCAGGCGGGAACGATCGGACATTGTGATACGCCTTGTGGGGATACGGGCCATCTTCGAAATGACCTTTTCCACATCGGCAACCACAATGCGGTTATCCTTACGCTTGCGCTGGCTAAGGTTATAAAAAGCCCCTGCCTCATCAATAACGTCAATCGCCTTATCCGGCAGAAAACGTTCGTTGATATGCCTTGCGGAAAGCTCCGATGCCGCCTTGATAGCCGAAGGAGCATAAACCACGTTATGGTGTTCCTCGTAGTAAGGCTTAAGGCCCTTGAGGATCTCTATTGTTTCATCGACCGATGGTTCGGTGATATCGATCTTCTGGAACCTGCGGGAAAGAGCGCGGTCCTTTTCAAAATGGTTCTTGTATTCCTCGTAAGTGGTCGCACCTATGCAACGGATTTCACCGGAACCGAGGAACGGCTTGAGGATATTGGAAGCATCCATAGAGCCGCCGCTGGTAGCACCGGCACCGACGATGGTATGAATTTCATCCACAAAAAGGATGGAACCTTCCTTATGCTTCAGCTGGCTGAGCACACCCTTGAGCCGTGATTCGAAATCACCGCGATACTTGGTTCCGGCCAGCAGCGCTCCCATATCAAGAGCGAAGACATCGGTGTTTTTAAAAGAAGCGGGGACATTTCCCTTGGCGATGGCAAGAGCCAGACCTTCGGCCATAGCGGTCTTACCTACACCGGGATCACCCACAAAAATGGGGTTGTTCTTACGTCTGCGGGAAAGCACCTGCAGAGTGCGTTCAACCTCGTTATCGCGGCCGATAAGCGGATCAATCTTACCATCACGCGCACGCTGGGTAAGGTTGGTAGTGAACTCCTCAAGCGGAGACTCTTTGCCATCCTTGCCACCGGCAGGACTTCCTTCCGGAGACGCACCGCTTCCGCCGTGCTGGGGATTGGGACTGATATCCAGCCCTTCGGTCCAATCGCCGCTTTCGCTCATGGAATGAGAGATATATTCAAGAATATCGAGGCGCGAAATATCATGGGTCTTCAGGAAGTAAACCGCATAGGAGTCTTCTTCCTCAAACATGGCAGCGACCACGTCGCCTACCTCGACCACATCCTTTCCGGCTGCCTTCTTCTGCCATATAGCCCTTTGCAACACACGCCTGACACCCAAAGTCTGGATAACCTCGGTATCAACGCCTGCGGGCAGGGGTTCGAGATTTTCATCAAAAAAACGTTCCAACTGGCTACGGAGCTTGGGAAGCTCTGCACCGCACCCGGCAATGATGTCCGCTCCAACCTCTTCCTGAATTATCGCATAAAGCAGATGTTCGAGGGTGAGGAATTCGTGATTCCTAAGCCTGACTTCGTTAACCGCAGAAGTCAGTGCTTGTTCCAATGCCTTACTGAGCATACTAGACCTCTTCGATTGTGCATTTCAGCGGATAGCCAGCCTGCTGTGCAAGCTGCTTGACCATTTCAACGCGTGTTTCAGCAACTTCTGCCGTATAAACTCCACACACTCCGACCCCATCATTGTGGACCTTGAGCATTATCTGCGTGGATTCCTCTTCTGTTTTCCTGAAAACCTGCATGAGCACGACTACAACGAATTCCATGGAAGTATAGTCATCATTGTGCAGCAGCACCCGGAACTTCCGCGGTTCTTTAAGCTCATCCTCCAGCAGTACATCAGACTCAAAATCTTCTTTATATTCAGCCATTTTATTTATTTCTTAAATTTTTTTATGTTTGACTATACTTAACAATAAGAACAATTTCCCGACCTGTCGAGGAACAATTTGTTATTTATAAGCTATAATTAACTTAAATTATCATAACACCGAAATCTTAAAGTAACTCTTTAACCTCTTCAGGAGTGAACACAAAATTCTCATCCGGCTCCAAACCTGCATCTCTCCGGTAATCCCTGTTCAACTCATGGTATGTACTTTTACAGGAGTCTTCGGACCTGAGATTCAAAATTTGTGCGCAATTCAAAATTCCGTCTTCACTACCTTCAACTTCAATAAACGGGCCAAATGGGAGCAGATCCAGACAGACATGGCAACCTTCAAATTCCCATTCTTCCCTGATCTTTTCGTAACTAAATACCGGAGAATAGCCCAAAACCTGCAATGCTGCCACGGTTTCATCAAAATTTGAGACTTCGGTTTCATGTTCAATATAAACCTTGGCCTTACCCGATGTTATTGTAGCGGGAATCCGCTTAACGGTCATGGTCACTTTATCCGCCTGCCGAACACGCAGCAAAGCGGAACGCTTGTAAAGAGTCCGGCCGGAATCATCGAGCACAATATTGCGCTCGTAATGCCGGGTTAACAGAGTACCACCCTTTTCCTGCATAATTTCCCGAGCTTTGTCGTGATTGGCATTCAGGTATTTCAATTCAGTTTCAAGAGCCATTTTACTTTTCTCTCTAAGCTTGAAGTGCTACAAAATTTTAATAAAGGAACATTATTGAAGGACACGATCATGCATAAATATTTATACATTGCGGCAGGCGGTGCAGCCGGAAGCCTCTGCCGATATCTTGTTTCCGGTGTAGCCCAGCGGATGGTGGATTCACCTTTTCCTGCAGGGACATTTACAGTAAACATGCTCGGCTGTCTTCTTTTCGGGTTGGTTACCGGTATGTTTGAAGACCGGCTTGGTTTCCCACCGGAGATGAGGCTTCTGATCCTGACCGGATTCATGGGCGCATTCACCACATTTTCCACATATATGTTTGAATCCGCAAACCTGGTAAAATCCGGACAATGGGCTATGACCGCCCTGAATATAGGAGGCCAGAGCGTTCTAGGATTTTTCTGTATTATAGGCGGATTGGCACTGGGCAGACTGGTAGTTTCCTGATCAAAACAACTTTATTACCCGGAGAACCTGCAATGACATTAACCGAAAAGGCTACAAGACTCAAAATTTTCACAGGGGAAGAAAACAGGATCAGGCACCGCCCTCTCTACGAGGTAATCGTAGAGGAAGCGCGCAAGCAAGGACTTGCCGGAGCATCCGTCTATCGGGGGGTAATGGGCTACGGTGCCAACAGCCAGGTTCGCACCACATCCATTCTCAGACTTTCAGAGGACCTGCCATTAATAATAGAAATTATTGATCAGCCTGAAAAAATAGAAAAATTCACAGAATTCCTAAGCGAGAACATGACTGAAGGGCTGGTTACTTCTGAAGAAGTAACCATAGTCATTCACACACACAACAAAGGTGAAAAGCAAAAAAAGTAAGTCTACCGGTTACAATAAGTTACCACCGCTCCGGCAATATTCTTGAGCGGCACAATTTTATCAACACCGCCCTTCTTGATGGCTTCCTGCGGCATTCCGAAAACTACGCAGGAAGCTTCATCCTGCGCGATGCAATATGTTCCGGCATCGTGCATCTCCTTCATACCCTTAGCTCCGTCATCACCCATTCCGGTCATGATAACAGCTACAGCATTCTTGCCTGCGCTGGCAGCACCGGAACGGAAAAGCACATCAACCGAAGGTCTATGACGGCTGACCAGCGGCCCATCTTTAATTTCCACGTAATAACGCGCACCGGAACGCTTAAAGAGCATATGCTTGTTACCGGGAGCGATCAGGGCCTGTCCTCTCAATATACTATCGCCATCCTTTGCTTCTTTAACTGTTATCTGGCAGATGCTGTTCAATCTTGAAGCGAACGCGGCGGTAAATTTCTCAGGCATATGCTGCACGATGGCTATCCCCGGACAGTCAAGAGGCATGCTTTGTAAAAAAGTCTGGATAGCCTCGGTTCCACCTGTAGAAGCGCCTACAAGAACAACCTTTTCCGTGGTCTGTAAAGTTGTCGTCCGGGGTCTGGATTTTGGCAAAACCGCATCTGCGGAAAGCTTGGGCTGCACATTCATAGGCCGGGCAGTAAGCTTACTCGGCTTGGTCATGGCAGCAGCCTTGACCACATCACAAACCCTGATACTTGATTCTTCAAAAAATTGTTTGGTACCTATTTTCGGCTTGGTGATTACGTCAACAGCCCCGTATTCAAGAGCTTTCATATAGGCATCTGATCCCTGCTCAGTCAAAGTTGAGCAAATAACTACCGGGATCGGATGCTGGGTCATCAGCTTACGCAGAAAGGTCAGCCCGTCCATTTTGGGCATCTCGATATCAAGGGTTATCACATCAGGGATAACCCGCTTCATAACCTCCGCAGCGGCAAACGGGTCTCCGGCACTGCCGATGACTTCAATGGACGAATCTGTAGAAAAAAGCTGCTGCAATGCCTGACGAACAAGAGCGGAATCATCGACAATCAATACCTTGGTTTTCTTCATCTTCACTAAACCTTTTGATAAACAGTGGGCGCAATCTGCCTTACAGGGAGTTCCATTCCCGAAATACTTTCAGAGTGTCCAATGAAAAGATAGCCTCCCTTGGAGAGCGTGGCACAAAATTTCTTGAACAGCGTGTACTGTGTCGCACGGTCAAAATATATGACAACGTTACGGCAGAAAATTATATCTTTATGATCTTTGAATGGAAAAGGTTCCATGAAATTAAGTCTCCGAAAGTCTACTTTCTTACGCAGTTCAGGTTTTACCCGCACCAAAGGCTTGGCTTTATCTTTGCTTTTTAACAAATACTTTTTCTTTAAAGCCATTGGAACAACATCAACCTTACTCATTGGATAAACGGCATTCATAGCCTTCCGCAAAATATCTGTTGATATATCTGTGGCCATCAAGGAATACTTAAAATTTTTATTTCTTTCAGTAAATTCATGTAGAACCATACACAAAGTATACGGCTCCTCCCCGCTTGAGCAACCTGCGGACCATACTTTGATAGGTCTGCTGTTGCGCTGGCAGAGATCGGGAAGTACCGTGCTCAGCATCAATTCAAAATGCTTCGGCTCGCGAAAGAAATCAGTGGTATTAGTGGTGACAACATCAATGAGCTGAGTCAGTTCCTTTTCAAAACCGCCGGGGCTGAACAAAAAATCACAATACTGCGAATAGTAACTGAAACCCAGTGCACGCAATCTCTTCTGAAGCCGGGCCTCAAGCATTGTTTTTTTAGATATCGGCATTTTTATGCCGAATTCCTCTTTGATCAACTTGCTGAATTTTCCAAAATCAGCATCGCTCATCTTGGTATTCAGCCCTATTGTACCGCGCGCATTTTCATTATTATTCTTTGGAGCCATCAACCTGCCGCCTTTACTTCAGCCAAGACAGTCCTGAAAAGTTTTGGGATATCGAGGATCAAGGCAAGTGTTCCATCACCTTTGATTGTCGCACCTGAAATACCTTCCACATTACGGTAAACACGTCCGAGACTCTTGATCACTGTCTGGTGTTCACCTATAACAGTATCAACAACAACCCCGATTCTGCTGCCTTCAAGACCGGTAATTACGATCTGTTCAATTGGAGGTGATTCTCCTTCCACCTCAAACCACTCGCGTATCCTGATATACGGAACAATTTCACCACGCAGGTTTACAAATTGCTGCCCGTTGGCATCTTCAACATCCTTGCTGGTAAGCTCGACACATTCCTCAACCAGAGAAAGTGGAATAACGAAATAGTCATCACTGACCCGGACCTGTAAGCCATCAATAATAGCCAAAGTCAGGGGCAACCTGATTGTTATAACTGAACCTACGCCTTCTTTACTATCAATATCAATGCTTCCGCGCAGAGAATCAATGGCACGCTTAACTACATCCATTCCTACACCACGTCCGGAAACGTTGGTGACACTCTGCGCGGTGGAGAAGCCGGGTTCAAAAATCAGATTAAAAATTTCCTTGTCAGAAAGATCCTGATCGGCACTTAGAAGCCCTTTTTCAACCGCCTTGGCTTTAATGACATCTTTGGACATACCTTTGCCGTCATCCTCAATGAGAATCATGACATCTCCACCGGAATGCTCAGCGGAAAGAGTAATTTTACCGCGACGGGATTTGCCCTTTGATTCACGTGTCTGTGGATCTTCGATTCCATGGTCAATGGAGTTTCGCAACAGGTGAACCAGAGGATCACTGAGACGCTCGATGACGGTTTTATCAAGCTCAGTCTCGGCACCATTGGTATGCAGATCTATCTCTTTGCCCAGCTCTTCAGAAAGGTCTCGCACCAAACGCCTGAATTTACTGAATGTGGTTCCGATGGGCAGCATACGAATACCGAGAGTGCTGTCCCGCAATTCATCAGAAAGACGTTCCAACTCTTCGGAGAGGGCTGTAAGCGCAGGATCACCCTTGGAGCTTACGACCTGACTAATCTGGGCCTGAACGATGACCAACTCACCCACTAAATCAACAAGATAGTCAAGCTTTTCAGCAGAAACCCTGATAGATGAAGCGGTGTCAATCTTCTTTTTGCGGGTCTTTTTGGCAGTACTCTTAAACTGCTTGGTCGCGTTCTGCTCAGCAAGAGCACTTTCAACCTTCTCCTTGCTGACCACACCTTTTTCAGTGAGCAACTCACCCAGCGGTTTCTGGTCCGCAAGAACTGCGTCAATAGCCTCGGCGGGGACATCTCCTCTTTCAACGAGAATTTCACCAAGCTTCTTCACCTGACCGGTATCCGCCTGTTCCTCTTCCTTGTCATCAGATATAAAAGCATCGGCAACATCTTCGCGGGCAACTTCCCGAACATTAACTGTCACCGGAATGTCTGTGAAAAAGAAAATTTCTTCAATGGACATGGAGTCGGCGTCGCTCTCGAAAACAACATCCCACCATGTATCAGCTTCTTGATGGAGTATTTTTGAACGGACTTCTCCAAGCCTTCCAAGCTCCTCCATGAGAGGGTCGAGACTCTTTTCATCTACATTGCTACCGACAGCAACTTTAATGACGATCTGGAACAAGCTTTTAAGCGGTTCCTGTTCCGCAACAGGCTGAACTTCAGCATCCTGAACAGATGCTGCAACCTCTTCGGCTACATCTTCAGCAAGCTCATCCTTTGCCGGAGTAATCCCTCCCAGCGATCCGGAAGCAACATCCCGCAATCCATCCAGAATGCCGTTACCAAGTGCGAAATCTCCTTCACCGGAAGAAGATTCAAGCATGGAGTATATATGATCGCGAGCAGCGAGCGACAATGTCAGCAAGGGTTTTGAAATAGCAAGTTCGCCGTTCCTGACCGAATCGAAAACAGTTTCCACTTCGTGAGTAAATTCGGCAATAGCTTCAAACCCGAACATGGACCCGGACCCTTTGATTGTATGCAGGGCCCTGAATACACGGTTGATGATATCCATATCATCAGGAACATCCTCAAGCTCAAGCAATGAGGTTTCAAGCTCACCCAGCAGCTCGTATGCTTCTTCTTTGAAAACTTGAGTCGTCATATCATCTGACATAAAAAATACTCCAGATCATTTGAATAGGCTGATAAACAACTTTTATTTTTAAACATTTAATCAATTTCAATCAAGCAGTATAATTATCATACACGTAAAAAAATAAAAAAAGGCCCTTTGATACCAAAGAGCCCGATAATGATTGAATTGTCACCCTATTTGAAGAGGAAAAAACACACAGCTTAACCATCTATCCAGTTATATTATAATTTTTTTCGACGCGCCAAAGCTCTGAGGGTCTTACGCCTGCGGTAACGACGTACAAAAAACAGCGCGATAAAGTAAGAAAGGATAGACAGCGGAATACCAAGCACAACCCCGCCGAAGATCAAAATAGTCACGCCCTGCCAGCCGATTTCCATAAAATCGGAAACCGCCCATGCTGAAGGATCAAAATTAACATCCAAGGGCAGGAAAAAAGTCCCGATCTTGAACTGGACATAGTAAAAAAGCAGCCAGTTTAAGGGATTTGAAATCCATGTTGCGATTGCAGCAGCAATTTTGCTGCTGCGAGTAACGAATGCCATCGCCACCGCAATAACAGTTTGTAACGGCAATCCCGGTATAACCGGAAAACATCCGCCGAAAACCCCGCAGGCTACACCCATTGCAATATTGTGAGGCGTAGCGTTAATCCGCATCACCTTAAGATAATACAATTTGAAAAGCCGCTTGAGCTTTTCAGTCCAACTGTAATTATTCTGCATCAACTTCCCTTTGCTGATTTGTGCATTCCCGCCAATTAAGCCCATGATTAATCAAGGACATCAAAACGGTGGAACTTCATGACAAAACCGGCCCTTCCCTGCGTAGCCGATCTTAAATCGGTTGAAAAACCGAACATATTGCGTAATGGAGACAAAGCATGAACAATTTTCTGCCTATTGCGGTCAAGCATGTTTTCAATGCGCGCCCCTTTAGCACCCAGAAGCCCGATAACATCACCGACGAACTCATCAGGAACTGAGACCTCAACATCCATGATCGGTTCCATGAGTCTCGGTGTGGATGCGGCCAGAGCAGCTTTCAAAGCCTTGCCCGCAGCCATGTGGTAACCGGGCACACTTGATTCCCCGTCACGCTTACGTAGTTCAAGAATGCGCACCTTCACATCCTGAACCGGAAATCCCTTAATCACACCACTCTGCAGGCCGTCATCTACGCCTTCTTCAACTGCATCCATCCAATCAGAAGACCATTCTCCGGGATCAATTTCAAAAACAATATCCCTTCCTGCTCCACGTTCCTGCGGTTCAACAGCCAAACGCACAAACCCGTAGTGCTTGTCTTCACCGAGCAGCTTATCAAATTCTACCTCGCCCTCAGCTGCTTTACCGGGAACTTCCTGATAGACAACCTGCGGTTTGCCCGATCTCGGATCAAGCTTGTATTCTCGGCGCATGCGATCCAGAACGACTTCAAGATGAAGTTCACCCATACCGGAAAGTATAATCTGTCCGGTATCTTCATCTGTCTTCAGTGCAAGAGTCGGATCTTCCTGCAGGTACTTATCAAGTACCTCTTCAAGCTTATCGGATTCATCTACATTACGAGGCTCAATCGCCATGGAGATTACCGGCTTGTACATTTCGATCTGCTCCAGCACCAGCGGCGTATTCGAAGTCGAAAGGGTATCGCCTGTGCGGGCCTCTTTAAGCCCGGCGGCACAGACAATATCGCCGACTCCAGCGACATCAAGACGCTCTTTGCGCCCGGCATGCATTTTAAACAAGCGGGCTAACCGCTCATCCTTGCCCTGCGTGAAATTCTTTACTGTATCCCCGGCTTCAACCTTGCCGGAATAAATGCGCATGAGCACCATCTTACGCCCAGAATCCATGACCACCTTGAAAGCAAGGGCCTGAAACGGACCAGTCACCACGGGCTCGACAACCTGCTCTACACCGGTTTTAGGGTTAATTCCGCTGACTTTTGGTGCTTCCAGCGGACTGGGCAGGTATTTACCAACTCCGTCCATCAAAGGCTGTACGCCCACATTTTTCAATGCTGAACCGGCAAAAACAGGAACCAGCTTCAAAGCGAGGGTTGCCTTGCGAATGACTTCGTCAATATACTTGGCGTCAATGTCATCTTCCAGATAACGTTCCATGAATTCATCATCCACTTCAGACAAGACTTCGCACATACGCTCCCGCCAGGGAGCCAGAAATTCATCATCCTGCTCATCCAGATCAAGGACATCAAATTCTTCGCCATTGCTACCCTGATCAAACACCAGCTTCTTCATGCCGATAACGTCATAAACAGCTGAAAATTCATCACCGGAACCGTCAGGAACCTGCACAGGAAGACTTGTAATGCCAAGCTTATCGGACATGGATTCAAGGACGGCCTCAAAATCAGCCCCGAGCCTGTCCATCTTGTTGATAAACACCAGCTTCGGAACGCCGTAAGATTCACTCTGCCGCCAAACAGTCTCAGACTGAGGCTCAACACCGCCAACAGCACAAAAGACACCTACTGCGCCGTCAAGCACGCGCAAGGATCGCTCTACCTCGATAGTAAAATCGACGTGACCGGGAGTATCGATAATATTTACAGTTTTATCATCCCAGTAACAGGTCGTTACCGCCGAAGTAATAGTGATACCACGCTCCTGCTCTTCAGGCATGTAATCCATGGTTGCGGTCCCTTCATGAACCTCACCCAAACGATGGATACGCCCGGAAAAATATAACATGCGCTCGGTAACCGTGGTCTTACCCGCATCAATATGCGCTATAATCCCAATATTACGTATCTTTCCAATACCTTTGACAGAAAAATCAGATTTAGCAGTCACGGTCCACCTTCCCAGTCTAAATACTTATTCAGCTACAGCCAGAGCTACGCATTCCCGCTTGAAAAAAGAACTATTGAATCCATTCCAAATCCAGCATCCTTCCTGACCATGGGCGAGTACAATATTTGAATTCAGCAACGCATCCCCCACAAGCTCGGCAGGAACAACAACAGCGCCGGACTCAATTTCATCAAGGGAATCCTCATCAACTTCCACAAATTCAACATCCGGATGAACAAAAGCAAGCACATCCATATCAGGGGAGTCTTCTTCCTTACAGACTGATATACTGGAAATTTCCGGTACGCGCCAGTAGCGCAAACCGGGACCGTACGGCACAAAATCAGGTTCGCCACGCAAATCGAGCACTGCGCCATCCACACCGCAATGGACGACCGAGAGGATCAACTCCTCTACTTTTTCCTGCGGCAGCTTGACCACATCTTCCTGACCTGCCAGCTCGAAACCAGCCAATACGGACTGGGGTATCTCGCCGTCACCGCAGAACACAGCCAGCACATTCCTCACTCCGGCAGCAAGAGCCGGAGCCAGAGCAGCCAGAATACGTACCGGGGATACCGACTTCGCATCAAGAAGCAGCAGAGTCCAATCCAGAGGAGCAGTCACAACCTCAGTTTCAAAACCTCCGCGCCATGTGTTCACGTTCCAAGTTTTACTAGGTGCTTCGGACGAATTAACACCGTAAACCTGGGCGATTGTCTTTTTCAGCCACGCGCGCTGGGCGGGTAAAATTGATTCATAGGCTTCTGCGAAAATTCCGTCTTCTATCTGATAATCCTGCAGCCATTCTGGAAATTCAAACATTCTGGGGCCTCCGGCGGTTCTCATATTTCGCCGCCAATCTATCAACAAGTAGGACTAAATAAAAGCCCGGCAGACATCAGTCTGTCGGGCTGCTTGCTGGATATGAAAAGAAAACTAAAGCCAATCAACCAGTTCTTTCCAGCTTCCCTGTAATCTTTCACGTTCTTCCTGTGAAAGAGTCTTCTGGTGTTCATAGTAGGACATCTCAGCCTGCTTAATGGCATATTTCTGAACCTTGGGCAGGTCTTTAAAATTGCGAACTACATAAGCATACCTTTTCCACGCTGAACCGTAACGCCCTGAGCGCCAGAAAAAGTCCGCAATGTAAAGCTCATGGTCAGCCAATGCTCGACGACATTTGGTAATGTAATCTTTGGCGGCCTTGGCATATTCACTTTCCGGGTATGCTTCCTCAACTCTGTAAAAATATTCAAGAGCTTCGGTAACGTTATTCTGTGGCCGGTCAATTGAGCTGAAAAGGTTGAAGTTACTTACACCGATCTGAAAAAGAACATACGGAATTTCCTTGTTACCCGGATGGAGCGCGGAAAATTCCTTGTAAGCCTCGGAAGCATCGAAATATTTTTCATCAAGAAAAAAAGCATCACCAAGGCTGATTTCAGCTTTGATGGTATAAGGACTGAAAGGATAGCGGTCTTTCAGTTTGGAAAAATATTCGGTCGCATCAAAGTACTCCTTCTCCTTCATGGCTTCTACACCGGCTTCATAAAGCTCCTGTGCAGTATCCTCAGGCTTGGGAAGGAAGTAATAGTCGATGAGTCCGCAACCGGAAAGACTGATTAGAAGAAAAGAAGCTAAGACAAAAGATAAAAATTTATTTCGCATTATTTATGTTCCAGATATGCATACGCAGATGTGGCGGCTGTTGCGCCATCGCCAACTGCAGTGACAACCTGTCTGCATTTTTTGGAGCGGATGTCACCTGCTGCGTATATTCCGGGAATACTTGATTCCATTTCGCAGGTTGTTTTTATAAATCCATACTGGTCAAGCGCCAGCTCTTCAGGAAAGAAGCTGCACACTGCGTCAAATCCGACAAAAATAAATACTCCGTCCACATCAAGAACGGAATATTCACCGGTGGCTACATCCTTGATCTCTAAACCGACCACTTCTGTATCACCGACAATTTTAGAAACAACTGAATTCAGGACAGGCTGAATAACCGGGTTAGCAAGACATTTATCCTGATAGACCATATCCGCTCTGAATTCTTCCCTGCGATGCACAAGGTACAGCTTCTTAACAAGCTTGGAAAGATAGATAGATTCTTCAAGAGCTGAATTACCGCCGCCAATAACGGCAACAACTTTATCGCGATAAAAATTGCCGTCACACAAAGCACAGTAGGAAACCCCGCGGCCAAGCAGTTTTTCCTCGTTTGGAACTTTCAGCTTTCGAAAAGTAACCCCGGATGTAATAATGATCACCCGGCTTCTCACATGATCACCGCTTTCTACCACAACTTCATGATACTCTTCCCCTGGAATGATTTGTGTGACCTCATCATAAACATGATCAAACGAATATTGTTTGACATGCCTATCCATTCTATCGGCCAACTCGTACCCTTTGATTCCATCGGGGAATCCAGGGAAGTTTTCCAGTTCATCCGTCAAGAGCATCTGTCCGCCATGGGACATCTTCTCGATGGCAAGAAAATTAACTCCTGCCCTCGCAAGATAAAGGGCGGCCGCCATTCCGGCAGGGCCGCCCCCAATAACAACGGCGTCATAAGACTTCATTTACAGAGCCTTGCTGCTGATCATTTCCTTAATGCTGCTTTTGGAAACTGCGCCAGTGGTCTGGTCTACAACTTCTCCATCCTTGAAAAGGATGAGGGTAGGGATTGCACGGATACCGTACTTACCTGGGGATGCAGGGTTATCGTCAACGTTCATTTTGCAAATTTTGATCTGGCCGGAGAATTCTTCAGCAAGCTCGTCAATCACAGGACCCATTGCACGACAGGGTCCGCACCACGGAGCCCAGAAATCAACCAGAACAGGCTTATCACTATTGAGAACTTCTTCTTGGAAATTGGAATCGGTTACCTGCAAAGCCATGGTTTTCTCCTTGTTACAGTATTCAGGTAGCTGCGTCTTCGCATTGAGACACATCAAATTGTCTTAGTCCGGTACACTCCTCTGTCAGGAGTGTTCTTCAATTTCAGAAATCTAATTATCGTTGCCCAGTGTGTCAAGATGAACAGGCACAACAGGCGTACACTTAAATTCTATAATACCCGCCCTTAAGCGCAAAGGCAACACCCACTTAGAACATTTAACCTTCGCAAATCCAGTCTGAAGGAACCACCCGTCCACGCGGAATAGCCTCAAGATCAAAATCATGCCGGCATCCTGCTTCAGCCATAAGATACCCGGCATATGCGATCATAGCACCATTGTCAGTGCACAAATGCATAGAAGGAAGCACTAAAGGAATTGAAAACTTTTGCGCAACATCGGCCATAACAGACCGGACAACCGAATTAGCTGCAACGCCTCCGGCAACAATCAAAGACTTAAGCCCACGATTGCCTTTAAGCGCCCTTTCAACCTTTACTTCAAGAGTTCTTCCGACCGTATAATTAAATGAGGCCAACATATTTTTGCGCGCCTCAGAAATCTCGGCAGATTCAGCCCCTTCTTCAGGTAGCCCCATAACATCAAGCCTCAGATCGGAGTGCTTATTGACATAGTTCGCAACCGCAGTCTTCAGGCCGCTGAAACTGAAGTCGAGATTATCATTATTCACATAAGGAACAGGAAAAAGCTTCTTATCAACAACGCCCTGTTTCCCAAGATCATCGACCAGCTTGCCACCGGGATAAGGTAGGTTTAAAGACTTTGCGGTCTTGTCGAACGCCTCACCTGCCGCATCGTCAAGAGTGCGTCCAAGTAGAGTGAATTTTTGCGGACTTTCAATAAGGTAAATATGGGTATGTCCACCGGAAACCAGCAATCCCAATGAGGGAAATTGTAGTTCCTGCTCCAGACCTGCAGCTGTTAAATGCGCCCAGAGATGATTGACTCCGACCAACTTTGCACGGCTGGCAAGAACCAGCCCCTTGGCAAAGTTCAAGCCCATAAGCAGGCAGCCCTGCAATCCCGGTCCTCTGGCAACAGCAACCACATCAATATCATCAACGGTCAAATTCTGTTCTTTGAGAAGTTCCCGAAGCAGCACAGGCAAAACCCTTAGATGCTCACGGGATGCAATTTCAGGAACAACACCGCCGAAAACAGCGTGAACATCGACCTGAGAAGCAAGTTTCTCAGCAATCAATTTACCGTCTTGAACAAGAGCGAGCCCAGTTTCATCACAGGAACTCTCAATACCAAGGCAGAGCATTATCCCTCATGCTCCTTATAGATAGCACTGATAGTTTCCACTTCATGGCGGGAGCCTATGAAGAGCGGAACACGCTGATGCAAATCATCAGGCTCAATATCAAGTATGCGACGGGTTCCGTCTGTTGCCCGGCCACCGGCCTGCTCGATAAGCATAGCCATGGGCGAAGCTTCACAGAGCAAACGCAGTTTACCACGTGGTTTGGCAGGGTCACGGTGGTCAGCAGGATACATGAATACACCGCCATATATCAGATTTCGGTGGAAATCTGCTACCAACGACCCGATGTAGCGCAGACTGTACGGTTTACCGTGGATATTTTTTGTAGATTTGAAATGGCCAACGACTTCTTTAGTCGCCTCAGACCAGAAGGGCCAATATCCTTCGTTCACGGAATAAATTTTTCCGGTATCCGGTATCTTGATACTGGGATGAGAAAGCAGGAACTCCCCTACCCCCGGGTCAAGTGTGAAACCGTGAACACCATCACCGGTAGTAAAAACCAGCATGGTTGAAGAGCCGTAAAGGATATAACCGGCAGCCACCTGCTCACATCCAGCCTGCAAAACGTCAGTGGACTGAACAGGTGTTCCAAGTTTACTTTTACGACGGAAAATGGAAAAAATAGTCCCGATATTTACATTAACATCAATATTGGAAGAGCCGTCCAGTGGGTCGAATATAATGATATAGTTTCCTTGCGGAAGACCGTGGGGAATCTCAATAATATCCGCGTTTTCCTCAGAAGCCATTGCACAGAGGACACCGGAACGTGCCATACGGTGGATCAGGATACGGTTGGCGTATTCGTCCAGCTTCTTTACTTCCTCACCCTGAACATTGATTTCCCCCGTAAAACCGAGAACATCAACAAGGCCGGCCTTGTTCACTTCCCTTGAAATAATCTTAGCGGAAAGAACCAGTTCATTGAATAAATGGGTAAACTGCCCGGTTGCTCCGGGGATTTGTTTCTGGTGCAGTAAGAGGTGCTCAGTAACAGTGATCTGCTGGGTCATTTATCCTCCTTCGGAATGTCCCTGCTGCGTATTTTCAGAAAGTAGTAAGCTTTATACCAGATTTTTCAACCAAAACCTAATAATTAGAAGAAAAGTATTCCATCGTCTTCCCCTTCCTTGGTCACAGCCTTGGTCAGGTAGACAATTTGAGTGTCTCCAACATAACGGGCAAGCCAAACATAACGACTGCCGTCAACGTTAACAACACCCCGGACATCGTTATCCAGCAACTCATCCCAATCAATTTTAAGCAGAGCTTCTTTATTCAGATCCTCAGCTCCGGTCCAAACACCGCCGCCATCAGGCTGCATAATAATCAATTTTTTCGGATCAGGACAAAAATTCAACAAAATGCGCGGATCAAAATGTGCAACGACAAGACCTTTGAATTCCGCATCCTTGAAAAATGGAGTGGCAAGATACATTTCAGGTCCGAACTCAGAATAACTGACAAAAGACTTGAGGTTGATCTCATTCCAATCCCCTTCGTATTCAATGAGCGGTCCCGACTTGAAAGGCTTAATTTCCGCTTCCGGCAATTTTACCAGAACGCTGGCTTCATCATCAACAGTCAGAACACCGCTGATCCACGGATAGCGCATGAAAAGAAGCTTGAACCAGTTTTCGTCAGGGTGGGAGTCAACCGTAGACAGAGTCTCGCAGAGAGCTAAAACTTTGGCGTCGACAGGAGTAAAAAGAAGTGCCAGTTTATTATCATCGGGATTCTCAATCCCGCCATGATTCAGATTGATTTCAGGGTTGGGGTCGATTGCACTCTGTGCGTCGTGCCAGACCTTACTTCCATAGTCACAACCACCTACGCACAACAATACTACCAAAAAAGCAAAAAGCGCGAAGTATCGCACTGAATTTTTAAATTCCATATTAAATACCCGGACTCCGTGCTTAGCCAGCACGAATCCTTATGTATATTATTAAGTTATAACTTTAAATAAACCCGGAAACAGGAAATCTATCGGGAGGCCCTGGCTTCAAGCCGCTCAGCCAGAAGTTCAAGGGTACTCATAAGCTTGCTCTTAGCATGCTTGAAATACGGATCATTGCTTGCATCATCACCGGCAACTTCATTTACAGGCTCAGTGCTGATCCGGCTGGAAATATCAGCCATAAAAGACATAAGCTCTTCTTTTTCTTCGTCCGTAGCCTTGCAGAGCAATTCACGGTAGATTTCAAGTGCTCCTTCAAGGTCTCCCTGTGATGCAAGCACTTCAGCCATTGTCTTGGTCTTTAGGCTGTCCATGGCAACAGGACTGGTCAGGTCAGAACCAACATCACCGTCAAAATAAACTAGGGCTGCAGCTTCAGATATTTCATCAGCCAATAATTCGCTGCTTTCCGGATCTGGACGGCTGAAATCACCGGCAGTTTCACTGACCTCACCGGCTTTTAAGGAAGCAGAACTTGCACCATCCTCTTCCAGAGAAATACCGGTCAGCTGCTTGATACCTTCCGACATGACGTCCGACCAGGACAGGGGAGAACCATGCAGGGCAGAAAAGAGAAAAGCCATAGCACCGGCAACATCGCTATTGCCCTCTGAAACAGAAGCACCCCACATTTTCCAAAATGAGGGGTATGATGAAAAAAGCCTTGTCAGCGGAGCAACTGCCGCTTTTGCCTCGGTTTCCCTACCAAGTTTGGCAAGGGTTTCCACCAGCAGCAGACGTGCTTCAAGGTAGTCGGGGTGGCGATCAAGCCCCATCCTCAGAGTGGTGACAGCTTTTTCATGACTGCCCATTTCCACATACAGGCGGGCCAAAGGAAAGAATACTTTAGAGCTGGGTTCCAGAGCCAGAACTTCCTGATACCACTCAATCTTGCTTTGCATCTGCACCTGCTCCCTGAGTCTTTGTTTCCCCCGATGGCGGAAAAATATACAACACTTCGTTTTCCTTGACGTAATTCATCCTGCTGCGGATGACTTTTTCCTGATAAGCACGATCTGTCTTCAGACGCCGTATCTCCCTGCTTAGCTCAAGCGTACGGTTGTCAGCTGCCTCGATTTTCATTTCAAGATCCTGAACTTTTTCATCAAGTTCCAGATAGCCGAAAACCCCCTGCTCGCTCAATCCCAAGCGAATCAACAGCACAAGGTTGATAATAACCAGTAATCCCAACAATACTCTACGCCGCAGCATATAAATCCCTTATTGAAGCCGGGAAAACATTTTTCTGGACGAATCAACCTGTCCGAGAGGAACTCTGAGTTCAAGCAGAAAATTATCAGTAGCGGACTCGATGCGCTCGACTTCGGCCTCACTCACTCTGATTTTTTCCATTTTACTCATAAAGCCCTTAAGAACCTCAAGTTCTTCAATAAACCTGTTGTTTAAGTCAAGCTTTTCAAGCTCCTGTTCCATTTCAATAATTGTCTCAAGACAATTATTGAGCCGGAATACAAGATTTTGTCGGTCATTACCGTTCATTGATAATCCTGTCTGTAAACTTTTTCTAATAAATTTTTATTATTCGCTAGTTAACCAGACTTTATGCAAATTGTACATATAATTAGCACCGGAAAATACGGTCAGGAACAAGGCCACGTAAAGAATCCACATTCCCAACTGGTACATATCTACTCCAAAATAGGGGTAGAAGAGCAGCAAGGGACCAAGAGCAAAGCTCTGGGTGACGGTCTTGAGTTTACCGAATTTATCCGCAGCGAGGACCAATCCCATATCAACGGCGATAGCCCTGAGTCCGGTTACAGCCAATTCCCTGCAAACGATAACAATAGTGATCCAGCCGCTGACATACCCCATATAGCTGAGCATGATCAGGGTGGAACAGATAAGCAGCTTGTCCGCAAGCGGATCGAGAAATTTGCCGAGGTTGGTTACCTGATTGCTGCGTCTGGCTATGTACCCGTCAAAAAAGTCGGTCAGCGATGCCAGAAAAAACACAAAGGCAGCCAGAAACATGGTCAGCTTGGTCGGATAATAAAGAAGAACGACAATTAAAGGTACAGCCAGAATGCGTCCAAGAGTAAGGGAATTGGCAAGATTGAACATAGAGTGTCCCGGGTCGAGAAATTCATTTAGTCAGAGCAGAAGCCCTGAAGCCTGATAGCCTTTGCGTAATGCGGGGAACCGTAATGCACAGTCCCCCGCAGGAACTGCATGATTCTGTGCCGAGGAGGACAGTATGTCAACCCGGCAGATGATTTACGCTTGAAAAAAAGCGTTTTTTATTAAGTATGGGTGCTGGAAGCAACCTCAAAGCTGCTTTCAGCAGCTTCTGCGATCTCATCAGCCACAGCTCTGAACGCCAGTTTGGCCGGGGAATCTTCATCAAGAAGAACCACGGGCTTACCAAGATCACCGGCAACAACAGTGGTAGGATCAAGAGGAACAGCACCGAGGAAAGGCAGGCTGTACTTCGCAGCAAGTTCTTCACCGCCGCCTTTCTTGAAGAGGTCGATATTTTCATGGCAATGGGGGCAGACGAGTCCGCTCATGTTTTCAACCACACCCATAATGTTTGCTTTGGCATACTGCAGGAAGTTAATGGCCTTACGTACGTCTGCAAGGGAAATCTCCTGCGGAGTGGTTACAACCACAGCAAGGGATTCGGGGATGGTTTTCAGAACGGTCATGGGCTCATCGCCAGTACCCGGAGGGGAATCGACTACGAGAAAATCAAGCTCGCCCCACTGAACGTCGGAAATGAACTGTCTGATTGCGGAAGTCTTCATGGGACCGCGCCAAAGAACAGCCTGATCAGGATCTTTGAGCAGGGATTCCATGGAAACAACATGCAGGTTGTCATTTACCTTCTTGGGAACAACAAGATTGCCGCGCTCGACATCAAGCTGTCCGGTGATTCCAAGCAGATGAGGAACACTGGGACCGTGAATATCGACATCAAGGATACCGACTTTGAAACCTTTATCTGCGAGCGCTGCAGCGATATTGACCGCAACAGAACTCTTACCTACGCCGCCTTTACCGCTCATTACAAAAATTTTGTATTTAATCTTCTGCAGAGTGGAAGAAATCAACTCATTCTGCAAAGCATGGGCAGCACTAGCCTTTTTGTCACCACCCTTCTGCGGAGCAGAAGAACAGGAACTGCATGATGAACTCATATCAATGCCTTTGTTGTATATTAAACATCAGGGAAAGATATCCCCGGTCAACTTCAGCTGTCCTTGGCTGAAGACACCCATTCCAAGATAATCACTGCTGCGAATCCGGCAACCATCAAAAGTACTGCACTCGCAAATCCTCCGTCGTAAGCAGGAGGCAGAACATTTGCCTCGCTCAGGACGTGAACCTTACCCCGTATTACCACTGAATCAAGAACCTCTTTCCAGGGCCAGATCTTACGCATGGCCCCAGCCATAAATCCGGTCAGCAGGCTGACTGTGATGGCGTGGTGTTTTTCCAGCAGAAAATGCAGAACACGGGAGAAAAGAGAAATACCGAAAGCGCAACCGCACACAAAAGCCAACAGGATAGCCCCATTCTCAACGGTGGTAGGATTGCGGATCGCTCCGGTGATAAATTCATATTTACCCAGCAGTAAAAGAATAAACGCACCGCTGATGCCGGGCAGAATCATGGCGCAGATGGAAATCGAAGCACAAATAAAGACAAACCAGAGGGTATCCGGAGTCGTCACAGGAATCAGCCCCACAAGAAAGAAACTGAACACAGCCCCCGCGACACCGGAAAGGATATTTTTTAAGGAGAATTCCCCGACTCTTTTACCGACCACCAGAATAGAAGCGGCGATAAGACCGAAGAAAAGGGACCAGACCTGAACAGGATGGCTCCCTAGCAGGGTGTGAATCACTCTGGCCATGGACACCATAGCCACCACGATCCCCAAAAGAAGCGGCAGCAAAAACTTCAGATGAGCCTCCGCAATAGCTCCTTTCAAATCAAGTTTAAACAGACATTTAATGAACCGGCTGTTAAAAGAACGGATTGAATCAATAAGATTATCATAAATACCGGTAATAAAGGCCATAGTTCCGCCGGATACACCGGGGATAATATCAGCCACCCCCATGCACACACCCTTAAGAATAAGTGTAAGGTACTCACGCGCAGATTCCGGTCCGGGCCCTTTATTCCATGCCTGCAGAAAATTCATATTCACCTACCAGCCCTGTTTACCCACCAAATCAACAAAAGCGCATCCGCCCATGTCAGTGGTTTCAATTTTACCGTCATTCTTGGCAACCAGCATCAACCGCTGTACCCGCCGTTGACCGCCAACGGGGATAACCATTATACCCGGATCAGCCAATTGGTCGATGAGATATTGCGGAATTTCCGGTCCTCCGGCAGTTACAATAATCCGGTCATAAGGAGCATTCTCCGGCCAGCCCATGGTCCCGTCATCCAGCTTGAGCTGAATATTAAAATATCTCATATCAAAAAGCAGCTTGCGCACTGAAATAAAGAGCTTGCGAATCCGTTCTATAGAATAGACATCCGCTCCCATCTCGGCAAGAACCGCCGCCTGATACCCAGACCCGGTACCGATTTCCAAAACCTTGTGCCCCGGCTCAATTCTCAGCAACTCGGACATAACGGCGACAATATACGGCTGGGAGATGGTCTGCCCCTCGCCGATGGGCAGGGCACTGTCAGAATAGGCACGTGAAGCAAGAGCATCCTGCACAAATAAATGCCGAGGAACCCTACTCATGGCATCAAGAACATTTTTATCAACCACCCCACGGGCGGCAATCTGCTCCTGCACCATCTTCTTTCTGGAACGTTTAGGATCTATACGCACTTATCCCCCGTCAGACATCAGCTTAATGCTGCAACATCTGAAAATTAATTTAATCAATGAATTATCCGGCCAAAAATATCCGCCACTTTAATTCATCGTTTGCAGTTGAAAATCAGATTTTAGCGGTCAAGTCAACCTGAATGGCCCAAATTGAGCATTAAAGCCGTTTTTTCCACATACAACTTGACACAAAAGCGACATAAAGAGAGATTAAAGTAAGGAAAAAGGAGGACCACATGCTGAAAGTCGACGACCTCATGACCAAGGACCTGTTCACCCTTAACGAATCTGATAATCTGAAAATGGCACGGTCACTTATGGACCTGCAACGCATCAGACATATCCCTATTGTTAATAAAGACCGGGAATTCATCGGTCTGGTCACTCATCGCGATATTCTACGGGCCACAATATCACAACTGGCTGACATTGACCCCGCAACTCAGGGAGAAATTGATTCCGGCATTCCGGTAGGAGAAATCATGCGTACTGACATTAGAACCGTCAAAGCAGACACTTCACTAAAAGAAGCAGCCTTAATGCTGCTGGACCACAAGTACGGATGCTTTCCGGTAGTCAATGAACAAAACGGTCTGGTTGGAATACTGACCGAAGCTGATTTCCTGAAGCTGACGATCAGCCTGATGGATGCATTGGAGAATAACGAAGAATAAAAACGCCCTCCTCCTGAAAAACCGCTATGGCGATCATTGCCGTACGGTCTTTCGTATATTCATAAAAAACGGAACCCTGCGTCCTGCGAGGTTCCGTTTTGTTTTCCTAAAACTCCCGATCCAGCAAAAGATGGGAAAAATACCCGGTCACAAATGCCACATAGTACGGCATCAAGGTCGGAAACGGCTGGCCATAAATATAATACGGTAGCACCAGCATCGGCATAGGAACAAGCAGCATGGCCCACCATGTATGGGTCCATCCGCGGTGGGCACTGACCCCGGGAAGCATAGCCAAAACGCCAAGATAAGCCGCCCACTTGAACTTATCCAGATAGATCAACGACAAAGACATGATCAGCATTGCTGAATAAAAAATCCTCTTGCCTTTTGAATCAGTATCGATATCCGGAAAAAGAGCCCCCAATACACATATGACAAACAACGAAACAACCTGCTCGGGATTAATCATATACAGACCGATATTGACCAATCCCAAAAGAACTAAAGTCCCGGCCACCACAGCACCGCTAATATGAGCCTTATATCCAGGCATTAAATAACCACTTATTTTTAAATGATATAAACTTAAAGCAAAGCATCAACTTTAACAAAAAAAAGTGCCCTTCCACTAGGAAGGACACTTTTTTCAATGATATGTCAAACAGCCTACATAGCGTCGCTTGCGTCAAGTTCTTCGATCTGTTTGTCGATTTCTTTCTGCAGCTTTTCAGGCAGGCCCATGATATCTACGTTCAGAAAGCCGCGTACGATGGTTGAGGTCGCTTCGTCCTCATCCATACCGCGTGCCATGAGATATTCAATCTCTTCCTGTGCAATCTTACCAACTGCGGCTTCGTGAGAAAGCTCAACACCTTCAACTGTACCTTCCAGTTCGGGAACCGCGTGGATGCGTCCGCCGCCGAGAATAAGTCCCTGGCACTCAATATGACCACGCGCGGGAACATGGTTGCCCTGAATGTGGCCACGGGAGATGATAGTACCGCCGGTGGTGATGGTGCGGGAGATAGTTTCCGCTTTGGTGTTAGGTGCATTCTGGATGATACGGGTTCCGGTATCAATGTGGGAACCTTCAGGAGCAACCAGAACGGAGTTGAAACGAGCAACAGAACCTTCACCATTCAGGAAGATGGTCGGATAAGACATGAGGTCTTTAACCTTTTTCATCAGCACATAGTTGTTGATGAGAGTTCCACCCTCTTCAACCACACCCATGGTGCTGGGACGGACAACAGTGTTTTCACCCCAGTTGTGAACCATGGTGAAAGTGAGTTTACCGCCCTTTTTGACGTAAATTTCGGAAAGTCCGAAATGACCACCGGAAAATTTCTCGTGGGCAGCAGCACAACCGGTAATGATGTGCAGTTCGGAGTTTTCCTCAACCACAACGATATTGTGGATGTTCTGGCCGGAGTTCTCAGCCTTCAGAAAAAGGCAGGACTGCACGGGCTTTTCAATTTTAGCACCCTTCTTGGTGCGGACGAAGTAACCGCCGTGCAGATTCTCTGCAGCGTTACGGGTGATCTCGTCTTTATCTTTATCGATGAGATTGAAGTAGTACTCGGGCAGGCCATCGTACTTCTCAAGGGCCTTCTTGATGTCCATGACTTCAACATCTTTATCGTTGCTACCGCAGTGTACGTTGGAATGGTCCACCTGCATGAAGGTAGCACTGACTTCAGTGGAATCAACATCCACACCGGCCATGATCAACTGTTCTTTTTCATCAGCTTCAATTGAAGACAGATCTTCAATTACTGCGTGTTCCAGACCGTCAAATTTAAAATCATTCAGATCAACTTTACTCATGATATTCCTCCGTGGATTTACACTGCTAGTTCAAGCATTTCACGCATTCTTTGTATCCGTACTTGCGGATGTGCTCCAGAATGTCGCGAGGTCTGGCTTCACAGCAGAGGTGTCCGTTGAAAAGGACCTGTCCACGGTCAGCGTTGATGTAATCCAGAATGTGTCCGGTATGGGTGATGATCAGGCCGCAGGTGTTAGTGCCTTTTTTCATCTTCTGCTCTTTCATGCTCAGGTCGAGGTTGGGCTTGATTTCGCCATCGAGCAGGGTCCGAACCATTTTCCCGATCAGGTGCATGTTTTCGAGGTCAACTCCGGATTCAGGCTCATCGAAAAGCAGAAGGCCGGGATTCTGGGCCATGAGCTGCAACAGCTCAGAACGCTTGATCTCACCGCCGGAGAAACCGGAGTTGATATCACGATCAAGAAAATTAGTCATATTTACGCGCTCAGCCAGCATTTCGACATTCACATCAGAACCGTTGCCGCACATTTTTACCAGATGGCGGGTTTTCAGGCCATGAATGGTCGGGGGGCGCTGAAAGGACATTCCGATGCCGAGACGGGCACGCTCATAAATGGGGGCGTAGGTGATGTCTTCACCCTTAAAAGTAATCTTGCCCTTGGTGACATTGTAGTTGCTGAAGCCCATAAGAGTCATAAGCAGAGAAGTCTTACCGGAACCGTTGGGTCCGAAAAGAATGAAGGTTTCACCTTCTTTTATATGCAGGTTGAGGCCTTTGATAACCTCTTTGTCGCCGATATTGACGTGCAAGTCTTCTATCTTAAGCATTGATATTCCTCACTTTATAAGCGAAAAGCCAAAAATGGAGTTATTTAGTCGAATTAAGTGCGCCTTGAAGAGCTAATAAAATTCACATTTCAAGTCCAGAGTAAATAAGGATTAATTTCACAATATCCGGACAAGACTTCTTAAAAACATGCTAGGAAGAAGTGGTTACGAGTTGGAAAAAGTCAATACTTAAAATACGAAAACTCAAATTTCCTAAACACAAACATTTACTTCGACACGGATTATGACTAGGTTGATAGCTCATTTTTTTAGGAGAGAGTTTAATGGCTAAAAAGAAGATGAATTCCCTTTCTGATCTGAAAGGTCTGAAATTCAAAAAAGATAAAAAAGAAGAACACGTACCCAAAGCGGTAAGAAAAGCACTTGAAGCTGTGAAAAAAAAACCCGCCCCAATCGAACCCGAAAAAGAAATTGAAGTGGATGATGATCAGGCGTTCATGGATGCCATGATCGGGGTGGACCGCATAGATAAATCGACAGTAGCCGCCAGCAAGTCCAAGCCTAAGCCCGCCCCCAAAGTTTCTGAGGAAGATGAAGGGAAAGAATATCTAAGCAGTCTGGTATCCGGTAAAATTGAATTCGAACTGGAATATTCCGATGAATTCATGTTCGGTTTCGTACGCGGCACTGATTCCAAAGTTTTCCAAAAACTCAAAGCCGGAGCATTCAGTCATGAGTCGCATATCGATCTGCATGGCATGAATTCCGAACAGGCATTTGATAACCTGCTATTTTTCATTCGTGAATCTTTCCTGCAAGGCAAACGCTGTGTACTGGCCGTCACCGGAAGGGGCAAAAACTCCCCCGGCGGTCACTCCGTTCTTAAACGCGAAATTCAGGAATGGCTGACCCGCGATCCGTTCCGACGCGTTGTGCTGGCCTTCTGCACCGCCCAGCCCAAAGACGGCGGGGCCGGAGCAGTCTACATCCTGCTGCGCAAACAAAAAAAAGTGCAAGGCAAAGTTAAATGGGATAAAGGCATCAACTGGGGTAAAGAATAGATGAAACGCTAACGCGTTTTTGAGAATGAACTGATTTCGCCTCCGGCGGCTTAAACCCTTTTGAAAAAGGGTTTGTTCCACTGTCGTTATCCCTAAGACTCGAAGCAAAGCTTCTCGCCTAAGGGCTAATGCAAGAATCCTAAAACTGTTCAGTACGGCTTCGCCGGCTATAGTTCAGAATTGGGTAGGACAAGAATTATTAAATGGAAATTCACGATAATCCTGATCGCATAAAGCTGGCTTTTGGAATCCCTTTTTTCAATATGGATTTCAATGAGCTGATGCTTACCGTAGGGGAACGGGCCGGCGCAAAAGAAAAAACCATGATCTTTGCACCCTCTTTCCCATGGCTGCTCGATTATGCAAAATTACCACATCTATGCCCGGACTGTGCCGATTTTATCCTTCCTGCCGACTCTGCTTTGATCAGCATGGCGGAAAAAGCTGAATTAAGGCTTAAAATGCCCTTGGAATACTTCGAATTCCCGGAGCAGATCGCTCGCATATGTGCCCATTACGGCTACAGTCTTTTTCATATTTCAGAGACAGCACTTAAAACCGATATTCTGATTCGTGACGGGTATGTCCCCTTGTCATGGGATTTATTCACCCATTTCAAGACTACCGGCGAACTGGATGAACTGGATGTAAAATCCATCACCGCCAGTACCGCCGATCTTCGACCGGATATAGTACTAATTTCCGCGCCTCCGGAATCCATAAGAAAATTTGTCCCGCAGGTTTACGAGCAGCTACACGACTGTGTGCTGATCTGCATCCCGCAAGATGTGGATAAGAACAAAGTGGAAGATAAGCTGGATAACATATTCATCCCGCTACTTCTGCTACGTGAAGAAATTAATTTTCTTGAAGAATTAAAGCGGACAGCATCAATGGCTCTGCCCTCGTCTGTAACTGCTGACGAATCATGCATCCCGCCTAAAATTGAAATACACGGAACTCTGGATGCAGGACTGATCCCTGATCTGATCCGCATCGGCACTCGCATGCTGAACCGCAATTTTTCCCCGGCTCTGGATTTATCGCAAACCCATGCGGCATCTCTCAAAGGACTGGAAGCCCTCTGTTTCCTAAGCCGCAAATTCCATAAAGCCGACAAAAAAATCACTATGGGTGACATATCAGCCCAACTGAACAACACCATCCACAGCTCAGGCGCAACATATTTCTACAACGACTTTCCCGGAATCGAGAACAAGCTTTAGAATACCTCCCAACAGCACATAATTTTCCCAATCCCTAACCAAGGCACGACTTCGCACACCAAACGCGAAGCGTAACTAAAACGTCTTTTGGGAAGAGCGGATGGGGTCTGGTGAAGAGGAGAAACCTTTTTGGGCGTTAGCAAAAAGGTTTCTCCCCTTCACCAGCCGCCGGAGGCATCACAACATATTAACAGGATCGAGATCCATAGTGATGCGTATCTGTTTCTTATCCGGATTACGGCGCAATATTTCAGCATAAAGCGCGCGGGTTTTCAGCCAATCATCTGATTTAAGCAGACAATTAAACCTTTTACGCCCACGCAACTGTGCCAACGGAGCAGGAACAGGTCCCATGGCCATAATTCCAGCTTCTTTTGCCTGCTCACGAATCTGATTGAAAAACGGCGGACAAAGATGCTCCCCCTCCCAGCCCATGGGATGGCTGATGCGGATCAGGGTCAGCTTGGTGAATGGCGGATAGCGGAACCTGCGCCGCTTCTCGATTTCCTTCTCAAAAAAAGTCTTATAGTCGGCTGAAGTAACCGAACTCCAGATTGGATTCTGGGGGTTGCGGGTCTGAATTATGACCTCACCGGGCTTCTCGCCACGCCCAGCGCGACCGGAAACCTGCACCAGCAGCTGAAATGTCCGCTCAGCAGAACGATAGTCAGGCAGGTTAAGCCCAAGATCCCCCTCCGAAACGACAACAAGCGTCACGCCGGGAAAGTTATGTCCTTTGGAGAGCATCTGGGTCCCGACCAGAACCTGCGCATCGCCACGAGCAAAGCTCTTTAGGATCTCATCAAGACGTTCCTGCCTGCGGGTGGAATCGCGGTCCATACGCAGGATTTTAGTTTCCGGCGGTAAAGCTTTGGCAACCTGCTCTTCAAGACGCTCCGTTCCACCGCCAAGCGGCAAGAGATTACTCCCACCGCAAATGGAGCACGGCAAAGGAAAATGGTAGGCATTGCCGCAATAGTGGCAGATCACCCGTTCCCGTCCCTTGTGGTAGGTCATGCTCACATTACAATGCGGACACTTGAAAGGTTCCTCACAATCGGTGCAATAGATCAACGGCGAAAAACCGCGACGATTGAGCATAACCACCGCCTGTTCACCTTTGTCGACCACCTCTTTGAGACGCGCTTCCGTTTCCGGGGCAAAGGGCTTTTCCGGGTCCTTTATGGCACTGGTATCGATGACCTTGACCGCAGGCAACACGGATTTACCGACCCTTTTCTCCATAGAGATAACATCAAAAGCCCCCTGCTGCGCGGCATGAAAAGTTTTGATATCCGGGGTAGCTGAACCAAGCACCAGCAAACTGTTGGTCATGTTAGCAAGGACATAAGCCACTTCCTTGGCCTGATACGGCAGACGCTCCTCCTGCTTGTAGGATTCGTCATGCTCCTCATCGACAATAATCAGACCCGGATTGCGAACCGGAAGAAAGAGAGCTGAACGGGTCCCGACGATAAGAGCCGGACTGTCATCCTCAGCTAAAGAGCGAAAGATAGCTTCCTTACGTACCGGGGTCTGATAGCCGTGGTAAAGATATTTGCGGGCATCAGGAAAAAGCGGACAAATACCATTCCACAAAGCATAAGCAAGAGCAATCTCAGGAACCAGTACGATGACCGATTTACCCTGCTCCATACACTTGCGGGCGGCTGTCATATAAACAAGAGTCTTACCGCTCCCGGTAATCCCGTGCAGCAACTTAACGGTACTTTTGCTTTCATCAAGCGCACCGAGCAATTCATCAATGGCCACCTGCTGTTGTTCGGAAGGCGTAAAATCCCATTTTGGTCCGGTGGCAACACATTTTTCTGCCGGATTGCGTTCTTCCTCCGGAGGCGGTCCGATTTTGACCAATGAATCTGAATGAAGTTTCTTGATGACACCGGTGGTCCAATCACCCATGACATTTTTCAGGAAACCTTTTTCGCGGGGACCGTTTTCAAAGATAAATTCTAAAATCTGCAACTGCCGTGCAGCATTGGGGCGTACAGGCCATGGAGGATCGGAGGTGAGACTGACGTATTCTTCCTTCTCAATGGAAGCTGGCAGGCTGACATTCATCCGCCCTTCGTCATAGATCTGCACCAGCTCCATCCTGCGTTGCGAAGGAAGGCGGGCTATATCCAGAGCTTTAAGGCGTGCGGGAAAATTTCGGTCAGCAACCTTGAATGAAACCTTGGCACTGCGAAAACGTTTAGGAACAACATTTTCCAGCACTTTACCCAGCGGCTGCATCTGCCGTGCGCCGATGTTGCGGTAGAGTTTGAAATGATTGGAATTTAATAGGGGTTCACGCTCAAGCGGCCAGATAATGGACTTTAACTCAACGTTTTCCGGTGGAGTTTTGACTGTTTCGATAAGAAAGGCCACGCGCACGGAACGCCCCAAAGGCACGAGAACCCGCTGTCCTTCCGTTAAAGCAGGAAGGTCGGCGGGTGCTTCGTATGTGTAGCTTGAATAAGGCGGGCTGGCTAAACAAGCCTGCCAGAGTGTGGTCATTACTGTTCTTTACCCAGTTTAAGACATTTTTTCAAAAATTCGAATACAGCACCTGACGGAACTGCACAGCCCTTGGATTTCTTGATTGCTGCAGGAGCAAACACAGAGGGAGCAATCTTTTTGCGGACGCTCTTCCACTGTACCCTGAAATCGAGGACTTCTTCGCCGACTTTCAAAGTTCCGGTATGCGGGAGCATGAATCCGGCAAACTTAGAGTAAGTGCCGAAACTGATTTCACGTTGGGGACCGAGCACAACCTTAAGCGGTGCGAAGTTCTCATTATTGAACCAGATTTGTGGAACAGTATCATCTCCCTGATCCGCGCCGAAGATGAAGGCGGGAGTGTCTTCGCTGAAACCGTAACTTCTGGTGGAGTTGCTAACCCCCATTTCCCTCCAGTCAGAAACCGGATCATCCGGGGTCCAGAACTGGAGTACGGAAACCGGCATATCAGCTTCAGTAGGACATTGGGCAATAGTTTTAAAATACTGCCCGACGGATTTTGCTTCGACAGTGGCGTTGGTTCCCGCTTCAGTAAAAGTCTGCTGCCAGTGGTCGTGCCCCCGTTTGATAACAAGGGTCGTTCCCGGCTCGGAAGGAAAAGTTAACTCGGCTTCATAGAAAGTGAGTGTACCGTAGTTACGATACATTGTTTCATCAATTCCTTCATCAGACGGAAAAAAAGCCCTTGCCGGACTGCTAATAAACAGACTCACGGCAAGGACTGAAAATACTAAATAGCTATATAGATTCTTTACGAACAAGACAAAAGCTCCCGCAGTCTGGCTACAATGTCATCACGCAATTCTTCGTCCTGAAGGGCGAAGTAAATATTTGCGGTAAGATAATCTACCCAGTCCCCGGCGTCAAACCTCTGTCCGCGCAATTTCACGGCCAGCAGTTTATTATCCTGTGCCAATCCCTGCAAAGCATCGGTGAGCTGAATTTCGCCACCGACACCGGGTTCGAGATTTTCCAGATGATCAAAGATCTCAGGAAGAAGCACGTAACGACCGACAATTGCCAGCCTTGACGGAGCCTCACCGATAGCCGGCTTCTCAACCAGAGAACGGACCCTGTACATACCCGGAGCGAATTCTTCACCCTGAATGATACCGTAACGGTCAACTTTATTCTCAGGAACTTCGATAACACCGACAACAGCCATATTTTCAGTGCGCGCGGCATCAATCAGCTGCTTGATACCCGGCTCAAGGCCAAACATCAGGTCATCACCGACCATTACGGCAAAAGGATCATTCTTACACACTTCTTTCGCACAGAGAACCGCATGGCCGAGGCCGAGCTGTTTTTTCTGTCGGACAGAAATGATGTTGACCATTTCAGCAACTTTTCTGACTTCTTCAAGAATCTCAGTCTTGCCTCCGCGCTCAAGCACATCTTCAAGAGAGAGGTTGTAGTCAAAATGATCTTCAATAATCTTCTTGTTCTGATTAGTGATGAAAACAACATCGGTCAGTCCGCTGGACATAGCCTCTTCCACCACGTGCTGAACAACAGGCTTCTTGAAGATAGGCAACATTTCCTTGGGAATGTTTTTGGTGGCAGGCAATGATCTTGTACCCCATCCAGCAACCGGAATAATAACTTTTTTGATGACCATTGATCATATCTCCTTGAAATATTGAATACTTATTGAGCTACTAAATATTAGCGCAAATGTTCTTCCAGAACTCCTGCAAGCTCGGAAGTATATAGATCGACTTTGGAACTGTCTTCCGCTTCAACCATAACTCTGGCTACGGACTCAGTACCGGAATAGCGCAACAGGACACGCCCCTTTCCGGCCAATTCCTGTTCAACCTGCTTGAGTGCATCCTGCACGGCGGGAACCTCATCAAAAGGAACCTTACGCTTGACATGAACATTCTGTAATTTTTGCGGATAAAGCTCAAGCAACCCGGAAAGTTCGGAAAGTGGTCTGTTCTTCTCGCACAGTATACGCAATAACTGTAAGGCTGCAAGCAGGCCATCTCCTGTGGTGCTGAATTCCTTAAAAATAAGATGACCGGACTGCTCTCCGCCGAGAATAGCTCCCTCACGGCACATGGCTTCAACTACGTAACGGTCACCTACCGGAGTGCGCAGCAGGGTTCCACCTTTCTCTTTCATGAAATTTTCAAGAGCCATATTACTCATAACAGTAGACACAAGCATGTTGTTAGTGAGCTTTCCGCGCTCCATGAGATCAGCTGCACACATGGCCATGATTACATCTCCGTCAAGAACCTGCCCTTTCTCATCAACAACAATGAGACGGTCGGCATCGCCATCAAGGGCGAGTCCGATATCCGCATGCTCTTCAACTACCCGTTGCCCTACAATCTCTGGATACAGGGAACCGCATTTGTCATTGATATTAAGACCATTGGGCTTATCACCAATACGGACAACTTCCGCTCCCAATTCTTCGAACATATGCCCGAGGCTGTAAGCTGCACCATTGGCGCAATCGAGAACAAGCTTGACTCCGTTAAGGGTCATACCATGCGGAAAACTGTATTTCAGGTAAACAATGTAACGACCACGGGCATCTTCAATCTTGTAAGCCCGGCCAATATTTTCAGACTGAGGATAATCCCATTCTGTATCCTGAGACATAACCATTTTCGAAATTTCGTCTTCCACTTCATCGGGAAGCTTGTAGCCGTTAGAATCAAAAAATTTGATACCGTTATCCATAAAAGGATTGTGGGAGGCTGAAATTACAATACCAAGGTCTGCACGCATGTTGCGGGTCAGGAAAGAAACTGCGGGAGTAGGCATAGGCCCGACCTGGAAAACATCCATACCCATAGCACAAAGGCCGGAAGTAAGGGCGGACTCAAGCATGTATCCTGAAAGGCGGGTATCCTTGCCGATGATGACTTTGTGCCGCTGTTTACCGTTCCTGAAATAAGAACCAGCCGCAAGCCCCATCCGCAGAGCCACCTCAGCTGTCATGGGGAAAATATTTACCTGACCGCGTAAGCCGTCAGTTCCGAACAAACGTTTACTCATCAATCTCTCCAAAATAAAGGGGCCGGACTCTAATTCTCTTCAGAATCGGGCTTTGATATCGTTACGGTTATTGCTTCGGGTTTCCTTTTCTTGACTATGCATCCCTTAGGCAGGGTCACTTCAAAAGGTACGACATTCATCCCTTCGGAAATAGTCGAATTTAAATCAATCGAAGCAGTAATCTCATCTCTGAATCCATTTTTTCTAAAAAAGGGCTTAGGCCCTTCCACAAGCAGCCTGACGTAATTCTGACTGGCGGTAAAGTCAATATCATCAGGCCCTAAAATATACAGGGGAACTTTTACCCACATCTTCCCGGTACGAACCGCAAAATCCAGATTTACACTGACCAAACCGGGATTGGATTCAACAGTATCCGGCAGTTGCAGGGGAACCTCACCTCTCCAGAACCCCGGAGAATCCGTATCCAGCATAATCGGCTGGGTCTTAACCTGTGTGACTTTTTTAAGCACCGAGGCCGGTCCGCGCAAGGTTACTTCTTCCGGATCACTAAATTTTTTCTTAAGCGTGTAGTCACGATGCAGGTCACCCTCCCATGCAGGAAGCACTCGGACACGCTTCTTTACAAACATATCCATGACCAGATTGATGTGTGATGGGTTTATCTCCACAACTTCCAACGCACTGCCAAGTCCCAGATTCTCAGGCACAATGTTAACCGGGTTATTCCCGACAACCAGATGTCCCGTATCAAGCGAATATGCAATTTTCTTGGTATCGAGATTACGAATCAATCCCTTAGGACCGCGCAACCGCACGGAGACCTTGCTGATCATACCTTCACGAATAATCATTCCCTGCGGGGGATTAACAATCTCCAATGGAAATTCAACCCAAGTTTCAACGAGATCACGCCCGGTAACCAAATACCAGGTCAAAAGGGCCATCATAAGGGCTAAAGCTGCTATTTTCCAGTGCTGTACTTTCATGGCGATCATGTCAAAACGTTTTTAAGAACCCTTCGAAGCCGGACAATATCCAGACTTGTGGTCAACTTGCCGCCAATGGCCGCTGACATCGTTCCGCGCTCCTCTGAAACCACAAGCGCAATTGCGTCAGTCTCTTCACTGATACCAAGTGCTGCCCGATGCCGTGTGCCGATAGCACTCTGTCTGGTAGTTACCTGCGCAAGAGGCAGAATACAGGAGGCTGCCACAATTTTATCAGACTTTATAACCACCGCCCCGTCATGGAGAGGAGTGTCCGGCCAGAAAATATTGACCAGCAGTTGCTTGCTGACCTGACCGTTTATCTCTACACCCTTTTCCAGAATATCACCAAGAGGAACATTTTTCTGGATGACCAGCAATGCTCCGATTTTTTGACGGGCCATAGTATCCATGGCATCACAAATTTCATCAATCACCGCGAGTTCAAAATCTTGTTTACGCCAAAAACGGCCTGCTCCCATCTGGGCCAGACCTTTACGGATATCCCGCTGAAAAAGGACAATGATTACAAGGAAGATTGAGCTAAGGAAATTAGTCAACAACCAGTTGAGGGTATATAGACCGAAAACATCGGAAATATAGTAAACAAGCAAAACCAGCAGCAATCCCCAGATCACTGCGGCAGCACGTGTTCCACGCACCAGCAGGATGATGTAGAAATAGACAATAGCGACCAGACCTACATCCAGCAGCTCTTTCCAGGAAATTTGAAAGCCCAGAAACTCAAACATCAGTATTCCCCACCGATCTCCTTCACTATTCTTAAAGTCTGGCTGGTCAGGCAGACCTCATGCACCCGGTGGATGGGTACTCCACGTGCGGCCAGAACAGCAGTTGCCGCCTGAGTCGCATTCTGTCTCTCGTCAGCCTCAAGGCCCAAAAGCTTGCCCCAGACGGATTTATTGGAAAGTCCCATGTAAACCGGAAACCCCAGTTCCATAAACCTATCAATCTGACGCAAAATCTCAAGATTATGCTCAAGGGTTTTGCCAAATCCTATACCGGGATCAATAACTATATGACTTTCGGGTAAGCCTGACTTTATGAGTTTTTCAAGACTTTTTTCAAAAAAACTCAAAATATCTTCTATGACATTACCATAACTCGGCGCCAATTGCATCTCTTCCGGACTACCCAGACTGTGCATGAGTACGTAGCCGGGTTTCAGGTCAGCAACAACTTCCAGTAATTCAGGGTCCTGCGTAAAAGCAGAAACGTCATTGACAATAGCAGCTCCGGCCTCAACAGCCGCACGGGCTACCCCGCTTTTAACAGTATCAACCGAAACCACGTAATCAAGACTAAGCTCCTTAATTACCGGAACCACGCGCGCGAGTTCGTCGCCGAGTGAAACCGGGTCCGCAAAAGGCCGTGTGCTTTCACCGCCCACATCAAGAATATCCGCCCCTTCATCTATCAGCTGGCGGCCATGCTCAACAGCATGCTGCGGATCATAATTCTTGCCCCCGTCATAAAATGAATCCGGGGTAACATTAACAATACCGGCAATAAAAAAAGGGGCAGGGCCTAACACCCTGCCCCCCTTTACGGTCCATGAATAATTTCGGGACATTTATCCTGATTCCTTATTCGGAACTCTTTTTATCTTCAGAAGCTTTAGCCTCTTCAGCTTTTTCTTCTTTTGCTTCTGCAGCTTCCGGCTCAGCGGATTCTGCGGACAACTTGAACTCATCTTCTTTTTCTTCAGCCTTTTCTGCGGGCTGATCCTCAAAAGCGAACTCACCCTTATCAGCACTCTCTTCCTGAGCAGTCTCGGCAACAGGAGAGTAGCCCTGCTTGGAAGTGGAGCCGTAAGCCCTTGAGGCAGGAGCAGGCTTTGTAGACCCTACAGTTTCAAGCGGGGGAAGATCGCCGCCGGTCATGAGAATATCGAGGTCGTTGCCATCTATAGTCTCACGTTCGAGCAGTGCTTCAGAAACCGCATGCAGCTCTTTCTCATTTTCAGAAAGCAGCTTATTCGCTGTCTCGTAAGCAGTATCAATAATCCTTCTAACCTCGGAATCGATGAGGCGGGATGTATCTTCACTAAAGTCCTTATGCTGTACAAGCTCCTTGCCAAGGAAAACCTGATCCTGACTTTCGCCGAAAGTCATGGGTCCAAGCTTCTCACTCATACCCCACTGGCAAACCATGGAACGGGCCATCTTGGTAGCGCGCTCGATATCGTTGCTTGCCCCGGTTGTAACCTGATCAAGGATCAGTTCTTCTGCCACACGTCCACCGAGCAGCATCACCAGAGTATCAGTAAGGTAAGCTTTATTATAGTTATGACGGTCATCTACGGGCAGCTGCTGAGTTACACCCAGAGCACGACCACGCGGAATGATAGTAACTTTATGTACAGGATCGCAGTTATCAAGCAACTTGGCGATGAGAGCGTGACCGGCCTCATGATAGGCAGTGGTCTTCTTATCTTCATCAGTGAGGATCAGGCTGCGGCGTTCGCGACCCATAAGGACTTTATCCTTTGCTTCCTCAAAATCGTCCATCTTGACGTAATCCTGGTTGTTCTTAGCTGCATAGAGGGCAGCTTCGTTAACAAGGTTCTCAAGGTCTGCACCGGAGAAACCGGGAGTACCGCGAGCAATCACATCAAGGTCGATCTCACCGGCAAGAGGCGTCTTGCGGGTGTGAACCTTAAGGATATGTGCACGGCCCTGAACATCGGGAGTAGGCACAACAACCTGACGGTCAAAACGGCCGGGACGCAGAAGCGCGGGGTCCAGAACATCAGGTCTGTTGGTAGCAGCGATGAGGATAACACCTTCGTTGGACTCAAAACCGTCCATTTCAACCAGCAGCTGGTTCAAGGTCTGTTCACGCTCATCATGTCCACCGCCAAGACCTGCGCCACGCTGGCGACCCACGGCATCAATTTCGTCAATAAAAATCAGGCAGGGTGCGTTCTTTTTACCCTGTGCGAAAAGATCACGCACACGGGAAGCACCGACACCAACAAACATTTCAACAAAGTCGGAACCGGAAATGGAGAAAAAGGGTACACCAGCTTCCCCTGCAACAGCACGGGCAAGCAGGGTTTTACCGGTACCGGGGGGGCCAACCAGCAGAACACCTTTAGGGATGCGTCCGCCGAGACGGGTAAACTTTTTGGGTTCGCTCAGGAACTGAACAACCTCGGCAAGTTCATCCTTGGCTTCATCAACACCGGCAACATCTTCAAACGTCACGCGAGCGGTTTCTTCATTTATCATCCTAGCCTTGGAACGACCAAAGGACATGGCTCCGCCACGGCCTCCACCGCCTCCCTGCATCTGGCGCATGAAGAATATCCATACCCCGACAAGAAGCAACATCGGAAACCATGATATGAACAAAGTCATATACCACGGGGCCTCTTCTTCCGGCTCGGCAACAACTTCAATTTTGTTTTTCAGCATATGCTGAACAAGGGCCGGATCATCGGGATTATATGTGACAAAGCGTTTGTCACCGACCATTACCCCGCTGATTTTCTGCCCCTGAATCTTAACTTGAAGGACTTCACCATCATCGACCCTGCTTAAAAAGTCGGTGTAGGAAAGTTTGAGCTGGGAAGTCTGCGGCTGATTAAACAGATTGAACAGGACAATCATAACCAGCATGATGGTTACCCAGACCAAGAGATTCTTGGCAAAACTATTCAAAGTCTATCTCCTTGGATATGCGTCCGGCCTGCCAAAGCCTATCAATATGCGGCAAGCACCGGACTGTATTTACATTTTTTCTACAGTATCAATCAGCTATTAATAAGGCTAATTCGGGAAAAGGCAAGTCATAAACAAAAATATTATTAATGCTTGCCCTTTGGCTGCAAAATTGTTAGCCATTTCTTCTTCGCAGGGGAAGTGTATCGTAACCGGTGTTGCGCCTGGACTTCAAATCCAGTGGACGGGTTAACCCTCGTCGGTAGGTTCGACTCCTATACACTTCCGCCAATATTTCCAACCCCTTGTCTGCAAGGGGTTTTTTCGTTTAAAAATGACCGCCTTCTATCAATGGACGGTAAAGGTTTTCTTGGGATTCCATCCATAAAGAATAACCTCCATCGGAATCTTCCACTTTGTAGAAAACATCATCGAAATTTTTTCCCGCAGGAAGGTCAAATGAGATTGTGCTGGTCATCATTGAGCTTTTCCACTCTTTGGACTCTTCATTATATTCTCGCCCCCAATTAATTATGTTGTTCATAACAACCTGGGTAGAATCTACTCCCTTTTCGACTTTATTTAAAACAAGTGGTCTGTTTTTGTATAAAACGACATATTCTTTACTATCAAAGACCTCAGACAACATATTTTCAAATATGCAATACAAATCTGAATCTTTACTCATATTTTATTCCGTCCCGTAAGTGATTTTGGCATACCCATATCTTATTAATCCATCATCGCCTTACCAGCAAGCCCCATCGCCAACAACAAAAAAGGCTGGAATGAGACAGCCATGCTATCCGATTCCAGCCTTTTAATTGGTCTCAACAACTAAAAACTAATCTTCAAGCCACCCGTTCAGCTCATTAATCTGTGCGTCAACAGATTCTGGTCCGGTGCTACCGGGGGAAACCCTGCGTCTTACTGCGGCTTCGTAGGAAAGCACCTCAAAGACATCTTCTTCGATTTTATCGGAGAAAGATTTAAATTCTTCAAGGCTCATATCTTCAAGCCCCCTGCTCTCGGCTTCAGCCTTTGCAACAGCAGAACCGGTGATATGGTGCGCTTCGCGGAAAGGAATTCCCTTACCTACGAGATAATCAGCAAGCTCTGTAGCATTCAAGAAACCTTTTTTCAGCGCAGCTTCCATGTTCTCTGGGTTGAAGCCCATGGCCTGCATCATGTCAGCCATGATTACAACTGAAGCATGTACGGTTTTATCGCAATCGAAGAAAGGTTCTTTGTCTTCCTGCATGTCACGGTTATATGCCAGTGGCAATCCCTTGCAGGTAGTCAGCAGTGAAATAAGGTCACCAAAAACACGCCCGGTCTTACCGCGCATAAGTTCGCAGACATCAGGATTCTTCTTCTGGGGCATGATGGAAGAACCGGTGGAAAATTCATCGGGCAGTTTAATGAAACCGAAGCAGGGGTTGGCCCAAATAATCAGCTCTTCACAGATGCGGCTCAGGTGGGTCATGATCAGGCTGCCGGTAAACATTGCTTCCATAACAAAATCACGGTCGGAAACAGCATCAAGGCTGTTGCGGAAGGTTTCTGCCATGCCGAGATATTTAGCGGAAGTAGCAGGTTTAAGCGGATAAGTTGTTCCAGCAAGGGCAGCAGCACCCAGCGGGCAAACGTTAGCTCTTTTGATGCAGTCCACTACTCTGCTGTGGTCGCGCTTGAACATCCAGGCGTACGCGAGCATGTGGTGGGCGAGGCTTACAGGCTGTGCGGGCTGCAGATGAGTATAACCGGGCAGCAGGACTTCTCTATTATCGTCAGCCTTGGCAGTAAATACCGCGATCAGCTTCTCAAGAGCTGTTTTCCATGCTTCCAGAGAACGCAGCACGTGCAGACGGAAGTCGGTTGCAACCTGATCGTTACGGCTGCGGCCAGTGTGCAGTTTACCACCAACAGCTCCGACGATTTCAGTCAGTCTGCTTTCGATGTTCATGTGGAGATCTTCCATCTCCTTTTTCCATTCAAACTTTCCGGATTCAATCTCTTCCAGAACCTGATCAAGTCCTTTGACCAGAGTTTGGGCTTCTTCGGCAGTCAGAACACCCTGCTCTGCCAGCATCCGGGCATGGGCCTGAGAGCCGGAAATATCTTCGCGGTACAGATTCTGGTCGTAACTAACGGATTCAGTGTAGTCTTCAACAGACTGCGCGGTCTTGGCAGCAAATCTGCCGCCCCATAATTTATTATCAGCCATTTTTTACCTCAGATGCCTCCGGCGGCTGGGGAAGGGGAAACTCTTGCAAAAGTTTCCCCTTCCCCAGACCCCATCCCCTTCAAAACCTTTTGACGGGGCTTCGCCGCTGGAGACTAATTTTATTGCTAATTTTTAAATACCGTATCCCCTTTTAGGGACGACACAGATCTTAATACCAAAGAAAACGCCTGTCGTCAGCATAGCGGCCGGAAACAGGCGGAAGTATCTGAAAAACCCGAACGAACTTGCGTCCGTCCGGGTAATTAAAACAAATTAGTCAGCGTCTTCGACGTCGCCTTCTTTGATCCACTCGGAGCCGGAAGAAGTTTTACCTTTAAGACGTAGACCGACCAGCTTGATGAAGCCTTCAGCGTCTTTCTGGTTGTATACTTCGTCTTCTTCGAAGGTCGCCAGATCTTCACGATACAGGGAATAAGGAGACTTACGGCCTTCGGGGATTGCGTTACCCTTGTAGAGCTTCAGTCTCACAGTACCGGTTACGGTCTTCTGGGTTTCGTCGATCATAGCCTGCAGAGCGATACGCTCAGGAGCAAACCAGAAACCATTATAGATCATTTCAGCATACTTGGGGATCAGGCTGTCACGCAGGTGCATAACTTCGCGGTCCATGCAAAGACCTTCAAGATCACGGTGTGCGATATGCATGATAGTTCCACCGGGGGTTTCGTAAACGCCACGGGATTTCATGCCGACAAAACGGTTTTCAACCATGTCTACACGACCGATACCGTGCTTGCCACCGAGTTCATTAAGTTTTTCAACGAGAGCTGCCGGTGAGTACTTGGTACCGTTAATAGCAACAGGATCACCTTTTTCGAAATCGATGGTGATAATTTCAGGCTCGTCCGGTGCTTCTTCGATGGGACGGCAATAACGGTAAGATTCAGGAGAAGGAGCATTCCAGGGATCTTCCAGCTCTGCACCTTCGAAACTTACGTGGAGCATGTTGGCATCCATAGACCAAGGCTTCTTACGAGTAGTGGGAATCTCGATATCGTTCTCGTCTGCGAACTTCATGAGATCGGTACGGGATTTGAGATCCCATTCACGCCAGGGCGCAATATGCTTCAGTCTGGGGTTCATACCCATACCGCCCAATTCGAAACGGACCTGATCGTTACCTTTACCGGTCGCGCCGTGAGCAAGAGCCTGTGCGCCTTCCATCTCAGCAATTTCAACCATTCTCTTGGCAATCAGAGGACGAGCAATGGAAGTACCGAGCAGGTAGCGGCCTTCATAGATAGCACCGGCACGGAAAGCGGGAAAAATGAAATCACGTGCAAATTCTTCACGCAGATCTTCAACGAAAGCCTTGGTTGCGCCAGTCTTGAGAGCTTTTTCCTCAATACCGTCCAGCTCTTCACCCTGACCGAGGTCAGCAGTAAGAGTGATAACTTCGCAGTCGTACTCCTTCTTGATCCATTTCAGGATGATGGAAGTATCCAGACCACCGGAATATGCCAATACAACTTTATTTACTTTGCTCATCTTATAAATCCTTTGCCTCCGGCGGCCCTCCGGGGGCCAAAGAAACTTTTGCAAAAGTTTCTCTGGACTCTTCAAAACCTTTTAATAAGGCTTCGCCGCTGTCAGCGTTAAACTATCTATTACTAAAACTTATTATTAAACCTGTCGGCGAAACCCAAACAAAAGTTTTTGGGATTCTTAAACCCTTTTGCAAAAGGGTTTAAGGCTCCCGGCAGGGCCGCCGGAGGCATTCCTATTCAATAGTATGCATGTGCGGTACAGCCTGCACGGGTCCGAGCAGCTTATCTACTGCATCGTAGTCAACTTCGATACCGTTGACAGCCCATTCGAGAATGGCTTTCTGCATGTGCAGTCTGTTTTCAGCCTGATCAAAGATGATTGATCTGGGACCATCCAGCACTTCAGCTGTAACTTCTTCACCACGGTGTGCGGGCAGGCAGTGCATAACTTTGCAGTCAGGATCAGCGTGCTTAAGCAGTTCGTCATTGACCTGATAAGCAGCAAAAGCCATTTCACGCTTCTTCTGTTCTTCTTCCTGACCCATGGATGCGAAGACATCGGTATTCACGTAGTGCGCGCCTTTTACGGCTTCAACCGGATCATAGCTCAGATTGATTTTAGCACCCATGGACATAGCCCGTGAAAGGATGTCGTGATCCGGCTCGTATCCTTTAGGGAAAGCCAGAGTCAGGTAAAAGGGGAAATAAATTGCGGCATTAATCCATGAATGCGCCATGTTGTTGCCGTCACCGACCCATGCCACATGCACATTCGAAAGATCAGGAGTTCTTTCATAAATGGTCAGCATATCGCTGAGCACCTGACAGGGATGGTATCTGTCTGTCAGAGCGTTGATGACCGGAACAGAGCCGTATTCAGCAAGGGTACGCACTTTATCCTGACCGAAAGTACGGACAACGAGAGCGTCCGCATAACGGGAAAGAACCTGTGCGGTATCTTCCAGCGGTTCACTTCTGCCGAGCTGTGATTCAGCGGGGGTCATGAAAATGGAATGACCGCCGAGCTGCTCAATAGCAACGTCAAAAGAAACACGGGTACGGGTGGAAGCTTTTTCAAAAACCATGATAACGGTTTTCCCTTCAAGGGCGTTATTTCTGATTTTATTATCCTTGAGCTCTTTGGCGCGCAGCAGAAGCTGGCCGAGTTCTGAACGGGGAACATCATTAATTTTAAGGAGATGTCTGATCATCGTAAAACTCCAGATATATTTGAGGTGAGCCTTAACTGACAATGAAAAATTGCAATCGGGAATTATTGCCTATAAGACCCGCCATTGTAAACCATAAATATATGATCGTGGTCTAAAAAAAGGACCAAAAGACGGGATTTACTCATGCGCAGCATATGGACAGCCCCGAATGGGACCATGCTGCAAGAAATCGGGTTGGCTTTTAACTTATTGCCAACCCAAGGTTCGCTGTCGGAACAAAGGAGCTACGGATTCAACAGCTCTGTCGGTAAGAGAATACATTTCTGCACCGTGATCATACCCGGCAAGGTGCAGCATTGCATGCGCAAGCAGCCTTACGGTGTGCTCTTCCGGCTGCTGGCCGTAGAGTCGGGTTTCACGGGCTAGAGTATCCACAGACAAAACTATCTCTCCTAAAAAGTTGTTTTTTTCCAGATCAGGAGTCTCGGAAAAGGGAAAACTGAGCACATTGGTCGGACCCACGCATCCCAGAAATTCTTCATTAACTTCAGCAATAGCGGCATCATTGACTATTTTGAGATCAAAGTCAAAACCTTCCACACCAAGAACCTCAAGCAACATCTCGCCCATGCGCAAAAGCTCACGCTTTGCGAGAGGAAATTCAGCATTGGGAATGCATTCTATGCTCAGGTTCACAGCCACTACTTACTGCCCTTGCACTCGTAATGGTCATAGGCTTTGACAATCCGGGCCACCAGCGGATGGCGAATGACGTCGCCGTCTTCGAATTTGATAAAACTGATTCCGCGCACATCCTGCAGGATATTGACAGCCTCCACCAGACCGGAAGGTTCACGGTTAGGCAGGTCAATCTGGGTAATATCGCCGGTTACCACGGCCTTGGAACCAAATCCAAGACGGGTGATGAACATCTTCATCTGTTCCGGGGTGGTATTCTGCGCTTCATCGAGGATGACGAATGCATTGGAAAGTGTCCGCCCGCGCATGAAGGCCAGCGGTGCAATTTCAATGACATTCTCCTCAATCATATCCTGTACTTTACCCATATCGAGCATATCGTAGAGGGCATCATAGAGAGGACGCATGTAAGGATTGACCTTATCCACAAGGTCACCGGGCAGGAACCCCAACTTCTCTCCGGCCTCGACAGCGGGACGGGTCAGGATGATGCGGTTAACCTCTTTACGCTGCAAGGCATAAACAGCCATAGCCACGGCAAGATATGTCTTCCCGGTTCCGGCAGGACCGACCGAAAAAACCATGTCATTATCGCGGATCGCGGAGAAATAAGCCCGCTGGGTCAGAGTTCGCGGTGTAAGGGTCTTTTTCGGAGAAACCGCAAAAAGCTCATCACGGAAAATTTTTATAAGATCAGCCCGAGGATCGCGACAGAGAATACGGTAAGCTGCTTCCACATCCTGCGGAAAAATCTCTTTACCTGATTTCAACAGCTTATAGAGCTGAGTGAATGATTTTGCGACCGGATCGATGAGTTCTTCATTTTCAGCGATCAGCTGTAACGAATTTCCCCTGCTCTCAATTCTAACGCCGGACTGACGTGAAATTAGATCAAGGTTGGAATTCTGGGCACCAAAAAGGACGCTAGCCAGTCCAACATCATCAAACTCAAGCTTAACCCGAAACTTTTCTTTATCTGCCATTAAACATTTCCTGTAATTTTTGGAGCATGGATACGGCAGGATTCAAGAATATGCAACTGATTAAGACAGACAACTTATGAACCGAGCAGATCATCCACTGCTGCAAGAATGGCTTTAGCGTTAAAAGGTTTGGTGAAAGTATACTTCACGCCGAACATTTTAATCCAATCAAGTGAATCATAATTAGCAGAAGAACTGCCGCCGGAAACTGCAATAATCTTAACTTCCGGGTTTTCTTTCATCAACTCGCGAACAGTCTGGACACCTTCTTTTTCCGGCATAAAAATATCAGTAATAACCAGATCAATCAGATTTCTGTCATATCCCTGAATAGCCTTAACTCCGTCTTCGGCTTCAGTTACATGGTGCCCTTCTTTTTCCAGCATGGCTTTCAGTACCTGGCGTGAGATGGGATCATCATCAACGACGAGAATCCGGGGCATATAAACTCTCCTTAACTTCCCAAAAGAATAAATACAGGCAATCAAAGATTGCTATTGAAAAAACAACGAAACTGTCAGGTTAGGAATTAACTTTTAAAAAAAATATTTTCAAGACATTAAAGGAAAAAACTTAATAGCGCGACTTGCGGCTACCTTTGAATATTTCATACTCTAACAGACGGCACTCAATCTTGGCATTATAAAAAACAAGTCTTTTTGCTGACTTAAGTCCAATAAACTTAGCAAGATCGAGATTTCCGGTAAAAATAAAGCCTTTATATCCCTGACATTTGTTCTTCAAAAAATCACCAATGGCGGTATAGATCTTTTCCAGTTTAGTCCTGCAGCCCAGCCGCTCTCCGTATTCAGGGTTCATGAACACAACCCCGCCACCGTCTGGAATCTCAGTTTCGCGGAAATCGCAGACATTGAACTCGATGTGGTGCTCCACCCCGGCTGCGCGGGCATTCTTTCTCGCAGCTTCTACTGCTTCAGGATCAAGGTCGGTGGCAATAATACGCCCATCAATAGAATCACGCTCCCGGTCCTCAGCATCGATGCAGAGATTATCCCAGTATTCAGGATTGTAACCGGGAAGTTTCATGAAAGAAAAATATTCACGCATCAGGCCCGGAGCCCCGTTCAGAGCAACCAGCGCCGCTTCAATGGCAAGAGTACCACTACCGCACATGGGGGATACAAAATTACCGCGCCCATACCATTCTGCAGCACGGATCAAAGTTGCAGCCAGAGTTTCCTGCAAGGGAGCCTTGGCCGGGAACTTACGATAACCACGGCGGGACAGGGGGACACCGGATGTATCCAGATAAACGGTGCATTCATCATCTTTCCAATGCAGAAAAACAACGATGCCGGACATCTCAGGCCCGGAAGAAGGGCGTCTGCCGCTCTTCTCACGAATGCGGTCAACGATGGCGTCCTTAACCTTAACATTGGCAAAACGCGAATCATTAACGGTTTCGGTGCGAACGGAAGAGGTAACGGTCAAATAATCATCAGGTCCGAGAACATTTTCCCAAACCATATCTTTAACCTGATTGTACATCTGATCCGGGGTATCAGCTTTGAAACGCTTCAACTGATACATAACGCGGTGCCCGCAGCGAACCCAGAGATTAAGCCGCATACAATCGTTGAGCGAAGCTTTGGTCTCTACACCTGCAGGAAGTTCAGCACGAACTTTAAAACCCAGACGGCCCATTTCCTCCGCAAGATAGGGGCTGAAATTCTTAGGACAGGTAACAAGCACAATACTCTTACGTTCAAAATCAAGCATTTTAACCTCACCGGACACATGTGCCCTCAAAAAATATTTAATACGGCTGCACTGCTTATTGATGCATACACCGTTTATCATCAATAAAAAAGCAGACTGTTCAAAAAGTACCAGATGCAAGGCGCAAAAAAAAGGATGGAACGATGCGTATAAATAATACGTGAGTTTCAGCCTTTTTTGCAGCAACCCGCAGATGGTGCCTTTTCAACAGTCTGCTAGGCTCTGCCGCAATGTGCGGCAGAGCCTTATATACATAACTAAGCTAAACAACAAGTCCTTATTTTTTGAGAGCAGCCTCCATCTCAGCAAAATCAGCCAGAATCTGCTCATCCTTCTGGGGAGCGAACATATTCACAGCCATGATGGTCAGCATGTTGGCGACAAAACCGGGAACGATTTCATACATGGTAGCACCCAGCCCAGCGTCTTTCCAGAAGACCAGTACCAGAGTACCGACCACCATACCGGAGAGTGCAGAAATCCAAGTGGTCTTTTTACTGAACAGAGAGAAGATAACAACCGGACCGAATGCAGCACCGAAGCCGCCCCAAGCGTAAGAGACAAGACCAAGAACAGTGTTACCGGGAGTCAGTGCCATGCTCATGGCGATGATGGAAATCACCAGAACACAGAGACGTCCCACGAGCATAAGTTCTTTATCGGAAGCTTCACGACGCAGAATTTTCTTATAAAAATCCTCGGTCAGTGCGGAAGAAGAAACCAGCAACTGAGAGTCAATGGTGGACATAATTGCAGAAAGGATGGCAGCCAACAGGACACCGCCAACCCAAGGGTTAAAGAGCTTGGAGATCATGTAAATGAATACTTTCTCCTGCTCACCACCGTGCAGGCCGTCAAACATGGGAATAGCAACCATACCGACAACAACTGCACCGGCAAGGGAGATAACAACCCAGATCAGAGCAACAGCTGTCGCCTTGGGCAGTTCTTTAATGGAACTGATACCCATAAAACGGGTCAGAATGTGCGGCTGTCCGAAATAACCAAGCCCCCACGCCATGGTGGAGATTACAGCGATAATGGAAAGAGGTGCCCCTGCTCCATTATGAAAAAGACTGGTGGAAATGTGCTTGGCTGCCATCTCAGCTTCAACGACGGAAATACCGCCGTTATCAATTGTTCCTAGAATAGGCACAAGGACAATGGCAAAGAACATCAGACCGCCCTGAAAAAAGTCTGTCCAGCAAACAGCCATAAACCCGCCGAGAAAGGTATATGCAACGATTACCACCGCCCCGCTGATAACAGCAACTGAGTAATCAATATTAAACATGGACTCGAAAAGTTTACCCGCAGCAACCAGACCGGAAGAGGAATAAATAGTGAAGAAAATAAGAATAATGACGGCAGAACCGACCCGAAGCAGGCTGGTTGGGTCATTGAATCGTTTTTCAAAAAAAGATGAAATTGTGAGTGTATCTGTCATCTGAGTATAAACACGCAGGCGGGCAGAAATAAAAATCCAGTTCAACGCAGTACCGATGAAAAGGCCGATGGCAATCCATGCCTCAGTCATACCGCCAAGATAAACAGCGCCGGGAAGCCCCATTAGCAGCCAGCCGGACATATCACTGGCCTGTGCTGAAAGAGCAGTAACCCAACCGCCCAGCCCGCGCCCGCCGAGGATGTAGCCTTCAATATTTGAAGTACGTTTGTAGAAATACCAACCTACGGCCAGCAGGAAAACCAGATAAACACCAAATGTAAGCAAAGTCTCAGTCTGAATCACAATAAATCCTTTTTGAACAAGTAAAGAAAACAAAAACAACCTAAAACGTAAAAAGGGGTCACTATTTAACCATCATGACGATTGTGTACAAGATATTTTTTTTCAGCGTATATTGTACGGTTACTTTCTAATATTAGATTAAATTATTCAGTTTTTTATTCAAAAAGTTCATTATTTTCATTTCCAGGAAAGTATTTACACCGAGAGACATTCCAATAAAGTGTTTCCTTTTTTTTAAATTCAGACTGAACCAAAACACAGAATTACATGAAGACAAAATAAAATAACTGTCCCAAAATAGGAGCCAGTTTTAGCCAAATCATCTTGACAGTCAGCAATAGTTCCAAGAAAATTAATCATCTTAAACCCTAAAATTAACGAGGTAACTCGTGCTGCCATTAATACTAGCAGGCATCACCCTGCTGACCATAATCGGGATTTCAATCTATGCGAGAAAGAAAGGCCAAAGCGGATTCGGTGTCTTCTTTCTGCTATATTCAATCATTTCAATCATTGTTTATATTGTTACCCTGCCGAAAGGTAAGCCATTCATGTTAGTGGATATTCTGGGCCAGATCGGTGTAATTTTCACCTGCATAGGAATAATCGTCGCCCACGCCAGAAAGGGAAGAAAGATTCTCTACGCCCTGCCCGGCCTGATCATCCTCGGCATCTCCCTTTCACTCCATATAGGAAAGGTACAACCGCCCTCCCAGAACGGGACCGCAACCAACTCAACGGTCATAATGCAGTCCAACCAGACCAAAAAATAGGAAAAGCCCCCTGCCTTGAACATTCAAGGAGGGGGCTTAGAAATTGTGCTACATGCCACTTGCTGCTTACTGCCTGACCGTCCGTTCCGGAATCATCTTCTCAATAACTTTATAAAGCCTGTCCGCAAACAGCATCAGCCGTTCCTTATAAACTGCATGGTCAGTATTCTCAGCGTCCTGCTCCGCCAGAGTCGCCACAGCCTGCAACTGCACCGCCCCCTGCGCCATACCCATCCGCCCAGCCTTCAACTCATCTAATATGAACTGCACCTTATCTCCGTATTCCCGTAATTGATTCATGGGCATATGGATACATTAGTGGAGGTGGGAGTCAAGGCGGAATAAAGGCGGAAAACCAAAAAAACACCCCCTTAGAACAGCTATGCGGATGCTGTTGTAAGGGGGTGTTTATATTACGGTTGGTGCGAAAGGAGAGACTCGAACTCTCACGGATTAACCGCTGGATCCTAAATCCAGTGCGTCTACCAATTCCGCCACTCTCGCAACCAAATTTTATGGGCTAATTAATGGATAACATCCTTCTTAAAAGTTCGCTATCCCGTGCAGCCGTTGCGTTAATATAAGCAGTGTAACAGCTTGTCAACAAAAATCGTTTAAAATTCTGTAGAAACGGTTATTTCCGATCAGAGACCATCGCCTCAAGCAGCTTAACCAGCTTTTCTTCGAGATCGTCAAAATCCCTTGCCAGCAAACGAATGCAAGGTTCTATCCCATTAGTGCCGGATTCGCAAATCACGTCAACCATTTCAGGTTCGGGATGTTCTGACATAGCATTGCAGGTTCCCCACTCAAGCGTATTTTCCTCAGTTCCGGGAACTTCACCAGGCTCATCAGCACGATCGAACCATGCTTCAACAAATCCGCACTCAGCTACAGCATCAAGAATCTGATCACTAAGCCGTAATCTGGCTGCGCAGTCTATTTCCGGGTTAGCCTTTCTTGCACACAGCAGCACCTTGGCTATATTGAAAGAAGCCCCGAATTCAGGATGTCCGCAGACCAGAACCTCACCTTTACGAGTGCAGGTAATCCGCCCACTAAAGGCCGCCACATCTTTAATATCAGCGGCATGCGGTAAAGCAACCGCCACATTCATACGAACTTCGGGAATCAACTTATCAAGACCTGACATACGCTCCAAACGTAATCCGAACTCATGAAGATCAGTAAGAATGCCCTGCTTCATGCTTTCAATCAGCATGGGAGCGAGATGGTTAGGCGGCCCGCTTCCTTCGCCAAGGTCAAACCCGGCTCTCAGTGCAAGATTCAAATATTCCTGAGCCTTGCGAACAGCAGCAACCATATCATATCCCTTCGCCAAGCCGGATGCGATGGTAGCAGAAAGAGTGCAGCCTGTACCATGGCTGTTCTTGGTATTTACCCGCTGCTGCATAAGCGGAATCGGCTGCTGTCCTTTAATTCCAAGCCAGTCGGTCGCGGCTACAGAATCAAAATGCCCACCCTTGACCAACACAGCCTTCGGTCCCATTTCAAGGAGAATTTCAATAGCTTCAAAAATATCTTCCCGGCTCTTGATTTCCAAACCAGTAAAGAGTTCCGCCTCAGGAACATTGGGAGTCAGCAAATCAGCCAGAGGAAATATTTCCTTCATGGCTTCAACAGCATCATCTTTAAGAAGCTTTGCACCACTTGTCGCTACGCAGACAGGATCAATCACCAGCGGGATATCTTTACCCTTTAATGCCTCGCCAACTGAGCGAATAATGGGCGCAGAAAAAAGCATACCGGTCTTTGCTGCCCGCACCTTGATATCTTTGCAAACCGTTTCAATCTGAAGGGCAACAAAGTCTGGGGAAACAGCCTCAATCCCGGTAACCCCGGTAGTGTTCTGGGCTGTAAGCGCCGTAATTGCGCTGGCCCCGTAACACCCAGCCATGGAAATGGCTTTAAGATCAGCCTGAATCCCGGCCCCTCCGCCGGAATCAGACCCTGCTATTGTCAAAACGCATGGAAGCGGTTTCATTATGCCTCCTTAGGCAATTGTTTTATAATTTGAAAAAGGATTTTACCCATCGCTGCGTTCCCGGTCAACACTAGCTGTCCATCAGAATTAAACACATTTACCTTCTTGCCAGTCACGGGGTTCAGCTATATGTATGCCCCATGACAATCAGCATTATCGCAAAAAAAAGGAACCAGCCGAAGTTTTTACCCATGACCAAAAAGGAAATGGACAAACTTGGGTGGGACAGACCGGACATCATTCTCGTTTCCGGGGATAGTTACATAGATCACCCCAGCTTCGGCATGCCGCTATTGGGCCGGGTTCTCTCTGCACATGGATTCAAAGTCGCACTCATCTGCCAGCCGGACTGGAATAATCCCAAAGCAATAGAAGAACTGGGCCGCCCGCGACTTTATGCCGGGGTTTCAGCCGGTGCGCTGGATTCCATGGTTGCCCACTACACTTCATTCCGCAAAAAAAGAAGCGATGATGCTTACACACCCGGAGGCCGTGCCGGTGCTCGTCCCAACCGGGCCTGTCTGATTTATACCAACCTGATCAAAAAAGCTTTCAAAGGACTTCCGGTCATCATCGGAGGAATCGAGGCATCACTGCGCCGGATTTCGCACTATGATTTCTGGACCGACAAAATCCGTAAAACCATTCTCATGGATAGCAAGGCAGACCTGCTGGTCTACGGCATGGGCGAAAGAGCCATGCTCCAAGCAGCTATCCGCCTCTCAGAATCCGGAGAGCCGTCTGCCAAGGACTTGAAGGGTATTGCTGGCACGGCATTCATGGGAAGCCCTGAAGACGTCGACCACGAAGCGGAATTAATCGAACTCCCCTCCCATCAAGATCTTCTCGATACCCCGCAAGATTTGATGAAAGCAACCCTTGCCCTTGAAAAGCAGGTTCATTTTGGAGATGCGTGGGCCATTCAACCGGTAGATAAACGGCATGTGGTAATTACTCCGCCTTCTGAATATCTTTCCACTGAAGAGCTGGACTGGCTCTACAGCCTGCCCTTTGCACGTCTGCCGCACCCTATCTACAAAGACAAAGGGAAGATTCCGGCAGCAGCGATGATTGAGTTCAGTATCACATCCCACCGTGGATGCGGTGGCGGCTGCTCTTTCTGCTCAATCGCCATGCATCAGGGAAGACATATCCGCTCGCGCAGCAAAAAGTCTATTCTTAATGAATTGAAAAGGATGCAGGATCACCCTGATTTCAAAGGCTCCGTTTCCGACATCGGCGGTCCCAGTGCGAATATGTGGAATGCACACTGTACACTGGAACGCGGCAAGTGCAAACGCAAGAGCTGTCTCGTGCCCAAAGTCTGCCCCAATTTCAAATACGACCAGCAGGCCAACCTTAAACTTTACCGCGATGCCCAAAAAATGGACGGCATCAAGCATGTGCGTGTTGCCAGCGGTGTCCGCTACGACCTTGGGCAGCAAAACAAACACAGCCTCAAAGATATTTTCAAGGAATTCGTCGGCGGACAGTTAAAAGTCGCCCCGGAACATATTGTGCCGTCCGTACTTAAGCATATGCGCAAGCCGGACCTGCCCATATTCGAAAGTTTTCTGGAGATGTTTTCTGCGGAATCCAAAAAAGCGGGCAAAGAACAATACGTTATCCCCTACCTGATGAGTGCATTCCCCGGCTGTACGGATCAGGATATGCGCCAACTCGGTTCATGGCTGGCTGCAAGAGGCTGGAAACCGCGTCAGGTGCAATGCTTCATCCCCACTCCGGGTACAATAGCTACCGCAATGTTCTATTGCGAAACCGATCCTGAAGGGAACAAAATTTACGTCGCCAAAACCGATGCCCAGCGTTTGAAACAGCACCGCATCCTGATTCCTGATCCGGGCCGCGACCCCCGTTCCATTAAGGAAGGCAAGAAGAAGCCGTCCAGTGATAACCGCAAAAAACCGGAAACGCAGGATAAAACAGGAAGAAAGCCTAAAAAAGGCAAACAAAACGATAACGATAATAGCGGTACCAAAAGACCCGGCAAAGGCAAAAATTTTAACCGTAAAGATAAAGGAAAAAGCTTCACAAAGAAGAAAAAAATGAAGTAATTACTGTTGGAAACATAGGGCAATTCATATAACATGTGTATGACCCTGAACTTCAACAGCGGATTACTTAATGAGCTCAGAATCCTTTGCCAACTTGTGCATCTTTCACATCATGGACGGATTGCGTGACGGTCTATCGCATTTTTCTTCCAACAGCAGGACAGCCTTAATATATGCGGTAACCCCGGATGATCCGCTGCGCATTTATGATCCGCAGGATCTTTTGCGCGAGCATCAACCCAAACTGCAGGAATATTTCATTGATTCTCAGGATTGGCGAAAGGGTGACAACCATGACGACAACACCCGACTTATTGAAGTAATCCGAACCAAGGATCTGGCTCTTGCAGGATTGATCACCTGTAGTGCACGTTCCAGCAGCATCTTTTATCAATGCTGGTTCACCGAGCAACACCCGGACATGTGCTCCATCGGGCCAACTGAAAGCTGGATGGAATACGCGGCTCTGCTGCTTTCTCAGGATTTTGCAACCCAGAATATCCTGCGCATTGACAGTTCCGGGCATTTGCTGCGTGAATACTCCACCCACGCCGTGCGCGACTATGTAGTTGACCAGCGCAACCGCATAATGGGCTGGGATACCCAGTTGCGGGTCTACCCCATTCTCGACGCCGTGCTCGGCATTTCCAAAACGCGGGAAGAAGGCGCATGGGCGCGAGGCGAACTCATTTTTATCGAGCCCTCAGAACTTGATTCCATCAAGTACATGGCTAAATTCCCTGAGACAGAACGCCCGTCCCTCAAAAACCACAAACACGTCAGGAAGCTGCTCCAATCTGTGGAAAGCTCCAGCCGCAAACTCGTTTCCGATGGCAAGCGCGTTGTCGGCATCGCTGCAATGCCGCCGACCAACAACTCCATTTCTGCCGTATTCAAAGGAGACTGGGGATTGGTTTACCTCGGCAGCGAACCTATTTGCAGTTTTGCGGACGCAAAATTTTCCTCCACAAACTACAAACCCAACCTCGTTCACCTTGAAGAATATCTCCTCGAGCTGGACCTGAGTGCCGATACAAGACACAGCCTTTTCCAGCTGGTCATCCAAATGATCTCCACAGCCAACCACCGCAGCCACGGCTGCACACTGGTACTGGACTTTAATGAGGAGCCTGTCGAAATAGCAGGCCAAACCCTTGAAGAACCTCTGGACCTACGCCAACCGGAGATACGCGGACTGGCCCGTTCACTAACCAAGCTTGATGGTGCAGTTCACATCTGTAAGGACTTAAAACTACATGGATTTGCATGCCTGCTGGACGGTAAGGCTGTGTCCGGGGAAAATCGGGCCAGAGGCGCTCGTTTCAACTCTGCCCTGCGCTTCACCGCCAAATATGACAATCTTATTGTAATCGTAGTCTCGGCGGACAAACCAGTTTCAATTATCCAGCGTGGTGTTGAACTAACCGCTAACTGTGAATGGAAACAACTGTTTGCCTGTGTCAGCACCCCACCATCATTTAATGACTGGAGTAAGGAATAAATTTCATGAAAAAATTATTAATTCTTTTTGTCCTCTGCGCTTGCGCTTTATTTTACGTAACCCCGGCTTCAGCTGGTTACCGCATCATAAAAAGCTACTCCTTCGACAAAAAGAAAGCGTCCAAAGATTGGTCGGCGCGTAAAACTTTCATCGTCGGTAAAAACCGCACGCTGGGTCTCTTCAATGACCGCAACAAACGCTACCCGTCACAAACAGTACTCACCCTGACCGGACTTACATCCACTTCCGACCTTAGACTGAAATTCGATATGATTTTCGTCGGCAGCTGGGACAATGAAGGCAAGCTGGCCGATAAATTTGTAATTTCAATTGTCGACGGTCCAGAACTGCTGAACATGACGAACTTTCCCTGCCAATTAATCGACAATGACGACTCCCGTCCGGTGAATAACAACGGCCTAGTGCGAGTCGGACCGAAAGATCGTGCTTACTGGATCAAACCTATCAGCATCTCAATTCCGGCCGGTAAAATTGAGAACGGTTCTATTTCTATAAATTTCAAAGGATTTCTTACTGGTCGCAAGACTGAATTCTGGGCCATGGATAATGTTCAAGTCCTGACTAAATAATTTAAGTGGACAAACGGACTTATTATGTCACAATATGCATACATAAAAATGAGACTTAGCGGGTTATTGTTTGGGGGTAGCTAAGCTGGTTATTGTTTGAGAGTAAAATTTTGATGTTTCTTTCATCTATTTTTAACTTGATTACCCCTTCACTTTGATGCAAAACCATGCCTAGTCAAGTTATTCTCAAAGTAAACAAGCCAACATTCGCAACACAAAACACTTAAAATATAAAGTTTTACAAATGTTTCTCCGCTATATACAATTTTCTCTCTTAGCAATATTCCTGCTAACAACCCAAGGTGTACACCCCGCTGTAGCGGACGGAAAAATGGTTGTCGCTGTTGTCTGTACAAATAATGCCATAAAGAAATACACCAACCTTCCAGATTCTGCCAAAGAAGTTCCCTTCGTAAACAACAAAATCCCCCCAGAGATAACGACTCGTTGTGTGACCAGCTTAATGATACTGAAAAATGCACTAGTTCTGGGCGGAATAAATCCACAGCTGACATTCATGGAGACCCCCAACGCCAGACGCGAAGAAGACGAGCTGGTTAAAGGCTATGCAGCAATCAGCACACACTTGTTTAATGAGAGTGCAATTGATCTGGCAAAATTCAACGATAAAATTTATATCAGCGATCCGGTCCTTGAGGACGGAGATTATGAAAAAGGTATTTTTTGTTTGCCCGGTAATTACGATGTTTTAAACGCGCACACCATTGAAGATTTAAAAAAAGCAGGTATTCCTTTGATCGGCATCCATTGGAATAACGACAACGAAGCCTTGCAAAGCATGGGAATTAAAGAAATAGCCAAAGGCCCGACAATGGAATCACTTTTCCGTATGCTTAAAGCAGGAAGGGCTGACTGGGTTCCGTTAGGATTTCATAACTCCAAAGACTTAAGCGTAACCCGGGCTGGAATAACCCTTGTTCCAGTCAAAGGAATTAAAATCAGCCTCCGCGAAAGCAGGCATTACATTGTCTCAAAAGTACATCCGGATGGGGAAAAGATTTTTCAGGCCCTGCAAAAAGGAATCAAGATTATGCGGGAACAAGGCATGATCAAGAAAATGCTCACTCAAGGCGGATACCATTGCAACGCCACTCGGAACTGGAAGGTTCTAAACGATAAAAGCTTATTGACCATCGAATAAAAAACGGACCGGATCATATAACCCGGTCCGTTTTTCTTTAAAGCTGTCCGAATACTTCGGTAAACGGGCTGTTCCCGACCTGCTTCACCTCAAGAACATCATAAAGTTTTTCAAGCTGCAGAACTATCTGCTCAAGCTTGCTGTCATCCGCGACAGTAAGAATCATACGGCTTTCGCTACCATCACCCACCGGACCGCAAACAATCCCTTCGAGGTTAAAATTACGGCGGGAGAAAAGGCCGGTAATCTGGCTCATTACTCCGGCATGGTTACGTACCAGCAAATCAATGACAAAATTATGTTTACACATGGCTAACCTCCAATCATTTCCCGGTTAGCGCACTCCGGCGGAACCATGGGAAGAACCTTGTTTTCAAAGTTAATAGGAATGTTTATTACACACGGACCGTCCTGCCCCAGAACCTTGCGCAGGAACAGCTCTGGATTTTCCTGCTCTCCGAGGTCAAAGGACGGAATACCAAAACCTTTGGCAATTGATGCAAAATCAGGATTACTCTCAAAACTCGAAGCAAAATAACGTTCTTCAAAAAACAACTCCTGCTGCTGGCGAACAAGGCCCAGACGGTTGTTGTTCATGATCAGAACCTTAACATTCAGTCGCTGCTCAGCCAGAGTTGCCAGTTCCTGAATATTCATCAGGAAAGACCCGTCGCCACTTACGCAAACAACCTTCTTATTCGGCTTGGCCAGAGCCGCGCCGATAGCGTTGGGCAAACCGAAGCCCATTGTTCCCAGCCCGCCGGAAGTAAGCAGGGTCCGGGGTTTGCGGAAGGGATAACCTTGCGCTACCCACATCTGATGCTGACCAACGTCAGTGGTAATGATGGCATCATCGGGCAATGTCTCACCCATTACCCGGATCAGATTCAGGGGATGGAAGGTATCCTGCTCATCCGGACGCTGATCGGGATACATCATACGGATGGAAGCAAGACGTGCGCTCCATCCGATGCGAATGGAAGTGTCAACTTTCTCAACCAATTCGCCGAGAACATGACCAACATCGCCAACGATTGAGAGGTTGGAGGATTTGATTTTGCCGATTTCTGAGCGGTCAATATCGATATGCAGGATGTCGGCATGCTTGCAGAATTCACAGGCCTTACCAACCGCCCGGTCATCAAAACGAACACCAAGAGCGATAATCAGGTCGGCTTCTTCCATAATCATGTTAGTGGAACGGGAGCCGTGCATCCCAAGCATACCGAGGTAGTTGGGATCACCATGTGGAAAAACTCCAAGGCCCATGAGAGTTGTTACAACCGGAATTGAATTCCTGCGTGCAAATTTAACCAGATCTTCAGAAGCGTTAGCCGCAACAACACCGCCACCGGCATAAATTATCGGCCTGCTGGATTTATTGATCATGGCAATTGCCTGTTCGATCTGCTCTGCATCGCACTCGAAAGAATCAAATTCAATTTCAGGAGTCGCAATTTCAGAAATTTCTATTATCTCCTTCTGAACATCCTTCGGAATATCAACAACAACCGGACCGGGTCTGCCGGACTCCGCCAGCCTGAAAGCTTCGGGGATAACTTCCAGCAGATCTTCTGCGGACTGAACCAGAAAATTGTGTTTGGTGATGGGAATAGTCAAACCATAGGTGTCTACTTCCTGAAAAGCATCAGTGCCGATAAGAGTACTGGTAACCTGCCCGGTAATGGCGACAACAGGGATGGAATCAAGCCTTGCGTCGGCGATGGCTGTCAGCAGATTTGTTACACCGGGACCGGAAGTACCCATACATACCGCAGCCTTCCCGGTTGTCCTGGCCATTCCCTGCGCCATAAACCCCGCACCCTGCTCATGCCGGGCGAGGATGTGCCTGATGGAGCTGTCACGCAAGGCGTCATATATGGGCAGGTTGGAACCGCCGGGAATACCGCATATAATTTCAATTCCCTGTTGTTCCAAGAGCTTAATCAACAATCTAGCACCACTGATCTTCATTTTCGCACCCTCATAATTTCCTGATGAAAATAAAAAACCCCCGTCGGCTTAGCCGGCGGGGGTTACAACTACTCGTTATGAATGTAAACTGTTGCTTACAACCTTCCCTCCGGCTCACTTAAGCCTCGCACGACCACGACAGAAACCACGACCATCACCACGTTGGTGACGGTTGCAACGACTGCATTCATATGGTCAAGGGTAGATAGTAGCATTTCAGTTCTTCTCTAAAAAAAATCCGTAAAAATTTAAAACGTTCAAAGAGCTATAATCCGAATCCTTTTCACAACGCAAGCCCTTTTTTTAATTTATGCAGCAAGGAGACACTGCATACTGCTGCTTGCAGTCCAAAATGGTATGATCTAAGTTCGGTTCTGACTTGCTTACATCAACTTCAGTATAAAATTAAATAAGTATATAAAATGAATCCCGAAACATTAATTATCACCCTTGCTGAACGCTTCGGCCTTATCGTCGCAGGAGCTTTCCTGCTTTTGACTATCACCCCGATACATAAAATCGGTTTCCGGCAGAGTTCCCCCAAAGCAGACACCGCCATGCAGATTTTAATCTTCGGCATCTGCGGTATCCTGGGAACCTACGGCGGGAACTTCGTATTCCAGTCTGTCGCCAACCTGCGTGCAATGGCGGTCATTACCGGAGGGCTCTTCGGCGGACCGCTGGTCGGGCTAGGTGCGGGACTTATAGCCGGGGGTCACCGTATCCTTATCGACTTCGGCGGCTTCAGTGCTGTCCCCTGCGGCATGGCAACCATGCTTGAAGGGCTGGCCGCCGGAATAGTTTCCCTTTACCTAACCAATCGCATGGATTGGCGGGCTGCAGCAGGACTGGCGTTTGTAGGCGAGATCATCCATATGATCATGGTCCTCTACCTGTCGCATCCATATGAAGAGGCCCTGCAGCTAGTTAAACTGATTGCCATGCCCATGATTGTGCTGAACACTTTCGGTGCTGCTCTTTTTGCGCAGGTAATCAACATTGTTTTTCGCCACGGAACCAAGCAGGATTCAGTCAAAGCCCAACATATCCTTGATATCGCCAACCTCACTGTAAGCCATCTACGCTCTGGATTAACTCTTGAATCAGCACAGGAAACAGCCAAAATCATCCACGCCCACCTCTCCGCAGCTGCTGTTGCCATCACCGACAACGTTAACGTGCTGGCCCATGTGGGAGCCGGGGCAGATCACCATCTGCCGGGTAAAAAAATACGCACAGAATCAACACTCAAAGTTCTGGCTGAAGGCGAACCGCTTTTTCTTGAATCAGGAAAGGTCATCGGCTGTACCCACAAAGGATGCCCGTTCACCTCGGCGGCAGTTGTCCCCCTGCATAAAAACGGGCAGGTAGTCGGCACATTGAAGTTATATGGAACCCGCAGGAATCAGCTTGATCAGCTTTCCTTTGAAATGGCCAAAGGACTTGCAAATCTCTGCTCCACGCAGCTTGAGCTGGAAGAAATTCAGATCAAAGAACAAATGCTGAGCCATGCGGAAATCCGCCGCTTACAGGCCCAGATCAACCCGCATTTTCTGTTCAATTCCCTGAACACGGTAACATCTTTCTGCCGCACAAACCCGAACCGCGCCCGTGAACTGCTGCTGGAGCTGTCCAAATACATGCGCAAGAATCTCGACAGCAGCCGGGGTTACGTCCCCCTGCATGAAGAACTGGCGCAATTGAACAGCTACCTTGCAATTGAACAGGCCCGTTTCGGTGACCGAATCAAGGTTGATCTCAGTGTTGAGGATTCATGCCTTGAATGGCCCATCCCGCCGCTTATTATCCAGCCTCTGGTCGAGAACAGTGTCAAGCACGGCCTCATGGGACGCGAGGAAGGCGGAACCATTACCATAGATATTCATTGCAAAAATGAAGAAATGAATATCTCCATCAAAGACGACGGCATCGGCATGGCCCAAAAACAGATAGAAGCCATTTACGCCAAGAGAAAAATTGACTCCCGTGAAAAAGGAATCGGGGTCCGCAACTGCATCCAAAGATTGGAACAGATATACGGCCCGCAATATAAGATGAAAATAAAATCCAAAGAAGGAACAGGAACCGAGATCAAATTCCGCGTACCCAAGCTGCGCACCGCTGTACAAATGCGAGAATTTGCAAAAAGCACAGGTTAGAGTTTGAGATAAAATAGAAGATTGACTTGAAAAAATTCATCAACTGCTCTAAATTCTGGCCTATAAATCCATTATTTAAGGGCCACGACTATGAGCAAATGTTCCTGTAATACCCGTATATTCAATTCCTTTGCTGCGCGGATTAATACTCTGCATGAAACCGTACATGCAAAGTCCACTACGGGTATAAAGCTGGCCAGCACTATCAAAACCCTGTGTATAATAAAAAGCCTGAGCCGAATTGTGATCCGCAATTTTTCCAAGGACTGGCACGAAGCAACATGTCATATCACTGCTAATGCCGACTGCGCACATGTGCTCCAGAAAGCCGTAAAGATTAAGGATCAGCTCACCGAATCGCACCTCAGACTCACCACCCAGACCTCACCGTTTGCACGATGGGCAGGCCGTAGGCTGACTGGGCCTTTGATGGATTGGAATGATCTGGTCCTCGACCTTTCCATAGCCTCGGATCAAAAAATTCAAGACTCGCTTTCAGAACTGGAGGAGGTCCTTTAAATGGTCGTCCTTCAGGAAACAGATGCCTACCTGCGTTACGAAAAAAGCCTGCTCAAAAAATATCCACAGGCCAAGCGGGACATCAAACGCGCCAAAAAGAAAATCCTCCGCAGACCCTCACGCGGCGTAGTCTACCGGGGCCGCAACAAGATAGCCCTGCGTAAAATACGGGTCTCCATCAGAATCCTGCGCATCTCACCGCGCAAAGGATTACGCCTTTTCTATTTCTATTCAGAAAAAAAGAACAAAGCCGTTCCCATCTTCATTTTCAAAAAAGGCCGCCCCCAGACCGAGGGGCAAGTCATGAAACTTTTTAACCGCGCCGTGACTGAAGTCGTTGCTGAACTGAAGCCGTAAAAATATTCAGCAAAATTTCCTGCTTTTGCCCGTTGCACTTCAGAGCAATCTTACTTAACTTTGCCCGACAAAATTTCCGCCGGTAATTCACGCTGGCATCACATTATCCCAAACAATCAAGCCTGTGCCGTGCCTAAGATTCATATACACTCTCGCCGCACGGGCCAACAAATCAGGAGCTGAAAATGAAAGTTCTTTGCCTTCAGGGCAGTGCCAGAAAAAATGGCCATACCGCTAAAATGATCGAATGGGTTGAAGCCGAGCTTAAAGAAATGGGTCACGAAGTAGAAACCGTCTACCTCAACGACAAAGAGCTTAAAGGCTGTCTCGCCTGTGCCAAATGTAAGGAAAAACCCGAAGAAATCGGTTGTGTAATCAAAGACGACATCCCGGCAATTCTGGAACAGATGATAGCTTCCGATGCTGTTGTATTTGCCTCCCCGCTCTACTTCTGGGGTCCGTCCGCACAGCTCAAAACTGTCATCGACAGAACCTACAGCCTGTACGTTGACTACCACATGCCCACCCACGCATCCCTGATCAAAGACCAACGTCACGGTTTCCTGGTCACCGGCGGAGGTCCTTACGAGAACAATGCAGCGGAAACTTTCACCGCTTTCTCCAGAATGAAGAAACCGCACCTGACCAATCACACAGCAACCCTGTTCATGGGTGGCTGTAAGAACCCCGACAACCTCGGGGATGAAGCAAAGCAGAAAGCAGTAGAATTCGCCCGCGAACTGGTTAAATAAAAACTACCGCACCCCTTTCAATAGAAATAAGCCTGACGTGATTTATGGTCACGTCAGGCTTTATTTTGCTCCGCCCGCACCGCAAAAGTCATTTCAAACACCGAAAACGGCATTTCAGACACAAAGCATAGAATTCACCCTCTCCGTTATGCCAGAAGTAACGCAACAATATTTTTCAGCAAAAGGACGGAGGAACTTTTTATGCTATTTTTCTTTGCCTGCGTGGCATCACTTATTGTCGGTTATCTTCTTTACGGTAAATTCGTGGACAACGTGTTCGCACCTGATGCAAGCCGCACCACCCCCGCATACACAATGCGCGATGATGTAGACTACATGCCCATGCCCATGTGGAAACTCATGTTCATTCAGGTTCTGGATATCGCCGGAATCGGCCCTATCTTCGGCCCCATCCTCGGAGCACTCTACGGTCCCGTAGCACTTATCTGGATCGTTATCGGCTGTATCTTCGCCGGAGCAGTTCATGACTATTTCAGCGGTATGCTGTCCATCCGCAACAACGGCGCATCCGTACCCGAACTGGTTGGTGAATACCTCGGCATGACCGCACGTCAGGTAATGCGCGTCTTCGCATTTGTTCTGCTTATGCTGGTTGGTGTTGTATTCGTACTCGCACCTGCAAAGCTACTCACCGGACTGACCGGCGTAGAAACCGGAATACTCGTAGCCTGCATCTTCGGCTACTACTTCCTCGCTACCATCCTGCCCATCGATAAACTGATCGGTAAACTCTATCCCCTATTCGGCGCACTGCTGCTGATCATGACCGTATCCCTCGCAGTTGCTCTCATGTTCAGCGGTCACACCATGCTGCCCAACCTCGATTTCGCAGTTAACTTCCACCCCGGTGACAAGCCCATCTGGCCCCTGCTTTTCATCACCCTGTCCTGCGGCGCAATCAGCGGTTTCCACGCTACCCAGTCCCCGCTCATGGCACGTTGCGTGAAAAATGAAAAAGAAGGCCGCCCCGTATTCTACGGCGCAATGATCATCGAAGGTATCATCGGCCTGATCTGGTGTACCCTCGGTCTTTCCTTCTACGAATCCCCCGAAGCACTCAACGCGGTTATCGCTGCCGGTTCCCCCTCCGCAGTAGTATCCGAAGTTGCCAACTCCCTGCTTGGCCCCATCGGCGGCATCTTCGCTATCATCGCAGTAGTAATCCTGCCCATCACCAGTGGTGACACCGCTTTCCGCTCCACCCGTCTGATCGTAGCGGAAACATTCAAAATGGATCAGGGCCCCGCAATCAAGCGTCTCATGATCGCAGTTCCCCTGTTCGCACTGGGCTACATCATCTCCACCCAGAACTTCTCCGCTATCTGGAGATACTTCGGATTCTCCAACCAGTGCCTGTCCATGCTGGTTCTCTGGACTTCCGCAGTATACCTTGCCCAACGCGCAAAACTGCACTGGATCGCATCCATCCCCGCAACCTTCATGACTGCAGTTGTCGCCACATTCATCAGTCAGGCCAAGATCGGTTTCGGACTGGACATGAACATCTCCATCATGATCGGTATCGCAGCCGCAGCCGCAGCATTCGGAACCTTCATGATCAAATACGCCAAGCCCAAAGCTGTTGTTGAAAACAGCTAAAACCATCTTCCTATAGACGGATCACATACCACACTTAAACTCCCCCGCTTGCTGATGCAGGCGGGGGAGTTTTTGTTGGGTTGGTATTTTAATCATTCAAGAGAGTATACCCGACAAACAGTATATTCCTCCGATAACTAAAGATACAAACGATAATACCCATAAAAAAATAGCGACGTTCTCTAAAAATTTACCTTGCTTAAATTCTTTCGTGTCTCCTCCCCCACCCTTATAGATATTTTTGGCATGACACATATATATAAGATGAGTAACTCCAGAATTAAGCAATGCTAAAACACCGCTACATCCTAGCAAAATCATAGCAATAACTAAACTATACTCCAAAGAAAGATTACGTGCCTTCAATTGGCCAATATAAGCTAGCATAGCCACAAAAGATCCGCCTGAGATCACAAGAATCGCCTTCACAGCATTTGCACCGGATTGGACTAACGCTTGATGCATATGCCTTCTTTGTACAATTTGTTCTTTTTTTGTTTGCCGTAAATATGCTAGATCGTGCTCAAGTATGACTGACCTTTGTTTCATTTGCTCACTCCACAAAACACGAAGGGTGTCAGATGTAATATCGACTTCATCTGGCACCCAATCAACAGTCCCACCATACTCTCCGACTTGCGGATTATACTTATCCCAACCATCACCACGCAAACATTCGAAAGATTTATAGTTCGCGACATAGCTGCTCACATCTACAAGGCCATGCTGTCCATCTTCCCAAGTCACAAACAAGGTATATGGTTCTTTCCCTTTTTCAACAGAAACTACTCTAAAAATCTTTTCGCTCATAACCATCCCCCCTACCCCCCAACAACAGCCTCCACTCCGGCGACAATATCCAGCAACTCGCCGGTGATGGCCCCCTGCCGGGTGGTACGGTACTGGGATTCGAGGACCTCGACATGCTCGATGATATTTTTTTCGGCTACCTGCATGGCAGCAAGGCGGGAACTGTTTTCGGCGGCCAAAGATTGAACAATTCCGCCGTATACGGAGATATATAGATATTCCCTGAAAAGTGTTGAGAATAATTCTTGGTTTGGAACGTTGGTCATGGGCAGGGATCTTCCCTCCCACTCAAGAGACCCGCTACGCTTGTGGAGCGGTAGAATATGACGGGCCGTGACCCTCTTACCGGCGCTTATGTGCATGTTGTTCACAATAGTGAAATGATTCATCCCGCGCTTATCCCGCCACTCTTCGAGATTCTGCTCAATATCATCTACAATTGTATCCACCCCGCGCAGACTGCCCGGCACACGAAAATTCAATACAACCTCAACCCCGGAATCTTCAAGTGCTCCGCGCACCCGCTCTCCGCAGGTCCAGCAGACAACCTTTTGCCCAGTTTCCGTGAGTTCATCTATAGTCTTGACAGTTTCTGCCCGGGCCAGCTCATTAAACTGCCCGCACATGCCCTGATCTGAACCGATCGCCAGCACAACCGCTACCCCCTGCCTTGAGCCTCTCGGCAGAATCCCGGCATTGCGGAAGAACACAGTCCAGCCTTGCTCGATGACCTCAGCATACTCGCCGACTCCTTTGGCGGCATTCTCAAAATGGCGGATATTGACCGCAGCAAGGCCCTTCATGGTCTTGACCACCGAAAGCAGATCGCCCGTGGTCGCAATCTTTTTGCGTACCGCCTCAAGCTGCTGCATTAGCCGACCTCCACATCTGGACATGGTGAGTCACAGCTTTTTCCAGCTCGTCCCAAATGGCATCTTTAGGCTCAGCCTGTGCCAGCCTGTTCATCGGCTCAAAACTCTCTTCAGTACGACTTAGCAGATACTCCTGCACTTCTCCGATTCGATCCAGCTCGATATCATCAAGCAGGCCGAGGGAAACCGTCCGCAGAATGACCACCTGCTGCGCCGCAGTCAGCGGAGAAAAACGATCCTGCTTAAGTAACTCGCGAACACGCAGCCCGTGCTCAATGCGGTTCCGGGTATCCTGATCCAATCTTGTACCGAACCTTGCAAATGCTTCCAGCTCCTGAAACTGGGAATAAGTCAAACGCAGATCACCGGAGACTTTGCGATAAGCCTTGGGCTGTGCGCGTCCTCCCACACGGGAAACGGACTTACCCACATCAATGGCCGGTAGCATGCCCTTCTGGAACAGCACCGGAGAAAGGTAAATCTGTCCGTCAGTTATAGAAATAAGGTTGGTAGGAATGTAAGCCGAAATGTTCTGTGCTTCGGTTTCGACAATAGGGAGCGCGGTAAGCGTACCACCGCCATGTTCCGGCTTGAGGCGTGTGGAACGTTCCAGAAGCCTAGAGTGGATATAAAAAATGTCGCCCGGAAATGCTTCACGTCCCGGAGGTCTGCGCATCAGCAGGCTTAACTGGCGATAGGCCTGTGCATGTCGGGTCAGGTCATCATAGATAATAAGCACATCCTTGCCTTGTTCCATAAAATACTCAGCCATACTCGTCGCCGCATAAGGCGCGATGTACTGCATGCCCGAAGGCGCATCACCCTCAACCACAACCACGAAGCTATAATCCATGGCTCCATGGTTGCGCAGGGTATCAATCGCCCGCGCCACGGATGAGCTTCGCTGACCTATAGCACAATAGACGCAGATCACGTCACCTTTCTTCTGGTTAAGGATGATATCCAGCGCAATAGCGGTCTTCCCTGTCTGGCGGTCACCAAGAATCAACTCACGCTGTCCGCGCCCGATAGGAATCAGCGTATCAATAACCTTGATGCCACTGGACATGGGAGTATCAACCGGGGAACGCATCAATATCGGCGGAGCTTCGGATTCCATCACGCGAGTCTCGAAAGTCTCCGGAGCAGGACCGCCGTCCAAGGGATTACCCAACGGATCAACAATGCGCCCAATCAGGGATTCGCCCACAGGGACACTAAGCACTGTGCCTGACGAAACCGCTTCATCCCCGGCATTCACTCCTGTATTCGCGCCTAAAAGAGCTACCCCGATGGAGTCCGGCAAAAGGTCCAGAGCAATACCCGTAACTCCGTTTCCCAAGGTGATCAGCTCTTCCGAGCGCACAGAGGCTAGTCCCTGCACCTGAGCTACACCTCGAGCAACGGAACTAACCCTGCCCACCTCACGGGACTTCGGGGAGTATTCCATATTTTCGCGACCCTTTTCATGGGCATTCAGGGCCTGATCTAAATTATTTTCAAGAAAAGACATGGGATGCCTCCGGCGGCTCTCCGAGGGCCAGATAAACCTATTAAAAAAGTTTCTCTGGACTCTTCAAAAACTTTTACTAGGCTTCGCTGCTTCGTCTTTACGACTCTGCGCGAGAGTTTTGGCCGTTTATTTCTGATAAAATTCTGGTTTCAAGTTCTGCGATATATGAGTTCAGGTTCCATTCCCATTTGCGGTCTCCGGCAACAAGTTCAATGCCGAGGCCCAGTTTAGGATCGGAGGAAAATATTCGCTCATTTTCAACCGGGAATAATTCTTCAAGAAATTGTTTTAATTTTTGTTCTTGTAAATCCGTATGCTCAAACCCTGTACGGATTAATATATCAGAACTACCGCAATCCACATCTCGCGCTTCGGCGTCAATCCGCTGCATAAACCCACTGAGGATCAACTGCTCAAGATCACTGCCGGACAAATCATGCACGATGCGGGCGGATGTTGCGGAAACTTCATGAATCAGCTTCTTGCGCAAATTAAGTGCAACGGCTTCCTTCTCCCGTCCCAGAGCAGCCAGCCATTCCCTGCGCATGGCTTCAATCTCACCACGCGCCAGCTCCATAGACTGCTGCCGCCACTTTTCAGCCTCGGCATGAATCTTAGCCATGACTTCTGTCTCTCGGTTAGCCAACTCTTCGCGCGTGGTTTGCAGCTCGGCATTCAGCCGATCCGCTTCCGCACGAACCTGCTTAAGCTCACTCGTTTCTCGCGCAATGCGCTCCTTGCGTTCCTGCATAGCCTGAATGATCGGCTTGTATAAAAACAGCCTGAGCAGGACGAGGAGCACAAAGAAGTTCAAAATCTGGGCAAAAATCGTAAACCAATCCAGCAGCATTATCAGCCTCCGGCCTTTTCAAGGAAATAGGACCAGAACGGATTGGCAAAAAGCAGAATCATTGCCAGCACAAAGCAGTAAATCGCAGTCGATTCAACCATCGCCATACCGACGAACAGGAACTTCACAATGGTATTGGTCTCATCAGGCTGCTGGGCAATGGAACTGAGTGCCCTTGAAAGAGCCATCCCTTCACCGATAGCTGGCCCGATCGCCCCGATGCCCATACAAAGTCCCGCCGCAATAATCGACGCAAATGCAATCCAACCAAGAGTTTCCATATAACCTCCTTTATGTGCCTCCGGCGGCACACTAACCATGCACCTCAAGACCTGCTGCGATGAATACCGCAGCAAGTACTGTAAAAATATAAGCCTGCACCACTCCGATAAGCAGTCCCAGCATCTGCATGATAACCGGGACAAACAGCGGCATGATAACCAGCAGGATCGCTCCCATCATGGTCCCGCTGAGGATGTTACCGAAAAGTCGCACAGCAAGCGCAAAAGTCCTGCTGACCTCGCCGATTATATTGAACGGCAGCATAAAAGGCGAAGGCTGCACGTAACTTTTGAGATAGTTTGCCAATCCGTTTTCCTTGATACCGTAATAGGGAACAGCAAAAAATACGATCAGACTGAAAGCCGTGGTGGTGGAAAGCGAACCTGTGGGTGGATTGAAACCCGGCACGGCTGAGAGCAGATTGGAAACAAATATAAAAATGAATAAAGTTCCAAGCAACGGCAGAAACTTCTCCGGCTGCTGGTTGGTGGCATCCTTAATCTGATCGAGCAAACCGCCGACCAGCACTTCCAACAGATTCTGCTGATCTGATATTTGTGCTGATGCCGTAACCTTGCTGGTCACAAACCATGAAAATCCCACAAGCAGGACCATAACCAGCCATGTATAAATTATGGTGGCATTCAGCTTGAAGAATCCTGAGCTGAAATAGATGATATGGTCCGGGCTTATTTCCATTCAGACCTCTTTACCTTGGCAAATTCAAGCATACCCATGCCGCAATGATTGGCCAGTGCGTAAGTTCGCAACAAATAGAAACCCAAAAATGCGGCGACAAAAGGCAACGGCCCGTAACTCAAAACCTGCGCAAAGCCCCACAAGGTGATGCCGTAACGGCCTAGGTAGCTGGACCAGAAAAACAGTCTCGGACTCCTGCACCGGGGAATCATGCGCACGGTCAACCATAACCCGCCGAAATGTACCGTCGACAAGATCAGGCCGATACCGAAGGCGGCAAAAGTTATCATAAAGCTGCTAATTATCATCGTCCCCATCCTTCGGCTTCAGATCCATACTATCCCAGTCGTCACGTTCCTTTAAAATTTTATTTTTCTCCCGGTTCATCCATATACCAGCGAAAAGACAACCCACGAACAACCCGGCCCCCAACATGGTCAGAGTCCAATTGATCTTGGCGGGCCAGCGGTAATCCATCCATGCCCCAAGCAGACTGCCCAGAACTACAGGCAAAGCGACCAGCCACCCAACAGCACCCATTGCGCCGAAAGCAGACCATGCCCCCACGGTCCCCTTTTGTTCAGCACGCATTTTACGCTGCTCTTTGGAACCGACGCTGCGACGGAATTCGTCCGTATTATGCTCAGGATTCCTGTGCTCGCTCATGTGGTCTCCACTTCGATAAGCGTGCGCACAAAGCCTGCTTCCAACTTGGCTACCGCGCTGCGGGCGGACTTCTCGGCCTCAGCGGCCTCATCCTGCATACGCAGAACTTCGGCTTCCAATTCCCCCAACTCCCCGGTAACAGCAGCACGCGATGAAACCCGGACGGCATCGCCTTTCTTGACCAGTACCCCGCCATTCACCGCCAGATGATGCTGCTCACCTTCGGCTTCATAAGTAAGGATGCCCGGAGCAAGAGCTGATGCGGTATCAATATGGTTAGGCAACAGGCAGAATCCGCCCCGTGTGCTCTCAGCCAGAATTTTATCAACCAGACGGTCCAGAAACAGACCAGCGGGAACCAGAATCTTCAACCTCATTTACCAACCTCCTCAATAGAACCTATCATATAGAAATCACGTTCAGAGGCATCAGGAAACTCATCGTTCAAAATCCGCTCACAGCCGAGTACCGTATCTTCAAGTGAAACAATCTGCCCGTCCATTCCGGTAAAATGCTTGGTTGTATTGAAAGGCTGAGTCATGAATCTCTCAAGCCTGCGCGCTCGGGAAACAATCTTACGGTCCTCGCGGGAAAGCTCTTCAAGGCCGAGCATGGCAATGATATCCTTGAGGTCTTCATACTGGGCCAGAGTACGACGAACCTCGCGGGCCACGTCATAATGCCGCTGACCGACAATAGCCGGAGAAAGCATCATGGAGCGGGATTCCAGAGGATCAACTGCCGGATAAAACCCTTCCCCCGCGCGCTTACGGGAAAGAACGATGGAAGAAGAAAGATGGGAAAATGTGTGGGTAGCTGCCGGGTCGGTAAGGTCATCGGCAGGGACGTAAACAGCCTGAATGGATGTAATGGCAGCAGATCGACTGGAAGAAATACGCTCCTCAAGCTCAGCAAGGTCGGAACCGAGGGTAGGCTGATAGCCCATGCGCGAGGGCAAGCGGCCCAACAAACCGGAAAGTTCCATCCCGGCCTGAATGAAACGGAAAATATTATCGACCAGCAAGAGCACATCCTTGGACTGATCATCCCGGAAATATTCGGCTATAGTCAAGGCCGTATGCCCGGTACGGAAACGCGCTCCAGGCGGTTCATTCATCTGCCCGAAAACCATAACCGTGTTATCAAGCACCCCGGCATCACCCATTTCGCGGTAAAGTTCTTCACCCTCGCGGCAACGTTCACCAATACCGCAAAAAATACTTATTCCGCTATGAGCACCGACCATATTGTTAATCAGTTCGGTAATGAGTACGGTTTTACCGACCCCGGCCCCGCCGAAAAGACCGGCCTTGCCGCCTTTTTCCAATGGCATAAGCAGGTCGATCACCTTAATCCCGGTGGTGAAAATCTCTTCCGAAACAACCCGCTCAGAAAGAGCTATCGGTTGGTTGTGAATTGAACGGAACTCCATATTCGCGTGCAACTCTTTACCGTCTACCGGATCTCCGAAGACATTGAGTACCCGGCCCAGTAACTCCTCACCCACAGGGGTTTGCAGAGTGTTGCCATCCGAATAGACCGAATCACCACGGGCCAGCCCCCCGGTCGGAGTCATGGCAATGGCACGCACTGAATGCATATCAAGATGGTCGGCTACTTCAAGGGTAACTGCTTTCTCCCCGGCGGAATACATTACAGAAAGCAAAGGAGGCAGTTCCTCAACGAACCCTACATCCACTACGCTTCCCCGGACAGATATGACTTTACCAGAATATTTACGTTTCATAATTCCACCGTCACCGCTTGAACTTGAACATAGACCAAGGTTTACTTATTCTGCTTATAGAATACGGAAACGGGAAGTTTAGTAAAGCCTTTTTAAATTAAGTTTACTTTATCACCGGAGTAGGCACTTATTAAAAGCGTAGGTTATTATTCATGAATTTTGCCCTCGCCAGTATAACCACTTATTTTATAACTATCTATGCATGGAAAAATTATTTTGCCACAAATGCGGATCAGATATCTCAACGCACCCCGCCAATTGCCCGGTATGCGGCCATAAATTCACGTATTATATAATTATAGATAGGGAAAAAGACCCCTGCTGCATCTGCTCTCTTATTGATTCCATTTGGGAGGGAGTCTGGAATACCATTCGATTCTTTTTCATACTGATTTTTATCATCTACATTATTACAAAACTATCTTCCTAAAATACCCCCAAAAAAAATCCCTATCATCTACTATTGACACAGCCGCAGTTAGGAGTAGCCTGTCCCCGTCACAAACAAAGTTTCTGGAGTTATCCAAATGATTATAAAAAACAAAAACCAAATCGAACTCATGCGCGAAGCAGGAATCCTGCTTCATAAAGCCCACATGGTTGCTAAAGACATGTGCGAAGCAGGCGTAACCACCGAAGCAATCAACGCCGAAGTGGAAAAATTCATCACTTCCAATAACGCGACCCCGCTTTTCAAAGGCGTCCCCGGAAAAGTTCCTTTTCCCGCCGGATGCTGCATGTCCATCAATGAAGCAATCGTTCACGGTATCCCCTCTGCCCGTAAACTGGAGAACGGTGATATCCTGAGCATTGATATCGGAGTTAAACTGAACGGCTGGTGCTCCGACTGCGCCTGCACCCATGCTATCGGCGAAATTGACGATGAAAAACGCAAGCTGATGGACGTCACCGAAGAATGCCTGCGTATCGCAATCAAAAGAATCAAACCCGGCGTTAAGTGGAGCAAGATTGCCAAAGAAATGTCTAAATATGCCCGCAATGCCGGATTTTCCGTTGTTGAATCACTGGTCGGGCACGGCATTGGTGAAGGACTCTGGGAAAACCCTCAGGTCCCCAACTACCACAGCAGGCTGGTTAAAGATTTCAAGCTCAAACAGGGGCTGGTCATCGCCGTTGAACCCATGATCAATGCCGGGGTCAAAACAACTGAAACCCTCAAAGACCACTGGACAATTGTCACCAAAGACGGCAAACCATCCGCGCACTTTGAGCACACCATCGCTGTTACCGCCAATGGCTCACAAGTGCTGACCTGCGGTGAGAACGGCGAAGGCTGGGCAATGTAAGATTTTATGACAGACCCGCGCACTCCTTTAGACGTCCTGCGGCAGACTTACGGTTACGAATCATTCCGTGGTTTGCAAGAGGACGTCATCAACCGCATTATGAACGGCGGAAATGCCGTTGTTTTTATGCCAACCGGGGGCGGTAAATCCGCCTGTTACCAGATCCCGGCTATTCTCAGGCCGGGGGTAGGCATTGTCATATCCCCGCTGATTGCGCTCATGCGTGATCAGGTGGCGGCTTTGCAACAAATGGGAGTGCGTGCGGCCTGTTTGAATTCCTCAATACAACCTTCCGAGGCGAACCACATTATCCATGAGCTGCACAGCGGCAACATGGATCTGCTTTACGTGGCCCCGGAACGTCTGGCCCAGCCCGGATTCATGGACATGCTTTCCGGGATAAAAGTCAGCCTCATCGCCATTGACGAAGCTCATTGCGTTGCGCAATGGGGACATGACTTCCGTCCGGACTACCTACGGCTTTCCGTTTTTGCGGAGATGTTCCCCAGTGTCCCGCGCATGGCCCTGACTGCCACAGCCGACGGTCCGACCCGCAAGGAAATTCTCTACCGCCTTTCATTTAGCAACGACGATATTTTCGCCACCGGGTTTGACCGACCGAACATCCGCTACACCGTCGTTCCCAAAGATCAGGAAAAGCGACAGCTGTTAAATTTCATCAAAAATGAACACTTCGCTGAATGCGGAATTGTCTATCGCATGAGCCGCAAGAAAGTTGAGTCCACTGCCGAATGGCTCTGCAAACAAGGAATTAACGCTCTTCCTTACCATGCCGGACTTGACGCCCAGACCCGCGAAACCAACCAGAGCCGCTTCATGTCCGAGGACGGGATCGTCATGGTTGCGACCATCGCTTTCGGCATGGGCATAGATAAACCGGATGTGCGCTATGTAGCCCATCTGGACCTGCCCAAAACCATCGAGGCCTACTATCAGGAAACCGGGCGCGCCGGACGTGACGGTCTGCCCGCAGAAGCATGGATGTCGGTAGGAATTCAGGATATCGGATTCCTGAAACGGATGATCATGTCCGGCAACGCACCGGATGACCGTAAAGCTCTTGAACTGCGCAAGCTCAACGCCCTGCTCGCTTATTGCGAATCACCGGGGTGTTTACGCCAATCGCTTCTTTCATATTTCGGGGAAGAACTCGAAGAGCCATGCGGAAACTGCTTTACCTGCATCAACCCGCCTTCAACTTTTGACGGGACTATCCCGGCCCAAAAAGCTCTTTCCAATATTTACCGCACCGAGCAGATGTTCGGGGCCAACTACCTGATCGACATTCTGCTTGGCAAAGAAAGCAAACGAATTCAAACCCAAGGGCACGCAAACCTGAGCACCTACGGTATCGGCACGGAGTTCAACTCTGACGAGTGGCTTTCCATTCACCGCCAGCTGGTTTCGCAGGGACTGGTGGATGTTGACATGGAAGGCTACGGATCGCTCAAGCTGAATGCCAAAAGCTGGGAAGTTCTGCGCAAGGAAAAAAACGTCGCACTGCGCAAAGATCCGGTTCTAGCCAAAACCAAAACCCGCCGAAAGCGCAAGAAGCTGGTTATCGGAGATGCGGACAGTCCTTCACTCACCACACCGGAAGCACAAGAGTTGCTAGAATCCCTACGTTCACTGCGCAACACTCTGGCGCAGGAACAGCATGTCCCGGCCTATGCAATTTTTGCTGATAAAACCCTGCTCGAACTTGGCTGCTACCGCCCGCAGACAACCGGGGAACTATACGCCATAAGCGGTCTCGGCGATCAGAAGATTTTCCGCTACGGAGCCGCAATCATTGATGTCCTCTTAGGACATCAGGAAGAATACGGCAGACCCGAAGACCTTTTTCCCATCCCGGAAGATAAAATCAAGGAAACACCCACTTCCAAACCGAAAAAAGAAGGCCCCACAGTTTCCGCTTCCGCTCTGGAAACCCTTGAACTTTTCGAAGAACTCATGGATGTTGATAAAGTTGCTGAAACGCGTGGAATCAAGCCAGCTACAATATACGCCCACCTGACCTCCTGCATCGGAGCCGGAAAAGTGGAAGTGACGGATATTCTTGATCTGAGCAGTTCTGAGCTGGAATGCCTACAGGATACGCTGAAGTTTTACAAAGAAGAAGGACTTATGCAGCTCAGCCCGGTTTTTAACGGTCTCGGTGGCATTTATTCATATGAAGTCCTGCGTATGGTCCGCGCAAGCAGATAAACATCCCACCGAAGAAACAATACATTTGACCACATTAACAAAAAATGCATAGGATTATTGCATCTTGTAATCCATAACGGCCCAGAAACAGGTACTAGATGAAACGCCTCTTATGCTTGTTCTTACTTTTTTCGATAGCAATAACCTGCTTCCCCTCCACACACGCTGAAGCAGGCATAAAAATCAATATCTACGGAGATGATGCTTATGCCCCGTATTGTTTCGTAAAGAACGGAACTTATGATGGTATATACGTGCAGATTTTAGAAAAGGCATTTGCACGTATGCCTGACTATGAAATCAATATTATTCCTGTTCCATACAAAAGACTTCTTCTGGGACTAGAGCGGGGTTCTTTTTTTGCAGCCTTTCCCCCATACAACCTTCCACAAAAAAGACCATGGATAGATGTTTATTCTGTTCCGATATTGGAAGAAGATTTTTCGGTGTTCTGCACCCCGAAGGTACTGAAAGAAAAAAGAACAAACTGGCCTGAAGACTTCAAAAACCTACGCATCGGAATTAACGACGGTTTCCAAATACCAGACCTGTCCGAACTGAACAAAGTCGAAGATGCCGCCAGCAACACAAAAAACATCAAGAAGCTGCTCGGCGGACGTATTGATTGCTATGTTAATGACAGCAAATCAATCCTGTATACGGCTAAAAATATGGGGATCGAAAAATCAAAGCTAGTAAAATTGCTCAAAATTAGTACGGAATACGGTCACCTTGCTTTCTCAAGCAAAAACAACCCTCCCTTCAAAAACAAATTTATAACTAAATTCAATCAGATAATCTTGGAAATGAAGTGTAGTGGTGAAATTGAATCAATCGTAAATACTTTCATAAAATAAAAAAAATAAAATCCGCCTTTTAACCTTGATTTACAGGTTTTAATAATATTTAATAAATAATACGAAACTGTAAAATCCAAGGCTAAAAAATTGATCAGAAAATTCATTGCAATACTCGCAATCATTTTCGGGTTCATAACAGGACCCAACAAAATATACGCAGCAGAACACATCATTGTATATGGAGACCAGTCCTACGCACCATATTGCTTTATGCAAAATGGAACCTATGACGGAATCTATGTTCGCATTCTAAATACAGCATTCTCGCGCATGGATGACTATGAGGTGACTATCAAGCCTCTGCCATGGAAAAGATTATTGCTGGGCCTTGAACGTGGCAAAATTTTCGCCATATTTCCACCGTATTACCGCCCAAAACTACGCCCTTGGATAGACGTATATTCTGTTCCTATCCTTGAAGAGGGATACGACCTGTACTGCCGCAAAAATATTCTCATAACGCCTCGCCCTAATTGGCCCGAAGACTACATGGACCTGCAAATTGGAACCAATCTCGGATATGCAGTGCCCAAAATCAATGGGCTTATCCATCAGGAAAGTGCCAGCAGCAATCAAAACGTAAAAAAACTTTTGCAGGGCAAAATTGACTGCTATGCCAACAATGAAAGATCCACTCTATATCTTATAAAGCAATTGGGGGGAAACCAATCTATAGTCAAAAAAGGTGCTCAAATTAGTTATGATCACGGCTACTTAGCTTTTTCAGAAAAAAACAATCCACCCTACAAAAACGATTTTATCCATAAATTCAATGAAATAATTATCCAAATGCAAAAGAATGGCGAGATAGAATCAATTGTAGATCAATTCATGCACTAAAAAAGCCGCTCTGTTGGACTGGTCTACCCAATGGGGGGCATACCAGTCCAACAGAGCGGCTTAATTGATCTGATTCGGAAATCACTATGCAATTCTATAAGCGGGCTTATTGTTTTTGCTGGGATGAATCCTACCCTGCTGGGCAAGCTTGCGCACCAACTGGTCAGTTGCATCCAGAATCTTTTTATCACCCTTGATGAGCGGTGTGTTATCACCCCATGAATCGAGCATGTCGGGGTCCTTAACAGTCAGATGAACTACTGCGGAGAAAAACCGGCGCAAATTGATAAGCAATGAAAAAGGTTCCTGATCACGGGAAAGATCCAATCCTTCCATAGATTCAAAAGTTACCGCAAAAGGCTCCTGAATACGCGGCTCAAATACCAAATCATCATTCCAGAGATAGCGGGTGTTCAAATGTTGTGATTGGTAAGCCACGTAGTTTGCATAAGCGCGGGCAGTACCAACATGCACATTGTACAAACCGTCCAGCTCATCGCCGAAGCAGATGTTCAGATAGTCAACCAACTCCTTAAAGTATACACCGCCGCCCTGCTCAACAAGGTCAAACTCATAAGGAATCCCTTTGTTATCGGGCATGGAAAGCAAAGCCAGCATGGTCAGGATTTCCTCAACAGTACCAGCGCCACCCGGATGAACCTTTCCACGGTGGGAAGCACGGATGAAAGCCTCCATGCGCTCTTCGATAGTCGGAAAAGTCAGTAGTTGGGTAACAAGCTCGTTTGGAGCTTCCGCAGCCAGAATTTTTTTCTCGGAAAAACCGATAAAATCACGATGGCCGAAACGCTCGAAGGTATTCTGCTTACCATAAGCAACCTGCGCCCCCTTGAACGGAGCCTTCATGACTCCAACACCACACCCGGTGATATTTTCCATGTCCGGCATGAAAAGAGCTGTCCAATAACCAAGCTCCTTTGCAAAATTATATTCATCCATAGGGACCTGATGTCCGCCCCAGGTAAACATAACCAGACCGCGTTCACCGCGATACATCAGCCCGGAATGCTCGACAAACTTCTTGATATTTGTTGACCGACAGCAATCGATTCCACAATCGAATTTAGGAGCAAAAATGATGTCGCGGATTACAGCTGAAATATGTTCAATAGACTGCCAGATAACATTTCGTCCATCATATAGACAATCCCGGGGAACGCGGGAACAATGCAGATTCACGTCTCCGTTGGACGGAACAACTTCAATCTGCATATCTTTAAATTTAACACGAATTTCACGCGTATCGCATACATCATTCTTATGTACGTTAATCAAAGCACCAATGATCTCAACCATGCGATTTTTAGGATCAGCCAGCCCTTGCACAAGACGTTCAATATCAGCTTCACTGAACTGCTGTGAGACAATCCTGCGGGGAAGTATAGGAATCTTTAATTCTGTTTGCATAATGATAAGGAGTAATCAGAACCTAATTAAATGCAAGGATAAATTGCATTTTAAACAAAAAATTAAACGACACAGTCATCCAAATCACAAATTAGAGTAACCCGGCGAATTCACAATAATCGGGAAAACGATCTTTCAACCGAAGTAAAGCCTTCTGTTCAGCCATGACGTAAGCTTCAGCAGAATCGAGTTTAACACTACCCCGTTTATCGTGAATCATATCCTTGTTCACATCGTAGTGTTTGAACAAATGCCCCATGTGCGACATATCGCGAAACCATTGCACGGCCACATCCAGACACACTGGCCGGTCCCATTTTTCGCCGATAAAAGCCCCGGAGGGCATGCGCGCACCGAAAGGAACAGCACTTCCCATAGGCATAGTGTCCTTGCGGGCTTTATCCATATCGATCAGAGCGCACCACTCGTTCAAACGGCACTCCGGTAACGGCCATGCATTTTTTTTATATTGATCGGAAAGACCTAAATTGTATGCCCGCCTTTGGGTATAATCCATATCCTTATTATATATTTTCATCAGGTACTGATAGGATGGCTTGAACTCGGCATACCGCTCAGAATCGCAAAGCCCATTCTGTCCGGCAGGACACCACCAACACTGACCAATCTCACCAATCCCAGTATATTCACCCAATTCACCATAAAGATTAGCAACAATATCAGTAGTAACTTCAATATCATTGTGAACGGTAAGCAGATACCTTTCACGACATTTTTCCCAACCGTATTGATATCTTATGGAAAGACGGTAATCTTCTGAAGACTCAGCCCGCTCAACATCCGTAGGATCTATGCCGTTCCAGAAATTAGGTTTAAAATGTTCAATCCGGCCCTCGAAATAATCCAGAATCGCATCATGATTTTTGAACTCATATTCAGCAGTAAAAGGCTCTTCCTGAAAATATATGGTGCTGATATGCTCACTACTACAATCCATTAACGACAATAAAGAAAGCGCAGTCTGGTGTACCTTACCAAAAACATTAATAGCAACGTCTACTTTGAAATTCATGGCTGGTCCTTCTAATCTTTAAGACCTTTAAATAATATGAAGAGTGAGACAACTCAACCCTTAAAACCAATTCAGGCCAGAACTCACAATTTAAATCAGAATATTATTCCAAAAAAGCATTTCTAATCGAGATGACTCGAATTTAACCTTCTAAGAAAAACTTTATAATCCGTGAACTTTACATCAAAAAAGCAAAATAAAACGCTTAGAAATCATTTTTGAAATGAGAATAAAAAGCACGCATTATCACTCCCCAAACCAGAGATTCCAAAGGGGCAGAGCTCCTTTGGCCGCCGGAGGCCCTAGAAGCACACCTCAGCAATCCCGCACAAGTGATAAAACATTCGACAACCAAAAAAGTCCGGCACTTGCCAAGAAGAGCGGGACTAGAAACTGGCCAAAAAAAAGCCCCTGAACCTAAGTTCAGGGGCTTGAAATAAAAGCTTGCGACGACCTACTTTCCCACTGGCTACCCAGCAGTATCATCGGCGATGGAGAGCTTAACTTCCGAGTTCGGAATGGGGTCGGGTGTGACCTCTCCTCAATGGTCGCAAGCAAATTTGGCTTGCTTCGATGAGCAAAAATATATGGTTTAATAGAGAAGAATTTTACCCTTTGCTTCAACCTTTTGGGGTTAAAGTTAAGGGAAGAGAAGAAAAATAAGTCGCACGATTTATTAGTACCGGTCAGCTGAATGTGTCGCCACACTTACACCTCCGGCCTATCAACCAGGTGGTCTCCCTGGAATCTTTAGATGCAAAAGCATAGGGATAACTAATCTTGAGGCAGGCTTCCCGCTTAGATGCTTTCAGCGGTTATCCCTTCCGAACTTAGCTACCCTGCAATGCCGCTGGCGCGACAACAGGAACACCATAGGTTCGTCCACCCCGGTCCTCTCGTACTAGGGGCAGACCCTCTTCAATTATCCTACGCCCACGGTAGATAGGGACCAAACTGTCTCACGACGTTTTAAACCCAGCTCGCGTACCACTTTAATCGGCGAACAGCCGAACCCTTGGGACCTGCTTCAGCCCCAGGATGTGATGAGCCGACATCGAGGTGCCAAACCGCGCCGTCGATGTGAACTCTTGGGCGCGATCAGCCTGTTATCCCCGGCGTACCTTTTATCCTATGAGCGATGGCCCTTCCATGCGGAACCACCGGATCACTAAGACCAACTTTCGTTCCTGCTCGACATGTCTGTCTTACAGTCAAGCTCCCTTATGCCTTTGCACTCAACGGCTGGTTTCCAATCAGCCTGAGGGAACCTTTGCAAGCCTCCGTTACTTTTTGGGAGGCGACCGCCCCAGTCAAACTACCCACCAGACACTGTCTCCAAGCCGGATGACGGCGTTGGATTAGAATTCAAGACTATCAAGGGTGGTATTTCAAGGTTGGCTCCACCGACACTAGCGTGCCGACTTCAAAGCCTCCCACCTATCCTACACATGATAGCCCTAAACCCAATGTCAAGCTATAGTAAAGGTGCACAGGGTCTTTCCGTCTTACCGCGGGTAACCGGCATTTTCACCGGTAATTCAATTTCACTGAGTCTCTGGTTGAGACAGTGGGGAGATCGTTACGCCATTCGTGCAGGTCGGAACTTACCCGACAAGGAATTTCGCTACCTTAGGACCGTTATAGTTACGGCCGCCGTTTACTGGGGCTTCAATTCGGAGCTTCGCCGAAGCTAACACCTCCTTTTAACCTTCCAGCACCGGGCAGGCGTCAGTCCCTATACATCGTCTTACGACTTAGCAGAGACCTATGTTTTTAGTAAACAGTCGCCCCCCCCGATTCTCTGCGGCTCCAAACAGCTCGGAGAGTATATAACTTCACCGTCTGGAGCATCCCTTATCGCTAACTTACGGGATCATTTTGCCGAGTTCCTTAACCAGAGTTCTCTCAAGCGCCTTGGTCTACTCGACCCGACTACCTGTGTTGGTTTGCGGTACGGTCAACAAATGCTAAACTTAGAAGATTTTCTAGGCAGTCTGGAATTACTCACTTCAAACGTAAAGTTACGGCATCGTGTCTCGGCCTTAAAGAGGAACGGATTTGCCTATTCCTCAAGCCTACGCACTTACACCGGCATATCCAACAGCCGGCTGAGCTATCCTACTGCGTCCCTCCATCGCACACATTTGCTGGTACGGGAATATTAACCCGTTTTCCATCGACTACGCCTTTCGGCCTCGCCTTAGGGACCGACTAACCCTGGGAAGATTAGCTTTACCCAGGAAACCTTAGTCTTACGGCGAACAAGTTTCTCACTTGTTTTATCGTTACTCATGCCAGCATAATCACTTCTCATTAGTCCAGCAAACCTTCCGATTCACCTTCATCCCATCTGAGAACGCTCTCCTACCGATGCGTCAAAGACGCATCCCGTAGCTTCGGTACCATACTTAGCCCCGTTACATTTTCGGCGCAGAATCGTTAGACCAGTGAGCTATTACGCTTTCTTTAAAGGATGGCTGCTTCTAAGCCAACCTCCTGGCTGTCTATACAACTCCACCACCTTTTCCACTGAGTATGGATTTGGGGACCTTAGCTGACGGTCTGGGCTGTTTCCCTTTCGACTACGGACCTTCGCACCCGCAGTCTGACTCCCAGGATATATCTTACGGCATTCGGAGTTTGATAAGGTTTGGTAATCTGGTGGGACCCCTAGCCTTGTCAGTGCTCTACCTCCGCAAGAAAACTCCTGAGGCTATACCTCAATATATTTCGGAGAGAACCAGCTATCACCAAGTTTGATTGGCCTTTCACCCCTATCCACAGGTCATCCGAGTAATTTTCAACTTACAACGGTTCGGCCCTCCACTTGATTTTACTCAAGCTTCAG
>NZ_CP182344.1:3110000-3622500 GCF_048571135.1 Maridesulfovibrio spiralis (SeqCode) | reverse complement strand
GTCCGGCTTCCCCTTTGTGTGCGGCTGCGCCATTGAGACAGAATTCTCTGGGTCCACCTTCGATGGCGTAAGTGGTGAGCCTTTCACCATTATCTACGTTTAAAACGTCAACCCGCTCGAAGGGAAGAATCCCTGATTTCTCCAACAAATCCACATCTATAGAAATTGAACCTTCGTAATCGACATTTGCGTCGGTGATGGTTGCTCTGTGAATTTTTGACTTCAAAAGGCAACGATTGCCCATAGTATCCTCCTTCAGGAGTATTTAATTGTCCTGAACGGATAAGCGGATAACATGAGCCAAAAAGATAATCAATACAATAAATATTACCATTATTCATTAAAAAATAAGCGCACATAAAAAAAGACCGGAAATTACCGGTCTTCATTTATTCTCAATTTTAAAATATAGCTAACTGAATGCAAACTTCCGCCTTATAAACGCCACCAAAGAAAGGCCGCCGCCGAACAAAAGCACCGCAGCAGGAATTGGTGTCGGGCTGTGTGAAATCTCACCTTTCGTGAACTGCCAGCGTTTATTTATATAAAAATTTGTTCCGGTAAGTGTGTTATCATTACTTATTTCAGCCCATTCAACAGAAAAATCAAATTTCTTATTTGGCGAAGTAAACTGAAAGTCAGGATTAACCTGATTAATACCAGAAGTTTCAAGTCCAGTCATAATTACGGAGCGCTTGGTATCGTCAGCATATCGCCAAGTCCATGAAGAACTGGGATTATTCTTAATGTTTACCTTCTTAATTGAAACTTCAGGCTCAACCACCCAAATCTGCATTGTATGCACACCAGGAGCTTCATTATACCAATTTTTACCATTAATTGTCGCTGCCGCAGCTGTGGAAGCAAACATCAAAACCATCAATAAATTCAAACTTAAAATACGCAAAAGATATTTCATCCGCCCCTCCTATTTATCAATCAACCGCCACCTACAGCCGGAAACACGCCGACCCTGTCTCCATCTGAAAGAACTGAATCAAATTTTGAAGAGACCCCGTTGATGAAAACAATCTTAACTTCATCAATAGGAATCCCAACCCTATGAAGTACATCGTTTACAGTTTCCCCCTCAATCAAGGGGAAATTATCTGCATCTTCCGGGGCTTTATCCGCAAATGTTGCGTAGCACAGCAAGGTAATATTCATAAATCTCCAATAACTATCAAGACAATAACACGCAGTGCCGCAATGCTGAGAACTATCTTTTGAATTATAACCACTGAATGCTGCACCTCAAACTATCTAGACATAACCATCGTTTGCAAATTTAAATAAATATTCGATTAAAATCAACCACTGCAAGAGCAATAAAAAAAGTCCGGCAGGACTAATCCTGCCGGACACAAAGAAGCTATTTATACTTAACTTATGCAGAGAAAGCTTTCTCGAAGTTAGGTACAACCTGCTTTTTGCGGGACATTACGCCTTCAAGGTATACTTTGGTACCTTCGGGAGCAACGCCGAATGCTTTTTCAACAACGGAAGGATCGTCGGAAACGATGAGCATTTCGGAACCTTCTTTCATGATGTCGGTCAGAAGCAGGAAGCAGCTGTGACGGCCATCAGCTTTAACTTTTTCAAGTTCAGCGTAGAGGTCATCTTTGATTTCGTCGAAAACGGTCAGGTCAACAACTTCGAGCTGGCCAATACCAACTTTGTTGCCGGACATATCGAAATCTTTGTAGTCACGGAAGATGAGTTCGTTCATGGAAGCGCCAGCTACTGCGGACTTAACGTTGAACATTTCCATTCCGAGAGCCATAACATCTTCAACACCAGCGATCTTAGACAGTTCTGCAACAGCTTCTTTATCAGCTTCGGTGCAGGTTACGGACTTGAACATAACGGTGTCAGACAGGATTGCACAGAGAAGTACACCAGCAATGTTTTTGGGGATTTCTACATTGTAGAACTTGTACATTGCATTGATAACGGTACCGGTGCAACCAACAGGCCATACCCACATTTCGAGGGGGTTGGGAGTAGTAACATCACCGAGTTTGTGGTGGTCAACTACTGCAACTACTTCACCTTTATCAAGGTTGTCCATGGACTGAGCGAGGTCAGAGTGGTCAACGAGGATAACTTTCTGATCAGTAGCGTCGGTCATGATTTCGGGAGCAGCGCAACCGAATTTTTCGAGAACAAAAGCGGTCTCAGGAGCGAGTTCGCCCTGTGCAACAGCTTTGGTTTCTTCTTTTGCTTTAGACCACAGGTCTGCAATTGCGATTGCGGATGCAATGGTATCGGTATCGGGATTCTTGTGTCCTACTGCGATAATAGCCATAATAATTTCCTCCTAAGAAATATGGTAGCTTAATAGAGCTTGTGTCTTCTATCACAATCTTTTTTCTCTGCCAAGGGCTACATGATCCCGGCAAGGATAATAAAGCCGAATAAGACCACTCCGAAGACAAAAGTGGCGTAAGCTTTGCGCAGCCTCAGTGCTAAAAGACCTCCAAGACTAGCGGCTATCCATAAAAAAGACCATTTCATATCCACTCCGGCGACCAGAGGTCCCCATTTGTGAAAAAATATACAAAGGATATAATGAAGGATTATGGTACTTGTCCAGAAAAAAAGCCAAGAAGTGACAAAAGTTCTTAAAATAGATTGAAAAACAAGCTTTTGCGGGAGCTGATTACCTGCTTTTCCCTTGCGTGCCCAGCCGATTAGCTTGTTGTGTCCACGATTATGCCATTGCCTTAACGAATAATCCAGCCAAGAACCGAACCGGGCCAGCGGCAGACAGGCCAATAAAACGACCATGACTTGCCGTGGATCAGTAAAGGCAAAGGAAGTAGTTAATGCCAGGGCGGCAAATGTTGGAGCAAGAATATGTGGGGGAATGTAGGTTCCTGCCGGGATATTATCCAGCCAGAACAACTCAAAGAATACCGCAATTTTTAAACTTGTGGCAACATCACCCGTGACAGCACCCCAGAGAGCACCTACGACAAGAGGACGCTCAAGAAGGCCGGGATTTATCGTGAAGCGGAAAAGCGAAAAAATCGCAAAAAAAAACCAATCACCGCCACCCATACTGGAAACGACAGAGCTAATCCTTGGAACAGACTCATGAGAACCTCACCTGAACAGGATCATTGGGGACACAGCGAAAATCAAGTTCTATGCCCTGCCCTTTAAAATAATGAAGACAGGACTCATCATCCGAGCTAAGAGCCACACTGGGGGAAATTTGCTTCTTACCGGGACCGTAATGAATATTACCGATATTCACGGAATTAAACCTGAACCCGGAATCAAGTGCCCGACGAACATCGGCGCATGATGAAAAAAGAATGATCGTGCTGCCGTTTCCATTAGCAAGTGCAATAATCTTATCGTTCAATTCTTCGACAAGACAGAAAGCACAGCTAACCGACTGCGGAATAGCCAACGACATAATCTGCTGTTGCAAATCATCCCCGGCTACAGCATCGTTAGCCACGATGATATTCTTTGCGTGGGTGTACGGTAGCCAAGTTTCAATGATCTGCCCATGAACAAGACGGTTATCAATTCTCACCCACATCATGGCTACCCTTTCGTAGTTCGTTTTCGCAGCATTTCACCTGCAATTACAATCCCTTTAGCCGCAGCCTTGCTGACTTCCCCAGCCATTTTCTGCAAGGATTCATTGCGCATCTGAAATGCCTTGAGAAGCATGGGCAGGCTCACTCCGGTGACAACCTCAATATCATCTCCCTGAAGAAGGGAAAGACTAAGATTGGTAGGTGTTCCGCCGAACATGTCGGTAAGAATCAGGACTCCGTTTCCATTCTTAACTTCGGAGATATGACCTTTAAGCGATTCCACAGCGGCATCAATGCCCTGCGAAACATCCACGCTTAAGGAGAGAACTCCCTCCTGCGGACCAACAATTAATTCACCCGCTTCAATCAGCGCCTGCCCGAAGTTACCATGGGTAACGAGAACTATACCGTTTTTACTTGATTCTATGCCCATCAATCTTCCTAATAAATTCAAATATATTAACTATTTCAAATGAATATGTTTATGTTCAAGAGAAACAGAATAACCATTATCCTTAAGAGTTGCAAATACCCTTTCAGCGGTGGCAACGGAACGGTGTCTTCCACCGGTACATCCAACAGCAATAGTCAGCCTGTATCTTCCTTCCGCTTCGTAAAGCGGAAGCACATATTGAAGGAAATCGAGATATTTCTCAATAAAAATTGAACCCGGTTCCGTACCGAGAACATAATCTGAAATAGCTTTATCCTGACCAGAGAGAGGACGAAGTTCCTCTTCAAAGTACGGGTTAGGCAGGAAGCGGAGATCCATAACCATGTCCGCAGCAGTAGGAACATCGTGCTTAAAGCCAAAAGACATCACATGGACTCGGAGACCTCTCGTCTTTTCACTTAACTCAGCCCACTTTTCCTGAATCCTGCGGCGAAGATCATGAATAGAATAGGTGGTGGTATCAATAACGAGATCAGCCTGCTGCCGGACTTCACCGAGAATCTCCTTTTCCCGTTCCAAAGCCTGTTCCAATCCAATATCTCTGGACTCAAGAGGATGCAGACGTCGGGTGGTTGCATAGCGGCGCACCAGCTCTGGAAGACGCGCTTCAAGGAAAAGAATGCTGGGCGTGTAGCCTTTGCGGGTCAATTCTTCACGAGTGCTTTCCCAGTCGGAGCTGAACTCCAGCTGTCGCAGGTCCATCCCCAGCACCAGCCCACGGTATGCATTGTCTCGGGTGTTGAACAAATCTACCAGACGGGAAAGCATCCCTGCAGGCAGACCGTCGACGCAGAAAAAGCGTAGATCCTCAAACACCTTTAGCACTGTGGATTTCCCGGCGCCGGAAAGACCGGTAACAACAATCACAGGAAAAGAGTCATCCGTAACCACCTTGAAGCCCTCCTTTAACTCTAGCCCACAAATAAAATTAGCAATGACCTAGGTTCATTGCTAATCTAATTATTTATATCTTTTAAACAACTTTAATCTTATGCGATACCGAGAAGGCGAAGTAATTCATCCTTGTCCGCAGTATCGATAAAAGCCTGCCGGAACGGCTCATCCTTGAGTTGCCGCGAAATCTGGGCCAGCACCTTCAAATGAGCACCGGCCCCCTGCTCGGGGGCCAGTACCATAAAGAATATTTTACAGGGCTGCATATCCAAAGATTCAAAGTCTACGCCCTCACTGGAGCGACCAACGACAACAACTATATCTTCAAGACATTCCAGTTTTCCATGGGGGATGGCAATGCCATCCCCTATTCCTGTTGTTCCAAGTTTCTCACGATCATTAAGGACCTTCAGGGCATTTTCCACGTCTACATCAAGACCTGCGTCTTTCAGGGTGGAAACCATTTCTTTCAGAACTTCGCCCTTATCAGAGGCGTTCAGTTCATATATAACAAGATCCTTCGCCAGATTGTCAGTTATGTTCATTAGTTAGTATCCCGGGTCAATTAAACCGAAATCGCCATTGTTGCGGCGGTATATTACATTTATGGCTTCGTTGTCCGCGTTGCGGAATACGAGGAATTCATGGTCAAGGGTCTGCAACTGCTCTGCTGCTTCATCAATACTCATGGGCTTGGGAACGAAGGAGTCAGACTCCACAATCACTGGTTCCCGGTACTCTTCCTCACCGTAACTGAGAATATCCATTCGCGCAGGAGCAGACTCCTTACGCCTGTGGCTTCTCATCTTTTCATTTGCGCGACGAAGCTGGGCTTCAAGCTTATCCAGAACCATATCCACGGTAGAATACATGTCCTCGGACACTTCGTAAGCTGAGACATGCAGATGGTCGGAAGTAAAAACAACTTCCGCAACGTGTCTGAACTTATCAACTGACAAATTCACCTGCATATCAGTATTGTCAGGATTGCTGACGTACTTTGCCAACTTGGAGAAACGGCTGTTTGCATATTCCTTAAGATGTTCGGATGCGTCGAAGTTCTTAAAAGTAAATGCTACGTTCATAAAGAGCCTCCTTAGTAAGGGGTGAATATGCGTTGATTTCTCCGAACTACATTAGAAGACCTTTTTCCTTTTCGAGGAGGAGAGTATCCCCATTGCAGTTCTATACTTGGCTACGGTCCTTCTGGCGATATTGACTTCCAGCTTCTCTTTGAGAATCTCAGCGATCTTCTCGTCACTGAGGGGCTTCTTTCCGTCTTCTTCACCGATCAATTTCTTGATCGTCGCCTTGACGGATTCGGAACCGACCTGAGATCCGTCGTCCAGACCGAGAGCACTATTAAAAAAGAACTTTAGCTCATAGATTCCATGCGGAGTCGATACATACTTATTCGTTGTAATTCGGCTCACAGTGGATTCATGCATTTCGATGTCTTCCGCCACCTCCTTAAGAATAAGCGGCTTAAGCTTGGTGACACCTTCGGCGAAAAAATCGCGCTGGAATCTCACTATGGATTCAAGAACTTTATATAAGGTACGCTGCCGCTGATACAGGCTCTTCATCAGCCATTGAGCGGAGCGCATCTTGTCTTGAAAGTATTCTTTGTCATCCCCTTTTGTGGATGCCAATGTCTCCACATAAAATGCATTCATCTGCAGTTTGGGAAGACCGTCTTCGTTTAGAACTATGACAAAATCTCCGTCATATTCATAAACATAAGCATCCGGGCTGACATAGAAAGAGTCTCCACCTGAAAAACTTGCTCCCGGAAGAGGATCAAGTGTCTGCATCAAGTCCAGATAACTCTTCAAATCCTCCATGCTAAGCTTGAATTTCCTTGCAAGCGGTTTGTAACGCTTTTTTTCAAGGTCATCCAAATGATCACGTACCAACGAGACCAGAATCGGATCATCGTCGAGCTTTAAAGCCTCAAGCTGAATCAGTAGACATTCCTGCGGCGTTCTTGCTCCTACCCCTACAGGGTCGAACCGCTGGATGCGGTAGAGCACACTTTCTACATCTTCGATTTCAGCATAGCACGTTTCACAAACTTCTTCCAAGTCAATCCGTAAAAAACCTCCGGAACTTAAATTACCGATAAGACACTCACCTATGGTGATTTCTGCCTCAGTAAAATCGGAAAGACTCATCTGCCAATGCAAATGCCCTTCGAGCGAGGTTGTCTTGGTCAAACGGGCTTCAAACGAAGTACCCTCTTCATAAGACTCGGATTCACGGGAAGCGGACTGCTTTGACGTACTGGAAAATTCACCGAGATAATTTTCCCACTCCGCTTCCTTGGAAATTTGTGCTTCCTCTGCAGTAGCGGTACCTGCATCAGCATCAGCAGCATCAGTCCTTTCCTGCGCTTCAGCTTCTTCAAGGATAGGATTTTCCATCAGCTCCTGATGAACGGAATCCACCAGTTCCAAGCGGGAAAGCTGCAACAACTTGATAGCCTGCTGCAACTGAGGAGTCATCACCAGCTGCTGAGTAAGCTTTAATTGTTGTCTAAGTTCCAACCCCATATTATCAGGCCACCTTCTATTTATATCTAATTCAATTTATTTCAATCAGTTATCAGCCGAGAACAGAAAAAACACTTTCTAGGTTCCCTCAACCTTGATTCAACTATGCCACATCCATTTTCAAGATGCAACAAAGACCTCTGAATCATCTGAAATTTATGGATTTTTTATATACAGAAAATGTATATGAAAAAAGTGTACCAATGTTCTGGCAGACTGTAAATCAACAATGACAAATTTAATTAAACTTTACACAATAAAGGCCGGGATTACTGAATAAATCCCGGCCTGAATATTTAATGCTTAATGCACAGACTGCTAAAGACTAAAACTGTCCCCCAAATAAAGCCTGCGCGCCTTGGTATTTTTAACAATACTTTCCGGTGAACCATTAAGTATTACCCGGCCTTCGTACACAAGATATGCCCTGTCGCAGATGGAAAGGGTCTCGCGCACATTGTGGTCGGAAATAAGAATACCCAGCCCCATATCCTTCAACGAAGAAATAATGTCCTGAATATCAATAACCGCAATGGGGTCAATCCCTGCAAACGGCTCATCAAGCAAAATGAACTTGGGATTGTTAATCATGGCACGGGCAATTTCCAAACGGCGTCGTTCACCACCTGAAAGGTACATAGCCTTCTGGTCGGCAAGACGCAGGATGCCCAGTTGGTCCAGAAGTTCATCCGCTCTCTTGGGAATATCCTTACCGGAAAGACCGGTATGCTCAATGATGATTTCAAGATTTTTACGTACAGACAACTTTTTGAAAATGGAGCTTTCCTGCGGCAGATAGCTGAGCCCCATACGAGCCCGCTCATGCAGAGGCAGACGGGTTATCTGTTTCTTATTGAAATAGACATCCCCGGAAGTAGGCTTAACCACTCCCACCAGCATATAAAAAGTGGTTGTTTTACCGGCTCCGTTCGGACCCAGCAACCCTACAACCTCTCCCTCGCGCACAGTAAGCCCGATTCCGCGGACAACCTCTTTAGGTCCGTAGTTCTTGACCAATTTCTTGGCGATAATCGAAGACATAATTTTTCCTACTGCGACACATTTTTCGGGGTATAGAAAATAGCCTCGATAGGCTTCTTGCCGCCGACAACCTCAGCACGGTTATCTTTAATGTAAAATTTGATTTCATCGCCCTGAATATTGTTGGGGCCATCCAGCAATTCAGCATTACCTTTCATGTATATGATGGAATCACCAACCACATAAGTCAGCTTATCGCACTGACCTTTGCGCTTTTTCATCACCACCTTAACATTACCGCCGGCAACGATTTTCTTAATCTTGTCCTGAGTATCGGAAAGAGAATCGCCGTCTGGGCGTAAATAGGCAGTCAGGGTGTCAGAAGTGAGAGTTACATCCAGACGTATAACCTTTACATTACCTGAAAAAGTAATCTGGTTGCGGTTTTCGCTGAATGTCATTTTGGTAGAAGTAATCTTAATGGGAACTTCATCCGGGCCGCCGGGGACACGCTTCTTGCGCGGTTTCTCTTTCTCAACGACCGGGGCATCAGCTGAAAGATAAGTGCCATACACATAACCGATGAGCTTGGCTTCTTTATTCTGATCAGCCTTGAAAACAGGATACCACTTTCCTTCGAGTTGACCAACGACGACCGGCTGTCCTTTTTCCAGCTTATTTACAATAAGGGCTTTAACATCAGGCTCGGAACGGACATTCAGAACTGCTGTCGCATAGAGAGTTTTAGTCTCGACCGGAGCGATCAGCATTTCATCCATTGCCTTTTCCATGGCGGCAAGTTCATTGCCACGCTTCAGCTCTTCCTTAATCTTTTCATTCTTTTCAGCCTTGATCTCTGCTTTACGGGCATCAATTCCAGCCATCTGAGTCTTTTCAAGATTTGCAGGATAAGGAGCAAGGAAAGGCCCCCAAGCATAACCCCAGACCGGAGTATCATTTTTAACAATGGTATCAATACGGTAAAGGGCATACATTCCACCCTTCACTTTATTAACCTGAGCACGATGTCCGGGGCTAAGCACACCCACGGCTCTGGAAGTAGCCACAGGCTTTTCAATTACATTGATCCGACGCACCGCATACCGAATACGTGCATCGTCATTGACCATATCAACTTCAGATTGCTTGACATAGCCAAGAGCATCAGCCTCGGAAACGACCTTTGCATCCGGCTTGAAAAAGGCATACCAGCCATTCCTGAGGAAACCTACTTTGATCTTGTCTCCGGACTTGAGCATTCCACCTGTAGAAGACTTTACAGTGCGTTCCAGATGGTATTTCATGTCCTTTCCAACATAGCGGATATCCCCCCAATCCGCGAGCGGGCTATCCGCAGCAGCGGGGATGACCACTTTACGGGAAACATATCCGACCGGCTTAACATCCTTTTCATCGGAAGCCGGATAGATATGGAGCCAGCCATCTTTCTCCGGGCCGACAAGAAAGCTTTCCGCCGGGGAAAGAATCCAGACAACATTCGCCTTGAGAGAAGGCTCTGAACGGACGTTGGCGATAGTCCTTGCAATCTTCAGTTGAGATTTATCATAAGCATGTACGCTGGAGCTGGCCGTAAGAAAGGCCAGAACAAACAACACAATAAAAACAGCAGAAGAAAAAAATACTGGTACAGACCTGCCGCGCAAAAATGAACTATTTCCAAATATATTTATCAAATGAATGCTCGCTTCTATTGAGGCATTACCACCATGTCCGGTGAAATTAGGGCTTCCATTCCATCTTCAATCATTATTTCACGGGTTACAAGGTCGACCTTGACCCGGTTGGAAGTAATATAAACTGCCGGACTCTGAACTTTCACATTCCCTTCAAGGAAAAGTAAGTTCTCCTTGGGTTTAAAATCGAGACGATCAGCAATAAGCCCCATATCGCCATAATTACCTTTTACATTGTCCCAGAGCTTTAATCCCTTGCCCTTCTGGCTGACTTCGCCATGTAAGGCGCTAACAAAAACTTCTTTACGATCCCGGCCAAGGTAATATGTGACCCGGGGTTTGTCGGCCTTTACCAGACCTTCTTCCTGATCGTAATCAGCGCTTCCTGCCCGCAAAATCCATTCAATGTCACCACCAGTCCCCTGAATCAGTTCAATTTCCTCAGCAGAAATATCAGACTGGTTCTCATCGGCCACCAGCGGACTTCTTACAACGCCACGGGCCATGTGCGGAAAAACTCCGTACTTTTTACTAAGCAGAGTTCCGGAAGCAAGCCCCAGAAACAAGGCAAGAATCAAAGATAAAACCAAGCCGATACGGCCCATCTAACCTGCCCACTCTTTCCAGATTGCGTCCAACTTGCCCTGCGCATCAAGAATAAATGAAATTGCTTCACGCACAGCACCTCTCCCGCCCTTACGGCTGGAGATCCATTTTGAAATGCCGAAGATTTCAGGCTGGGCATTTCTTACGGCCATGGGCAACCCCACGCGCAGCATAACAGGGACATCAATCCAGTCATCACCCATGTAAGCGACTTCTTCGTCTTTAAGACCCTTATCTTTGAGCAGCTTCTCATAAAAAGGAAGCTTTTCACGCTGTCCGGGATAATAATCCGTAATTCCCAGTTCAGTCACCCTTTTTTCAACGGCACCATGATTCAATCCGGTAATTACCGCCAGATCAATCCCTGCCTGTTGGGCAAACTTGATGCCGAGACCGTCCTGTACGTTAAAACGCTTAGTTACGTTACCTTCATGATCATAATAAAGACCGCCGTCAGTGAGAACACCGTCAACGTCAAGAATAAGCAGCTTAATTTTTTCAGCGCGCTGTTTAGCAGACATAATTCACACTCCAGGCGGCAAGAAGGTCTCTGATCAGGTCTTCAGCACGATCCAAAGGCCAGCTGTTAGGGCCGTCACAAAGCGCGCAGTCCGGGTCAGGGTGGGTTTCCATAAAAACACCGGACGCACCAGCAGCCACAGCAGCACGGGAAAGGACAGGGACAAACTCACGCTGTCCACCGGATTTACCATCAAGACCACCGGGAAGCTGTACTGAATGGGTAGCATCAAAAACTACCGGACACCCCAACTCTTTCATAATTGCCATGGAACGCATGTCCACAACCAGATTGTTGTAGCCGAAGGAAGCACCGCGCTCGGTGAGCCAGATACGGTCGTTGCCGGCTTCACGCAATTTGCCCACTACATGGCGCATATCATGGGGGGCAAGAAACTGCCCTTTTTTAACATTCACAACCCGACCGGTATTTGCGGCAGCAACCAGAAGATCTGTCTGGCGGCAGAGAAATGCGGGAATCTGGATCACATCAGCCACTTCACCAACAGGAGCAGCCTGATCCGGGGTATGAATATCGGTAACAACAGGCAGTCCGGTTTCGTCCTTAACCCGCTGTAACCATTTAAGCCCTTCCTCCATGCCCGGCCCTCTGAAAGAAGTAACAGAGGTCCGATTAGCCTTGTCGAAAGAGCTTTTGAAAATTACCGTCACATCAAGACGGGATGCGATGTCCGCCAGAACTTCTGCAGCACGCAGGGCAACATCTATGGTTTCCAGTGCACAAGGCCCCGCCAGAATGAACGGTCCCTGCTTACTTTTTTGATATAATTCATCGGGGGTCAAAAGAAACTGCCCTCCAATTATAAGACTGCCCGGAAACACTGCATACAGTGCTCCCGGGCAATCGATAGTTAATTTTACTTATTGTCGCGGGCAGCCTTGATAAAATCCCTGAACAGCGGGTGAGCATGCATGGGATTGGACTTAAATTCCGGGTGGAACTGGCAACCCAGGAACCAGGGATGATCGGCAACTTCAACGATCTCAACCAGAGATTCATCCGGGGAAAGACCGCTGAGCACCAGCCCAGCTTCAACGAGCTGATCTGCGAATTTTTCTTTGTTGAACTCGTAACGGTGGCGGTGGCGTTCCTGAATTTCAGTCTGGCCGTACGCTGCCATGGCGTTGGTTCCCTCAACAATCTTACAGGGGTAAGCGCCAAGACGCATGGTTCCGCCCTTATCGCTTTCTTCGCAACGGCTTTCAGTTTTCTCTGTGCGGTAATCGAACCACTCTTTCATCAGGTAGATGACGTTGTCAGTACCTGTAGGATTAAATTCTTCAGAGTTAGCACCGGTGAGGCCCATTACGTTACGTGCGTATTCAATAACTGCGCACTGCATACCGAGACAGATACCAAAGAAAGGTACTTTGTTTTCACGGGCATACTGGATAGCCGCGATCTTACCTTCAACACCACGATGACCGAAACCGCCGGGAACCAGCACGCCATCAATTCCGGCCAACTTTTCCTTAACGTTTTCGGGAGTAATCTCTTCCGAGTTCACATAACGCAAATTAACTTTGACTTCATTTGCGACACCGCCGTGGATAAGGGCTTCATGCAGGGATTTGTATGCTTCCTTGAGATCCACATATTTACCGACAATGCCGATAGTGGTTTCACCCTTGGGGTTCTCAAGAATATAGTTAAGCCTTTTCCAAGGCTCAAGATTACAATTCTTAGCCGGAAGCTTAAGGAGTATAGCAATCTTCTGGTCCAGTCCTTCATTATAAAAACTGAGCGGAAGCTGGTAAATAGATTTTACATCAACAGCGGTAAAAACAGCATCACGATCAACGTCACAGAAAAGAGCAATCTTGCGCTTGATATCTTCATCAAGATCAACTTCACTGCGGCAGAGGATGATATCCGGATGAATACCGATGCTGCGGAGTTCCTTGACGGAGTGCTGGGTAGGCTTGGTCTTAACTTCGCCTGCAGCTGCAAGGTAGGGAACAAGGGTCAGGTGAATATAAAGCACATTCTCGCTGCCCAGCTCGGAGCGAAGCTGGCGAATAGCTTCCAAAAAGGGAAGACCTTCGATATCACCGACAGTACCGCCGATCTCGATGAGGGCCACGTCCTCACCATTGGGAACATTTTTCACCGCATTTTTAATCTCGTCGGTAATGTGCGGGATAACCTGCACTGTACCGCCGAGGTAGTCGCCGCGACGTTCTTTAGTGATTACGTTGTGATAAACACGGCCGGAAGTCATGTTGTTTTTCTGGCTGAGCGGAACATCAAGGTAACGCTCGTAGTGACCGAGGTCGAGGTCAGTTTCGGCGCCGTCATCAGTTACGTAAACTTCCCCGTGCTGAAAGGGGTTCATGGTTCCGGGGTCAACATTGATATAAGGATCAAGCTTCTGAATAGTTGCGGTCATCCCTCTTGCTTTAAGAAGTGCGCCGATGGATGCTGCGGCCAGCCCTTTACCAAGTGAGGACAACACGCCCCCGGTGATGAATATAAATTTGGTTTTCATAACGCTCCCGTCCCGTGGCGGACAATTTATTTTAAAATATCGCTGTTACATAAAACAAAATTGACAGCGAATAAAGTCGATACTCATGAAAAAAACACAAAAAGGTCCCAACCCGTAAACAATCCTATATTCAGGCGTATCCCACTTTAAAAAAATGTGTTAGCGGTACGTCCTGAGGAATATAGACTGTTGACGGGAGGCTGACCCGCAATTATGTTCCTCTCTTCAAAACAGGCATTAAATAGTCTTGGAATATTTCTATTGTCAACATCTGGAGGACAAAAATATATGGCCCGCGTTAAAGTTTTGGTCATCACCGGTTACGGAACCAACTGTGAACACGAGTCTGCTCATGCCGCTAAAAAAGCGGGCGCAGACGAAGTAGACATCACTTATTTTTCCGATCTTGCTGCAGGAAAAAAAACTCTTGAAGGTTACAACTACCTGATTTTTCCCGGCGGCTTTCTTGACGGCGATGACCTCGGAGCGGCACAGGCTGCTGCACTCCGCTGGAAACACGCTCACACCACAGACGGGACACCGCTTGTGGACCAGATCAAAAAATTCTTTGAAGACGGCGGCGTAATCTTAGGAATCTGCAACGGATTCCAGCTGCTGGTTAAACTTGGCCTGCTGCCCGCAGTAGGTGGAGAATACTTCACCCGTCAGGTCTCGCTCAGCTACAACGATTCCGCTAAATACGAAGACCGTTGGGTTCACCTCAAGGCTAACCCCGACTCTCCCTGCGTATTTACCAAGGGAATCGAAACCCTGAACGTCCCTGTCCGTCACGGCGAAGGTAAAATTATCCCCGCTGACGACGCAATGCTCGAGAAAATTGTGGAGAATAATCTCCACGCAGTACAGTACATCGATCCCGAATCCGGCGATGTAACCATGGACTACCCTGCCAACCCCAACGGCTCCCCGCTTGGCATAGCAGGACTGACTGATCCTTCCGGCAGAATCCTCGGACTCATGCCGCATCCCGAAGCATTCAACCACCCCACCAACCATCCCAAGTGGACCCGTGGCGATATTCCGACTCTCGGTCTGGCGCTCCTCGAAGGTGGCGTGAATTATATTAAATCGCTTTAAGATTGCCTCCGGCGGCCCTTTGAGGACCAGAGAAACTTTTGCATAAGTTTCTTCTGAACTCTTCAAAACCTTTCATTAAGGCTTCGCCGTCTTGTGCTGCAAATCAGTATTGAAATTAAAAGGGGAGAGTTGTTTATCACTCTCCCCTTTTCTAATTCATACTGCTGAGAACTAAATCAACCCAAATACGCCAGCGCATCAGATTCAAATGCCGAAAATCACCCTCAGAGGAACACCTCCCGCAAACCCACCGCAAGGCCAGACATGGCGCTCCATGATGGACGTTGCCATTCGCGAAGCTTTCAAAGCCCGCAAACACGGTGAAGTTCCCATCGGCGCAGCTCTTTTCACTGCGGAAGGCGAACTGCTGTCCACCGGAAATAACACCCCACTCACCAAAAACGATCCCACCGGACACGCAGAAATCAACTGCCTACGCCATGCCTGCGAAGCAATCGGAAACTACCGCCTCCCGCGCGGCTCAATTCTGGTGGTAACACTCGAACCCTGCATCATGTGCCTCGGCGCAATTATCCACGCAAGGGTCGGCGGAGTTATCTTCGGAGCACCAGACCCCAAAGCCGGGGCCGTAATCTCCAATCTGGAAGGGACAGAACTCCCCTTCGCCAATCACAAATTCTGGACCATAGGTGGGGTTTGTGAAGATGAATGCAAAAACATCCTGCAAAGTTTCTTTCTGCACAAAAGAAAAAACTAAAGGCCGGAAATATAATCCCCGGCCTTTGAATCTGTCAGTATAAATTTCTACTTATTCGAGCTGGTATCAAAAATCCCAATCTGGTTACCCAGACGGACTTTGATGGCCCCGGATTTATATTTACCCGGCTCAAAAACCAGAATCACCAACGAACCACCGTAAAGAAAATGCCCCAACTCATCACCACGCCTGATAGCGACCGGACCGCTCGCCTTGGTGAACTTGTCCTCAAAAACCACTGATCCCACGGTGCTCAAGCCGACCGGAACAACTCCGACCAGCCCATATTTCCCGGTATCTATAACAAAATAGCCACGCTGGTAGCTCTCGAATGCACCAAAACTGGACCCGAAGTAGCCAACGTTTCCAGTGGTCGGTACAAATTTCGGAAAATCATCCATACCAAGCAAAGCTCCATCAATGAGCTTAGTCTCAATGACCTTACCACCCACAGGGGCATGGTAGTGATGGTAGGTATTGGGCATCAAAACACACGACATGGCGGTTCCGCCCACAAAACGTTTCCAATGCTTTGACCCGGCCAATAACTGCCGAATATTAAGCTTCTGCATCCCCTTGGTAGGAATTGTCGCTGTTTCAGCAACAAGTTTCGCTGGAATGGTATTTACAATAGCATCGGTAGGTGCGGAGATGACGTAATCTCGCTCCGGCATGGTTTGAGGCCGAACTTTCGATATATCCTTGAATTTTCGTGAAAAGAACTGGTTGTAGGACTTAAATCCACCGTCAGCGGCCTTGGGGTTAGGCAGGACATACTCTTCTTTTTCAATACGCGGGTCAGACAACCACTGGGCAACACGTGCAGTAGAAGCTTTGCTGTTCAGAAAATCGCCCCGCTCTTTAGCAAACTGATCAAAAATCATGATTCCCGGATGCGTCTGAAAAGCAGCCCTTCCAAATGGATTCCGGTAGGCGAAAAGGTCCATCTGCTCAATGTAAAGAAGTCCATTATCAGAGCTACCCTTCGCTTCAGGCAGAAAGGAACACCAGTCAACAAAAAAAGGAACCAGATCAGCAAAAAATTTACCTTGCCAGGGATTACCGCCTTTGCGATAGCCCTCTGGGAGAGGTTGCATATTCTTGAAGGCTTCATCAATAAGCATCCTGAAAACCTGATCCCCTTCATAGGATTCAACCAATTCGGAAATTGATTCCTTGCACGGACAATCATCCGGGATCGCATATTTGGTGCCAAAACCTGCACTCGGAAAACAGAGAAGAATCAGACAGCTTAAAATCAACCATTTCCTAGCTTTGCCCATTGAGGCCTCCTTATGGTGAAATTTCGTTTCAGAACTCAAGATGAAATACAGAATCCAAGCATACTATAAATACACGCCAGCTGAAATCACAAAACAGCCCCACTGACAGCCCACGCATCTATCCGGCATTAAATGTCTATTTTCAAAATCTCGTCACAATACCCATCATTTCCCCTTGCCAATCAGCGCAAAAACAAATATAAATCGTGCCTTCCAAGACCGGACAGCCGGAATCGGTCTTGCGCATAAAATGCGGAAAGGTAGCGAAGTCCGGCCGTAACGCGCTCGACTCGAAATCGAGTTATGGGAAACCATACGTGGGTTCGAATCCCACCCTTTCCGCCACTATAAAAACAAGGACTTAGAAGATATCTTCTAAGTCCTTTTCTTTTTTCCAAATTAAACAGCTAAGATTATTACGATCCGATTCTCCGCCGCACACCAATCAAGCCGGCCAACCCAGCTCCCAGAATCCAAATTGCACCGGGAATGGGGGTCGGGCTGACAGATACGGCGTTGATATCAAAGCCGTCACCGCTGGAGCCGCCCGCTACACTTCCGGTGGTATCGGTGACCTTCAGGTAACTGTAAATGCCATTGGCAAATACAGTCTGCCCACCGAATGAATCGCCGTCCTGATTGTAAATGGACGGACTGAGCAGAACCCAAGCATCGCTTCCCAGATTAACCCCGGAACTTGTCAGGACATCATCAGTTGCAGCCCAGACCTGCGCATATTCATTGTAATTATTGGGCCTATTCCAAGTAGTCTCATAAATGGTAACCGGGCCGGTGAAAGAGCGTCCGAAAGAGAACACCGCACTCCCGCCCATACCTAAACTCAAGAAGTTATAATCCCCCCCTACTGCGACATTCTGGCTGTCCACAGCAGGAGCATCATAACTACCCAACGAATTCAACGGATTAGCACGGACAGAGGTGGCCGAAAGACCACTTCCCATGAAATAGTCGACGCTGTTCGCAAAAGTGGCCGCCTGCGCCGAAATTCCAAATAAAAGCATGCTTAGGCATGCCATCAATATTACATACTTTCTCATTTGATTCCCTCCTTTAGACCCATTCCTTACATTAATTTACATTATATCAATATTAAAATCGACTACTTTCGTGTGAAATATATTTCATAGAATCAGTCGTTTGGTATGAAATCAAAAAAAGATACCAATTCCCTTGTTGATGCCGGCATTACGGATTGAGATCAGCACACTTCCTCCAACCTGCCATTTGTATTCCAGCCTAATATTCGTGGTCGACTTGTTACCCGGCATAAGATAAACCCTGCTGCAACAGGAGTAGCAATGCTGATCGAAATTTCAAATGACCTGACGCTGACCGACACACCCGAAGATCTGGTGGAAGAGATTAAAGAAGCCCTTACCTTAACCAACCCAGATTACATTAACGCCATTAAGTACCGGGGCCGGGTAGGCAAAAAGATTCCCAAATATATCAAGATGTGGTCCGGTGACCGCAAAAAAAGACTGCATTGTCCACGCGGATTCGGCATTGAACTGCACCAGATCGCGAAAGCAGCAGGTATCGAGCCGGAATACAAAGACAAACGGCGAGAACTTGATCCAGTGGATTTTTCTTTCAAGGGAGAATTACGCCCTTACCAACAGGCCGCTTTGGATTCATTTTCCAACCAGACCCAGGGATTGCTTGAAGCCGGAACCGGGGCGGGCAAAACAGTCATGGCGCTGGCCCTGATCGCCAGCCGTAAACAGCCATGCCTGATCATTGTGCACACCAAAGAACTGCTCCTGCAGTGGATTGACCGCATCAAACAGTTTCTTGGAGAGGAAGCTGGACAGGTCGGTGGCGGCAAGTTCAAACTTAAGCCCCTGACCGTGGCGACAATCCAAACAGCCCGTAACCGCCTTGATGAGCTGCAAAAAGAATTCGGACACATTGTCGTGGATGAGTGCCACCGCACCCCGGCCAGCACCTTTCAGAAGGTAGTTAAAAATTTCGACGCCAAATACCTGACCGGACTTTCCGCCACCCCTTACCGTGCGGACGGACTGGACCGCATGATCAGCATGACTCTCGGTCCGGTTGTACACCGAGTGAATCCCGATCTGCTGCGTGATACCGGGGCCATTCTCAAACCGGAAATCTTCACTGTGGAAACCGCCTTCAGATTTGCAGGCAACCCTTCCGAAGAATATCCGCTCATGATGACCGCCATTGCTGAGGACTACCCGCGCAACAAGATCATTGCCGACTGCGTTAAAAACGAGTTCACCCGGAACTCCGGCACATTGCTCATGGTCGCCGACCGCACCGCCCATCTGGATGCCCTTTCAGATCTGCTTTTTGATCAGGGAGTTGAAGTAGCCGTACTGACCGGAAAAACTCCTACAGCTGAACGTGAAACTATCATCGAAGACTTGAATAACGGCAAGATTAAAGTGCTGGCCAGCACCGCATCACTGATCGGCGAAGGATTCGACTGTCCGGGACTTTCCACACTCTTTCTGTGCTCACCCATCAAATCAAAAGGCAGGCTGGTCCAGATCATCGGCAGAATACTGCGCCCCGCAGACGGCAAACGTCCGCGCCTCTACGACTTTGTAGACATTGAAGTCGGAGTACTGAAACACAGTGCAGGATTACGGCAAAAAATATACGCTGAGATTGCTTAATCAACTAGCGGGGAAGCCTGACCACAAACTCGGTCCACTCGCCGGGCTGGGAAAAAACTTCAAGGCTTCCTCCATGATTCTCGGTAACGATAAAATACGACACCGAAAGCCCCAATCCGATTCCATATCCCGGAGCCTTGGTGGAGAAAAACGGATCAAAAATATGTTTGCGGTAACTGAGATCAATGCCCGGACCGTTATCCCGTACCCTGATAATTGTATCCTTCTCCGTTACTTCTGTAATCAGCTGTAACTCGGGAACACTTCCATCTGCATACTCTTTATCACTCATGGCTTGCGCCGCGTTCTTAAACAGATTCAAGAAAACCTGCTCCAATTCACTAGGTATACATTTTTCACTATTAGCCTGCGAATCATAGTCACGAAAAATTTTGATCTTTTTAAAATCGTATTTCTTTTCCATATCGAAGTCGTTAGAAACAATTTCAATGGTCTGGTCCAACAATCCGTTAATATCGCAATAAACCTGCACAGCTGAACTGCCCCGGCTGAAATTAAGCATATTCTGGACAATTCTGGCTGCACGTTCGCCTGATTGTTGCACCCCATTCAGCATGGTAAAGACTTTGCGTTTTTCCATGTATTCAACCATCGCCGGAAAACTTACACCAGCCAGTTCCGCAGCCTCTACATTGGCAGGATATTTATCAGAAAAACGCCGCCTTATATTTTGAACACCCTGCAAAATCCCAGCTAAAGGGTTATTAATTTCATGCGCCATACCTGCTGCCAGACCACCTATGGAGATCATCTTTTCAGCCTGAATAATTGTCTCTTCAAGCCTCTTCTTCTCTGTAATATCCACCAGGGTAATCAGAACCCTCGCCAGACTATGCTCATAGCCATCGACCACATCAATATAAATCAATGTGTCCAGATTGCGACCTTTCAGATTCTCCCAGTGGATTTCATCATGAAAGTATGTCCTGCCGGAAGCCAATTCGGAAATCACGCGATCCAAAAAAGATAATGACTCTAACGATAAATAATTAGAAACTTGGCCGATTAACTGAGATTTGTCATCTGCCCCATGCAGGACAACAGAAGCTTCATTCAGAGTCACAACATTAATATTATCCATACATTTCTTTAGTTCTTCAGGATTCTCTCGCAGATACTCTTCAACATCCGTATTCCCTGCCTTAGTCCATTGTTCAAAAATGGGAATGAGTCCGCTCATTTCCACCTCTTGCATGGGCAACGGGGAAGACTCAAAGATGCGTCTGAAAATACGTTCACTTCTGGCTCTGCTCTCTTCTGCTTCTCTGCGAAGAGTGATATCCCGAAGAGCGGTAATTCGAATTTTTTTACCACCGTGGCTGCTCATGCGGGCCTGCACTTCGCACGGGAAAGAAGTCCCGTCCCGGCGCAAGGCCGTAGTCATATATGGGATTGTATCTTCGCTGAGAATGAGTTTTTCGGCTACAAAATCACGTGAATCCTGATGGAAAAATTGCAACAGATGCACCCCTTCAATACCTTGCGCCACATAACCGAACATTTTTTCCGCAGTTTTATTCATATTGATGAGGATACCGTTCTCGGAAAGAAAAATAGCTTCAAATGAGGCCATAGAAAGTTGCTTATAACGTTCTTCACTTTCCAGAAGCATAGACTCTGCTCTTTCCCTCTCAGATATTTCCTTATGCAATCTCCGGTTCCAATAAAGCACTCCGCAAAAGACAAGCAAAAACACTCCCGAAACTTTCAAGGCCATACTCCAAACCTTTGAAGAATCAAGAACGGAATCAATTTTCAACCTGATCCAACGTTCGGATATTGCATTCTTTTCAGATACTGAGATTGATTCCAGCACCTTATTCAAGATGCCCTGCATGATTTGCCAGTCATCACGGACCGCCATGGCAAGGTTGTTATTGGCCCACGGAGTTGGCGAGGCTACACGAAGATTATACAGGCCGCGTTTGTTGATTTCATAACTGGAGACTGCGAGGTTGGCTATACAGGCATCGGCCTCTCCGAGTGAAACGGCCTCCAATACCTCGGCAATATTGTTACGGAAAAGATAATCAAAATTCAAATCAGGATAGTCATTGGTAAGCTTGCTGTAAGTTGCCAAAAACTTAACTACGGCGATCTTTCTGCCTTCCAAATCATTTATCCGGGACACAAGGGGGGCATCTTCACGGGTAATAATAACCAACGGATAACTAAGGTATGTCTCGGTATAAACCAGATACTTCTGTCTTTCCGGTGTTTGTGAAATACATGGGAACAGGTCAATTTCCTTGTTGCGGCCCATCTCGAGAGCTTCTTTGAAAGAAATCCCATATACCGGTTTCAGCTTAATGCCCAATCTTCCCTCAATCAAATCCAGATAAGAGGACACCATACCTTTAAAAACCGGAATACCGGATTCATATTCAACATATTGAAAAGGCGGAAACTTAACTCCCACCCCCAACCGAAGAACCGGATGTTGCAGCAGAAAAGCCTGTTCCTCTTCAGTCAGATTCTTTTCCGCCCACAGGCCACGGGAATTCTTTGCACCTTCCGCAACAGGAACAGCCCAATCCAATACATAAAAAGAGAATATAAACAGCACAGTAAGTATAGTTGTCTTATAGATACTCGTTGAATTCATTCTTATTCTGCTTTCTGTTAACGGTTATGTTATTGTGAACAATAGCAGACAAATAAAGGAATAAACAAGAAATTTAACACAACTTCAAGTTATAGTGACACACTTTAATACTATACTGTCATTTAGCGGCTGTTACGCACCGCCTCCCTAGGTGTAAAACCAAAATGGCGTTTGAATTCACGACTGAATTGAGACGTACTCTCATAGCCGACGAGATGTGCAGCTGAACTGACTTGTTCTCCCTCTACGGCCATGAACTGACGGGCTTTTTCCAACCTGATCCTTTTCAGGTACTGCACTGGGGTCAATGCGGTTACTGCCTTAAAATGATTGTAGAATGAGCGTACAGACATATTGGCTCCTTCAGCCAACTTATCAATATCGATTCCGCTGCTGTAATTGTCATGAATAAAACGCAGGGATTTGGCGATCAGGGCGTAATCCGATTCACCGAAAGCAGCTGAAGCAAGCAGATGCCCATGTTTACCCATCAGAATATGGTAGTATATTTCACGGATGATCTGATATCCAAAAATATTAGCTTCCTTGCGTGATTTAAGAGCCTTAAGAAGACGGATAGCAGGATCAATCACATTATCTGCAAGCGGCTCGAAATATATCCCCGGAGAACTGGGAACCTTTCCCAGAGTATGCTTGTCATAGCTGTTGATTGATTCCACAAGATCTTGAATTACCTTGAAATCAAGGGGAACTGTAATACTTAACAGAGGCCTGTCCCCGGCAGGCACAACTTCGATATCCAACGGCACAATGGCGGGAACAACCAGAAACTCATCTTCGCCGTAAGTGTATGTGACATCACTCAAATGGCATTTTTTGTGTCCGTCTACTGCTATGCAGAAACACTGCTCATAAATCAGCGGAACTTTAGGTTTGTGCTCGGCAACCCGGAAGAGGGTAACTTCTTCCAAAAAAGTTTCATTCAACCCTTCACGCACCGCCCCATCATCAAGAGCTTCTTTTAATTCATTCAGCAAATTTCTATTTTGACTCATTTTATTCTCCTTCAATAGCAGCATCCTGTGTTACCCTGCTATCCATTGTTCAAAAATGATTCTACTAAAATGTTCTGATCTTGCAAAATAAGGCAAACTGTTTGCAAAAATAGGTATTCATAAAACGACTCCCTCAGGGCATAAACTAATTCAAACATAATCAAAAACAGGAGTTAACATGCTTAATTTTTCCTTTTACAATCCGACCAATATTGTTTTCGGCGACGGACAGCTTCAGGAACTGGATAATCTTGTTCCTAAAAATGCAAAAGTACTAATCACCTATGGCGGCGGCAGTGCCAAGAAGACCGGCCTGCTCGACCGGGTAAATTCTGAACTTGCCAAAAGTGAACGTACTGTCATCGAATTCGGAGGAATCCCGGCCAACCCGAGATTTGACGTACTTATGGAAGCGGTAAAAATCGTCCGCGATGAAAACATCGACTTCATACTCGCTGTCGGCGGCGGTTCCGTTATTGACGGAACCAAATTCATATCCCTGTCTGCTCCGGCAAAAGAATACGAAGGACGTGAACGGGAACTCATGAGATTCGGATTTACCCCTGTCCCAGTTGATTTCGCTATTCCCTTCGGAACCGTTCTGACCCTTCCGGCCACAGGCTCCGAGATGAACAACGGAGCAGTAATCAGTGACGATGAAGACAAACTCCCGGTTTTCTCCACCCACACTTTTCCGAAATTCTCTATCCTCGATCCTAAAATAACCTTCACCCTGCCCAAGACACAGGTTGCAAACGGCGTGGTAGACACCTTCATCCACACCATTGAACAATACCTGACCTATCCTGCGGAAGGACGTTTTCAGGACCGCACCGCAGAAGGTATTCTACAGACCCTGATTGAAATAGGTGAAACCACCGTTAACGAACCTGAAAATTACGATGCACGCGCCAACCTCGTATGGTGCTCTACCATGGCTCTGAACGGTCTCATCGGTGCAGGCGTGCCGCAGGACTGGACCACTCACATGATCGGGCACGAACTGACCGCCCTGACCGGTCTGGACCACGGCAAAACCCTGGCTGTGATGCAGCTTGCCAACTGGAAAGTCCGCCGCGCTGAAAAGCGTGAAAAACTCATCCAGTACGCTGAACGGGTCTGGGATATCCGCGAAGGCGACGATGACGCACGCATTGATCAGGCCATCGCCAAAACCGAAGAATTCTTCAACAGCATCGGTATGCATACCCGCCTCTCCGCTTACGATATCAAAGAAGATATTATAGACCGTGTGGTTGCAGGACTTGAAAAGCATGGCATGACCCAGCTTTCCGAGCGTGGCGATGTTACGCTTGAGGTTTCACGCAAGATGCTGGAAACAGCTCTGTAATCGGCTCAGATATTCTATCTATAAACACAAAAGGCATCCCGCTTAAAAAGCGGGATGCCTTTTCAATTTTCACATAATCATCCAGCAAAAACTATATCTCGACCTTGAACGGCCAGCCCATTATGCCGCCTTCCATGACTTTGACATTGGTCCAGCCGTTTGCTTCAAGTACCCGCTGAGCTTCATATCCGCGCATGGATATTTTACAGAAAGTAATAATTTCAACACTCTTATCCTGCGGAAGTTCTTCCAGCGAATTTCTTAATTTTCCTAATGGAATGAGCTTTTCCCCGACATTGAGGCGCATTTCATCAAATTCATCCGGCGCACGGACATCAAGAACAAATGGCTGCTCCCCGGCATCCAGTTTTTCCTTAACCAGCGCATTACTGATCCCGGTCATCTGCCCGGAGATTTTATTATCAAGGATGTGCGCCGTGGTGATGAAATGATCAATAGCCAGCGAGAACGGGGGCGCATACGGCAGATCGGCCATGCCTACCTCATAGATGGTATTGCCGTTCATGACGGCCATGGCGGCCTCAGCCAACTGACGATTCACTTCACCGGGCCCCACACACTGGAAACCGAGAATCCGTCCGGTGTTTGCATCCGCAACCATCTTGGAAACCAGCAGTTTAGACCTCATGAATCCCGGTTTATCAGGGCTGGCGTTGGTCGCAGTGACGACCTCGTAACCTTCGTCCCTGGCACGCTGTTCGGAAAGTCCGGTCGCTCCGGCACTGAGATCAAACACCTTGCAGATACCGCTGTTCACTGTGCCGGGAAACTTACATTTATTTCCACGAGCAATATTATCAGCAACCACGCGCGCCTCAAGGTTGGCAAGGTCGCCGTAAGGAGCAAAAGTCTTTTTACCTGTAATGCGGTGGTTGATCTCAACACAATCCCCGGCTGCATAAATATCAGGATCGGAAGTGCGCATAAATTCATCAACCGCAATGCCGCCGAAACCACCGAGCTTAATCCCCGCATCAGCAGCCAATTTAGCATTAGGGACAACTCCGATAGCAACAACAGCCAGTTCGCAGGGAATCACGGAACCGTCGTTGAGCTTGACCCCGGTCAGCCTGCCATTCTCACCGAGGAATTCAGCCACCCCGTTATCCGTATGGACAGTGACTCCTTTGGAGGCAACATGCTTTTCCACCAGCTTGGCAATTTCCCAATCAAGGAACATGAGCAGCTGCGAGAGCATCTCAACCACATTGACGTTCATGCCGGATTCGGAAAGAGCCTCGCATACTTCGATTCCAATCAGCCCGCCACCGACGATGACTGCATTCTTAACTTTACCGGAATCAACCAGTTCGCGCAGCTTGTCCGCATCACGCATTTCAGAAAGAGAACGCACTCCTTCAAGCTCAATTCCCGGAATGGGAGGACGGCGCGGAGTGGCCCCGGTGCAAAGCACCAGCTTATCGTATTCAATGTTTGATGATTCCCCGGTAGCTATATTGGTGCAGACCACAGTCTTATTCCGACGGTCAATAGAGGTTACTTCAGTATTGACTCTGGCTTTCACACCCTTGGCAGCAGCAAAAAAAGATTCATCCCGTACAACGCCGGTGGGTGTTGCAAGAAGAGCGTTACGCTCGTCAAAATTACCGCCGATGTAATACGGATAACCGCAGGACGCCATGGAAAGCTCCGGGGCTTTCTGAAGCAGAGTAACTTCCGCCCCGGCATCAAGCCGTTTGGAACGGGCGGCGGCTTTTGGTCCTGCTGCGGAACCACCGATGACAACAATTTTTCTGGCACTCATATGTTTCTCCTTTCGCTTTCAGTTTGTTCAATCAAATTTGAGGACTGGATTGTCAGGTCTTTTTAAAAGCACCTTATACGGCTACAGTCGCTGCGCATTGATCGAGATCAATGAAAGCTGTTTTTTACAAGAAACACACATAATTAATAGGATAATCAAAATATCCACACCGGGTCCGGCTATACATCCTCCGCCTTCCCTGATTTCCGTAAATGCAGAAGGATAACTGCAAATGGCATTTCTAATAGACGAAAAGCTTCTACTCACGTATCTTTTAAATAAAAATAAAACATTCTCAAAAGGTGCACAGTGGATTCAAAAAAGCCAACATACGAAGAGCTTGAAAAACAAAGCTTAGCTGCTAAATGCAATGATTCCGTGCATTCAATTTTGGATACAACTGACGATACCACCTACATTCAACAGCTGTCGGACAATAAAGACTACTTGGATGCCCTCTTCAATTCCACACTCAGTGGCGTCATAGTGGTCGACGCTGACTCCCGTAAAATTGTAGATATCAACGAGACAGCCCTTGAAATGCTCGGACGCAGCAAAAACAAGGTTGTTGGAAAAGAATGCCACAACTTTGTATGTCCGGCAGAAAGAGGAAAATGCCCTATTGCTGATCTCGGCCATACAGTAGACAGATCTGAAAGGATTCTACTTACGGTTAATGGCGGAAGCCGGAAAATCCTAAAAACAGTTAAAACCTTAGCTGTCGCTGAAAAAAATCTTTATATTGAGAGCTTTATCGACATTACTGACCTGAAAGAAGCAGAACAAGCCCGCGAGAAGCTCATAGGAGAACTGTCTGAAGCGCTGGAAAAAGTAACAGTTCTCAGCGGATTGATGCCGATTTGCGCCAAGTGCAAAAAAATACGTGACGATAAAGGTTACTGGAATAACCTCGAGTCATATATCGAAAAATACTCTGAAGCATCCTTCAGTCATGGAATATGCCCGGAATGCTCCGACAAGATGTACGGGGACCAAGACTGGTATATCAAAGGCAAAAAAAAGCGAAAAAATGATAAAGAATAAAATTAAAAGGTGCGTAAAACAATTTACGCACCTTTTTTTTGGATTCTGATTTATTCAAAAGTTGGCATTTTTCAACCGACCACAGACTCCCTTCCATAGTGCCGACCGGAGACCACCATGCTTCGGGAAAAATATCATTTTCTGGACTAAACCCCGTATAACTTCTGATTTATTAAATCCTATCAAAAAGCATCAATTTAAAAGCATCTCACCTAAACGTTTTAATTAACACAAAAACTATATCGATATCGGTCAAAGCAAAAGAAAAACTCATACTTATAATTGATTTTTATCATATCCATATCATTATTTCAGCCATTCAAGACTTACTTACTGATTATTTTTGAGATATAGTATTCTTAAAACAGGGAAAGCTATGAAGCGTATAATTTACACAGTCTTAATTCTGATACTGAGCACATATCAAACCGCTCTATGCGATGAGGACACAATTGTGTGGTATCATGCGGACTATCCTCCCGGCTCTATCTGCAAAGGACCGCTAAAAGGGAAAGGCTACCATGATCAATTCATGAAAAGCCTTAGGGACAAACTACCGGAATATACTCACACTTATCGAGTCGCGAACTATAGTCGAATAGCAAAACAGCTCAGCATTTCAAACGGTTGCTGCATAACCATATACAAAACTAAAGAACGCTTAAAATACATTGAGTATACCCAACCGACAATACTTGGACTGACAAATGGTGTGCACATTCTTACAAAAAATTTATACAAGTTTAAACCATTCATCAATCCAGCTGGACAGATCTCAATAATTGACCTTCTGGAAAACACAAACCTGCGCATGGGTATTTCAAAAGGCAGACGCTATACGGGAGTCCTTGATGACTGGATAGAAAAAAATGCAGGTTCAAACAATCTATACACCTATTATAAAAAGGACATCTTTGAAGGGCTTATCAAGCTGCTTGAAGCTGAACGCAACGTTGACTTTGTGATAGGGCATCCACAAGAAATTTCATGGCTTTTAAAGCAAGGTATTGTCGAAGACAAATTCCTGTTCATCCCCATCAAAGAACTGAATCCCTACAGTATTGCGTACATAGGTTGCACAAAAAATAAATGGGGGAAAAAGGTGGTTTCAAAGATCAATAAATTATTAAACCACACATACGACCCTGACTACATACAAGCACACCAGTCATACCTGCCCCCGGAAGGGATAAAACTGCATAATGCATATCTGAAAAAGGTCTTTCCAGCGAACTGCGGCCCTGCTGAAAAATAAAAAAACGGACACAAGCACAAAGCCTGTGTCCGTTTTTCACAATCAAATTTGAATCTGCTTAATTAGGCAGCTTGCGATGCATTTTTTCCGGTGCAGGATCAGCGATATCGCCATAGGTCTGGCGACCTTCATGATCTTCAGGAAGATGCTCTGTCACAGGCATGCCTTCTTCGTTAACAAACAGCATGCAATGACAGTACTTATATGTCTTCATATCTGAACAGGGACAAAGCCATTCGCGCTCCGCAACAGCCTGCTGCTTATCAGGATAAAAACGGCAGGGACAAAGGGGTCGCTTCAAGTCATCCAGATGCATCGCCAGTCCGGTTGTAACCGCATCAGAAACATCCTTCATGGGATGAAGGTTCAGCCCAGTGCGTTCACAATACTTTTCCACATAAGTGGCGACCAGTTTTTCATTTTTTTCTGTAGGCTTAGACAAATCTTTCACCATAGAGATTGATAGTTTTTTAAAAAATAGCACAAAACCGCATATAAACATTTTCGTGCTCAAGCAGCGGTTTATTAGCATTCATTGCAACAGAAAGAAAGGAGAAGTTATCTGCAAAAATTTTATAGAATCCCACAGAATCAAAGACGTGTCAAAAGAGGAAGCAATTCCATAATATTACTGAGTTCAATATAATCCCGTCCGCAAAGATCCTCCTTGCAGACGACCTCATGCACCCATGTAGTATGAAAAGGAATATGTGCTGCACTCGCACCGATACAGACAACAGGCAGGACATCAGACTTAACGGAATTACCTACCATCAGGAATTCATTACAACTAATATTATGCTCGCTGAGAATACGCCTGTAAGCGGCTTCATCTTTCTCTGGAAGAATTTCAATCTGCTCAAAATACGATGACATACCGGAAAGATCTATTTTCCGCTGCTGTTCGGCAAAATCACCTTTGGTTATCATAAACAAGCGGTAGTCCGGCTCCAAAGCGCTTAAAACGTCTTTAACGCCTGCTATTGGCTCCACAGGTTTAACAAGCATATCCCGCCCTATCTCAATGAGATAATCCAACTCAGAGCTTTTAATTATGCCCGGAACAACTATATTAGCCGCCTCAATCATTGAAATGACAAAACTCTTCACCCCGTAACCGAACACAGGAACATTAAGGGACTGGGTCCGCTCCAAAACATTCAGAAACTCTTCTTCCGGAACGTAAACAGACAAAAGCCGCGCAGCAGCAGCTTTAGCCTGATCAAAAAAAGTCTCATTGACCCACAAAGTATCATCAGCATCAAAGGCCACAGCTTTGATAGTTCCATAAAACATTCAAATTCTCCTTGCGCAGAAATTAAGCACTGACGGCAGCAAGTCAAATTAACCACGAAGAAGGCACGGCCCTTTTCGAACCGTGCCTGATAAAATCCTACAATCCCGCAATTAGATGGTCAGCGAAAAATCGATAGCTTCAGCAGGACAGACCTGTATGCAACTGCCGCACTCATCGCAGCGAGAACCGTTCACCCTGTACCCGTCTTCACTCTCAATTGCTTTGAAAGTACACGCCGCCATACATTCGCCGCAGCGGACACATTTATCAGGATCTATTCTAACGCCTGCATCATTAAACTCTCCGCCTCCAAATGCGAAGCGGGTCCGCAAAAGTTTATGGTCACGGTGTTCCATTTCAAAATCAAAATCAAAAATCTCGCCCTTTCCTTTATATATACAGAACAGACGGATAGATGGATAACGAGCATGATCCTCACGCACATATTCATGGATAGGGCTCCCTGCCGCTGCCTTTTCACGCAACTCATCCATAGGAACCTCGCGGGCTTCCCCGGTTATCCGCAGAGTATATCCCGGGGGGAAATAGGGCTGTCCATCTTTATTTTTGCCTTCTTTACGGCTGGTAGGATAAATCCCGCATATGGAAATCTGCGGATTTGCTTTCAGCTGCCGGAAAAATGGTTTCACATCCATAGTAAGGAAATATAGTCCTTCATCATCACCGCCGCAAAGACTTACTATGCGGCTATGCATAGTTTCACCCTCAAGTGTGGTCATGCTCAGGCAACCGATCTTCTCAGCTGCTTCGGTTATCTCTTTCAAAGTCATCAGCTTTCTCCTTGTCTGGGAATTAAACTGTGTACTTTCTATTAACCGGGACCAGCGAAGAGAAGGCGATATTATGCTAATTGCTGGTACTTTCCTCTCATGTGTTCACGAAAGACGGATGGACTGAAACCTGTTTCGCGCTTAAAAAATTTTCCAAAATATGAAGGATCTTCAAACTTCAATTCATAACATATTTCTGAGATATTGAGATCGGAATTGGCAAGCATACGTTTAGCAGAGGTTACCAGCTCATTTCGCACTATCTGCCCCGGAGTCAGACAGGTGGCTTCTTTAATCACCGCACTAAGTCTGCTGACACTGATATTCATGAGCTCTGCATAATCCTGCACTCGTAACTGCTGACTATGATCAGCAGCGACCAGCTTTTTGAATTCTCGGACAATACGGTTCTCAGCCCGAGCACCCGGCCCACTCAAACGGTCAGCAAACATTCGCTGCAATCCGATCATGAAAATATGAAAGTATGACCGAAGAACGGTTTCAAATCCGGTCTTACGCTCACTGAATTCCCGGCAAAGGCTGAATAGAACCCCGGACAACTCAGCCTTCTGTCCCGACGAAAGCATAAACATGGGGGAATTGACCACGCTGTTGAAAAATTCCAACTCAAAGGCATTATGAACCGGGGCTTCCGGTGACTTCAGGAATTCATCGGTAAAAACCATAACAAAGCCATCAACACTGCCATCCGGATTCCACAAATGAAGCTGCCCCGGAGAGACAAAATAGAGAGAGCCTGGAATAATATCATATGTCTCAAAATCAATAACACAGCTTCCGGAGCCGGAAGACACATAATGCACTACATAAAAATCATGCATATGAGGCTCTTGGACATCACTGATCGGGCATCCGGTACCGTCGGTAAAGGGATAAATCTTAAAACTGGTATCTATACCAATCAATTCGTCTGCTTTGTGTAATGTTTGGGTCTCTTTCATACGGTTGCCATTATCATTTGCTCTGAACAAGCATCAAGAACAAAAAACATACTTTTTAACCGAATTCACATAGATATCCGCAATACGTTTATCATTGAGATGTTTCAGTTGAAAAATGAAGATTAATATCCAACTATATGATAAAGTTGAAACATCACTCGTAAAACAAATTAAATATGGAGTAATTATGGGAATTCTTGACGGCTTGATGGGCAACGCATCTGAAATAAGCGTTGAAGATGTACAGGAAGAGCTCTCCCCTATTCTTGCAGACAGTGAAAAGGTTGAGCGGGCTTTCAAAGTTATCCGCGACATGTACGTTTTCACTACAGGACGTTTAATCCTCATCGACAAACAAGGGCTAACAGGTAAAAAGGTCGAATATATGTCCATACCGTACAAATCCATCTCGACCTTTTCTGTAGAAACTGCCGGACATTTCGATATGGATTCCGAACTTAAGATGTGGGTATCAGGACGCCGGGACCCGATTCTCAAAGAGTTGAAAAAAGGCAGTGACGTTGTGGGCATCCAGAAACTGCTGGCAAATAAACTCCTGAAATAGCATCTGCCAGCACAGTTGATTGCCGCAGACTCATATTAGCTGGGACATACGCATTTTGTTATTAGGAAGAATATTTCCGATCATGTAACAATATACAAAGCCTGCCGTAGCCGGCAGGCTTTTTTAACTGATAAAACTTGATTACCGCCAGTTGAATCCCTACACTCTCCGCACGCAAATAATTCCAGCAAAGGATAAGAATATAATGGGATACAAAAACACAAAAGAATGCCTTGATGCTCTTGAAGCCAAGGGAGACCTGTTAAGAATAGATCAGGAAATCGACCCGAATATTGAAGCAGGAGTCATCCAGCGGCGCGTATTTGAGGCCAAAGGACCTGCCCTGCTTTTTACTAATGTAAAGGGTTGCAAATTTCCCATGGCCGGAAACATTTTCGGTACCAAGGAAAGATTGAACTTCATCTTCCGTGATACAATTGAAACCGTGGAACGATTGATGAAGCTGAAAATGTATCCCATGGAAGCTATCAAACGGCCCTGGAAATACCTCGGCGCGCCTCGCACGGCCTATCACACCATGCCGCGTAAACTTTCTGAAGGGCCGGTCACCGCCAATGAAACAACTATTTCGGAACTACCACAGCTGAAATCATGGCCTATGGACGGCGGAGCTTTTGTCACCCTGCCGCAGGTATATTCCGAGAGCCCGGAAAATCCCGGTTTCGCGGGATCAAACATAGGTATGTACCGGGTGCAGCTTTCCGGCAACGAATACACCAACACCGAAGTCGGGCTGCACTACCAGATTCACCGCGGCATCGGGCATCACCATGCACAGGCCTTGAAAAAAGGAGAGCAGCTCAAAGTTAATATAGTTGTCGGCGGTGCTCCGTCCATGACCATTGCCGCTGTAATGCCCTTACCCGAAGGATTAGCTGAAATTTTCTTTGCCGGATCACTGGGCGGCCACCGCATCCCTATGGTGGTGCGTCCAAATGGGCTGCCAGTACCTGCCGAGGCTGATTTCTGCATCTGCGGAACCATCAGCAATGAGCAAAAACCGGAAGGACCATTCGGAGACCATATCGGCTACTACAGCCTGACTCACGACTTCCCGGTCCTCAAGGTTAATAAAGTCTACCACCGCAGCGATGCAATCTGGCCTTTCACTACAGTTGGACGCCCTCCGCAGGAAGATACCATGTTCGGTGATTTCATCCATGAACTTACCTCAGAACTGGTTCCCTCAGTCTTTACCGGAGTTCATGAAGTCCACGCCGTAGACGTGGCCGGGGTTCATCCATTGCTATTGGCCGTAGGCAGCGAACGCTATGTACCCTATGCTGAAGAACGCCAGCCGCAGGAGCTGCTGACCAACGGCATGGCTCTTTTGGGGAACACCCAGACGGCACTGGCAAAATACCTCTTCATCGGCGCAAAAGAAGACATGGAGCATGGCGAGAACTGCCACAATATTCCTGTCTTCTTCAAACACATGCTTGAACGGGTCAACCTCAAACGAGACCTGCATTTCATTACCCGCACCACCATCGATACCCTCGATTATTCCGGCATGGGCTTTAACGAAGGCTCCAAGCTGATCTTTGCAGCTGCCGGTTCAAAAAAACGTGAGCTGAGCAACGAAGTTCCTGAGTTGCCCACTCTGCCCGAAGGATTTAGTGCGGCTAAGGTTTTCAGCCCCGGCATCTTATTACTCAAAGGAAGAAAAAGCGAAAAAGCACGCGGTGAGCAGGACCCGCAAATGGAAAGACTGGGAGAAGCTCTGTGTCACTCCAAAGGAATCGAAGGATTTCCTATGGTTGTTGTGGTTGATGATCCTGACTTCTGTGCAAAGAACTGGGAAAACTTCCTCTGGGTCACCTTCACCCGCTCTGATCCGGCAGCCGATATATATGGAGCAGGATCCTTCACCAAAGCCAAACATTGGGGTACTGAAAAGTCTTTCATAATTGATGCCCGCATGAAAAGTTATCAGGCTCCGCCGCTCGACCCGGCCCCGGAAGTCGAAAAAAAGGTTGATGAATTGGCTGCTCCCGGCGGACCTCTTTATGGTATAATATAACGACCTAAGTTTCGAACCAAACACCTGAGAAGATCTGTCCTGTCGTGGGGCTGATCTTTGGGTGTTGCCAACATTAATAAAGTTACACCCTTAAAAACAGCTCATTATCCTTGGAATAATTTATGCATATATCTAGTTGAAACATAATTATGTCAAAATTTTGCCTCACAGGAGGCCGGATATGGTTAAACAACATCGAAACAACCTTTTCAATGACTGTGAATTAAGCGTCATACTGGAAAATATATACAGCAGCATTCTGACACAGGTTGAAAATGTTCCTGCGCAATATTTTATCACTGCTTCAGACGATAAAATTTTGAATAAAATAGTTAAACAGAACACCATCAACCAGATAGTGCTGCATGAAGAAAGAATCCACATATGCAGGCCGGCTTTGTGCCGAATAACCGCCTCCGGGAGACTATATCTTGGGAAGAATAAGGATGATCTTAGAGACTCGAAAGATGCGATGCTTATTCGGGTGGAAATACCCTACTCCGGTGACACGAGACTGCTGCTCAGCAGGCCCAGCATGCACTATGCCCACGGTGGACCAAGCTTTACCATCAAAGATGACCGCATAATCAAACATTATATCAGGCCGCTATATTCAGACCCGACCGCCTTCAAAAAAAATTTCCTGCGTAACTTTGAAAAGATACAGGAATACCTCAAATGGCAAGCGGAAGACATAACTCTTTTTGAGAAGAAGCTTAAAAGACTGGTCCGTGAAACCATTTTGCGCAGACGTAGACGAGAAGGTATAACGCCCCTGCGTCTCGACCCCAGACCCGGAACAACAATATTTAATCCTGTACATACCAAAAAGAAACTTACTCTTCCTCAGGCACTTCCGGACAACGAAAAGCCCCCCATCATCTCAGACATAGACTTCATCAACGCAATCCGCGTCTTGCGTCACACAGGTAATAGCTTTGAACGCACCCCTGCAATCTATGGCATCCATAATGATCAGGATCTACGCAATATACTTGTTTCAAATCTCAACACCCACTTCGCAGACAACAACAATCAGGACCTATTCAGCTCAAAAGGTAAAATCAACTTCAACATAAACATTGATGACAGATCTGCATTATGCGGAAAATGCTTCAGCTGGCACTGCACAGAAGGATTGGTATATAATATCAACCAACTACTGAACAAATCCCTGTGGCCATCATGCAAAATTGTGCTCGTCTTATTTAATAGATCTGAATCTGACTTTTCAAAGCTGACAAACAAGGTTCATTCTATATTCACCACTCATCAGTGTTATATAGAAAAAGATGAGCAGTTCTCTGAAACAGAATGGAAGACCACCATGCATGCACACGGAAATACAGAACAGAAACACTGGGTACACTTTATGCTTTTCAACCTATTCGTCCGAAAAGATGGCCACATAATGTTTCTGAATCAAGCAGAACGAGATTTCTTTACAAAGCTATACTCTGATATTTCTTAATCCGGAATAAACATCAACTAGACTCTACCCGGCGAAATCACCATCTCAATATATAAGTTCTTCAGTAACCGGGACATCAATATAAGCAAGGATCTTCGAGTAAACACAAAGATCCTTGTTTTTTAATTCAGAAAGGGACTAGTTGGTCTTACGTTCCCGGTCATAATCAGTAAGATAGTCAGGCAACTTATACAGCCAACTGAAAAATTCACTGAGAGGATTGGCAAAGGCTCTTCGTTTTACGCTTGTTTGGTCAGACAACAGAACTGAAAACAAACGGACAACCTCAGCATGACTCTCGATTCCAACCTTCCCACCATCAACATCAGCAATCAAGCGGTTTAGGCAGCTCAAAAGCTTTAGTCCTATTTTATCGTCAGGAGAAAGCCTGACCGCAAGTACAGTATGAAGTTGCCGAAGCTTTGCAACAGCCATATGCGCTGACGCACTCTTCGCACACCCCCCGAACTGCCTTGGGGTATAATTGGTAATCATCAAAGCCATCTTGCGCATATCTTTGCGCCAAAGCAAAAATTCTTTATTCGCTCCCCTACCCTGCTCCCGCGCCTGCAACAGGGCATAAGCCAGACCAAATCCCCCAATACCAGCCAGAAGAACAGCCCAAGCATCACTCATAATCTCCCCCACACCAGCTTATGATTATTGATTAATTTAATCAGACTATTTCATGTGCTGTCATTTTTTTCAATCGTAAAACGCAGTTGGCATTAAAAGGAATCCAATATCAAATTAAGTAATTATACGACTCAAAAAAGTAACAATTAACCCCAATCACCAACCCAAAAAATATCAAAAACCGTCTCAACAACCATAAGAATTGGGAGCAATAACCATACTAAAAACTACTAAAAGAAAGAAGGCACGAACCGAAATCCGTGCCTTTAAACTCAACATAATGTAAACTATTTATCTTTCTTCCATTCTTCCCATTCTTTTTTGCTCAACTTACCGTCCTTGTTCAAGTCTGCTTCACGCATAATCCGCTCAGCATTCAAAGGATAAACCTTCACGATTTCAGAACGGATGATAGTCTTGTTACCATCTTTATCAATATCAACGAAGGCGCGAGCAAAACGAACTCTTTCCATGGAGTATTGTATCACCTTGGCTTTACGCCCACTTTCAAGATAGTAAAGGGACATTCTCTCTTTACCCACCATCTTACCGAAAGTGTACCCATCGTCATGCTCAGCAAAATAAAGACCACCATCTTCGTCTACGACACCGCTGAATCCTTCAGTAATCAGATTTTCTTTATTTTCGGCAAACCATGCTTTATTGCCAGTGAACAGCTTGCCTTCCTGCTTTTTGATGACGAATACAGCCTTACTTTCTTTAAGTGTTCCGTCTTTAGCGATCATCTTCACAAGACCAACCCATGTTCCACGCAACTCAGGGCAACTGCCGGCGACAGCAAAAGAACTCATCAAAACCAAAGCAAGAACGACCACACTGCTACTAAGAAACTTCCTCATGTAATCTGCCTCCCGAATTTCAAATTTAAAGATACTATTGTTATTTAGCAAAGAACAGAAGACGTCAACCCATAGGAGCAAACAAACACACAACAAAAAAGGCAGCCCGAAGGACTGCCTGTTAATAAAAAACTATATATATTGAGGCTATATATGAGAAAAAACCTTTCCGAGAAAGTCTTTTAGCCTCGGATTCTTAGGGTTGGCGAAAACTTCAGTAGGATCACCTTCTTCCTGAATGACGCCTTCATCAATGAAAATAACACGGTCAGCAACTTCCTTAGCAAATCCCATCTCATGGGTAACCACGATCATGGTCATGCCTTCTTTGGCCAGCTTCTGCATTACCTCAAGCACCTCCCCAACCAGTTCAGGGTCAAGCGCGGAAGTAGGTTCATCAAAAAGGATAACCTTGGGCTGAAGAGCCAGAGAACGGGCAATAGCTACACGTTGTTTCTGACCGCCGGAAAGCTGTTCCGGATAGTTACGGGCTTTATCTTTCAGACCAACTTTATCAAGCAGCTTAAGGCCAAGTTCATCAGCATCACTCTTGGATATCTTACGAACCTTAGTAGGACCGAGAGTTACGTTCTCAAGAATGGTCATGTGCGGGAAAAGATTGAACTGCTGGAAAACCATGCCAGCTTCGGTGCGCACTTCGTTGATGTTGGTAGCCGGAGCCATGATGTCATGACCGTCTACGATAATAGTACCGGAAGTCGGTTCCTCAAGTTTATTGATGCAGCGCAAAACGGTAGATTTACCGGACCCGGAAGGCCCGATGATACAGACAACTTCACCGGATTCAACTTTAAGGTCAATACCCTTGATAACTTCAAAATTGCCGAAACTTTTATGAAGGTTCTTAATCTCAATCATCTCATTACCTCCGGGAAGTATTCAGCTTTTTTTCAATACGACGCATCACGTACGCGATTGAAAGGGTCATAACAAGGTAAACACAGGCAACGGCAAGGTATACCTCAAAAGCGCGGAAGTTCACGGATGTGATTTCCTGCCCTGTTCTCATAAGCTCACCGACACCAATAACCATAAGCAGGGAAGTGTCTTTAAGGCTGATGATAAACTGGTTGCCAAGGGGCGGAATCATACGTTTGAGAGCCTGCGGCCAGATAATAAAACGCATGGTCTGCGCATTGGTCAGACCGATGGAACGACCGGCCTCAAATTGCCCCTTATGAATTGACTGAACTGCACCACGCACGATTTCGGCAATATAAGCACCTGAGTTAACTGCAATGATGACAATACCGGCGGTCATGGGTGGAATACGCATTCCAACAGCCATGGGAACACCGTAATACAGGAACATAGCCTGTACGAGCATTGGTGTCCCCCTGATGGCTTCAACGTAAATTCCGGCAATTTTTCTGGTGAAAAAGTTGCGGGAAAGTTTCATCAAACCCGCTGCACTTCCAAGCAGGAAGCCAAAGAAAAGACCGCCGATTGTGATCTCAATTGTAAGTTTAAGACCACGCACAAGCATGGGAAATGTGTCCCAGAAAACTGTAGTGTCAAATGCAAATGCCATTACGACCCCTGTTTAAAAAATAATGAAGGGCGGCAACAAGGCCGCCCTATTGAACATCTGATAATAGCTGATCAGTCTATTTAGGCTCAGTACCGAACCACTTTACGTACAGTTCGCGGTAGGTACCGTCTTTGCGCAGCTCTTTGAGAGCAGCATTAACTTTGGCAACAAGTGCGCTTCCTTTGGGGAAAGCAATACCGTACTGCTGACCGTTGTAAAGAGGGCCAACAACCTTAACCTGACCTTTACCAGCCTTGCGCATGAAGTCAGCGATGACGGGAGAGTCAAAAATAACTGCGTCAGCACCGCCAGTCATGAGTTCCATGAACATAGCGTCGTTATTAGGGTAAAGTTTAACTTCTTTAGCGTTTGCAGACTTTGCGAAGTCTGCGGAAGAGGTGCTCAGCTTGGTGGAAATGTTTTTGCCTTTGAGGTCTTCAATACCATTGATGCTGTTGTCGTCCTTTTTAACGAGGATGAGCAGACCGGAGTTATAGTAACCATCGGAGAAATCAACTACTTTAGCACGTTCGGGCTTGATGGTGATACCGGCGATACCTACGTCCAGCTGGTTGGACTGCAGACCGGGGATAATGCCGTTGAAATCCATGGGCTGAAGGTCATAATCAGCACCGATCTTGTTGGCAATGGCTTCCCAAAGCTCAACATCGAAACCGGTATGCTTTCCGGTAGCAGGATCTTTAAATTCGAAAGGAGGGAAGCTGGTGTCACAAGCAACAGTAAGTTTACCCGCGAAAGCAGTTCCGACCATGGTTGCGGTAATCATAGCAGCAACGATGAGTGTAAGCAGTTTTTTCATGAATCCTCCGAGAATGAAACATCATTTCTAAAAAATACCTTCATTAAAATAATGAAGATAGACCGATCAACAGGAAAAGAACCAATCGATTATTTGTCGAAGGTGAGAAAATTAGCACTTTCTGCGACTAAACTCAAGAAGTTAACCCAATAACGCTTCATTAGAAAATTAATCAAATCTTAAAATATAGCTAACAAATCAAAAATACACGCATTTTATGCCAACATTATTTCTTGATCAACTAATCAACCAACAACAAGGTAAATTAATAATAACTACAGTTACACGCGTTCATTATTTAAAATATACCAACGCGCTTCGCGGCCAAAAACTCGAAAAAACCGAAACAGTTTTTTGGTCATATTCACCCCAAAAAACAAAAAATGACCCTATGCTGAGTCTAAACCAAATAATTTATAATTTGGGGCTGACAACCCATATATATTAATGTAGCTTCACCCCGTACAAAGACGGGCATCCATTCTAGAGCCAATCATGACGAATAACTGCTAATTTTAAGCATCTCACCACTATATGTAGTACTTTTTATACAATATTGTAATATACTCACCTCAAAACAAGATACTTTCGAGAAATGCTTACAATTTTGTAACACACTTTTCGATTCACCATGAACAATTCTACATTTTTGTAATTTCTGACTAGCGAATCAACCAACCAAACCACACAAGACACCGAAATATAATACTTTTATATAATTGGCACATCAAATGCTTCATTCTGTGCAGATTTGATGAAAGCCCAAAATTCTTCGCCTACGAAGATCACCAATAAAAATATTCAAGGAGTTTTTTCAAATGAGTTCAAACACCTCCCGCCAGGGTGCGATCACTGCAGTGACCAACTACTCTACCCCTGAAGCATCCTTCAGCTTTGCCGAATCCAAACCCACCGAACTCTTCGGCTGCAATGTCTTCAACGACAGCGTAATGAAGGATAGACTTCCTAAGAAAGTCTACAAATCCTTGAAAAATACCATTGAAGAAGGTGCTGCCATTGATCCTTCCATCGCCGACACCGTTGCAAACGCAATGAAAGAATGGGCAATGGAAAAAGGTGCAACCCATTACACTCACGTTTTTTACCCCCTGACCGGACTGACCGCAGAAAAGCACGACAGCTTCATCTCCCCCGACGGCAACGGCAATTGCATTGCCGAATTCGAAGGAAAACTGCTCATTCAGGGTGAACCTGATGCTTCCAGCTTCCCCAACGGCGGCCTGCGAGCCACTTTTGAAGCTCGTGGTTACACTGCATGGGACGTAACCAGCCCCGCCTACATCCTTGAGAACCCCAACGGAACTTTCCTGTGCATTCCCACCGCATTCATTTCCTGGAAAGGTGAAGCACTGGACAAAAAGACACCTCTTCTCAAAGCTACTCAGGTAGTCAACACCTCCGCACAGCGCATCCTGAAAATTTTCGGTGACGACTCAGGCAACCGCGTTGTATCCAATGCAGGCCCCGAGCAGGAATACTTCCTCATTGACCGCAACTTCTACTTCGCGCGTCCTGACCTCATGATGTCCGGCAGAACCCTTTTCGGCGCCAAGCCCGCTAAAGGACAGGAACTTGACGACCACTACTTCGGCGCAATTCCCCGCCGCGTTCTTTCTTTTATGATGGACGTAGAGCACGAACTCTACAAGCTGGGCGTTCCAGTTAAAACCCGTCATAACGAGGTAGCTCCCGGACAGTTTGAAATCGCTCCTGTCTTTGAACAGTCCAACATTGCTACCGACCACAACCAGATGATCATGACCACCCTGAAAAGCGTGGCTAAAAAACACGGCATGGTCTGCCTGCTCCACGAGAAACCTTTTGCAGGAATCAACGGTTCCGGCAAACACGTGAACTACTCCCTGAGCTGCAACGGCCACGGATCTCTTTTCGATCCGGGTGAGAACCCCACCGAGAACGCACAGTTCCTTATTTTCTGTGCCGCTGTAATCCGCGCTGTACACATGCACAGCAAACTCCTGCGCGCAGTGGTTGCCAGCGCTTCCAACGACCACCGTCTCGGTGCAAACGAAGCTCCCCCGGCAATCATGTCCATCTTCCTTGGCGAACAGCTCTCCGAAATCTTTAACAAGATTCAGGAAGGCAATTCCCCGACCCCTACTTCCACAGGCTTCCTCAAAGCAGGCGTAGACACCCTGCCTCCGCTGCCCAGAGATGCCGGAGACCGCAACAGAACCAGCCCGTTCGCATTCACCGGTAACCGTTTTGAATTCCGTGCAGTAGGCTCCAACCTCTCCATCGCCGGTCCTCAGGTTGCATTGAACAGCATGATGGCTGAATCCCTCGATTTCATCGCTGACGAAATTGAAGCATTCATGGGCGGCGACAAGTCCAAACTGAATGACGCTGTAAACAAAGTCATAAAAGATATCATGGACGCCCACGGACAGGTTGTCTTTAACGGCGACGGTTACTCTGAAGAATGGCACAAAGAAGCAGTAGAAGAACGCGGCCTGCCCAACCTGCGCACCTCCGCAGACGCAATCCCCGAGATTGCATCTCCTTCATCAGTAGAAATGTTCACCAAATACGGTGTATTCACTGAAGAAGAGCTGGAAAGCCGCAAAGAAATCTACCTTGAGCAGTACAATCAGGCTATCGTCACCGAAGCTGCACTGGTAACTAAACTCGCAAAGACCCACATTCTTCCCGGTGCAGTTCGCTACCAGAAAGAACTGGCGGAAACCTGCGCTGCAATGAAAGAAATCGGTGTAGAATTCACTACCGGAACCCTCGAAGACCTTACCGCCAAGTTGCGTGGCATGCAGACAGCCAACATCGAACTTGAAAAAATTATGAGTGCTAAACCTGAAGGTGATATTGAAGAAGAAGCAAAATATCTCTGCTGCACCGCACTCCCCGCAATGCTTGAAGTACGTAAATACGCTGACCAGCTTGAAGAAGTAGTCGCAGACGACCTTTGGTGCCTGCCCAGCTACTCCGAAATGCTCTTTATCAAATAAAATATCAATTACTGCCATATCCTTAAACTTAGAAAGGCCCCTGTTTCAAACGAAACAGGGGCCTTTCTTTATATATTCTTTACAAATGCATGATTTTGTATATATCCAAAACAATTATAAAGACATTTTACCCAACGGAGGAACAAATGGTCAAAAAAGTACTGATATTGCTCATAGCGAGCCTAATGCTGGCCTTCACTGTAAATGCTGCTTCTCCGCTGACCGGAGATCAGGTCGAAAGAGTTATTAAAACACTGGAACAACTCGACCCTTTAATGGAGCAGATGGAAGAAGAACTTGAAGAATCCGGAGAAAGTGACGCCGACCCTCTCGACCCGCAGATGCTGCACAAAGAATTTGCCATGCTGTACGGCTACTCCCCACAGGCCAAACGAATTATTGAAGCCAATGGCTTTTCCTACAAAACCTGGCCCGATACGGCTGGTCGTGTAGTTAAAGCTTTTGCTTCGATCGCTATGGAAGAAGATACCGATGTGGGTATGGAAGAACTGGAAACTGCCATCGCTCAGATGGAAGCCGACCCGAATCTTACCCCGGAACAAAAGAAAATGATGAAAGAACATATGCTTTCATCCATCAAAACCGCAAAAGCTATGATGAAAGCTCCGGAAGAAGATGTGAAGGTTGTGCGGCCCTATTTTGAAAAACTGGCCAATACCATGGAATAGTAACAATTTGCCCAAAAGAAGAGGCCGTTAGGCCTCTTCTTTTTAATTAATGAATTTCTGACACACTTAAAATACTGAAAAAACGTACCTTTGAACCTACACACCACTTTCAGTAATAGAATTGAGACATTCTGACCCACATTTCACTCCCAAAAGCACTCCTTTCTTCACTTGCCACTTATAAATCCTTTGATAGCAAAGACATGGCACTGAATATGCTTCCTATAACCAGGTCCTAAATTTGTTTACAGGGAGGTTATATGACCAAACGTTTGTATACCAGTATTGCAATTATCGCCCTTTTACTGAGCACTGTTATCTATCTTACGCCAGACCAGACATCCAAGATTATAATTCTATTAGCAACTCTAGGTTTACTGGCTCTCGGCTTGGTTGTACAACGCCATATAATCAAACCAATTAAAGTTCTCACTAATGAAGTTAATAGAATTGCTGAAGGGGATTATACTCCCATACCGCACCACAACTATATGGTCGAACTAGGAACCCTGGCTGGAAAAATCGAGATTCTCAACAACATACTCAATGAAAAAGTAGGCATGAGCGAATCCATGCTGAAAAACATCATGACTCCCATGGTCGTAGTGGGAGTGGATGGAAATATACGCTGGATGAATGAAAGCATTATCAATCTGATTGAAGAAGATGGTAAAGTGGATGATTTCATTGGTAGCGATTTTTCAACATTTTTTTATGGAACAAAACAGGAAACCGTTTCGGAAAAATGCCTGCAGGAGCAAAAAAAACAATTTGTTAAAGGACAAGTTGATGGGCGTAAAGGAACTACTAAATATATCTCAGTAGCCTCTTCTCCTATTTTTGATTCAAGGGCCAACCTGCTCGGTGGATTCACCACAATAATGGACTTTACCAATATCAAATTAAAAGAAGACTTTATTACTGCACAAAATGAGAAAATCGCCCGTGGAGTTGCGGACGCAAGCAAAATTTCTGAACAGTTGGCCGGAACATCCGATGAGATCAGCTCTGAGACACAGAATTCGAGTCGAGGCATTCAGGATCAACAGGTAAGAACCGAAGAAGTCGCGACTTCTATGGAGCAGATGAATTCATCGATCCTTGAAGTCTCAAGAAATTCGAGTGATGCAGCGCATATGGCCCGCCAGACTCAAGAAACAGCCGATAACGGTTCAGAAATTGTTGAAAACGTCATCGGAGTGATGAATGAGGTTAACCAGAAAGCCGGGAACCTCAAGCAGGAAATGGGCGCACTGGACACACACAGCAAAGGTATCACAACAATTATGCAGGTAATTTCGGACATCGCTGACCAAACCAACCTGCTGGCCCTGAACGCAGCCATTGAAGCCGCCCGAGCCGGAGAAGCCGGTCGCGGATTTTCCGTTGTAGCCGATGAAATTCGCAAACTTGCCGAAAACACCATGCAGGCCACCAAAGAAGTCGGTAATTCCATCCAGGCCATTCAGAACAGTTCCCGCAAGAGCACTACCGCAACGGAAGACACACTGATCAGCATCCAGCAGGCTACAGAACTTTGCAGTGAAGCAGAAGAAGCTCTGAAACACATACTTAAAATGTCAAAAGAGACAGCCGGACAAGTCGAGGGCATTGCAACCGCAGCTGAGCAGCAATCAGCAGCGAGTGAAGAAGTAACCAAAGCCATTGATGCCGTGAACAATATTGCGGCGCAGACATCAGACTCTATGAGCATGGTGGCTGGATCAGTAGCTGAGCTGGCCTCTTTGGCCACCAATCTTGATGATTTCATGAACAAAATGAGGACCCAAGACGCATAATCAAAAAGCCGGAATCTCAAAACATAAGATTCCGGCTTCTTACTGCAAAAATAAATCTTATTTCATATTTTCCTCAATCTTCTGCACATCTTCGCGCTTAATTGTAGTCGCCTGCCCATCAACATTCTCATATGTATAAGTATTGGATTCTTTGTCATATTTAGGAGCACCGATACTTACAGAAGTCGAACCGTCTGTCATGGTGATTGTATGGTGCTTGGAACCACAACCGGCAAAAACCAACAAACCACCGCACAAAATAACTGCAATAAAAATATTTTTCATTTCCCACTCCTTATGTTGTTTTGCAAATCATATCAAAAGATCGGCTCTACAACAATCCGCTAAACGCATTAGAAGACTGAAAATCAGCCAAATGTCTGGCGCATTTTTTCGAACAGCAATGAAAGCCTGTGTTCATAGGTGTGTTCAGCGAGTATTCTTCGACGCGCAGCAGCAACAATTTCAGCTCGCCCGGCATCATCAGACAGCCATTTGTCCAACAAAGGCCGGATCTCGGAAATATCCGAATATGATACAATCTCACGGCCCGGCTCGAATAGCGCTTCCATCTGCTCCCGGTAATCGGTCAACACAAACCCTCCGCTTGCAGGAACATCAAACACCCGTTGATTAACTGCCCCTTTCATCTGCCTGCTGGTACAGTTAAACCCAATTTTGGACATGGGATAAAATGCCGGAAGATCATTATAATAATCCAGCGAAGACAAATACCGCCAGCCTTGACCGGGCAATAGCTTATGCCAGCCTTCATCGCCGACAATAAGCGGATTGAAAGGTAGTAACTCCTGCACACAGGATAGACGGTAACGACGCGTAGCCTCCCATGTAATCAGAGCTTCGAAGGAAAGTTTTTGTTCATCGGTGCTGAAATTCTCCATCTGAAGCAGAATTTCTGGGTGTCTATTTCGCAAAAATTCCTCAACGGAAAGCTCAGCCCGTTCACCAAACTCAGCCGCAAGTACTGGAAAATCGTGGAGCAGATCACCGCTGATACCGCTTGAGAGCGTGTATTCTTCAACCGCGTTAACCATGGAATTCCCAAGGAAAGACACATCCGCCCGCCATTCATCACGCCCAGCAAAGCCCGGCTTAAACCGCTCAACGTCTGTTGCCAGCGGCAAGTAGAAGACATTCTCAAAGCCCTTCTCACGCATGATGTCCAGATTCCCGGCATCATAAGTAAAAATAGCGGTAAAATCGGGTAGAACATCCGCGTACCGGTAGAGAATAAGATGAGGATTATCCACAAACCATGAAGCCAGCGGAAGCTTCATTTTCAGCAGCAGGTCGGTAAGCCTGCCCTCACGGTCTACCCCAAAATGGTTCACGGTCAGCACCAAATCGGGCTTGAACTCCACCACTGCGCGCAAAAGATCTTCAACAAATCCATCTCGCACAGTATCCCCGGAGCCGATATCAACACTGCGGAACTCAATCCCCAGCCTTTTCAACGCGGAAGTAATCTCACCCATCAAGAAATACGGGCGATTGAAAAAGAGTACCCGGGGTTTACTACTCCTGAATTTAGGATAATCAGCTTCAGCCCAAAAATCCGGCAGAGCAGATTCCTGTTCATTCTCAAGAGTATTGCCGATTGCAATGTACCATTTCGGGTCCAGCCGTTGGTACAATGGAATCTTCAAGATATGTAGAGCACCGCCTCCGTTATTTGCACGCCACTCACGAACCTGATCCAGAACCTGTGCGGGATCACCACTAAGCCAGAGAACTTGAGGATGATCACGCAACTTATCCGCACCGGAAACTTCACCAATAAGCGGATCATTATCCAGCACCGCCACAGGACCGGATTTCAGAAGATCCCCGATGCAAACGCCAAGCCCGGCACCGAGAACAACAGGTAGCTTTCCTGAACCTACTGTTTGAGCAAGTGACAGCTCTCGCTCCGCCCCTTTGCGGCCCCAAAGATGCCATACTTTACCATCCACATGGATACGGATATCCGCAACCTGTTCCTTATCCAACACTGGTTCGACTGTATAAGCTCGTTTCGACATATAAATTATGTATGTCATTACAGCCCACTGCACAATGGTTAAGCTGAATTTTCAATGACGTTCAGATATTTGCGGACTTGAGGTTCATTGGTTATAGCTGGCCCATAAGTTAATTTACACACAACCAAATATGGACAGACATAAATATGAGCACCGACGCACTAAAAACCGAAAGCAAAATGGAATTTCTGGACCTCGCAACATGGGAGCGGTACGAGCACTTCAACTTTTTCCAATCCCTGTGCACCAGCCGCTACGGATTCACCGTGCAGCAGGACGTGAGTGAACTTTTCAATTACCGCAAAGAGCAGCAGGCAAACGGTTCCAAGCTACGCTTTTCCGACATGCTCTACTATCTGGCGACCCGCGCAGCCAATGATGTCCCAGAATTCAGAACCCGCATAGTTGACGGCAAACCTGCCATCTTCGATGTCATCCATCCGGCCTTCACCTACATCCCGAAAGGACGTAACCTGCACGCAAACTGCCTATGCCGCTTTGGACAAGACTTCACCGAGACCGCTGGCAACATCGAAATTGCCCGACAGACCGCAGACGAAAACCCCACCCTCACTCCCTCTGGTGGCGAAAAGCCCAACCTTTTCTATTTCAGCATTGTAAACGGGGTGGCCTTCACATCTGCAAGCAACCCTTGGGGAGATTGTACTGTGGATTCTGTTCCCCGTATCCTGTTCGGACATATTACTGAAAATGATTCAGGCAGAAAGACCATGCCCGTAGCTGTTGAAGCCCTGCATGGACTTATGGACGGCAAACATTTCGGAGACTTTTTCCAACGGTTCGATGATATGTGCAAAGAGCCAGAAAAATATTTATAAAATTTTACAAGAAATAAAAAAACTCCAGCCTGAGCTGGAGTTTTTTTATTTATGATATGTCTGATTGCTTAAATTGAATCATAATCAAACTCTTCGTCTGAAACAATCACCGAATTTGCTTTCCAGAGTTCTTCGGGATCTCCGAAGTTCTTTTTAGCTTCACGGTATCCCATATTGAAAGCCTTTACGTTAATATCCTTGATTTTCGCAGGAAGCACATCTTCAAGATTCTTGCGCATGGTCCGCTGCTGGGCAAAAGGCAGCAAATAAGTTGCTGCACCAAGTACAATGGTGTTCATGGCCTGAATCAAACCGAGCTTGTCTTTGGCGAGCTTGGTAAACGGCAGACCAATAAACTGGTTTACCGGAGGCTGCTTGACCAGATCGGTTTCAATCATGAGCAAACCACCGGGCTTCAGGTTGCGGTAGTACATATTACACGCTTCCTGACTTAGCGCGATGAGCAAATCCACGGATTCAGCCTTGGGGTAGCTGATCACTTCAGAACTGACAACAAGATCGGATCGGCTTGCGCCGCCACGAGCTTCCGGGCCATAACTCTGAGTCTGGGTAACAAAATAGCCATGACCCAATGCAAGACCGGAACCCATCACCTTACCCAGCGTCAGGATACCCTGACCGCCGAGACCGGAAAGACGGATTTCAAATCTGTCCAGAGGTTGATTTTTCATTATACACCTCCCTGACAATTCGCGGCCATTTCATAGAATTTTTCTTCCAGCCCTGGCTCTTCCTTCTGTACGAATACACCGGAAGGAACCTTCTTGGCCTTCTCCGCTTCGCTGAGCTTGTTGTAACGGTCAATATCGATGACATCTTTCTTGAGCATCTTGTACATATCCACCGGGGTTCTGTACTTATTCTTGCGACCATACTGAGTATGACAAGGAGTCATAATCTCTACGACACCGAAACCGGGATTGCTGATACCGTCCATGATCATCTTATCCAGCTTTTTAACATGGAAGACTGTACCACGAGCGACATAGTTAGCTTTGGCAGCAGAACAGAGTTCCACACAGTCAAAACTCTGTTCCATCTGGCCCATAGGTGTGGTCATGGAGAAAGAACCGGACGGCGTTGTGGGTGAACACTGACCGCCGGTCATGCCATAGATATTGTTATTCAAAATCAGCGCAGTAACACCGATATTTCTACGTGCAGCATGGATCAGGTGGTTGCCACCGATAGCCATGGAATCACCGTCACCCATGACGACGATAACATGCATATTCGGCTTTGCCATCTTGATACCGGTAGCGAAGGTCAGCGCACGACCATGCGTGGTGTGCACGGTATTGAAATCAACATATGCTGCCAGCCTTCCGGAACAACCGATTCCGGCGACCACGCAGACCTCGTCCTTTGAAAGACCGAGACCATGAATGGAGCGGATCAATGACCCAAGAACAATACCATGCCCGCAACCAGCACAGAAAACATGCGGAAACTTCTTATTATGCCTTAAGTACTCATGAATGAGTTGTGTACCTTTCATATCAGCCATGACTACACCCGTGTTAAGACTTTGAGGATTTCAGCCGGGGTAATGATCTGTCCGTCCACCTTATTGATGGTCCGTACACTTACCTGACCGTTATTGACCCTTTTCACTTCTCTGGACATCTGCCCCATATTCATTTCCGGCACAACCAGAGTGTGCGCTTTGGTCATAATCTTTTCAGTTGCCTTGCGCGGATATGGGAACAGAGTTGAAAGCTTCAGCAATCCGGCTTTAACACCGAGATCACGAGCCTGTTTTACAGCCAGTTCAGCAGAACGGGCCACTGTGCCGTAAGCAATGACGACAACTTCAGCATCTTCGGTATCCACTTCATCTACCAGTTGCACATCATGCAGGAACTGATCAATCTTACGGAAAAGCCGCTCATTAAGATCACGGACTTCATCAGGACGCGAAGTCGGGAAACCGTTAGTGTCATGGGTCAACCCTGTCACATGGAACCGGTAACCGGAACCGATGGACGGCATGGGCGGAACGCCGCGCACAGTCTCCTCATACGGCTTATACCATTCAGGAGGCATTGTCGGAACAATGCGGTTAAAGACTTCAAACTCATCCGGGTTGGGGATGATAATCTTCTCACGGGTATGAGCGGTAATCTCATCAATAAGAAGGATTACCGGCGTGCGGTATTTCTCCGCAAGGTTAAAGGCCTCAATGGTATTATCAAGACATTCTTGAACATTAGAGGCGGAAAGAACTATGATTGAGTGGTCACCGTGGGTTCCCCAACGGGCCTGCTGCACATCTCCCTGAGCAGGGGATGTGGGAAGACCGGTACTTGGACCACCGCGCATGACATTAACAATTACCAGCGGTGTTTCAGTGATACATCCGTATCCCAGATGCTCCTGCATGAGCGAAAAACCGGGTCCGGAGGTAGCGGTCATGGCTTTCCTGCCTGCCAGTGACGCGCCGATGACTGAGCCGAGTCCAGCGATTTCGTCTTCCATCTGGATGAAAGAACCGTTGGGAATCAGCGGCAATCTCTGAGCCATGATTTCCATAATCTCCGATGAAGGAGTAATGGGATAACCACCGTAAAAGGTACAGCCTGCCAGCAAAGCACCTTCTACAACAGCTTCATTGCCCAGAGCGAAAATCTCTTTATTTCTTTTTTTTCTAGGTCTGGCCATGGAAGTTCACCTTATCCCTTTTGCTTACCGGAAGCGCTTTTGTCAGCAGCTCCGACGGACGCAGCAGACTTCTCGTTTTTCCGAGCGGACTTTTCGAGAACAGCCCTGCATACCGCAGGAATATCATCATCAACCTTGGGACGAACCATAATTGCGAAATCCGGACAGTGCAGCTCACAGAATCCGCAATTAATACATTCTTCTTCCCTGATGACGACCGCTTTTCCCTGATCGTTCAATTCCATGACTTTTGCCGGACAGAAGGCTGCGCAGATGCCGCATCCCTTACACCAGTCCGGGAAAATCGTAACCGTGCTATTTCCCTTACGTTTGACACTCATAACCTGATCCAGGTTGAGGGTGACTATAAAATCCGCTCCACAACTCCCCTTGAAACGGATCAACCTTGCCAATTGCCCTGTTAAACTTTCATTTTAACAAGCCCTTAATTCGGCCCTAGCATGGTAATACCGCACATGCAACAGGAATCGGAACTTTTATGACAATATTATAAAATAAGCACTACTTAATTGACATGAATATGCTTTACACATATTCTTTGAGATAATAGAGAACTGCACCATCAAGATATTTGATTGATTGTACAATCACACCGTACAAACAAAAAAAAGAGCCAACACACAGCCGACCCTTATTTCTATCTATCAAAATACAGAACATTACCCACTCACACATGAACACTGCATGAGAAGATAGACATTTTGCATTATATGTATTTTTTTTGCACAAAAATTCGTTATGAACTTAATTCAATATCTTCCTTAAAAAAAGACTCTACTGTCATGCGGCTGATCGGCCGAGAGAACAGATATCCCTGTCCAAATTCACAACCGAGTCCGCGCAGTACATCCTGCTGTTCAATCTCTTCAACACCTTCTGCTACCACATTCAACCCGAGGTTATGAGCAAGGTTTATAATCGCCTTGACGATTTCAAGGTTCTCGGAAGATTCATTCATTTTACGTACAAAACTTAAATCAATCTTGAGCTGATCAAGTGGGAATTCCTGAAGGTTACTCATGGAGGAATACCCAGTACCGAAATCATCAATGGAAACCAGCACACCAGCTGACTTAAGCCTATTTAGCATATCAACAGACTGCTTGGCCCGTTCCATAATCGCGGTCTCAGTAATTTCAACCTTGAGGTTTGATGCCGGAAGATCAAATTCACTCAACTTGGAAAGGATATTATCGACAAGCGCAGGCTGTGAAAACTGGCGCGGTGAAATATTGATCGACATGAGCATGTCAGATGCCTTGTCATAAGATGTCTGCCAACTCTTCATCTGGCGGCAGGCTTCAGTAATAACCCAGCTGCCCAGCTCGAAAATAAGTCCTGACTCTTCTGCCATGGGAATAAATTCACCAGGCATAACCAAGCCACGGTTAGGGTGCTTCCAACGGATCAAAGCCTCAAACCCGACAACACTCTGGTCTAGCAAAGAATAAATCGGCTGGTAATCGAGATACAATTCATCCCCGGCAAGCATGGCTGCACGCAGGTCGCTCTCAAGCTGCATGGCCTGAACAGCCTCTTCCAGCATCCTCTTATTAAATACTTTAATCCTGTCACGCCCGGATTCCTTTGCCTGATGCATAGCAACGTTGGCGTTCTGGATAATCTCTTCAGGTTTATCGTATTCAGTAGGACTGAGGAGAACTCCATAACTGGCTGCAATGTTGACCTTATGCCCTTCAATGATTGCAGGCCCGTTTAAGCAATCCCTGATACGACGAACAATTCGGATACCTTCACGCGGAGAAGCCAGTTCCTCAAGAACCACAATGAACTCATCTCCACCAAAGCGGGAAACCGTATCCAATTCACGAATTGTTTGCAGCAGCCGTTTGGAAACTTCCACCAGAAGTTTGTCACCTATATTGTGTCCAAGACTATCGTTAATAATTTTGAAACGATCCAGATCCATAAAGATGACAGCAAAATAATAATTATCCCGGCGACGAGAGCGTTCCACAGCCTGAAGAATTCTATCACAGCATAACGTCCTGTTTGCCAATCCGGTCAATGGATCATGCAAGGCTTCATACTGTAACTGTTTTTCCATGAATTTACGCTTTGTAATATCCCGCAACGAGATCCTCAACCCGAGAGATGTACCATCGTCAGCAAAAACCTGATGCCCGGTCAGGGAGACCCAGCGCAACAGACCGTCACGGCGGAAAAGACGCATGTCTGTTCCATCCGGAGAAGGAAAACTTCCCCGCAAAGCCTGCAACCAGAACTCACGATCGTTCTTGTGAAGAATATGCTCCACACGGACAGGTCCTTCCATAAAATAGGCTTTTGGGTAACCGGATATTCGCTCGCACGACGGACTTACGTATTTTACGGCTCCCGTAGGACCAATCCACATTTCCCAGTCAAAAGTATATTCCGCGATGGTGCGGTATTCCTCTTCGGAAGCACGAAGAGCCTTTTCCATCATCTTGAAACTGGAAACGTCAGTCACGAATGCGAAAGTAAGCTTAACATTCTCAATTTCAAACAGATTGGTAGCATTGATGAAAATATCCACTTCACGGCCATTGCTGTTCGCAAAGCTGATTTCAAAACGATGCCCGATACTCCCGTCAGCACGAAATCTATCAGCCGCAAGCTCCCCAAGAACGGCACCGATATCAACCCCGAGCATATCTTCCCGGCTGAGGCCGATCATGGTGCAGAAAGCAGGGTTAACATCAAGCAGAATCAACGACTCATCAATCATGAAGAAGCCTTCTGAAGTTGTTTCCACCAATGCTCGATACCGTTTTTCACTTTTCACAAGCGACTGAGCGGCCTTTTCGCGCATATGAATTTCACCCTGCAGAAGTTTATTGATCTCCTCCAGTCTACTCTCACGACTGGCAATCTCTTCGGTCATGCGGTTAAAGCGGGACCCTATTTCGAGCAGCTCGATATATTGAAATTCATCAAATCGATCGGAAAAGTCACCCATGGCAACTTTGTCCATCCCCTTCCGCAGACGGGCTATGGGATTACGGATAAAGTAATCTATTAAAAATCCTGTAATTATGTAGATGACCGCAACAGAAGTAAGGAAGGTAAGGCTGGAGACAAACAGAATCCAATCAAGATTGCGCCGGTAAATTCTGCTGGTCAGTTCCATACGGATGGAGCCGATCTTTTCTTTTGAAATATAGAGATCACGCTCGCGGACGATGGGATTATCATCAGCTTCGCCCGGCCGCACAAAATTAAACAGCACTTCGCCGTTCATATCGACAATCTTCAGCTTGGAAAACTGCTCATTCTGGGTATACGCGCTACAGACATGCTTAAGCGATCCCATATCGAAGTTCCAGATAGGAAAAGTAACAGACTTGGCAAGCTGTTCGATATAGTTATCGGCTTTATCTTCAAACTCCTGACGCAGCATTTTAGAACGTCCAAAATACTCATAAGCCGTAACCAGTGCAATAATAACAGCCAAAGCAAAGACAAGACAGGCGGAAAGATCACGGGAAATGGACCTCTCACCTTTTTTGAATTTTAAAAAAGATCTTTTGGGAACAGTCTTATTTTCAGACATACTTTATCGCACCGGGAAATTCATTATCACTCGAACAACAAAAGGATTACCTTTGAACAGTGTTTTCACAATTAGCTTTTAAAGTCTATAATTAATAATTTATTACAACAAAAAATCATAAGAATATCCCGAAAAAACTATATATCTCCGGACAATTCCCGCTCATCAAGAACAACTTCGGCTAATGCATTTATGACACATGCAGCCAATGCAGAACCGCCCTTACGGCCCTCAATACTGATATATGGTATCGAAGCAGAACTCATGAGCATAGCCTTTGATTCAGCAGCATTAACAAACCCCACAGGCATCCCTACAACCAAAGCGGGCGGGATCATCCGGCCCTCCTCCACAAGCTGCACAAGCCGGATCAATGCAGTCGGAGCATTCCCGATCACATGGATTTCAGGCTGAATGGTATCAGCAGCAAGTTCCATGGCTGCATGAGCCCGCGTAGTAGAATTACGTTTGGCAGCAGCAATTACGTCAGCATCATTCATCAGACAACGAACATTGCAACTCAAGGGAGTCATCCGGCGTAATGGAATGCCGCAACGGGCCATTTCAGTATCGGTGGCAATGGTGCACCCTAAACGAAGTGAATCAAGACCTGATTCAACAGCACTTGAATGAAAACGCACCAGATCAATAAGCTCAAAATCAGCGGTAGTATGAACCATACGCCGTGTGATCTGCCACTTAATGCCGGAAAACCTGCGTGGCTCAGGGACTTCGGAATCAATAATTTCAAAAGACTTTTTTTCGATATCACCGGGCTTAGCCACGGCCATAAGTTCTACTTTCCCAGACAAAAACTATCTCCTCATTATTGCAAGAGACGACGATGTGCCGATCCTACTTGCACCAGCTTCTATGAGCTCTACAGCCTGTTCATAGGTTTTGATGCCCCCGCTGGCCTTAACGCCTGCGCTATCACCGACGACAGCACGCATAAGTTTAATATCTTCCGAACAGGCACAACCGGGAGCAAATCCGGTGCAGGTCTTAACAAAAGAAGCCCCAGCTGTCACCGCCAGATCGCAGGCGAGTTTCTTCTGGTCATCATCAAGCAAACCGGTTTCGATTATTGCTTTCACCGGAACACCATCGGCCCCTTCAACGGTCATCAAAATATCATGCATAAAAGCTTTACGGTCCCCTGCCTTCAATGCACCTATGTTGACCACCATATCTAATTCCTGAGCACCCTTTCCTACTGCGCGCATGGCTTCAAGCATCTTAACTTCCGGCAAAGTCGAGCCGGAGGGAAAACCGACCACGGAACAGACGATGGGGTTTTCACCTGACAACATTTCCGCCGCAAGGGCTATGTAGGAAGGATGGACGCAAACAGACGCAAAATCAAATTCGATTGCCTCTTTGCAAAGCAGTTCAATGTCAGCTGGGACCGCCGATACGTTTAACAAAGTGTGGTCAATATACGAAGCAAGTTTATCGATTTTGTCCATGTCCGCCTCCCGGCTGAAATTAAATAATGTCCCCCTGCATCAGCTACAGTTTCCAAAACTGTTTTGAAACAAGAGCATACTTCCCATTAGAACGACACTAAGCGATTATGAAATTCCGGTCAAAATAAAGTTACATTTAAAACATCAAAATCGCATTTTCCATCTCAGTACGCTCCACCCATAAAAAAAGACTCCTGCTTCAGATGAAGCAGGAGCCTTGATCAAGCAAATTTATTTACTGCTAGCGGTCTCTAGCCTGATATTTAGCCATATGTGCTTCCATACGACGGCTGGACCAAGTGAGTACGTAACAGACAATGAAGTACAGGAGCGCAATAGCGATGAAGATCTCAGTAGGCGCGGACAGGGTTCTGTTGTTAACCTGGGTCGCGGTCCTGGTCAGTTCATTAACGCCAATAATGTAAGCCAGCGAGGTATCTTTCGTCAGGGATACGAACTGGTTCACGAAGGACGGAATCATATTTCGCAATGCCTGCGGAAGAATAACATAACGCATGGCCTGGACATGAGACAGGCCGGTTCCCCTTGCAGCTTCCATCTGTCCTCTGGGTAGTGCCTGAACACCGGCTTTAACGATTTCACCGATGTATGCGCCGGTAAAAACAATAAACGCAATCAAGGCACAGTGGAATTCCGGCAGGGATCTACCAAGTACGACCGGAGCCAGAAAATAAAACCAGAAAATAAGCATCAAGAGCGGAACACCGCGTATGACCTCAATATATATAACAGATATAGACTTAATGGCTCTGTTGCGGGAAAGACGCATCAAACCAGCTGCAAGACCGATCCAGAAAGCACCGAAAATACCAAGCATAGCCAGAATAATACTGGCAGCCAGACCGCCGATGGGTCCATCAGGAAAGGCGCCCCAGAGAAAATAATCAAAGTTGTTCCAAACTACATCCCATTGCACGAGACGCCACTCCTAGTATTTAATTTGCAGCAGGAAATGCTTATTATACATGTTGATCATAAGTGACACGATCAAAGAGATACACAGATAGATAACGGTCGCCACGGTAAAGGCCTCGAATCCATGGAAAGTGTAGGACTCAATCTGGCGGGCCATGTAAGTGAGATCCATAACCCCGATTGTCATGACCAGTGACGAGTTTTTAATAAGGTTCAGCGACTGTGAAATAAGAGGGGGTACAATAATCCTGAAAGCCTGCGGCAGAATTACATAGCGGTAGGCCTGCAGAAAAGAAAGCCCGGTCGCACGGGACGCTTCCAGCTGATTCTTGGGAATGGAGTTAATTCCGGCCCTGATTTCCTCAGCCACAAAAGCGGCGGTATACACAGTCAGGGATATAACCCCTGCTGCAAATTCGAAATCATGATCATAAAGCCATTCATTCACAGCATCAGGCAGTATGGAATATGAACCGAAATACCAGAAAAATATCTGGATCAGCAATGGTGTATTACGGAAAAATTCTACAAACGCAAAGCTGAACCATTCTAGGGGCTTGACCTTTGACATGCGCATAACTGCGACAATAGTACCAAGTAGCATCGTAAATACGATGGATACTGCAGAAATCTGTAAGGTAACCTTAACCCCGTCGATAATCCACTGCCCGTACTGTCCGCTAAGAACCAGATTCCAATCAAACTGATAATTCAAAACATCTATCCGTTGTTTTCGGGAAGACCGTGCGTACACGGCCTTCCCGTTATCTTACAGAACTAAAACCTCAAGCTGTCGGCTTAGGGCCAAACTTCCATGTTCCAGGTCAGAGGCAGGTAGTACTTGGTATCAGGACCGAACCATTTGTTGTAGGTCTTTTTGTATTCGCCGGACTTCCACATTTTGATCAGAGCAACGTTAACTGCATCACGGAAGTTGGACTCGTTTTCAGGCAGACCGAGACCGTAAGGTTCGGGAGAAATGTAGTCACCTACGATTTCCCACTTTTCAGGGTTGGGATCAGAGTTTTTGAGACCGAGAAGGATGGTAGAGTCGGTGGTAACCGCTTTAACTTTACCCTGCTTGAGTGCGAGCATTGCCTGAGGGTAACCTTCGAAGGACAGAACCTTACAATCGGGCTGTGCAGCCAGGATATTCTGCTCGGAGGTGGAACCTTTTGCAGTACCGACTTTTTTGCCTTTCAGGTCAGCAACGGTATTGATGCCGGAACCTTTTTTAACGAGCAGCTTCTGACCATCCATAAAGTAGGTGATGGAAAAGTCGATGGTGTCGTCACGAGCGATTTTGTGGGTCATGGTAGCAGCTGCGAGGTCGATGGAACCCTGAACAACCATGGGGATACGGGTGGCGGAAGTTACGGGCTTGAATTCAGCCTTCACACCCAGTTCTTTAGCGATAAATTTGCAGATGTCGATATCCAGACCGACGAGCTTCTTGGTGTCTTCATCGATGTAACCGAAAGGTACAACCGCATCTTTAACACCGCACATCAGCACGCCGCGTGCTTTAACTTCCTGCAGTTTGTCGGCCATTGCGACAGATGCGCAAAGTGCCATCGCCAAAACCATAGCTACAATAATAGAGAGTCTTCTCATCAGGTTCCTCCTGAAAAATTTAAGGTTACCTACCAAAATCGCCGGCAAGTGCGACAATTACAATATCTCCTTCAAGAACATCTTGGCTCTTTCGTGTTTGGGATTACTGAAAAACTCCTCTGGAGGAGCCTGTTCAATAACTTCACCGCCATCCATGAAGATTACGCGGTCTGCAACTTCACGTGCAAAACCCATTTCGTGGGTCACGCAAAGCATGGTCATGCCCTCGCGGGCAAGGTCTTTCATTACATTGAGAACTTCGTTGATCATTTCCGGGTCGAGTGCGGATGTGGGTTCGTCAAAAAGCATTGCTTTAGGCTTCATTGCCAAAGCCCTTGCAATCGCAACACGCTGCTGCTGACCGCCGGAGAGTTCTGCGGGATACTTATGAGCCTGATCGTGAATACCAACCCTATCAAGAAGGTAAAGGGCAGTCTCTTCTGCTTCCGCCTTGGGAACATTGCGCACTTTCAAAGGGGCGAGGGTTACGTTATCCAGAACGGTCAGGTGGGGGTAAAGGTTGAACTGCTGAAAAACAATGCCGATTTCAGCACGCAGCTCATTGATATTTACACTCTTGTCAAGAATGTCCTTATCGTCAAAAGTAATAGTCCCTTTCTGGTAATCTTCAAGCCTGTTGATACAGCGAATGAAGGTACTCTTACCGGAGCCGCTCGGCCCACAGATAACAAGTACCTCACCTTTATCTACATGGTCATTGATACCTTTTAAAACATGAAAATCCCCGTACCACTTGTGGAGATTCTTAATTTCAATCATCGCCATAATGCTTAACTCCAAACACCTGTACCGTTTATAAGTTCAGAACCGGTCGCAACAGTAAAAAAACGCGTAAATTCGTGATTACGACCGCCATTCTTTAAGCTCGCGTTAAAATCGCCCGGAATTCAGGAATGAAAGACTTTTATAGCCTAAAACGAAGAAAAGTCAAGGAATTAACCCTGTTTTTCCATTTATGTACAATTGAGAAACAGATTTACCGACGATGCAAAATAGTCCGATTTCAGCCACAAAATACTACAGCTCACAAATTTAAAAATTTGCGCAACCACGGGCTTTCTCAGTCTTAGGCAACCTATAACACTTTTAATTGAGCATGTGAAATAAATATACAAAAAAGACAAATATTTTTCCGTTAAAAATAAAATTAAATATCTTTTTTCGAGTTTTTGAGATTTTCAACGAATTTTAAACGCATAAAACCACGAGGGCTCCAAACTTTAAGCTGCCCCACAATGACCACAGCCCTTTATTTGCAAGGCTGCTTCCACCAACAGCATATGACATGCAGAAAAAACAGCTTTGCCATTGTTGTAAATTTATTGATTGATCAAACAATCTACACCCGGAGGCCATGCCTCTATCATCATAAATGATAGCCTCCTCCAAACTTTTGACAAAAAAAAAGGAGCAGGTCGAAACCTGCTCCCATCTACAAATCTATTACCAGATCAGGGCTATTCGTCAGTGAGAAAAGCCACCGCACATGCCCCCGGCCCACTGTGAATTCCCAATACGGGAGAAGCTTCAACAATGAACTCCGGCTCGGCACCAAACTGATCTTTAAGAACCTTCCTGAACCTTTCAGCTGTTTCAGGAGTATCAGCATGAGAAATAGCATATCTGAAATTGCCACGACCGTACGCATTATCATTAACCAGTTTAATCAAGGCATCTTCCTGACGCTTAATGCCGAAAGACTTGGCAACAACCTTAGGCTGCCCCTCCCCTGCAAACTGCAGGATGGGCTTGATGTTCAGAGCCTTTGCGATCATTCCCTGTCCCTTGCTCAGGCGCCCTCCACGGACAGCGTAATCAAGACAGTCGATGGTAACAAATATCTTAACGTTCTCCACGGCCCGGTCGGCAACCCTGCGGACTTCAGCAGCAGTCGCACCATTCTTGGCAGCACGGGCAGCTTCAAGAACAGGCAGACCAAGCGCAATGGAAAGCTTCTTACTGTCGATTGCAGAAACATTATCAAAAGGATTGCTCACAGTAAGAGCATTCTGGAATGTCCCGCTGAGAACTTTACCGACATGAAGAGAAACAACATCTTCATAATCAGAAGCAACCTTGGCGTAAGCACGTTTCATATCACCGGGAGACGGCTGAGAAGAGAGCGCACGCTTGGTGTCGGGGAGCATTTTGTAAAATTCACTTGAACTCAGGGTTACCCGGTCAATGAACTCCTGTTCATCCAGAGTAAGACGCATGGGAACAACGCGGATGTCGAACTCTTCCAGAATCTCATCTGGGAGATCGCACGTGCTGTCAGTAAGGATACCGACCCGGCGGCCATCAGCCAGCAGACGCTTATGCTGAACCAGCATGTCGTCCACCTTACGCTTAGCTACTTCGCCGTAACCTTTAATAACAGCTTCCACAGCGTCGGGTTCATTGGTGTGAATGTGAATCTTAACCGATCCGGGAGTTCCGGCAACGATCAGACTGTCACCCATTTCAAAGATGGAATCACGAATGGCCTTACGGTCAATGTTCTCACCTTTAATAAGGAACTCTGTACAGAAACGGAAATCAAGGGCCTCAACCGCAACCTTACCCTGCACATTTGTAAAGGATTTTGAGTTACGGGAATCAGGCAGAAAACTTCTTTCGATTTTTCCATTCTCAAGCAGATCTACAATGCCTTCCAGTAGGTAAACAAAACCCTGTGCGCCAGCATCAACAACACCGGCTGCTTTGAGCACAGCCATCTTTTCTGTGGTGCATTTGGCTGAATTACGAGCATATTCAAGCGAATCTGAAAGCAGGTGATGAAAATCACGATAGTTGTCGCTGTTGGCGTGCAAGTGTGCAGCCCAATCGCGGATAACGCTGAGAATAGTTCCGTCCTTAGGATCGGAAATCGCTTCGCAGGAACGCTTGGCTGCCATGGAAGCAGCCTGAGCAAAATCAGCCGGCGAAAGCTTGGGCATATCTTTAACACCCTCGGCAAAACCGCACAGGAACTGGGCCAGAATGGCACCGGAGTTACCTTTGGCGCCGTCCAATGCTGATTCCGCGATGAGTGCGGTCATTTTTTCGATGGAACGTTCCACGGATTTACCAGTAGAACTGACAATGCTGCGCATAGTCCCGGCCATATTGGCCCCGGTATCACCATCGGGAACCGGAAAGACATTGATAGCATCAAGATGTGGGGAATTGGCTATAAGTTTGCTAGCAGCGGCCACAACTCCCCTTCTGAAGCGGACACCGTCAACATAGTCAATTTTTACAGTATTTGCTGTAGTCATATATAAAAAGAGCTAAATATTATTTTCTAAATGACAAATTAAACATTGTAACATTCGTCACAAAAATCATTTTCTACTTGCATGCTATGTAATTAAAAATCAAGTTATTATGTAAATAAATTCATATATGTTTTTTTGAAATCTGCAATTTTCAAGTGTCCACAGCTTTAAAATAAAAAAAATTTAAGCTACATTATAAACATATTATCAGTAGTAAGGAGATTTCATAGATGTCCCGCATTCACAATTCATCGTTACAGCTTTTACCAACCACCCTGACCCGTATTCTTATTATCCTATTTGCATGCACACTGCTAAGCGCATGTAAGGACGATAAAAAAACAGCCGGCGGATATCCGCCTGCTCCGGTCACCACTGCCAAGACTAAATTAAAGAATACTCCGTATTATCTCACTGCAATAGGTACGGTTAAAGCCGTAGACACTATCACAGTCCGTTCAAGAGTCACCGGATACTTAAGTAAAATATTCATTAAAAATGGACAAAGTGTAACCGCAGGACAACAGCTATTTACAATGGACCCATCTCCTTACGAAGCATCCATCGGACAGCTCAAAGCCGAACTCGCCTCCGACATAACCAAATATGAGCAGGCCAAAAAAGATTACAACCGCTACCGCGACCTGGTTCGCCGTAAAGTTGTCAGTGAAGAAGACTTTGAAGAAAAACGTCTGGATATGAAAACCGCAAGTGATGCAATTGCGGTAACTCAGGCCAAACTCAACGATGCTAAGAACGACCTCAATTATTGCTTTATCCGCTCACCCATTGACGGTCTTGCCGGTTACGTAAATCCCACCGAAGGTAATCTTATTGAAGAGAACAAAGATGAACTCGTGGTCATCAACAAGATTTCTCCCATTGCTGTGAACTTCTACCTCCCCCAAAAATATCTTGCTGAGGTTCAAAAGTACTCTGCAAACAGCACCCTTCAAGTTCTTGCCATCTCCGAAGGTCGCGATGAGCCTGAAGTCGGCGAGCTGACCTTCATTGATAATAATGTAGACACAAAGACCGGGACAATCTGGATGCAGGGCAGTTTTGAAAATACAAACCGAACCTTGTGGCCCGGTAATTATGTGGATATTCGCTTAAAACTTTTCGACGAAGACGTAATACGGATTCCGATGGAAGCCACCTGCACCGGACCTGAAGGTAAATTTGTATGGATTGCAAACAGCAACAACACCGTGGATATGCGGCCCATCACCGTTGACCGCAGATCAGGAAAACTGGATATTATCAGCAGCGGGCTGAAAGACGATGAAACCGTCATTGCTGACGGCCAACTCAGATTATACCCCGGAGCGGCCATTAAAATAAAAAACAGTGGAAATGCTACAACAAACAGCCAATCCACAAACGGTGAATAGTTATGAATATTACTGAACTATTCATCAAACGCCCTGTCATGACCTCGCTGGTTGTGATTGGTATGGTATTCTTCGGGATCGTCGGTTACCTGCGCCTTCCGGTCAGCTACCTTCCGGCAGTTGAATTTCCGACTTTGCAGGTAACTGCAACACTGCCCGGGGCAAGCCCCTCAACCATGGCTTCTTCCGTGGCTACGCCCCTGGAAAAAGAATTTACCTCCACCCCCGGCTTGCGTTCCATGAGTTCCGTAAACTCACAGGGACAAACTCTAATTACACTACAATTTGACCTCGACCGTGACATAGACGGTGCTGCTTCTGATACTCAGGCAGCCATATCCCGAGCCAGCGGAGATCTTCCGACAGATTTGCCGCAGCAGCCTTACTACGAAAAGGTAAACCCGGCTGACGATCCGGTGCTTTATATGGCAATCTGGTCCGACTCCCTACCTCTTTATAAAGTTAACCAGTATACCACGACATTTCTTACCGACTCTATTTCCATGGTCAATGGTGTCTCAAAAGTACAGGTTTACGGTGAATCCAAGCTTGCGGTGCGTGTAAGGGTGAATCCCGAAAAACTTGCTGCACGCGGAATGAATATTGATGACATCAGGCAGGCTATCTCATCCCAGAACGTCAAAGAACCTGTAGGAACGCTTAATAATAAAAAGCAGACAGTGACTCTCGAAGCCACCGGACAACTGGAGAGTGCAGAAGAATTCATGCCCATGATCTTCGAATCCGACGACGGCAGGACAGTCCGTCTTTCGGAGATAGGCGAAGTTGTCAACTCCGTTCAGTCGGACAAATCAGGATCATGGATTGACGGCAAACGCGGTATAGTTATCGCTATCCAGAAACAGCCCGGTTCCAACACCATCGAAGTCTGCAAGACAATTCAGGAAATGCTGCCCACCATCCGGGACCAGATTCCCGCGGGTATTCAAATGAAAGTCCTATACGACCGTTCCATCCCCATTGAGGAAGCGGTCAATGACGTTCAGGAAACCCTGATTCTAGCCATCATTTTTGTTATCTGCGTTATTTTCTTCTTCCTGAAGAACTTCTCGGCAACAATCATTGCCTCGGTGGCGGTTCCGGTATCCATCATTTTTACCTTCGCTATCATGTATGTGCTGGACTATTCTCTGGATACCCTTTCACTACTGGCGCTGACCCTCTCGGTCGGATTCGTTGTCGATGATGCGGTAGTCATGATTGAGAATATCGTCCGCCATCTGGAAATGGGTAAGAAACCATATCAGGCAGCACTGGACGGCGCAAAGCAGATCACTTTCACTATCATCTCGATGACCCTTTCTCTGGCGGTTGTATTTATACCGCTGATGTATATGTCCGGGATCATCGGTCGAATCCTGCATGAATTCGCCATGACAATTACCGTGGCTATCCTTGCCTCGGGTGTAGTTTCACTAACCATGACCCCCATGCTGGCCAGCCGCATCCTTAAACCGGGAAGTAAACTTTCGGAATCCGATCCGATCTTTGATTTCCTGCTGCGCATGTATGACCGCTCCCTGCATTTCGTCATGCGTCACCGGGCGTGGACTATGGCTGCTGCCGGGCTTATCCTGCTGGCGACAATTCACTTTTTCATGGTTATCCCAAAAGGCTTCCTGCCCACGGATGACATGAGCTATTGTCAGGGATTTGCGCAGGCAAAGCAGGGCATCTCTTATAATGACATGAAAGATCATGTAAAAAAGCTTGAACCGTTGCTCATGGAAGATCCCAACATCCGCAGCGTAATCACTGTTGCAGGCGCACCGATCCAGAACCAGGGTTATGTTTTCCCCATGCTGGTTCCGCCGGGCGAACGTGAGCTGACAGCGGATGAAGTGGCCCGCAACCTCATGTACAAACTCAACAATGAACCGGGAATCATGGTCTGGATTCAGAACCCGCCAATGATCAGACTCTCTGCCAAGTCCACCAAGAACCTCTACCAATACACGGTACAGGCCCCGGATCAGCAGGAGCTGTTCTCACTTGCGCCCAAGTTTGAAATGCAGATGCGCCAGATTCCTTTCCTGACAGGCCTGACATCCGACCTTCTGGACCAGAACCCGGAGATGTGGGTAAAGATAGACCGCGACAAAGCATCCTACTATGGAGTAAGCGCACATGATATTGAAAACACTCTCAACTCTGCATACTCGGAACGTAAAGTCTCGACCATCTACGGTGACACGGACCAGTACTGGGTAATCCTGCAGGTCCTGCCATACAACCAGCGGGACCCGCGCGATCTAATGAAACTGCACGTTGCCAACAAAAACGGCGATCTGATCAGGATGGATTCCATCGCCAGTTTTGAGGAACGCCCCGGCCCCATGCAGGTTAACCATACCGGTATGCTGCCCTCCGTAACCTACTCATTCAACATAGCCCCCGGTTATTCGCTTAGTGATGCAACAGCAGCAATCAACGAACTGGCCTTGAACACCCTGCCGGACACCGTTGTCTCCAACTTCGAAGGTACGGCTGACGAATTCCAGAAATCCATGTCCAGCGTATACTTCCTGCTGGCCATCGCGGTCTTCGTCATTTTCATGATTCTGGGAATTCTCTATGAAAGCTACATCCACCCCATAACCATTATCTCCGGTCTGCCATCCGCTGCAATCGGAGGTCTGCTTACCTTGACCCTGTTCGGCAAGGACCTCGACCTCTTCGGTATCGTAGGGGTCATTATGCTCATCGGTATCGTCAAGAAGAACGCCATCATGGTCGTTGACTTCGCACTTGAGGCAGAAGAGAAGGAGAACCTCTCCCCTGCTGAAGCGGCAATGAAAGGATCGCTGGAAAGATTCCGTCCGATCATGATGACCACTATCGCGGCTATTGCCGGGGCAATGCCTATTGCTCTGGGACTCGGTGCCGGTGCACAAGCCCGCCAGCCTATGGGGCTGGCAATTGTGGGCGGCTTGATCCTCTCACAGGTGGTTACACTTTACTTGACCCCTGTATTCTACACCTACATGGATTCCTACCAGAAATGGATCTATGAACGCGGCAGGGCCAAACGCGAACTGCTCGGAATCCCGCATAAGCACGACTAAAAAAATCATACCAAACACAAAAGCCCGGCACTGAATATCAGTACCGGGCTTTTTGATTATAATAGACTGGAATTACCAGTTCATCATCTTCGCGGCGGTCTTCATATCCGGGGCGAAATGAAGATAACGATCCATGTAAAGCATTTGAAGATTTTTCATGATTCTTTCAGGTACACTGGTAAAAACAACCATACCGCCACTACGATCTGCCTTCTTGTGAGTATTAATAAGTACTCCAAGGCCGACGCTGTCAATCAAAGATGATTCTCCAAGGTTTACAATTATCTTGCAACCGTCTTCCCCGGCTGCACTGTAAATCTTATCTTTAAAAAACTTGGCAGTAACACTGCTGACACGTCCCTTAATTGCAAAAATATTGTACTCGCCCTTCTGCCGTTCGATAAAATCAAACTTTGCGTCAAAAGCCTGATTAACAACGGCATCAAGGCTGCGCGAAGCGTCAGAATTTTGTCCCTCAAACTTTTCCTTTAACTTCAACGCATTGGCCCCTAGTCCAATACGATCAATCTTATCCTTTATGTTAGTCATGCGTCGAATATTGCATTATGAATGCCAATAATTGCGCAAACTAATTATAAATTTTCTGAAAATGGAATCAGGATAAAAAACAGAGGTAGAAAGAATCGAGAAAAGACTGTTAGCCAAACATTTCTAAAGCAGATTGAAAATCAGGGCAAAAATTAAGATATTTATCCATACTCAGCATCCGCATATTCTTATCAATATTTTCGCTGAAATCACTAAAAACAATCATTCCGCCATATTTATCACAGTATTTATGGGCATGTACCATGACTCCCAAACCGGAGCTGTCAATCAAATCAACATCCTTCATGCACATGACAATCCTGCAACCATCTTCGCAACAATGCTCGTAGAGCCGTTTCCGGATAAGCGGCATTGTCGAATGGTTGAAATGCCCTTTGGGACACAGAAACAGACAGTCTTCCCGCTCCTCTTCGATGAAATCGAAAACAGGAGCAGAAGATTTAAATTGACTCATCAAAGCTCTCCAAATCGATATAAAATAGGAATTCTTTTCCTGATCAGGAAATTTAATCCGCAACACATTCACGCAGCAGGCAATAATCATCACTACCCTTAGCCGGCAGTATAACCCCCTGCGAACTCTTACCGTCCACCTTCAGTATCACAGGAGCCGGCAAGCGCAAATGGCTTATATAGACACCTTTCTCAATGATATGCTGGTTGGCAAACCAATCCCAATCAATACGGTTTCCCGGTTTATCCAAAACCATCAGGTAGTTAATGCCCAGCGTGGTTATATTATGAAAAAAATGCGATCCTTGGGAAGGCTCAACCTTGAGCGATTCACTTGATGTTTCAATAATCGCGGACACATTCGAAATATCGGGCCATTCAACCGGGATACCCAGCCAATGGTCGGCAGATCCCCAACGTCCCGGCCCAGCCAGAAGGTATTTGCGGTTCTGCTTGACCAGTTGTCCGTTGATGCGTGAAATCTCGAGCGCAATCTGGCGTGTTTTGGAAACATCAAAGCATTCCGGCCTAACGAACAGGATATCCACGATATCATCTTTCTCGGCATTGCCTAGAGCATGGCTGGAGACGCAGACTGCATCCTTCAGCTCCTGCTCAGAGATTTCAATACGGTTCAGGTCTGCCCGTGCACTCATAGGACGCAGCTGCAACAAATTGAATTCCGGCTTGCGGCCGTCTTCATAGAGATTAACACAAAATTCCATTTCCACCGGACCGCCCATACCTTTCTCGGCCAATTTAAGTACATCAGTCAAAATCCCCGGAAGGGGTATGAGCTTATGCTTAAGAACCGGAGCAAACAATACGACCTTGGGACCGGGGACAGCCGCCGTGTCCCTGATTCTACCCTCTTCCGCCAGATAGGTGGAAGCCAGCCTGCGCACCGGAACGGTTTCCTCGAAATCTGCGATATCCAGCTTTTCAAGGTTGGCGTCACCGTGGATGTCATAAAGTTCCCCATTCCCCATGCGCAACGCATAGAAAGAAGTCTGGGCGTTCTTAAGTGAATCATGCAAAGTCGGGCATTGAGGCAGAATCTTGGGGTAGCGGGGCGAAAAACGGATGCACTGTTCACCGTCGACAACGGATTTACCGATACCCAATGCAATTGTCGCCACACCGTGTTCCGGCTTCATCTTTCCGAACGGGTAGTAGTTGTAGGACTGCCCTACCCCGGCCATAGCCGGAAAATAGTACTCTCCATACTGCTGCCCGGCCACTTCCTGAATAATGACCGCCATTTTTTCTTCATCCGTGCGCTGATTAACACGCTGCGAAAAAGATTTCGGTGCCTTGTAATAAGTAGAAGCCCAAACAAGCTTGACGGCGGTAACGAGTTGCTTCAGCCGTTGTTCAATGTCCGGATGGTCATTGGGAATCATATAAGTCTGATACAATCCGGCATAAGCCTGATACTGCGCATCCTCCAGCAAACTTGAAGAGCGAATGGAGAGCGGATACTTTACTTCCTGCAGATAAGCCCAAAGTTGCGCTTCAATCCAGCCGGGGAAAAAAGCCTCGCTGAAGATTTCAGTAACCTTTTCATCGTCAAGGTCGGTTGTCGCAAGATAAGAAAGATCATTCATCTCCATGAAATCATCAAAACCGGAAGTACCGATGGTCAGGGTACGCGGTGCAGTGATAATCATATCGCTGTACTTTTCATGAAGCCATGAATTGCGGGCCAGCATGGAACAAATGAAAGCCATGCCGCGTGCCTTGCCGCCCAAAGAGCCGGCCCCGATCTTCAGAAAATCGGTATCCGGATCAAAATCCTTGGGATTGAAGGAGACAATAACACCCTGCTGACGCTGCATGCGCCGCTCGCGGATCAAGTCCAGCAGATGAGTACGGTGGGATTCCACATCCGGAAAATCCTTCATACGCAAGGGACGGATTTCATTGGCTAGTGTAATTTCTGTCCGGGCATAAAACCATCGTGAGATATCATTAAGCTTGCAATGCTGCATGAAAATATCCTGCGGAATCTTGCGCAGGATTTTCTCCAAAGAATAAAGACTGGTGGCCCGGGCAACCTCATTTCCCTCAAGATCACGAAAAAGAAAATCCCCGAACCCCAGATGTTCCATGACGAACTTACGGATTTCCGACATTAACTCCGGCGAATTTTTATCCACAAAACAGGCCGGAATAGCTTCGGCCCGCTCTTTATTTTCCGGTTCATTGCTGGTCAGCAGCAGCGGGATATCATCACGGGAAGCCTTGATGCTTTTGAGTAATTCAATACCGGAGTTACCATCCAGAAGACCCATTCGTGGAAACCGCACATCCGATATCACACCGAGAATATAAGGTTCGTATTTCTCAAAAAGAACCATAGCCTCTTCATAAGTACGGGCCACAAGAATCTTGGGCCGCGCGCGCATGGTCAACAGCCTGTGTTCGGAGTTCAGACCTTCTTCAAGCACGGCCTGTGTCTGGCGAACCAGCTCTTTGTACAAAATCGGAAGAAACGAAGCCAGATAACGGGGAGAATCCTCCACAACAATAATAACCCTGATTCCGACCTCTGAAGTATCGTGCTCCACATTAAGCAGGTCTTCTAGGTTCTTGACCATCGCCACCAGCAGCTCAGCATCACCGGACCACACAAATTGACGGTCCGTGCCGTCGCAAAAGACTTCCTCAGTCACTGCCAGCTGTTTATGGGCCAGCATTGCTACCGGAATCCCCGGAATCTTATCTTTGATACGCCGCCCCATGTCGCAGCAATTCATATTGGTCAGGTGGGGCATCAGAATTACAAGATCAAAAAAACGCACATCCAAAAGCTCGAGAGCTTCATCAATGTTTGAAACCCATGTCAGGCGCGGCGGACGGCTAAGGTTAAGGCCGCGGTATTCACTGACAATACGCTCGGATATACGGCTGTCCTCTTCCATAACCCAAGCATCATAAGGACTGGAAATAAGCAGAATATCCCGGACCTTAACCTGCATAAGGTCATGGTAGAGGCTGAATTGACGGCTCTGCCCACCCATAAATCTCATTTTGTCTTGCATCTGGCATCCCGCTTAAAAAAAGATGGACAGCGACTATATCGCTGTCCATCCTCTATAATATTTTAAACTATACCTTGATCAAGCATGGCCTGCGCTACTTTTACGAAACCTGCGATGTTTGCACCGTTCACGTAATTGAACGGAGTTCCATATTGTTCTGCAGTATCCATGCATGACTTATGGATATTATGCATGATATGCTTGAGGCGTTTATCCACTTCTTCACGGGGCCAATTGAGACGCATGCTGTTCTGGCTCATTTCCAGACCGGAAACAGATACGCCTCCTGCGTTGGCAGCCTTACCGGGTCCATAAAGCAGTCCGGCATCAAGGATAATGTCAACGCCGTCAGGCATGGTCGGCATATTCGCACCTTCTGAAACAACCTTTACGCCGTTGGCGACAAGATTGGAGGCATCCCTGCCATTGATTTCGTTCTGGGTTGCGGAAGGAAATGCGCAGTCTGCCTTGTGGTTCCAGAGCGGATTGTGATCCTGATCTGGATCGACTGGGATGTAAACCGCTTCGGAGTACTTCTCGGCGTATTCCTTGACCCTGCCGCGACGTACATTCTTGAGCTGCATGATATATTCAAGCTTCTCACGGTCAACGCCCTTTTCATCATAAATATAACCCGACGAATCGGAGAAAGTCACCGGAGTGCAACCAAGCTCAAGCAGCTTTTCCATGGTGAACTGGGCCACGTTACCGGAACCGGAAACAAGAGCGGTCTGACCTTCGAGAGTCTGACCTTTGGCATTAAGCATTTCAGCCGCAAAGTATACCGAACCATAGCCGGTTGCTTCCGGCCTGATCAGGCTTCCGCCCCAGTTGAGGCCTTTACCTGTCAGTACTCCGGTAAATTCATTGCGGATCTTTTTATACATGCCGAAAAGGTAGCCGATCTCACGCGCACCAACGCCGATATCACCGGCCGGAATGTCGGTGTCAGGGCCGATATGCCTTGAAAGCTCAAGCATAAAGCTCTGACAGAAACGCATGACTTCCATGTCCGACTTGCCTTTGGGGTCGAAGTCTGAACCGCCCTTACCACCGCCCATAGGCAGGGAGGTAAGCGCGTTCTTGAAGACCTGTTCAAAGGCCAGAAATTTAAGGATGCCGAGGTTTACCGAAGGGTGAAAGCGCAAACCGCCTTTATACGGTCCGATTGCACTGTTCATTTCCACACGGAATCCACGGTTAACATGAACATCACCATCATCATCAGCCCAGGGGACCCGGAACATGATGACCCGCTCCGGCTCAACAATTCTCTCCATGATCCCGGCACTACGGTATTCGGGATTGCGGTCAAGAACAGGCTTGATAGATTCTACAACCTCACTCACAGCCTGATGGAATTCACGTTCATTGGGGTCCCTGTTTTTGACCAGTTCCAAAATTTCCATGCACAGCCTCCTGATCGGCCTTAAGCAGTTGATATAAAATTAACATCCAAATAAATTTTCAACTCCTTTATTCCACCACTAACCAACTAAGTCCATACATCTTTTTAAAAAACAGCAAAAAAAATCAATCGTAATTTTGCTAAAAATGTATTTTTTGATTATTAGATCAAACAAATTAAAACCGTTTTGTAACACAAACAGGTTGACAGTAAGTAAATACTTACTGTAAATATTTTTGCATGAACACCAACAAAGCACTATTTTTCTTTTTTAACTTTTTTAGCTTTACCAGCCCTGTGGTCTGGAGGTGTTCACTCGCGTAAGCGATAGTTGAAAGAGTTTTCTCCCAGGCCGCAGGCAACCAGCCCGCGGCCTTTTTTATTTTCTGCCCCGGGTTTGCCCCACACTGTCTGCCGCCTCGCAAAAACTCTCTCAGTTCTACTGAACAAAGCTATTTTACAATTTTAATCAATTTAGACATCTGGAGGCACCAATGATGTTAGGTCTCGGTTCCGTCGAAATTGCAGCAGTGTTCTGGCTCTGCCTGCTCTCTTCGTTCGGCTGTGTGGTTTATGGCGTTTTGAACTGGAACAACAAAGGTAAACCCGACGCGACTGCGCTGAATGTGGAAGTAAAAAGCAAGGGTGAGAAATAATGGTTACCAAAATCGTCATTACCTGCATTTATCTCGCGGTAATCTTCTATCTCGGCTTCAAGGGCTGGCAATCCACCAAGAAGTCCACTGACTACATGCTCGCCGGACGCCAGATGAACCCGTTCATCATGGCCATGTCTTACGGCGCAACGTTTGTTTCCACCTCTGCTATCATCGGCTTCGGCGGTGCTGCCGGGTTATTCGGCTTCCCCCTTCTCTGGCTGACCCTCGCCACTATCGTCGTCGGAGTGCTCATCGCCATGGTCTTTTTCGGCAAACGGACCAGACGCATGGGACTTGCCCTTGAAAGTCATACCTTCCCGGAATTGTTGGGCCGCCGATATGACTCCAAGTTCATTCAGGGCTTTGCAGGCGGAATCATCTTCCTCTTTATCCCCGTTTATGCTGCTGCGGTACTGATCGGTATTTCACGCATGATGGAAATATCTTTCGGCCTTCCTTACGACACTGCTCTGTTGGTGATCAGCTTCATTCTGGCGGGATACGTCATCACCGGTGGCATGAAAGCGGTCATGTACACTGATGCTTTTCAGGGGCTGATCATGGCAGTTATGATGATCATCCTTATTATCTCCACCTATGCCATGCTCGGCGGTGTGACTGAAGCGCATCAGGCCCTGACCGACATGGTCAACCTCATGCCTGCCAAACTTCAGAAAGGGGGCATGATCGGCTGGACACAGGGAGCAAAATTCGGAACCCCGCTCTGGCTGGTAATCTATACCACCATTGTTTACGGGGTAGGAATCGGAGTTCTGGCTCAGCCGCAGCTGGCAGTGCGTTTCATGACTGTTCCTTCCGACCGGGAGCTTAACCGTGCGGTTCTTTACGGTGGACTTTTCATCCCGCTCATGACCGGGGTAGCCTTCCTGACCGGAGCACTCTCAAACGCAGTTTTTTACAAAGAAATCGGTAAAATATCCATAGCTGTTGCGGGTGGCAACATGGACAAAATCATTCCCATGTACATTGAACAGATGATGCCCTCATGGTTCTCCGCCCTCTTCATGCTGGCAATGCTCGCAGCGGGTATGTCCACGCTCTCCTCCCAGTATCACGTTGGCGGAACAGCTCTAGGCCGTGACTTTTTCGAAAGGTTCATCAACGTGCCTGCAGAGAAGTCCGTTAAGATCACTAGAATCGGTGTCGGCGTCACCCTTCTTGCCGCAATCCTCTGGGCATGGGTTCTGCCTCCGTCCATTATCGCACGAGCAACCGCATTCTTCTTCGGTCTTTGTGCAGCCTCCTTCCTGCCCATCTATCTGCTGGGTCTGTACTGGAAAGGCATGACCAAAAAGGCCGCAAAAGTCTCAATGGTCGGCGGCTTCAGTGCCTCCATGTTCTGGCTGCTTTTCGTACACGTTAAGGAAGCAAAAGCAATCGGCCTCTGTAAAGCCCTGACCGGAATGGATACCCTCGTATCATCCGCTGCCAAGGGGTCATGGGTCTGGCTACTGCAGTGGGTTGATCCCAACGTAGTCGCCCTGCCCGTATCCATGGCACTGGCTATCGGAGTGGCGATGGTTACTCCCAAGATGGCTGAGAAGCATGTGGAGAAGTGCTGGGTTAATATCTAACCATCTGCAGACCATCTGAACATAAAAATCCCTGCCGCGCTTAATCGCAGCAGGGATTTTCTTTATGCCATACCATTTCATCCGCTGATCCAACTCAAATTTCCGGAAAACAATACTGCATATCAATAGACACCGGCCCTCACCTTAATATTCATTACTTTATTATATATATCTAAACATTTATTGACTGCATGTTTATTTAAAGTATAATTTTGACAATTACTAAAAGAGTTAAACGCAAAAAACAGGAGGTTAGAATGTCCTTGCGCCCCTTCATGCCTACGAATGCATTAAGAATTATGCTGCTTGCAGCACTGGCGATGCTCCTTGCCGGATGTCCTAAACCTGTGACGGAAATCAATGCGTTTGCAAAGGCTTCTGAGTCGGTACTTGATACCACATGCAAAGCCCTGCAATCCTATGAAGAACTCTCCGTATCGTACAGTCTCTTCAGAATTGCTAAATCTAAAGATCAAATTAATTCGGACATGTTCAAGCAGTCTGACAAACTGATCAGACCCGACACCAGCAAGAACAAGCAACTCGCTAATGATATTGCCATTCGTCTCAAAGCCCTTGCTGCAATGAAAAAGTACGCCGCAGCACTCGATAGTCTGGCAAAAGCCGACAAAACCAGTGATTTCAAGAAATCGGCAGAAAGTATCAAGAGTTCCGTCAACAACCTTCAAGTACAGGCTTTCGGGAAAAGCGACCCTTCATTCTCTGCGGCTTTGGGTTCCCTCGCATATGGGGTAGGAAAAGTCGTGTCAGAAAAAATTAGATTTGAAGGCCTCAAAATATCCGTAAGTGCTGCTGATTGGCCGATACAGGTGTTGAGTAAGCAAATGCAGAAAGACAGTAAAGAATTTGCTGGAGCCGCAAAAATCAGACTCGACGCTATGTGCACTTCAAACATATCAGAATACAACGATATTCGGGAAACAAATATCAGCCTTGAGCAAAAGATCAAAACACTCACAGAAGCAAAGGTCAGCTGCCAGACTGTAGACAAAGTAGAAACTTTTGCTGCGAACGTGAACAAGGCAGCAGAACTTTTCGCATCCGCACATGAGAAAATCAAAACAGACCTGAATGCCGGAATCACTGATTTCAGCAACGCAAAAAAGACTGTTGATGAATTGATCGCTACGGGACAAGAAGTGAAGGAAGTATACGACGATTTAATAAAAGCTAAAAAATAGCAGGAGAAAGATTAAATGTCCGGATCATCAGATACCCAACAAATTTTGGACGATGCAATCAACGCAGCTGCCAACACTACTCCCGAAGAAGCTCTACGTCGTTTGAAAGAGGCAATCGAAAATGTAGATCTTGTATTTCAGTGCAGTGCCCCCTCCGAGGAACGCGATGAGCTTGAATCAAAACTGCTTGATGCGCGAGACATCATTATAGAAATCCACGAAGACAAAATCCATGCCGGGACTGAAGTGTACAAAATGTGCATCGTAAAGCTTGAAGAAGCAGCCCAGCAGGCCGAGACCGCCAAGCAGGACATTGACGATGTTGCCAAGAAAACAGAAGCTGTGGCAACAGCCCTTAAGGCAATCGGCAAAGTCCTTGATGTCCTAGCCAAAATAGTCCTTTAAACCAAAAACGCCCCAGCCAAATCCAATTGGCCGGGGAGTTCGCAGTTGCGGATTGCAGCTTGTTCCCTCTACTTCTTAGGCGGCAAAGAACAGGATTCGCTACAGCAGGTTCCCTGCAGGAATCCGGTATAGGTATAAAAAATCCTTTCAATTTTTGTCCGCCTTTCAGCCGGGAGCGGCTCACGCTTGTAGTCAGCGGTCATGTTGAGCAGCTCTTCATAGCTGGGGACGGACCTCATTCCTTGGGCAAGAGTCTTGCCGGAAATGGCATCCAGCAGGAAAGCATCCATAGAATCGGAAATAACCACGTAAGGAACCGGGCCGCCCTGAAAGAGCTTGCCCGCACAGACAGCCTCACGCTCATAGCTGCCCACATCCCCGGCGCAGAACATTACCAGCAAAAGGGGCTGTTGGTCTTTATCATAAACAACCAGATCCATAGTGCGGCACATTTCCTCTCCGTCAATCTCAAAACACAGGTCGATCTTCGCTTTCAGCGAATCTTTGGGATAACCGAGTTCTTCCACCAGCAACTTTGCCAGTGCCTGACGGAATTCTTCGTAAGTGGTTTCTTCGATCTCTTCGCCACTCAGATAATCACGCAATGTTCCACCCATACTTACTTCATGCATATTGCCTCCGACGGCCCTGCGGGGCTTATTTTGATGCGCTTCGCGCTTTTGATTAAATTGATTTTCGCCTCCGGCGGCTTAACCCCTTTTTCAAAAGGATTTGTTCCACTGTCGCCATCCTTAAGACTCGCGGAAAGACCGCTCGCCTAACGGCTGGTGCAAGAATCCCAAAACGCTTTAATAGGGATGCCGACAAGACTTAATTAATGTATTTGTTAATTATATAAGCATGCCGCACTGTTGTGCAAGAGGATAAAAAAGAAAAAGCCCTGCCCTTTAATTAAAAAGGGCAGGGCTTTAATGGAAGGAGGTAGGGTAAATTTACATTTCTTCCAGATTAACCCCGCTGGTTTCAATGCGGAACAGCCATGTTACAATGGCTCCGAGGAGGGAGCAGCCAACCAGAAAAATCAGGATCGGTCCTGTCCCGAAATCCTTGAGCAGTACCGGAAAAAAGAACGCAGTAACCACCGCGCCGATCTTGGCGAATGAGGCTGCGAACCCAGCACCCTTACCCCTGATTTTAGTCGGGAAGACCTCCCCAGCCAGAAGGTACGTGATGGCATTCGGTCCCATGTTAGTCATGAAGCTGAAAAGCATAAATCCGCTAAAAAGCAGAGTCATGGACATGGATGAATCTGGATCAACGGTCATAGACATGGAGGCAAGGAAAAGGCCGATCGCACAGCCGATAAAACCCGCAATTTGCAGCTTAATGCGTCCGACCTTATCAGCCATAAACACTGCAGCTATAATTCCGACCAGCAACAACACGTCAATGAAGGCCGCTCCCTTGGCAGCTAACATGTCATTCTGAATCAGATCAGCCACGTTACGGGCATGCACGGCCTTGGCCCCGATGACAGAACCGAGGATGGTCGGGGTAAAAATACCGATTCCATATGTTCCGAGATCCTGCAAAAACCAGGGAACTGAAGCCAAAATTGTAGCCCGGAGAGTTTTGCCTTTAAATAAATCCAGATATGAACTTTTGCAGATCTCCTCTTCAACACCACCGACATTATCAACCGGAGGAGCGATTTTGATTACCTTGGGATAATGAGGTTCCCGGTGCAGCAATCTACGCAGCGCGGCTTCGGCTTCTGCAATACGCCCTTTAGAGACAAGCCAATGGCAGCTGTCCGGGATATAAAACCTGCCTACGACAACAAGAATTGCCGGGATGATTGCTGCGCCGTACATATAACGCCACGCGGAAATCTCCGGCGCTTTGTACAATATGAGGTAGCCGATGGCTGTCCCCACAAGAGCACCTATGGCCTGAAACGCAAAAGCGCTCAGCACTAACCGGCCCCGGTCATTACTGGGAATGGATTCGGAAATGACCATGTGTGCTGTGGGATAATCACAACCAAGCGCGAGCCCCATGCCGAAAAGAAAAGTTACCAGAAAAATATAGTTTGGGCTAAATACAAGAGCGACCAGACAGGCGACAAAAAGCACCATCTCCCAAATGAACATCTTCTTGCGCCCGTAGTGATCGGCAAGCCCGCCAAGAGCAGTAGCCCCTATGAGAATACCGAACAGGGTTGCGGCACTTACTGTACCCTTTTCCATAGCACCAAGCTTGAACTCACTCACGATAAGCGGCAGGGCCACACCGGTCATAAACACGACCATGCCTTCAAAAAACTTACCCGCAGAGGCCAAAAACCAGATCCGCCACTGCATGGCTGTCATAGGTGAAGACGGTGCGACTGTACCGTCTGCCCAATAAGGCGTTTCATCAATATAATCCTGTACGGATCTGGCTGCTACTTCGCCGGACTCATCAACCACTGCCATACGGCGATCTCCCCGATAAAAATTCATATCTTCTCCTTCCAATATCAGATGAAGCCATCTTTGTCCTTAGCAGGGAGAATTACAGAATGAATTAGGCGGGTACATGGCAGAAAAGTGACGAATGGGGTGTAAAAAAAAGAAGGGAGGGCGACCTGCCGATCAGGTCGTCCACCCTTCTTTATCCTTGAAGCACAACTCCCAGTGAGTCATGCAATCAAGTTCAAGATAAAATCTTTATTGGACTTTAGCAAGCTTAGTTGCATCAGCAGACATCCGACTTACCTTCAAAACGGACCCATGAGACATTTGCGTGACCATTAATAATTTCCACATATTTTCAACCAGATGCATCAATAATTGTATTTTATTTACTCTTGTCATCCGCAAAACTACAATCTAATTGAAAATTATTTTCATTTTCTTCTTGACGCCTATTTCATACTTGGTTAGTCAGAAATTCAGTTGACATTGATTTTCAACCTCTAATTCACACGACTTAACCACAACAGTCATCAGAACGGAGACAAAATGACTAAAAATATAAATCTTTCAAAAATACTCGAAGGCCGGAACTACTCTGTGCTCGGCTTTGAAAGCGAAACTTCCGACTACGCCATCAAACTACGCAAGATGGGCTTCATTGAAGGAACCCCGATCAGCCTCGCTCCCATCAAAATTTCCGACCCCATGATTTTTGAGATCCGTGGCAGTCGTGTGGCCCTGCGTAAAGATGAAGCCGACCAGATCAAGGTGGAGGAAATCTAGCCATGCACAAAATAGAAAGAATCGCTATTGCCGGTGTACCAAACTGCGGCAAGACAACACTTTTCAACGCTCTTACCGGGGCGCGTCAGAAAGTAGGAAACTGGCCCGGAGTTACAGTCGAAAAGATCGAAGGAACATTTTCTCTTTCCAATACCAAAGTCGAACTTGTCGACCTTCCCGGCACATACAACCTCAGCCCCGATACTGAAGACCAGAAAGTAGCCGAGCGAGTTATCCGCAGCGGCGAATACGACATGATAGTCAACGTGGTTGATGCCACCAACCTTTCCCGTAACCTGTTCCTGACCATGGACCTTCTTGAGCGGACAGACCAGATTGTTATCCTGCTGAATATGCTGGATGTTGCCAAAAACGAAGGGATTGATGTTGATGTAGACAAGCTCAGCAAAGAGCTGGGCGTCCCGGTAATTCCGGTTGTTGCGGTAGACAAAAAATCTGTAACCAACGCCGTTAAAGCACTGGCCAGGGAATCGCAAAATCTTCCTGAACACGATTCCCACCCCACCCGTCAGGAAGTGATGGATACCGTTGAAAAATACAACTACATCGACTCTATCTACGGCAAAGTTCTCAAAGAAAAAAAAGACCGCAGCCAAAACTTTACCAACAGGGTCGACAACATCGTGATGAATAAGTTCGCGGCGATTCCCGTGTTTCTCGTCTCCATGTTCCTGACCTTCTGGTTTGCCATCGGCCTCGGCTCTGTTTTCATCGACTTTTTCGACATCATTGCCGGACTCATTTTCATCGACATTCCCGCTGACCTGCTTGCTAAAGCCGGTGCGCCCGAATGGATAAACGTAACCCTCGGCGGAATCGGGGCCGGAATCCAGACCGTTGCGACCTTCATTCCGGTCGTATTCTTCATGTTTCTCGCGCTGGCGATACTCGAAGACTTCGGTTACATGGCCCGCGTGGCAGTAGTCGCCGACCGCTTCATGCGCAAGATCGGCCTGCCCGGTTCCGCATTTATCCCCATGGTTGTCGGCTTCGGCTGCACGGTCCCCGCTGTCATGGCCGCAAGAACCCTGACCTCCAAGCGCGACCGCTTCATGACCATCTTTATGGCCCCGTTCATGTCCTGCGGCGCACGTCTGCCTGTTTACGCCCTGTTCTGCGTGGCTCTGTTCGGTTCCTATTCCGGCGTTGCAGTATTCCTCATCTACCTTTCCGGTCTGGCAATGGCGATCTTCACCGGATTCCTGCTTAAGAACACACTTTTCAAAGGTTCACCTTCCCACTTTGTTATGGACCTGCCCCTCTACCACATCCCCAGAGCAAGCGCGGTCTTCAAAAGTGCATGGTTACGTATGAAAGGTTTCGTTAAGCGCGCTGGTGTAATCGTTGTGACTGCTGTCTTCGTACTCTCAATGCTCAACTCCGTGGGTATTAATAACGGTCAGTTGACCTTCGGCAACGAAGATTCCCAGAATTCAGTGCTCTCCATCGCTGGCAAGTCTATTTCTCCGGTATTCAAACCTATGGGAATTAAGGAAGAAAACTGGCCTGCATCCGTAGCACTGTTCACCGGACTGTTCGCCAAAGAAGCCATCGTGGGAACTGTAAACTCCCTCTACGCCTCAATGGATGAAACTGCGGCTGCACCTGCAACTGACGAAGAAGCAGAAGGCGGCCTTGACATCAGCGGAACCGTAAATGAAGCCATCGGAACTGTAATCGACGGTCTCGCCGGAGTTGTGACTTCAGTTGACCTGCTCGGAATCGGACTGATCAGCGAAGACAGCGAGACTGTCTCCGAAGAGATCGGCGCAGACGCGTCTGTGTACCAGCACCTTGCCGCCAACTTCACTGTCTACTCAGCATTCGCCTACCTGCTCTTCGTACTCATGTACTTCCCCTGCCTTGCGGTAATCGGCGCAACCCGTCAGGAAATGGGCGGTTTCTATTCAGCAGTGATGGCAACATACTGCACCGCTTTAGGCTGGTCTGTCGCGACCCTCTTCTACCAGATTGCTGAAGGCAAAAATGTCATCTACATGGGCATTGCCGTTGCGATACTAGCTGCAATCTACGCAAGCCTTAAATATCTGGGCAACAAGGAAGTTGAAAACGAACCACAGTTGCGCCCCCTGAACTTGTAATCCACCAAAAAAATCCACAACTCTAAGCAGAGTCCTCGAATGGGGCTCTGCTTTTTTGTTTTCAATCAACCGCTGTTTCTTTCACATGGACGGCAACTTTTTTTCCTGAACTTCAACAATCAAGTGTTCATTAACAAAGACCTTCAGGCAGACTCTCTTTAACTGTCCAGTTGACTGATTCATAAAAAAAGCTCCCCGCCCGAAGGCTGAGGGAGCTTTCTAAAAACCGATTATGATAGTCTCTAAGGAACTATACTGCCCACTTTCAAAGCGAAATCAAACACTCCGGCAGGCATCATCCCCAGACCTAGAACCAGCAGGGACAGCAAAGCAGCCCCGGCAAAACTGAATGCGGATGTGTCCGGTAAAGGCAGTCCCTCTGCCGCGTCCTTTGTATAGGCATGGCGAACCATTCCCAGATAGTAGTAGATGGAAATGGCGGTATTGATCCCGGCAATGATGATCAGCCAGTTGTAACCGTGGTTCCATCCGGATGAGAACAGGAACAGCTTACCCATAAACCCGGCCATAGGCGGTAATCCGACCAGGGCGAAAGAGCCTACAGCCAAAGCAAAAGCAAGGGCCGGGGCACGTTTGTGCAGGCCGTTCAAATCATCGAGTTGCAGGTTACGTCCATCCACTGAAACGCGGCTGACTACCCAGAAGCAGGTCAGGTTCATGGCAACATACGCCAGCGCATAAAATGATGCGGCAGCAAGTCCTTCAGCGGTCCCGGAAACCAGCCCGATCATGATGTAACCGGCATGGGCCACTGATGAATATCCGAGTATACGTTTCACATCTTTCTGGACCAGTGCAGCAAGGTTACCGAAGGTCATGGACAATGCACCCAGTACTGCAATCACCGTGGTGATGTCATAGCCGGGCTTAAACATGGCAGCGAGGCGGATTAGGATAACCACTGCTCCAAGCTTGGGCAGGGTCGCCACAAATGCGGCAGTCTCGTTGCTCGCTCCTTCATAGACATCCGGGCACCAGAAGTGGAACGGAAACAGGGCCAGCTTGTAGAACATGCCCAGCAGGAACAAGGCCATACCGGTAACAGCCATTGGCGCAGCTTCAAAGGACCAGGTTTTCTGGACCAGTTCCGCAAGGTAGGTGGTATGCATCCCGGCGAGGATGTAGGAAAAACCGTACAGAGCCAGAGCCGTGGAAACCGCACCGAACATGATGTATTTGATTGCCGCTTCCGCCGCGCCTTTATCCTTGGCCCGCAGTGCGATAATGGCATAGAGCGCGTAGGACGAAAGCTCCAGCGCAAGGTACATGGTGATCAACTCCACCGAGGATGCGAGCATCATCAAGCCCCATGCACTGATGGCGAGGAAAAGGAAATAATCAGACCTTTTCTCGTTCAGCAAAGTCGGCTGGCGGGTGGCATTAAACACCGTCACACTGAAACCTATGGCAATAGCCACTTTAAAAAACTGCGAAAGCGGATCAACCTGATAGGCCCCGTGAAAGAACAGCCCTTCCTGTCCCAGTGAAAGCAGTGAGACAGCAATAGGCAAAAGGGATGCGATAGGCAGCCAGACTCCAACCTTATGGCGCATGCGCTCGCTGCCCACAGCCTGCACGAACAACAGGGCAATAATCAGGAACATGGAAAGTTCCGGCATGAAAGGATATGGATTCACATTCATTTCAATATCTCCTGTTGCTTACTTTATGATTCCCATAAGGGAATTAAAGGCCACTTCCGCAGGCCGTTCCTTGTCAATTGCAACAACCCTCGCACCTTCCTTCACGTCCTTCTCCAGCTTAAGCAGCGAAGCGTCCATGACCTTGAAACAGAGTCCCGGTGCAAGTCCGATGTAAAGGACAAAAACCGCCGGGACGACCAGATAAGTCCATTCACGCAAATTAAGATCCGGCCATTCCTTCCACGATGTAGGACGGCCCCAAGCCAGCTTAAGGGAGATACGCAGCATGTAGGCAGCCGCGACCATTGCTCCGGGAACCATGAGTGCACCGATCCAGGGATTCTGCTCGAAAGCTCCGACGAAGACGAGAATCTCACCCACAAAGCTGTTCGTGCCGGGGAAGCCGAAGGATGAAAGCGCGAACAGTCCCCAGAAGAACATGTAGGCCGGCATATATTTGCCAAGACCAAGGTTATCCGTGAGTTCGCGGCTGTGGCTGCGCTCATAGACTGCACCGATCATCATAAACAGCCCGCCGGTGGTGATGCCGTGGTTCAGCATCTGGAACAACGCCCCTTCCAGCCCGCGCTGGTTGAAAAGGAAGATGCCAAGGGTCACAAAACCCATATGGCCTACAGAGGAGTAGGCTATAACTTTTTTAATATCGTTCTGCCCCAGGGCCACAATGCCGCCGTACAAAATTCCGGCGATTGATATGGCGATCATGAACGGGGCAAAGTATTCACTGGCTGCCGGAGTCAGCGGCAGGTTGAAACGCAGAAAACCGTAGGTTCCCATTTTAAGGAGTACGGAAGCCAGAATAACTGATCCGGCAGTGGGAGCCTGCACGTGTGCGGCAGGCAGCCATGTGTGGAACGGAAACATGGGAACCTTGATGGCGAAGGCCAGCGCAAGGGCCAGAAATGCCCAGAACTGGAAACTGAACGCAAAGTTCTGCTCCATGAGTTCGGGTATGGCAAAAGTACCGCCCGCAATCCTGAAAGCAACAATGGCAACCAGCAGCAATGCCGATCCGGCCAAAGTGTAAAGAAAGAACTTGAGCGATGCATAACGCTTCTCAGGTCCACCCCAAACCGCGATGAGCAGGTACATGGGAACCAGCATGGCCTCCCAGAACACATAGAAAAGAACCAGATCGAGAGCGGTAAATACTCCCACACAGGCTGCGGTCATAAACAGCAGACAGAAGTGGAATTCCTTGACCCGTGTCTGGATATAAGTCCACGAGCAGAGCACGCAAAGCGGCAGTACGGCGATGGTCAGCACGACCATAAGAAAACTGATGCCGTCTATGCCGAGGTAATACTCCACACCCCACTGCCTGACCCAATCCATGCGCTCAACTAACTGGAAAGCGGCGGACTCAAGTTTGAATCCGGTAAACAGCGGAAACGAGAGCGCAAGCTCTATAAGCGAGACCGCCAGTGTATAAATCCTGATGTTGTTATCTCCGCGCAGGAAGAATAGACCGACAGCAGCCAGCAGCGGGAAGAACACCAGAACAGTCAGAACAGGATAAGCGAATTCTTGCATTGTATTCTCTCCCCTTTACCCGAAGTACCAGACCAAGCCGTAGACGCAGAGTGCGATAAACACCGCCAGTCCAAGGTAGTCCTGCAAACGTCCGGTCTGTATTTTAGCCCCGGTCCGCCCGATATTACGCACGGTGTAGGCTGTACCGTCCACAACCGTATCAATGCCTTTGCGGTCAAACCATGATGACCCGGCAGCGGAATCCATCAGCCACTTCAGACCGATCACCCGGTACACAGTCGTCCAGACTGAATCCACGTAGGCAATTGGACGGCAGACAAGCAGCAGCCCCATGTTACCGATCAAGCGGTAAAGCTTGTCGAAATCAAGGTTGCGTCCATGGTGCGGCACGATGACCTTGCGCATGATCCAGAACCCGGCTCCGGTGAAGGCCAGCAGCATGGAAGCCTGCAACAGATGCCACGGAGTGTAGGGATGGTATTCCACCGGGAACGGCAGCAGCTTGTAGAGCATCTGCGGATAAACGCCCTGCGCGAAGCAGAGGAAAGCCGCGATGCCCATAGCCACATACATATTCTTGGGAATCGGCTTGAGCTTGATATCCGTTCGTGCGGGCTTGTTCCAGAATGCGAAGTACGGAAGTTTGATACCCACCGATAGAAATGTACCGACTGCGGCAATCTCAAGACCGACAGCCAGCAGGGTATGATGCGATTCCGCAGCTCCGGTAATGGTCATGGTCTTGGAGATGAATCCGTTGAAGAACGGCATCCCGGAAATGGAAACCGCCCCGACCATGTACAGCAGCATGACCACAGGCATTTTCCCGACCAGCCCGCCAAGGCGGTCAAGATCAGCTGTGCCCACGGCATAAAGCACGGTTCCGACGCTCATGAAGAGCAGACCTTTATAAAGAATATGTGCGTAAGCATGGGCCACAGCACCATTGATGCACATGGCAGTACCGATACCGATACCCGCGACCATGTACCCGACCTGCGAAACAATGTGGTAGGAAAGAATCCTGCGCGCATTGTTTTCCATGGACGCGTAAAGCACTCCGTAGACAGCCATGAATGTTCCGGCTACGGCCAGGGCATAAACCCCGGAGAACCCGCGGGCCAGCACATAAACAGCTGTTTTGGTAGTGAAGGCGCACATGAATACAGCACCGGGGATGGTTGCTTCAGGATAAGCGTCCGGCAGCCATGCATGCAGCGGGACAACTGCGGCGTTAACACAAAATCCGATCAGGATCAGCCAGTCGTAATATTCCATTCCCTGCGGGTCCACGGGAAGGAAAGCGAAAGTGCCGATCTCCGAATAACGAAGCAGCAGACCGCCAAGCAGGAACAGCCCGCCGAGCATATGGAACAGAAAGTATCTGAAACCTGCCGCGCTGGAAGTCTTTGTGCGATGCAGCCAGACCAGAAAGGTGGAGGCCACAGCCATGAGTTCCCAGAAGATGAACAGGGTCAGGTAGTCACCGGCAAAAACACAACCGAATGATCCGGCAACATAAAGGGCCGCCGAGGCATGGTGCGCTTTATCATCCATGTGCAGGGCATAGATCATGCCGATCAAAGACTGGATGGCAAATACGTTGGCGAAGACCAGCGCAAGTTTATCAACCCTGCCGAACACCAGAACATTTCCCAGATAAGGAATAACCCCGAAGTTGCCGAGGGTCGCAGTAAAGACCACGGCGATGGCGATCACGGGCGGAATGAGCAGGAAGTATTTCCATTGTTTGCCCCGGAAAAACGGCAGAGCCATTGCAAGGGCGATGAAAGCCAATGCCGGGTGGAGGAAACCGTTAATTGTCATTGTCATCTCCTCCTGTAGCATCGCCTTTTTCCTCAGGTCCGATGAGGAAGGGCTGGATCAGCACCTTCATCACAAAGACCATGCCTACGGACACAATCAGCGCGAACAGCTCCCAGAAGCCGGGATAGATATCATAATGATATTCGGCATGGTGCGGGTGAATAAAGAAATTCAAGCCCACAAGCACCGCGAGGAAGGCCGCGAACAGAGTCTTCCATAACTTCATTTTCTGCGTGCGCTGGGTTTCGAACCAGTTTCCAAGTTTTTCAATCATGGCGGCTCTCCTTAGAATTTACCGAACACGTTAATGAAGTTCAGGAAAGTCTGGGGATAAAGTCCCAGCCAGACCGAAATCAAAGCCGTGGTGAACAGCGGGATAACCATGCACAGCGGAGCCTCTTTGTATTGTTCGATATTGGCTCCGGCTGCCGGGGCTTTAAAAAACGCCCGGTAAACGATGGGGCCGAAATATCCGGCATTCAACAGCGTACTTGCCAGCAAAGCCACTAAAAGACCCCATTGACCGATGGATACCGCACCTTTGACCAGATACCACTTGGTTGCGAATCCACAGACCGGAGGTACACCAATCATGGAAAGCGAAGCGATGGCAAAGGCCCCGAAAGTCCAAGGCATTCGCCGCCCAAGTCCATCCATGAGACTGATTTTTTTAAGATGTGTTGCCACATAAATCGCCCCGGCCCCGAAGAACAGGGTGATCTTGGAGAATGCGTGGTGGGCGATATGCATCAGGCCGCCCTGCACCGCATCCGGAGTCAGCATGGCTACACCGATAATGATATAGGAAAGCTGGCTGACTGTGGAATATGCCAGCCGGGCTTTGATATCATCCTTGGTCAGGGCGATAAGCGAGGCAGTCACAATAGTGAATGCGGCAAGATAAGCAGTCGGCAATCCCAGCCCCAGCTTATCCATGAGATCCACGCCGAAGCCGGAGAGGATCACCCGGGAAACCGAGAACACCCCGGCCTTAACAACTGCCACCGCATGCAGCAGCGCGGAAACCGGAGTCGGCGCTACCATCGCGGAAGGAAGCCAGTTATGGAAAGGCATCAGTGCGGCCTTTGCCAGACCTGCGATGTAGAGCACGTAGGTGACTGTGACCAGTGTGGGGTCGGCATCTGCCGGAAAAATACCCTGCGCCACATCGCCGAGATGGAAATCAAGAGTTCCGCAGAGCACATAGGTCATGACCATGGCCGGAAGCAGGAACAGCTTGGAAGTACCCATCAGGTAAACCATATATTTACGCGCTCCGTTGAAGCCCTCATCATCTTGATGGTGGGCGACCAGCGGATAGGTAAACACTGAAATTATTTCATAGAAAAGATAGAGGGTGAATATGTTTGCCGAGAAAGCCACGCCCACTGCGCCGAAAATGGCTACCGCAAAACAGAAGTAATATCTGGTTTGGGCATGCTCGTTCAGGCTGCGCATGTAACCGATGTTGTAGCTGGTTGCGAAAACCCAGAGGAGAGACGCGATCAGGGCGAAGACGAAAGCAAGCCCGTCCGCAGCAAATGAAACCTTTACTCCTGGAAACAGGGTGAACAACGTGTATTCAACTATTTTACCTTCCAGCACATCGGGAACCATGGAAGCTACCGAAAGAAAAGTCAGGATACCTGCCCAGATCGAAACGGCTTCACGGCGGTTGATATTCTCCCGGAAAAACCAGATGAAAAACGGAGCCACAAAGGTGATGCCTAGCGGGATGAGGACTCGCGCACTGGTGATGAATTCTGTGCTAACTGTCATACGGTTACCCTTTCAGCTTTGTTATTGCGTCGGTTTCAACGGACTTGAACCGTTTCGCCACCACAATGATTATTGCCAGCACAAGGGTCGCTTCAGCAGCGGCCAGTCCCATGACAAAAAGTGCGGCGATCTGCCCCACTGCACTCCCAGCCTCGGTGAGCTGGGAAGCGGAAACAATGGACAGCCCTGCGCCGTTCAGCATCAGCTCTACGGAAATAAGCATGCCCACCAGCGATTTACGCCAGACAATGCCGTACAGCCCGATAGCCAGCAACAGAAGTGCCACCAATTGATACATTAAAAGAGGACTCATTGTGCTTTCCTCCCTTTCTTTTCAAAAGCCAGCAGCACCGCCCCGGCCATAGCAGCCAGCAGAACCACTGAAATAAGCTCAAATGCAACGGGGTAGTCATCAAGCAATCCTTTACCTATCTCGACCAACGGGACTTCAACCGGGATATCAATTGATAAAGGCTGAAATTTGACCAGAATGAATCCGATCAAAAACACCGGGGTGATAAAAGTAAGAGCGGCCAGTGCGGACTTTCCCGGGCTGCGGCTGCCGGATTCAACACCGTGGTCATCAGCCTGTGTAAGCATGATGGCGAAGAAAATGAGCACACAGACCGCACCCACATAAATGAGTATCTGCATGAAGGCCATGAATGGTGCTGCCATGAGCATATACATTCCGGCCACGCCAAGCAGCGAAGCAATCAGCCCCACCATAGCCCGGACCAGACTGTGCGAGCCCACAGCTATACACCCGCCGCCGAGGATCAGCAGCGTGTAGACAGCAAAAGCGATTTTAGCGAGCGTTTCCATCATAACTTAAGTCCTTGCCTCTTTTTCAGCTGTTTCAGCTTCAGTACCCTTAGGAGACTCTGCCGTTTTTTCCGCAGCAACTTTGGCCTGTGCGACAAGTCTTGCCAGCAGATCCATTTTAAGTTCCTTGCGGTTGGTCACGGTCAGGTAGACATTAGATGAATACCTGAGTGATTTTGCCGGACAGTTTTCAACGCATGATCCGCAAAGCGAACAAAGCGAGAAGTCGTACAAAAACTTTGCAGGCTCTTTAGGCGCCTTGGGCTTTACAACCTTTTCGCCACGCTCCTCCGCTTCCTTCATAGCCTGAAGCTCTGCTTCGGTTGGCTTGGGAGCCTTGGATTTAACCACAGTGATACATTTACTGGGGCAGGCGGTAACGCACATCATGCACGAAATACACTTCGGCTTGGCCGGATCTTTAGGTTTCCCTATCAGCTCCAGAGGCCCGCGGAATCCTTCAAGCTGCCCGGAAGTTACGGTTTCGCGCGGGTAATGGAGTGTCACGTTCTTATCGACAAAGTTTTTGCCCGTGACTCTAAGGCCCACTATCAGCGACCAGAGCGAGGCCACATCGTCCCATATTTTTTTGATTACGCTCATTCTAATGCCCTCCTACAACTTCATCACAAAAGCAGTAATAAACAGATTCAACAGGGCTAAAGGCATTAACCATTTCCAGTTGATATTCAGAAGTTGGTCAAACCGAACGCGAGGATAGGTCCAACGCAGCCAGATCATGACCAGCAGCAGAGTGTAAACCTTGGCTAAAAACCACCATGAACCGTCAAAAAACGGCCCACGCCAGCCGCCGAGAAACAGGGCCGCAGCCACAGAGCAGACAACAATCATATTGGCGTACTCCGCGAGAAAGAACAGCCCGAAGCCCATGCCTGAATATTCAGTATGAAATCCTGCGGTAAGCTCACTTTCCGCTTCCGGCAGGTCAAAGGGAGCTCGGTTGGTTTCGCCCAGCGCGCTGACAAAATAGATTATGAAAGCAAGCGGCTGCAAAAACACGTTCCACTGCCACGGCCAGCCGCCCTGCCCTTCCACAATGGTGGTCAGGTTCAGGCTTCCGGTCATGAAAGAGATTGCAAGCACTGAAAGCAGCAGTGGGATTTCATAGGCCACAGACTGGGCCACCGCCCTTGCCGCGCCGAGGATGCCCCATTTATTATTTGAACCCCAGCCTGCAAGACAGAGGGCGAGGACATTCAGGCCGGCAAAAGCCAGAATGAGCAGCAGGCCGAGGTCCATTTCCATTCCGGTTGCAATGGGTCCGAAAGGAATAGGTAGGAAAAGTAAAAGCACCGGCAAAAAAGACAGAACCGGGGCCATCCAAAAAAGCAGCTTATCCGCACCGTGGGGGGTAAAGAGCTGCTTTCCGATCAGCTTCACCGCATCGGCCAGTGGCTGTAACAGTCCCTGCGGCCCCACTTCATAAGGTCCGGGTCTACGCTGAACAAACCCGGCCACCTTACGCTCAAGGTAAACGAGCACCAGCCCATTTAATCCCACAAAGGCGGCAATTGCCACCAAAGCGATGATTAATTTTATCAACTCAACAGGTATTTGAGACATAAAAAGCTCCTGATTACCTATCAATTTCCGGGATTACCATGTCCAGACTGCCTAAAATGGCAACCGCATCAGCCAGCATTGTTCCTTGCGCACATTCTGCGAACAACGAGAGGTTGGAAAATCCCGGTGCACGCAACTTGATCCGGTAGGGAATCTTACCGCCGTCACTTACGATATGGATTCCTACCTTTCCGCGTGCTCCTTCAGTACAGAAATACGCTTCCCCTGCCGGAGCCTTCCATGTGGGCTTGGGAGCCTTCTTAATAATATGCTCACCCTCCGGAAGCTGCTCAAGGGCCTGCTCTACAATATTCAGGCTCTGCTCAATCTCTTCCATGCGCACCATGTAACGGGCCATTGCGTCAGCTTCCGTATAAACCGGAACCTTCCAATCGAAACGGTCATAAACGGAATAAGGTTCCGCCCGACGGGTATCATGCTCAACACCCGCACCACGGATAAGCGGTCCGGTGGCCCCATAACGGTTGCACATATCCACATCCATGTAACCAACATCTTCAATACGCTTGCGCAGGATGATGTTGTCTGTGACCAGGTCCTTATACATGGGAAGCCGATCACGCAGACGTTTGATGAAAGCAGTACAATTCTCCGTGAAGCCGACATCAAGATCATGAACCACGCCGCCGAAACGGAAGTTGCTGTAAGTCAGCCTTGCTCCGGTCGCCTTCTGCATCATGTCCATCATGATTTCACGGTCATCAAATGCGTACATGATCGGCGTAAACGCTCCGAGGTCCAGCAAATAAGCTCCCCACCAGAGCAGATGCGAAGAGATGCGATTCAACTCAGTGAGAATAACGCGGATATATTCGGCCCGTTCAGGCACTTCGATCCCGGCCAGCTTTTCAACAGCACCAACGTATGCATGGTTCCACGCCAGAGGATGCAGATAGTCCACACGTCCCATGTTGGGAATAAACTGGACCCAGCTTTTAACCTCGGCCATTTTCTCATGCATGCGGTGGAGATACCCCAGCACAGGCTCGGCCCGGACAATATATTCTCCGTCCAACTCGAGGATAACGCGCAGAACACCGTGGGTGGACGGGTGCTGCGGACCCATGTTCAAAATCATGGTATGGTCGTCCGCACCCTTCTCAAAATGATTGGTGTAGAAATCACCTTCAGGAAATGTGTTCATATGGATTCCTCCGGTGCATCTTCATCAAAAAGCGTGAAGCCTTCCCCTTTAAAAACAATCTCTCCGGGATTAAGGATTTCGCGTAACGGCTTGCGGGCCTTATCTTCTTTGAGGAGCACTCCTGCCGGAATTTCCGGATCAAGCAACAACGGAAGCAGGTTGGGATGCCCCGAAAACTTAACTCCGTGGAAGTCATGACACTCACGTTCATGCCAATCCGCACCCTGATAAATTGATGAGATGGAAGGCACTTCCGGTTCATCCCGGCAAACCAGCACTCTATGCGCTATGCGGCCGGGCTTGGTGAAATGAGCGTAGTGGTAGGTAACGAGAAAGCCTTCAGCAACATCAAGCACATCAATATTTTCAATATGGTATGCCTGCTTGAGCATAGCTTCCGCAGCTTGAAGGATATCATCGGCCATAAGGAAGACATTCATGGTTATCCCTGATGTCTGAACACTTCCCCTGCCAATCATAAGCGGGGTCACTGGAAGGCTTAACTTGCCATCCATATTCTGGGCATCCATCATAAGGAACGCTCCTTCTCTAAATCTTCAGGCACAGGCCACCAGCGTTTTCCGGTTACCTTTTCCTGAATCTGAAAAAGTCCTTCGAGCAGAGCTTCGGGACGCGGAGGACAGCCCGGGACGTAAACATCAACCGGAATGAGATTATCGACTCCCTCTACTATTCCATACTGCCCCTTGAACTTGAAGGGACCACCGGAGATCGCACAGTTACCAAGAGCCAAAACCCATTTAGGTGCAGGCATCTGCTCATAGAGCCGCACAACAGCCGGAGCCATTTTCTTGGTCACTGTCCCGGCAACGATCATCAGGTCAGCCTGCCGGGCCGAAGGACGGAAAACCTCGGCCCCGAAACGGGCCATATCATACCGGGCCATGCCCACCGCCATCATTTCAATGGCGCAACAGGCCAACCCGAAAGTCATAGGCCAGAGCGACATGGAACGGCAGATGTTCATGGCGTCTTCGGCAAGTTCGAGGCGCACAATCCCGTCCTCGACAAAATGCCCGCCCTGGGTCAGGAGATCTTTCTCGGCCATGTGAAAACTCCTTTTTTCCAAAAATAGATAATTGCAATCGCGAGAACAGACAGGAATCCGGCAACCTCAATAAAATAAAACATTCCCTCAGTATGAGGATACCAGACTGAAACCGGGAAAAGATAGAGGACGTCCACATCAAAAGCCAGAAACAGCAATGCATAAACGTAATAGCTGATGCCGAACTGATTCCACGCCCTGCCATGAGGTTTCATACCGCATTCATAAGGCATCCCCATATCCCCGCCTTTTGCACGGGGATGAACGAGGGCGGACAGTATGAGCGGTCCTCCGGCAAAGAGCAGACCACCGATCAAAAACATGAAGATGGCGAACTGAAGCCAAGAAAAAACCATCCCTTCACCTCTCTTACGTTTTAATAATTAGTAACACGAAAAGAACACTAATTATTATTTTTTAGAATTGCAAACAATACGAAATAAAAAGTCTAAACAAATCTTAGAATAGTTTATAAAAAATATTGCACTGCCCCTTTCCCGTGTCAAGGACGTCTCACGAATTTACAGGTAACAAACTCTATTGAACGACTGATAGTTCGATAAATCACAAAAACATCAAATATAAATTCAGAGACTTAAAACTCAATATTTCAAGTAAAATTAATTTTCAGCCTAGTAATAGCACATTTCTTAATGCTTTCAAGAGTGATTCAGCTAAACATTCCGACACACAAGCATTTTTCAACGCTTAAAGCATAAGATAAAAGGGATGTTTAAAAAGAATATATTTCACAAAGCGTTTGATTTCTCCTAACTAGTATCAAATTGACACAAAAAAAAAGCCATACCGGATCATAGGCTAATCATTTGATAAAAAAAGGTGTTTTTACCTAACACAGGTAAAAACACCTTCACTGCAAACTCCTGGTCCGCATAAAAAGATACACTGAATAAAGACTAAAACTGCCCGATATAAAAACAATATTTGCGGTCGGGTTCTTCCTTGACCTGATACATTGCCTTATCTGCATTTTTAACCAACTCCTCAGCCGTAACACCATTCTCGGGGTAAACGCTGATACCGATAGAAGCACCCACAGAACAACTGATATCATCAATCTGAAAAGGATCGGCCAGACAATTGATGAAATCTTCCGCAACCCGGGCAATGCTATTTTTATCTGATGGACGCTCCAGCAGGACACAAAACTCGTCACCGCCAAGCCGGGCAAATGTATCTGAAGAACGCAAGCGTGATTTCAAACGTTTAGCAACCATGGAAAGCAACATATCTCCAGCGTGATGTCCGAACTGGTCATTGACTTGCTTAAAGTCATTAAGGTCAATGAAAAGCAGAGCAAGGGATTCATCATACCGTCCCGCATTGGCAATGGATTTATCAAGTCGGTCAAAAAACAGATAGCGATTCGGTATTCCGGTAAGGGCATCAAGGGTAGCCCTTTCCTGCAAATCAAGTTCACTGATTTTGCGATGGGTGATATCTTCCACCACTCCCTCAATATAGAACTCTCCACCTTCTTCAAATAAACGGCAGCTTTCTGAAACCCAAATCAAAGAGCCGTCCTTGCGCCTGAAGCGCAACTCATAATCGTTAAGTGATTTTTCCTGCATCAATTTTTTAATGAATGCTACGCGATCGCCGGGATGCTTATAGATATTGTCCGTATGCATGTTCGCAAGGGCTTCTTCTGAATTTTCATACCCCAAAAGACGCGCAAGTGCAGGGTTTACTTCTTCAAATTTACCATCAATTGTGGACCTAAAAATCCCCTCAACTGCACGTTCAAAGATATTGCGGTATTTTTCTTCCGCAGTCCTTAACGCCAGCTCTGTTTTGATACGCTGGGCAATCTCGTGTTCGAGTTGGTCCTTCTGTCGCTTCAATTCCAAAAATACGCTCACCTTGCCCTTCAATGCGGCAGGATCAATAGGCTGGGTAAGAAAATCAACAGCCCCGGCCTCATAAGCCATACGCGCGTAGGCCGGATCTTTATAGATAGCGGTTAGGAAAATGATTGGAACAAGACGGCATGCATCTATGCCTTTGATTAATTTTGCTGTTTCGTAGCCGTCGAGACCCGGCATCTGCACATCCAAAAGGATCACAGCAAAATCATTTTCCAAACATAGATTTATAGCTTCCTCACCGCCAGTAGCTTTGAATAACTCTGCCCCTTCACCTTTAAGCCATCTTTCAAGAAGAGTCAGGTTCACGGCATTATCATCGACAAGCAATATTTTAAGGCTGTTAGTCATGGCTATCAGATAATATAAAATTTAATTTTAAAAAACCCATAAAACAAACCAAAGTAGATAAACAAGCAAAAGAATTATAAATCCGAAACACAATACTAAATCAAACATTATTCGAATATCTACCAAAAGACAGAACTTTCCGCACAACTCCCCAGCCACAAACACTTCAAGACTTTGAAAGTATCAAACTAGCACAAATTATATATTAGACATATGAAAGTCGTTTCCATATAAACGGATCAACGAGGCACGAAACGGCCTCCTTTAACAAAAAAATTTCATTTCACTCTTTGTTCATCACTGAACAGACACCCTTTCTTCCAGACGGCACAAGGGAGGTTTGGCGCAACCTGACCCGAACGCCGCAAGCCCCGCTGACGAGGATTTCACCCCCTCATTCAGCGGGGTCTTTCTTTTGTGTGAACGCGAGATTACAAATTAGCAACCTTTTCCAGCCAGACTTGACTTTTTTCACACTACAAGGCTTTCTGCTCAAAACACAAACCGCAGACTTCCCTTCCAGCAACTGCAAAAGGCAAATATATGGAAAAGAGCCTTCAGGTACTGTTCAAAGCAATTGCCGACTCCTACTCCACCAGAAGACGCCCCGCTTGGGATGCCAGAGGAATATCACGTTTTCTACGCTACACCTGTGTAGGCGGTGGAACTTTTCTCTTTGACCTCGGCGTGCTCTATCTCTTCACTGACGGATTCGGCTGGTCCCCTGTTTTCGCAGCAGGGCTGGCTTTCTTCATTGCGGTCTCAATAAACTATTATATTAGCAGGCATCTGGTTTTCAAAGGAACTACCCGTGAATTCAAACAGGGCTACCTCGGCTTTCTGCTTATCGCCGGCACAGGGTTGGTCATTGTAACCGGGGGAATGTACATCATGGTCGACATTTTAAAATGGCAGTACATGATCTCCCGCATTCTTGTTTCCCTTGCCACCGGCATGTGGAACTATCTGCTGAATTTGTATGTAAATTTCAAAGTTGCCGGGAAACCGCTTCTATAGCAGCTGCTTGCATTCCTCGCCTTCAAGGACTATTTTCCATCAATGAACTTTTTTGAATACCTGCGTTTCAACTACCGCAAATGGCGGCTCAAAAGAAAAAGGAAGGCCGTTGTTATCCGCGGCTCCTGTAATTTGTGCGGTAGCTGCTGCCAGTCCATATGTCTGCAGGTCGAAGGTAAATGGATAAAAAAACTAAAACATTTCCGGAAAGCCGCCTGTGAAGATGAATCGCTTACCCGTTTCGAAATCTGCGGAAAGACTGAAGAAGGCTATCTGAAATTCGCCTGCACCTGTCTCAACCAAAACGGAACCTGCAACGATTACGAAAACAGACCTCAACTATGCCGTAATTTTCCGTCTCCATCTATCTTCCTTCAATTGGGAGAACTTCCCGAAGGATGTGGATTTCGCATGTCCACTGAAGTAGATTTTGAGCAAGTTCTACATGACGCCATGGGAAATAATGACGGGATTAATTCCGGTCACATCCCAAAATGATCCAAAACAACAGATTGCAGCATATTTTAGCTCATTTTATCAGTCCAAACCATTGATTTTTCCTGCATTTAAGCGCATCTTGAAGTAACTACCAGTTAGGTAGGCTTTTATTAACATTTTTCAGTTGATCGGAGCCATTATGACTAATGAGATCAAGATAGAATTCGGTGAAGGACAAAAGCTTTCAGCCATCACTGATGATTACTGTATAGACGTCGACATGCCCACCAGTGAAGGCGGCCAAGGTTCCGCTCCGGAACCCACCCACCTTTTTCTGGCCTCTCTGGCAACATGCGCCGCACACTACGCCCGCAAGTTCTGTGAATCAAAATCACTTCCCATGGAAGGCCTTGGCTTGAAAGTAAGATACAGATACAACCAGCAGGGAAACCAGATCAACCATTTCACATACGAGTTGACCATCCCGGAAGGCTTTCCTGAAAAATACAAAGCCGCCCTGCTCCGCGCTCTGGATCTTTGCCCTATCAAAAAGCTGCTTTTAAGCCCTCCTGCTTTCCAAATGGAAATAGTTTAAATCTCATTGCATTAGTTTAAAAGGCGGATAAGGTTTCAACCTTATCCGCCTTTTTATATGCTCAACATTCCCAAGATCATACAATACTGTTCCCTCCAGCCGGTTTATCACTCCACTAATGAGATAATTTCAAACTTAAAGGAGTAATAAATGACAACTACTGAATTTTCGGCACTTGCAGTTAACGGCACAATTGAAACTATTGAAGGCCCCATAAATTCTGCCGACCAGCCATGGAACCCGCACCCTGCTTTTGAAGGTGTGCAACTCAAACATATCGTCACCGGCAAAAACACCGACGGTCAATTGAGCTGCCACATTGTACGCATTGATCCGGGCTGCACCCTGAAAAGCCATGTACATGAAAATCAATGGGAACTGCATGAAATAATTGAAGGTAGCGGAGAAGCCACATTGGACAGCATAACCACGCCTTATCACCCGGGAAAATCGGCAATAATCCCCAAGGGAGAACAGCACAGTGTGCATGCAGGGGAAGAAGGCTTAACGCTTCTTGCCAAGTTCTTCCCTGCATTGCTATAAACCGGGACATATGAATCCGATTAAACAAAAACTGATCTTCCATGAACCGGAAGGCTTAACCGAGATAACTTTTGTAGAAGCCTCGGGCATTGGCAACCAATTCCCAAGACATGTACATTCAAGTTACATCTTTACCTTGATAGATTGCGGAACACGCAAACTCAGCGTCAACTCCGATACCGTCATCATCAAAGCCGGGGAGCTGTGCATACTGCCCCCCGGCATACCTCATAAATGCGAACCCATCTCGACTCAGGAATCCGAGCCACACTCTTACCGCGCGCTATGTGTTACCAGCCAATACATGTTGAAGCTCGCCGCTGAGATATGCGGTCGCTATTGCCGGGAACCGTATTTTGACCCAACAGTTGCGTATACGAATTATGACCGATCCTCTTTTGAGGAATTATTTAAGCTGATAAATATTCCCGGAACGGATCTCGAAAAACATGCTGCACTCAATTCATTCCTGTATCAAGTCATAGAAAAACACAGCCGGGGCGAAATAGTTCCGCGCAAGGTGGGAGCGCAACAGGATGCGCTGCAACGGGTAAAATCATTCATTGATCAAAATTTTCAACAAAAGCTCACACTACCGGAACTGGCAGAAATAGCATGCTTAAGCCCGTTTCATCTGCAAAAAATATTTGTAGGCCAGTATGGCCGTTCACCGCAGGAATACATTATTTATCGGCGGGTTCAGGAGGCGCAAAGGCTTATCGAAAACAACACCCCGCTGATTGAGGCGGCACTTAAATCCGGATTTTCTGACCAAAGTCATTTTTCCCGCCACTTCAAAAAGGTAATAGGTATTTCACCGGGACAATTCGTCAAGGAGAACAGTTAACTTTTCCGGACCGAATTGATAGCTTTGGCCTATCCGAAAATAGCACAATGCAAAACCCAATAAATAGTAAACATTTTTTCCGCAAAGTGTGTTGACTTACATTGCATGAGAGCTATTCTTTAAGAAACACAACCTCAAAAGGAGCAATTTGATGCTTAAGATAACAGAAAAAGCTAAAGAAGTTCTTGATGAACATTTCTCAGGAAAAGATAAAGAACCTATACGTATATACATCGCATCTGCATGCAGCGGAACCAAACTTGCCCTTGGTATCGACTCCGCAAAAGAAGGCGATGAAACCATCACTCTTGAAGGCTACGACTTCGTTGTAGACCAAGAGCTTCTTGATCAGGCCAAGCCGATGCAGATCGACCTGACACCCTTGGGAATCGAAATTTCTTCTTCCCTCGTATTCGAAGAAGCTCAGGGCGGTTGCGGCAGCTGCTGCGGCGGTTGTGGCTGATAACCGGACCTGCTGATCAATAATGTTGAAATTGAAAACCCCGTCTTTTTTAAGACGGGGTTTTCTTTTTAAATTCAATCACCTTACTAATGGACTCAACTTAGTAATCACAAAGCTCAAAAATACTGTCATCAGCATCAGGAGAGTCCCGTAGGCCATGGCAAGACCGATGTCATATTCAAAAATCGCATTGACCATGGCGATAGAAACCGGTTTATTGGATGCCGTATAAAGGAACGCCGAAATCGTATATTCCCCGATGCTACGCACGAATACATATAAAAAACCTGCCAGCAGCCCCGGATAAATGATGGGCAGCGCAACCTTACGGAACGTCATGAATCCGGTAGCCCCAAGACTTCGCGATGCTTCAAGCAATGTAGAATTCAAGCCCTGAAAAGAAATGTGGGTAACTCTGACCACAATCGGCAATGACTTGATGAAATATCCCAAGGGTAACAACACATAGGCCCCCACCAGTACGGTATTGAAAGAGAATATTGTTGGAGTGCTGTTGGCTATGATCAGGTTTATGGCTATCGCGCTTGCCGGCATAGCCCAAGGCAGGACGACCAGAAATTCAACCAGCCCCTTAAACTTCAGATTTGTTTTTTCTATTATCCACGATGCCGGAACAGCAACCAGCAGACAAACAAAGGCAGCAAGCACAGACATCTCAACACTGTTCATGAACGGCCTGAACTTCCGGGCTTTCATAAAGACTGCCTCGAAATTACCCAGAGAAAATTCCTGCGGGTAGATACTGACCATCCATGAACTGGATTCGACGAACGACAGAACAATAATAGTAATGAACGGAAGCAGAATCAGGAGGATCAGCACGAATTTGATACCTGAAGCAAGATTACGGAGCAACACGCTATTAATCCTTACAGGCTGAAATGGAACTCCCTTAACAGATCCGACAAAAAGCCTGCGTTTCTCATACCAGCGCAGCAAGGCAAAAAAAGCCATGGAAATTACGGTCAGCACGACGACCTGCACCGCTGCGGTTTCCATAAAATTATTTGCCTTTGAAAGCAGTATCTGGGTAGTCAGAACCTTATATCCCCCGCCGATGATACTCGGGGCGGAAAAAGAGCCGACGCCGGTCATGAATGTAACAGCGGCAGAGGTGATAATCGCCGGAGCGACACAAGGCAGAATTACGGAAGCAAAGACCTTAAAGCGCGACGCTCCAAGAATTCTGGCACTTTCAATCACAGAAAAATCTATCTGCTTGATAGCCAGAGAAACAGTGAGGTAAAAATAGACATACTGCGTGTAAATATGGACAAACAGAATCCCGTACAGACCTGTAAAGTTGTATGGAATTTCATCAAGCCCCAGTAAAAGCTGGAGAGTCTTGGTCACCAGCCCGCTTTCCCCATAAAGCTGCACAAAAGCGAAAACAATAATGATCCCCGGCATCATAACCGGAAGCAGCAAAAGCTTATCCAACAGATTTCGGTGTGGGCATTCAAAATAATGAACCAGAAAAGCCAACCCGGTTCCCACTATACCGCAAAACAGCACAGTGAGTCCTCCCAAAACAAGTGTGTTCTGCAAGACAAGCAGGCTACTAGCGGAAACAAAAAATTCGGAATAATTTCCCAAGCCTAAGCCATCGCCCACAGCAAGGCTTTTCTGCAATGTAGTCAAAGCCGGATACAGAATATATCCCAGCAGCACAAAAAGGAGTACCCCGAGTCCTGCGCCGGGAACAATGCGGCTTTTCAATTTATTCATATCCATGATCATAAACTCAACTGGAGACTAGCCTTCAAGAAGCCTGAATCCGTTTTCCGGAAAAGTAATCCAGACAGTATCACCCGGCTCAAGAAGTGTCTGCGAATCGACAGAATTAAGCTCGGCAACCTGCAAACTATTTTCATCCACCTGCACCACTGAATCTATCCAGACACCATTCAACTGCCGTTCGATCAACATTCCCTCAAAAGTATTCGGCTCATGAACCACAGACTTTGAAAGCTTTATATTTTGCGGGCGAACGGAAAGTATATTCCCGGAACCAGCGGATGCAGGCAGTTTGAATTTCGTGCCGTCCTCAAGACAGGCGACTCCTGTGCAAACCGCTACTTCAAATAAATTGGTGTCGCCCACAAAGGAGGCCACGAAAACATTTTCGGGATCATTGTAAATCTCCTGCGGCGTTCCCACCTGCACAACGCTCCCTTCATTGAACACCGCAATGCGGTCGGAAAGGGTCAGGGCTTCGGTCTGATCATGAGTCACAAAGATGGTGGTGATGCCCAACCGCTTCTGCAAGGATTTAATCTCGGAACGCATTTTATCGCGCAACCGGGCATCGAGATTAGAAAGAGGCTCATCCAGAAGCAGCACTTCCGGCTCAACCGCAAGCGAGCGCGCCAAAGCCACACGTTGCTGCTCTCCACCGGAGAGCTCGGCAACGCTCCGCCCTCCAAACCCGGACAGGCCGACCATCTCCATGTAGTGGTCGGTAATCTGCTGCTTTTCAGAAGCTGACTTCTTCAAAATATTCAGGCCGTACTCGATATTCTGCCTAACGGTCAGGTATGGAAAAAGGCTGTAGTTCTGAAAGACCATCCCAACCTTGCGTTTTTCCGGCGGCAGATGGGTAACGTCATTCCCGCCAATAAAAACCGCGCCTGATTGCGGGGTGATAAGTCCCGCAATCAGGCGCAGCAATGTTGTTTTTCCGCACCCCGAAGGGCCTAGAAAGGTGAAGAACTCACCTTTGCGTATGGAAAGGTCAATCTGAGAACAGGCCTTAACGGAGTCAAAAGTTTTTTCCACTCCCTCAAGGACAACATATCCCATTTGATTCTCCTATTTCTTATCCTTGCCGGAATCCTTGATTTCAGAATCCCATTTCTGCATCCATGCGGACTGCTTGGCAGCAAGAGAACCCCAATCAACATCCATAACCTTGAATTTGATCTCGCTCATCCACTTCGGTGCTTTTGCGATAGCATCAGGATGGGTGGGCATGCGGTTGAACTTGTTGGCAAGCATGGCCTGCGCTTCGGCACCGCCTGCAAACTCAACAAATGCCAGGGCAGCGTTGGGATGCTTCGCTCCCTTGATAACAGCGATACCGTCGGTAATTACCGGGGAACCGCTTTCCGCATCAATAATTTCAAGAGGCATCTTGTTCTTGATTTTGTTATCAATCACCGAGTTAAGCACAGCAAAACTGAGCGGTGCTTCTTCACGGCCGACAGCCTGAAACTGCAATGATCCGCTACCGTAATAACGTTTTACGTTACCATCCATGGCTTTCAAAAATTTCCAGCCTTCTGCCATCTCACCTTTCTTATCAAACTGCTCAAGCAGAGCGGAGTAAGTAGCACGGGCGGAAGAAGAAAGAGCGTTACGGGATACAATCTTATTGCCGTATTTTTTGTCAGCCAGATCCCACCAGTCTTTGGGAGCTTCAGCCTTGCTCATCATTTTGCTGTTGTAGAACATCAGCACGGGAGTCTGGATTGTACCGAACCAGTAGCCTTCCTTATCTTTGAAAAGGGGATTGATCTTGGCAGCCCAGACGGGAGTGGAAGGAGCGAAAAGATCTTCTTTTTTCAGCTCCTGATAAACAGAAGAAGGTCCGCCGTACATAACATCTGACTGCGGATTCGCTTTTTCAGCACGCACCCTGTCTGCCAGCTCACCTTTCAGGTTGATAAACTCTACAGCTACCCCGGTTTTATCTTCAAAGGCATCAGCGACAAGCTCAAGCATGGATTCACCGTGGGTGGAATAAACAACCACTTTTTCTTCAAGCTTTGCGTCAGAAGCAATGGCCGCTGCCGGAATAATAACAAGTGCAAGCAGAGCCAGCACGGCCCATTTAATACGGTTGCCGATCTTCATTTCATGCCTCCCTAAGGCGTATAATTTGGAAAATTTTCAATGCAGTTTGGCGGCCCTTAGCACATATTAATGGCGACGGCTGCGATATCATCATGAGTTTTAAAACGCGGGTAGAGACGGCAACCAAGGTCGGTGGCCTCAATGCTGCGGATGTGATCCCGAAGACCTTTGAGGCCGGACTCCCGGAAAAGGTCAACCTGTTCACCGAAATCCCGTTCTTCCCAAGGATTCTCGTTGGGCAGCAGCAGACCGTCGGTAAACAACAGGACATTTCGAACCCCACTCAAGTCAAGCTTTCCCGACTGAAGGAAATCTATAGCTTCAGGCTCTCCATTGAACACACCGTAATCCAGATTCATACGGCAGCGCACTTTGGCTATCTGTTCATGCAGGGCCACACCGATGGGTTCATCTGTCGACGGGCCGACATCTTTCCATATGCTCAATGTTTCAAAATCCTGATCCGGACACTGGCATACAAAATCAAATTCACCGTTCTCATAGACGCAGACGATTCTGCAATCACCAATCTGCGCCCACTCCATCATATCCCCGTGAATTCGTACCACAGCGGCACTGGTACTCCACAGATCCTGTTTATTGTCCAAGTCCACATTACGCTGGGCCATCTCCTCGCGGATAACCATGTTGGCCCGCCTTGCAAGCTCTTCCATAGTCCCGTGATTTTTCCTGAATTCTTCGCCAGCAATGCTCGAAGCCAGAAAACCGCCGGTCTGCCCGTTTTCGTATGTTTGCGGAGACAAACTTGTGGCCCCGTCAAAAACACCAAACATATTACCTTCCATCAAAAGATAATCTTCGTTCAGGACCCCTGTGCCGTGCTCTATGAGAGATTCAACCTGCATGCTTTCTACCTTTGTTTATTGTCACATAACAGGAATTCAAAAATGATATCAAATAGCTATTAACAATCAGCGAAGAGCATAAGCATAGACAAATTCAATACATGACATATTTTCACAGCCGGCAGAAACGCTGTTGACCGCCCTTTGAAACCTGCCTATGTCTTGGCTATGAAAATCCTCCATCTTTTGAGTCAGATACCCGATGCTACCGGGAGCGGAAAATACGTACAGGAAATGATCCTCCAAAGCAGAGTATCCGGACATGAACCTTTCCTGATCGCTGGTGTGCCCAAAGGATTTTCGCTCGATGAAACCACTTTATGCGGTGGAATCGCACCGGAACATTGCATGTTTGTTCACTTTGAACACGAAGACCTGAATTTCAAAGTGGTCGGCATGAGCGATGTCATGCCCTACCCAAGCACTGTGTGCGCACATCTGAACCCCGGAGAAATCAACGCCTACCTCAGCAAATTCGAGCATGTCATCACGCAGGCAGTAGCTAAATTTTCCCCGGACCTGATTCATTCCAATCATTTATGGATGGCTACAGCAGCAGCCAGAAGGGTTGCCCCTGAAATTCCACTGGTCACAACATGCCACGGCACGTGTCTGCGGCAGCACATCCTTTGCCCGGAGCTTAGCCGTTCGCTGGTAGAGGATCTTTCAAAAATAGATCGGATCATTGCTTTGTTCGGTCAGCAAAAGCAGGAAATAATGCAACTGCTGGATATCCCGGCTGAACAGGTAGCAACCGTCAGCGGCGGATTCAACCAGAAATGCTTTTTCACTGCTCCCCAGAAATTAGCGCGGGATAAGATTGAAATTCTGTACGCAGGAAAATTGAACAGATCCAAAGGAGTTCCATGGCTGCTCCGCTGCCTGAAGAATATTACGGACCAGCCTTTCCATTTAAATCTGGTGGGGAGCGGAAGCGGGCCGGAAAAGCAGCAATGCCTTGATCTCGCTGCGGAACACGGAGACCGGGTAACTGTGCACGGTGTGCTTTCGCATAAAGAACTTGGCGAATTGATGCGCCGCTCACATATCTTTGTCCTGCCGTCATTTTTTGAGGGTCTGCCACTCGTTTTACTGGAAGCACTGGCTTGCGGATGCCGGGTAGTGACCACGGATTTACCGGGAGCAAAAGAACTGTTCCCCGAGCCGAACAAGTCTATAGTACGCATGGTTAAACTTCCCAAGCTGCAAACAATCGATACTGCGTACCCCGAGGATGAACATTTGCTGGAGCAACGGTTAACAGAAGCTCTTGCAGAAAGCATCAATGACGCCCAAACCGGACCGCAACCCGACCCCATACAGATTGAAGAATTCATAGCTCCCTATACATGGAGTAATATTTTCAAAAGAATAACGGGTGTGTATGAACAGGCTTTGAGGAAGGCAGAATAAATTTCAAGAGTTGAAAATGGAACAACAAACAAGAGCTGACTATATTTTTAAATATAATCTTTGTATTTCATGTCCCGTTCCAGAATATGTTTAACAACCCAATTAAATACAAATTTATCAACACTATCAAAATTCAAAGGAATTCCGTTGTAGAGCTTAAAAACAATTTTCTCTACAGCAGCAAGAATCTTACTGTGCTCTAAAGCATGGGCTTCTAAATCCGGATATCCTTTTTCGGCCAGCAACTTTTCTTCCGTTAAAAAATGTTCCTGACAATAACCTAGCAAATCTCTAACCAATATTAGATATTTAACTTCTGTCTTATCGCCAGGCTCAACACAATTTGATAGAATTTCAAATAAAAATTTATGCTGCTCATCTATAACATCATTTCCTACTGAATGTTTTAATTCCCAAACAATATTATCTACCAGCACCCGTTACTCCTTGGTTTTATCTTTTACTTCAGCATAATAACCAATTTTTGTTTTTGGGGATAGATATTTTACTTGATCACTAGTCAAATCGGTCGGAGCCAACACCTTTTCCACTTTTGAATCAATGTCGGTACCAAGTTTAATGATCATCGCTTCATTTTTGGGAACATTTAAATCACATAAAACAACTTCGGGCAGCAAAGGATTTTCGCCAATGCTGACAACCATAGCAATTTCACCGGAATCAAGCTCGCAAATTGACCCAGGCGGGTAGACTCCAAGCATTCTTATGAAATGACCAAGCACATTACTGTCTAACTTTTCACTATAGACCTTATACATGTAAGCAAGTGCTTTATGCGGAGTCAAACTCTTATCTACAGACCTGTCATTGATCAAATTATCATATACATTAACAACAGTAACAACCTTAGCAATTAGCGACTTGGTTTCATAATCCACACTTGTAGGATAACTGCCCTTACCATTAACCACATGATGGTGATAAACTGCCTTCATAACATCACGATGAACATCTTTTACAGCTGACAAGATTTCCACACCGTAAAAAGTATGCATTTTTATCATCTCTAATTCAGGCTTAGTCATTGCATTGGATTTATACAGTATTTTTTTAGGAATCTTTGACTTACCTATATCATGCATCAATGCACCAAGAGACAGATTTCGCATATCTGCTGCATTAACTCCAAGCTCACTACCCAACATGCAAGCCAAGATGGCAACATTTAGCGAGTGGTAATACAAAGCAGCCTCATCGCTGGAAGATAAATTGATCAAATTTAATGTTGTTTCAGCATCACTAAGAAAGAAATCAGCAAACTCATTAGCCATCTGCTCAGCTTCATCGCAAAAAGAAACCTGCCCTTTTAGAATCCCCTGCATAATCTGATCAGCTTTTTCAGCCGACGCAATAAATTTTTTCTCCGTTTTTATAAATGCTTCTTTTCTTTTGCGTAATGCAACTGAACGTTCTTTTTTAATCTCTGTACTTTTCACAGATGAATTGCTTGGTGCTTTCGCAGGACTATCTTGCCTCAGCGGTTCGACAGAACTCTTTGTAGCATCGTAATAAACATATTCACAGCCTATGCCCTGAATATCATATATTTCATTGTTACTTTTAATTTTAAAGTTCGACCTAAAGAAAGGATGTTTAAACCATGGAATATCTTTAAGATAAATATGAAGACCTACTTTGAGCCTTTTTACGGATATTTTCTTAAGCATTTTCTACTTCCCCAAAGGAAAGACTCTCTTTGATAAGCACAGGTTCAGTAATGTCTAATATATCTTTCGCATGTCTATGGATATAATCAATATTGCTGTCACTTAATGTCTGACCCTTTTTAACAACCAATAGTTTCTTACCATTCATATTACCAAACAAATCCTGAGCCATCACCATCCCTTTTTGCAGGCCAAGAGGATATATCTCCCGTTCAAAAACAGCAGCTTCCCCCAAAGACTGAATAAATATTTCCAAGAGACTTTCATCATACCATCCGGTTCTCCTTTTCATTATGAAGAGACATTCACCCGTACTTTTGCCCTTTTCTGTCAGGCAATAGTAATCAAACAAAATCCGGAGTAACCTTGATGCGTAAGGAATTAAATCACCGGCCAGATCATCTTTAGGATAACCTTTGCCGTTATATCGCTTATTTATATAGAGAATATCCTTAAAACACTGTGAATCTATGCTGGACAGAGGAATATTATTATTACTTATAATCTTTTCAATTTGAGAAATTAATGTGTTTACTGTTTTCTTTTGACTATGCTCACCTGACATTAAATCTGAAATTAAATCATCTTCTAAAGTTGTTACTGTAATCATATACAACGCAAACAAATCATACATATAGTCGCTATCATACTCTAAAAAAGGTTTTACTCCCAACAAACACTCACCTACTTTAGTGTAGCATCTATAAAGAATTATATTTTTTAATGAATATGCTTCTAGAACGGCATGCAAAACTCTAAAATTTACTTTATTTTCTACTTTTTGTGTACTTATTCCTTCTAAAACAGAGTCAACAGCGGTCCAGATATCTTTCTTACTGCATGGCTTAGTTAAAATAGACTTCACGCACTTATAGCTGTGGCAGTCTTTTAATGTTTGATCATCAAACTTCGCAAGTAATAATAAAACAGATTTGCTGGTAATACCGATGGATTCCAGCTCTTGTAGTAAAGACTTAATTTCATTAAATCCAGCGCCTTCTATAATCACTACAGAATACGGACGCTCTCGCAGATGTGACTCAATCTCATCCACGTCAGCATTGCTCAAAGTCACCGTAAACTTGCTTTTCAATAAGTCTGACAAGGCCTTGGCAACGTTACGGTTATTTGAAATTACTAACAAACCACCCTCCCGTGATTACAGAACTAATATGGTATCCTTTAATATCATACCGCCAAGGACATTTTATTTGCAATGCTTATTTAAAATTCTAATTGCTCCTGAACCGCCAAAAGACAAAAGGGGCAACTCAAATGATGAGTTACCCCTTTTGTCTGCCGAGTACGGAAACATCCATATGTCGAGCATGCGCCCAAAAATCAATAATTATAAATATTAAAAAACATCAAACCTCGTTTTTGACATCATGATGAAAAACCAGTTCAACCGCCTGCCCCATCAGGTACGCACATTCTGCTATGATTCTGAAAGATGCTTTATCCTTGGCCAGTGTAGGTTCTACTCCACTCTGCACACGAATGAACAAGTCCTCGACCGGAGCTTCCTGCTTAGACCAGAACCCGGCAGGAGTCTGAACTGTGCTGTGCGCAAAGTGTCCGAAGAAAATATCATCATCCACAATAAGCACCGGAAGGTTGGGCCGTGCCCGCAATTCATAAGCTTCGACCCGTCCGGGAAAACGTTTCGCGAGATCACTGATAAACTCTCGGGAATCTTTCAGCTCGCCCTCGAGTTCTTCAAACCCCATCCCCGGTCGCAAAAGCTCCATCAGCTCCCGCGACCATGCGAACTCATCCAGCCTTGGCAGGCAGAAGACCTTCAATGACGGCCCATGAGGAACGGCAAGAGCTGCTTCAAGTGCGGAAGATATCAGTTCAGACTTTCGAAAATTGCCATAGGGCGGCGCAAAAAAAAGAATCTCACGGCGCGCGGCCTGCAACGCAAGATCCAGATTCAAATCTTTTAACCCTGCTGAAATCATAATCCCCCCGAACCAAGCCTGATTCACAATCAATCAAAGATACAAATCACGTTCACCGTTTTCCATACGCTCCAGCCTTTCAGCCACACCGGCACGCCGTTTCCCGGCAAAGCTATCAAGCTCCGTTTTGATAAGTGCATTGCCCTTGGACTGAGTACCGCTGTGCGCATAATCAAGCAGGTATTCCTTGAAAGTCAACAACGCATTTGGATGGCAGAACTTCTGGATGAAGCCCTTTTTCGCAAGTTCCATGAAGTGCTCCCCGGTCCTGCCTGCACGATAGCAGGCTGTGCACCAGGAGGGAACGTAACCGTGCGCCACTATCTCAGAGATGACTTCTTCCAGACTGCGGTTATCGCCAATGCAGAACTGCTGCACGTCAGGACGGTCATAATCCGGATCGCTGTATGCCCCCGGATAAGTTCGTGATCCGGCACTAAGCTGAGAGACACCGAGATCAAGCAGCTCACGGCGCATTCTTTTACTCTCACGCGTGCTGAGGATCAATCCGGTATAAGGAACTGAAAGCCGAAGGACTGCAACCAGTCTTTTAAACTCTTCATCCGGGATCGGGTAAGGAGGATTGAAAGCGATCTCGGCATTCAGGGCAGGTTCAAGACGCGGAAATGACAAGGTGTGCGGACCGACTCCGAATCTGTCTTCAAGCTCGGCAGCATGGGAAAGCAGGGCGATGGTATCAAAGCGGTAATCATAAAGTCCAAGCAGGGTCCCCATACCCACGTCATCAATACCCGCTTCCATTGCCCGGTGCATGGCATGCAACCGCCAGAGATAATCCTTCTTATGGCCGCCGGGATGAAGCTCAGCGTAAGTTTTGCGGTGGTAGGTTTCCTGAAAGCACTGGTAGGTTCCGATGCCGACCTCATGCAACTTGCGGAAGCCTTCAGTATCAAGCGGAGCACAATTGATATTCACCCGCCTGATCTCGCCGCTTTTTTCGGAAACAGTATCATAAACAGTACGCACAGTATCGGCGATCCAGTCAGCACCGAACTTCGGATGCTCGCCATACACAAGCAGCAACCGTTTGTGACCCTGATTCTCAAGGACCGACACTTCCTGCCTGATCTCATCAGCAGTAAGCGTACGGCGTAGCAGTTCCTTGTTTGTGGCCTTGAATCCGCAATACGCACAGCGGTTTCCGCACTCATTTGTAATATACAAAGGCGCAAACAGGACCATGCGATTTCCATAAATACCCTGCTTGACCTTGCGTGCTGTCTCGAAAATTGCTTCGTTTAATTCAGGGTCTTCAACCTGTAAAAGCATGGCTGTTTCCTCAAGGGACAGCCCTTTCAATTCTAAAGCCTTATCCAGTATTTCCAAAATCCGGGAACTTTCAGCACCTGCGGCAGAATGCACAATCTCCCAGACTTTTTGCTCATCAATAAAATTCACTAATCCATTACTGTCCGGCTTCATCTCATCACCATATCCAATCTAAACATGATCTTATTCGCTCTCTTTTTGCGCTCTTGAGGCCAAACGGTAGTAAAGCATGCGTATGGATATCCCCAATTGAGCGGCGGCCTTGGTCTTATTGCCGCCCGTTGCTGCCAATGCAGCGTCTATGTCTTCTTCAGTAGGTCTTGAATTTTTTACAGCAGACGCCTTTGAGGCCGAAGAACCTCTTTCATGCGTGGGAAGACTTTTCTGCATGCCACCGAAGAAACCGGAAATGTGTTCAGGAAGCAGCAGCTTTGCATCATGCATTACTGAAATCCATTCCATGGCGTTCTTTAATTCCCGTACATTTCCTGCCCACGGATTATTGAGCAGGACGGCGGCGGCTTCAGGGCTGATACCGGAAAATGACTTTCCACGCTTTTCCGCAAAACCTTTCAGAAACAAAAGAGCCAGAGGCACAATGTCATCACTTCGTTCACGAAGCGGGGGAACAACTATGCTGCCGACCCGCAAGCGGTAGTAGAGATCACTGCGGAAAAGCCCTTTTTCAATTCGTTCCGTGAGATCAAGGTTGGTCGCGGCGATGATCCGAATATCCGTTTCAATCTTGTTCAACCCACCGACACGGTAAAAACTTTTATTTTCAATCACCCGCAGCAGCTTGGCTTGCAGCTCAACCGGGATTTCACCTATTTCATCCAGAAAAAGAGTCCCGCCCTTAGCAAGATCTATCTTACCGCGTGCGCCACGGGTGGCACTTCCGGTGAACGCCCCGGCCTCATAACCGAACAGTTCACTTTCAAATAGATTTGCCGGAAGGGCTGCGCAGTTGATATCCACAAACGGTCTGCGGGAGCGGGAATTGTCCTCGCCATAGTGAATAAGCTTGGCAACAATATCCTTGCCGACCCCGGTTTCACCCTGAATGAGCACGGGAAGATCACGGTCATCGTGATACAACCGGGCCTGACTGACTACTTCCCACATGGTTTCAGAAAAAACACCTACGTTATCCAGCCCGGCCTGTTGGGAGAGCAGTTCTCGCAGCTGCTCAAGCTCAGCCCGGACTTCACTTGTCGCTTTGGCCACAACTTCATCAAAATGCTCAGTCAGCTTCTCATTCTCACGCAGCAGAACCTGATGTTCGGCAACCCGCTCCAGAACCGCACCAAGCTCTTCAAGGTTAATCGGCTTGGTCAGGTAATCATACGCCCCGGCCCGTAAAGCACCGATAGCAAGTTCAAGATCGGCATGCCCGGTATAAAGAACCACGTCAGGAGCAATGGAAAAGTCCGCCCCCTTAATATCGCGGACCAGCTCAATTCCGGTTCTGCCCGGCATTTGAATGTCTGAAAAGACCATTTCAAAATCATGATTGCGGCAGATATTGAGTGCAGAAACAGCCTCTGCACACGGTGTAACCGCATGCCCCAGCAAGGTCAGATACTCAGCGAGGGAATCACGTGTCGGCGCGTCATCATCAACAAGTAAAATACGCATATTCTTTAGACTCCCCCAGCTTCAACTGCCGGAAATACGGCCCGCAACAAGGCCCCGCCTTCAGGACGGTTCTCTGCTGCCACAAAGCCTCCAGCAGATTGAACAATGGTGCGTACAATGGACAGCCCAAGCCCCATGGAACTGCCCGGTGACTTGGTGGAAAAAAACGGCTCAAACAATTCGTCAGTCAATTTAGGATCAAATCCCGGACCGTTATCAGCAACAGTAAGTTCCACTGAATCCTCTCCCTGCGGAACTACCCGGATTGAAATCTTTTTCTGCGGTTCATCATGGTTTTCCAGAGCCTGCATGGCATTGGCGACCAGATTCATGACCAGCTCTTCAAACCGGATACAGGTTCCGGCAACAGTCTTGATTTCAGGGGAAACGAAAACTTCCAGAGCAATCCCGCGCGCAATCATCTGCGCATTCAGTAGAGATAAGGCCGACTGCACAGCATCGCCGAGATTGCAAAGCTCTCCGGAAACACTCTGATTGCTGCGCAGGTGTTCACGTAAATGGTTGACAATGGAATCAATGCGATCAACCTGCTCCGATACTTTCTTCAGCATGCGCACGACCCCTTTGTTCGGAGTCTCTGAACGGTCCTCCAGCAACAAAGCCGATGCGGAAAGCAACCGGATGGCATTCAACGGCTGGTTTATCTCATGAGCAATCCCGCCCCCGATCACAGCAAAAGTCGTTACCCTGCTGGCCCGCTCCATAGCCGAACGCGCTTCGGCAAGGGTCGCTTCCGCTTTACGCTGTTCGGTAACGTCGCGCCCTACGGACTGATACTCAACAACCTTGCCTTCGCTGTCGAAGATAGCACGGGTAACGTACTGCACATGGTGGACTCCCCCAGTTTCATCAGTGTAACTGGGTTCGGTTTTGACTTCCGGGTTGGCAGGTGTCAGCGAATAAAGTTGCCGTACAATTCCCTCCCGCTCATCAGGAGCAAGGAGTTCCTGAAAATGGGAAGCAAGCAGTTCCTCTTCACTCATACCGTAAAAACGGCAGAAGGCCCGGTTCACAAAGGTCAGCCTTCCATCGGGACGAAAACGGCGGATAAGCTCAGTCTGATCCTCGACCACTGACCGGTATATGGAGTCCTTTTCAATCATCTGATCACAACACACTTAATTACCGTCAAAAGCCATGAGTCGCGCAGTTTCCCGCCGCTTTGACGAAGACAACCTCTGCAAAGCCTCATTTGAAAAAACACTCAATGCCCCCGCCGGACAAACACTGACACATGCAGGATCAGCCCGATGCCCGGAACACAAATCACACTTGTAGGCCACCGGAGTTTCTTTTTCCAGATTAACCAGTCCGACCTGCATGGCCCCGAACGGACATGCTGCCAGACATGCCTTGCACCCGAAGCAGAGTTCCGCGTCAATGGCTACAGACCTGCCGTCGCAACGGATAGCACCCGCCGGACATGCTTTGACACAAGGCGCGTCTTCGCACTGGCGGCATTGGATCGGAGCGGTAACACCGGACTCACGAATTACCGAGAGGCGTGGACTGAACGGCTGTCCCTGTTCCATAGCCTGTGCCATGTCAGAGCTCATATGGGCATCCACACAGGCAATCTCGCAGGCCCGGCAACCTATGCACCGGGAAGGAACAGCCAAGACAAAAGTATTCATCCCTAATCTCCCCCGCCGTCGATACAGTAATGGGTATGCAGCAGTTCATGCGAGCGATGCCCCAAGGGAGCACCCAGAAACTTTTCATAAAGTGCGGCGACAGACTCATTTTTATGTGAAGCACGCACAGGAAGCTCCCTGTCATGACGGTGCAGCCCGCCACGGCGTTTAGCTATGACCTCGGCAAGATCAATTCCGGGCAGCAGTTTCGGCTGTCCGCCCCCGGCAACACAGCCACCGGGGCAACACATGACTTCCATGAAATCGAAATCCGCTTTTCCGGCCCGCACATCGTCGAGAAGCACCGCTGCATTAGCCAGACCGGAAACGATCACCGCCCGAATCTTCGTGCCCGCAACTTCAACTGTTGCCCTGCGAATCCCCTCCCCGGCAGGAATAAACTCTACCCCGCTCTCGCTGACTTCCTTTCCGGTAGTGACAGCAATTGCGGTTCGCAACGCAGCCTCCATAACCCCGCCAGTAGCACCGAAAATAACCCCGGCCCCGGAATAAAGGCCCATAGGCACATCAAATTCCTCTTCGGGCATATCGGCGAGTTTGATTCCCTTAGCCTTAAGCATTGCCGCAAGTTCGGTCACGGTAAGCACAGCATCAACATCCTGCTCTCCGCTGGAATTCATTTCAGGACGGGCCGCTTCATGTTTCTTTGCAGTACAAGGCATTACCGCGACACTGGCGATGGATTCCGCACCGATTCCGGCAATCTCGGCTCCATATGTTTTGAACAATGCGCCTGCCATCTGCTGCGGGGATTTGCAGCTCGAAAGGTGATCGGTCAGATCAGGCCATGCGGTTTCCATGTAGCGCACCCAGCCGGGGCAACAGGAGGTGAACATCGGCAGGGGGCCGGCTGACTCAATACGCTCCAGCAACTCGGAAGACTCTTCCATAATGGTAACGTCCGCTGCGAAAATAGTATCGTAAACAGCATCGAAGCCAAGGCGGCGCAGGGAAGCAGCAAGCTGTCCGGGAGTCAGGGTTCCCGGCGCAAGACCGTATTCCTCGGCAATTGAGGTTCGCACCGCCGGAGCACACTGGACCATGGTATTCTTGGATGGGTCGCTCAAAAAATCTGCTACACGCCCGGTGTCGTTACGAAAATGGGCGGCAAAAAGCGGTGCGGGATCATTTTTATCCAACCCGCGCTGAACACGCATGGTCGGGAGATTCTCAGCTGCATCGTCAAAGGGAGAGACAAAAGCCGAACAAACCAGAACGCACTGCCCACAGATAACACATTTGGAGGTATCAATTTTCTGGGGTTCGCCTTCAGCACCTCTGATTGCATCAACGGGACAGACCTCGGAACAGCGGCGGCAGCCCGTACAAACAGCGGGATCAATAGATACTACTTGGGATAAATTTGTCATTACAGTTCCTCACCCGCTCTTACTCCAACCCCGGCAAGGGCCAGTGCCGCTTCGATGTTACGGCGTTTTTTCAATTTCATGGGGTCCACCAGAGCCAAAGCATCCTGCGGACAGGCCTGCACACAGGCCGGTCCCTGTTCCCGTTCATAGCAGAGGTCACATTTGCTGGCTAAAAGAGCCGGCTCGACGATGTATTGATCAGGCTGTTGCGGATCAACCACCCGGCGCAAAGCAGGACGGCCATTCTTCCAGATCTGGGCCATTTCCATCGCCCCCACAGGACAGGCCGCGAGGCAGGTCTTGCACCCGACGCAATGCTCTTCGTCCACCAGAACACCGGAATCAGTGCGCTGGATTGCGCCGTTGGGACAGACTGCGGCGCAGGGAGCATCTTCACAATGCCTGCAACCAACGGGAACACAGATTTCTTCTGCGCGGGTCAGATACAAACGCGGTGAGAGCACGCCCTGAAGACTTCCCACAGAAACGCCGCCCTGAACATGGGCAGCAGCACAAGCAAGTTCACAGGCCCGGCAACCGATACATTTGGCCGCACTGGCGAGGATGAAAGGAGTTAAACGCGATGACATGGGCTTTGTTCCTTTATTGATGTTGAAACCTGAGCAGCGGCAGACGCTCCCGGTTCCATAAATTTACGAATTGAAACGGCACAAACTTTCAACTGCGGGGTTCCGGTTACAGGATCGCCCTCGGCAATAGTCAAAAGATTCGCCGGACTCTCTGAAAAATGGAAAGTCATAAAGACCAGACCGCGGCGCACTCTTTCAGTCAGCCAAGCGCGGGCTTTGACTGTTCCCCTGCGGGAGCTGATTTCCACCAGTTCGCCGTCAGAAATTCCGTACTTAACGGCATCTGCGGGGTGAATCTCCGCCAACTCTTCCGGCCATGTCCCGGCTAAACCGAAACAACGCCGGGTCATTGTACCTGTATGGTAATGGGCAACCACCCTTCCGGTGGTCAGAGTCAACGGATACTCGGCATCCGGCAGTTCGGCAGGCTCACGGTGTTCAAGGGGCATGAATTTTCCGGGTCCGCGCACACACTGCCCGACATGCAGGATCGGGGTTCCCGGATGGCTCTCATCAAAGCAGGGCCATTGAACTCCCCCCTCTTCCAGCCGTTCGTAAGTGATTCCCGCATGACTTGGAGTAACTGCCCGCATTTCGTCAAAGACATCTACGACACTTTCATAACGCTCAGGACGTCCCTGCCTAGCCAGCAAGTCAGCCAGAATTTCCCAATCCGGGCGGCTCTCCCCAACGGGATCTACTGCCTTACGGATACGTTGAACCCGCCTTTCAGTGCTGGTAAAAGTTCCGTCCTTTTCCGCGAAGCTGGCTCCGGGCAGGACAACATCAGCAAGTGCTGCGGTCTCAGTGAGGAACAAATCCTGAACAACTAGAAAATCCACATGCTTTAAACAATGCTCCACATGGTTGATGTCCGGGTCACTGCGCATTGGGTTCTCCCCAAAAACGAAAAGCCCTTTGAACCTGTCTTCCTCAATTGCATGCAACATTTTCGGAATAGTCATTCCCGGCTCGGAAGGCAGTTCAACGCCCCATGCTGCTTCAAAAGATGCCCTTACAGCATCATCAGTCACCGGACGATACCCGGTCAGCACATTGGGCAAGGCTCCCATGTCGCAGGAACCCTGAACATTGTTCTGCCCGCGCAATGGATTAACCCCGGTTTTCGCTCGCCCGATATTCCCGGTAAGCAAAGCAAGGTTGGACACGGAAAGCACATTATTAGTCCCGGTGGTATGCTGGGTTACGCCCATTGTGTAATAAAAGGCGGCATTGGGGGAACTTCCGATCAGTCGCGCGGCCTTGCGGATGTCATCTGCCGGAACTTCTGCTATGGCAGCTACGCTTTCAGGATCGAAAGCATGCAGACTTTCCCTGAAGGCAGTGAAATTTTCAGTAGCAGCGGCAACGGCATCAAGATCCGCAAGACCTTCATCCAAAATTACCCGTGCGATAGAGGACAAGAGCGGTGTATCAGTTCCCGGACGCAGCCTGAGCCAGACATCCGCCTGACGCGCCAGATCAATCTCACGCGGATCAATGACGACCAACCCGGCCCCGTTCCTTTTCGCTTCCATCATGCCAATACCGATAAGCGGGTGGCATTCTGTTGTGTTGGAGCCGATCACGCAAACACAGTCTTCATATCCCATATCCCACAACTCACGTATTGAGTTGGTCATGGAACCGCTTCCAAGTGATGTAGCCAGCCCGGCTACAGTTGGAGCGTGTCAGAGACGTGCGCAATGGTCGACATTGTTAGTGCCTAGCCCTGCGCGGATATATTTCTGGAAAAGGTAATTCTCTTCATTGGAACAGCGGGCACTGCTAAATCCGCCCACAGCATCAGGGCCGAATTCAGACACAATAGAACCCAAGCGGTCTGAGACAAGCTGAAGGGCCTCATCCCATGAAGCCGGGACAAGCTGCCCGTCCCTGCGCACAAGCGGAGTGGTGAGACGGTCTTTGTGGTGGACGAAATCGAACCCGTACCGCCCCTTGGAGCAGAGGACGCCCTGATTTACAGAGGGCTCAGGACCGGGAGAAACACTGACGATACGGCCATCCTCGACTTCCAAAGAAAGTGAGCAGCCGGCACCGCAATAAGGGCATGTAGTTGTTGTACGTTGCATGCGGCTCAATTAGCATATGCTATGCCATAAACCAACAGCATTGCCTAAAACCAGCAACACACTGAAAACAATGAAAATAAACCCAACAACTCAGCACCAAACCTGAATTCAAGCCTGATATCTAAAACAAAATTGCATGCAATAAACCTGCAATTGCATGCAATAAAATCGGAATCTTCCAATTAACCTGATTTCATTTTGCACAACTACCGCGTGCGGATCATGGCAGACAAAACAAACTATGGATCAGGCTACTTTTTTACCCAATCAACAGGCCCATCAAAATCACCGTAACGAGTGTCAATCAATTGCGAAACAGCATATTCAGCTACCTCCGAACAATTAACAAGCCATTGCTTAACCGCTTCTATTTGCACTTCAGAAGCCGACTCCCGCGATTTAAAAGCAACGACAGCCCAACCGAACTCATGCCCCTTCCCTCCCCCTAAAATCCCTAAACCATTCTCCTCAATTGCCTCTTCTATAAAAGAATCCATAAAATTATCGACAGCATCAGTATCCAACTGCTTTGCTAATCTTACGCCAACCCAAAAACCGTATTCTCTAAATTCACCGACTCTTTTTTTCTTTCTTAATCTTTTTTTCATTTCAAATACCTTTATTTGAATCAGATGGTCCAACCACGTCAATACTTATAATTATAGATCATAACACATTAAAAACACCTCTTCCACAAGAAATATCTACCTTTAAACAAGACTAAGCTACTCCATCAAAGCATCACGCTCTTCCTGCAGGTCGGCATACTTGATCGCAATCTGCCGGAAATCTTCGTTAAGCTCCATGAAAACCTCCACCAGTTCCGGGTCGAAATGTGTTCCGCTATCCTTCTGGATTATCGATACCGCTTTGCTGTGCGTGAAGGGCGGCTTATAGACCCGCTTGCTGATCAGGGCATCATAGACATCTGCAATGGCCATAAGCCTGCCGGATAAGGGAATTTCCTCACCTTTCAATCCTTGGGGATAACCTGACCCATCCCATTTTTCATGGTGGGTGTAAGCTATTTCCATGGCGAACTGCAGAAACGAAGTACTGCCAAGATTTTTGCTTGCCTTAAGCATGGTATCCCGGCCGTAAATAGGATGCCGTTTCATCGCTGTGAATTCTTCATCCGTAAGCTTCCCCGGCTTGAGCAGGATATGGTCAGGAACACCGACCTTACCGATATCATGCAGCGGCGCAGACTGATAAAGCAGGGTAACACATCGCTCATCCAGCTCTTCCTGATATCTGGGCATCTGTACCAGACGCTCGGCCATCAAGCGGACGTAGTTCATGGTTCTTCTGATATGCCCCCCGGTTTCGGGATCGCGATACTCGGCGAGGGTTGCGAGGCTTTCAATGGTGACAGCCTGAGTCAACTCAATTTCCTCGGTCCGGGCACGCAGACTCTCGATCATGCGGTTGGTATACGTGGCCATCTCTCCGAATTCACCAGAAGTACTCACCGGCACGAAAACATCAAGGCGCCCGCTGGCAACCTGCCGCAGAACCTTATTCTCATTGCCCAGCAGGATCTTGAAATTGTGGGAATACGACATAATCAAGTTGATCATATGAGCCAGATAAACCGACATCACATAGCCAAGGTCCTTGAGGATTGAAAGCGCCCCGCCATCGTCAACATCACCATTGCGGCTTAACCAGTTAAGGTCATGAATCATAACCAAAAACAATACTCCGGTAATGGAAACGCTCAGGGCAATGGCTCCCAGAGCCATCTTGCGGGTCAAGGGAAAGTAATTTTCATCGACAGTGATTTCTTCCATTGTCCGGCGAAAGTGTGCATCAATGCTGCGCTCCCGCTCCAAGGCTAAATCCGCAGCAGCAAACAATCCGAGCGTGAAAGTCCCCAACACAACCTTTGCACCGCTCACAGCCGGAAAATCAAAGAAAATCAGATTGTAGATAAGCACGCCGAAGCCCAGCATGATGAAGACCGAAAACTCGGTAATGAATTGGAGCCGGGGCTGCCTGATGTAATCAGCTTTCAATACAATTTGCTTCAGCAGAAACACTCTGAGCCCGTATCCGACAGCAAAAAAAGTCCCCAACTCCACGAACCAGCTCAGAAGATCAATTGAAGCCAGATAAGGACAGACTCTCCCGCCATAGATCGTCAAGACTATCACCGTAGTGACATAATGAAGGATGCCGCGCATTATAACCCCTGAATATATTTAATATAGTATTTGACAGCTAATACTAGCATCCCATCCACAACCACAGAATTATAGATTTTTACGATACAAATTCAAAAGTTATCATAAAGAAATACAGGCTACAACAGAACCTGCAACTACGGTGGCACCATGTTAATTTTCACTCAACATAATCACATTTGTGCTGCACAGCAGGACTGCCACAAACGAAAAAAGGGTTAACTCAAAAAAGAGTTAACCCTTTAATTCTCAGTAAAAATTGAACAACTCAGCCTATCGCTCCCTGAAAGACTGCTGCAACGACAGATAAATAGGCTTCATGAAATAACCGATCAAAGTTTTCTCACCTGTCCTGATATCAGCCATTACGGTCATACCCGGAAGGATTTGCAGCTTCTGCGTTCCTTTCGCGATATAGCTCTGATCCATAACAACAATGCCTTCGTAGTAGACACTGCCGTCCTCGTTGATCACTGTAGTCGGTGAAATATCCACAAGCTTCGCTTTCATGCCGCCATAGCGGGCATAGTCATAAGCTGTGAACTTTACAGTCACAGGCTGACCGACTTGAATATGCCCGACATCCCGGGATGAAATACGGACCTCGGCGATCAGTTCCTTGCCTGCGGGGACCAGCTCCAGCAAGGTTTCACCCGGTTTAACGATTTCACCCGGTGAATTGATCTGCAAATTATGGATCACCCCGTCCTCTGGCGATTTTACGGAAAGCTGAAATACATCCATTTTAAACCTTTTGATAATCTCATGGATTTCAGATGCCTCTGCTTCTACCACGGCAAGTTCAGACATCCAGCTTTCCAAAGCCTCTTCTTTAAGCTTCACAAGCCTGTTCTTGCTTTCGGTCAACTTTTCACCGACCTGAATGCGGCGCACAGGTATCTGATGCAGATTTTCCTGAATCTGTAAAAAGTGCCTTTTTACGCTGAAATATTCACTCTTGCCGACCAGCTGTTTCTTAAAAAGATCTTCATATGATTCATATTCTTCCTTCAACAATGCATGCTGCTGACGAAGGGTATTCTCCCTATTTGAAAGCTCTTTAAGCTCGGCTTCGTATTGCTTTATCTGGTTGTTGAGGATAGCCCGCGAAGCATTTAACGATTCGATTTTCTGGGAATGGAGCCGTCGTTGCTGGTCCGCAAGCTCCTTGTAACGAGAGTCCACCTGTGCGTAATCAGGTTTTCTGCCATCTATGAGTGCTGCAAGCCGCTCTTTGCGCAAATCAAGCGATGCCTGCCGGACCAGATGCTGATCCAGATTTGATACGGAAACCGTCGGGTCCATTGTAATAAGATCCTGACCTTTCTTTACCGCCTGTCCATCACGCACAAGAATCGCTGAAACAATTCCGCCATCCTCGCTCTGTACCCGTTTTATGTGCCCGGAAGGAATGATCTTGCCCGAACAGACTGCAACTTCGTCAATCTTAGTCACAGCGGCCCATGAAACAAATCCGGCGATAACCAATGTCAGGGTGATAATCACATATCTTACAAGTTGCGGAACACCGGTTTCCTCCAACAGCAATGCCTGCGACAAATGCAGGGAGTCTTTCCTGCTTATACGAACTTTATTATTTTTTGAACTCATGGCTGTTTCCTTTACGTGAAGTTGGATCAGAACAAGCAGGATTTGTATTCTTCAGGAAGGTTGGACATAATTTCTTCAGTAGGACCGAATAGTTTTACCCTGCCCTTTTCCATCCAGAGAACCTTGTCTGCTGCCTGCAAGTATTCGCATTGGTTGGTCACCACGATTACAGTGCTCTTTTTCCGTTTGGACTTTAACAGATTCAGGAAAGTCTCCCTTTCCCGGGCCGTGGGCCGTTCCTGAACTTCATCCAGAAGCAGCAAGGGCGCAGACTTGAGCAAGGCACGGCTTAAATTAAGCTTGCGTAAAAATTTGCTCGACAGCTGCTTCATATTGTAATCCCCAATCCTCGTTTCAAAACCAGATGGCAGGTCCTCAACCTCTTCAAGAATCCCCGCTTCCATACAGGCTGTTCGGAGCTGGGAATCAGTAGCAACCGGGTTGGCCAGCCTCAGGTTCTGGGCAATTGTTCCGTAAAAGAACTGGGGTTCCTGCGGACAGTATCCCACTGTCCGGCGAAGCTGAAGCGGGTCCATCTGCCGGAGACTGGTATTGTTGAGTGCGATGCGCCCTGCCTGCGGACGGTAAAGCCCCATTAAAAGTTTAAGGATAGTGGATTTACCTGCACCGTCATGGCCTGTAACAGCCAAGGATTCACCATGCTTTATTTCGAAACTGACACCGAGCAAAGCCGGATGTGCATCGCTTGAATACCTGATCGAAACCTGCGAAAATTTTACATCGCCCCTGATTTTACGGTTGAAGGTGAGCAAAGATTCACTATGCTGCTCAATATCCAAGTCCATGAGCCTGTCGACCTGCTTCACACTCTTATTAATCCGCTCCACCTGTAACATTACCACAAAAGCGGAACGCAGGGGGGCGAGTATCCGCCAGACCAGAATCATGGATGCCACCAATCCCCCCATGGTCATATTGCCGGCAAGCACTCCGTTCACAGACACAGCCATCGTCATGACCCCGGCGGCCATAATCAGGGTATTGGTAAAAACATTAATCTGCGAGGCCAGCTGTGATGCACCGTATGTCTCAGCTGCACACTCTGCCGAAAGCTGGCGGTATCGCTTTTCCCAGACTCCGGCAGTACTGGTCAGCTTGATGGCTCTTATTTTGGTCAGGATTTCCATGACCAACTCCTGCCGCGCAGCTCCGCTCTTAGCCACCCGGGCATTAGCCCTTTTAACCAGCGGCATGTAAACAGCAGCTAAAACAGCAAATCCGGCAATCGCGACCAGCGGGACAAAAACTACATTTCCCCCAAGCACCCACATCGCCAGCAGAAGCAGCAAAATGAACGGCATTTCAAGCAAGGAAGTAAAAGCCTGACCGGAAAAGAAATCCCTTACAGAATCAAAATCCTTTATGCGAGCAGCCTGTGAACCGATTGAGGCTGATTCAGTATATGCGGGCGGCAGATATAAAATCCTTCTGAAAACTTCATTACCGACAATATTCCCAAGTCTGGCCCCGATAAAACTCATCATGCCTGAACGGATAATTCTTAGCCCGAAATCACTGAGGATAAAAACCATGACCCCGATAACAATGTAAGCCAGATTTTTATTGTTATCGAAAAAGGGCATCTGGTCATAAATGGTCATGATGAAAAGAGGCATGATCAGAGTCAGGACGCTTAAAAGGAATGAAATCAACAAACCATGCTGCATCGTTCTCCGGAAACGGTCCATTACTTTGCCGAACCATCTGTCCTGCTTCCGGTGTAACGAATGCCCCCTTTCGTCCACCTGATCGAAGAAAAATGCTGCTCCGATACGGGAATCAGGCTCCAGTTCCTGATATTTTGCTGCCGCACCGTCAAAAACTAATAAATTTTTCCCGTCACCTTTAATCAGCACCATGCCCTGACCATTATTGTCGATAAAAAGACAAGGCATGGTTCTTTGATCAATACTGGAAAGTTTTACGGAAATAGACCTGCTGGCGAATTTCAGGTTGGCCATTACATTGAGCAGGTCGGAAAGGTCTATATTGTCATAAAAATGCGGCATGGCTTCATATAAATGAACATCACTTCCACGCCAGCCCAAGGCATCAAGGAGAGCGGGAATACATGCGGCAAGCCCACTGGAATTACCTAACGAAGATGACCACGGATTATCCATCTTCACCCCCATTACCGTTGCCATTCCTGAGAACAAAGGTTTGATAGTCAATTCCGTTGATATGGTTTACCCACCAATCAAGGATAGACAGCTTCAAACCGCTGACGATATGCACCCTCCCCCGCTTGAATTCATCATAATAACCGGTGATCATTTTCATGAAAATATCGTGCTGAGCCAGATGGGCTTCCATGAGCGGGCTTTCTATTTCTTTCATTATTTCAAGCTCATGAAAGAAATGCATTTCTGCATAATTCAATAAGGTTTGAAAAATTTCATCCCCTTTATCCAAATCCTTGAAAGAAGCATCACGGTCGTTAAGTGCACGGATAAGCAGATTGATATCAAGGACATACTTGGTGAAAAGCATGTGTTCTTCATCAATAATATTGATACCGATGAGCCCTATTATCCCGGAAACATCTTCCCATGAGCGGGCCGACTGGAGCACCCAGCGTTTCCAGGCCATTTCCCACTGAGCAGGAGTTTCAACAGCTGCAACCATTATGATTTCTCCTGTCTGAGCTTACCGTCTACAATGGAATGAACAGAATCCGCCATCGCATGCATTGCCGGACTGGAAGTAGCCATTACGATAGTGCAATTACCTTTAAGTTTGCCCATCAGCCAGAAAAAGAGCTTTTCGCTATCCTGATCCATGGATTCATTAACCCTATCCAGGAGCAGGATACGGGGACGGACCGTCAAAGCCCTTGCTAGACAGATCCTTTGGATCACACCTGTAGGCAGGAATTCATAGAGCCTGTTTCCGACTTTGGTTTCATAACCGAGAGGAAGCTCTGAAAGAACTGAATCCAGCTGCAACAGCGAAGCGGCATCGAGGGCTACCTGCCTGTTGGCCGGATTAAAAAGAGTCAGGTTTTCGTAAATGGTCCCGTTGAACAAAGTCCCCTGCTGCGGAATGAATTCCATCCTGCCCTGATAATCAGAATGGCAAAACTCACTCAAATCATTACCGTCAATAAAAACCTGCCCGTTGTCCGGCTGATTCAGCCCGTAAATAAGATTTAGCAACAAAGTCGGCAGTCTTTCGCTATCGGTATTTATGCAGACCATCTTCCCATCTTCGACCAGCAGATTCAGCCCTTCAAAAACTTTTTCATCGCTTCCGTCAGGCGTATAGGAAATATTATTCAAAACGATACGCCCTTGTATTTCTTCAGGCAGACAAGGTGCATCCCGATTTGATTCCTCGCGTAAATTAACAATATCTGAAATCTGCCCCTTAGCTATTTCAATGTCTGCATGGCGAACCCAGAATGACGCCAAAGACCGGAAAGGCTGGAAAAAACGCCCGCTGAGAAGGGTGCATCCGGCAAGGCTACCAAGGGTTATCTGCCCGGAAATAGCCAGCGTTCCCCCGATGAACAGAACTCCAAATAAATTCAGCTGTGAAAAAAAGTTACCGATACTGACCGGAAGATTGCCTATAAAAATGACATCATAATCATGCTGAGCCGCTTCCGATTCAAGCCGTTCATGCCGCCGGAGCATGGACTCTTCCAAGGTCAAAGATTTAACTGCGTGAATTCCGCTAAGGACTTCCACTAAAAAGTTGTATCGCCGGTCAGCCTGATTCCTCTGCTTCTGTCTGTTCCGGCTATAGCTGCTGCGGATGAAAGCGGTAATACAAAGAAAAACCAAGGCAACACCACCAAGAAAAGCCGCCACCTGCCAGCCGCCGAGAAACCCGGCAACAGCAAGAAACAAAAAGGCGAACGGCAGATCCAGCATGAGCTGAAAAGCCTGTCCTGCGTAAAAAGACCTTAGGGTATTAACTGCGCGCAAGCGGTCAAGATGGACACCGGCTCCATCCTTTTCAAAATCTTCAAGAACACAATTCACCCACCGCCCAACACAGGAATCACCGATGTCATGCTCAAAACGGGCCGACATCCAATTAGTGATTGTCGTGCGGCACAAACGCAAAGCGGTTTCCATCAACAGAGCAACCATAAAACCGGCAACCAGCCAGATAAGCGTGGAGGTTGCCCTGGTAGGGACAATACGGTCATAGACCTGCATCAACACCACCGGCAATGCCAAACCCAAAACATTGATACCGATAGAGGCCAGCAGGAGATCAAACGAGCTGCGCATGAAAACAGGCAGGGCTATCAGGTCACTGAAAAATCCCCGATGTTTTTTGAAGTATGATATATCCATAATGTATCCCAGTTTCGCTTAGAACCTTTCAGCTACAGCATCCAACTCTACCAATCTGACTGATCAGAGAAATCCTCCGCCTCATTTTCAAAAGCATCCAGATTATCTGACCCCTCAAAGGAATCATCGTCGTCATTTCCCTTGTTGCCACGTCCCTTACCTTGACCTTTGTCAGCATCAGATTCTACTTCATCGGTCCAACCATTACCAAAATCGTCGCCGCCTGTCCCGCTGTCGGATTCATTTTCTTCTGTTATTTCAGTCCAACTGGTGCTGGAATTGCTATCATCGCTATCCATTATGAAGAAATCCATTTCCAGAGCATCATCTTCCCCTTCCCCGGCTCCTTCGACGCGCTCATCATAATGCGGCTGGTCTTCAGTTACACCCGGAGGCGCATCATCAAGGCCGTTGCCAAGACCCATGTTGCCCTTGGGGCCGCCCTTATCTGAGCCATCCTCTGAAGAGTCTTCTGCGTCAGCTGCGACTTCTGATTCCTGATCACCAGCCTTACCTTGATCTGGGCCACCATCAACTCGACCCCACTGATTACCCTGACCGCCAGAGCCCTTGCCAGATGCATCCGAATCATCTGGAACAACTTCCTCTGCTTCTTCGGCTACGTCAGCTGCAACATCAGACTCTTGGTCCCCGGCTCCTTCGACGCGCTCATCATAATGCGGCTGGTCTTCAGTTACACCCGGAGGCGCATCATCAAGGCCGTTGCCAAGACCCATGTTACCCTTGGGGCCACCCTTATCTGAGCCATCCGCTGAAGAGTCTTCTGCGTCAGCTGCGATCTCTGATTCCTGATCCCCGGCCTTACCTTGATCTGGGCCACCATCAACTCGACCCCACTGATTACCCTGACCGCCAGAGCCCTTGCCAGATGCATCCGAATCATCTGGAACAACTTCCTCTTCTTCCTCAACTGCTGGAGATTCGTCTGCTTCTTCAGCTGCGGGAGGTTGTTCTGCTACTGGCTCGTCAGCTGCTTCTGAATCTTCAGGCTCAGCAGGAGCTTCCGGCTCAACGGGGATTTCGTCTGCTTCCTCGGCTACGGGAGGTTGTTCAGCAACGGGCTCGGCAGATGCTTCTGAATCTTCAAGTTCAGCAGGAGCTTCCGGCTCAACGGGGGTTTCCCCTGCTTCTTCAACGACTGAAGCTTTGTCTGCTCCTTCGACTACGGGAGGTTGTTCAGCTACGGGTTCGTCAGATGCTTCTGAATCTTCAGGTTCGGCAGGAGCTTCCGGCTCAACGGGGGTTTCCCCTGCTTCCTCAACTGCGGGAGCTTCTTCAGCAACAGGCTCTTCCGGTGCTTCTGATTCTTCAGGCTCAGCGGGAGATTCTACAGCTTCCGCAGCCGCGGGAGTCTCGGCTGCTTCTTCTGTTGCGGGAGGTTGTTCAGCAACAGGCTCTTCCGGTGCTTCTGATTCTTCAGGTTCAGCGGGAGATTCCGGCTCAACAGGGGGTTCGTCTGCTTCCTCGACTACGGGAGGTTGTTCAGCAACGGGCTCTTCCGGTGCTTCTGCTTCTTCAGGCTCGGCAGGTGATTCGACTGCCTCTTCAACGACTGGAGATTCGGCAACTTCTTCAGCTGCGGGAGGTTGTTCAGCAACTGGCTCGGCAGATGCTTCTGAATCTTCAGGCTCAGCAGGAGCTTCCGGCTCAACAGGAGATTCGACTGCTTCTTCAACGACTGGAGATTCGGCAACTTCTTCAGCTGCGGGAGGTTGTTCAGCTACTGGCTCGTCAGATGCTTCTGAATCTTCAGGTTCGGCAGGAGCTTCCGGCTCAACGGGGGTTTCCCCTGCTTCCTCAACTGCGGGAGCTTCTTCAGCAACAGGCTCTTCCGGTGCTTCTGATTCTTCAGGCTCAGCGGGAGATTCTACAGCTTCCGCAGCCGCGGGAGTCTCGGCTGCTTCTTCTGTTGCGGGAGGTTGTTCAGCAACAGGCTCTTCCGGTGCTTCTGATTCTTCAGGTTCAGCGGGAGATTCCGGCTCAACAGGGGGTTCGTCTGCTTCCTCGACTACGGGAGGTTGTTCAGCAACGGGCTCTTCCGGTGCTTCTGCTTCTTCAGGCTCGGCAGGTGATTCGACTGCCTCTTCAACGACTGGAGATTCGGCAACTTCTTCAGCTGCGGGAGGTTGTTCTGCTACTGGCTCGTCAGCTGCTTCTGAATCTTCAGGTTCAGCAGGAGCTTCCGGCTCAACGGGAGTTTCGTCTGCTTCCTCGGCTACGGGAGGTTGTTCAGCAACGGACTCTTCCGGTGCTTCTGCTTCTTCAGGCTCGGCAGGTGATTCGACTGCTTCTTCAACGACTGGAGATTCGGCAACTTCTTCAGCTGCGGGAGGTTGTTCAACTACTGGCTCGTCAGATGCTTCTGAATCGTCCGGCTCAGCAGGAGCTTCCGGCTCAACAGGAGATTCGGCTGCTTCTTCAACGACTGGAGATTCGGCAACTTCTTCAGTTGCGGGAGGTTGTTCAGCTACTGGCTCGTCAGATACTTCCGATTCTTCAGGCTCAGCGGGAGATTCTACTGCCTCCTCAGCCGCGGGAGTCTCGGCTGCTTCTGGTTCTTCAGGCTCGGCGGGAGCTTCAGGCTCAACAGGAGATTCGGCAACTTCTTCAGCTGCGGGAGGTTGTTCAGCAACGGGTTCGTCAGATGCTTCTGAATCTTCAGGCTCAGCAGGAGCTTCAGGTTCATCAGAAGAATCAACAAGACTATCTACTGCCTGATGCTCAGAAGAACCATCATCTACTGTAGACGAATCACCATCAACAAGTTCCTCTACAAAGGCTGGTCCAGTTACAGATTCTGTAACATCTCCTGCTACAGAAGTTTCTGAAACGCCCTCTGCAACAGGAAGCTCTTCTTCGGGCAGAACTTCCGACGCAAAACCATCAGTAGAAGATTCAGCGGACCTATCTGTTGCCGAAGAATCAGTCTCATTGAACTCTGCGGCCTCGGCATCCCCTTCCAGAGAACTACCATGAATTATTGTGCCTGCGAGATCAGACTGTTCCGGTGTTACATTATCAACACTTTGAACCTTGGCATACTCCTCAGCTGAAAGCTCCGCATTATCTGCTTCCTGCAAAACAGTGAGTTCATCAAGATCTTGCTGCTCTTGTTCTGTCTTCCTATTTTCTGCCATGATGCTCCCCCGAAATAAAAAATTCAGCCCTTACTGATAATATATATCTAAATCACCAAAAGTCCCAATATTTAATCCATATTATTCTCTACCGCTCCATTATCGAACAAATAAACACAAGCATTGTCTATATAATTTGAAGGAATTCAAGTCTTGTTAGAGATATAGAACAGGCAACACAACAGAGAGAGTAATCCACATGATGACAACCAGCGGAGTCCCTACTTTTAGAAAATCCGAGAATGAATACTCACCGGCGTTCATGACCAATAAGTTGGTTTTATATGCCATTGGAGTCGCAAAACTCATGTTGGCCCCGAACAGAACCGCCAGCACAAAAGGTTCAGGATCAAGATTCAATTGCCGAGCAATGGAAAAAGCAATGGGTGTTCCGATTACGGCTGTCGCATTATTGGAAATGATGTTGGTGAAGATAGCCATTAGCAACATGAGCCCACTGATAATTACGGCAGCAGGAGCATCACCGCTCAAGGCTACAAACAATTTACCCAGAAAATCAGCTCCCCCGGTAATCAACATGGCCTTACCCAGAGCCAGACTTGTCACCACTATTAAAACAACCTGCGCGTTCAAGGCCCGCGTAGCATCCCGCCATGTGATACATCCGGTCAGGATCATCAGCAGTGCTCCGCACGGTGCGCTGATAGCAATCGGCAATATGCCGAAAGCAGCAGTCAGGATTATACCGAGCATGATACCCATGGCCTGACGGACCTTTTGAGAATAAGGAAGATCCATTGTTGAATCGAGAACCAGCACCTTGGTATTCTTCTTAAGTTCCGTAATTTTTTCTCTCGGTCCCTGAACAAGAAGAATATCTCCTTGCTGCAATTTTATGTCGCTTATCTTATCCAGATAGCGTTTAAGTTTTTTACCGGAACGGTGAATTGCAAGCGTTGTCATACCGGTGCGTTCTGCAAAATGGTACTTTTTCAAAGTCGTACCTTTAAGCGGTGAACCTTGGTAAATTACAATCTCTGCGATTTGTTGGTCAGACGCTTCAAGTCCTTCCTCAGAATCAATAGGAACAGTTGATCCCACAGGGAAAAGAGTTCCCTGCAAGACCTTTTCAAATTCTTTAAGCTGGTCCGGGGTATCGTTTATCACAAGATGATCACCTGTTTGCAGAATAACTCCCGGATGCAGATAAATAGGCTTCCCTTCGCCACGTTCAATGGAAGAAACGGTCATGGCATTATCGGTCAACTCAAGAGCCATTGAAAGAGGGTTGCCAACCAAAGGGCTATCCTCGGTAATTTCCAGATGGGCGGTGAAAATTCGAGGGGACCTGTCCGCCAGAGTAATTTCAATTTTCGGGATTAAGCGCGGGGCTATCTGCCAAAGATATAAAATACTGATGCTGCCGACTATTGCTGCCGGCAAAACGAAATCGAACATTTCCAAACGCTTGAAACCCATATCTGATGCAACCGTGACAACCAGCAGGTTTGTTGATGTCCCGATGGTTGTAGCAGTCCCCCCGACCAACGTGGAAAAACCCATTGGCATCAGAACCGATGAAGCAGGAGAACCGGTTCGTAATGATACACTGATGAGTACAGGCAGCAGCAGCACCACAACGGGAACATTATTTATGAAGGCACTGATAAATGCCCCCAGCAACAAGGTCAGCAAAAATGATAGAGAAGGGCTTTTCTTCCATAAACGTGCCAGAAGACGTCCCATCGGGTCCAGCGATCCAGTTCGAAGGACACCCTGCCCGGCAATCATCAGCGCGCAAACGGCTATCAAGGCTTCGTTACCGAAGCCGTAAAAAAATTCTACGGAATGAAATGTTTCCCCGCCTGATTGATATGGGAAAAGTTCAAATCCAACCGCCAGAGTCAAAAGAACAAGCAGGCTGGAAGTCTCAAGCGGAATCTTTTTCTGACTGAACAATATCAACGCAACAGCCGTCAGAATAAGTACTGCAAGAGCATGAAGATTCGGAATCGGGGGTATCATATTATTCTCCAATAACATTATAAGCATTTGGGATTTAATTTATATTACTGCAAAACAAGTTCCGTGAACAGAGACTTATGACCTTATGCACCGGAAAAGAAACAACGCCTTACCTCAGAATCAATCATAATAATTTCCAAATTAATTGACGCAAACTATCACACTTCATATAGTCTAAAATAGGAAACTATGTATTTAAGGAGAATCAAATGACAAAAAAAATTTCACGACGCCAACTGCTTAAAGGTTTAACAATGTGCTCTATCGCATTGGGTTGCCCTTTAATTGGATTTGCTGCTCATGCAAAGAATGATAAAAGCGAAAAAGAAATACTAAAAAAGAACAATGAAGAGGAACGCGAACGAAGGAAAGAGGAAGGAGAGCGCGAAAGGGAAATAGCCAAGGACGAACGTGAACGTAAAAAGGATCAAGGGGAAGAGGAACGTGAACGGGATCGTCAGGAACGGGAAATAAACAAGAAGCAGGCCGCAGAAGAGCGCAAACGCAAAAAAGAAGAACGTAAAAGCACCAAAAAAGATCGCAAAAAACAAAAAGAGATAGACCGTGAGCGCAAAAAAAATGAACGCGATAAAGAAAAAGAGGCCCGCAAAAAGAACAAAGGAAAGAAAAAATAGCCCATCCCGTCCAAGACTGTTTAACAAAAGTTTGTATCTCTCCTAATAATCAAACTAAAGCCTGACAGAGTATCATGCATTCAAATAACCAAACCGGAGGAAGCATGTACAGATTGATTAGCAGAATATTATTGATCACTATTTTGGCTATTATGACTGCCGGTTGCGGAACCATATACAAAGCTGCCATGGACGAAAGAAGCCTGAGTCAGCAAACAGCAGACGCCTCGATCTCCGCAGCAATAATGAGTGCTTATCTTGACGATGACGATGTCTCGGTTCTGGGCATTGAGCCGTATACTTTCGCAGGAGATGTTTACCTTGTCGGCGAGTATGAGAACACAAAACAGAAAAACAAGGCAGTTTCCATCGCTAGAAACACTGATGGCGTAAAGAATGTAACCACCTACTTTCTACCCAAAAAGGTGGACCCAGCCTGCGAGACCTCCGACAATCTGGGTATTCTTGCCAGCGTAAAGAAAAAATTGATCAGCGACGGAGACATCTGGTCAACCAATGTTGAAGTTAAGGTTGTGCAATGCAAGGTAGTTTTGCTTGGTCTGGTCGGCTCTCAGGAACAGATCAAAAAATCCATTGCCCACACCAAGGCTGTTGAAGGAGTCCGTTCCGTTAAGTCATACCTGCGAGTCTCGCGGGAGCCTTAAAAAATAATCTAAATTCTCAATTAGCTAAGCTATAGCAAAGTTTAGCAACCACTCTTGCAGATCTTTAATGCCAAGGGAAAACCACCATGCAAAAAAAGGAGAAATGAATATGTGGAAAAAACTGATTCTTGTAGCAGGACTTCTCGCAATGCTGATCCCTGCTTATGGGTGCAGCCAGGAAGGCGAAATGGAAAAGGCAGGTAAAAAAATGGATAAAGCAGCCGAAGACGTTTCGGACGCAGCCAGCGAAGCAGCAGAAAAAGCAAAAAAAATCTTCGACTAATCATTTAATTTAATAATAAATCCCCTGCAAAGCTAACTTTGCAGGGGATTTATTATTTTAACGTCAAAACCAATTCCCCTAACCGTATAAAAACAAATTAAAGCCACATCGTAAGAATCATCAATTCAAGTGGGTTAGGCTAGTTATATTGAAAGTGGTATTATGGCTTGATAGTATCATTGGATTTGTTTTTTATTTGTATTTCAGATACTGCGCTATTTTGGTCGATATTGCAGTCTATATCATACTGATAAAGGATAAATTTTCATGATATATTATCTGGGAATGTTAGGAATTATTGCATTTTCCGTAACTGGGGTGATTGCAGCAGGCAAACGGAATATGGATATTTTCAGCATCATATTACTTGGGGTTGTGACCGCGCTTGGCGGGGGGACATTACGAGACATGATTCTCGACGCCCGCCCGGTCTTTTGGATAAACGACCTGACCTATCTATGGGTAGCCGTAATCGCTGCGGCTCTCACATTTTTTAGTGTCCGTCTTGTTTCCCGAATCCTCAAATTGTTTATCTACATCGATACCTTCGGCATGGCTCTTTTTACTATACTGGCTATGGAGAAAGCCCTTAGCCTCGGTAACAATTACACGGTTTCAGTACTGATGGGACTCATAACCGGCATTTCCGGAGGTATGCTGCGGGACATCCTGACAGGCAGAATGCCTTTACTGCTCGGCAGAGAATTTTACGCAACCCCCGCCCTGCTTGGTGCAAGCTTATATGCACTGCTCGACAGCTTTTTCCCGGCATTAAGCAATGCATGGCTCTACGGATTAGCGGCGATAATAACACTCCGTCTTCTCGCAATTCACTACGGTTTATATTATCCGCGTTGGTTGACATATAATTGTGATGATCAGCCATAACACCAAAAAAAAAGGGTTAACCTGAAAACAAGGTTAACCCTCTAAATTTATCATCTATTGCATGTAAAAATTGGCCGGGAGACCTATAATACTTCCTACCGCTTTTGATTCTCATCCATATCTATGTAGAGATAGCGTTTAATCTTTTTGGTAGGCGTTTTTTCAAACGGTTCGACCTGTTCGATCACCTTGGCAAGCCTCGAAAAGCTGGAAACCTTGCCGTTAACGGTTTTCTTGATGGAATCGAGATGATTCTGCACTGCTTCGCGGGCTTTAGATTCAATCATTTTGCCTGTGCCGAGTTTTTCATCGAGGGTGTCATTGTCAAGATGGACACGGGCAACCAGCTTGCCGTCAGCACGGTAAACAAGTGATTCCAACACGAAATCGCATTCGCCGATAATGGATTCGACTTCTTCAGGATAAATATTTTCGCCACTGGGACCGATAATCACGTTTTTCAGACGACCGCGCAGAAAGATATAGCCGTCTTCATCAATGTAACCGAGGTCTCCGGTACGCAGAAAGCCGTCTTCCATAAGCACTTCTTCCGTGACCTTAGGAGCCTTGTAGTACCCCTGCATGACGTTGGGTCCCTTGACCAGAATCTCGCCTTCGCCAGTCTGTGGATCGGGCTTATCAATCTTGATTTCCATGCCCTTGAGAATGCGTCCAGCAGAACGGAAACGGGTTGAGCTGGCGGGGTCTCCGGAACAGAGAGGACTGGTCTCGGTCATGCCGTAGCCCACGGAATAAGGCAGGCCGGCATGAACCAGAAAGTCCTCCACTTCGGGAGCCAGAAACGCGCCGCCGATGGGCATGCAGCGAAGCTGTCCTCCAAAGGCTTCCATGAGTTTTTTACCGGCAACCGCATAAAGCTTTTTACGGGCCGCGCCCAGCTTCATCACATTACGCATGATGCCGGACCCCTTGAGCTTGGGTTGGACGCGGTTCTTGAAAATTTTCTCAATAATCAACGGCACGATTAGCAACAGGGTCGGTTTAACCTTTGCCATTGCCGGAAGCAGGGTTTTGGGCGTGGGCGGTTTGGGAAGATAATGAATTGACGCACCGTGGATAAGCGGCAGGACCATGCCCAGCGTACATTCAAAAGTATGGGCCAGAGGCAGGACCGAAACAAGACGGTCCTCGGTGTTCACGTCAATGATATTGGCACTTGCCATTGCGTTGAACACAATGTTGCGGTGCGTGAGAATGACACCTTTAGAACTTCCCGTAGTGCCGGATGTGTATAGGATAGCAGCAACATCATCAACATCGATTTCCGTTGACGGACGCACATATTCCTTGCCCTTATCCGTATATTTTTCAAGCTCCTTGCTGATTCGTTCCTTGACCTGTTCTTTGACCTGCTCATATGATTTGCGAGCTTGGACCATGCCTTCCTTGAAAGTTTGGCGCAACCCGTCTTCTGTAGAAAGCGAAAAATCATTGATGGTGATAGTGGTGTGGAGATTATCGGATTCGTATTCATCCACTTTGTGCCTCAAACGCTCGGAAACGAAGATGGCCTTGGATTCAGAGTGACGCAGAATATGATGCACAGCACCTTCGTGAAATTCCGTAAGAATCGGAATGGCAACAGCACCCATACAGGTGATGGCAAGATAGGCAGCCCCCCAGTTGGGCATGTTCTCGCTCAGGATGGCAACTTTGTCGCCCTTGGTAATACTGCGGCTGTGAAGCAACAGAGAAATGTCGTCCACCAGTTTTTTGAATTCACGGTAGGTCATGGGCTCTTCACCCACAAAACATACAGCAGGTCGATCAGCATATTTCTCGGCACTCAATGCCAGCGCATTCTTCAGGGTCGGGGTATCTTGCAGGCTCACGGTCCAGTCTCCTTATGTGTAAATTGACTCGCCATTTTGACCGCTAAATGAGGTTGGGTCAAGAGGAACACACCGTAACCACCTGTAAGGAATGTGTTAAGCAAACTCAAATGTAACAAATAAGTAACGCAACCCAATTGCTTTACAATTTAATCCCAGATAAAAAAAACCATGCAGAAAAAAGCAGCACACAAAATTCCATTCGTACTATTACTCATATTTACTACCATAGGACTATTGCAAACATATCTTACAGGAAACTATTTTTACATTACCAACTTTGGATATATTGGAATTACTATCTTCATTTCTACATATCTGCATAACAGACTTAGAAAAGATAAAAAACAGATCGGCCGATATCTTTCTTTAATATTGGTAGGTTCATATATGTTGATTTACCTGGGATTCATCAAACACGAAAACATGCAGCTGGAAGGATTTTTCGGCTACATGTTTTCAGGGATACTTGCAGGCGCCACGCTACACTACATTGTAGCAAAAATAGTCATGCCCTTCTTTTTCGGCAGGGCATGGTGCGGCTGGGCATGCTGGACTGCAGCAGTTCTGGATCTGTTGCCGTGGAAAAAATCACCGGGAAGAATTTCTAAAACAGGCAATATTCGATATATAATTTTCACATGCACATTTATAGCTGTTGCATGGGGCCACTATTTAAATGGCACTCCCATAACAACGTACGATTCATTCATCTGGCTGGCAGTAAGCTCAATAGCATACTACCTCACTGCAATCATCATTGCTATTTTAACCAAGGATAACAGGGCATTCTGTAAATACATATGTCCTGTAACACCTCTTTTAAAACTATCAGCATTTTCCATGTCAAAATTCAAAGTAGACATGAAATCGTGCATAAAATGCAACCAATGTGTAAATGCCTGCCCTATGGACATAGAGATAACCAGATATGCCAAAGAGAACAAAAGGGTATTATCTTCTGAGTGCATCTATTGCTATTCATGCAAAAATGTCTGCCCTACAGATTCAATTAAGACAACATGGGAATTAGACTGTAGTACTAAGCAATACCTACGAACAAAACAATAACCACTCCCACTCTGCCCTTCGCCTTCAAGCCCTCATTGAGGGTTATCCTGATTGGTATGATTTGGTCAGGAGGGGGGTGTTTTTGGGGTAATTCTGGGGATCAGATGGCGGATATGCTTGTGGTGGAATTGAGCTGGATTGGTTAGAGTCTTTCGATTTCTTCGGTTGACCGAAAATGACTGTGACGTGTTCGATCAACTCATTTGTTAGGCAACTTTGGGATGATCAGACTCTCCATGGCTCGCCCCACACCACCGTTATGATTACAAATATAGCTATCTCAAATTTATAAAAAGAATTAAGAGAACATTGACTCTGTAGAACAATCGTTATTAGGTAAAGATATAAAGAAAACAATTGTCAGGGTTACGCATATAAAAATTCGCAAAGAAATGAAAAACAAGAACGCGGTGATCGCATGAGATAGTGGGAACAATGAGAATGACTCGTTACTCTTTTTTATCAAAGGAACACATATCTGTGATCGGCATGCAATGGAAACGGTTTCAAGCACGCCTCCCAGTGGATCGTGACACTGTCCGCCCCATGATCATGGATTCCTGGGAACGGTGTTACAGTCGTAACCTTCCGAGCAGCTCTCTTGCCCTATGCCCTATTGATGCCCCCGCTCTGGAGAAGGCAATTGCCTTAAATCAGAATCTGGTGGAATGTTCGAAGTTGGTTATGGATAAACTTGCGCATTCTATCCACCTGTCAAAAAGCGTAGTCACTCTGATAGACACGACAGGATTGGTTCTGTATGCCTCCGCAACAAGTCAGGATCTCAAAAAAGTTCCATATGGGATACCGGGCCGCCGCTGTGACGAGGTCACTATCGGAACCAACGGAATGGGTCTTTGTATAATAGAAAAGAAAGCAGTTCATGTTATCGCTTCCGAACATTATAATTCCTCACTGCATTACCTGAGCTGTTCAGCCGCCCCCATTCATGACCCAGACGGTCAGCTCGTAGGAGCCATCAACCTGGCAATTAACACTAACAATTTTCATCAACACACTCTGGGGCTTGTGGAAGCTGCCGCCAACTCAATTGAAGAACATCTGCGACTCCGCAGCCTTGTACGCAACCAGAAAGTCATTTTGGAGCAGCTGGACGAAGGCGTTATAGTTCTTGGTTGTGACGAAATAATCACCAGCATCAACCCTAAGGCATGCAGCATGCTCGGCCTGAATTCACAACCTGTAGGAGAAAAAATCGGAACTTATATAAAGCACGACAAATTGATGCAGTCCATACTAAGTGACCGGATTTCATTTCAGGATCGAGAGGTCTCATTTAACATCCATAACGGCAGACTCAGCTGCCTGCTGTCCTGTGCTGCATTCGGGGAATCCGGCATTATTCTTACTCTGCGGGAAGTAAAACGCATGCGTAATTACGCATCAAGAGTTGCCGGAGCCAAAGCTGTATATTCTTTTAAAAATATTGCAGGGAACTCCAATGCACTGCAGGAAACTTTGCGCCTCACGCGGGTGGCCTCCAAAAGCGAAGCCACCACGTTGCTAGTAGGAGAATCCGGGACAGGCAAGGAACTTTTTGCTCAAGCTATACATAATGCTGGCAGTCGGCGTGACGGCCCCTTTGTCGTAGTCAATTGCGGCGCCCTGCCTCGCAATCTGGTTCAGAGTGAACTGTTCGGGTACGAAGCCGGAGCATTCTCAGGAGCACTCAAAGAAGGATGTCCGGGTAAATTTGAACTTGCCGGAGGGGGAACGCTTTTCCTCGATGAAATTGGCGAGATGCCCCTTGAAGCTCAGGTGAGCCTGTTGAGGCTGCTTCAGGAAAGTGAAGTTACCCGTCTCGGAGGCAAAAAGCCCAAACGAATAAATGTACGCATCATAGCTGCTACAAACAAAGATCTGCCCGGAGCTGTGCGTAACAAGAGCTTCAGAGAAGATCTGTATTACCGCCTGAACGTATTAACCATAAACATTCCTCCATTACGACAGCGCAATGGCGACGTTGAATTACTAACCCGCCTGTTTCTGGACAAATTTACAGCAACTCTGAACAAACCTCCCCTGTGGTTGTCCAGAGAAGCCATGACTGCTCTTAACGACTATCATTGGCCGGGCAACATCCGTGAACTGGAAAACTGCATCGAAAGACTTGTAAACGTGGCGCAGAAAAACTGCGTTGAGGTCGATGACTTGCCGCGTGATATAATTGCAGGAACAAAACCGAAAACACTTACGGATAGTCATGGCGAAAAGAGATCTTTGAAGAGCGTTCAAAAAGAACTCATTTTAAAAACTCTACATGACACACATGGCAATCTGAGACAGGCATCCTCTCTTCTCAACATATCCCGCACTACCTTATACGCCAAGCTTAAAAAATACTGCATCGAGATAGATACGTTCCGTAGCCTCTGATTTGTTGAACCGCTTCTGAATCATACGGTAATCCCCCCGAAAATTAATTGTTCTGAAAAGTAGAATTTTCTCGTAAAGAAGACCGAGGAGATTCAGATGAAAAAGTCACGCTACAGCGACAGTCAAATTTTGAGTATTTTGAAGCAGGCCGAGAATGGAGTTCCCGTTGCCGAGCTTTGCCGTGAACACGGAATGAGCAGTGCCACGTTTTACAAATGGCGTTCCAAATACGGCGGCATGGATGCATCCTTGATGGCTCGAATGAAAGAGTTGGAACGTGAGAACCGCCAGCTTAAGAAAATGTATGCCGAAGAGCGATTGAAAGCGGAAATCGTCAAGGAAGCTCTCGAAAAAAAGTGGTAAAGCCGTCTTGTCGGCGCAAGATGGCAAAGGCAGCCGTGAAGGAAGAAAAGGTCAATATCCGTCAGGCGTGCGAGGCTTTCAGCATCAGCCAAACTTGCTACAGGTACGAACCGAAGCTCTCCGCTGAAAATGAACTTGTTACCGACTGGCTAGTCCGGTTAACGCACAACCAACGCAACTGGGGTTTTGGATTGTGCTTCCTGTATCTGCGCAACGTGCAAGGCTTTTCTTGGAATCATAAGCGCGTTTACCGGATTTACCGAGAACTTGAGCTGAACATGCGCATTAAGCCTAAGAAACGGCTTGTGCGTGAAAAACCGGAACCTTTATCCCAGCCCGAATCTGCCAATCAAGTTTGGTCCATGGATTTTATGCATGACCAACTTGAAGATGGGCGCAGTTTTCGTTTGTTGAACGTAATCGACGACTTTAATCGTGAAGGATTGAGCATCGAAGTAGATCTGTCATTGCCTGCGGATCGTGTTGTTCGAACACTGAACCAGATTATCGAGTGGCGTGGCAAACCCGAAGCAATAAGATGCGACAACGGCCCTGAATACATAAGCAACAGGCTACTGCTATGGGCAGAAAAAGAAAAGATACGGCTGGAATATATCCAGCCAGGAAATCCGCAACAAAACGCTTACGTTGAACGCTTCAATCGGACCGTGCGGTACGACTGGTTGAGCCATTACATGTTTGAAAGCATCCAAGAGGTGCAGGATTACGCTACCAAATGGCTCTGGACATATAACAATGAACGCCCCAATATGGGCATTGGCGGCATCACTCCGATGCAGAAACTGAGAATGGCTGCATAGCCTCTACTTTTCAGGCCCCCTAAGAATGGGGGGATTACCATACGATTTAAGGCTCTTCCTCTACTTGCTGGTCATGTTCAACAACTGAACATGCTTACACGACATGTCCAGACATTGGACACAATGAACTAAATACTCTTCTTTTTCTATTTTACCGTACCCACTTGAAATACAATGCAAAAATCAAGACACCAACAATTAAACACTATTGGCCTGTTCTTTGCTTTATACGAAAAACAGCAAGTTAAACGCAGTAACAGCATAACTCAATTTTACCCTTTCATATTTGTAATGCTACTATGCAGGCTTGAGTTATGTCTCCGCATATATAAGCGGACACTTGTCATTATAAAGCACAATTTCTTCATGCTTTAACTGACTGTGTAGTTCTGCTTTTAAGAAAGACCATTTAACTTATGGAGGTCGTTATGGCAGTTCAGGAACAGGTGTATGGTTTTTTCATTCCAAGCATGACATTGATCGGGATTGGTGCATCCAAACATATCCCCGAAAAGATCAAAGAGCTTGGCGGCAGCAAACCCCTGCTTGTCACAGACAAAGGCGTTGTGGCTGCCGGAATCTGCAAACAGGTTACGGACTTACTCGACGCAGAATCCATGCCTTATGTAATTTATGATGAGACCGTTCCGAACCCTACGGACAAAAACATTGAAGACGGTATCAAGCTTTACAAGGACAACAATTGTGACAGCCTTATCACTCTCGGAGGCGGATCTTCCCATGACTGCGGCAAGGGAATCGGGCTAATTGTCTCCAATGGAGGAAAAATCCATGATTACGAAGGAGTAGACAAAGCCACAAAACCCTTGATGCCATACCTTGCTGTCAACACAACTGCCGGAACGGCCTCTGAAATGACTCGTTTTGCAGTAATCACCGACACTTCCCGACATGTTAAAATGGCGATCGCAGACTGGCGCATCACTCCGGGGATCGCGATAGATGATCCGGTACTCATGGCAGGTATGCCCCCGGCATTGACCGCCGCAACCGGTATGGATGCTTTGACCCATGCCGTTGAAGCTTTCGTCTCCACTATCGCCAATCCAATGACCGACGCCTGTGCCAAGGAAGCCATTCAACTTGTATCCAAACATTTGCGCAAGGCCGTTGCAAACGGACAGGATCTTGAGGCTCGGGAGGGAATGTGTTTTGCTCAGTATCTGGCTGGCATGGCGTTCAACAATGCCAGCCTCGGCTACGTACACGCTATGGCTCATCAGTTGGGCGGTTTTTACAATCTGCCGCATGGTGAATGCAATGCGTTACTGTTGCCTTATGTCGAAGAGTTCAACCTGGTAGCAAATATTGACAAGTTTGTTGAAATGGCTGAACTTATGGGTGAAAACACAGAAGGAATAGCAGCTCGCGATGCAGCAGAGCTTGCACTTGAGGCCATCCGCAAGCTCTCCGCTGACGTCGGCATTCCGGCTACCCTGATGGAACTGGGTAAACGTTACGGCAAAGAAGTAAAAGCTGCTGATATCCCGACTATGACTGAAAATGCCCAGAAGGATATCTGCAAATTCACAAACCCGCGTTTAGCCACTGACGAGAATATCGCCGAAATCTACACCAAGGCACTGTAGCAAAACACCTTCCTTATGGATTCCGGGAGTACTCCCTCCCGGAATTCATATCTTAAACAGCCACCAAAAACTGGCCAGCGATGCCATACGGCTTGAGATCAGAAGAATAAAATAGTGATAGGAGCAGAACTCACCAACTAAAATATAATTTTTTCAGGAGGACGGCGTTCCGGGACGGCCTGTTTTTCGATCTTGCCTTCATTGTATTCTTTACTGACGTAAAAGTTGCAGTAACAGGCTCCGTATTCATTAACATCTTCCTCTCGATAGGCGCAGGGGCAGATGATGTCCTTGTCGTTTTTTTGTTCACCGTTTGCAAGGCGGCAAGGGCATGCCATATAACCGTAACGCTCCTTATTGGTAAGGAGCGACTCCAGAATCGGCATAGTAACGTCCATGTCGGAATTTAAAAAGTAACCCTTAGGCTCTTGAGTTTTCGTCAAAAATTCATGCAGTTTTTTAGTATCCATTATTCTTTCCATTCCTTTTCAAGGACTTCGGCGAGTTTTTTCTTATTATAACCAACAAGAACAATCCCTTTCACCATGATAACTGGAAACGACAGGGAAGGATTGTGCTCCTTGATTTCCTGCACAATTGTCTTACGATCATCACCAGTAAGCTCATCTACATAAACACAATTGTATTTCACGCCACACTCATCAAGGAATCTCTTAGCATCCCTACAGTGAATGCAGGTTGAAAGAGCATAGACTCTAATATCTTCCAAATCAAAAGACTCTTTATCGAATACAGCTTTCTCTTCCTGTGCAGTCTCTTTTGCTGCCGAAACAGAGGTCTGTCCCGAGTTCTCTTCATCAAAGAAGGACTGAAAAAAATCCTTGATATATTTGTACACGTACCAGCTCCTTTATAGTTTGATATCCAACATTCTGACTAATTGGTTTTAGCAAAAAATAATCGTGAAGTCTTCCAGTAACGCTCTGCCCTTCGCCTTCAAGTCCTTTCGGTGGAGTTATGTACCGTTCATACAAGTTCAGTGAAACAGCCACTGGAACCTTGAATCCGGTCTCCTTGGCCTGTTCGGTCACATCAATTAGAGTTCCGTCTGCGATTGCCTGCTTTCTGGTATAGGAAAAGATTACGTTGAACAGTGAATCGTCAAGTCCATGCATCAGTAAATCTCCTTCAATTTCATATTGTTAAATAATCATGAAAATTGAAGGTTATCCTGATTGGTTTGATTTGGTCACTGGGGTGGGTTGATTATCTTTTGATTTTTTGGGTGATTCTGGGGATCAGGTGGTGGTGTATTCTGGATCTGAGGATTCTTCGGTTGACCAAATAAAAAGAGCCGGAAAATCCGGCTCCTAAGTCAATCTCGAATACGATATAAAACAAGCTAAAGTTTACATTTTGAAAAATCCAACGTGGGATGATTTCTATCGTAATATGGCCCAACACAATAATCTGAGCCGTCCAACTCTTCTGCGATCATCGATGTAGTCATTATCAGCTGCATATCCTCATCAATATCTGCACACTCTTTCACAATCAAACGCTGAAAGTTGGCACTTCGCTCTTCTCTCATTCCTTTATCCTCAATATTATCAAAAAGCATAAACCTAGGAATTCGAATTTGTTGATCAGAAATTGACTCAAGAAAAAGAGCAAGCCCGAACGAGTTTTTCAAAATAACCATAGAACTATCTGATATTTTGGGTTTATCATCAAGCATAAAGCTATCAGCTCTAAAATCAAACGTAAAAGTTTGAGGATTATCGAAACTCTTTTCATCTCCACTATCTTGTTTCACAAGATCTATAACTTTTGACTCAAGCATCCTTCGAACGGAAATGTCCCTTTCCCTGTTTGAAGCGTCAAGTTCATCTAAACGTTCATTTAAAGACTCAATTTCTTCATTTATACCCTTCTTGCTTTCATACAGTCCTTCAAGTTTAGCTGCATGCACAAGATTCTTTTCTTCTTTTTCAATTATAGCCTCGATATAGCCAATTTGTTTTGATATTGTCTCAACAGCTGCTTGAGCAGGAGACACAGAACTGACTTGCTCATGCAATTGTTTTTGAGCAGTATAAAACTTACTCTTCAAATGTGGAATTTCAGCATTATGCCTTTCAAGCTCTTCCTTTTGCAACTCAATAACAGACCGAGTCTCTTTAATTTGAAATTTCAACTCAGTACTAAATTGCACGTATGAATTGTCCTGCGAGTCGGAGTGGGAACGCTTACACAGAGGACAACAATCCCCATTGCCATCATCAGCTTTAATTTCAGACAAACACAATGGACAAAATTTGAACGAGACACCATCTAAAATAGTATTTGTTCTTTCAGAATGGTTTAAATCATTCAGTCGCTCTTTCAAAGTATACAAAAAAATCTCATTGTCAGTAATTTCTGAATTTAACCATTGACTGCGCCCTTCCTTCTCATTGAGGAGATTATCCAACTCAGCTATTTGTCTTTTTAAATTTTTAATAAGCTGTTTTTGGACTTCATCAACATCCTCATAGGTCTCATCTTCAATCGCCTTTAGAGTATTTGTTTTAATCGCAATCTCAGCCCTGTGAGCTTCGATGTTAGCATTAATTACATCTTGTTTAATGTCCTGCACCTCTTTGCCAAAAAAACGATGAATAGCTTTAACTTGACCATTCAATGAGCCTAATCGTTTACTAAGATCGATTAGTTGCTGACGAATTTGCCTTCCTTCCAAATTATCAAGCCCCAGCAAATAGTCACCAATAGATCTCCTCATTTCACGAGAATCGAATGAAGATTCCTCTCTTAGAATCCTACCAGCAGCTGTCGATTGGTCAAAAAACATCAACCTCAGTATCTGATGCATAGTCAAATTAGCTGCAGAATCTGTCTTATGCTGCGGCAACTGTAATGCATTAAAAAACCACTCAGAAAAACTTTCTCTTTCGGCACTTCTTGTTCGAGAAAACCTATACCAATTCTCGGATTTATACGCCTCATCATAAAAATCATCACAGACATATACATCAGCAGTTGCGCTTTCAGTTATTTCTCTGGAAAGACAAAATTCATTACCATTTACGATAACATCTAAGAAAATTTTGTCGCACATCAATTGTTCTGATGTCCACTTGATGCTCTCGCCACCAAGTCCATAAAAGATAAAAGACATTACAGTAGATTTTCCCGGAGAATTATGACCACGGATAATATTTATACCTCGATGAAATTCTTCATCATAGACTTTGCACCCGCCTCTCATAACAATTAAGCGCTTAAGAAGAAGTATTGAGTTAACGTGGATCATATCTATACTCCATATATCCTGTCCGTTTTTTAATACCGGTATCTCCGCCGAATACTGATTTTGGAAGATCGACAACTAAACTCATCACCCAATCCGCCTTTAAAGATTCATCATGCTCAAATGTAACGACTAAATCTGTAGGAATTGGAAAATCAGTTCTAGTAACCGATCCATTTTCAAACCTATCTTTTACTAAAAAGCCCTTTGCTATAAGCCAGTTAGCAACAAGATTATGAATTGGCTGCAATTGAAAAAGAGTCTTACGAGGAGTCTGAGGAATTGTATAATGATCTGGCAGTTTACTGACTTTCTTTTTGAGACTGTTAAGCTCTCTAGGAAAAGGTTTCATTCCCAACAGCAACTTAGGGTAAAGTCGATATAAATCTATCAACTTAAACAAATCCCAAGCAAATGATTCATCGTTTGACAAATATAAAGTAGACAAAAAACGATAAGCACAATGTTTTGCGTCAAATGTAGGATTATAAATAAGCATTAAAACGCCCACTTAATATGGCATTTACCTGTAAGATAATACAGCATACCTCGAACATGTTCAGCTGTAATACCAATATCTGCATGAATAACTTCTCGATAAATAGGATCAACAATCTCTTCCATTACTGCGTCATCAATTAAATATCTATCATGGCCAGCTATAATTCTAGGCTTTATCTTCAATGAAAAAACGGTATTGATATAAGCAAGAATATGCGCATATATTTCTTGAACACTCTCAGACAACTCGTCTTCGACTAATTTTTTAGAAAATTTGAGTTTAAAATACTCCGCGTCATCAATTTCATCCTCCCGCCCTCCATCGATTAACTTTTGTTCTAGTCCTATAATCTGACGTCTTTCTCTTGGTTTAATGAAATCAGAAAGATCTTCAATAAACTTCCCTGCGGCAGGTTCATTAGCTATTCTATCTTGATATTTTCGTATTAGCTCTAATAATCCAGACTTGGAATCACCAGTAAATGTACAGTCCTGATAGATGTTACCTTTTGCCTGAATAATATGTGAACCAATAGCTGTCTGCTTACCGCCATTAGTCATTGTTTGATCTCTCTATCTTGATGTCTCTGTTAGCTTGATAAATATTTTTGCCAATAGCTGTCTGCTTATTTGATTCTTTTTTGCGATAAAAAGAGCGTACAGTATAAAATACCCCTACCGTAGCAATAAAACCAAAAATTATGGCCAAGACTTCAGATAGTTCCAATTCCATTAATGCCTCCCCAAAAGACTAAAAATAGATAACCATTTAAAAAAAATAGACTTTGACAGCTAAAATCAAACTTTAATCATGCAGATAACAGAAAGATTAACATTTAACAAATATTCTTTAGGCTTCAGCGCAAACGATAAATGACACCACTTGCACATGGTCGTATCAGATTTTTAGATATTGCTGACTAAATGTGTTTATGCGAGGGTTTTCTTTACCTCTTTCACCCTACGCATCCACTTTTTCAGTCAACCGAATTACCAGCTATGATAGATATTAATTATACCAACAATCACAACATCACTCACCCTCTCCGGTTGACATCAAAGGTTGGCAGCACACCAAAAAAACCGCAAATAAACGCAGAAAAGGGTTAACTCTGAAAACGAGTTAACCCTTTAATATTGTACCACTTTTGTACTAGATGGTGACCCCGGCAGGAATCGAACCTGCGGCACCAGGATTAGGAAATCTAGAGCACCATTTTCACAACTCCTCACAGAAGTACACTAAACACCTTTTATTCATTGACTTTATTCATCTTAGCACTCATCATTAGCTAACACAAGATCACAGGTTTTCACTGATAATCATCACAAAAGTGGTGGGAAAGTGGTGGTTTTGGATTCTGAAGGGGGCACCAATGGCTAGACCAAAACTAGAAACTTCGACCAAGTTTAAAGGGGTCCGCTGGTACAAGCACGACACCCGCAAACATGGTATTAAATATGACCGCTGCTTCTCTGTCAGGTACGCTCATGGCGGAAAGCGATACGAAAGCGTGCTGGGCTGGGAGACAGAAGGATGGTCAGAAGAGACAGCTTACTTAAAAAGAGCTGAGTACCTTCACAACCTCAAAACCGGTGAAGGCCCATACTCCAGAAAAGATGAACTCGCTGCTGAAAAGGAAACCAATGAGGCAACCCAAAAGGCCGATCAGGAAAAAGCAGCTCAGGAGCGTCTTGAAGCTATAACCTTCGGTACGGTCTTCGATGCATACATGGAGTGGGCAAAGACCAACAAAAAGCACTGGGGGAACGACGAATACCGTTACCGTGTCCACCTTGAAAAGCATCTCCACGACAAACGTTTCAAGGACATATCCACTTTCCAACTTGAAGAGATCAAAGCGAAGCTGCTTAAGAAGCTCGCCCCTGCTACAGTGAAGCACTGCATTGTCGTTATCAGACAGGTCTATAACCGTGCTCAGGAAGGAAGTCTGGGTATCGATGGTAAACCATTTGAATGGGAAGGGCTGAATCCGGTCTCCGGGGTAAAACTTAAAAACCTGGGTACACATAACGAAAAGATCCGCACCATCGACACACTTGATTCCAAAGAAGGCAAGCCTGGACGCGATGAGAAGTTACTCATGGATATGCTCAAGGAGAAATCTTTCATTACTTATGGCCTAGCTATGACCAGCCTCTACGCCGGGTTAAGGTTCGCTGAGGCTGCAAACCTGAGGTGGATGCACATAGACCTCATCAGCGGCCATATCAACTGCCTTGAAGGTAAAGGCGGCTTAGATCGTAAGATTTTGATTCCTATCCACCCAAAGCTCAAAGTAGAACTCGAAGAACAAAAGAAACGTCTGGGTTCCCCTACTCCTGATGCGCTCGTCTGGCCCAATAGGAACGACAGCACGGTCAACAAGATAAGTGCGACCTTCCCACGCGCAGTAAAAGAGCTGGGCTTCAACAAAGGGATCGATGATAGACGCATGAAGCTGGACTTCCACAGTCTGCGCCACAGCTTCGCTACCAGACTGGCCGATGCCGGCACTCCCCTAACCGTACTCCGAGACCTGCTGGGCCATCGAGACCTGACCATGGTCTCCAGATACGCTAAGTCCAGCCAAAGCATCGCCGACGAAGCCATTGCCCGTATCGGCGTCACCGACACCTAAAAACAAAATGCCGCATTGTCCGAAGACAGTGCGGCATCTGAAATATCAAGCAAAGCTAAAACTAACGACTGCGTCCTTCCTCATCCAAGCCCAGTGCGAACCAGTACGGCTTGAAGCTGTCCAGAACGAGCCTTTCGGTCATATCCAAGAACGGGCTGTAGTCGAGCTTCACGCAGGCAGTTTCTAAAGCTTCATAATAGGACAGCCGCTCAGAATTCTGAAATACAACCGGCGGGAATCCACCTTTCATGAGCTCAAGGTTCATCAGCAACCGGGAAGTTCGGCCATTACCATCAGCAAAGGGATGGATCTTCACAAAATCCACATGGACACGGGCAGCACGCTCAACAACGTGCAGTTCAGCTCCGTCACCGTTGTACCAAGCCATGAACCGGTCTATCTCATCCTGCAAATTCAGAAAATCCGGCGGCACATGCTCAGCACCGGAAATGGTAACGTTCACAGTACGGAACACCCCGGCGTTCCGGTCATCAATACCCTTCAGAATCAGGCTATGAATCTCTTTAATAGTGCGCACATCCAAAGGCCCACCCTGCTCCACCAAAGCGTAGACAAGGTTGATAGCGTGAGCATGGTTGGTCGCCTCAAGGTGCTCAGCAATGGACTTGCCGCCAACGGTCACGCCTTCAAGCACGACCTTGGTTTCCTGCAGAGTAAGCGTATTCCCTTCAATGGCATTGGAGTTGTAGGTCCAGCGCAGGGCGAGGTCTTCGCGCAGGTTCTTGACCACTTCGGGCGGAAGCGGCCTGTGTGCGTCTAGGCGGGATTTGAGGGTGTCGAGGTTTTGTGTATTCATAATTTTCCAAATTTAAGCTTCATCCGTCCTGAGCAGCCTGAATAACAAAAGACAACTTATCCCATTGTTTTTCAGATATAAACCCAAAGAAAACGGACTCAAACATTCATTGCGTCTAATATTAAGTTAAGCTTACACCGTCCTAACAAATTTCAACAATCTTTGCAGTTAATTGCAAAAAGACTTCTCACCACATCTCAACTACCAAGATTCAGCCTCAACGACAACAAACGTCATCAAAGACTCTTTGATGACATTTTTTGCTAAAAATGATACTTATTTGATACTCTCAAAATACATTCTGATATTAAAATTTAAATTTAGACACTACATATAGACTAATTTAATAAAAAAATAACCAATGATAACAAGTAGATAAGAGCAACATGTTAAATAAAGCACTCATAATACCATTTCATACAAAGCCATGGACAAGAGACACAGAAAACGAAAATAAAATTACCCTTGAAGCATTTTTGAACCTAAAAATACTCGCCTCACTTGAGAACGAAACAGCAAACGTACTCTTCCCAGGAAGCTTCACTGATGGCGACTATTTTTATTTTAGAGAGTACTCAGTCTTTTTAAATCCACACAAAGACGTCCGTTCTAGCAATACTAAATATTATAAAAAAGCAAGCATATACAAAAACAAACAACAGATAGACAAAGATTTTATAGATATCATAGCTGAGGAGAACCAAGAGAGCAGAAACACAACAACAAAAAAGCTCAATGAATACTTTAAGTATCACAATTTAAATTCATTTGAAGAAAATAAAGAGATTCTAACTCAACAAAAATTTCTATTCGCTCCCAAAATAGACAATGACGAAATATTATCAATTCCATTTTATAAAAACAAAAAGTTCTTTGGATATGCTCAAGCATTTAAATCAAAAACAAATAAATTCTGTCTATTACCAATAACTTTTTGGAAAACAGGGAAAATTCCGACTATACACATGGCACATATCCATTTCCCATCTCCTGCGCCATTATTCAGACAAGATCAAATTGATTCTACCAAAGTAAAAGAGATCATACTAAATCCCAATCTTCTTCAAGCAAATGACATGCATTCAGATACAGCAAAAGACAAACAGACTAAATCTAAAACAATAGGATATATACAAGAAGACATATTTAACCATAACAACAACTTTAACTCGATAAAAGCCTACACGTCGTTCACTTTTGACAACTTCCTAGATGCGCCAACAGCGTCTTTAAACGATTTTCCGCCTATATATACACCGCCATTTAAGCCCCAAAGAACACTTTTAAAAAACACATCACAAAACCATTCTCGCAAACATATTCGAGATACGCATGAAGTAACATATTTTGAAGACAGCTACAGTGGCTATATATGGAGCTCATGGTATGGGGACGAAAAGAGGATCAACACTATTGATTTTTCAGCTTTAAATAAACGAGATGTCTCTTTTTGGGCTGAATGGAAAACATTTGATGAGGCTCAGCCTCAAATCAACATGGTCTACTATATTTCCCAACAAATCCATGATTTAAAAGTAATCATTTGCCACAACTACGCACACTTATTCGACTTACCCCAGCTAGAAAGAAATTTTAAATACAAAATACACTTTAAATCCTTCATCCGGTTAGCTTCTTTAAAACTCCTAATTTCCCCATCAGATAAAATAAAAGAATGCGTCTCTCTTCACACTAAAAAAATGAAAATTAAAAATTTAACTCAACTAAATAAAACAGAATACACATCACCCATTATCCACCCCTCAATTTTTCCTGGCAATTTATGCATTTTATACGCTGATTCTGGAATAGGAAAAACTTGGGTTGCGATGAGCATCGCAATAGCAACTTCCTTTGGAGTTAAGGCTTTTCACACCTGGAGAGCGAGCAAACCACACAAAGTGCTATACATCGACAGCGAGCTAGGATCGACAAATTTTAATGATCGCATGGCAAAACTAATCTCATGTTACCCAATTGATCTAAATAACGACATAAATAAAAAGATGCTGAACTGGGAACACGTTGCAGGACTTGATATATCGCAAGATTCCGACCAAAAAGAAATTGAAGAACTCATTGACGACGCAAATTCAGCAGAGCAAAGCAAAGCAAAAGTTAGCCTACTAATTCTAGACAACTTATCAACACTCACCAACTTTACAGACTCGAATAAATCTTGGAACGAAATACACAAGTGGCTTAAAAAACTAGCCAAAAGATCGATCGCTGTTCTTATTGTCCATCACACAGGTAAAGATGGTTCCCAAAGAGGAGGATCCGGTAAAACAGTTACTGCTGATTCAGTAATCAGACTAAACAAAGCACGTGAACATCCAACCAAAATATCACTTGAAGTGACTATCGAGAAGGGCAGAAACATATATGGAAAAGAAGCCAAGCCATTTAAAATTGAACTTGAGCCAAACAAAAAGAATAGTCGCTGGCAGGTTTTGCGTGCTCAAAAAAACAAAGATGAACAGAACAAAGTAATAATAGAGCTATCGGGTAAGGGATGGAAGGAAGCAGATATCGCAACAGAGCTTCAACTTTCACTAGCAACAGTTAAAAGAAGAAGGAAAGCATTGGGGCTAACTAAAACTAGAAAGTAAACCGATGAGCAGCTCATCTACTTCAAGATAAAAGCATCAGATCAAGTCGAAACTCTATATATAAAATGTAAGAGTTCCGACTTGATCTGACAACTCCTCCAAGGCCTTAGCCTTCAACCACCTCAAATACAGGACGCAAAGCCCTCCCCGCCTCATTGACAAAGCTTATCCTTGTCAAAACTTCTGGAGCCCTACATCTGGCTTTTCTCAACTGATCTAAATAAATCATAAATGCCTTGATCGTAGTCCGATGATGGATGGTCATCGAATAAGTCCGATTTTTATATTTAAACTCGACATCGTATCCATAAGACCAACCAAAGGGAATTGCGGCCATGTTGGGACAATCCTTTTTTTCAGGATGCCTACCCGGCCCATTCCATTTGATAGAGATTGGGGTAGCCGACTCTATATACCCTTCAATTACACTCCCTATATTTTTCCTACCCACAAAGAATTTTCCGTGTTTCATGGCAATATACATACGCCCTCCTAGTTTATTTGACAAAAAAAAGCCTCGTATGGACATGTCCCATACGAGGAAAACCTGCGAAAATATTTTTGACCGAACCTATGTAAATACGGTCCTCGGCACTTAAATAAAAATCAACATTCAGCTACATCTGCTGAGATCATATTAGCAAACCACCATTCGAAGAAAATATCTCTTACGATCAGAACCTTACGCTTCCCTGAAAACAAAAAACACTCAGGCGGAATTGCCAACTTCTTTTTACATCGCATATTCTGAACTGTCCTCCACCTAATTGCATTGCCAGTTAGCTTGTCGACTTCAGTCGCCGCAAACATAGCGGGAATCTCCTTTTTCAGCTGTTCAAGTAATTCATCCATGACGAATCCTCCAGGGTCAGATGTTATTTCTCATAACATTGGGGAGGCATATATTTTTTTACACGCACTACGATACAAGCAGCACATGGAACTAGTAAAAAATTACTTTCGGAAATTTAATCCATGGTAAGATCAGAATTATCGCATTAAAAAAGACAGGCAAAACAATGAAATGCAAATCAGGTATCGGTAATATCTTTCATAATGTTATATAATAAATTAGCACAATTAACAAAATACAATTTAATAAAAACCTACCCCTTAAGACCTAACACTTGAATACATAATACCAATAAAAATTATTCAATATATTTCTAAACTTGTCATTAATCCTATAATGAAAAACTAAAAAGGAGAAAATGACAATGTCATACAAGAAAACAAACAATAATAAATTTAAAGAATTACAAATCAACAACGGAAATTTTGGAGAATACTCTTGTTATGAAATTATCCTAGAAAGACTAAATAATATGCTTAACTACTCTATTAGTAGATACAGTAAAGTAATATTTATCAGATTCGATTTAAGATTCCCTGAAGGATATAGAACTAATGGAAGAAACTATGAAGTAAGCAACCTGACCAAAAGACTAAAAGAGCAAAGCAACTACAAAAATTATGGTTTACAGCTCACTTGGGTAAGAGAGCAATCCACCACAAAACATCAGCACTATCACTGCATTGCGCTAGTAGATGGGAATAAAGTTCGTAATGCCAAATCTTTTTTGGATAAAATATCAATAACTTGGAACAAAGTCTTGAAAATCCCTGGCGCACGAGGACTGGTTCACTATTGTATCAACGACATCTCTGGTCAGCCCGGAACCTTGATAAGACGCCCTTCCCCCAAAGCGGATCATCAAACACGAATTGAACAGGAAAAAACATTTCAGAGCACCTTTAACCAATGCTTTAGATGGGCCAGCTATCTCGCAAAAGAGAACCAAAAAGACAATACTCCATTCGGACTGAGAAGATTCGGAGGCACTCAGTTTAAGTGAGCACCAAGACCGCGAACTTCCAGAAGATCGCCAATAAAAAAATATTCCGGAAGGTTAACTTATAGGCAAAAGTCAAAATGTTTAACCATTACCCAAAAGGAATTAATGATGAAAAATCAAAATGTTGTAATTTATTCTGATGGAGCATGTCCGGGCAATCAAAAAAGCAATCCTCAAGGTGGATACGGAGCAATTGTCATGCATGAAGGCTCTACCCTCGAACTAGCTCAGGGGTATAGGCAAACTTCAAATAACCGTATGGAATTACGTGCAGTAATTGCTGCTTTCAAAACAATTCAATGCCCTAGCATGGTTACCGTATATTCCGACTCAAAATATGTGACCGATGCATTCAATCAACAATGGATAGAGAATTGGTTATGGAATGGCTGGAGAAACAGCAAAGGAAAACCAGTATTGAATCAAGATCTCTGGAAAGAACTCCTTGAGGAAACCATTTCCCATAAGGTTACGTGGAAATGGGTCAAAGGGCACTCCACTGACACGCTTAACAATAGGGCCGACCAGCTTGCCGTCTTAGCAGCTAATTCAAAGTCAAAACTAGGTGACATAGGCCCAACAACGGTCACCATCGTTAACAAATACTAATGCAAATGCCCCGCCTCTAGACATTGCAGGCGGGGCATCTTGAACAACACTATAAACCACATACTATAAGAATAAAATCTATCGTGCTGAGACCCGATCCGGAAGAAACAGGTAGATCATCAACAACCCAACAGGGCCGCCAACAGTTGTCAGCAAGAAGAAAAGTAAAACCAGAAACGGATTTGCTCCTCTACGCTTGGCAATTCTTATGCCCTGCCAGATACATAAAATCCAAATAATCGCGCCCAAAATGTAAAACATATTCATATCTCCTTTAATTTTAACCAGTTACTTTACGAACACGAACTGTAAGTAATGTTTTGATGTCATTCTTAGCACTGATCTGTATCATAAGTCCATAAAAATACCGCTGATCGCAGGTTTAAAATCATTTTGCTCTCCTCCACACTGCGCGTAACGAGGAGTGTTATCATGTCAAATTGTCAGGAAAAAATTGGCGGCAAAATAAAGAAATACAGATCCGTAAGCGGACTGAGTCAGCAGACATTGGCTGAACGTGCCGGTATCAGCTACAAGTATCTCGGTGAAATAGAACGGGGTCAGGTCAATTTGTCAGTTGAAATTCTATCTAAGATTTCCAAAGCATTAAATATTTCTTCAGCAGAGCTCATGGATGACCCGGAGCAGGAATCTGAAAAACTTGCAAAAATCAAATTCCTTCTTTCTGAATTGTCCGTCGAGGACCTCGACATTGCTGTAGATATGCTGGAAGTTCTACACAAACACTCTCGAAACTGACGCTCAAAATATTTGAGCTATATATTATTCCTGTAGAATAACGGAATTTTTACCTTAACCCTTCGTGCTATCGCGAAGGGTTTCGTTTTTGCAGGAGGAATTATGGAAATGAATTTATGTTCTCCGGAGATTACCGAACTTGCCGGGGCAATGCTCAAGGTTCAGCAGGCTTTAAAACCAGCAACCAAGGACGGACAAAACAATTTCACCAACAGCAGATATGCCAGCCTCCAGTCTGTCATGAGTACTTGCCGGGAGGCTTTACTCGCCAATGGCATATGGCTGACCCAACTGCCGGTGCAGGTTGAGAGTGGAAATCTTGGTCTGATCAGTAAAATCGTTCATGCTGAATCCGGTCAATGGCAATCCTCTTTGCTGGTCATGCCTCTGCCAAAATCAGATCCGCAGGGCTACGGTTCTGCCATAACTTATGCCCGTCGCTACGGACTTGCTGCTCTGGTTGGAATTGTCACTGAGCAGGATGATGACGGCGAAGGAAGTATGCCTGCACGAAAAACAGGCAGGACCGCAGCAAACAAGGAACAACAATTACCCCAGCTAGACGGAGTCCAATATCATTACGTGAAGGCTCAGGATGGGCGTAATTGCGTCAAAGCAGTGGGTTCAACACGCTTACACAAGGACACCCTGAAAAAAGCCGGTTTTAGATGGGATGGGAAAAAGAAAATCTGGTGGAAGTACTCTGATCTTGCAGCGTAGTTCCCACCGGAGACTATATAAATGAAGGGCCTCGGCATTATGCCGGGGCCTTTCTCATTTTGAGGTGAAACATGCAGAATTTGACTTCACTGGAAAAAATCAAAACTGAAGAATTAGATGCTGGAACCGTATTCAGCGGAACACCGTCTGGTAAAAAAATCCTCGGCTTTACTGCTCCATGCATACATACACCGGCAATTAATCCGGACTACATTTATCATGAGGCCATGCGTGAAATCATTGTCTGGCTCATGAATCCTTCCGACCCTCTCTATATCTTCGGGCCATGCGGAAGCGGTAAAACGTCTCTCATCAAACAGCTTTCAGCAAAACTCAACTATCCCGTCTTCGAGGTGACCGGTCACAGCCGATTGGAATTCACCGATATGGCAGGTCACCTCAGCCTAGATCAAGGCAGCATGACATTTCAGTACGGCCCACTGGCACTTGCCATGAAATACGGTGGAATGTTTCTACTGAATGAACTTGATCTGCTTGATCCTTCAACGGCTGCGGGCCTCAACAGCATTCTTGACGGATCACCGCTTTGCATTCCCGAGAATGGCGGTGAAATTATTCAACCGCACCCCATGTTCAGATTCGCGGCTACAGCCAATACCAATGGTGGCTTTGATGAGCCCGGACTTTATCAGGGTACTCTCAAGCAGAACATCGCATTCATGGACCGATTCTGGCTCTGCGAAATCAGTTACCCTGAAACAAAAGCTGAAGCGGCACTGCTAGCTAAGATCACCCCGACTCTGCCAGAGAAGCTGCGGACCACCATGGTTGATTACGTCAATGAGGTACGGAAATTGTTTGTGGGAGAAGCAGATACTGGAGATCAGAATTCTATCGAAATTACATTTTCAACTCGAACTCTGATTCGCTGGGCAGACCTGACATTAAGGTTTCAACCTCTCAGCCAGCAGGGAATAAAACCGATTACCCATGCTTTGGACCGCGCTATAGGGTTCAGGGCCACACCAGAAACAAGAGCTATGCTTCATGAGCTAGCCCAAAGAATGTTTACACTTTCGGAAGAACAACCGGAATAAATCACACCAAGGGAAGGAGTCGCAAACGGCTCCTTTTCTTTTTCATAGGAGAAAACCATGTCTATGCATACTGAAATTACGGTTTTGAAACACATCATGGCTGTCAGACTTGATGTAAATATCTGGTCAGCACGCAAGAAGCTTGTTCACTCCGACCTTGGTGAAGCAGAACTACCTCCTGAGAATCTTGCCTCACTGGGAAATAAGAAAATATGTGACCCCAAAGAACTGAGTATCTTCAACGCACTCAAAGGACGTGCAACATCTTTGTTAGACAAACATGGCATCCGCTTTCTAGGCGGATGGGCCCTCCCCGAACAGAAAATCCAAGAAGTACAGGACGGCTTGCTGGAAATTGCCAGAAACTTCAATGAAGCAAAGGAAATATTCCTCAATCGTTACGATACCCTCGTTCAGGAGTGGATTAACAGTAATCCCGGCTGGGAATCATTGATTGCGACCTCTGCAGTCAGTGCGAAGTATGTACGATCCCGTCTAGGTTTCAGCTGGCAGGTCTATAAAATCACCCCACCCACCCAAAAGAACGAACAGGTCAGTTCCGGATTGCAGGATGCAGTTAAAGACCTTGGCTGTACACTTTTTGGTGAAGTAGCAAAAACAGCATCAGAAAGCTGGAAAAAAAGTTTTGCAGGAAAAACAGATGTTACCCGCAAAGCCCTTTCCCCGCTTAAGGCTCTCCATGGCAAGTTATCCGGCTTAAGTTTTGTTGAACCGAGAGTCGTGCCAGTCATCAATCTGCTCGAATCTGCTTTTGCCATGATTCCTGCCAGAGGACGCATTCGAGGTTCTGAGCTGATCATGCTGCAAGGACTCATCTGTCTATTGCGGGATCCCACAGCTTTGATTGAGCATGCACAGAAGATCCTCGAGGGCAATACCCCCGACGACATTCTTCAAGGACTACTCAGCAATCATGAACCTCTTTCACTGAAAGATACACAGGCAGTCGAGGACCATCCCAAACCGTCCCAAACCTCGGTCCAGAATGTCCCAGTAGACAGTCTGGGATTATGGTAGGAGTCTAATATGATTGAGAATCATTACATTCTGAGTTCGTTACCCTTGCTTGCGTCAGTTCTGGGGCGAAAATACGGAGTACAGGTTCGGATGGGAGGAAATGAGGCATTCACAAATGGGCAAATTATCACCCTACCCAGTCTGCCTTCCAGTGGAGATGACGCACTGCTCGGACTGGTCAGGGGATTTATTGATCATGAATCAGCACATATCCGCTACACGGACTTTTCTGTGCTGAAAGGAGAAATAACTCCTCTTGAGAAGCATATCTGGAACAGCCTTGAAGATTGGCGTGTTGAAAACAAACTAGCTGAAATATTCCCTGGCTGCAGACAAAACTTTATCTGGCTGATCAAACATCTCTTTCTAACTAAAAAGGATAAGATTCCCACACATTCCGCTCATCAGGTCCTGAATTGGATTTTACTCCAAGTTCGTTGTTGGGATGTCCCAAAGCTTTCAGCCCCCCTCCAGAAGTATACACTATTAATTGAAACAGAGTTTGCAGGACTGACTTTCAGAATTGGACAAGTACTGAAGAAAGCTCACAACAAGTGTCCTGATTCAAGAGCTTGTATGGTCTATGCTAAACAAATTGTTTCCATCCTCAAGGGAATGACCTGCGACATTCCAAATGGCAGCAGCTATGATGAAAGCGATCCTACGGAAAAAGAGTTGAATTGCTCAGAATCTCAAAAGGAGCAACTGCGCAAACTTTTGAATATTCCCAACCATGAACTTCCTGCAGACATGAGGCAGTCATTAAAAAGATCGCTGGAAATGGAAAGCCACAAAACCGAAGAAGGGCTCAGTGTCGCTACTGTCGCAAAACGTAAGCATTCAAAACTGAACCACGAAGAAATAGTTGAGATCCGTGCAACGACGAACCTTCTACGAACTCGGCTATACTCGCTTTTGCAAGCTACCGTCCTTAGTAGAAGACATCCTGCACGCCATGGACGATTAGATCACAAAAACCTGAATAGAGCTTTTACAGGAAACCCAAAATTATTCCTGAAAAATGCTCCCAGCCCCAAAATGAGTACAGCTGTCCATATCTTAATTGATTGCTCTGGCTCCATGCGCCGCAGAATAACAATCGCGAGTCAAAGTTGCTATGCTCTCGCGTCTGCGTTGAAAGTTGCCGGCATCAATGTTGCCGTAACTGCTTTTCCTGCAGTTTATCGTGATGGTCAGCCCTACCAAACAGTGACCCCGGTAATTAAACATGGCGAAGGTATTCATAACCGCTTCAAACTGTCAGCATCAGGCCAAACTCCATTGGGGGAAGCCCTGTGGTGGGCCATGCAACAAATGGTTCCACTAAGAGAAACTAGAAGACTAATCCTTACCATAACCGATGGTGTCCCAGATTCCATCCCCACAGCTAAACAAGCTTTTGAAACCGGCAGAAATGCCGGTTTCGAATTTTATGGCCTCGGAATCATGTCTCCGGCCATCGATTCTATGCCCTTTGATCACTGCAAAAATATCAATCACGTAAACGAGCTTGCGCTGTCCATGTTTGAAATGCTGCAGCAGGCTCTAATAAAATAGGAGAAACTTATGTCAGAAAAACCTTCATGCCCTTCATGTAACTCAACCATGCACGTTGTGCAGATCAGCACATTCAAAAAAGCAGGAACTGTCATCGGCGGCACAGGCGGAGCCATCACTGGCTACGCTGCAGCAGAAAGCGGCGCAAAAATCGGTGCTGAAGTTGGAGCCAGCATCCCTTTTGTAGATGACGAAATCGGTGCCGCTGCAGGAGGAATCATCGGGGCACTGGCAGGTCTTATGACCGGAGCGGCAGCAGGAAGTGCTGTAGGTGAAATGATCGATACTCAGGTTATCGGGAAGTTCCGTTGTAATCGTTGTGGGAAGGTATTTGAAGGATAACTCAACAACAAATTCTAATTGGGCAGGCAGGCTTTTCAGCCTGCCTATTTTTTTTGCAAACACCGACACTATACCTCAATTATTGAATATATACCAATTGTGTACCCTTTGTTTTTGTCGCATTAATTCCAAAATTTCAAAGGAGATACTATATATGAAACTCAATCTCGCTATTAAATCATTCCTACAATACTGTTCATTAGAAAGGACACTATCATCATTGACTTTAAACGCAGAAATTAACTTTTCATAATATTTGGGTGTATTTATATCGCATTTCACCGTTTTTTTATAAAATATCAGACTTCTTCATTTAGAACTTGGCAATAATGAACAAAAATGACTGGACTTGTTCCGCCAAAGGTGGCCTGACAGTAAATCATGGATCCGCATATTTTTTTACACACACTCTTTTAAGACACTGTATTTAAATATTTTTTCATTATAGTTAATTTATTTAGACCAGAGGATTTACTAATCCAGCCACGATTGTTATCCCAACTCATATAAACACCTTGAAATGAATTTAATATAATGCAAATACTACCAACACACTAGAAAGGACAGTACGTGTCTAAATATAATGGTGAAATAGTAGCAGGCTCACTTTTGGTAAAAGAAAGTCGAGTCATTGCTGACCTACTCCTGAGAAGACTTGAAGAGAAGAAATTCTATCAGGAAGTATTGGTCTCGAATGTCCTTCAGAAACGAAGCCCAGCAAGTGCCAAGCGACAAGCCAAGCTCATACGGAACAGGCTGCTGCCCCTTCATAAAGATTTTTGGATAATGATTCGTGATGGATCTTATGAACAGTCAGGGCAGACTCTGTTTGCGGCATCAATTGCGCATAGCCATTTACTGGGAGATTTCATCATGCAAACCGTGCAGTTGAGCATAAAGACATTTCAGAAACAAATCTCTTACAGGGATTGGGATAGTTTCTTTGAAGAATGCAAACATCGAGATCCTGTCACCTCAAAATGGGCGGAATCTACGACAAAAAAGATTCGCCAGGTCATTTTTAGAATTCTTGCTGAATCCCAAGTTATCGACTCAACCAGAAGCATGAATCTGATACCGTTCTCCCTGCTCCCGGAAGTAAAAGAGTTGCTTATCCGCCATGAAGAAAATTACGCTTTAAAATGCCTGGAGGCCATTCAATGAGTGCTTCTTTCGAAGAACGACTAAATAAGGTCATAGACAGACTGCTATCCAAGGAGCTTTTAGCCAATGAGGGCCTCGGTAACGAAATAGGCTTCTATATTTTCGACTATCCTCCAGAGAAAGAACTTCAAGTCAGGGAATTCATGGGGACTGTTCAGGATCAGATACATAAAAGAATGCCAAGTATCAGCCTGAATCATATAAACTTATTTGAGCTTCTTATTGAATACCTGAAAGACCGCAAATTGCTGGACCGAGCTTTCAAGCTCCAAAAAGACAAAGGCAGCGAAGAGCTGGTTAAAGCACTCAAGGGGCCTTTGCATGAACAAAAAATAGCTCAATATTTCGTTGAAAAAGCCAAGCCAGAGGAGCATGATTTGATCCTTATGTCGGGCATTGGCAACTCTTGGCCTATCCTGCGAAGCCACACGCTTCTCAATAGCCTGCATTCGCTCATAAAAGACACTCCGCTGGTAATTTTTTATCCCGGACAATTTGATGGGCAGGGCTTAAGGCTTTTTGAAAGGTTAAAAGAAAGCAATTACTATCGCGCATTTCAACTGGTTCCATAGTCACGTTGAGTCGAGGAGATTATAGATGCTTATTCATACTCTTTTTTCAAAAGATTTATTTCGCCCCATCAACGGGGTTATCAAGGCAGACCAGCAGGATGAGGACAGCGTATGGCAGGAGCTGGATGAATACGTTGTAACCAGAGAGCTTGATCAGCATTTCCGTGGGTTCTTTGAAACCTATCTTCATGCCATAATGAACGGACAAGACCCTAATGTCGCAAGCCGTATAGGGGTTTGGGTTTCCGGTTTTTTCGGTTCCGGTAAATCGCACTTCATAAAAATCCTTTCATACCTGCTGAACAACAGGGAAGCCATTGATCCTGAATCAAAAGAGGCTCGGAAGTCTGTTTCATTCTTCAACTCCAAGATTAAAGATCCCATGCTGCTGGCTGATATCAAAAAATGTACGACCAGCGACACAGATGTAATACTTTTCAATATTGACAGCCGTGCTGACTCTCGCGAAGGCCGGGGAACTCTTCTCTCCGTTTTTTGGCGAGTATTCAACGAGATGCAGGGCTTCTCCGGTGATGATCCGCATATTGCCGAGATGGAACGATATCTCACTGAAAAAGGTAAATACGAAGAGTTCTGCGCCCACTACAACAAACTGACTGGCGACAACTGGATTGATGAGCGGGACGCTTATCACTTTCGCCGGGATGAGGTGGTTGAATCGCTTTCCGAAACACTGGGCCAGAGCAAGGAATCCGCTGAGGCTTGGTTTGAAAAAGCTGAAGGGACTTTGAACCTGACCATCGAGAACTTCGCTAAGCGAGTGAAGGAATACCTTCAGCGCAAAGGTCCTGATCACAGGGTAATTTTCCTTGTTGATGAAGTTGGCCAGTTCATCGGTAATGATGGACACCTGATGCTCAACCTGCAAACCATTACCGAAGATCTCGGACGTGTTTGTCAGGGCAAAGCTTGGGTGGTTGTAACTTCTCAGGAAGACATTGATGCTGTCCTTGGAGATCTGAAATCAACCAAGGCCAATGACTTTTCCAAAATTCAAGGCCGCTTTGATACTCGCTTGTCCCTATCCAGCTCTAACACTGATGAAGTTATTCAGGCTCGTTTGCTGGCTAAAAAGCCGGAAGTTACCACCGAGCTTTCCAGCCTCTTTGATAGTAAAGGAGACATCCTGAAAAGCCAGTTGAGCTTCACCCATGACAGTGCTTCCCTCAAGACTTTCAGCAGCAATAAGGACTTTGTCGACAACTATCCTTTTGCTCCATATCACTTTCAGCTTGTGCAGAAAATCTTTGAATCTATCAGGAAGGCCGGAGCCACAGGTTTACATCTGAGCCGCGGTGAACGGTCCATGCTTGATGCCTTTCAATCGGCAGCAAAGAACATCTCCAAGAAGGAAATCGGAGCACTGGTTCCGCTATATGAATTCTATCCAGCCATTGAGAGTTTTCTTGATACTGCCGTGAAGCGTACCATTGAGCAGGCCAACGATAACGCAGGACTGGAAAAACCTTTCGATGTCCATTTGCTTCAGACTCTTTTTCTGATTCGCTATGTGGATATAATCAAATCCAATGTCGATAACCTGGTGACTCTGTTCATCGATACAGTTGATGCCGACCGGTTGGCTTTGAAAAGAAAAATTGAAGAGAGCCTCCAGCGACTGGAAAAAGAAACCCTTATCAGCCGCAACGGGGATCTCTACTTCTTCCTGACCAACGAAGAGCGAGACGTAAGCCGAGAAATCAAGAATCTCGAAATTACCGGCAGCGAAGAAGTAAAGCTGCTTGGCGAAATCGTATACGCTGAAGTCCTTAAGGATCAAAGCAAACACCGCTACAAGCCTTACAAGCGGGATTATGCTTTTAACCGCATTCTGGATGGTCATCCATACGGAGCGAAGATTGATCACGAGATAGGCGTTGAAGTGCTTACCGCTCTTTCTGATGAGTACAGTTCTTTTAACGCCATGAGTTCTGTCGCCTATTCTCAGGAGCACAAAGGACGTGTGCTTGTCCGGCTTGAAGATAACAAGCTGCTTGGCAGGGAAGTCCGTGAATACATTCAGACTGACAAGTACATAAAGCTCAAGCACGACGGCTCAAATACGACTAATTTCAAAAATATCCTGCGTGACCGGCAGGAAGAAAACCGGGAACGCCGCGCGAGAATCGTAACCCTTCTGGAGCAGCAGATTCTGGATGCTGAATTTTACGCTATGGGCCAGACTCTGAGCATTAGCGCAACTTCTCCACGGGTCGCTATCAGTGAGTGCATGGATTACATTGTCCAGAATCTTTACAATAAGTTCGGCTACATAAAAACCCTGCATGACGAACCTCAAAAAGAGATCCGTGCAACCCTTCTTTCCAACGATGTCAGTCAGGTTGAATTGGAGAAAGGACTTACCGACATTAACACCGATGCTGTCAGGGAAATCCGGGAATACATTGATCTTCAGGTAGCGCGGAACCATCCTGTACTGCTTAACGAACTTGTGGAGCATTTTGCACGCAAGCCATACGGCTGGCCTGAATTTGAAATAGTATTGCTTGTTGCCCGGTTATTCATGTCCGGCGAAAGCAATCTTTTCTATGAAGGATCAAACCTGACACCGAAAGATGCTGTTGAGCCCATGCTCAAAACCGGTAGATGGAAAGCCATCAAGGTAATCAAACGCAAGATTCCTTCCAAGGACCAGATCGAAAAGGCCCGTAAGCTCTGTCAGGAGTTGTTTGGAAAAATCGGCCCTGAATCCCCGGACGAGTTGGAAAAGACTATCCGCAAGGATCTTGGAGACTGGGAAGAAGAGCTTTCAGAATACTGGCAATTATCGCAGACCGGGAAATATCCCGGCGGCAGGACAATCAAAGAGTGTTTGGATGTAATCAGCAAGGTAACGAGTATTCGGGACAGCTTTGAATTTACCAGCAGTTTCAATGAGCACCGAAACGACTTGCTTGATACCTGCGAAGATTTCCATGAGCAGCATGACTTCTTTAAAAACCAGCGTCCGACATGGGAAAAACTCATTGAAGGACTGGATACCTTCAAGAGCAACCAGGAAGCCCTGTACACAGATGCTGAAGCCGAACCGGCCTTGAAAAAGATGCGCCAAATTGCCGAGGCCCCGGCTCCGTATGGAATGCTCAAGGATGTTGACTCGCTCATTTCCAAAATTGGCACAGTGAACGATGAGCTAATTGCCGAACGACGCAAGAAAGCCTTGCTGCATTTGGAGTCGGAAATAGGCATCATCAACAAGGAACTGGACTCTGCCGGAGTCGATACGGACTTCCGCAACACGGTCCTGCATCCCTTGCAGCAAATACGCATAAAAATCGAAAATGAAGTGAGCATTCCCAATATTTCTTATCAACTGGAAAGATTTGGAGATGCCATTCAGGACGGTCTGGATAAGATCGAACGCAAGAAACAGCCGGTTGATCCCAAGGAACCCGAAAAGCCGCTCAAGAAGATCAAGACCGTAAAAGCGACCTCGGTTGCCTCCAAGGCTTATCTGGAATCCGCTGAAGACGTCAGCAATTACGTTGATGCCCTTAAGCAGACTCTGCTTGATGAACTTGAAGAGAACGTTCGCATCAGAATTCAGTAGTTAACACCAGCGAAAAGAGAATACACCGTGCCCATTAATAAAAGTATCTTAAAATCCTACGCTCCGCAGGCTCGCAAAGATTTCATTCAGGCTGTCACCGACAAGGCCAGCCTTTTAGGTCTTTCTGAAGACAGCATTGAACCGATGGAAATCAAGGGTGAACTTGCTATCATCGCAGGACGTCCTTTCCCGAAGTCCATTGCGGAGCAGCGCAAAAAGCTGGAAGCCAGAATCAAGCAGAAAGGGTTCGGCCAAGTAATGGATGAAATAGCCTATACTTGGTTCAACCGCTTCACTGCCCTGCGCTACATGGAGCTGCACGATTACCTTGGGCATGGATATCGTGTGCTGAGTAACCCCAGCGGTTCGGATATTCCTGAAATTCTGGAGAAGGCTACCAGCGTGGATCTGCCGGGGCTGGACATGTCTGAAGTAGCCGAATTGCGTCTTGCCGGTGACAAGGATGCAGAGCTTTATCGCTTGCTGCTGATCAAGCAGTGCAATGCCCTGCATAAAGTAATGCCAATGATGTTTGAGTCCGTTAACGGAGCTTCCGAGCTGCTATTGCCTGAGAACATTCTTCAGTCCGACTCGCCCATCCGTAAGATGGTTAACGAGATTCCAGAAGAAAACTGGGATGAGATTGAAGTCGTTGGTTGGCTGTATCAGTTCTATATCATCGAAAGAAGAAAAGAAGTTTTTGGAACCGTGGTTGCTAGTAAAGATATCCCAGCGGCAACGCAGCTCTTCACTCCCAACTGGATTGTAAAATACATGGTCCAGAACACCTTGGGCAACAAGTGGCTCATGACCTATCCTGAGTCCAGCCTTAAAGACAAAATGGAATTTTACATAGCCCCAGCAAAACAAGAGCCGGAAGTCCAAGAACAACTCGACTCTATAACTGCTGCTGAAATTAATCCCGAAGAATTGACCTTCATGGACCCCGCCTGCGGTTCCGGGCACATTCTTGCCGAAGCCTACGACCTGTTCAAAGAAATTTATCTGGAACGCGGTTATCGCACCCGTGAAATACCCCGCTTAATCCTTGAAAAGAACCTGCACGGCTTAGATATTGATGATCGCGCAGCCCAGCTTGCAAGATTCACTGTGCTCATGAAAGCACGGGGAGACAACCGCCGTATTCTTGATCCTGAAAATCCTGTGCAGCTGAACATCATGTCCATTCAGGAAAGCAAGGATCTGGATGTGGATGAGATTGCAAACGTGCTGCTTCGTGAACGGGTCAAAGAAACCGGGGAAAAAGGCCAGCAACAGATGTCTCTGCTTCAGACCAAGCCGGAACAGGCAAGTTTGCATGAAGTTGAAAAGTCGGATGTAAGCAAAGAAGAACTTTATTCGCTAATTCATTTATTTGAAGAAAGTAAGACCTTCGGTTCTCTGTTGACTGTTCACGACAAGCTGAAAGAATCTCTGCCTAAGCTGGAAAAACTGATTCAGGGTGGCTTGGAAGGTTTGGACATGGACACCCGTAGATTGGCAGAAGCTTTGCTGCCTTTGGTAAAGCAAGTAGGGTTACTGGGAAGATTGTATGATTTTGTTGTAGCTAATCCGCCGTATATGGGAAATCGGGGTATCAATCCTAAGCTGAAAAAATTTGCTAAATCTGAATATCCCAAAAGTAAGACAGATCTTTTCGCTATGTTTATGGAGCGTTGTTTAGAAATGGTGAAAGAAGGTTCTTCTTCAGCGTTAATAACAATGCAAAGCTGGATGTTTTTATCTTCTTATGAAGATTTACGCATGGAAATATTAAACAATACTCCTCTGCATTCCATGCTTCATCTCGGCCCAGGTATGTTTGATCATTTTGAGAAGAAGATATCACAACACACCTGTTTTGTACTGTTAAAGATTGGAATAAACAAATACAAGGGGCCATTCTTTGATTTAACTGATGGGAGAGATGAAAAAACCAAAAAAGATTTATTTATTGAAAGGATAAATAAGGCATATTTTGCATCTTCTTCAAACTTCAAGAAGATTCCGGGACGTCCTATTGTTTATTGGGTGAGCGAGCCTCATTTAAATGCATTTTCAACAGCTCAAAAAATTTCTGAATCAGCACAGCCAGTAGTGGGCTTGCAAACTGGAGATAATGATAAATTCATCAGGTTTTGGTTTGAAGTTACTTTTAAAAAAGTTGGGTTTGGGCACAATACTTCTATAGACGCCCTTCTCTCACGCAAAAAATGGTTCCCCTATACAAAAGGCGGTAATTTCCGCAAATGGTATGGAAACAATTATTGGGTAGTGAACTGGGAAAATGATGGACAAGAAATAAAAGGTTTAGATGGATCATACCCACGCAATATGAAACATTATTTTCAAGAGGGCCTTTCGTATACTAATATTAGTAATGGAAAATTTTCTTCACGGTTCACTCCCACCGGGTTTATTTTTGACCAAAAGGGGTCCATGTTTTTTTCTAAAGAAAGAGATGAAATAAAAAAAGTTGCCATTTTTTTACATAGTAAATGTGGAGAAAGTTTCCTAAAGGCAATGTGCCCAACCTTAGATTTCAACCCCGGAACACTATCAAACTTACCTTTATTATCATCAGTCAAAGAATATGTAGAGCCTCATTTTACTAATGCCGTTTCTATAACAAAAAAGGATTGGGATTTATATGAATACTCTTGGGATTTTCAAAGGTCTCCACTACTAACCGAAAAACGTAATTCCTTGATATTTAATAGCTATAAACAGCTATCTATAGATGCAAAAAACATTAGCCAAGAACTTTGCAACATAGAAAAAGAAATAAATATTAGTCTTATTAAGATTTATAATCTTCAAGAACAACTCACACCTGAAGTCTCAATTTATGAAACAACACTAAATGCTAATCCATACCATCGATATGGCCCAAACAAAACAGAAGAAGAATACGAAACCCTACAACGCACCGACACCATAAAGGAACTAATCTCCTACGCCATAGGCTGCATGATGGGCCGCTACTCCCTAGACGAAGAAGGACTAATCTACGCCCACAGCAACAATGAAGGCTTCGATCCTTCTCGCTACACAACCTTCCCTGCAGATGAAGACGGCATAGTACCGGTAATGGATGAAGGATATTTTGCGGATGACGCAACTAACCGCTTTAAGGAATTCCTCAAGGTAGCGTGGTCCCCTGAAACACTGGACGAAAACCTGAAATTCGTGGCCGATAGTCTGGAACCCAAGAAAGGCGAAGAACCTATAGACACGATACGCCGCTTCATCAGCCAGAAATTCTTCAAGACCCAGCACCTGAAGGTCTACAAAAAACGCCCCATCTACTGGCTCTTCTCCAGCGGCAAACAAAAGGCTTTCGAATGCCTCGTGTACCTGCACAGGTACAACGAGAACACCCTCTCCCGTATGCGGGCCATGTATGTTACTCCTTTGCAGGGCAAGTACAATGCTCGCATTGAATACCTTGATAAAGAGAAGGACAACGCCAGCTCCACCAGCGCGGCCAAGAAGATTCAGAAAGAGCTGGATAAGATGCGCAAAAAACAGCAGGAACTGCGCGAATATGACGAGCTGCTACGCCACTACGCGGACCAGAAAATCACCCTAGACCTTGATGATGGGGTGAAGGTCAACTACGGGAAGTTTGGGAAGCTGCTGGCTGAGGTTAAGGCTGTTACTGGGAAGAATCCGGAGTAAGGGGAGACGTGTTATGACAAATGAAAAAGAAATCACATACGGTGTCCGATTTTCAGAACCTGCGTTGATCAATCTTATCCTAAATTCTTTGGAAGCATATAGCGTAGTCCACAAGAATAAGCCTAAAGGGAAAAAGATACGTACTCGCTTGGAAACTTTTGGACACCTATTTGGACATATTGTTGAAGTAGATGAAGATCATAAGATATTTCACGTTGATTTCGTAAACACTGATACATCTTCAAAACAAGATACTGATAGTGTTTCATATAACGAAAAATCAGCCATACTTAAACGTGACGCAATCCGTTCATTCTGGCCTAGTTACCAATACCTTGGAGATTATCATACCCATCCATATGAGCATTTTACAGAGGTCGAAGAAATCAAAGGTTTTCATTTATCTCCAAGAGATAGAAAAGAATTTTCCAGCAACAACTCTTTCTGGAAAAATGTAGGACATAGACTGAGCCTCCTAGTATCAATAGGATACATGGATAGAGCAGGAACAAAGGACCCTCAATTCATTGGTAAAGGGCATAACTGCATTGAATTTACTCTTGGAAACTATCGTTTATGGCTATCAGCATACTACTCATATTTAAAGAAAGGCAAACTCGTCTACTCAGAAGACGAGAGTGAACAGATCTATATTGATTGCCCAAGTCTAGTCGGTTTCTTTTGGGACCATGCGCCGTTTGGTAGAGTCCGGGTTACACAAAGAAAAACTGAATACAACGGCAAAGATTAAGCCTTCAGGAGATCGTAACAATGGGACTTTACAACGAGCTGCATAGAGATTTCGCACTGAGGACCCGAGCCAATCTAGAACATATTGATGCTGCATGGGCTGCCCAAGAAGAAGCAGGAGAAGATCGAACAGTCTTCAACGTGACCCAGCTTATCAACTCTTGCCTTGGTATGGTTGTATTCATCAAGGAAGGCAGATATTTGCCAGCTGGATCTATCCAAGATCTAAGCGATGGGATTAACATTGAGACTTTTCAAGACGATGAAAATTCAAACCGAACTTTACGGCAATTCATTCGCAGATTCCGCAATGCTATTTCTCACTGTAATATTGAAGCATACGGAACAGGCGATGACATTGAGGGTTTTGAACTTTGGGATCAACCGTATCGTGAACCAATAAATTGGCGAATTCGCATGGGAACAGAAAGCATTCGCGCTCTGGCTGAAGCCCTCGTCAATCACGTTCTTGAAAATGCACCACAAGGTTAAACGAATAGATGGACACTCAAAAAATAACCGAATCCCTTAGCAAAATATTCCACACTGAAGGCCACCGCATAGTCTTCTGGTATGATCAGGATCAGGAATTCCTTGATACTTTTCAAAGCTTGGATCTCGACGACATCAAGCTGGTTAATCTCAGCGAAGAAAGCCTGCTGGAAATTAAGGTACGTCTGGAACTCGAAGATCTGGACAGCAAATATTTACTTTATTCGCCCACACAGGAACCAGAACCGGAAAAAGACTGGCTCTTGGACATCAAGCTCTATAGCCGCCCCTTTCATGCTGACAAAGCTTCAATCCTGCTGAATGAACTGAAGCTGCAAAAGCAATCCATGCGGGCGCACCTGAATAAACGCAAAAAATTCTTCAACAGCCGGGACAGAGTAAATAGACTCAAAAAGCTTGTTTCCACTGACGATATGGAACGGGATATTGACCTTAAAATACTTACCGTTCTTACCAGCTCGGAACAGGCCGAGATATTTCACATCCTCATGAAGCTGTTCGGGGAAATGTGCGTTGATCGCGATTGCGATTTCAAATCCCCAACCAAGTCATGGACCGAGATTGAAAAGTTCGGCATGGCTCCCTTTTTCTGGGAACAGATGACCAAGGCTTTTGGCTACAATGTCGAGTCACCAAGCCTGTCGGATCTGCTGATCAGGTTGCTGGTAAATGACTTTGACAAAAATTTCAGGGGAGATATTCCCGGCTCCCTCTCTCATTTCTTGCTCAATGATAAAATACTGGCAACAAATGCGTCTGTGTTTGTCTCTCAATGGCGAAGCAACCTTATTCACTTCCGACAATACGGCATCATCTCCAGTGAAATCGCCAAAGAGCTCAGGCTGGATGAGCACCTGATTAACTGCACTGAGGAATGCCTGTTGGATGTCATGACCTTTGAGGTGGTTGAACGGCAGGTAATCCGATCCCTGCGCACGAAAATCACCCAAGGGGATCTGCAAAAGCCTGCAAATCTCAAGACTGCTATCCTGCGCCGAAAAGATGGACACTGGACTACCATCCAGCTAGATGAATACGGCAACAACGGCAATATTTATGCGACCACTTACAATGCGCTGGAATCCACTCTGGATCTGCTGACAATACGCCAGAAATACGATGCAGGATTCAGCTTTGCCAGCGCGAAAGATATGTATCAGGCATACACAACCGAGCTGTTCAAATTCGATCAGCTTTACCGCCTTTTCCACGAAGATGCCGACAAGGTAGAGCTGGCGGGATTCGATATCATCAAGGATGTCCAAAAGGTTGTGGAATCCTGCTACAGCGGTTGGTATCTGGATCAAATTTCAATAAACTGGGGCAGCTTCCTTGAAGGCGAAAATGGCCTGCTTGAACACTGGGCTATCCCGGATATTAATAAGCAGCAGGATTTTTTTGTTCACAATGTGAAGCCCGTCCTGAAATCCCGCCCGAACAGTAGAGCTTTTGTCATCATCAGCGATGCCTTTCGTTATGAAGTAGCTGAAGAACTTACCAGGGAAGTAAATTCTAAATTCCGCTTCAAGGCTATGCTGTCCTCTCAACTAGGAGTTCTGCCCAGTTACACCGCTCTGGGTATGGCCTCACTGCTTCCGCATAGGGAATACGGGTACAAAGAAGGTTCGGATCAAGTCCTCGTGGACGGTCTTCCATGCTCTTCTCTGGATCAACGAGGAGCGATACTTTCTAAACATGACGGAATTGCCATTAAGGCAACAGATTTGCTGGCAATGAGCAAAAACGAAGGGCGCGAGCTGATCAGGGACTGGCGTGTAATATATATTTACCATGACCAGATCGATTCTACCGGCGACACTGCTTCAAGCGAGGGGCAAGCTTTCTCCGCTGCCCGTAAAGCAATTGATGAAATTTCATCTTTAATAAAAATCGTTGTGAACAACCTGAATGGCTCCAATGTATTCGTCACTGCCGATCACGGTTTCCTGTATCAGGACACTGCACCGTCCCCTCTTGAAAAGAGTGCATTAACCTATAAGCCTGATGGCGTGGCCAAGGCCAAAAAACGCTATATACTGGGCCGCGAACTCGGCGAATCGGAAAAGGCGTGGCATAGTTCCACCAATAAAACAGCCGGGACCAGTGACAACATGGAATTCTGGATTCCCAAAGGAATCAACAGATTTCATTTTGCAGGCGGGGCACGATTCATCCATGGCGGAGCCTTGCCTCAGGAAATAGTTGTGCCTGTCATCCACGTTAGAGAGCTTGAAGGGAAAACCGCCCAAAAAGAAGCTGTGAAACAGGTCGGAGTGTCTCTGCTCGGTTCCAACCGCAAGATTGTAAATTACATTCAAAAGTTTGAATTCATCCAGACTGAGAAAATTTCAGAAAAAATGGAAGCGAGAACGCTGGTAGTTTCCCTGCGCGATGGCGAGCAGCTTATCAGTAATGAAGAAACACTGACTTTTGACAGTTCTTCCGATTCCATGGAAGATCGAAAACGGGTTGTGAAGCTCATGCTTCAGAAAGGCAGCTACGATAATAAAAAAGAGTATTCACTGACTCTCCGAGATCCAAAAACTCAAATTGAATATGAACGCATCCCGATGACAATTGATCTTGCGTTCATTAATGATTTCTAAGGAATAAGATATGACCGACGAAGCCGTAAGCTTAGACAATCTGCTGAATCAGCACTTTCATGGAAAAGTAGTCCGTAAAGACCTGACCAAGCTCCTCAAGGAAGGAGCCAACGTCCCGGTCTATGTGCTGGAATATCTGCTGGGTATATACTGTGCTTCAGACGACGATGACGTCATTCAGGATGGCATCAAAAGCGTAAAGGATATTCTCTCACAAAACTACGTGCGCCCCGATGAAGCAGAAAAGGTAAAATCCATTATCCGTGAGCGCGGCAGTTTCAAGGTCATCGACAAAGTAACTGTTAAGCTCAATGAGAAGCGCGATTGCTACGAAGCCTTTCTTTCCAACTTGGGAACCAAGGGAGTTGAAATTTCCAGCAATACCGTCAAGGACTTTGAGAAACTCCTTGTTGGTGGGATATGGAGTATTATTTCTATTAATTATTTCTACGAGGAGGGCCAGAAAGGCTCTCCTTTCTCCATTTCCGAGCTGAAACCTATCCAGATGCCGAATATGGATATGGAAACGCTCTATGAAGGCCGCAGACAGCTTACAGAATCCCAATGGTTGGATGTTCTCATGCGCTCTACTGGAATTGAGCCGACAGCCATTGATGAACGAGTAAAATGGCATCTGCTCTCCCGCTTAATTCCACTGGTTGAGAACAACTACAACATCTGTGAGCTTGGCCCCCGTGGAACCGGTAAAAGCCATGTGTACAAGGAACTCAGTCCGAACAGTATTCTTGTTTCCGGCGGGCAGACCACCGTAGCAAACCTGTTTTACAATATGAGCAGCCACAAGGTCGGGCTAGTTGGCGTCTGGGACGTAGTTGCATTCGACGAAGTGGCGGGAATCACTTTCAAAGACAAAGATGGAGTCCAGATCATGAAGGATTACATGGCATCCGGTTCTTTCTCCAGAGGAAGAGACTCCATAAGCGCAAATGCCTCCATGGTCTTCGTGGGTAATATTAACCAGAGTGTTGATACTCTGGTCAAAACCAGCCACTTATTCGCCCCGTTCCCGGAAACAATGATTGATACAGCTTTCTTTGACCGGATGCACTGCTATACACCGGGTTGGGAGATCCCCAAGATGCGCCCTGAATTCTTCACGAATCAATACGGACTGATTGTTGATTACATGGCAGAGTATTTCCGTGAAATGCGCAAAACAACCTTTGCAGACGCCATCGATAAATATTTCAAATTAGGAAACAACCTGAACCAGCGAGATACCATCGCCGTTCGTAAATCAGTATCTGGTCTGCTCAAGCTTCTTTACCCTCATGGGGAACACGACAAGGCCGCTGTCGAAAAATGCCTTAAATACGCATTGGAGTGCCGTCGTAGGGTCAAGGAACAACTTAAGAAACTGGGCGGTATGGAATTTTATGATGTACACTTCAGCTACATCGACAATGAAACCATGGAAGAATTCTTCGTCGGCCTGCCTGAACAGGGCGGAGCATCGCTAATCCCAGAAGGACCATTAAACCCAGGAACTCTGCATACAATCGGTTCTGGAACAGCTGGACATCTGGGTTTATATCGCCTTGAACTCCAGGTGACAGCAGGAAACGGCAAATTCTCAATCTCAGGTGTTGGTTCAGGAAACCATGCCAAAGAACCGATCAAAATTGCATTCGACTACTTCAAAGCGAATGCCAGCCGAGTTAGTGCAGCATCGAAGCCAGGAGACAAGGATTACCATCTCCATATTGTAGAATTGCACAACACCGGCCCGAATAGCACCATGACGCTCTCAAGTTTCATTTCGCTCTGTTCAGGGCTCTTGGGTAAACCAATTCAAGGCAGCCTCGCCGTACTTGGTGATATGAGCCTTGGAGGAAGCATTATTCCAGCAGAAGATCTAGCTGCAAGTCTTCAGGTTGCATTTGATGCCGGAGCCAAAAAAATATTGATCCCTATGAGTAGTGTCGGAGACATTCCATCCATTCCGGGAGAACTGTTCGCTAAATTCCAAACCAGTTTTTATTCAGATCCGGTGGATGCCGTTTATAAGGCTTTGGGTGTAGAATGATGCAATATTCAAACGATATTCCTCACCCTCACTAACAATCATTGAAAAAATGCTGAAATTTTGCAGAAAGGCCTCACATTATTCCCCACACTTCCTTGTTTTGCAAAACCGTATCCGAAACCATAAGCTTATATTCAGTGTAAGGATTCAGGCTTGCCTGTAATGTCTCAATTAAACGACTATAACATACCTTCAGGAAAAGACTCGCAAACCATACATAAAGAACGCGGAACATGGGAAGCTACGCCTCAGCCAATTTAGCAAGCCTTTCCAGATCAGCCAAAACCTAAAAAACCTGATCTAAATTTGCAGCCCCTTCGATCCTACTTCGCGAAGTATAACGCAGGTTCTGGGGAGCTTTTACACGCCCTTTACTGACTAATTTTATTGGAGGGGCTATCTTCTTCGCTTCTTCAGACAAAATAACTGCATACTTTCCAGAGTCTTTCCATGGTTCAATCCGCTCAACAGGAGCAATATGGGTAATCGCTGAGATCGGGGCAACCTGATACGTTGCTATATACTTAATCTGCGAAATCATGCTGGAATGAATCCGGATTGCATACCACATATTCTCACCAAGGAAGGTTTCTTTAAAACCGTCTTCCCTAGCTGGCACAACCACAGTATCAATCTCTGAAGGATCAAGCTTCCCCTGCCCGGCGTCTACTGTATCTGCCGAAACATCTGCCAGAAAAGGATCAAACCGATAAGCCGCCTCACTTCCATGCACGTAACGCTGCAAAGTGAGGATTTCGACCGGAAACTTAAACCGACTGACGAGCACCGTTTCAAGCTCTTCAACACATTCATCAATGATGACAAGAGCGCGAAATTTATCTTTTCCAAAAATCATGGATTCCAGCAAATAATCGACATTTTCAAAACCATTCTGGCTAGCAAAAGATTCACATCTATCCCACTTGGAAATATCTTTAGAAAGAGCCTCCTTAATTATGGACTTAACCTTATGTGGTGAAGATTCAAAAGAAAGTGAAAATTGTAAAATTTGAACAGCTATATGTTTCAGATAATCATGACTGGCAAGTTCATTTTCGACCACATAAAGAACCGGCTCTTTGGCACTGGAAAGATCAATTAAGTAGCCATCAGGGATATTATTGGTCTTACCGGCAGCCCCTATTTTCTTCTTCACATCCAGATAAATGCGGTCTGCCCCGAAGAGGTCGTCCTCAACCATCAAAATTGCTTTTTCAAAATCCTTCTCCTTGGAAAAGGCAGATGGCATATATTTTTTATCAGAAGTCCAAAGCATATATTCTCCATAAGACTAAGGGCGACTCAAAGATAACATCTCAATTCAATTAACTAAAACACAACCATAAAATGAATCTTTATCAGTTGACTTAAGGATTAACTTAACGCAATAAGAAAGGCAATATTATCCATCCATTAATACGAAACAGCTTTAAATATTGGAATATTTCCAGACATAAATTATTAAACTTATTTAAATCAGACATGACTGAAATAGCAGCAAAATATACAAAATATTACCAAACTACACTTGAAGACGAACTCATCACAGCCAGTGCTGTAAATGGTGACTTCAACTTTGAAATATCCTCAGACGAATTACGACAAGGAAAATTAACAGCCCCGAATACAGAAAAGCTGTTTCGCAGCAAAAAGGGAGACTCATCTACAGTTGGTCTCACTATAGCCCCTGTCCATCTAAACAGGTTGGTTAATAGGGCCGGTAATTACTCTAATTCACCGGCTACAATAATTCCTATGCTCGTCCCCTGCACATTAACAAAAGAAGGTGCCCTGCTCCCTTCCAACTTCAGAATGCCTTGGATCGTTCGAGACTATTTGGACCCTGTTGTGTCTTACCATCAACACACACTGGCCCATACGGATGATGTCGAAGAATACTTCGCTCAAAACCGTCAGGATTTTAAATCATTACCATGGAGTGAGCTTTATAAGTTCTTCATGAGAGCTCTCGACGAACTTGCAGGTATATCTCCTGACCAGAAAATTGAAATCTCAGGTACGACTTATACCGTCGTATCTACTCCACGCATCAACAGAAAAGAAGCCCAAGGAGGAGCAGCGTCTAATATCAAACGTCTTTACGATAACATCGTAAAAGAAGATAAATACCCTACTCTATACGCTTCATTATTTAAATCACGAGAGTCAAACCGCTCATTACTTACTCTCAAAGAAGAATCGCTTATTGCTGAAAAATATCACCTTGGGCAGATGAGTAATAGCTTCGGGTTAGGTCCCAGCCAGCGTCAAACAATTCATCATTTCTTTGCAACTCAGCAGAACGAAACACTGGCTGTTAATGGCCCTCCCGGCACAGGAAAAACCACTCTTCTACAAAGCGCAATTGCATCGTTATGGATAAAAAACATACTCGACAGCCGCGATGGCAATACATTCCCCCCTGTTATTGTAGCCACATCATCTAACAATCAGGCCGTTACAAACGTAATTCGTGATTTTGGAACAGTTTTAAGCAAAGATTCAGAAAATATATTAGAACGTAGATGGCTTCCTGACGAAGTAAAAAGCCTTGGTTCTTATGCACTATCAGAAGGCAATCAAAAGAAACTTGGACATGGCAGCAACAACCCGTACCTTTCCATGACTATGGAGTGGACAGGTAACTGCACGGAACTGAGGGGATATTTTACAGAATTTGATAATCCTGAATTCATAAAGAACAGCTTCCAGAAATTTGTCACAGAATATGCTCAATTTAGTAAAACCGCGCAGAAGCAAACGTCTCCAGAAAAGACTTTAAAACAAATACAACAAGACTTGCGCAACCGAATTGAGAATATTTCCAGTGAAATTTCAACATTCATTAAGCTCTGGCGCAAATGCTCAAACAGCACACAGTCCATCGAACAGACTAAGGCTAAACTTGCAAATATTTCCGCCCAAACTCCGACCTCCGAACAGTATTTATCTGACAAGGCAAAAGATCTTCAAGCCGCTAGCACCCAAATTAGCTTGATAAAAGATCAGGTGCAAAAAGCAGCTCAAGAATTGGAATCAGAACCATTTTGGCATGGCCTTTTGGGATTCCTTTCCTTTGTTAAAAACAAAAAGAAGACTAAGGCGACCTCATTCATGCTCCAGAATGAAATATCCCTAAGTAGTCAGCCGCAAAATCTGCAGGATGTTTGTGATGCATTAAACGGCAAGCTAAAAAAAGCACAGCAAGTTCAATCATCTACAAAACAGCAACTCAGCATAGCTGAACAAGCAGTTATGGATTTATACCATCAGAGGGACGATCTACAGAGACAGTTAAATCAAATCAATTCAGACATTGACTCACTCAATTCTTTATTCCCTAACGGCAAATCCTTAGCTTTTGACAGGAACGGCCTCTACGCTCTTTTAGAACAACTGGACAAGACTCACCGGTATGAAATGTTTCTACTCGCCGTACACTACTATGAAGCAAGGTGGCTGGAAGAAAGCATCAAGAGCTTAGAAAAGAACAGCAAACTAAGCACAGAAGAACGCTTCAAACGTATTTCAATGCTGACCCCATGCATTGTATCTACGTTATTTATGACCCCAAAATTTTTCAGTTCATATGGAAAACCACTATATGAATTTATTGACCTACTCATTTTGGACGAGGCAGGACAGGCAAGTCCTGACAAGGCGGCAGCGGTATTTGCCCTCGCCCAAAAAGCCCTTGTTGTCGGCGACATTTACCAAATTGAACCTGTATATGGAATTACTGAAGCTATTGATAGAGGCAACCTGATGTCCAATCAGTTGCTCACTGATAAAAATGAAGAGATACCAAATCATTTAGCGGCATCATGCGGTAATGCCATGCTAATGGCTCAACATTCAACTCCCTTTCAGTACATCATTGATGGTAATCCAGTAAAAGAACGTGGCATGCATCTGCTTGAACACCGCAGATGCCATAAAACAATCATCAGTTACTGCAAAGAACTCGCATACCCACACATGGAAATGCTTACTAAACATGAGCCAGATAACTTTTATATATTCCCACAACTTGGATATGCTCATATCCCCTCAACTGGACAAAAACGTAATGGTAGCTGGCACAATCCATATGAAGCACAAAACATAGCTCAATGGATAGCCGATAATCGCAACAAGATACTGGACCACTATCAAGTCGATTCTATTGCTGATGTTATTGCGATAGTCACGCCATTTACAATGCAAGCCAAAACTTTAAGAGCTAGTATTCAAAATCTTTTATCTTATGAAGAAGTGCAAAAACTAACAATTGGAACGGTCCATAAACTTCAAGGTGCAGAAAAACCGATTGTTTTATTTTCTTCTGTGTACGGTCCAGACAACGTCTCCACACCTTTTTTTGATAGAAGCATAAATATGCTTAATGTTGCGGTATCACGCGCAAAACACTCATTTCTTGTTTTCGGAAATATGAGCATGTTTCGCCCTGGAGACAACAAACCATCCCAAATCCTTGGTAAGCACTTAAATTTTACTGACGGCTTAAGCGAACTACCTGGATTCAGACTGACTGAACGCAAAACTAATGCTCCTGTACAACACATTACGGACCTAGATCACCACCAAGAAGTGCTTTCATCGAGTTTTGCTACAGCACAAAATGAATTACTGATAGTCTCACCATTCCTTAGCATGCAAGCCATAAAAGCAGATAATATCACAGATCAAATTAAGGAAGCTACACAACGAGGTGTTGCTGTAAATATCTATACAGACAAAATACTCGCTCTGGCAGGAGCACAACACCAACCTGAACGACTTGAAAGAGTAACTGAAGTACTAACAGAAGCCGGAGCTAGACTTCACTTTGCAACAGGCTTGCACAGTAAAACACTCATTGTCGATAACCATACATTGATTGAAGGATCTTTTAACTGGCTTTCTGCCCGTAGAGACAAACTAGCCAGACTCGAACACTCAATCCTGTATCGAGACAGCAGCGTTGCCGCAATAAAGAACAACACCATGAAGAGCTTAAACGCGATTATGACCTAACGACTTTTATATTTCTCTGATGCAGTCACCAGTTTCATAAGACCGCAAACAGAAGACTAAGGCTAAACCATGCAAGACATCTTCGACATCACAGAAAAAGAAATCCAAGAATTATCCGATTCAGACCTTCGCACTCTCATTGGCCTTCTATGCGAGGCTGAGCTTGAGCGTAACAACCTCCCAGTAACCGCTGCTAAGTGGGGTGGAAACCAACGTGCCGCAGACGGAGGTCTTGATGTCTATGTCGATCTGGAAAATCAAACGGAAGAAATAGGAGAAATCCCACGCTGGAAGACGGGCATTCAGGTCAAACAAGAAAGCATGCCCAAAAGCAAAATCAAAAAGGAAATGAGTCAGGACGGTATCCCCAAACCTATCCTTACAGAGCTAGCCCGCGACAAAGGAGCTTACCTGATTGCCTGTGGCCGGGATACGAATTCTCACAAGATGTTGAAGAGCAGACTCGATGCCATGGCGGAATCATGCAAAGCAATTCCTGAAGTGGCTGACCTTCACTTAGATTTTTTCGACAGCAACCGTATTGCAACTTGGACCCGCAAACATCCCAGCCTAGTTTTATGGGTCAAGGCAAAACTCGGATCAAATTCCAGTGGATGGCAACCGCATGATAACTGGTCTGAATGCCCTGATGGAGTAGATGGAGAATTCATCTTAGATAATTCATCCAAGATCTACGATGACCGCAGCAAAAACACAGACGGATTATCGGCAAAGGACGGGCTAAATAGTATCAGAACGCTTCTGCATCAAGAACGGAGCTGTATACGACTCGCAGGACTATCAGGTGTTGGTAAAACCAGATTTGCTCAAGCTCTTTATGACGAACGCATTGGACAAAATCACCTTCCCAAATCAATCGCCTGTTATACAGACATTGCGCATAGCCCATCCCCCACTCCGCGAGACATGGCTTTACAGTTAATAGCCCTGAACAAAAGAGCCATCCTAATAGTGGATAACTGCCCGCCGGATTTGCACGACGAACTCAGCAAAGTCTGCATCCGTGCTGATAGCAAAATAAGCCTGCTAACCATTGAATACGATATCCGTGATGACAAACCGGAACGAACAGATGTGTTTCGTATGGAACCGTCTTCCAACGATCTCATTGAAAAACTTATTTCAAGCAGATTCAAAGACATCAATAATCTTGAAGCCAGACGAATAGCAGAATTTTCTGAAGGCAACGCACGTATAGCGATAGCTCTCGCTGAGACATTCGAAAAGGGCGATGCAATCCTTACTCTTGAAAACAACGAACTTTTCAAACGTCTTTTTCATCAACGCAATGCTGAAGATGATAGTTTGATGCGTGCAGCTGAAGTCCTCTCGCTTGTCTACTCATTCGATGGTGAAACACTTGACTCTCCAGAAGGCGAACTTGATAGACTGGCTGAACTGGCTGGCATGCCCGCTATGGATTTGTATCGCCACGTTAACACTCTACTCAAAAGAGGGCTGGCTCAAAAACGCTCAAAGTGGCGTGCGGTACTTCCGCATGCAATAGCCAACAGACTTGCTAAACAAGCACTTGAGAATATTCCTGCACAATTGATTAAAAATGCTTTCGACAAAGATGGATCAGGCAGATTGCTTAAGTCATACACTAGGCGGCTGGGTTATCTTCATGATTCTGAGGCTGCTCAGGAGATAGTTAAGGGGTGGCTGCAGCCGGATGGTTGGCTTGGAGATGTTTCCAAATTGAATAAACTTGGAGTTACCCTGCTCACAAATATAGCTCCTGTCGCTCAGGAAGAGACACTTGAAGCAATTGAACGTGCATCAAACGGACCGGATGGAAAGACTTTCACTTCAAGAGATAGTGCGTACCATGATGACATTCCAAAATTATTGCACAAACTTGCCTACGCCCCCAATCTTTTTGAAAGATGTTGCCGAATTCTCTTGAAGTTTGCCATTAAAGACACGCCTTATGCATACGATTCATCAGTAAACTTAACCTCTTCCCTTTTTCAGCTTCGCCTTTCAGGCACAGAAGCAACCATTGAGCAACGACTAGGTGTTTTATCTGACTGCGTCACTGCAAGCCCTTCATATGTAAAAATGAGTATTCGAATATTTGAACGACTTCTTGAAGCAGAACACTTCAGTTTACAACACCCCGTTAACTTTGGTGCTCTCCCTCGAAGATACGGATACACTCCTAATGGCTATAGTGATGTTCTCAACTGGTATGTAAAAATTATGGATTTTGTACAAAAGATTGCCTTGAATAGGCCATTACTAAAAAATGAGTATTTAGAAATAATTGCAGATAAATTTCCAGGAATCTGGCTAAAAACCCCAGCTCAAAATTTACTCTATAACTTTGCTGACAAAATTAGACAAAAGCAACTCTGGCCAGATGGATGGATCGCTGTACGGAAAACACTAGCCAACCCCTCATGTGATAATGAAAACACCTCCAGACTTTTAGAACTTGAAAAAAGACTAGCTCCCAAAGGCCTATATGAAAAAGCAATTGTTTGCTTATTTAATAAAAATTGGAAATTGCAACATTTAGCCGAAGCCAAAGCGGGAGTTACCCTTGGGTGGAACTGTGCAGATAGCTATATATTTGAGCTTGGAAAAAAAATATCTCAAGACAAAGAGATCCTTCAACGATTAGGCCCCGAACTTGTATCCAATAAGGCTGAAATATCTAGTTTCGGCAATGGCCTAGTCGCTGGATGCAAAAATCCAACACAAATTTGGAATGAGCTTAAGTCATATTTTGAACTCGTAGAAAAAGAAAAGCGCAACATATCAATTTTACTTGGATTCCTTAATGGTACGCAAAAAAGAGACTTTAATTTATACAATAAAATTTTAGACGAAACTATATATGATAAAATTCTTGGAGAATATTTTCTAGAGATTCAATGTCAAAATACGATCGACACAGCAGCAGCAAAACGCATTTTGCAAGCTCTTCCAAATTATAAAGCGAAAAATAAATATGAAAGCCATCCATGCATACACATCAAACCATGTGCTAAAATCGATCCCAAATTGCTGAATGACATTCTTTCTACGCTATGTGAGACCCAGCAAGGTAGAAAGGCAGCCCTGCGTATTATTTCTATGAAAATCAGCAAAGACAAGGAAGACAGCAAACTTACCTTACTCGCTCAGGACCTTTGTTTCAACCTGCTCACTGACCGATTATCACAAGATGAGCTTTTATCTTTTCGAAATATTATTGCATGCTGTTTTGGAGCAGATAAATATGCAGAAAAGGCTCATGATTTTTGCCAACTTGGACTAAAATCATACACAACAAATAACGTTAATATCATCAAGAACCTAACGCCCACAATTAACTCATTGATTGAGGTACACCCACAAGTTGTACTGAACACTTTTTTACTCAACACTGATGGCAGACCACTTAGTAGGGCAAAGGCACTCCATAACTACGACATAGCCTTTTTAGTCGCGCCGCATGCAATCAAATGGTGTGAAGAAGACCCGAAAATCCGTTTCCCCAAACTTTCAACCGTTACGCCTTTGTTTTTTACAGACATTAGTGGAAGAGCGATAAGCCTGAACCCAGTAGCCGAACAACTACTTGAACATGCTCACAAGCACCCAAAAATATTGAAAGAACTAACCCCATTACACTACCCAGAAGAAATGGAGTATTACCCATACTCATATGTTTTGAGCTCATACGCTACTTTCTTCATAAGCTACCTCAATTACAAAGCCCCATGCGTACAGGAATGGGCAAGCGAACAACTAACAGAATTAAGAAAACGCATTGCACGTCAAAAAATTGCTGAAGAGAACGAAGCTAAGGCGAGGCACGAATCCTTCGAATAATCTCCGGGAAACTAAGATAGAGACGGACGCCAGCCTCATACAGCTACCAGATACGAGTATCAACCATCGCAACAAGAGCCTTTAATTTTTCATCACCGCATGAAAATCTATTACAATCGAAGACATAGTAAAGCCCTCCGCTGTTCGGGACATCCTCATGACTAAGGTGAGGAGCTACATCTTCATACGGTTTCAGTCTAGCAATTATAGCACGGCCATGTCTCTCAGCTATTGTCGTGGTTCCTGCTAAAACAGCTACCCCGTGCTCAACGACAGAATCAACAGCATCATAAATATTATCACTCTCTCTAAAAATTTTCATAGCCAAATTTAACTCCATCAAAGTCAGAACTTATCTCAAATATCTCGGTGGAACCGAGAGTTCGAACATATGGGCATATAGATCAACATTATTCTTTAGACGTTCCCAAAATAATTTTCTCCAAATAATACATCAATCGATATCTAAACTTTCTCTTAAGGCCATGAGTACCATAAAGACAACAACTTGGGTCTCTCCGCTCAAAAAGAACAGGCATTGGATTATATTGTTTCACAATAGCCTCAGGATCTGAGACATCAATATCAGAAATATTATTCCATTCGTCAGAAGTAATTTTTATACTTGAAGTCGGAATACTTGCTATTCCGTCAAAGCTTCTATTTAGAATAACCCATTCTCCAGTTTCCATAGGTTGTTTCTCTCCAGTACAATCACCAACAAGATTACTACAATAAAAAACTTCCTCGATAGGAATAGTAAGCTCAAGTGAAATTCCTTTGTACTGCTTATAAGCTCCTTCTTCGCCGAATGAATTTAAAACATCCATATGAACATTAATTTTCTTTTGAGATTTTGCCTCTGCATTTTTCTTTAATTTGATCCAAGACTCCAAGTACCCAGACTTATCCCTTTTAATCTCTCTTCTTAGTCGTACTTCTTTTAACCCTGCATTCTTCAAATTACGTTGAACATGACTATACAATTCTCTAATTTCTGCACAGATATCATTTATACGATCGCTTGATAACTCTTTTAGTAGCTTTAAATTTCTAGCATTAAAAATATCCATTCTATGTTCACTATGCATACAATCAAAAAAGACTCTATCCTGGTACCTAGGGAAAATATTTAAATCTAACGCAATCGTAGTAAAATATACAAGCAATGCATATCCGAAGCCTTTATAGCGGCTAAAACCATCAAAACGATCTCCACCAAATCCCCCCCACTTCCTATACAATTTAATAGAAGTTCATCCCTAATTTTATATGGAGTTACTTGAGAATCACCAAATCTAGGAAAATAGTCACACTGTCTAGTCACTTCAAACACACTCATACATAACACCCCTTAACTGCACTCACCATCATCATAAGAACTAGCCCAACCCAACATACCACACTCCCCACTCACATATCCTCACCCACAATCATCGAAAAAGTGGTGGGAAAGTGGTGGGATTTTGCAGAAAAAGAAAAAGCCTCACAAAGAAAAATCTTCGTAAGGCTTTGATTTCTATGGTGACCCCGGCGTGATTCGAACACGCGGCACCAGGATTAGGAATCCTGTGCTCTATCCTACTGAGCTACGGGGCCACTTTATCTGAAAACGGATGAAGAACTTTAGCGCATTTCTCCGTCCGAGGCGAGAATTAATATCCAAAGCACCTGCCTATTGCAAGTAATTTTTGAACTTTTTTACTCATTTTCCCGGAACATCCAACCTTCCGGGGACATCAACTCACCTGACACATCCATATATTATAGGATAGCCTTCTACCCGACTTCTAAAAAATCATAAGCATAGTCGCATTTGGTTGACAGGCGCATACATTCATGACAGAACGCTTTTCAGCTTAACACCGTTAAGCTGAGGAGAATCAACGATGAACGCTAATTCAAAAACCATAGATACGCCGCAGCAACCACTACGAATGCTGATACTGGATGCCGCCCGAAAACTTTTTGCCGAACATGGCTACGCTCAAGTTTCCATGCGCAAGCTGGCGACCACTATTGGCTATTCGCCAACTACTATCTATCATCATTTTAAAGATAAAAAGGAACTATTCCTCTGCCTCACAGAGGAAACATACCGGGACTTCCTGCAACGTATCAACGGCATAATCGCCACGACTCCTCCTCCGCGTGAAGCTTTGAAGAACATTCTCTACACTCTCGTGGACATGGGCCTCGAAAACCCCAGCGCGTACCGCGTCGGCTTCATGATGGAAAGCGACCTCTGGAAAAACCACGATTCGCACTTTCAGGACAACCCTCTCGGGAAAACCATGTACAACCGCATCAATGAATGTGTAAAAGACTGTCTGCCTAAAAACTGCACAGAGGAAGACATTCTGGTTACCGCGAACTCTGTTGTCGCTGCAACACACGGTCTGACCTCACTTTTGATCACCTACCCAACATTTGAATGGGGTCCGCTGGACAGGCTGAAAGCGCAGGTTATCGACTCCGCCGTTGACGCCATCGCCTGATTACTATAATCGAACAAATCTTTTTCGCACGGGTCGGATTTAAAATCCGTTTTATATAAGGAAATTCACCATGAACAAGAAAACCGCCATGAAAATGAACAAGAAGGCCAAAAATCACGTTGTCTCCCTGCTCCAGCCCAAAGATGCCCTGAACCGGGTAATGAAACGGTTCCGCTCACTGCAATCCCCTGACGGTTACTGGGTTTTCGCGCTTGAAGCAGATGTAACCATTCCTTCAGAATACATCATGTTTAACAGATTTCTGGGCCGCAAGATGGACAAAGGCCTTGCCGAAAGGCTGGGCAACTACATCCGCGCCAAGCAGATGCCCGATGGCGGCTGGCCCCTGCATGATAACGACGGCCCTGTAAACATCAGTGCTTCCGTTAAAGCCTACATGGCCCTCAAAATACTCGGCGACGACAAAGACGCTGAACACATGGTCCGCGCGCGTCAGATTATCCTCGCCAAGGGCGGCGCAGAGACTTCCAACGTCTTCACCCGCATCTGCCTTGCTACATTCGGCCAAATTCCGTGGCACTGCCCCCCGGCTATGCCTATTGAGATCGTGTTGCTGCCCAAATGGTTTTTCTTCCATCTGGATAAGGTTTCCTACTGGTCCCGCTCAGTTATCTACCCGCTGCTGATCATCTACGCCAAGCAACCGGTATGCCGCCTGCGCCCGGAAGAAGCTGTGCCGGAACTTTTCTGCAAACCTGCGGAAGAACACATTCATATAGATAAGTACCGCGACAAAGGCTGGCGTAAAAATCTTTTCATCCTGCTGGACCGTGTCCTGAAACGGACCATGCATATGGTTCCCAGATCCATCAACAAGAAGGCCCTGAGCTTTGCTGAAGATTGGACCCGTGAACACATGGCCGGACGTGGCGGTATCGGTGCTATCTTCCCGGCAATGGCAAATGCTGTCACTGCGCTGCACCTGCTCGGCTATGATGAATCCGACCCGGATTTCAAGCGCGGCATGCAGGCTGTTGATGATCTCATGGTCGACAAATTCCACGTGCCGGAAAAATCACCTTGGGAACATACAGTAATTACTGGCGGAGCTGAGCTTTCTGCTGCACCGGAGCTGGATATTTCCCCCAATCACGGAACCGCGGAGAACCTCGAGCAGGCTATGTGCCAGCCCTGCAACTCCCCGATATGGGACACCTGCCTGGCCCTTTCCGCAATGATGGAAGCGGGCGAAGATCAGGATAGCAAATGCACACAGCAATCCCTGAAATGGCTCTGGGATCAGCAGATTTTCTTCCGTGGCGACTGGATTTCCAAAGCACCGAAGCTTGAAGGTGGAGGCTGGGCATTCCAGTTTGAAAACACATTCTACCCCGACCTTGATGACACCGCCATGGTGCTTATGGCCATGTGCCGTGCCGGGGTTCTGGATCAGCCTGAACACCATGAGAATTTCATCAAGGGTGTAAACTGGCTCATCGGCATGCAGTCCTCCAACGGCGGCTGGGCAGCATTTGATATCGACAACTGCGCCGAGTACCTGAACGATATCCCCTTTGCCGACCACGGAGCACTGCTCGACCCGCCCACTTCCGACCTGACTGCCCGTGTCATCGAGCTGCTGGGCGTTATCGGATACGACAAGAGTTTCCGGCCCATCAAAGAGGGTATCGACTTCCTCAAAAAAGAACAGGAAGACGACGGTTCTTGGTTCGGTCGCTGGGGCGTCAACTATATTTATGGTACATGGTCCGTGCTTTGCGGACTGCGTCAGGCCGGCGAGGACATGAATTCCTCTTACGTCTGCAAGGCAGTAGAATGGTTTGAGAACCATCAGAACAAAGATGGCGGCTGGGGCGAATCCTGCCTGAGTTACAACGACAAAAACTACGCCGGACTCGGAGATTCCACAGCATCCCAGACATCATGGGCACTGCTGGGACTCATGGCTGCCGGACGGGTCCACTCCAAGGCCGTCAGCCGGGGCATCCGCTACTTGCTGGATACCCAGAAAGAAGACGGAAGCTGGGATGAAACCCTGTTCACCGGAACCGGATTCCCCCGCGTATTCTACCTGCGTTACCACGGCTACTCCCAGTACTTCCCCATGTGGGCACTGGGCGTTTACCAGCGGTTCTCCGCAGAGGAAGACACCAAACAGATCATGATGCGCCTCAAATCTCCTCTCGATCTCGGCAGGAAATGGTAGGATGACTAAAAACTCAGCACAAATAAACAAGGTCGTCCCGGCTTACGAAACAGGCCCGGACGACCGCATGCACTGCCACTGGCTCATGAACCACCTTCAGGAAGCCGCGACCGTGCATGCTGATACGCTCGGCATAGGTGTTAACGACCTTGCCGAATCCGGCCAGATGTGGGTGCTGACCTCCATGCGCATCGAAATTGACGAACTGCCCCGGCGCGAAGAAGAGTTTGAACTGACTACATGGTCCCGGGGGGTGAAAAGGCTGCGCGCTTTTCGCGATTTTTCCGGCTGCAACGCCGAAGGACGCGAAATCATCCGCGCTTCATCCGAATGGATGGTGCTTGATGAGGCCACCCGCAAGCCGATCACTATCAACCCGGACTTCAATTTTCATGCGCAGGACAAATGCGTTTTCCCTGACGCAATGAAACGGCTGCGCCCCGGAATGCCCACACAGGAAATCCGGGCTTTCAACGTAGGCTACAGCTCCCTTGACGCCAACGGACACGTCAACAACGCCGAGTACCTACGCTGGTCTTTCGACGGATTGCGTCCTCTTGGATTGAATCAGAACGAAATCAAATCCATACGCATTGCTTTTCTATCTGAAGTCTTCGAAGGGAACTCCATTAAATTGATGAATTGCGAAACTGACGGTGAAGGACTTGAATTGATTGGGATAAATGAAACTGAAGGGAAACCATCCTTTGCTTTGCAAGTAAAATAAACAATTCCCAACCAATAAAATATTGAGGTCAGGATGCTTTATCAGCACCCTGACCTTTTTTAATGCAGACACAGCTATACATGGATGATATGGGAAAGTATGCGTAAACCATTGCAAACTATCCTTATCAAGCCGACAGGGCCAGACTGTAACATGGCCTGCAGCTACTGTTTCTATCTGGATAAAAGTTCATTATTCAAAGAAACACCAACATACCGCATGTCCGGTGAGTTGCTCGAAGAATTGATCCGGCAGGCAATGAATCAATCCGGGGAGCAGGTCAGCTTTATCTGGCAGGGTGGCGAGCCAACGCTGATGGGACTGGATTTCTACCGCAGGTGTATTGAACTGCAACAGAAATACGGGCAGAGACAGACTGTGGGAAATGGGCTGCAAACCAACGGACTGCTCATCAACGAAGATTGGATCAGCTTCCTTAAAAAATATCCATGGCTGGTCGGCTTATCGCTGGATGGTCCCGAACATGTGCATGACCATTACCGCCGCAGCCGCAAAGGAAAAGGCACTTGGGGAAAAGTCTCCGCCAACGCCAAAGAAATGCTCTCTGCCGGGCTGGCAGTCAACGCGCTGATTGTCGTAAATGACCACTCGGTCCGCTTTGCGGACGAAATATACGAATATCACAAGAATCTGGGTTTAACCCATATGCAGTTCATCCCCTGCGTGGAAACAGACAGGAATGATCCCAGCCGCCTATTGCCTTTCTCGGTTCCTGCCGAGAAGTACGGGCATTTTCTATGCCGCATTTTCGACAACTGGATGGATGATTTTTATGGACGAACGCCCACCACATCCGTGCGTATGTTCGAGTCCTTGTTTCATTTATATATCGGCTATCCTGCCCCGGAATGCACCCTGCTCAAAGAATGCGGGTGCTACATCACTGTTGAACATAACGGAGATGTCTTTTGCTGCGATTTTTATGTTCAGCCTGAATGGCATCTCGGCAATATCCGACAGACTTCCCTCACTGAAATGCTCAATTCCAAGCGGCAATCCACCTTCGGATACAGAAAGGCCTGCCTGCCCAAAGAATGTACAAAATGCAGGTGGTTGCCCCTGTGCCGGGCAGGATGTCCCAAAGACCGTCTAGGAAACACAAAAGGAAAGCCCTCAAATTACCTCTGCCCGGCATATAAAATATTCTTCGAACATGCAGACCAAAGACTTCGCCGTCTGGCACAAGTTTGGAAAAAACAATATTCCGCCTCGCAGGTTGAAAACCGAAGGGCTGACATGACATATGATGCTAAAACAGGCAGAAACCAACCCTGCCCTTGTGGTAGCGGCAAAAAATACAAACGGTGTTGCGGTTCATAGCTAAAAACTTGTACCTGCCTGCTGTTTTCACGTATAGTTGTTCCAATTATCTGAATCGCCGCATGCCTGTTCCCTGTCACAGGGTCAGCCAGGCTGTCGATCCGAAGACAATGGTCCGTGGACACTTCCAATACAGGAGGCAGGACAATGAAGGAGAAAACCAGACGTGAATTCCTTAAGCAAGGACTGGCATTAACTGCTGGAGCTGTGGCTTCCGGCGTACTTGGCGAACAGGTGGCAAAGGCCGGGACTGCAAGCAAAAGCCCAACCCCACCCCGGTTAAACAAACACGGCAAACGGCCCAACATACTGCTGATCATCACCGACCAGCAGCGGCAGGCTCAACACTGGCCTGAGGGCTGGATTGAAAAACACATGCCCTCCATGGCCCGTCTACAGAATAGCGGAGTAACCTTCAGCAATAATTTTATCGCCGCTTCAGCCTGCTCACCCAGCCGGGCAAGTTTTCTGACCGGAGTTTACCCCAGTGTCCACGGCGTAACACAGGTTCCGCCCAACCCTCCCATGCGGACCGACATCACCAACATATTCAAACTGGCTGAAAAGGTTGGATACGACATTGCCTACAAAGGGAAAATGCACCTCTTTACTCCGCAGAGCAATCCGTCCATGGACAGCTTTGCCAGCTACGACATCAAATGGGCCTCGGAAAACTATAGTGCCCACCGCTGGAATCCGCCGGACTGTGCCGTTGATATCGGAGGAAATCCGTGGATAGGCAGCGGTTTTCCCGGTAACGACCAACGCTTTGTGGACGGTGTGCCGGACACCTACAACAGCATGACACCCGCCATAACCAAAGGCGAAACTATTTTCGAATATCTGGACAATCATGACCCGGAAAACGGCCCCCCTTTCCTTATGGTCGCATCATTCGGCAATCCGCACGACATCAGCGCATGGCCTGATCAGGATAAATGGGGCTACAACAAGGCTGATTATGTGGATCTCACTGAAATAGAACTCCCGCCGAACTACAATGACAATCTGGATGAAAAGCCTTCGGCCCAGAAAGAATACCAGAAACTGTGCGACAAAGTCTCCAGCTGCCCCACTGAAAAGGACCGCACGGAATTCTGCCGTTTCTACGCCCACCTGCACAAAGTTGTGGACAATCAGATTACAGCGGTACTGGACAAGCTCGAGGAAAAGGGCCTCACTGAGGATACGATCATCTTCCGTTTTGCTGATCATGGGGAACAAAGCTGGGCCCACCAGTTAATCCAGAAAGGAGTCAACAGCTATGAGGAAACCATCAATGTACCCCTGATCATATCCAACCCAAAGCTGTTTCCCAAAGGGACAAAAACCGAATCCTTCTCCAGCCTGATTGATCTGGTCCCCACTGTGGCACAATTAACCGGGATGGCAACCCCCAAAGAACTGAAGGAGATGGGCATCCACGGAAAATCACTTGTGCCGGTCATGGACGACCCGAAAGTCAGCGTGCGGGACAGGGCCATGTTCTTCACCGAAGATTGCGAATCACTCTTTAAAGGACTTCTGGGCATAGAAAACGTCTACAACACTATTGCCGGTAAAATCCGCAGCATCCGCTACAAAGAATGGCTGTATGCCGTCTACTTCACCAGCAAAGGGACCAAGCTGGAGTACGAACTATACAACATGGCTGATGATCCGGGCCAGATGGTCAATCTGGCTTGGGGAACGCGTAGAAAAACAAACCTCCCCCGGATGCAGAAGCTGCATGACATGCTCACCGCCGAGCTTGAAACTTACAACGCATTTCCAAAGGGATTCAAATGGCCGAAAAAGGCCGGTGTCGAGTCAGCATAGTGTGTACAATCCCCTGCTCCGGCGGGGGATTTTTGCTTTGCTGAACAAGATCACGAATTGCGGGCACAATACTAAATCCGCACAAACCGATGAAATGGATAAAATTTTCCAAAGAAAATGCTAAAGCACAATCTAATACTTAAATAGAGCTTTTCTAAAATCGAAATATATTTCTTTATTTAAAATATTGCTTTTAATCACAAGAATTGACCAACTAACCCCTTACATCCCTTGACTTCCCGTCATTTAACAGCTAAATATACCGCCTTTCGTGCAGTAAGAATGCTGCGCGATCATTATGATGTTCTAAGTCTTCAAGCCTTACGAATCAGGGATAACGGATAGTTGCAAGGGCAACTTTTTCGCATAAAAGAAGACATTTTAAGATTGTCCGAAGTTGTCGGACATTGAAACATTTTTTCCGCAAAGAGAGAGTGGATATGCAAGTTGCAGGTAAAGAACTTGAGGTTCAGCAGGGTGCGCTTTGCGGCGAGGTTCTCAAAGAGGCCTTGTCCAAGAAGCAGTTCAAGAACGTTGTAGTTGCCAAATGCGGCGACACGCTTCTTGATCTCACCACCACCGTGCCTGCCGACTGTACCGACCTTGAGCCGGTAATGGCTGATTCCGAAGAAGGTCTGGAGGTAATCCGCCACTCCACAGCACACCTCATGGCTGAAGCAGTAAAAAAACTCTACCCTACAGCCAAGGTGACCATCGGCCCCTCCATTGCCAGCGGCTTCTACTACGACTTCGACTACGAACGCCCCTTTACTCCTGAAGATCTGGAGGCCATCGAAGCCGAAATGCTGCGCCGCGTTGGTGCCAACGAAGAATTTACCCGCGAAGTGCTTTCCAGCGCGGACGCACTCAAAAAATTCGAAGAAATGGGCGAGTCCTACAAAATCGAATTGATCAACGACCTGGGAGCAGACACCGTTTCCGTATACACCAACGGTGAATTTGCTGACCTTTGCCGTGGCCCCCACGTGGCGCGTACCGGCATGCTCAAGGCTTTTAAACTGCTTTCCGTTGCAGGTGCTTATTGGCGCGGAGATGAAAAACGTGAACAGCTTCAGCGTATCTACGGTACTGCTTTTCCTGACCCTAAAGCCCTAAAAAAGCACCTCGCACAGATTGAGGAAGCTAAAAAACGCGACCACCGTAAACTCGGCACACAGCTGGATCTCTTCTCCGTCAACCCTGATGTTGGCGCTGGTATGACCATCTGGCATCCCAAGGGAGCGCTGGTTCGCGCAATCATTGAAGATTTTGAGCGCAAAGAGCACCTCAAACGCGGCTATCAGTTCGTACAGGGTCCGCTGATCCTCAAGCGAGAGCTTTGGGAAAAGTCAGGTCACTACGACAACTACCGCGAGAATATGTATTTTACTGAGATTGATGAGCAGTCCTACGGTATCAAGCCTATGAACTGCCTTTCTCATATGCTGGTATTCAAATCCAGACTTCGCAGTTACCGCGACCTGCCCCAGCGCTACTTTGAGTTGGGTGTGGTTCATCGCCACGAAAAGTCCGGCGTACTGCATGGCCTGTTGCGTGTTCGTACTTTTACTCAGGACGATGCGCACCTCATCTGCCGCCCCGACCAGCTCCGCGAAGAAATCATCGGAGTTGCAAAGTTCGTTGGCGATGTAATGGGCCTGTTTGGATTTGAATACGAAGCAGAAGTCAGCACCAAGCCCGAAAAGGCTATCGGTTCAGACGAAGACTGGGATAGAGCAACTGAAGCTCTCGAAGGCGCACTCAAAGAAATGGGTATGGACTACTCAATCAATGAAGGCGACGGAGCGTTCTACGGTCCTAAAATCGACATCATTATTAAAGATGCACTTGAACGTCGCTGGCAATGTGCTACAATCCAGTGTGATTTTACCTTGCCAGAAAGGTTCGACTTAAGCTATGTGGGCGAAGATGGTGAGCGTCACAGACCTGTAATGCTCCACCGGGTTATCCTCGGTTCCATCGAACGCTTCATCGGTGTACTGATTGAACACACCGGTGGCGCTCTGCCTGCCTGGCTGTCCCCTGTTCAGGCAAAAATTCTCACAGTCACCGACTCTCAGAACGAATTTGCACAAAAAGTCTTGCAGTTTCTGCAAGAAAAGGGCATTCGTGCCGAGGTTGATGATCGCAATGAGAAACTGGGTTACAAAGTTCGGGAAGCCCAGCTTGAAAAAATCCCGTTCATGTTAATAGTTGGCGACAAAGAAGTCGCTGCGGAATCGGTCAATGTAAGGGCCCGCGACGGGGAAGACCCCGGACTCAAGTCTATTGAAGAAGCGGCAGAGCTTATTTCGACCGCCATTAGTGAACCATTCAAACGCGGAGGCATGAGCTATAGCTTTTCATAGAGACAGGCGTCCCTATCGCAGGGATGACGGTGCCCGCCGAAACGAGCGCATTAGAGTTCCCAAGGTCATGGTTATTGATGATGAGGGTGAACAGTTGGGAGTACTTCCCACACGAGAAGCCCTTGAAATTGCACAGGACCGGGGTCTTGATCTGGTTGAAGTTGCAGAAAAGGCTGATCCGCCTGTTTGCAAGATTATGGACTATGGTAAGTTCAAATATCAGCAGCAGAAGCGTAAGCAGGAAGCCAAAAAGAAACAGACTGTAATCCAGATCAAGGAAGTCAAATTTCGCCCCAAGACAGACGAGCACGACTACCAGACAAAGCTCAAGCACATCCGTCGGTTTCTCGAAGGCGGCGACAGGTGCAAAGTCACTATATTTTTCCGGGGCCGTGAAATCGTCCATAAGGACAGAGGTTTGTCTGTTCTGGAGCGTGTCAAAGAGGAAACTCAGGACATTTCCAAAATGGAACAGGCCCCAAGGTCTGAAGGCCGCACCATGAATATGATGCTGGCCCCCATTAAAAAATAAGGTTTTTTCCGGCTTACGTGTCGGTATTCCCAAGGAGGAAAAAAAATGCCTAAAATGAAAACCAGAAGAGGCGCAGCAAAGCGTTTTGCTAAAACCGGCAGCGGCAAATTCAAGCGTCGCAAGCAGGGTCTGCGCCACATCCTGACCAAGAAGACTGCGAAGCGTAAGAGCAGACTCGGCAAGAGCACTACTGTTGACAGTGCGAACATCGGTCAGGTCAAGCGCATGCTTCCCTACGCATAATTGCTTCATAAGAATAGCTTACTTGAGTAATTAGCACTTTATTTGAACACTCCTGTCCGCGGAACTACGTTCGCGGCTGGTTTTAGAGAAAATTCCCTAGGAGGAATAAATGAGAGTAAAACGTGGTGTCGCCGCTAAGAGGCGTCATAAAAAATATTTGAAAATGGCCAAGGGTTTCCGTGGTTCTGGATCAACCCTTTACCGCACCGCCAGAGAGCGTGTTGAACGTTCACTCTGCATGGCTTACGTTGGTCGTAAGCTTCGCAAACGTGATATGCGTAAACTCTGGATTCAGCGTATCAACGCTGCTGCACGCCTGAACGGTATGTCCTACAGCCGCCTCATTCACGGCCTGTCTACCGCTGGCGTTGTCCTGAACCGTAAAGTTCTCGCCGATCTGGCTGTAAACGATGCTCCTGCATTCGCCAAAGTGGTTGAGATAGCAAAAGCTCAGGTAAGCTAAATGTCGGACGTAAAGTCCCTGTTACAGGAACTTGAAGGCCTGGTCCCGGAGTGCTCTGCACGCCTGGATCAGGCTTCTTTGTCTGAACTGGAAGATATCAAGATCGACCTTCTCGGCCGCAAGGGCCGCGTAGCCAAAATCATGTCTGGTCTGCCCTCACTTCCTAACGAAGACAAGCCTATAGCAGGTAAAAAAGCCAATGAAGTAAAGGCCGCTCTCACCGAACTTATCGAGGGAAAACAGAGCGAGCTTGAAAAAGCCGCCACCGCTGAGAGCCTGTCCCGTTTCGACCCCACCATGCCCGGTCGCAAGCCTGCTGAAGGTTCGCTCCACCCGGTCACCCTTGTCATGGACGAGATCTGTGACGTATTCATCGGGTTGGGTTTTGAAGTCGTTACCGGACCCGAAGTTGAAAACGACTGGTACAACTTCGAAGCACTGAACATTCCGCCGGAACACCCCGCGCGCGACATGCAGGATACCCTGTACATTTCAGATTCCATCCTGCTGCGTACACACACTTCCCCGCTGCAGATCCGCACCATGAAGGACAGAACTCCTCCGCTGGCAGCCATCGCACCCGGTAAAGTTTACCGCAGGGATTCCGACCTGACCCACACCCCTATGTTCCACCAGATCGAAGGCTTTCTCGTCGATCAGAACGTGAGCATGGCGGACCTTCGCGGAACACTGACAGCATTCGTCCACCAGCTTTTCGGACCCAAGACTGAAGTACGTTTCCGCCCCAGCTTCTTCCCCTTTACCGAGCCCAGCGCAGAAGTGGATATCTCCTGCGTAATGTGCGGCGGCAAAGGCACCATCGACGGTAAGCCCTGCCGTGTGTGCAAGCAGACCGGTTGGGTGGAAATCCTCGGCTGCGGCATGATGGATCCCAACGTAATGAAAGCAGTTGATTACGACACCGAAAAGTACTCCGGTTTCGCATTCGGACTCGGCATTGAACGCGTAGCCATGCTCAAATACGGCATCGGCGATCTGCGCATGTTCTTTGAAAACGACATCCGATTCCTCGAACAGTTTTCCTAATATATACGCAGTAAATACTGCTGGAGGCTCAAATGCTTTTAAGCATGCAATGGCTGCGGGATTTCGTTCCATATGAGGGCGAAATTCAGGAGCTTGGCGACAGGCTGACCATGCTCGGCCTTGAGCTTGAAGAAATTTTCAATCCTTTTGAAGCGATCAAAGACATCGTTGTCGGTCACGTTGTGGAGTGCGGCAAGCACCCCGAAGCCGATAAGCTGTCTGTTTGTAAAGTAGACGTCGGTGACGGCGAGCTTCTTGATATCGTTTGCGGTGCACCCAACGTGACCCAGGGCATTAATGTGCCTGTGGCCAAAGTCGGCGTGACCATGCCCGGCGATTTCAAGATCAAGAAAGCCAAACTGCGCGGCGTTAAGTCCCATGGCATGATCTGCTCTGAGCGCGAACTGGAACTCTCCGATGAGCACGACGGCATCATGATCCTGCCTGAAGAGCTTAAACCCGGTGTCAAATTCACTGAAGCAATGAACATGGAAGACACCGTCATGGATCTGGGCATCACTCCCAACCGTGCCGACTGCCTTTCCATGCTCGGCATCGCCCGTGAAGCAGCACTGGCATTTGATCTGCCTATCATCATGCCTAAACTCAACCTCGTTGAGGCAGGCGGCAATGCAGCAGACATGCTCAAAATCGAGATCGACGATCCCGAATACTGCCCGCTCTATCAGGCAAGAATCCTGCAGGGTGCGAAAATCGCTCCTTCTCCGGACTGGATGCGCTACCGTCTGCTTTCTGTAGGAGTTCGTCCCATCAGCAACATTGTTGACGTGACCAACTACATCCTTTTCGAACTTGGCCAGCCCCTGCACTCCTTTGATGCTGATCTGCTCAAAGGCGACAAAATCAGGGTCGGTCTTGCTCCTGAAGGCACTAAATTCACCACCCTTGATGAACAGGAACGTAAGCTTATCGATTCCGACCTGCTCATCTGGGACGCAGAGCGGCCGGTTGCTCTGGCCGGTGTTATGGGCGGCATGAACTCTGAAATTCACAACGGCTCCACCAATGTAGTCCTCGAATCCGCAGTATTCCGCCCAGGCACTATCCGCAAAACCGCTCGCCGACTGGCTCTGCCCTCCGAAGCTTCATACCGTTTCGAGCGTGGCGTGGACCAGCAGATGAACACCTTTGCCATGGATCGTGCAGCTCAGCTTATGAGCGAACTTTCCGGCGCAAAAGTTGTTTCCGGCGTGGCCAAGAACGAACCCAAGCCCTGGCAGGACCGTACCCACGATTACCGCCACAAGCGCTGCAACAGCTGGCTTGGTCTGGACCTTGAGCCTGAATTCAGCAAAAAAGCTTTCTCCCTTATGGGACTGGAAGTTAATGATAGCGATGCAGATTGCTGGAAAGTATCCACTCCTTCTTACAGACTCGACCTCGAGCGTGAAGCCGATCTGTACGAAGAAGTAGCCCGTTACTTCGGCATGGATAAGATTCCTTCTGTCCTGCCCCGCATCTCCAAGACCTTTGACGCTTCCGTTATTGCGGAAACCCCTTACGGCTTCTACCGCCGCATTAAAAACTGGGGTCGCGGCGTAGGTCTGCACGAAGCTATCAACTACAGCTTCGTAGGTGATGATGATCTCGACCTGCTTGGTCTGCCCAAGGAAGGACGCGTAAACATCGCCAACCCCCTGAGCGAAGATCAGAACGTAATGCGTACTGAGCTGGCTCCCGGCCTGCTCAACACCGTGCGTCACAACCTCGCACAGGGCAACACCCATATCCGGGTATTTGAAATCGCCAAAAAATTCATCAAGGACGCTGAGTCCGACACCGAAACCCGCGAGCAGTCCCGTCTGGGTATCATGCTCAACGGCCCCCGTTCCAACGCCGAATGGCCCAACGAACAGGGCGATGCCGACTACCTTGATATTAAAGGTCTCGTAGAGCACCTGCTGGCTGACCTCAAGCTGGGCGAAGCAACCTTCACCCTAGCGGAAGATCACAGCTACCTTGAACCTTGTGTGAACATCACCCTCGGTGATCAGGAAATCGGTTTCATGGGGATGGTCAAGGCTGATATCTCCGATAAGTACCACGCCAAGAAAGAGGTCTGGATGGCAGACCTGAATGCCGATCTGCTGCGTGACATAGTTATGGAACACGAGATCAAGTTTAAGACCCTTCCAGTATTCCCGCCGTCAAGACGTGACGTGACTGCAATCGGTCCCGTTTCCCTGCACGCGGAAACCATCAAAGAAGCGATCCGCGGCCTTAAGCTGCCCCTGATCGAATCTGTGGAACTGGTCAACGTCTTCGTCCCCGAAGGACAGGAAGATGAACGTAACCTTTCCTTCCGCATTACCTACCGCCACGGACAGAAAACTCTGACCGATAAAGCCGTAGACAAAGAACACAAGAAAGTACTCGCAGGACTTGAAAAATCCCTGCCTGTACGCTTCTAAGTCTTATTTGACTTAACCAAAGCCCGGCTGAAAATCTTCAGCCGGGCTTTTTTAATCAAAGCATATATTTCTAATAAAGCCTATTCTGTTTTCAAAGCGAGAGCGTTTACATGCACAGCTGGACTTTTCCGGTCTCAAACTGTATTTAAAATACATTAACCGAATGTGCTAAATATAAACAAAAACAGGAACTCACATGGCCAGAAAGACCAAAGAAGAGGCTGAAAAAACACGCCAAGCACTACTTGCCTCGGCCTTTAAAGTATTCAGCGAAAAAGGATACGCCAAGACCACCCTGCAAGACATTGCCGAAGACTCAGGGGTTACCCGTGGAGCCGTGTATTGGCATTTTAAGAATAAAACGGATCTATTCGAAAAACTTTTCGACTATGCTTTCATGCCTGTTCGTGACCTGCTCTTCAGCAAATTTGAAGAAGACCTGTCACCTAAAGAAATGATAGGCGGCTTGATGAGAGTATGGATAGAGCACGCCGGACGTAATGAAGACTTCCGCGCAGCCTTTGGAATTATGTTCAATAAAACCGAGTGGTCAGAAGAACTGATGCCCTTCAAATTAAAATTCCGGGAATATGAATACAAATTCATTAAACGAACGGAAAAAATTATTTCAGAAGGGCAACAGGATGGCACTTTCCGTGAAGATATCAAGCCTGCTGTTGCAGCGGCACAATACTTTTCAATACTCCTTGGGCTTGCCCAATACTCCCAGTTTTTCCCGGATGAGGTTGATATTCATAGTGAAGCAGAATCTTTAATCCAAATGTTCATGTACTCATGCTTAAAAACAAATTAATATTTCTCATTGTCGGCCTGTTGCTTATTTCCAGTTCTGCATTTGCTGCAGAAAAGGAACTCTTCCCTACCAGTGAATTCAAGCTGGGCTATGAGGGGATGTATATGTATTACGATGAACCCGATGTAATGCATGAAAAGGGCTTCCTTAATGGCGGCTTTGCTGCTTGGACTGGATATTTTACCGAATACAACGTCATGCTTAATGCCGAATTTGAAGGTCTCGCCGGGGGACTGCGCTATAACGGTAAGAGATCCGACGGCACCTCGCTTGAGTGCGACACTGATGATTACTTTATCAGCGGACGTGCGACTGTCGGTATGGGATTTGATTTCGAAGAAACCGGAGTTACTCCCTACATCGGTATTGCTGCCCGCTACTGGAATGACGACATTAAAACCACCGGTGGCTATGAACGTCAGATTAAACAGGTCTACCTGCCGGTAGGTGTTAATCTGGTAACCCGCTTAAACGACGGCTGGTCCATCGGCGGAACTTTGGAAGGCGATCTCCTGCTTGGCGGCGAAGTCAAAAGCATGCTTACTGATGTCGGCCCCACTTACGATGATGTCAACAACACACAGGAATTTGCATCCGGTGCTGGTGGACGCATTTCTGCCTTTCTTGAACACGACTTTGATAGCTACTCCTTGGGTATGGAGCCATACTTCCGTTACTGGCATATCGAAGATTCTGAAAAAGATACAATTAGCGCCGGCACGTTTAAAGAACCTAAAAACAAATTCTACATGTCCGGTGTACGTTTATATGTGAAGTTTTAATTTCACAGCTCCCGACTACCTGAAATCCCCTGCTGAGCAATCAGCAGGGGATTTTTTTTGGCCCTAACAAAATTAACTAGTCCAACAAGATAGCTCCAACTCGGTTTTACACCCCCACTGCAACCATCATCAAGCATATTTTTACATTTAATTTTAATATTGACATATGCTTTTTAAATACGTAGCACGAAGCAACAATCAATCTACACTTTATAGTTGGAGTTTATCATGAAATGTCTCAAACGAATCTCACTAGTTCTCTCCTTTCTACTCGTGGCGATGTGCTGCTCAACTGCATTTGCCCACGAATTCATCATTAAACCTGTACAGTTGACTGTTGCGAAAGATCACGTAGTACCTTTCAGCATTGTATCAGCACATGTGTTTATGATCAGTGAAGAAATGGAACCTATCGATCAAGTTGAAACCAAGCTGTTCTTGGATGGCAAAACCACTCAGCTGAACCTTGCAGAAAATAAAATGCTGATGACCCTGGACGGTCAGATTAAACCTGAAGCAGAAGGTACTGCGATTATTGCCGGACACCGCAAAGGCATGATCTGGACTCAGACAACCAAGGGCTGGAAGCAGCAGTCGAAAAAAGGACTCAAAGGTGTCATCCGTAGCGGCAAATATGAAAAATTCTGTAAAACTCTCGTTAATGTTGGAAGGGCTGACGGTAGTTATAACAAGGTACTCGGTCAGCGTCTTGAAATCATCCCAATGAGTGACCCCACCAAAGCTGAGGTCGGTCAGGAGATCGAGTTCCAGACCTTACTGGACGGTAAGCCCGTTTCCGTAGAAAGCATGGCTGCGACATACGATGGGTTCTCACAGACCCCGAATACCTTTGCTTACTTCACAGAGCCTTACGGCAACGGTATTACCAAACTTAAGATCACCGCGCCCGGCACATGGATGGTTCGAGTTCAACATGTAGATAAAACTTCAAACCCGGACTACGACAGCCACGTAATGCGCTCCGTGCTGGTCTTCGAAGTTAAATAAATGTTGTATAAAAAAATAATCCCGGCCGTGATCATTTTCACGGCCGGGATCATCTATTCCGGCAATATTGCATGGGCACATGGAGTTTCTTATGATATGTTGGAAACTTCACCGACAGTGACATTCAAATCACATTTTTCCACCGGCGACCCTATCGCTTACGGAGAAGTTCTGGTCTATGCCCCAAAAAATGACGAAATTGAATTTCAAAACGGACGCACCGATCAAAACGGTGTTTTTTCATTTCTCCCGGACAGTGCAGGAATATGGAAAGTAGAAGTCGACGGGGGCCTCGGGCATAAGCTTTTTTTTAATGTGGATGTTGCTGAATCTGACGACAACACTCTGGCTGGCAAAACAGGAGAAAATTATTTGCAGGCCGGCAATACAATCAAGGCCCTTTTGGGAATCAGTCTGATTTTCAACTTATGTCTTGCGGCATTCTGCCTAAGAAAATCAAAAAAAAACGAGTCTAAAACCGAGAACTAGTCGGGCGAATAACCCGGAAAAATGTAAACACCATTAGCCTGCATCCAAAACCCCTGCCTACCACTTTTACTCTCATAAAGCCTGCTCAGTCCGGCGCGGATATAGACTTCATCCCCTCCGGCGAGCAGAGCTTCAAGCTCATCAAGGCGGTCCTGTGTTACATATTCCATAGCCATACGGTGGAAATAAAGATCTGCAATGGGAGTGAGACGGAATTTCTCCCCGCCCTTATCTTTAAAACCAAGCCTCAATTTAATATCATCCCCGGCATCAATCACTGAAACGCTGACGGACTTAGCATCAACGCGGATAGTTCTAATTGAGCAGGCACATGGCGAATCTGCAGGTACACATCTATTTTTCGAAGTCACAATTCCATCAAAGGCCTCATTTATGGAATCTACCGCACTTCTTTCGAGTAAATTCCGGAATGTCTGTTCATCAACACAATCCAGCCAGACATCATTTTCAAAACTGCAGTCCTCAACATGAGGGCAATTTATTTCGTCCTGCTTAACAACATCGGCAGAAACAATCATTCCGGGCCGTATATTACGGAACTCTACAAAAGCCATGTCTTCATAAGGCAGCGGACGGTAACAGGTACAATCGTCCTCATCCAGTAAGGCCATGCAAACATTGTCGCTATCATTAAATCTAGTTAAGTCGGTCAGAACCAGCATTCATAAATCCTTTCAATGAATATAATTTCTCAGATAACCCCTATCCATAGAAAGCACAAATAATCTAAAAAAGTCAAGTACATCAACACTTGAGACCGCCACATACGATAATTAAATAATTCTCGTCTTAAAAATTATTCCTTATAAAATCAACAGGATTGATCCAGCATTCTCCCCAGCCAAATTAACCAACTATTTTAAAGCAAAATTTTAATTTAACACTCATATAAAAAAAGCGGAGCCATTACGACCCCGCTTTTAAATTATGTTTGCATCATGACCCCGGCCTGATCGACCACACCCTGCATCTGTTCCAGGCTCAGTCCAGAATTAGCTAAATCCTTGACTATCCCCGACCCCAAGGAAGCCGCTTGCAGATTCTGTTGCAATTGCTTTTGTTTAAGCTCTGCCTGCCTGCGCATATTTCTGAATTTTTCCACCTCATCGCCGGAGCGAACTATGCCGTTAGGGACACCTATCAATTCGGCAAAATCATCTACAGCACGGTCCATATCCACTTTGTCCAGCACTTCGGGATTAGCCTGTGCCAGATTACCAACAAACTGAGCCAGAGACTGGATAGACTGGGTTCCAACCATTTTCTGGGCCTGCGCCAGCACTGAAATATAATCAATTTTGATATCCGCACCTTCAAGGATTGAAGGAGCTTCCGGCAACTGGCCTGAACGGTTCAAGATACCGAAAATCCGGTCAATAAGCGGATCAAGCAACTCCGTATGCTGACGCTCAATAACTGGGCCAAGCTGGATCAATTTTTCTTCATGACGCTCTGCAACCTCGGCTGCAGTAATATTCCTGCGGTTGGACCCTGCCATCATCATGAAAATGTCATTATAAAACCCTTCGCGAATGGCTGTGCGCACATCCTGAATTTTAGTGCTGACTCCGGCCAGATCTGGGCGAACCTGATATAGCGGGGAAACCGAATCCTGCTGATTCTGCTCCACCGGGTTCTGTCCACCAGGCAACAGGTTCAGCCGCCTTGAATACATGGAAGGAACCTTCATAGGCGGGCGCAGAGTCAGATGAACGGCCTGAATCTGGCTCTTGCTCATCTCCATGAGCATCTTCACGTCGGCCAGCACATCCATTGCCGGAGAACGTCCATAAACATCCATCGCCGCAGTATCCCAGCGCGGAGCCATATACGGATTCTCCGCAAAACCACTTTCGGATAGCACATGCCCACCGCGCCCATTGAGCAGAAATACCGACTCAAACGGCATATTCAGCGCATCCATGCGCTCAACATCAAACTCGTCACGCGGCTGAACCACATGCAAGACGTCAAACCAGTGATCACGGTTCGCCCCCAGACTGGTGTGCACCGATGCAGGCAGATTATCCTTACCGAAACGCTTTTCCAACTGACGGGCAGTCATCTTGAATTCACGGTAAACCGAGTCCACCCTGCCCTGCGCGTCCGTGGTGAGGCAATATTCCCCTGCGGTCAATGTCCTGAACCGTATCCCACTGTCATCGTCCGGTTCACAATAAAGAATCCCGGTCCCGAATCCAGCCAGCTCTGTGTAAAGAGAATGGATGCAGGAATAAAAATTACTGCGAGCCAAGGCACGATACATGGCACTCTCAACCTTGGAAATCCATTCCCGCACAGACTTATGCCGTGCGAGATCTCGGTCAGCAATACCTAGCCTGAACCACGGTCTGGCCGGGGAGGTCAATCCGCCCTGCAAGCCCGCCGCAAGAATGCGTAAGGCCCTTGTTGCGGTCGAATCAATAATCTTGCCGGACCTGACACCGCCGTCATTCGGGCGGTGTCCGGCATAAACCCCTTTACGTGGCAGAATGTAATCGCTGATTTCCTGCCAATGCGATTCCCAGCTGCTGCGCTCCTGCCGCAAACTTTGCAGCCGCTGCAAATATTGACTACTTTCTACATGTTTCATGTTCTATCTTCCTCAACAATCCGCACCATCTTCTTACACTTTGGGCACTTCACCTGCACTTCAATTACTTTGCCCTTCAGCAGCAGTCTGCGGCAAACCGGACAACGATGTTCGGTCATTTCATTACTCCTTCGTAACGGTCTAAAACTTCCTTGCCGACCTCGGCCTTTGCCACCACTCCGTCCGGTCCGGTCAGGATGGTTGCTTTGCGGCCAAGAGCATGCACCTTGCGCATACGGGATTGGCTTTTCTTACGCGCTGCGAGACTGGCATCGAACTCTGCATTCTGACGTTCAACTTCGCGCTGGCGGATATCATTAGGATGCAGCCAGTCCCCGTTAATTCGGTTAAATCCGGCATCCTTCATTTCTGTAGGCGTATACCAGTGCCCTGTTCCAGACGAAAAAGTCCAATCTTCGGGAACCCGCCAATCAGCCGGGGCATTCAGCCCTCTGTTGTTTGATGAAGGATTGGTCCCGTAGGTATAACGGTGCCATTTGTAATAGCCGTTAAACCCGGGAGAACCGTTATCAAACCAGACCTGCGGTTGGCCTTCCTCAGCTTTAGGCAGGTCCGGCCTGTAATAGTTAGGCATGCACTCCCCCTACTGACCTAGCTTGGTCTTTTGGGCCTGCAGATTCTGGGTTGCCGTTGCCAGCTGCCCGGTATCGCCCTGTCCTCCGGTGAGAACTGTGGCACTGCGGCCTTTTTTCATGCGCTCCATTTCGCGCATCTTCCTGGCCCGAAGCTCCTGCTCGCTTTTGCCGATGTCTTCCATCTTCGGTGCTTCCGGGGGTGGGGCCACCGGGGGTGCCGGTGGCGGTGAAACTGGTGCTGAAGGTGCTTTTCCTCCTCCGCCTCCCATAATCATTCTCCTTGTTTAGAAATTTCTGTTGCGGACTCTTGGTCCTCTTTATTCCTGACCGCAAAAAAAATTGCAGCATCCACACTTTTATCTGCTGCCGCATTGTATGCGGCCTGCGGGAGAACTCCCGCCTTAATGAACCCGGACCTTTCGGCCATGCGACAGGCCAATGGGTTAACCGTCGGTATCAAACCCTTTATACAGTCGAATATATATTCACCCGACACGTCAGAAGCTGACAATAAATGACGCAATACCCCGCGCCCCATCTGCAAAGTACCCCTGCCGTGAAATTCAGGCATGATTGCCAGATGCACAAAGCAGGACTTGGGGCTGAATCCGTTCAGCCAGAAAAGTCCGGCCGGTTTTTGATCTTTAAAACCGAAAAAGAAATGCTGGTCTTCGCGAGATACCAACCCCTGAAATTCACGGAAAGTTTCTACTGAGCCATCATAAAAGATCACTGGAATCTGCCCTGCTCCACACATGATTTCCCAGAACCAGCGCAAATGTCCGTCGCTAAGCGACTCGGTTCCATCAAAGTCATTGAATTTGTAGAAGATAAAACCTCCATCAACTTCAAAACCGTACATCAGCCCGCTCCTGTGAAAATGTCGTAATCCATCAAGCCCTGCATATCTTCCTGCTGTTCCAGCACATGCTGCTCCTTGGGGAAAACAGCACCCAATGCGGGATCTAAAATACGGGCCATGCAATCAAGCATGTCATCATGCGCAGCCACAGGGAACGCCAGATATTCATCATCAATAAACTCGCGCACAAGGTCGCGCTCCCGGCCCTGATGATCCATGAACCGCGCCTGCCACGGCAGGTAGAACCGCGATTGCTCAAAGAGAGGAACCAGCTTGCGGATACGGTCTACTTTGGGCACATTCCCGCCCAGTGGATCAATGGCAAAACGGTAATTCTGCTCATTCATCACGTAGCGCATGTGCTCCACATCAGCCTGCTGGCCGTATTTTTCATACCCCACTGCCAGCGGAGAATAAGCCCGGTGCAGCCGGAACAAGGCCCGCGCCCGCTCGGTAAGGTTCAAACGGTCCCGGATGCCGTCTATAAGGTAATAATTCCGGTCCGGACCCAGCCCGACAACCAGCATAACCGTATAATCGCTACCGGCTTTTTTCTCGCTTGCCGGGTCCACCAGCAGATAGCGGTTGAACTGCTGCCACCGAGATCTGCCCCTGCTGTCACGGGGGTCCCAACGGCTGATCCACTCTTCACGAAACCCCTGCACATCGTCCGCGCGCGGGTCCTGCATCATCTGGCAACCGAAAACATACGGTCCCATTTCACGCCGCTTGGTCTGTAATTGTTCTTTGTTGAGCAGTACAGGTTCCCCTTCCATGGTCCCGTCCGATGTTGCGGGATAAATGCGGGGAATTGCCGCTTCACGCTTCATCATTTCGCGGTAGGTATCGTTAAAATGATAACGGGTTCCGATGTACCGCTTAATGCCTTCACGGGTTCCGAGGTTTATGGACAAGGCCCATGCCTCGGTGGTCTTGAAAATCATATCCGGCGAGGAAACTGATTCTCGGGTCACGACATCATCATAAATAAGCCGTGAAAAATGTTTGCCCGTTGGCTGTCCGTCCACCAGTCCCCAGGCTTCCACTGTCGCTTCTTTGGGATTGGATCTGCGTTTGACGGTAATCCCGTCTTCCTCGGACCATTTGGGCGAGTCCTTCTTGGGATTTTCCCAAAGCACATCCGGGTAGCACTGCTTGAGTAGTTCGTTCCGCTCGAACTCCTGCTTGATCTGACGCAGGAAACCTTTTGCGACAGGACGGGTGTGGCTGAAAATTCCAACTGTGACTTCCGGGTTGCGCAAAATGTCCTGCACGGTCAGTGCGAAAGTGATGATGGTTGATTTGTAATGCTCACGGGACCAGAGATCGAGGTGTCCGTCAGGTTTGGCCTGTACTTCACGGCAGCGTGCGAGAACCCATTCATTATTCGCGTCCGCACGGCCCAGCAATCTGGTCAGCAAAAAGAAAAGATCATTGCGGCCCAGCTCAGCCATTACTTGCAGCGGCTGCTTGCATTCCTCGGCTTCACGCAGGATGTCGGCGTACCATTTATTTGCGCTGGCCAGATCCGTAAACTTCATCAAGTTTCTCCCTTAGTTCCGGGCTGATAGCGCGGCTTGTCTTCCTGCCTTTGGCTGTCCCCTCCTTTTTAGTTTCACCGATGCCCCATGCCTTGCGTTCCATGTCATGACGTTTGTGCATGATGTCCAGCTTGGCTTTCAGGTCCTTAACCATGTCAGAATCATCGCCTTCCACTGCCAGTGCGAATACTTCCCGGAACCGGTCCAGCTCCTCTTTCTGTTTTTTAATGACTTCATTTTTGGTCACTGCTTTCTCCTAAACACATTCGTTGATGCGCTGCGCGCGAAAAATCCACCTATCCATACCAGAAGGTCAGACGGTATTGCTGCCCCGGTCATTTGAAAGCTTCGTAGGCCACACGCCCGGCCACCCCGGCCACAACCGCCGCAGTTCCCCAGACAGCCCGCTCAAGATTGCGGAACTTCTCAGCATGGGTATGGCAACGCCTTGCCCCGTTAATCTCGGCAATATCCTCTTGAATAGATTTAACCCGCTCGTCTATGCGGATGAGCAGATCCTGTAATTCACTCCTTTCCTCAACCATTTTTGTCCCTCCATGTTTTTGCAACCTTCTCGGCACTGCGCCCGACTACATACCCGCCAAGACCAAGCTCCATGAGCGACCACAACTGCGTGGGCAGCTCAAGATGCGGAGCCTTCTGCCAGAACAGTGCAAGGTATGGATAGAGAAGGTAGTTGTTAGCCACGATAGCAATGATGGTCAGCATCAGGACCGGACGCCATGAACGTTGCAGCCAGTTGCCGGACATCTCCGCCAGCATGATCTGAACCCGTGCTTCAAGGTCGGCAAGCTCACCCCGGTTCTGCAATTCCATGAGCCGGAGCTTGGCCTTTTCCCGCTCCCCTGCATCAGGCCAGATTTTGTCGATAATGGTCGACCCGAGATCGAAAATTGAACCGATCATTCAGCTTCACCGCAATTTTTTGTGCAGGCTTTAACCGACTCGATGTAAATCGGACTCACTTTCCGTCTCTTGTAATCAAGAAGTGAATTCCCTGTTTCCAACCAGTCTGGATGCTCCTGAATGAAGGCCGCATAGTTTCTAATTGTTCGCCGCGTCTCCAGCGGATAAAGCGCGGCGAGTGTTTCTGCCTTGATTTCTTTCATTTTTCGTCCTCCTTTAGCTATAAGGTAATTGTGAGGGCGGACCTGAATCAGAGGAATCAGGTCCGCCCTTTGGACTTTTTGAAAAATAGGCAAAAAAAAATCCTCCCCGTTTTACCGAGGAGGAAGTTCACAAATCCTATGGAATTAATGTTTAGATTATTAATTCAAAACAACAGACCATAGCAGTTTTAAACCCAGCAGAATGATAATCCCGCCGAGAAATTTTTTAACAGTTGTAGGCTTCATCTTCGCATGCATGACCTTTGTTCCCAGATAACCACCTGCCCAAGCGGCAAGTCCGGCAAAAACAAGCAGCCTGATGGAAACCGACCCCATCATGGCATAAGCCGCAAACGCAGTTATAGATGAAAACGGCACAGCAAAAGCGGTAACGGTTGCTACTTTCTTGGGATTAAATCCCTGCATAATCATCAGCGGAGAAATAACTCCCCCACCACCGACACCAAGCAGACCGGAGATAAGCCCGGCCAAAATCCCGACCAGAAAGGGACCGCTGAATGGTCGATCTTCACGAAACTGATCCTTATACTTGGAAGCCTTGAAAAACAGCATCATCGACCCTGAAAAACACAGGAAGCAGATGAAGATAACCATCAAAGCTTTCAACGGCAGATAATGACCGATCCATGCGCCAACTGGGGCCATGACAACCGAGGCAACCACAATAGGAATCCCCAGCCTGAAATCAAGACGCTTTTCCCTGATGTTCGAATAAGTCGCCCCGAGCATGCTGACGGCATTCACAAAAAGACCGGTGGGACGGGCCAGATTGAACGGCACTCCCATCCATGTCAGCGTGGGAATAAGCACCAAAGCCGACCCCACCCCGCCGAGCGCGAAAATGAAACTCAGCACAAATGAAGCAACAGTGATGCCCAGAGTCAACATGTCCATGACTACATTTTACCCAGAGGACCGGGCTTGAAAGCACCGATGATATCTTCGATGGTAGCAGCCATACCCTTGACCTGCTCAAAGCCGTGCGCACGCAGCAGAGTATAGGCCACTGCAGAACGAAAAATTGTGGAGCAATAGGCTACGATCAACTTATCCTTCGGCAGTTCATCAAGTCGCGCAGGCAATTCACAGAGCGGGATATGCTTGGCGAACGGGAGCACTACATACTCCAGTTCCTTATCGGAGCGAACATCAAGAAAAACCACTTCGCTATTTTCATTTCCCAGCACCTTACGCATGCCTTCAACGCTCATGGTATGTTCGCCGGAACTCAAAAAATCGAAATCCATTTCCGCAACAGCTTCATTAAGAGCTTTCATTTTCAGACCTCAACCGTATGAATATGGTTATTTGGCAAAATCGCCAAGCTCGAACAACGACTTGGTAATATTGCCAAACAACCAACAAGTCAAGCATTCAACTGATTTCTAAATCAAATAACGGAACGACGCTAAACCAAACAGTTAATGATTAATCAAAGACGTCATTAATATTGGAAAAATTAACAAGAACTACCCTTTTGAATCCCCGCACATCCGAACTAAAACCTTCTTCGCCCCCTTACGCATGGCCTGCTCGAATGCCTGCTTGAAATCAGAGAACTCATATTCAGCATCAATCAAACCGCTGACATCAACCATGTCCTGCTCCAGCACATTCAAGGCCAGCCCGATGTCTCCACAGCGGGAACCGACTATAGAAATCTCATCCACCACCAGCTTGGCAAGATTGATAGAACTTGGCAGGTGCGAAGTTGTCTTGGCGACTACGGTTCCTTCCGGACGCACAAAATCAAGCGCGTAATTAATGCCCTGCTCGCTTCCGGTAGCCTCAACAACCAAGTCAAATTTATCCCATTGCGCAGCCAGATCACCCAGCTCGACAGGATCACTTATGCAATGGGTCACCACTCCCTGTTTCCCGGCAATGGCAAGCTTATCCTCATGCTTACCGACCAGCAGCACATGCGGATTGTAAATTTTGAGGGCCAATGCAGTCAGAATACCCAGCTTACCATCACCAAGGACCATAACCTTCATATCCCCGGTCACATGAATCTGCTGGCTCACTTCCAGACCGGCCGCCAAAGGTTCGGCAAAAACCGCATCCCGGTCCGCAACATTATCAGCTACCAAAAAAAGATTTTCAGCCGGAACTTTGAGGTACTCCGCAAAGCAGCCATCATGATTCACAATTCCAACCACAGTTCGCTCCGCAACATGCCTGCGGTCACCTGCATACGGCCCAACCGGACAATTTATATCCGCCACCACGCGCTTGCCGACCAGCTCCTTCCTATCAGAGCATTCCTCGACCACTGCCACAAATTCATGCCCCGGAATCCCGGAAAATCCGTAATAGCCCTTATGCAACTCAATATCGGTATTGCAGATTCCAGCCACTAGAACTTTCAACAAAGCCTCTCCCGGCCCAAGCTGTGGCTTTTCCCGCTCAATGAAATCAATTTTCCCATCTTTAAAATATATAGCGCGCATATTTTCTCCTTTGGATTTAGTGACTTCTGCTTTTTAGCAATTAGTTCCGGCAACGCCAAGAAAAGAATCCCGGACAGCTACAAACACAAAAGCCCCCGGCAACCACATAGTTACCGGGGGCTTTCCCATGAAATATTAATTCAGCATCCGCCGTTCCTTAAACCAACTTACGGCGTCCTGCACAGCCTCAACCGCCGGACGGTGGGTATAGCCCAATTCCTTTTCAGCCCGGTCGGAACTGTAATACATTTTCTTTGATGCCATCCGCACACTGTCCATGGTCACTACAGGATTCTTGATCAGACCCAGCTTTGCCAACAGCTCCCCGATAAATCCGGCGGAATACATAATTGCCTGCGGGACTTTAAACTTCGGCCCGGGTTTATGGGTAATACGTGCGGTCATGGCGAACAGATCCTTGAGACTGATATTATCTCCGCCGAGGATGTACCGACGCCCGACCTTTCCATGCTTAAGTGCCAGCAGATGCCCAAGGGCAATGTCGTCCACATGGGCCACATTCAACCCGGTATCGGCATAAAAGAGCCCCCCGTCGCGGGCGGCATTAAGAACCATGGTCCCGGTAGGAGTCGGGCGCGAATCCCCCGGACCGACCGGAGTAGACGGATTCACGATTACAGCGGGCAATCCCTCATCACGGACCATCTCCATAACCACTTTTTCTGCAAGAAATTTGGATCTTTTGTAAGGGCTGATCATGTCCGCAACAGTTGAGGAAACTTCTTCATCAACCGAACTGCCGTCAGTATTGCAACCGAGCACACAAACACTGGAGGTATAGACTATGCGCTCTACCCCGGCTTCAAGAGCCTTGCGCATCAGCAGCCTTGTACCCTCAACATTGGTACGGGTCATGACTTCCGGGTCCGGGACCCAAAGACGGTAATCAGCAGCAAGATGAAAAAGACATTCGCAGCCGCTCAATGCTTTTTCAATAGCGGCTTCGTCGTTAAGGTCTCCGCGAACAAATTCAACAGGCCCATCAATCAGATCCCGCGCCCTGCTCTCATCGCGTACTAGTGCTTTAATGCGGAATCCCTGCCCGGCAAGAATTTTAACAAGCCGTGAACCAATCAATCCGGTTGCCCCGGTGATCATTACATTCATGATATGTGTGGTTGTTTGCTGGTAATGTATTGATATGAAATAATTTACTGGACCTATTCGGCTTTTATGGAGAAGAGTCTGATACGAGCAGGATAAACAAAGAAAAAGCCGTGCCTGCGTTTGCAGGAATGAAGCAATGAGCGAGTTGTGTCAAGTTTGGAATTGTAAATAAATGTTATCCAATTGAATTAAAGGTACAATATTCATTGTTTGCCTCCTTCAGTCCGCGCCGGACCTTTTTCGCAATCTCATCGTATAACTGCGGCGGGCAATTCATATAAAACGGCTTGCTATACCACTTCCCCTTGAATTTAATAACGTAATCCTCTGGGTAGCATTTCACCTTCTTCATATCAGCAAAGCTTATCTCAACATACTGGTCTGCCTTGGCCAGCATACCCGCTCCCATAGCCCCGGGACTTTCTATCAGAGCTGCCAGAACCGTCATAAACTCTGCGGTATTTTCAAGCTTTCCGATGAACATCCTTGAATAGACAGATTTATCCGAAATACCGAACTGATAGCTGAATACATGTCCCACCAGCATAAGAGTGACCAGAAATAAAAGCCCCAGTCCACCGACCCCCAGCACAGAAATATAAAACATCATCGGTATCTCATCAAAATTACCTTCAAACAAGGGAAGGGAAATCAAAAAAAGAGCAAATGGAACCCAGACATAGGCCAGCAGTTTCACGAACTCAAACGCCCTGAACTTATCCAGCAACACATGCCTGGCATTCCAGTTCCAGATAATTCCAGCCTTACCCTTAGTTATGTTAGTAGCTCTTTCTTCCAGTTTCATGACACCCTCCACAGGATGTGAATTGCTATGATTCCGGCATTTCCAGTGTACACTAAAAATCCCCCGGCAACTACTGCTGCCGGGGGATGACTTTAAACATTTAGCTATGGTGAAACGCTAGGCGTTTTCCGTCGCCCCTTGGGCTCCTTCTTCGCCTCCGTATACCTTCTTCATGATCAGGTAGGTTTCAGCGATCATCCAGATCTCAAGCACGAAGACAATCAGACCGACTACGAAAAGCAGCCACTTGCCACCGGCGTAGAATTTCTGAAGGTTGAAAACCATTGCCCAACCGGTCATGGCAATCATAAAAACCATGGGGATACCGGTATAGATGGCTTTCACCTTCTTGCGGGCAAGATAAACAGTGATAATCAACAATGCCAATGCGGCAAGAAGCTGGTTTACAGTACCGAACAACGGCCAGAGAGCCAGTGCGCCCTTCTTGAGAGCATCGATGGAGAAACCGCCGTTAAAGCAGAGTACAGCAGCAGTACCTACAGCGATGAGTGTTGCGGGAACACTACCGGAAAGAGCAGGCATCTTGTAGGCCTGTGCAAGCTCACCGACTACGTAACGTTGAATACGGGTAGCACTGTCAAGAGTAGTTGCTGCGAAGCTGACCAGAAACACGCCCATAATCGCGAGGGCAATATTACCGGGAATGCCGTAACTGGCCATGAGGTTAGCGGAACCTTCAACGAATGCGCCAAGCTTCGCGCCAAGGCCAGCTGCGGAAGCCCATGATGCATAGTGGGTGGTAAACGCCGCTGTTCCGGTCAGAAACTGACCGTCAGCAGTGTGTTTACCAAGGCCGAGGCCTGCACCGACAGCAACGATAACCAGAATAGACAGGGCCGCTTCCATGAGCATTGAACCGTAACCGATCATGCGGGAGTCGCGCTCGGTCTCGCACTGTTTAGCGGAAGTACCGGAGCTGACCAGAGAATGGAAGCCGGAAATCGCCCCGCAAGCGATGATAACAAAGAGGAAAGGCAGCATTGGGGGCGCACCCTGCGGATCAAGGTCGATAGCCGGGGCAACGAAAACAGGATGTGCAACAACAGCACCGATAACCAACAGAATCAGAGCTACGAAAAGCTGGTGTCCATTGATGTAGTCACGTGGCTGCAACAGAGTGGTAACCGGGAGGATGGATGCAATGAACGCATAAACCAGCATTACCAGAGTCCAGACAACGATGGGGTTCATGCCGGCAATGGCGGGCATTTTGAAGGGCAGGTAAACACCGACCACAACAAATGCATACATCGCCACCAAAGCAAGGATAGACCATAAGGTATGGTTAGCACCCTTTTTGTACATGAGCCAACCCAAACCGATTGCGATAGGAACTTCACTCCAGACCGGAATAACAGCAGCGGGATACATGTTAAACAGAATAGCGATAATCAACGCGAACACGGCAATAACGATCAGCAGTTCAAAGAAAATGATGATCAGAAATAATGAACGAACGCGGTGGTTGAGCAGTCCGGCTGCAAGGTCACCGACGGAACGGCCCTGATTACGCAGGCTGACTACGAGTGAACCGAAGTCATGCACAGCACCCATGAAAATTGCACCAAAGAAAACCCAGAGTACTGCGGGAACCCAACCCCAGATAATGGCAATCGCAGGACCTACGATAGGACCAAGTCCGGCGATAGAAGTAAAATGGTGCCCGAAAAGCACTTCCTTTTTAGTAGGAACAAAGTCTTTGCCGTCTTCAAGCTCGCAACTGGGACAAATCTTGTTCTCATCAACCTGAAAAATTTTCTTTGCCAGAAATTTGCCATAAGTATGGTACGCAATAATGTACCCCACAAAACAAAATCCGGCTACAACGAGAGAATTCACCTCAACACCTCCAGAAAATAAGGACCATAACAAACAGGAAAGTAGCAACCTTCCCCGTAACCTCACACTGATTACAAGCAGTTGCAGCTAGACCCATTTCCATGTTCAGCGCGCCCACCATGCGATTTCAAACCACTCTGGTGTGAATTTTCGTTCACTGAATCGGAATCCCCTGGAGCAAAGCCACTGCTTATAATTCCTTTTTTAGTAAGCAATTACTAAATTATTTCAGGACAAATTACCAGCGCACCTTTAAATAAAGCGAAACAACAACCGTTTGCAATTTCGCTATCCAAAGTAACAACACACTAGATAAGCGATTCACCTGCAACAAAGTTATCGAAAATATTTTTTACGCAAATTATACGCTTACAATTTAATTGCAGTATTATTTAAGCCTTGTCCCATCTTGCCCTACAAAAATAACACTAAAGCAGCCTTCTTTTTGATTTACGCAATTGCTAATCAAAAAGAAGGCTGCTTCATGGGCGATCTCAAATTCTGAGATTTATAGTGAAAGCCTATTCGGTAAATATCAAGTTCCCTCCACCACATCCACCTTTGCAAAAGCCGGTTCGTGCAAAGGAATCAGGATATCAGCCATTTCTTTAACCTTAAGCATAATATTGTAAGCCTCATATGTATTTACCGAAGTCCCCGGAGGAATTACTTCCATCTCCATACCGCGCACTTCCGGCGGAGGATTGAAATTCTCCATGATCACACAGAACCCGGTAATTGCCGCAAGCCCGCCTTCGGTGTCTATCAGGACAGTCATACCGCCGGGAGTATGGGCCGGGGTGTGCATCATACGGATACCGGGCAGTACTTCATAATCTCCATCCAATACAACCACCTGCCCCGCTTCTTCCACATCTTCCACATAATCCTCCAGATAACGGAAATCCAGGGGATGCGGGTCATGCACATGCTCAAGTTCGGCCTTATGTACATAGAACTTGGCATTTGTGCATTTGTAATCATTCTCGCAATGGTCATTGTGCAGATGGGTATGGATAACGATATCAATGTCATCAGGCTTCAAACCGTACTTTTTCAGCCCTTCTTCAAATGTATATATCTTTCCGCCGAGATCCGCCTCGCGGTCTTCAGAAATAATCGGCTGCATTTCTCCGGTATCCACCAAAATCTTTTTATCCCCGCCTTCAATATACCAGCAATAAATGGGAATAATATACGGCTGACCGTAATCATGCTGATAAGTCATCATTCCTTTGTCAAATCTCTTTGTTCCCATTACAATGGGATGAATTTTATACTTGGCCATATTTCCTCCCGGGGTTCAGCTGCCGCGTATTTTTTATACTATTGATCTGCCCGGAGTTTAGGGCATATCAGCGACAAATGTAAAACCCCGCAACCCTATGCGCCGATGAATACTAGTGAAATTTTAGACAACACGACGCTAGACTTTAATAATGGAAACTAAAAGCAACTTATGGAGATTTATGGGCAAAAGACTATACAACATTTAAAGCTTTGAAAAAATTGAATATAATAAAACAATTGTGAAATAAATAACAATATTAAACCCTGAAAACTCATTTATTGAGCCCTCATCATGTGAAAAAAAGTTATTTTTTTCTTTATATCAAAATTGATTGTTTCTTTTTTCACAGAGCCATAAATAAGAGGACAGTTAAAAAATTGCCGACGAGCGTGGTCGGTGTTCATCAATTATAAATCAGTACAATTAGGAGGAACTATGACTTACAAAGAGATTCAAGAACTGCTGATGAAGGAAATGAGGCTTTATCATTATCCTGTAGCCGTGAAATATTTCTTCGACCAGGCTGAGGTTGATGAATTCAAAGAGAAAGCAGAATTCCATGTACCTCTCAAGCCCATGACCTTCTGTCAGTGGGAAATCGCAGCCCGTATGAAAGGTCAGACCGTTTACTCCGATGTTGCCGGTCTCGGTTGCGGTAACGCAAAGTACGCTTTTGCCTGGAAAGAGCTGGATGAAGGCGAAATCAAAGGCCACTCCAAGTATGTAGTAGACATGGAACAGGCTGAAAAATTCGTACTCAGCAAGCCCCGCATCAAAGAAGACCTGATCGGTATCGCCGTTGCCCCCCTCGGTTCCATTGATGGAATTTTCGAGCCTGACGTTGTTCATTTCTACTGTGACAACATGCAGGCTTATCACTTTGCAGTTGATTACGCAGCAGCAACCGACACCCATCCCCTGCGCCCGAACATCACCATGAACTCCTCCGCCTGTGCGGGTTGCGTGTTCACCTACAACGAGCAGGAATTCAATATGGTTCCGGCATGTTCCGGCAGCTACAACGCCGGTAAAACCGAACGCGGCGAAATCAACGTCATGATCCCCGGCACCAAATTCAAGAAAATGATTCAGAGACTCATGGACCGCATGGAGCTCGCCAGCTCCGCCATCACCAAGCCCGGTGACGGCTTCCCCGGTCAGGACGTCTGCAAGAACTGCCCGCTGATTATCTTCAAAAAAGAAAACTAAAAAAGCAAGTCTGCTCCCGGTACAGCAATACCGGGAGCAGACATAAATAGGAATGAAGGTGCTGTTCCTGTTCAATCTGAATCTGAATGGGTCTACGGCTGAAGCAACAGCCGTTGAGGAAGCAGAAGACAGACACAGCAAAACCAACTTTCGCTCAAGGAGATACACTATGTTTAAATCACGCAAAAGCCTTTTGATCCTGGCTATCGCGGCATTGGCTGTAGTTGCATACATCCAGCCCGCTTTCGCCGACCGTCTGGCAGATGCCATCAACGCAACACCCAAAGGTGCTGAAGCCGGTCAAATCAACACAGAACTGGCTCCCGGATTCCTCGGAATTCCCGGCGGCCCCAGCGTCAACCTCGTAATCGGCTTCGTATGGGCGATCTGGGTTGGTTGGATTTTCTCTACTGTCGGTGCATTCGGCGGCATCATGGCCGGTGTTGGACACATCACCATTTACGGTTTCGGTAACTATGCTTCCACCTTCAAGAAGACCTCTCCGGTCATGAACAAGCTGGTAACCGACTCCATCCGCGTATCCAACCAGTGGCTGGTTGGTACTTCTGCGGCAATGTCCTCCTTCAACTACTACAAAATGGGCCGTCTGGTTCTGCCACTGGGACTTTCCCTTGCAGCAGGTTCCATCGCCGGTTCCTACCTCGTACCCTGGCTTACCGCCGGTAAGATTTCCCTGAAATCCTACATCGGATTCTTCGGTCTCTTTGTTCTCGCTCTCGGCTGTTACCTGTTCTACGAAACCACTCCCAAAGGACAGGCCGGCAAAAAGCAGGCTAAAGAAGCAGCAAAGGCTTTCGAAGCTTCCATTAAGGAAGAAAAAGAAGGTGGAAAAGTTGATACCGCCGCCATGGGCGTTAAAGTTGTCAGCTTCTCCATGACCAAGTGCATATTCACCTTCTACGGTGTTGAGTTCTCCTTCAACCCCCTCATCCCCGTTGTCGGTGGTTTCATCATCGCAGCACTCGCTTCCTTCCTCGGCGTAGGCGGCGGATTCCTGCTCGTACCTTTCCTGACCAGTGTTGCAGGTCTGCCCATGTATCTGGTTGCAGGTACTTCCGCACTGGCCGTACTCGTCGGTATGACCACCTCCGTCTTCACCTACATGGTTGTCAAAGATACCCCTGTGTTCTGGCCCCTCATCGGAGTTGAACTCCTCGGTATCCTCGTAGGTTCCTTCATCGGCCCCCGTACTTCCAAGTACATCCCGGATGTATGGCTCAAGCGCCTCTTCGTTGTACTGGCACTGTACGTAGGTATCCGCTACTCCTCCAAAGGATTCCTCGGCTACAGCCTGCTGCCCCCGTTCTAAGAATTGTCCCGATTTACAGATGGGGAAACTTATGGAAAGTTTCCCCATCTGTACTCTACTTTCAAACTACTTTTTTAAATGGGGTTAAAACATGATAGAGTCATTATATCCGATTATAGACAGCATTCTGATCGCACCCTACCGCATCGGCCTTCCTGCCCTTGCGGCATTCTGGTTCGGTACTGCGGTCATGTCCTTGTGGTGTACACTTGGCGGGGAAATCTCTATGGCCCTGATTTATGTCTGGAACAGGGAATACTACACCGACTTGAACCGCAAAATGACCCGCATGCACAATATTTCCGTGGAAGCCGTCCGTCATAAGGAAAAAGCCACATTCAAATCCGCCAATAAATGGGCAAATGAATACTTCGGCAAGGTTTTCTTTTCCCACGCCGCTCTTTTTGCTGTTTCGCTCTGGCCTGTACCGTTTGCCATGGGCTGGATGCAGTCACGTTTTACAGGTATTGACATTCACACAGTACCCTTTACAAAATTTTCACTGGGCTATTCATTTGTTTTTATTTTGTCATATATTATTGTACGCTACAGTTTTTCTAAGATAAGATCTTACATACCGGTATTAAAAAAGATCGATGAGATGAAAGCGGAAGACGCTGAAAAAGCCGGAGAGATGACCTCGTGGAGTGAGCTGGCACAGGACTCTGAAACCAAAGAGGACACTGTTGTCGGGACAGGCCTTGAAAACAAGGCTTAGGCGAGGAAAGAATTCTCCCGCAGACACGCCGCCGCAAAGTGGAGAATTCATGTTCAAGTTAAGATACACCCTTCCGGCTATCCTGCTTTTGGCCGGGGCCGCCATATATTTCTTCGGATCACAGCCGGAAGAAAAAATTGTACGTGTGGACATGTCCATCCGTGAAGAAATACGCGTTCCTGAACCAAGGCAGGCCATCACTTATGCTTACCTGCCCCAGTATTCGCACAAAGTGTCTTACCTCAGACACAGCAAACTCATAGATTACCTTTCCCGCGAATCCGGTTTCACCATCCGCCAGGTGTTCCCGGACACCTTCGAGGAACACCGCCGTATGGTCGAGAACGGCGAAATTGATATATCCTTCTCCAACCCCATGACCTATGTAGAAATTGCCCGCAGCGGGGCACGTGCCTTTGCGCGAATCATCGAACCTTCCGGCAGCCCGACTTTCCGGGGCCAGATTATCACCCGCAAAGACAACCGGGCCATCACCCGTCTTGAAGACTGCATCGGTAAAACATGGATCGCAGTAGACCCGCTCTCCGCCGGGGGGTATCTTTTCCCGCTGGGCCTGTTTCTCAAACACGGAATCAAACAATCTGATTTCAAGGAAATTTCCTTTGCTCCCGGACCGGGCGGCAAACAGGAAAAAGCTGTGTTAGCCGTTTATGCCGGGAAATATGATTTCGCATCCATTCGCGAGGGAACCCTTAACGTTGTCCGCGACAAAATAAATATTGAAAAAATCAAGATCGTTGCAGAAACTGAGACCTTCCCCGGCTGGGTATACGCTGCGCGCAGAGGGCTTTCCCCCAAGATAATTGATAAAATCAAGTACTGCATGTTCGGCATGTCCATGGACACCCCCGAAGAGGCCTCAATACTATATCAAGCCGGCATGCGAGGTATAATTCCTGCCGAAGACAGCGACTATAATCCGGTTAGAGAACTGACCGAAATATTGGGACTTCATCACGTCAATCAAACGGGAGGGCAATAATGACTGGTTTATTCTCCCGCTTAAGATTCCGCACCAAAATAAATCTCGGCATTACGATGATTGTTGCTTTTACTTCTCTGCTGATCGCAATTTTCGTCATTCGCATGTCTGCGGATGCATTGATTGAACAATCCCGTAAACGGGGAGAAGTTCTGGCAGGCAATCTAGCTCTCCGGGCTGAAAACCCAATGCTTTCAGTTGACCTGCTTAATCTGGGTTCTATGGTCAACGAATTGAAAAAAGCTGATAATGAAATCGAATATGCTTTCATCATGGACGACCAGAACCGTGTTTTGGCCAACACTTTCAGCGACGGCTTTCCGGTTGATTTAAAAGATGCCAACGGAAGCACTGACAATATAATAAGCATCGTCACCGTCGACACAGGTAAAAACCGTATTTTTGACTTTGCTGCACCGATATTTCTAGGAGATAAAAAACTGGGCATGGTCCGCATCGGTCTGTCACGGGGAGGAATTCATGCCGTAGTCCAGAACCTGATCTTTGCCATCATGGCTTTGACGGGAGCAGTTCTTCTACTGTCAGTGCTTATCTCCACCCAGTTCGCCCGGGAATTAACGCTAAGGCTTGGTTTGCTTCAAAGACATGCTGAAGACATTGTCACTACCCATCTCGGACCAAGCCTGTGCAAAAAAGAAGATAAGAACAAAGGTCTTGGTGCAAAATTAAAACGCGCAATCAGCAATCCCCTTAAAGGGGATGAAATTCAAGAACTCACCGAGACATTCGATGCCATGGGCATGAGTCTTGCCTGCCACATTGAAGATTTGCAAATCACGGAAGCCGACCTGACGAGACAGAAAGAACTTCTCAAGACTATCATCAATGTTTCACCGGACTTCGTCTCCCTGCTCGGTCCCCAGTTGACTTACCTTGCAGTCAATAAATCCTATGCCGAACATCTAGGACGGGATGAAGAAGAAATAATTGGACTGACGGATGAAGACTTATATCCGGCGGATATTGCTGCTTCACGCATAGCAGAATCGAAAATGGTCTTAACTACTGGCCGCCCTGTAAACAAGGAAATCCGTGAACCTGAAACAGAAGATAAATCGGCACGCTGGTTTCACATTATCCGTGTTCCCGTATTCGGACAGCACAACAACATCATCGGCGTATTGTCCACTTCGCGTGAAACAACTGAATTGAAAAGCTATCAGGCTCAGCTGATACAATCCCAGAAAATGGAATCCATCGGTAAACTGGCCGGGGGCGTGGCCCATGAAATCAACACCCCACTGGGGATCATCCTCGGCTATGCCCAGCTGCTTCAGGAGGACCTCAACCCGGAAGAGCAGATAGCCAAAGACGTCGCCATCATTGAAAAGCAGGCCCGCGTCTGCCGAAAAATCGTAGCCGACCTGCTTGGTTTTTCACGCCAGAACCAGAGCGAAAAAATAACCATGTGCTTCAACAACTCCATCCTTGAAGTGGTTCAACTGGTCAGCCACACCTTCAAGTTGGAACAGGTCCAGATTTCAACTGAACTGGATGATCGCTTCCCCATAATACACGGCGATCCGGAAAAACTGAAACAGGTCTGGCTGAACCTCCTTTCCAATGCACTGGAAGCAATAGGAGACAAAGGGAATATCCATATCGCGACGAAATTGGACACATCATCCATGACCATCACCGCCATCTTTGCGGATACCGGACACGGCGTTGAGCCCAAAAATATAAATGCGATTTTCGATCCTTTCTACTCGACCAAACCGGTAGGAAAAGGGACCGGACTGGGCCTTTCCGTTTCCTTCGGAATCATCAACGATCACGACGGAACCATTGAAGCAATAAGCCCCCTGCCCAGAAAATTGCGTCGCAAACTCAACCTGCCGGCAAACTCAGGCCCCGGCACACTCTTCAAGGTCACACTGCCTTTGGATGAACTTACGGATGAGGCACAGGCTTAGGCTTTCATTATGCTCCCCTCTTTGATACAATAAATTATTATGAGATTTCGACATGTTTTCAGCCACTGGACGTACGAGACTTTCCCTCCGGGACGTTTGCTAAGACGCCGCTACAACTCATTCAAAAAACTCATGGAACTTGAGGAGTTATGCCTTAAGTCCATTTCGCATATTGAGGACATCGGCTTCGGGCTTACCGTCACTGACTGGGCTTATGTTGAAAAACAGGCCGCCGACCTCGGTATCAACATCCGGACCATGCTTGAACACCTTCAAGACATGAACCCGGTGCGGTTCATGGATATCATGGACTACTACAATAAAATAAATTTTTACGTACGCATGGCAGTCACTGTACCGGACCCCGAAATATCCAAACCTTTCACTTTCACCATTGATGACGCCATCGACTATGAATTCAAGGCAGGAGCCTGCGCCGCAGATCTGGCAAGACTAAAGAAATCCGGCGTTCCGGTTCTGGATGGTATGGTTATCGGCTCCGATGTTTATAATTACTTCATAGAAGCAAACAACCTGCGTATTGCCATAGACGAAATTCTCGAAACAGCGATAACAACCAATATCTCCGACCTGAATCAGATATCACGCACTATCACCGACCGCTTTATGCAAGGCAAAATGCCTGATGCAATTGCCAATGAAATTGAAATTGCCGCCCTTGAAACCTCACGCGGCAGCGGTAGTCTGACCCTGACGGCATCATCCACCCCTGAAGGAAGCCTTTACGCCCTCCCTGAAAGCTGGTGTACAATCTCGCCTGTTCCTGTTCAGGATACTGTCGAAGCATGGAAAAAAGCAGTCACTTGCAAATTTTCTGCGGAATCCATCAAAGCACGTATCGAATCCGGCTACGCAGACCGTGAAAGCCCGGCCTCGGTGATTATCCAGCCCATGAAAGATATCCATGATTCCGGTGTACTTGAAACTTTACATGAGTTTTCCGACCTTCCGCCTAAGGACAGGGATCATGGCTGTTCTGCAATTTTCAGCAATAACTCAACAACCCCTTACCTGATATCAAGGCGTGAGCAGCAGCGGATTCTTGCTAAGCCGGAGAAATCCTTCCTTTCCACCCACTCGGCAAAATCAATTGCCGCCATGGGCAGAAAGGCTGAAGAACTTTTCAAAACAACGCAAAAATGCCAATGGGTCACTGACCGGCGTAACCGGGTCATGATTACATCGGTGCGCTCTTATCCTTTCAAAGGCGAAAAAGAGACTGTGCGTATCAAGCAGGCTCTTTCATATATTGCCAGCCTGAACATTTCTCCGCGTAATACGGAAATGTTTCTACCTGAAAAAAGCCGCTCCATGTACGATCTGGTCCGCTTTGCCAACGAAAAGGGAATCGAGGAAATGTTTTCGCTGGTCAGCAAAAAGGGTTTGGGTATCGACGGAGCAAAACATCTCAAAGCCCGCCAACCCATTGACATAACCCTGCTCAACCTTGCGGATGGTTTGTTCAGCACCGCAGCAGGTAAAATGGATATTTCTCCAGACGACATCAAATCGGCTCCCATGTGGGCTCTTTGGTTCGGACTTGGCGCAGAACGCCCCGGCTGGGAAGGCGAAAACAGCATTGACGGCTACGCCATCCTTTCGCGAACCTACATGAATATCACTTTGAAATCGGAAAAAGACCTGACTGAAGTGGATGCGGTCTGCGATCCTGATGCACAGGCGAACCATATCCATTTCCGCTTCAAGGGCGGTCACGGAACGGCAGAACAACGCATAGCCAGAATTAAATTCATCAAGAAGACTCTTGAAACTCAAGGATTCAAAACCACCCATCAGGGCGATATGATTGAGGGTATTCTTAAGGAAGGAAGGGAACCGGAAATTCAGAAACTGCTGGCGACCACAGGTCATCTGATTGCCCACATCGCCATCCACCATCCGGTTGTGGCCGAGAATGAAGATGCGGATCAGGCCGCTCTGCGTTTTATTTCAGGTCTGGGATAAAAGTCAGGACTGAACCTGTGATTTCTTATGGATCTGGACCAGAAAATGGACCAGTTTATCTTCGATTTCACGATCATCAACATATTCGATGATCATTTCTTTGGCTTCTTCAAGGTCATAGGCTTCCAGAAGCTCGCGCAAGCGCATGCGCAACTGGGCTTTTTCACGCTTTATCTGCAGATCTTCCAGAATATCAGTGACGTAATCAAAGTCTTTCTTGGCAAGCGCTTTCCTAAAATTTGTGCGCACGAAATGGGAATAGAAGCGGCCTGAAATCCCGGACAGCAAAGTACCCAGCCAGACGCCTATAACCAGAGTGACCAGATCGGCCGCTCTCTCTTTGGCAATATTTATCCATTCGGTGATGTCCCGGTCCTTGAGCAGATCCTGTGTCTTGCGCATTTCAAGAACCATACGTTTTGCAGCCGGGTTGTTCTTGTTGATGTCCAAAGCCATCCGGAACTGGGCCTCGGCCTGCTCCAGATCACCCATTTTAAAGTAGGCCCGCCCGAGCAGGCTGTAAAGCCAGTCCGAGCGGGGGTGTTGTTTCAGGCTTTGTTCGAGGCTTGAAACCGCGAGTTCATAATCCCCGCGGTCAATCAACTCCTGCCCCATCCTTCCGCAGGCAACCTCCGATTCAAGAACAGTAGCATCCGCCCGGCATTCAATAATGCTGAACATCACAGTCAGGGTCAGAACCACACAAACCAGCCAGATAATCCTTTCAGTTCTATTCATTAAGGACCTTTACTTTCCTACCAGAGCCGCTTGATGCTGCTGCCCGGATAGTAGAATTTCAAAATGTGATCATACTTCTTGGACTTGCCAAGCTCCGCAGCTCCCCATTGCGAATAGCCGACACCATGACCCCATCCACGGCCTTTAAATGTATAATAATCTCCCTTCTTGTCAATTCGTAAAAGGATATCAGGCAATTTCAAAACGCGTGAACTGCCCAGCGTCGTCCTCGTACGCAAATCACGAGAACCGGACTTATACTTTATGCGTACCTTAACAATCCTGCCAGAAGGACCCTTTTCAAGAGCGGTTATAGATCTGATTCCGGGCACGGAAATACCGACTTTCTTCAACTTAGTCTCAATCTCAGACTTGCTGTACTTCTTAGTCCAGGATGCCATCTTACCTTTAAGGCTGGCCGGGTCCTTGTGGGCAATCAGGTAAGCCTTACCAGCGCCAAAAATAGCCTTGGCATCTGCAGTAAAGCCGCCGCTGTTGGCAGTATATTGTGAAAGTATGGGTTTATCTTTGTAGAGCAGCACATGTCCTCTAGTCTGTTTAACAGCCTTATCAGTGCGTTTATCTTCCCGATCAACACCAGCATACATCTGGTCATAAGTATCAGCATAAACATCATAAAAAAGATGGGTACGATGCAGTTTCTGGTAGTAGGCATAGGTCCGCGCCGCCACTGCCTGAGCCTTCAACGTCTCAGCAGGCCATGAAGCATAGGACTCGGCAGGAACTACCGAACGCAGGTAATCTTCAATCTCCACAAGATTGAGGATCAACAGCTTTCCTTTGCGGATACTGACATCAATTGTGCCGCGCACCTTTTTGCTCTCAGAGCCGTAGCTGACTTTTAGCGCGCCCTTGGACTTAAACTTAATCCGGGTCGCAGAAACAACCTTGCCGTCAAGAGTCAATTTATTACCGGACATACCTACTTTATACTTACGTCCGCAGCCCAGTTCATCGGTGCATATTTTATCCTTTCCCGACCCGCTGATAACGGTCATGCTCTTAACTTTACGACTCAGACAAACCCTAAGAGCCGGTTCCTTGCCTATCTTTTCAGGAATCTTCTGATCCGGCTTTTCATCAGGTTTAACTTCCGGCTTCTGCTCCTCCTTGGCCTTCATGGATGAGATTACCGCCTCAGCCTGAAATTTAAATTTGCCCTTCGGGAAATAGCGTAAATACTGCCTAAAAACAGCGTTGGCCCGATCATAGCGGTTCATCTGGTAATACAGGAATCCCAAACGGTATAGGGCCGTGTCCGCATAATCCGGGTAATTCCGGCCTACCATGCGATAGAGGTCTGCGGCCTTCTCCGGTGCATCCAGAAAAGTGGATAGAACCATGGCCTTTCCGAACATGGCATGCACTCGGGTCTTAGCAACCGGGGAATAATCAATGGCCGTGTCGTATTGTTCAAGTGCTTCAAAATATTTACCTATATCAATCAGATAGCTGGCGTAATTTATATGCCACTGCGCCTGTGCCTGATCCTCCAATTCAATCGGAGAATACTTCCGGGCATGAGCCGCTACCGGGATAAGCAGCGCAACGATCAAAGCCGTTAGAAAAAATCTATGTATCATTCCTGATTTATTGTTCATCTTTCTGCTCCTCAGGCTTATCTTCTTTCACTTGCTGTTCGTCAGAACCAACTTCAACCTGCTCCGAATCAGCCTCAACAGAATCTGCCGGGACTGCAAGATGATCAAGATAATCTTTCATATACAGTAAATTGCTGTCAGCAGGACTAAGCAACAAAGCTTTATCCAATACCATTCTGGCCTGCTTTAAATCGCCTTTATTCAACAGATAGCGAACGTAGAGCTGATGCAACCGCACATCATATGGAAACTTTGAAACCCCTTCATCCAGAATTTCAGCAAGAGCAATATCGTCATTAAGTGCAAGCAAGGTGTAAGCCAGATAGAGGTAGACATCACGGTCATCCTTCATCTGAACCGCCTTATTCAGGGCCTGATAAGCATCACCATAATGCTGGCCATGAAAAGCGTTCACACCTTTTCCTTTTAGTTCAGTAAATTTCTTCTCCAGCTCTTCCGGGGTTATGTCCTTGTCATCAACCAGAATAATCCTGCGCCCATGAGGATAGGGTGCATCAAGGATCGATTTGACTAGAATATCACCCTCCAGATTCAAATTATCGCTGGAAGATGAACCAAAATAGTTATCGCTGACAACCAGCTTTTCAAAGGCCAACAGGTTGACCTTGTTATCAAAAATATTATTGTCCCTTATTCCGGCACTGCCGCCCTCAAAAACAATACCCTGCGTGCAATTAGTTACGCTGGACCGCAGCACAGTACCGTTCCCGGCGCTGAGCAGCAAACCCTGCCGGGCATTCTTGACCCGCAATCCCTTGAAAGCAAAATTACCGTCCGCAATCACTGCAGCAGCGTAATCGCCCCCATTGAATGAAGAGGAACGCAGCTCCAGATAGCCGCCCGCAGCAGTCACCGCCCTGCTGAATCCACCGAATTCACATTGAGAAAGAACGGCCTTACCACCAGGTAGAACTTTGATACCCTCGGTGGAATTTGACTGAAGACGGACCGGGGCACTTATTTCGCCGATCGCTTTCAATTCACCGGAAACATCAACTCGGCCTTGGTTCGCAAAGCGGATTTTCGTACCCGACGGAACTATAAACTCAGCACCTTCAGGGACGCTGACCGGAAATGAGATTCGATAATTACCTTTAACAAGAGAACCTGAGAGCTGTCCGAAAAGCTCGCGCTCATCAAACTGCGGCATTATCACTTTGATCACACCATTCATGGGCGAGAAATTATCGGCCTTGTCTTTGATACGCACCCGGTAAAACACAGTGCTGCCCTGTATCACATCCGGGTCCATAAACTCAGGATTCCTTGTCCGTGAAATAATCTCAAAATCACCAACCGGATCATTCCCTTTCTCGATAACAAATTCATCAAGATCAGTGCCCACAGGAACTTCCCAGAGGAGCTGAACTCCATCCCGCCCGGTTTGGAATTTCACAGTCTCAAGCACCGGAGGCAGTTCACCGTCAATGGTAACCATAGACCCTGACTCGGGCCAAAGTCGATCAACCCCGTTAGCCTTACGCATTCTGACCATCAAGGTATCATTGACCGATTTATCGCCCTCGCGAACTACGTAGAACCCCTCATAAACGCCCTGTGCGGTCTGCGGCAGGGGAATATTTTTCTTGAATTCACCAATGTCGAAAGAGCACTTCAATCCCGGTTCGGCATCCACCCGCACCGCAATTTTCTGCCCCACACCGAACAGCCTGTTATCCACATTGGTGTCCACAGCTATAACTTCCGGCAACTTTGTCCCCTTGGGACAATCAGGCAAGACCTGCGCCATGTTCCATGCCCAGTCGTAAACGACCATACGCATCTGCCGCCTTATCGGGTCGGCAAAGACCTCTTCCACAATGGTCCCGGCAAGCCCGATTATACCCGTGGGTACGGAAATCCTGCGCTTGGATGCGCTATCACGCCACTTACCGACCAGAGTCCCGGAGGAATTATACATCATGACTTCAGCATCCAGCTGAAACAAATCAAAAGCTAATGCCTTGATCATATCCGCGCTGTAAATATCGGTCTTTACAACGCCGTCAGCACCGAGCATTTCACACAATTCAGCATCACTCTTTGAACGCCAGCTATCGTCCCGGCCCAATTCAGCAAGGGTGTTATCCACCACATCCTTCTGCAACGGCATGAACCCTTTACCGGCCAGTTGGTTGGTGATAGCCGCACGTGAAATATCAGCCACAAACAACCTGTCATCATCAAGAACCAGCACCGATCTGTGCTCCGTGGAATTTTCAGCATGTTTGACATATTCAGCAGGCAGGACCGCAATTTTATAAGGGATGGCTTCTTCCTCAGTATACTGCACGGCCTGGGTTGTTCGCTTGCCTAGACAGCCCCCCAGAAACAGGGAGATCAGCAACAAAAATATTATGGGACTATGCTTGTTAATCATGGCTAAGACTTCAACTTCCTGTCGATGTTAAATGAATTGACCGTACCGAGCACAGAACGGACCTCGCCTTGCAGCTGGAGATGTTTGTCTGCAAGTGAATATTTCCCCCCGCCCCAGGCCTGTATTTGCCGTCCGCTGAGGTTGAATGAATTGATGAGCAGTTCCTTCCCGCTCAGTGCCGCCCGCAGCCTCGCCGTGCTGAAGTTAAGCCCCTGCCCGCCTTGCGGGTTGAAGGAAACAGCATCGAGCAAATCAATGAAAAAACCCAAACGGGGATCAAGGTTCGCAAGGTTGAAAACATGCAGCTCGTCAATTTTAGCCGAAGCTTCACCACGCACAGATTTAACGAGCGTTTCACTATTGCCGCCCTGCATAAACATATTGGCATTAAGATAGATTTTGCCGCGCAAGGACACGGACAGGTCCTTCGCAAAACAGGCGATCAGGCTGGGCAGGCTGGTTCCCCTCCCCTTCACATTGCACTGCACAGCCAGCTGGTCACGGGCCAACACAACATCTGCGTTAAGATTGAGGTAGAAAAGTTTGCCGCTGGCTTTGATCAGCCCGCGTTCTTTCCCGGAATGGACGAAGACCACAACATCGCTGAAAGGCCAGTCGTTGTAGTAAAACTTACGAATTGAAGCTTTGCCGCTAATGTCGCGACCGAGCAGGCTCTCGAAGTTGAAATTCTCAGGTGCGGCAGCAACTTTTGAGACGGCCCCGTCGTCTTTTGTTTCAGGAATACGAATACTCAATGATTTCAACTGAGCTTCATAACCGGAGACACTATTACGCGGGCTATTGAAATAGCCGGATGCTGAAATGCGGGATTCCTTGTGCTTCAGCTGGGTATCAAACACAGTCCGCAAAGGATTTTTTTTTTCAGCCTCACAAGTAATATTGTAATCGAAAAGGGAGAAATCAATGGCCTCGGCCTTAAAACGCGCCTCTTTCAAATCAAAAGGAAAAACCAGAAATGCCTGAGCCTTAAGGATGCCTCCTGTTGCCGAAGCAACATTAAAACTGCGCACGGAAACCACGGGTTTACCGTCCTTCAACTCTACATCAGCATCAATATCTGAAATACTAAGCTCCTGCTTGCGCCCATCCAGAGATTCCAGCACCAGCTTAAGGTCCTTGGCACTGACCGTCATCCTTCCGGACAGTCCTTTATTCGCCACTGAACCGGGAGGAGTGGACAGAGAAACAGATTTGAAAACCAGAGTACCCTGCGGCACAATCGATTTCAGCTTGGCGGATTCACAAAGTGATTGAGTTGCATTACGGCCCCGTTCGCTCTTCTGGGCCATGGCATACAATTCACCGGCATCGACCTGCGCTTCTTCAAGGGAAACCTTAAAAGTACCGCCCTGCCCCATCTGCAAGACCAGCCCTTTACCGCTGGTGGAATCAAGAAGTACACCCCCGGCCTCGACATTCATAGTGCCAGCCGCACTGTCTACGCTGAAATTAAGGTCAGTGGTCTCAAACTTTCCGGCCTCGGCCAGTTCAGGGATGGTGGAATTGGAAAGATATCCGAACCCGGTCAGGAAACCGAGAAATGAAGACGGATCAATTGAGCACTGGCTGGCCTGAAGATTCAGCTTAAGCGGCGAAGTGGACAGCATTTCCAGCCGTCCTGAAAACTTGAATCCCAGTTCGGAAATAGATGCACTGCGGACATTGAACGCAAAACCGCTGCTCCCTTTTTCAACGCTGGCGGAAACAGTCAGCGGTTCGGCATGGTAGGAATTTGTAAGCTGCACCCTGCCGGACACAACATCAATTTTATCGGGAAAAATAGCCGGAAGTTCCAGCCCGGTAGGAGTTCCGCCCCCGCCTTCGCGATGGGCAAGAGCTTTAACATCGGCATCCTGCAGGATCACGTGGCGGAGTTTGATCTCCCCGGTAAGCAGACTGGCTATATCCGGGTAGATCTCCAGCTGCGGAATGCGGACAGTATCCATGCCGCTTTGCACACGAAGATTTTTGACTCGCAGGAAAGGAAGGGGGGAATAATGGAGTTCGATGTCCTCCATCACCACCCCCATGTTGGTCATATCGGAAAGCAATGTCTGCGCAGCGTCCACAAAATGAACCCTGACCAACACCATGGAACCGACCATAAGTAAGGCCGCAATAATTCCACCAATGAGGATTCCCTTTTTATGCAACACGCGACACCGCCTTTTTATTTACTTAAGTACGAACACGACCCTTGCCTGAGCCAACAGGTTATACTTCTGGTCATACGCGAATACGGTAGACGCGTCTTCAACACTGACCACCGCGTCTGTCACGTTCTGCACAGTCTTACCCTTCAAAACCATGGGAGACTTGCTGCCCCATGATTCCAGAAGCGCACGGGCCTTTTGCAGATCCGTAGTGTAGCCGCCGCAGCCCCTTTCGATCAGAACCTGGTTGAGGACCTTGGACGGATCGAAAAGAACTTCATTCTTTTCGGTCAGGATGCGGTTAACCAACGCGGGCTTGAAATCGAAATCACGGACATCAACAATTATGCCGTCAACCGGGGTTGCCACGGCTGCCTGAATCTTTTCGGATGCAGGCTCGGTAGTCTGGACCGGAGGTTCAACCTTTTCGGTTTCTGCCGGGACCTCAGTTTTTTCAACCTTGGCGACCATTTCATCCTTTTTCTGTTCTACCGCCGGAGCAACAATCTCCGGCAGCGTTTCAGGCTTGAAAGCCGGAATATCACGAACCTTCAGTGCTTCAGGCTCTTTAAGGATAATTTCATCAAAAGCGCTGTATACAGAGTCGCGACCATGCAGGTTCAGCCTCAGGCAGACGCGGGCGTAGCCTTCAGTTCGGTCGAAGGATTCACCGCACGGCACAGCACCGCGCAGAGTTCCCTGAACAGTGGTCCGAACCCGCTCGCTGGTAAGCATTCCATCACGAACAGTGGTTTTCCCGCTCAAGCGCAACCCCTGAAAGATCTCAAGCATCCTTCTCTGGGCGACTACTTCAGCTGCGCGTTTAGCCCGGTAGCGGCTCTGTCCGGCTTCGGATTCACCTATGACCTGAATGTATCCCTTCTGGAACACATCATCCGCATTTACAACCTCAACAATTTTTTCATCGGCAACAGCGGAGCCTGCAAAAAGCACTACCGCAGTCAGGGCGAGTAATAATTTTTTCACGTTATCCTCCACTCTTAATAGATATTCATAATATTACGTAACCGCATCAGGGATAGAATAAGGTCCGCACCGTCCATATTGGAATCAGGGCGGAAAGCACCGGACAGGTCGGTTTCCATCAAATTGCGGTTAACTACGGTAACAATGGCGTTGTACCATGCATCAGTGGCTTCCACATCAGGATAGAGAGACTTCTTCTGGCCCATATGCTGGGTAGACATGGCTTCATCACCGGTAAGCTTAATGAGTACATCCTCCAGCACGAAAGCGAGTTCCTTGCGGGTCATAGGCTTTGCGGGATGGAAAAGGTATGCACGGGTCTGCTCATCATAAGTCGGCTCAAGGCCGCGAACATGCCACTTAAGAACAGTCATGATTTCAGGCTCGAACATGTGCCCCACTACATCCGCAGGGGTAAACTCAGCCTTCATATCATTTCCGGGAACGGGAATACGGCCTGCGAACAGCCTGTCCAGATGCAACTCATCAACCAGCAGTGCCGCAACATCGGCGCGGTCAACTTCTTCCTTGACCGCGATCTTCTTGGCGACATCAGTCAGGGTATAGTTGCTCATGGCCCGCAGGATTTTCTGAGCACGATTATAGAGCGCATTGGCCTTGTCGTGCCACTTACCCGGAGAGGCAGAAAGCACCACGCCAAGCACGTCTTCGGCTTTACGGAATTCTCCGCCCTTGAAGTAAGCCTTACCCATGAAATAATGTACGGCTTCGGTCTGGCGGTAGTATGGAAGGTCTTCTTCCTTAACATACTTGATCATCAGTTTGGCATCTGCGTAGAGATCTTCCGCCCTTTGCAGCCAGCCGCGAGTAGCGATATGGGTATAAACCCGGATACCGGTCACAAAAACGCTGAATTTCTGGGAACGGTCCCTTCTGGCCTCGGAAACAGCCTTATCGAACTGGTCAATAGCCCTTTCAGCATCAACGGCGCTGTATTCAGCATCACTCTCACTCTCTGCACGCATGGCATAGACAAGAGCCTTGCCTGCAATGGCTGGTGCGAATTCATCGTCAAGGGCCACTGCCCGTTCAAAACGGACAAAAGCCTTATCAGGCATGCCCTGATCTATCAGCTCCATTCCCATCAGGTAATGATGGGCAGGATTATCTTCAATAGACATGGGTTTTACTTTTTTTCCGCATCCCGCAAGGGAGAGAATCAAAAGCAGGCCCGTTAAAAATACTAAAGATTTTTTCATCCGGTTATCCTCCTTGCAGCGGATGCGTTCCGCCGGCAATCATGATTTACCTGCATGATACATCAACAATTTATACAAGCGAGGGTAAAAACCGGCTAGTTCATCCCCCGCTGCTTAATTGCCGGCTAAAACCCCTCGGGGTTCTGCCAGCGAAACTTCATGCTCCTACCTTCCATCCTGCTCTGAAACTTTTCCACACCATCATCTTTAAGAGCGGTGGAGATACGCTTAAAAAGATTTTCAGCACGCAGTGTCGACCAATAAGTAACTTCCATATTCATACCTTTCTGGCGCTTGATTTCCTTGCGCACAAAACCGGGAATATCCTCAAGGACTGAACATACGGAAGGTAGCTCCGGAAATCCGAGGAAGGTCAACGAGTAACGGAAGCCCTTGCCGCGATCCAGTTCGGATTCCATATTATCAAGCAATTCACGCGCAATACGAACAGATGCCCAGTAAGTCTCCGGTTTGGCTGCTTCAACAGCACGACGGTAAACTTCAGCAGGCTTGCCGGAAAGGCTCACATACTGTTCTACCGGACGACGCACCTCGCCGATCTTGAGACCGTCTGATATCCGCACACAAGTCATATGCATCACCGGATTGGCGTCACGCGGCAGTTCAAGCTCCACGGTAACCACATAGTCAGCCTTGAGCAGCCTGTTGAACTTGGCTGCCTTTTTCAAGCTCATGGAACCTTCGATTTCACTGTATTTAGCGCGGGTCATGGGCCAGTCGAGCACTTCAAACTGGAACTTTTCGCTGAAAGTCCGCGAAACAGCATGCACAAGTTCTTTCATTGATTCCTGAGGAACGGAATCAAATCCGGCCCCGGAACCGAAAATGAGCAGTCTGGGCAGACCTGACATCTTTTGCAGGATCGCAAGAGTGGTATAATCGGAATACAACAGCTCACTGTCGACTACGGCATCAATGGTAATGGCGTAACCGTCAGCAGTGGCCCCTTCTCCCAATACCTTATAAGAAGTGACATACCCTTTGGAATGACTTGCTATTTCGTCCCGGACCAGCACCCCGGACTCCACGATTGAATCCGATGCCACTGCTGTTCCGATCTGCATTTCAACTGCAGTACGCAAAGCGGAATTGAGCGCCTGCTGGCGGTCAATTCCCTCGCCGGTGGCCTCCACGGCAAATGCCGTGGAGGCTGCCAGCAATATTGCCAGCGAAATCGCAACCACATGAGAGTAACATTTTACTAAGGACATACAGACCTCATATTTTTACGGCAAGCTAACCTACCATTCACTGTTGCTCTGCTTCCTGCGCTGCTTTACACGATGCTGCTTGACGATCTTCACTTCGTTACCGGAAATGTAGACACGGCCCTTCATATTCAGCTTTTTGAGCATGCGAACCATGTTACGCTTCAGGTGCGCGGAATCGATGGAAGACTTGTACCAGAACTCGTGGTGGGAAGAAGTATTCAGAGCATTGCTCTTAGGTCTGTGACTGTCATAACCGGTAAAAATGGTGATGTAATCTTCAACGTCGAGCATATCGTTGTCACTGAACCCGTCAAAGACAAGAGTCCATTCAAGCAGACGCCCGCTGGAACCGACACCGGAACCGCCGCCCGAACCGGAGCCGCCGCCATCAGAGTAACTTCCGCCTTCCGGATGATACTGACCGAGACGGTCCGCGAGCACAGCACCAACATCGGCACCGATAATTTTGGAGAGCTTACCCACCGCTTCAAGAACATCATTGCGGCTGTAGGGACTGGGAACAAGCTGATACTGCTGCGGTTCGGATTCAAAATTACCGAGTCTGGAACCGTCCCATACTGAAAGCAGACGGCCTTCGATACGTGCTGTAACCCTTACGCTGTTCTGGTTGGTCTTGGCATTGGGGTAAATACTGAAAATACAGAGCACATCAATACCGGCATCCTTGGCGATCTGGATCAGTTCAGCATCATTGCGTCTGGCACGTCCCTGAACATGGGTCATGTGGGTCAATGCGGTTTCGTCTTTTACATCAAAGCCGAGGTTAACCATTTCATTGGAAATTGCATTAAGCACACGTTTAAAAACACGGGAGTTACGGGGGACGGTATCAGGGTCAACATCTTCCCCGACAATCATAACTCTCGGCAGGTCAGTTGCAAGCGCCATTGACGGTGCTACAAAAAAGCAGACTATGGCGATGAGAAGCAGTATTGTTTTCCTCATGTCACTCTCCTTAAAAAATAAGTGGTTACATTATTTTTGCCCGACTCCCGAAGCCGGGACGATTTCTAGAAACGCAAACCTTTGAATCCAAAAGCATAACCAACTGAAATTACGATGCATACCCTCCAAACCTATCTATCTTATATTACTAAGCTTATGCAAGACTATTTGATTTCCATGATAGTTTCTACCTGCCTGCCGCCGGCACACCGTAGACTTAAAATATCATTATAGTGACTAACTACAGTCAAACCAGTTTTAAAAAATAAAAACATTCCTGTATGTTATACTTATCTCGCTTCATATCCCCCCTCCAGCGAACAGTTTGGCTTGCATGTGTCCATATTGAAAAAAGGCATGTTTTATGTATAACACATACAAGTGATATTTATCCACGTTTTTTATATTGAAACTATTAGAAGTGAAAAGCGAGGGTAAAAATAGCCACATAAAACCTACGCATGCTCAAATTTTATGCACTATCGCAAACAACCCCATAACAACTTAATAAACAAAGGTCTTTTCATATGAAATCGCGGAAAACAAATAATGCCACCAAAACATGGGAAATGATGCAGTGCTCCCGTGATGCTCTTGGTGCCACCTGTTTGCAAAAAATATTTTCACGGGGCCAGACCCAGATTAACCGCTATTGCTCCTCTCCTCTAAACGAAGACCACCAACGCAACCCGCTGGACAGGCTGCATCTTCTCTTCAGCGAACTGGACAAAGAAGGTGAACGGGAATTGGTAATCGCCGCCTTGAACCATTTATGCAATTCAATCGGTTTCCGTATTCAGGAAACAGTTGATGTAAAACCGGACAAAATGACCGTTGAAGAGGAATGCCTGGATGACTACCCGGAGAAAGTGGAGCTGGACAGGCTTATAGCCTGCAATGCTGACCCGGAACTGGTTCGCAGGCAAGGAGAGCATACCTGCCGGGAAATAATGGAGACCGTGACCAGCTACGAGGAACACTGTAAAAATACAAAATAAAAAACCGCCATGAGCAATCTCATGGCGGTTCTATTTTCAGCTAGATAAAGCTAAATCTATTTTTTCATATTAACGAACTGGAAAGGCATGTCGAAATCGGAATCCCTTACAAGAGAAATGGCAGACTGCAGATCATCCAGTTTTTTACCGGTAACGCGAACCTGATCGTCCTGAATAGCTGCCTGTACCTTCATTTTAGCACCCTTGATCAGCTTAACAATTTTCTTGGCAGTATCTTTATCGATACCTTCTTTAAGCTTTACTTCCTGCTTGAGCTGGCCGTTAGAGGTAGGCTCAAACTTTCCAAAATCGAGGGATCTGGGATCAACTTTACGTCTGGTAAAATGAGTAATCATCATGTCCTTGACGGCTTTGATCTTCATCTCATCCCCGGTCACAAGGCTGATTGTGTTGGTCTTCTTGTTCAGGGTAATTTCAGTGTTAACTCCGCGAAAATCATAGCGGGTATCAACTTCCTTCAGCACGTTGTTAACAGCGTTGTCGACTTCCTGTGCGTCGATCTGGCTGACGATATCAAAAGACGGCATGGTATATCCTCCATAAAAAATTACTTGCGGTCTGGATTCGCCTGTAATCTAACAATCCAAAAGACATAGTCAAGCCCCAACTTACCTGCTTTCAGGATAGGAGTGCCTCATCGACAGAAGGATAGATATCAAAAATGGTGTCGAGCTTGGTAAGCCTGAATATCTCTTTAACCCTTGGATGCAGCCCGGCCAGTAACAAACACCCTTCATCGGGCAGTTCATGAATAGCGGGAAGAAGACCCGCAAGAGCACTGGAATCCATAAAATCAACCAAAGAAAGATCCAGTACAAATTTCCGGTCACCGGCGCCCACAAGGTTGGAAACCTGCTCATGTAAAGTCATTGAATTAACGCCATCAACCCTGTGTTCATCAACTCGCAGAACGACGAAGTCCCCGACCCTTTCCTGAGCCAAAACCATATTTCGCTCCCGCACAGCTAAATTTTACCCCGCCCCTATAAAAAACGTCGAAAACACGCTGCTTCCGAAACATTCGCATTGGTATTTTTAGCACCCATCGCCACACAGAGCAATCTATTATTATTTCGAGATTAAAAGCAGTTATATTTCTGCAGCGCCCAAAGCACAAAAGATCGATTTATCCCGAACACTGTCACTTGTGGATCATACCCAGAGCAACTCTCTAGCTTCGAAAGAGTCGTCCTTCTCAAGCTCCAGCCTCTTCCACTTTTCTATGAAGAATATACAATCTTCGCCGGAAACAGGACGGCTGAAATAGTAACCCTGAAAAAACCTTCCCCCCATCTGCCGCAACCGGGCGAGCTGGGAGTCATCCTCCACGCCTTCAACGACGACCTTCATATTAATATTTCTGCATAGGCTCAAAATACTGGTGACAATGTGCCTGTTAACATCATTGAGCGATCCAAAGGTCAGGGACCGGTCAATTTTAACTTTATCGATAGGTAATTCCCGCAGATAGCGAAGAGACGTGTGCCCCATACCGAAATCATCAATTGAAATCCGTATCCCCCGCCTGCGCAGATTATGCAAAGTGGCAAGGACCCGGTCGCTGGACGTCATAGCAACTGATTCAGTTATTTCAATTTCAAGACAGCGGGCCGGGACAGAAGCTTCGCGTATAATCGAAGCTACCTTTTCTTCAAGATTTTCATCAGCAAATAGCGAAGGCGTAAAATTAACGGAAACGAAAAAATCATCACCACATCTATGATGCCATACACCTAGCTGCGCACAGGATTCCTTTAGAACGAAATAAGTAAGCTGATTAACGCAATCCATGTCCTCAGCCAGAGCAACAACAACTTCGGGGGAAATATTCCCATATGAGGGATGTTCCCAGCGCAAGAGAGCTTCAGCACCTACAATATCCCCTGCATCGATATCCACCTGCGGCTGGTAAACCATATAGAGCTGTTCTTCATTGCGAATAGCATTACGCAAATCATAAGCCAGCGAACGTGCGATAAAACCCTCAAATCCGGAAAGACCGATACATTTATATCCGGAAAATTCCGAACCGGAACGGGCAGCAGCAAGCACCTCGTCCATCCCCTGCTCATATTGCTTACGGACCACCATATCGAAAACGACCACGAACGGCGTGTAAATGGCTACACCAAGCATAATCACAAATGCCTGCATCAGAACACCGCTCCAGGCCCCGGTGGCAAGATAGGCATTTAATAAAGGAGGAGTCGTCCAGTGCACCGCATTGGTTATCACCGGCACGAACCCGATAAGTGTCGCAAGATATGCAAGACAGTAAGTCAGAGCCGGAACGAAAATAAAAGGGATGGCGTAAACAGGATTCAGAATCAGTGGAATACCGAAAAGCAGAGGCTCGTTGACATTAAAGATGCAGACCAGCAATGCCAGAAATGAAATTTTCCTGATCCCGGAATCTCGTCCTTTCAGAAAAATTGCTATCAGCAGACTCAAGGTAAGACCGGACCCGCCGACCATGGTGAAACAATCGAGAAACCCCTTGGTCAGAATATGAGGGGAAGCTCCACCAAGCTGCATCGCCGCCAAATTGGCGTCCATATTGGAAGCCAAAAGTGTACTGTCGAAAAATGACAGGGTGTTGGGGCCGTGAACCCCGAAAAACCAGAGTAACTGTGAGCCAAGAGTGTAAAATAAACCATTTAGAAATTCAGAATCCGTAACACCGACTACGACGAAAACAATGTACTCCTTAAGCTCATACAGATTGCTGAACCCGAAGAGCATAAACATCTTCTTAAGCAGAGCAAAAAACATAATCACTGCAACACATGCAGGAATTAGAGACAGAATTTCGCGTGAATAAAGATCATATCCGGCACCGGAAACAGGAATGCGCAGCCCCAAACATATAAATTTATGTAACAAAAAACTCGCGACAGAAGAGACAAAGAAAGCCTGCGCAATACCCTTACCCAGCGAAGCTATTTCACTAAAAGTAAGAAAATCAACCTCACCATGCAAAATAAAAAAACAAGACAATGAAATTACAACAAAAAGATTTGGACTTATGTATTCAGCAGACCCCTTTTTATTATGCATAACGCCGAAATTATAACTCATGCTGCATAACATAACTAATGCAGCAACTCCATAAGTACCATTGACAACATCGGTCAACAATTCCCTGTAGTACTCAGGAATTTCACCGATAATATTCTGAAAAGGAAAATTTAAAATGCAGAGAAGAACAGCTCCGACAACAATCAAAGGAAACACCTGCAACTGACTTCTTTTCAGAACTCTGAAAAAAGTCATAGAGGCGACCTTATCCATAATCACATTCAAATAGGCAAAATATCCAAATACAGCCGACTTCCCATCAACTGTCTCCAACCCTGAATTGCGCATACCATCCCGTTGGTTCTACATTTCTCAAAATTTACACAACAATTATGAAATAAGAGACACAACTCAGAATAAAAATCAACTCTTTCAAAAAAACAATAACACTTTGGCACTGATATTTATAAATCAAATCAATAACCCATCAATCCATCAAAAAAACCACACTCAAAATAACCATATCTTTATCGATAATTGTATTTTTAATCCTGAGAATTCAGACGATTGGTAAGTTTTATAAACTCATTCTTCATCTCCGAATTCTGAAAGACCATCAAATCAGGCGTCTGCAATTCCGAAATCCGGTCCAGCATGGCATTGGCATTGCGCATAAGTACAATGAGACTGTGCGCTCCCTGCACGGTTTCATACGTATTGAACGCCACATCGTATTCATGGGTGATACCTTCGCGTGCGCCTGCTATGCGTTCACGGTTCTTAGCCAGATATTGCCCGTACATTTTAGCTGTACGCACGGTAAGCCCCTGAGCAGCAAGATTTGTTTTGTAAATTCCCCTATACTTGGGCGGTTCACTGTTGATCTTCTCTAAAGTCCGTTGGATCAGTTCTTCCTGTTTACGTATAATCTCCGCAATCTTGATCTGATACACATCATCAATTTTGCGTTCATAATTCTCATAGAGATTGAGCAGAATGCGTAACAGGAGCGTGTGCATGCCATAATACCGCTTAGCCATTTCAATATTTTCATTGGCCTCAGCTGTCAGTCGCTGCAACTCAGCCGTAATTAATTTTACATTATTGAAGACAGACACGAGCCGCACATCGTCATCTCCTGTCACGCTGTAGACAAGCGTTTCCACCTGCTCCCGGTCAACCTTCATGCCAATCTTGCGCATTTCCTCCAACAGAACATCAATCATGTTGTCCACCCGCTTTCCGTTCTCCTCTTCGCGGATGGTCAGCTCTTTAATTTTATCATCGATAGCAGCTACGTCCTTTTTCCATATTTCCCATTTCTTGACCTCCTTTGGTGCCGCTAAACGCTCAGTTTTCAATTCCGCGATCTTTTCACGGCAATAGCGAGAATCATTCTGCAAATCCCGAATGGCATCCTTAGTCTCAGACATGCCGGAGATACCGAGTATTTCGATACATTCATCCAGAAGATCATTTATTTTATTATCAACACTACCCTTATCCGCTTTCAATGGATTCCATGATGAATCCGGCACACTGCCACGCAAATCCAGCTCTGAAACAGCTTCAGACAATAAGGGATGAACCTCGCTCCATACATCTTCCAAAGAAGAAGCGTGGGCCGAGGAAACAAATACTATAATGCTCATCAATAGACCGATAAAAAATCTCACCAGAAGCCACCTTCATTCAAAGTAATAATCAATCGTCACTACCGGAATCGTCACTACCGGAATCACTACTGCCGGAGCTATCATTCCTGTCATCATTGTCATAGTACTCATCGTGGTCAGACTTATTACGCTGATTACCACCATGATGATTTTTTTTCTTGAATTTGAGTACAACCAGAATTACTGCCGCAACCGCGACCAATGTTAAAATATTTTCAAAATCCATGGGGCCCCCATTTTTCCAACAATTGCTTACTTCAGGATACCATTATATAAAAACCAGTGTCACCTACTAAATGGAAAAGAGTCTCTCTTTAAGGCCAATAGTGTTCAATAAATCGAAACTTATCAGCATTTTGTGAAATAATTCCCAGTTATAAACAAAAAATAACATAATACTATAATTTAACACTTCACAACTGGACATCCGTTCAACTCAGGAATATAAACCCCTCCGAAGGATAGGGGAATCCTCACCCCCCTTACTTACTGATATCAGTGCAGCCGCTCCGGTTGTACGCCAGCAATGTCATGAATGCGGCATGACCAGCAGCCCGACTTCAGCTTTATGCATTTCCCGCGACCCAAGCCAAGAACACATCACATATCGGGATATGTCGGACGCGAATCTTAAGTATTCTTTTGTTTTACAGATCTAAGCGAATGGAGAGAAACTATGACACAACCAATGTCTAAGACCTTTGTTAATACCTTTCTGGGCCATGCCCCGATGTGGTATAAACTGTGTATCATTGCCTTTTTGGTCATCAACCCCATACTCATGGTCACTGCGGGACCTTTTGTTACAGGCTGGGTTCTGATTGCTGAATTCATCTTCACCCTGACCATGGCCCTGAAATGCTATCCCCTGCCCGCAGGTGGTTTACTTGCAATGGAAGCCGTAATTATCGGTCTCACAACTCCAGAAACCATTTATAATGAAGCACACCATAACTTTGAAGTTATTCTGCTGCTGATCTTCATGGTAGCGGGTATCCACTTTATGAAGGACTTCCTGCAGTTCACTTTCACCCGCATTCTGGTAAACGTCCGCTCCAAAAAGCTGATATCCCTGCTCTTTTGCTTTGCCGGAGCTTTCCTTTCCGCATTTCTTGATGCCCTGACCGTAACCGCTGTTATCATGGCAGTCGCCTACGGATTCTACAGCGTATACCACAAATACGTCTCAAGCGGAGCCGACAAAGGCTCTCACTCCCTTGATTCCGAGCTGCATCTCAAAGAGAAAAACCGCGAAGAGCTTAAAGAATTCCGCGGCTTTTTGCGCAACCTGATGATGCACGGCGCAGTAGGTACCGCTCTCGGCGGTGTATGCACCCTCGTCGGCGAACCCCAGAACCTGCTCATCGGCCACGAAATGGGCTGGCACTTCATTCCCTTTGCTGTGAATGTAGCTCCCGTTACCCTGCCTGTATTCTTTGTAGGTCTGGTCACCTGCCTGCTCACAGAACAGTTCAAAATCTGCGGCTACGGATTCACCCTGCCCGGCAACATCCGCTCCTTCCTTTTCGAAGAAGCCATGCGTCAAGAAGAAAAACAGGGACAGGCCGGTAAAGTTAAACTTATCATTCAGGCCGCAATCGGTGTCTGGTTGATTATTGCACTGGCTCTCCACCTTGCTGCTGTAGGTATTGTCGGTCTTTCCGTCATCGTCCTGCTGACTGCTTTCACCGGTGTTATCGAAGAAGGCCGTATCGGCCCCGCATTTGAAGAAGCACTGCCCTTCACCGCACTGCTGGTTGTTTTCTTCGCCGTTGTTGCCGTTATTCACTCTCAGGAGCTCTTCAAGCCCATTATCGAATACGTACTAAGCATGCAGGGCCAAACCCAGCTTATGGCTTACTACATCGCCAACGGTATTCTTTCCGCCATTTCCGATAACGTATTCGTTGCAACTGTATACATATCCGAAACCAAGCTGCACTTCGTACACGTGCTTGATGCTATCCCCGGTATCGGTATGAGCGGTCAGGAACTGATGGCCAAACTCACCGATCCCCACGCAGTACGCGCAGATGTAATCGCCACCCTGCCCCAGGCTGCAGGTGCGCAGGTTGCTTCTGCAATGCAGCAGCTTGATAAACTCGCTGTCGCCATCAACACCGGAACCAACATCCCTTCCGTTGCTACTCCTAACGGACAGGCCGCGTTCCTCTTCCTACTGACCAGTGCTCTGGCTCCGGTTATCAGACTGTCCTACGGTAGAATGGTCATGCTGGCACTGCCCTACACTATCACCATGTCCATCGCAGGTCTGCTTGCCGTTGACTGGTTTCTTTAGAAGAATGCCTCCGGCGGCCCTTCGGGGAGTCTACCGACGGTCCCTTCGGGGACCAAAGAACTTTTTTGGAAAAAGGTTCTCTGGACTCTCCCAAAACTTTTGCTAGGCTTCGCCGAGATATAAACTCAAAAGCGGGTAACCTGATCATCAGGTTACCCGCTTTTTTATGTCCCAGCCTAGACATGAATAAGTAAAAGCTTTATTTCATTGAAAACAAATATCATTTTCTAAAACGAACCAGGCTAATACCAATAAAAGGTTTTGGGATTCTTAAACCCTTTTGACACAAATTCGCAGGAAAGCGGATTTGCCCGGTGCCTAAAGGCACCGCCCCGAAGGGGTAAGCCCCAGGAAGGGGCGCAATAAAAAGGGTTTGAGACTCCCGGCAGGGTTCCCCGAAAGGGCCGCCGGAGGCACAATGAACACTACACTTAAAATTATAGGCTACTTGCGCTCAGACATCAAAACACGTGAAGAAGCTCCTAAGCAGGGCAACGAGGGCGGCATAGAGGCTATCGTGGAGATTCAGGAAGAGTATGAAGATGCAATGGACGGCATGTCCGTTGGGAGTGAAGTTGTTTTACTTAGCTGGCTGCATGCTGCTGACCGTGAATGCCAACGCGTACATCCACGCGGAGACGAAACTCGCCCCAAGCGCGGAGTTTTTACCACCCGTTCACCGGACAGACCCAATCCGATTGGACTCCATCCGGTTACGATCACAGAAATTGACGGCTTCAAAATAAAAGTCCGTCCTATGGAAGCCATAGACGGAACACCGCTGATCGACATAAAAAATGTCCAGCGTCACAAATAGAATCCCCCCATCCCACGGGGTCGGTTACAGAAGGACCGACCCCGCATGGGGTATTCCATCGATACAGGTATCGTGAAATCTCGGGTAGTTACTACCGGGGACGGTAAGTAATTCTGCCGCGAGTAAGATCGTAAGGGGAAAGCTCAACGGTAACTTTATCGCCGGGCATAACTCTGATGCGGAATTTACGCATCTTACCGGAGATATGAGCCAGAACCTCGTGACCATTCTCAAGCTCTACGCGAAACATTGCGTTAGGGAGAGCTTCTTCCACAGTACCATTAACTGAAATGCCTTCTTCTTTAGCCAAAACTATTCCTCTTATTATTTAATTCGTTACATAAAAAAAGCCCGCTTACGCATCAGCGACAGCGGGCTTAATTTTAGATTTTCCCGGATTCGGGAACATCAAGACTGTCTTTAGGTACAAAATGGTTCAAGCGAGAATTACATGTTCTCACCAGCCCAAAGGGGCTTTATACCAATTCGCAACAAATTACCAGCGTCTGGGACGTGGTTCACGGGGACGGGCTTCGTTTACTTTCAGATTACGGCCGCCAAAGTCTGTACCATCGAGGCTCTCGATAGCCTGAATAGCGCCTTCGTCTTCCATTTCAACAAAACCGAATCCACGGGGGCGGCCGGTTTCACGGTCATTGATGAGTTTAACAGAAATAACTTCACCAAATTCTTCAAAAGCTGCCCTCACATCTTCCTCGGAAGAGTTCCAGGGAAGATTGCCCACGTAAATGTTCTTCGACATCTCAAAAAACTCCATAAATCGTTAGAACTTAAAACAAAACCAGACCGCCGTTCATGAACTAATAAATTCTTTTACGACATGCGCTGCTCTCAGAAACCCGCTGAGATAACCAGCCATCAACAAAATACCTATAAAGACAATCTATGATATTCGGCTGAAATCCGGTAGCCTATGTAGCCCCATACCCCACTAAGGATAAAAGAGCAATAGACCCGCGCAAAAAAGGTTATTTAAATATAACTTTTTCTACGCGGGCCATAATATCTATTGAGAGCGGGCAGTTACTTCTTGAGCCAGCTCATCATTTTGCGAAGTTCACCACCGACCTGCTCGATCTGGTGTTCTTTACCGATGCGACGCATTGCGCTGAAGTGAGCCTTACCGGTCATGTTTTCATTGATGAATTCTTTTGCGAACTCACCCTGCTGGATTTCCTTGAGGATCTTTTTCATTTCCTTGCGGCTTTCTTCGTTGATAACGCGAGGACCGCGGGTCAGATCACCGTACTCAGCGGTATCGGAGATGGAATCACGCATTTTGGCGAGACCACCTTCGTAAATGAGGTCGATGATCAGTTTGCATTCGTGGAGACACTCGAAGTAAGCGATTTCAGGCTTGTAACCAGCTTCTACGAGAGTTTCGAAACCTGCTTTGATCAGCTCGGAAAGACCGCCGCAAAGAACAGCCTGCTCACCGAAGAGGTCAGTTTCAGTTTCTTCACGGAAAGTTGTCTGCAGAACGCCGGAACGGGTAGCACCGATACCTTTTGCGTAAGCAAGAGCGATATCGAAAGCTTTACCGGAAGCATCCTGATCTACAGCGATGATAGCGGGAACTGCGCCACCTTCAGTGTAGGTACGACGTACGAGATGGCCGGGACCTTTAGGCGCAGCCATGATAACGTCAACGTCCGCAGGAGGAGCGATCTGCTCGAAATGAATGTTGAAACCGTGACCGAAAGCAAGAACGTCGCCGGACTTCAGGTTGGGTGCGATGTCATTTTTGTAGACTTCAGCCTGTACCTGGTCGGGCAGAAGGATCATGATAAGATCTGCCTGTGCAGCTGCTTCAGCAGCGCTTACGGGTTCGAAACCGTGTTCTTTAGCGAGGTCGTAGTTTGCACCACCGGGACGCTGGCCAACTACAACTTTAACACCGGAATCACGAAGGTTCTGTGCGTGGGCGTGGCCCTGGCTACCGTAACCGATAATTGCAACTGTCTTATCTTTGAGCAGATTAAGATCAGCGTCATTTTCATAATAAACTTTCATTGCTTTCTCCTAGATGTTGTTCTCTTTAATTCGGACACGAAACTTGTGAATAGTTTCCCGGCGGCTCGCCTTGATATAAAAGCCAGCCGGAGGGCACTCCTGTGCCGAAATGTTTGTGAAATTTTTGACCTAAACTTGCAGGGCACGCTTCATGGCGACGGTGCCTGTGCGGGCAATTTCCTTAATACCAAACCTGCTGAGCATGTTGATCAGGGCTTGTATTTTCTCATGGTCGCCGGTGACTTCGATAGATAACTCATCGACACTCACATCAACGACCTTACAGCGAAAAATATCTACAATACGTAGAATTTCAGCCCGTTTTGCATCCTCGGCGTTAACCTTGATGAGGACCATTTCACGTTCAACAGCCTTGTGTTCCAGCATATCAACAACCTTGATGACTGTTACCAGCTTGCGGAGCTGTTTAACAATCTGCTCAACGATGTGCTCATCGCCGATGGTTGTGATAGTCATGTGGGAAACCCCTTCCTCAAGGGTGGGGGCTACGTTGAGAGATTCGATGTTGAATCCTCGCCCGCTGAACAGTCCTGCAACTCTGGAAAGAACCCCGGGCTCGTTTTCAACTGTCACGGATAAAGTATGTCTCATTACTTCCTCCTAAACGAGCAGCATGTCGGTTAATGAAGCGCCGGCAGGGACCATGGGATACACGTTCTCTTCCGGATCTACACGGACATCGATGATGGTCGGCTTTCCATTGGAGAAAGCTTCTTTAAGCACCGGTTCGAGGTCTTTTTCTTCAGTAACCCTGTACCCGACAGCTCCGTATGCTTCGGCAAGTTTAACGAAGTCCGGCTGGGCATCCATGCAGGTTTCACAGTAGTTGCGATCGTAAAAAAGCTCCTGCCACTGGCGGACCATTCCGAGATAGCCGTTATTCAAAATAACAATTTTTACGGGAAGGTTGTTGCAGACAGCAGTCATCATTTCCTGAATATTCATCTGAATAGAACCGTCACCGGCGATATTCACAACAAGTTTGTCGGGGAAGGCCATCTGTGCACCGATAGCTGCGGGAAAACCGAAGCCCATGGTGCCGAGACCACCTGATGAAAGAAATGATTTGGAGCGTTTAAACTTGTAGAACTGGGCGGCCCACATCTGGTTCTGGCCCACTTCGGTGGCGACAATTGCTTCCCCGTTGCTGATCTCGTAGACTTTTTCCACGACTCGCTGGGGCTTGATATATTCGTTGTCGCTCTTTTTATAGCGTAAAGGATGAGTTTCCGACCATTCCTGAACCTGCCTGACCCATACGGCGTGGGCAACTTCCCAGTCCACGGAATCAAGATTCGGTTCCATTTCACTCTTTAATGCAGACAATGCGCTCTTGCAGTCAGCTACAAGCGGCACGTGTACGGCTACGTTCTTCTGAATTGAGGTGGGGTCAATATCGATGTGAACAAGAGTGGCTTTGGGGGCGAATGTGCTGACCTTACCGGTCACACGGTCATCGAACCTCGCCCCGATTGCCAGGACGAGGTCCGCATTATTTATTGCCATGTTTGCGGCATAGGTGCCGTGCATTCCCAACATCCCCAACCAGAGGGGATCTTCTCCGGGAAAGGCGCCCAGCCCCATAAGGGTAGCGGTCACCGGAATGTTCAGGCTCTTGGCGAGCCATGTCAATTCATCCTCAGCTCCAGAGCTGATAACCCCTCCGCCTGCATAAATCAAGGGCCTTTCTGCACCTTCGATCAATTTTGCGACTTTTTTAATCTGCCGCGCATGCGGTTTCAGATTCGGGCTATAGCTTCTAAGCGACACATCTTCAGGCCATTCGAACTCGAATTTCTGCTGCATAATGTCCTTGGGCAGGTCAACAAGAACCGGGCCGGGACGTCCGGTGCGGGCCAGATAAAAGGCCTGACGGACAGTATAGGCAAGGTCTTTGATATCCTTAACCAGATAATTATGCTTCGTACAGGGCCGGGTGATTCCAACGATATCCACTTCCTGGAACGCGTCGTTCCCGATCAGCGGCGTGGGAACCTGTCCGGTGAAAATAACCACCGGGATCGAATCCATGTACGCCGTTGCTATGCCGGTAACAGTGTTGGTTGCTCCGGGACCGGATGTCACGAGGCAGACCCCTACATCGCCGGTGGCGCGTGCATAGCCGTCCGCGGCATGGATTGCACCCTGTTCGTGCCTAACAAGTATGTGCTTGAACGGATAATTGGGCAATTCGTCGTATATATCAATTACGGCTCCTCCAGGGAATCCGAATACGACGTCCACACCCTCCTTTTTCAGACATTCAAGAAATATCTGAGCTCCGGTGAGCTCCATGGCTACCCTCCCTTATTTGTGCTTGTCGAGCAAAGCCTGCAGCTTTGTCTTTCCAGCAAGTTTTTTCTTCTTTAATTCTTTGACCTCCTGAGTTTCAGTTTCACTCAGGTAGGACTTGGCTTCCATTTTATCAATGAGTTTCTTGAATTCGTTGTGCTGGTCCCATAGGGCGTTAATTTCACTGTCCTGGCCCACTAGCTGCTCGATCAGTTCAATCTCTCTCTGTTCCATTTGAAACTCCTTTTTGCAATTGGTTTGCAACTCAGGCGCTGGCAGGGATTATCCCTTCCCAACGCGGTTCAACATCGGACTCCACCAGTAAAACCTTTTTACGGTTGGAATGTCCTGATGCAATGGAAATATTGCGTTTTTTAAGACCCAGACGGGTCGCGACAAAAGAGGCAAGAGCCTTATTGGCCTTGTTATCCACAGCAGGCGCGTTTATGCGCACGCGCACGCTGTCCTGATACTCCCCGGTAACGCCCTCATTCCTAGCGCCGGGCTGCACCCAAACAGAGACCCTCCACGAACCTTGTCCGCAGGGTCTGATGTAAGCTGGGAGTTCAGTTATAACTTCGGTCACTTGGCCTTCTTGAAGAATTTAAGTTTGGATTCGATGGCTTCAACCTTCTCAACTTCGGGATCACCGATCTCCAAAGTTTTAAGATGGGATTCTAACAGAGCTTTCAGCTCGACTTCAAACCGGGTTCTCTGCCGCTTCAGTTCATTAATGTCTTCATGAATCTGAGCCAGCCTGTTGTGGGCCTGCTGCAGGATCACCTCGGCTCTGGAATGAGCTTCATTGATGATAACTTCGGCTTCCTTTCTGGCGGTGGCCTTTAGGTCGTCCACCATGCGCTGGGTAGTCATCAGGGTATCGCGCAGTGTTTCTTCACGCTGACGAAATTCCGCGATAGTACTTTCCCGGCGGGAAACTCTTTTCTGAAGCTGCTTCTTTTCATCGGCAGAAGCACCCAAAACATCAGCAAGCTCGACCATAAGCTGGTCCACTTCACTTTTGGAATACCCAAATAGGGATTTTGAGAACTTCTTATTAAGCAAGTCTATTTTTGAAAGACTCATACCCACCTCCGGCACTTACATACCATAAGCAAGTCTGGTGAGGTTGCCCACCAGAGCAATGTCGATCATCTGGATAGCCAGAAGAACAACAATGGGGGAAAGATCAAATCCACCGATATTCACAAATGGGAGAAACTGACGCACTTTGGCGAAAACAGGCTCTGTCACGGTGCGCAGAAATCTGACAATGGGATTGTAGGGATCAGGATTGACCCAAGTAATCAGGGCGGAAATGATAACCACCCACATATAAAGATTAAGTACGAGCGAAAGGACCTTCGCCACGGCAAGAATCACGTAATCCATTTAACATACTCCTAACGGGCTGAATCAGAAGCAGCCGCTTCCGATCTTGACTATAAATTGGCACAGCAGGATTCAAGAATCAACTGTTTTTCCAAATTAAAATTAATTCTATTGAATATAAGTACACAGGTCACTAAAAGAGTGCTAAAAATCAACACCTAAAGCACCCTAACAACCTTTAACACTGAATTAAATAAACTTTTGCTGACCGCAACCACAACTGGACCAAACGTTATTTCGAGCCTTTTCCAGCAGATTGCAGAGAGTCCAGTAGCTGTCCACATGCAAACGGGCATTAAGAATCGGACTGCGGTAGGCCCAAAACTCAACCCCTGCCCTTTCGGCGCAACTCTCGTCCACCCAGGTATCACCAATGTAGACGACGTCCTCGGGCTTCATGCCCCACTTCTGCAAAATGTAGTGCACGCCTTCCGGGTGCGGCTTACTATTCGGCAGAGTCTGGGAGGTGACCATGGGTGAGAAAAAACCCTCAATATCAAACATCTGCAGAACAGTTGGCAGGGTATCAGTACGGTTGGTGTTGATTCCCATGCGGATATTGTTGGTTCGCAACCATTCCAGCAGACGGGAAAGACCTTCCTCAACCTCAATATATTTAATGCCTTCCTTGTGGGAATGGTCCTTACTGTAAACGAAGGCTTCTTCGTGGAACTCTTCAGGAAGGATGTGCTTCAGGGCTTCGACATGAGTAAGCGCGTGCACCTGCTTTTCTTCCTCGGCATCCATAGGGTTGAGGCCAAATTTTTCTTTAAACCTGTTGTAATACCACTTATTGGCTTCAAACGAGTTAATCAACACCCCGTCACAATCAAAAATTACGCCTTTAATCTCTTTAACGACCTCTGGCGGGGTTACAGGGCTGACATGTATGGATTCCATATTCATTCGCTCCTTAAGCGTCTTCTGTTACATTAAGAACTACGGTAAATTCCCGCTCAAGCCATTGCTTGTCCTCTGGAACAGAAGAAAGCCCCAGCAATTTCCACGCTTTCTCACGCAGAACCAGTGCCTTATTCGCCAGCAGTCCTTCCTTTTCATAAAATTCAAAATCCCGGTCACGCCAAAAAGAAACCGCTTCAACATCGGAAGTCACCAGCACGGAATTTTCCGGCAGCAACAATGCAAAGCCTTCCAGCACTTTTTGCCAAGGCAGCAGGATATCGCCACCGCCCATACCGGGCAGATTAGCCATCAATCCACCAAGAGCCATGGCCTTGCGATCATCTTCATCATCGACATCAAGACCGAGGCTTTCGCCAAACCCGGCCCATTTATCAGTCAAGTTCTGCTCAAGAGAATCAAGTTCCAGATGCTTTTCTTCGTAAGCATAACAGAGAGCCAACACGACCTGATTCTGGATGCGTGCTTCTTCTTCACTCTTATCTTCAACACTAGGAGAAATACGCGCAGCAAGTTCATTGTGGATTGCGGAAGTTCTTTCACCGAACTGGTCCCGGTCATAAGGCTGAGGGTTGGCGATGAATTTGAACATCTCGCCAAGACTCTCACCATAGCTGACGAAATCGTCAACCATGCGACGGCAGGTCTGCGGCTCAACAGGCAGTTCTTCCGGGCGGTAAACAAGGACATCACCAGTCGCTTCCCGGTCGATACCCGGATCAAAAAGCGATGCACCCTCAACTTTTTCCCCGATCAACTCTTCATGCATTTGCGGAAAATATATCAACATGGTCCGACTCCTTTTGATGTATTAGATAATGCGCTTCGCACTATAAATGATAATATCTCGCCTCCGGCGCCCAAAAGCCCATAACCCTTAGACGAGAAGCTTTGCTTCAAATTTTAGGGATATAGAAAGCAGAGCAGCTAAGCCCCTTTAGAGTCCCTATCTGTTAAGCAGGGAGCTTCCAACACCGGCAGCATTTTGCATATTTCTAGTAAAGTTTATTCCTTGCGCGGCTTGAAGAGACTACACACGCCTTCGCATTTAACCTGCTCAAAAAGACATATCTCCTCGTGCAATGCTCCGCAAAAAGGAAAACCTTCCTCTTCTCGCGGAACCATCTTGCGACACACCACGGTCGATTTCAAGTGTTCTTCTATCCTTCGCTCCCAGAGATCACGAAAAGCCTGTTCATCCAAATGGAAATTATCGGCCTGCAACAGAAGCTTATCATACTCTCCTTCCAGTTCCTTAAGGACCCGGCAGCGCCACTCCCGATTGTATCCGGGATTAAGCATCTCTTCATAGAGACACCTTCCATTTTTATAGAACCGGCACATGCGCCCCGGTAATTTAGTAACTTTTGCCAAAATAATCCTCCGGGAGACACCCGGTCTGCATTCTGAAAACGTTAAACATTCAAAGCTTGAAGTATGTATCGATCGCTTTTTTGTAAAGGTCAAAAATATAAATTTTCCGTGTCGTTCCGAGATAAGAAGACATTCTTGACCAAAGAGCGAGGCCCGTGTAAAAGTTCCTTACCGTCTAGCATTGGAGGATTAAAATGTTCGGTTTAGGAATCACAGAAATTCTTTTAATTTTAGGTATTATCATCCTGATTTTCGGAGCTAAAAAGCTTCCCGAAGTGGGTAGCGGACTGGGCCGTGCAATTCAGAATTTTAAAAAGGCAAGCAGTGAGTCTGAAGAAATTGACGTAACTCCGTCAAAAGACAAGAACAAAGAGGCATAAGCTTCTACTGTTAGCTCGATTTTTTTTGCAGCTACTGGCTGCAGAACCCCGGTTTGCCCTGCGAGCCGGGGTTTTATTATACCTTATTCCCCACTTCTTCATCGAACATAGCCATCCCCCGGCGAAGATAGATTGCACCTGAAATAAAAGTAAAGATTGCAGTCACAATTTCCAGCTGTGGATGCACAAAACTTACATCCAGCTCAAAAGCCAGTCCGGTCAGGACCACAAAGACAACCAGAAGTTGCAAGGCAGTGGTTATCTTGCTGGACCAAAGCGGGACAATCTTTTTCTCCACTTCCACTCCATAGAATTTCAGCAAAGACAACCCGCCCACAATTATCAGATCACGGGAAACAGCCAGTACGGTCAGCCAGACCGGAATAAAATCTTGTGCGGAAAGACAGATAAATGAAGTAACAAGCAATATTTTGTCAGCAAGAGGGTCAATCATGGCCCCGAATTCAGTACGCTGCTTCATTACGCGGGCCAGAAAACCATCCAGCCCGTCGGAGACTCCGGCAACCATAAACAACAACCAAGCCGTCAGAAAATTACCGTCAAGGTATGCAATCACAAAACCCGGCGTCAGCAATATCCTGAAGATCGTAATCAGGTTGGGTATGGTCCAGATTCTACCGTCCGTCACTATCCGTCCCTATTCTTTTGCCTCCCCGAGTCCCTCCAGACTGAAAGTCAGCCCGCGGGGAGGAAGGTAATCATTAAGATATCCACGGAGCACCCACTGGTCCGAAATTTCAAGCGACCAGCTGGCGGATACTGCCGTAGGCTGCATTTCAACATCGAGAAGTTTCACTTCCTGCACAGCGGAATCCCATGCTTTCAGCTTGCGCCCGAACTCACGGACACCTTCGGGATTGAACCAGCCGCTGACGACCAGTACAGCTTTAGGGTTGGTGAAAGCCTCAATATTCTCAGAACCGAAATATTTGCCCCAGAGTTCGCGCCAGACACTTTCCATGCTGGCACCGGAGCCAAACCATTTACCGCGGACAGATTGCAATTCACCGGACCAGCGTTTGTTGGAAGCATGACGAACGGAGAACATAGCCACGTTCTGAGTGACAGCGTCAGTAGCGTTGCTCAAACCATACAAAGTAATCAGACTGTCAATTTCAGCATTCTGCTCCAGCTGGCGAGTCTCATTCAGAGCATACTTGCCATTATCGACACTGACACGGGTCAAAACTTCTCCACTGGAGAACAAGCCCATTTCCTTCAGTGCGACACGCAGGGTCTTACGGTTCACGTTGACGTCAACGGCAACAGAAATGCCGTCTTCAGCCATCTGGACATTCATATCCTTATAACCGGCGATATACTCTTCATAGTGCCTGCCGAAGGAATCCTTCACAGCCTCGGTCCTTGCAGCGGAAAGAGTACCGGGAATCATGCGAGAGGCCTCGGAAAAAAGAGCCTGCGCAAAAGCTTCTTTCACTGCCTTCTCACGCAGAACACGTTGCGGAACTTCTTTTTTAGGATCAACAGACTTAAAGATCTGAACCTTCACCGCATGAGCGGGGAGTGCAGCGCCAAGCAGAACAGCAACACAGGCCGCAACAACAAAATATTTTATCTGACATGAAAATTTCAATTTATAGCTCCGGTCTCTAAATTAACGCTGCTGATTATCAACTTTGGGTGTTTCATCAAGAGAGTCTTCCTGTATCCCGCTTTCACTTTCAACGGCTGTCTCCGGCTGCTGCTCAGGTGTTAAGGATTCTATGTCCCCTTCTGCTTCAGTTTTCGCCAAAGGACCATCAACCAGAACCACTACCGCACAATTCTCAATCACAGTCCTGCGCTTCAGCACGGCCCTGACTTTTACAGCATCATCAATGGAAAGAATAAAATTGCTTCGTGACGGACCTTGGCTATTCACAGCCTTGACTGTCAAAGGGAAGTTACCGACCCGCGCACGCAGATTCTCTGATTTAGAGTCGACCATGTAGGCCACAAGACCGCGCTTTACCACCGACTCTCTGCTGACCGCGAAAGTACCGTAAACCCCTACACCTTTACCGTCATAAATAAGCGGAAGCAAAACAGGCGTAAAGGGCAGCCCTCTCCCATCAATAACTATACCGCTGTACGCGGTGCTGTCTGCAAATCCGTTTTCACCGCTTTCCAGGGCCTGCAATTCAACCCCGGCTTCACCACGCTCACCGGAAATGGTCGGCGGGATACCGGTCTGAAAAGAAATAGTCGGTGGAATAATTATCGAGGAAAGCCCGTTGCGCAGATTCAGGGAAGAAGTCACGCTCACGGTCCCGTTAGTCATAGCGGTACTGAACAGAGAGTTCTGCACATAGCCGCGCAGCAGGTTCAAAGACTTGAGGTCATCCTTCAACAAAGCGGAAACTTTGCTCTTACCATCAACGGACAGACCGAGTACGACGTCAAGCAGAGCCTTACGGGATTCAACTCCTCCCTGACGCACTGCAAGAGCCTTGCTGCGAACCGGGTCAATGCTGTCCGGCAACAGCTTTATTTCAGATGAAGCCGAAATAAAACCGTCAGCCCAGTTGACCATGGAGCCATTAGACTTTTCAATCAGACCGCCGAAGCCGTTCCCGTTCGCAACAGCCTGTTCCTGTGCATGCGCTAAAGAAGCCGCCAGCATGATAAGCAGAGTGAAAATTATATTTTTTTTCATAGGTATTCCATATTAACTTTTATCTGTTCTGGAACTTCTTACCTTTACCCGTCCCTATCTGCAAGCCACTGCTCTACAAATTTCACCGCCTTGTCATGTTCACCCGGCGTAAACCAGTGAATATCATGCTCGCGCTTGAACCATGTCAGCTGCCGTTTTGCATAAGCCCTGGTATTCTTGGCCCAGAGCCGGACAGTTTCTTCCATATCGACTTCGCCTTGAATAAAATGCATCAGCTCGATACAGCCGATTCCGGTCCAGCCGGGAGCGTTTTCATCCGGGCAGATTTCCCACGCCCTGCGTGCTTCATCAATGGCCCCGGACTCAAGCATCTTTTCGATACGCAGCTTGAGCAGCGGGGTCAACTCATCAAGATCAACCTTGATACCGAGTTTAAGAAAATCATATGGGGACGGCGGTACTTCACGGTTATGCCACCAAGTAAACGGCTTCCCGGTTGCTTCGTATACTTCAAGAGCCCGTGCGTTACGCTGGCGGTTGTTGGGATGGGTACGTTTGCAGTACTCCGGGTCAACTCTCTCCAGTTCGGCATATAGAGCCGGACCGCCCTCTTCTTCAGCACGTTTGCGGATACGTTCGCGGATGTCATCCGGGATATCGGGAATGGGCGCAAGCCCGGATGTCAGGCTTTGCAGATACATGCCCGTTCCACCCACCAGAACCGGGATTTCTTTATCATCCGCTGCATCAATGCGTTCTTTGGCCAGATCAACAAATCCGGCGGCATTAATGGTCTCGGTGGTTGGCAGAAATCCGTACAATTCATGAGGACATACGGACCGTTCCTCCGGACTTGGCTGAGCAGTAATAACCGGAAAATCAGCGTAGACCTGCCGCGAATCAAAATTAATTACCCGTACCGGAAACTTCCGGGCCATGCCTAGTGCGGTAGCGGTTTTACCGGCCCCGGTAGGACCGAGGATGCATACAACTGGTCTACGCTTTTCCATTATCTCTTTTCCGCAGGAACGAGCCGTTCGATGACTTCATCATAAATCTGGCGCGGCACAAGACCTTTGATATCCCCGCCATTCACAGCAACATCTTTGATAATAGAAGAACTGAGATACATCCATTTGTAGTCAGTCATCAGAAAGACTGTCTGAATATCGTTATCAAGACGGCGGTTCATGAGTGCCATCTGGAATTCATACTCAAAATCGGAAACCGCGCGCAGACCACGCATAATAACGTTGGCCGGACTTTTTTCCACATAATGCACCAGCAGACCGTCAAAAGAATCCACTTCCACCTGCGGATGATGTTCGAAAATCCGCTCAGCCATATCCACCCTCTCTTCGAGGGAGAACTTACAGTTCTTGGAAGTACTACCGGCCACGGCTACAATAACTTTATTAAATGTCTTGATCCCACGCATGACCAAAGAAAAATGGCCACGGGTGAAGGGATCAAAAGTTCCGGGAAAGACTGCTGTAACGGGCTTTACTTCTGCCATAATAATATCCTTGTCTGACCATATAGTTTGTTTACCAGCAGGTCGAGGCTGTCCACCTGTTCCGATTCTGGAGGCTCAACCTTGTCCTCAACTTCCGCCAGCACAAACCCGTCCTCGGAAAGCCAGCCGTTTTCAAGAGCTGCATCAAGGGCCTTGGGCAACAGGTCATAACCGTAAGGAGGGTCGATGAAAATAAGGTCGTAAGGTTTGTCCGGGCTTTTCCCGAGTACTTTAAACAGGTCGGTTTTAAAGACCTTATACTCTTTAGAAGATGCACCCAGATCCTTGAGATTAGTATTAATCAAATTCGCGGCGCGCCCATTTTTTTCCACGAAGAGAGCAAATTCCGCCCCCCGGCTCAAAGCCTCAATGGCTAGGCTGCCGCTACCGGCAAACATATCCGCCACCCTTAGGCCGTCCCAGTCCACTCCCCTTGATTCGAGCATGGAAAAAATCGCCTGCCGGACCTTGGATGTTGCCGGACGATACCCGGGACCGCTGGCGGTTTTAATCACCCGGCCCCCGTATTTACCGCTGATAAGTCTCATATTTTATAATTCCGAAATAAGTTCCACAACCTGACGGTTGATTTCAAGCAACCTGTCCCTTAACTCTGTCTGGCTGAGGAAAGGCTGTGCCTTGACTTTATCCAGTCTGCTTCTGAATTCGGTGTAAAGATTTTCAGAATCCTGAAGCAGAAAATCCCAATCGATTTCCGGCGTAGCAGGCTTGGATTTAACAACGGGCTGGATTTCTCCGCCGGGAACCAGCATCAGCTCTTCCCGGTAATCGGCAATGTGAACCTTGTAGCCGAGCTGCTGTTTAATGAGTCCGGCCAACACTTTTTGCCCTTTAGGTTCGCCGTGGGTCAATATGACTTTCATGGCCGGACTGTCAAAGTGTTTCAGCCAGTCAAGCATCTCAGCCTGCCCTGCATGGCCTGAAAATCCGTTAATTGTGAAGATTTTCGCCTCTACATTCAATTTTTCGCCGAAAATTGTAATATTGTCCGTGCCGTTGACCAGTCTACGGCCCGGAGTACCCACGCCCTGATAACCCACAAAAACCACGCTGGAATCCTTGCGCCAGATGTTATGACGCAGATGGTGTTTGATGCGACCTGCGTTTGCCATGCCGCTTGCGGAAATAACAATCGCCGGACCTTCTGTATTATTGATGGCCTGAGATTCTTCGGTAGTCAGGGTAAACTTCAGGTTGGGCAGGGACAGCGGATCATCCCCGTTATACATAAGTTCCTTGGTATCAAGATCGAAAAATTCCGGATGGTTCCTGAAAATTTCAGTAGCCTTGATAGCAAGCGGGCTATCCAGATAAACAGGCATGTCTTCCGGGAGCTTACCGTCCTTATAAAGTAAGTGTAGAGTATAAATCAGCTGCTGAGAACGCTCCACGGCAAAAGCCGGGATAACCACCTTGCCGCCACGCTCATAACTCCAAGAAATCGCATCGGCAAGTTCATCAAGACTGTTGGAGGAATCTTTGTGGTTGCGGTCACCGTAGGTGGATTCCATGAGCAGATAATCTGCCTTCTCGATAATGCTTGGGTTGCGGACGATAAGCTGGTCTTTGTGTCCGAGGTCCCCTGAAAAAACAATCTTAGTGGTTTCTCCCCCTTCTTTGACCCACAGCTCAATAAATGCGGAACCAAGAATATGTCCGGCATCCTTAAAGTTTACTGTAACCCCTTCCACAGGCTCAAAGCTGGCCCCGTACTGAACGGTCCGCATGAGAGGAACTGTTTTCAGAGCATCTTCCTGCTCATAAATCGGCTTGATGGGGGGCATGCCTTTACGCAATCTTTTACGGTTGCTCCATTCGGCTTCCATTTCCTGAATGTAGGCACTGTCCAGAAGCATGATATCAAGTAGATCACGGGTGGGAGTGGTCATGTAGATAGGCCCGTTGAATCCGGCCCGTACTGCAGCTGGCAGCAGTCCGGTATGATCGATATGGGCATGGGTGATTAGAATAAAGTCCAGCTTTTTTGGATAGTAATCCATGATACCGCGGTTACGTTTCTCAATCTCAGCGTTACCCTGATGCAGCCCGCAATCAACGGCAAAACGGGCATTATCAGTCTCAATTATGTAGCAGGAACCTGTAACAGTTTTCGCGGCCCCCATGAAAGTAATCTTCATTAATCCTCCCGTATCTTAACCAGAAATCTTTTCAGACTATGCTAGTGATGCTTTTTTTGATAATTCGAATGCATAGTTACATGCACCAATATCGGAATTCAAGCAACAGCGGAGCGGTTAGAAATTGCAACAGCATAATCAGAAAAAAGCATATGTCTACGGCCTTTCCGCCGTACTAATCTGGTCCACAGTGGCTTCGGCATTCAAAATTGCTCTCGGCTACATGGACCCCCTGCAGCTACTTTTCTATGCCGTCATTTTCTCCGGTTTAGCACTCTTCACCATTTTAAAGATACAAAATAAAACCGGACAGATAAAGCAAATGAGTAAAAAAGATCTGCTCAAATGCGGACTGCCCGGCCTACTTAATCCCTTTCTATATTATATTGTGCTTTTCAAAGCCTACGACCTGCTCCCGGCACAGGAGGCACAGCCCTTGAACTACACCTGGGCCATAACATTATCCCTGCTTTCCATCCCCCTGCTGGGTCAAAAAATGACCAAACGGGAACTACTGGCAATCCTGACCAGCTACATGGGCGTGGTGGTCATTTCCACCCACGGCGATCTGCTCAACATCAAATTCAGCAATGGTTACGGAGTATTTCTGGCCCTGTTCAGCACTATACTCTGGTCTCTGTACTGGATCATCAATGCAAAAAGTAAAACCGATCCGCTGGTGGGCCTGTTCCTGAATTTCTGCTTCGGACTGCCTTTTGTTACAATTGCGATGCTGATCTTTTCCGGTCCTCCGCCGATTGCAATTCCGGCTATCCTTTCCGCCGCATATGTCGGACTTTTTGAAATGGGTATTACCTTCGCCCTCTGGCTGAATGCCCTGAAACTGACAGAAAAGGCTTCCAGGGTCAGCAATCTGATATTCCTGTCCCCTTTCCTCTCGCTGATCCTGATTCATTTCATCCTCGGAGAAGAGATCCTGCCCTCCACATTGGTAGGGCTGCTCTTCATCGTCGGGGGGAATGTCATCCAGCAGTTGGGCAAAAAAAATTAAAAAACTCCCAAAATACAAAAGGACCGGGCTGGAGGTGTCCCGGTCCTTTTTGTACTTAAAGGAGTGATGATGAGGAATGAAGACTATATATGTATTCGGGTCTTGTTGAAGATTTTGCAGGGGAACAATTTCTTCGCCCGTCTTGCTTTTCTACTTAGCATCTAGCGTGCCAAAATTTTTTATTCTTTTATTTTAGCAACTTATATTTTTTAATACTTTTCACAGCATAAAGTGCACATGTGTTTGCACATTATTTTTGCACATATGTGCAATGCACAAGTTCACAAACTGCACATCCGTTCAGTCTATATCCAAATCTAAAGTTTAAGAATTAACGACAGAACGGTTAAAAACGTGCAACCTACTATACATAACTGCTTTTCCGTATTATGTTTTAAATAGAGGTAGCCAAAGAAACATTGAATTGAAACTCAATACAAACATCAAACAATTAAAATATCACAAGGAGGAAATTATGCATACACGACTTTCCGATGTGTACCTTAATCATGAAATTAATGAAAAGATTGAAGAAGCCTGCACCAATCTGGGGATCAGCAAAAGCATGTTCCTGAATGTTCTGCTGCAGGAACTCTTCAGCAAGGCCGGACCGGAAGACCTGTTCTATAACCGTGTCAAACTCTGCAATGACGATAAACTCACATCCGCGAATAAAACTGAACAGATCCCCCAATAAAAAAAACGTAAAAAGCCAAAGCCGTTACCCACAAACTCGTATCTTTAAACGGCATTAGAGACAAAGGACGGCGCAAAAATTCAGGTCATGCAATGAAGACAAACCTGCATTTTTGCGCCCGTGTTTCTACATGCGGACAAAAATAGTCCATACCACGCAGCATCTATATGCTGCTTTTTTTATGTCTGACCTTCGTCTTTCCCCCCGCGCAATTCGTCCTATTTAATTATGCACGCAAAGACATATGTCAGGTTTGACAATAATTCCCCTACAAAATATACGGTTATTTAAATTTCCTTTATCTTAATTATTCAAACCTGGAGAAAGAAGAATGCGTTCAATATCATTAGGAGTGATGCTCGTTATGCTTTCACTTGTTTCCGCAGTTCCGGCAATTGCAGCTGATAAACTCAGCGGCGATGTGCTCATGTTCCATGCAGGCAGCCTTTCCGTTCCTCTTGCTCAGATGGAAAAAGAATTCGAAGCCATGCATCCCGGAGTGGATATCAAGCGTGAAGCCGGAGGCTCCACCAAAATGGCCCGCATGATTTCCGAAGTGGGTAAGCCCGCTGACATCATGGCTTCCGCTGACTACGTTGTTATTGATAAGAACCTGATTCCTAAATTCGCGGACTTCAACATCCGTTTCGCTTCCAACCAGCTGGTGCTCTGCTACACCGACAAATCCAAGTTCGCTTCCGAAGTGAACGCTGACAACTGGTACGAAATTCTTTTGAAACCCGGTGTGGTATGGGGACATTCCGATCCCAACCTTGATCCCTGCGGTTACCGCAGCGTCATGGTCCTGCAACTTGCAGAAAAATTCTACGGCCAGAAAGGTCTCTACGACAAACTGATCTCCCAGCGTAAAAAAGAATGGGTCCGCCCCAAATCTGTGGAGCTGATCTCCCTGCTCAAGACCGGAAACATGGACTACGCCTGGGAATATCTCTCCGTAGCAGTACAGCACGGTCTGAAATACGTAACCCTCGATAAACACATCAACCTTTCCGACTACAAATACAACAACTTCTACAAGCAGGCGAAAGTGACCGTAAGCGGCAAAAAGCCCGGTTCAACTATCGAACGCGTCGGTAAATCAATCACCTACGGTATCACCCAGTTGAAAGATGCACCCAACAAGGCTGCTGCAACCGCATTCATGGCTTACATGCTCTCCCCCGAGGGCGGCCTGAAAATCCTGAAAGAAATGGGACAGCCTCCCTTTGTTCCCGCTATCATCCCCGATGAAGCTATGCTCAAAGAAATGCCAGCCGAACTCCAGAAGCTCGTTAAAGTAAAAAAATAATCCGACCTCAATACAAGGGAAGCCCGGTATTTGCCCGGGCTTCCCAGCTTTCCATCCCATGAGAAAATTCCACAAAACATCCGTAAGCGGCATAGTTTCCACTATTCTGGTACTTGGCTTCATTCTGGTTCCCTTAAGCCAGCTGATTCTCGGTTCCAGTTATGACGAACTGCTCCAGACCATAATGGACCCGGACGTGCGTGCGGCCATCACCCGTAGTATGCTTTGCTCCGGTCTGGCAGCTTTCATATCTTTCGCAATCGGCACTCCCTTCGCTTTCCTGCTGGCCCGCAAGGACTTCAAAGGCAAGGGACTGATCGAATCCATCATCGACATGCCGATCATGATCCCGCACCCGGTTATCGGTATCGCCCTGCTTTCCATAGCCGGACGCAACCACTGGATCGGGCAGATGCTTCTGGATGCCGGAATCCGCATCATGGGGACAAATACAGGCATTGTGGCTGTTCTGGTCTTTGTGGGATTACCCTTTTATCTCAATGCGGCCCGCGACGGCTTTGAGAACGTCCCGGAACGGCTGGAAAAAGCAGCCCGAACTCTGGGAGCTTCCCCGGCACAAACATTTTACCGGGTAACCCTGCCCCTTGCATGGCGTTCCCTGCTGACTGGAATGATCATGTGCATGGCCCGCGCGCTCAGTGAATTCGGCGCGGTTGTTATTGTGGCCTACCATCCGATGATCGCTCCGGTACTCATGTATGAACGGTTCACCGCTTACGGACTTTCCTATTCCCGTCCGGTGGCTATCTGGCTTATTTTCCTTTCATTGGTGCTCTTTGCGGCACTGCGAATTCTATCACGCGGACTGGGGAGCAGGGAATCATGATTAAAATTGAAAAGCTGAATGTAGAACTCCCTAAATTCTCCCTGCAGGATATAAATCTGCACATCCCGGAAGGCGACTTCTTCACCCTGCTAGGCCCCACCGGGTCAGGAAAATCCGTTCTGCTGGAAACAATAGCCGGATTGGTCCCGGTTGCCTCCGGTTCCATAAAAATTTCAGGCAAAGAGATTGTGCATCTGCCCCCCGAACAAAGGGGATTGTCCATCGTCTATCAGGATTACGCACTCTTCCCGCATTTGAGCGTGCTTGAAAACATCACCTTCGGCGCAAAATATCAGGGCATCAGCGAAGGCAATGCAGCCCGCAAAGCCAAAGAGCTTGCCGAAAAACTGAATATTTCACATCTGCTGACCCGCACCCCCCGCCACCTTTCCGGCGGAGAAAGGCAGCGGGCGGCTATTGCCCGCGCCCTGCTGGTTAATCCGGCAGTGCTGCTGCTCGATGAACCTCTTTCCGCGCTGGACCCTTCATTCAGGCAGGAAGTACAGGACCTGCTCAAAGACCTGCACCATGAAACCGGGATCACCTTTGTGATGGTCACCCACGACTTTGATGAAGCACTCTATCTCTCCAATAACGGGGCCATCATCAGGAACGGCAAGCTGGTCCGCAATGGTAAAATACGGGATATCTTCAATTCCCCCGGTTCTGAATTTGTTGCCGGATTCGTAGGCATGACCAATATCCACAGCTGCACTCCCGTTGACAACAAGGTCAAACTCGGCTGTCTGGAACTGGAATGCTGCGCAGAAAGAAGCGGATCAGAAACACGGCTGGCTTTCAGACCGGAAGAAGTACTGCTGGGCAGCGAGATCAACGGCAGCAACGGCTTAAACAGCTTCCGGTCCACCATCAAAGGAATTACAGCGGGGGGCTTTCATGCCCGTGTAACCCTCGATTTGGATGGAATGGAAATCTACGCCCTTGTGCCGCGCAAAATGATAGGATCAGGGGAGCTTGAACCGGGCAGGCAAATCATGACAGCAATCCCGTCAAAAAGCCTGCATCTGTTCTAATTTCTGGAACGCAGGCTTTCGAATAATGATTTAATACTGCTAAAGCTGAAAAGCATATAGGCAAAGAGCAATCCGGCTACCAGCAGTTCCCTATTCACATTCTTGAAGCTGAAGAAAATGTAGCTGCATATCAAAACGGCTTGCAGGAGAACGAAAGTCAACTGTCTGCGATCGAGCCAGATGATATGGAAGAACCTGCGGCACTGGAAGTAACGCAGCATATTCACCAGCACGTTTGAGAGGCAGAAAGCCAACCCGGCCCCGCTCACTCCAAGGCTGTGGTAAAGCAACAGGCAAAGCCCGGCATTCAGGATCAGGCCCGCCACGGTATTGAACACTTCCAGCTTTGATTTACCGGAAAGAATCAGCAGATAACCCACCGGCCCCGTGTAACAATTGCAAATCTGCCCGGCAAGCATCCAGAGCAGACACTGTGTTCCCGCGCTGTAATCAGCACCGAAAAGACTCATGATCAGGTCCGCGTAGACCGCCACCCCGGCCAGCAGTATAAATGAAAAAAAGGTCAACGCATGGGTGGCATCGCGGTAAAGTGTGCGGATAGACTCATGATCATCACGGGCATAAGCGGCGGAAATCTGCGGAGCATAAACGCTATTAAATGTGTAAAGCAGAATCGAGATAGACACCGCGACCTTCATGGCGGCTACAAAAAGCGCGGCATCGACAACGGAACCGACAGCTCCAAGAATAAGTGTGTTTATCCAGATCAGCGAAGTCTGTGAAAAAGCGATGGTCAGCAGCGGGATGGAATAAATAAGAATATCCCGAAATTCCAGAGAACTGCGCAACTGCAAAGAAAAACGTAACCCGTAATCGTTGCGCGTGCTCCAAAAAGAATACAAAAACGCCCCCATATAAAGCGCGGACACTGTACCAAGAAAAAACAAAACGCTGAAATCAACAGCAAAAGCAAAACCGCCGAGTATCAGCATCCCAAGAGGAAGCAGCAGGTTCTCCACCAGAGTAATCCCGGACATATCGCCAAGGCTCTGACGGACCATGATATTGATTCTGGTCAGGCTCCAGAAAAAAATTATGGGTGAAGCACAAAAAATATACGCCCACTTTGACACATCTTTGAAGACCAATCCGGCCACAGGTTCGGCAAAAAACATAAAAACAGCAGAAAGCAGCAGTCCAAAGCCACCGACAATCAACTGCGCAAGAGTCCACATGGCCGAGAGGTTGGATTCATGCTCTTCCCGAACCTTTGGAATGAAGCGTAGACAGCCGTTGCCGATACCCAGCTGGGCGAAATTTGCTACAAGAAAAGCAAAGGTATAGCCGATAAAAAAAAGCCCGGAACCATAAGCCCCGTACTTCTTGGCCAGCAACCATGCCAGCAGCAAACCGCCGACCCCTTTTACTCCCTTGGCAGTAAAAACAAGAACCAGCTTTTTCAAATTTGAATGATCACTGCTCAAACCGTTTTTCCCTCAACTTGCGAAAAATACTTCTGTCAATAAAGGTATAATAAAAGATGTTGCGCAGCTTCAGCCAGACCCAGTGCAGCCCCTGTCCCAAAATCATTTTCGCGCTTTCCTTAAAAGGCAGATCGCGCGGAGCACAGAGCTGGTAGCCGTTATCCAGAAGCTCGCGGGCGCAGATCAACTCATAAAGCTGAATCTGGGCAGGGCTCAAGCGGTCCTTCCATTTTACTGCGATTTTACGGTCCGGCTTCTTACCAACGTTCTTATGCAGGTGCTTCTGCTTTTTGCCGATGAGCTGATAATAATCCTGCTGCGTCGAGGTCATCTCACGCCCTGCGGAACTCACACCAAGCACGTCAAGCAGGTGGTTAACCTCAAATTCGGGATTCTTCAGCAGGTCTTCAAAACGCAACCTGATCAGGGGTTGATCATCCAGCCTGCGCAGCATTTTCTTCCAATCAAAAGCTGCCTGAAAAACATTATTGGACATCTTCATCCCGCTGAGGGAAACCATATCCAGCTTGGAATTGAAGACCGCACGCCCATCACGCAGCAGTGATATGAATTTCACATCCGGCAGGATTTCACGTAATTTGGACAGATGGGCATCATGACGCGCGCCTTTGATGAGCAACACTTCCGGATCGGCCTCACCGCGCACAGCAAAATATTCCGCAAAGACGGCATCAATTACCAACCGGTAAGTCAACCGATCCAACCCGGTAAATCTGCCGCGCAACTTCTCGCGCTCCAAATTCCATTCACAAAAACGGGGTTCCGAATAGATCAGGTCCATCAAACCGTCGACAGTCATGGCCTGCTCGTCGCGGTAATTTTCCAGCATAAGGGAAATGAAATGACTTTCCTGCGTGACCACGACTCCGGCATAGCAGTTCAAAAGTGATGAAAGCAAAGTAGAGCCGGACCTGCTGTCATATAGCAAAAAGGCGTGGATCATAATTTTACAACCTCAAGCTTCGAAAAATTAATTCTGAATTTACCGCTACGACAATCTACATCGAGATTTTCCCCGGCAGCAGAATCAAATAGCACGGGGTCTGCGCACCCATATTCAGTACGGCCCACTGCGGTAAACATGACCAAAGGTGACGAGGTCTTACGCTCTACCTTATAAAGCATCCCGACGCGGGGAATTTTCTTCCCCATAAACTGCAGCAATCCCGCATAACGCTTAAGAGATGTATTGAAACCCTGTCCTTGAAAATTCAGAGCATAACCGCTCTCGCGCTCAATACAGACTTTTCCTGCACCGGCATCATGCACCAACCGACCTTTGCGGTAAATATGAATAGGATAAAGAACTTCGGTCATACCGGATGGAACAATGCGGTCACGCACAAAAATATCTTCACCGTTAATGACCACAACCGCCCTCTTCCATGATTTCGGACGAACCGAACGCGGGTAGTATCCTGCCAACTCAACCTCCACACCCTGATAACCGTCACCGCTCACGAAACGAGGCTTCGGGGTCGCCCCTTTACCTTTTTTATAGTCGTAGAGGTTAAAGACGGCTGTTCCTTCACCCAACTGCCCGATCTTATTGAAGACGGGCACATTGTGGTTGATGGAAAATTTCTTAAGCAGGAATCCGTCATCATTGACCAGAGAACGCTTCCCAAGCCACACCCCAAAATGTCCGGCATCGGGATCAATGTGCGACCCGGTGTATATCCCCTTGGACTGGGCATGAAATCCCTGCGGAGGACCGCATTTGAAAAAGACCAGTGACGCATCGTCCGCCCATGACGAACGGGTCAGCAGAATTCCGAGATTGCCAAACCATGCATGCAACGGCAGGTCCTGCGGTTCCTGAGGTTCAAGATCAGGATCGTACCAGACATAATCCTGCCAGAGGACGGTGTTCATGCGCCTTTTTTGCTCAATTTTAGTAGCCAGCCACTGGGCATGACCATCCTTGAAAATTCGGGCCAGACCGCGCAAAATCGCCCCCGGACCATAGAAATCGACCTTCGGTGAATCCGCAAAGTCAACATTGTATTGAAAACCCGGCAGCGAAGAATAAAGCCTGAACTTAGCCGTGTTGCGCAAAAAACCGCTCTCCCGCACAACATCAAAACCCTGTGCCGGAGCCATAGCCATATAATAATTGAGCAGCCAGAGAGTTCCGTAACTCCAATAACCGATCCCCTCATGGGAAGCACCGTCAGGGGAAAGCAGCGGCAAAACCTTCGTAAAATTTGCTTGAGCGGTATTAAGCCACTTGGAGGCCCGTCGGTCTTCCCCGTAAAGGGCAATCCCGGCCACAGCCAGAGCACCGGAGTTCACATAATTATGGTTCTGGAGATAACCGCGCTCCTGCGCCCACCAAAGACGTTTAGTACGGATAATTTCATCCAGAATTTCCGCATGCTCAATAATCGCATCCTTGACCATCAGCCGCAGGGCCGAAGACAAATCATCATAAAACCAGTCATATGAAAGGGATAAAGCAAAAAGGGAATGGGCCGCGCCTATGTCTTCATTGCTGGCCCAGCGGGGAGAGGCACTAAAAGTCCGCAATAAATCCTGTACAACAACCCATGAGGAATTATCCCCTGTGATCAGATGATAGAAAGCATGATCGACCAATCCGTCCGCCGGACGGCGTAAAGCTTCATCATTAAGCCGCATGAGACTGGTCAGCGCCCTGTTGCCGACGAGGCCACGGGCACGTTTTCGAATGATACGCAGAAGATCGGAATAAGGCTGTTTATCTTTAAGAGCGCGCAATTCATTGAGCCGGGCCTCATTAAAATAAAGCCGGGGACGTTCCCTGAAAACAGAATAGTCGGCAGCCAGCACGGAACATGGAACCAACATAACCGACAATAAAACCAGTGCAGCCAGAACCGGTTTAATCCGCATCGCGCCCCCTGTCGTTATTTATCGTTGAAACCCTTAAGCTTCTGTATGATCTTGACCAAGGTACGCTTCACAATACCCATAGAGGACTCAAGGCTGGCAACCCGTTTTTCCAGTTCTTCCACATACCGGCCAACCTCATCTTCATCGTAAAGACGGGAAGATTCAGGAACGGTAAGCAGACCGTCACTAATGCGTTCCTCAGCAAAAGTCTCCACCACCTCGGCGGTGACAGGCTTGATATCATCCGCAAAACCGTAAATAAGCGATCCCTCACAAAGAACATTGATATTGCGAGGAATGCCGTGGGAATATTCTATTATTTTATCCACTGCAGCATCTAAAAAAATGCAAGACGGATCTTCTGCTCCACCCTGACGCAAACGGTAATAAATATATTCTTTGACTTCCTGTTTTCGCAGACGGGAAAGATGGGCACTGACCACAATCCGCTGTACGATCTGACTGTACCGGGCCTTGCGCAGACGGCTTCGGAATCCTGATTGACCGACCATAAGTATGGAAATGAGATTATCCTTTCCGGCCTGCAGATTGGAGATCATGCGCACTTGCTCAAGTGCTTCATCACTCAGGTTCTGGGCTTCATCCAGAATCAGCAGAACTTTTTTTTCACCCTTTGTGTAAATATTCAGCAGATGCTGCTGTAGAGCATCAAGGCAGGATGCAGGAGTAGGGTTCTCAGGCATTTCTGCTTCGAGTTCGGTAAGGATCATTTCAACGATATGATCGCCTCCCACAGCACTGTTGAAGATTACCCCGACAATTGTATCATCAAGGTGATCAACAACCATCCTGTAAATAATGGATGTCTTGCCTGTACCGGCATCACCGGTAAGCAGAATAAGGCTGTCTCCATTCATCATCCCGTATTCAATGTGAGTTATGGCCTGCTGATGCCATTGGCTCAGATAAAAATAATCCGGGTCGGGAAGAATATTGAAAGGCTTTTCGTTCAAGCCGTAAAATTCACGATACATTTAAACCACCGCCTCAGCTGACAACATTCAGACTTTCCTTTTCAGTCTTATTAAGCACTATCCCCACAATATTGCGCCCTTCAAGAAGATTTAACGCCTTCTGCACATACTCGCGTGAGGTCTTACCAGCTTCCACAACAAATATAATGCCGTCCACATAACTGGAAAAAACCAGCGCATCAGGAGCATGCAATAAATCGGGGCAATCGAAGACCACATATCGGTCAGGATAACGTTCCTTCATTTCAGTAATCAATTCCTGCAGTTTGGGAGACCCGAGAATCTCGGTTGACCCTTTGATGGGTTCTCCTGCCGGAAGAAAAGAAAGCTTATTAATGCCCGGCTTGATCAAAAGATCCGGTACAGGAATATCATGCAGAAGATGGTCGGTCAGCCCCTTCTCCACATCAATACCAAGATACTTGTGAATGCTGGGATTACGCATATCGGTATCCACCAGCAGGGCAAACTGGTCTACTTCCCGGGCAATGCTTATGGCAAGGTTGATTGAGGTAATCGTCTTGCCCTCACCCGGCATGGCACTGGTGACCATCAATACATTGTGATTATCCCTTTTTGTCCGATGAAAAATCTGTGTTCGCAACAGGTTGTATATATCAGTAAATGATGCACTGCTGTGCTTGGTCAGAATCCTGCTATTCGCCAGCCCCATCTCATCAAGCACAATGTCATCGCTGTAAAATTTTTTGGGTAAGCTTACAGCCTTCCCTTCCGCAACAGCAGTATCAACGATTGGATCACTGAACTGTTCAGGGGCCGGAGACGGCATTTTGGCTCCGGCCTGATCGGCCGGTGCTTCGGAATGCACCTCGCCTGCCTGCTCATCACGCTGCATACGATTTTGTCTGGCCTTTTCAACGGCCTTGAGCAGTTTACTCATAACGACTCCCTGTTCACTAAAAATTCAACACAATTTTACGGACCACTTTAACAGCAATAATATCAAGCGGCATATAGAAGAAATGAACTGCGGCCACACCTATGATCATGAAAGAAAAGACACCAAGCACCATAACCCACTTCCTTCGCACCTGTGACCGGGCTTCCTGTTCAGTTTCCCAGTAAGGAACAATCGCAAGTACCGGATACTTAACGAGAGACGACAATTCTTCAGCCCTGCGGATTGAACGGTCCATGAATTCCAGCACTGTACCGGTCCCGGCCCCGACACCAAGAGCCAGCACGAAACCAACAAGGATCAAAGCCAGCCGGTTCGGGCGAATCGGTTTTTCCGGGACAATCGGGGGGTCAATCAGGGTAAAGCGTTCCGCCAGCTGACTCTGCTCCAGTCCCTTTGCTTCACGGGCAGAAAGCAACCTGTTGTTGATGTCCTGATATTTGAGCTGTGCGTTTTCATAATCACGCAGCAGGATTTTATATTCCTGCTCCACTTGCGGGGTATTCACAACCCTGCGCTGGTAGCCACTATACTTATTTATCAATTCAGCATAATTGCGCTCGGCTTCAGCAATTTCAAGCTCAGTGGAAGCAATCTGGGTTTCGATCTGAATATAGCCCGGGTTATCCGGAAGATCGGACGCAGAATCAAACATGCCGGCCTGCAATGCAGCCTCTTCAAGCCTCTCGTGAAGCGCGTCAATCTGTTTGCGCAGCAGGAGAACTTCGGGGTGTTTCTCGGAGTAACGCTTCAAGAGAACACCCAATTCCTGTTCCTTGTTTTTGATTTCCCGGTTCAGGAAATCAATATTGTCAGCAGCATCAACATCCTTTTCAAGGGACTCAATCTGCTTTTTCATGGCCTGCACGTCAGGATGCCGGGAGGAATACTTGGACTGCAGGGTCATATATTCACGGCGCAGCTTTTCCAGATCTTCCCTTGCTGTGGGAAAGCGGGTTCCGTCATTGGCGACAATGCGCAAACGGGGATCAATACTGGCCCTCTGCCCTTCAAGATACACTTTACGGTTCTTGAGCGAGACAATCTGCTCTTGAACCTGATCCAATTCCCGCTGCAACCTTTCCATGGAGTTCATATTATGAACCAGCAACTCGGGAAGCTCATTCACATGCCCTTCCTTAAAAATAGCAATATTGGACTCAAGCTCTAAAATCTCAGAACGCAACTCAGCAAGCTGCAACTCAAGAAATTCAAAAGTAGATTTAGCTTTTTCCTCCCTCTCCTTAAGATTTTCCTTAAGGTACAGGGAAGTCAGAACGTTTGCCACCTGTGCAACCTTCTGCGGTCGGCGGCCTTCGTATGAAAGAGTAAACGCAACAGTTGCTGTACCCGGCCGGCCGGAATACTGGTTGGTTACATCTGCGGTAATTGGCTCCAGCTGGATATCCTCACGCATTTTTGTGATAATTTCCTCAGTGGTATATTTACCAACAAGGTCTGGATAAAGTTCAAATTCCTTGATGATATTCAAAAGGTTACCATGACTGAGTACAACCTGGGAAATGGACTGCAATCTTTCTTCGACAAATCCCGTAACCGTAGTCTGAACCAGATCCTGCGGAATATCCTGATCTTCAATAAGGATTGTTGCAGTTGATTTGTAGACCGGGGCCAACACAAAGGCCAAAATGACAATAAACGCGAAAACAACCCCTGCCGGAAGTATAAACTGATATTTCCTGCGTTTAAGTACATCAATATAATATGCAATATCCGAGCTTTCCTGCATTAGCCAGCTCCCTTAATTTATCTCAGTCGGAAATGCGTACGTAAATCCGACCCAAGTCTTGAACCTTTCACTATTGGTTCCACTGATTTCATTGAGCGACATATTGACGCTAAAGCCAAAAGTCGCGACCCAGTCTTCCTCAAAAACCCAGTTGAATATTGACTGGGAAAACACCCCTTTTGCCTCGTGTTTGCGGCCGCCGCTCTGACCGTCAGATTCATTCATCCAATAGGTGTTAATATTGTCGAGAGTAAAATTCTTGGTAAATTCATATCTGAAATATAATTCAGCCTGATCAAAAACCTCGTTTTCACCATATCTACCGGGGCGTACAACCCTCTCAAGGGCGGGAACCACGCTGAATTCGAGTTCACGATAGCCCAATTCCGCACGAAACTGGTAGAGATAATCCACACTATCCCCAGTAACAGTGTCACTTGAATAATTCGAAAAAGTCAATCCGGGCCCACCCTTCACGGATAGTTTCAAAGCTTCTGTAAACTGATGGTCAAGACCCACGACTCCCTGAAATGAAAGCTGGTCACTCTTGAAACCATCAACTTCACGGCTGAAGTGGGTGAAAGTATTCATTTCACCGAAATACAACGTCGTCCGCTCATTATCCAAAGCATGGCCCCAGACCAGACTCAAAACATTGGTCACGTAATCGGAATCCAACTTACGTTCATAATCTGTCTTGTCGATATAGTTTGAAATGACAAGATTATCCTTTTCGCCCATTGCCCATGTGACTGACGGAGTAGCTGTCGTCTTTAAAATTACAGTCGGATCAAGGTCTACACCGCCCGCTTCAAAAGTATTCTGATCAAGGTTGTGAAAACGCTTGTGACTCAGATCAATACTTCCTTTTAATGCGGGGTCGAACTGATAGCTTCCTGAAAAATTCACATCATAGTCATAACGATCCAATTCATTGTGACTCATGTAATCCCTGTAAATAAAATCGCCCCTAAAATTAATCTTCAAATCTTCATCAAAAATATCAATTTTCAATGCAGGGGTAATCTCAGTGACGAAATCTTCAAAATTCTTGTAATCGACATTGCTGTCATACATTCCACGCATTCTGAGGATAGGCTTTACTTTAACCACCTTGCCGGAAAGCCCGACCGCCCTCTTGGGGGTTGTGAAAAAACTACTGTCACCGTTTGCAATTGCTTCTTTTACACGGGCACTCTCTGACGGCACTACGGAAACAGAAGGAGCTTTTACCTTCATTTCAGGGTCTTCGACTTCATGTCTGGAGCTAACGCCTGCAGAAACGTCGGTGTCATTGGCGGCTATAGTGATGTTAGGATCGGAGGATTCCATTTTGGATGCAGTAGAACTGTCCGCAACCTGAATGGAAGCAGCAACACGTTTGCGTACAACTTCATCAGGGACAACGGCCCTGACCACAGCACTCTGCTCGCCGACGGGTTCAAAAGGCTCAGCCGTAAGGGTGACTCTTGTGACAGGAACTTTAAGGTCGGGCACGAATGCAGCAGTTCCGGACTCGGCTCTTTCAGACCAATTGGATAAAGGTTGAATCACAGGAAACCTTACCCGCCAGGAAACACCGCTGTCTCCTGCGAAAACAACACAAACCGGTATCAGTACAAGACTGAATACAGCTGCGCGTAAGATTCTGCGAACAGCCCCAGACATCCGACTCCCCCATCCAAATGAAACCAAACAGAAATACCCTACGGAACGACTATGGTATCACCCGGTTGCAAAAGGATATTTTGCTTTAAATTTTCGCCGTCAGCCAATTCGTCATAGTCAAAAGGAAAAACCTTCTGCGACCCATCCTTGTTTCTGCGGATGATAATGATGCTGCCGCTCTCTGCAAAAGGACTCAATCCACCGGATATTGCCAGAGCCTGAACAACTGTCATATTCTGGCCCATGACGTGCACCTTGGGATTGTTAACCTTTCCCATGACATAAACTTTAGGGTGCTCAACAGTACGCAGGATGACCGTTACCGGTGCATCAGGGATGAACTCCGCTATGCGTTTCTTGAGTTCTTCACGGAGCTCATTAACAGTAAGCCCTCCTGCCTTCATATCTCCTGCAAGAGGAAAAGAAACCCCGCCGTCAGGCCTGACTACAACCTCTCTAGCCAGCTCCTTATCGCCCCAGACCGATATTTCGACAACATCTTCAGGTCCAAGCCTGTATTCATTGTTCACGGTCAATTGGGCAAAAGCACCCTGCGAACTAAATGCAAATAAGATGACAACAAAACAAAAAGATAATGATTTTAAGCCATTCATACAGCCTCCCGAAACTACACAAAGTTCTTATGTAATGAATTTAAGCTCTTAAGCCATTTTTTAGACATGGTTAATTACTGACGCCATGCAAACTTGTAAACTGTTTTCACAATGATCTTCAAATCCATGAGCGCAGACCAATTTTGCAGATACTCAATGTCAAAGGAAATTCGTTTCTGCATATCCTCGTCACTGCGAATCTCACCTTTGTAACCGTTCAACTGAGCCAATCCGGTAATCCCTGGTTTCGAAATATGTCTGAGCATGTATCCATGGATATGCTTGCGGTAATCCTCGTTCATCTTCACTGCATGCGGACGCGGCCCGACAATGGACATGGAACCATCCAAAACGTTAAAAAACTGGGGCAGCTCATCAAGACTGTTCTTACGCAGAAAATGACCGAATTTGGTGATGCGGGGATCTTTATCTGTGGCGGGAGTAAAATCGTATCCATCTTCCAAGACTTTCATGGTCCTAAACTTATAAATCTGAAAAGGCTCCCCCTCCAGACCGTAACGCCACTGTTTGAAAAGGATAGGCCCTTTTGATGTCAGTTTAATGCCCAAAGCAATAAATAGCATAAACGGAGAAATCATGATCAGGATAAAGGAAGCAATGACCAGATCTTCCATCCGCTTCACAAGACCATTCATGCCTTCAAAGGGAGAAGATCTGAGAACTATAGCCGTCTGCCCGGCGACATGGGCAACATCACTGCCCATAAGATGCTTAAAAATAGACATATCCGGGAAAAAGAAAATCTGAGCGGTAGTATCTTCCAAGCCCCGCATAAGGTCCTTGACAACAGATTCATCACGCATGGGCAGAGCAATAAAAACAAGATTGATATGATTCTCTTTAACGTATTCAGGCAGATCTTTTAACGATCCTGCGCAGGACAAATCACCCGCACATTCGCATTCGACAGAATCAAAGAAATCCATAATCTTTATACCGGACCACGGATTTACATCCACCCACTTCTCAAGGGAGCGAGCCAGCGAACCGCAACCGGCAACAACAGCTCTGCGAGAAACCAGATTGTCAGCAAAAATCCGGAAAACAAATTTGCGGACAACAATACGTTCCAGACAAAGCAGCATCGGCCATAAAAACATAGTCGCCAGAATAACCCTGCGCGCATAGACACTGGATACTTTAAATGTATAACCGAAAAGCAGCATGCCGCTAAAAATCAGAAAGACAGCAGCAACTATTCGGTTGCACTCCGAGACAAGATCGGACCCGACCCATTCTTTATAAACCCCGGTCAGATGAAATGAAACCACAGCCAGAGCCGCGGTAACAGAGAACAGAAGACCGATATGAGTTGATTTTGAAGACAACGACTCAGGAAAAAATATGTAATAAAGCCCGAGAAGTATAAATAAGCCAAGCCCGACATCCAGAATCCTGTGAAACGGGTTAAGCATATGTGGCGAGATGCGTATCTTACGTTCCATAATTCCCCTTAAACTAAGGCAAAAGAATCATATTATAGCTTGAGTCAATTTAACTAAGCATATTAATAGCAAAAAAAAAGGAGGAAGCATATTTCTGCATCCTCCTTTCGTATTATAACTTCCACCACCCTTATAAACGACTAAGTAAATTCTCAGCCTCTTTCCTTTCAGGAAAATCTTCCTTGGTTTTCAAAAGCTTATTAAGAATCTTTTTAGCTTCATCATTCTTGCCTTCACGCGAATAAACCATGGCCTTATGAAAAAGGGCTGCTGAAAAGTCGGGCAAAACCTGAAGCGCGGAGTTCAGCACATGCATGGCCTGCTCATATTCCCCATTAAGATAAAGTACGTATCCTAAAGTATCAAGAGCTTCCGGACTCTGGCTACTGGCGGCGACACGGGCCAGCTTCAAAGCCTCGGACATGGATTCTCCACTGTCTGAGAAACGTGTGGCCAACAGATATGCCAGATTGTTAGCCGCCAGCTGGAAACCAGGCTGCTTTTGGAGCAGCTGGGAATAAACCTCGCGGGATTTTTCGTAATCACCGGACTGTTCATACAAGAGTCCAAGTATGAACTGCGGACCGGGATTATCGGCATCTTCTTTTACCTTTTCAGTAAACTTGGCAATTCCGTCTTTCAATTTATTATCAGCAACGTACAAATCTCCAATGCGCAGATAAGGAAGCATCCATTCCGGTGCAAGATCAATCGCCCTTGAGAAATTGGTTTCTGCATCGGTAAAATTGCCTCGCGCTGAGTAAACACGACCAAGCAGTTCGTAAATCCTCGGATTATCAGGAAACTTGGTCAGTAATTTTTCACAGAACCGTGTAGCAAGAGTGTATTTCTTCTGCACGGTAAGAGTGTTCACTTTACCCTGAATGGCAGCAAGAGAGTCCGGGGCAATATCTAAAGATTTATTGTAATACTTTTCAGCCAAGGCATACTTCTTTTCACTGACAGCCAATTCAGCCATTTTCATGGTCCCAACCGGAGAATCTGGAAACTTTTGAGAAATCTCGGAATAGGTACGGTTAGCCAGAGCTCTATCACCCTTAATGGCATACACATCACCGATAGCTGCTAAAATCTGAATATCATCAGGACGTTTTTCCCTCAGCCTCTGCAATTCGAGAATGGCCTGATGCCAGTCCTTACGGTCAAGGTAGGTATTGATTAGAACTTCCCTTGCAGGTCCGTAAGCAGGATCAAGGGTAATCGCCTCTTTGAGGTTCTCAATGGCAATACTTGTTTCATCATTGATGAGATGAGCACGGGCCAGCAGAACATAGGCCGGGGCACTTTCAGGGTTATCCCTGACCACCTGTCTGAATTCAGCAACAGCCAGCTGTCCGCGTCCCTCAAACAGATAAATCTGCCCACGCAAATAATGCGCCTCGGCATCTTTGGGGTTCAATTCAATAATATTGTCGAGCTGCTCAAGTGCCCTGCGCGATTCGTTCATATCAAGAAACATTGTGGCAAGCTGCTTGCGGTACACAACGTGATCAGCACTTTCAGCACCTTCAGGGTCAAGAGCGATGCCGTCTTCCAACACTTTAACCGCTTCATCCTGTCTGCCCTGCGACATAAACAACCCGGCAAGAGCGGTCCTGATAGGCAACGAACTTTTATCCAGAGCCAGACCTTCATTAAGAATCTTTTCTGTCTCGTTAAACCTTTTCTGCGAATTCAATACGCGGGAGTAGATAACCCTGTACTCCGCGTTATCCGGGTGAGTACGAACGACTTCGCCAAGCAGTTCTGATGCCTTATTAAGATCGCCTGAGGCGGAATAAAATTCAGATGCGAAAACATCTGTACGCGGATCGCCGCCGCCTACTTCGAGGAGCTTTTCCACATACTTCTTAGCCATATCGTTTTCATTGAGGCTCCGATAAAAAGCTACAGTCTTCATAAGAAGGGAAGAGTTGTCGGGGATACGTTTGAGCCCCTCCAGCAATGCTTCCTCAGCTTTTTTCATATCATTCTGGCGGGTGTAAACGCTATTCATTGAAAGATATACATCAGGGTTGCCCGGATCTTCATTCAAAGCAACCTTAAGCATCTTCTCAGCTTCGCCGTACTTCTTGCCCTCAGCGAGAACAGAAGCCAATACAAGACGGGCCTCAATATAAGTTGCATCCTGATTAAGAGCCTTACGGGCCATATCACCTGCTTCATCATATTCGCGGGCCAGCAGGTAAAGCTTACTCAACTCAACTTTGGCTTCGACCAGCAAAGGCTCAAGATCAGAGGCATACCTGAAGTTGATAAAAGCACCCTGAAAGTTTCCTTTCTCCAAGGCGATCTTGCCCAGCAGCAAACGACAGGGAGCGCACTCCGGATCCAGGGAAAGCGCATTTTTAATCTCCAGTCCGGCCTCAGTAAACATCTGTTTATTGTAGTATTCTAGAGCCTTCTGGTAGAAGTCATCACGCCGCTTTTCACACCCGCCAAGCAGGAGGACAGCCGCAATAAGCAATCCTATTACAATAATATTCTTTCGCATTAATTTCCCCGATTTGTTTATCCGATACAAAAACACTATTCAGGAATATAAGGTTTAAGTTCAGATGAAAAGTTCTTAATAAAATTATCCAAAACCTTCTGGCCCTGCTCGACAGTCTCATCCTCTTTGAGCAGCATCTCCACCCGGACCAGCGCACCGTCTGTACGTCTGCGGGTTATGGAATCAAGAGCCAGATAGAATTTATTCATATACTCATCAGTAATAACACGGCCACGCTGTTGAAACCAGTAAAAGGCCAATAAACGTTCTCCGGGTTTATCCAGCAACAACCGGCGCACCCTGAAAGGACGTCCATCCGGCTCCGCCGAAAGATCGCGAGAGGAGGAAAGGCTCCATCCCCCACCGCCAAGCAGGCAGCTGATAGGATTGTGTGCCGCGCGCTGCGGCTCCTGATAATCATAGTAGGTAACCAGAACAAGGACATCACGCCCGGTATCATTATCCCTGAACACTCCGGCAAAATAATCATCAGAGCCGAGAGATTCAAGGATATTATCGCTGTAATATTCCCTCTTTCCTTCATAATTACCGACAGTCAGCGGAAAATTATCGAAACTGGGCCGTTCCGGAATAACGCGGCCGGAAAGGAGAAGAGTATTGGTTGCGAAATACAGTCCCAGAACCGCAGCCATGATAAAGATATGCACAACCCTGCCTGCAGGCTGACCGTAATATCCCGGACGCGATTCAGCGCGCTGCTCCTCTTTTCGTCCTCCGATAATATTCAGGAAAAGACTGCACGAGGCCAGCAATACAATCGAAAGCAGGTAAATAACTATACCGGAAGCATCATGAAAAAAGTTTTCCGCAGTTTCAACCGATACATTTCGGGCCAGATATCCCACGATTGCAATTCGAAGGGCATTGGCAAAAATTGCCGTCGGTACAGTCGCAAGAGCGATCAGTACCCGCTGCCATGTACGGGAGTTGAACCAATATCCCATCAGGATACCGAGCAGAATTGTGGGAAAAACATAACGCAGTCCGCTGCATGCATCAACGACGTGCAATTGAATAACACCAAGATCAATAACATTCCCTTCTCTGAAAACGGGAATGTCAAAGAACTGCATTATGCGGACAGATATATCCGATGAAACAAGCCTGAGCTTAAAAGTGAGGGTGCGGTTAATAAAAGGCGGCGGTGGAACTGCAAAAGCCAGCACCAGAAGCGGAAAGAAAAAAGCTTTCATGGAACGCCAGCCATAAATGAATAGCACCAGTGCGAGCACGCACAACCACATGGAAACAAAGACCACGGCATCAATTGCGGCCGCTTTACCGAGAAAATAGAACATCCCGGCCAGCAGTAAGGCTCCGTATGCCGATCGGGACGACGGAGTTATGACTTTCGGCAACAATTCGCGGCGTTGCCATGCCACATAAAGTGCGAGGGGAACAACAAGCCAACAATACGAATAATCATCCGTATTCCAACGCCTTAGAAGCGGAGAAAAGGAATCCCAGTAAAGCACAACCCAAGCCGCAATAACAGATACGAAAGATAAAATAGCTGCCACGTATATCACTCCCCGAAGCAATAACTAACGCAAGGTGCAAAAAACAATTTAATATTCAGGTAAATAACAGAAAAACTCCTGCACAGGAACATCAAACAGTTGAAATAAAAAACTTGGTAAGATGAAAAATGCGGTCAACTGAGTTTTTCCAATATAATCAAGATCAAATTTCAGATTCCTTAGCCTCTGCGGCCTGTAACCGTCTGGTCCTGTGTTCCGGCAATTCAATATAAGCCAGAATAGCATAAAACATCTGCCCCAGCCCGAAGCGGGTGACATAGCTGTTACTGACAAAGTTCATGAAATTAACTGCTAGAAACAGGGCAAGAAACACATAGCGTTGCCTGCCCTCAAGTAATCGTATCTTTCGAAACAGGCAGATCTGGAAAGCCACAAAAAGAAAGAAACCGATAATTCCTGTCTGGGTCATAACATCAAGAAAATCGTTATGACTGTTAAGCATGTCCCCCACCTGCTGCCGCTTACGTTCCGCGATATGGGAGTTGATGTTACCGACACCGACCCCGGCCAGAATACGGTCCAGAGGCTGAGACGAGAATTCCTCAACGTTATGCATCCAGATAGCAGGTCGACCGGAACCGAACCCACTCTTGTCCGGACCTTTGGCCGAATCAACCATATCAAAAAAAATAGTATACAAAAGAGCCGCAGAGAGAATCGCCACAATACCGATAACGGCAGTAAGCAGAGCTAGAACCTTTTTGTTTACCATAAACAGGTAATAATAAATGAAGAACAAAAAACCCAAGAAGCAGGTTCGCACATAACTTTTATACAGACAATAAAAACCAAACACAGATATAACACATGAGAAGATAAAAAAGAGCCTCTGCTTAAATATGGATTCAAGATCGTCACGCTCAGAGCAGATCACAGCATATACTACCAACCCCATCAGATACAACGCCATACAGTGACCAAGGTTATGAGGGTTGGTATACACGCCGCAATAGCGATAAAGATTATTCCAGTACAAGACAGTATAAAGCCCTAAACCCTGCACAATAAGAAAAGTACTGGCCAGAATAGGTACAGCGTAACCAATAAGCATGAATTTCAAAAAGCGGACGTAGCTCCTGACATCCATAATAACGTTCTTCAATACGAAGTACGTTATAAACGGAAGAACAAATTTAGCTGCATCCTTGATGTGGGAGCGGTCAATATAAAGCAGGTAAATAAATAGGACCCAGAAAACAAAAGAAAAAAGAAAGAAATCAACAGATGAAATATTTAATCTTTTGGTAATAATCGCACGCAGAATAAAGGCGACGATCAAAATTCCGGTTGCAAAAATAGCAAAAACCTCAGTCACATTAAGGCCGAGAACCAGCCACCCGATATCGATGAACATGATCGGGCGGAAAAAGAAAAACAAGAACAATAAAGCAGCCATGCAACCTACCGAATATGTTTATTTCCCCGGAACAAGCCGAGAATAAAATTCCAGAATACGTTCAGCAACCTGCCCGGAACTGAAATGCTCGGCAGCATACTCCCGCGCATTTTCTGCCACCCCAATTCTCAAATCCCGGTTCTCGATCAGAAGTCCTACCGCCTCAGCAATGGCCTCGGCACTAACTTCATTCAGCAGCACTGCTGTCCGCGCCGGCTGGACAATATCCTTGATGCCACCGGCATCGGTGACAACAGAAGCCATACCAGCCGCCATAGCTTCAAGCAGGGAAACCGGACACCCTTCCCTGCTCGTCGGCAGCAGATAAATACAATTTTCCTGCAAAACTTTGAGCTTGTCTTCACCCTGAATGTAGCCCGGAAATGAAACGTTCTTAATCTCAAGCCCGGCAGCACGCTTTTTCAAAGCATCAAGCTCAGGACCATCTCCAGCCATAACCAGCTTCAATCCTGAATATTTTGCACTCAAAAGAACAAATGCATCAAGCAACTCATAAACTCCTTTACCAACTATCATCCGGGAAAGAAACAGCAGCGATTTTCCATCCCCGCCACAGCAGGAAGAAGCAGGGATTTTCTCCATGTCCACCATAGTGCTGACCACTTCGATTTTTGACCCATCCACCCCGGACCGGATCAGTTCTTTCTTAAAATCAGCAGCAAGCACTGTTACCAGACCGGCATGATTGAGGATCATGCGCATTAGAGCAGCAGATATCCGCCCGGAAGCAAGACGCTTAAAAAAAACGTCATCCCAGCCGTGGATAAAAATGAGAACTTTTCCCGAGTAGCCGAAAAGAAAAAAAACGAAAAAGAGTGCGGCTTCCTTCAAAACAGAAACAAGATTCATGGAAGGATTCATATGGATGACATCAAAGCGTTTACTTCCCAGTAAGCGTGCGAAGCAAAACAAATCCGCCAGCGTCCTGAAGATGCGCATCATCCCTTTCTGATTGAACCGACGTCCGAAGGCGGCATGCGTAACATCAACCCTTCCTTCGAATTCCCGTATGAAAAGCTTCACTGTTTCGACCACTCCGCCCATATGGCGCAAATCCGTGGACACAAGCAATAAACGCATCCAACCTCCTGTTCTTACCCTTTTGATTACCAAGTACTTCATTTACTGTCACTACTCCAGCCAATTGTGTTCGACCAAAGCACCTGCCTCCCCTTTCAGACAAGTCACAATACACCCGAAACAATTCTTAAACACATTGTAACAACACAGTAACAACTACCTCCAGATTGGGAGTAGTTTTTTCGGCACTTAACAAAATGAAACTATGACTCGAACGTAACAAGCTGAACATAGTTTATCTGCCGGGGACATTATATCATGCTACAACTACTGAAGAAAAAAGCTACAGAACTGGCCAAGCACCAGAATGATGAATTAAACCTGTTTGAAGGACCGGGCATAGGAAGCCTCATCCAGAACGTCGGCTGTCTCAATATATTATATTTTGCAATTCAGGATTTTCCCACCCTCTCTGCCATGTATGGCCCGGAATGGGCAGAACAACTGGAAACAGAGATACGCATGGCTATAATCCTTGAAGGCCGCGAAATTCTACGACAGGAAGACTTTCATGTTTTCTCATTTAATGCCGGCGAGTTTTTCCTGCTGGACCCTAAAGAAAGCGTATGCAGCATATCTCTCGAGGAACTTGCTTATCAGCTCAAAGTCAATCTCGAAAACAGACTCAAAAGCGACCAAATCAGCCGGACCGGAAACAGCGTAACCATAAACAGCGGACACTCTTCATTTCAAACGGCACAAACAAACGACAAACTCTGGTCAAGCTTTCTTTCCGCTATTGGTGAAGCTCGTCTGGAAGCCCAGAAAAACGTCGATATTTCCAAGCTTGAACTGAGCAATGAATTCAATGAGATAATACTCGACTCAGACATCCGCTGCCATTACCAGCCCATTGTAAATTTAAATGACAAGTCTATCCACGGATGGGAAGCTCTGGCCCGCGGACCTCAGAATTCACCTTTCCGCTCACCGCTGACCCTCTTTGATATGGCTGAAAAGCTGGGCAAACTTTTTCAGCTCGAAAAGATCTGCCGCGAAGCCGCCATCAAAGCCTTTGGGGAACACAGCCCCCATCACAAACTGTTCTTGAATATTCACCCCAGAACCATTGTCGATCCCAATTTTACTTCCGGTGAGACCAAAATACTGCTTGAACGCTGGGGTTTGAAACCCGCCAATATCGTCTTTGAAATAACAGAACGTCACAGTGTAAAAGACTTCAAAACCTTCCGCAAAACCTTGGACCACTACCGGAATCAAGGCTATCTGGTGGCTATCGACGATGCAGGCACAGGCTACTCGGGCTTATCTTCCATCGCAGAAATCAAACCCGACTACATTAAACTTGATAAATCATTCGTGGACAACATCGAAACCAACCAGGTCAACCGCGCACTGATCGATACCTTTACCGACTTTGCTGAAAAAATTGGTGGAAAGCTGATCGTTGAAGGCATTGAAACTCAGGAACAGGCCCGGACCGTAACAGACATGGGCGTACATCTGGGACAGGGATATTTTTTTGCCAAGCCGCAGCAGCATAAGCCGCAGTTAACAGAACAAGCGATTAACATGCGCCGCAATACCTATGTCATAGCCGACATTGCGACCTACGGCATTCCTGTTAAAAATCTTGTAAATCAGGTAGAGGCGGTTGAATTCGACACTCCGGTTCCCATAGCGCAACAGATTTTCAAAGAAACCAATGCCCTGAACTGCATAGTTGTGGTTAAAAACAATTTTCCATGCGGTCTGGTCATGGAATACAACCTGAACAAACATCTTTCTGGAAAATACGGGGTCGCACTCTACTCCAACAAGCCGATATCATCAGTCATGGACGATGCGCCTCTTGTTGTAGACCTCGAAACCACCGTAGAAAAGGTATCCCAGCAGGCAATGGCCCGCTCCCGGAAAAGAGCCTACGATGACGTAATCGTCACATCGAAAGGCCAGCTTATGGGAACAGTCTCAGTGCAGAAATTGCTCGACACCCTAGCCCATGTTCAGGTGGAAGTTGCCAAAGGAACCAACCCGCTAAGCGGACTGCCCGGAAACCTCGATATTGAAAAAGAAATCGACCGCCGCATGAATGCTTGCGAAAAGTACAGCATCATTTACGCCGACCTTGATAATTTCAAAGTCTACAACGATACCTACGGATTCAAGAACGGTGACAAGATAATCCTTCAAATCAGTAAAATAATATCATGGGCAACAAAAAAGCATGGTTCAAGCGGAAATTTTGTCGGGCATATCGGCGGCGATGATTTCGTAATGGTCACTAATCCCGCTAACGCTGAACGCATCTGCAAATCAGTGACCCGCGTATTCAAAAGGCTGGTTAAAAACAATTACAATGACGCCGATGCCGGGAACGGCTGGATGGAAGGGAAAGGGCGCGACGGCTCTATTTCCCGGTTCCCGCTAGTGTCAGTATCCTTGGCAATCCTTGATTGCGAACCGGACCAGAATCTCATGGAAATCGGAGAACAGGCTGCGTTACTGAAAAAGTGGGCCAAGTCCATCGAAGGCAACTGCTGGGTCCGCGAAAGACGCAAGAGATAAGGTTTGCCGCCGGAGGCATCCCCTACAATAAATTCTCGTCGAAGATCTGCTTGATGCGATGCCGCAGGTTGGTGAAACGCTTGCCTGCGGTAATATTGTTCAGCCCGATGGTGAAAGCCCGTTTGCTGCCGATGAGCACAGCCAGCTTGCGGGCGCGGGTCAGTCCGGTATAGAGCAGGTTACGTTGCAAAAGCAGATAGTGCTGAGACACAATCGGCATGACCACCGCCGGATATTCACTGCCCTGCGATTTATGCACACTGACGGCATAGGCAAGGGTAAGCTCATCCAGTTCCGAAAGCTCATAATGCACGATATTGCCGTCAAATTCGGCTGTGAGTTCATTCTCCTCAGTATCGATATACATGACCCGCCCAAGGTCGCCGTTGAAAACTTCCTTTTCGTAATTATTGCGCAACTGCAGAACACGGTCTCCCACACGGTATTCTACGAAACCGCGCTTCAACCCCTTCCCGTTACCGGGATTCAGACGCTCTTGAAGCAGTGCATTGAGTTTCTGGGTCCCCACATCCCCTTTATGCATGGGAGTCAGCACCTGCACATCGGTCATAGGGTCAAGGCCATAGCGTTCAGGAATCCTCTCGCACACAGTCTGGGCGATCATTTCCTGCACCTTCAACGGTGATTCCTGATGAATCCAGAAAAAATCAGCTTCCGGTGCCTGAGCCGGATGCCCTAAAGGAAATTCCCCGTCATTGATGCGGTGGGCGTTGACGACGATATAACTTTCCTGTGCCTGACGGAAAATATGATTCAACACCGCACTGGGAACTTCACCGCTTTGCAGCAGGTCGGACAGCACATTACCCGGTCCCACAGAAGGCAGCTGGTTAACATCGCCGACAAAAATAACCCGGCAGGTCAGTGGAACCGCGCGCAGCACGGCAAGGCAAAGCTGGGCATCAAGCATAGACGCTTCGTCTACAACCAGAACGTCAGCTTTGAGCTTCTGATCTTCATTGTAATAAAACCCGCCGTCTTCAGGAGTGAACTGCAACATGCGATGGATAGTTGAAGCCTGACGCCCTGTTGCTTCGGAAAGCCTTTTTGCAGCACGTCCGGTGGGAGCGGCGAGCTTGATCTTAAGTCCCAGCTCTTTCAGGGTCATGACCACGGCGCGGGTAATGGTAGTCTTCCCTGTGCCCGGTCCCCCGGTGATAATAAAAAATTTGTTTACGCAGGCTTCGAATACCGCCTCGCGTTGCTCGTCGGAAAGCTCGAAACCAAGTTGCGCCTCAACTTCCGGCAGGGCCTTCTCGACCTTCTCCCGGCTTACCGGGGACGGGTGGCTGACCAGACCATGCAGACGCTTACAGATCTCCCGCTCGAAGCGGTAAAAATGCATCAGGAAAACTGCTTCGTCGATATCCTGTTCCGGCAGGTTTTCCACCCGGACCCGTTTGCGTTCTTCCAGTGAAAAAATTCCCTCGCTGATGAGGTCCAGATCAACACCGCCCAGCATTTTAGCGACATCTTCAATAAGCTTGGCCTTGGGCGAAAACATATGCCCTCCCCGCTCGCTTACCGAAAACAGGGAATAGACGATAGCTGCTTCGATGCGTTGCGATGAATCAGGAGCAAAGCCAAGCTTAAGTGCCATAGTGTCAGCAGTCTTGAAGCCGATACCACGGATTTCGTAAGCCAGTTCATAAGGATTTTCGCTGATCTTGTTGACCGACTGCGCGCCATAGAGATTAAAAATTTTAGCAGCATAAGTGGGCGGCACATCGTGGGTGTGCAGAAAAAGGATCAGATTCTTGATTTCGCGCTGCGAGGACCACGATTCCTTGATCGCTTCCAGCTTCTTCTTAGAAATACCTTTGATCTTGAGCAGCTTTTCCGGTTCGTCGTCCAGAATATCAAGCACGTCAACGCCGAATTCTTTTACCATATCTGTGGCAATAGATTCACCAACGCCTTTGATGGAAGAGGATTTCAAAAAACGGATCACCCCGGCCTCGGTAGCCGGACGGATTCTTTCATAATAATCGGCCTCGAATTGGCGGCCGAATTTGGGATGCTGCTTCCAGCGACCGTGCAGTTCAACGGATTCACCGGGAGTCAAAGAGCCCAGAACGCCCACTACTGTAATCTGCGAAGCCTCGTCCTTGGAGGAGACACGGGCTACGATGTAACCGTTCTCTTCATTGTGATAAACAACCGTGCGAACTTCACCTGTTAATATATCCGACATCAACTGATCCTGATAAATTGTGCCGGGCTAGGTCTTCGGTGACCCTGCGGGGCTAAAATTTGATGCGCTTCGCGCTTTTGGATTATTATGGCTCCGGCGGCCCTGCCGGGCCTTAAACCCTTTTGATTCGCCACATCCTGTGGCCACCCCTGCGGGGCGTTGCCTTGCTGACAACGTCCAAATCCGTTTTCCCAGGGATTTGTAACAAAAGAGTTTAAGAGTCCCAAAACATTTTAATAATTTTAGGCAGGAAAAAACTCGGAGGACGTGCCTTAATATTAATTACAGTTTCTGTCTGTATTCCAGAGACTGGCGGAGCGTTTCCTTGTCGGTGTACTTAACTTCCGATCCGATAGGGATACCCTGCGCGAGACGGGACAATTCCACATCCGGAAATTTAGATTCGACCATATTCTTGATGAAAGAAGCGGTGGCTTCAGCATCAACAGTTGCGCCCAGTGCAAGAATAAGTTCTTTGACTTCACCCTTGGCTAGACGCTCTTCAAGCTTCTGGAATTCAAGCTGCTGAGGAGTCACACCGTCCAACGGAGATAGCAATCCGCCCAAAACAAGATAATAGCCGCGATAAAGCCCCATTTCCTCAATAGCAAGCAGGGAATCCCATTCCGAGACAAGGCACAACTTGTCATGCTCACGCTTGGGATCGGAACAGATCTTACAGGGACAGGTATCGGTAATACTCGAGCACTGTTCACAGATGCAAAGCTTCTCACGCAGATCAATAACGCTCTGTCCGATGCCTGAGACCTTCTCTTTAGGCATTTTCAGCATAGTAAGCGCGATACGCAGCGCGGACTTGGGCCCTAATCCAGGGAGCTTGGCAAGTTCCTGCGCTACTACCCTTAAAGGCTCAGGTAAATTTTCCATAAAAAAATAATTATATAAGATACGGACGCGAAGCCCGATAAAAGTTTTGGAAAGGGGAGTCCAGTGGGGTAAACTTTTTACAAAAGTTTACCCCACTGGCCGTCGGAGACATTTTAGAACATGCCGGGGATGTTCATACCGCCGGTGATGGCAGACATTTCGGACTCCATCATGGCTTTTGCTTTTTTGTTAGCATCGTTAACAGCAGCAAGTACGAGATCCTGAATCATTTCAACATCACCGGACTCAACGATGGTGGGGTCGATTTTGATTTCAAGCACTTCGGAAGAACCGTTAACTTTAACGTTAACCATACCGCCACCTGCGGAGCTTTCAACTTCACGGGTTTTGAGTTCTTCCTGCAAAGCAGTCATTTTACGCTGCATTACCTGAGCCTGACGTACGATATCGTTCATACCTTTCATTATATTACTCCTTGAAATAATAAACTTGTTACTTACACCACAAACAACCGGACAAACTCCGGCTACTATTAAATATCTTTGCGCGGATCAATGGAAATAATACTCGCCCCAAAGGACTCCATGACCCTTTTCACATCCGGATGGGCTTCAACCTCATCGCGGATTTCCTGCCTGCTCTTACGCTTACCCTTCTTGCTGGTTTCAACTTCCAGCACAATTTCAGGACCGAAATATTCCGAAACAAGCCTCTCCAGCATCCCCCGGGTTTCACGCCCGGCAATCTGTCCCTGATGAAAAGAATTGGCACAGGTCAAAATAAGCTTGCCGTCAACCAATTCACCTTTACATTTGTTCAGACCGGAAATGGAATCGTTTCCGCTATCAACCACGTACTGTAGAAATCCCTTAAAATCCCGAGGTCCGCTGACTGAAGCCGGAAATGACGGCTTGGACGGAGCAGATTCAGGAACACGCTCAAGGACCGGAGCGGACTCCGGCGCAGGATTTTCCGATTCAGGTACGGGTGATTGAGATTCGATGCCGGGTAGAGAACCTGCCGCGTCAGGAAGGGAGGAATCATCAGCTCCCATATCATTTGCGGAACGGTTGCCAGCCGGAGCACCGGACTCGGTCCGGCCCATCGGTCGCCCGTTTGCAGGCATTCCCTGAGGAGCCATGCCCTGATTCTGAGGCGGCATCTGCTGCTGGGCAGGAGGCTGCTGCATATTCTGCTGCCCGCTACCCTGCCACGGCGGAGTCTGTCCGCCCTTTGGTTGACTGGAAGGCTGGCTGGGCGGAGGAGTCTGCGCCGGAGGCTGATTCGCAGGAGCCTGCTGCGCTGCAGGAGCTGAGGACGCAAGTGCTCCGGCCCTCTCCATAGAAATCAGGTCAGTCAGGCTGGCCATGTTCAGTAACAGCAATTCAAGAGCCATAGCCGGTTCAAGACTGGTCATAACCTTACGCTGCCCATCCACGGTCATCTGCCAGCAGGCATGAATAAAAGACCGGTCGAAAGTCTGCGCCCATTTCATGAACTCGGCGGCTTCCTCGGATGAAAGTCCAAGCAACGGAATTGCGCGCTCGCCGGACTGGTTGAGCAAAAACATATTCCGCCAGCAATTGCCCAGTTCACGGATAAAGAATCCCAGATCAAGCCCGCGTCCGAGAACCTGCTGTACTGTATCGCCAACGGCAACCAGATCACGTGCATGGATAGCCTGCATCAACGCGAAAAAGACATCGCGCCCGGCAAGTCCGAGAATGGAACGCACATCATCTTCAAACAGCTTTTCGCTTCCGAGAGCCAGTACCTGACCCAGAAGAGACATGGAATCACGCACACTACCCGCACCGCGCTTGGCTATGAGATCAATGGCACCCTGCTCGAATTCGATCTGTTCCATATTTAGAATCTTGGAAAGATGAGCTGTCAGTTCATCGTTGGTCAGCATCTTGAAAGCGTAATGCTGACAGCGGCTGATGATAGTAGCCGGAAATTTGTGGGTTTCCGTGGTCGCCATGATGAAAGTAGCATGCGGCGGCGGCTCTTCAAGGGTTTTCAGCAGGGCATTAAAGGCCTGCACGGTGAGCATATGCGCTTCATCGATGATGAAAACCTTGTAACGAAACTCGATCGGCGCGTAGCCGATATCTTCTTTGAGCCTGCGCGCGTCATCAACCTTACCATGTGACGCGGCGTCAATCTCAACCACATCAACACCGACACCTGCGGTGATCTGCCGACAGTTGTCGCATTCATTACAAGGTTCGGCTGTCGGTGCGTTCTTGCAGTTGAGCGCCTTGGCGAAAATTCTGGCAATGGTGGTCTTGCCCACGCCACGTGTACCGCTGAAAAGATACGCGGGAGCGATCTTGTCCTGTGCCGCTGCACGGGAAAGGATAGTTTTGACTGCTTCCTGTCCTGCAACTTCACCAAAAGTCTGCGGACGATACTTAGCTGTCAGATTCGATGTACTCATATAAGGATTTCGCCTCCGGCGGCTCAAACCCTTTTCCAAAAGGGTTTAAGAATCCCAAAACGTTTTATTACGCTTCGCGGCTGTTAATCAGCAAATGTGCGTAGAAAAAATAGTTTGGGAACCTGTGCTACAGGTCCCCAAACCGGGTAGATACTAAATCTCGTAGTAATCCAGCCAGCCTTTGTAGTCTTCGTTGCCGCCTTTAACAGCGTTGAAGTACTCTTTCTGGAGGATGGTACCGATGGGACCGCGCTTGCCTTCACCGATTACACGGTTATCAACTTCGCAGATGGGGGTAACTTCAGCAGCAGTACCGCAGAAGAAAGCTTCATCAGCAATGTAGAGTTCGTCACGGGTGAAAAGCTGCTCAACTACTTCGTAACCGAGATCACGGGCAACCTTCATCAGGCTAGCGCGGGTGATACCGGGCAGTACGGAAGTAAGCGGAGTAGTCTTGATGATGTTATCTCTAACAATAAAGATATTCTCACCGGTCGCTTCGGAAACAAATCCTGCAGTATCGAGCATGAGAGCTTCGTCGTAACCGTCCTGTACAGCCTCAACCTTCGCAAGGATTGAGTTGACGTAGTTACCGCAGGCTTTGGACTTGGTCATCATGACGTTCACATGATGACGGTTGAAGGAAGATGTCTTAACGCGGATACCCTTTTCAAGGGCCTCTTCACCGAGGTAAGCACCCCAGGGCCATGTTGCGATGCAGACACGGATGGGGTTTTTGCCGGGATGAACACCCATAGCGCCGTCACCGATGAATACCAGCGGGCGGATGTAGCCTTCTTTGAGGCCATTCACCTTGAGGGTTTCAAGAATCGCGTCATGAATTTCTTCAACAGTGAAAGGAATGGTCATTCCGAGAATCTTCGCGGAATCAAAAAGGCGAACCACGTGTTCACGCAGTCTGAAAACAGCGGACTTGCCGTCTACAGTAGCGTATGCGCGAATACCTTCGAATACACCGGCACCGTAATGCAGGGTATGGGTCAACACGTGTACCTGTGCGTCATCCCAATTAACCAATTCGCCGTCAAACCAGATTTTTTCTGCTTTTTGAACCATTATTTCCCCCTAATTTTCTTCTATAAATATAGTATGCAAAGACTGCATAGCAGCTCCGCTGAATTGCATCAATGAACAACAGAATTAAAGAAGCTAAAAAAAAGAGGGTCCAAGGTCAAGAAAGAAGGAGAGAATAGCTAGAATGTAGTAGCAAAAAAAGATGTAAAGCAGAACGCGGACGGGAGCATGCGTACCCCCGCCCGTATATTCAAATCATCACTGATTTTTAAATTAAACGCAGACCACGGAATTTTCACAATCGCCGTAAGGAGTCATTTCCGTGCGATCCGGTTTAGTTTCGTTAAACCAGACATTGTTTTCAGCCAGATAACGGAACTGGTAATCGCGCCCGACTTCGAGATCAACGGTCACGGTATATTTGCCGCTTTTCAGCTTTTTCATAGGGATGGAATTCTGGTCCCAATCATTAAAATCGCCGACCAAAAAGATGGACTCGCCATTTTCCACCTGACCTTTTTCAACTTCAAACTTGACCTTGCAAACGGGCTTGCTTTTGAGAAATTTCTTGGAAAGGGCCACCGAAGCCTCCTGATGGTTTTTAATATTTAATGCCAGTGATAAAATTTTTTCTGTTAATAATTAATCGTTATTTTTTTTCAATGTCAACATAACCTTAAAAAATACATGCAACCGTCACCTCCCTATTTTAATTAATTATTCTCTAAATGATGTTTTTCACCCTATTATAACATGCATAAATTTCCTAAATTTAGAATTAAATTCTGATAATACGCCTTAAACAAACTTTTTTTCTCTAAAAAGATTGTACTGCACACAAATATTAGTTTTGACAGCACTGGACACCATGGTTACATATATACCCTTCAAGTTTATATTTTATTTAGGAGTAACGACCATGGACAAGTTTCCAAGAGTTCACCGGCTGCCCCCCTACGTGTTTGCCAAGGTGAACGAACTGAAAATGCAGATGCGCCACGAAGGTGAGGATATCATCGACCTTGGCATGGGGAACCCAGACCTCCCCACCCCTCAACACATTGTAGACAAGCTGGTAGAGGCGGCGCAGAAGCCCGCCAACCATCGCTACAGCGCGTCAAGGGGAATCAAGGGCCTCCGCAGGGAGATGGCGCTTTGGTATAAGAAAAGATATGGCGTTGAACTGGATTATGATCAGGAAGTGGTCGTTACCATGGGCGCCAAAGAGGGGCTGGCGCACCTGGCGCTGGTTATGCTTTCACCCGGAGACGTAGTTTTCGCACCGGACCCGTCATATCCCATCCACCCATACGCAAGTATCATTGCCGGGGCGGATGTACGCCGCATTCCCATCGGAGCAGACAGGGATTTCTTCGAAGACCTCGAACTGGCTATGCGACAGACCTGGCCTAAGCCGAAACTGCTGATCATCAACTACCCGCACAACCCCACCGGGGTAACTGCGGAAATTCCTTTCTTTGAAAGAATTGTCGACTTTGCGAAAGAAAACGACCTGCTGGTCATTCATGACCTCGCATATGCCGACTTCACCTTTGACGGTTACGAAGCACCCAGCTTCCTGCAGGCACGTGGCGCGAAAGATGTGGGAGTCGAATTTTTCTCCCTCTCCAAGAGCTACTCCATGCCCGGTTGGCGCGTAGGGTTCTGCTGCGGTAACCGCGAAATGGTTCAGGCCCTGACCCGTATTAAAAGTTATCTGGACTACGGTCTTTTCCAACCCATTCAGATTGCAGCCTGCCACGCCCTTTCCGGCCCGCAGGAATGCGTCCGTGAAATTATGGATATCTATCAGGACCGCCGCGACGCACTTTGCGAAGGGTTGCAACGTATCGGCTGGGATGTAACTCCGCCGAAAGCCACCCAGTTTGTCTGGGCGCCGATCCCGGAACAATTCAAAGATCTCGGCTCGGTAGAATTCTCCAAGCTGCTGCTGCGGGAATGCAAAGTAGCAGTTGCGCCCGGGCTCGGTTTCGGCCATTATGGGGATGACCATGTTCGCATGGCCCTTGTTGAAAACAGGCAAAGGATCAATCAGGCCGTACGCGGCATGAAAGATCTTTTCGCAAAAGGGTAAAAGATAACTATTCAAATTTCTAACAGGCTGCGCTATAACGCAGCCTGTTAGTTTTTTTGAACCCCGTGAAATGAATTAAGAGGTTTTAATGCAGACTGTTAAGCTTGCCATCGCCGGATTCGGCACTGTCGGAACCGGACTCGCCCGGATTTTGGAAGAAAACGAAGATGTAATCCTCGCCCGATGCGGCAAAAAATTCGAGCTTACATCCGTTCTGGTCCGTGACGTGAACAAAAAAAGGGATTTCCTCCCCGGACCTGAAGTAACATTCACCGCCGATCCCGATGAATTCACATCCAACCCGGATGTGGACATCGTTGTTGAACTTATGGGCGGCACTACGGTAGCCAAGGAAATCGTCATCAAAGCTCTCGAAGCCGGCAAGCATGTAGTAACCGCCAACAAGCATCTGCTGGCCGAACACGGCATTGAGCTTTTTAAAATCGCCGCCAAGAACAAAGTCGGCCTCTACTACGAATCCAGCGTAGCCGGCGGCATTCCCATCATCCAGTCCATCAAGGAATCTCTGGCTGGAAACCGCATTAAATCCATTGTCGGTATCCTTAATGGAACCGCCAACTACATACTTTCCGAGATGTCCACCAGTAATCTCGAATTCGATACCGCACTGGCACAGGCAACCGAACTTGGTTACGCCGAAGCCGACCCGACTTTTGATATCGAAGGTATCGACGCTGCGCACAAAGTGTGTGTGCTGACCCGCATTGCCTACGGCAAGGACTACCCCCTTTCCGAGCTGCCCATCGAAGGTATCACCAAAATCGAAGGACAGGACATCCGCTTTGCCCGAGAATTCGGCTACCGCGTAAAACTTATCGGTGCTGTACGCGATGTAGGCGGCAAACTTGAAGCCGGTGTTTTCCCGGCACTGGTCAAGTACACCCTGCTGCTCGCACGCGTAGGTGGCAACTACAACGCCGTGCGCGTTGAAGGCAACGCAGTGGGTCCCGCATTTTTCCACGGACAGGGCGCAGGCTCTCTGCCCACCGGAAGCGCGGTTCTGGCAGACATAATGGCTCTTGCACAGACCGAAAACCCGGATAACACAGGGTTCTGCAACGCCCCCATCGAAAAAGCAGATATCCTCGCACCGGAACTCGCTACTTCCGAGTACTACTTCCGCTTTACCGTACAGGATAAGGCAGGTGTCATGGCTGCTCTTTCCAAATGCCTTGCAGAGCACAACATTTCCATTGCTCAGGCTGTGCAGAAAGGTAACCCCGACGACAAGGATATCCCTGTGGTCTTTACCACCCACAAAGCCAGCACCAAGGATGTGAATGCGGCAATTGCCGAGATCGACAAAATGTCCTTCATCACTAAACCGACCATGTCCATGCGTATTTTAAAAGGATAAACTGCAGCTATGAAACTTCTCTTTCTCATTGCAGACGGAATGGGCGGCTGGCCCATTGAGGAACTTGGCAACAAAACCACCCTTGGCGCAGCCAACACACCAAACATGGATATGCTGGCTGGAAAAGGTCTGATCGGAACCTGCCGTACAGTGCCCAAAGGCATGGCTCCCGGATCCGATGTCGCCAATATGTCACTGCTTGGTTTCGATCCCGCGACCTACCATACCGGACGCGGCCCCATCGAAGCGGCAGCGCAGGGTCTCCAGCTTGGACCGGACGATCTGGTCTGGCGCATGAATCTGGTCAACCTTTCCGAATTATCCGAAAGCGGAACCATGTACGACTACTCTGCCGGACATATCAGCTCTGAACAATCCGTACCGCTGGTGGAAAAGCTTCAGGCCGAACTGGGCAATGAAGAGTTCACTTTTTATCCCGGTATCCAGTACCGCCACCTGCTGGTGCAGAAAGATGGTGCCAAAAAAATGGAAGCGGAACTGAACATCCGTCCGCCTCATGACCTGACCGACAAATCCATTGATGCAGACATCCGCGAATACGCCAAAAGCCCACAATTGGATAAGCTGGTGCGTGATGCAGCAAAAGTTCTTGCAGACAGCGGAACCAAGGCTGTATCCATCTGGCCCTGGGGACAGGGTCGCCCGCTAAACCTTCCTCCTTTTGAGAAAAAGTTCGGCATGAAGGGCGCGGTAATTTCCGCAGTAGATCTGATCAAAGGTCTGGGCCATGCATCCGGTATGGAAGTGGTCGACGTGGAAGGTGCTACCGGGCTGGTGGATACCAACTACGAAGGTAAGGTCGAAGCTACGTTGAAATTTCTGGAACACGGCGACTTTGTCTACGTGCACCTTGAAGGCCCGGACGAATCCGGCCACATGGGTAGTGTAGAAGATAAAGTGAAATCTATTGAACGCTTTGATTCACGCATTGTCGCCCCCCTGCTGGAAAAATATCCGCTGGATAAAGCCAACTACGTGATCACCTGCGACCACTATACCCCCATTGAAACACGCACCCACGATGAAACCCCGGTTCCTTTCATCATGACCTCGCCGCGCCTCGTAGCTTCCGGCGAGACTTCATTCACTGAAGAGACCGCTGACCGTTCCGGCATCATCATCCCGGACGGGCACAAATTCATGCAGTGGGTTCTCAAGAAGACCAACTAATGAAAACCGAATTCCCAAGCCCTCACTCATGGCTGAAACATAGCGTTTCCTACGGTGAAACCGATGCCATGGGTGTGGTTTATTACGCAGAATACCTGCACTTTTTTGAGCGTTCCCGTTCGCTGTTTATCCGCGAACGGGGCATGAGCTATGCTGAGGTTGAAGAACGCGGAATATACCTGCCAGTACGCGAAGCCAATTGCCGCTACCGTATCCCGGCCCAGTACGACGATCTACTCAACATTCAGGTCGGCATCAGCGAATGGAAACGCGCCTCCATCAAGTTCATCTACAACATTTACAAAGATGAACAGAACTCTCTCATCGCTACCGGATTCACCGAACACGCCTGCGTCAATAAAGACGGGCGTCCTGTTCGCGTACCGGAATGGTTGCGTGAAATATTCTAGTAAACTTTAATCCCCGCTCGAGACTCTCGTCATTTTTCCTGACTTAAGATTCCCGTGAGAGGAAATAAACAGGGTGTGAATGCAAATTCACACCCTGATTCACTAATTTCAAACACGGACATACTCATGTATTACGACGTTCATACCCATGCATTTCATCCCAAGATTGCAGATAAAGTAATTAAACAACTTCACGACCACTACGGCATCACCGCAGTTGGTAACGGTCACCCGGAAGATCTGCTGAATCGTGCAACCCGCGCCGGGCTGGACCGGGTAATTATCCACACCGCCGCCACCTCACATGATCAGGTTATTCCAGCAAATAATTGGTCTATTGAACTGGCTAAATCCGACGAACGCATCGTGACCTTTGGAACCATGCACCCAGATTACGATGACCCGGAAAAAGAATTTGCGAGACTGGAACGCAACGGAATCAAAGGTTTGAAATTCCACCCTGATTTCCAAGGCTTCTTCATGGATGACCGAAAGTTTTACCGCATCATGGAGATGGCGCAGGACCGCTTTATCTGCATGTTCCACATCGGCGACAGGCTGCCGCCGGAAAAAAACCCGTCCTGCCCGCTGAAGCTAAAAAAACTGCTCCGGAACTTCCCGCGCCTGAAAGCCGTCGGCGCGCATATGGGCGGACTCTACCACTGGAAAATGGTTGCAGAAGAGCTAGCCGGGATGGATGTCTACTTTGACACATCCAGCTGCCTGCCCTTCATGGACAAGAAAGTCCTTTACGAGATCATCAACAAGCATCCCCGGGAACGCATCCTCTTCGGGAGCGACTACCCTCTTTTTGATCCGCAGGACTCAATGAAAGAGCTACAGCACGCACTCAAACTCAAAGACAGCGAACTGGAACTGCATATGAGTGCAGTAGACAACCTGCTCAACTAAAAACAAAAAAACGCACAAGGAAATCCTTGTGCGTTTTTTTATTCTGCCGCGTACTTACCCATACAATGGACAACTAAATGGCTGAACGGCCGGATCAGGTTAAAATATACAGGACCGAGCCAGTTCTTATAGCGGACAATTGTAAAGACATTGTAATGATGCTTACCGTTCTCAGCAGCCTCAGATGCAACACCGATATATGCTATAAGATGCTTATCCTCAGCCTCTCCAATCCAGAACTTATCCGCTTCAAAATCAACTGAACTGAAAAAATCAACCTGCCCACCGCGTTTGAAATCGTAATCTGAGACTTGAAGGCCGTGATTTATGAATTCATCATGTTTGAGTCCCATTATTCCGGCCAATACGCCTCTGACTTTGTACAGGAATGTCAGCCATCCCGGCTTGTAGGACATCAAACGGATCAAAAAATCATCCATATCACGACTGCTCTCAAAGCCCCTGCAATCAATAGCATCGGCATTAGCACTAAATTTATGTATTTGAGGAATATTGCTTAAAATTGCTGTTGGATCGGTCATGGGTTCATCCTCCCGGCTTCCAGCCCTTCAATGCGCAACACTTCAAATTCACGGATCATATTCATATCCTTCCAAAGGAAATCATGCCCTTTAAAAAAACGATAGACACTTACTTTACCGAGAAAATTATCTATCTCGGACCGGGTAGCCTTTCTTCTGACTCCTGTCCGGCAGAATAACCGTAAGGCCGGCTGGGATGGAAAACGCCCTTTCCATAATGACTTGATCCAGAACCCTGCTCCGGGATTGGCTGCCATCAGAGTCATGCGCGGATCACGTTCAATGTTTTCACGCATCGTTTTAGGGAATTTTTCAAAATAGTACCCCTTACCCTTACCGCTAAAAGCAACTGAGCCTATAGGTGATATACGTGGAAAACCATCCGCATCCACCGTTCCCAGAGACGCATGCTTTACCTTGGCAAACAGGTCTTCGACCTCGTTCCATGAAACATCCGACTGCATGACACCAACTCCTTTTTATTTCACAGGAATTCGATATAACTCCTGCTTCATCGTTTTAAGAATACATCTATGCTCTTCTTCCGAAATATTTGAGCCCATCATGCGAACTCCCAAAAACATGGAGTAACTGATTTTAGAAAGCAGTGCTGCACGTTCCGTATCTCCGCTTACCTCTTCAAAGATAGATCGCAAATAGTCAATTCGCATTCTGTCTACACGTTCAACATACTTCTGTGCGAAAGGATCACATAAAGCCCACGCCCTGATGCTGGTCTCAGTTCCCGAGGGCTGCTTGTGTGAACTCTCGACTACCAGATTGAAGCGTTCAGTCGCATCAGCGCCCTTGTCCGCAGCTTCTATACTGGCAAGTGTCCCTCCCTCCACCCAATGTTCGAGCATGCGTTCCAGAAAATCTGCCCGGTTCGTGAAATGGTGATAAAAAGACCCCTTGGTCACCCCAATCTTGCGGCAAAGACTATCAATAGTCAGCTGCTGCACACTCTCAGTCTCCAACAGTTTCAATGCCGCATCCAATAAATCTTCCGCTGAATGCCGCAGTTCTTTCTTCGTTTGTTTTACGCCCACTTCTCTCTCCAAATCGTCAATACCATACCGTATGGTATGTTAAAATTAGACAACAAATAACATATTGTCAAGTACACAAAAAAAGAGCCGTCTGCGGGCAACCACAGACGGCTCATACAACCTCGAAAAGTTATGAAATACTTTCTAGTTGTGTGCTTTTTCCTGCTTGGGGTGACATGCGTTGTTAGCACAAGGAGCAACGGCGAGATCAGTTACGCCTTCCTTGTTCAGCTTTACGTGGCAACCACGGCAGCTGATGTCGCTCTTAAGGGTATGGAAAGCCTTAAAGTAAGAGTGGGGAGCAGCCTTTTCTTTCAGGTTGTCGTGACAACCGGCAGCAGCACAGCTCTTGATGGGGGTTTTGCCATCCCAAGTGTGGTGACACTTACCACAGTTCACATCCTGATGGTCGAAGTGAGAAAACTTAACCGGCGTAAAACGAGTCTGGTTAAGCACTTCAGGACGTTTAAATTCGAGGTTGATGGGGAAACTTACAACCAGATCTTCGGAAACGATTTCAACTTGTTTGTCACCGGAGATGCTTGCAATCTCCTCACTAAGATTGCTGGTCGCAGTTGAATACATAATTACGAGAACGGCAAAGAGTACAGCCGCTCCAACATACAGAAAATTCGTCTTCATTCTAATCCTCCTCATGAAAGTCGTAATTACCTAATCAAATTTGGGGATTATTTCAATAAAAATACGTAGATGTATCTAGTCTGCAACGGCCTAAAACATGAGTTTTCAGGACTACACAACATACATTGAGAAAATTTTCACACAAAACCATTTAATATAAAACAATCACACACAACCACTATTTAAATGTAACAATAAAGAGCAACATGATCTTATACAACTCAATGGGCCGAAGTTATATTCAGTAAGGCAAGTTTTAGTACTTTTTACACTAAATTCTAAAGCATATTCACGCGAAAAAAGACTCTTTATTTAAAATCAGAAATTAAAAAAAACTCACATTTTTTCTATAATGACACATTTTCTTGCACAGTCCAGAATAACGGACATCTACGTACGGGAATTTATACCCCGTTTTATATCTAAAACAACAAAGAGCCCCTCTCTGCATCACAGAAAGAGGCTCTCCAAATCATACTATTTCAAAAAAAACTACAAACTACTCCCGCACACCAGCCATAAGCAGACCAATGCTATCCACCTTAGCCCTATCATTCACGGAAAATTCATCCATGATCTGACCGCAGTACATAACAGCTACACGGTCAGCCAGCTGCAGGGCTTCACCTAGGTCCCCGGTAATCAGTAGAACACCGGCCATCTCCCGGGCTTTCAGCAACCTGTTCCAGACTTCCTCGGTAGCGGAAATATCCAGCCCCTGAGTGGGCTGCTCAGCTACAATAAGATGCGGCTGGCGATACAGTTCGCGGGCCAGCACCATCTTCTGGAGGTTACCGCCGGAGAGCTGCCACGCAAGTGCGCGAATCCGTCCGGGACGGACATCATATTCCTCTACAAGTTCCTCAGCCACCCTAGCGGCTTTGTCATGCTGCAAAAGAGGTCCGGCAGAAAATCCCTGACGGGTTGTCAGAAGCAGGTTGTCCACCAGATCAAGATTACGGGCGGTGGCAAGGTCAAGACGGTCTTCCGGAATGTAGGACATGGAGTTGTTCCAAGTCATATCCGCAAAGAACTTGCGCCACGGCTTGCCCATAATAAAAATTGTATCTTTGGGAGGTTTGCGCATTCCGCAAACGCCTTCCACCAGCTCCTGTTGGCCGTTACCTGCAACACCTACGATTGCGACAATCTCACCCTTACGGACATCAAGATTAATATCACGCAAGCCGATTCCGGTCATATTCTTTACTTCCAGAACATTGTCGCCGATTTCAACCTCTTCCTTGTCCACTTCAAGAATGATTTCCTTACCGACCATGCGGCAGGCCAAATCAGCCTTGGAAGTAATCTTATCGCGAGGAACTTCGGCATCGATATTACCACGGCGCAGGATAGCCACTTCGTCCGCTATAGCCATAACCTCTTCCAGCTTATGACTGATAAAAACAACGGACTTACCCTGACGGGTCATGGCCCAAAGAGCTTCGAATAGACGGAAAGCCTCGCGTGGGGTGAGAACAGCTGTGGGTTCATCAAAAATGAGCACCCTGCTCTCGCGGTAGAGAAGCTTGAGAATTTCAACGCGCTGCTTTTCACCCATGGACAGGGTTGAGACTTTTGCGGAAGGATCAATCTCCAGCTCATAGTCCTCAGCGAGTTTGCGAACGCGATCTTCCATTTCTCTGGGATTAACGAAAAAGCCACCTTCCTGACCAAGCAGCACGTTCTGGGCAACAGTCATGGTATCAACCAGCATGAAGTGCTGGTAAACCATACCTACGCCGGCCTTGATCGCATCCTTCGAGTTGGAGAAATCAACACGCTGGCCGTCAACTTCAATATGCCCTTCGTCGGGACGAAAACGTCCGGCAAGCATGGACATGAGTGTACTTTTACCCGCTCCGTTCTCACCAAGCAGAGCCTTGATGCGTCCGGGGTAAAGGTCGAGTGAAATTTGATTGTTGGCAACAACCTTACCGAAACGCTTGGTGATGCCTTTAAGGGAAATAATCGGGTCGCAACCCTCAAATCCGGTAGCTTTCTGACATTCGGGACGGGTGAAATCCTGTTGTGAACTCATGCTGCCACCTATCCTTCAGGCTCAATGTTAATTCCCAGATGAGCGGGAGCGTTTCCGCTGCGACCACGCATTGCGGAGAAAATCAGCACCAGAATAGTCAGGGCATAGGGCAGCATCAGCAGTAATGAGGAAGGAATGTGTGTACCCACCGCCTGCAAACGCAACTGGAAAGCCATAACTCCACCGAACAGGTAAGCACCGAAAACAGCCCGGCCCGGTCTCCAGAATGCGAAAATAACCAACGCAACCGCAATCCATCCGCGTCCGCCGGAAAGACCGTTCGCCCAGAGGTGGGTGTAGGCCAGAGAAAGGTATGAACCGCCCAGACCGATCAGAAAACCACCGCCAAGCAGCGCAATCCAGCGCAGACGGATAGCTTTCAGACCTACAGCAGCAGCTGCAGCAGGCTTTTCACCTACAGCACTGATCGCCAGTCCGAGACTGGTACGGTTGATGAAGAGCATGAAGAAAACAGGAATCAGGTAGGATACATAAACAAGTGCATCCTGCTTGAAAAAAATATCCCCAACGTAAGGGATAGCGGAAAGTACCGGAAAGCTGAATTTATCAAAGCCCTCTGTAGCAGTGCCGATGTACGGTGTACCAAGGAAATTACACAGCCCGACACCAAGAATTGTCAGTGCCAGACCGGAAACAACCTGGTTTCCGAGACAACTGATACAGACAATGCCATGCAACGCAGCCATGAATGTTCCGGCTATGCCCCCGGCTATGAAGCCGAGCCAAGGGTTGCCCGTGGTCAGGGTCACGAAAAAAGCCGCAAAAGCCGCCATACTCATCATGCCCTCAACACCAAGGTTGAGCACCCCGCCCTTCTCAGTGAGAATCTCACCGAGTGTGGCGTACAGAATCGGCGTTCCGGACTGCACTGTCGCAGCCAGCAAAGGGACAATAAAACTTTCCAGCATTATAGTATCCTATAATTATCATTGCCTCCGGCGGCCCTACCGGGAGTCCCGCCGGGGGCTTAAACCCTTTTTGAAAAAAGGGTTTAAGAATCCCAAAAACTTTTAGTAAGCTTCGCGTCCACTAGCATAGGGACCGTGGAAACTTAAAAAAATATACTACACGCAAAATATCACGTGGGAAACATTCTTAAATGGAACCCCAATCTACGTCCCCAGCGGCGAAGCCCTACCAAAAAGTTTTGAAGGGATGGGGTCTGGGGAAGGGAAACTTTTCCCAAAAGTTTCCCTTCCCCAGCCGCCGGAGGCAAATTCTTTCTATTTCTTCTTCACGATCTTGTAAGTCACAAACATCTGACCGGCGAGGACGGACATAAGAATGAGTCCTTCCATGATTGATCCGAAAGATGCCGGGGTCTGTAACTCAAGCTGCATATTTTCAACACCCACGCGCAGAGCTGCAAGCAGGTACGCTGAAATGCCTATGTAAAGAGGATGTAATCTAGCCAGCCATGCTACAACAATTGCGGTGTACCCGTAGCCGACCATGATTGAGGGCTGCAACCTGTTGATGGTAGCGGAGGCTTCAATGCATCCGGCCCATCCGGCCAGTGCGCCGGAAATTGCCATAACCAGAATGGTCAGCATTCCGTAAGGCAGCCGAGAATACATGGCGATGCGCTCGCCCTCACCCGCGACTTTGATCTCAAATCCAAGACGGGTGAAGCGCATGAACGCCCACATGGCGATACCGGAACCGACACAAACAGCGAAACCCCAATGCAAACGGGTATCACCGATCTGGCCGATAATCGCACTGGGCGAAAATTCCGGAGTCACAGGGAAACCGAAACTGGCCGGGTCCTTCCATGCACCGAATACGAGGTATTCAAGCAGCAGAATGGCGATGTAGTTGAGCATCAGGGTGGAGATAATCTCATTAACCTGCAATTTAAGACGCAGGATTGCCGGTATGTAAGCCCATGCAGCACCGAAAAGTGCGGCACAGATAAACATAAGCGGCATGAGCAGAAAGCCGGGCAGTCCGGGAAAGGTAAGCGCGGCCCATGTTCCTCCGATTGCGCCAAGCGCAAACTGGCCTTCGGCCCCGATATTCCAGACCTGCATCCTGAAGGCTGTAGCAACACCCAGTGCACAGAGAAAAATGGGGATAGATTTTAAAAGGGCATCTTCCAAAGCCCATGAAGCACCAAAAGACCCCTGCCAGAGCACGAAGAGTCCTTGTACAGCAGATTTTCCCTGCAATTCAAGCAGGAGCGCGCTGATCCCAAAAGATAGAACCAGAGCGCCCACGAGAATAAACGGGGCGCCCCAGTTCCAAGGTTCATCACGCTTTTGTAAGCGATAACCCAACATAAATTATTACTTGGTGTTCCCGATTACGCCTTCAACAAACCACATCATACCGAGCATTTCAGGATCGGTCATGGATTTACCGGCAGGAACCATTTCTTTACCGTTCTGGTCTTTGAGGGGACCTACGAAGATTGCGTTATTGCCTTCAATAATTTCTTTCTTGGCAGTTGCAACAGTGTCCTTAACATTCTGGGGAACCATGGGACCGAAAGGAGCGATGTCTACGATACCCTGATCCATGCCCCACCACAGGGATTCGTTACCCTGCCATACGCCGTCACGGAGCTGCTCAACTGCGTTCTTGAAGAGAGGAGCCCAGTTCCAAACAGCTGCGGTCAGGTGAGCCTTGGGCGCCATTTTGGACATATCAGAGTTGTAAGCGATGGAGTACTTGCCGCGCTCCTGTGCTGCTTCCTGCGGTCCGGGGGAATCCTGATGCTGGGTGATAACGTCAGCTTTCATGTCCAGCAGGGAAATCGCTGCGTCTTTTTCCAGTGCGGGATCGTACCAGGTTTTGGTCCAGACAACACGAACGGTTGCTTCAGGGTTAACGGAACGCACACCAAGGGTGAAAGCGTTGATACCGCGGATAACTTCAGGAATAGGGAAAGCTGCAACGTAACCGATGATGTTGGACTTGGTCATCATACCGGCAACGATACCGGTCAGATAACGAGCCTGATACATACGGCCGAAGTAGTTGCTCATGTTAGGGGTGGTTTTAAAACCGGAGCAGTGCAGAAATGCGGTCTTGGGAAATTTTTTGGAAACTTTGACCATGGGGTCCATGTAACCGAAGCTGGTACCGATAATCATGTCGTAACCCTTACGGGCGAAGTTGAGCACAACGCGCTCGGAGTCCGGACCTTCGGCAACGGATTCTACAAAAGATGTTTCAACCCAGGGGAGGGCGTCGATAGCCTGACGGCCCTGATCCTGTGCGTAGGAGTAACCTTCGTCACCTACGGGAGAAATGTAAACAAAACCGACCTTAACTTTATCCTTCTTGGCACCGGCAAACGCAACAGAAGCCAGCATCACGGACATGGCCGCAACAATGGCCATAAGCAGTACTTTACGCATCATCCACTCCTTGAGAATTAGTTAGAAACCCTGTTGAAGCTTCGTATCAACGAATCTTCCCCTGATTGTAAAACAAAAAAACAAATACACAACCAGCCCCCGGACTCCCTGCGTCCGGCAGCTGGAAATGCAAATGTCTAGTAACCTAAAACCGTATTAAGACTAAAAGTCTTAACTATTATTTTCCTGTGAAACCTTAACAATGGGTTGTGCGAACTGAGTCGCGCTGTCCCAAGGAAAGAGAATCCAGGTATCCTGACTTACTTCAGTAATGAAGGTGTCCACGAGGGGACGCCCTTCAGGCTTGGCGTAAACAGTCGCGAAGTGAGCTTTGGGCACCATTTCGCGTACAAGTCTGGCTGTGCCTCCGGTATCCACCAGATCATCCACCAGCAACCACCCTTCGCCGTCGCCTTTGAAATCTTTAAGCACAGTGGCTTTCTTTTCCTGAACTTTCCAATCATATGTGGAAATGCACACGGTGTCGATAAGTCTTATATCCAGCTCACGGGCCAGAATCGCCGCAGGAACCAATCCACCCCGGGTAATGGCCAGAATACCTTCAAAAGGCCCTTTTTCAAGCAATCTCCAGGACAAAGCCCTGCAATCCCGGTGCAATTGTTCCCATGATATGGGGTACATTTTACTATATTTGTCAGCCTTGGACAATTTATCTTCTCCTTGATTTCCATGCATGCACGCGGTTCTCCCTAGCCCAAGGAGTGAACAAGGGCAACATAAAAATAAACGCATTTCCACATTTATGAAAAATTCAGGTAGTTTTAGTCCTCCCAAAAAGCTGCTGAATGCTATCGGTGACAGCTATCCAAGAATGCAAGATTACCTTTTAGCAGCAGACTGTGACTTCCGTCTACCCTGTCCAGACAGTGAAAAAGTCATCCCGGCCTTACATTTTATTTTTGATTTTACATAAAACTCCGGCAAGGTTATTAGAATAGCAGAACTGACTAAATTCAATTAACAAAAATCAAAGGGCTTAACATATGAGATTTCAGGATGCCGACCGCCTGCGCTATAAAATAACCCTGCCCCTTATCTTTTTGCTGGCACTGGCCGCATTATACTTATTCCATACCCTGCTAATTGAGCGTAAAAACTATACTGACACTCAGGCACTGCTGGTATCACTGCACGCAACTGCCGGTGAAATCATGACCAATCCCGACTCTATGGGAACCGATTCCGCCAGCGGATCTTTCAGCGCAATTTTGGATACTTTGCGGGAATATCCAGAGGACAACAAGTTAACCCAGCTGCTGGACAATGAAGACTCCACCCTTTTCTTTGCTGCTGATAATTTTCTTCGGGCAGTAAAAACAGGTAAACAGGAAGCAGTGAATAAAACCATGCGCAAACTGGCTTCATCCATCGGCATGGTTTCCTCTGATATAAGCAAAGCATCGAACAGACACTATGTGAATCTGGTTAAATATGAATACGTCTTCCTGTTTTTGATCTGCATTCTTGCTGTGCTTCATTATTATCTTGTGGACTCTCCCATGCGCGAAGAATTGAAGCGTTGCGCACGGGAAAAAGAAGTCAGCAAATCAACCATCAGGAAATTGGCTGAACGGGATACCCTGACCAACCTTCCGGGCAGAATGAAATTTTATGAAGAATCAGAAAAAGCCGTATCCACAGCCATAAGATACGATTCAGATCTGGCATATATTAAAATGGATATACATGGCTTTAAAAGCATCAACCAAAAGCACGGACAGAAAGCAGGAGACAAGATTCTGGCCGGATTTGCCCGGGTTGTGCGTAAAAATCTAAGACGCCCGGACAGCTTTTTCCGTGTCGGAGGGGACAAATTTATTATAATCGCCCCTCATACTTCAGTAACAAATGCAAAAAGTCTTACCGAAAAGATAAACAAGATCATCACGCAAACCAAAAGCCTTAAGGCCGTGCCTTTCATCGTCAATACCGGAATTGCCATGTGCGATCCTGATGACAACTCCGAAAGCCTGCTGAAAAAGGTGGATACAGCCCTGACCGAATCAAAAAAATACGGTCCCGGCACAGTATACACCCATCCTGAATCTGCAAAACCAACTGAGTAGACAATGAACAAATTTTCAACAATCTGCGTTGCCGTCTTTGCTGCCGCCCTTCTGGGGCTGACTGCATGTTCAAGCCACAAGACTTCTACTGCTGCCGTTTCAGCTGAGCCTGAACAGAAACTTAAGCCGGGAACCATTCCGCTTCATGATTTCTTCAAAAACCCCGAAGCCGCAGGATTCACAATCTCCCCCGACGGGAAGAAGATTGCATGGCTGGCCCCTTGGAAAGACAGGCTCAATGTCTTCGTAAAAGACCTTTCGACCAACAAAACCACAAGGGTAACCGGGGCTACCAAACGCGACATCTACGGCTACTTCTGGGTCGGCAACGACCGCATAGTGTTCGGTCAGGATTCCGGCGGCGATGAAAATGTGCATACTTTTTCCGCTGCTGTTGACGGAAGCGGGGCAACCGACCTGACTCCATTTGAAAACACCCGCACCAACCTACTGGATGATCTTGAAAATGACGCAGACCACATCCTGATCACCATGAACAGGGACGATCCCAGAGTCTTTGATGTCTTTAAATTGAATGTGACCACCGGAGAACTTGTACTTCAGGCCCGCAACCCCGGTGACATCGTAGGTTGGATGACCGACCACAACGGTCAGGTGCGCATAGCCATAGCCACCCGTAACGGCCAGAATGTCATCCTCTACCGGGCCGATGACTCCGAACCTTTCCACAAGCTGATGAGCATGGACTTCAGGACGGCTTTCATCCCCCTGCTCTTTGATTTCGAAAACAAGAAATTCTATGTCAGCACCAACATCGACCGCGACAAACAGGCAATCTACCTCTTCAACCCGGAAACAAAAGAGCTGGAGCAGCTGGTATTCGAGCATCCTGAAGTTGATGTAGAGCAACTCATGTATTCTAAAAAACGCAAAATCATCACCGGGACCGGATTCTACACCGACAAGCATCATTACGTCTTTTTTGATGACCTGCGTGAAGAAATACAGCATGACCTTGAAGCCATGCTGCCCGGTTACGACGTAGCCCTGACTTCCGTTGATGACGACGAAAGCAAATGTATTGTCCGCACCTATTCCGACCGCAGTCTTGGTGCAGGATACATTTACGACATCGCAACAAAGGAACTGAAAAAATTTGCGGACGTCAGCCCGTGGATTGATGAATCGCAAATGGTGGAAATGAAACCGGTATCTTTCACTTCCCGTGACGGTCTGACCATTCACGGCTACCTGAGTCTTCCCAAAGGCAAGGAAGCCGGAAAACTGCCCGTGCTCATCAATCCGCACGGAGGTCCCTGGGCGCGAGACTACTGGGGATTCAACCCCGAAGTACAATTCCTGACCAACCGGGGTATTGCCGTCTTGCAGGTCAACTTCCGCGGCTCCACCGGATACGGTCGCGATTTCTGGGAAAAAGGCTTCAAGCAATGGGGCCTCAACATGCAGAACGACCTGACCGATGCCGTAAACTGGCTCATTGAGCAGGGAATAGCCGATCCTGAGCGGGTCGCGATTTACGGAGCTTCATATGGTGGTTATGCAACCCTCGCCGGGTTGACCTTTACCCCCGATATCTACGCCTGCGGAATCGATTATGTCGGCCCGTCCAACCTGTTCACCCTGTTGGAGACACTTCCGCCATACTGGGAAAACGAAAAACAGGAATTCTACATCAAGGTCGGCGATCCGGTCCGCGATTACAAACTGTTGCGCAAGGTTTCCCCGGTATTTCATGTGGACAAAATCAAGGCTCCACTCTTTGTAGCACAGGGAGCAAATGACCCGCGTGTGAAAAAGGCAGAATCAGACCAGATCGTCAAAGCCTTGCGTGATCGCGGCGTGGCCGTGGAATACATGGTCAAGGATAACGAGGGGCATGGTTTCCAAAATCAGGAAAACCGCTTTGATTTTTACGAAGCCATGGAAAGGTTTCTTGATAAACATTTGTTGCAGTAACCCAACAATCATTCCTACAAAAAAACGCCGCACTCAGTTGAGCGCGGCGTTTTTGTTTTTCAGTTACCCTTGCTTTAGCGACGCAGCAAAGAAATCCCGGAAATCTTATTGAAAGTGCGCACTGCGAAAGCATCAGTCATGCCTGATACATAATCAACAATCCGCTGGGTATTTTTATAAATTCCCGCACCCTCTGTGGGTTTGTAAAGGTCGGGAAGCAGCTTGACCGACTTGCGGCTTTTGGTGCTCAGTTTTTCTTCGGTATGCAATTCGCAGACAATCTGCCCGAAGAATTCAAGGATTTTCCAAAGTACTTCATACGCAGCAGCCTCAGTGTCGATGACTTCAGTGGAGTTGTAGACTTTTTCAATTGCAACCTTTTTAAGCAGGCTGAACTCTTCGGCCTTTTCTATTTCCTCTGTCAGGCTGGATTCAAATTTGCCCTCCAGAATGGCCTCTTCGTTGTCGAGAAAGACTTCACATGAACTGGTAACAAGCGCGTTGATCGCCGTTGCCCTCAGGTACTCCACCTTTTCCTTATTCTCATCCATTCCGTTGATCCGGGCCAGCACAGCAGAATCTCCGCCCAGAATATCCATCAACATATCACGGATATTCTCAAAGGAGATCAACCCGAGACGGAAACCGTCTTCCATATCCACAACGTGGTAGCAGATGTCGTCTGCAGCCTCGACGAGGTAGGCGAACGGATGGCGCGCCCATTTATTTTCAGCAAGCTTAATTAGTCCCAGATGCTCTGCAATCTCGGAATAGGAATCAGCCTCGCTCCGGAATATGCCGAACTTCTTTTTCTTCCCGGCATAGTCCGAAGTGAAAGGATATTTGGTAAAAGAAGCCAAAGTGGCGCATGTAAGCTGCATGCCACCAGGATTTCCGGCCCGCTGCAAGGCCAGCACATTACGCAACCCCTGTGCGTTGCCTTCAAATAACCTAAAGTCCTCACGCTTTTTCTTGCCGATCCAAGTGCAGAGATTACACCCGGTTTCAGTACTTTCGAACCAGTCACGAATAGCATCCTCACCGGAATGCCCGAACGGAGGGTTGCCTATATCATGCATGAGACAGGCGGTCGCTACTACTGTTGCGGGTTCGGCAGGCATGAGGTCAAGCCCGTGCCGTTCAATCAACTTGCTGCCGACCATGTAACCGAGGGAACGGCCCACCGAGGAAGTCTCAAGGCTATGGGTCAGCCGGGTGCGCACATAATCACTGCGCGAAAGCGGAAAAACCTGCGTCTTATCCTGCAATCTCCTGAAAGCCGAAGAAAAAATTATGCGGTCAAAGTCACGCTGAAATTCACTGCGGTCGTGATCAATATAGTCTGACTTTTCTTTTCCGATTCTCTGCTTGTTTAATAACTTATTCCACTTCATTTGTTAGATGATCCTTTTGCTTGTCCCACAACTCACGATAATGATTAATAATACGATCCCACGTACCGTCTGCACGCATGGACTTGAGAGCCACGTTAAAACGGTCCCGGAGACCAGCGTGACCGAGTTCTTTGGAAAATGCCACATAAATATTATTTGAAGAAACCGGTTCTCCCAATTGGCGGATCTGGCCTGCCACTCCCAGCTTTCTTATGGCCCCGATTGTTGAAATCTTGTCTCCGACCATGACGTCAAACCGTTTCCTGATAAGCTTTGTAATATTCATTTCCGGAGACACACTCACCTCGATATGCCCAGATGAAATTTCATTTTTCACAAAGTTATCAACTTTATTGCCGTAACTGAAATTCCTGACTACCCCCAACTGGAAATCTTTCAACTCGTCCAGATCACCATTAAATACAAGCTTGGAATCCTTACGCACATACAGAGTCATCAGCTCGGTTCTGACCGGATCACTGAAAAACATTTTTTCGTTTCGTTCAGGAGTCAGCAGGATACTGAAAACCCCGTCCGCCTGACCATACATGCCCATGTATAAAGCCCGCTTCCATGGGACCAGCATAATTTTCAATTTTTCATCCATGCGCCGGAAACATTCCTGCAAAAGCTCAACATCCAGCCCTTTCACTGTACCATTGGAACAATAAGAGTAAGGCGCAAATTCCAATGATACAAAAGTATACTCTTTTGCAACCCCATGATTGGGAATAGTCAATAGTATTAAGCAGATCAATATAGATAATATTAATATTATTTTTCTGTTTTCGGGCATATTACCAATATAGCTCAAAGACATTAATCCAGCAAACAATCCTTAGTATAACCTGCCATCTACCCACGGTAAGAAAAAAGGAGCTTCAAAATATTACGCACCCGGTCTGAAAAGAGCTTCTCGCCGAGCAGCTTCCCTGCGACCTTCTTATTCATCTCAGAAAGAGTGGGATACGGATGAACAGCCCCGGCAAGGGTCGCCAGACCTACTTTACCGTTCACTGCCGCCACCCATTCGGAAAGCAGTTCACCGGCATGAACCGCAACAATCTGACAGCCTATGGGCTTTTCTTTTTTATTCAGCAGCAGTTTGATACGGCCCCGCGCTTCACCTTCTGCCAAGGCACGGTCACTAGAGGAGAATTCTTCAATCACGGTTTTGTACTCAATATCCGCTTTCTGCGCCGCTGCTTCGTTCATGCCCACACTTGCCAGTTCCGGGTCAGTATAAGTGCACCACGGCAACCATGTGTAATCCGCCTTGCGCGGCAGATGGAATACAGCATTGGAAACAACAATTCCGCCCTCGTAACCTGCGGCATGGGTAAAACGGTATTTCCCGGTCACATCCCCGGCAGCATAAATATTCGGAACCGAGGTACGCATACGTGCATCCACCTCGACAGAGCCGTTCTCAAGCTTGACACCGACCTCCTCAAGACCCAGCCCCTGAGTATTGGAAGTACGGCCCATTGCAACCAGCAAATGTCTGCCTTCGACAGTCTGCAACTTGGATTCTGATTCCAGCCGGACCCTGATCTTATCCCCGGACTCATAGACTTCATGAATCCTGGAACCGAGCACAAAACGAACTCCGTCCTCAGTCAGACCTTCCATGACATAACGGGCCATGTCTTCGTCTTCCCGGCTGAGAATCTGGCTGCTGCGCTGAATCACCGTCACTTTGGTTCCCAGCCGTTGAAATGACTGGGCCATTTCAACGGCAATGGGGCCTCCGCCGAGTACAATCAAGGACTCAGGCAGCTCCTGCAAAGAAAATATATCCACATTGGTCAGGTACGGCACATCGGCCAGTCCTTTGATAGACGGAATGGCAGGAGAAGATCCACTGGCAACAACCCATGATCCGGCTGAAATCCTGTTACCATTGAGGGAAATAGAATGATTGTCAGTGAAGCGCGGAGCACCGAATAGGACTTCAACACCAAGGGAATTAAAACGCTCCACGGAATCATGAACCTGAATCTTGTCGATCACACTTTGGATGCGGGCCGCGACTTTGGAAAAATCAACCGGCATAAGATCAGCTTCGGGCAGACCGAAATCCCCGGCCCGAGCCATTAGATGCCGAACCCGCGCACTGCGGATCAGGGTTTTGCTGGGCACGCACCCGTAATGAAGGCAGTCGCCGCCGAGTTTGTTTTCTTTATCAATCAGCAGAACCTTCACCCCAAGCTGGGCGGCCCCGGCAGCAACAGTCAACCCCGCAGCACCACCGCCAATAACGCCTAGATCATAATCATATCTGGCCATGCCTTCTCCACTTTAGATATGCAGCACACCGCGCAAGGCAGCGCCGTAAAGCCCACTTTCCTGATTATCATTCAGGAATACCGGAATCTGCTTCAGGTAATCACCCATTGAGCTGGAATCGAAAAATTCATTTAAAAAAACAGGCTGCTCAATCACGAAAGGATTCTTGGCCACAATGCCCCCGGCAATATACAGACCTCCGGTCGCGCAGACGCTGATAGCGTAGTTGCGGCAACAGCGGGCCATGAACCGGGAATACCATTCGAGAGTATCGTTCCCCTGTTTCATTTTTGCGGCAACCTCTCGCGGTTCAAGATCTTCCCCGGTCAGATACATATGCAGGATATTCAAACCGCGCCCGGTAAGCACTTCATCACCGCAGCAGTACGAAAGGTTACGCTTGTCCATGACGAACCTGCAAAAATCAAGTTCTTCCGGGGTCTGGCAGGGAAATGAAATATGTCCAGCCTCGGATGGGACAGGCACGTAACCGAGTTCAGACACAGGAACGGGAACCAGTGCACAATGTCCCAGCCCGGTTCCGGCTCCGATCACGCCTACGGTTCCGATTGGTGAAATATCGGCTTCATGGATGACTCTGCACCCTTCTACAGCCGGAGTACGGCAGGCATAAGCCTGTGCTGCAAAATCATTAATCAGCACAGCAGCATTGAAGCCGTATTTCTTATACCCGTCCCGGAAATCCACATCCCAGTCCACATTGGTGACATTGCAATAGACGCCGCCCACAACCGGACCGGCAACGGCAATAACCGTCACATCAAAATCTGAAGGAGCATATGGGAAATCACTTGCGCCGAGCATTTCCATTAGATGGTCAAAACTCTGCGCTTCCACGCTGGAAAGCCAGACCGTTTCTTTCATGACCAGATGATGGCCCGGTCCGGTCTCAAATGCGGCAAACCTGCTGTTGGTGCCCCCGATATCCACGGCAAGAACTAATCCCATTATAGCAATCCCCTGCTGAGGTAATTAAGTTTAAAATTCACACAAACCAACCTGAATTCTAATACATTAATCAAAAGAAATAAACGATCATAGTTCTACTTTTCCGGGCCATGCATTGTCAAAAAACGGACACAAGAAAACCCGGCGCGGACCGCCCTTCTCAGGACGTCGCACCGGGCCGGTTATTCAATTCTGAATTGGAGATCTGTTTTTGCGAGCCTAGGAAGCCTTAGCTTTCACTAAAGGGACTTCATGAAGGATTTTGTCCTTGGCCTTTTTCTCATCCCGGCGCATCTTGATATACTTACGGGTAATATTTCTAAGGGCTTCGGCCTTTTCTTCACGGTCATCTGCATCAATGAAAGCACCCAACTTTCTTTCGAGCTTGTAAGGATTCTGTTCATTCTTGATAGCGACAACTCCGTCAAGGATCATTTTCTGATTAATCAACTCGTTACGGGTCCGGCAACGCACGGTTTCAGCCATGGGAGCGAAAATCATGTTGCTGAAAATTACTCCATAAAGAGTCGAGATAAATGCAACCGGGATGTGCTTGAGAATCATTGCCGGATTGTCGATGCCCATAAGCAGGCCGATCAATCCGATTACTGATCCGGCAACACCGAATGCAGGAGCGAAACGGGCCATGGATTGGAAGACTCGTTCTGATTCGCCGCGGCGCATATTGAAAAATGACATTTCAGTTTTGAGGCAGTCCTTGATTTCATGCTCCTCAAAATTATCTACCAGCAGCATGAGCGCATTTCGCAGGAAGGAAATAGTGGTCTTTTCGCCTGCTTTTTCAAGGGAAAGCATACCGTCCATCTTAGAACGCACACTGAGATCAAGCAGGGTTTCCACAATTTCCTCATGAGTTGCCAGACGGGTGGAATAACTGTCCTGTACCACCCGGAAAGCTTCACGCAACAGCTCAACCGGATAGCTGAGCAGTACCGCCACAGCAAGGCCGGAAATTACGATGGCAAGAGCTGCCGCATTCCAATAAAGTGCTATCCCTCCGCTGAACCAAAAGCTTCCGGCAAATATGGAAGAGGCAACGATGACGCCGATTAAATTCTTTTTATTCATTACAGACCTCCTTACTTGGCATTGACATCAGTATTGATAACCACAATTTCGACCCTGCGGTTGTTGCCTTGAACCTCACCCATATCACCGGGTAATTCAGGTGCTGAACCGCCGCGTCCGCTTACAATTATGCGTACCGGGTCGATTGTTTTCTGATTGATAAGATATTCAGCAACCTTTGCAGCACGTGCCGCAGAAAGAGCAAAAGACGATTCCTCACCCGTTCTGGCTGCGTCGGAAGAGTCGGTATGGCCGACGATATGAATGGCATGATTGCTGGTCTTGAGGACTTCTGCGACTTCGGCAAGATATTGACGGGTCTTAGGCTCAAAAACGCTTTTGCCCGGTGCAAAGAAGGCATTGCCGCGCATCACGATTTTCAACTCACCGTCTTCTTCCTTCATGCTCACCGCACCGTCATCGCTACGGTAAAGCACATCTTCAGGACTCATGACCACGCGTGCTGAGCTGGACATGGCCTCGCGGTGGAACGAAATCATTTCAATAAGTTCATCAGCCGGGTTAACCGCGACCTGCGACTGCGCATTGCCCTCGAAAATGACTTTGATGTTTTCCTTGGATTGGCTGTAGATGAAAAGCACTACAAAAAGCACAAACATTACCATCATCAGGTCCGACCACGGAACAGCCCAGCCATTCATGCCGGAAGTATCCGTGTCTCCTGACTTAAATTCAATCAGATCGAGTTCACATTTCAAGTCGTCAAATTTCATACCTTGCTCCGTCATCGGAAAAGTTCGGGTTAAGCCCGTGGTTCTCTCTGACTTGAAAGCAAGGGTAATGCCAATGGCTGAAATAGTGTATATTACAAGGACTAAGAAAGAATTACTTTACTTAAGGAAAGGATAAAAATTGAAAAAGTCAAAAAGAGGACATAAACGGAACGTCCTAAAAAAAAGAGCGGCTTCCTTTTCGGAAACCGCTCTAAAAAAATTAAAAAGATCTCAATCACAAATCAATGCACAGCCCATCCTGAGCCATGATTATCTTCTCCGGCCTGAACTCGGCCAGCTGGGAAAACTCCTTGGTATCTTCAAGAAATTTCTGCAACTGGAAATCATCCAGCACCGGCTCCTGATGGAACAGGCAAAGGGTCTTGACTTTAGCCATACCGGAAAGCTCAACAGCGATGATGTTGTTTGAATGCCCCCAGTCTTCCTTGATGGAATTAGCCTCGGCAAATGAGTACTGGGCATCCATTATCAGGAGATCCGCATCCTTGAAAAATTCAGCAAACCCCTTATCGGTTAGTGCTGTGGCACTTTTGTGTTCGCAATCAGTGGAATAAACTGCAGATTTTCCGTCTTTTTCAAAACGGTAACCGAATGATCCCCCCGGATGATACTGGGCTTTGACCTCAATACTCACCCCGGCAATCTCAAATTTCTGTCCCGTTTTCAAACGGATGAAATCAATATCCGCAGCCAGATTATCGAAATGAACCGGAAAACAAGGCTCGCTCTGCTGGTTGCGCAAAACGGCTTCTATGTTTGGATGACCGCCGTAAAAAGTAATCTTGTTTCCGGGAATGTAAGCCGGGACGAAGAAAGGAAAACCCTGTACATGATCCCAATGCAGATGGGACATCAATATATGGAAATGGGCTCCCGGCGCACCATGCCGGTCAGCCATGACTTTGTTGCCCAAATCACGCAGCCCGGTCCCGCAGTCGCAGATGATATAATCATCCCCCTGCCCTTCCACCTGAATACATGGGGTATTGGTTCCGTAAGAACCGCGAACAGGAAACGGAAGTTCATTGTCTATAAACTCATCAAGATCGGTTGTTGAATCAATTCCTTTTTCAACAGCAATCTCAAGTGCAGCCTTAACCTTGGCTCTAGCCCTTTCGGCATTGAATGTGGCAGACAGGGACCCGCGCGCGCCCCAGATGCAAACCTTCATCTATTACTCCTGTTCTGTATTTTATGAATTATTACATCCAGAAGCAGAAAAGGGCAACAAAAGCATACAAAAAATAACAAGCCGACTGAAATCGGCATTAACATTTGACCTATCGCCGACTATCAAACAAAATCAGCAGACAATTTGTGACCGACCCGATAAAAATATTTAATTAAAAGAGTAAGCCATGAGCATATATACCACAGTGAAACCATTGATTTTGGGATCAGGTTCCCCGCGCCGCAAAGACCTGCTGCAATCTGCTGGGCTGGAATTTGAAATCAAACCCGCCACCTGTGACGAACCCGCCCCGCTTCCCAATCAGGACCCCGAAGAATACGCCACCCTGATGGCCGAACAGAAAGCGGAAAACGTAGCAGCCTCCAATCCCGGAGCCTACGTACTGGGATCGGATACCATCGTAGTCCGTGACCGCGACATCCTCGGCAAGCCTAAAGACCGTGACGAAGCCTATGAAATGGTAAAATCCCTTTGCGGCCGCAAGCATAATGTAATCAGCGGCTGTGCCCTGATCTCACCCGAAGGGGAAAAAATCAGCTATGCAATATCAACGGAAGTGGAGTTCATCGACTTCAACGAAGCCGCAGTAAAAGCCTACGCCGCCACCGGAGAACCCGACGACAAAGCCGGAGCCTACGCCATCCAAGGTCAAGGCGCGTTTCTGGTCAAGGGCATCAGCGGGTCGTATACCAACGTGGTTGGTCTGCCGCTGGCGCGTGTGATTGAAACTCTGGTTGAGTTGGGGGTTGTTGTGGCGGGGGATGGATAAAAAATAATTTCTAAGTTAAGCTATTAGAATAAAGTTTAATATAAACGGAAAAGTGAGCTATCAAATGAAACTAAAGCCATTCATAGGTTTAATGATCATTCTTTTACTTGGCTTAGCGGCAACTGTGAAAGCTCAAAAACTGACTATTTTTGTAGACAACTGGCCTCCATATAATTTCAAACAAAACGGCACAATTGTCGGTATCAGCACAGAGCTGATAGAGTCAGCACTGCAAAAGGCAAATATTCAATACAAACTTGCACTATACCCATTTAAGCGCGCATTAATCACTGTGCAGAAAATCCCAAACACTATGCTCTTTACAGTCGCGCGTATTCCGCAGCGCGAAGACAATTATTTCTGGATTGGACCCATCCACTCCAGAAAAGTATACCTCTACAAACTAAAAAATCGGACTAACATACAGATTAACAATGTTGAAGATATTAAAAAATATCATACAGGGGTTCTTTCTGGGGGGTCTGTTGAACAATTTTTCATAACCCATGGATTTCAAAATAAAGACTACTCATTAATAATCAACTCACCACAATTACTGAAAATGCTCTTTAAAAAACGAGTTGACCTTATTCCCGGAGACCCATTGGATTTGGCTTACCAAATGAAAAATTTAGGATATAAATATTCAGAATTAGAGATTGTATATCTTCTTTCTGAAGAAGGCGGGTATTACATGGTGGCAAATAAAGATACTTCAGATGAGATTATCACTAAAATTCAGAAATCCTTAGAAGAGATCATGGACACAGGGTTCAAAGACAGAGTTATAAATAAATACATTAAGTAAACTTGGTAGCGACATAGCAATGCCATCCTTCAAGAAAGGATACCACCTAACACTCCAGCACAACTCTTCTTTTTGAAAGATACATCATGGATTAAATCCAGAAATATCGCCTATCGCAGTACAATTCCTTCCCGCTGCCTTGGCTTTGTAAAGTGCTTGGTCGGCTCTTTTGTACATACTTGAAACTGAGTCTCCGGCAATAAATCCGGTTACACCTACACTGATTGTACACTGCGGTAAATTCTCGACATTCAACTCCATAATGGCATTACGCATTTTATCCGCCACAACAGCCGCCTCCTGTGCGTTTGCAGCAGGAAGCATACAGGCAAACTCTTCACCCCCTATGCGGCCGAGGGTATCATTTTTCCTGATACTTTTACAAAAAGTACCTGCAACACATTTCAAAACCTCATCTCCAACCGGATGCCCATGTGTGTCATTTATGCTTTTGAAATGATCAATATCCATAAGCAGAAGACTTATATTAAAGGATAACCGCTCAGCCTGCGCCAGATCATGCTTAAATAAGTCGAAAAACATTCTCCTACTATAAAGACCGGTCAGCTCATCTAATTCAGCCCGCTGTTTCAAATCACAAAGCAAAAATTTATTTGTAAGCTCAAATGCTACAGTCAACACACCAATATATATCGCAGTAAAGCAATATACTATGAATATATTTGTTGAGATCGGCAGTTGACCGGATTCTTGATAATAATGAAAAAAAGACAAAACCAAAGGCAAAAAATAGACTATCGTAACCGACACTCCCTTTCTTAACCCCAAAAAAAACACAAAAAACACCGGGAAAGACAGAGAAAACATCCATACTCTGATGTCATCAATGTACCACATTGAAATCATGCACCAAATAACAAAAAACGTAACAGTAAAAAAGTTCCAAATATGCGGGTATTTTGCCACATTCTCCTGCTGAACAGATAAAGGATCACGATAAACACAGCTTCACTATAAGCGATGAAGTAATTTTCTGTGTAATAAAAAGACAAGGCTTCAATAGGCAGCAAAAACAAGCAAACAATCATCAATGCCCGTAAAACTTTAATGCGGTACTTATCATGAACGGCATGATAGCTTTTTAAAAAAGTATTTTCGATAAATCGCGAAAAAAAGCTCATTGACACATCCTTAAACTTACAACAGAGGATATTTACAAGAAGTCAAAACAATAGACACTGCATACTTATGTCTAAACCAAGATTATTGACATAAAATTTCAATAAATCAAACAATTATGCGCCACTTAAATACGCTGACAATAATATCTGATGAAACGCAGCAGCCCTCTTGCCTAACCTCATTCATGCATTATTATATGCCGATTAACCAAACACAAAACCATGGAGGGGATATGGTAAGCGGCGAATTCCTGCTGACAGCTTTATTAGTAGTATTAATGCCGGGCACGGGTGTAATCTATACAGTTTCCAATGGACTGTTTCTTGGAAAAAAGGCCAGCATTGCAGCTGCTGCCGGCTGCACTGCCGGTATTATTCCCCACTTGACTGCATCCATACTCGGCCTCTCAGCCATACTCCACACTAGCGCGGTCAGCTTCCAAATAGTTAAATATGCTGGTGCAATATACCTGCTCTATCTGGCTTGGGCCACATGGCGCGACAAAAGCGGATTGAATTTCAATAAACCGGGCGAACCCAAAAACCTGCGACTGATTGCAAAACGTGGCTTTCTCATCAATATTCTCAACCCAAAACTTTCAATCTTCTTCCTTGCTTTCCTGCCCCTTTTCGTGCCGGAAAACACAACATCACCGACCCTACACCTTACAATATTGAGCCTGATATTCATGGCTATGACATTTATAGTTTTTATTCTCTATGGCCTATCTGCCAGCGGTGTGCGCCACTATGTCACCCGCTCTCCCAACTTTGTACTCTGGCTGCAACGCTCATTTGCCGCTGCATTCGCCGCCCTTGGAATCAAACTGGCGACTGCCGAACAATAAATATTCCCCCCTTAAGCGCTAAACGCACAACCATTTTAATGCCCACCATTGTAAACAAACCGTGGACGTGATAATTATGATCAGTACTAATCCAGATACCGTTGCTTGAACGAGCAGGTATTGATTCTCACCCAAACACTCATTGAGGAGATAACCATGGCAAACTGTTGTGAAATGAAACCCGGCGATGTTTTTTACTGTGAGAGTTGCGGCTTGACTTTGAAAGTCGAAAAAGAATGCACTTGTACTCCCGACACAGATGACTGCTGTACTGTTCCCCTTAGCTGCTGTGGCAAGGAAATGTCTAAGAAAGACTAACTTACGCCATATCCCGGCAACACAAAAGGTCTGCCTATCAGGCAAAATGCTTTAAAATCGGCGACTCTTAACTAATTATTGAGTCGCCTTTTTTGTCATATCTAGATCAAAACACAATTTAGCGTATTAGAATCAGCTATTACTGTATATTTTTTAAGACTATCAACCCTTACAAACATACAAAATGATCGATTATCTGGATATGCGAACAATGTTGCAGGTCGGCGCGATGGTTTGTCTGACCCTTGCATTGATTATGACATACTACTCTTTTGCCCGTAAAACATACCAAGGCTTTCAATATTGGACTTCAGGCCTGATCTGCATAGGCATTGGGGCAGCCTTGGTATCTATGCGAAATTTCACAACAGAAATCGTTTCTGTTGTGCTGGGTAATTTTCTAATAGTCATGATGCCCTTTCTGCTTACCTGCGGACTTGAATCATTTCTGAAGATAAAATGGAAACTGCGAATATTTAATATTGTAACAATCGCCTTTTTTCTAATTGTCTTCACGTGGTTAACTTATATCACACCCAGCCTGCCCGGCAGAATTATTACCGTTAGCCTCGTTATGGCATTCTTCTTTGCACAATCCCTATATATTTCAATACAACACATCCCTTCTATTCTTGGGAAGCAAGAGTGGTCATTTGTTGCTGCTTTAACTGCTTGCACGCTTTCTTCAGCACTAAGAGCTACGGTTACCATTCTAGCAATGAACGATATAAAGTTTATAAACAACACAAACGCAATGCAGTCGGCAGTTCTCTTATTGATTATCCTCAGTGTGACTTCCTGTGCCTGTTCTATTTTAATTTTAAATTCATATAGAATGGAAAACGACCTGAAAGAAGCCAATATTAAAATTAAAAACATGGCCAATATTGATGACTTATGCAAAATTTACAATAGAAGGTTCTTCAACCAAAAAATAATTCAAGAATTCAAAAGAAACCAAAGGTCAAACACACCCATATCCCTTTTGATGATAGATGTGGACTGCTTCAAACTATACAATGACAAATACGGACATCAAGCAGGAGATCAATGCCTTTCAAGAATAGCCTGCGTCTTAAAGGAATCAGTCAGAAGACCTTCCGACATCACCGCAAGATACGGTGGTGAAGAATTTGTTGTTCTCCTGCCAAACACAAGTTCGGACGGAGCGAAAACAGTTGCTGAAACTATCCAAAATGGAATGAGTAAAATAGCAATACCTCATACAGACTCAACTGTTACCAACACAGTCACTTTGAGTATAGGCATAGCAACAGTTATTCCAAACCAGTCAACTACCCCCGAGATGCTGATCAAACATGCCGACCAATCTCTTTACAAAGGCAAACAAAATGGCAAAAACCAAATTCAAATACATACATGACAGATAATAAAATACAAACTTCACATCAGGCACACTTTGATATTGACATCTTATCACAGGAACAATAAACGCAAACTTGCTTTCATAATCCAACCTCCCAATACATAAACCAACTATCATAAAAATATTATCCATACTTGCGCATTAAACACTAACCAGAGATACAAAATCTAGGTATAGTGATACAACTTCGAAAACCAAGCAGGACCTAAACCAGGCACACACAAAATTGTTATACATTTAATGTTCACAATTAAAAACACTACAATTGTAATTATTTACCTGCTTGTATCAACAACACGGAAACACGAACTATAATCTTTAGTATAATAAAAATACATTACATGGTTTAAACCTCAAAACATGCAAAAATTAACACAAACTTCATAACAAATGCTACATAAATATCGTAGAAACCAGCTTCGCAAAACACAAAACGACGAGGCAACAGTAAAGCTTTCATGGATATTTAATTTTTTGGAATTTTAAAAATGATCAGTATTAAAGAAATGCAACAACGCGTAGCAAGTGCGCCGGATCGCTCAGACATCAAAACATGTCTCCGGGAATCCAACTCTATGGCACGTGCAGGTGATGCACTTGCGAGCATCAACTATTTACTAATCAGTATTTATGGAATCCTTAAAATCAGGGACTTAACAAAACCTGAAAAAAAAGCATTTCATGCTGACATATACAAAGTACTTGGCGGGATAGATTTGATGCCCCGTGTAAAGGAAGCAACAGAAGATGAAGGATCTCTGATCAGTCTGCTTGAAAACAAAGGCATGAAAGAGTTGTTTTCCAAGCTTCAATCCACAATAAAGATCATTAAAAAGCTGGAAATCAAAGCCCTGCAGCTTAAGGCAAAAGAACAAGAAGAAAAAATAAAAACTGCATTTGCCGGAATTAGCAGGGAATTAGACAAAGGGAATGTTGCAGCAGCGAAGAGCAAAGCCGACAGGATTCTGGAAAACAACAAAAAGAAACCAGAATACCTAGACAGAATTATCGACATATTTGAAGAAAAAGAATCACTGAAAGGCTGGTGGCACTATCTGCAAAAAAGATACATTCCTCAAACATGCACACTGGATGAAGCACGATACTGCTCAATTAAAATAGCAAAAATCAGGTCCCTTGATGTCCCGGATAATGCAAGGAACTGGTATCGCAACAGCCTTGATTTCCGCCTCAAGGTTTGGGAACTGACTCTTCAAGAAGACAGCGCAGACACTGACGCAATAGTCGAAGCGTGCTACAACCTTGCCATATGTGTTTACTACATGCAGGATAGAATCCAAGGAATGGCCCCCAGAGCTTTTGGCCGTGAATTAATAGAGAAAGGACTTGAATTTGCTCCAGACTCTTCCCACCTCAAGAAAATGGGCAAAACATTCGGGGTCAGACCCTAAAAAAGTATATCCCTTCACCTAAAGAAGTCACGGGATTTCATCTAATTATGGTCAGTTAACGATACTGATCATAAATATTCTCAATTGTACCGTCTCGCAAAAACTTATCTATTGCCTTATTGAACCTGCCCACTGCATCCTTTTTGCTCGGATGAAACCGGACCATCATGTCGAAAGAATCATAAGGCTTGCTGACAGTCAGGAGGTCGCCCATATTCAATCTCTTTATCTGGTAAAGTGCAAAGTCTTTATTCATCAAGGCTTGGTCAATGCGGTCTGCCAGCAGCATCTGAATCAGCTTGTTCTCATTTTCAAGTACATGTGCACGGATTTCACCGGAGTCAAAATAGGGGGCAAAAACCGGATAAACATACCCTCGCACAACGCCAACAACCTTTCCCTTCAACTCACCTACTGAATGCAACGGCACTGCTTTTTTCTTATTAAAAAGCACAATGGATTCTGAAACAGCAAACGGCTTACTGAAAACACCTAAAACTTTGGCTCCTTTCCGCCACGCAGGGTTGGACATCGGCTCGATGTCAACCGCTCCGGTCTCGAAATTGCGAAGCGAACGATTGAACGGACAACGCACATATTTGATATTGTCACCGGTCTCTTTGGCAAAGGCATTAAAAACATCCTGCACAATCCCGGTACGGGGATCGCCCTCTGAAAAATAATACGGAGGAAACGAACCTGCATGAAGCATTACCCGCAGAGTTTCAGCTTCCCCTTTACAAACAAATGGAGGGACAGCTATAAACAACACTGCGAGGACACAGATCGGCAAAACTCTCATTTTTTGATACCTCACGATTGTTGGTCGTGCATATATAATTTATTAAACATTGTGTATATCTTAAAGTAGACTTCGAAACAAGATTTGAATACAAATTTGGACTTTTTGTGTCAAATTCGATACAAATAGTAGATCATTTTTGCGGAGAAATATGTTGTTGCAAACGATCTTCACATCTTCATCGGAACTTCACAAACTAGGTCATATCGAGCATGAAGGAGCAGTATTCGTACTGCCGTTTATTGACGCCGAACTGACCGGACGGCTAGCCGAGGTACTTGTACGCCGCGCATTGCATCCCGGACTACTTGTACTTGTCAACGACGATGAACGGCTTGGATTCATGAAAGTGGCAAACTACGTCTGCTCCCACTCCTCTTCGCGCTACTTCGGATATCTGGCTCAGGACGCCTTTCCCGGTGATGGCTGGCTGCGCTCTGCTGTCAGCACCCTGGACCAAAGCGGTGCTTCTCTGCTGCCATTCAACGATGGGCGATTTTACGGCACTCTGGCCGTATTCGGGCTGGCCCGCCGCGACTGGCTGAAATCCCTTTACCATAAGTACCTCTTCTTTCCCGGCTACCACAGCAATTTCGGAGACACTGAACTTACAGCAATCGCGATTCATCAGGACACGCTGATTTTCAACCCGTCCAGCCTTATGATCGAAGTGGATTATGAAAAGCACAAGAAAGGCAACAACGAAGATGATGCTAAGCTCTACAAGCTACGCGAATCTCAGGGATTCGGTGGAATTATAAAATAATGGCTACTCCGGTTTTCGCAACAATATTCAGAAGCGCGATCATTTGGGAGGTTCGGCTGCTGCAACAAAAGCTGGAATCCAATGGGATTAAAGCCTTTGTCGATGATGAGAATATTAACCGGGATAAACCTTACCTCGCGCACACCTATGGTGGCATCGGACTTAGAGTCTATACAGAAGATGCAAGGCGAGCTGTGGAAATAATAGAAAGTGTCCAGCCGCCAAAACACCCATCCCAATGTAAGGCTACCTGCCCTAAATGCGGCAATAAATCAGCCTATCGCCTGAAATGGCCTAAAAAAGATTTCTATACAGCCTTACTCTTTCTGGGACTACCTTTTCTATTCTCTGACCGATTAGGGTGCACAAAGTGCAACAACATCTGGTACGGATAAAATAGGAGCAACCACATGAAAACCATAGACCTCTCCCACACAATCAAAGATGGCATGCCCGTATTCCCCGGCACAGAAACACCAAGCATCGAAGATGTTTTTACCCACGAAATGCATGGCTTCTGTGAACATCGGCTGACTCTTTTCTCTCATGTAGGAACACACGTTGACGCTCCGGCCCACATGATCAAAGACGCCCCAACCCTTGATCAGATGTCTACAGACAGATTCATTGGACCGGGTATATGCATCAACTGTACTGCTAAGAATTCACAGAATCCCGCAATAACCATTGACGACCTGATCCCCTACGAATCCGAAATAAGCGAAAGCGATTTCGTCATCCTCAATTCTGGATGGTACAAAAACTGGGGCAAGAATGAATATTTCACCCACTACCCGGCCCTGACTGAGGAAGCTGCACGATGGCTGGTAGACTTCGACTTGAAAGGAGTTGGGGTCGATGTCATTTCAATCGATTCTGCGGAATTAAGTGGATACGAAGTGCATAACATCCTGCTGGAGCAAAATATTATAGCCATCGAAAACCTCAACAACCTACATCAGCTTCCCGCGGACGGGTTTATATTCTCATGCCTTCCGCTCAAATATGATCAAGCAGATGGCTCCCCTGTAAGGGCTATTGCAATATACTGACAACGACGCATGTAAATAGCGGATATATCAAAATATCCGCCAAAAGCCATATAATCAAAAACCCACCCCTGAAAACCCCACCTAAAACCAAAAACCCTACCCTCAAATACAGTCTGTATCACCCAAAATACGGTCTTTAGCCCGTTTACATAAAATCCTCCCAGCCACATAATGCAATTGAAAGGGAGAGGCTTTACCTAGCCTATATCTAAGGAGGATTATATGAACTACGAAACAATCACAAAAGTAACCCAGGATATCGTTTTAGAAGGCTCCAAACCTGCAAAGGAAGTTGCCCAGTCCATAGGAAAACCATATTCAACCCTGCTGCGTGAAATCAATCCTTTTGATAACAACGCCAAACTAGGTGCAAATACTCTGCTGGAAATTCTTAAAACGACAAATGAAACCAAGCCGCTTGAATTCATCGCTGAAAGCATCGGCTACACTCTCAAGCGCCGCTTGAATTAAATACACTGACACATTTATAAAACAAAGCTGAATTCATAATGAATTCAGCTTTGTCATTTCTGGACTTTTAATAACTTTACGCAGATACTGCCGCCATGAAAAAAGTCAGTATAAATCTCACGCATGTGGCCACCCTCGGCCCTGTCGGGCATCTACCCAAAGCACCGGGGACATGGGGATCAGCCGCAGCCCTCATTACCGCACCGTTTTTATTTCTGCCCTTTCAGCTTCCGGTCAGAATCCTGATTCTGGGGCTTATTTTTTATTTCGGGGCAAAAGCCTGCACTGCCGCAGAAAAAGATCTGGGAGAGAAAGACCCCGGAAGTGTCGTAATTGATGAGCTTCTGGGTCAGTGGCTGGTTTTCCTACCTTTCCCTGCAGTTGTGGACTGGCACTTGATTGTGGGCTTCGTTCTATTCAGGATTTTTGACATCACTAAACCCTTCCCCATCAAACAGTCCGAAAAATGGATGAAAGACGGATGGGGCGTAATGATTGACGATGCTTTCGCCGGGCTCTACGCCATGCTCGCTCTCGGATTGATTCGTTATCTGACCTAATCAGCAAAAGTTATCGACGCAAAAAAAGAATCCCCGCCTTCATAAAAAAGCGGGGATTTTTTTGAACTTGAATAAAAAAACTAGTAGGTCAGCCGAAACTGCGCCCTTCTGTTCTTCGCCCAGGCGGTTTCATTATGTGCCGGATCGAGAGGCTCCTCTTCACCGAAGCTCACAATGCTCAGCCTTTCAGGGGCTACCCCCAGCAGAATGAGGAACTCATAAGCTGCACGGGCGCGGCGTTCGCCGAGAGCGAGGTTATATTCTTCAGTACCACGCTCATCGCAGTAACCTTCGATGACCATAGTAACGTTATCGAACTTTTTAAGAATCTCCGCTTTCTGTTGCAGCATGGGTCTGTATTCCTGCTTAATTTCAAAAGAGTCGAAATCAAAATGAACCATATTGCCAAGCTCAACAACAGCTTCGGTAAATTCTTTCTTGGCAGCAGCTGCCTTGCGGTCATCTTCAAGCGCCTGCTCCTGAAGGGCTCTTTCCCTTTCCAGACGGGCCTGTTCTTCTTTAGCAAGCTGTTCCTTGTTCTGCTGCTCAACCATCCTTTCCTCAACAGCAGGGCTGGCGGGGGAAGATTCGATTTGCTTCTTGGAACATCCGGTACCAAGACCGGCAATCATCATGAATACTACACACAAAACTATCGCTCTAGCTCTCATTTGCCCTCCTGAATAAGGAACTTTTAAGGACAGGAGTTTGTCCACGCTAAGATGATCCTACGTTATTAGCCTCTCAATAGACCAACCCTAAAGTGTTTTGTAAAAAAATCAAGTCATGGCTGCAACAAAACGGTTAAACCATTCCCCTTCTTACGACTTATGGGCTTTACCCCATGCAGGGGCCTTTGCAACACCATTCCCTGTAGGCACAAGCATTGCCGGATCGCCATGACGTGTGGTCAGGTAAATTTTATACTTACCGCTTCTGCTGGAAGAGAAAGCAAGAAAGTATCCGTCCGGTCCAAAAGCAGGCTCTTCATCATTACCGGGACCGAAAGTAAGCTGTCTTTCACTTCCGTTCTTCAAGTCATGCACAAAAATGCGATGTCCTAAAGGGGTCTGGCGGGAAAAAGCAACGAAACGGCCATCCGGGCTGATAGTCGGATTGGTGTTATATTTGCCTTTGGTAGTTACACGGGTAACCACCCCGCTGTTCATATCCAACATAAAGATATGCGGATTACCGAACCGGGCCGAGGTGAAAACCATCTTCTGACCGGTGCGGTCAAAATCTGGTGAAACTTCGATGGCCCAGCTTTTGGCGAGAGCCTTCTTGGGTTTGTAGTTTCCGTTAATAAGAAAGATATCGGAATTGCCATTCATGGTCAGAGTGGCTGCCATATTGCCATCAGGCAGGAAATCGGGACCGATAACAGTATTTCCGGGAAAACTTTTCTGGTCGATTTTTCCGGTAGCCCGGTCCCAGACACAAAGCAGGTGCTGTCGCGATCCCAGACGGGTAAAAACCAGTCTGTTGCCATCCGGTGACCAATTCGGGCTGAGATTAATCCCGCCAAGGGAACTGATCTGCCTAAGATTACGGCCCTGCGGACTTACTGTGTATATCTCTTTATTCTTACCGTCCTTACGCACAAAAGCGATTGAGGATTCAAAGAAGCCATCCCTGCCGGTGAGAATTCGCATCAGGTGAGAAGAGAAACGGTCGGCAATACGCGGAAGCATCTCCTCGGTAACCATGGAGTACTTTTTACCGAGTATGGTCCTGCCGTTAAAAGTTCCGATACATCGCAGCAGCAGGTTCTTATCTCCATTAGGCCGGATTTCCCAACCGGTGGTCAAAGCAAGATCAACCTTGGAAAGACGAAGCGGCTTGATATCAATATCACCGGGGCGCACACCTCGGGAAGGATCACCACCCAAAATATCAGTGATGGGCACAATATTCAGAAAAGGCAGGAAGGCAAGATCCTTAGAAAGATCATCACTAAAAGTCCCTGCCTCTGCGGGCAAAGGCAGATCCTTGTCCTTTGAATTTTTATATTTTCCTTCGGGAACAGTCTTCGGCGGCAGCAGGATAATATTCACTTTTCGCTGGCCGGGACCGTAGATATCAACAGTCAGGGTATCCGCAGCAAAAAGGTTGCCTGCAGCAAACAGCATCAGCATAAATACTGCCAACAACCCAGATACGGACTTTTTTATTCTCAACTTATTATTTTTCATAATTTAGAACCTGCCCTACTGATCAAGATCATGCAGGTTGAAGTTTACAATGAGGGTTCTGATGGAATTGCCCGGAGGTTCGGGTAACACCTCGGTATCGCGTAGCGCAGTCATTACCGAGTCGTCAAAATCAACATTACCCGATGAATCGAGCAGTTTGATATCGCTGATTTCACCGTTGGATCTCAACTGGATCTGTACCCGGGCCATCAGGTTCTGTTTCTGCCCGAAGACCGGATAACGCCAGTTTTTACGAACCGCTTCCTTAACAATGGAAGCATAAACCTGAACCAGCCCGGATGCCCCGGCAGAACCATCTGCAGAGCCGGTAACAGCTGTAGCCTTCGCACCCTTGGTAAGCGAAGCAAGATCGCTGGCAACGGCTCGACGTTCAGCATCTTCCTGCTTCTCCACCAGCTTGGTAAGGGAAGCAAGATCGGCGGCGAGGGCATCTTCCGCCGAGACTTCAGGTTTCTTTTCTACTTTTTTGGGTGGTGTCTTCTTAGCCACCTGTTTCTCAGTTTTCTTTGCCGGAGCCTTTTTCTCAACGGGCTTATCTACCTTTTTAGCCGGCTTCTTCTTGGTCGTAGTATTTACCTTTTTCGATGAAATATTTTTAGTCTCCGGCTTGGGCTTCGGTTTGGCTTTGGGCTTGGGTGCAGGTTTGGGAGCCGGAACTTTTGATGCTTCAGGTTTAGCTTTAGGTACAACTTTAGGCTTGGACTCAGGAATAGCAACAGCCCCCGGCTTTGAAAGCTTCGGGGCCGTTTTAGGAACGGGAGATTTTTTTACAGCAGGCGCAGCGGGCAACGGAGCAAGACTGACCAGATCAACCTTATAGACAGGCATATCCAGGGATATCTTAACCGGAGGTGAAATTGACCACGTCAAAGCCAAAATTATCAGACCGGCATGGAGCAGTAAAGATATGAAAAGGCCGATGATTTTCATCAATAAATTCGCCTGTAATATTCCTGAACTATTTCTTTTTCTTTTCCACGGGTTCAGCAACCACGCCCAGCCTGTCGATTCCTGCAGCCTTGATTTCGCCCATGACTTTTACAACTTCACCATAAGCGACATTCTTATCTGCTCGCAAAAAAAGCATCTTGTTCTGCTTTTTAACCAGCTTCTCAAGATGACCCTGCAATTCGTCAAAACCGACCTTGTATTCATCAAGATAAATCTCACCCTTATCGTTTATGGAAAGCACGAGATGTTCGTTATCCTGAGGCAATGAACGCACTGTACGGGTCTGCGGCAGATCAACCTCTACCCCTTGGGTCATCAGCGGAGCGGTGACCATAAAAATGATCAGCAGCACCAGCATGACATCTACGAACGGGGTTACGTTAATTTCTGCCAGCATGCCCCGGTTATTGGTGGATATCCCCATAACCTACTCCTCTGTTGAGCTTTTGCCGGTAGGCTCAACCCATGAAACCTCGCGCTCAACACGGTTGAGGAAAGTACCCGCAAAGTTGACCAGTTCAGTCTCAATGCCGTTCAATACACCGAGGAAAAAGTTGTAAAAAATTGTTGCCGGGATAGCTACACCAAGGCCGATTGCGGTAGCGACCAGTGCTTCGGAAATACCGGGTGCAACAGCTGCCAGAGCGGCAGACTTAGCAGAACCGATAGCATGGAAGGAATTCATGATCCCCCAGACAGTACCGAAAAGACCGATGAACGGAGCACCGTTCGCACAGGTTGCCAGAAAGGAAAGAGAGGTAGTCAGTTTCTTCAGCTCTGAGCTGACCTGACGGCGCAGGATGCGGCGCAGTGTATCCTTGATCAACCTCCGCTTATGGCTGGCGCTTACTGCGGACTTTTCCAGTACACGATACTCTTTCACCGCTGCGGTTCCAATGCGGTTAAGGGGTGAAGATTCAGTCTTGCTGATCTCTGTAAGACCGGAAGAAAGGGAATCCGCCTCTTCCATGATCTTGTTGCCCTTAAGGATCAGGGTCCGTGCTCTTCCAAGAGAGATCAATTTCCAAAAAATGATTGTCCAGCTCCAAAGGGACATGCCTGCCAGCAGACCAAGCACACACTTTACCACAATTGTGGCCTGACTGAGCATAGCAAAGATTCCGCCCTGAGGTAAAAAATCCATAATGCACCGCACCTTTGTTTTGCCGTCGGCCCGCTAAAGCCCGGCATTTAGAAAATTTATTTCAGCTTAAGCTCTGCACAATGGCAGGCAGAACCTTTTCCACCCCGCCCTGAATAAACACATCGCTAAATGCTGTATAAGCGGACGGAGCCTTGTTAATCTCAACAATCAGGCCTCCGGCTTCCTGAATCCTCGACGGAATCAGGCTTGCGGGAACAACTCCCCCGGAGGTTCCGGCAACAATGACCAGGTCGGATTGATCAGCCAGCGCGAATGCCTCCTTGTAAGCCTCGGATGGAATCTGCTCCCCAAAGAAAACCAGATCCGGCCTGATCACCCCGGAACATTGCGGACAACGAACCGGAAGCTCGCTGTCCGCAGATATCCCATCTGCGGGAAAAGGCGAAAAGCATTCCATGCAGTAGAATTCACTGCAGTTACCATGAAATTCAATAACATTCATCGAACCGGCCCGCTGGTGCAGCCCATCGATATTCTGAGTGATTACACCATGCAGATACCCGTCTTTTTCAAGCCGGGCCAGACCTGCATGACCTGCATTCGGTTCAGCACTTTTGAGCATAGAATCCGCTTCCAGCAAAAATTTCCAAACCAGTTCAGGATCAGATTTCAAGGCCCGTATGGAAGCAACCTTGTCCGGGTCATGCCTAGACCACATGCCCCCCGGACTGCGAAAATCAGGGATACCACTGGCAACAGACATACCCGCTCCGGTCAAAGCAATGGCGCAACGCGCTTTCTTTATCAGCTGCGCTGCCTGCTCTATGACGGATCCAAGCTTGTCCATTGCACACCTATGAGCGTTTCATGATTTCCTGAACCAGTGCGCGGGAATTCTGCTCGGCCTGCGCGTACTCTTCAATGGTCAGTCCGGCACCGAGTGCTATCTTACGGCGCATTTCCAAACCGACCAGATCGCCGGGTGCATGGGCATCGTTGTTGATGACCAGCTTGGCTCCGTGTTTGCGGGCCAGTGCGGCAACATGACCGTTGGTCAGGCTGTGCCCCTTACGGGTGGTGATCTCAAGACAGACCCCGTACTCAGCAGCCAGCTTGACTTCCACATCGGTAATCAGACCGGGATGGGCCAACACATCAACCTTAGCCTCAATTGCGGCGAGGTTTGTACCCTCGGCGACAGGTTCCACAATTGTTTCACCGTGAACCACAACAATCTGAGCACCGGATTTACGGGCATGGTCAGCCATTTCCCCGATCAGTCCCGGAGGAACGTGAGTAAGCTCTACTCCGGCGAACACGTCAATATCAAAGAAATGTCCGTGGTTCTTTGCAAATCTGCGAATATTTTCAAGAATTATATCAATATTGCTGGAATCGGCATGGTCGGTCATAGCCAGCGCGCGGTATCCGGCAACTTTAGCCCGCCTTGCCAGTTCCGCCGGGATAAGCTCCCCGTCACTGAAAACAGTATGAGTGTGGAAATCTATCATCGTTTAATCCTACATCTTATATTTAAAGTCTTCGGGAGAAAGTCCTTCCAGTTCATCTTCCCAGCCGGACTTCTCTTCAACTTTTTCTGCAATATCTTTGGTGCCGGCCACATCAAGTACTTTTTGGGCCACACGCACCGGACAGTCCGCCCGCACCGCCAAAGCGACAGCGTCTGAGGGACGGGAATCTATAGCAACCAGCTCACCGTCTTTGCGTACCATGATCTCAGCATAGAAAGTGCCCTGTTCAATATCCACGATATCAACAGAGACAACTTCACCGCCGAAGGTGGCAACAGTAGACAAAAGCAGATCATGGGTCATGGGCCGGGGAAACGAAACTTCATTCAGTACCATTGAAATAGCCATGGCCTCCATGGCCCCAATCCAAATGGGCAGGACCAAACCCTGTTCCTCACTTTTTAAGACCAGAACCGGAGTTTCAGTATCATTTTCCACCGCCAGACCGTAAACCTGCATTTCTACCATGGTTCTCCCACCTTTGCCCCCACAAGGGAATGGTTCTTGGCCTCGGTGATTCTCACCTTGACCAGTTTGCCTCCGAGCTTCTGCTCTTCATCATAACCTGCAAAGTGAACGTTTACCACCCGTCCGCCGGGATCTTTACCCCGCCAAGACATTCCTCCGGCTTCCTGACGTTTGCTGGGCCGTTCCAGCAGGACCACGGTATCCAGACCAGTTAAAGCTTCTAGACTTTCTCTAGTAATACGGTTTTGCCTTTCCTGCAAGCGGGCAAGCCGGGCCTGCGCGACATCTTCAGGAACTTTCGGCTTCATCTTAACTGCCGCAACTCCCGGACGGTCTGAATATTTAAAGGAGAAGCTGCTTTCGTAGCGCACTTTTTCCAACATATCCATAGTCTGTTCAAAATCTTCATCTGTCTCGCCGGGGAAGCCCACAATCAAGTCAGTAGTCAGGGAAATCTGAGGACAGGCTTCTTTAAGCCCTTCCACAATACCCAGATAGCGGTCGCGGTCATATTTGCGACCCATCTTTTTCAGGATACGGTCCGAACCGGACTGCACGGGAAGGTGCAGGCTGGGACAAAGATTAGGAAGTTCGCCGAAAGCCTTGATCACTTCAGGTGCAATGTCCTTGGGGTGGGAGGTAGTGAAGCGGATACGCTCCAGCCCTTCGATTTCTGAAATTTTATAGAGCAACTGGGCAAAAGAGATATCATCGCCCTTCTTGTCCATACCAAAACTGTTTACGTTCTGGCCCAGCAGAGTAATTTCGCGGATACCGGATTTCACCAAATGACGGCATTCTTTTATCACAGCTTCAGAGCTGCGGGATTTCTGCCTGCCGCGTGTGTACGGTACGATGCAATAGGCGCAAAAATTATCGCAACCCTGCATGATATTCACAAATGCCTGACCGGGAATAGTTCCCACGCCCGGAGGAATAAGGTCCAGATTGGGCTGCATTTCACCGCCCTCACGTTCCGGATAGTCGGTCAGGAAATCATTGAGCACCAGCCGCTTTTCATGATTAGCGGCCAGATCTTCCAGCGCGTCGGGAGCCTGAGCGATTCCGTCGCTGCCGAACACAAGGCGCACGTGCGGGAACTTTTCAAGGAACCCGTCACCGATCTGCTGCGCCACACAGCCGCCGACAGCCGCGAAGCTGCCCGGTTTTTTGCACAGCGGGGCCAGTCTGCCCAGTACGCTGTAAACTTTCTGTTCCGGCTTTTCACGCACGGAACAGGTGTTAATGATAAATATATCTGCTTCAGATTCCTCGACAGCTGTCCAGCCACGACTCTCCATGGCCCGGATCAGCCAGTCTGAATCGTGAACGTTCATCTGACATCCGAATGTTAGTACTGTAAATTTCATACCCGGCTCATACGCTATATATATATGATGGTAAAGGTTAGATACAGGCCTCCGGCGGCCTCGCGGGGCGCCCTGCCGGGGGCCTTAAACCCTTTTGGGAAAAGGGTTTAAGAATCCCAAAACTTTTTAAATTTGGCTTCGCCGCTTGGTATTAAAAACCTGCCGACAAAACAAAGAAAGGGGAAAACTTTCCGCCTGCGCAGAAAGCTCTCCCCTGAATATCTGTAATTTCAAAAACCGATTTAGAAAAAATCAGGATCAACAGCGGCCTTGCCGTTATCTAGCATGGTCTTGTAAAATCTGATTATCTTCTCATCCACCGGAACTATGGGAAAGTTGCGGCGGCAAGCATCGCAGGTAGCCATTGCAGGCTGTGTCGGTGCGATGTAAGGCACTTCCCGGCCGCAGAACGGGCAGGGAAACATGAAAATTATCTCCATCCCGCTGGGCTTGACCGGAGATAAAGGTTTATGGCTAGACATTCATTATCCTTTCAAAAGGTCCTTTCCGGTCATTTCTTCGGGAACGGAAATACCCATGTGATTCAAAATTGTGGGTGCTATGTCGCAAAGTGCGCCCTCTACAGGAGCCTTGCCTTCAAATACATCGCCGATGAAAACCAGCGGCACATTGTTCAGGCTGTGGGCTGTCTGAGGTCCACCCTGTGCGTCAATCATTTCCTCAGCATTACCGTGGTCTGCGGTGAGGAAAATAGCCCCGCCCTGTGCTTTAACTGCTTCTACGATCCTGCCGACGCATGCGTCTACAGTCTCGCAAGCCTTGATGGCAGCAGGGATAATGCCCGAATGACCGACCATGTCAAGGTTGGCAAGGTTACAGATGCACAGCGGATAATTCGGCAATGCACCTATCAGCTTCTCGGTCACTTCTTCTGCGCTCATCTGCGGCTTAAGGTCGTAAGTAGCAACCTCACGCGGAGAAGGAACCAGAATACGGTCTTCACCTTCGAAAGGCTCCTCGCGACCACCGTTCATGAAATAAGTCACGTGAGCGTACTTCTCAGTCTCGGCGATACGCAGCTGCTTCAGCCCCTTATCCGCTACAACTTCCCCGATGGGGTTGCTGATATTCAGCGGAGGAAAAGCGTTTGGAAAAGTAAAATCAGACTCATACTGAGTCATAGTTACGAAACCACTCAACGCAGGAGTCTTCGGACGATCAAATTCATTAAAATCTTTCACTGCAAGCACCCGGCAGAGCTGGCGGGCGCGGTCAGCACGGAAATTGAAAAAGAACACACCATCGCCGTCTTTCAAAGTGCCATCAACACCGGAGACAAGACGCGGTTTGATGAATTCGTCAGTCTCTCCAGCTGCGTAAGCTTCTTCCACACCCTTTACCGGGTCGGAAACTTCCTGCCCTTCTCCGAGCACCAAAGCTTTATATGAAAGCTCGTTACGCTCGTAGTGCTTATCTCGGTCCATGGAGTAATAACGCCCGGAAATGGAAGCCACCTTACCGGCTCCGATCTCAGCCATCTTGTCCACCAGATGCTGCATGTAACCTTTACCGCTGGTGGGAGAAGTATCACGGCCATCCATGAAGGCATGTACAAAAATCTCCTTGATTCCGGCATCCTTGGCTACTTCAATCAAAGCATAAAGATGGTTGATATGGGAGTGTACTCCGCCGTCGGAAAGAAGGCCCATATAGTGCAGACAACCGTCCGCCGCTTTGACATCATCCATCAACTTGCAGATCACTTTGTTGGAAGCGAGCTCATGCTTTTCAATGGAGATATCAATGCGGGTCATGTCCTGATAAACAACACGTCCGGCACCGATGTTGGTGTGACCGACCTCGGAGTTACCCATGAAGCCATCAGGAAGGCCCACCGCACGACCGGAGCATTTAAGCTGGGTCTGCGGACAGCTTTCGAGAAGTCCGTCCAGAACGGGAGTGTTGGCAAGTTTAACTGCATTGCCTTTACCTTCAGGAGCAATCCCCCAGCCATCCAGAATAAGCAGAAGGGAAGGAGCACCGGTTTGCTGAGACATGATTAAATTTCCTTGCGCAGAATTAATCCTGCGGCTTAAGTTTTAAATCTATTCTGGTGCCTTCAGACCAGAGACCTTCCACGTTATAAAATCCGCGGTTATCTTCCTGAAAGATATGAACAATTATGTCGTTCAGATCGAGGAGAATCCAGTCTCCGGTTTTGTAGCCTTCCATACCGAGATATTCGATATTATCATTGGAAAGCTGCTCCAGAACGAAATCGGCCAGAGCCTGTGCATGACGCACACCCTTTGCCCCGGCAACCATAACAACTTCAGCGATGGGGCAGATTCCCTGCACATCTACAGCGGAAACATCACTGGCCTGTTTTTCGTCCAACCATTCAGCAACAAGCTGAACTTTATCCTGAGTATCGATCTGTTTGAATTTTTTTTCTTTAGTTTTCATTCTTTTGGTTTAATTAACCGGCGTTTCCACCTTTTTGAAAAACGCGCTTGAAACCGGACCGAAATCAGGGAATTGAGGGCTTAAAGCCCCTGCGTGCCGGAGGTCCATTACTCCCGGCATGACGCAGTTCTCCACATTTCGTCCAAAGTACAATATGATTATATAGAGAATTTACGCCCGCTACGCAATCACTACTATATACACTTTTTTAAAAGTTTTCAATTGTGAAAAATATTTTCGATTCCGAATAAATATCCAGTACAAAACTGAACGTTACCGACCACAATTTTAAAGAAACCAATAATTACACCCGGCCATAAACTCTATAGATATCATATTTATAAACTATCCGGGTTGACGGCGGGCAAACACTTATGCATTATGAGTCCTATGCATAACCGCGTCTTTTTTTCCTTTTTCTTTTTTTTCTTTTTTAGGACTGAAATATAGTCAACCCGTGGTTATGGGCAAAAACACTGATTGAGAGTTTACCGGGCCACGGGCGAAACCCCGTGGCTTTTTTATTTTCGATAACTAAAAACCCTGTACCGGGATCAGCCATATCAGGAGGCAAGCGATGATCTTCGATGTAGACAAGGAAACAATGCCGAGGGAAGAGCTGGAACAATTACAGCTCAGACGTTTAAAGCAGCTTTGCGAGCGTGTGTATGCTAACGTCCCCTTCTACACCAACAAATTTAAGGAAATGGGAATTGAACCGAAAGACATCAACTCCCTTTCCGACCTTACCAGACTGCCTTTCACCGAAAAGCAGGACCTGCGTAACCACTACCCCTTCGGCCTGTTCGCCGTTTCCCGTGAGAACATCGTCCGCATCCATTCCTCTTCCGGTACAACCGGCAAGGCAACAGTTGTCGGCTACACCAAGCGCGACATCAAGAACTGGGCAGACATGATGGCCCGTTCCTTCGCCATTGCCGGAGCAACTTCCGAAGACAGCATCCATAACGCATACGGCTACGGTCTTTTCACCGGGGGCCTCGGTGCACACTACGGCGCGGAAGCACTGGGCGCGACCATCATTCCCGTATCCGGTGGCGGAACCCGCCGTCAGATAATGCTGCTGAAAGATTTCGGCGCGGACGTAATCTGCTGTACTCCTTCCTACGCCCTGTTCCTGCATGAAACAGGTAAGGAAATGGGCATTGACTTCGAGAAACTGCCCCTCAGAATCGGTATCTTCGGTGCAGAACCCTGGACCGAATCCATGCGCCGCGACATCGAAAATAAGCTCAAAATCAAAGCCCTCGACATCTACGGCCTCTCAGAAATCATGGGACCGGGCGTTGCAATGGAATGTGCTGAAGAACAGAACGGCCTGCACATCATGGAAGACCACTTCCTGCCTGAAATCATCAATCCTGAAACAGGCGAACATGTCGAGCCGGGTGAAGCCGGAGAGCTGGTCATCACCACCCTGACCAAAGAAGGCATCCCGCTCATCCGCTACCGCACCCGTGACCTGACCCGCCTGAACTACACTGCCTGCCGCTGCGGCCGCACTTTCGCCCGCATGCAGCGCATCATGGGACGCAGTGACGATATGCTCATCATCCGCGGCGTGAACGTGTTCCCGTCCCAGATCGAGTCCATCCTCATCGAAACCGAAGGTATTTCACCGCACTACCAGCTGGTAGTTGAGCGTGACGGCAACCTCGATATCCTGACTGTTAAAGTCGAGATTTCCGGTGCTTCCTTCTCTGATGAAATTAAAAATTTACAGCGTCTCGAAAGAAAGATACAAAAAACTATTAAAGAATTCCTCGGCGTAACCGCACGGGTCAAACTTGTGGAACCGAAATCCATTGAACGTTCCGTCGGTAAAGCCCAGAGAATTCTCGACCTGCGTAATCAGGACCAGCAATAGAACCTATTCAAATGCGAGGAAACACCATGAAATGTGACCAGCTATCCATATTCTTAGAGAACCGCGCCGGAAGACTCGCCGAAGTAACCCGTCTGCTTACTGAAAACAAAGTAAACATCCGTGCACTTTCCCTGGCCGACACTTCCGATTTCGGTATCCTGAGACTCATCGTATCCGACTTTGAGACTGCACAGAGAGTACTCAAAGACGCAGGCTTCACCGTGGGCAAAACATCCGTTGTAGCTGTCGTTGTCGACGACCAGCCCGGCGGACTGCACAACCTGCTCGAAATGCTGCGCGGTTCCGGTATCAACGTGGAATACATGTACGCTTTCGTACACCAGTCCGGTTCCAACGCTGTAATCATCTTCCGCTTTGACCGCACTGATCAGGCAATTGAACTGCTCAACGAAAAGCAGATCAAGATGATTCCCAGCGAAGAACTCTGCCAGCTGTAATTAATCAAATTACACAAAATTCAAGGGAGATTTTAACTTGCATTAGTTAAAATCTCCCTTTTCATTTATGATTGAAAAAATGAACATCAAACTGCTCAAACAAGAATCACCCTGCATATGGCGCATGGAGAAATACGGTCCCATGCTGGTGGACGCTCTTTTCTTCGGCAACAAGGACATCATCCTCGGCCTTGATGAAACCACAGCGTCACAGGTTCGCGATGTGGCATCCCTGCCGGGGGTGGTCGGGCCTGTTTGTGTTATGCCTGACGCCCATTCGGGATACGGCTTCCCCATTGGCGGGGTCGGCGCGTTTGATGAAAAACGCGGGGTAATCTCTGCGGGCGGCGTTGGTTTTGATATTTCATGCGGCGTGCGCAGCCTGACTACCGGGCTGAAAAAACAGGACCTGATTTCCTGCGACGGCAGACTCGCAGAGCAACTTTTCAAACGCATCCCTTCCGGTGCGGGTAAAGGCGGCGGGATAATCCTTGAAAATGATCTTATGGACGAAATGCTGCTCGGCGGAGCCTCATGGGCGGTTGGTCAGGGATACGGAAAACCCGGGGACCTCGGCAGGATTGAGGGAAACGGCCGAAACAGCTTTGCCGATCCGGGCAAAGTGCCGCTGAAAGCCAAACAACGCATGCGCGACCAGGTGGGATCGCTCGGTTCCGGGAACCACTATCTGGAAGTACAATATGTGGAAGATATTTACGACAAGGCCAAAGCTGCGGCTTTCGGGCTGAAAAATGATGATGTGCTGGTCAGCATCCATTGCGGTTCACGCGGTCTGGGACACCAGATTGCCAAGGACTACCTGCCCATGATGGCAGAATCCGCTCCGGGATTCGGGATCAAGCTGCCCCACAGGGATATTGCCTGCGCACCGATAAATTCGGAACTGGGCCGAAACTACCTCGGGGCAATGGGGGCGGGCATCAACTGCGCCCTAGCCAACCGTCAGGTCATTACCCATCTTGTGCGAGAATGTTTTGCTGAGCTTCTGCCGCAGGCGGACCTGAATCTGCTCTACGATGTGAGCCACAACACCTGCCAGCGTGAAGAATTCAAAATCAACGGAAAAAATAAAAATCTCTGGGTTCACCGAAAAGGCGCAACCCGCGCACTTGGTCCGGGACACCCGGAACTTCCGCCTGAATTCAAAAAGAGCGGTCAGCCCGTAATCATCGGCGGCAGCATGGGCACAGCCTCCTACATTCTGGCCGGAACAGCCAAAGGGGCGCAAATATCCTTTTCATCCTGCTGTCACGGAGCCGGGAGACTCATGAGCCGGGCCAAGGCACGCAAATCTTTCAAAGGTAATAAAATTCAAAAGGAATTGGACAGGCAGGGAATCATCATTCGCAGCGGTTCAATCAAAAGCATCGCCGAAGAAGCCCCGCACGCATACAAAGATGTCGATGTAATCATAGAATCAACGCAGACTGCCGGAATAGCAGATAAGGTTGCCCGTCTGCGCCCGATTCTGTGCGTTAAGGGATAATCGACAATTGAACAGAAGAATTTACGCTGAACCCAGCCAGCTCTGGACAAGCCGGATTTGTGAAGGCTGCAGACTGGAAATCAGCCGAGACGACTGTAATTTATCCGCGCTGCATAATCCCAATTTCAAAGCATGCTTGTAGACAGGGATCAAGCGTTGCGCCAGTTCAAAATCAAAACTGCCGGAGGCAACACGACGGGAGTTGTTATTTGCCTTTTGCAAACGCAACAGCCAGTCCTCGACTCTTTGCAGCACTATTTCCAAACCCTGATCAGGAAAAGCATTGATGGAAATAGCATCATGCAATTCCATCTCTTCCGCAGAAAAATCCACCCCAAGATACTGCAACAATTCGCGCCTTAGAATTGAACACGAGCGCAGCTGATCCTCAAAGTACATGTGCGAAATATTTTCGCCCCTATTCTCAAATTTATAGACCAGAGCTTCAGGGATATTAGCAAAAGAAATGTCCTCATCCATGGACAGCTCAACCCACAATGCATAGTCCTCGCAATGCTTGTATTCTGTATTATATTTATACTTTTCAAGCACCGATCTCTTGAAAATCATAGAGGGATGCACAAACGGGTTGTTGAAATAAAGTCTGGCTTTTAAATCATCGTTTCCGGTCGGAACTTTTTGCAGCAATTTATCCTGATTGCGGTCAATCAGGTGACACCATGTTCCCGAAAGGCTCAGCCCCGGGTTCTCTTCCATAAACCTAACCTGCCTGCCAACCCTCTCTTCATGGCAGACATCATCAGCATCCAGACGCAAGATATATTTCGCATCTATTTTCGCTACCCCGGCATTCAAGGCCCCGACCAACCCTAGATTCTCAGGCAAGTCATAAATTTTTATTCTTGGATCGGAAAAACGAGAAAGAACCTCAAGGGTGGCGTCTGTTGAGCCATCGTTAATAATACAGATTTCAAAATCACTATAATCCTGACGCAGCAAAGACTTCAAAGACCGCAAGACAGTCTTCTGGGCATTATACACGGGCATTAAGATGGAAGCTTTAGGCATATCTAAATTCAGACATAATTCTTTAACCAAGTCAAGTTACTGTAATATCGAAAATATTGTCCTAGTTAACTAAATTTTATACTTCGAAGGCAAAAACTGTAGAAATAGATTTTAATTTGGATTACGTTCATCGGATGGAAAATATCGAAGTAATGAACAAAGATTGGCTGGCTTCCATGGCCTCCACCAAAAAGGAATTCCTCACAAAATTATTCGGAGTCTTCCTGCGCGACGAACCTGCACGGGTCATCAAAATACGGGAAGCATTCGAATCAGGAAAAATGGACGAGCTTAAATATCTTGCCCATTCCCTTAAAGGTGCAGCCGCAACCATGGGAGCTGACAGAGTCCGAGAAGCCTGTTTAAGGTTGGAATACAGCGCCCGTGACGGAGACAGAGAATTGTCAGAAAAGAACCTGCATGTTCTGGAAGACGAAATGAAACTTGTTTACGACTTCATGAGTGATTTTATCCAGTAACAAGGCTATTTACAAACATATCAAACAAAAAAACGGGGCAAGTTCCCCGTTTTTTTTATATCTTCACAGCAGTGCCGATACTAATAACTTTCTCCGCCGGGATACGTAGATAATCAAGCGGGTCTTCAGATATGGAACTGAGCAGAACAAACAACCTACGCTTCAGGATAGTCTTTTTATCTTCTCTATTGAACCGGAGCATCATTCGCCCGATATAAAAATAACTGTCTGTACTACTGATTCCAAGCTGATTCCATGCCTGAACAAAAGCGAGCGAAAGATTGGGCTTTTCCATAAACCCATAACTCACAGTCATCCAAGAGATATTTTTATCAATATTTTTCAAAGAGATGCGTTTGTGCACATCAAGAAATGGCTCGCTGGAGGTGTTCACCCGCAGAAAAACAAGTTTTTCATGCACCACACGATTGGTGCGCAGGTGCTGCAAAAAAGCATGGGGAATAAATTCGGACGCAGAAAGAAAAACCGCTTCTCCAGGGACCTTGGCCAGCATATATTTTTCAATTTCCGGCTCCAGATTGGAAACCTCAAGCCCCCTCTTCTGCAGATTTTCGCGCAGCCTGGAACGTCCCCAGATCCAGACAAACATCGCATAGGCAACAAGCCCGGCCAGCAGAAGTGGAAACCACCCGCCCCCGGCGATCTTGGTAAAGTTGACGATAAAAAAACCCAGATCAAAGACCGCAAAAAATCCTGTCAGCAACGCAGTAATTATAAACGGGCAATTGCGCACCTTGCGCAGGTAGAACCAAAACAAATAAGTCGTAATGACCATGGTCCCGGTAATAGCAATGCCGTAAGCCCCAGCCAGATGCTCCGAGCCTTTGAAGACTATGACCAGCAGAATGCATAGCCCAGCCATCAGCCAGTTAACCGAGCGCACGAAAACCTGCCCCGGATTATCTTCAGAAGTCTGCAAAATGCGGATACGCGGAATAAAACCAAGATGAACAGCCTGTGCAGTCAGCGAAAAGACCCCTGAGATAATCGCCTGTGAAGCGATGATCGCCGCAAGGGTAGCCAGAGCAACCATAGGCAGGGTTAACATTTTAGGAAAGAGGCTGAAAAAAGGATTGAGGATGGCTTCAGGGTCACGGATCAGCATGGCCCCCTGCCCCAGATAATTCAGCAGCAGGCAGGGTAAGGCGATCAAATACCAGGCCAGCGTAATGGGCCTGCGCCCGAAATGGCCCATATCAGCAAAAAGAGCCTCGCCCCCGGTGACGCAAAGCACAACCGCCCCCAGAACCATACACCCGCCCAGCCCGTTGTCAGCAAAAAATTTTAAGGCGTAATAGGGCTTGAAGGCTTGCAGTACTTCAGGATTACCGACGGCGGAGATCAACCCGAATATACCGATTACCAGAAACCAGACCAGCATGACCGGACCGAAGAGGCGTCCGATTTTATCGGTGCCGCTGCTCTGGAAAGCAAACAGGCCCAGCAGGATTATGCAGGCAATGTAGGTCGTATATCCGCGGGCGGCAGAGGTTGCTACATCCAAACCCTCAATAGCCGAGAGCACGGAAATGGCAGGTGTTATGACTCCATCCCCGTAGAGCAATGCACCGCCGAGCATGGTCGCAATGAGCATAAAAGTTGTTTTGCGCCTGCTCCCCTTTTCGCTGACCAGTTCATAGAGGGCAAAAATACCGCCTTCGCCTTCGTTATCTGCCGCCATAACAAAAGTTACGTACTTCAGGCAGATAACCAGCAGCAAAGACCAGATGATCAATGAGAGTACTCCCAGCACATTGGCCGGGTTGAGGGCAATGGCATGATGACCGCTGAAACAGGCTTTCAGGGCATAAAGCGGACTGGTCCCTATGTCGCCGAAAACGACACCCAACGCCCCAAGAACCAGAAGCGTTTGCCGGCTTTTATTACTCGGCTTTGCGACCATAAGTTTCCTTTTCGATCAGCCACTTGCCGTCTTTGCGCAGGAATTCGAAAGTAGGGGTGAACTTGCCGCGTCCGTCATTGCTGCGATAATCCCACTTCAACCTTGCAGTGCACTTGTTGCCATCCACCTTGAAGTCGGTAATCTTGAACAAGCGGAGTTTAAAAGAACTTTCCAGCCAGTATGAAGAACAACGGGGAAGACTTTCACTGAAATTGGAAAACGCACTCTCGACTTTGGAATTGCAAGGAAAAGACTGAATCATCGCATCCTTTGCATATAGTGCCCTTACAGCATCAAAATCACGCAGATTATAAGCATCCTTGTAATCAAAAAGAACGTCTTTGATCTGCTCCCGGACCTCCTCCTTGTCTGAAGCAGAAACAGAAACAGCAGCGGAAATGACCATCAACAACATCAACAGAGAAAGCAAAATTTTCTTCACAGCGTACACCTTTTGGTATTTTTGATTTCGACTTAGCAACCTGTAAAACAATTTGAAATAAAAATCAGCAAATCCCGTTCATTCTACGCCACTTTTGCAGACAATTTATAACACCTTCAAAAACTTCGTCGGGAGTCTTGCCGGCAGTATCCACGATGCACTCCGCATTGTGGTCTTCTTCAAACTTAACATCCACCCCGATAACCTCACCCAGATTTTCATACTGCTTCCCGGTGCGCTGCCGCTCAAGGGCCTTTTCATAGAGTCCGGCCATGACCAATCCCTGCTGCCGTCCGGCTTCACGTTTCATGGCCATGTCCACCGGGCAACGTAAATAAATCTCGGCAAAGTAACCTATCTTTTCTCGGGCATCATTACGCCAGCACCTTTCATTGGCCACTCCGTCCATGATAACACATCGCCCGGATTCCATTATAGAAATGGCATCCTCAACAAAAAGATTGTAGGCCCGCTGACGCTCGTCGCAGGTATATTCCGGGTTGGGTGTATAAAGCTTACGCCGCTCATCCATGCTGAGCAAAAACACTTTCACTTTTTCGGAACGAAGGTATTCATAAAGCTTAGCGGCAATGGTACTTTTGCCGCAACCGGGCAGGCCGGTAACCCAGACCGCCCAGTTTCTGTTAACGCATATACCGTTCGAATTGGACATAATCGAAGACCTCATCTTCAAGGACATTTTCAATAAAACGCAGCAAGGCTTCACGCACCTGCTGCGGATGATTCGGATACCAGACCGGGGAGGCAATTACCAGACCACGAAAAACAAAAAATGGAGCCATGACCTGCAAAACCTCTTCATCCCCGGTTTCTTCAAGGTACTTTTCCATATATGTCATGTACATTCTACGGAATTTGCTGGAAAAGCTACAATCATCATAAAGACCGAAAAGAATATAATTAGTCGCCATGCAGCAAAGGTCCCCTGCGGGTTCACCCCACTCCCCCCGGCTGCGGTCAAGCACGCTGAATTCCCCCGGACCGTTAATTAGCACATTCCACGGATGAAAATCTCCATGCACAGCGCATAGACGGTGGGTGTAATGGAAGAGTTTCCAGCGCCATTCGATGAGTTTTTTTTCCAGCTTGACAAACCGGTTCAATGAAAAGAAATCGCATGGATGCTCATAGGCCTCGTCAACCAAGCCCATGATGCATTCGCTGGAGCCGATCAATTCACGGATGCGGCGCTTGTACAAGTGAGGGTCATTTTTTTTCTCGGAGTGGATTTCGGCCAGCCATCCGGCAAGCCCTGCAGCATTCTTCCCATCCTGCCCCTGAAAACCGCCCTGCCTGATACGATCCAGATCATTGAAATAATCATATCCCTGCAATTTCTCATTGAGAATGAAAAATTCCTTCGGCTTCTGCAGAGGAAGCATCGCCCCGTCTGTGCCGATATAACCGATACCCATTGGTTTTACATGGCGCGGAAGCCGGGCTGAAGTTTCGTATTGGAACATAAGCACCGCTGCCCGGTCCCAATAAAACTGATGCCCATAGTTATCCCCTTTCATGACTGAGATCACGGTTTCCCTTTCTTCGCTATCCACTTTAAACTGAACAAGCAAAGGCTTCCCGTAACCAAACTTCTTCATGCCCTGCTTATCCAGAGAACCGATATCACCATAATCAACGAGTGTACTGTTAGGCCCGAAAGCTTCCTTAAGGTAGTTTTCAAGCATATCGGCGGTGATTTCAATCATGATCCGTCCTCCGGGTTTTAGACAAGGATACAGGAACAGAGGAATCACTTACAAACCTTTTTTGACAAAAAATAACGCCGAACAACTAAAAATGAAAAAGCCGAAATCCCAACAAAAGGATTCCGGCTTAATTACCTATTTATACTGAATCGACTACAGTTTGCCGAAGTTCTGCTCGTAACGCGCCCAGAACTCTTCCTCTGTATAAGAATGTTCCTGTGTTCCGAGTTTCTCAACACAGTAAACGGCACTGACTGCGCCGACATGCGCGGATTCAACAAGGTTTTTACCCATAGCAAGTCCCTTGATCAATCCGGCACGGAAAGCATCACCCGCTCCGGTGGGATCTTCAACAACTTCAGCCTTGGCAGAGGGAACTTTTGTTTCCCCGTCTTTTTCAACAACAAGGCAGCCCTGCTCACCGAGAGTAACAATGATGGAATCACAGATCTCCATAAGTTCGTCACGGGTTTTACCTGTGGACTTCATGATCATTTCCAGCTCGTAGTCGTTGGAAACGAGAATCTTGCAACCGCCGATCATTTCCAGCAGCTGCTCACCGCTGAATGCGGGAATGTTCTGGCCCGGATCATAAATATAAGAAATCCCCTTTTCGCGGTAGAACTTGGGGAAATTCTGCATATCATCAAGGTTACCGGGAGAAACAATCGCCAGAGCTTCAGCAGGATCGACAGCGGAGAAATCGTAACCGCAGCCGTACTTCATTGCACCGGGGTTGAAACCGGTAATCTGGTTATCGGACTTGTCGGTGGTGATGTAAGCACCTGCAGTGAATTCATCATCAACTCGCTTGATACCTTTCCGGGTGATTTTGTTATCATCCAGCCATTTTTCGTAGCCGTCAAAATCCTTACCCGCAGTTGCGAGAATCTCAGGTTTTTCATCAAGCATGGAAAGGGCGTAGGCTATGTTTCCGGCAGTACCCCCGAAACGCTCATCAAGGCCGTCAACCAAAAAGCATACGTTAAGCATGTGAATTTTGTCGGGCAGGATATGATCGGCAAAGCTACCGGGAAAACTCATAATTCTGTCATAGGCCAAAGAACCGGAAACCAATATCTGCATGTGTTGAACTCCTGAATTTTTAATCAGACAAAAAACTGCCCGCATAATTATAGCGGGCAGAGAGTACGCAAGAACAGTATCCTAAGTCAATAAGGTCTATATTGGATTCCTTGATCCCATACCTATTATTTTTGCCTCCGGAAACTACTTAGTATGACTTTTCACCCATTCAAAGAATTCATCATTTCCCTGCTTGGCTTCAAGAACCATAATGGCGGGACAATCGTAACTGTGAATATTTTTCACTGTCCCGACCAATGTCTCAACCAATTCCGGAGTGGTTTTGGCGATGAGCACAGCTTCGTCAGAACGCTCCAGCTTACCTTGCCACCAATATATGGATTCCATCTTCTCTATGATATTTACGCAAGCGGCAAGATGACGCATGAGCAGCTCGCCGCCAATATCACGCGCTTCTTCAGCATCACCGGTTGTTATATAAACCAACATTACGGACATAAAGCCCCCTACTTGCAGACAGGACTGGAACCGGGTTTGGCGTTGGCGAGATAATTACTGATCCCATCCAGCTCATCAGCTGTAACGGTCATGCCCATTTCGGCCATACGCTGGTTGGTTTTTTCCCAGGCAGCAAGATCTTTTTTACCCAGACCGCGGCAGACTCTTTTCAAGCTGTGACAGCTTGAGCATTTAGCCAAAACAAGGCTGGAACCGTCTTCAGCACCGGAAACAGAAAGGCCGAAGCCGGAGATACTAATAAGGGCCGCAACAACTAAGCTTAATGCTAATTTCATTTACAGTTCCTCCAATTTTCTATTTGGATTAAATGATACATGATTTGACATGAACGGCAACATTTATAACCATCATGGCAGCAGATTAGATTATTGTAAGTTATAAAAAGAAATGATAGCCCACACCATACATTATGAAAATGAAAACCCCTGATAAAAAGATTCTGGAACGGGCAACGATCATATATGACCGCCTGATTAAACGTTATCCTGACCCGGAACCGGAACTGGACTGGAACAATGCATGGGAACTCATGGTTGCCACTGCGCTGGCAGCCCAGTGCACCGACGTGCGGGTCAACAAGATTACCCCGGAGCTCTTCAGACGCTGGCCCGGACCGGCGGAAATGAACGAGGCTGATCTGGCTGAAGTGGAGAATGTCATCCGTTCCACCGGCCTTTTCCGCAACAAGGCCAAGAATCTTAAAGGCGCGGCGTCAGTGGTCATGAACGAATTCGGCGGTGAAATGCCCCGGACCATGAAAGACATGATCAAGCTGCCCGGAGTGGCCCGCAAAACAGCCAACATCGTGCTCTCCAACGCCATGAACGTACATGAAGGGGTAGCCGTGGACACCCATGTGAAACGGCTTTCATTCAGGATGGGCTTGACCGAAAGCACCAACCCCAATGTTATTGAAAAAGACCTGATGCCGCTTTTCAAGCCTGAAAACTGGGGCGATGCCAACCACGTGCTCGTGCTTTACGGACGTGAGATATGCTCGGCGCGCAGCCCCAAATGCGACATCTGTGAATTAAACGATATCTGTCCGCAAAACGGAATTGAGAAAAAATAATGAGCGAAGAAAAAAAGAAACCCGGAACTTTTACCGTTCACGCCACCGACGGGCACGCCCGCCGAGGAACCCTTGTCACCGCCCACGGTGAAATCCAGACCCCTGTCTACATGCCTGTAGGTACACAGGGTGCGGTTAAAGCTGTGTCCCCGCGAGACCTTAAGGAAATCGGCTCCCAGATCATCCTCGGCAACACATACCATCTCTATCTGCGTCCCGGTGATGACCTCATTGCCCGCCGTGGAGGACTGCACAAATTTTCCAATTGGGATAAACCCATCCTGACCGACAGCGGCGGATTTCAGGTTTTCAGCCTTGAATCAATCCGCAAGATCACTGAGCAGGGAGTTGAATTCCGCTCCTACCTCGATGGATCAAAACATTTCTTTTCCCCGGAAAAAGTCATTTCCATCCAGAACAACATTGGCTCCGATATCATGATGGTGCTAGATGAATGTGTGGGTTATGGACATGACCGGGATTACACCGCCCGTTCCCTTGAAATGACAACCCGCTGGGCAAAACGCTGCCGTGATGCCTACCCGGTAGGTTCAGGCGACCAGCTCATGTTCGGTATCGTACAGGGCGGATTCCACAAGGACCTGCGTGAAGTTTCCCTTGAGCAGCTTACCGAAATTCCATTTGAAGGATACGCCATCGGCGGCCTTAGTGTCGGGGAGCCTATCCCGGACATGTACGACATCCTGCAGCACATCGGACCCAAGCTGCCTGAAAACAAGCCCCGTTACCTCATGGGTGTTGGCACTCCGCTGGATATCCTCGAAGGCATCGCAAACGGCGTGGATATGTTCGACTGCGTACTGCCCACCCGAAATGCCCGTAACGGAACCCTGTACACCAGCCTCGGCAAGGTCAACATAAAACGCGCCCAGTACCGCGAAGACGACTCTCCGCTGGACCCCAACTGCGACTGCTACACCTGCCGTACATTCAGCAAAGCGTACCTGCGCCACTTGTACGCAGCCAAGGAACTACTTTCCTATCAGCTGAACTCAATCCATAACCTGCGTTTCTTCCTCAAGCTCACCGAGGAAGCCCGAGATGCCATTGAGAAAGGCACTTTTGACGACCTCAGAAAAAAATACGAAGCAGTCTACGAGCCTGTTGTTCGCTAAACTAAACCGGCAAACATACTATTAATAAAAAAGCACTGACCATTGCCCCAATCAGGCAACGGTCAGTGCTTTTTTCGGTCTTGCAAACAGGGAATCAGATATCCTGCCCTTCCTTATTATTCGAAGGCGGCGGAGGTAATCTCTTTAAAAATTTGTCCATATTTTCACCGCACTCAGTGAGCGAAGCATCACATCCGCTCTCACGCAGAACCTGCTTGATGTCATCCATCATTTTGGAGACAAAGAGCATCCCCGGATTTTCCACCACTTCGCTAGCACCCTTGCCCGTTCCGGAAAGAATCCCCATAACCTGCATCATGGTCACATTACTTGGTGAAATGGCAAAAGAATACACATCGCTATCGTCCTCTGCACTTTTTACCAGAATACTACCCTCGACGAACTTATCCAGCAATGGAGAAATAAATCGCACCGGAACTCCTACCTCAGCTGCAAGATCTTCAACATCATACGGGGATTCTGAACGGTCAAAGCGCAGAGACATCAAGCTCAAAGCCAGCAATGAAAATTTCTGCATGTCCTCAACACCCGCATCGGGCATGAATCTCTGCTGACGATAGAGCATAACATTCTGCACGGCGTAACTAATTTCGGAACCGAGCAGAACAATCACCCAGCTGGCATAAAGCCAGACCAGGAAAAGCGGCAACTGCGCAAAGCTGCCGTAAATGGCATTATACTTGGAAACCCCAATCTGCCAATTGATATAGGCCCACTGCGCCAGCTGCCAGACAGTCCCTGCAACCACGCCCCCGGCAAGCGCGCTGCTAAGCCTTACCCTTGTGTTGGGCATGAAGGCATAAATAAAAGTAAAAGCAATCCAGATCAGCACCAAAGGAGCCAGATTGATCAAAGTGGACTCCAACACAGTAACTCCATAAATATTTTCGAGCTGGTGAAGCGCGGCCTGCTTTTTAATAGTCACGCTGACACTGGTAGCAACGATCACCGCTACCGGACAGATGAAAATAACCGAGAAGAAATCTGTGAACTTGCGCCAGAAAGTACGGCCTTTGCGAACTTTCCAGATAATATTGAATGCCTTTTCCACCGTACCGACCGTGGAAAGAACGGTTAAAAGCAGTGTTGCTACCCCGATCCAGCCGAGGGTCTGGACATTGGTATTGTCAACGTATTCCAAAATCTTGGTAACCACCTCTTCCCTTCCGGCGGAAACCTTGAGCAGCATGTCGTGAATGAAGTTGGAATCCTGAAACCCCATTCCTTTCATCAAGGAAAAAGCCACCGCCAAAAACGGTACAATGGAAAGCATGGTGGTAAATGTAAGTGCTGAAGCACGGATAATGCACTGATCTTTTAGAAAACCAACAGTAACCAGATAAGCGATGCGGGCCAAAGTACGCAAGAACTTCAAAGGTCCGTTGTGATGAGAAGAACCCCAATCCCAGATATCGTTCAAAAAGAAGTCCGAAATCCGCTGTCCAACCTTTCCCCCGGTCATCGCGTCCCCCTACATGCTTATTTAGAATAGCAGCTACCAGCAGCTTAAAATGCAAATTTAGTGAACCATATCAGAATATAAGCTTCCTGAAAAACATAAAAGATTGCTCCGGCAGGCCGAGAACATCATTCAAGACATCACTCCAGCGTTCCAAACCCTTCACTTCAACCTTCGGGTTGCTCAATTTTCCGGTCACAGTCACATTGACCCCGGTCAAAGCATCGAGGAGGGCATTAACCAGTTTAAGATAAAGGTTTGGCAGCTTTATGATATCTGCATTTACCCGCAGGTCGATGGAATCATCGGGAAAACTGAATCCGCCTGTGGCTGTAGCAGTAAGGTAATCGGTTTTAAGCAGATAATTACCGACATTAAATTTACCCTCCTTACCGTTTATTGTTCCGGCCATAATGGAAAAATCAGTAGTGCCGGGAGCTTTTTTATCTTTGGCGTCTTTATCTGCGGCAGCTTCAAATAAATAGGAGCCCTCCAGAATCCTGAAAGCCAGCCCCCCGGTCAAGGTATCCACAAAATCAATGTTGGCTGTAGAGCGTCCATTAATTTTTAATGAGGCATCGGTCTTGCCTGTCACATAATCACGACCCACGTAATCCACGAAAAACAAACCGGACTGAAATCCCTGAACGTCAATATCCGTAACCAGAGAGACTGTGCCGTTTTTAAGGCCTAGATCAAGCTTACCAGTCAGATCGCCCTCATGAAAATCAGCTTTCATGTTGTGGATATCGAAGACAGCATTCTGCATATCAACATCAGCACTGACCCTGTTCGCTCCGAAATCAAATATACGAAAGTAGTTACACTCAACCCTTCCGGTAGCATTTATAGCCCCGAGCAATTTATCCGGAAACTGCCATTCCGGAAGTTTAAAATTTTCGGTTTTATGAACGCCGCTCTCTTCAGAACCGGGGTGTGCGCTCTCCTCTTCCCTATCTTTACTGAGCTTCTTAATCGTAGGCGGTAAAAAACGGTCCACGTTCACACGGTCAGCATTAATGTCAAAATTAAGGGCCGGTTCCTTGAAACCGGAAACCTGAAATGTTCCCTGCGCGGAAGCATCATCAAGTCTGCACTTCTCCACCCGCAGAGTCAGATTCTCGCCGTTCAATTGAAAAGAAGTACTCAACTCGGCCGTAGTAAAAGCGTCGGGATCATTAGTCTCCGGTTTCTCCACTCCGAAGAGTTCAAAGAACTCACTGCAGCCTGTCTCAGGCAACCTCAGCACGCCTTTTGCCGATACAGTATCAGTACCCATCCTGCTGGCTTGAGCACTACCGTGCAAGTCGATACTTCCGCTTTTCACAGCAAATTCATCAAGCTTGAGGTCACCGGAAATCAAGCTTCCGCTCCCTACTATAGTTAGGGAAACATCTTTTTTGATAACCGGGACACCTTTACCACCGATGGAAAAGTCCAACCGCCCGTCCTTCACAGCAACCTTTTCAGGATTCCGGCGGTTATAGAGCACTCCACCTTTGAAACGGCCCTTGAATCCACCTTCGGGTTCAAGGAAATTACCGGAAATACCGAGATCAATGTTACGCCCGACCAAACCATCGGGACCCCCTACATTCAGCGGATCAAATTTCAAGGACAAAACAGCGTTTTTAGCATTCAACTTCTTGAGTTCAGGAGGGATGTCCTTAAAACCCAGAGAAGCCACAACCCCTTGGGCCTCAAGCTTGGAATCCAGCCTAAGGTTGCGGACCAGCTGCAGCGGAGTCCGTCCACTGGAAGACAAATCATTAAGGTTGAAAGATGCTTTCCCGGAATGGAATTTTAAACCATCCACTTCAAGCGGAATCCGGGCCAGAGAAAAAGGACTGACTGTCCCCTTGCCGCGCAGGTAGACCACACCTTTTTCACGCTTATCATCAAGCACCAGATCAGCGCTCAAAGCGAAATCTCCATCAAGATATGAGCCTTTAGCGATACTTAGATCAGCAACTTTGGGTCCCGGAGAAACTGCAATAGTGACTTTGTTAAGACTGATTCCATCATAGTCAAAACGCCCTACTTCCAACTTGCCGTTGCAGGGAATCTTATTCACCATATTGGCAATGACCATATCCCGGAAAATATGCCTTTTCGGCTGCGGCTCAACCGTGGAAAGAGTGGCATTGCCCTTTACTTTCTTCTCAAGATCCAAAAGTTTTTCATAGGGATCAAAAACAATTGAGTCGGCCCGCACATCAAATTCAACCCAGGGATTACTATAATCCTTAACCGAAAAATCCCCTTTCACCACCGTCTTATCCACAGCCAGAACAATATTTGACAGTTCCGTTTTTTCCAGCGTTGAGTGAAAATTCATGGCAAAGGAAGCCTTATTCAATATGTCCTTGAAATTCTTTGGAATAGAGACCGGAGTAAATCTGGAAAACACCTTTTTGGGATCAAATTTGGTGGACTTCAGCCAGCCCTTGAAATCAGGATTGTAATAAATATCAGTACAATTCGCCACACCGGACAGCCGAATACCTGCACCCTGCAACACCAGACCATTTACATCAATTTCACCATCAACAAGGTTGAAACCAAGAGAAGCGATACCCTTCACAGGCTCATTAGTTCCAAACAGTTCTTCACTCTCGACCTTCATTGCGAGCGATGTTTCTGTAAGCAAAACCTGCTTGTCTTTAAACGAGAAATCCAATAGGCCCTTGAGATTTGCCTGAGCCTTGATGTTGAACAGCTCTGCATCAAGCATTGCGCTCAAATCAAAAGCCAGAGGCGTGCCCTTACGCAACAAACCGGTACGGATATTAATCCCGGAAACCTTAAAAGAATTGCCGCTGCCCATATCACTGTAGAAACAGGTAGCATTGAAAATGCTGGCTCCGCGAACACTTAAACTGTTGAAATACCGGGTACGTTTATCCCCCTTGTCACTTTCCTCTTCAGTTTTCATCAACGGCAGGTTAAGTGAACCGTCCTTAAGCCGCGAGACATGAAACGAAGGAGAATCAACAACTATTGTATCCACCTCCAGGCTTCCGCTGAGCAAGGGTATAAACCGAACCTTGAAATCAATATCCTGCACTGTAAGCATATATGGATATTCCGATCCTTCCTGTGCAGCGACCGTAACCGGCCCCGAATCCACTCCCAGCCATGGATAAAAAATCAGTTCAAAATTTTCATGAAAGCTTACTTTACGTTCCAATTTCTCACTGAGCAATTCTTCAAGCATAAGGCGCGGTTCATCAGACTCAAGATAATATACTCCACCCGCAACCGCTGCCAATATGCAGAGATCAAAAAGGATGAATAGAATCCATAAAAGTTTTTTTACCCGCAAAATCACTTAAAGTACCTATGTTGGAAAATTCTCGGACAATCGAATAGCAATACGTCATAACGACAGAAAGTGTAAAGAAAACACGACAGGCTTGTATCTGCCAAAACGCGTGGCTACTTTTCCTGACAGAACAGGGAGGTCTTCATCGGATGCCCGGTGACATCAGCAACGACAGGGCATTTTACTTTAAAAGCATAGTAAACGTCAGGCATAACGCCCCAGAGGGATTCAAAATTTCCCTGCCCTTTACTGAGCACCACCGGAGCTTGATCAAGCCGGGAACGAAACTCGTCACTGCAACGGTTAAGCACTGTACCGGGAGTATCAACACCGGAAGTTACCACCTCGCATATATCGGTCATACCGACTACATCTGCATCTACCATTGTAGCATCATTGAGGATATTCTTGCCACGTACCGCATAGGTCACCTCAATACCTTCATCGCGCAACAATCCGGTTAAAACAGTGTCCAGTCCGATCTCCCCGGCATTATCACCGAGGATAAGTAAAGATTTATGACTGCAGACATTATCAATAAATTCCGCAAAAACTTCCCGGTCCAGACCGTGCTCAAGATTACCAAGCTCATCTTCCCAATCATATTCGCCCATCACCGCACAATCCATATAGTTGCCGATGATCGAAACACCCATGGCCGCAAGCAGGGGATATTCACTTGACAGCACCTTAGCCTTGACCTCCGGCAACAACTCCAGCACCCGGGTATTGGCTTCTTCCTTCTGAGCTTTAAAAATATCAATGCCACCAACGTGCTCCGCTGTCTCGCGGAAAAGACGACCGGCAATAGACGGCGGCGACTCATTTAAATCCGCATCGGCAAAGCCTGCAGCCCAGTGCTTGACGACTTTTTCATGAATATCTTCCTGACCGGGGCAGGTGGCTCTGATTCCGGCAAGAGCCATTTTCAAAAAACACGGCAGACAATCCAGATGGGTTCTCATAACGATACCTTTCCCTGCTGGTGAGGCAGGGGCTTATTTTGCTTCTGTCTTACAAAAAAATGGGCGAATTTTAAGCCCTAAGCAATTTACAAAACTATCCTGCCGCAAATCAAGACATTGAATTAACTGAAATTAAAAGCGAGGCACGGCAGTTGCTAATATCAAAGTGAAGATAACTTAAACAGAGGAGCAACAATGCCATTTACCAACAGAAATAACAATAGCTCCCAAAGGGCGGGTCGAGGACTTGGTCCTTGCGGAGCCGGAATGGCCAAAGGTAGAGGCGCCGGAAACAGACAGGGCTTCGGACGCGGACAAGGCGCAGGACGTGGTCAGGGTCTGGGCCAAGATATGTACCGGGGCATGAGCCAGGGTGCAGGAATGAGGAAGCGTGACGGTTCATGCCGATTCATGGGCGTACAACAAAACTTACCGGATCAATACACCAACGATCTGGAAAAGCGTATCGCCAATCTTGAAGCCGAAAACCGCAAACTCAAGGCTGAAGCCAACAAATAATGATTGTTCCGGCACTTAGGTGCCGGAATCTTTTTTAAGGAACACGATATATGAAAATAGCAATTGCCAGCGGTAAAGGCGGAACCGGAAAAACTACCGTAGCCGTTAACTTCGCCGCCTATCTTGATTCTTTAGGCAAAAGCGTGAGCTTCACCGATTGTGACGTGGAAGAACCCAATGCGCACTTTTTCCTCAATCCTGAACTCGGCGAGGAAAAACCCGAATACCTCACCGTACCGGATATTGATGAGGATAAATGTCTCGGCGAATCCTGTAAAAAATGCATTGAACTCTGCCGATTCAAATCCTTGATCTGGATGGTTGATTCCGTGCTGTGCTTTTCCGAACTATGCCACGGCTGCGGTCTTTGCGAGCTGGCCTGCCCTGCCGATGCCATAGGTAAAGGCCAACGTGAAATCGGTACAACTTCTACCGGTAAAGCAGGCAACATTCATTTTTCAAAAGGGCTGATGCGTATCGGCGAAGCAATGGCTCCTCCGCTGATTAATGCTGTTAAAAACATTTCCCCGGAAGCGGAAATCAACATTCTCGACTGCCCTCCCGGAACCTCCTGTCCGGTAGTGGAATCAATCGACGGAACCGACTTTGTGGTTCTGGTAACTGAACCCACCCCCTTCGGCCTGCACGACCTCAACCTCGCTGTGCAGCTGATGCAGACTCTCGGAAAACCCTGCGGTGTGATCATCAACCGTGCGGGCATGGGTGATGACCGGGTAGAAAAATACCTCGTTGAAAAAAGTGTTCCCTTGCTTGGATCGCTTCCGCACAGCCGCGAAGCCGCATCCAAATATTCGGAAGGACACCTTCTCTATAAGGATATCCCCGGATTCGAGGAAGAATTTGCCAAAATATGGTCTTCAATCCAAGCACATGTGAGCGGAGCAGAATAGAATGAAACAGTTAGTAGTAATTAGCGGTAAAGGCGGAACCGGAAAGACCAGCGTGGTTTCCGGACTGGCCTCAATCGGCCCCAAGAAAGTTCTAGCGGACTGCGATGTTGATGCTGCGGACCTGCACCTGATCATGCATCCTGAAATTAAAGACAGGCACGATTTCCTCAGCGGTGAACGCCCGGAAATCAATCCGGAACTCTGCACCCAGTGCGGACTTTGTGTCGAGCACTGTAAATTTGATGCGATTTCGGATGAATTCAGAATCATGCCTGAAAAATGTGAAGGTTGCGGAGTCTGCTCGTATGTCTGCCCGGTTGAAGCTGTTTCAGTCTCGCCACGCCTTTGCGGCCAGTGGTTCCGCTCCGAAACCCGTTTCGGCCAGATGATTCATGCCGAACTCGGTATCGGTGAAGAAAACTCAGGTAAGCTGGTTACAACCGTGCGCAATGCATCTGCTGAGGTTGGCGAAGAGATTGGTGCTGAACTGGTACTTGTGGACGGTTCCCCCGGGGTAGGCTGTCCGGTAATCGCCTCGCTGACCAATGCTGACCTCGCTGTTTTCGTAGCCGAACCGACAATCTCGGCTATCCACGACCTGAAGCGGGTCCACAAACTCACTGAACATTTCAGAATCCCCTCCATGACGATCATAAACAAATGCGGGATCAACGCCGAAAAGGAACAGGAAATCCGCACCTTCTGCGCTGAAAAGAATATCCTGCTCGCAGGGGAACTGCCGTACGACACCATTTTTTCAAAGGCTCAGCTCGCAGGTCAATCCGCAGTTGAATATGACCCGGATGGCATGGGGAAAAAGATAGAGGCCATCTGGACTAAAATGGAAGCAAACCTTTAATTGGAGAGAAGCATGAGTAAGGAAAAAATCGTTATCCTCGGTTGCAGCTCGGCAATGGACGACATCTGTATCGGCTGCTCCCGCTGCATGGTCGGTTTCAACCGCCGAGAAGGCGAATTCAAAGACTGTGCTGATGATGCTGAACTGACCGCAATCGTTGGTTGCGGCGGCTGCCCCGGCAGCGGCATTGTGACCAGAATGGCCCACATGAAGCTTTGGAACGCGCCTATGGACGAAGTTCCGAACAAAGTTTATGTTGCCCCCTGCATTACCATGCACTGCCCGCACAAGGACGTGCTTCTGAAAAAAATCAAAGCCAAGGCTGGATGTGAAGTCGTCGAAGGCACACACCCCTACATCCCCGAAAACATTTTTGGTTAACAGCTTTTAGATTATGCCGATTTATGAATATAAATGCCGCGAATGCGGAAACGTGTACGAAGAGATTACCAGCGTAAACACCCAGACAACCGAGTGCCCCAGCTGCGGCAAACCCGCCGGGGAAAAACTCATGTCCTCCACTTCATCGCTGACCGGAAAAGAAACACCCAACGTCCCTGATGCCGCAGGAACCGGATGCTGCGGTGGCAACCCATCATCCAAAGGATGCGTACCCGGCTCCTGCTGCGGCAAGGCTTAAGAATCCCAAAACTTTTTATCGAGGCTTCGCCGCTTTGTTTTGATAGTTTTGCAAAAATAAAGTCGCAATATCTTATGAGATATTGCGACTTTATTTTTAATTGTCTTCTAAAAATCTACCTGCGGAGCTTATTAAAGATCGTCAATCAACTCCTGAGTCAGCCCGACAATTGTGATGCCGTGCTTTTCGGCAAATTTGATAGACTCGTCGAGATCGAAAAAGAGGCTCTTACCGGCTTCGACGCCGAGACAGGTCGCACCCAAATCTTTCATACCCTGTACGGTTTTAAGGCCGATAGAAGGCATATCCACGCGCTTTTCCTGACCGGGCTTGAAAACTTTCACAATGCAACAGCCCTTTCCGCCAAGCTCACAACCGCGCTTGATGGCTGCGTCGGTACCTTCAATGGCTTCGACAGCAGCAACGACCCCTTCACGAACAACAACGCATTGGCCGATATCCATGCGACCAAGATCGCGAGCGATCTTCCAACCAAAAGAGAGATCTGACCGCTCAACTTCGTTCGGCTTGCGCTTGGTCAAAAAACCGGAGGGAGTGAGCAGCTCAGGGGCATATTCATGCGGCCCGACCACCTGCATACCTTCAGACTCAAATTCATTAGCAATAGTCCGCAACAAGACATCATCGCCTTTGGTCGCAAGCTTGAAAAGCAGTTTTGCAGCGCGGAAATCAGGACGAATATCAAACGCCTTGGGCTTGTTGATGGTTCCGGCCATGACCACTTTGTTGACTCCATTTTTGTTAAAAAATGAAATCAGCTTGTTGAGCTGGCCGAGCTTAAGCTCCACAGACTCTTCAACGTATTCGTCCACTTCGAAATTTGAATGGCCTTTAAAAAAAACAGCCACAACACGATTACCCTGTGCTGCGGCTCCTTTTGCAACCAGGAGGGGAAATTGTCCCCCCCCGGCTATAAGACCTATTGTGTCTTTTTTGCTCATAAATTCTTTTCAGGTGTCCGGTCAGCAGGGCAGATACCCCTTTCGCTGGTCTTGATGAACTCTATGAGGCGCGCCACTTCAGGAGTGTCGGGGAACTCATTCTCAGCCATTTCAAGAGACTCTTCGCGAGTAAGACCTGAACGGAAAATAATGCGGTAAGCCTTTTTAATATCGAGACAGGTTTTGGATTTGAAACCGTGTCTTCTAAGACCTACGGAGTTAGGTCCATGCAGCACGCCGCGGACTCCGGTTGCCAGCATGTACGGGGGAATATCCTGACCAAAGCCGGACATTGCACCGAGAAATGCGTACTCACCGATTCTTACGAACTGGTGGATACCGGACAGACCGCTGATGGTTACAAAATCACCAACTTCGACATGACCGGCAAGACTTGTTGCGTTAGCCATGATGACATTATTACCGACAATGCAGTCATGGGCGATATGAACGTAAGCCATGATCATGCAGTTGCTGCCAACCACGGTTTTTTCACAACCCTGTACAGTACCACGATGGATGGTCATGTATTCGCGGAAAATGTTGTTATCGCCGATTTCAACGGTAGTAGGCTCACCTTTGAAACCGAGATGCTGCGGATCACCACCAAGCACAGCTCCGGTATGGACAACATTGCCCTTACCCATGCTGGTGTATTTCTTGATCTGGGCATGAGCATCGATAGTACAATCGTCACCGATGACAACATTGCTCTCAATTACACAGAAAGGACCGATCTTAACGTTCTCGCCAATCTGCGCACCCGGGTCAACTATAGCACTGGGATGGATTTCAGTAGCCACTATACGGACTCCTTGTCGACAATCGCTGCGGAAACTTCACCCTGAACGGCAATTTCTCCGTCAACAGTTGCGACACACTTCATTTTCCAGATATTCATTTTACGCCTAACGTCGTTGACTTCAAGAACAAGCTTATCACCGGGGACAACAGGTCTCCGGAATTTGAGCTTGTTAATTCCGGTAAAGAGGAAAACCTTATCTTCGGTTTCAACATCATCAGTGCTGAGCACAATAATGCCTCCAGCCTGAGCAAGGGCTTCCACGATCAGAACGCCGGGCATGACCGGAAGACCCGGGAAATGCCCCTGGAAAAAAGGCTCATTCATGGTGACATTCTTGTACGCCCTGATGGACTCACCGGGCTTGACCTCTTCTACACGGTCAACGAGAAGAAAAGGATAGCGATGGGGAAGCATCCCCATAATCCCTTTAATATCGATAATATCGGGAGTTGAATTACTCACTTTAATCTTCCTTGCTTAATTCTGCTTCGAGTGCCTTGATACGCTTTTCAAGCTTAGACATCTTCTTGGCCATATCAGGTAATTTTCTATGATAAATGGAGGATCTTAAAAAATTCCCCTTCTCTTGGATCGGGGAACCGGCACCCATGAATCCGGCAGGGATATCATTTGTTACCCCGGCCTGCGCGCCGATCAGTGCTCCATCGCCAATCTTGATATTGTCCACAAGTCCGGCCTGAGCGGCGAGAATTACGGAATTACCAAGCTTGGTGCTGCCAGCAACCCCGGACTGGGAAATAATGAGACAATCCTCGCCAGTAGTTACGTTATGGGCAATCTGGACAAGGTTATCAATCTTAGTTCCCGAACCGATTCTGGTAACATCAAGAGCAGCGCGGTCAATACAGGTGTTTGCTCCGACTTCGACCTGATCCTGCAGCTCGACAGTACCGATCTGGGGGATCTTCATATGTTTGCCGGAAACCTGAGCATATCCGAAACCGTCACCGCCGATTACAGATCCGGGCTGAACGATAACACTGGCTCCGAGCACAGTTCCGGCCATGAGGGAACAATTCGGGTAAATAATGCAGCCCGGTCCGAGCACAACATCTTCACCGATATAAGTACCGGCAAAAATTTTGCAGTTCGGACCGATTTTTGAATCCTTGCCAATAAAGGCAAAAGGATAAACTGTAGCGCTCTCATCAACTTGCGCATCAGGATGAATGAAGGCCAACTCATGAATTCCTTCCACACAGCCCTGCGGGCGGGAAAAAACATGCATGGCTTTAGCCAGATCCATGTAGGGGTTCTCACTGATTAAAGCGGACTCCACCTGATCTGCATATTTCTCTTCCAGTACGACAGCTGCGGCTTTAGTAGTCTTCAGCGCAGCTTCGTACTTGGCATTTGCCAGAAAGGACAATTCGGAAGGACCTGCAAGTTCAAGTGTGTTAAGACCTGAAATTTCCTTGTCCTTACCTGCCATCTTCAGACCGATAAGACCGGCTAGTTCTGAAAGAAGCATAAGCCCTACTTCTTGCCTGCTCTAAATGCGCGGTTCATTTCCAGCAGCAGCTGGTTGGTGATATCGATGCTGCCATCAACATACAGAAAACCGGATGTCTTCTTGTCGTAAATAGCAGTGTAGCCGTTTTTCTTACCATAATCGGTAACAACTTTTTTAAGCAGCTCAATAACAGGTGTTGCGACCTTTTTCTCTTCGATCTGCATTTTGCGCTGAGTAGCCTGAGCAAGATCCTGATAATCTCTTACCTTGCGCTTGAACTCAAGTTCTTTGTCCTGCTTAGCTTCGAGGGAAAGAACAAGAGCCTGCTTCTGCAGTGCCTGCTTAAGACTTTCAAGTTCTTTCTGTTTGCTTTCAAGCTGTTTTTTTGCAGTCTCGAATCTTTTTTCCATTTTCTTCTGGGCGTCCTGACCAACTTCAGAGTCTTTGATCAGTTTAGCCATGGATGCTACCGCGATTTTCTGGGGTGCGGCGAAGGCAGAACTCTGAAAAGCAAAAACCAGAACCAGTACTGCAAAAAGAATTTTACGCATTTTAAAAATACTCCTTATAATTCCTGTCTAATATTCAGCCGAAAAGGCATGCCGAAAATCAGCATGCCCTTCGTTTACATCAATTCATAAAACTCTGCTAGAAGAACTGCCCCATGGAGAACTCAATCTTATGTCTGGAGCTGTCTTTAAGCTTATCAAGTCCGTAACCGTATTCGATTCTGATCGGACCCATCGGCGAGAACCAGCGCAGCCCTGCACCGATACTCTTGTACATACCAAGGAACAGCTCTTTGCCATCTTCCTGTTTGGTATCGTAGAAGAAGTCCTGACCATCATCCCAAGAGTTACCGATATCGAAGAAACCGAGACCGACAAGGCCAAGCTCTTCATTAATAGGGAACAAAAGCTCGAAGTTCATGTAGAGCATTTTGTTACCACCGATACGGTCACCGGAGGAACTGTCACGGGGAGAAATCTCACGACTGTCATAACCACGGACGTTATTGATACCACCTAGGTAAAATCTTTCGAATACAGGGATATCGCCGTCACCGAAGTTATCATGAATAAATCCGAGACTACCCTTCCAGTGGAAGATAAGATCCCAGAAAACCGGTGTGAAGTAGTTAGAGTCATAAGTGTACTTTACAAAGGAGTCATCCCCCATGAGGATACCTCCACCCATTTCAACAACCAGGTTATTCAAAGTACCAGAGGACGGGTTGAAAGCCTTGTTGGTTGTATCGCGCTTCAAACCGGCGGTAACAACACTGGACCAGTTGAAGCCTTCAATATCTTTGATATCCTGCGCTGCATTATCAGACACTTCGGAGATTTCATAGTTATCCAAACGATAGTTGGTATAGAAAGAAGTGTATTCACCAAGGGGATAACCTGCGGAAATAACACCCCCGATAGTCTGTTTATCGTAATCGGTAAAATCATCATCACGCCAGTAGGTCCTGAATCCTCCTCCCCAGCGGGTATCATTGATGCGGGGGTTGTAGAAGTTCAGCCCGTAGCTGATGGTCTTGGAGCTCCAGCCACCGTTCAGTCCGAATTCCCAGCCGCGACCGAAAAGGTTACGTTCAGTGATCTTCGCAGAAACAAAGACACTGTCAGATGTGGAGTAACCGATACCACCACTGATCATACCGGTGTTTTTATCCTTGATCTTGACCTTGAGGTCCATTTCTCCGGGGTCTCCGGTAGGAACTGGCTCAATGTCGACTTCGCTGAAGTAATCAAGCTTGTTCAGACGGACAATGGAGCGTTTCAATTTGGAACCGCTGAACTGATCACCGTCAGCCAGACGCATTTCACGTAGAATAACGTTGTTTCTTGTCTTGGCGTTACCTTCGATGATTACACGGCGGATATGAACTTTCTGACGTTTTGAGATGATGAAAGTGATATCAACAGTTTTATCATCCCTGTGCTGGTCAAATTTAATATTTGCTTCAGCGTAGGCATATCCATAGTTGGAATAAAAATCGGAAAGGGATTTCATATCTTCCCGCAGCAAGGAGCGGTCAAGATACTCGCCGCCTTCAGACATATCGTCAGCAGTTATAAGCTCACGCAATCTGGATTTTTTAACAATCAAATCACCCTGAAAGGCGACTTTACCAACTTTGTAACGATCCCCCTCAGCGACTTTAAATGTGACGTAGATACCGTCTTCTTTAATATCAACTTCGGGCTGACCGACTTTAGCATCAATGAAACCTCGGTTCCCGTAATAAGCATGGATAGCCGCAGCATCTCTCTCAAGCAACTCTTCTTTGAGAATACCGGTCTTGGTAAACCATGAGAGCCACCCTCTTTCAGTGAGTGCTAATTCACCTTTGATGTCATCAGGATCAAGGTGCTTGGCTCCTTCGATGATAATGCCTTCAATGTAGAGCTTGTTGCCTTCATCAATATTAAGGTTCAAGCGAGCCTGCGCCCCTTCTCCGTCAATACTGTAATCGATCTTGGCGTTGTAATACCCTTCTTTGCGGTACATTTCGCGCAGGGTATTCAAGTCGTCTGAAAGAACTTTAGGGTTCAGAACCGCGCCTTTCTTGGTATTCAGTGCTGCAAGAATATCATCCGCATCAATTGCGTCTTCGCCCTTAACCGAAATAGCCTGAATGCGAGGTCTTTCCTTAACATCAAATATAATTTTCTTTCCGCCGGGAACATCGGTAACTTTGACCTTTACATCATCAAAGTACCCGAGCGCATAAATATTCTTGAGGTCAGCGTTGATCTTGGAGGGAGTATAAATATCTCCGGTCTTGATATTGGTACGCATCAGGATGACGTCTTTATCAAGCACCCGGCAGCCCCGGACTTCAATATCGGCAATTTTATCCTGACTAAGCAACTCCAGCTTCACTTTGGAGACAAGCTCGTCTACTGCCGGCAGCAGGTTGATCAAACCTTTCTTAGATACAAAAAGCGGAACAGCCGGTTTCATACCGAAAGCTTCCACAAGACGGACGTCCAAGCTGAGGTCTTCACCAATCTGGCTGAAACTACCATATATGGAATATCCAGCTCCTGAAAGCAAAGCCATATCTTTCGCAGCCTGAATATTTAAAAATTCAAACCCCTGCTCATCCACGATCTGCATAACTTTCTGCTGGTTAACCACGCGAAACCCGGCTTCGCGCAATCTGTCGGAAAGAAGAGTGGGTAAACTGTCTTTAAGGTATTGGGTATCAGCATCAGCATTAACTTCAAAGGGAAGTACGGCGAGAATCACACTGGAGGCTTCATCAGCCTGTGCTTTGCCGGCCCCGAAATGAATCAGGAAAGCAAAAGTCGCCGCAATCAGTAAAAGCAGAATTCTAGTTCTGGGCATACAGTTCTCCGGAACGCAACTCTAGCCGACGGTTCATAACACCGGCCAGTTCCATGTTGTGGGTCACAACCACGAGCGTCATTCCTAGCTCTTCATTAAGGGAAGCCAGCATCTCTCCAACCATCTTCCCTGTCTTCTCATCCAAGTTGCCGGTAGGTTCATCTGCAAGCAAAACTCTCGGTTTCAGAAGAACAGCGCGCGCAATTGCGGCTCTCTGCCTTTCCCCGCCGGACAGGGTCGTCACCCTGTGGTCGAGTCTGTTTTGCAACCCTACCAGCCCAAGGGCTTCACGGGCCATGTCAGAAGCTTCCCTCTGACTTATGCCTGCCATCATGGCAGGAAGAGCGACATTTTCCAGAGCGCTAAACTCCGGAAGAAGGTGATGAAACTGAAAAACAAAACCAATTCCCCTGTTTCTCACTTCGGCCCGTTTTTCAGGTGTCATATCATTAATATTCATTCCCGCAAATTGGATATTTCCACTTGAAGCAGTATCCAAGGTACCGAGAATGTGAAGCAGTGTAGTCTTACCAGATCCGGACGCCCCGAGAATGGCAAGGGACTCTCCGGCTTCAACCTTCAGGTTAACGTTATCCAGAATCCGCACAGTCTCAGTCGGTCCTTCGTATTCTTTTACGACATCTGTAAGTTCGTAAAGCAAATTACTCATACCTTAAAGCCTGTGCCGGTTCGAGGGCAGCTGCCTGTCTGGCGGGATACAAAGTCGCCAAAAAACAGAGCGTGAAAGCTGCTACACCAATTACTGTAAGATCCACCCAATCCATTCTGATAGGCAGATAATCCACCGGGTAAACATTGCTCGGCAACTTGATGAACTGATACTTTTTAAGCAACAGTGCCACGGGAACCCCGATGAGGTATCCGGTGCCGGTTCCAATCAAGCCGATTAATGTACCCTGCAGCATAAAAATTCTTCTGATACTTCCCGATGTTGCGCCCATGGACATCAACACAGCAATATCTTTGGTCTTCTGCATTACCAGCATAACCAAAGTAGTGATGATGCTGAATGAACCGACCATGACGATCATTGCCAGAATGATGAACATAGCGGTCTTTTCGAGCTTGAGGGCAGCGAACAGGTTAGCATTCATTTCCTGCCAGTTCCTGATCTGCACCGGATATCCAGCGAGTTCTTTATCAAGAAGATCGCCTATCTTATCAACTGCATATACGTCAGCCAGACGAATTTCAAGGCCGGAAACAAAATCACGCTTAAATCCCAGCAATTTCTGGGCAGCGACATTACTGATGTATGCCAGCGAGGAATCGTATTCATACATCCCGGTCCTGAAGATTCCGCCAACCTTGAAAACCCTGACTTTCGGGGTAAAACCGGCCGCAGTGCGCGTTCCGGAAGGCGAAAGCAGGTTAACGGTCTCGCCAATGACAAGTCCCAGTCGTTTAGCCAGCTGATTTCCGATAACTATTTCAGGGATTTTACCTTCTTTTCCAAGACAGTCAACACTACCTGAGAGCATATCCCCGGGCAGGCTGAGCACACCTTTGGCGGTATCGGAATCAACGCCGCGCAGAACAACTCCCTTAACGCCACCACCGCTGGAAAGCATGACTTCAGAATAGATAAAGGGCGTTACACCTGTAACGCCCGAAATCTTTTCAATTCGATCTGTCATGTGATGATAATTTTCAAGCGTGCCGTCATATGCGGTCACGATGACATGGGCATTCACTCCGAGAATTTTATCGCGGAGGTCGGTTGAAAAACCGTTCATAACCCCTATCACCACAATCAGGGCTGCTACACCCAGAGCAACGCCGCACACGGCAAAGAGAGAAATCACCGAGATGAAAGAGTTTTTCCTCAGGGTAAAGAGATACCTCAGTGCGACGAAGAGTTCAAACCTCATGAGCCACCATTATTAGAAGCACCCTCATGCCTGAGAAGCGGGAACAGGATGACTTCCCTGATGTTTGCACTGTCAGTAAGCAGCATAACCAGACGGTCAATACCGATACCCTGCCCGGCAGCCGGAGGCATACCGTATTCAAGGGCACGGACATAATCTTCGTCCATGTTGTGGGCTTCATCATCACCAGCATCTTTTTCAGCAACCTGTTCCATGAACCTGCAACGCTGGTCCACAGGGTCATTCAGTTCGGAAAAGGCGTTAGCCAGTTCGCGACCATAAATGAACAACTCAAAACGGTCTGTAATATCGGGGTTCTCTTCGTTCCTTCTGGAAAGAGGAGAAATATCAGTGGGGTAATGATAGATGAAGTGCGGCTGGATCAGCTTGGGCTCAACCAGTGCGTCGAAAAGCTTGGCCTGAAGCTTGCCGAGTTTTTCACCCTCAACAGCTTTCTCACCGAGCTTCTTAACAAGCTCCTTACACTTATCGTAATCATTATAGACCTCAGGAGAAACACCACCGATAGTCTCAAGGGATTCGTGGAAGGCTACGCGATGCCACGCTCCGGGGGTCAAATCGATCTTCTCTTCCTGATAATCAATAACAGTAGTTCCGTTAACTTCCTGACATACGGAGGAGATCATCTCTTCGGTTAGATCCATAAGATCTTCGAAGTCAGCGTAAGCCCAGTAGAATTCAAGCATGGTGAATTCAGGGTTATGCCGAACGGAAATACCTTCGTTACGGAAGTTACGGTTGATTTCGTAGACTCTTTCGAATCCGCCAACCAACAGGCGCTTGAGGTAAAGCTCCGGCGCGATGCGCATATAGAGCTGCATATCAAGGGCATTGTGATGGGTGGTGAACGGACGTGCTGCCGCCCCGCCTGCGATGGGATGCATCATGGGAGTTTCCACTTCCATAAAGCCCTTGGAATCCAGATAGTTACGAATACACCTTACTATAAGGGTTCGCTTCTGAAAAATCTCACGTGCGCGGGGTGTAACAATCAGGTCCACGTAACGCTGCCGATACCTGGTCTCCACATCCTTGAGCCCGTGGTACTTCTCGGGAAGCGGACGCATGGATTTGGTAATCAGGTCAACCTGTTCAGCCTTGACGGTCAGTTCGTCAGTCTTGGTCCTGAAAAGAGTACCTTCAACCCCGACGATATCGCCGATGTCGAATTTTTTGAAAATTTTGTAGAGGTCTGCGCCGAGATCATCCCTCGCCACATAGACCTGAATCCTGCCGGTAGGATCCTGAAGATGAAAGAATGCGACCTTACCAAAGGAACGGTGGGTGATAACTCTTCCGGCAAGTTTGAATTTCTTGCCCAGAGATTCCAGCTCTTCGCCTCCGATATTGTCATAATTGTCCCAGATATCTGAGACGTCTGTATCTTTACTGAAGTCATTGGGATAAAGCGGTATGCCTTCGTCGAGAAGACCACAGGCTTTTTCCACGCGATTCTTCAGAACCTGATTGAGTTCGTTCTGAGCTTGCAGAGCCTCAAGCATGGGCATAAATGATTGCACATGCTCTGATTTGGTTGCCAGCTTGATTTGCTTTTTCTTCTTGCCGCTCAAGTTATTAATTCTCCGTAACCGAATAAAGTCTAGATAAATACAAGATCCGTTGATTGCCTAAGCTAATTACCCTTTGTCGTCAAGAAAGTACATCTTTTATAGTTCACTTTCACACACAAATATTTTTTGAAAAAAATGTTTGACAAGTGCGCTACAAATCCGTAAAAACCATCTTCGTTGCAGCGGGAAACCGCACAACACGAAATATTCCTCGGTGGCTCAATCGGCAGAGCGGGTGACTGTTAATCACTAGGTTGGGGGTTCAAGTCCCTCCCGGGGAGCCAGATAGCTCAAAGGCTGCTTTCATTTGAAAGCAGCCTTTTTTTATTTCAATAAGCCAACCTACTCACGACAACAAAAGATCTTATCCAATTGCCCTACATTAAATATATATACCCTGAAAATTCCTACTTCGGAAAAAGCCTCGCCTTCTCACAAAAGAGCTGCTGAGAATGCCGAGAACAAGCAGATTCGACCATCCAAAGGGACTATTCAATAAAGTCTAAAGTTTTTTTAAATTAAATTAAAGATAATGTTTGACATGAGCACGGCAAATCCGTAGAACCGTCTTCGTTGCAGCGGGAAACCGCACAACACAAAATATTCCTCGGTGGCTCAATCGGCAGAGCGGGTGACTGTTAATCACTAGGTTGGGGGTTCAAGTCCCTCCCGGGGAGCCAGATAGCTCAAAGGCTGCTTTCATATGAAAGCAGCCTTTTTTTATTTCAGTGTTTTGCAATCCCCCGCAGAGTGTCAGGTATAATTTCATCCGGGACATATCCGCCCACATGATATCTCTTTAAAATTGAATAATATGTTCCGTCGCGTGCGATTTTCTCCAGCCCCTTTGTAAACTTCTCCCTCATCCCCCTCTGTCGCTTTTGAAAAATAACCGAAAGCGTCATCTCCTGAATAGGCTTGCCCAAATAACTGAACTCTGCCTCTTTATCAGGAAACAAGTCCCAAATCAGATACTCGCCCGTGACATGAAAACTGATAGCGAAATCGAATCGACCAACTTCCAGCTTCATAAAATTAAGACGTATGTTTCTAACGAGATCCGTTTCCAATCCAGCCGCATCCAATGTTCGCTGACTACTGCTCCCTCGAACATTACCAAAGGAGTAGCCCTGCAACTCCTCCAAACGTTCAAAATCAATCCCGTCTGGAAAATTCTTAACCTTATAAAAAGCAACAAATTTAAGCTTGATAATATCTACCGGCTCCACTTCATCGGCCAGCCCGCTTCTCTCGAACCACTCCATAGCCCCTAAACAGCAATCACCAACTTTCGAAGCAATTGACCAAACATTTCTAGACATAGGCAGAAGAGAATATTCGACATCGGCACCCTCAACTCGAAATGCCTCAGTCACAATATCCCTAAGCATACCTTCGCCAAAACCGGGGGTTTCCTTTTCAAACACTAACGGCGGATATATAACCGACGACACAATAATAGGCTCCGCCACCCATGCAGTTGACGCAAACATAAAAAGAGCTGCCCACCCTATTGATATAATGAAAAAATATTTTAAAACTTTCATATAAGACCTTCCTCATTTTAGGGCTATAAAACCTAGGCTCCACAAATAACATATCAAAAACATTCAAATTATACACCTCTACGGAACTAAAACATAAAAATTTAATTAAATTTCATATAATGTTTGACAACTTCAAAACAAGTCCGTAGAACCAATCTTCGTTGCAGCGGGGAACCGCACAACACGAAATATTCCTCGGTGGCTCAATCGGCAGAGCGGGTGACTGTTAATCACTAGGTTGGGGGTTCAAGTCCCTCCCGGGGAGCCAGATAGCTCAAAGGCTGCTTTCATTTGAAAGCAGCCTTTTTTATGACCTATCCCTCTGACTTAAGCACATCGACACGGTAAACTTATTCTTTTCTTTGCACTCCTGCTCTTCGCGGGGTATATTTAGTCATGCAGACAACTTACCCCCATCTCCCCATCTCGCTTCTTAAAAGCCCCCCTCCCGGCTCAGATTCCGACCTTGAAGTAAAAGACAAGACATCTTTGGCTGCTCCAGAGAAAAAGAAAGTGCTCTGCCGTAGCTGCGGTGCTGAAATTACAGACAATTCATTTGCCACCAATGTGAATGACAGCCACGAGCACTCCTTTTTCAACCCACATGGATATGTATTTCAGATCAGGTGCTATTCTGCCGCCACAGGATGTATTTCAGCCGGAAAACCATCCAATGAGTTTACATGGTTTTCCGGGTATACATGGCAGCTTGCTGTCTGCAACAAATGCTCAGCCCATCTAGGCTGGAGGTTCCAGTCTGACTCCGTATCTTTCTATGGACTGATCAGAGACAAAATTTCTGAATAAAAAAATCCCGCCTCCATTGGAAGCGGGATTCTTAATGTCATATGAGTTTCTTATACTATTTGTAGTAGAGCTTTACTTCGTTGGTCTTGGGCATAGTCTGTCCCGGAGTGGGCTGACCGGAAACAAGCACAAAACCTTCGCCCTTTTCAAACTTATCTTCCGCTTCAAGAAATTCCACAAGGCGATCTCTGTGGTTAGTGAGCTTGGACTCAGTAACAACCGGAGTGATACCCCAGAAAAAGTTCAGATAAGCGGGAACACTTTTATCCGGAGTCAGGCAGTAAACAGGCTGTGCAGGTCTACGGCTGCAAACCAGTCTTGCGGAAGACCCACTGGAGGAGTGGCAGATGATAGCAGGACTGTCGATATCCTTTGCGAGCAGGCATGCAGAGTAGCTCAGATACTTAACCGGGTTGGGCACGAGCTCGTCAGCAGGCTTGAAGGGCCCTTTGGCGCGCTCCAGATAGTAAGGCTCGGTTCCTTCTGCGATTTCTTTAATATATCCAACGGCTTCAGCAGGATAAGCACCGATTGCAGTCTCTTCGGAAAGCATGCAGCAATCCGCACCATCCATGATAGCGTTAGCAACGTCGTTTGCTTCCGCACGGGTGGGGATGGGGTTTTTAACCATGGAGAGCATCATCTGGGTAGCAACGATAACCGGCTTCTGAGCATGGCGTGCTGCGCGGATGAGTTTCTTCTGGATAACCGGAACAATGGAAAGTTTGCACTCAAGGCCGAGGTCTCCGCGAGCAACCATGATGCCGCTGGCAACTTCCAGAATGGACTCAATATTTTCAACAGCGTTCTGACGTTCAATTTTAGCAATGATAGGCAGGACAACACCATGCTTGTTCATTGCATCCAGAACATCCTGAACATCCTGTGCGGTCTGCACAAAAGACATTGCAATCGCATCAACGCCGATCTCGATACATCCGGCCAGATCAACTTTGTCCTTCTCGGTAAATGCGGGCAGCGCGATATGCTTGCCGGGAAAAGTGATACCTTTTTTGGAAGCAAGAAGACCTGCGTTCTGAGCCTGAAGCTTGTAGAGTTTATCTGTCTCTAAGGTTTCGGTTACGAAAAACTGAAGCATTCCGTCACTGAGAGAAACTTCCATGCCGTCTTCCAGACCCTGCAGCAATTCGGGCTGATCCAGAGGAATAAACGGAAGATCTTTGGCCTTGTCAGCAACCTCAGGAAGCCCCAGATAAACATAAGCACGGGAATCGATATCGTGGGGAGCATCCTCAATTACACCGACTCTGATCTTGGGACCACAGAGGTCACCCATGACGGTCAAAGGAACGGAGAGATCCTTCTCAACCTGTCTGATCATTGCGATCACGGGCTTAAAACTTTCTGCGTCAGAGTGAGAAAAATTCAAGCGGAGGATTCTAACTCCGTTTTGGACCATCTTGGTAATGGTCTCAACATTACTTGACCCCGGGCCGAGGGTGGCAACAACTTTGGTTCTCATGATCTTGTCCTCAATATTTTATTTGGGAAATTTTTACACCATCCCCAATTGATTGGAAAAATGCGGATCCACCTCTTTACGATGTTCACTTTCGAAAATATTTCTAACATAATTTTCGGAAATGTACAAAAAATTAATTTCAATGAAGTATAATTTCAAATTATGTTTTTTTTATTTTACATGGCACCTTTCCGAGTTTATACCGATTAACTCTAAATGAAAATAATTTTAACTCCCGGAGTATTTAATGCTTAAAAACATTTTGAAACTCGTACTGATCATCTCCATGGCAGCCGTTGTAGCAGGATGCCAGCAACAATCCAACAACGCTAAAATCGGATTCGTAGACACTAACAAAGTTTTCAAAGAATGTAAGGCTGGAGCCGAAGGCATGGATTACCTTAAAAAGTCCAGCGAAGAATTTCAGGCCAAATTCGCCGAAATGCAGAAGCAGATGGGCGGCAACCAGACTGAAGAAAACACCCGTAAGTTTCAGGAAGCACTTGGCGAATACCAGAACAAAATGGGTGCAGAGCAGAACCGCATCGTAGAAGCACTCCAGAACGGTTTCACCAAGGCTGTTGATGATTACCGCAAGGCTAACGGCTACTCCGCTATCCTCGGCATAGATTCTGCCATTAGTTACGATAAATCCGCTGACATCAGTGACAAAATCATCGAATCAATGGACAAAATGGAAATAAAAATCAAGCCCGAATAATTTCTGCTGATTTTCAGTTACAACCGAACGCCCTCCACTGCCCCGGCAATGGAGGGCGTTTTTGTTACAAAATGACTTTTTCGCGCAACTCACACCTTTCTCTTGATTTTTCCCCGCGCACAGGGAATTATAAAATTATATTTTCTCTCTTAATTTCAACAATCTAGTGAACATAATTATATGAATTTAGAATTACTCGGCAATCTTTTCGGCGGACTTGGACTTTTCTTAATCGGCATGCGCCTGATGACCACAGGCTTAAAACAGGCAGCCGGACGATCATTAAAAAAAATCCTCGGGGAATGGACCAAAAGTCCGGGACGCGGTCTCTTTTCCGGCTTCATGATCACTGCACTGGTACAATCGTCCAGTGCGGTAACTGTTGCTGTAATCGGCTTTGTTAACGCCGGGCTGATCACCCTTTCCCAGTCCATAGGAGTAATCTACGGCAGCAATATCGGAACCACGGTTACCGGCTGGATTGTCGCTGCTGTCGGCTTCAGCGTCAACCTGAAAGCTTTTGCCCTGCCTGTAATCGCACTGGGATCAATCATGCGTTTAACCGGACCGACCACCCGCCGCGCTTTTTTCGGGGATGCATTATCCGGATTCGGCCTTTTTCTGATGGGTATCTCAACATTGCAGATGGCCTTCAAGGGCATAGAATCATCCATTGACCTCTCTACATTTGCGACTATGGGCGCACTCTCCATACCTATCTTCATAGGTATTGGCCTGATGCTTACCCTGCTTATGCAGAGTTCCAGTGCAGCTATGGCGCTTGTGCTTACAGCTACTGTCAGCGGACTACTGGATCTCAATCAGGGCGCAGCTGCGGTTATCGGCACAAACATCGGTACAACTTCCACTGCTGCCCTCTCGGTTATCGGAGCCACTGTCAACGCCAAAAAAGTAGCTACCGGACACATCATATTTAATATTATCACCGCTCTTGTAGCTTTGATTCTGCTTCCGGTGCTGATTAAATTTATCCTATTCAGTATGGATATGCTTGGATTGAACAACGAGCCGGCTGTTATTCTGGCCCTGTTTCATACCGCATTCAATTTTCTCGGCGTGCTGGTGCTTTGGCCGTTTACTGATAAACTGGTTTCATTCATTGAAAAACGTTTCTCTTCATTTGAAGATGAACGCGGACGCCCCAAGTATCTGGACAACAACGTTATCGCCACCCCCACTTTGGCGCTGGATGCCCTTTCTCTGGAGATGGAGCGTATCGGCACACTGACCAGAACAATTGTGCGTAAAGGTTTGAACTCGAACTTCAGCTACGGTGCTCTGCCCACGGATAAAGAAGCACAGGACAGACTTATTGAAGCTGCACGCTCATTCTGCGCAAGACTGCAAACCCGTCCCCTAACCGAACAGCAAGGACAGCAGGTAGCTACTGCCCTGCGCGTTCTGCAATATTTTCGAACGGCCGGAGCGCTCAGTGCATCCATTGAAAAGAAAAGGCTCAAGCCAGCCATTGAGTTGCTTGGTGCGGATGCGGATATGATTACCGTCTTCAAAAACTCCTGTATAGGCGTGCTCAATGTTGCAGAAAATCCATGTTCTAACGAATTCTGCCAAATCGACAACATGATACATGACATGTTATCAGCGTATCAGGACTTGAAAGCAAAATTACTTGAGGCGGGCGGAAACGGACAAATTCCGGTCCCGGAAATGGTCGATCAGCTTGAACTTTTCTCAAAGATACGACGCATTATCCGCCAATCAGCCAAAGGGGCTATTTACCGCGCTGCGATGAGGCCGGAGTCCGGGGTCTGCTGCCCGACCAACACAGTCAAGTTCGCTTGGAACCGCCACTGGTAACCTACTTGGAGCGAAAATGAATAAATTCAAAATTCCCGCACTCATTTTTACCGCTGTTTTCATTATTTCTGCGGCAGCCCTGTTTTTCTATGTAAAGAAGGATCTAAGCGAAAAGACCGGGGTTGAAGTGGATGCCCCGGCATGGGTTAATGAAAACGGATCCAGTGTAAAAATGCCCGTTTCCGGGAAAGTGGCTAAGTCCGGCAATGAGATCAAAACCACACCGGGGGAAAATATAACAGCTGAAGTAAAGCCTGAAAAAAAAGCAGAAGAACAAAAACCTACCGAGAAACCTGCTTTCAAAGCTGATAACAACACAGCTTCAAGTCCGGTTGAAAAAGCAGTTGAGGCAATCAAGGAAACCATCATCACAGAAGTTTTCCTCGACAACCTTGCCCAGTACGTTGCTGACAACTATTACCCGGCAGGTACACTGCCATACAAATCCAAATCAGGGTTCAGTACAGCTTCTTTCAAATCAATCAACATGCACTTCGGGCTGAACCTGCGCGGCCTGATGCCCGAAGCACAAAACCTTGTCACCGCGCGCAAGGATATCTGGTCATATCTGCTGACACCGAACAGACTGGCAGAACTTTCCAAATCCCGGACCGCCCAGTTTCTAGACCTTGTGGAAGAAAAAGGGATTATGGCCGAGCGCAGATTTATTGAGGGAGACTCGTTCTCCATGCGTGAACTAAGCCGCGCCCAACGCGCTGAGATGTTCCGGGTCAGTGCCCAGTCCGTTCGCCATGTTGCAGCAGTTCTCAAAGCTGTTGCAGATAACCCGGACCTGATTCAGGCAATGGACAGCTACATCATGGCTTCGAAAAAAGTTGATTCCGCCAACGGGATCTTTCAGCTGAACCTTGACCAGTCCCGCAATACACAAACAGAATCTGCACGCAAAAAAGCCAGTCACTCCGGAAAATTACTGAAAGAGTATATCACCATCCGAGAAAAGATTAAGTCCGGTATCGTCGAAAAAATTAAAGCATACTGCGCCGGACAATGCGACAAGCCCGACGATTCTTTTTACATAGCCCAGTGGTTTTTCCGCAGGGTGAAGGATGACGAAAAGAAAATTAAATCAATTGGGTCCGGAAGCAAAATATTATCCGGTGTCGCTACGCAGATGGAAAACAGAGCTGATGCAATTGAGCGTTCTATGTAGATAGAGCCATTAACATCCTGATTGGAATCAGCACCCGGACGGAAGCTTGATGACTACTTTCATCCCCTTGCCAGGGCTGGTTTCGATCTCAAATATTCCATCATGCTTCTGGGTAACGATAAAATAAGAAACAAAAAGTCCAAGCCCTGTCCCTTCTCCGGCGGGCTTGGTAGTGAAAAATGGTTCCAATGCCATTTTACGTGTTTCGGCATCCATCCCCGGGCCGTTATCCTCAATCTCCAAACAAATAACATCCGCTTCTGATTTCAACCGGACAATGATCCGGGAAACGTTTTCCTCTTTCCAGCCCGGAGTGGATAGAATAGCCTGCACCGAATTCTTAAGTAAATTGATCAGCACCTGTTCGATCTCTGAAGCAGAACACAGGAGATGTGGAACGGAATCATCCAGATCCTTGATTATCTCTAAGCCTCCGCCACCTGATTTGCTGTAAAAATCATAACTGCTGAATGAAAGTTCTATGGCTGTTTCGACAATTTCCTTAATATCATTACAGCCCCTTTCCCCACCTGACTGGCGGCTGAACTGGAGCATGTTGGAAACGATACGTGCTGAACGCTCACCAAGATTCCTGACTGAATCCAGCTTGGAAATAATCCCCCGCTTTTCGCAATATTCATGAATGGCTTCAAACGGAATATCCAGTTCCTCTGCAGCGGAACGGTTTTTAGGCAGTGGATTTGAAATCCTGCGCTGAATATTCTGGATTCCCTGCAGAATACCACCAAGCGGATTATTAATCTCATGAGCCATGCCGGCAGCAAGTCCGCCCACGGTCATCATTTTCTCAGTCTGCACCATCACTTCTTCCATACGTGTGCGGGCGGTGATGTCATCAACACGAATTACAGCACCGTCTTCATCTCCTTTGAACGGAAACACTACTATTTCAAAAAAAACAGTCTCGCCGCCGCGATCAAGATGAAAAATTTTTGTACCGCCTTCTGTATCACCATTAATCGTCGAAGAAATAAGAGGCTCAAACCGACGCAATTCCGGCATCACATCATATATAAAACGTCCTTGAGCTTTGTCAGACGGGATACCTGTTTCCTTGTGGGCATGATCATTCCAGAGAACCACATTGGCAACTTCATCAACCCCGACAAGGACAGACTGCATGGAATCAATAACGTTTCCGAGATAATTGCGGGCACGGCGCAGTTCCCGCTGATCATTAAGTCGGCGGGTCACGTCGCGGGCTACCATGACAATATACAACCTTCCGCCAACGTAATGCACCCGGAGAGTCATTTCCACCGGAGTCTTCAGGTTATCCTTGCCCAGCAACTCTGTCATGGAGACATCTTCTTTATCCCATGATGTATACATGTCATCATCGATCAACACTTCATGCAGCATGAAACATGTTTCCTCCGGGAAAACCAGTTCCGGGGGGCTGTCCAGCATCTCTTCGCGGGTATAATTAGTTTTTTGAAGTGCGGTCTTGTTGATGTCGGCAAATGTCCATGAAAATGCATCGAGAACAAAAAGCGCGTCGTTGGCATTTTCAACCAAAGCCCGGAAGCGTTCCAGCTCATTAATCCTTTCACGAAGTTCAGGATAATAACTTTTGCGCATAGAATTTTCGCCAAGCCCGATAAGCTTGTTGCGAACATCGTCGTTAGGTTTTGGTTTATAACGCCGCTTCATAAATTTTCTCAACGTCTTCCTGACTAAGTTCAACGGGGTTGGTGACCATGCAGGCATCCTGCAAAGCAAGTTCGGCAAGCTGGGGGATATCCTCACGGCTCAAACCCAGATCACCAAGGGATTTATTCATCCCTGCGGATTTACGTAAGGCGATAACAGCCTCAACCAATTCATCACAAATCTGGTCATTACTTTTGTCGGTGACATCAACCCCCATTCTCTGGGCGACATTAACGTACCGCTCTACCGCATAGGAATAATTAGTTTTAATTACATAAGGCAAAAGAATGGCATTACATTCGCCGTGCGGGAGATCAAGTAAGCCGCCCAGACTGTGGGCCATAGCATGCACAGCACCGAGAATAGCGTTGGAAAAAGCAAGTCCAGCTTCCATGGACCCAAGCATAACCCGGCCACGCAATTCAATATTTCGCGGGTCATTTATGGCCCCGGCGAGATTCTTGGAAACAAGCTCAATGGCATCAAGTGCAAATAAATCAGTCAGGGCTGAATTAGCATTTGAAACATAAGCTTCTATGGCATGGGTCAACGCATCCAGCCCGGTAGCTGCAGTGAGCTGGGCATCCATGGTAACCGTCAATTCAGGATCAATCAAAGCGGCATCAGGAACCATAGCTTTACTGACAATACTGACTTTTACATCACGCACCGTATCAGTGATGATAGCAAACTGGGAAACATCGGCAGAACTGCCTGCTGTAGAGGGAATACAAATGAGAGGAGGACCGGGAACCTCAACCATATCCACGCCCTCAAAATTCAAAATATGGGAATTGTTGGTGGTTACAATGCCAATCCCTTTGGCGCAGTCCATGGGGCTTCCACCACCGACAGCAATGATACAATCACATCGGTTCTCAAGATAAAATTCAGCTCCCTGCATAACTTCCACATCGCGGGGATTTTCGGAAACATTGCTGAAAATAAAGGTTTCAATTCCTGCATCTTCCAGACTTTCCTGCACACCTTTCACCCAGCTGCATCCGACAATCCCAGGATCGGTAACAATCAACGCCCTGCTGACCCCAAAATTTTCCGCATACTGCCCTGCAAGCTTTGAAGAACCGACCCCGAAAACAAGTTCAGGAGCGACAAATTTCCTCATCGCCAAGACTTCTTTCACACTTTCCTCCACAGTTTGAGGACAAATCAGCACCTATAAAAATGCATCAACATCTTTTTATCAACCATATAAAAAACTAGCATAAAACGTCACCAAGGTGCAACAGCAGAAAGTGAAACCTAAAAAACTTACCCTAAGTCTGCTGCAATGTAGCAGGCTTAAAGCATATATATATCAAAAGCCGCCCCTATACCATATATATAGAGGCGGCTATCAATCTTTTTTACTTTATTCCTACTTGCGGTGTTCATCCTTCAGCAGATCATTAACAGTCTTGACCGGAGCAAAGGTACTAAGCGGAACTTCAACGAACACGGTAATCCAATCTGCCATGGAACCATTCCACAGGCCGGGAAGTTCCATTGCCTTCAATTCACGACCATTGCGGGACTTCACGGAAATAAAACCGGTTTCAGGATCAGTAAAATTCTTCAGGGCATACCATTCACCACGGGGACTGCGCATACCGCAGACAAGATCAACAGGGTTGAAATGGGTAGCGGTCTTAACAATGGAAGCCTGATCAGCATCATCCATATTCACCTGACTCTTTTCCACAATTTGAGGAGAAATAAAGCCGTCAGGACCATTTACCCAGAAAGGTCCCCCCCCAGGTTCGCCTTCGTTCTTAACCATACCACAGACACGCACTGGTCTGGAAAGGCGGACACGAAGCAAGCTGATCTTATCTTCAAGGCTCATCTGGTTAAAGTTCTCCGGCAATTGCATCGAAAGGTGTGAAACAGCGAAGATGGAAACTGCTGCCACTTCGAATTCACTGCAATTATGGTTTTCAAGCATGTTAAGGCATTCAAAAATATGATCCTGGAGCCTGACCAGCAAACCGCCGAGAAGCTTCTTGTATTCAAGGGTATCGCCCTTGGCACTGTCGGGAACAACGTTATCTATATTTTTCAGGAAAACAATGTCACCGCGCATTTTGTGCAGATTATCCAGCAGTGCGCCGTGTCCTGCGGGACGAAACAGAATCTTCCCTTCACCGGTACGGAAAACTTCGTTTTCCATATCAACAGCAACAGTGTCACTCTTTCTGTCCTGACGCGTAAATTCAATATCAAAACGATAATCGGGATACTTCGCTATAACTTCCTCAACATGCTCCCTGATCCGCTCTTCATGGGCAGGAGACACGGTAAAGTGTAGCTTAGCCCGGCCTCGGCGATCCTTGATATGAGCCACAGCTTCAGCAATATGCTCTTCAAACGGAGTACGGTAACCGTCCTCGTAGCTGTGAAATGGAATCAGGCCCTTAGGCAATGAGCGATAGTCCAATCCTTTTTCCGTAAGAAGATATTCTAAAATCAGGTTATAATCCTGCGCGGCGTATGCTTCTTCCAGATCCAGTCCATGGCCTTTCATGGATTCCAGAAGATCGCCGTAGAAAGGAAATACCGGGAGCAGGTCCATAAATGTCTGAACCATATCCGCATCCTTCTCGGAAAGGTCTTCACTATTCAGCTTTGCCAGCAGATGTTTGAACATGCGCGTGGCAGCCCCGGATGCCGGAACGAACTTGCTGAAACGCCCTTCGGCTGCTGCTCCTTCAAAACAACCCAACAATTCGTCCTTTTCATCAGACTGAATGCGATAGATCCCGTCATTCAAGGTACAGGCCCGCTCCAGCTTTGTTGCCGGAAACCCTGTTTTGAATCTTTCTATCTGTCCTGCGAGCGCGGATGCGGAAATTCCTTCATCAATAATATCAATTAAACCATTCTCAATTTCGCGAAGTTCATTTTCAGTAACCATAAAGTACCTTCCCATGCTTAAAATTGAAAAACAGCGTAAATTCGTATATTTAACCGACCTATCGAGCCAATCCAATGCACTGTTTGGCACAGCTGGATACCTACCCCTTAACACAAATTTTTGAATGTGTTTAGTGTCAAAATAAATATATTTGAAACTTTTTTGATTTTTCCAATCAACTCACAATCTTAACATAACATACTGTTTTTAAAGATCTTTAAAAAAAGACAAATAAAAACAGCAATAAAATTAGTGAACGGCGGGTGTCAGGATTGAAACAAAAATACTCAGGCAGGTGACGCACAGTTTTCCTACAAAACAATGGAGTGCAAAAGAAAGGCCATACATACAAGGCTCAACAACATTGAACTTGTCGCTGCAAGCAGGGAAAATTATGTTTATGCCCCCACAGAATAGTTCTAACCAATATATCCAGAACAAAAGTCCCAATCTTAACAATTGAATATTGCGACCGAAGCATGTTAATCAGTTCCAAAACAACCTAGGCTAAATTTAAATAAATATGTTTCATTGGTTCCTAGCAATTTTTCAACAACTCAATCTACAAGGCCAAAACATGACATTAAAGAAACTCCTTTTTTATTCGATAACCATAGCTGCAACAACACTAATCCTTAACGCCGCCGCATTTGCTAAACCCATTGTTTTTGTGAGTATCGTGCCCCAGAAATATTTTGTGGAACAGATAGCAGGAGAGCTACTGGATGTGCAGGTACTGGTCTCCCCCGGTGCAAATCCACATATGTACGAACCCAGTCCGGCACAAATGGCCTCACTGAGCAAGGCAAAAGCCTACTTCGCTATCGGCATCAACCTTGAAAACACATGGTTGCCCAGAATCAACGGAACCCTTCCTTCATTGCGCATGGTATATACTCAACGCGGAGTGAAAAAAATCCCCATAATCGATCACGGAGATCATGGAGATGGGCACGAAGGACATGACCACGGCACACTCGACCCGCATATCTGGCTTGATCCGGTCAGAGTAAAAACCATTGCCCGCAACACCTGCAACGGACTGATCAAGGCAGACCCTGCAAACCGCGCCTCCTACGAAACCAACCTAGTCAAGTTTCTGAAAGAACTCGACAAACTAAATAATGACATCACCGCAATCATGGCCGAAGTGCCTTCTACACAACGTGCTTTTCTGGTTTTCCATCCCTCATGGGGCTATTTCGCAGAGCGTTATGACCTGCACCAGATGCCTATTGAAAGCGAAGGGCGGGAACCCAGCCCCAAAGAGCTTGCCGGTATCATCAAAGAAGCCAGGACAAAAGATATCAAAGTTATCTTTGTGCAGCCGCAGATTTCCCAAAGGACAGCCAAATCCATTGCAAGCCAGATCGATGGTCGTGTTGAGCAGCTTGATCCCCTTTCTTTTAACTGGCGAGAAAACCTCATGAATGCAGCCAAAGCCTTCAAACAAAACCTGCATTAAAACCCAATTCAGCCTATAAAAATGCGCCCGCTGAATTCATGAACATGAATTCAGCGAGCGCAATCAATTTTACGTCTTGAAAATTAATCCCTATCCGGGAGTTACACTAGTAGGAGAACGGGGCCTGTTCCATAATATCGAAAATGAACGGCACGCCTTCCACCGGGACTTCTTCAACCTCCACTGCCCGCATGGTGTAGAGATCACTCCTGACCGAAGTCAGTGCTCCCGGCAATGTAAATGATTTAGAGGGTAAAAGATTTTTTTCCTCTATTGTTCCTACTGCCCTGACCCAAAGCCCGGACCTGTAACGCTCAGGATCATCGACCTTGACCGTGGTCAACACGGCGGTGGAATCCGCAAAACAACAGGTTATGAGTAACCGCCCCACACAAATATACCCTTCCCGGTCCAGTTCCGGTGCACGGACAACACTCCCTTGAATGGCAAAATCCTGCCCCGGTTTCACGAATCCCTGCGACTCACCGAGCAATAATTCCGCGACATTAATTTTTACATATTCGCGGCCTCCGATTTCAACGGTGAGAGATACTGCTTCATCAGGATATTCCATGGTAAATCCACCGCCTATAGAAGGCGGATCTTCGGGCATTACCATAGATTCGAAAGTCGTGACGGCTGTTCCGGACAGTACCAGAAACGACAGTATACCGAGAAGTTCACTTACCTTCCGTTTACGCTGCGTATGGCAAAAACAGACGAATCCAACGAGAATCAGGATCACACCACTGACAAAAGTAAGCCAAGAATATTTGGGATTCATAAACTGCCAGTAGATGGAAGACCGGGCCAGCATCGCCATGAAGCTGCCCATTAATATCAATAGGAAGGATTCAATAAATCGCATCAGCACAACCATGTTACCAGCCCCCCGATGCGAGCAGCACGCCCGTTATGTAGACTGACACAGTCGGAACCACCACAAGGGCGATTGCCACACGTCTATTGAATACCGCAAAGAACATGGGAATAAGCTTCAAATCAACCATAGGCCCGATGGCCATGAAGGCGACCTTGGCAGAGGTCGGAAACAACCCGAAAGATGCGGCCACAAACGCATCAGCTTCAGAACAGACGGACAAAAGCACAGCCAGAAGCATTAAGCCGCTAACTGCCAGCCAACCATTTCCGGCGAAAGCATTCAGGATTTCAGGAGGCAGAAAAGTCTTGAATCCGGCAGCAACAACAGCACCGAAAACAAGAAAACGACTCATGGAATAAAACTCGGCTCCGGTGTGGAACAGGACCGCCTTAAATTTGTTTTCCTCATCCACGCCGCACCCGCAGACGCAACCGTGGTCATGATTGTGGCTATGCATCTCCTCAATATCCCCTAACCGCTTCAGGTCAATGGGCCGGGGTTTGAGTACGAGATTCGGGGTGGCGTTTCCAAGTACCGCCCCCAGAATCATAGCCGGGATTAAGACCATAGCCACACGCAAGGCAACCACGCTCCAATCACCCTGAAATGCAAATAAGGTCGAGCCGATAACCACCGGGTTAACCACCGGGGCAGCCATCATATAAGGTATGGCAGTTCTGGGCGGAACATTTTTGAGCAACAACCGTTTAGCCACCGGAACAATGCCGCACTCGCAGGTAGGCAACAGCATTCCGGCAAAAAGACCGACTGCAATCTGCCCCACGGAATTACGCGGAACAAGTCGCAGCAATGTTTCCTCGGAAACAAGGACTTCAATCACGGCTCCTATCAACGAACCCAACAAAAGAAATGGAGCCGCCTCCATGACAATGGAAGTCGCAGCCATGGCAAAAATGGATATGTCCTGCATCCGAACCTTCTTCTGGAATCTAGTGTCCGCGCCCGGAAAAGGCGGGGTTTTCATACAACAAAAACAGAATCAGATATGATCATCAATCGGCGTCAATTTCAAATAAATAAATTTTGAAAACTATCGACTGCGTGTACGGGTTTTGTGCGGGTAGTCGAGATTAGAATCAACGGTTGGAAATTTGGTCAATCGGGCTTGCGCCCCTTTCTTCGGTGTAGACCCAGTATGGGGGAGAATGGCAGGATGATAACAGGCAAAAAAAAAGACCCAATCTTATCGATTGAGTCTTTCCTATGAGGCATGATGGTTGCGGGGGCAGGATTTGAACCTACGACCTTCGGGTTATGAGCCCGACGAGCTACCAAGCTGCTCCACCCCGCGTCACTGTGAGAACATGTCTACATGCTCCGTAACCTGCTGTCAACTAAAATACTGACTTTATGCAGATTTTTTAATCCTGCCGAAAGAACACTTACTTTCGGCACTCAGTCAGGAGCTTTGAGCTTCCCGCCACCGTAATCTCCGTCATAACCGGAAATCAGGTGGTTGCGGGGGCAGGATTTGAACCTACGACCTTCGGGTTATGAGCCCGACGAGCTACCAAGCTGCTCCACCCCGCGTCACTGAGAAGAGTAGGTCTACAGACACCACCCAAGTATGTCAACTTAAAATTTGAAATTAATTCAAATTAACAAACATATTCAATTAATAACCCTCATTTGCTGCTTATTTACGGAAATAGTTGATTAATTCACTGCGCAGACTTTCGAGCAATTCTGTTTCCACATTCCAAGAATGCCAATAAAGCGGGACCGGAACCCGGCCCTGCGGCATGACTTCAACCAGCCTGCCGGATTCGAGTTCCGGCTGGGCCTGAAATTCCGGGACCATGCCATAAGCCAATCCCCGGCAGACGACTTCCACGAAGGATTCCGACGACGGAACATAAAAAATAGGATGCGTGACCGGCTGACCGGGGAAAACCTTCTCCAGCATCTGGGATTGTGTTTCGTCCTTCCTGTTAAAGACAGCAGCGGGAGCTTTTGCAACTGTCTCCTTGTTGAATCCGTTACTGAACCATTTTTCATGAAACTCAGGGGAGCTGAGACATATGTAATCGAAGGAAACCAGAAAATCGCTACGGCAGCCTTTTACTGGTTTTGCCCCGGTTCCGATACAGCCGACGACCTCGCCACGGCGCAGCATCTCATGGGTGCGGTTCTCATCATCCACATAAAGATCGAGCAGAACACTGTGCTCTTTCAAAAAACCGTCCAGCGCATCCAGAAACCATGAAGCAAGGCTGTCCGCATTCACGCCCACAGGCAGGGTCACGAATTCACCACTGGGATTAAGACCCATTGAGTCGCTCAGTTCATGTTCCATTAACCGGATACTGCGCAGATGTTTAATCAGTTTGCGGCCATCCTCGGTCGGCTCAGGGGGCGAGGAACGCACAACCAGCACCCTGCCAAGCTGTTCCTCAAAATTTCGGATACGCTGCGATACCGCCGACTGGGAAATATTAAGCTTCAAGGCTGCCTTATCAAAGCCCCCTTCCTCGACCACCGCTGCCAGAGCTTCAAGAAAAATATTATCAAGCATGGACTCATCATAAGTTATACTTATGGAAAATGAAAATGTTTAATTTTACTAATTATGATCGCCACTCTATATTCCTGAAAAAAAACAAGGGAGCTATTAATGTCTTCAATTATACCATATATGCAGGGATTCGGAACCGGGGCCGGGCTGATTATTGCCATCGGCGCGCAGAATGCTTTTGTACTTACCCAGAGCATCAGGAAAAATCATCATCTGACCATTTGTCTGGTCTGCGCAATTTGCGATGCTGTTTTGATCAGTCTCGGTGTGCTGGGAACCGGGGAATTGATTGCGTCCAACCCCATGCTGCTCAAGCCTGCCGCGTGGGGCGGTGCGGCTTTCCTCACTTGGTACGGATTCGGATCTTTTCGCTCTGCGTTGAAGGGGGGACAGCTTGAAGCGCAGGAAGCCGTAACAACAAGCTTGAAGTCGGTCATATTACTAACCCTGACCATCACCCTGCTCAATCCGCATGTATATCTCGACACCGTTGTAATGCTAGGTTCCATCAGCGGACAGTACGAAGGAATGGAGCGGTATATTTTCGGGTTCGGAGCCATGTCCGCATCTTTTGTATGGTTCTACACACTCGGCTTCGGTGGACGGGCCCTCGCCCCGCTGTTCAAGAAGCCAGTGACTTGGCGGGTCTTCGACAGTGCGGTCTGCCTGACCATGTGGGTTATCGCATGGCATCTGGCTGAAAAAGCCATGAGTGTTTAATGGAGCCTTTTGGTATTGGAAATGCCTTCGGCGACCCTGCCGGGGGCTTTAAACCCTTTGAAAAGGGTTTAAAAATCCCAAACTTTTTTAATAACGCTTCGCCGGATTAAATGGCAAAAATGGTTTTAAGCAATTTAAATGTTTAAACGTGGTTAAACTTCAGCATTTGAGAATACAGAGATTTTGAAAAAAGGGTTCTCTGGACTCTCCTAAAACTTTTATTAAGCTTCGCTGATTTTAATTTACGATTGGTTTTAGCGCGGGGAATTGCATTCCGTTTAACCAGCCCTAAATAAACTGCCGCCCCAGTGCCACCACCAGCATTCCGGCCAGCATGGCCAGAAATACGTTTTTGGTTTTAAAGGTGATGGCAACGGTTACCAGACCGCCTGCGAATCCGATTAAGCCTTCGTTAAAGAAGCCGGGAGCGGCGAGGGAAATCAAAATGGTTCCGGGCAAAGCTTTCATGGCCCTGCCGAAACGGCCCCCGGTAGGCAGGTATCCCGCCAGCAGCAGACCGCCCACGCGCATGGAATAGGTTGCCAATGCCGCAAGGGCAATAACCAGAATTGCGTTTTCAGGACTGTAAATATCCATTATGAATCCTCCCCTTCTTCAACAGCAGGCATGAATGCCGCACAGCATGCACCGGAAATTCCACCAACAAGGATGTACCACTTGCCGGGAATGAAGTGCTCGGTCAGCACCGATGTGCTGATGGCGACCAGCCACGGCAAAGCATCCTGCTTACCCTGCCAAAGGGAAACCGCCAGCGCGGTGAAGACTGCGGTAAAAGCGAAATCAAGAGCCAACAATTTGGGATCAGGAATCATACCGCCAAAATACATCCCGCCCATGGTTCCCGCGCTCCAAAAAAGCACCAGAATCAAACCACCGCCAAGAAGATGAAAAACATCACCCTCCCCTTTGCGGGCCGCGACCATAGTCATGGCCCAGTTCTCGTCGGCCACAAAATGCATCAGCGACAGACGGCGCAGAATCCCCTGCCCTGCAAATAAATCCTTCAGCGATGCCCCGATCAAGACGTAGCGCAGGTTGACGATAATCACCGCGAGGACCATCTCCAGCACCGGAAGCGGCGCATTCCACATATCGACCAGCACAAACTGCGCAGACCCCGCAAACATAAATACATTCAGAGCCATCATATCCGCACAGCTGATGGACTTCTGTGCTGCCAAGACCCCCAGCACCCCGGCGTAAGCAACCACACTGGGCAATAAGGGCACATTGGCTTTAACGCCACGCATGAAACCGCTCATTATAAAGACCTCCAGATTGAGGAAGACTAGTTGATTAGTAAAATCCGGAATAGGAAAGAATTGCTGTTTAACTGAAAGCGAAAGAACTTAAAAGATACAGTTGGAATAAAAACGACCCAAACAAAAAGCCCGCTCTCAAATAAAAGAGCGGGCTTCAAATCTCAGAACTAACTTAAAAACTAAAACGGAGAAGCCCAATAAAAATTTTTGGGATTCTTAAACCCTTTTTACAAAAAGGGTTTAAGCCCCCGGAGGGCCCGCCGGGAGGCTCGCCGAAGGCTACAACAACTCCCTGACTTCATCGCCGGACTTTGCGGCCAGTGCTTTCTCAGCCAAGGCGCGGCAATCATCCATGGAAACTGCGCGAATGGCTTCCTTCACTTCGGGAATAGACGGCCCGCTCATGCTCAGCTCATCAAGCCCGAGTCCGAGCAGCAGCGCGGATGCCTTGGCATTCCCGGCCAGCTCACCGCACATGCCGACTTCAATCCTGTTCGCGGCAGCAGCGTCACAGGTCATTTTAACCATACGCAGCACTGCGGGATTGAGGCTGTCGCAGATTTTGGCTACCGACTTATTGCCACGGTCCGCAGCCATCACATACTGAGTCAGGTCATTGGTGCCGATGCTGAAAAAATCGCAGATCGCGCCGAGCTTTTCAGCTTCGGCAACAGCGGAAGGCACTTCGATCATGATTCCGGTCTTGATATTCTCGGCAATGTTCATGCCTTCGGCAATCAATGCCTCGCGAACACTATCCTGAAAATCAAGCACATTCTGAAGCTCTTCCACCCCGGAAATCATGGGGAACATGATCCAGATATTTTCCTCGCTAGCCGCCCGCAGCAGAGCGCGCAGCTGGGTGCGGAAAAGCTCAGGCCGGGCCATGCAGAAACGGATCCCGCGTTCACCGAGGAACGGGTTCTCTTCTACAGGGGTATCGAGATATTTAACCGGCTTATCACCGCCGATGTCGAGAGTGCGAATGATAACCGGATTACCGTTCATGGCCCTGGCAGCTTCAACATACGCTTCAAACTGCTCCTGCTCATCCGGTTCCTGATCGCGATCCTGAAAAAGGAACTCGGTACGGAAAAGACCTACGCCTTCTGCGCCGTATTCAAGCACTCGGGAAGCATCTGCCGGAACACCGATATTGCCCATGACCATGATTTCGGTTCCGTCCAAGGTTTTAGCCGGAGCGGCTCCCTTGGCCTTGGCTTCTTCGCGTTCGGCTAGCCATTTTTCACGCCTGGCGGAAATATCATCAAGCTTCGCCTGATCCGGTTCGGTCCAGACAGTACCTTCAAAGCCGTCCAACGCAATCATCTTACCGTCGGAAACCTGCCCGAAGCACTCCCCGGTTCCGATAACTGCGGGAATGCCCATGGAACGGGAAAGGATAGCGGCGTGCGAAGTAGCACCGCCGATCTCTGTAACAATACCTAACACTTTCTCCGGGTCCATCCCGGCTACATCGGAAGGAGTCAGGTCGTGGGCGACAATGATGGACTCACGGTCAAGGATGATTCCCTGCTCTTCTTCACCGGTCAGCACACGAAGCACGCGTCCGCCGCAATCCATGACGTCTGCGGCACGGGCCTGCATATAGCTGTCTTCGAGTTCGCGGTAATCAGCGGCCATTTTATCCATAACCTGAAACCACGCAAACTCGGCATTGACCTTTTCACCGGAAATTACGGAAACGGCTTTGTCACGCATGTCCTTGTCACCGAGGATCAGCCCGTGAACTTCAAAAATCGCAGCGTTGGCCTTGCCTGCGGTCTTTTCTGTCTCACGCTGCAAAGCCTGAATATCTGCCAGCGCGTTGGTAACAGCCTGATCGAGCCGCGCAACTTCAGCATCCACGTCGGAAATAACGACGCGCTCAACTTCCGGAAGTTTCGCCAAATGGGCGTAAACGGGACCGACCGCGTAACCGGCGGAGGCAGGTGCGCCGTGCACAAATCCTTCACCGCCGACCTTGCAGGCCTCCACTTCCATCACCGCTTCGGTGACATCTTCATCCCGCTCACCGAAATTGTCGGCATGCAAAGCCTTGATGCCTTCAATGGCCTGCTCTGCGTCAGGTCCGGTAGCTGTAACTGTGATGGTTTCGCCATTTTTGACCGCCAGCAGGGCAACCTGATTGATGCTCTTGCCGGACGCGCTTTTGTCATCCTTGGTGATCTGAATGGCTGATTGAAATTTTCCGGCCACGGCAACAAGATTTGCCGCCGGGCGTGCATGGAGGCCCATTTTATTAAGCACCAGCAGATCAATGCTCAGCTCTTCGCCTTCCTGAGCTGCAACTGCTGTTTCTGCCTGTGCAGCAACAGGCTGAACAGTCTCCCCGGTAATAGGGGCCAGCTGTTCGATCTTAACATTCAAAGCTGCTCCTGCTTCGGCACTTACCTCTTTGAGCGAAGCACCGACGGATGCCTGTACGGCAGCAGCCATGGTTCCTTCCACGATGGGCGCGGAACAAAGCAGAACCTTTTCCTTGACCTCGTCGGGCAGGAAATCGAGCGCGGTTTCAGCACTCATGAGCGCGCTGCCGAGATCCATGATAACCAGAACGCCGTCTTCGGACTGGGCCGCAACGGACTCAATAGCCATCATGACCTTCATAGGATCTGTGCCAATGGGATTGTCCGGGTCGTCAATGCCTCCGGCAGCTTCCATGACCACGGAACCGCGAGTCATCTGCTCCGCAAGTTCCAAAACACCCTGAGCCAAAGTCTGGCTGTGGGAAACAATTACTAATCCTACCATATAAAACTCCTTGCCTCCGGCGGCCCTACCGGGAGTCCCTCCGGGGGCTTAACCCCTTTTGCAAAAGGGTTTAAGAATCCCAAAACCTTTTAATAATTTATTGTGTAAATACGCACAAAAATAATGCTGCAAGAAATAACTTAAACCCCCGACGCGAAGCATACTAAAAAGTTTTGAGGGGATGGGGTCTGGGGAAGGGGAACTTTTTCCAAAAGTTCCCCTTCCCCAGCCGCCGGAGGCAATAAATATTTAAGACAAAACTTCTTTCAGGGTTTCCAGCATGTAGAAAGAGGAAGTTGCGCCGGGATCCTGATGCCCGATGGATCTTTCACCGAGATAACTGGCGCGGCCTTTGCGAGCCTGCAGGGGAATGGTGTCGGCAAGAGCCTTTTCACCTACGGGCAGGGCCGCTTCCACGATAGCGAGAACATCGTCACCGTTACCTGCTTTTTCCTTGATCACTTCAAGCACGGGAGCCCAAAGATCGTACATGGTCTTGTCGCCGAGATCGGGACGACCGCGCTGGAGAATGCCTTCAACACCTGCTTCGATAACTTTTGCGAAATCTTCGGAGTTGAGCTCTTCCTTACCGCCCATGATCATGCCGCCCTTCATCCAGAAAGTTCCGTAAAGGGGACCGCTGGCACCGCCGACGCTGGACATGAGGGTCATACCCACGGTCTTGAGGATAGTTCCGATATCTTTGTCTTCAACGGTGGGCAGCTTCTCGGCAACTTTGCCGAATCCACGGTTCATGTTGATTCCGTGGTCGGCATCACCGATAGCGGCATCGAGTTCAGTGAGATATTCTTTTTTGTCGGCGTAAACTTCGTTGAGTTTGCCGAGCCATGCAATGAGTTGTGCCTTGTTCATGGACATTTCATATCCTCCAAAAGGTGACGCCATCTAAAACTGGGTCGGGTTAATAAATTATAGTGGGCATATACGTGCAACAGCGTCAGCCCTGAGGTTTTCTTAAAAAAACGGGAACGCAGGCGTGAAAGACAACTCCCACGCCTGCGCATTTTAAACTAATTATTATGGCAAGTTAAACTTACCAATTCAGACCGGGAGTCTTTGCCGGAGCATCCCAGAACTTGAGCATTTCATCATCAACCTTAAGCAGGGTGATGGAAAAGCCCTGCATTTCCAGAGAAGTGATGTAGGGTCCGATCAGGTTGCGGACAATGTTGATGCCCTTGGCTTTGCAGACTTCATCAAGCTTTCTGTACACAGCGTAAAGTTCGGAAACCGGGGTTCCGCCCATGCTGTTAACGAATGCGATAACGTTGTCGCCCTTGGCAAAAGGCTCGTCGATAAGTTCTTTGTCTTCCCACTCGGAACCGTTCCATTCACGAACGATACGGGAGTATGCGGGATCGTCAATGATCTGCTCGGCAGCGTACTGGGTCATTTCATCAACGGATTTGAGCGGGGTGCGCTCGATACCGGGTTCACCGTGGATACCGATACCCATTTCAACTTCGTCTTCACCGAGATCAAAAGTGGGCTTGCCTGCTGCGGGAACGGTGCAGGAGGTCAGCGCAACACCGAAGGAGCGGCCGTACTGGTTAACCTTGCGGCAAAGATCAGAGCATTTTTCAAGGTCGTAGCCTGCTTCAGCTGCAGCACCGACAATCTTTTCAGCAAGAACGGTGGTTCCAACGCCGCGACGTCCGGCAGTGTAAAGGCTGTCTTTAACTGCAACGTCATCATCAATCAAAATATTCTGGACCTTGACGCCTTCAGCTGCAACGAGTTCGGCAGCGGCTTCAAAGTTCATTACGTCACCAGTGTAGTTCTTTACCATAAAAAGAACGCCTTCACCGCTGTCTACGGCTTTGGCGCATTCGTACATCTGGTCAGGTGTGGGAGAAGTGAAAACTTCACCGGGGCAGGCGCCGTCGAGCATACCTTTGCCGACAAAACCGCCGTGCATGGGTTCGTGGCCGGAACCGCCGCCGGAAACAATTGCGACTTTTCCTTTAACTGGAGCTTCAGAACGGACTACGTAGTAGGGATCGTAGTTCACTTTCAGCTCAGGGTGAGCGAGAGCCATGCCCTCAAGCTGTTCCTTAACCACATTTTCCACATCATTAATCAATTTTTTCATAGTAAAAATCACCTCTGGTTCTAGGTTCCTTACGTGCGAAAAACATTAAATCAATTGCTAAATGTTGTCGACAAATGAACGCAATTTTTTTCGCTTCTATTAAAATTATTTTTAATGGGCACGCTCAATTTTCATTTACGAACACAATTTTCTCAATATTTTCCGCGAGAAATAGATTTTAATATATTTTCATTACTGAGACATTTCTATTAAGAAAATGATCTACACCCTATAATTGCACACTTTCCTAACATAAAAGTAAGCACTTAACATCACCCTTTCATGGTCATCTTTAATTATTTCAGATTCGAAACTGCGACTTGATATTGATAACGATTTCTTTTATCATTTAGTATGGTCAAACTCCAATCAATGATTAACATATATATTATGAACAAAATAATAAATCTTATTTGCCATATATCCAGGAGACACTGGAACTGTCCGGTAGGAGGGGAACAAAATGAGAAACATAATTTTTATATCTTTACTGGCTATATTCTGGGTAACCTCAACCGCACAAGCTGCAACCATAACGGGGTGGGCACATACGGACAACATAAGTGCCGAGATTTCCACTACGTACAACGCTAACGACTCCAGCCTCCTTCTCACTGTAGTCAACACTTCCCCCGCCAATTCAGCATACCTCACCGGGCTTATCTTCTCCTCTTCTGACGCATCTCTCAATCTGAAGGACGTAAATTATTATTCCGGTTCCGTATCAACCTCCCCTATGAACGTAACAAACGACTGGTCCCTGGGAACTCCTGACAGTTCTCTGCTAAATGCAGAGCCCATGAAGTATCTTGAAGGGTTAAATACTGCTCTCTACACTGGAAATGATTTTTTAGGAGGGAACCCGCAACTTGGCCTGCAGATAGGTAGCACCGCGACCTTCCTGTTTGAAGTTGATGGATCTTATCAAGAATCAGCAAATGATTTCATCGCCCGTTTCCAAAGCATCAACTTTCCGGGCCTGACCGGATCTGATAGCGACTTCGCTTCCTCGGTCCCGACTCCCATTCCGGGGGCTGTATGGCTGCTCGGAGCAGGATTGGCAGGGATAGCAGCCCTGAGGAGCAGGTTAAGTTCATAACCACAAACCAAGCCTCCAGCCGATTTGTTCGGCTGGAGGCTTTATAACGCTTAAATACACCTGCAATCACAACTTACCGACGCACTTTGAATAGTCCCCCTCGATTCTGAAGAATAATATCTTTTTAAGCCTAAAGATCTTCCTTCCAGATGGATTGATGAATATATTTAGAGTAGAGTAAAATGACATTTTATTTTTTTGGAAGGTAGAGACAAATGTATCCGGGGAGGGCAAATGAATAAATCCATCATTATTTCACTTCTGGCATTACTGGTAACGGTATCTGCTGCTAACGCAGCGACAGTTTCAGGCTGGAGCCACTCCGACTACGTCAGTGCTGTCATAAATCAATCATATTCCTCCACCGACTCCAGACTTGTGCTCACAGTAAAGAACACTTCCCCTGCTGATTCCGCCACCCTGCGCGGGCTGATCTTTTCGGCTCCGGGTGCAACCCTGAACCTGCGCGAAGCCTCCTACTACTCGCAGTCGGTTTCGAATCCCGTACAAATGACCGAGAACTGGTCAGTGGGAACCACTAAAGGCGCAAGCCTCAATGCTGAACCGCTCAAATATTACTCTGGGCTGGATACAACCCTTTTCACCGGTAAAAAATTCCAGGGAGGAAATCCGCAAAACGGCCTTGAAGCAGGCTGGACGGCAACATTTGTCTTTGACGTTGAAGGGGAACTGCAAGCTCCTGCCAGCCAGTTCATCGCACGCTTTCAGAGCATCAACTATCAAGGTATGACCGGTTCAGACAGTGACTTTGCCGCACCGATGGCAACGCCCCTCCCGTCAGCTCTGTGGCTGATCACCTCTGGTCTGGCTGTACTTGCCGTATGGAAGAAAAAAATGAGTTCATAAACATCATTCCTTAAAAATAAAAACCTCCAGCTTAAAATTAAGCTGGAGGTTTTTTGCTTGTCTTTTATCAAACAGAATTTAAACGTGGTTGGCGCACAAAAAAAGGCTCAACCTAAAGGTTGAGCCTTTTGATGAAGCATGGTGGTTGCGGGGGCAGGATTTGAACCTACGACCTTCGGGTTATGAGCCCGACGAGCTACCAAGCTGCTCCACCCCGCGTCACTGTGAAAGAGGTTCTACAGACGGGGCCCCTTTGTGTCAACAGCTATTTACAAATTATTTAAATTTTCTTATCTCAACTCTCGATATGACAAACCAATACGAACTTTCCCTCGTGATCCCTGTGTACAATGAACAGGATAATTTGCGAAAACTGATGCAGGAAATTGATTCGGCTCTCGAACCTATCAATGTTCCATACGAAGTTATATTTGTCGACGACGGCAGCAAAGATAACAGCCTTGCCGTTCTCAAAGATATTTCATCCACTTACCCCAAAGCCCGTTATATTTCATTTGCGGAAAACCGGGGCCAGTCCGCTGCTTTCTGTGCCGGATTCGATGAAGCCCGCGCACCGCGTGTTGCTACCATGGATGCCGACCTGCAGAACGATCCTGCCGACCTTCCGGCCATGCTCAATCTTTATAATGAAGGGCATGAGATGACCATCGGCTGGCGTCAGAAACGTAAAGATGTCTGGATCAAACGCATCGCTTCCAAAGTCGCCAACGCCATCCGAAACAGGCTGACCAATGAAACAGTACAGGATACCGGGTGTTCTTTGAAAATAATGAACACCGCTATGGTCCGGGCCATTCCCAGATTCAACGGCATGCACCGCTTTCTGCCTACGCTCATGAAAATGCAGGGTGCTTCTGTTGCTGAAATGAAGGTCAACCACCGTCCGCGCTACGAAGGTGAGTCCAAGTACGGAACCCTAGACCGGGCCATCGCCGGGGGATACGACCTGCTCGGCGTACGCTGGCTGCTTGGCCGTCATTTTTCCTATTCCGTAAAAGAACGCAGCGGCGACGAATAAATGAGTTCCATTAGCAGCGAATCAAAACTCAGCATGAAAGCCCTGATCAAGGGACTTGCTATGCTCGCGGTCATGGGCTTCTCGGTATACCTCATCCGCTATGCCGGACTGGCTGACGCCCTTGATACCCACTGGATGGATGAACACGTCCGATCACGCGGACTGGCCGGAGTTCTGACCTATGTCGGGCTGGCAGCATTTTTTTCAGCAGTGGGTTTTCCACGGCAGGTTATCTGTTTCATGGGTGGATATGCCTACGGGTTTGCGCTGGGAACCCTGCTCGGAACCATCGGGACAGGACTTGGCTGCGCCGGGGCTTTTGTCTATTCCCGGCTGGTAGGACGCTCTTTCATTAAAAGAAAATTCGGCGCTCGCATCCAGAAAGTAGATGATTTTCTGAGCCGAAGTCCGTTCAACATGGCCCTGACCATCCGCTTTTTCCCGCTGGGCAGCAACGTCGTCACCAACGTGCTGGCAGGCGTGACCAGTATCCCGGCCATGCCCTTCATACTCGGCTCGACCATCGGCTACCTGCCCCAGAATATGGTTTTCGCCCTTTTCGGAAGCGGCGTGGAAGTTTCGTCCTCCCTGCGCATGTTTATGGCCGTAATTCTGTTCGCAATCTCCTCTTTTCTGGGATTTCGAATCTACCGCAAATACCGCAATCAAGCCGAAGCGGTTGTAGAGTAATCAACTCCGGGACATGAGAAAAGATAAGCCCGGCACTGATTTTTCAGTGCCGGGCTTTTTTATATTTCTTGATTGACATCGAAAATCGTTTTCAATATCAATTGAATCACCCAAGCCAAACAAAACAAACCAACAGAGACAATAATGAACCCAAAATTAATAGCCGACTCACTGCATACACTCATCAAATCCCAACAACCCACCTTCCTCTGGGGCCCTCCCGGAGTAGGTAAAAGTCAGGTCGTGGCTCAAGTTGCGCAAAAACATAGCCTTGAGCTGACCGACCTGCGTGCCGTGCTTCTCGATCCTGTCGACCTGCGAGGGCTACCACGAATTTCCGACGATGGTGAGGCAAGCTGGTGCGCACCCTCCTTCCTGCCAAAAAAAGGAGAAGGTATCCTCTTTCTGGATGAACTTAACGCCGCCCCACCGCTGGTACAGGCTGCCTGCTATCAGCTGGTTCTTGACCGTAAGCTTGGCGAATATCAATTGCCGCAGGGCTGGACAGTCATAGCTGCCGGGAACCGGGAATCCGACAAGGCCGTAACCCATCGCATGCCCTCAGCCCTTGCCAACCGCTTCGTACACCTTGATTTCGAGGTGAATGTTGAAAACTGGCTGAACTGGGCCTCAAATAACAACATCGTGGACGAATTGCAGGCTTTCATAAAATTCAGGCCCGGTCTGCTGCATGATTTTGATCCGTCTCGCAGCGAAAAAGCATTTCCATCTCCCCGTTCATGGGAATTCGTTTCAGGAATCATCAAGTCCGGCCCTTCACCTGAAGTTGAATTTGAGCTTTTCAAAGGAACTGTAGGCGAAGGTGCAGCAGCAGAGTTCGCCGGATTCTGCAAGATCTACCGCAAACTGCCTGACCCGGAATTCGTGCTCAAATCACCAGATAAAGTGGCTATTCCTGAAGATCCGGCCACAATTTACGCACTTTGCGAATCCATAGGCGCAAAAGCTTCTGCAGAAACAGCGGAATCTGTAATGATTTTTGCTTCAAGGCTGCCTGCGGAATTCGCAGTGCTACTGATACGTAATGCTGTTAAACGGGACCGTTCAATTGTGGAAGCCGAAGGGTTCAACCGCTGGGCCACTGCTAATTCGGATATTCTTTTCTAGGAATTGACAATGAACGCTGACCGCAAACTACTAAAAGCACGGACAGAACTGCTGCTGCGCCAGCCTTTCTTTGGCTCCCTTTGCCTACGCATGAGTCCGCATGAAGACCGTACATGTACCGGAGTATGGACCGATGGTAAAACACTGGCATACAACCCTCATTTCGTGGACAAGCTATCTCATGAAGAGTTGCAGGGAGTGCTGGCCCATACGGTCATGCACCCTGCCTGCCAGCATCACAAACGACGTGGCAACCGAGATGTGCGGCTATGGAACATGGCCTGCGATTATTCTATAAACTGGATTTTGCTGGAAGCTGGCTTCAAACTTCCTGACGGCTTCATGGACGATGAAAAATACCACGGCAAAAGTGCCGAGAATATTTTCACCGACCTGACCAAGGATTTCGATCAGGCCGGAAACCCAGAGATCGGCAAAAAACAGGACGGCCCTAAGCGCATTGATATCGAATATGAAAACGGCAAAGGCGAAGGCAACGACCTTGAATCCGGGGATGACGATGAACGTTCCCAGACCGGAGATGATGGGGAATCTTATGCCGACGGCATGGATTCAGATGAAATAGAAGACTCCGAGGGTGAAACCGAAGAGGAGCAGTCAGCTGATCCCGGAGGAACCGGGGAAGTGCGCGATGCTGACAACGCAGAATCAGGCAGTGGCGACAGTGGAGATGAAACGGATAAAGACTGGCTGCAAGCTATGGCACAAGCGGTTAACCATACCCGCGATTGCGGCGATCTGCCCGGTGGCCTTGAACGGCTGATACAAACCCTGCTCTATCCAAAAGTGGATTGGCGGGAGTTACTGGACCGATACATAAGCGCCCGCGCCCGCCATGACTATGCATGGACTCCGCCCAGTCGCCGCCATCTGCACATGGGCATGTATCTGCCCTCTCTTTCCACCGAGCAACTTCCTGAAGTTGTTCTGGCTGTTGATACTTCCGGCAGCATCGCCCCGGAAGAGCTGGAACAGTTTGCAGCCGAACTTTCATCAATTCTCGAGACCTACGATACAACTATCAGGGTTTTATGGTGCGATCTTGAAATTACCGGCGAGCAGCTTTTCACCCGCGCTGACCTTCCTCTTGAGCTGCAACCGCAGGGAGGAGGCGGGACTGATTTCCGCCCGGTGTTCAACTGGATTGAGCAAAATAATATTGCCCCGGCCTGCCTTGTCTATCTCAGCGATATGGAATGCGGACAATTCCCGGAAAATGAACCGGATTATCCAGTACTCTGGGCCAGAACCGGAGGCAGCGGTTATGCTCCGCCATTCGGTGACATGATTGATGTTTGTTGAAAAATAGCCTCAAGGAGGGTTAAATGATCATTGAATGGAACATAAACAAGAAACGGGGAAACTTCCGCCCGGTGCTGAGCTACAGCATCAAACTAGAAGAATTTGAAAAAGAACTCGGATTGCCGCAGGTCGTTATGGAATCCACCATCCCCGAACCTCCCAATTCGTGGTCCGCGAGCTGTCTGCCCGAAAAATGCGAACGGTCCGGTGAAACCTGCTCCACTTACCGCTTATACACCCCGAACCATAAAAAAGGTGAAGTCGAAGGAAAATTCACCCTGCCATGGCGCACAGACTCCGATTATCCCGAAATTCAGGATTCATTCACCAGATTGCGAGATCACTTCGAAATAATACTCAAAGAAGCATACAACAGCCACCCGGTAGACTTGAACGGCAGGCTTGAACTTTCTGAGGAAACACGGAAATACATTGCCGGCGGACTGATATCACAACGTTTTCTCGAAGCTGTCGGATTTTAATCTTGCGTATTGCAAACTCAATCCCCTCTAACATCAAAAAGGTATGCACTAACATGGTCATACCTTTTTTTTCAGGTTCTTTATGCTTAACAAACGGCCCCACTAAATGTAAGAGTATCCCTCAACACTAATCATAAAGACCGGATACTTATATGCCCTTTTACGAAATTTTCATCATCTCCGTGGCACTTGCCATGGATGCCTTTACCATAGCCGTGGCCTGTGGCCTGTGCATGCCGGAAGTGAACAAACGCCAGAATTTCCGCCTCTCTTTCCACTTTGGCCTTTTTCAAGCACTTATGCCCCTGCTCGGCTGGCTGGCCGGACTTACCGTCAAATCCATGGTCGAAGTCTATGCCCCTTGGATTTCATTTTTCCTTCTGGCCTTCGTAGGTGGCAAGATGATTCAGGAATCATTTGAAACTGACGATTCCTGCGACACACACAAAGATCCGACTAAAGGTTTTTCTCTTGTATTCCTTTCTGTTGCCACAAGTCTGGATGCACTGGCTGTCGGACTTTCCTTTTCAATTATGGACTACCCCATTGTTTTTCCGTGCGTCATGATCGGTATTACCGCCTTGATTTTAACTTCCTTCGGACTATGGCTTGGTAAGTCTTTTGCCAAAGCCTCGCGCTACAGCCATATTGCCGAAAGAGTCGGCGGGGTGGTCCTGATTCTGATAGGGGTTAAGCTGCTGCTACAGTAAACACTTGACTATCCACCGAAGGATCTTAATTACTCTGCACATAACTGTTTTGACAGCAGACCTCTGACGGTATATTCTACTTTTGGTTCTATATTCAAATAATTTAAACAGGCTTCAATTAAGTAAGCCAAAGGACGGATATTTTTACCAAATGCCTTTATTGCAAGCCCCTCCCTATAAACCTAAATTTCCTCTCCAGTCCGGTCATATCCAAACAATATTTCCTCGTCTTTTCAGAAAAGTAAGCCTCCCGCCTGTAGTAAAAAGAAGAATTGAAACTCCTGATGGCGACTTTCTGGATATCGACTGGCATCTCGCAAGCAGTTCTCGCCTTGCAATCATCGCCCACGGCCTTGAAGGTAACTCACGTAGAGCTTATGTTCTTGGTATGGCCCGCGCCCTTGTACTCGCGGGATGGGATTGCATTACCTACACTTTTCGCGGTTGCAGCCGTGAAGCAAACAAAAAGCCCGGCATGTATCACAGTGGAGACACCCGGGACCTGCATACTGTTCTGAAATACGGCCTTGACCACGGTATTTATGAGGACGCGGCCCTTATAGGATTCAGTATGGGCGGAAACCATGTACTTAAATACCTTGGCGAAGATCCTGAAAAAGTTCCGGCCAAAGTAAAAAGAGCAATCGGAATCTCCGTACCCTGTGATCTTGAAGCTTCCGCTATCAGGCTTTGTGATAAATCCAACTTCATATACAGTAATTATTTTTTGCGATCATTAAAGCAGAAAGTAAAAATGAAAAACAAACAATTCCCTGATTTATACCCCCTTGAGAAGCTTTCTTCCATCAAAAACATCATTGATTTCGACAACGCTTATACTGCGCCCATCAACGGTTTTGCAGATGCCGGCGATTACTACCGCCAATCATCCTGCAAGCAGTTTCTAAGCAATATAAAAGTCCCCTCCCTCATCCTGAGTGCTCAGGACGATCCATTTCTGACTCCTGAATGCTATCCGGTGAAAGAAGCAGAAAACAGCCAGATTATATCCTTGCAAATCCCTAAATACGGTGGACACGTCGGATTTGCCGACTTCCCCATGGAAAAACAGCTCTGGTCTGAAAGCAGAACTGTAAGATTTCTGAATACCTAAAAAAAATCCCGGAACAAAGTTCCGGGATTTTTTAATTCTTGGCATAATCAAGCAGTGGCAAAAGATCCCTGCGTAGTCGCATATAATAGCAGCTCAAATACAGAGGGGAAGTGCTGGAAGCCGCTGTTTCTATATTACCGGCAACCATGCTGAGCTCTTCCAGCCCCCCAAGGACAAGCTTCTCTTTAAGCGTCCGGGCACTGGAAACCACTACTTCAAACTGACCTTCTTCGATGGCCTCATCAAGAGTATCCAATAATTCCAGAAGTGATGTTGAAAATTCCGCCAGAAGCTCTGCTCTTTTTTCAGCAGGGACAGTGGAATCTTCAGCCATGTACTCTTCAACAATTTCAACTACTCCTGTTTCCATGAAGCCTCCGGTTAAATTAATTGCAAGGGAGGAAATATCCCCCCTTGCAAAGCACGTTACTCTTCACTGCGCAATTCTTCAACCAGATTCAGAAGAGCCTGTACTTCCGTTGAAAGTGAACGGGTTCCTTCTGCCGCCATCTGACTGTTATGCGCATTCTCTTCAGTCATGGAATCAATCTCACCTACGCTACGGTTGATTTCATCTGAAGTGGCTGACTGCTCTTCAGCTGCCGTTGCAATGGAACGCACCTGATCAGCAGAATTTCTGGCCAACTCGACAATCTCACCCAGCATTTCACCCGAAGAGCGAGACAGGCTGGTTGCATTTTCCACAGCGTCAACCGTAGAATCCATACCCTGAACATTCTCACGGGCAAGCTTCTGAATTGAACTGATGCTGGCCTCAACTTCTTCAGTTGCACCAATAGTCTTTTCAGCAAGCTTACGGACTTCATCTGCTACAACGGCAAATCCGCGTCCGGCATCCCCAGCACGCGCAGCCTCAATGGCCGCATTAAGTGCCAGCAGGTTGGTCTGGTCTGCGATATCATTAATGACACCCAGAACATTACCGATGTCCACAGCCTGAGTATCCAGATGCTCCATGGACTCCTTCAGTCTCGAAGTACGCTCCTGAATATTACCCATAGCATCAATTACATCCTGCACCACCTTGGCTCCCTCACGGGCCTTCGACATGGACTGTGCAGAACTTTCGTTGGTTTCAGTAGCATTCTTTGCAACTTCAAGAACTGTCACGTTCATTTCTTCCATGGCAGTGGCTGTTTCGGTCACGCGCTGCTTCTGGAATTCGCTACCACGCTGAATTTCTTCTGCGTTACTTGATACCTCTGCGGAGATAGTTGAAACACGCTCAACAACACCTTGCAGCTTGTCTGCGGCTGCGAGCATGCCTTCCTTCTTGGCACCTTCAGCCTTGATCTGAGCTTCGCGAGCCTCAGCAGCGGCCTGCTCAGCAATACGGGCCTGATCCTGAGCCTCAGCCTCCTTAACCTTGATACTATCAAGGTTGGTGGCAAGCGTCTTGACCATCGTATTCAAGGCATTCTGCAGGGTAGCAATTTCATTGCGACCTTCAGGGTTGAGTGAAACATCAAGGTTACCCTCGGCAACTTGGGTTGCTGCCTCGGTAGATTCAGTTAGAGGATTGACAATCGAACGGATCAGGTAGATCGACAGCGGAAGAACAATAAGCAACAGAACAGCTCCTGCGCCTATAATTATCTTCATAGTGAAAGCGTTGGCACTTTCGCGCATGGAATCACTCATCTTTCCGGTTTCGACTTCAATATTATCAATATAAACCCCAGTACCGATCCACATATCTGTGCCGGGAATCATCATAGCAAAACTGATCTTAGGCTGAACGCCTGCTCCGGGCTTTTCAAAGTAGTACTTTACGTAGCCACCACCGGAACTGGCAACCTTGCTCAGTTCGCTGATCAGGTACAATCCATTCTTATCCTTCAGCCCGCCAAGATCCGTACCCTGCAAGGACTTCTTGGGCGGCATGACCATATTCACAGTTCCCCGGTAAACAAAAAAGTAACCGGAATTATCCTTTTCAAAACGCACCGGATCAAGTGCCTGCCTGATGAACTCCAAACGTTCGTCAGGGTCGGTGAAGTGCTTTATCTCCTCACCGATAGACAAAGCCATGCTCTTGGTAGCAACCTCAATCTTGTCCTTCTGGTCCTGAAGCATTATCTCAGCGGTATTACTAACCCCATATGCGGTGATATTCTTAATAGCTCCGAGAAAAAACATCCCGGTACCTACAAGAAAAACCACCATTAAAGTCAGCAACAGGAAAAATCTGGCACCTATCGATAAATTCTTTAACATAAACCCTCCCCTTGGTTACGGATTGGGAAAAAACTTCCAGCCTTAATAAAAATATACATCTTTGGTGTAAAATTACAAAGAATTTAGTGAATTTTTTTAAAAAAATAATCGTTAATACATACACTACTGAATTTAAAGTACAAGACAATTTAATCATTTATAATATAATAATCATTAATAAAGAGAACACCAGCAATAAAAAAGGCCGGAGACGAACGCCTCCGGCCTTTTAAAGCAGTTTTTGCTATTACTAGATCACATAATCAATAGCATCACGGGAACTTACTACTTGCTTGATGAAAGCAACACATTCCTGATGCAGGGGATGCACCGCATAAGTATGCAGATCTTCTTTGCTGTCGAATTCAGAGTAAAGCACCATGCCCCACTCCTGTGTAGCCTCAAAAATATCCACACTGACTTCAACATGCTTCAGCTCAGCAATCTTACCGTTCAGAGCTTCAATCATTTCTTTAACTTTAGCTCCGTTTTCAGCTGCAGGTGCACCGGCAGCTTCCTCTTTCAGATTCCACATTACGATATGTTTAATCATTTTCCCTCCATTCCTTAAGTGCATATGAAGAATAGGACAATGGATTCCTTATTCAGGAGATGTATTAAAGCCTATTTTAAGTTGGTGTACAAGTTAAAAACAACTTAACTTCTAAGTTCTTCAACTAAAGAAACAAGTGAGTCAACTTCACGGGAAAGATTTGTTGCAGCCTCTGCTGCAAGCATGCTGTTACGTGCATTATCCTCAGTCATAGAATCAATTTCTGCAATACTACGGTTAATCTCATCGGAAGTAGCGGACTGCTCTTCAGCTGCTGTAGCTATAGACTGAACCTGCCCCGCAGCGTTAGATGCCAACGCAACAATCTCAGCCAGAACTTCACCGGAAGAACGAGAGTGTTCAGTTGCTTCGCCGATAGCTCCGACCGCTGTACGCATGCCCTCAATATTCTGCTTGGCAAGTCCCTGAATTGAACTGATAGACTTATCAACTTCATCAGTAGCCCCGATTGTCTTTTCAGCCAACTTGCGGACCTCATCCGCAACGACAGCAAAACCTCGTCCGGCTTCACCGGCACGGGCAGCTTCAATTGCAGCATTTAGGGCAAGAAGGTTCGTCTGGTCCGCAATATCATTAATTACGCCCATAACGTTTCCAATTTCAATGGACTGGGTGTTGAGCTGATCCATAAGCCTTTCCAGCTCGTTGGTCTGCCCCTGAACACTGACCATGGATTCAATTGTGCCTTGGACCACACTCTGTCCTTCAGTTGCCTTGTTTTTGGTCTGGTCAGTATCTTCATTGGTCTCGGTGGCATTTCTGGCAACTTCGAGAACAGTGGCGTTCATTTCTTCCATGGCTGTTGCTGTTTCAGCAATGCGTTCTTTCTGAAATTCACTACCATTCATAATCTCATTAGTAGATCTCTCAACATCCCGGGAAATCTTCACTATATTATTGAGGACGCTTTCCAGCTTATTCGCAGCTGTGAGCATACCATCACGCTTAGCTCCTTCAGCCTGCTTGCGGGCTTCTTCAGCCTCAGCAGCCATATTCTGGGCAACACGAGCCTGCTCTGCTGATTCAGCTTCCTTGCGTTTAATGTCACTAAGGTTCGTATCAAGAGTGGTAGTCATGGTATTAATAGCGCGTTGCAAAGTGGAAATTTCACTTTTACCGGTAGGATTCAGGCTGATACTAAGATCCCCTTCAGAAACCTGCACCGCTGCATCAGTAGCAGCCTGAATTGGACGCACTATGGAACGAACAATGAATATACACAACGGAGTAAGCGCAAAGATCAAAAGAGCAAGCATGATCAGAATGATTCTGGTTGTGTCGCTGACAACTTCATCATCAATAACATTCTTGACACGCTCTCTCTCAGCTTCAATATTATCGATATATACCCCGGTACCAATCCACATATCAGTTCCGGGAATCATGGTGGCGTAAGCAATCTTCGGCTGGAGACCTTTGCCTGGTTTATCAAAAATATATTCTACAAATCCGCCACCGCTACGGGCTTCTTTATCCAGTTCACGGACAAAATAAACACCATTTTTATCCTTGGCACCGCTCAAGTCTTTACCATGCAGCGACTTCTTAGGAGGAAGAGCGACATTGACTGTTCCTTTATAAACAAAGAAATAACCGGATTTGTCATTCTCAAACCTGAAACTATCAATGGAGTTACGGATGAATGCGATCTTGGCATCATCGCCCTCAACTTCTTTCAACTGAACACCAATAGACTCCGCTGCGGCTCTTGTAGCAACTTCAACCTTGTTCTTTTGGCCCTGAAGCATAACATTTTCAATTTCACTTAGGCCAATATGCTCTACATCGCGAATTTCGACCAGAAACATTGCACCACAGACAACCAAAAATACAAGAACTGAAGCCAATAGTAATACAAAACGTCCAGCAATAGACAGATTTTTCAACATACCTTTCTCCCAAGAGTCAAACCAATTATCCCAGCACACACATAAGCAACCCTGATACAACCATGTGCCATTCCCTAAACCTTACAGATTAAAACATCCTACACATGTATCGACAACATAACAACAAAAGTTAATATTTTATCCTTATACAGATCCACCTATTTCAAATATATACAAGATTACAAAAAAAAAGGCTTTTCCATCGGGCGAGCGAATGGAAAAGCCTTAAATGTGCGGCCTGTAACCGGTGTTTTCAGTTGCGAGGTGAAGGGTACCGGGTTTGGAGGCATTATTACATGCCGCAGCTTAAACCACTGTCCGCGACCGGCAAACAAAGTCGCGGACAGTGAGCGTGTGTCGTATTTTATTTTCTGCGTTCAGCCATATATTCAGCAATGTGCTTGACTTCGAGGTCTGCACCCTGCTTCTTGGCACCACCACGGATCTGCATTACGCAACCAGGGCAGTCGGTCAGCAGCACTTTAGCACCGCTTTCCTTAGCATTATTGATTTTCTTTTCAAGAAGCTGTTCGGAAATCTTGGGGAACTTCACAGAGTAGGTTCCACCGAATCCACAACAAACTTCTTCTTCAGCACTTTCTTTGTAGTCCAGACCGGCTTTGACCATCAGCTCGCGAGGAGCGGCTTTAACATCCAGCCCACGGCAGAGGTGGCAGGGAGCGTGATAAGTCACAGAGTCACCGGCGGAATCAAGGAAGTCCTCTTTTTCAACACCGAGAACATCGTTCATGAAAGAGCTGTAGTCGATGACTTTATCAGCGAAAGTCTTAACACGCATAGCGTATTTGGGATCTTTGCCGAGCATCTTCATATAGTTGTGTTTCAGGTGTGATGCACAGGAAGCACACATGGTAATGATGTAATCGCAATCAACTTCTTCAAAAGCCTTCATGTTCTGAAGAGCAACGTCTCTGGCGCTTTCAACTTCACCCATCATCTGCAGCGGCAGACCGCAGCAGGACTGATCCATGGGGTATTCCATGTCGACACCTTTGTTCTTCATGGACTCAACGGTAGCAACAGACTGTTCAGGGTATACGAAATCCTGAACGCAACCGGAGAACATAGCTACCTTGAACTTGGTTTCCGCAGGCTTAGCAGGCTTAACTTTGGCCCACATGTCGCGGAAAGGCACTTCTGCCACGGTAGGCAGTGCGCGGAAGTCATGATCAGGTGCGAAGATCATCGGCAGGTGGCGCATGAAACCGTCTTTACCTTTCACAGGCTTCTGAGCATGCTTAGCAATGCGCAGGAACTTATGGAAAAGTTTGCGGTTTTTCATCATTTTAGCAAGGAAGGAGGAGTACATAGGATGTCCTTCTTCTTCCAGAATGCGGGCCTGAATGTCTTTAATCAGACCGGGCAGGTCAATTCCACCTGCGCAGATTTCCTTACAAGCACCACAGTTAATGCAGTTCTGTACAAGGTTTTTAGCCTTATCAGTACCGTGGTAGAAGTAGGTAAGGATGAGGCCGATAGCCCCGATATAGATATGGCCCATCTTGTGGCCGCCGACCATACGGTAGACAGGACAAACGTTGGCGCATGCGCCACAGCGTACGCAACGGTGAACCTGAGAGAACACCGGGTCCTTTGCGAGAGCGCGTCTTCCATTGTCCAAAAACACGAAGTGCACTTTCTTCCTGTCATCCTCAGCCGCAGCGCACTCGTTGGACCCGGTGATCCAGGTAACATAAGAAGTGATCGCCTGACCGGTAGCATTACGTGGCAGAGCTTTGATCACACGCAGAGCGTCATGAAGTTTGGGAGTCAATTTATCAAGACCCATGAGAGCAACATGCACTCTGGGCAGAGTGGTAACCAGACGGGCGTTACCTTCGTTGGTAACGAGACCGATGGAACCGGTTTCGGCGATAGCAAAGTTACCGCCGGAGATGCCCATATCAGCATCAACAAATTCCTGACGAAGCTCGCGGCGAGCAACCTTCACGAGAGCCTGAACATCATCACCCTGCTTCTGGCCGGTAACATCGGAAAAGAGGTCGCTGACCTGATGACGGGAAAGGTGAATCGCAGGCATAACCATATGCGAAGGACCTTCCTTACGCATCTGAATAATCCACTCACCGAGGTCGGTTTCAACAACCTTCAGATTCAGATCGTCTTCGAGATGATGGTTGAGCAGAGTCTCTTCCGCAGTCATGGACTTGGATTTGACGATGGTCTTACAGTCTTCCTCTATTGCGATGCGGCCGATAATCTCATTGGCTTCTTTCGCATCCTTGGCAAGGTGGACAACTGCACCGCGCTTTTCTGCTTCTTCTTTAAATTTATCGAAAAGTTCGTCGAGCCTCTGGGCAGAAGCATCTTTAGCTGCGGCGATGTCCGCGATCAGCGCTTTTTCGTCCATATCCTTGAACGCGTTGGCACGGCTGGCACGGTAGGCAACAGCAAAGTTGTCCATTGCAGTTCTGAGGAAGTCGTTATCAAGGGATTCCCTGATCTCTTTTCTGTATTCTTTAAGATTCTTAGCGTCCTGCATGATTAGTCCTCCAGGAGAAGAATATGAAGTTCAAGGGGACCGTGTACGCCGATGGCAAGAACACGCTCGATGTCGGCTGTACGGCTGGCTCCGGTGATGAATGCAGTGTAGTCACCTTTCATCATGTTGCCTTCCATCCATGACTCAATGTCGTAGGAGTTATCCACAAGCTTGGACTTGGGCAGAACTGCTACATGCACTTCACTAATCATGGTGGCCAGTCTCAATTCTTCACTGGGACAGTTGAGGACGATAGTTCCGGTCTCGGCAATGCCGTAATCGGCGTAAGTAAATGCGATATCAATACCGCCAAGGTGGTTACGGACGCTATCTTTAATCAGGGTAAAACCATTATCGTCACACTGCTTTTCGAATGTTGCTGCTTCCTTTTCTCCAAGCGCAGGTGCTACGATAGTTTTGCCGGTTTTGGTTGCACAAAGTTTCTCAGCACCGCTGGAAAGATTCTGTTCACAACCGGAAATGAGCATTTTACAGGCTTCTTTTTTTCCGCAGAGATCCATTGTGTACTTGTAAGCTTCATCCAGAGAAGAAATCTCTGTCACTACAGCAGACACAAGCTCAGCTTTATCGGTAAAAAGCTTTACACTTTCAGGTTTAGCTGTCATTTTTCCCCCAAATACGATGGTCGATGTTATAAATACATCTTCCGTTAATATTTCCGTATTCACCGCCACATCCCTTCCACAAGACTGGCGGTACAGTCTCTTCCTTCAAGACTGTTACGGACCGTTTCCTTCAGACTGTCCTTCCGGTAAAGCGTCTATTGAATTAGTCGTCATACCCAAGCAGGAGGCCTGTCCATTCTTCTACCGGGGTGAAGCCTTCCACACTTCACCCCGGTTTTTTCAATATATACTTTCTACAGTCCGAGAACTGCTACAGTATCGTTTGCGATTTCGAGTTCTTCATTAGTGGCGATAATAGCAACCTTTACAGCGCCTTCATCATCACTGATGTAAGAGGGAGTTCTATCCCAGTTATCGTTCTTTTCTTTGTTGATGGTAATACCGAAGTTTTCGAGGCCGGAGAGGCAATTCTCACGGTAGATTTCGTCGTTTTCACCGATACCTGCGGTGAATACGATAGCATCTACGCGGCCGAGTTCGAAAGCGTATGAGCCGATGAACTGACGTACACGGTGGCAGGCCATGTCCAGAGCGAGTTTAGCTTTTTCATCGCCTTCTTCGATACGGGCGTGGATGTCACGCAAGTCGTTGGAACCGCAGATGCCTTTCAGACCGGATTCGTTGGTCAGGGTTGCTACAACTTCAGCAGCGCTCTGCTTGGTTCTTTCTGCAATAAAACCTACAATTGCGGGGTCAATGTCACCGCAACGGGTACCCATGATGATACCGCCGAGAGGAGTCAGGCCCATGGAAGTGTCGTAGCACTTGCCGTTCTTGACTGCGGAGATGGAAGCACCGTTGCCGAGGTGAACAGTGATGATATTGCACTCTTCAAGGGGCTTGCCGAGAAGTTTAGCGGTCTCACGGGCAACATACTTATGGGAAGTGCCGTGTGCGCCGTATCTTCTGAGGCCCCAGTTTTCGTAGTACTCGTAAGGTACGCCGTACATGTAGGCTTTGGGTTCCATGGTCTGGTGAAAAGAAGTATCGAAAACAGCAACCTGTCTCACACCGGGGAACAGTTCCATGGAAGTTTCAATGCCGATAACGTGACCGGGGTTGTGCAGAGGTGCGAGAGGGATACAATCGCGGATGCCCTGCAGAACTTTTTCGTCGATTTCAACAGGCTCGAAGAAAAGCTCGCCGCCGTGAACGATGCGGTGGCCGATAGCTGCGATTTCAGCTTTGTCTTTTACAACGCCTTTGTCGGCATCGGTGAGCAGGTTGATGACTTCAACCATACCTTCCCTGTGAGTGGGGAAAGGCTGTTCGGCAGTGTATTTTTCGCTGGTTTTGTAGCTGATGCTACCCATTTCTTCACCAATGCGCTCTACAATACCGGATGCGAGATCATTGCCGGAAGCCATGTCCAAAAGCTGATATTTAATAGAAGAGCTACCAGCATTAATTACTAAGATTTTCATTTATAATTGTCCTTTTTCGGCTGCTGCCTGAATTGCTGTGATTGCGACAGTATTAACAATATCCGGAACAGTGCAGCCCCTTGAGAGGTCGTTCACAGGCTTATTAAGACCCTGGAGCACAGGGCCGATCGCAACTGACTGTTCGGCGGAGCGTTGTACAGCTTTGTATGTATTATTACCAGTATTAAGATCAGGGAAAATAAAAACGGTAGCCTGACCCGCTACTTCACTGTCAGGAAGCTTGGTCTTAGCGACAGCAGGATCGATAGCAGCATCGTACTGCAAGGGGCCTTCGAGCTTCAGATCTGGATTACGTTCCTTAGCGATTTTAACAGCTTCCTTAACCTTCTCAACATCTGCACCCTTACCGGACTGACCGGTGGAGTAAGACATGAGAGCCACGCGAGGCTCAATACCGAAGATCTTGGCAGTCTGAGCAGAGTTCAATGCGATCTCGGCAAGCTGTTCGGCGTTGGGGTTGGGGTTAACCGCGCAGTCACCGAAGACCAGTACGCGGTCTTTGAGGCACATCAGGAAGACGCTGGATACAATAGATGCATCAGGCTTGGTCTTAATGAACTCAAATGCAGGGCGAATAGTCTGTGCTGTAGTGGTAACAGATCCGGAAACCATACCGTCGGCATCACCTTTGTGCACCATCATGGATGCAAAGTAAGTGGGGTCGAGCATGCGGTCACGGGCATCGGACATACGAATACCTTTGTGTTCGCGCAGCTTGAAGTAAGTTTCGCAGTAATCGTCAAACTGAGGAGCGGACTCGGGATCGAGGATACGCACATCATTCATCTCAAGACCGAGCTGGGAAATCTTTCCTGCAACTTCGTCAGCTTTACCAAGCAGTACGATGTCAGCTACGCCGCGGCGTGTAAGGATATCAGCTGCACGCAGAACCCTTTCACCTGTACCTTCAGGCAGAACGATGGTCTGTTTGTTGGCTTTAGCTTTCTGAACCAGCTTGTACTCGAACATTTTGGGAGTAACTTTGCTGGACTTGCTGGTGACCAGACGGTGTCTGAGTTCATCAGTTTTAACGTTTGCTTCGAAAGTACCCAGAGCGGAAGCGGTTTTACGCTGATCTTCAGGATCAATTCTTCCGTACAATTCACTCAGCAGCTGTGTAGTGCGGTAAGTGTTAGTGGACACGGAAAGGATGGGAGTGGGAACACCGGTCCAACCTTCGATCAGGCGGTGAACGCTTGCACTGGGCTGCAGGCCACCGGTCAACAGGATACCGGAAATATCCGGAAACGAACTGGAAAGACGGGAAGCCAGTGAGCTGAGAATGATGTCGGAACGGTCACCTGGAGTGATGATCAGGCTGCCGTCTTCAATGTACTCAAGAAAGTTACCGATACGCATTGCTGCGATAACATAGTCATCTACGAGAGTATCGAGTCTTCCATGTCCGTAAAGAACAGATCCGTTCAACCATTTGCGAACGTCGTTCATGCTGGGATTACCCAGACTTTCATTTTCATCAATACCGTAAACGAGGAGTTCCTGGGTGCATCTGGCTTTGCACTTGATGCTGGAAAGGATTTCATTTTTCTCTTCGTCGGTAGCAGTAAGCCTGTTGATTACAGCGGCTACGGTGTCTACGCCTTTATCTTCGAGAGCATCGATAACAAGCTGGGTAGATGCGATGATGTCGTCAGCACTTTTCCCTCTTCCGTTTGCAACGAGAAGCACGGGGCAGCTGAGGTTAGCGGCGATTTCCGCATTGATGTCAAACTCGAAGTTCTGGTCTTTACCCTGAAAGTCGGTTCCTTCGCAAAGCACGAAATCGTACTTCTCTTCAAGCAGGCTGTACTTGTTGAGAATATTTTCCAGCAGCAGGGAGTGTTTGCCGCTGTTGATGAGTTCCCGTGCTTCCTTCAAGGTGTAGGCATAGGTGTCCTCATAATTGATGTCCAGATTGAAGTGCTTCATGATCAGGTTGATGTCGTGATCACGGTCTCCGCTCTGACTATCATTAATGATGGGTCGGAAGATAGCGACGTGTTGCAGGTCTCTCAGCAACAGTTGCATCACGCCCAGAGCAATTGCAGATTTACCGCTCTTCTCTTCGGTGGCAGTGATGTAAAGGTTTTTGGACACTGGGATTATCTCCTGTGTAAAAGCGCGAACGGCTGGAACCTTCAGAGCCGCATTTGAAGAGTCCACGCTATTTCATTAAGTTGATCTTGGGCCGGATCTGACTAAAAAGATCCTACAAACCCGGAAAATTGTTTCCAGCCAATCCCTATTTGAACTGTTTTTAGTGAAGTAGTCCAGAATGAAATCATTCTGGACTACTTTCGTATACTACTTGAGGGAATCGGCGTAGATTTCGAGAACGTGCTTAACCTCTACTCCACCACCAGTCTGGGACAGCATGTCACCAAGCTGCATCATACATGCAGGACAACCGGTTGCAGCAATATCGGCACCAGCATCACGGACATTACCCGCTTTGCGCTCACCGATGCTCTTGGAGAGGTCGTAGTGGTAAAGGTTGAAAGAACCACCGCAGCCGCAGCAACGGTTGGCTTCGTTCATTTCCTTGAATTCCACTTGATCACTATTTTTCAGCAAGGTACGGGGCTGAGCAGTAACGCCAAGGGATTTAGAGAGGTGACAGGGGTCGTGGTAGGTAACGACCTTTCCGCCCTTCTTGGGTTCTGCAGGAGCCTTAACGCCCACGATGTCAACGAGGAATGCGTTAATATCCATAGTCTTAGCTGCGAGATCCTTAACTTTTTCAATAAAAACAGAATCTTCGTTGTCGCACATTTTAGGCCAGGTTTCATGCAGGGTTGCAGTACAGGTAGCACAAGGGGTAACCAGATAGTCAAAAGTTCCGTTTTCGAAAGCTTTGATGTTCTGCTTCATAAGTGCAACCATGGTATCCTGATCACCGGAAGCCAGTGTGGGGATACCGCAGCATGCCTGTCCTTTGGGCAGAAAGATTCCAACGCCGTGGTGTTCAAGAATCTTAATTGCCGCGTGGCCGACATTGGGGAACATTTTGTCCACAACACAACCGGGATAGAAAGCCACTTTCAGACCGCTCTTGCCGCGGGGGGTATCCAGTTCAGGATAATCCTTACGGAAAGGCTTTTTCGCCAGTGGCATGAAGTGACGTTCGCCGAGAAGCGGGTTCAGCATGGCACAGCTCGCTGCACCAGAAGCCTGGTCGGCAATCTTTGCAAACGGCCCCTGAAACTTTGCACTCATCTCGGTCAAAGTGTTGAAGAGTTTGGGACGGGTAAGGAGTCCCTTGAAGATCATCTTCTTAGCCGGGGAAAGACCTTTGTAGGAAGTAACGATAACGCGCGCCTTCATGAAGATATCCATGATCTTCACGCCGGACGGACAGTTAGCTGCGCAGGAGCCGCAAAGCAGGCATCTGTTCAGCTTATCGTTAACCTGATCAGCATCTTTAACCATTTCGTGGGCAAGCTTCTCGAGAAGAGCGATCTTGCCGCGGGTTACGTCTGCTTCCTGCATAGTTTCGGCGAAGACAGGACATACTGCCTGACACATACCGCACTTCATGCAGGCGACCATCTGGTCGTCCAGCTCCATGAGGTTTTGTGCTAATTGCTTGAGATCTTCCATCCTAAACGTCTCCGATGATCTTAGTGGGGTTCAGGATGCCTTTCGGATCGATAGCACGCTTCATTCTCAGGGAGTACTCGAGAGTAGCCTTGGAGGTCTCTTTTTCCATCCACTTGGATTTTGCCATGCCGATGCCGTGCTCGCCGGAAAGGGTTCCTTTGAGGGAAAGGGCAACTTCGAAGATTTCGTTAACAGCTTCCTCAACACGGTGGAACTCTTCTTTGTTACGGTTATCGCAGAGGATGGTGGGGTGAAGGTTACCATCACCGGCGTGACCGAAGGTTCCGATGTCGAGTTTGTACTTGGCAGCGATCTTTTCCAGACCTTCCATCATTGCAGGAATCTGGGAACGGGGAACGGTAGCATCTTCAAGTACGGTAGTCGGTTTTGCACGTGCAAGGGAAGGCAGTGCGTTACGGCGAGCGAACCAGAGAGCGTCACGCTCTTCAGCGGTTTCTGCCATCTTAACTTCGTTAGCGCCGCACTTCTTACAAATGTTAACAACCTTTTCAGCATCTTCAATAACTTCAGCCTGATGGCCATCAACTTCAATAAGCAGGATAGCACCTGCGTCGGTGGGCAGACCGGCTTTGGTGAAGTCTTCAACATAGCGGATAACAGAGTTATCGAGGAATTCCAGAGTACAGGGTACGATGTGGTTGGAAATGATGGAAGCAACGGTTTCGGATGCTTTGTGAACATCGGGGAAAACAGCCATCATCGCTTTGGATGCCTTCGGCGGAGGAACGAGCTTGAGGATGATGTTGGAGAACACACCCAGAGTTCCTTCGGAAGCAACCATGAGGCCGGCAAGGTTGTAGCCGGTTACACATTTAACGGTGCGGGAACCGGATTTGATCAGGTCACCGTTTACATCATAGAAATCCATGCCCATGACGTAGTCTTTGGTAACACCGTATTTAAGGCCACGGAGTCCGCCTGCGTTCTCAGCAACGTTACCACCGATGGTGGAAACTGCCTGGGAACCCGGATCCGGGGGATAGAAAAGTCCTTTTGAGGCAACCTGTGCTGCAAACTGTGCGGTTACAACACCGGGTTCAACAACTGCGTAGAGGTCTTCTTCGTTGATTTCGAGGATTTTGTTCAGACCGTTGGTCAGTACAACAACACCGCCGGGGTGGGGAATGGTTCCACCGGAAAGGTTGGTGCCTGCACCACGTACAGTCATGGGAAGACCGTGTTCGTTACAAAGTGCGGTTACGGGGCCGAGCTGTTCGGTTGAAGTCGGCTTTATTACGAGTGAAGGTACCTGGGGATCAAGTACTGCAGAATCGTAAGAGTATGCATGGAGGTCAGCTTCTTCGTGCATGACATTTCCTGCACCTACAATCTTTTCAAAGTCTTTGGCTAATTTAGCGTTGGACATGTTTTTTTGCTCCTGAATCTAAAAAACAATCTTGGTATATATTAATCCGACTAATTAAAACTCAGGGCCGGAGCCGTCTCCGGCCCTGAGAGGACGTATTTAATTAGAACAGAGTGGGGTACATTACGAAGGAGAGTACGCAGGCTACGATACCTACAACCAGACCGTAGAGCAGGAAGGGCCATACGGTACGCTTGAGGATCTGACCTTCCATACCGGAGAGACCAACAACCGCACATGCCGCAACGATGTTGTGGATGCAGATCATGTTACCCATTGCACCACCAACAGCCTGTGCTGCTACGATGATCTGACGGGGCATGTCGAGTTTAGCGGCTACGCCCCACTGGAATTCAGCGAAGAGCAGGTCGGATACAGTGTTGGAACCGGTGATGAAGGAACCGAGACCACCAACGAAGGATGCGAACATGGGCCAGGTCTGACCGGCGAGACCGGATACAGCTTCAGCCAGTGCCAGAGGCATGGACATGTAGCCGTTGGGGTTCAGGGCTGCATCAGCAATACCGGAACCGCGGAAGATGGATACCAGAGCTACGGAGAAGAACAGTGCGATGGTGGGGTTCTTCATTTTTGCGATTGCTTCTTTCCAAGCGGTCGCTGCTTTATCCATGGGCATGCCGTGGATGAAGATGGTCAGTACTGCAACCAGTGCGAAAGGAATGGTACCGGGCAGGTACAGAATCTTGATGGAGTTGTTAACAGACTCGAAACCGAGGATGTTTTTAAAGGGGATAGCAACGCCTGCGAGCATGCCTTTGAGGCCGAGCTCGGGGATACGGGTAACAACAAGGATGAGACCGATAAGAATGTAAGGGGTCCATGCTTTCAGCTGGCTCATGTGAGCTTTGAATTCACCGGAGTTTTCAGCGGAAACAGTACCGGTCCATTCAGCATCCCAAGTGGAGGGAGCACCGAAGTCCCAAGATTTTTCGGGTACGCAGAAACCGTTTTTAGCACCGAGTACAGCAATACCGAGACCTACGAGACCACCAAGCAGAGAGGGGAACTCAGGTCCAACAAACCATGCGGTGAAGAGGTAAGGTACGGAGAAAGCGGTGGAAGCGAAAAGGGAGAATTTCCATGCGCCGAAACCTTCAGACCAGCTCTTGTTCTCACCGAAGAAACGGGTCATGAAACCAAGCATGAAGATGGGCAGAATGTAGATCATGGGAATGTGCATTACAGTCGCCCACTGACCTACCAGAGCGTCGAAAGCTTCCATGGAATTGAAGTTCAGGCCGGGAACTGCTGCGGCAATAGCCTGATCAACATAAGAAGTCAGGTATTTCATACCGAGAATAACCGGAGTACCAACCGCACCGAAGGTTACCGGGAAGGAGTTGTAAACAAGGCACATTACAACTGCACAGAGAGGGGGGAACCCAAGGCTGAGGAGCAACGGAGCTGCCAGAGCTGCGGGAGTACCGAAACCTGCAGCACCTTCAATGAATGCTGCAAACAGGTAACCGATGATCAGAACCTGTACGCGGCGGTCACGGCTGATACCCTGAAATCCGTACTGGATGGTTTCCATACCGCCGGAATATTGCAGGGTGTAAAGAATGATAATCGCACCGAATACGATGATAAGAACGCCGATAGCGGTAATAAATCCGTGAACAGTAAGAGCTGCTACGTAACTTGCAGGCAAGTTCCATACGGCAATTGCACCTGCGACAGCAGACAGCCATGCAACGGGCATAGCTTTAGTAGCGGGCCAGCGCAGACCGACCATCAGTACCATTGCCAGTACGATCGGGATGATCGCAACAAGGGCTAAAATTCCTACAGACATGTTTCCTCCTTAAGCAAAAGAAATGCTTTTGTTCTTGCCACCCTCTGATGAAAACGCATTCATCATACCACATAAAGGCGACACAGGCTCAACGTTTTTTTAAAAGTCTGTTGAAGGACTTCTACCCTGCCCTCCTCATGCTACGATACACCTTCCAATCGCAGTTAGAGGGGGTGCTGCGGACGGGCCACCTGTGCAGGCCCGTCCGCAGGCGCGGGTGGTGCTATTTGCTTCCGCTGAAATCAGCGTCAGCCATGTATTTCAAGATTTCGTACCTTTCGTTATAATCTTTTTCGATTTTAGCGCGGTACTCTTTGGATGCTTCGGGGTTCATGCGCTCAAGCAGACCGTAGCGGTTTTCGCCGGCCATGAATTCCTGCATGGTTCCGTCAGGAGCTTTGGACTCCAGCACGAAGGGGTTCTTGCCTTCGTCAGCAAGCATGGGGTTGAAGCGGTAGAGCGGCCAGTAACCGGAATCTACTGCCAGCTTCATTTCGAGCTGGGTCTTACCCATACCCTTACGGATACCCTGGTTGATGCAGGGAGCGTAGCAGATTACGAGAGAAGGACCGGGGTAAGCTTCAGCTTCCTGGATTGCCTTCATGAACTGCTGCTTGTTAGCGCCCATGGATACGGAAGCAACGTATACGTAACCGTAGCTCATCATCATGCGGCCGAGGTCTTTCTTACCGGTGTTCTTACCACCAGCTGCGAACTTGGCGATGGAGCCGAGAGGGGTAGCCTTGGAGGACTGACCACCTGTGTTGGAGTATACTTCAGTATCCATTACAAGGATATTAATGTCGCGACCGGAAGCGAGCACGTGGTCAACACCGCCGAAGCCGATGTCGTATGCCCAACCGTCACCACCGAATACCCAGAGGGATTTCTTGGTGAACAGATCTTCCATTTCTGCGATCTCGCCGAGAAGTTCGGTCTGGGGAGCACCGTAGATGCCGTCCACAACTTTCTGACCGTACTCTTCGGAAAGAGCTGCGTTATCTTTGTTTTCCAGCCATGCTTTCATGTCGGCTTCGAGTTCAGCGGGAACGCCTGCTTCGACAGCTTCGCCAACGAGGTCGGCCAGTTTTTCACGGCGATGGGAAATACCCATTTCAATACCGTATCCGAACTCAGCTGCATCTTCGAACAGGGAGTTGCCCCAGGAGGGACCGTGACCGTTCTTGTTGGTGCAGTAAGGAGTAGTCGGAGCGGAAGCACCCCAGATGGAGGAACAACCGGTGGCGTTTGCAATGATCATGCGCTCGCCGAAGAGCTGGGTGATAGCTTTAACGTAGGGAGTCTCACCACAACCGGAACATGCACCGGAGAATTCCATCAGCGGACGCTGGAACTGGGAACCCTTAACAGTGGTTCTGCTCATGAGGCCATCCTTTTCAGGAATAGTCTGGGCAAAATCAAGGTTGGGTACTTCAGAGGTCAGCTGGGAAGCGATGGGCTTCATAACCAGAGCGGACTCTTTAGCGGGGCAGATGTCTGCGCAGTTACCGCAACCGAGGCAGTCCTGTGCGTAAACCTGCATGCGGTACTTGAGACCTTTGAGCTCTTTACCTTTTGCATCAAGAGTTGCGAAGGTATCAGGAGCGTCTTTCAGCTCTTCTTCAGTTACGAGAACGGGACGGATAGCTGCGTGCGGGCAAACGAATGCACACTGGTTACACTGAATGCAGTTTTCAGGCAGCCATTCGGGAACGTTGATAGCAACGCCGCGTTTTTCGAACTGAGCAGTGGAAAGAGGGAAGAGGCCGTCAGGCTCAAAAGCGGAAACAGGCAGGTTGTCACCTTTCTGAGCAAGGATGGGACGGACAACATCGGAGATGAATGCCGGCTCATCAGATACGGCCGCTTCGTCTTCAGTGAGGTTTTTCCAAGATTCGGGAACACTGATTTCAACAAGGTTGGCAACAGCCTGGTCAACAGCTGCGTTGTTCATGTTGACGATCTTGTCGCCTTTCTTGCCGTAAGCCTTTTTGATGGATTCTTTGAGGTACGCAACAGCGTCGTCAAAAGGAATAACATCAGCGAGCTTGAAGAATGCTGTCTGCATTACCATGTTGATGCGACCGCCGAGGCCAACTTCAGCTGCGATTTTAACAGCGTCGATGGTGTAGAACTTGAGGTTCTTCTCAGCGATAGTGCGACGCAGTTCTACGGGAAGTTCCTTCTCCATGTCTTCGGCAGACCAGGGGGAGTTGATAAGGAAGGTTCCGCCTTCTTTAATGCCTTCGAGCAGGTCGTACTGGTGTACGTAGCTGGAGTTGTGGCATGCAATGAAGTCTGCGCTGGTTACGAGGTAAGTAGACTGGATGGGCTCATCACCGAAACGCAGGTGGGACATGGTGATACCGCCGGACTTCTTGGAGTCGTATGCGAAGTATCCCTGTGCGTACATGTCGGTTTTGTCACCGATGATTTTAATAGCCTGCTTGTTTGCGCCAACAGTACCGTCAGCTCCAAGACCCCAGAACTTACACTGAACAGTGCCAGCGGGGGTAGTATCAAGTTCAGCACCAACTGCGAGAGAAGTGTTGGTAACGTCGTCTTCAATACCTACGTTGAAGTGGTTCTTGGGACCGGCTGCCTTCATGTTGTCGAACACGGATTTAACCATGTTAGGACGGAACTCTTTGGAACCGAGACCGTAACGACCAGCAGTAACAACGGGGCTCATGCCGCTTTCAACAAATGCAGTACATACGTCCTGGTACAGGGGATCACCAAGAGCACCAGGCTCTTTAGTGCGGTCCAGAATTGTGATGTTGGTGCAGGTTGCGGGCAGAACATTGAGGAAGTACTCAGTAAGGAAAGGACGGTAGAGACGGACTTTGATCAGACCGACTTTTTCACCGTCAGCTACGAGCTTATTAACTACTTCTTCAATTGCTTCACAACCGGAACCCATTGCTACGATGACTCTTTCAGCTTCTTCGTGACCAACGTAGTCGAAAGGTTTGTAGTAACGACCGGTCAGGTCGCCAACTTTCTTCATGCAGTTGGTAACGATAGCAGGAAGCTGATCGTAGAAACCATTGGCTGCTTCACGAGCCTGGTAGTAAATATCGGGGTTCTGAGCGGTACCGCGGATTGAGGGATTCTCAGGATTCATGCCTCTTGCGCGGAAAGCTGCAACCGCATCCCAATCAACGAGAGACTTCATGTCTTCGTAATCGATAACTTCGATCTTCTGGATTTCGTGGGAGGTGCGGAAACCGTCGAACATGTGCAGGAAAGGCACACTTGATTCGATGGATGCAAGGTGGGAAATGAGAGCGATGTCCATACATTCCTGTACAGAACTGGAAGCCAGCATCGCGAAACCGGTCTGGCGGCAAGCCATTACGTCCTGGTGATCACCGAAGATGGAAAGTGCCTGCGCAGCGATTGCACGGGCGGAAACATGAAAAACGCCGGGAAGGAGTTCACCGGAGATTTTGTACATGTTGGGGATCATAAGCAGGAGACCCTGCGATGCAGTATAAGTAGAAGTAAGAGCGCCAGCTGCGAGAGCACCGTGTACAGCACCTGCAGCACCAGCTTCAGACTGAAGCTGCTTTACGTTGAGGACCTGGCCGAAGATGTTCTTACGGCCCTGCGCTGCCCACTCTTCAGCAACTTCACCCATGGTAGATGAAGGAGTGATGGGGTAGATGGCTGCTGTATCACTCATCGCGTAGGAAACGTGAGCGGTAGCTGTGTTACCATCCATAGTTTTCATGTTCTTAGCCATTAAAAAAGCTCCTTAAGAGAATTAATGTAAAACCTCACCGAGTAATAAAAACCTTGCTGAAACAATCGGAACCCAAGGCGCAAGGTTGAACACTCACATAAGCCTCAGTTTACAATTTGTGTGCCAAACATTATATCGCGGACAAAGAACTGAATATTCAACTAGTTAACGAAGTCTTCCCTTTGCGACCAATATCAACAGTTCAATCTTGTCCGAAATTTAAGACAATACAGATGCCATTAAATATGCACTCTATCGTGAACAAACTGAAACATTGGAGAAAAAGCCCGCATCCCAACGCTTTCGGCCTGCAGCACACAAAAAAAGCCTTGTCTTCAAAAAAAGACAAGGCTTAGTCTTAAAAACCAGACTGAACACTTATTCAATGATTATCTTAAAGAAAACCGCTCACATGAACTACTCACTTGTATTAATCATTGATCCCATGCTTCTTCAAAAGAGCATAGAAATGAGAACGGGAAAGTCCTGAAATTTTTAAGATAGATGCAGTATCTCCTTGATGTCTTAGCAATAGCTCTTCAAGGTATTTTTTCTCGGCCATACCCTTAAAAACTTTTAACGGGGGGAGCTCCCCGGTAAGGATATCTACCACTGCATCGTCAAAGACTGAATCTTGATTCAGTTTGAGTAAGTCTTTTTTTTCAGACACCTTTCCAGATGACAGTGCAGAAGTAGAAGTAGATGCATCCTGCAGAGTCTGCAGAAGATCTTCCCCCTTCTTCAGATTGGATTTTGCCATCTTGATCCGCAGGGCATCAGAGAGATGCATGGCATAGATAGTGTTGCCTGTTCCTGCAGCAACAAACGCCTGCTCCACGACATTGAAAAGCTGACGCACGTTCCCCGGCCACTCGTAGTTGTCCAACACATCATAAAAATCAGAACTCGCAACTTTGGGCGGCACGCCATACTGAGAACTAAGCCGTGAAAGGTGAAACGAAGTCAGCTCGCGGATATCTCCTCCCCTATCACGAAGGGGCGGCAGGTAAATATGGATAGTCTGGATACGGTAAAGCAGATCCTGTCTGAAATCACCACGGCTGACCATGGCTTCGAGATCGCGGTTGGTTGCAGCTACCAGCCTAAAATCACTTTTAAACTCCCTATTCTCGCCTACCGGGCGATAAGTACGCTCCTGCAGCACGCGCAAAAAGGACTTCTGCACGGCCAATGGCATCTCCCCTACTTCATCGAGAAACAGGGTTCCTTTATCAGCCAACGGGATAAGGCCCTTCCGGTCTGCCTGAGCTCCGGTAAATGAACCGCGCTTGTGACCGAAAAGAGTGGATTCCACCAGAGTCTCCGTCAGAGAAGCACAGTCAACGACCACGAAATTATTATTAGCCCGCTTCGAATTCTCGTGGATAGTCTGAGCGAAAAGCTCCTTCCCTGTTCCGGTCTCACCGTTAACCAACACGTTGGCATCTGACCCCGAGGCATGAGCTATAAGATCGTAACAAGTTTTTATTTCTGTACTTTTTCCGACGATATTATCAAGATTCAGGGCTACACAGTGAGCCTTGTTCTGCTTTTCAGCATGGAATTCCAAGGCCCGACGCATGGAGAGGGTAATCTGCTTCACGGATGAAGGCTTAACCAAAAAATCCCAAGCCCCGCCCTGAATAGCAAGCTCAGCCCCGTCTGCATCGCCTTTACCGGTGAGGATGATCACCTCAGGACTACCTGAGGAGTCCTTAACCTGCTGCAGGTAATCCAGCCCATTGCCGTCCGGCAGGGAAATGTCCAGAAAAACGAGGTCATATGCAGCGTTGTTGACTTTGGCAAGGCCATCATTCAAATTGTATGAGCTAACCGCCTCATGTCCTGCACGGGCGATAAGACTCTCAATTGTTTCGCAAACCTGCACATCGTCATCAATAATCAGAATTTTACCCATCTATATTCTCCGTGGAAGCAAGTACTTCCCGAATTGCGTCGGCGATAATTGTTTTATTGTAAGGTTTCATCAAAACTTTGCGGACACTCTTCACATCATATTCGGCATCAGCCACGTAACTGAGCACATTACGCCTGCCGGAAACAACCAGAATTGGTAGATCCGGAGCCACATCCTGAACCATACGGGAGAGTTCCAGACCGTTGGTTTGCGGCATGTCGTAATCTGTTATCATAATATCAAAACGTCCCGGCTCATCCACAATCATATTGAATGCCTTTTCCGGGGAAGCAAGGGCTGTGACGTCATAACCAAGGCTTTCCAAAATGCGCGGTGTGGTTTCAAGCTGATCTTCATCATCCTCTACAAAAAGGATGTTTTCCTGCCCCATAGGCAACCCGCCATAACTTTTGCGAACAACATCACGCAGCTGGCCCTGTACCGGGAGAAATATCTCGAAACAGGTCCGCACATCCGGGGTACTGTTCACAGAAATTCCGCCACCGTGCCCTTTAATCAATCCATGCACAACCGCCAGCCCCAGCCCCGTCCCCTCAGCTTTACCTTTAGTTGTAAAGAAGGGATCAAAAATCTTGTCAAGAATTTCAACGGAAATCCCCGGCCCATTATCAGTAATTTCCAAACGCTGATAAACACCGGGTGCTACCCTCATGAACTGCGCCTGCTCATCTTCTACCTCAACAGTCGTCAGTGAAACATTAATACGCCCTCCCCTGCCCTTCAAGGACTGAAAGGAGTTCGTACAAAGGTTCATAATAACCTGATGAATCTGGGTCGGGTCGGCCATGACCAGCGGCGCACCTTCAGGGACCTTGGCTGATACCCGAATATTTCGCGGCAGGGAAGCTTTAATAAAATCGACAGTTTCCTTCACAACCTCACCGATATCAGTGGGCTTAAACCCTTCCTGTGAAGGACGGCTGAAGGTCAGAATCTGTTTAACTACACGGCTGCCGCGCTGGGCGGCTTTGATGGCCCGGTCCAGATCTTTCCACGTAATGGTGCCTTCTTCGATATCGCTTAATGCCAGCTCCACCGAGTTCATGATAGAAGTCAGGATATTGTTAAAGTCATGGGCAATTCCGCCTGCAAGTGTCCCGATAGCTTCCATTTTCTGAGATTGCAGGAGCTGCTTTTCAAGGTTGACCTTCCGGGTGACATCTTCAGCAGTGGACAGCGTACCGACAACTTCCCCTTTTTCATTGTAAAGCGGAACCTTGTTGATTTCCAGCCAGACCGGATCTTCTCCTTCACGGATAAGAGACCAGTTGATGCCCATACGCGGCTTACCGGTCTGCAAAACCTTCTTATCCCAGACTGCAGCCTGCTCGGCGAATCTTTTGTGAACGTCAATCTCGGAATCCGTCAGCCCTACTAGCGACCACGGAGAACCAAGCCCAAAAAAATCTGTAAAGGAGTGGTTAGCTCCGAGATATTGCTGTTTTTTATCCTTCCAACAAATCAAAAGCGGTATGGTATCCATAAGGATTTCCTGAAAGGATAGCTGGGCCTTGATACGCTTTTCAACTTTGCGGCGCTGGAGAATGGAAATAATCAGCATGACCAGAATCATGCTCAGTCCGAGAATAGAAACTATAATGGTCCAAAAAACCTGCTTATCTAATTTATAGAAATAATCCGGTTCGTTGATGATTACGCTGTCATCGGGAAGCAGGTCACTGTTAATCTTAAATCGCTCCAACACGTTATAATCAAACATGTAATATTCATTGGTGACCTTGATAACCCGCGGATCAGGCATCTGTCCGGTATCAAGTACATGCAGAACCATCTCAGCGGCCTTGCGGCCCTGATCAGTACCGGACAACAGCTTACCACCCACAATACCGTGTCCTAGTAAGAATTCCCAGACGCTGAAAATCATAACAGGAGAATTTTGATAAATAATATTCAACACTTCTTCCGAAGAAAACAATTCGCCATGCGCGCCCTTATAAAAAGGAGTAAAAAGTAAAATCTCATTTTTGCTCATGTTGCGGGAACGGGCCAACAACTCAACCAACGGCAGGTCATTCCAATGTTCAAATTCAAGAACGCCTTTGAAAAGGGGTTCAGCTTTCTTAATCTGTGCCCTGATTGCCCGTGAGGTTACCGACTGGTCACCGACAACTACAACCCTTTTCAGCGAGGGATTAATTTTTAGGGCAATATCCAAGTTATCTTTGGTGCCAGGATTTTCAAGAACCCCGCAATAATTATCCAGCCCTGCAATCAACTCAGGCCGGAAGTCATTGATACCGCAGAAAATAACAGGAACACCGGGGAAAAATGTTTCCCGGTAACGCAGCATGAAATTCAGAGCATTGTTATCCGAAACAACGATAGCCGAGAATTTGTATTTCTGGTACTTGAATACATAATACGAATGTAGAATTTCCATAAATTCTTCATCCTTAAACCTTTTGGTATCCATGTATTCAATGTGCAGGTCGAGATTAAGACCGCTTTCCAGAAAACTATTTCGCAACCCTTCCAGAATATCATCGGACCACTTGTAGCCGTTCTGATACGAGTTTAGGTACAGGATATTGCGTTTTTCACTTTCCGCAAAAGCAAGAGAAGACAAAAATACGCTAATAATAAGTATAGTTACAGCAATTAACTGTTTCACTTTTCAGTAACTCCGGTTTATATGCAAAGCGAATCAGGCGTGCTGCAAATCGGGCGCAATTTGTCTGAAGCAACCAAACCTGTTCGACTATAAGCTATACAAGAAACGTACCGTAGCAACATTTTTCACCTTACTTAAATTCTGATAATTCTAAAAAATTCCACTTAAGGACTGGCTATGAAAAAAATCATACTCTTTATTCTCATCCTTTGCTGCACTCCAATCTCATTTCTATTTGGAGCATCAAGCAAATTGGTCAACCCTGCACAGCCAGAGATCAATCCGGTCCAGACGGCCCTGCTCAGTGAACAGGTCGGACCGGAAAACCCTGAAAAAGTTGTTCTGCCCAATCCCAAACTAAAATACCGGGGAACACTGCTCTTAACCAGCCCTCATCCAGCTTTTGGTGGATTTTCCGACTTCTTGATCAGCAAAGACCGCACTACGTTTCTAGCTGTTTCAGACATGGGCTTCTGGCTAAAAGGAAAACTTAACTACACCCCTTCAGGCTTCCTTAAAAGCGTTGAGCGTGAAGCGGAACTGGGCCAACTGCTCGATACTAAAGGCAAGACATTCAGCATCAAGTATAACGCTGATGCCGAAGGGCTATGCCGTGCCCCGCAACTTAATCACAGCGACACCTCCGATTCAGGATATCTTGTTTCCTTCGAAAGGGTCCACCGCATAAATCACTATAATTCAGGTAAACACCTGGATCTTTCAGGTAAAGCGACTACTGTACCTCTGCCGGAGCTAATCAGGAAATCGCCACTTAACGGAGGCATCGAAAGCATGCTTCTGCTTCCCGACAATACCCTTTTCGTTCTTACCGAAGACGGTAATTCTGATGATGCAATCTCTGCAGGAGCACTGCTTAATAACGGAGAATGGCTTACCTTTAAATATAAGCGTAATTCGGATTTCCGTCCAACTTCCGCCGGCAATCTAAACAATGACAAAATCCTTGTGCTTGAACGCCGCTACAAGGGCCCCGGAACCCTCGGAATCCGAATAAACACCATTGAACGCGATAAGATCGTGCAGGGCAAAACAGTCTTCCCTGACCTTTTTTGCAACATAATCCCGCCCATCCCCCGCGACAACTATGAAGGCATGGATACCGTTATGGGCCCCGGTGAAACCATCTGGATTTACATCATTTCCGACGATAATTTCTCCCCGGCGCAACACACATTGCTAACTCTCTTTGAACTTGATCTCTCGGCAGAAAATTAATCATTATATATCGTATCATTAACTCAGAAAATAAAACAATAAACAATTATTTCAGACATTTAAACAAAAACACAAAATACACTTATAATCCGGATGGATTGCTGTTTTACACATTTTTTTTACCTGTAGCCATTGTTTTGTTTCTCTCCAGAGGTTATATTCTTATTAGGAATAGCCTAACTATAGCCATTGGAGGACCCCATGAAAAAGCAGAAGAAACAAGTAAAAAAGACAGAAAAGAAGACTTGCCCGATCATAAACCTTAAAGACAAGAATGATCTCTTCATGCTCTCTCCTGAAAACTGGAACACTCAGGACCGCAACTTCATCATCAATGCTGATTTTCGCCAGATGGACTCAGCAAGAGACAATAAATAAATGGCATGCTGGTCCCCCCTTTGACCAGATCACAAAGGGGGGTGGGGAAGGCATAAAAAAAAGCACCCTGACCCAGAGGTCAGGATGCTTATGTTTTAATCCGATTTTATAAGAACTAGAAATTATTGTTGATCGCCTTAAGAATCTCGCGGGAAGCCGCCTCATCTCCAAAAAGTCCGTACCTGACCGAAACTTCGGTAACCTTGCTGGAAACATATGTGAGGTCAATATAAACGTCTTTATCAACATCGACAGCTTTTATTGAAGCTTCGCTGAGTCTTTTCTTGTGCTCGACGATCTTCAGACCAAGGCTCTCGGTGCCTTTTAATGCTGCCTTATAAGTGCTGCCCAGATCGGTATTGTATTTCTGTTTGGCCTGTCCGGTTACATAAACGTATGTACCACCTGCAGCTGCACCGCCGAGAACTACTGCCGCACAACCGGATACAGCTATTCCCATAACCAACACGAGGCAGATACTTAATATTTTATTCTTCCACATATCCAAACTCCGATCATTTTTAAAATTACGACTAAGCTAGCAAAATAAAATCAGCACCTGTCCTGTACCGGACATATACTTTTGTATACCGAAATGCACTCCAACGGATATCAGTTTATAAGCAAAAAAGCCGGATAAAACCGGCTAATTGACAAGCAATATTAAAGTATATTGTTCTCGCGCAACTCATTCATGACCTGCACTTTATTGAACGGTTTAACAATATAACAGCTTGCATAGCCCTTGAAAAAAGCCTGGCTGACGTTTTTGGTATCCTTCAGAGAAGTAATCATTACCAGCTTAAATTCGTTAGGGCCGTCAACTTGCATATCCTGCTCCAATTCGCGCAACTTCTTAGTCGCTTCATGACCGTCCATTTCGGGCATAAGAATGTCCATGAAAATGGTATCGAAAGGGTCCTTTTCTTCATGGGCTTTCTTATAAAGTTCAATGGCATCATTTCCGTTGAACACTGTCTCACAACGAGCATATGGAGAGAGCAGTTTACTCAGATACATGTGAACGGTTTCGTCATCGTCAATAATAAGAAACCTCATATCCCCTCACTTGGCACAAGATGCGTTGTTTAAATAGTCAATGACCACAATTTACTTTGATTACTTCATAGTACATTAAAAGAAATGCAAATCCATAGCAACGCAAAATTAAAAAAAATATCAATCACTCTGTATGCCGATTCTGCAAAATCGACATACAGATTATCCTCAAATATAAAAGCGCCGCTTTTCCGAAAAAAAGCGGCGCACAAATTGTCTAATAGAATAAACTAGATATCAACACCAAAAGCTTTAATGACAGCCATACCGCCCTGTGTGTTGTGTACTTCTTTAAATCCAAGAGCATCGAGCATGATCTGGGCTTCATAGGAGCGACCACCGGTATTGCAGACCAGCACCAGCTTCTTATCCTTGGGAAGCTCCTCGAAACGCTTGGGAATCTCACCCTGAGGAATGTTGTGCCAGTGCTCGGGATATTTTTCGAGGAAAGGTTCGGCATCAGCCTTTTCGCGAACGTCAAGGAAGCAGTATTCACCGCTTTCACGTTCAGACCAGTACTCAGCAAAAATATCCGGGCCGTGTCCGTGGTTCATACCTGACAGAGCGTTGTCTGCCATGTTTGCGATGGCGTTGAGAACGTCCATAGCGGAAGCAAACGGCGGGGAGTAAGCAAGCTCAAGGTTGCTGATGTCTTCAATCTTGGGCTGAAACTTCATGAGAGCCGCAACCGCATTGATGCGCCCGACAAGAGCATCGCCGCCTGCGGAAATACCCTGAATACCAAGTACACGGCGGGTTGTTTTATCTACAACCATCTCAAGGGTCATCATATCCCTTTCAGGATAGAAATGAGCGCGGTCAGCCATGATCAGCATAACGCTGACAGCATCGAACCCGGCCTGCTTTGCAGCACCGAGACTCATTCCGGTACCGGACATGGCCCGTTCGAAAATTTTCACGCACCAGGAACCTGCTGCCGGGGGAAAGACTTCATTGCGGCCTGCAAGGTTACCGCCGATTACGCGGCCCTGTCTGTTAGCCATGGACCCCATAGGCAGAAACAGCGGAGATTCATCAACAGCATTCTTAATGATAGCGCAGTCACCACCGGAGAAAATCAGGGGATCGGAAGTACGCATGCCTTCATCAACAAGGATGCCGCCGCGTTCGCTGCAATCAAGGCCGCATTCGCGTGCGAGGCCGTCGTTGGGAATAACACCGGCTGAAATGATTACGATGTCAGCCTCGATCTCGCCGTCTGAGGTGACAACCTTTTCTACAACCTCGTCACCATCAATTTTGGAAACAGTCTGTCCAAGCTTGAAGGTCACACCCTGCTCTTCCATGTGGTTCTGGCCCATCTTTGCAAGCACGGGGCTGCACATACGAGGCAGAATCTGGTCAAAAATTTCTACAACAGTGGTTTCAATGCCCCACATGTCGGAAAAAGCTTCAGCCATTTCAAGGCCGATAAAACCGGCGCCAACTACAACAGCCTTGCCGTACTGCCCGGTAGTGATACCTTTTTTGATCTTTTCGGCATCATGCATGTTACCGACGTAGAATACGTTCTCAAGATCTTCACCGGGAAGTCCGAGTTTGCGAGGAGTAGCACCAGTACCGATAACGAGCTGATCGTAATTGAGCACGCTTTCTTCGCCGCTCTTCAGATTCTTTATGTGAACCTGTTTCTTTTGACGGTCGATCTTGGTGGCCTCGGTGGAGGAAAGCACATCCACACTTTTGATGTCCTGAAAGAAAGGCTCATCACGGACCATATGAAATGCAGTGGTGCGAAGCTGGTGCGCTTCAGAAACATCACCGGAAACATAGTAAGGAATACCGCAACCGCCGTAGGAAAAAATTTCGTCCCTGTCGATAAGGGTTACTTTGGCGTCCTGCCTGATTCTTTTAAAACGGCAGGCAGCCTTGGGGCCAAGTGCGACAGCACCAATGACAACTACATGTTCTGACATGAACCGAACCTCTGTTTTGAGATTTACATAACTACTGGATAGCGTCTAAGCAGTAGGGGAATTGTCTTTGGTCTACGAACTAATCATTTTAATGAATAAACGCAAGTAGCTTGGAAAAAGAAAAGCGGCAGGTCTGATAATTCAGTCCTGCCGCTTTAATTCATATTAAATGAAGTAAGGCTTAATCAGCTACGAACAGTCCGGATTTACCGCCTTCCTTGCGAACAAGACGGACATCGGAAATAATCACATCCTTCTGAACGGCCTTGCACATGTCATAGATGGTGGCACAGGCAACCTGAACAGCTACCAGCGCTTCCATTTCTACTCCGGTTTTACCGGTACAGCGGGCCTCGCCTTCAACTTCGATAGTCAGATCAGCTTCATTAATGGCGAAACGCACGTCAACGTAGCTGAGAGCAATGGGATGGCAGAGCGGGATAAGGCGATGAGTTTCCTTGGCCCCCATGATGCCTGCTATCTTGGCAGAGGCAAGGGCATCACCTTTGGGCAGCGCCTGCTGCTGCAGGAGATTGAAGGTTTCCTCATTGAGGATCACCCTTCCTTTGGCAATTGCAATTCGTTTGGTGTCGGCTTTGGCGGCCACGTCCACCATAGTCGCATTGCCTTCGGCATCGATGTGGGAAAATTCACTCATGCTACTCACCCATCACTTTATCTTTTGCTTTTTTAAAGAGTTTTTTAACCTTTTTCATGGGCTTCTCTTCATCAAGGGCTTCAAACTCCCGAAGCAATTCTTCCTGCCTGCTGTTCAGGCCGGTGGGAGTTTTGACCTTTACTTCCACGAGCAGGTCTCCCTTATGGGAGCTGCCGAGATAGGGCAGTCCAAGTCCGCGAAGCTGGAAAACCTCACCGCTCTGGGTTCCCTTGGGGACATCCATTTCAATGGGATCATCAAGGGTCGGAATTTCCATCTTGTAACCAAGGGCAGCCTGAACAAAAGAGATCTCGGTACTAAGCACCAGATCCTGCCCCTGACGTCTGAAGACCTTATCCGGCTCAACAGTTATAACCACATACAGATCGCCGTGGGGACCGCCGTTCATTCCGGCTTCACCTTCACCGCGCAGACGCAGCCGGGAACCATTATCCACACCAGCAGGGATGCGGACATTCAGGTCCTTCTGCTTACGTACATAACCGGCACCATGACAATCGGAGCAGGGGTTGGTTATTACTTTACCCTTACCATTACAGGCGGGACATGGAACAGAGATACGGAAAAAGCCCTGAGTCTGTTCAACAGCCCCCCTGCCGCCACAGTGGGAACAGGTCTCGGGAGTAGTTCCCGGAGCTGAACCTGAACCGTCGCAGGTATCGCAGGTATCGGTAACCGGAATATTCAATTCAACTTCGGTACCCTTGGCTGCGTCACGGAAGGAAACAGTAAGATTGTACCTCAGGTCTGAACCGGCCTGCATACGGTTTGCACCGCGAGCTCCGCCGCCGAAACCGAAAATGTCTCCAAAGATATCACCGAACGCGCCGAATATATCTTCGGAAGACTGGAATCCGCCGAAACCGCCGTTCATGCCGTTCACGCCGTCATGGCCGAAACGGTCGTAGCGACTTCTTTTTTCAGGATCGCGCAGAATATCATAAGCTTCTGCCGCTTCCTTAAACTTCTCTTCGGCTTCCGCATTACCCGGATTGCGGTCGGGGTGAAATTCCATGGCCTTCTTGCGGTAGGCCCGTTTAATTTCCCCTTCCTGGGACTCTCTGGAAACCTCTAAAACTTCATAATAACAACGTTTTGACATAGCTTATTCACTGCCGGGTTTTTTACCGTCCGGAGTATGGTAGCTCTCGGGAAGAACCTTAGTAGCGGCAATCTCCCTGAGCGCAGTTACAATTTCTTTGTTTTTGGATTCAACAAGAGGAGTGTAACCTTCGCGGTACTGCTTCACTCTTTTAATGGCCATCTGGACAATAAGGAATCTGTTACCAACCTCAGCCAGACAATCTTCAACTGTGATTCTTGCCATGTGATCTCCAACACAATGGTTATGCCGGGATATTCCCGGCTATTTTCTGAGAGGAATCTGTCCCTGCAGATCTTCAAGCAGTTTATCGGATACCGGAAAGTATCCGCTGCCATCATCAAGCGAGAGCCAGCATTGCCCGACAGGAAGTTCGGGATCGGAAAAGAATGAAACCTTAACGACACGTACGCCGCTATCGTCCAGCAATTCCAGATCCATCACCTTTTCGGAAGTATCCGAAAGGTACTCCACCGGTTCCGCCTCGAATTTTAATTCATTAAGTCGCCATAGAGACATGTCAATCCCCAAGAGCGGCTTTTTATCCTCAAAATTGATCCAGCTCTTATCGGATTTGATTCCGGTAAAAGTCTGGTTGCCTTGAACAACCTTGACAGAGCCGAGCTTTCCAGTTGCCACGGAAACGACATTCCGTTGACGCATGACAAAAACATCTCTGTCCAATTGTCCATAATGTTCGGCACTTAAAACAAAATAACCGGCCTGCGCGGAAGAACGGGCCAAATAGTGCTTATCTTCCCCGCCCGGCTCAAAAATTTGCAAAGACTCCACCCTGTTTTTGGGCAAAGAAATTTCAACATTCAAAACAACCCTGCTTTCCTTGCCCGGCCCACGGCTGACAAGCCCCTTGGCCGGAACTTCCAGCAGGGAATGCAGAAAAAGGTCCACATCTCCACCACTCGCAGGCTTACCGCCGAGCAAAGCTGGAAAGGAAAAGGAAAAAGGACCGTCCTTTCTCACAAGTGTCCAGGAAAACGAACCGCCGTGCCCAAGGGAAATTGAGTTCACGTCTTTAGGCTTGCCCGGCAGCATAAATAGGTTGTAATAGTGTTCCGCCGGAAACTCACAGCGATTCACGAAATCTTTATCCAACAGAAAAAGGCTGCCCTTCTCCTTTGAATTCAACGCAAAATATCCTTCACCGGAAGGACTCTCAGCCCCTACGGTCATAGTCAGTTCCTGTCCTCCCCCGGCAGAAATACGCACGCGGGGAAGCTTGAAGCCATATTCAGCAGAAGCTCCCTCTGCCATTTGTCCAAGACAACGAAAAGCCTTATCCTCGGCCAGCCCGCCTAGAAGGGATGCCACTTTTTCGGAATCTGCTTCCACTGTGCCGTTCCAGCCGTGCTGCACTACGCCCCAGCCATCTGTCCGACGAACAAGAGAAAAGCAATCCTTTTCCACCGGACACACGTCAAGCCTGTCCACCTGATCTTTATTGATAACAGGCCAGACAGGCTCAGCACGTTCAACCGGCTTTTTCGGCGAACTCAGATAAAAGGCTCCGCAAACTATGCAGACCAGAGTCAAAAAGACAAAAAACCTTTTCAGCACAAACAGCACCTTGGGATTAATAGACTCAAGAACTATTCAACAAGGGAGCAATTTACTAAAATAAGCGATAAATACTTGCGTGTCAACCTATTTTAAGGCAGAATCCCGATCCCGTCAGCATCATTTACACCACTCTACAATAAATATTAGGATATAAGGCTGACCTTTTCCACAACTTATTAAATAAACCCGGAGCAAACATGGCCAAATGGGGAAAACTGAGCTTTGCCCAAAAAAAATGCGTATCCACAGTGGGCATGCTTATGCAGAAGACCGGAATGATCAAAGACGGCGACCGCATAGGCATTGCCGTATCTGGCGGAGTAGACAGCTTTGTAATGATCCGTACCATGCTCATCCGTCAGGCAATCATTCCGTTTAACATTGAGCTCATGGTGCTGCACGTCAACCCGGGATTCAAACCTGAAAACCACAAACCCCTCTCTGACTGGTGCAGAGAGAACGGAGTGGCTTCACACATTGAACTCACCGACTACGGCCCGAGAGCACATGGCCCTGAAAACAAGAAGAAATCTGCGTGTTTCTATTGCAGCCGTCTACGCCGCAAAAGACTTTTCGAACTCTGCGACCAGTACAACCTGACCCATCTGGCCCTCGGCCACACAGCCGACGACCTCGTAACAACATTTCATATGAATATGATCCAGAGCGGACGCATCCAAGGTCTTTCTGCCAACGAACCTTTCTTTCAGGGAAAACTGAACGTTATCCGTCCAACACTCATGCTTGAGAAAAAATATATTAAAGCTGCAGCCCGCCAGTGGGGACTCCCGATATGGGACAACAAATGCCCTTCCAACGACAACACAAAACGCAGTGAAATCAACGATTGGCTGGAACAGGAATGGCGCAAAATGCCCGGCTCAAGAAACAACACCTTTAATGCTTTGAGGCGCTGGCAGCTTGACTTAAACATGAAAACAACATAGAAAATTCACAAACTTAATTGTGCCTGTTGATCAGCGACAACCTAACGTCATAATAAATCAAGGCCCAAATCGACTATGCTATTAAAAAAATATCACGTAGTAATTTTTAAAAACCCCTGCGATAATGCCCGCAAATTCCAACTTCGCGGCTGGATATTCTTCTTCCTTTTCGCACTGGTTGCAGGACTCGCCGGAGGGAATATATACCTCTGGAAATACTATCAGAATTATTCAGGACTCGAAAACAATCTTGCTCGTGCCGAGAAAGCAGTCCAGGAACAGAAAGCCCAGCTGCTTTCTCTGTCCCAAAAAATGCAAAACATCTCGCAGGACCTTGACCGGGTACGCAACTTCGACTCCAAACTGCGCGTAATGATCAACCTGGATCAAGGTAACGTACAGAATGTGGCTCCCAAAGGCGGTTCCACAGGAGCAGATTTCTCAAACAGCTATCTTCCTCTTTACAGACAGGAACTCCTTGTCCGCAAAATGCACGACTTCCTCGCCCAGCTAAGCACCGAAGCGAAGCTCGAAGAAGTCCGCCAGCAGGAAATCATTCATTCCATGCGCTCCAAACAGGATGCTCTGGATGCAACCCCATCCATTTGGCCCGCAGAAGGATGGGTGACCTCGCCCTTCGGATGGAGAAGTTCTCCTTTCACAGGAAAACGGGAATACCATAAAGGCATTGATATTTCCTGTCCTACCGGGACCCCCATCTATGCCCCGGCCAAAGGAACAGTCTCCTTTTCCGGTACTCAGGGCGGTTACGGTAAGCTGGTTAAAATCAACCACGGGGCTAATCTTGCCACACGTTACGGCCACATGAAACAGCCTATCGTTAAGAAAGGCCAGATCGTAACCCGTGGGGAACTTATCGGTTACGCCGGTAACACCGGACGCTCCACAGGGCCCCATGTCCACTATGAAGTGCGGCTTGGCGGCGTTCCGGTCAACCCCATGCGCTACATACTGAATTAACAAAGCTTAAAAAAAGGCCCTGAAACTAATGTTTCAGGGCCTTTTTCTGTTTTTATGAATAGACCTTAAATTAAGCCTTGCTTAAAAATTCCTTGATTCCTGCGCCAAGACGCTTGATACCTTCTTCAATGTGCTCTTCATCAGAATTGGAGAAGTTAAGACGGAAGGTATTTTCTCCGCTACCATCAACGTAGAAAGGACGCCCCGGAACAAAGGCAACTTTATTCTTGATAGCCTCATCAAACAGATCCATTGAGGACAAATCTTCGGGCAGGGTTACCCAGAGAAACATACCGCCCTCGGGACGGGTTACTTCCACTTCAGCAGGGAAATACTCATCAATTGCCTTAACCATGGCCGCACGCTGATTTCCGTAACATTCGCGAATCTTTTCAATATGATCATCAAGCGAATTGTCGATGACATACTGGTGCATCACACGCTGTGCAAAGGTGCTGGTATGCAGATCGGAAGCCTGTTTGGCGATGATAAGTTTATCACGCACTTCAGTTGGACAGACCATCCAGCCCAGACGGAACCCAGGAGCTGCAACCTTTGAAAAAGAACCAAGCAGTATGCCGTTATCTTCAAGAAAACCACGCACGACAGGCTTGTGAGATTCGCCCATGAAGCGGAGCTCGCCATAGGGATCATCTTCTACGAAAAGAACGGAGCGATCTTTGAGAACTTCTGCAACCCCGGCACGTTTCTCTGCGCTGTAGGTCAACCCGGATGGATTCTGGAAATTAGTAACGGCGTAAAACATCTTTGCTTCATTTTCATCAAGCACTCTTTCCAGCTCAGCAAGGTCCGGCCCGTCTTCTTCAAGACCTACGGTAAGGAAATTTGCTTCAAAAACAGAAAAAGACTGAATCGCACCGAGATAACCGGGACGCTCGATTACAACATTATCACCACTGTTGAGGAATACCTTACCCAACAAATCAAGACACTGTTGTGATCCGGAGGTGATCAGGATCTCATCAGCACTTACTTCGATACCTTTTTTCTCATGGTAGCGGTCGGCAATGTACTGACGCAGTGGCTCAAATCCTTCAGTAGTTGAATACTGCATGGATTGCGGTCCACTTTCACGCATGACTTTGACCGCGGCCTGTTCCAGATCGGAGACCGGAAACAGTTCAGGGTTAGGCAGTCCGCCGGCAAAAGAAATAATGGATGCATCCTGTGTTACTTTAAGTATTTCACGGATAAAAGATCTGTGGACGGTAGACATACGGTCTGCGAATTGAATAGGCATATAGGCCTCCTTGCAAAATCTAGTGTCGAAAAAAGAGTACAGTGGTTCGCCACTGCAAATCACAGTGGGTTCTCGGCAGTTCGTTGCTTATTTTCGGATAGAATAAAGAGATGCGAACGCTGGAATAGGAAAGAGCATACTGATTTTCATTTAGAACACAAGTATCAGAATGCATTTTTTTTGACGATACAGAACCTGAATACACAGACAGTTAATAATAAGCCCGCTCTTAGACACCCAAAAACAGAGGGGGACAGACTCCGAGCCTGCCCCCCAACTGGTTAGATGATAAGGAGATGGGAACTAATTATTCATCTGCGATTCAATCCACTCGCGCACTTCGGTGTTAATCGGGTAATTACCCTTCAGCCCACCGACTGACTTTCTGAACCTTTCAGCAATGTCCTTAGGCAGTTCAATGCTCATCAGTTCACGAGCTTCTTCCGAGTTCCTGCGTACAAAAAGCACTCTGGGCTTTTCGTCCCACAGATAAACGGTGAAATAATTTGTATAGTCATTCTTGGAAGTTACCGGTGCAAACTTGGAATCCCAAGGATGGTTTCCCCACTCAAGGTAGAGAGTTACTGCATCTTCAGGAGTCATATCCCAATCAATATCCCAATTCTTGTAATCTCTGAGGCTTCCCATAGTCATCTCCTTACTTATCTAAAAAAATTTAATTAGTTGGTTTCCCATCAACCTTGATTAAATAATAACAATTCCTATTAGCATGTCAAGCAAGAAACTACTTTAAATTTGAATTTCTGTGCTGTATGAATGGAACAAAGCGATTTATTTGCAAACAAATTCAATCATATCAAAGACTAATTAATCATGGCCAATCAAGCATACCAAATTCCGCTGAGAAAAATTCGCACAGAAGAAACTATCAAAAAAAGCCGTTTTATATGCGACATTAAGCCCGTAAGCAGCCGAATAGAAGCCAAAGAGTTCATCGCTGCCGTTAAGGCTGAATTCCCGGACGCACGGCATCATTGCTCTGCATTTATTGCCGGCCCCCCTCAGACAGGGGATATGGGCATGAGTGATGATGGAGAACCACAGGGAACCGCAGGCAAACCCATGCTACAGGTACTGCAGGGAAGCGGAATCGGGGACATAGCTGCTGTAGTTACGAGATATTTTGGGGGAATCAAACTGGGAACCGGAGGTCTTGTTCGGGCCTATTCCGGGGCAGTGCAACAGGCGTTGGAAGAACTTGAAGTGGTAATGAAGGTCCCCATGCGCATACTGACGCTTGAAATTTCTTATGCACAGGAAGGAATGTTGAGGCGCATGCTTGATAAGTACCGAGCCGAAATCGAAGAACAATCCTTCGGGGCCAGCCTGATGTTCACTCTGATAATGCCCTCGGATCAGGTGGAAATTTTTTGCGGACGGATTGTTGAAGATACTAACGGCACAGCGGAAATCCTAGTAGAAGAAGACGATATCTGGAGATAATTAAAAACCCCGCTCATCTTGATGGGCGGGGTTTATGATTTGTTTTAGGGCTTAACAGTCAGCGTGTATTTGTTGTCCCAGTCGATGTATTTATTAATCAACTCACGGATTTGAGTGGCGTCGATTTTCGAAGCCTGCTCAATTATTTTCTGATCAAGATCCGGCTCAAACCCCTTAACGATCAGGCTGGCAGCTTCCCGGCTGCGAGAAAGCAGACTCTGGTGATCCTGATAGTATTCGCCGCGCAGAATATTACGGGCACGCAGAATTTCAGCTTCGGGAAGGTCATTCTCCTTCAGCATCTTCACGGTCTTATCAAATCCGGCCATGGCCTGATCAAGCTGTTCCGGCTTGGTTCCGATATAAAAGGCCATAAATCCTGTTTTAGGCGCCTGCCACAGAAAAGCCGTTACGGTATACCCGAGTCCCTGCTTGTCGCGCAGGTCGCGGAAAAGAAGACCACTCTGCCCAGCAAGGGAAGCACGAAGCAGGGAAAGACCTGCTGTTGTTTTTTCATCTTCCATGCCCGGAACCGGAAAAATCACCATTAGGTGTGCCTGATTACGGTCCGGCAGGGTCATGGTCAGATCCTTCTCCCCTCCCCAGCTTGAAGCAGGAACGGCGATAGCTTCACTGGCTGTTACCAGCTTACCGTCCAATTCCTTGGCAAATTCCGCCAGAGCCTCACGGTCATAATCACCGCAAATGGAAATTACAAAAGGTCTGGAAGACTGCTTCTGCCAGTATGCCATAACATTCTCACGGGAAAAGTTATCGACAACTTCAGGCATTCCCAAGTGGAAATAGGAGTAACTCCCATCTTTATAGAGGAACGGGAAAATATTTCTGAATGCGAGACTCAATGGACGATCTTCTTTACGCTTGATGGCTGAGATCTGATCCTGTCTGGCACGGTCAAGTTCTTCCGGTGCGAAACGCGGTTTGGAGATTACTTCGGTGATCAAAGGAAGCATGTCCGCAGTAAAACGGGAAGGGAACTTTGCATTGATTGCGAATACTTCACGTCCAGCCGTAGCCCCCAGAGACGCAGCACGGTCGGAAATAAAATCTTCCAGTTCCGTCGCATTCAGGGACTCGGTTCCACGGGTCAGACTCTGGGAGACCATTGCCGCCAGACCCTGCTCTTCTGAAGTAAGATCTGCGTCACCGCCAACCCAGTACATTGACATTGCAGTGTAAGGCAGGGTTGTATCAGGAATGAAAACGAGCTTGCTGCCGTTAGCCAGTTCTATGGTAGCGGCTTCACCCGGACCGGAAACATCAGCCTGTGCGGCTGCTTTGCTCTTCGCGGGCCAGTTTTCGGCAACAGTCTTTTCAAAAACCTGTGCATCGGCATTCACACCTTCGGGCATGAGCATGCAAGCGGCCAGCTTTTCAGGATCGAAGTACTCATCATAGAGCTGCTGTAACTGTTCTCTGGTAACATTGCGCAGATCATAGAGGTAATTTTCCTCTGCCTGCTGACCGTCTTCAAAGAACTGGAAATATCCCAGTTTGGAAGCCAGACCGGAAAGAGTTTCCTTGGTCAGGAACATGGAGTCTTCAAGATTAATGACTACGCGATCCATTTCGCGGTCTGTGAAGTCATTGAAATCAACAGAAGACAGCTCAGCCATGAGCTCCTTCCAGAATTCATCAACCTTATCCGCATCCAGTGTGGCGAAAACGTAAAGCATCCCCGCCCGCTCAAGGGTCAGGGAAGAAACAGAGATGCTGTCCACCATACGCTTTTCGTATTTAAATTTACGGTACAAGCGGGAAGTTTCACTACCGCCGAGAAGCTCGCACATGGTTTCAAGACCGGCGATCTTAGCAGAATCAAGACCTGGAATGGGGAATGCCGCACCGATGTATGCCTTATTCCACTTACCGGGAACAACCTTAACAGTGGTTTTACCGCTGGCAGGAACTTCAAAAGAAGTGGGCGGTACAACCGGAGCTACAGACTTGCGGCTGCCGCAAAGCTTTTCAGCTTCCTTGACCACTGCTTCAGGATCGATCTTACCGACAACTGTCAGCAGCATGGACTGCGGCTGATAAAGACGGTCGATGTAGGCATGAATATCTTCGGAGGAAATTCCTTTTACGGTGTCGCGGTAACCGATGATGGGCCACTGGTAGCTGGTGTCTTTCCAGACAATCGACTGCAGGGTCTTAAAAATCCTGCTGCCGGGATTATCTTCTCCGCGCTCCAGCTCAGAAAGTACAACCTCACGCTCGGATTTCAACTCTTCGGAGTCAATCTTCGCGTTGAAAGTCATGTCGGCGACTATGTCCATGCCCAGCTTCCATTCGCTTTCAGGCACTTCCACATAATATACAGTGTAGTCAAAGCTGGTTGCGGCATTCATGTCACCGCCGACAGACTCAATCTCACGGGCGGTTTCACCGGGACCGCGAGTCTCGGTTCCTTTGAATACCATATGCTCCAGCAGGTGGCTTATGCCTGCCTGATCCGGTTCTTCATAAGCAGATCCGGCATGCACAAAAAGACGCACATTGACCAACGGGAAACGGTCATCTTCCTTAATAAGGACAGACATGCCGTTTTTAAGCTTGATAACGTGCGGACCTTCACCCGAAGCAAGGGCATTTTTGATCTCGTCGCTGAGTTCTGCTGCTGCTTTACGGGCAGCATCTTCAACTACAGGAGCTACGGCAGGAGCGGCAGCTGACGCAGAGGCAGGTGCTTCAGACCCTTGCGTTACAACTCCGCCAGCGGCCTCTTTTTGCTCGGCATCTATTCTTTCAACTTTGCATCCGGTACTCATTAAAAGCACCCCGCAAAGCAGCATGAAAATACATAATTTCTCAAAGTCAAATCCTTTAACGGCTGCAACAGCCTTCACATTTTGTTGTGGGACCATGTCTTTTAAACTCCGGTATGTCAATCTGGTTTGAACTACAAATTATCGTAAAAATAGAGGGCGACTAACAATATCCCATAAATACAGAAAAATAAAATTAAGCACGGCTTTCGTTCAGGTCAACGGAAGGATACAAAAAGTTCGTAAAAACAGCTTTGCCGCAGCTACTTTTGCGAAAAAAGTCAAATCCACCCCCACGCCCGCTATTCCAAAGGGTTATCGTCACAAAAGTATGTATATGTTGATTGACAAAACAACTTACGCCGGACATTATCACCGGCGCGGAAAATACCAGTTGCGAGGTATTTTATTTCAATTATTATACGGAGGTGCTGATGTCTTTTAAAGCTACTGTTGCTCCCACCAGGCGTGGACGGAGCGACGCTATTCTGGATTGGCTCCAGATGTTCTCTGGGGTTGCTCTTATCATTTTTGTATTTATGCATATGAGCCTTGTTTCAAGTGTAATTTTCAGTCCTAAAATCATGGACACAATTGCTCACACTTATGAGGAAAACTACATGGCCCAGATCGGCGGGCCGCTCCTTTTCCTGCTTTTTCTTTTTCATTTCTACCTTGCGGCGCGTAAGATCCCCTTCCGCCTTGAGGGTCAGAAAACCATCTGGAAACACGCAAAAATGCTTAAGCACCGCGATACATGGCTTTGGGTCGTGCAGGTGGTGTCCGCCATGCTCATCCTTGTTATGGGGGCAATCCACATGTGGGCTGTGCTCAGCGATCTGCCCATCACCGCAGCCCGTTCAGCGGAACGCATCCAGTCCGGACCTTGGATTTTCTTCTACCTCGTGCTTGCACCGCTAGTGGTGATGCACGTTGTAGCAGGACTTTACCGCATTGCCGTGAAATGGGGATTCGTTAAAGACTACCAGCGTGGCAAACTCAATAAGTTCGCCACCGGACTTGCTGTATTCTTTATCTGCATCGGTCTGGCAACTCTGGCCAGATTCATGACTTTGAGTGCATAATATAAAATTGATGCGCTGCGCGCTTTGGGATTATTTCATTTCGCCTCCGGCGGAACCAAAGGAGCTAAGCCCCCTTGGAATCTTTGATAGTTAGCCTAGCTAATTAATTTCAAAAAGCTGCTTATCTGAATGATAGGCAGCTTTTTTTGTACCCTCCGCTATTGCTTGATTTACCAATCAATGCTATTGGTCAGACCAATTGTTCAAAAACAAAAATTGGTAGGACCCATTATGGATTCAAAAAATCCAACAAAAACAGTGCAGCAGGCAGTTTCCCGGCAGATTGCCGAGCTGATTGAATCCGGCAACCTGAAAAAAGGTGACAAACTTCCTGCAGAAAGGACTTTAGCGGAACGATTCAAAGTCTCCAGAAGTTCGATTCGGGAAGCCATCAAGTCACTGGCGCAAAAAAATCTGGTGGAAAGCCGCCGTGGGGATGGGACATACATTCTGACGGACATGGATGCCGATATTTTCGATGCTTTCACAACCGCTTTCAGCGACCAGAAAAAACGCATCAGTGATATTTTCCAATTCCGCAAAGTAATTGAGCCTGAGATTGCTGCTTTGGCAGCTGCCTCAATGAATGATGAAGCCCTGAACCGCATGAAAGTCATTGTCTGCGATCAGCAGATGAAAGCCCAAAGCGGCAAAAACAGCAGCGACCTCGATGCCAGCCTGCACCTTGAAATCGCAAAAGCGACCGGAAACTCAATATTCCCGGAAATGATGCAGGCCCTTGACCGAATCATGAAAGAAAGCCGCAGTGAAATCCTGCAGCCCCCTGCAAGGCAGAAAGCATCCATAGAGGCCCATTTCAGAATTCTTGAGGCACTAGAACAGCGCAATCCGACGCAGGCCCGTGAAGCCATGCGTCAGCACATAGTTGAAGTCGAGGAAGCGGCAACAGGCCGTAATTCATCCGATTAACCTGTAGCTAAAAGCAGAGGAGGAACGAATGTTCTCCACCTTACTGATTTTTATTGTACTTGGTGTTTTTGCCGGAATTCTGGCCGGCCTGCTCGGCATCGGAGGGGGGCTGGTAATTGTACCCATCCTCGTTTTCACCCTGCCGCCGCTCGGCATCCCGGAAGTGCATCTGATGCACATAGCACTGGGAACATCCCTTGCGAGCATCATTTTCACCTCCCTCTCAAGCATGCGTTCGCACAATAAACGCGGAGCCGTCCGCTGGGACATTTTCAAGACCATCACCCCGGGCATCATTCTGGGTACATTTCTCGGCTCCCTGTCCACCTCATTTATGAATACCAATTTCCTGAAAGGAATTTTTGTTGTCTTTCTCTACTATGTAGCCTCACAGATGCTCTTCGGACTTAAGCCGAAAGCCTCGCGGCAGGTCCCCGGCTTCCAAGGCTTGTTTGTGGCCGGTAACGTCATTGGTATTTTTTCCAGTCTGGTCGGTATCGGCGGAGGAACACTTTCCGTACCCTTCCTGACTATGTGCAACATCGTCATCCACACCGCCATCGGAACCGCTGCTGCCATCGGTCTGCCAATCGCTATTGCAGGTACTGCCGGATATGTCTGGACAGGTCTTGGTGTGCAGGGATTACCTGACTATTGTTTCGGATATGTTTACCTGCCAGCATTGATCGGCATTGTTTCCGCAAGTATGCTTACCGCTCCGCTTGGTGTACGCCTCGCGCACAGCCTGCCCGTTGGTAAGTTGAAAAAGATTTTTGCCGTGCTGCTGATCATTGTAGCAACCCGTATGCTGGTTACTATTTTCTAATATGTATTAAGGAGAAATTTCATGAAAGAAGTACGCGATAACGCACGTGATTTGATGAAAGGCTACTGCAAAGTCTGTCCTGTTTGTAACGGTAAAGCCTGCGTGGGCGAAGTTCCCGGCATGGGCGGGCTCGGCACTGCTGCCAGCTTCAAAAACAACGTGAAAGCCCTCGAAGACCTTAAACTGAATATGCGCACCATCCATGAATTCAGCGAACCGGACACCTCCGTCAACGTCATGGGCATTGATCTTGATATTCCTGTAATTGCTGCCCCCATCGGCGGAGTGGAATTCAACATGGGCGGCAAGATCAGCGAGCTGGACTACATCACCAACAAGCTCAAAGGCTGTAAGGAAAAAGGCATCATCGGTTGTACCGGTGACGGTGTTCCGGCTTTTATCCACGAAAGCGGATTTGCTGCCATTAAAGAGGTAGATGGACACGGCATACCTTTCATCAAGCCTTGGGAAGACAAAGAACTTAATGAAAAGCTGCAAAAGGCCGAAGAAACCGGCTGTAAAATCATCGGTATGGATATTGATGCTGCCGGCCTGATCACCCTCAAAAAAATGGGCCGCCCTGTTACTCCCAAATGCATGCGCAAGCTGCGTGAGATCATCGAATCAGTAAACGCGGACTTCATCCTTAAGGGCATCATGACCCCGGACGAAGCACGCATGGCAATTGATGCCGGCGCAAAAGGAATCGTAGTTTCCAACCACGGCGGACGTGTTCTGGATTCCTGCCCTGGAACTGCGGAAGTGCTCTTCGAAATTTCCCGGGCTGTAGCCGGACAATGCAGCGTGATGGTCGATGGCGGAGTGCGCACCGGAATTGACGTGCTCAAGATGCTGGCCCTCGGCGCTGATGCAGTCATGATTGGACGCCCTTTCTCCATTGCCACCGTAGGAGGATTGCAGGAAGGAGCGGAAAAATACATCGATCAACTCAAAACCGAACTGACAGCAGCCATGGTGCTTACCGGAACTGAAAAAGCAAGCTTCGTAGACATTCGAGCATTGTATCGCTAGTAAAAAAAACTTTTGCTACAGATTTGAAAGGCAGCCCCGCAGCAATGCGGGGCTTTTCTATTATAAACAATAAAAGCTTATTGCATTTCGTTGTGACCTAACAATAAATAAAAATATCACTTTTTATTCATAAAAAAATGCTTTTGATGTTGACGAGACTCATTACCAGAGTTATCTTTTAATCAAAGGCAGAGGTAGTTGTTAAAAATGCAACTCGCAACCAACCCTCAGGACGGGAGTGAAATCAATTTGATGTCACTTTCTAAAGGCGAGTCTCAGAGCGAGGCTCAATTCGAGGGGAGCCTACCGCGAGAGTTCTTTTAAGACCTCCACCGGGCCCACGGAGAGATTGGAAATAGCCGGTTATTCCGGCAAATGCGAAAATGGACCCCCTCTTCAAAGGCAAAACGGATTTATTGAAACTTTGTAACCAACCATCAAATCGGTTTAGACGCGTTGAGAATAATTTCATAACAACCGCTAATCTTGGTTGATACGCGTAATTTAGGTTAAACTAAAAGCAGACCGTCAACTTGTGGTTAGGACACTGTACCTATTAATCTGCAGAACATGATTACAAGCCCCCGGCTGGAACTAGCGTTCCAGCCGGGGTTTTCTTTTTTATTGAACAACATAAATACAGCTGAAAAGATGATACAAAAAAATATTCCTAATGAGACTACTAGATGATACATAACAAACTGTTTTAGACAGTCTTGTGTATGTATAATAACTAAACTTGCGTTAGGTTAGGTATGTTAAATAAGCTTAGCATTATTGCTTTCTTCAGAAAATACGCCTTACTATTTTTTGCCATCAGCTCTATCCTCATCTTCAATGGGAATACAGGCTGCAGCTCTACTAATGAGCAAAAAATTTTCAAGAAATTAGAAACACAGGATTTCAGCAATGATGCAATGCTGGATGCTTATGATAAATTTCATGCTTTCATGGTCAAAACATATGCCTTTGGACACTGGAAAAGCATTGACTGGGTAGCCCTGAATAACGAAATCCGCCCCCAGATAGTGGTCGCTGAAAACACCAATGACACAGATGCCTACATTACCGCGCTGCTTAAGTATACAAGATCTATCCCGGATGGACATGTGACATGGGAAAACACCATTCTTCCTTTTCTCAACCAATTCCATGAAGGGTCATATGGATTTGGCATAGCAGAACTTGATGATGGCCGGGTTATCGCCACAACTGTAACCACAAATGGCCCTGCTGCCCGGGCCGGAATAATCGTAGGCGATGAAATACTGGAGTGGAATGATGTTACCATTACCACAGCAGCAGCAGAAAAATCCATACTATGGCGTCCGAACCCGGCATCAATAGCTACAAATGAATTGAAGAAGTATGAACAATACAGAGCACTTACCCTTGCTCCGGTCAACACATCAAGCAGAATAAAATTTTCCCGTCCGGACGGGTCCGCAGTGACAACCGTGATGCTTACCGCCGTAAATGATAACACAACTATCCAGCAGAAAACGGAATTTTGGAAAAAAATTGATGATAACGACCCTATCAAATACAAAATACTTCCCAGCGGATACGGTTACATCCAGCTCGGGACTCTGGAAAGCAAGACAATATCTTTTGACCAGCTCTTTGATAAATTCAAAGAGGCTATGAACTTTCTGACTTCCAGAAATGTTCCGGGACTGATCATTGATTTAAGGGCAAACGGCGGTGGATCTGATGATCTGGCCGCTAAGATATCCGGATTTTTTTATTCAGAAACAACATTTTATGAATATCAAAACCTTTACAACACATACAATGATCAACGCCAGATCCTCCTGCCAAGTCAGGACGACTCATATATAATTGGATGGGGAATCCCGCTCAACATCACTCCGCAATCCCCCCAGTTCACCAGACCAATTGTTGCTCTTGTGAACCCGGACACCACCAGCTCTGCGGAAGGTGTGGCTATGGCCATACGGAATTTACCTAACGGATATGTTGTGGGATTATACGGGACCAACGGTTCGTTCGGCATGACCGGTGGCGAAATCGAAATGCCGTACCACTTGCAAGCGAACTTCCCTACAGGGCAGTCATTGGACCAATTCAGGGTGATCCAACTCGACAGTAAAAACGGAATTGGCGGCATTGCACCGACAAACCGCGTTCCCCGCACAAGCGAAAACATGATCAAATATGTAAAAAGAATCGATGTAGAATTAGACTTTGCTATCAACTTTCTACAGTCGCTGGAGACAAAATAGATCCTAAGTCAATTTTTCCCGCAGACCCAGCAATAATATTTCCGGCTGGATAGACATTTTTAAGTACGTATGGCACTATTATGAAGTTCTACTAAAAATATAATTAACATGGCTTGTTTTTCAGTTTCAATATTCTAGCTGGGGATTGAACGAAACATGCTCAAGCGCCTTCTTGCCGCAATAAGCTGTATAGCAATTACTTTATCCACACTGTTTATCCTGCGCAGTGTTGCCAGCGCAGAACATCTGACAATCGGCTACATAGAACTTCCGCCGTACTATTTTACCAATGCGCAACAAAAGCCAACCGGTTTTTTACTTGAACTGACCCGGAAGATTATGGTGCAGGCAGGACATCAGTGCTGCTACAAAAGTATGCCCTCTAAAAGAATCCTGCATACTATCCAGAAAGACAGCACATTTGTCTCCATAGGCTGGTTTAAAACCAAAGAACGGTTGAAATATGCAAAATTTTCGCAGCCAATCTATCAGAATGCCCCCATCGTAGCCTTGATCAGACTCGACAACTACAACAAATTTAAGCACTTCAAGACATTACAGGAAATTTTAGCTCAAGAAAAATTCAAGACAGGATTTATAGCCGGACATTCCATGGGCGAATATATTGATAATCTGATCAGCAGATATCCGCATTCAGCCCATGCCTTATCAGTAACAACGGAACAACTGGTGAAGATGCTTCACTCGGCTCACATTGACTTCTGTCTTCTTGCGCCTGAAGAAATAGCCTCAATAATCGAGAAGTCCAATCTCAACAAAAATGAATTCTACTCTTTACCCATGGCGGATATCACCACCGGCAACAAACGACACCTGATGTTTTCAAAGAATATCTCAGATGAAGTGATCCAACTCATAAACAAGGCTATCGCTGATTTAAAAAACGAAGCCTTTGCTACTAACTAGCTCAAAGACTCTACCGCCGCTTACGCGGCATGGCCGCAGTGCAGACCCAGTCAAGGACCAACGGCGGATTCACATTGTAATTGAGCGACTCCTGAGCCTTACCCAGAATGAGGTCCAGGCGGCGCATTCCTTTAGCATCGAACAGGCCGGATATGGTGTTCGCAATTGGTGTGGACTGGGGATTAATGAGCGCATTCCTTAGTTCCCGCTGACAGCCAAGAACCACCTGCAATCCCATCTCTTTATCCAGTGCCCCTTTAGCAGAGGTTCGCGCAAACCAGCCCTGCCCAGAGCGCCAGAAATGGCACATGGCATTAACCCATGCTGCAACTTCCGGTGTGTTCTGCTGATCGGTAGGCCAAGCGAGTGTGATCACCCAACTGCGCGAAACGAGAGTTTCCAACAGTCGTTCACGTTGCGGCGCAGTAAGGACAAAGACATTGCCCGGACGTGGTTCTTCAAGAGTTTTGAGCAGCGCGTTGGCAGAGTTGCCGTTGAGGTGCTGCGCCTCACGGACCACGGTAACACGGGTTCCACCGCCATTCGGAGGCTGCCCCCAGACCGGAAGGAGTTCGCGGATTGAATCGACAGAGATATCTTGCTTAAGCCCGGTCCCGCTTTCATTCTCTTCGCGGTCAATGAGCAAAAAGTCATTGAAGGCATTGCCCGCTATCTGTTGGCAGTTTTGGCATCTGCCGCAAGGCTCCTGACCATTCTCGCAGTTGAGCACACAAGCCCAGTAACGAGCCATATCCATGCGTTCGTCTGCGCTGCCGCCTTCAATCAGCAGGCACTGCGGAGGCTTCTGCGCCAGCTTTGCAAAGCGGGGCAGAACCAGATTCTGTCTGGATGCTGTTTCCTGAATAGATGTGAACATATGATGCCTTCGGCGACCCTGCCGGGGGCCTTAAACCCTTTTTGTAAAAAGGGTTTAAGAATCCCAAAAACTTTTATTATGCTTCGCGTCCTTTTTCCAAAGAACATCCAAGCCTCAAAAACGCCAAAACCCACGCAAAATTTACGTGGGAAAGAAATGTCAAAATACTCAGCACTCCGTATGGTCCCCTGCAGCGAAGCTTAGTAAAAGGTTCTGAAGGGGATGGAGTCTGGGGAAGGGGAAACTCTTGCAAGAGTTTCCCCTTCCCCAGCCGCCGGAGGCATCAATTATCTTACAATAGTCTGGGCGCGGTCGGGACCGACGGAGACTATGCCGACTTTTACGCCGGAGAGTTCTTCAATGCGTGCGATATAATTACGCGCGGCTTCGGGCAGATCTTCATAGGATGCTGCCTTGGTGATATCTTCATCCCAGCCGGGCATGGATTCGTAAACGGGCTTGACGTGAGCCATGCCGTTCTGTTCCTGCGGGGGATAATCAACCTTTTCACCGCGGTACTCGTAAGCAACGCAGACTTTAATTTCTTTGAGGCCGGAAAGCACGTCCAGCTTGGTCAGGGCGAACTCGGTGAGATCGCAGAGTCTTGCGGTTTCACGCAGAACGACCATGTCCAGCCAGCCGCAGCGGCGCTTGCGTCCGGTGGTAGCACCGAATTCGTGGCCGTTTTTCTGCAGGATGTCGCCGATTTCATCGAACAGCTCGGTAGCGAAAGGACCGGCACCAACGCGGGTTGTGTATGCCTTACAGATACCGATGATGCGTTCCAGCTGACGGGGACCACAACCGGAACCGGCTGCTGCGTTACCGGAAACAACGTTGGAAGAGGTAACAAAAGGATAGGTTCCGTGGTCGATATCGAGGTGCACGCCTTGTGCTCCTTCGAAAAGCACGTCCTGACCTGCTTTGTTAACATCCTGAATTACGGAAGAAACATCCGCAAGGTAGGGTACTACCCTTTCTGCTATAGGCAGGATTTCCTGATATACCTTTTCAGCATCAAGAGGCTCGACATTGAAAAGTTTTTCAAAAAGAACGTTCTTTTCCTGAAGTCCGGCAACGATCTTTTCGCGCAGCAGTTCAGGATCAGCGAGGTCGGCGGCACGAATACCGCAACGGTTCATTTTGTCTTCGTAGCAGGGACCGATACCGCGACCGGTAGTGCCGATTTTATTGTCGGCAGACTTAAGAGACTCGCGGCAGTTATCCATCAGCTTGTGGTAAGGCATGATGATCTGGGTTTTCTTACTGATCATCAAACGCTCGGAAGATACGTCCACGCCTTTCTCGGCAAGTCCGTCAATCTCCTTGAGAAAAACCTCGGGGTCGAGTACTACACCATTACCGATGAGGCACTTTTTACCCTGATGGAGAACCCCGGACGGGATGAGATGCAGGATACACTGCTCTCCTTCCACAACAAGGGTGTGACCTGCGTTATTTCCACCTTGGAAACGTACAATCGCACCAGCTTGTTCGGCGAGCATATCAACGATTTTGCCCTTGCCTTCGTCCCCCCACTGGGTTCCCACAATTACGGTATTAGCCATTACTAATGTGCTCCTTCTACAGTATTTACGCATACCTTTGACTTAAGGCATGGAATTCTTGCTGTAATTTGATTACTTGATAGCGGCGCTGCGTCTGACGTATAATAACAGGAACAGGCCTGTTGCTGCATTAAAAATCCGTAAAGGCCGCTCAAGAAGATCCGCTTTACCTGCTGGTAATACCTTCTTTAAAAGAGGTATGCCAGCACTAAGCACGGCAGACGGGTTTTAATGCGTAAAAAAAGTTTCGGGGATATGTCAATACATCAAAGTAAATTAAATCACCCCAAAAAGGGCATTTTGACACTTTTTTCACAACATATTTTCAATATTGTTGTGTACTTGGCAATATTATCCCTTTTTTATTACATTTTTTCCATAAAACACGATATTCCCCTGCCGAAAACAATCCGGGTTGCCGCGGTAGATATCGAAAGGGTCTTTCCGAAACTTTCGCCATGGGGTCCTGGATTCGAGCAGGAACTGGTGCATGAATTCATTGCCTATGCCGGGACCGACCTCGAGATTAAGGGCTATCCCACCCATGATCAGGCATTTGAAGCTCTGGTTAAAGGCAAGGCCGACATCATGTTGGCCACGGGATACAATCCCGAGCTGAGCTCGACCACTACCCCGCTGTTTAAAGGCCCGGTCTATGAACAAAATCCGGCGTCCATGCTGCACCACATCCGCAGGTTTGAGCTGCGCACTCCATTTGAGCTATGTGATCAGGATGTGTTTATACCTGAGCACTCAGGATTAATAAGAACATTCGAAGATCTCAGCCAACAACTGGCCTGTTCGCCTAACGTTGTCAGCGGAGGAAATTCCACTCATCTGGGACCGCTGCTGAAATACAACAACGACAAGTCAGTGCGTTTCCAGCTGGTAGAATCCGGCGCACTTAAGCCGATCAGACCATTTCTGCACAAACTCAGGGTAACCGACTATTTCGGTGATGATCTTGAGTATAGATGGTATGCGCGTAAAGACGTGCACGGCCTCGACCAGACCACAGAAGACTACTGGCATCTGGTAACATCCAACGGCACATTGGATGACCTGCGCGAAAAATATTTCGGTTTCATCCCCGAGGAAACGGATTTTTACGATGTATATTCCCTGCGTAAAGACATCCGTACAAAACTGCCACTCTACCACAAAAACATAATCAAGGCCTCGAAAAAATACGACATTGACCCGCTGCTGCTCACTGCGGTCATGTATCAGGAGTCCCGCTTTGACCCCCTTGCCAGAAGCAAAACCGGGGTTCGCGGACTGATGCAGCTGACCAATGATACGGCCCAGCTTCTGGGGCTGACCAGTAGACTGGACCCGAAACAGGCTATCAACGGCGGCGCTCGTTACCTCAGATTTTTATGGGATAAACTTGAAAGTCGTGATGTAGATGGCTGGGATCGCTGGCTATTTACACTTGCGGCCTACAATCAGGGACTTGGGCATGTCTATGATGCCATTGATATTGCCAAATATACGAGCAGACATCCTGGTACATGGCGCTCACTTAAGCAGGTATTTCCCCTGCTGACCCGGCCCAAATACCATTCAAAAACAAAACACGGCTACACACGTGGGTATGAAGCCGTGGATTATGTCGACAGCGTTCGCTATTACTATTACATTATGAATGGGTTAGCTATCCTTCCGGGGCTGGAGGCGAATTACCTTACTCCCCTTACCGGTGCCGGAACTGCTTCCCGTTGACGCGCTTCCGGACCCTTTAGGTTTTCCACCGAACAGCTCATCCTCTCCCTTGCCGGGTACAAAATCCGGACGTGGTGACATTGATTCCGGTCCTGCTGTCTGGGCCCAATGATAATTAAAAAGCTGGTTTTTAAGCCTTACAGCCTGTATCATTCCAAACACAACTGCGGCTTCCTCCCATTTACGGGTAGGTTCGAAATTAGCGACTTCAGCTTCATATTTATTCCACAATTCAGTGAGTGATGCCTCGTCATAGGCATTAAGCTGCTTTGCCAATTTCAACAGGGCCTTTTCCATATAACCTTCTGACATATATTCTCCCAATAAACTGCTGGCGTCGGTACTCACGAAAAATGTTGAGCTTTTCCCACGCACTTGATCAAAATCAACCTACAAAAAGATTGCTGGGACCGCAATTCAAAATTGCCCGCCGGAAAAGGGTGTGCTATGAGCGGCTTACCACAAGGCAACAACTCACGGAGAACAACTATGAGTGATCTTAAAAAAATGTACAAAACCCTGCAGCAGGACCCATTTCCCGCTGATATGACCGTTACCCTCGGCGAACAGAAGCTGACCTTCAAAAAACGCACCTGGGAAATCGACGGTGAAACCAAAGGCCTTCGTTACGGCGAGAACCCCGACCAGCCTGCAGCACTTTATGAGCTGGTTTCCGGCGGTCTGGAATACGACGGCATCAAATTTCGCGGAGAAGGACAGGGACTTGTTTCCGCCCTCACCGAAGAACACATGATTCAGGCAGGTAAGCATCCCGGTAAAACCAACCTGACTGATGTGGACAACGCCCTAAATATCCTGCAGTACCTCACCTCCAAACCCGCAGCTGTTATCCTCAAACATAACAACCCCTGCGGTGCAGCATGGTCCGAAGAAGGCGTTGGAACTGCCCTGCACAATGCTTTTCAGGCTGACCGTATCGCTGCTTTCGGCGGTGCTATCGTCGTCAACCGTCCTTTCACCATGGAAGCGGCTGAAGTTGTCGACAGTGCATATTTCGAAGTTGTTGCGGCTCCCTCTTTTGAAGAAGGTACTCTTGAAGTACTCAAAAAGCGTAAGAACCTGCGCATTCTCCAGATTCCCGGCATTGCCGATCTGGAAAACATGCTCGGTCAGCCCTTCCTCGATGTGAAATCCCTCATGGATGGCGGAATGGTTGTGCAGTTCTCTTTCCGTAACCGCATCCTCGACGCAGAAGACTTCATCCCAGCCAGCGTAGAAAAAGACGGTTCCACCTTCTCCTCCCGTGCACCTTCTAAGCAGGAAGCTGACGATCTGCTCTTCGCATGGGCTGTTGAAGCCGGTGTTACCTCCAACTCCGTAATTTTTGCCAAAGACGGCGTAACCACTGCCATCGGTACCGGTGAGCAGGACCGCGTCGGTTGCGTTGAGCTGGCTGTGACTAAAGCCCGCACCAAATACGCAGACGGACTCTGCTTTGAAAAATTCCAGATGTCCCTCTTCGAACTGAAGCTCAAAGCCCTCAAAGATGAACAGGCTGCTAAAGATCTAGCTGAAATCGAAGCTGCTGCTGTTGAAGCCAAAGGCGGACTCAAAGGTTCCGTACTGGTTTCCGACGGTTTCTTCCCCTTCCGCGACGGCGTAGACCTGTGCATGGCTCAGGGTATCACCGCAATCGCACAGCCCGGCGGTTCTATCCGCGACCACGAAGTAATTCAGGCTACCAACGAAGCCGCTCCTCAGGTCGCCATGGTTTTCACCGGCCAGCGTTCTTTTAAGCACTAATTTGATGCCTCCGGCGGCTGGGAAAAGGGAAACTCTTTTAAGAGTTTCCCTTTTCCCAGACCCCATCTCCTTCAGAACCTTTCAGTATGGCTTCGCCGCTCCGCAGTGGAAGATTTGCCAGGACTTATAAATCCTCCGGTCAAACACACAAAGGCATATGAAAACAGGGCCTGATCGCCATAGCACCATGGACAATTCCTCACCCAAAATATCCGTAATCCTGCCGACCTATAATCGGCCCATTCAATTAAAAGGGGCTTTGCAGAGTCTGCTCACGCAAAGTTATCAGAATATTGAGGTGGTGGTGATTAATGACGGCCATGAAGACGTGAGGGAAATTGTCCGGACTTCGGGCTTAAAAGAATCAAAAAGAACTGTTTTGTACCTAGACGGACATAGCGACACCGGACCTTCGGCTGCCCGCAACAGAGGGCTTCAGGCTGCAACGGGTGAAGTAATCGCCTATCTGGATGACGATGATGTCTTTCATCCCGAACACATTTCCCTGCATATGAAACAGTATGCATCGCCTGATATCCACGTTGTTTACTCCGATGCGATGCGCTGTAGAATGACTAAAAACGATCTGGGCAAAATTGAGACTACACATGATCTGATTCATTCCGAAGATTTTGACCCTGACAAACTGCTGGTCATTAACTACATCCCCATGATCTGCATCAGCCATCGCCGTGAGTGTATTGATCAATCCGGCATGTTTGATGAGTCGCTTTATTTTTTAGAAGATTGGGACCTGTTCATCCGGTTATCTGAAACATATGAATTTATTCATGTGCCAGAAGTTACCGCCACATATTTCGAGCTGACTACCGGCAAAAGCGTCCAAGACCTAAACAAAAACAAATTCGCTGAAAATCTTTTTACTATTTACCAAAAAAACGCTCCGGCATTGGAAAAAGACAGCCAACGAAATGAACGAGTCTGGAAAATGCGTAACGCCCGCCTCGGACAGATCATTTTCGACACCGGTTCTTTCCATGAAAAGCAGGGAAATGATTCTGAGGCACTGTCTAACTACTCCAGTGCTGCTGAGATTAACCCTACCGCCACATTTTTTCTCGCAATGGCCCGCATTCAGAAAAAAATGGGACTGAAAAAAGAAGCGCTCATCTCCATGCACAGTGCGCAATTCTGTCAGGAACAAAGCGCGAAAGATTAAGACTAGGATGGCTGGCAATTCAATTACTAATTTTAAAAGATCTTATTCCCCAATTAAGCCTCAAAAGCGCCATTTCAATAATTAAACATTTATGTTAAGAATGCCCGGATGTCTTATCAGACATTCGGGATTTATTTTTTTTACGACTAATAAGTTTGAACAACACTTACATCTGATTGCGCACAGGTGGGAAACGGGAAACGTTTACTGTATCGGCAAACACAGGAGTTCCCGGAAGGATTTACATGTCCCTATTCAAGGATGGACGCTACGTAGCACCCGGAAATATTGTAGAATTCATGCACGGCAACCAGCCTCAACTGGCATTTGTCATGGAAGAACAGTCCGGTAAGCTTAAGCTTTACACCATAAACAAACGCGAAACAAAAATGCCTGCGGCAAGGGTCCTGCCATGGATCGGTCCGCAATATTCCGCGTCCGCCACCCGTCAGGATATGCTTGATTACATGGTCAAGCACCAGGAGAAACGGGGCGAACTGCAGGCAGGCCTCGACACCATGGAGATTTGGGATCTGGCGCAGGGCGAATTAGAAAAAGCCCCCCTCAGCTGGTTTGCCGGACTTCTTTGGGAAAAACCGGATGAGGATAAGGTTTCCGCTCTTGGGCGGGCCATGATCGCGGCCAAGACCCATTTCAAATTTCAGCCCCCTGAATTCATCATCTACACTCAGGAAAAAGTTGAACTCCGTCTGCAGCAGCAGGCAGAGGAAAAAGCGCATGAAGAAATAATGAGTGCCGGGCAGGAACTTTTCAAGAACATCTGGACCGCCCGTGAATCCGGTGGGAAAATCAGACCGGACCGCATTCCTGAAATGTCCGATGAGATCGCCGATGGCCTGAAAAAATTCCTCATGGAACGTATTTCCGGTCTCAACGAAGAAAAATCCAATAAAATGTGGTCCGCCCTGCGTAAAGGGTTGCCTGACCACCCTCACTTGCCACTGCTGCTGGCTCAGGGATGGGGTATAGTTCACCCGCACCACAACTATCTGCTGGATGAAGCTGAATATATTTTTGACGACAGCTGGTCTGATGAGCACAGTGCAGACATCAAAAGACTGATTGAAGCAGTTGAGACAAAAGCAGGGAACATCTGCCCGTTGCCCATGCGAAGCATTGATTCTGCAACGACCAAAGATATTGACGACGCCTTCAATCTCCAAAAAAGGGAAGACGGGGGGTACACCCTGACTATCGCACTGGCCAGACCTTGCTTGGACTGGAATTTCGGCTCCCCGTTGGATCTGGCGGTAATGAATCGCGGAACCAGCCTGTACCTTCCTGAAGGAACAAGCCATATGATGCCCGAGGCTCTCGGTATCGGTGCGTTCAGCCTTTTTTCCGGGGAAATTCGTCCGGCCCTGATCACGACTTTTGAGCTGGACAACCTAGGAATTCTGCAATCAGCAACACCGCATACAGGCTGGGTTAAGATCACCGACAACTCGACTTACCTCGCGGTTGAGCAAATGCTTAAAGACGGAAGCGATGATGAAATGGCTCTCGCTTTCGAACTGTCTGAAAAACTTTTGCAGGAGCGTATCAAGCACGGAGCCATTGTAATCCGCAGGCCGGAACCGGAACTTTCTCTTGAGAGCTGGCCGCAGCAGACCAAAGTGCTGATGTCTACCAAAGAAAAAACCACCCGCGCAGACCAGATTATCAGCGAGTTCATGATCCTTGCCAACTCCGGACTGGGCAAGTTTGCGGAAGAACACGACTTTCCACTCCTTTACAGGACGCAAGACATAGCCCTGCCCTCCGACCTAAGCGGCATAATAACTGAACCTCATGAAATCTACATGCGTGTTCGCCAGATGGTTCCACCGCAGATGGATACTACACCCAAAAAGCATGCAACACTGGCGGTAACCGGATACAGCCCCATAACATCTCCGCTTAGACGCTATGCTGATTTCCTGAACATGGCTCAGCTCTGCCACTATCTTGTAGAAGGCCATGCTAAATGGGATGCTGAAGATCTTAAGAATCTTGCGGACAGCTTACAGCTGCGTTTGCAGTCTGTGATCAAGATTCAACGCTTCAGGCCGCGTTATTGGAAACTGCTCTATCTGGCACAGAACAAAAAAAGCTGGCATCATAGTGTAGTAGTTGATGATAATGGTCCTCTTGCCACATTGGCCATGCCTGAAATACAAATTAACGTAAGGGTTCCCCGCCCAATGCTTGGCGACAAGCTCTACCCCGGGCAGGGATTTCAGATACGCTTCAACAAAATAGATCCGCTGACCAATGAATTGCGGGTTGTAGAAGCTATGGAAGAATAATACAAGACAAGCAAACGCATATTTCCAGCTGTTATTTTAACTGGAATTAGCATATATGTATTCTGGTTTTTAAGGTCCCAAGGGACTTTGACTACCACGACAAACGGAAACTTACAGGCTGTGCGGGTATCCCTGCAAAGGGGAAAGCAGGACAAAACCGACAGACCTGAAACGGAAAAAGACTTTAAGGAGTTAGCGCATGCTCTGGATATTCTGGCTGGTTTTCGCCTATTTTCTGGGATCTATTCCCTTCGGACTTTTCATCGGTAAAATCTGTTATAACCTCGACATCCGTACCGAGGGCAGCAAAAGCACCGGCGCCACAAATGTGGCCCGTCTGTGTGGATTCAAATACGGTGTTGCAGCCTTGATACTCGACGTAGCCAAAGGATTTGTTCCCGTGCTCATGGCTTATCAGTACAGCCACAACTGGATCTTCATCTCCCTCGTAGCCGCAGCAGCGGTACTCGGACATGTATTCTCAATCTTTCTTGATATGAAAGGCGGCAAGGCTGTTGCCACAACAATCGGCGTATTTCTGGCTCTTGCTCCTGTGGCAACTATCTACTCCATCATCTTCCTGCTGGCAGTAATCGGACTCTCTGGATTTGTTTCCATGGGTTCACTCACCTTTGCGGTGGCCCTGCCTTTCTTCACTCTGGTGACAGGCGCTATCGGCATGGTTCCGTTGGCATGCGGTATGACCATGCTCCTGTTCTGGACTCACCGGGACAACATCAAACGTCTTGCTAAAGGCGAAGAAAACTCTTGGAAAAAAAAGAAATAATTACGCGATAAAAACAAAAAGGGGGAGTCGAAAAACTCCCCCTTTTTTTGTTCTAAAAAACATCCTTATATTTTTTTCTGACTTCCATAATCTTCTCCAGATTGTCGAAAAAAGCATCAACCAGAGCCGGATCAAACATCGTTTCCCGGTTAGCCTTGAGAAACTCAAGTGCCCGGTCCACTTCCCAAGCCTCTTTGTACACTCTCTCGCTGCAAAGGGCATCGAAAACATCTGTAATACAGAGAATGCGTCCGGCAATACTGATTTCATCGCCCTTTAAACCCTGCGGATAGCCGGAGCCGTCCCAGTACTCATGATGCTCATGAGCGATTTTGGCCGCAGTCTTAAGCAACTTACGGTTACTGGCCCTAAGGATATTGTATCCTATTTCGGTATGGGTTCGCATGACCTTCATTTCTTCAGCAGTCAACTTACCCGGCTTGAGCAGGATTGAGTCCGGTATACCGATCTTGCCCACGTCATGCATGGGTGAAGCATAGTAAAGTTCATCAACTTTAACCGGATCAAGACCCAAAGCCATTCCCAGAATTCTGGCTATCTCCGAAACCCGGATAACATGAAAAGCAGTCTCCTTGGAGCGGAACTCCACCACCTCGCCGAGCATACGGACAATTTCTTTCTGTGTGTCCAGAATTTCCTGATTAAGATAGATATTATCGAAAGCTACGCCGACATTATCCGAAAAAATCCGCAACAGGTCTTCGTCCTGCTCACTGAATTCATTGCCGCAGTTTTCCACATAAAGTAGATGTGAACCATGTTGGTGAGTCGGCAAATAGCCGATATAATCACACTCCATAAAGCAGCCGAATCCCCTCTCACGGACTTTGTCCAATTGGCTCTTGGTCTGCTCGGAAAGAACCGGGCACTCATCTACTGAGGAAGTACATTGTGAATATTTACCGGTCGATGCGATTATCCGCATATTGCCATGCTCCGGGCTGGTCACAGCCACTCCATCACCTTCTATGTATACAGAATCACGCAGACCGATCAGGGAAATAACTTGAGTAAGCACCCCTTGAGCTAACCGTCCCACGGACTGCTGTTTAAAAAGGCTACCCGAAGCCTCAATAATATGCTTAAGTCCTCTACGGTTCTGTTCAATAACCTGTAAGTCCCTGAAAGAACGGAGTGATGAAAGCACAGAAGTAAATAGGCGCTGTGCGGTAAGCTCGGCTTTATGCTTGTAGTCATTGATATCATACTCAATGATGACCTGCCGTTCAGGAGCCTGACCCGGCTGCCCTGTACGTAAGATTATGCGAACCATGCGATTCTTCATTTCTTCGCGAATAATCCGCACAAGTTGAAGGCCTGCATGGTTGGTTTCCATAACCACATCAAGCAGGATAACAGCAACATCTGGATGTTCTTTCAAAATGGAGACAGCCTGTTCGGCTGAATATGCGCTCAGGAATTCCAACCCTGCGCCTTCAAACCTAAAATCCCCCAGCACAAGCCGTGTAGTGCTGTGAACATCTTCCTCATCATCGACTATGAGAATTTTCCAACTTTTGGTCTTCCTTACCTTACTCACCTCAGGCGTTTCATCCGCAAAAAGGAGCTCATCATTGTCAATTGAATTTGGACTAGCAACCATAGACAGACCTCACTTGAATATCACAAAGGAATTGTCACCCTGAAAACGGCCCCCCCTTCATCTGAGCAGGAAACAGTTATATTCCAATTATAGCCATTTGTAATTCTGCTTACAATGCTCAATCCCATTCCCACTGCTTCGGGACGGGTCGTAAAAAATGGATCAAAAATGTACGGCATATCCGCTTCTGATATACAAATTCCATTGTCTGAAACCTGCAACACATTATACGAACCTTCCACCTTAAAACTTATCTGCACCAAAGGATTCTGCTCATCTGAAAAATATATCGCATTGGAAACAAGTTCAATTAAGACCTTTGCCAATAAATCAGGACGGGCATCAATAGTCATACTTGCAACATCAATATTGAATGTTACCTCACGGCCAAGACCTCTTGCGTATTCACGGCAGACATCCAGAGCCTTATCCATCACATCTGAAACTTCCGCGCTGCAATGTTCGCAATGGTCTATGGATGCAAATGCAGATACACTTTTTACAATGTCTTCCAAACGGGCAGTTTCGTGCGCTATTGTTTTCAGGTACTCCTGAACCTCTGAATCGGGCTCCAGCTTACGGGCGGCAAGCCCTGCGAAGCCATTGATAGTCATGGTCCGGTTACGTATCTGATGCGCCACAGATTTGGCCATCTGGGCCAGACTTCCGCGGTTCAATTCAATTTTGAGCAAGTCTCTGTAAGAACGAAGAGCCGTGGTCATGGAGGTCCTCAGCCTCTTTGAAGTCAGCTCTGCCTTCTGCCAGTAATCATTTATATCCAGTTCGGTTATAACCGTATGCTCCGGTGCAAAGCCGGGCTGGCCGGTACGCAGGATGATCCTGATAAATTGATTATTAAGTTCATTCCTGATGCGACGCGCAACATCCAATCCCGCAGTATTGGTCTCCATCACCACATCTAGGAGCACCACTGCAAAACCGGATATATTTTCCAAGACCTCAATTGCTTCCGCTCCAGAATAGGCACTTGTGAACTCAAGGGGACGGCCCTCAAATTCAAAATCGCCAAGCACCATTCTGGTCATGGAATGCACATCCGGCTCGTCATCCACAATAAGCACCTGCCACGGCTCACGATATGGCGACAGTGCTTCTTCCGCTTCATCCCCGGAAAAAACTAATTCATCATCTGCGAATAAATTATCAGTATGCATGCATACCCTCAATTGATAAGCTGGTGCGTAATAAAAAAATCATACTGACAGACTAACCCACTTAGCTAAAAATTCAAACAGTATTATCATTTGGAACCATAATTTATGTAGATTTATCACACTCATTACACATAGTTTTTACCTGACAGCTATTTCCTCTTGAACAAGTAAACTATATAAACTAATGTCTTGCCACTTAATCCTTACAGGACGCATTAATCATGACGGAAATTCTTATAGCCTCAATCGCGCTAATCATTTTTGCCTTTATCATTTACTCTACCTATGCTGCGCAAAACGCAAAGTTTGGGCAAAAGAAAAAGGCTTTCGAGCTAAAGCAGGCGCACATGGAAAAATCCATGGAAAAAGTTCGTTCAGAGATGAGTATGATTGAAAAAGAAATTGCAAAAACCGAAGAAAGACTCAACGCCCTGGACACCCCCGGGGAAGACGCTTCTTCGGGGGAATGGTAATCCCCCCGAAAATTAATTGTTCTGAAAAGTAGAATTTTCTCGTAAAGAAGACCGAGGAGATTCAGATGAAAAAGTCACGCTACAGCGACAGTCAAATTTTGAGTATTTTGAAGCAGGCCGAGAATGGAGTTCCCGTTGCCGAGCTTTGCCGTGAACACGGAATGAGCAGTGCCACGTTTTACAAATGGCGTTCCAAATACGGCGGCATGGATGCATCCTTGATGGCTCGAATGAAAGAGTTGGAACGTGAGAACCGCCAGCTTAAGAAAATGTATGCCGAAGAGCGATTGAAAGCGGAAATCGTCAAGGAAGCTCTCGAAAAAAAGTGGTAAAGCCGTCTTGTCGGCGCAAGATGGCAAAGGCAGCCGTGAAGGAAGAAAAGGTCAATATCCGTCAGGCGTGCGAGGCTTTCAGCATCAGCCAAACTTGCTACAGGTACGAACCGAAGCTCTCCGCTGAAAATGAACTTGTTACCGACTGGCTAGTCCGGTTAACGCACAACCAACGCAACTGGGGTTTTGGATTGTGCTTCCTGTATCTGCGCAACGTGCAAGGCTTTTCTTGGAATCATAAGCGCGTTTACCGGATTTACCGAGAACTTGAGCTGAACATGCGCATTAAGCCTAAGAAACGGCTTGTGCGTGAAAAACCGGAACCTTTATCCCAGCCCGAATCTGCCAATCAAGTTTGGTCCATGGATTTTATGCATGACCAACTTGAAGATGGGCGCAGTTTTCGTTTGTTGAACGTAATCGACGACTTTAATCGTGAAGGATTGAGCATCGAAGTAGATCTGTCATTGCCTGCGGATCGTGTTGTTCGAACACTGAACCAGATTATCGAGTGGCGTGGCAAACCCGAAGCAATAAGATGCGACAACGGCCCTGAATACATAAGCAACAGGCTACTGCTATGGGCAGAAAAAGAAAAGATACGGCTGGAATATATCCAGCCAGGAAATCCGCAACAAAACGCTTACGTTGAACGCTTCAATCGGACCGTGCGGTACGACTGGTTGAGCCATTACATGTTTGAAAGCATCCAAGAGGTGCAGGATTACGCTACCAAATGGCTCTGGACATATAACAATGAACGCCCCAATATGGGCATTGGCGGCATCACTCCGATGCAGAAACTGAGAATGGCTGCATAGCCTCTACTTTTCAGGCCCCCTAAGAATGGGGGGATTACCGAATAAACTCTAAACGACAACGCTATGATTTTTTCAATACTATTTATTTCAATCGGCATGATGGCCACTATATTTGTATGCAAAAGCATCAATGGTAATTTTGAACTCAAATCATACGATATAAGCAATAAAGAAAAAATACTAAACGAAGAACTTCAGGATTTACGCGACAAACGGAAAGAACTTTCCCGTCGACTGGACGATCTGAAGACTCTTTTAAAGGCAGGCGTGAAATCTCAGAAGTCGGCCGCACCTGAAGCCTCCCCTACAGACCTGAAAGGATGGCTATTGCAAAAGGGTGTCTTAACTGAAACACAATTTTTATCCGCTGAAATCTATGCAATAGAAAAAAACATAGATTTAACTGGTGCCTTGCTTACGCTGAACATGATTTCAATCGAAGTATACGAAGAAGCTAAAAAAAGAAAATTGCTCTAAAAATATTTCAAAAAAAGAGCCGCAGCGGTGATCCGCTGCGGCTCTTTTTTCTCTATTAATTCAGCCTAGAATTCATTTTTATAAGTCTCGCCTCTATGCACATGGTACTTAAGGTCGTAAGCTTTTTTCAGATGCATGACCAAAGTATCAACCGCATTATCATCAAGTTTCTGAACCCAGATAAAAACACGGCGCGCACCCTGCTCAACTCCTTCATAAGAAGTAAAGACGGTTGAAAGACGAACTCCCCTTGTCCAAAAGTCATTCAGCAATTCCTCAAGGGCGGAAGCTGTATCTTCCAATACAAAAGCAAACTGGGAACTACCCTTGCTGACCCCGGTTACAGTAGTCAGAAAACGATAAACATCAACCTCGGTAACAATACCGACAAGCCCGAATTCGTCAACAACAGGCAGGCCGCCGATCTTTCGTTCAAGCAGAATTTCTGCTGCGACCTCCATACATGTGTCTGGAGATACAATATAAGGATCGTGGGTCATAATATCTTTAATTTTCAGCCCCATCAGGCCTTCCCCATTACCTTTGGCATTGTCACCGGACAAAAATTTGGAAGGCATGGCATCACGAATATCCCTATCGGAAACAATACCCGCAACCAACCCGGAAGCCTCAGTTACCGGAATCTGCCTGATGCCGGCATCGCGCATCATTTCCATGGCATCAAATACAGGTGCTCCCGGCTGAATGGTCAGCACCTCTTCTGTCATCCAATCCCCTACTAACATATCTCAACTCCTGAATATCATCATATTAAGTCATTAAAACAAAATTCGTATTGATCAGTAAAAAAGTCAAAGGGAAACTGCCTTCACTCCAAAATCGGCAATTATAACTTTTCTCCGTAAGCAAAGAAAACCCTGTAGCTGGCTTTTATTCCTGATTCTCCCCTGTATAATCTTTCATATTCTTCAACAAACCGACGGTATTTATCCTTGCCCCAGGATATATTTTCACTGGATGCAACGGCCCCGGTCTGCTTATGTTTTTTCAAAAAATACTTCACGGACGGAAAAAACTGTTCATAATTTTCGCTGGAAAAAGTAACTCTCAAATTATCGATACCTGAGAAAATATCTTCATAAAAATCACAGGACCTCAACTGCTTGACTGAACCGAATCCAGTTCTTGCGCTGACATCCGCCAGTTCACTCAGAGTCCCATCGACAAAAATGGCTATCCCGAACTTTCCGCCGGATTTTAGAACTCTGAAACTTTGTGGAATAGATTTTTCAGGGTCACCGTACCACTGCATAGCCGAAGAGCTTGCGAGCAGATCAAAACTCTCATCCGCGAAAGGTAACTCCTCACCATCCGCTGCAACAAGCAGCGCCCCGCTACCTTTCTGCTCCAGAAGCATGGGCCTGACCAGATCTAATGAAACATATTGCCCACAACAGATGCGTTTCTTCAACTCATCATGCAAAAAACCGACTCCCGAGCCTATATCCAGAACACAGCCATAGGAGCCTTGCGGGCAAAGAGCCGCACAATTTGCAGCAACAATACGCTGCACGGAAGCGGCGTCGCTATAGCTTGACGCAGCCTTTCCGAAACACTGACGAATTCTCTTTTTCACTTAAACACTATCCCTTAATAATACTCAACAATTCCGGTTCTGGAATTTTGTGTCCGCCTTCGATCTCCACGACCTGTACATTTTCTAAGGCTGTCATGACCTTATCAAAAGCCTTACGACGAACAATGCGGTCACTATTACCATGCACAATGGTCAAATCAGGCAATAAAACTTTCCCGCTAATCTCGATCTTCGAAGAAATAAGATATTCAAGGCCGGCAACAAGAGCTGCTGATTCTTTCGAATTATATGCAGGAGGCTCAGGCTCTGCACAATTTTCATGAAATGACCGGACGACTTCCGCAGGGTCTTTATCCATACCCTGAATCATCCCACGGACCAACCGAACGGGGAATGAATCCGTAAACGATAAGAACGGCGCAATCAAGACCACTTTTTTAAAACGGACAAACAAGTGGCGGCATTCCTTCAACAAAATATGCGCACCAGTGGACCAGCCAACAAGCACATCACCGCCTTCTTCGAGCAAAGCCGGAAGTTCTTCAGGATCGAATCCGCTAAAAGGAACCAGAAAGCGTGCTGTTTCGGCCAGTTGCGGGTATTGGGACGGAGAAGAAGCCCAGCCACCGACAAAAACAATATTCATCAACCAAACTCCGCTTTCAATACGCCAAACGCGCTCTTGATTTTCTGTAAATCATCTCCAGTTAAATCTGCCCGTAACGAAAGCCTCAAACGCGCTGTACCTTCAGGCACCGTCGGTGGACGGATAGCTGCAGCATATATGCCTTCTTCAATCAGCCTGTCGCGGGCAGCTAATGCGGTTTTATTGTCACCTAGAATGACAGGAATTATTTGACTTTCAGAATTGCCGCAATCAAAGCCTAATGACTCGAGGTATTCTTTCAAATCCAAACTCATCGCCAGCAAGCGCTGTCCACGGGAAGAATCTTCTGCAACCAACCGCAAAGCCGCAAGGTTGGCTCCGATTACAGCTGGTGGCAGGGCTGTAGTAAACACAAAGGAACGCCCTTTGTTACGCAGGTAGGAAATCAATTCCTTACGTCCGGAAACAGCACCTCCGAGAGAACCGAACCCTTTTGAAAAAGCACCCATATGCAGATCTACGCGGTCCGCGACTCCACGCTCAAAGGCAATGCCTTTTCCAGACCCGAAAACCCCTTCGGCATGGGCTTCATCAATGACCAGCATGGTATCATAAAAATCGCAGAGGTCCGCAACCTCTTCCAGATAAGCGAGGTCCCCGTCCATGCTGAAAATGGTATCAGTAATAAGAAGCCGTTCATGGGCGTCTTTAGCTGCTTCCATCCGCTTCTTGAGATGGGCAAGGTCGTTGTGACGGTAACGCACCTGACGCGCCCCGGACATCCTGATACCGTCCAGTATACTGGCATGGTTCAACTTATCGGAGAAGACGACTGTGCGCCGTCCGGCAAAGCTGTCCATAATAGCAAGATTGGCGGTATAGCCGGAGGTAAAGAGCATGCAATCTTCCTGCTCTTTGAATGCTGCCAGCTCCCGCTCCAGATCATCATAAATCTGAAAATTTCCGGTAACCAGCCGGGAAGCGGCCGCTCCGCAGCCATATTTGCGCACTGCTTCTGCTGCGGCACGGGCAAGGCTTTCGTCCATAGCAAGGCCGAGGTAATCGTTGGAGGCAAGGTTGAGCAATTTCTGCCCATTGAAAAGGAGTTCCTTGGCGGCTCCGTTGTCCAAATCAGGAACGACCCTGAGCATGGAAGCCTTTTTAAGCTCGGCCAATTCGCCCTCTATACGGCGATAAAAACTTTTTGGAGTCATAAAAACAAAATCCGGCAGTCAAAAATATAATCGGAGTATTTTAAATGGTGAATGGAAAAAGTAAAGCTCATGGCTAAGAATAGCAACCATGTTTTTGATATGTAGAAAAATTTATGGCTAATTACAGGTCTTTTCTGTTACCCATCCTAGGAGACCAAGCGAATGACTCTCATTATAACTGAAAACTGGAGCACACATGAAAAACTTCAAATTCACCATATTATTTATTTTACTGGGAATGACATTCCTATTCTGCGCCTGTACCGGCAAAAATATCACGCCGCTGCCGGAAGCCCCGGACTATACTCTGGACAAACACTGGTCCATTCGGGACAACAATCCAACCAAGAAAATTGACGTATTTTTCGTACACCCCACCACCTACGGTCCTCCATCGAACGGTCACTTAATCGCTGATTTGGACAACGAAAAGCTTAACCGGATTACTGACCGGGATACAGTCCAATGGATCACATCAGCCTTTGCCGACTCCTGCAATATTTTTGCTCCGCGGTATCGGCAGATGAATATTGAAGTACTTAAAAAGGGAGGCGAAAAAGACTATATTCAAACTCCTGTCTCAGACATAAAATCCGCATTTAAATTTTACCTCAACAATCTTAACAATGGTCGTCCTTTCATTCTTGCAGCCCATAGCCAAGGTTCCTATGTGACCAGAAACCTGCTGCTCGAAAATCCCCAACTGATAGACAAAAACAAACTGGTCGCCGCTTATCTTCCGGGCTGGACATTCACAGCTAAAGACATTGCGGACCTCGGCCTGGAGCTGAGCGAAAGCCCCGAACAGACAGGATGTCTCATAACATGGAACACCATCGGTCCCGGTGGAATCTCCCCCACAGTCAAAAAAGGTGCACTCTGCGTTAATCCGCTTTCATGGAATACCGAGACAAAAGAATTCCCTGCCTCGGATAATATTGAAGCTAAAATTTTCATTACCGAGAATAAAACCTTACGCGTCAAAAACTTCACCGCCGCACGCATCAACGCGGCGGGGGCACTTGAAGTACCGACTCCTCCCAAAGAAGTCCTGCAACAGCTGAACATGTCACTTGGGCAGGAAGTTTATCACCGCTACGATTACGATTTTTTCTTTTTCAACGTGAAAGAAAACGTAAAAGAGCGTTGTGAAGCTTACCTAAAAAAGCAGCACTAAAAGCAAAAAGGGTTGGTGAACAAATTCACCAACCCTTTTTATTATTGAGTTTATATATTTTTATTGAATAGTTTTCGAAACCTCCGGCCACCCGCTCCAAACCTCAACCGCCAGCACGGCCAGCCCGTCTCGGTCCATAGCCTGAATCTCGTCTTCCAAGGCGTTGCTGGCATCACGCACAGCCTTGACCTTTGCGGTAATCTCCAGGTCAGGATCGGCAATGGCGTTAATCTGCTTCCAGATAGGCGCAATGGCGAGAATACGTTTTTCTGCTTCCTGCTTGGATTCGGCAACAATGTTCTGCCGCACGGCTTCCGTTGGAATCTCTACCACCGAATAATTATAATCCACCCGGTCAGCACGGACGATGGTGCTGTACTGCCCGTACATCTGCATGCGGGGATTGATAAACGGCTTGTTGATTCTAGCCGCTACAATTTTACCGCCGATACGTTTAGCTTCACGTTTCATTTCCTCAGTGGGCAGTCCATCAATCTCGGACGCTCCACAAGCCGCTACGCCGTCTTTAACAATTGTATACATGGTCTACCCCGCTATTATCTTTTTAAAGTTACCCGCCGCCGGAGAGAGGTTCTTTGTAAAAAAGAGTGCTAAGCTATTCTGATTATCTACCCGCATAGCCTTCTGCCCGGTATTGGAATCAAAAACTGTCACAGGATCACCGGTCCACCAATCTGTGCCGTCATAAACCATAACCTCTGCCTGAGCATTGGAAGTTCCGTAAACGACAACAACGGTTTCCTCATTGGGCGAAGCCAGAACAGGACGCACGGCATCGTTGCCCGCTTTGGTCAGGAACTCATTTCCAGCAGTCCAAGTCCCACCCACGCGGTTAAAAACCTTTCCGCGTACCCGGTCGTCAGATAAATCCCCTTCATAATAGGAGAGCACAAAACGGTCAGCGGACATTTTAACCAGTTCCAGATACTGTGCTGACTGTGCAAGGGATTCATAGCTTGTGATAAGCTGCGCATCGCCCCATGCCGAAGAGCTGTCCGCCCTTGAAAGAGAGTAAAGCTTCACGTTGAACGGAGGACCGCCGTAGGAGTACGCGAAAATAATTTCATTCTCGGACATGCCCACGATTGCAGTGTTCATGGGATTATTCTCAGTGCCGACAAAAAGCTCATTCTTGGTCAGCACATTTGAAGTGTTGGACGGTCTGGTGATATCCGACACAACGGCAGCATAAGTATTTAAAGCGCGTTCTTCTTTATAGATGCAGGGGACACCAAGTTCATTACCTTCGGCTGCTTTAACGTCCCCGATGTATCCATAACTGGAAAGCGGAATCCCTGAACCGGACACGGCCCAATCAGCCTCGGTTGCGCCCTTGGCAAGAAGTCGGCAGGCTACCGCTGCGTCAAGGTTAGGCTCAGGATCGAAAAAAGCCAAAACAGAATTAAGCCCCATTGGCGCAAGGGCTGAGAGTCCGTTGTTGTTCACATCAACCGGGCTGACATCAAAAGGAGTTGCGGCGGTGAAGTCGGCAGCTTCCGCACTGCCACGGGTCAGAGCCGCGCACTTGAGGGTAAGCCCGGAACCCAAGCGAAAAGCGGTCAAAAAGCAGGTATCCGAAACCTTGCACAGGGACAGGTTGTAAGGAAGATCCGCAAGAAATGAGTTTATCTGACTGTCCAGTGTAGCGGTGTAATCTTTCCAGACGTTGAAGGCTTCCGCGCTGGTGAATGAAATCTTGTCGCTGACCAGCGTAAAGACTGTCTCGCCGTTGCTCATCTTGATTTCACGCCAGAGCTTATAAACGGTTCCCTCGACCATGCCCTTGGCAATCTTCCAGCTGTTGAGATTGATAGCATCGTCAACGCTCTTGGCTACCGCGTTGGCCTTGGTTCCATCCGGGGAAACATACCAGCTGGTGCTGATATGGTTGTAAGCCGGATCGCTGGAAACAGGAGTATCAGCGGCAACGGCTGCGGTTTCTTTGACTCCAACGGCATCGTTAGCGGGCGAGGTGATACCGAGCCCGGCCACGTTAAACGGGATCAGCGCAACGTCCACGGTGGCGGTGCTGGTGCTGGTGGCCTTGCCGAATTCCCGCGCGGTCACATCAAGCGTAACCTGACCGGCTACATCGAGCTGCGGCAGGGTCCAGATAATCGCGCCCTTGTTGACCGCGATAGTTCCGCCCTGCGGCTTAAAACCGAACTCAACACCGGACATGTAATCGTCGTAGTTGGCAATAAGCACAGTGATATCGGTTCCCTCGTAGCCGTTTGCCACATAGGTCAAGACGGGTTTTTCCGAGGTGGTGAAAGCATCACCGTCAATCAGGACTTTGGAGCTGGTCCCGTCCGCATGCTTAACTGCCGGATTCCCGGATTCATCCACAAAAAAAGTAACCTTGTTGTCGGCATCGGGAACAGCGACAGCCGCCCCGGCCTCTTTGTGAAAAGTGATGGGCATTTATGCCTCCTTAAGTTTTTGAATTTCTTTGTAGAGATAGACGAGCATATCCTGCACGTTGGTAGCAGGTGCGCCCGTTGTTCTGAAATCAAAGCTGATTTCTGCGGCCTTATCCGAACCGCGATCTTCAACGCTCACCCCGTCACCGACAGTCAAATTCACGCCCTCGGCAATCTTGAGCGGTCCGGCGGTGAAGTACTTCCCCGGTGCGGCAAGGGCCGAATCCGGGTCGGTTATGGCTTGTTTCTGTATGTTCTGGGGAATGTTGAAATTTCCCACGTTGACCGCTTCAAGCAAAGCCTTACCGTTGGTTGCGGCGTTCTCAATGGCGGCGGATTGCGCGTTACCTGCTACCTGCACGGCGAGTTTTTCGGTGCTGCCTACGCCGTCAACGCGTAGGACCTGCGCTTCGCCGTTGAGCTTGATATCTGAAACGGCCTGATTGCCCTTCACATTGATATCGTCGATGGCCTTGTCCGCTGTTTGAACAGTCTCATCTCTTGCGGACTCTGCGGTAATCTGCGCAGCCTGTGCATTGAACTGCGCGGAAACGGCCCGGTCACTGGCCTCTGTGACTTCACCCATAAATTCCTGCGGTGTCTGCATATCTTCAGGCGGAGTCGAAATGTCATACTTAAGAGCCCTGTCCAACTGCTCTTGAAGCTGCTGGTCACGCATAACGCCACGGTCAAAAGTTTCATTGAGAAGCTGAACAGAAAAAGGGTCATTCTCTACCAATTCCAGCTCCTGTGTATAAGGAACATCGCGGTAAAGAATAATCTTATCCCCATACGGAAGGGGGTCACCGGAAACAGGATACTGCACCCTGCCGCCGGACTCCGCACCCAGACCGGAGACGATTTTGAAATCTGTTCCCGGCACAAGGGATTGTTCATTTCCTCCACTATCGCGCACCGCAGCACTGAGTTCTTCCGTCTTGAAAACACGGAAATTAAAATCAAAGAATGTCTGAACACCGTCCCCGACAAAGGTTATGGTGCTGCCACTTGAAACAATGGTCATTAATTCCTCCTGTTAGTGTTATTAATACGATTCATTAGCTGCCTTACATCTAAAGACTACGCAGCAAGGCGGACCCGAGTCAGAGGACTCAGGTCCGCCCTTGAACGGAAGAGCAACTTCATTTTCCTGAGAACAATAAAGCGGGCCTGAGTTGCTTAACTCAAGCCCGCCAAAACAAATGACCTAAGGCGCATCCTTCTGCGCTGTTTACCTAAGAACCCAGCAGCGATCCGGCCAAACTGGTCCCCTGTGAAAGCAGGGAAGAGCTGACGGCAGAATCGTTATCATTGGTTTGTTCCTGTGTTCTGTTATAATTAAGCACTGCCTGACTGTGCGTGGACCAGACCGACATATCGCCTCGCTCAATCAGTCTATTCGAACTCACCTCCGCTTGATATTTAACAATCTCGGCATCAAAAGCAGCCTGTCTGATGGTGTCTTCATGCACATCGACAATGGAACCGGAATCAAGACGCACTCCCTTGTATCCAGACAGGGAATGCTCACGGCGGTAAAGCTCACGCCGCAAGGTCGCCAGCTTCATCTCCGCATCCTGTTTGATCAACCGGGCCTCTTTGTAATTTACCCGGCGGTTGTATACCCCCTGCTGCATCAAATGATAGTTGTTTACCTCGGTAAGCTGGGAATTGTACTCCACTTCACTGCGCGCCTGACTCCCGCTAAGCGCAGACTGCCCGAACTGGCTCAGCAGGCCCAGAGAGTTCAAACCGCCCCCACTCCCGCCTAGAAAACTCCCTCCCGTAGATGCCGAAGAGCCGGACGTTGCTCCGCTGCTCGCCCCGGAAGCTGCTCCGGTCAAATTGGAAAGCAGGCTGCCCCCTTGTCCAAGCAGGCCGGTGAATCCTCCGCCTGAACCACCAAGCAAACTGGTAATTCCACCCCCGGAACCGGATGTTGAACCAAAGCCACCACCCAGCATCCCGCCCAAAGTATCCATGCCAAGATTTCCAACTGAAAAACCCTGCCCGGAAATTCCCCGTGTAGCCGTACCGAGGACAGCGTTGGAGGCGGCACCATAAAACATGCTCGATCCGTAACTTAAAAGTCCTGTTGCCATCTATTTTCCTCCTCTAAATTCTTTAACTGTCCGCCGGGCATAAAAATAATCAGCCCTGCCCATGCGGACCTTTTCCTTTTCAAATTCAAAACCGCACCACTGATGCCAGCGCACACTCTTGCTATTCCGGGAGCAGATCCATGTATCCAGCACCGGAAAACTTCTTTGTAGCATGGACAGCAAACGGTGCGATGCCCTTGCGAAAGACAATGGGGTTTCATCGACCTCACCGGTCCCGACCAACCAAGGAGTTCCGACTCCCGGAGCAAGGGGAATGACCCCGAAAAGAGCCAGGATTCTGCCATCACTGTATAACCCGTAAACGAATGCGGAATATTCAACGTCACCAACAATTATCTCACGTGCAGGCTTTCCCGGATGCAGACCTTCCATGTCCTTACGATCACTCTCACGCAAATTGGAAGCAACGAATTCCACATCACAAAGAGTAGGCACTCCAAGGGCAATGGAAGAATTGTTTTTCAAACGGGTCATGAATACACCGAGACTTCTGGAATAAGAGCCAGAACTGAAAGCGGCAACGGTTGGTCCTGCCGAATATAAATCTGCCCGTCACGGTCATAACCCCGGTTGAATTTGACTTCATAATCCCCGCTATAAAGTGCCGGAGCACCGCCAACCTTGTCCGCTGACGAACGGAACGGGGCACGTTCCAGATGATCACCGTCATAACCGACCTGCAAACCAAGAGACTGGAACAGTCGCACGGTCACATGGGAAATACGTTTCATGCGGCCCTGAGCTGTTCCGCCGGACATCGCACCGCCCTCAATGCGCAGGGTTTTCAGATTGGAAATATATGGAAGTCCGGCATGAACCACCTTTGCCGGGGCGCTCAAAGTAATAGCACCGTTTTCGACAACCATCTCCGGGTGCACCGCGCCGTCCGCCAGCACGGAAACGGTCTTGCCTTCCAGATGATCAAGACCAGTGAAGACCGTATCGCTGACTCCCTGATCGTAAGAAAGGCCGGAATCGACGAAAAAGGCTTGCTCCGATCCTTCACCATCAAACTGTTTTTCCATCCTTTCAACATATGAACGGACCTTGCCATCCACTTCGCGATCAACCACTACCCAGACTTCATCCTGCGTTGGACCGGGAACAGTGCACACTGAGCGGAATTTTCCATCCGTAAGGTGACGGTGAAAACCCACAACTTCGTGCTCACGCTGATAAGTCAGACCAACCAGCACACCGTCATCGCGAACCATCCAGACGACGGAATCCGGGGACTGCTGATAAGCCCATTCTGTTATGGAATTGGAACGGGTCAGGTGCTCGGACAGAATGGTTAAATCCGGGGCCACATACCCGTCAGCTTCAAAGGAATACCCCAGTTCTCGAATGGTCCGCCCTTCCCTTTGCAAAAAAAGCATGACTCCACCGACCACAACCGGGGGAATTGCAGCAGAGCCATGTGTTGTTTCACGCCGGACCATCACCGAATTGGGAGTGACTGAATCCGCACTGCTGCCCCCGGACAGCCACCACTCCCCACCGGATGTTCCGAGAATGAGTTTCTTGGAACTCACCATCCAGCGAATGGCGTTCACCTGATCGGCGGAAAGAGTGTAGGTGCAGGCATCATCGTCTACCAGCGGATCGGAAACACCGAAATCCTCATAAGCCCCGGCTTTACTCATCCATAAAGTCTGCGGGTTAGCCGGGCTGGCCGCAAAACATAGACGCTCCTCGAAAAATGTCACGCAGGACGGAAAACCTTTACTGCTGTTCCAATCTTCGGGTGGGGAACTGAAAGGAACCAATTCCATAGTCCAGTCCACATGTGATGTGCGGGAAAGTTTATAAGGTTGGATTTCGGGGTGCACCAGATACATGACGTCGGCGGACTGGGTAAAACGGATGTCTGCTAAATCCGCTGCGGTGTATGGACTTGCAATCTCCACCGGAGTGCCGGAATTCAGAACAAGCCCCCCGTCTTTGTATACGCGGATCTTGCGGTCGGTGAACTCGAGCACATAGGCCTGCTCAGTAGAAAATTCAAAAGGGATCAACCGAACTTCATTAGTCGGGGCTTCGCCTATAAAACGGAAACCGGTCCTGCGGGATGCCCCACCGTGGGGGTGGGTAAACATGTTTTCCAGCTTAGCCAGTCCATTGGCATACTTGGCAAGATCCACTCGACCGCCAAGCCTCGGTGAAAGCTCCCCGGCACTGAAGTTGGTCATAATTAGGCAAACAGACATGCCTACACCCTCCAAAGCGGAGAATCCATGCCATGAATTCCCCTTGCTTCCAGCCACGGATCATTGAGGATATTATCCTCACGTCCTTCCGCTGAATCTGCCAGACGGGCGGACTGCATGGCGTTGAGATACAACGTCCACATCTCGCGGGCTTTGGATGTCGATCCGGTGATGTCATCAGCCATTTCTGCTGCCAGACGGGCCGCAAAAGCCATCACAAAAGCAGGATCGAACAAAACCGGATTGCTGACTTTCATGGTGTACACCGCTGAAGCACTGTCCCGGTCAGTAAGGATTTTGTCTCCCTCAACCACAAAATCGTCGTCAGGGGTGTTTAACTGGCGCAGGTGTAAACAATCAGCGGGTATCTGGTATTGATACGCATAGCCGAAGGCCGGTTTTTCTGCCAACTTAGCCAGCCTTATTCGTGATGCTGCGAAATTCCACGGATGCTCACGCAATACAGCATCCCGGACCTGCTCATAAAAAAGGTTGCAGGTCACTGCCTCCTGCGAGGTATCACTTAATGATTCAATGAGTCTCGCCCCCAGTTTTCGCAAGGCGAGGTTGCAGATTTTAACTTCTGAAACAGCCATTATTTCTCCTGATTTATTTGGAAGATACGATTAATTCCGTCCTCCTTTACATAGTCAGGATAAATACAAGGGCGGACCTGAGTCAGTTGACTCGGGTCCGCCCTTACGGAAAAAGCATAAATCTAAACCGGATTTTGTATAAAACTATGATTCGTATAGAGGAAGTTTTACTGAAAAACGTGTCCCCTTCCCCGGCTCGGAAAAGACTTCCATGACACCATGATGCCGGTCGGTTACTATAAAATATGAAATGGAAAGTCCCAGCCCGGTCCCTCTGTTTGCAGATTTAGTGGTAAAAAAAGGCTCCATTATACGATTGCGAACCTCTTCATCCATACCGGGACCATTATCTTCGATCTCCATAACAGCAAGGTCACCAAGCCTATATCCACGAAGGACAAAACAGGGGACCTCACCTTCATGGTATTTCTTTTCACCCATAGCTTCTGCGCCATTCTTCAACAGATTCAAAAAAACCTGCTGAATTTCAGTTCCGTCACAGGCAACAGTCAAATCCTCAGCGTCAAAATCGTCAACTATCTTGATCTTTCTGAAATCATAATTACGTCTGAAATCATAATCATTCACGACCAAACTCAATGCACTTCTCATTAAATCACCTAGATCATGCGGAACAAATTCCGAATCACTTTTGCGGCTGAAACTAAGCATCCCACGAACGATAGTCGCGGCCCGCATGCCCGCTTCATACATCCCGGTCATAAGCTTTGAGCAACTACTGCGCTCAATGTATTCCATTATTGCGGAATAAGGCACACCACATTCTTCAGCAATCTTTACATTACGGGAAGTTTCACGGGTTAACCTCCGCTGCAGGTTCTGCACAGAACTGATAATAACCGCGAGAGGATTATTGATCTCATGGGCCATTCCCGCAGCAAGACCGCCGACGGACATCATTTTTTCTGACTGAATGATACGTAGCTCATTATGTTTGCGGCTGGTAATATCAACAACTGAACCTTCAAAAATTACGTTTCCATCCTGATCCTGAGTCTTGCGGGCATTCATGGTGATCCAGACGACTTCACCGTTCTTCCGCTTCATCTTCACTTCAAACCCAGAAAGCCTGCCTTCGGTCCGCAAGGCTTCAAGAAAAATTTCACGGTCAGATTCATTATGGTAAAGCTTTGTGGCGACATTATCCAAAGTATCAACGACTTCTTCCCTTGAAGCATAGCCAAAAATAGCAGCAAAAGCGTCATTGACAGCAAGCACCCTCCCTTCAATACTGGTCTGGTATATACCTTCCTGAGCGTTATCAAATATAGACCGATACTTCAGTTCTGAATGCTGGAGTTCACTCCGCACCTTACGCAGGGTCACAATATTTTTCCCCAGCACGAGAACCAGGGACACCATCGCGACAAAGACTACAATAGTGCTCCAGACCAGATATAAGTATTCGTTATAAAAAGAAAAGGGCTCATTTAAAACAACACTTTCTTCAGGAAGACGGTCTACAGGAATACCGTATTTATCAAGAGCCTGCCAATCATACATAAAGACATTTGAACCGACTTTTGCCACCGGGATCTCACCAGCATTCTCCCCGGCAAGAATCCTACGGGCGACTTCACTCATCATTACACCCTGATGATATCCACTAATAACCTTACCACCGACGACCCCATCACGGAGGTTAAAACGAAGCAGGCAATAAACAGGAACCGGGCTGTTCTGGGTCAACAAACTGCCTAGTTTTTCATACGTAATATACACTCCATCCCGGTCAGAGAAGTAAACACCCAGCAAGACAACACTACCCTTTTTCATGGACTGAATTTTATCACGCAACTGCTCAATGCTGAGATTTTCATTATACTCAAGGTCAATACTTCCGCCAAAAGGCGCAAGGTTTCTGCGTAAAGTCGCTTCCCAGGCTCGTCCGGTTTTCAGGTAATCATTTATGACGTAGATATGTTTTGTATCAGGCAGCTGGTGTAGAATTTCCGCCACGGTATCACGAGAGGACATTATTTCAGCCACCCCTGTAAAATCACTCACACCATCCAGTTGACTATTGGAAAAATTGTTAACTCCGCAAAAGACAACAGGAACCTCTGGAAATAATTCATCACGATTGCGCACTAAAAAATCAAAAGCGTTATTGTCAGAGGACAGAATAAGCGACAGATCTATTGTATCAAATTTTGATTTCAATAAATCCTTTATCCGTGCGTAATGCTCCGCAGAATGGTTACGTTTGCTATCCATGTACTCAATATGAAGCACAAGATCTTTATAGGGGGGGACAAGGAGGGTATCGCGGATTCCTTTTTCAATATTTGATACCCAAGACATACCGGAATGGTATGAATGAAGAACAAGCACATGCCGAACATCATCTGCTTTAGCCGGAAAAGACAAAAATAGAAGCAGCAGGAAAAACACAACACCGTGTACAAACTTAGTACTCTTATTTTTATATAATTCTTTCGACATAATGCTTGAATAACATAGTTCCAATCCCAAATCCACTTTCAATGATATCTCCCGGCCACTTAGGAACGGCTTAACTAACAACATGAAGATCCGCCACGTCTGTTTCTTCAAATTTATAATTCAGCCCCCTGTTATTTATTAATGTTAACTGTTAAGATACTGCATAGATTACATACCAATTGAAAAAGAAGACTCAAAAACAGAGGACTAAATGACTAAAAAAATACTCCTTCACCTCGGGTCCACCATAGATACTTCACTTGTCAAACACTCTCTTGATTTTGCAAGTAAATGCGGAGCAACCCTTGACGTTCTTAATGTTTTTGATGAGCCCAAAAAATCTGTATTGGACTACTTCAAGAATCACGGCAAGGACCTGCAAAAATATATCATTGACGGTCACAACGCCAAATTAAAAGAAGAACTGGAAAAAGCACAACTCAATGCTGATGACATCAAATTTTCCATAAGATGGGGCAAGGATTTTATCGAATGCATCAAATCTGTTAATGAAGAAAAATATGATCTGGTCATCTGCCCTCCAGCCGAACAGAACCAATCCCCAAACAGCACTGTTATGCACCTGCTACGCAAATGTCCCTGCCCGGTCTGGGTACATCACGGACATCTTTGGCGGGGTGCTGTAAGAATACTCGCAGCCATCGGACCTTTTGACAGTTCTCCGGAAAACATAGCCCTAAACCAGAATATACTTAAACACGCGTCAATGCTGAATCGCATTCTCGGAGGCAAACTGCACATCATGCACTGCTGGAAAGGCTACCTTGAAGGCGTAACCTCCAATCCCTATTTTTCAGATTCAGAAGTGGACAACTATCTGGCCTATGAAAAAGACAGCAGTGAGACTGCATTCAGCGATATCATTGAATCAGTATCATATGAAAAAGAGCCACGCCGAATTATCAAGCACGGTGATCCGGGCATTCTGATTCCCAAATACGCTTTAGAGAAAAAAATGGATATTGTCGTAATGGGAAGCGTTGCCCGCTCCGGCATTGCAGGACTGCTGATCGGGAACACCGCGGAGAAAATAGCCGGAACACTCACGGAATCACTTCTGGCAATCAAACCAGCCGGGTTCGTCTCTCCGGTAAAATAGCCCTCCTGCCATCAACAGATCCAAGTCATATACAAAACTCCCCCAGCACAAAAGAGAAGACCCCGATCCTCAAGGACCGGGGTCTTTAAATACCGGAGTACCAGTTCTTTTAACCGACTATCAAAAATAAAGATTGATTATCTACCCTAACTCACCTGTTTTCTGCCGCGCGCAGCTGTTTTCTTTTCAACATTCTTAGTTTTTGTTCCATTCACAGCCTCGAAATGTTCCGACACTTCAACAGATGCGGCGTAATCAACGACCGTTCCTTCCTTGAAATGCTGGAACCTGCCCTGAGGATTTCTCACATAGCAATCTTTTTTGCAGATATATTTCATTTCACTACCTGCCTTAGATGTTGGTCTGATCGTCCATGATCAGGTAGCCGCTGACTTTACCCGCGCTGGCATTACTGCCGGTCACAGTGAAGGAAAGCCTGAGGTAACCTTTATGTTTCACGGGCAGTGAAGGCAGCGGGAAGCTGTAGCCCTGTTTCAATTCGGCAACAGGAATGGAGCCGGATTCGAAAAGGGTATCGAAGAGGATGAAATCTTCAGTCCCGGAAGCCTGAACACCCACACGCATGCTGGTCAGGGAAGCAAAGTCCGCGCCGTCCACCAGCACCTTCAGCTTAACATTACCACCGGAACCGCAGTCTTCCCCGGCATAGATCACATTCTGGGAAACCGCGCTGGCAGTAACAGCCTGTTCTTCACAAAAACAAAGTTCTTTATCGAGATACATTTTTTTCTCCTTTTAATTAAACAGTAACAGCTGTTTCAGTATTGAGGATGGAATCCACACGGCGAACAGGACAGCCCCAGAATGTTGTTACCGGCTTACCTTCCCAGTTCTCGGTCTTGAGCATGACGTTATTCTTGTCGGAGGCTTCGATATCGAGCAGGGTTTTCACGGTCTGGTTGCAGTAGATAGCAGTTCTGCCCATGTTCGTATTGGGGATCATGTTCAGACCTTCGATCAGAGCATGACGCAGGGAATTTGCGCCAAGGTTCTCGGGATCAATTGATGCGATACGCACCACGTAACGCCAGTCGCGGACAACCAGCCCCGGAGTCCATTTATAGTGGGTGCGCAGTCCCTGATATTTACCGCCGCTGCCGTCTTCGAGGGTAACTTCACCAAGATCCTTGTGACTCAGGCCGTTGGAACTGCCACGGGGAAAGGTAAAATGTACGGTCTGATCAGACCAGCAGACAACCCAGATGGAAGTGCAGTTGTCGCCTGCGCCGCCGAAGTTGATGACGTTCTTGTGCTCAAGGGAATTGAAACGAGGGGCAAGACCAAGGAATTTCTCCGGCTCCAGTGCGGTATCGCCGTAGACGAAAGTATCGGCGAACTCCTTGTTCATAGCTTCAAGGAAAGCACGTTCCTCAGAGGTTCGGAAATTGGAAGAGAAACCGTTGAGATCGGAAAGAGCCTTATCCATTTCAGCATAGGATTCCAGCATGCCGCAGGTATCGTCAATCTGCTTGGTGCGGGACTTACTGGGCTTGATGCCGTAGTTAAGCTTACGCCAGCTCACAGCGGGCAGGTCGGCACGAACAGTAGTGCGGTGTCCGGTAGGCAGGTTGCCTTCAACCCATGCTGCGTCATCAAGAATTTCATTTGTGCTGGCCAGCACTTCTGTTATCTCAGCTACTTTACCGGTAGGATCAAGGCGACCGCCCCAGTCAGAAAGGGTAAGTGCGTTCATTCCAAGAGTTGCCATAATTAACTCTCCTTGTAGAGATTCGGCCCTCTTGGGAGCTCTGAATTTAATGACGCTTCAAGCGTTCTGGTATTTTGTCGCCGGAGGCCCTTCGGGGCCCCAGCCGGAGCCTTAAAATCTTTTAATAGGTCTTCGCCGTCTATTCTTTAAAAACCGTCTTTGAAAGAGATAGATCAAGCGCATGGCCCATTAACGTTAAATAGGTTGGTTGGGATATAAAATCTCGCCGATTGTTTTCTTGCGGCCAGTGTTCCTGCTGCTGTCAACGTATGAATCTTCTGTGAGCCGCCTGCCTACGTTGTAAAAAGTTTTAACGACTTCGGGATGACAGGCATAGCCGGATTCCCTGATCATCTTCGCCAGTGCAGGGGAAGCAAAAGCCTGCAAAGCCTTATTAGCTACCCCCATGTTCTTGCGGTAGTTGTTGCCGTGCCAACCGGGCATGGCGCGTGTCTGACGCTCCCATTCCCCGGTCTGGGTCTGGTGGTCCTGATAGCGAGCCGCCTCAAGATTGTTATGAAAATCAACCAGCTTCTGCGCCATTTCACCGCTGACACCATTCTCATGGGCAAACTGCCTGAATTGACGGTCCACATGAGGATCAACACCTTCCGGCAAGCCGTAATCAAGTTCATACGCTTCGGGTGCTTGGGGAACCGGAATGTCAGTCAACTGCTCTGCTTCCGCGAGCACAGGCCCTCCGTGCCCTTCGGTGCCACTCTCCTGAGACCAATTGTCCCCGCCAAGCACAGCTTCGGGTAATTCATCCCCCATCCCGGCCTGTGCGGCGCAATGATCCGACTGCCTGTCACCGATTGGAAAATCCATCATTTACCTTCCTCCTCTTCCAGCCTCATTTTTTCCGCCCGCTCACGGATGATGGAAAGGTAAATCTCCTCATCTGCGCTGATCACCGGGGCGAGAACATTTTCAATCACAAAATCATGCACAGCCACATTGCGGCACATCTCATGCTCCCTTGAAAACAAAGGAGCGTTCACTCCTCCCTGCTCCAATAAAAAGGTAAAAAACCTTTTGCCGTGCGGGGTGTTGAATGTGGCCCGTACATCGGAGAGAAACTGCTCATTTATCCTGCGCTGTTCTTCACGGACCTTTTCAGCCTCCCGCTTTTCATCCTCAAGAAGAACGGAGTCCATTGCCATATAAATAACCTCCTTACATTTGGCGGTACGACCGAAGAGAGTTCAAAAGTCATGGCTAAAACATTGCGTGGTTACGATTCAACGTCTTTTGCACCTGTTTCAGTAAGCTCTTCCGCCCCCTTCGAAATACATAATATGCAGCAGGGCGGACCTGAGTCATAAGACTCAGGTCCGCCCTGCACTCTTTTATATAATTACCGCTTAATGCGTACTAAGAGACTCGATAATTATAGTCTGCCAACGTAAATTACGGTTAATATATCGCAGATACCAATATCCGCAGAAGAACTCCGCCTTGTGCATTTTGACTAAGATGTGGCATATAACGCCCAGACACCAAATTCATCAAAAGCGAGTATGCATGTTTATTGAAAATGAAATCAGCTTTGAGGCTATCAGCACCCTGTTCAGCAATGCTGACAATGAAGGGCGCGACTATTTATATGAATATGAAGTATACAACCTGCTGGCAAACTCCGGCGCGGAAACTCCCCCGGCTTCCATCCTGCTGCCGCGCGGCGCACGTTTTTCAGACGAAGAACTGACCTCGCTTCCCGGAGACAAAGCAGTGCTGAAGATTGTTTCGCCGACTATTATCCATAAAACAGAAGTTGGCGGTGTCCGCATTGTAAAAAAGGAACCGGCAAAAATCCGCTCTGCTGTACGTGCCATGATGTATGAAGTGCCGGAAAATTACGCCGCTTATATTGAGCGTAACCCGGAACACGGTCCAGAGGAATACAAAGGACTGCACGGGGAAGCACTGGTTAAAGCAATCAGCCGCGACCTCAAAGGTGTGTTGCAGGTCCAGTTCATGCCCCCGGATTCGGATTCCTTCGGCAATGAGCTTATCGTAGGATTAAGGCGAACCCGTGAATTCGGAACCGTCATAAGTGCCGGACTGGGCGGAACCGATACCGAACTTTACGCTGAACGGTTTCGCAAAGGGCAAGCCATCGTTGCCGCATCTGTGGACATGGTCGACGGACATTCCTTTTTCCAGCTGTTCAAGAACACCATTTCTTACAAGAAACTGGCCGGACTGACCCGTGGACAACGCCGCATAGTCACAGATGAGCAGCTCATCGAATGCTTCGATTCATTCATTGAGATGGGCAAATATTTTTCACCGTCAAACAAAGATAGCGGATTCGTCATTGATGAACTGGAAATCAACCCCTTTGCGTTCACTGAATATCTGATGGTTCCGCTGGACGGCATGTGCCGGTTTTCCAGAACCGGACAGAAACCGCAGGGACGCCCGGTCAAAAAAATCCACAATCTGCTCCACCCGAAGAAGATTGGTATTATCGGAGTATCCTCCACCCGCCGCAACTTCGGACGCATCATCCTCGATAATGTTATTGCCGCCGGATATGCCAAGGAAGACGTCGTCATTATCCGCGACGGATGCGAAGAAGTGGAAGGAGTACGCTGCATTCCGGATCTTGATGCGCTTCAGGAACAACTGGATCTCTTTGTAGTCGCCATCGCGGCGCAGCACGTTCCTGATCTGGTTGACCAGATCATCGAGCTTGACGCAGCCAAAAGCGTCATGCTCATCCCCGGCGGCATGGGTGAAACAGAGGAAAGCAAAGAACGCGCAGAGCAGATCATCGCCCGCATCAATAAAAAACATGCTGAAGACGGCGGTGGTCCCGTATTCATTGGTGCCAACTGCATGGGCGTAATCTCCCGGCCCGGCGGATACGACACATGGTTCATACCTGACGAAAAACTGCCCAAGGACCGCAACAGCAAATATCAGCGTTCTGCCCTGATAAGCCAGAGCGGAGCGTTCATGGTTTTCAGGACCAGCCAGTGCCCGGAACTCGACCCGGCCTACATGATTTCCATGGGCAACCAGACTGACCTGACACTTGGGGACATGGTCCATTATTTTAAGGACTCTCCTGAAGTGGATGTAATCGCTGTCTATGCTGAAGGATTCAATGACCTTGACGGGCTGGAGTTTTGCCGAGCTGTGCGCCAGGCAATCATGAACGGCAAAGAAGTTGTTTTCTACAAAGCCGGACGGACCCCTGAAGGCAAGACAGCCACCAGCGGGCACACAGCCTCCCTTGCCGGAGACTACATGGTTTGCGAAAGCTGCGTGCAGCAGGCCGGAGCAATTGTCGCCCGTACTTTTCAGGAATTTCAGGACCTGTTCATGCTGGCTGAAAAACTGAACGGCAAAAGGATTTGCGGCGATAGGCTGGCCGCTGTGAGCGGAGCCGGATTTGAAGCAGTAGGTATGGCTGACTCCATCCAGTCGGATGACTACGACATTGAGCTGGCAAAATTCAGTGCAGAATCTGTAGAAAAAATTGATAACATACTTGAGAAAAACAGGCTGAAGTCACTGGTAACTATTCAGAACCCCTTGGATCTCACCCCCGGTTCGAATGACCGCACCCACACCGCAATGGCCGAGATACTGGTAAATGACCCGGCTGTTGATTCCATTGTAATCGGATTAGACCCGCTATCGCCTTCCATGCATACCTTGGCAGAGCCGACAATTCCTGCCTTTTCCATGGATGATGAAAATGCTATCGGCAATCTGCTGATAGACATTGTCCAAAACAGCGACAAACCGATTCTGGCCGTTGTGGACGGGGGAAGACTCTACGATCCCCTACGAGACAAACTGCTGGCTAACGGGGTTCCGGTCTTCCCGGTATGCGACCGCGCAGTTGCCGCCATAGCCCTTTATTCCAAAGCCCGCATGCGCGCTGAAGGAATTCAGCTAACCAGCGGGTGTGACTAGTTGGAACTACGCAAAATAAAGAAAGGGCCGCGGTTTACATAAACCACGGCCCGCACTTTCTAGGAGGACTGACTACTTAAATATTTTAATATTTGTCGTTGTAGCGATTGTTTAGTTTATCTTCACGGCTGGGTCTTTCCACAACAACGCATGCTTTTTCAGCATTAGCAAAAAAAACATCTTCTACAATCCTTGCAATTCCACACAACCAGCACATAAACATAAAAATCACTCCTGCAACTTAAAATACAATAAGAAAGTCATTTTTCGTATTCTTTTTTCAAGAACTTAAGTTTAGTGTACGCAGAAAAAGTACCTCGTCAATGAGATTCGATTAATTCTTTTTTTCACATTTATACCGCTATCCACTTATTGCGAAGAAAACCTTAAATTAAGCCATTAACAAAACTGATCACAAATTCAGTTTTTCTTAAAATAACATCGATACAAAACCATAAGACATTACTTGTTGCGCAGTTCAACCCTATGCTCGAAGACTCCCGCACTAAGTGGCACAACTAAAAAGGTGGCCAAAAATACGATCACGCCTCTCCAGTCAGCATACTCATAAGCGAACCCGGCCCCGGTCAGCCCCAGCCAGCCTCCGGTGTAATAAAACAAAACGTAAAGGGCATTCGCTTTACCATGACTACAAGTCAATTTTCGATTCAGGAGGACCACTGCAACCGTGTGCAAAGTAAAAAAACCGGCACAAACCCCAAGCAATCCGATAATGACTGCCAGCATCGAAGGAAGCAAAAGCAACAACAAGGACAACCCTAAAAGAATAGAACTAAAGAGCAGCATAACTCCGCCCCCGACTCTACTGCTGAGCTTTCCAGCCAAGGGTCCCAAAAAAATACCGAGAACATATACAAGATAAACAAGGGTGATTGTCTCGGTAGCTAGATTGAACGGCGTACTTGAAAGCCTGTATGGCAGGTAATTAAAAACCGGTGAAAAAATGAGCAGACTCCCGGCTCCGCAAGCATAAATCAACAGCAACTCCTTTTTACGCAACAACGAAGCGTAAGTCTCCTTGCCGTTGCTGGTGCGTGCTGCGGCTATTTCATCCTTGCCACTTGCAGGCAAAACAACCATGGCCATGACAACCGTCACCAGAACAAATACTGCCGCGGTTACAAAAGCATATCGCCAATGCAGCGGCGGATGAATCCACCCACCGAGCAACCGTCCCCCCAGCCCACCGAAAATAGTAGCAGAGACATAGGCCCCCATGACACTGCTCAACCGCTCGGCAGGCAATGAGCGCGACAGCCAAGCGGCAATACTGGTCGTTAAGGCCGGAATGAAAAGACCTTGCAGCAGCCTGCAAGCAACCAGCACACTGTAACTGTGGGTCACGGAGCAGATAAAACCGCCCGCGGCTACAAACACTCCCCCCGCCAGAATTATCGGCTTAACCGGATAACGGTCAGAGAGATATCCAAAAAAGAGATTGGACAAAACGATGCCCAGAATTACGAAAGAAACTGAAAAGGAAGCCTGTACCGGACTGATCTGAAATTCCGACTGCAGAATTGGCAGAACAGGTTGAGGGAGGTAAATATTAGTGAAAGAGGCTGCAACCAGCGCAAAAACGACCACTTGAATTTTAATAATATTAGCCATCTGCTTTCCATCCTTGCCAAGACTTGGCTGCTAAACAAGCAACACAATTACAATATTTATCATTGTGTCGCAAACCAAGAATTATGCAGCACAAACAAAAACCCCGCTCCGAAATGGAGCGGGGTTTTTGAGTTTGATATGAAGCAGATTCAAACCAAACTAGCCAATATCGAATGCATCTTTTTTAAAGAAACAGTAAAACTCATCATCATTACGATAAATTTTAGAAAACTTCTTCTTTAAAAAAACTAATACACCATCAATCACTTTAGATTTTGAAAGAAAACTATCTTCTACATACTGTTCTGCTTCAGCTACAGCACTTACAGAAACAAAAAACAATAGACTAAGTGTGAAGTATAATTCTAAAGCCACCTCTTTACTCCTTTTTGAAAGACTTTAAAAGAAGCATACGCCTAAAAAGCACCTCGTCAACAGTTTTTGAATAATTCTTTTTTTCACATTTAAACAAACTTTAAGCATATTTTCACAATACCCAAATTTCACCATTCAAAAATACGTTTTGCACAGTCAAAAACCATAAGAAAAGCCGCCACAGATATGGTGGCGGCTCGTAAATCCATAAGGCATCAGCTCTATTGTTATTTTTTTAACACAGGCGGGATGCGAACCCGCCCGCCTTGTTCATAAGGAGTACGAACATGTTTAGGCATAATATCTAACAAGCTCCATGCCCATCAGCAGGCCTGCGCCTGAAACGAATCCATAAAATTCGGAATTGTTGGATTTTTACAAAAAACTACCTAACTATTTGCTCAACATTCCACCCAGTTCACGAGCCTGTTGCAAAGCTTCTTCCATCCGGTTGGCTTCGGGAAAAGCAACAGGATCGCCAAGTCCACGGATGGAATGAACCTCTGAAAAACCGAGAAACTTAAAAAACGTGGAATAACGCTGCGCAATATCGGCATACATGTCTTCCTGAACGGCCCCCTGAGAAATTACGAAAACGAGCTTAACCCCTTCCTTGAGACGGGAGTAGCGTTTGTTTTCTCCTTCGGCTTCGTCATGATCAAATGCTTCATGAAAATCTGGAGTGAAAAGGTGGTAGAGACGGTCAATGAACAGCTTTACCTGTCCATTTACGTCACCAAAATATACAGGACTGGACAGAACAACAACATCACTTTCGTGTATTTCTTCATAAACAGGAGTGAGGTCATCCATGATTACACAACGCTCGGCTTTTCCTTTACATGACATGCAACCTATGCAGCCCGAATATTTCATTCCCGGCAATTCATGTATTTTTACTTCTGCATCCTGCGACAAATTATCGCACAAAGCTTTGACAATAGTATGAGAATTGCCCTTTTTCCTGCCGCTTCCGTTGATGACTATTACTTTCATTTAGCCCTCCTTAAATGTGTATGTACAAACATAAAGATCTTCAATTATGTTCAAGCAGGCTAACTCCTAGCTAAGAATCACTAACTTGCAATCATATAAAAGCATGAAAGAACATACCGCCACTGGGCAGCATTTTTACATTGACTTTAGCGGGCCAGTCAGTAGAGGTAGGCGGACTTTTAAATTAATGAGGGCGTCGTCATGAAGCAGATCAAAGTACAGATTAAAATCAATCCCGGACAAATCAACACTCCTTCCGCAATCCGACTCGAGGCATTGAAAGCCGCCGGACTGCCGGATGACAATAATATTTCCACCCGCGTACTGCGCCGCTCCATCGACGCCCGTTCCCGCAAGCCGCACTTTGTATTGCAGGTTGCCATCGGTGACCCGGAAACAGTCGAACCCAGTGAATCAATCTTCACCCCGCAGCCGCTGAATGGTAAGCAGGTTGTTATTGCCGGAGCGGGACCTGCCGGATATTTTGCGGCCCTGACCCTGCTCGAACAAGGGATCAAGCCGATCATTATTGAGCGGGGCCGAACTGTAAACGACCGCCGCAAGGACCTGAAAAAGATCTACACCGAAGGGCTGATCAATCCCGACTCGAACTACTGCTTCGGCGAAGGCGGAGCAGGAACCTACTCCGACGGCAAGCTCTATACCCGTGCCACCAAACGCGGCAACGTGGGCCGAATTCTCGACCTGCTGATTGCAAACGGTGCTCCCGGCGATATCCGCATCGACGCCCATCCCCACCTTGGTTCCAATATCCTGCCGCGCATAGTCAGCAAAATGCGCGATGATATCATTTCCTGTGGCGGGGAAATCCATTTCAACACCCGCGTGGACTCTTTCATTCTTGATGGAGGCCGCATGACCGGAGTGGTCGCAGGAGGCTCTAAAATAAAAGCTGATGCAGTTATTCTCGCCACCGGTCATTCCGCAAGAGATATCTTTCATGCTCTAAATGATCAGGACATTAGAATCGAAGCCAAGCCTTTCGCGCTGGGTGTACGCATAGAACACCCTCAGCCACTGATAGATAAAATTTTCTATCACCAGTCACCGCGCCATGAAAACCTGCCTGCGGCAAGCTACCGTATATCTACTCAGGCCATGGGACGCGGTGTTTTCTCATTTTGCATGTGCCCCGGCGGCTATATTGTTCCAGCCTCCACAGCTCCGGGCGAACTGGTCTTAAACGGAATGAGCCTTGCCGCGCGCAACGCCCCCTTTGCCAATGCCGGGCTGGTCGCAGAAGTTAAACTTGAAGATCTTGAAAACCAATCCACCCCGCTCTGCGCATTGGAATATCAGGCTGCAGCAGAAAAAAGGATGTTCGCCGCCGGAGATGGCAAAACACAACAGGCTCCAGCACAGCTGGTTAGCGACTTCATCAACGGAAAGGTTTCGAAATCCATCCCAAAAACTTCATACATCCCCGGCACATACAGTGCCCCGGTACACGAACTGCTGCCCTTTCTCCAGTCCGAAGCACTACGCAGCGGACTGAAGACACTGGGTAAAAAATTTAAAGGATTTGACTCAAATGAAGCCAAGGTGCTGGCAGTGGAATCGCGCACCAGTTCCCCGGTCCGCATCCCACGAGACCGCGAAACATTGGAACATGTTCAGATCAAAGGACTATTCCCATGTGGAGAAGGAGCAGGCTATGCAGGCGGGATCATATCCGCAGCCATGGATGGAGAGAAGTGCGCACTAGCTGCCGCAAAGACAATAGGATAAAATAAATAAACTCAAGACCTAACGGATCACCTTAACCAAAAAACCCTTGTGCCTTAATGCTGGGGGGATCTCAATCCCCCAACGCTTCATTTCAGGACCGCTGAATAGAAGCTGGCCTTTCTTCCCGATAACAGGTTGAATGTTTTCGATCTTTTCGCCGGATAGAATTCGCTTTACTATTTTCAGGGCCTCGCGCCCCTGCTCAACACCGGAAAGCACATAGCCGCCCACAGCCTTGCCTTCGCCGACGGAAAAATCCCACAAGCCAAAGACAGGCACGAGAGAATTACTTGATGTCCACTTCAGAATGTCTGTCCAAGGAAGATGCTGTCCCTGATCATCCTTGAATATATGATATGTACCGACAACGATGCATGAATAGCCCTTTACCTTGGCAGTCCTTACATTATCCTTCCATTCATCAAAAGTCTTAGCCAGCACGATATCAGCATGTGCTCCGGCTACATTCAAATGCATTTCACCTTGCAACGACTCACGAACAAAAACTCCGGTAGTTAAACTGTCATCAAACAGTACAAGAAGCTTCCCGGCACCGATTATCTCTTTCAAGTAGGCCACCGATCTTTTTACTAAAGGACGCTCAAATACACCGGTAATTTTACGTCTGTTATCCACATACTTACGGGCATTACCGTTTATTCCCAGAAAGACAACCGGAATATCACGATCAACTAGAAACTGCCCCAAGGATTTTAAAGCAAAATCATCACTAACAACCACAACATCGGGCCTTTCCCGTTCAATTGCCACTTTGGCAGCTAAAACCCTGCGCTCGGACTCTTTCGCATCAAGCCGTTTAAAATCGAGATAATGGAAAGCCAAATCCGCCTTACCTTTCAGGCCTCTTTTAATAATGCCATTATGCGTTTCCACCCAACTGAAGTCTTTATTATAACTATTAATTACAACCACTTTATTATCTAGGGCATATGCAACAGACCCCAAACAAAGAACAACAAAAAGCATTACCGGCAACACTACAAACGCAGCGCCCTTCTGAAACATTGATAAAATATCCATCATAATACGCATAGTGCATACTAATAACATAGTTACAGCATATATTACAACCAACAATAATCCAGCCCAATAGTACTCAATCAGCTATAAAAACAGACGGCCCGTTTCATATGAAACGGGCCGTCATAGATACAAAGCACACAGGATAAACCTGTTCAGGAGCGCGCCGGCTACCCCGAGCCGCGCAAATATTTAACAGGAAGCCTTACGACTTTCTTCAATGTAAACTTCGCTGAGGCGTCTGCTTACCGGGCCGGGAGTACCCTCGCCAAGCTTTACACCGTCAATCTCAATAACAGGAGTAACAAAGGAAGTCGCAGCAGTCATAAAAGCTTCAACAGCTTCTTTTGCTTCTTCCACGGTAAAAGGACGCTCTTCGATTTCCAATTTGAGTTCATCGGCGAGACGAAGAACAGACTTACGTGTGATACCCGGAAGAATGGAATTGGAAAGGTTGCGGGTGATAATCTTTCCTTCCTTGGTCACGATGTAGGTGTTATTGGAAGAACCTTCGGTAACAAAGCCTTCTTCAACCATCCACGCATCATCTTTACCCTGTTTTTTGGCTTCGGTCTTAACCATGGATGCAGCGAGCAGCTGTACGGTTTTGATATCACGGCGGCCCCAGCGGATGTCAGGTACGGAAATCACCCGCAGCCCAGACTTTTCACCGGTGAGCTTCTTCGCCTGAGTAAAGAGAACTACAGTCTGCTCCAGACCTTCGGGCATTACGAAGTCACGGTCAATGGCTCCACGGCTGACCTGAAGGTAGATTGCACCTTCTTCAAGATCATTGTGCTTAACCAGTTCACGGTGAACTTCAAGAAGTTCTTCAGCACTCATGGGCATACCCATGCCGATCTCTCTGAGGGAACGCTCGAGGCGGGCAATATGGCCTTCCCATTCACAAATTTTACCGTCAACAACAGCGGTTACTTCGTAGATAGCATCCGCGAAAAGGAAACCGCGATCAAAAACAGAAACTCTAGCCTCTTCTTCAGGTACGAAAGCACCATTTACATATACAGTACGACTCATTTTATTCACTTATTCCAATATGATAGATTAAAAAACTATCCCCACAGAGCATTTTTCGGGGGAAAAACAAATTTGTCATCGTATTCCAGCGGATGAGTTCTGTCTTCGGCTAAAAGCAGAGGACCGTCAAGGTCTACCACAGCAGCCCCACTGGCAACAAGTACTGCCGGGGCCATAGCCAGCGAAGATCCGACCATGCAACCGACCATGACTTTGTAACCTTCAGCAATGGCTGCCTCACGCAGCTTAAGAGCTTCAGTCAGCCCGCCGGTCTTATCCAACTTAATATTGATCATGTCATACTTGCCCTTGAGAGCAGCCAACGATTTACGGTCATGACAGGACTCATCAGCACAGACAGGCAAAACCCTTTCAATTTCAAGTAAAGCATCATCATCGGATGCAGGAAGCGGCTGCTCAACCATTTCAACACCGAGACGAACCAGCACCGGAGCCATCTCGCGATAAATTTCAGCAGTCCAACCCTCGTTAGCATCAACGATTATGCGGGAATCAGGAGCACCACGACGCACGGCCTCAATGCGGGCAATGTCTTCAATGCCGCCACCGAGCTTGGTTTTGAGCAAAGGCCGTGAAGCATTCTTAGCGGCCTGCTGTTCCATTTTTTCAGGAGTGCCCAGAGAAAGTGTATAAGCAGTAATTTCCGGAGTGGGCTCACTGAGTCCAGCCAGCTTCCATACCGGAATTCCGTTTTTTTTGGCCTCCAGATCCCAGAGAGCGCAATCCACAGCATTTCGGGCAGCACCTGGTTCCAGCACGGACTGAAGTTCAGCACGGTTCAAAGGAGTTCTCAGCCCCTCAATCTGAGCGGTTACCGACTCTACAGTCTCATTGTAGCGGGCGTAGGGAACGCATTCCCCACGCCCGGTAAAACCGTCTTCTTCGATCTCGACCCGCAACACAACAGCTTCGGTCCGGGATCCCCGCGCGATAGTGAAAACCTGCGCCAGGGCAAAAACGTCTTTTGTAACCGAAATCTTCATTATACCAACGCCTCAACCAGACGTGCAGCACCCTGACGGAAAGGATCAACAGCGGGAATACCCATCTGCTCTTCAACTTCGGCAAGGTAAGCCAGTGCCTCTTCTTCAGAAAGGTGCTGGGTATTAATGGATGCAGCAACAGCCTTACACTCAGGATTTACAACTTTGGCAAGGGTGAGTGCAGTGTCACGCAGCTCTTCGAGAGTCGGCTGCTGGTAATCAGGCAGGCCGCGCATGTGTTCACGTGTAGGCTCGTGGCAGATGATCAATGCATCTGGCTGTCCGCCATGAATAAGTGCCATGGTAACACCGGAGTAGGATGCATGGTAAAGGCTGCCCTGACCTTCGATGATATCCCAGTGGTCGGCATCGTTATCAGGAGTAAGGTATTCAATGGAGCCGGCCATGAAGTCGGCAATAACCGCATCAAGAGGCACGCCGTGACCTTCAATCAGAATACCGGTCTGGCCGGTGGGACAGAAAGTGGACTTGAGGCCCTGCTTTTTCATTTCGCGGTCAATTGCCAAGGCGGTGTACATTTTACCAACAGAGCAGTCAGTACCAACAGCAAGACAGCGTTTACCGATACGTTTTTTACCATTTGCAATGGGGTACTTAACGGTAGGGATACGCACATCGTGCAGGGTACAGCCGTTCTTCTCAGCTGCCTCAACGAGCTCTGGCTGATCACACAGCAGAGTATGCAGACCGGAGGCAATATCCATACCGGACTCCAGAGCTTCAACCAATATGGACTTCCAGCTGTCAGAAATCACTCCGCCTCGGTTAACAACTCCGATAACCAGGGTCTTTGCTCCGGCCGCAACGGCCTCTTTAATGGTAAGGTCTTTGATTCCGAGGTCAGCTTTACACTCTTCCATACGGAACTGTCCGGCCACAGCTTCAGGTCGCCAGTCATAAATACCCTGCGCCATTTTCGCAGCAAGGCCATCAGGAGCATCTCCAAGAAAAAGTAAATATGGTGCATCAAACATGGTTACTATCCCCTTTTTTTAATCTTTTCGTAAGGTTCTGCTGGCTTATCAATTTACATGCCAGATCATGGCAAGCAACGGAAAAACTCAAAATAACGGCAAGTTATACATATACAGAACCGAAGCCCTCAAAAGAAACAGACTAAAAGCACGCACACAAATGCATAAAATTGTCTGATAGAGAGTTTTACCAGAGTTTACATTCGACAAAAACGTTATTCATTAAATTTAATTCTAATTTTTAACTACTTTTTTAAATTTTATACGTTTTAACACCAAAAAAAACGAAGCTGGTCCATATTTATTTTACATTATTGTTTACTGATTCATAAAAAACGTTGTGGCACAGGGCTTTTTAACGAAAAAAGGACATTTCCAATCAGAAATGTCCTTTGCTCACCGTCATATAGATATCAAATCAGCTGATTTAATTTTTAGAAAGATCCATCCCAACAGACATCTCTAACAACCCCAAGAATCAGCAAAACAATAAACAACCTAAGATGGGAAAATGCACATGACAACTAAAAATACTACCCGATTCGGACAACCGAATAAGCGCACCCGGCCAAGAATTAAGGACTGACAATCCTCTGCATAAGGCAGCGTACAGAAACCAATCCTGAGAACTCTCCGTTTCGGGTCACTGCAATGGGATCAAAAGTATAGCTGCCTTCACGGGACAAAGCGCTCTTCGCCACCTCATCCAGTTCAGATTCGGAAGGAAGCACAAGCAGCTCCCCATCCATAACCGATGCAACAGGACGATCTAAAAAAAGGGCCTTATCTGTTTCCCGGCGCACTATTTCATCCATGCGCCCTTTGGTAACCATGCCCACGGGTGAAAGTCCGTCCAGCACAATAAGGCAAGCCCACTCTCCACTATCCCTTAGCTTCATCAAAGCATCAGAAACCTTACTGGCAATAGATATAGTCTGCGCAGGCCAGACCATTTCCCCCAAAGAACCGGGTAAATCCAGAGTAACAGCATCAGCCCTGCCAATGACCTGATAAGTACGGATAGAATGCTGTATGCCTTTAACGGAAATAGGCGCGCGGCCAAGACAACGAAAATCATCTTTTACCAATGCCCATGTTTCGTGGGAAATGAGAATCTGGTCCGGCGGCGCATTCTGCTCAAGACGTGCGGCAACGTTAACCTGCCCACCGATAATAGTGTAGTCCATCAACTGCTTGGAACCAAAATTACCAACCGTGCAGAACCCCGTATTAATCCCCATACGAACTTTAAAAGGCGAGGAAATACCAAGATCAAACCATTCCTGTTGCATTTCCTTCAAGGCTTCGCGCATCTCAATAGCCATATTCACACAGGCAACAGCATCAGCCTTATGTCCCCTTGATACAGGATCTCCAAAAAAGATAAGCACCGCATCACCAATGAATTTATCAATGGTCCCGCCATGCTTGATGGCAATGGAAGACATACGGTCAAGATAGTTGTTCAGCAGAATCGTCATATCTTCAGGTTCCATGCGTTCGGTGGTGGAAGTGAACCCCACTATATCGGAAAAGAAAATGGTAAGCTTTTTGCGCTTGGTCCCCATGAGGGAGTCGTGCTTACCGTAAAATATAGATTCGTAAACCTGAGGAGAGAGATAGCGCCCAAGCTTATCGGAAAGCCCTTCCAATCTTTCAGACTGTTCCTTCTGGATCAAGGCAGTTGCAACGCGGCGCAAAACCATAGGCGGACTTAAGGGGCGGCGGATAAAATCAACTGCACCGGACTCAAACCAATGCAGTTCATCTTCGGACTTTCTGCTGCCAGTAATAAGAATAACCGGAATATGGGCAGTGCCGTCAGTAGACTTTAGCTTCTTGCATATATCACAACTTTTCACATCTTTCAGATCAGCATCAAGCAAAATGAGATCAGGCTGTTCCCGAACAGCAACCTCAAGCACATGATGAACACTCATCGCCATCAACAAAGTATAATCCTCGCGAAGAATCTGGGCGAAGATATCCATTTCAGGCTTTACAGCATTAACTACGAAGACAACCGGACGGCTACGTTCCTGCACACCACAACTCCTATTTTAACAACTATAAATTCATTCTTACCTAACTGCGTGAAAGATTAAAACAAAAATATTAGCATAAATGGATTAACACAAGAGATCTGCTTCGAAACATACTTCCTTTTATCAGGCATCCAACTACCATAGACAAAACCTAAAAATCCCCGGCAACAAATCATTGCCGGGGATTCTTGATAAACATCTTAGCAAACATAATAAAACGATCAAAGCACCTGCGCTTTTTTGGCAATGCTTACGGCTATCTCGTCAACATTACCCCGTTGTTCGTTGTTCTCCACGATCAACTCCGGGTTGAGCGGAAATTCCGGTTCAAGGTCCATGCCCGGCAGATTCTGCGCATTTCCGGTTTCGAGATGCTTGTATAACCCTTTAGGGTCCCTTTCCTTCAAGACAGCCAGATCAGCCTTGATAAACACCTCAAAATAGTCCGGAAAATTACTGCGGTTCCAGCGGTGAATCTCATGGTAAAGCGACATGGTCGCAACGATAACAACTAATCCCTGTCTTGCGGCCATATTCGCAAAACGGCTGATCCGATAAGCATTCAAAATCCTGCTCTCAGGATCATGCCCGCAATTATGATCCCCAACCGCCTCCCGAAACTGGTCGCCATCAAGCAGCAGGGGCGTAATTCCACCTTCCTTGAGAAGCTTCTGCATTGCCCGTGCAATAGTCGATTTACCTGATGCGGACAATCCCGTCAGCCAGATTACTTTTCCAGACATAACTACTTTTTCTGTGCAATCCAGGCACGGGTAGTATAAGGGATTTTAATCTCATCGACACCAAGGGATTCGAGATACGATTCTATCTGCTCAATAATTTTTGGGAATTTATCTCCGGCCTGTCTATGAAGAGTTCCATGTGATCTCCACGCCTCGACAGTCTTCACAATCTTCTGGGTATGTAGAATCGTTCCTTCTTTCTCAATTACATTATGAAAATACGGAGACGAACTAATTATTTCTGTCTGGCTTTCACGCCGGGTTCCATATCCGTAACCTTCAATGTTTTCTTTAATGATGGATTCAATCCTGCTCTGGATAGGATCATCAAGCTGACGATGGTTCCACATACAGGTAAACCATTTGCCGCTCTTCAACAAACGGTTGACTTCTTTCATTGCTAATTCCCGATCACAAACATTGAAAGAAGATCCGAAACTGACAAAATCATACTCTCCGGCAGGACGCCCGGTATCTTCACCGGTTCCTTCATACCATGTCACATTTTTCATCGCGGAGGTTCTTTTGATTCCATTAGCCCGCATTGCATCGTTAGGCTCTACTGCATCAACCAGAAAACCCTGTTCTGCGAGCGGAATTGTCAAATGAGCAACGCCAGCCCCAACGTCACAGACACGATCTCCTTCCTGTAAACCTCCAATCTCGAAGAGTTCAGTCAAAAGCTCGGGAGCATAAGCAGGCCTCTCAAGATATGCATCGGCAAGATCAGTGTAATCCCATTCAGTTTTCATTACTCCTCCTAACATCCAAAATTTATTTCATTAGCAAAATGATTACATCCTGCTTGTTATCGCCAATCATGACTCCAATCTTTATCCCGTGCCAGAACTTCTTCATAAGCCCTGACATCCTGCATGGAATCAGCCTCAACCCAACCACCTTCGACCGGGACAACTCCAATCTGCACTCCCTTTTCAAGAAGCAAACGCAGTAGCGCGGTCATATCAAGCTGATCAACCTGCTGTTGCCCCAGCTCACTAAGCAAACCGTCCACAATACTCCAACCGTGCGGAGTCATGTAAAGCAGTCCCATGTATTGCCCTTTAATTTCATCAACACTTTCAGCACGCCCACCAATCTCAAGAAGACGACCGTCAGCTTCCCTGAAAGTTTCCGCATCGCTTAACGGATCTTGAAAACGCAACTCCCACAACCTTTCCCAGCGGACATCGTAAGTTATGGCTATATCACAATCACATTCGCTGATAGCGCGCACATGCTCAGGGCGATAAACAATGTCGGAATAAGAAATAACAGAAGGTCCGTCCTCAAGCCATGATGAAGCCCTGCGTAGGGTCTCAACCATATTTGATTCCGCCCAGCGCGGATTATCGACGGTTTCGAAATCACCGTTCAACTTATCCGCATGGTAACCACGAACAACCAGAATTCGGTCGACACCGCCTTTTTGCAAAGCTTCAAGCTGCCAGTGCAAAAGCGGCTTACCCATGAGTTCGATCAGGCACTTGGGCTTATCGCTGGTTTCAGCTTTCATGCGCGATCCACGGCCGGCGGCTAGAATTACTGCCTTCATTTGCTAATCCTTAAACAAATTACGTAAAAAATTTTCTGAAGATAGCCATGTCCGACTCAACAAACTCAGTTTCCCTTTCCGGATGCCACATCAGTCCAGCAACTTTGTGCTGTGTCGAATAAACTCCTTCAATCAAACCAGAAGAATCCGAAGCAAAAGGCACCAGAGCTTCTGAAAGATCGTCCGAAGAAATTCCGTTGCTATGAAAAGAATTAACTTCCAACCTACCTATGCCGCAAAATGGATTCTCCGCCAAAGACACATCATGACGCACACCAACATGCTCACCATTGGAGCAGGCAACTAACTTCCCGCCGAAATAAGCATTCAGCATCTGCAAGCCGCGACAGATCCCCATAAGCGGAATATCTTTTTGCATGGCATGGGCAATCAGAGCCATTTCGCTCGCATCCCTTTGCGGATATACGCCCGTATCCTCGCCCCCGGTCAGAATTAATCCATTCAAACCAAGCTCATCCACAGTGCGTACAATTGATTCTCCCGTGTTCGGAAGGGCAACCCAGACGCAACCGGGCAACGCTTCACGCAGAAAATCTCCCCAGGAAAGTGCAAGTCCTTCCCTAGGCTCATGATAATCACAGGCATCACTGCGACGCATGGTTAAGCCGATACGTAATTGATCAAACATGTGCTTAACTAAATTCCGTGCCTGAGGAATCAGGACTCAAAGTCTGCTGTCCGGCATCAAGTGTACATCTTTTTGCTGCCGAGACTTTTTCAAACAGCAACTCACCACAACCGATAGCTGCCGGCAGCCCATATTCCGCGCAGCGTATAGCCATATGGGAATTGGTCCCGCCATACTTGGTCACCAATCCGGCAATAGAACGGGTAAAAACCCAATCATAACCGGGGTCTGCACTTTCAATACAGACTACACATCCATCGAGATTCTGACTCTTAACAGAATCCGTATTGACCCGGGCCACAGGGGCCTCAACCTTTTTCGTGGTAATAAAATTGGGCGCGCACCTGTGCTGGGGGACAATATACACATCTTTTGAGGACCTAATCAAATAGCTGAGCTTAAACGAGTTTGCCAACTCGTATTGACGCTTGCCATTCTCGATTAAAGCCACAAAATGCTCCCGGATATTATCATCCAATTGCGAAAATAGACTATCGAGGATTTCCGGCAGGCTCAGAAAAGAAAGTTCCTGCTTATCAAGCCCAACAATCAGCCCCCAGCGCGAAATGCCTTCCAGGGCATTGGAAAGGTTGCGGGTAAATACAAACTTTGCATACTCACGGCCCGCGATGGCTTTAGCTGCATAATCCATAAACAGATCAGCATCCACCGCTGTGATACCGAACTCCGCAAATATAGCATTTATGGCGTCACATTCACCGCGGGTCAGGGAAAAATCATGACAATCCGGAGATTCTTCATGCATTTCCACTGACTCATTAAAGAGGTCACCGCGATCAAGGTACCGTGGAGAAAGAATATCGTAAGTCCCCGGACGCAAATGACCGTATCTTTGAAAGAAGTAATCACGCCCGAGGCTGCCGGAACAAACCAGCCTGAAATCCCGGCTCAACTCACCGGAAACAGTCTCTACCGATCTTTTGAATTCATTGACTCGATCAGCAGTAAGACCCTGTTTACGGATGATAGCCCGCAAAAAAGACTCAGCAATAAAACCATGTCTTGCTATTATGGAAAAAGGAAGAGTCCCGAACTCTGAACAATCCTCAAGCAACTGCTTGACCATTGCCAGCATTTCAAAAACAGAATCACAATTTTCCCATGAACCATATTCTTGCTGAAGATCGGCAAGATGATCGATGCGCTCATACGCTTTATCAAGGGAACCACCGGGCATGAGGTTTCTATTGGTCAGTTCAAGAAGCCTATCCTTGTAGTCTGCGAATTCATCATCAGTAAGCAATCCGGAATAACGGGACTTGAAATCTTCTTCAAAGCAGGGATCATGAATAGTAGAAGCAACTTCGAATTCAATTTTGTCATGATACTGCGGATTGCGGTCCAGATAATCCAGCCATGCATTGATAATCTTCTCAGAAGATTCGGCAGATACACTGGATGGCAAAAAGGAATTGAAGCTGTTGCGGATATCAATATAAGGCCTTCCTGCCACGAGCACCATTAACTCTTCAGGAGGCATGCGCCTATAGCCCATTTCCTCGCGCGCCCTGCTCCAATTCCTGCGGGTAATGATTTCCCGATAAAGCGAAGCTGCAAGAGGACGCGGAGTAACTCCGATAATCTCAGCCGGATTCCAGTCGGGCATTACGCCAAGCATGGACCTTTCGCCGAATACCCCGGCCCGCCTTTTCAGGTATTGGGAGACGTACTGCTCCACAAATGAAATTTTATCAGAAACGATGTTTTCAACATCCGGTTTCCAATTCTGACAGGTACAGATTCTGCGCACCTGAAACAGGTGCATCACCTGATCTTTATCCAATGCGAATTCAATATCCAGCGGAACACCGGGAAACACTACTTCAAGCTCCCGAACAAGGCTCATCATCATGCGTACCCGGGACGAATCAAAGTCTCCTTCCGAGACACCTTTATAGATATAGATAGTCTTGCTGACGCCAGTCCCGCCGGTAATGGAATCGGTTTTACCGGATTCATCATCATAATTGACTACGTAATACGGTGAACCGTCCTGTAGGCACCGGGTCATGATAACACCGCTGACCTCAATGTTCCGGACCATCGGCTGAATCAGGACCTGATTTTCGGCAGAACCGTCATAGGAAGCGAAAACAGCTTCAACGGCCTCGCGTACTTCAGACCGGAATCCGGGATCGATATCCAGAATGGATTCGAAAGCCCCGGCATGTGAGGCTTCACTACTGTCTTCAGCCAGAGAACTGCTGCGAACAATAATATTGCCGTCTTTACCGTAAAAAGAGTCTTGAACAGCCTTCAGAATCGAAGCTGAATCATGCTCCCACTCCGCCAGACTGAAATAATACAACGGCGGGATATTAAATCCCGCTTTATTCAGTGCTTCTAAAGTTTCAGCTTTTGTTCCGAATTCATACTTCATCTTCGGCACCATTCAATAACCTACAACCTTGTTTCGCCCTGAACTTTTGACTACTTAGAGAGCTTAATCCGCTTTCCTAAACAGAGCCTCACAATCAAGAGTAGAACCATTTCTCAAAGCATTAAGAATGCCTACTGATGCGGTCACTGGGCTGCTGGTTCCAGATACAATCAGCGGTGCTTTTTCGCTACATCGTAATGCAGAAACATAGCGAACCATTCTCTACCAATACGAGCAAAAATAACATTCCCGCAAAATTAGTTTTATTATTTTGGTGATGGACTTCAAAGCCAAGTCTCCAACACCATCACCCATTTATCATTGTTTTTTTTAAATAGTCAATGTCCTTCACTTTCAGTGAGTCTCCACCATACACTCAAGAGACCTATTCAACCCACTATTGACAATTCCAGTCTGAGGTCGAAAGTTGCCGTGCGAAGTAACTTCTCTGCCGTCTCTTCACACTCTTGATTATCGATAAACAACACTAACTTCGATAACAGTCATATCCTCTTCATCAGAAGTAGACATTTCCAATCCATACCCCATTGTCTCGGCAATAAGCATACTTGAATATGTTCCGATTCCCGTGCCGCCCATTTTGCCATGGGTTTTATACTTTTCGAAAAAGTCATAACGAACCTGCTCCGGAACTGCACCTTTGTTGATAACCTTAACACACCGATCCGGACTGTAAGGCAACTGAACTACGATTCTTTCCCCCATAGGAGAGGCTTCAACAGCGTTAACAATAATATTGGAGAACATAATATAAAGCAGATCGTGCTCAGCCAAAACATTCAAAGGTTTTGCAGTATTTCCTTCCAGAACAATTTCAAGTCCTTTGGAAGAACACTTTGATTCAATATCCTTGAGCAGAGTCTCCAGCACAGCACGAAGATCTACAAGCTGCGGGAAGTAACTATATGTATTATTTTCCATTTTAAAAATATTCAGTGAAGAATCAATCATCCGCAACATGCGGTAACCGGAGGTTTTAATCATCTCAAGAATATTTTGATGCTCTTCACTTAAACGGTCGTCCATAAGTAAAATTTCAGGAAGACCGATGATACCGTTCAATGGATTTTTCAGGTCATGGTGCATTATGCGTTCAACATCTTCCTTCAATCTTTCAAGCTCCTTACGCTCAGTAATGTCATCCTTAACTGCTACGTAATTAGTAAGACACCCCTCATTATCTATCACAGGAGAAATCGTCGCCTGCTCCCAGAAAAGAGTTCCGTCCTTTTTACGGTTACAAATTTCACCCCGCCACGTGGTGCCGCGAACGATTGTGCGCCACATTTCCTTATAAAACTCATCCGTATGAACTCCAGACTTGAGCACCCTGGTATTTTTGCCGATTGCTTCATCACGCGAATACCCTGTCACTTGCAAAAATGCAGGGTTCACATAAACGATGTTCCCGCCTTTATCCGTAATAACAACTGAAGCAAAGCTATTCTCAACTGATCGCCGCAACCGCATTAATTCCAGCTCGTTCTTCTTGCGTTCAGTAACATCGATGATACTTGAGTGAATTATTTTACGCCCATCAACCATTATGGGGCCGCTATGAATTTCTACATCGTGAATTTCACCGTAGGCATCACGGTGCTGGAAATGAAATGTGTTTTTATCGAGACGCAGGTTCCGTGTTATTTCCATCGCAAGGTCTTCTCTAGGCATGGTATTAATGTCATATACCGACATTTCCTGCATCTCAGCCCGCGACCACCCATATAAACGCTCAGCAGCCTTATTAACATCAATCAATTTCCCGTCCGCAGGATTAACCAGAAACATCGCCACTGAATTATCATTAAAAAGAGACCGATACCTGTACTCACTCTGCTTCAAATGCAATTCCGTCTTCTTCTGTTGTGAAATATCAGTAACACTCTCCAACACCCTGACAACCTTACCGCTCTCATCATGGATGGGGACCGTGTACACGGAAAACCATTTTTTATGGGTCGGGTGGTAATGCTCAGTCGTAGACGAAGACCCATCATCAAAACTGCGCCGGGTAGCACAATCCTTACAAAAACCATCGTCAGCCCCAAAAACCTTATAGCACTTCTGTCCTACAATATCAGAACGAGGAAACATTTCTCTGATCTTGGCATTAACCCATCCAATTGTCATATCAGGTTCAATGATCCTTAGACCGGTATCAAGGGCTGAGAGGATTTCATAAAACCGGTCGCGCTCTTCAGCTTCAATCAACCGCGAAATATTATGTCCCTCACCACTCCCTGACAATTCAACCAAAGCTTCAAGACTTTCGATCCGTGCAATCAACTCTTCTTTGCTGAAATCTGTGTACTTCATTACTAATGAATCCTTAAAACATTGTTGCAAGGAAGCCCTAAGCATAAATAGCAAAGTAAAGGGCAAACTTTCCAATTACAGCTAGTGCCATCTACTATTTAGCTTGGTACGTTAAAATACATACCACCTCACTAAAGCAATTCATAATCATTACTTTTTGCAACATAGATATAAATAGCATGAAGATCAAGCCAAGACACATTCGTGTCTATAATTAATAAACAATTATAAAATCTTAAAAAAGAGACACCACGGCATTAGGTAAATGGGTAATCAGCTAAATCCAATTATCATTCTCGGCCTTCAATCCACTATCCACTTCTCCGGTATTAACTACACCCCGAGGCTCAACAAGCAACACTTGGCACTCTTCCTCCGCAAACGGTTTGTGCTCAACTCCCTTCTCAACCACAAACATTTCACCGCCCCCTAAAACGACCTCACCGTCACGAAATTGAATTTTCATCTCACCAGTAAGGACTATAAAAACTTCATCAGTGTCCGCATGGTCATGCCAGACAAATTCCCCTCTAAATTTGACAAGCTTAAACTGATAGTCGTTCATCTCCGCGATGACTCTGGGAGACCAATGTTCGGAAAATAGTGCCAGCTTCTCAGCAAAATTAATCGATTTAAATTCCATAATATTATCTCCAATGAATTAAGGCTGGATCTTTCTAAGCATCCAAGGCCAGCTTCGCGCCCAGCCCGAACAGACAGACACCCACAACTTTTTCTACACCTTCCCGCCACTGCGCAACCAGCTTTTGCGTACGTTGACCGGTCAGCACAAAAACGATGAAAGCAAACCACACCAGATGGGTCAAGGAAATGAATGCTCCGATACCCAGCTTTAGAGCCAGTGAAGTTTCCGGCGACACCACCTGTGTGAACAGGGCAATAAAAAAAAGCATGGTCTTAGGATTAAGCGCGTTGCACAAAAAACCATTCCGAAATGCTCCCCAAAAAGAGACAGAGACGACATCATCACAAGACTCCGCCTGCGTGTCTGACTTTTGCGGAAAAAAGGCCGATGCTCCCAACCACAAGAGATACCCTGCTCCGGCATAGCGGACCGCCTCCAGCACCCATGCATATTCCGCAACCACATAACTTAAACCCAGCAGAACATAAGTTGTATGAACAACTACGCCCCCGGCGATACCCAAGGCTGTTGCCAAACCCATTTTGCGACCAAAACGCAGACCATTCCTGACAATGATCGCGAAATCAGGGCCGGGACTGATAACTGCTAAAATCGTTACAGCTGCAATCAATGCTAAATTAATATCAACTAAATTCATAAGTTTCACCTCGTAGACTTTCGATAGATGACGTTATACAAGAGGAAATAACTACTTAAAAGCGAAAACAAATCACAAATTGCATGAAAAAAAATCACAAATACTCATGAACAATATCCCTCCTCTCAAACCGCTTGTCAGCTTCCGGGCAGCAGCAAAACATCAGAGCCTCACTAAAGCTGCGCAAGAGCTACATCTTACCCATGGTGCAGTCAGCAGGGCCGTTAAACAGCTGGAAGAATTCTTTGGGTTTGAACTTTTCACCAGACGCAACAGAGGACTATTTATTACAGAGAAAGGAGCAGACCTTGCAAAAGAAGTGGACAACATCCTGAATAGGCTGGAAAAAGTCTGTGAAAAACTTAAAACACCGGAATCAAAGCGAAGGCTGTCTGTGTCCTGCGAGCCCTCGCTGGCGATGCGTTGGCTCATGCCGAAGCTGGATGATTTCCGTCGGAAAGCTCCGCAGATCGACATCCATCTCGCAACTGCGGGCGGCCCGATTGACATATCAGCGGAAGGAGTCCATCTAGCAATACGCAGATCGGACTTCGCCTGGCCTCCCCACTATCATTGCACGCTACTGGGCAAGGAAAGGATCGGCCCGGTTTGCAGTCCGGCATACTGGGAAAAGCACAAAAAAACACCCAAGCAACTCCTGCATACCCGCACACGCCCTGAAGCTTGGGATGACTGGAATAAAATCTCAAACACCCAGATTGAATCTGATTCTGAAAAGAATTTCGACCACTTTTATTTCAGCCTGCAAGCGGCTTCCACTGACTTCGGTCTCGCCATTGGACCGGAGCCGATGGTTCAGGAACACATCAAGCAAGGATTGCTGGTGGCTCCTTACGGCTTCAAAAAAACTGCAATTGACTATGTAATCCTGTCCTTGGATCGCCCGGAAAAAGACTGCAACATGAACACCTTCATCGACTGGCTGAAATCAGAACTTGGTTTACCCCCAGCCTGACCATTCTGTAAAAATACGTAGGGCATATTACGCACAATCATAATTGCGGGCTTGCATACTTTATATTGAACAGGATATTGCATGCATGGGCTATTCATTGTCAGCACAATAAATTTTAGCCGAGCGATACAAATATAAGTTTCCGGAGATACAAATGAAGGTAAAAACAACTGCGAAAGACTCACAGCTAGAAGTCGAAATTGAACTGGACGAGAAGCAATCCATCTCCTGCATTTTGACACCGCCGGATGGCGATGTTTCCTTCGTAGACATTCTGCCGGAAATATACACTATTTATAACAAAGTCCTTCAATCAACCCTTGAAGAACACAGCAGGAACGGACTTCACACCAAGTGCGACAAGGGCTGCGAAACCTGCTGCCATCAATTGATCACAGTCTCAATTCATGAAGCGATACTCTTGGTACACCTTGTGAACAGTTTAAACGAACCGGAAAGAAGCAGAATAAAAAATGCCTTCGACACAATTCTGGAAAAGCTGGAAGAAAAAGGACTGCTGAAAGACCTTCTTGATTTTCACGTAAACAAATTTGACGACAAAGCTAATATCATCAACATTCAAAAAGAATACTGGCAGCTTAACCAGAGTTGTCCGTTTCTGGTCGACGATTCCTGCAGCATATATCCATTCCGCCCGTTTATCTGCCGCCAGTACCTTGTCAGCTCTGATCCAGCCTACTGCAAAGGCAGTTTCAAAAACGATCATCTTGTCAAAAAAATCCCCTTAACACACGACTTCGCCAGTGCAGCTGCTTCATTCGATGGAGAAGAAGCAATCTTTACCCGTGGAATTCCCTTACCGACAATCTTTTTAATCAACGGACTTCTTACCTACTTTCCGCGCCCCAAAGCACCCGCTGTGGAAATGGTAACCCGCTTCTTGAACCATGTTGATGAATTTTTTAGTAAATAGTTTTGCTTAATTCCTTCCAAATGTGGATTCTTTTCGGGCGAAATATCTCGGCAGCATTGTCAAAACAGCGAACAGCAGTAAGGCAACCAATCCAAAATCACCATCGGAACCGATGGTACACCCGGTTGTCTCTCCAGAAGGCTGCTCGGTCTCAATAACATGTGGGTCATCCTTCTTCTCGTCGACATGCTCAGTAACAGCTGGAGAATGCTTCACCACCCCTAAAATCTGTGGATCATCAATTACTCCTTTTTCAGAATTCTCATCATAAGGTCCACCATCCTTGATCACCGAAACTACATAATATGATTGAGATGAATCCAAAGTAGTATTTGAATCAACATAATTACCGGACACATCTGACAGCCACCAATTGCCGTCTGTATAATTTTCATAAGTTGCGTATCTAAAAGCCAGACTTGTCCCGCTGCTTAACAATTTGGCCAGAACCAGCTCCTGTGCCTTGAGTGCAGGTAACCCGCTCACCGCATATTTAACACTGATAATGCTGTCCTCGGTAGTCTGTATACGAAAAGAGGACTTAGCACTGTATACTTTCTCCAGAGAAGTTCCATAGCCGGCATTTGTAATTTCAGCTGAACTGGCTGTAGTTGATTTATCCAGCAAAACAGCAACAGGGGCATCAGGCTGTTCCGAGTTTACCTCAATTTGTCCATCAACTGGCTTTTCGCCAATCATCCCGCTCAAAACCAGGGCATAAGGCTGTGGCCCTACAGGTATACTGTAGGCGGAAATTTCAGCTTTATAAATTCCAGGCACAGGATTGTTGATCGTGACAGATTCCGTATTATTAATCCGGTCTGACTTGGTGCTAGCTGATATTGTCCTGAAGTTAGCGATGATAGCAGGAGTCAATGCTGCTTCCTGCCAAACCCCGCCGGTTTTAACCAGTCCCCGGGCAGTCGGATTTTCATTTTTGTAGTATACACCCAGTGAACTGCTATTCTTTTCGACTGCAACCACGATATTTCCAGACGAAACAGTCAACCCTACCGGCAAGGCATATTCTCCGGAAGGAATGTATGCAAAAGATTTTCTAAAAAGTTCTTCTCCCACCCCTCCGTCGTAACGATAGACAACAATATCAACGTCTGAAGACAGACTGCCACTGTTACTGAAAGCCAACGCTACGGATTCCAATAGACATGGATAAGACGGGGGAGTAAGAAGCAGTCCGATTACGCTTTCTTTATAAAAACCCGAAACCGAAGTGATATACACATATCTGGTTAATGAACTTAAACCGACTGCGTTGTCCGGGTAAATCCAAGAACCATCGGGCCGTTGAACCCGCAGATCGAGATCGTTAACAAGCCCTCCGTGAGCTGCTGCCGATCCAGGATAGTCTGTCCAGCCGAGAGTGGCTTTAAACGGTTTGGCGCTATTAGCTACATCAAATGAAAACGTCCTCACATATGAAGCATCGGCAGGAGTAGAGGTTTTAATGTCATGATATTCTATTTCACAGCTGTCATCGGAATCAAGAGAAGCTTCCAGATCAACCCTGCCCCAGCCCTGTGAAAAATCGGGGCGGCCTGATATTTCCTGATATGAATCAGTGCCGTACTGCCCGGGAGAAAGAGATACTGCTCCGTGGATTATACTGGTCTTTACAAGTGCCGCGCTGGGATCGTCGTGCTCCTTCTCTTCGATCAGGTATTCCCGCATTAACGCTGCCATGCCTGCAACAAGAGGAGTTGCCATGCTCGTTCCACCGGACCAATAATAATCTTCGTTAAAAGCCCCCCAGCCGTTTCCGAGCTGAACGGATGAACGGGTAGACAGGATATTGGTACCGGGCGCGACAACTTCAGGTTTATATCTTCCATCCATTGTCGGGCCACGGCTGGAGAACGCAGCAAGACCATATGGTTTATCTGCAAACAAGTCAGAAGCAACAGGTTCTGCATAAGTTCGAAATCGCCCGTACCCTACAGTGGAAAAACCCTCAGAAGCCCCTATACGGTAGGACTCTGAAGCTCCCACGGAAAGACAGTTTTTAGCTGTCGCCGGAGAATCAATGCAATAGGGATCAATAACACCGTTCATATCCTTATCGTATCCGGCATTACCTGCAGCATAGAGCACTAAAAAATTTTTATTATCCCACATAAACTGGTCAACGGAAACACTTTCGCTGTCATAACTTCCAGCCCCGGAAGTTCCCCAACTATTTGTATGGATACGCGCCCCGGCATCATAAGCCGGCTGGAAAAGTAGTGACAGATCCGATGGAATTCCCGGTAAGTTAGAACTACCGTCATCAGAACCAGCAGATTGGAAATATAATTCTGCCTCAGGGGCAATTCCGGCATAGCAGGTAGTTGGAAAGGAATCGGATTGCGGGGAAGAACCGGATTCGAGGCCATTACCCGCGACAATGCCGGCAACATGTGTTCCATGTCCGCTGTAATCCTTGGTGCTGGCTTTGTCGAAAACAGTATTGGTGACCCGGCTTGATCCTTGTCCGTCACTAAAATCCCTGTGCATGTTATCAGGGTCGCCCGTGTCTATGCCGCTGTCACAGACGGCCACAACCTGTCCCTTGCCGTACAAGGTACTTCCCGAAACATTCCAAACCCTTCCCTGCTCGTGACGTGCTTCGATTATGCCTGATGATATATTATTGTCCGTCCGGTGTTCAGGAGCTTTCTCAATCCACTTAACGCCTTTAATATCCTTTAACTTTTCTATATTTTGAACAGGAATACTGACTCCGAACCGCATACCCCATTCCGAAGGATTAACATGCACAACAGTTCCTCCTTTGGATTGTATACTGCTAAGCAGGGAAGAACGGTCCTCACCCGGAAATGCCAAGACCCGAAGTTCAACCATCCCGCCCTGTTCCTTAAGGTCATCGGGAGCTATATCAAAAATTCGGCCTGATAATTTCAAATTAGGATCATACTCGCCTATCCAGCGGACAAAACTGTACCGCTCAACAGAATCAACCTTTGAAGTGACTAATTTGATGATAAAAGCGTACTGGGGAATATAATCATAAAAGACCGCTCCGAGACTTCTCAGAGATTCTTTCCACTCTCCTTGAACCGGCCCGCTAAACTGGACAACATAATAATCGTATTCTTCCACTTCAACAGCAGCAGTAAAAGAAAAAAGCCGGGGCAGCTTTCTGGCGAAGGATAATACGGATAGAGGCTCTTTAGAAATTTCAGGGTCGGATACCTTCTCTGAAGGCAATAGTCTTGGAACCAACTCCCCCTTCAAAGGATCGACATGTCTGTCTTGAAAAAAAAGTTGCATAGATTGAGCTGAAGCATGGGCAGAAACTGGAACCGTAGCGATTAACGAAATAAAAATTAAAAATACAACAACAAAAATAAACACCGGATAAAGCAACAACCTCATAACAGACATATCTCCAAGTAAAGACTATCGTGATGAGATATTGAATAAATGCTTTTAGTGTCAAGAAGAAACCATCTGTAATCATAGTACGCTTTATGATAAGTAACGACAGATGCTTTAAAGAGTTTTGGACATCTTTTCAACTTAATCTGACTGGGAGATCTAAGATGTATGAAATTACATCTCTGTAATTTTCGCGTAATCAACAGGCAATGAACTTCATTCAATATATCCACCAAGAATGATTTGAAGTGAAGTGAAGAAATGCCAAGCATCGACTCGAAAGATTACGCTTCAAACACACCCTGGCTATATCAACTTTATAGCCTTCCATAGATACTGATTTGCACTTCCGTAATCAGATACAAGCATTTCCCCCTAAATATGACCATGATCGCTTAAATTACAGATCATTGTAAAACCACGGTATTTGACAGTAGTTCCAATGGTTTTCTTAAGCCGCCGGAGGCCCTCCGCCCCACTTAACAATCCGGCCCCCATCCTGAGTATGTGCGGAACAAAAAAAAGCCCCTGAACCTAAGTTCAGGGGCTTGAAATAAAAGCTTGCGACGACCTACTTTCCCACTGGCTACCCAGCAGTATCATCGGCGATGGAGAGCTTAACTTCCGAGTTCGGAATGGGGTCGGGTGTGACCTCTCCTCAATGGTCGCAAGCAAATATGGCTTGCTTCGATGAGCAAAAATATATGGTTTAATAGAGAAGAATTTTACCCTTTGCTTCAACCTTTTGGGGTTAAAGTTAAGGGAAGAGAAGAAAAATAAGTCGCACGATTTATTAGTACCGGTCAGCTGAATGTGTCGCCACACTTACACCTCCGGCCTATCAACCAGGTGGTCTCCCTGGAATCTTTAGATGCAAAAGCATAGGGATAACTAATCTTGAGGCAGGCTTCCCGCTTAGATGCTTTCAGCGGTTATCCCTTCCGAACTTAGCTACCCTGCAATGCCGCTGGCGCGACAACAGGAACACCATAGGTTCGTCCACCCCGGTCCTCTCGTACTAGGGGCAGACCCTCTTCAATTATCCTACGCCCACGGTAGATAGGGACCAAACTGTCTCACGACGTTTTAAACCCAGCTCGCGTACCACTTTAATCGGCGAACAGCCGAACCCTTGGGACCTGCTTCAGCCCCAGGATGTGATGAGCCGACATCGAGGTGCCAAACCGCGCCGTCGATGTGAACTCTTGGGCGCGATCAGCCTGTTATCCCCGGCGTACCTTTTATCCTATGAGCGATGGCCCTTCCATGCGGAACCACCGGATCACTAAGACCAACTTTCGTTCCTGCTCGACATGTCTGTCTTACAGTCAAGCTCCCTTATGCCTTTGCACTCAACGGCTGGTTTCCAATCAGCCTGAGGGAACCTTTGCAAGCCTCCGTTACTTTTTGGGAGGCGACCGCCCCAGTCAAACTACCCACCAGACACTGTCTCCAAGCCGGATGACGGCGTTGGATTAGAATTCAAGACTATCAAGGGTGGTATTTCAAGGTTGGCTCCACCGACACTAGCGTGCCGACTTCAAAGCCTCCCACCTATCCTACACATGATAGCCCTAAACCCAATGTCAAGCTATAGTAAAGGTGCACAGGGTCTTTCCGTCTTACCGCGGGTAACCGGCATTTTCACCGGTAATTCAATTTCACTGAGTCTCTGGTTGAGACAGTGGGGAGATCGTTACGCCATTCGTGCAGGTCGGAACTTACCCGACAAGGAATTTCGCTACCTTAGGACCGTTATAGTTACGGCCGCCGTTTACTGGGGCTTCAATTCGGAGCTTCGCCGAAGCTAACACCTCCTTTTAACCTTCCAGCACCGGGCAGGCGTCAGTCCCTATACATCGTCTTACGACTTAGCAGAGACCTATGTTTTTAGTAAACAGTCGCCCCCCCCGATTCTCTGCGGCTCCAAACAGCTCGGAGAGTATATAACTTCACCGTCTGGAGCATCCCTTATCGCTAACTTACGGGATCATTTTGCCGAGTTCCTTAACCAGAGTTCTCTCAAGCGCCTTGGTCTACTCGACCCGACTACCTGTGTTGGTTTGCGGTACGGTCAACAAATGCTAAACTTAGAAGATTTTCTAGGCAGTCTGGAATTACTCACTTCAAACGTAAAGTTACGGCATCGTGTCTCGGCCTTAAAGAGGAACGGATTTGCCTATTCCTCAAGCCTACGCACTTACACCGGCATATCCAACAGCCGGCTGAGCTATCCTACTGCGTCCCTCCATCGCACACATTTGCTGGTACGGGAATATTAACCCGTTTTCCATCGACTACGCCTTTCGGCCTCGCCTTAGGGACCGACTAACCCTGGGAAGATTAGCTTTACCCAGGAAACCTTAGTCTTACGGCGAACAAGTTTCTCACTTGTTTTATCGTTACTCATGCCAGCATAATCACTTCTCATTAGTCCAGCAAACCTTCCGATTCACCTTCATCCCATCTGAGAACGCTCTCCTACCGATGCGTCAAAGACGCATCCCGTAGCTTCGGTACCATACTTAGCCCCGTTACATTTTCGGCGCAGAATCGTTAGACCAGTGAGCTATTACGCTTTCTTTAAAGGATGGCTGCTTCTAAGCCAACCTCCTGGCTGTCTATACAACTCCACCACCTTTTCCACTGAGTATGGATTTGGGGACCTTAGCTGACGGTCTGGGCTGTTTCCCTTTCGACTACGGACCTTCGCACCCGCAGTCTGACTCCCAGGATATATCTTACGGCATTCGGAGTTTGATAAGGTTTGGTAATCTGGTGGGACCCCTAGCCTTGTCAGTGCTCTACCTCCGCAAGAAAACTCCTGAGGCTATACCTCAATATATTTCGGAGAGAACCAGCTATCACCAAGTTTGATTGGCCTTTCACCCCTATCCACAGGTCATCCGAGTAATTTTCAACTTACAACGGTTCGGCCCTCCACTTGATTTTACTCAAGCTTCAGCCTGCCCATGGATAGATCACCTGGTTTCGGGTCTAATCCGCAATACTTGTCGCCCTATTCAGACTCGCTTTCGCTGCGGCTACACATCACTGCTTAACCTTGCATTACAGATTAACTCACTGGCCCATTATGCAAAAGGCAAGTGGTCACAGATCAAGTCTGCTCCCACAGCTTGTAGGCAACTGGTTTCAGGTTCTATTTCACTCCCCTAACAGGGGTTCTTTTCACCTTTCCCTCACGGTACTGGTTCACTATCGGTCTCTAAGTAGTATTTAGCCTTGGAAGATGGTCCTCCCAGATTCCCACGGGGTTTCACGTGTCCCGTGGTACTCAGGTGCCACTAGTGCTGTCGCCGACTTCGGGTACGAGGCTTTCACTCTCTACGACGCGCCTTCCCAGACGCTTCCCCTATCTAGACAGATCACATATTGTGGTCCTACAACC
>NZ_CP182344.1:3105000-3107500 GCF_048571135.1 Maridesulfovibrio spiralis (SeqCode) | reverse complement strand
TTTTGAAACTCGCTGACCCGCTGTTTTTCAAGCGGCGCGGCGTTGAAACTTAGTGAAGTTCGCATCCGCTGTCAACAACTTTCTGAAATTTGTTTTTCAATGATCCCGGCAGCTTCAGTCGTTCAGACCTCTTTCCGTCGGTGCGTTGGGCAATCTAGAGAATCGCCGTCCGCTTGTCAATCATTTTTTTATTCGCCACTTCCTGTGGCTCACCCCTTCGGGGCGTTGCCTTTTCAGGAAACGCTCAAATCTGCTGTCCTGCAGATTTGTGAAAGTTTTCTTCGCCTTGCGGCGCTGCCTTCGGCGACCCTTCCGGGGGACTCTCCGAGGGCCAAAGAAACTTTTGGAAAAGTTTCTCTGGACTCTTCAAAACTTTTTAGTAGTGCTTCGCTCTGCCCCGAGCCGGCTTCGGTGGGATTCGTCCAGAATACCCGCTCTCCAAAACCTGCTCTAAAAATCGATGCGAAGCGCCAAGCTTCGAGTCTCAAACTTTCAATTAGTTAATGATCTTAGCACGTTGCTTTCGCTCAGTGCGGAGGCGGAATCTATTCAAACCGGCCGTCCATGTCAATCATTAATTTCGATGTTCTCAAAACATTTTTTCAATGATCTAGGCACGTTGCTTTCGCTCAGTGCGGATTGGGAAACTAAGTGAACCCGCTCCCGTTGTCAACCGCAAATTTGCAGTTACTCAAAAAAAAACTCCGACGCGCTTGTGACTTCCAGCCATTGCTGCGTCGAGAAGAGTGGTTCTATGGAAAACCCGCCGCCGGGTCAAGGGGTTTTTGGAATTATTTGGGGTATATCTTTCTTCTAAGAGCTCTAAACAACAGCTCTCCCCAACTAAAGCGCGTTTGGGTAGAGGGGATGGAGATTCTTAAGAGGAAGGGGAGACCCCCTTTTGGCGCTAGCAAAGGGGGTCTCCCCTTCCTCTTAAGCCGCCGGAGGCCCTCACACGCCCCACTTAACAATCCGGCCCCCATCCTGAGTATGTGCGGAACAAAAAAAAGCCCCTGAACCTAAGTTCAGGGGCTTGAAATAAAAGCTTGCGACGACCTACTTTCCCACTGGCTACCCAGCAGTATCATCGGCGATGGAGAGCTTAACTTCCGAGTTCGGAATGGGGTCGGGTGTGACCTCTCCTCAATGGTCGCAAGCAAATATGGCTTGCTTCGATGAGCAAAAATATATGGTTTAATAGAGAAGAATTTTACCCTTTGCTTCAACCTTTTGGGGTTAAAGTTAAGGGAAGAGAAGAAAAATAAGTCGCACGATTTATTAGTACCGGTCAGCTGAATGTGTCGCCACACTTACACCTCCGGCCTATCAACCAGGTGGTCTCCCTGGAATCTTTAGATGCAAAAGCATAGGGATAACTAATCTTGAGGCAGGCTTCCCGCTTAGATGCTTTCAGCGGTTATCCCTTCCGAACTTAGCTACCCTGCAATGCCGCTGGCGCGACAACAGGAACACCATAGGTTCGTCCACCCCGGTCCTCTCGTACTAGGGGCAGACCCTCTTCAATTATCCTACGCCCACGGTAGATAGGGACCAAACTGTCTCACGACGTTTTAAACCCAGCTCGCGTACCACTTTAATCGGCGAACAGCCGAACCCTTGGGACCTGCTTCAGCCCCAGGATGTGATGAGCCGACATCGAGGTGCCAAACCGCGCCGTCGATGTGAACTCTTGGGCGCGATCAGCCTGTTATCCCCGGCGTACCTTTTATCCTATGAGCGATGGCCCTTCCATGCGGAACCACCGGATCACTAAGACCAACTTTCGTTCCTGCTCGACATGTCTGTCTTACAGTCAAGCTCCCTTATGCCTTTGCACTCAACGGCTGGTTTCCAATCAGCCTGAGGGAACCTTTGCAAGCCTCCGTTACTTTTTGGGAGGCGACCGCCCCAGTCAAACTACCCACCAGACACTGTCTCCAAGCCGGATGACGGCGTTGGATTAGAATTCAAGACTATCAAGGGTGGTATTTCAAGGTTGGCTCCACCGACACTAGCGTGCCGACTTCAAAGCCTCCCACCTATCCTACACATGATAGCCCTAAACCCAATGTCAAGCTATAGTAAAGGTGCACAGGGTCTTTCCGTCTTACCGCGGGTAACCGGCATTTTCACCGGTAATTCAATTTCACTGAGTCTCTGGTTGAGACAGTGGGGAGATCGTTACGCCATTCGTGCAGGTCGGAACTTACCCGACAAGGAATTTCGCTACCTTAGGACCGTTATAGTTACGGCCGCCGTTTACTGGGGCTTCAATTCGGAGCTTCGCCGAAGCTAACACCTCCTTTTAACCTTCCAGCACCGGGCAGGCGTCAGTCCCTATACATCGTCTTACGACTTAGCAGAGACCTATGTTTTTAGTAAACAGTCGCCCCCCCCGATTCTCTGCGGCTCCAAACAGCTCGGAGAGTATATAACTTCACCGTCTGGAGCATCCCTTATCGCTAACTTACGGGATCATTTTGCCGAGTTCCTTAACCAG
>NZ_CP182344.1:2645000-3100000 GCF_048571135.1 Maridesulfovibrio spiralis (SeqCode) | reverse complement strand
GTCATGCAGATCAATGTAGCAGACTCCATTAAAATGTGCTGGTACCGTTTTTCAGGTACAGCTATCGGCGCTTTTATCGGAGTTTTATGCATTCTTATTTTTCCGCAAACTCCGCATATGACTTTGCTGGCACTATTCCTGTCAGTTGGATTTTGCGCGTACATGACCCGCTACAACAATCGCTATAAAATGGCAGCTATAACCACTACAATTGTCACTTTGGCCAGTCTAGGTGAACCGAACCGGGTGGAATTCGGACTTTTCCGCGTACTCGAAATCGGCATAGGAGTAGGCAGTGCCTTTATCACCAGCATTGCTGTCTGGCCGATGCGTGCTTCTGAAGCACTCAAAACAGACCTATTTAAGCAATTCGAAGAGTGCGCAGCTAACTATGAAACATTGATGGATGGATTTCTTGATAAACAAAGCTGCCTCATACCAAGTGCTCTTGAAGCATTCAACAGCAAACTTACCAAAAACCGTGAAGTCTACACCAAAGTTCTCCGTCTTGAACGTATTATATATATTGAAGACACTCAGCTGCTAGGGATGAAGGTCGAAATACTAGAAAAATGCGCCTCTCATCTTCGGGCTATGCTCCATGCATTGAACCATGTCCACGGTGAAGGATATCATATTATCATGGAGAAAGAGCTACGCCAGCTTGCCAAAGTTACCGCACAAGCCATGCGGGATATCGGCTCCAAGAGAATTCCCGACGAAAAAAACCTGCACGAGGCTCTCATCGCATCTCAAGCCAGACTTGAAACCCTGCGTAACGAAGGTGCAACACGTAGGTTCTATCTACAAAAAATGATACAGTTTTTCGCCTTTTACCATGGCGCGCAATTTATCTGCGAGGATCTACTACGCTACACCCGAGAAAGAAAAAGAATCAACTGCCGACTTTCCCAAAATCAATAAATACCGGCCAGATTCATGAGCAGCTGATCCGCTTCGGGCTTATCATATTTATGAGTCATCAGCAGTTCAATCACGCTCACATCTTTACCATAATAGCGTTTATTGAAATCTTTGCTGACCATGAAAGCACCTGTTCGATAGGTCATGCCCCCGTAAGCTCCGGCCTGATCTACCAGCAAAAGAATGTTACCCTCAATATCGAATGTTCCCCTATTGCTGCGATCGGCAGTATGTCCTACCGCTAAGTCTGCACCGAGAGAAAGATCAATTTTACCGCCAAGTGCAGATTCAAGAGCCTGATCATCCATCAAAAATACGAGCAGAGTTTTACCTTCCACCCCACCCTGCAAGCCTATATCAAATCCGGCCATATTGAAAAACGCAGGCCCGTTCCAGAAACCGGTCCCATCTTTGGCGCAAAGCACCCCCGGTCCGGCTTCGGCTCCGATCATGAACGCGGCCTTGTACACATCCGGAAAAATAAAGACCGCCCGTGCATCTTCCAGCAAATGATCAATATGCGCGCCCACAGGCTTCGCACGCATCTGGTTGAGTGCACAGACCGAAGAATCCACAATACTCTGCATAGTTGTTGATGAATTGGTTACGCACGGATTACCGACAAACTTTTTAACAGGATTACATGCGCAGACACAGACGGCTGCCAGCACCAGTAAGACTGCCAATTTTAATTTATTCATGCTCTTACCTTAAACTCAGATGGGGGCAATCATCAACTGTTATCAATTTTGAATCACCCTGCTTTCTTTTCAAGAAATTTCCGAGATGATAAAAAATGTCATGCTAAACATCAGAAAATATGTTTACTTAAGCTGAACAAACACAAATTGCTAAAGGAAAACAAATGTCCACGCTATTGCAGCCATATAATGAACGGATGATGGAAGTCCTGCTCTACATCCAGCGCAACCTTGATGGCGACCTTTCACCGGAAACCCTTGCCGAACTGGCCTGTTTTTCAGTGGCCCACTTTCACCGCATATTCAAGGGAATGATCGGGGAAAGCCTTAAAGAGCACGTCCGTCGATTAAGGCTTGAACGGGCTGCATACAGGCTTTGCTACACTGACAATTCTGTTATGGATATTGCGCTTGATGCAGGATTCGAGTCACCGGAAACCTTCAGCCGGGCTTTCAAAAAAAGATTTCTCGTCCCTCCCAGTGATTTCCGTAACAACTCGCGGGCTATGGTCAGTCCCGGCGATGACGGTAAAATCCACTATCGCCCGGAACCGAGCATTGATAACTTTCAAGTTGATGACTCCTCTACTGAAAGCAAAGTTGAAATCCGTACCCGTGAAGAAACACAGGTCGTATTTATCCGTCATATGGGACCATACTTTGAAGTCCCCAAGGCTTGGGACAAACTGTGTGGATGGGGATACGGCAACGGATTAATTAAAGCAGACACAGAATTCCTTGGTCTTTCCTACGATGACCCGGACATTACTCCGGCAGAAAAAATCCGCTATGATGCCTCCTTAAGCATTAATGAAGAAGTTGAAACACCGGCGGAAATGGGAATTCAGGTCATACCCGGTGGTAAGTATGCAGTAACAACCCACTATGGTCCGTATGAAGGGCTGCACGCGGCTTATCGGGAACTGTATGGGAAATGGCTTCCTTCCAGCGGTTATCAATTGAAAAACATTGTTCCATCGTTTGAAAAATATATAAAAGTCCCACCGGATGTTCCGCCTGAAGAAGCTGTCACGGAACTCTGGCTGGCTATTTATTAACAAGAAACAAAACGGAGTTTTCAAAATGGACGTTCAAATCTGGACCATTGACGCGGCAAAACTGGCTTACGTTGAGCACGTTGGCCCGTACGAAGAGGTGGGAAAAGCATGGGAAAAACTCTGCGGGTGGGCTGGTCCGGCGCAATTGTTCTCCCCCAAGACAAGATTTTACGGTGTTTATTACGATGATCCACGGGAAGTTCCGGCGGAGAAACTGCGCTCAGAAGCATGCATAACCATCGAAAATGGAATTGATGCACCTGATGGAATCAAAATCAAAGATTTCGAAGGCGGAAAATATGCAGTCACTACGCATCTGGGACCATATGAAAAACTCGGTGAATCATGGCTCAAATTTTACACCGAATGGCTTCCTCAGAGCGGCGAAAACCACGCTGAAAGTCCATGTTACGAGCAGTACATGAACGATCCGCAGAACACTAAACCCGAACACCTTGTAACTTTACTGCTCATGCCTTTGAAATAGACAAACAAAACGCCCCGCTTTCTCATCGAAAACGGGGCGTTCTTCCTTTGCAGCCGAATTAATAGCCGACAATCATGACTTTGTTTTCCAGCATCATGGGAATCCATATCCTATTAGCTTTTGTATCCAGATAAAAATCCGCTGGTCCGCCGATCTTTTCACCCAGATCAAGAATTGTCAGCTCACCTGTACTGAGATTCTGACATATCAAAACACCCTCTTTCTTGAAATCCACCCAGTCTGAAAAGACTATTTCGCCTTCATTATAGGCCATCCCATCGTAGAATCCACTTTTTTGGCAGGTCTTTTCAAAAATAAACTGATTTCCCTCAATATGCCCTTTCCCCACAATTCCATTAGGTTGATGATCTTTACCGAATGAGCAGAGATAAATTGTCCCGGTTTTAGAATCATAGGAAAGTCCGTTGGGGCCGTAGAGATCTGTGTCGCAATCAAGTCTACTGAAGTTTGCTTTGGGCGCGGTATTAACAACGAAAAGAGCACCGATATCCATTGCCGAGATCAGCAATTTACCTTCGCCGATTGCAGTCATCCCGTTAAGAAAAGACGTTCCTTCAGATGAAAAATCCAGATCAAGCACCTGCATTCCATCCAACAGATTATATCCTTTGAGTCGATCGATATCATTAATATATAGAACACCGCCCAGAACAACCATTCCCTTGGGGGCATTAAGCCCGTTGATGAACTTACGCTCAAGAACTTTTCCATCCCCGGAAAGCCTGGAAATATACCCGTCGCCGTCCTTATCCATAGGTTTGAGCTTTTCCCCCACATTGGAAACATAAAAATATGTTCCGTCAGAGGTCACACTTTCGGGTGCAGAAAACCCGTCAATCCTGATTGTTTTTGCGGAACATGCCGCAAGCCCCAAGGCCAGAACTAAAGATATTAATCCGAAAACATATTTACGCATGATTTCCTCCATGATTTTGATGAAAGAAAACTAGCGTAAAGGATTAATACTTACTTTCGATTAAAGTTCAGATTTTAACGGATTCAGTTCAGCACGATATTCACGGGGAGTCATGCCGTATTGTTTGCGGAAAAGGCTGCTGAAATGGGAAAGGCTGTCGTACCCTGAGTCGTATGTAATCTCAGTAATATTCTTATTGGAGTTGCGGAGAAGCTGGGCAGCCCATGAAAGGCGGCGTTCCCTTATCCATTTTGCAGGTGTGGTATTAAATGTCCTGCTGAATTCACGCTTAAAGGTGGACAGACTGCGCCCGGATAGTTCAGCCATATCGCCAAGGCTGATGTTTTTATTAAAATATTGTTCCATAATTGCGGAAAGATCTGTCTTCAATCCGTTGCGGCAGTCCAGCAAAAAATTCAAGAAATCTTCATTTCCGGCTGATGAGCAAAGATAGTGAAGCAGCTCCCGGATCTTAAGACGCAAAAATTCGTCTTCTTCACCTAATGAAGACTCAAAAAGGGGCATCATTGAAGATAAAAAGATCTTAATCTGTTCGCTGACATTAATTCGAAAAACAGCTTTTCCTGCTGCTTTACCACTGCTCTCTTCAGCCGCTAAATAATCCACAAACCCGCTCAACATGCGATCATCGAAAAAGAAAAGAACTGTATCAAAGGAACCGCCCTGCTCCGGGATCATCTCGGACATCAGGTGAATACCTTTGCAGCAGAAAAAAGCTTCGCCCTTTTCCAAAACAATATCGCCATCAGCTGAGTGAATATATTTGGTCCCCTCAACAATGAACACCAAAGAGTGCTGCGAAACACAGGTTTCGTGCCGTATCTCAGATTTTTCACTGCGGTACTGCACAAAAGTGACACCGCCAAGGTTAATGCTTGGAATACGGCCTGACTCATGAATATATCGGGGAATAGAAAGCATGATATAATAAAAAAGGGCCGTGCAAGACGGCCCTTATGATGTTTTGTAATTAGAATTCGAGATTCTTGGGAGTTCTGGGGAACGGAATTACGTCACGGATGTTGGTCACGCCGGTGAGCAGCATAAGCATACGCTCAAAGCCCATTCCGAATCCGGCATGCGGTGCACTTCCGAAACGGCGGGTATCGAGATACCACCAGTATTCTTCGGAATCCATTCCGGTTTCAGCGATTCTGCTTTCCAGAACATCAAGCCTCTCTTCACGCTGTGAACCGCCTACCAGCTCCCCAATTCTGGGAACCAACAGGTCCATAGCGGCAACGGTCTTATCATCGTCGTTCACACGCATGTAGAACGGTTTGATTTCTTTGGGGTAATCATAAACGATGACCGGCTTTTTGAAATGCTTTTCAGTCAGGTATCTTTCATGCTCAGTCTGCAGGTCCTGACCATATTCGGGATAAAATTCGAACTTCTTGGCTTTCTTGCAACGCTGCAAAAGGTTTACGGCGTCAGTGTAAGTGATACGTTCGAAGTCGTTATCAAGAGTATTGCGCAGGGTATCCATCAGTGTTTTGTCAACGAATTTAGCGAACAACTCGATGTCATCGGCGCAATTTTCAAGAACATGGTTGATGAGATATTTAACCATATCTTCGCCAAGATCCATGTTGTCATTGAGGTCGGCGAAAGCAACTTCGGGTTCAATCATCCAAAATTCCGCAGCGTGGCGCGGGGTGTTGGATTTTTCTGCTCGGAAAGTAGGACCGAAAGTGTAGACCTGTCCGAGAGAAAGAGCATACATTTCAGCATCAAGCTGGCCGGAAACAGTAAGGTGTGCTTCCTTGCCAAAGAAATCATTGGCAGCCTGATCTTCTTTCTTCATGGTAGAAAGAGCTTCGTGGTCCAGAGAAGTAATCCGGAACATTTCACCAGCGCCCTCACAGTCAGACCCGGTAATGATCGGAGTGTGCACGTAGAAGAATCCCTTATCGCGGAAAAATTTATGAATCGCGTAGGAAAGCTCGGAACGAATGCGGAACATGGCCCCGAATTTATTTGTGCGCGGGCGAAGATGCGCGATTGTACGCAGAAATTCATCAGAGTGACGTTTTTTCTGAAGCGGAAAAGTCTCAGGATCAGCAAAACCGACCAGCTCAATGGACTTACCGCGGACTTCCCACTTCTGCCCCTTACCGGGAGATTCAACCAGTTCCCCGGTAACGCTAACGGATGCACCGGTAGAAATTTTCTCAAGTTCAGCTTCGATTTCAGGGGTGTGGTCAATGATGACCTGCACGTTTTTCAGGCAGGAGCCGTCATTCACTTCCAGAAAAGAAAAGCCTTTGTTGTCACGCTTGGTGCGTACCCAGCCTTTAACCAGAATCTCGGAAGAGGCTTCTTCGGCATTCAAAATATCTTTCACGCATGTTCTTCTCATAAATTATCTCCAATCACTCGGTTTAGCGCCGACAATTGCGCTTCGCGTAAGATGTAGCCCCAAGACGGGTAAATTTCAACAAACTTATGCATCATTAATATATACAGCGGCAAAACAATAATCCTCGCAGAGTTAAGCCTTTAATCCTGAATTTCAGCCCGCTGAAAACATTCTTTTAACTTTTTTCATTTTTTACTTGCATTTCATAATAGGAATCGTTACTAATTATTTCAACGAAACGGAACAAAGTTTTTTACAATAAATACACATTCAAATCGAACACAAGGAGAATTCCAATGAGCAAGACACTTGAAAACCTTAAAGCAGCATTCGCAGGCGAATCCCAGGCTAACCGCAAATACCTCGCTTTCGCAGAAAAAGCAGAAGCAGAAGGCAAGCCAGGCGTTGCAAAACTTTTCCGCGCAGCCGCAGCAGCAGAAACCATCCACGCTCACGCTCACCTGCGCCTCATGAAAGGAATCGGTTCCACCGAAGAGAACCTCAAGCAGGCAATCGAAGGTGAAAGCTACGAATTCGAATCCATGTATCCTGAAATGATGGAAGATGCAAAAGCTGAAGGCGAAAACGCTGTTCTGCGCTACTTCGGTTTCGCTAACGAAGCTGAAAAAATCCACGCAAACCTCTATACCGAAGCTCTTAACGGTGAAGGAGACGTTTTCTCTGCAGCAGAATTTTACATCTGTTCCGTATGTGGTCACACACAGGATGGTGAAGCTACTGAAAAATGCCCCATCTGTGGTGCTGCTCCCAAAGCATACAGCAAAGTGGACTAAACTTACTGTTACTTCTGTCTCTCCCAAGCCCCGGTGCATCTCACCGGGGCTTTTCTTATGTTAAGCCCCGCCTCTGGACTAATCCCTGCTAATGCCTATCTGTTAAACGGACATCGAAAAGAGCCTAAACCGGACGGTTGCGTATCCGGGATTACTGCGCTATCTTCGCCTGTTCAAAATAGACTTCAAAGGGGATTTCAATGGGATTCTTTTCTAAAGTAAAAAAATTGTGGAGCAGTCCGGAAGACAGGGCTGAGAAAGCACTTAAAGATTATCTCGGTGATGACTACGAGTCGCAGGAAGAAGAAAAACCGGAAGATATAGCTGAGCCGGAGCCAGCACCTGCACCGGAGCCAGAGCCAGAGCCGGAGCCGACTCCTGTTCCTGTTCCTGAGCCGGAGCCAGAGCCAGAGCCAGAGCCGGAACTTACTCCTGAACCGGAGCCGACTCCAGAACCTGTTTTTGAACAGGTAGAAGAGCCTGCAGCAGAAGAAATCCCTGAAGAGACAATCATTGCAGAGGAGCCTGCTGTCGAAGAACCGATTGCAGAAGAACCCGTCATCGAAGAGCCGGTTGTTGAACCGGAGCCAGAAGTAGAACCGGAACCTGTAGCTGAACCCGAAATTTCATTAGAAGAGCCTGCCCCCGAACCGGAACCGACTCCTGAACCGGAGCCGGTAGAAGAAGCTCCTGTTGCTGTCGAAGAACCAGTAGCTGAGCCGGAACCCGTGGTGGAGCCTGTTGTCGAGCCTGAAATCGTTCCCGAACCCGAGGTGGTTGAGGAAGCTCTCATAGTGGAAGCTGAACCGGAACCTGCAGCAGAAAGACCGGGCGCACCGACCATTCTTGAACCGGTTATGGAAACCGAAGCCCAGTCCACAGATGACAAGCCGCAGTGGCAGATCGACCTGACCAAATCACTGCAGCAGGCTGAACCACGCCTTTCCGTATGGTTGGGACTCATCCTCGAAGGCATCGAAGAAGCCGGGGACGACCTTTGGGTCCGTCTTTCCTTCCTGCTGGAAGCTCTTGAAGCACCCAAGAATGAAGCTGAAGACTTTATCGCCCGCTTCAAAGACTGGCTTGAAGACATGGACTACGAGTATGTGGAAGAATTCCGCTCCGAACTCCAGTACCGTCTGGCTCTCGCCCTTGAACTTGAGGATGAAGAAGACGAGCGCAGCCGCCTGTTCATCAAGCTTTCCGAAGGTCTGAACAAGACCCGTGAGCAGATCACCAAGCGCATCGACTCCATGCTCTCCAGCCACACTGCTTTTGATGATGATTTCTGGGAAGAATTCGAAGAAATCCTGATCATGGCTGACGTCGGTTACGAAGCTTCCATGGAACTTGTCGAGCGCATGAAAGACCGCATCCGCAAGTCCGGGGAAACCAATCCCGAGAATTTCAAAGACCTGCTGCGTGAAGAACTGGATGAAATATTCAAGGTTCCCAGACGCATCAAGGCTTTCAACCCGCCGGAAGTTGTAATGATGATCGGCGTAAACGGTGTCGGTAAAACCACCACCATCGCCAAGCTGGCCCACCGCGCCCAGATGCAGGGCCGCAAGGTTCTCATTGTTGCAGGTGATACATTCCGCGCTGCCGCAATCGGACAGCTGGAAGTCTGGGCTCGCCGCGTAGGAGCCGGATTCTATGCCAAGGCAGAAGGTTCAGATCCTGCCGCTGTCGCATTCGAAGCCATCGATTACGCCGTCAAAAACGGTTACGACCTCATGCTGCTCGACACCGCCGGACGTCTGCACAACAAAGCCAACCTCATGGAAGAGCTGCGCAAGATCCGCCGTGTACTCGGTAAAAAGCACGACGAAGCACCGCACCGCAGTGTGCTGGTCATTGATGCCACCACCGGACAGAACGCCCTTTCCCAGACCAAGATTTTCAATGAGGAAATCGGCGTGGATGAGCTGATCCTGACCAAGCTCGACGGTACAGCCAAAGGCGGAGTCATGATCTCAGTAACCATGCAGCACAAACTGCCCATCACCTACATCGGGCTGGGCGAAAAAATGGAAGACCTCAGACCGTTTAACGGTGAGGACTTCGCTAAAGCACTGCTGCTGTCATAGGGTTGCCTCCGCGGCCCTTCGGGACTGATAAGAAGCTAAGCCTCTTTGGAATCCCTATCAGTTAATTTGACTTGCAATTAATAGCTAAAAACGCCCTTGGAGAATTTCTCCAAGGGCGTTTCTTATTTCCAGCCTGTCTCGCAAACCGCCTCGAATCCCGGCAGCTTGATCTTTTGGTGATGTAAAAACATTCGCTCTGCCCCGTCATCCTTTCCGTAAATGGGATCACCGATGATCGGGAATCCGGCATGGGCTAAGTGCGCCCTGATCTGGTGGCGCGCGCCCTTGGCGATACGCACTTCAAGCAAAGCTGTCCCGTCCGCGCAACTTTCCAGCAACTTTACACTGGACCAGCGTTCCGGTCCTGCCTGCTCTTCAAGTACTTTGGTGCGTTTTCGGTCAGCGGTATCCAGCCTGTTTTTGACTATGAAATCCTCATCAGGAACGCCATGCACCCTGGCATGGTAGATTTTATCCACTGTGCCGGAATCCTCATACGCACGAAATTCATTTTCCCGCTCTACTCCGAAAGCAACCAGCAACATTCCCGAAGTAAGAAAATCCAGCCTGTTTGCAAGGATCGGGTCCTGTCCGGGAAAAATACCGGAGAGGCACTCCTCAACAGAAGACTCCGTGCTTCCGGCAATTGCAGCCGAGTGCAAACCTTCCGGCTTATAAACCGTGCCGAACCCCTCTCCGTGCTTAACAACCTTGACCCTTGCCAATGCATCTACAAAACAAGACATCTCACCAGCCTCAAGCAACACAACTTCCGCGCCGGGAAACATCTTTAAACCTGAACGGCAACTGCGGCCATTAACCATCACCAGGCCGTTCTCGATTAAACGCCTGCGTTCACGCAAACCGCTTTCGGGCAGCAGTTTGAGCAAAAACTTATCAACCCGCATGCCCTCATCACTTTCGTCCGCAACAAGTCTGTCAATTTCGTTCAATTTTATATCTTCCGTTTCTGTTAGCTGATTACCGTTCAAACCTGATCAACAGGGTTTACGCTGCAAGGGAAACAGCATACAACTCGTTAAGTGCAATGAAATTTATTTAACTGTCCGTTTTTACAGCAGGTACACACTTTTTAAGCTGACCAACGGTCTTGATCAACCTTTTCCCAGTGTAACAGGATTTGCCGTGAATATTAAAGGCTGTATTTTCGTCATCTGTGCCGCCATCATGTGGGGGCTGATCGGTCCTATTTCCAAATTCCCCATTGAGCAGGGAGTTGCTCCGCTGGAAAATGCCTTCTGGAGGGCGGTTTTCGCATGGATGCTCTTCGCTGTCCACGCCTGCCGCATCCGGGCTGTAAAAATCGACATCAAAGACCTGCCCCAGATTATCGGCTTCGGTTTTGTGGGTGTGACCATCTTTTACGGTTCCTACCAATTGGCGGTGCAGGATGTCGGCGCAGCACTGGCCTCGGTTCTGCTCTACACCGCCCCGGCATGGGTAGCCTTCATGTCATGGCTGCTGCTGGGTGAAAAAATGACCCCGGTGAAAATATCCGCCATGCTGATCACCATCTGCGGCGTAACCTGCGTGTCCCTCGGACCCCAGATTTTCGGCACGGGCAAGGAAATGAGCTTCACATGGCCGGGTATCATCTTCGGCCTGACATCCGGGTTCACCTACGCCCTCTACTACATTTACGGCAAGACAATTTTCGCCCGCTACACCACGCCGACGATCTTTCTCTATGCCCTGCCCATCGGCGCGCTCTGCCTGCTCCCGGCCTTTGATTTCACCCCCAAAACCGGGACATCATGGGCCAGCATCATCGCGCTGGCAGTAATCTGCACCTACGGGGCATACTCCGTCTACTATGCCGGTCTTAAAACTCTGGAACCGACAGCCGCATCGGTTATCGCCACCATCGAACCGGTCATCGCCGCAATTCTGGCATGGCTCTGGTGGAACGAAAGCTTCGACTGGACCGGATACATCGGCAGTGCACTGATTATTTCCGCCGTTTTAATGATGGTCATGGAAAAGAAAATCACAGCTTTTCTGGCCTCAGGCAAAACAGCCACGTCTACAGTTAAAGAATAACTTTGATGCGCTTTTTATTGAATAAACTTTGCCCCCGGCGGCCCTTTCGGGGAACCCTCCAGGGGCCAAAGGACCCTTTTGAAAAAGGATTCTCTGGACTCTCCTAAAACTTTTGTTAGGGCTTCGCCGCGAGGCAATCTAACTCAGAATATAATTACAAAAAGAACACATCCCCCAACTAACGCGTTTTGGGAAAGGGGAGAGGAGTCCAGAGGAGAGGGGAAAACCCTTTTGCTACCGCCCAAAAGTGTTTTCCCCTCTCCTCTGGTCCCCGAAGGGCCGCCGGAGGCAAACTATAAATGCTCAAACAAGTAAAAGCTTCAGCCGGGTCAGGTAAGACATACGAACTTACTGCCCGCTTTTTATCTCTTTTAGCCGGAGCACAGGAAGAGGATTCTGTTCCAGTGTGCAAAAGTTCGCAGGGCAAGGGTTACTGCTGGCCTGAAATCATGGCTGTAACATTCACCAACAAAGCCGCTGCCGAGATGAAGGAACGCGTTATCCGTTCGCTGAAAAACCGCGCTTTGGATATCGAAGGCGACGGACTGGGAGCGGACTGGAAACCTCAGGAAGCCAAAAGACAGCTCATCCCGATCCTTCAACGCTACAACCGTCTGAACATCCGCACCATCGACAGCCTGCTCAACCTGCTGGTGCGCATCTTTGCCCTTGAGCTGGGCCTTAACCCCGAATTCGAACTGCTCTTTGAACCGCAGGCCCTATTCGAACCAAACTTCAATAAATTTCTGGCCCAATGCGAAGAAGGCGACCTGCTGCGCAAAGAACTGCTCGATGACGCAGTGGACAGCCTTGTGCTCAAGGAAGAGAAACAGGGATTCTGGCTTGCCGAGCAAATGCGTATGCGGTTGCTCTCCATCCTGACCCACGTCATCGACCACCCGGCAGAACGGCTTACAGATCAGGAAGAAATCGCCGGACTACTGCAAGTGGAATTCGATGCCTTCCAGAAAGCGGTTCGCGATATATCCGGGCTGATTGATACGGACAAACTTGCTGCTTCGGCACACCTCAATAAATACCTCGCCCATGCTGCGACCATCGATTTCATGGACCTGCCGAAAGAATCGACCATGGTTGCCAAGGACAGCTTTGAGGACTGCGTAAACAAAAAATCCAAAGGCGACATCAATTCCTATCATGAAAAGATTTACGCTGAACTGAAGCTGGCCCACGAAGTCTACCGCGATAAAGCGACCATCCTGCGCGGTGCATACGCACTGGCTCCGTTCGTACGTATTGTGGAAGAAATCCGGGCCGACATAATCGAATACCAGACCCGCAACGGAATGCTGCTCAGTGCGGACCTGCCAAAAGTTGCCAGCTACGTCCTGCAAGGCGGCAGCGCATTACCCGATGCCTTCTGCCGCATGGGGTCTCGGCTGCATCACCTGCTTGTCGATGAATTTCAGGATACCAGCCTCGCCCAATGGCAGGCCATGATTCCACTGGCGGTGGAATGTTTATCCAAGGCAGGCAGCCTCTTCTATGTCGGTGACATTAAGCAGGCTATTTACAGTTGGCGCGGAGGCCGTTCCGAACTTTTCGATGAAGTCGGACAGGACCCGGAACTGAACATGCTTTCCGAATTTATCCCGGCCAATCTAGATTACAACTGGCGCAGTCTGGAACATGTTATCGGATTCAATAACGATTTTTTTGATGCGTTGGCGGATTATGATGTCGCCATCGAACTTTCGGAAAAGCTTTATCCCAACGGACCGCAGGAACAGCAGATTGAACTGGCCCAGCGCATTTCACATTCATTTGACAAGGCATCTCAGCAACTGCCGCCCAATCAGGACCGCACCGGGGGCTATGTAAGGCTGCAACGCGTATTTGCCTCAAGCGCGGCTGAAATTGTGGAGGAAACCCGCCGCAACTTCGACCAGCTCATGGAAGAATTACTGCCGAGCCGCGAATACCGTGATATTTGCGTGCTGGTCCGCTCCAATGGACACGCTCAACTTGTCTGCGACTGGCTGGTGGAAAAGTCCATCCCGGTAATTACCGAGAACAGCCTGCAACTGGACCGCCACCCCATCGTGCGCCAGATGGTTTCACTGCTTAAATTTCTTGATTACCCGCAGGACGACCTTGCTTTTCTGGAATTTATCTGCGGGCAGGAAATTTTCGGAACTATCTCTGATATTTCCCATGAAGACCTTTTCGAATGGTTGTCCAGGCGCGACAAAGGCCCGCTGCACCGCCGCTTTTCCGAGCAATACCCTGATTTCTGGAACACGCACATTTCTCCTTTCCTGCGCAAGTCGGGGCTGATGACCCCTTACGACCTTGCCAGTGAGATGGTCAGCCGCTTCAGGCTCATCGAAATCTACCCGCAGGACGAATTGTACATCCGCCGGTTCCTTGAGGTGGTTCACCTTGCCGAGGAAAAACGGGGCACTTCGCTGGCCGCATTCCTCGACTTCTGGGAGCTGTCCTCCGCCGAGGAAAAAGTGCCCTTGCCGGAATCGGTAAATGCGGTGCGTATCATGACCATCCACAAATCCAAAGGTCTGGAATTTCCGGTCATTGTTGTGCCCTTCCATAGTTGGTCAGTGTCCGGTCCGGATACTTCGCTGGCTGATATCGAAGTGGACGGACAAACCATGCTCACCCCCATGAGCAGTGCGCTGGGTGATATTTATTACGAAAACCGAACCCGCATGTTCAGCGAACAGCTCAACCTGCTTTATGTGGCATGGACACGCGCCGGGCAGGAACTTTATGGGTTCCTGCCGTCTGAAAAGACACGCGGCGTCACTCCGGCCCTTGCAGCAATCGAGCTGATCCTCGAAGATAAATTCAATGATCTTGGATTACTGGAATACGGAATCAAACCGCAGACAACAGCTACCGAGCCTGAAAAGACTGTCACTGTCGAGCCTGAATCGTGCGACGATTTCTGCACTGTAGAAGATGATCTTTCAGCCCTGCCAGAAGCGGAACTCATGGGCTGGCTACCGAGGCTGCGCGTCTACCGCCACAACCTCGAAGACTATTCCTACGATGCACGAATGCGAGGCGAACTGGCTCACAATGCCATGGAAAATCTGATCCTCACCGGAAACGACGAAGCCGACTGCCGCCGCAGTGCCGAAGCCGCCTTTGCAAAGTTCCCGGCTGTAACAGAAGAGGAAGACGTGCTTGTCCCGCAAGTAACTGACATGGCCCTCTGGGCTTTGTCCGAACCGGATGTGCGCACGGCAATTGAGCGCGGCAGGCCCGAAGTCGCAATAATGGACTCTAAAGGCGAAACACATCGCGCCGACCTGCTGCTTCTGGAAGATAAACGGGCACTGGTCGTGGAATACAAAACCGGGCAGCCCTCACCGGAAAATGAAAAACAGGTCAAAAGATACCTGAAGCTGCTGCGTGAAATGTATGGCGATGAAAAAGAATTACGCGGTTTACTGGTATATCTGGACGGTAAATTCACAAGAGAAATCAATTTATGATGCGCTGCGCGTATTATTGAAGTGATTTCGCCTCCGGCGGCCAAAGAAACTTTTTGTAAAAAGTTTCTCTGGACTCTTCAAAAACTTTTAATCGTTTTAACCTGTCAGTTCTTTAAATATTTTGCGCTTTTAATGCGAAGCGGCGAAGCCCTACTAAAAAGTTTTGGGATTCTTAAACCCTTTTTCCAAAAGGGTTTAAGGCCCCCGGCAGGGCCCTCGGAGAGCCGCCGGAGGCACAACAAATGAATAATAAAAATATACAGATAATATCGTGGAAAGAGGATTTCATTGAAAACCTTGCCACTACTATAATTAATGATTCCGACGGTGATTTGAGCCGGGTTACGGTTATTGTCCCGCACCATCGTCCGGCGCGGTACTTGAAGAAAGCCCTTGCGGCATCGGACCAGTTAGCCAAACCTTGCATTCTACCGGAGATTTATTCTTTTTCCGACTTTGTTTCTTCGTTGATACCAAAGCTGACTGCCGAATTTCCGCGCAAGATAGGCAAACTGGATCAGGTCGGACTGCTTTTTGATATCATTGAAAAGATGCGCGGCGAATCCACGGGTATGCTTGCGAAAATGCCTGCGGACCTGCAATTGTTTTTCCCGTGGGGAACACGGCTGACTTCACTGCTGGAAGACCTGCTGCGTCAGGACATCAAACCGCGCAACCTGACCATGCTGCAAGGCGAAGTCCTGGAATGGGCAGCCGCACTTCTGGAAGAGCTGGAAATTATTTTCGTGCGCTACGTTGAAGAGCTTGAAAAGCGCGGCTGGACCACTTCCGGGCTGGAAAACCGCACTCTGGTGGAAAATTTCTCCGGCCTTGATGAGATTCTGAAAGGCCGTAAACTATATCTTGCCGGTTTCTACGGAGTCAGCGGCGTGGAAGACATGTTCTTCCGCTACCTGTGGGAAAATTTAGGGCTACAGGTCATCTGGCATAGCGACCCCGGACTGGCAGAAGGCCGCAAAGGGCACTTTGCTGTACGCGAACACCGCTTGTGGCTCCAGAACTGGAAAGCCGAGGCAGTCTCTGATCATTCCGCCAAAAACAGTTGCGACCTGCCGGAACTTAAATTCTTTGAAGGATTCGACCGTCATTCCCAGCTGTCAGCCATGCGCGACGAACTCTGCTCGCAAAAGGTGGAGGGCTGCGCAGTAGTTCTGCCGGACACCTCCCTGCTGCTCCCGGTCATGCACCATCTGCCGGAGCAGGACATCAACATCAGTATGGGATACCCGCTGGAACGCTCGGCCCTGAACGGACTGCTGGAAGCTACGCTCAAATTACAGGAAAACCGCAACGGGCAGAATTTCTACTGGAAAGATATTCTGGCCCTGATCCGTCATCCATACCTGAAAATGCTGGAAGTGGACGGGGACCAGCCCCTGCGTACTATTTTTCACCAATGGGAAAATGCTTTGCGTCACGGTGCGCCTTATGCGGATGTAAAAGATTTCGTCCCGGTCTACAGCGACGACAACGGTAATCTGGTTGAGAATCCCAAAATTACTGAAGAGCTGCGTGCCGAAGCGGTACGGATCTGCATTGACGGATTCAAGGATATCGAAACCCTTTCCGAACTTGCCGACAGCCTGCAAACCTTGGCCGAAATGCTGCGCCAGCGCGGCGGTACACTTTGGAACCGCTATCTGTTGGACTCCGAATGCCTGTTCCGGCTTATGAATGAAGTAATCCCTGAACTGCGCGAAAGCTCCATCAGCAATGAAATTTTCGGGCAGTCACTCTGCTTTTCCATTTTCCGGCAACTGCTTTCATCACAACGAGTCTCCTTTGAACCGGACCCAATTTCCGGTATGCAGGTGCTCGGTATGCTGGAAAGCCGTCTACTGAACTTCAAACGTACCTTCATCCTCGACACTGTAGACGAAAAGCTTCCCGGCACAGACCCCTACGACCCACTGCTCCCGGACCAGTTGCGCCACCTGCTGGACCTGCCGGATTCACGCGAAAGGGAATCAGTGGCCACCTACAACTTCTACCGCTTGATTATGGGCAGTGAGGAATCCTGCATCTTTTACCAGAGCGGAGTGCAGCCCGGATTGCTGGACTCGAAATCCATCCGCTCCAGATTTGTGGAACAGCTGCTTTGGGAAATTGAGCAGCAACGCAAGGAAATCATTACTCCGGGCGAAGACTTCCCGCTCAAGGCGGTTAACTTCCCTGTTGGAGCCATCGTTAACAGCCCTGCGGCTATTCCCAAGGAACCCTTGCAGGACAAACTGCGCAACCTGCTAAGGTTCAAAGGCCTTTCCCCATCCGCAATTGATTGCTACGTGGGTTGCCCTAAGCAGTTCTTTTTCCGTTACCTTTCCAACGTGCGCGAAAGTGTCAGCGTGGATACAGAAGGCGACCGCGCCGGATTCGGCGACCTTATCCATTCTGTACTCAAAGATTTCCTCGAACCGCACCTGAACAAGGACATCTGCGGTGCGGACCTGAACACCAACGATCTGCAAGACCTGTTCATGCTCCGCCTGGAACGCGATTCCCTCTACCCCAACCTTGCATATGACATCAAAAAATCTCTTGAACAGGCCGGGAAAAATCGACTGGCCCTGTTTCTGAAAAACCTGAAGCCGACCAGAATAGTAGAACTTGAATCAGATTCACAGGCCGAGCTTGAAATTGACGATTTCAAAGTGCGCATCCAAGGCCGTGTTGACCGGGTTGATGAACGTGGCGCAGAACGTCATGTTCTGGATTATAAAACCGGACGGCTGCACCTGCCCCGCCGCTCTTTCTGGGAAGATGAACAAATCTGGGGTCCGATTCTTGATGATCCGCAAGCCATCCACCATGACGGAACCATGTTTTTGGAGATGATCAAGAATAGTGCTGACAGCCTGCAACTGCCCCTTTATCTGCTCATGGACCATCACACATCCGGTGAACTTCCCCGGCAGGCTGCACTTGTAGAACTGCTCACCGACGGACGGGAGATGGGACTATTTGACTCCAAAACCAGCGATGAAGACCGCGAGGAAATCATCGAAACAAAAATTCCGGCCCTGACCAGATTGATTATCAATAACATGATGATAGAGGAAGAGTTTAAACCCATTCGCTCCAACATGTGCCAATGGTGCGCGTACCGGGAAGCATGTGGATGCTGATATGTTGCATTGATTTGACATACACAGCCTACCAATGAAACTATTCATTACAAAAATAAAGAGGAACATAGTATGAAGACTGCTGATATTATGATTTGCGGAGCCGGAATTGTTGGTCTGACTGTAGCGCGCGAACTTGTATCCAGAGGGTACAAGGACATTCTGATCATTGATAAAGAACCTGAAATTGCAAAACACGCTTCCGGGCGAAACAGCGGAGTTCTGCATGCCGGGATATATTACGCACCGGGCAGTTTACGTGCAGTTTCATGCCTATCCGGCAACTTCATGATGAAAGAATACTGCCGAGAAAAAGGACTGCCCCTGCTGGAGACCGGAAAAGTTATTGTTGCCCGCAATGAATCCGAGTTGTCTACCCTACACGAACTCTATAGCCGTGCCACAGCCAATGGAGCCAAAGTCGAAATCATCGATGAACAGCGTCTTGCCGAAATAGAACCTAATGCAAAAACAACAAAAGAAGCACTGTTTTCCCACTACACTGCTGTAGTAGATCCCCGTGCAGTAATGCATTCACTCTATAACGACCTTGAATCCAGCGGCAAAGTATCTTTCATGCTCGGCACAAAATTCATCACTGCCAAAAGCAACAATGTAATCGTTACCGATAAAGGTGAAATCAGCTGCGGGCTGTTCATCAATGCAGCGGGTTCCTACAGCGATCAGGTCGCACGCCCGTTCGGATTTGGTGAAGGTTATCAGCTGATCCCATTCAAGGGCATTTACAAGAAACTCAAAAAAGAAAAAGCCCACACCATCAAAGGCAGCATCTACCCGGTTCCCAACATCAAGAACCCCTTCCTTGGAATCCACTTTACTCGCGGGGCAAGCGGCGACGTATATCTCGGCCCCACTGCAATCCCTGCTTTTGGCCGTGAGAACTACGGCATCCTCAGCGGACTGGACAAAGAGGCCTTTGACATCATGATCCGCGACGCCATTCTCTTTTTCAAAAACCCGAAATTCCGCTCCGTCGCATTTGAAGAACCACGCAAATACTTCTTCAAGTGTTTTTTCAATGATGCAAAAAAGCTTGTTAAAGAACTCTCTCCGGACGACATTGAAAGCTCTTCCAAAGTGGGCATTCGCCCGCAATTAGTGGATCTGAAACGTAACGAACTTGTCATGGACTTTTTAGTGGAAAGTGATAAAAAGAGTGTGCACGTACTCAACGCTATTTCACCGGCATTCACTAGCTCCATGTACTTTGCTGAAATGATTGTGGAGAAATACATACACTAGAGAATGTATGTATTTTACAATGCGAGAATCATCATTTTGCATAACAACGCAACGATGTAACAGTTAAAAAGAACTTGACTTTAGTACTCATACAGGAAAAAACTTTTCTCGGACTTCAAAGTTGCCTCTGAACAATAAATACACCGCTGTATGTATCTTTTTTAGGATACCTGCCACAAAGTGTTTTTGTTGACAGTATTGTTTAGTTACCGAGGCAGCTCTTAAATATACAAGTCACAGGAGAACTTTAGTATGAATCTTCCTCAGCTCAAGATTGGCGATCTGGTTGCAAAGGTCCCCGTCGTTCAGGGCGGCATGGGTGTGGGTATTTCCCTCTCCGGCCTTGCTTCCGCAGTTGCTAAAGAAGGCGGAATCGGCGTAATTGCTGCTGCAATGATCGGTCTTACCAACAAAAATGGTGGTAAAGATCACGCCAAAGCACACATTGACACTCTGGCCGAAGAAATTCGCAAGGCCAAAGAAATGTCTTCTGGTATCCTCGGTGTAAACATCATGGTTGCCCTGTCCAACTTCGCGGATATGGTCAGCACCTCTGTAAAAGAAGGTGCGGATGTCATCTTCTCCGGTGCCGGACTTCCGCTTGACCTGCCCAAGTACCTGCACGACGGAGCAAAGACCAAGCTGGTCCCCATTGTTTCCTCCGGCCGCGCAGCATCCATCATCTGCAAAAAATGGATTTCCAAATTTGACTACCTGCCTGATGCATTCGTAGTTGAAGGCCCCATGGCAGGCGGCCACCTCGGCTTCAAACGCGAGCAGCTCAACGATCCCAAATTCGCACTGGAAAATATCCTTCCCGAAGTAATCAAGGCTGTTAAGCCCTTCGAAGAAAAAGCAGGCCGCACGATCCCCGTTATCGCTGCTGGCGGTGTATACTCCGGTGAAGACATTAATAAATTCCTCGACATGGGTGCAGCCGGCGTTCAGATGGGAACCCGCTTTGTTGCCACCCACGAATGCGATGCTGATGATGAATTCAAACAGGCTTACGTTAACTCCACTAAAGAAGATATGGCCATCATTCAGAGTCCTGTAGGACTCCCCGGCAGAGCCGTTAACAACGACTTCCTGCAAGCGGTAACCGATGGTAAGAAATCTCCATTTAAATGCCCGTTCCATTGCATCAAAAGCTGCAAAGTAGAAGAAAGCCCCTACTGCATTGCCGCTGCACTGATCAATGCTCAGCGTGGTAAGCTGAAAAACGGTTTCGCTTTCGCAGGCTCCAACGCTTGGAGAACCGAAAAAATCATCTCCGTAAAGCAACTCTTCACCGACCTTAAAGCTGAATTCGATCGCGCTGTCGCACGCTAAATTCTATTCTCCATAGATAACAAAAAAAGGCGTTCTGCATTTTGCAGAACGCCTTTTTTGTGCCTCCACCGGAGCCACAAAATTACTTTTTATCTTCAACTTTAGCTTCTTCTTTAGGAGCAGCTTCTTTCTTGGGTGCTGCTTTTTTGGCGGCGGGCTTCTTAGCTGCTGGTTTCTTGCGCTTGGAGATAAGTGATTCAAGCTTTTCAGCAGCAGCCTGCGTATCACCAGCTTCACCCAAGTAATGCATTTCACCCTGCGGAGATATCCAGTGCCAACCCTCAGGCTTTTTTAAAATACGCGCACCCTTGGAATCAAGGTAGTCTTTAAATGATGCTTTTTCGAGGCTATCATCAATCTGCACGGTCAGCTTACGATTCTCAGCCATGACCTGTGTATGACGAAAAATTTCAAATGCACTGTGAACCAGATCAAAGGCCGGGTCTTCAATCACACATTTCTTGGAGGAAAGTTCTTTTTCAAGCTGGGCCAGATCCTTTTTCATACTGCGGAGCTCAAAAAGAGCATCCTTACGGGCTTCTTCGCTCTTGTCATTGATTGCATTTGTCACTGCCGCTGCGGTCTGTTTTTTCATTGAACGTCCTCCAGAGTTGTTAAGTTAATTTTTGCTTAACATATGTGTTCTCAAAAGACTATCTCAAACTAACGTATTTTACTATTCTTCCTCGTTTTTTTCTACATCCGGGGCCTGATTTCCAGCCAGAGGATGTGCTTTGTCATACACATTCATGATCTGCTGCAAGTTCAAATGCGTGTAACGCTGGGTAGTGCTCAGGTGCTCATGCCCCAGAAGCTCCTGAACCGAACGCATATCCGCCCCCGATTGCAGCATGTGGGAAGCGAAGCTGTGCCGTAACATGTGCGGATGCACACCCTCGTGCAGTCCACACCCTTCAGCCATACGGGCAAGAATGCGGTTAACCTGCCTGCGGTTCAAACGACCGCCCCGGTTGCCCACGAAAAGGGCCTGCTCTTCAAGTGACGGTCCCAGCTCAGCGCGCACGGTAAGATAATCATTAACCGCCTTACAAGCTGCATCACTCAAAGGCGAGAGCCGCTCTTTGTTTCCTTTACCGGAAACGCGGACAACCCCACTTGAAGTATCCACATCAAACAAATCTAAAGTGACGGCTTCACTTACTCGTAAACCTGATCCGTAGAGCATTTCAGCCAAAGCCAGATCGCGCTTATCAGTAGGTTCATCACCGACATGTGCATCCATCAGATTCACGGCTTGATCCACATTCAAGGAACGGGGATGGCGTATCTCCTGCTTAGGGTTGCGGATTCCAACCATCGGATCTTTCTTAATAAACCGATGCTTGGTCATATACCTAAAAAAGGACCGCAAAGACGAAAGTTTGCGGGACATAGTTGATTTTGCAAGCCGCTTGGCATGCAGCTTGGCAAGAAAACCGCGCACATGATCCGGGGTTATTTTTTCGGGACAAGCGAGAGAACCTTTACGGCTCCCCATAAATTCTTCGAATTGAGAAAGATCTTTTCCGTAGGAACGCAGTGTTGCAGCGGAGGAACGTTTCTCCACATCAAGATAAGTCATGAAGACAAGAACCGGTTCGGGCAGATCTTTAGGAATTTCTGCGGTCGAGGACATAGCTGCTCTTGGGATTTTCCTTGGCTTTTTTCTTCAAATTCATGGCAATGGCCGAAGCCTCACCAAAGTGCTTCATTCGACCATTGAGGTTAAAAACAACAGCAATCGAAATCGCCATCAGCGGGAATGTCTGAACTTTGCCTTGACGGTCTTTGGATACGATTGATTTCCGCTGGCGGTCTTCCATGTCGTAGAAATTCGGTACTATGCCGTCGAAAGAAAAAATAATGCGCTGGCAGACTTCCTCAATAATGTCCGGGGAAGTGATGACAACGAAATCATCGCCTCCAACATGCCCTACAAAGGTCTGCTCCCCGGCAAAGCTGCGCACCGTGTTAACAATGATACGCGCACTCATCATCAGGACTTCATCACCACGCGAAAAGCCGTACTTATCATTGAAAGACTTGAAGTAATCAAGGTCGCAATAAGCAAGGGCAAAATCCTGCTTGCGATCAATGAGGCTCTGAATCTTCTGAATAATGGAAGTGTTACCCGGCAACTTGGAAAGCGGGTTGGCGTCAAGTGCACGAAGTGCACGGCAGAGGGTCAAATTCACCCTTTCGCGGACAATAGGCAGGAAAAACGGACGGACCAGAAAATCGTCAACTTCGACCTTGTTCCAGTCCCAGGGGTTTTGTAAATCGGTATCATCAAGGCAGATTATTACCGGAAGTTGACGGTAGACATTCTCACTTTTTACAAGCCGCGCCAACTCCTGAGCCGGGACATCTTCTACCCGACTATCCACGATAAGCAGATCAGGAGGATTGTTGAACAACTCCTCCACAGCACCTCGAGCTTCTGTATAGCAGGTGAATTCCAGCACTTCTTTGGGCCAGATATCAAAAAGAAGGTCACGCAGGGAGTTGTCCGGCGAAACCAGAATAGCCTTATGTTTTGCCAGCCCCAGAAGGCCGTGATCCTTATTCATGTCCATAGCCTATGGCTTTAACATCAACCTTCGACAGACGTCAAAGCTCACGGCAGAACCAAGCATTATTTTTTGTAAAAAAATAACAGGTAGACTAGAAAGTAAGATCCGATATCTCCATGAATTTATCGGAGACCTCATCCATGACCGGTTCAAGATCTCTCATTTTGAGCTTGAGAATTTTCATGGCTGCGGGCTTAAAATAAGCAATTTGGTCGTCACCGCCATTTCCGTATTCAAACAGCCGCACCATAAAATCGCCGACATGAACTACTGCTGCCGTCTGCTGGTAAAACTGGGCACGGTCCGGGTGGTGGTGATAAGTCATTGCCTCACGAACGTTGGGCGGCAGATGCCAGTGGCGGGCAAGCCATGCATTGATGCGATCATGCCCGAAACCGAGGATGTGGCGCTCTGCGTCATAGTAGGTCATGTCCTTTTCCTGCACGGTCATACGCACTGCTTCATTGAGTTCCGGCAACTGTACGGCAGTAACAACTTTACCAAGGTCATGCAGAAGTCCGGCAACGGTGAATTCTTCCGGATCTTCAAATCCGGCGGCTTTGGCAATTGCACCACTGGCCATTGCACAACCGAGACTGTGCTCCCAGAGTCCGGCCATAGCCTGCTGGATCATATCGAACACAGAGGTCGAAATGATAATCCCTCGGATAACATTCAGACCAAGCAGAACAAGAGCATGCTGGATGGTGGTGATCCTGCCCGGAAAACCATAGATAGGCGAATTAACCATCTTGAGTACTTTAGCCGATAGCACCTGATCCTGAGAAATAACTTTGGCGACCTGTTCAGTTGAGGAATTGGGGTCGTCTACAAGCTTGGTGACTTCATCAAGTACTGTGGGCAGGGTCGGCAAGTCTGAGGTTGAAAGAATCTGGCCTTTTACGCTGGTTTTAAGATCCTGGTCAGACATCTATGCCTCCTCCCCGTTTTCAGCGGCTTCTGCGGCAGCGGCAGCCTCTGCGGCGGCCTGCTCTTCTGCCAGCCTTTCAGCTTCCTCTTCCGCTTTCTGGGCAGCAGCCTTCAGATCGAAATATTCCTTAAAGAAACCTTTGACGCGAAACATCCATTTATCTTTTGAGTAGCGACGGAAAAGATGGTCCAGACGTTCAGATTTCTTGGACCATGAAGAATCATCGTTGTCACCCAAATCCACCGGATTACCCTTAACAACGATACGCTCAACATCCATACTTTCCAGCTTCTGGATAATACCATCAGTCAGCTCCAGCCCTTCAGCCAGAACAACCATACCGTTATCTCTGGTAACAGGCTTGGCAAGCTTCATGCCCGGTGCCGCAAGTTTAACCGGAATTTTCTGCATCAGTCGGAGTTCTCCTAATAAAATTCAAAAATAACCGCCCCATATCAACCACGTTTGAGAGCATAATACATGCCGGGAAAGCGCACAACCATTCCCTTTACTTCCATGCCGAGTATCACAGCTCCGGCCAAGGAAACATCCACCGCCGCTGTGCGGCATATTTCGTCAATATGCATCCTCCCGCCTTTCTCAAGGACAAGAGCGATATCTGATTCAGGCGGTTCCAAAGCTGAAAAATCCAGAGCTGGCGCACTCTCTTCAGACTTCGGTATATCACTCTCGCGCTTTGGCGGACTGCTCCGGCGTATTTTCTTCACTGAAGAATTATTCCCCCCGGCGGGGATGCTTGCTGTAACATAAACATCAAGCCTATGTCTGATATTCATTAGTACATCATCAGCGGTTTCCACAAGTGCCGCGCCTTCCTTAATTAATTTCAGGCACCCGGCAAAACTACTGTCACCGCTCGGCCCGGGCATAGCCATAACTTCACGGCCCTGTTCTCCAGCCAACCGTGCAGTGACGAGACTTCCGCTGGCGACATCCGCCTCCACCACAACAACCCCTAGCCCAAGTCCGCTGATCAAGCGGTTGCGGAAAGGAAAATTGCGCGCAAAAGGCTTTGTCCCCGGTGGGAATTCAGAAACTATAAGACCGGATTCGATAATACTGTTACGCAACCAGCCACTATCCGCCGGATATGAATCAACATCCAAACCGGTTCCAAGCACTGCGATAGTTGACCCAACTCCTCGCAATGCCGCCTCATGAGCACAGCTATCCACACCTTTTGCAAAACCGGAAACAACAGTAATCCCGCTTCTGGACAGATTGGCAGACAATCTCTCACCGTACTCAATACCAAGTCGGCCGCTGTTACGTGATCCAACAATGGCGACTGCCGGATTAGCCAGCAACTGCGGATCTCCGAAATAATACAGACAGGTCGGCGGGTCAGGAAGTTCTTTCAACAGATTGGGAAACAGGGGATGGGTCCATGGCAGAACACCAAAACCGAGACGGCTTGCTTCTCGATATTCTTTTTCAGCTTTTACGCGCCACTCTTCTTTTAATGCAGCAGCGGAACTCTTTTCTGAAGCAAAGGCTTGTGAATACCAGTTGGCGGCATCTTTCAGCCCGGTATAGGCTGAATTATAATGGCGGAGAATATTTGACCAAGATTTAGGACCAAGCCCAGGCGTGTAACGCAGGGCAAGGCATGCAAAATATTCTTCCCGGAGAGAGTCCACCTATGCGACCGCAGGTTAGCCTTCAATGGCGCGAAGACGCTCGCGACCAATTTTTGCGGGATCGGACTTAGGATAGTCTTCGATCAGGGTACGTAGGTAAAATACAGCATTTTCACGGTCGCCAAGCTTATCATATGCCAGACCGATCTTGAGCATGGCAGCGGGAACCTTAGAAGCCTTGGGAAAACGTCTGCTCACTTCTTTAAATTTAAGGATGGACTGAGCGAAACTCTTTTCGGAATAGTAGGTCTCACCGATCCAGTACAAAGCATTGGGGGCGAGCTTAGCGTTAGCATTGGCTGCCAGATATTTCTCCAGCAACATACGCGCCTTCATAGGCTGATCATCCATGACCAGTCTAACACCTTCTTTGTAAAGATCATCATTGCCCACAGAGGGACCGGCTGCAGCAGATGAAACCGGGGCGGAAGCAACGGGCTTGGCTACAGTTTTTTCAGGGGCAGAGTTCTCACCGGGAACAATCATCCACGGTTTTTCCTCAGTGCTTGTATTTCCGCCCATGACAACTTCTGCTGTAACGGTTTCTTCAGGTGTGATTTCCTCTTCCACCTTAACAGCCATCATCTTCTGTTGATTTTCCTTAAGCTCGGCAAGAGTGGTATCCAGTTCGCTAAGCCTATTTTCTAGTTTTTCAATCTGGGCAGTGGTATCTTTATGATTACTTTCAATCAAATCATTCTGCTGACGCAGTCCTTCTTTGAAATTAAGAAAATTTTCCTCAAGGCTCTTCAAGCGCCACTCTTCGCTGCCACCCCATGAGGGCTGTTCAGGCTGCTTGGCGGCAAAACATCCTGAAATGCCGAGGGCCAGAATTATAACAAGAAGGATTCGTGTGTACTGCATCAATTATTCTCCGGGAGACATGTTGAATCTAACTGGTGAATTTGGTTCAAGTTTCAACGGAATTAAAGTAGGCCACTTAATAAGATTTGGCAAGTATATCTGGGCTTATATAGAATGAAGAGCCTCCTGCCCTTGAGTTCTGTGCAAAATTAGGGCAAAAGTGCTCACAAAAGATGTTTTAAAAACCTTATTTAAGGAATGTAAATATGAATATCCCAATGGAACCAATTCGGATCACAGCAATGATGAGCGCTCAGATGTTGCCAAAAGCTCTGGTGGACTTTGCCACCTTAGCAGCAATAGGCGCGCCGATCATGGCTGTTATCCTTGAAATTACGGCAAAGGCCCGCAAAAAAGTATTTTACGACAAACTTGCGCAGCAGGTTACAGCTATGACTCTGGTTCTATACCTGCTATTCATTCTATGTCTTGGCAGCGCAGCAGCTTTCTTCAGCCGTCAATTACCATGGCTGAAGGACTGGTTCATAAACCCTGCTTCCCCTGTGATGATGTTCTACATCACTCTCGGAATAGCTTTGGCCGGACTGATTCCATATAAACTTTCATGGAAAAAACTTAAAAAGAAAAAAACCCTGCATGTAATGCTCGGTTCTATCGGAGCAATCGGCGGAGTCGCAACCATCCACGTTGCCACCGTTATCATGCAGAAATTCTTTACCTTGCAAATGGAAGGCCCCAATCCGGCAGTTCCGGCAGTTCCTTTCTATACACATTTTCAGGCCATTCCCGGAAAAGCAGGTCTATGCCTTGCCGGAATATATCTGATTATGGCTATGGCTTTTGCTGCAGCCGCATCCGGTCTTTACCTTGTGCTCCGCCGCAACAAAGACGACTTCGGACGCGATTACTACAAATTCAGCCTTCCGGTTGTCTCACGCTGGGCGCTTTTGCCAACTCTGGTACAGGCTGCAGCCTCCGCCGGAGTTATCTACTACATCTGCGGGCAGGACATCACTCCTCTGAACAGCAATATTCCCGTGGCAATCAGCTTCGGCGTATCCCTGCTGCTGACCCTTATCTGCTGTGCAATCTGGATTGTGACCCTAAGGAGCGAAACTCCCATGCGCCACAAGATCGGTCTAGGTCTCGCACCACTGCTGGTCGTCCTCGCCCATGCAACACTCATGTCCGGGACCATGAATCTCTACCTGAGTCTTTCCTGAGAACTCTAATTTCATAAAAATTCAAAAGGCTTTTCCCTTACCGGAAAAGCCTTTTTTATTTGTCTAACAAAGCCTAAAAGACAGCTTCAAACACCAGCAAAAAGCCCCCTGACGCATCAGCATCAGGGGGCTACACATTTTGCTTAAACAATATGAGAGCTACTGGATGGTACCGCCTTTAACAGTTGCCATACTGTAAATTTCGTGAGGATCAAGGATAAGAACAACACTACCGTCACCCATGATGGTTGCTCCAGATACGCCTTTGAGATCAAATCCGTTAAGGTAGTTACCAAGCGGCTTAATAACGATCTCCTGACGTTCAAGCAATCTGTCGACAACCAGCCCCAATCTACGTTCGTTATCGTGAACGATAACAACAGGCAGAACCTCGCGGTCAGGGTCGCTGACCGGTTGTTCAAGCAACTCGGCTAGCTCGGCGATACCGAGAACTTCACCACGCAGAGTAACAGCCTTGCGGTTATTAACTTCGGTGAGTCTTTCGGCCTCAATCTTGGTTGTTTCAGAAACCGCATCAAGGGGGATAGCATAGTTCGCACCGTTAATCTGAACCATAAGCGCATCAATGATAGCCAAGGTCAGCGGCAGGGTCAGAGTGAACTTGGACCCTTTACCTACTTCGGATGAAATGTGAACACTACCTTTGAGGTCCTTGATGTTGTTCCGCACAACATCCATACCAACACCTCGTCCAGAAATGTCGGTAACTTTCTCTGCAGAAGAGAATCCCGGAGCAAAAATCAGCTCAATTGCTTCACGGTCATCGAGATTACGGGCTTCTTCGGGCGAAATGACCCCCTTCTTAATAGCGACGTTGCGCATCTTTTCAGGATCAATTCCGCGTCCGTCATCTTCAACCTCAATGGCAACGGAGTTACCTTTGTGGTAAGCACGCAGCCAGACATGACCCTGCGGGGTCTTGCCGTTGGCAATACGTTCCTCCTCAGGCTCCAGACCGTGGTCAACGGAGTTCCTGATCAGGTGGACAAGAGGATCGCCGATTTCCTCGACAACACTCTTATCGAGTTCAGTCTCTTCGCCTTCGGTTATCAACTCAACCCGCTTGCCGCTCTTACGGCTGAGGTCGCGAACCAAACGCGGAAATCTGGAAAAGACAGTCTGAACCGCGACCATGCGGACCTTCATGATGGTATCCTGCAGGTCATCGGAAATTCTGGACAGCGCGTAGGTTGTCTCAGTCAGCTGCTGAGCAACTACCGGAACTTCAAGATGCCCTTCCTCTAGACCGCGAGCCAGCATGGTGTAACGCCCCCTGCTGATGATAAGCTCACCAATCAGGTTCATGAGGTGGTCAAGCTTCTGATGGTCAACCCTGATAGTTGACATTGTCTTGGGCTTGGAGCTCTTGGCCGGAGCACCAGCTGCAGGCTTCGGCTTGGCTTTAACTGCTGGTTTGGACCCGGGTTTTGCTACAGGCTTGGCCGCTGTTTTTGCTGCTGGCTTAGCTGTGACCGGTTTTGCTTCTGCTTTGGGGGCAGGCTTGGGTTCTGGCTTGGGCTCAGGCTTGGGTTCTGGCTTAGGCTCAGGCTTAGGTTCTGGCTTAGGCTCAGGCTTGGGTTCTGGCTTAGGCTCAGGCTTGGAAGCTTCTGCAAGCTCAGCCACAGCTTCCTCATCTTCACCAGCACCACCTTTAAGCTCAGCGACGGCAGCGTCAATCATCTCTTCAATGATTCCACACTCCTGACGCAGCAGATCAAGCATAAGCCCGAAATCCATGTCGGAGGAACGGGCCTGATCTACCAGCCCTGCAGTACGCTCAGCATATTCCTTCAGATCATCAAAGCCCATGTAGCCACCCGAATTCTGGATGGAAACAAGACTTCTGTAGAGGCCGTCGATATAATCTTTCTGGCTGGAGTCCTCACCGAGGGTTTTCAAAGCTAGATCGATATTGTCAATCTGCTGGCGAACTGTCTGTTCAAAAATTGCAACATCTTCAGGATCGAGACCGTCATCGGTAGGCTCAAGCCCAACTTCAGGCTCTTCCGCCTCCTCTTCCGATTCTTCCTCAGGAACCTCGGCTGCTACAACCTCACCCTTTTCAACTGCTTCTTGCAACGGGGTCACCAGCTGGTCGATATCCAACGGCTGCACATCACCTGATTTCGGTGAAACATGAGCAATTAGGGATTCAATACCGTCAACTACAGCAAGCAGCAAATCTATCATGGAACGGGTAGCAGCAACTTCACCTTTACGCACTTTGTTAAGCAGAGTTTCTGCTTCATGCGTCAGTGAATTAAGCTCACGGAATCCGATAATTCCACTGTTACCTTTGAGGTTATGAAAATATCTGAATATATCGTTGATGAGATCGTCATTGCCTTCCGGGTCCTGCTCCAGTTCCAACAACCCGTTAGTCAAATTCTCGATGATTTCATGGGCTTCTTCGAGAAAATCAGCAAGATGACCTTCCCCTACAGTAGTCAACTTGTAGGTTTCGGCTTCCTCATTCACGATAGCTACAAACTGAAAAGCCTGTTTCCGTCCTGTTTCGGCCATAGTGGACTCCTGCGCAATTTGGGTCTGCGGCAACTCTTCTTCTGCTTCGTACTCTTCAATCGGTTCAGGCTCAGTTACTTCCAGCACCGGTTCCGGTTCGATCTCAGGTTCAAGCTCAGGCTCCGGTTCCGCCTTGGCCTGATGCGCTGGCGCAGGAGTTTCGCCTGACATTATGGCATCAATTCTGTCGATTGTTTCAGAGGTATCAACTTCGCCCTCATTGCCAAGCTCGTCCAAATTATCAATCAACTGGCGCAAAAGGTCAGTAGCTGCAAGAATAACATCCATAATTTCGGATGTAACAGCAATTTCGCCCTTACGGAGTTCATCAAGAATATTTTCCGCTCTATGGGCCAGCCCATTAATAATATTTAACCCGAGAAAACCGGATGCTCCCTTAAGGGAATGCATCGGCCTGAAAATTTCATTAAGAAGATCAAGATTCTCTGGATTGTTCTCAAGCTCAAGCAAGTTGGGCTCAATAGTTTCGAGATGCTCTTTAGCTTCAATAATGAAATCTGCAAAAATTTCAGGATCCATGAAATCCTGGCTCATCTAGAGACCCCTGTATTAAAAGTTCTATTCTGCATCGGTCAGTTGCAGGCAAATCCAGCAGCAGTCCTTTTGGACCGCTCGTCAGTACATTATCCGAGAAGCATCTTGATATTTTTGACCATCTTTTCAGGCTGAGCAGGCTTTACCATATACAGGTTTGCCCCGAGACTGAGTCCGGTCTGAATATCTTTTTCCTGACCTTCAGTGGAGAGCACAATAATCGGAATATCTTTGTAGGTATCCTGCTCACGCACTGTTTTAATGTAAGTAAATCCGTCCATTCTCGGCATATTGACATCGGAAATGATTAGATCAACCTTATCCAGACTGTAAAGCTTTTCAAGGCCGTCCAAGCCATCTTCCGCTGTGGTTACCTTGAACCCTTCTTTTTTCATAATGAAGGCGACGAGGTTCCTTACAGTCTTTGAATCGTCCACTATCAGAATATGTTTAGGCATTTCCCTCTCCTTCACTCTTTAAAATTTGTTCCACCAGCCGATCCACGGAAAGAACATTAACCAGTTTTTCACCATTTTTATAAAGTCCAAGCAAGAAATCAGAGCTAACCCCCACCTCAGACTCAACTCCCCAGACCATATCCTTTTTATCCGCGCGATACATGGTTCTTACTGCGCTGATGGCCAAACCTATCTGCAATCCTTTGTGTCTGCAGATGACAACAAATTTGTCATGAATCCCCATTCCATCATGCAACAGATGTCTCAGGTCAAGCACAGGAGTTACCCGGCCCCGCAAATTTATAATTCCCTGCATGAAACGTGGAGCAGCGGGCAGCAAAGTCACCGGAACCTTCCTGACAACTTCCTGAATCACCATGATAGGCAACCCGTATTCGCGATCACCGACCACAAAACTTACCAGCTGAACTTCGTCTTCTTCTTTGAGCTTTTCCTCAAAGTCCGCAGAACTTCCCTCTCCCCCGTAATCGTCCACAGCCCCGGAACTGAAACCGGGCATGGCCGCATCACCGCGGGGATCGACCTGTTGCATGCTACCGAACGCAGCCTGCCCGCCGATACCCATGTACTTATCCATGAATGCTTTTTCAGCATCAGTGTACCCGTCGGCCTGCTTTTCTTCACTGGGCAGGTTCACGTTCTCAACAAAATATTCTTCAGGCGTCTTCATTTCTGATAATCTCTCTTGCCAACTGCATATATTCCTGCGCGCCCCGGGTTTTGGGATCAATCCCGAAAATAACCTTTCCGCTGGCGCATGCCTCTCTAAACTTGGTGTCCATATGGATGACAGTACTGAAAACCTTGTCACCCAGCTTTCTCCTGATCAAATTCAAAATTTTCCTACAGGCTCCGGCCCGCCCGTCATACATTGTAGGCAAAGCCATGAACTTAACAGGACTGGGCAGAACCTTATTCAAAATCTTGATCGTATCAAAGAGCAACCGGATACCATAAAGGGCTAAAAAGTCAGTCTGAATAGGGATCAAAACCGTGTCAGCTGCCACAATGGCGTTGACCAGCAAAACACCTACATGAGGCGGACAGTCGATCAGGATATAATCGTAATATTCCTTGATCTCATCCAACGAATTGGAAAGGACCATCCCCTTATTCTTCCTGTCTTTAAGATCAACCTCCAGCTCGGAAAGCCTTATGCTGGCCGGGACAAAGTCAAAACCCACCCATTCGCGTTTTTTAACTATTTCGCCCCAGAGACTCTTGAAATCCGCATCATCAAAGAACAGATCATGAGCCGAGGTGGTAACGGTTTCGGGAAAGTATGACATATGAACCGAAGCATTGGCGTGGGGGTCGAGATCAATGACCAGAACCTTTTTCGAGAGCCTGGTCAGCGCCTCACCAAGTGTCAATGCCGTGGTTGTCTTACCTACTCCCCCTTTCTGGTTGGCGACAGCATAAACTTTCGCCTTAGAAGCAGTACCGTCAAACTGCATTTCTTTATTATTATTTTCCATATTAGCCCGCAGCTTTATAGATTAACTCAACCGCAGACTGCCGTTATTCCAATTTCTGATAGATAATCGCGCCCGGATGGTGGACCGGTTTGAATGCCCTGGTAATATTGTGCAGGGATTCAGAATGCCCGATTATCAGGTAACCTCCGGGAACAAGGTTATCGTAGTAAGCATTGATAACCTTCTTCTTCATGGCCTCATCAAAATAGATTATAACGTTACGACAGAAGACAATTTCAGAACGTTCGACACGCTTTACCTGCATGCGGTCGCTCAGATTTATCTGACCGAAACTCACCAGCTTTTTAATGTTGGGCTTTACCTTGTACTGTTTGCCGTCTTTATCAAAATACTTGGCTATTTTGTCTTTCGGGGTTGTGCGCAGGGAATACTCGCTGTAAACCGCTCGGCGCGCAGATTTGAGCACCCTTTCGGAAAGGTCATTTGCTGTAATTTTTACATCCCAGCTGCTCAATTCTGGCCCAAGTACGTCATGAATGATCATTGACAAGGTATAAGGTTCTTCACCGGTAGAACAACCTGCAGACCAGATCCGCAGACGCTTGCGCCTTTTTTTACGCAGCTCATCAAGAACAGCCGGCAGAACCTTGGTTTGAAAGACCTTGAGCTGGGGCGGATTGCGGTAAAAGCTGGTCTCGTTGGTGGTTATCACCTCAAACAGCTTGTTCAGTTCCGCTTTTTTACCCGGATCATATTGCAGGTAATAATAATACTCGCCAAAACTCTTGAGGTTAAGCTCCTTCAAGCGGTTGGCAAGGCGGTTTTCAAGCAGATACTTGCGGTTACCCGCAATGAAAATACCTGCCTGCTCATAAATGAAATCCCTGAGCTGGGTAAACTCCAGATCGGAGATCTTCAACTCTTTCCGCAGTGATATTGTCTTTGAAAACAGAGAAGACATCTAGTCTCCTTCTCCTTGCTCTTCTTGAATTCTCAAAATGGCCTCTTCAGCGGCCTGGATGACCTCAGGATCGGTATCGGAATTGGACGCTTCCAGAAGAGCCTGAAACGCCATAGTTCCGCCAATGGCGCCTAACACTTCAATTACTTTGAGGACCACAAGCTTATTTGGAGAGTCCAGCATTGTTATAAGTTGGGGCAGTGCACTTTCTTCACGATGCTCACCCAGAGCTTCTGCAGCACGAATCTGAACCCAGTCATCATCATCCTGAAGGGCTTGAATAATGTATGGGATAGCTTCAGCAGTATAACAGCTTCCAAGCAACTCAATCACAGTCAGGCGCACATCACGATTTTCATCATGCAGCCTTGAAAAAACAAGCGACATGCTTTCAGAATCAGAAGAACAATCATGCAATGCTTCAAGGGCTATCTTCCTGATATCAGGAACTTCATCCTCAAGGGCTATCCTGATTTGGTCAAGGTTACCGTGTGCATCAATTTTACCCATGGCAAACACTGCCATCAAGCGGTCAATGGGTTCTTCGCTATTGAAAAGTTCAACAAACCGCTGGTTAACATCTGCGCCGCCGATTGCGACACAAGCATTAAGAGCAGCCTCTTTCACATCATCATATGAATGTGAAAGATGAGCAAAAATAGCATCTATGGCATCGAAATCTTTAAGTTTGCCGCCAAGGAAATTTATGGCGGACTTGAGCATGGAGCCGTCCTGTTCACTCTCGAGAACATTTTCAAAAAATTCCTTGGCCTCTTCATCGGCAGTACCGACAAGGGCTTCCAGAATGCCGCGTTTGATTTCACGCTCGCCATTCCCGAAAGCATCCATCAGTACCTGAGAAACTTCGGGGCCTTCAAGTCTGGACAGGATCTCGATGGAAATTGCTGCCTTTTTGAAATCACCGCTGTTAAGGGCGGCAACCATGGCTTCATTAAGGCCGACATTGGAAAGGTCGTTGATAATTATAGCCAGACGATCACGGTCACGGTCAGGATCAAGCTCACTGGCAAGGTTAAGGACTTCTTCCGTAGCCTTTTCTCCGCCCACGTAGCTCAGGCCGGAAATAGCCGCATCCTGAACATCCTCATCTTCATCCTTAAGTGCGACAAGCATATACTGGCGCAACTTTTCGCGCTCGCTAGCGGAAAGCAGCTTGAGGGATTTACCGCCGAGAATGCTTACAATTGCCTTTACAATCTTATTGCGCAGGGCTGTAGGACTTTTATCCAGATGACGCAGCAGCATGGTAACAGCCTTGATGTTCCCCACCTCGCCGAGGGCATCTACGATCATGGAGGCTACAAGGTCGGAACTGGAATTCAAGGCCTTCACCAGAGCATCAACCGAGCTGGAATGCTTAATCTTCGCCAAAGCCTCGATAACTGCATACTGGACCCATTCGTCATCCTGCATAGCCTTATTCAGGCAACGCGCAGCGGCAGGGTTAGCGAGATCGCCAAGGCTAACTGCAGCCTGATAGCGAACATTAACCTCAGGATCTTTTAGCAAAGCATCGCAAAGGGGTTCGACAGCCATAAAGCTGTTTGTGGACCCCAGAATATCGGTTGCAAAAATTCTGATATCAGCATCATCATCATGAACCAGAGCCACGAGAGAAGTAAAATCCTGTGCCCCTACTTCACGAAGGATATCCATAGACAAGTTCCTGACCGGAGCGTCATCGGAACGAAGTAAAGGAACCACAGCCTGTACCGCACCTTTACCGCCGATCCTGCGCAAAGCATGGTCGGCAGCTTCCTGCAATCCAAGATGACTGGATTTCAAAAGGTCGGCCAGCTGGGGCACGGCATCTTCGCATTTCAACTCACCAGCAAGAAACGCGGCCTCACGGACAACTTCATTGTCATCGCTTTTAAGTTCATCAAGAACCTTAGAACAATCCGTCATTGCAAGTCCCCATTTTGTTTAAATCCGCAAGACATCTCACGGTTGCGTCTAAAAAAATTTTACAGGTAAAGATTGTTGATAATTGCATTTGCCATATCATCAATATCTACAATTTCGTCCGCGAGACCATCATCGACAATGGCTTTAGGCATGCCGTAAACCACGCAGGAAGAATCGCTCTGTGCAATGGCCCTTCCTCCCTTGCTTTTGAGTTCCCTGATTCCATCGCGCCCATCGTTACCCATTCCGGTCAGGATAACACCCAACGCTCTGCGACCAAGGTTCTTGGCAACTGAAGAGACAAGCACGTTTGCAGAAGGTTTGTACAGGGCTTCTTTAGGTTCGGGAGTTACGACCAGATCAATCCTGCTGACTTTCTGGTCAACAATCAGATGCGAACCGCCGGGAGCAACAAAAGCATGGCCGGGAAGAAGTCTGTCCCCGGTTTCCGCTTCTTTTACTTTAAGCTGACTGACTCCGTTAAGACGTTTGGCAAAAGGCCCGGTAAAAGCTTTAGGCATGTGCTGGGCAATAACAATGCCCGCCGGAAAATCTTTGGGCAGGGAAGAAAGAATTTTCTGAACTGCAGGCGGTCCGCCGGTGGATACGCCGATCACGACTACGTCACGCTTGGCACGGCCACGCGGAGTCTTTACCGGGGCTAATGGTCTACGCTGAGCAGCAGCAGTTCGCAAACGCGGAACCGGACGCATCTTGCGTCTGGCAACAGTTTTAACCTTGGAGATTAGGTCATTTTCAATTTTAACAATGTCGAGAGATACTTTGGAAAGCTGTTTGGGAATAAAGTCGATTGCCCCCAGATCCATAGCTTTCAGGGTAGCCTCGGCACCTTCAGTGGTCAGGGAGCTGACCATAAGCACAGGGCGGGGCATTTCCATCATGATATGCCTAAGTGCGGTAAGACCGTCCATCTTCGGCATTTCAATATCAAGGGTAACAACGTCCGGGTTATGTTTCCGAATCACCCTCAAACCTTCCTCACCGTCACGGGCAGTAGCAACAACCCTTATGCCTGGGTCCTTCTGCAGCATAGTGCTGATTGCCTTACGCATGAAAGCGGAATCATCTACAACAACGACATTTATCACTAACCCGATCTCCTTATCGCTAGACCACAAACCAACCTGAAGCTTTAACAGCTTGTATACAAAGGCGATTTTCTGTTTTTCTTAAAACCAACTGGAGCCGTTCATATTAAATTGAACCACAACCGTAAATAAAACTTGGCATATATGTTTTTTTTTGTCCAACAAACTCCCCGAATTTCACTAAAAAATCATATAAACATGAAGATCGGGACAATTCATTACTCTCACTTATAGCACTTTAAAACATTGGAAGTTTATGTGCAAGAATATAAAAATTCACAACCGATAATTTTGAAATTATTTTTTTTCTTAATTTTTTTCTACATTTTTACTTGCCAAACTTATCAGGATTAGATAGTTACCCAATCTCACGACGGGATGTGGCTCAGTCTGGTAGAGCGCTGCGTTCGGGACGCAGAGACCGGAGGTTCAAATCCTCTCATCCCGACCAGATAATTCAAGGGTTTACGAAGCAAGCTTCGTAAACCCTTTTATTTTTGCTAACCTATTGGGGTCTACACCAAACAAGGGGGCGCAAGCCCGATTGATCAAATTTTTGTTGTCTAGTCCTCAGACAGCTGCTCCCACTCAATACCCATAGCATCAGCTATCCTTTTCAAAGTGCTGGGCCGGAGCCTATCCGGGTTGTTTTCCATCTGAGAAAAACTCGCCTGCGTAATCCCCATTTTATCCGCCACATCTTTCTGTGTCAGCCCAAGGTGAAGCCGCCATGCTCTAACAAGAGACTTGCCCTTAATAACATGAAGTTCAACCACTTCATGCGGGATTGCTATGGTTTTATCTGTGTCCTCTCGCTTGTTCATTTCCAGAAAAGCATCATATGGCATAACAACAGCGTAGGGTTCGCCGTTGCTGTCTTTTAAAATATCGTAATTAGTATGTTCTTTCGTCACGTTTCTTGACCTCTTCAATGTAAATGATCAGAGGTTCACCGTCCTCAACAGTAAAGAGAACTCTATATCTCCCGACTCTGAAACGGTAATCCTCACGGTTGGTTAAAGCCTTGACGTTACTACAATCAGGGAATGTTTTCAGGTCATTAACCTTTTCCATGATACGTGCTTGGTCTGAACTACGAATCTTTTTGAGTTGTTTTAAGGCTTTGGGCAACCAATTGATCTTGTTCATATTTAAAATATAAGTTTAGTATAGGTTTCGGTCAAGGATAAACCTATAAAAAGCGTTGCCGACGCAATGGGTCACACAGACCCGTCAACCACTATGAGAGTTTACCAGCATGTTTTACAACGGGCGAAACGGGATGCGGTGGAGTCTTTGCCGTCATTGACGGGTGCTTCAGAAGACTAAGCTCAGTTGCGTTTAAATTCAAAGGACCAGTTGCGATTTATGTAGCCCTTACTCTCTTTATTTATTTTTTTTATGCCACCAGCCTTTGAGGAAAAATCATATACAGCCATATTATCAATAGACTCAACCCTATACTCTTCGAATTGTTTACACACACTGTTTAAATAGTTATCATCAGTAACAAAATCGGCATTCACTCCTAATCGTTCTTCATGATCTAAGGCCGTGGAAAAAATCAAAATATCATTCAAAGAATTTCTAACGTTCTCTTTAGGATTAAAAGGTACATTGTTTAATACAGTAAGGCCCATATCAAGTATTGATGGAACCAAAGGATAGCAAGAAACATTCATATCAAGCAAAAACTCAAAAGCTCTTCTTAAATTACGTCTTTCATGTTTACCGAGATGTTCAGTAGCTTTTTTAAAAACTCCTAAATTTTTTTCATTAATTGCCTTTGATATCCCCATGCTACAATATTCTATATAACTTTCATATTCCTCCCCTAAACTAACAACAACCCCATCGGCCTGATTCTTAAAAAGTGGAAATTTAGAAGTTCCTTTCCTCCCTATCCTGCCAAGATCAGGATGCATCTTGATAGAGATCACGGGTAAATAATATCTGTTGCTGGTCAACGAATTACGATCATACATCGACAAAAATTCGCTAGCTACAACAGAAGAGATTTTAGCCTCTTCTTCAAACGAATACGTCCCTCTGTGCCAGTTTATGAGAATGTTTGTATCTATGAACATAGATTATTTCGTACTTGTTGCATTCATTTGGATATTAACCTTTATTTCTTCAATCTCGCCTGAACACGTGTTAACTTTAAAAAACTGCCCGTTAACTTCTTGAACTTCCTAGCAATTTTCTTGCGGGAACAAATGACCATCCCATTTTGATGTAACAAGGCTAATAGACACGGCGAACATGATTGCTAACATGATCAATACAGCCCTTGCATGATCATTGAGCTTTATATCTAAATTAAACATAAGACCTCTCTATCTGGACTACAAATAGAGCACATATCAAGGTGTTGCTCAAAAGGAAAGAAAAGCAGGGCAAAGATAGTAGCACAAACCGTAGCACAGCACCCCAAAAAAGGCCCATTTGTAGCACAAACAATCCTTGTAACTATCCGAATTAGTCTATCATCACTCACGTTCGGGACGCAGAGACCGGAGGTTCAAATCCTCTCATCCCGACCAGATAATTCAATCCCCTTACGAAGCGATTCGTAAGGGGTTTTTATTTTGGTTGTTTCCGGCAACATCATTGCTGACAGAACAATAAATCTTACCCATCCCCCTCGACAGCTTCCTCGCCATCCCCCTGCCCCATCACCCATTGGCGGTAGAGGGCGAGAGCCATACAAGTCAGCGGCAGGGCCATGACAAGGCCCAGAAAGCCGAGCAGGTTGCCCCAAATGGAAAGGGAAAGAAGGATCATCCACGGGGAAAGTCCCATGCTTTCACCCTGAAGGCGCGGAACCAGCACAGCGTCCTGCAATACCTGCACAACTGCGAAAACAATCCCTACCCCGCCAAGTGCAAACCAGAAATTGCCGCCGGTAGCCAGTGCATCTATTGCAGCCAGCAGGAAAGCCGGTACCAGCCCTGCAATCTGGAGATATGGAACCATATTCAGCAACCCGATGAGCATACCAAGCAGGATCGCAAGCGGCAGCTTGATAATCAGGAAACCGGCGGAGAACAGGCAGCCGATAATCAGCGCGATCAGGGCCTGTGTGCGAAAATAGCGGTTGGTAACGTTGGTGAAATCATCCACAAAAGAAGCAACTCGGCCCCGGTATTTTTCGGGAATCTGGTTCCGCCAATTACCCAGCTTGTCGTAATCGGTCAGCAGGAACACGAGGTAAAGAATAATAACAAACACCCCGGCCAGAGCACCCACTGTATGCGCCGAACCGCTGACCAGATTCCAGATACCGGGCAGAGCTTTCTGCGCCGAGACCTTGAGCATGTCGGTCAAGCCGGATTCGGTGAGGAAAGAGCGTACATCCTCCTGCCTTGCAAGGTCGAGGATAGTCTGCCAGATATCTTCCGGGATATATTCCGCAGCCCGCTGCGCAACCTTTGAATCATTGACCAGACTAGCCAGCATAACCCCGGTCTGTTTCATTTCCAGACCAACGGCGCGAACCGCCCCCCAAACAACTTTCACTGTCGGGACCAGCACAGCCAGCAGAGTTACAAGCACAGCAGCCGTGCGGTTCTTAATAAACCTGCCCGCAAAATTCACCAATGGGTTGAGCAGATAGGCTAGAGTCAAAGCCACGGCGAAAGGCGCCAGCACCGCGCTCAGTTTATCCAGAAGAACCACCGTCACCCAGATGAACCCGGCAGTCAGCAAAATGCGCACTACGCGATCAAAAGTATACGGATTATTGTCATCAAGCATTTCGTACTCCTTTAACTTCTTCCATAACGCAGATCACGCATTCTACGTCCGGCCCTTGATATCTCACTGGCAAGGGCATGAATATTCCAGATAAAAGCTGAAATATTGTTACGCCTTTCCAGCGGCACATCCTCAAATTCACCACGAACACGCGCTTCACTTACTGCGGACATGAAATTATCGATAGCCTTCTCAAAATCAGGCTCATCGGGGCAATCCTCCGGGCTCAGAGAATAACGCTCAAGCCATGCGTAGTGCTCGGCAGTAGCTGTTAAAATATCGGTCATGCCCTGCGCGATTGACGGCAACGGCCCGCCATACCTGCGCCGAATGATTGTCGACATGGTAGTAAGAATACTATGCATGCGGCTGAAGGTACGGATCAAACGGGTAAGTTCGTTCCTTTGCCAGCCCTGCAAACCCGGCTCTGCCGCAGCCTCGCGGAAAGATTCGGCACAGGTATCCAGCATATTGGAAGCATCTATCCTGCTCTGCACCAAATCAGTTTCACTCACCCCGCCACGCAGATAGGACTCGGACAGTTTTTTAAAATGAGCGGATTGCAATTCCACAAGCGAACCCATTTTCGTACGCAGATTCTTGCGGGCCATATTAGGCCAGACCCCGAAAGAGGCAGCAATGCCAATAAGAATTCCAAGCCCGGTATCAACAACCCGCTCCACTCCGAATTGCCACCCGTCAGTAAAAAGAATCCCCAGCAACAGGATTACCCCGATGCTCAGGCAGCAGGAAAAAGCGGCATAACTAAATACCCGCAACAGAATCATCAAGAAAAAAGCCATGATAACAAGCCCGACCAGCACAGCACTAGTCGGCTCCAGAAACAGAATAGCGACACCGATGACCGCCCCGATTGCCGTACCCCAGAATCTTTTCCAGCCCAATCTGAGCGTACCGCCCACCGAAGGCCGCATGACAACAATCACGCTGACCGGAAGCCAGACCGCGTGGCGCAGCTCCAGAAAACGGGCTGCCACAATGGCGAAAGTTATAGCCACTGCAGCCTTAAGCGCATGGCGAAAAGGAACCGAATCCAAACGGAATTCTTTTTTCAGAGTAGCGAATGCATCAGCGAACACTGCACGCGCCTCCTTCACAACAAAGCTTGCTCATCTCAGCGAATTCGATGCTCAGGTTGCGCAAACCGTAAACAGCACCCCACGCTTCCAGAAATTCATCACGCAGTCCGTCATCACGATTATAAGCCCCCAGCTTAAGTAATTCGCTTTCCAGCTCAGCTATGCCTTCATCGATGCCGCTCAAATCAACATGACCTTTTCCGGTGGATATACTGGCAGCCAAAACATCAAAAGCTACTGCACTGCGTCCTGCAAGGTCGTTGAATTTGAAGCGCATATCCTTAAAGACTGCGCTATGCTCCGCAAACTGGCGGCTATTGGATAATCCGACCACGGCCTCAATCATCCGCACCAGAAGCGCGTACAAGGCCGATGGACCTTCATAACTGCCCAGCTCTTTAACCGGGTCAACATTCATGGCTTCCATAAACCTGCGGTAACGGCGCAGCGACTCCACCGAGCGTTCGTGAATCTCGGCAATCTCCCGCAAATCCTCTTTACTGCCGGTAGAAGCTGCAACAGCACGGAAGTAATCCCCGATGTCGGTCAGCGCTACAGCTCCGGCGCGGGTCAGCACCTTTTCGGGTTTCATGGGCCAGAGATGGAAGACAAACAAATACGAGACTGTTGCGCCGAAGAGAACAGCCCCGGACCGCTCAAGCCCCACCAGCAAAGTGTCCGGCGAGGTCAGAGCCAGCAAGTTGACGATAAGTGTACCGACTGCGGCAGTGCCGGCAGCCACCCCCAGAACCGGAGCAAAAAAGACCGCAAAGGCCAGCAAAAACAGATATATCTCAAGGCCGATAGTATAATTTCCTATCACGGTTGAAAACGGCACAAGGCACATCACCGCAAGGGCCAGCCAACGGGCCACGGCCTTACGCTTGGCAAGGGTGCTACCGGCACGAAATATCACGACCACCATTGAGCCGTAGACCGACCATTGCAAAAACTTGTTGCTCATACCTACCAGATAGGCCAGCAGGAGAGCCACAAGACAAGCGCAGATTGACTTGACCGCATACTTGGTCATGAACAGTCCCGGATCCACCGGCCTGATAAATATTCGATAAAATTCAGATATTAATTTCATGTAATTAAGAATGCCTCCGGCGGCCGGGGAAGGGAAAACTTTTGCAAAAGTTTCCCTTCCCCAGACCCCATCCCTTTCAAAACCTTTTAGTTGGCTTCGCCGCTTCGCATTTAAAACAGTTGTTAAATCCAGTAACCTGAACGGCGGTTAACTTCTTTTATTATGTTTTGGATATAGCGCGGGGAGGCATCATAATAAAGTAGTATTTTTATCTACTTGGCTGCCAGCTTGATTATCTCGCGGCAGAATGCGGGCAGATCGTCCGGTTTGCGGGAAGAAACCTGATTGCGGTCAACGACCACCTCTTCATCAACCCATATCGCCCCGGCATTTTCAAGGTCATCCTTGATTCCCGGTGTGGAAGTGCATTTGTAACCATTCATGATTTTAGCGGAAATGGGAATCCAGCCGCCGTGGCAGATATGTGCAACGACCTTCCCGGCATAGTTAATCTCGCGGGTTAGTTCCAAAACCTTGGGGTCACGACGGAGTTTGTCCGGTGCAAAACCGCCTGCAATCACCAGCAGGTCGAAATCATCCGCATTCATGTCTTCGATGGCTGCGGTTGAGCGGAACGGATAGCCGTTTTTGCCCGTATAAATTTCACCATATTCGGGTCCCGCAACAACAACCTCCGCACCCTCTTCAATGAGCCGATAGTACGGGTAGAGAAGTTCCATGTCTTCGAAAACATGGTCAATAAACATCAAAACACGTTGGCCGTTAAGCTTCATAACCACTCCTTTGGATTCTTGTTTATGAAAACTGCTGAATATCAAATACCATAAAACAAACCAAAAAAAGACTGCAATATCTTAAAAGATATCGCAGTCTGATATTGTTACCAAGTCTCGCTAATTGCTGTTAAGACACCTCAAGAGGCTTATCCTCCATATTCCACGCGTCCATGCCCCCTTTAAGAATAAGGACATCACGATGTCCCTGCTCCACCAGTTTCCGAGCCGCGAGCTGACAGACAAAACCGAAATAGCAAACCACTACCAGTTGCACCGTTTGCGGAACATCCGGGCAACTATCTTCAAACAAGGTGATCGGATAGTTCAACGCACCGGGTATATGCCCGAACCGGGAATAAGTATCTTCAAGCCTGCAATCCACGATTTTTATGGCTTTCCCGGAAGCGATAAGCTCCTGCAAACCTGCCACATCCGTAATGCCGTAGGTCTGCTTTCTGAACTTTGAAGCTATGTATCTACGGGTTAAACTCCACCACCCCTGCCTCGGCAATTCCTGCTTATGCCATATAAGTTTCATGTTATGCTCCGTTTTCATTGACTGATTTTTAAATTTAATGAACCCTTTCTCCTAAAACAAAGGGAACCCTATTTGCTCAGGCTGAAAAAACAAGAATCAAACATCGGCAACATGTCCCCCTTGGGACAAAAACTGAACATTGTCCCATGATAAATATGGAAAAGATGAAACCGCACAAAGGAAAACGACAGACCGACCGCAGCCGCAGAATGATCAAAGAAGCTTTGCAGAAACTGCTGCGCAGCAAAAATTACGGTGAGATTTCAGTAGGCGAACTTGTGAAGCTGGCGGACGTCGGCCGCTCGACCTTCTATCGCCATTTCAAGGGCAAAGCCGATGTCATGATCGACCTGCACAGGGATATGTTCATGGAAATATTCGGCGAGATGAACTCACCAGATGAATGGCTATCCGGAAATTCCACCAGAATCATTTGCAAGATGTTCACCACCCACCTCAATTCCCCGGCAACAAAAACATCATTTGCCGAAAACATCAGTACAGACCTGGACTACATCATGCGCGGCGTGATTGAACTGCTGGGCAAAAGCATTGAATCCGGCCTGCAAAACACATTCACAGACAGCGCACCCAAAATACCCTTTGCGGTCACCGCCAGCGCAATCGCTGGAATTTACAGCATGACCTTCATGTCGTGGAAAAGCTCATTCCCGGAAATAGAAAGCGAAAAACTGGCCGCACATGTGCAGAGCTTAATCAGCGCAGTAATACAAAAATCCATCACAGAATAAAAAAGAAATCCCCCGACTCAAACGAATCGGGGGACTTTTTTTAATCAAAATGGCGAAGCCCTAATAAACGTTTTTGAAGAGTCCAGAGAAACTTTTTTCAAAAAGTTTTTTTGGTCCCGCTGAAAGCGCCCGCCGGGAGGCTCACCGAAGGTCCGCCGGAGGCATCCCTACAAAAGCTTATCCATAAACTCTTTAATTCTGGGATGCTGAGTTTCAGCAGAGAAGAACTCTTTGGGGGTTCCTTTGGCGATGAAATCTCCGGCCTCCATGAAGATTACGGTGTCGGCTACTTCACGGGCAAAACCCATATTGTGGGTAACGATAACCATGGTCATGCCGTCATCTGCGAGTGAGCGGATGGTATCGAAAACCTCACCGACCAGTTCGGGGTCAAGGGCGGAAGTCGGCTCGTCAAAAAGCATCATCTTGGGCTTCATAGCCAGTGCGCGTGCAATGGCCACACGCTGTTTCTGACCACCGGAAAGGGTCACCGGAAAGACGGTGGCACGATCGGAAAGGCCGACCTTATCCAGCATCTGAAGTGCAACTTCGCGGGCTTCATTCTTGGATTTACCGAGCACGGTAACCTGTCCTTCCATGACGTTCTGAATAACGGTCATATGCGGGAAGAGATTGAACTGCTGAAAAACCATGCCGATCTCGGACCGCAGGGCACAGAGATTCTTCTGAGAATCCAGCACCGGATTGCCGTCCTTGTAGGTATAACCGCAAGGCTTGCCTTCGAAATGAATTTCCCCGGAATCAATGGTTTCGAGGAAGTTCATGGTCCGCAGCAAGGTGGATTTACCGGACCCACTGGGACCTACTATGACGACCTTCTCGCCGCGGCTGATCTTGAGGTCAATATTATTAACCGCAATCAGCTGGCCGAAACACTTAACTACTTTCTTGAGTTCTAAAATTGTTTCCATTTAGCGCCTCTCGTATACCCCGACCTTGTATTCGATCTTCTCGAAAAGGAAGGTGAATACGGAGGTAAAAATAAGATAGATGACAGCAGCCATCACCAGAACTGTCACATTAAAATAGGCGTTGAACATCTGGTCCGCAGCACGCATGAGTTCAACCATGGCAATGGTGGAAACAAGTGCGGTATCCTTGATCAGCGCGATGAATTCGTTGGCGATGGGCGGGATGATCCGCTTATATGTCTGCGGAATGATGACCCGACGCATGGTCTGAGCGTAGGTCATGCCGATAGCTTTTGCAGCTTCAGTCTGGCCGTCGTCGATGGATTCAATACCGGCCCTGATGATCTCAGCAAGATATGCGGAATAGTTAATTCCAAGACCGATAAGTGCCGCAGCCAGCGGAGAGAGTGTAATGCCGATTGCAGGCAGACCGTAGTAGATAAAAAAGAGCTGCAGCAGAAGCGGTGTTCCGCGGAAAAACCAGATAATGAACCAACTGATGGAAACAAAAGGCTGCATACGGCTGATCTTACCCAGCGCGATAAAAAGACCGCCGATGGGCGAGACTATCATGGTGAAGAAGACCAGCACCAGAGTCATTGACGCACCCTTGAGCAGATTGGGCATGAAGCGCTTACAGTCTTCAAGGGTCTTCTGCCATTCGGGCTTGGTCTCGCGGTCAAGGGAGGTCAGGAAATTCTGTGCTTCCACGTTATCCGGATACACGGCGACAACCTGCTCGGCATAAGAGCGGGCCTTACCCGGATCTTTCATGGAATAGCTTATGCGCGCAAGCTGCATGCGGGAATAGACATACTGCCCGTCATCGCCATCAGGACCTGGAGCGGGAACCTGCTCGAAAACGGAACAGGCCTGATCAATCTGGCCCACGGCCAGAGCATCACGCGCCTGCTTAAGCAGGGCGTCTGCATCCACACTGGCTGATGATACAGCCGGAAAAATCAAAAGTGCAAACAGCAGAAAGAGCGAGGCAACCGCCCCGCTCTTTCCGAGTTTATTATTTATACTAATCATTTCTTACCATTTAGCGGGGTTGGTGACATCTTCACCAAACCATTTACGGGAGATTTTACCCATGGTGCCGTCAGCGATCATAGCGTCGATGGTTTTCTGTACAGCTGCGCGCAGGGAATCTTCACCCTGACGGAAAGCGATACCGAAAGCTTCACTGGTGATGTAACCGGGAAGAGCAACGTACTTACCGGGACGCTGTGCCATGGAGTAACGGCCAGCAATGTTATCTACAACAACGCCGTCCAGACGACCGGATTCGAGGTCGAGCAGAGCTTTAACGTTGGTATCGTATTCGCGGATTTCTTTAGGTGCGGGCTTGAGGGACTTTGCAGCCTCAAGAGCAGGGGAACCTTTCTGTACGCCAACAACTTTACCGCCGAGATCTTTGTGAGCCTTGATAGCTTTGTTGCCCATGGCGATAACAGCGATCTGGCCGTCCATGATGTAAGGCTTGGAGAAGGAAACAGCTTTTTCACGCTCAGGTGTGATGGTCATACCGTTCCAGATACAATCGAACTTCTTAGCGTTCAGGGAGTGGATGACACCGGACCATGCGGTGGGCTGCCATTCGATTTTAATACCAAGACGCTTACCTACTTCTTCAGCAGCATCAATGTCAAAACCGACCAGAGTTCCGTCGTCTTTACGAAAGCCCATAGGTGCGAAGGTGTCATCAAGACCGATAACAAGCTTGCCAGCTTTCTGTACTTTTTCGAGAGAACCGTCACCAGCCATTGCGGTGGTTGCAAATGCCAGCATCACTGCAACCATGAGAATTACTAATACCCTTTTCATGCGTCACTCCTAAAAAGAAAATGTAAATTTCCGCTTCTGTTATGTTTTTAAGAAGACAGAGTGGAAAACGGTTCCAGCCTGACTTTTTAAAATTAGAAGCGATGAACCGAATATCTCATGAAGCGGCAACATGCAAGACTGTATCCGCTTAAAAACTGAACTTATGCCCCCTTTTTTGTCAAAAATGTGAGGATCATGCCTTAAATATATATTTTTAATGACCACATATTCCGGTTATTACAAATCAAACAAACCTTCATTGAAATCAGAATCCAATTTCCGGGAAAAAATGGAGAAATCAACAGATTGATTTTCCTCTGCAAAGCGGTTGCTAAACTTTTTCTCTATGTGTTAATTTAGAACTAACTGATATTCCCACCAGTTTTAACAAGGAGACTATACATGCCAAACCTTACATCGTGGGGAAGCCGGGAGATCGAAAGATTGAAAACCGACATGGACAAGCTGTTCAACAGCCTCTGCCATGATTACGGCATCCCTTCCGTATGCGGAATCATAGACTGCACGCCGCAGACAACTATGCGTGAATCCGGTGAAGCTCTTGAAGTAAGTACCACCATGCCCGGATTTCAAGCCGAAGACCTTGAAGTGAAAGTTACCGAAACCTCCATGACTATTGCCGGGAAAAAGAACATCACTTTTGAAGGTGGCCGCAGAAGCAGCCATTTCAAAAAAACACTTCCCCTGCCCTGCCGGGTGGACCCGGACAATGTAGCCGCAACTTTTAAAGACGGTGTACTGACAATCGTATTAGATAAATGCGTCATCAAGCCTCAAAAAATTATCACCATAACAACTGAATAGGCATCAACCGGAGACAGCCATGACCAGCATCCTGAAAGACCGAAAACTGCCGCTTGAAAAACTGAGATGGACTCTTGCCCCAGAAGAACTCCCATTCACCACCACTGCCGAACTTTCCCCTGAAAATGAAATCATCGGCCAATGCCGAGGCGTTGAAGCCTTCCGCTTCGGAATGGGCATGGGCCTCAAAGGCTACAATATTTTCGTGACCGGCCCAGCGAACACCGGAAAGCAGGCCACGGTAAAAAAAATGATCGCCGAACTCTCAAAATCAGATAAAAGCCCTGATGATTTACTTTACGTTAATAATTTTAAAGCGACTGAGTCCCCTATCCTGATCCATATGCCAGCCGGGGAAGGTGCGGTTTTCAAAAAGAACATCCATGATTTTCTTGAGGGTATCAAACGTGAAGTACCGCAGCTTTTCGAAAGCCAGGAATACATTGCCCGCAAGAATGAAATCATCGAGATGCACGAAAAACAGACCCGTGAATTCTTTCAAGGCGTGGAAGACAAAGTTAAGGATTCCGGACTGGTTATCGTGAATATGCAAATGGGGCAGTTCCAACGCCCGGATGTTGTTCCACTGGTGGATGGAGAACCGATACGCATGATCCAGTTGGAGGAAAAGGTTGATAAAGGCCGCTTCCCCCGCGATGAATTTGAAAGACTTAAAGAAAAGCAGAAGGAACTCAAAGAAGAGATCGACAACATCCTTGCGCAGGTCCGTAAGCTGCAAAAAGAAGTAAAGAAAAAGAGCGATGACGTGGACAAACTCATGTTCATGACACTCGCACAGGACCTGATCGCTCCACTCAAGGAAAAGTATACCGAACCCAAGATACTAAAATATTTTGATGACATGCTGGAGGAAATGAGCAACGACCTCGATTCCCTGCGCATGATCGGCAGGAAACCGCATGCAGCAGAAGGCGGCATGATGTTCATGCCACCGCAAGCCGAGGCTATCCTGCACCCCTATCAGATCAACCTGTTGGTGGATAACGCTGAGCAGAACAGCCCTCCGGTAATATTCGAAGCCTACCCCACCTACCGAAACCTGTTCGGTTCCATTGAGCGGGTCATGGACAGGCACGGAGGCTGGCGCACAGACTTCACCAAAATTAAAGCCGGATCATTCATCAAGGCCAACGGCGGGTATCTGGTCATCAACCTCATGGACGCCATTGTGGAACCGGGTGTCTGGCCCACTTTGAAACGTTCCCTGAAAACTGAGAAAATCGAAATCCAGACCTTCGACCCCTACTACTTTATATCCTCCACCGGGCTGAAGCCGGAACCGATCGATATGGATGTTAAGGTGGTAGTGCTCGGCGATCCCCATCTCTACCAGCTGCTGCGTCATTATGATCCTGATGTACCCAGAATTTTCAAAGTCCGAGCCGACTTTGAAACTTCCATGGACCGGAACGTGGACGCTATTAATTCCGTCTCCAACTTCATCAGCCGCATGGTTGAAAAAGACGAACTCATGCCCTTTGACAGGACGGGGGTGGCCGCTATCATCGAGCAGGCAGTGCGCATGTCCGGTCGTCAGGAAAAAATCACTACCGCATTTCCGCTGTTGGCCGACCTGCTGGGAGAAGCGAGTTACTACGCTGCCCGTAACGGTTCCACCGCAGTTGAATCAAAACATGTCGATCAGGCCCTTGATGCCCACCGCAAACGTTCGAACCAGACTGAAGAACGTCTGCAGGAACTGATTGACCGCGGCAGCATCTATCTTGATACCGACGGAGCAGTAATCGGACAGGTCAACGGACTGGCTGTCTATTCCATGGGCGACTACTCTTTCGGTAAGCCTTCACGTATTACCGCTGTTACCGCCATGGGTAAGGGCGGAATTATTAACATCGAGCGCGAAGCCGATATGTCCGGCCCGACCCATAATAAAGGTATATTCATCCTTTCCGGCTTCCTGCGCCGCCAATTCGCACAGGACAAGCCGCTCTCGCTGACCGCAAGTCTTGCCTTTGAGCAGAACTACGGCGGAATTGACGGAGACTCGGCCTCATCCACCGAATTGTACGCCCTGCTCTCCTCCTTGGCAGAAGTACCCCTCCGTCAGGACATCGCTGTCACCGGATCGGTGAACCAGAAAGGTGAAGTTCAACCCATCGGTGGAGTCAACCAGAAGGTTGAAGGTTTCTACCTCTGCTGCAAACATGCCGGACTGACCGGTAATCAGGGCGTCATGATCCCTGAGCCGAACGTTAAGGACCTCATGTTGCGTAAGGAAGTTGTGGAAGCAGTCAAGGAAGGAAAGTTCCATATCTGGTCGGTGGAAAACATCGAGCAGGGAATCGAAATCCTGACCGGAATTCCGGCTGGCGAAAAGGATGCTGAATCCAAGTTCCCCGAAGATTCCATCTACGGCATGGCCGACGCAAGACTCATCGAACTGGCGGAAGGACTCAAGAACTTCGGCGCAAGCGATGATGAAAAAGATGAAAATAAAAAAGGCATTGGCGGAAGCTGCGGATGCGGTAAATAAAAAGACTTACCCAAAACACATAAAAGACATAAACCCCGGCGATATCATTAAAGATATTGCCGGGGTTATTTATTCGGTATGCAATTAAACCGTTATGCGTTTCGCAGTTCCTCAATCAGGGCTGAGAGCTGTTCACCAAGGTTCATCAACTCTTCAACTGCGGTTGCGGACTCGCGCATGGCCTGAGCATTGTCATTAGCGATGAGATTAACCTCATCGATTCCGCGGTTTATCTGTTCACTGGCTGCGGACTGCTCTTCAGAAGCGGTTGCGATGCTGCGAACCTGCTCGGCTGTTTCTTCAACAGTATTCACAATGCTTTCCAGAGCTTCCCCGGCCTTGCTTGCGAACTCGGTGCTCTGTTCAACTTCACCTGCCGCACGAGACATGCCTTCAATATTATCGCGGGTTCCTTTCTGGATGGCATTAATAAATCTACCAACCTGACCAGTGGCATCCATGGTCTTTTCTGCCAGCTTACGGACTTCATCGGCAACGACAGCAAAACCGCGTCCGGCTTCACCTGCCCGGGCTGCTTCGATTGCTGCGTTCAGAGCCAGAAGGTTGGTCTGGTCGGCAATATCAGTAATCACATTCATAATCTGCCCGATACCTTCAGCCTGTTCACCAAGCTTGCCAAGTCCGGTTTCCATTTCAACAGTCATTTCCTGAACACGATTAATACGATTCACAACGTCATTTACAATTTCACCGCCGTTTTCAGCTTCAGATTTAGCATTATCTGCCAAATCTGCTGCCTGCCCGGCATTACGGGCGACTTCCATGACACTGGCATTCATCTGCTCCATAGCGGTTGCGGACTCGGCTGTTCGCTCACGCTGACTCTCTGAACCACGGCTGGACTCATCAATCTGAGCGGTCAATTCCTGAGTAGCACTGGAAACCTGCGAAACAATGCCGGAAAGTCTCTCTGCTGCCTGCAACATGCCTTCACGCTTGGCAGTCTCAGCTTCAGCTCGGGCTTCATCAGCCTCTTTAAGTGCTACTTGAGCCTTATCAGTCTGCTCCTGGGCCTCTTCCCTCATTTTATCAGCGTTGGATATGTTCTCCACAAGTGAAACAAGCATGTCCCGCAAAGAAATGTTTAAATCATACAACTCACCACCGAACATTCTCTCATCAAGTCGGACATCGAAATTACCACCCGCAACTTCTTTTGCGGCATCGGTAATTACAACAATAGGCTTGGAAATGGAGCGGGCAACGAAGAAGATTGCAATCAGGACCAAAATCAGGGCAACACATCCGATTACCAGTAAATCAAAATTCAGTGCAGTTGCATCGGCAAGGATCTTATCCATCGGAGCGGAAACTACAAGATACCAGCTTTGACCGGTTCCAGTAAATTTGATGGGAACGTATTGGGCCATTGAAACATCGCCGGTGGCGGCAGAAACACGGATTTCCTGAAACCCCTCACCACCGCGCATGGCAGATTTCAATCCTTGTTCATCTTCAAATTTAGCGACATCGAACATATTCTTTCCGATTATGTCCGCCGAGGGATGATAAAAAATGCTGCCATCAGAAGACATGAGCGCAACGTACCCGGTTCCGTAAGGACTGATACTTGCGAGCATCTCATTAACTTTGTCAATCGGGAGGTCAGCACAAACCACCCCTTTGAAAACCCCCTCAGATATGATCGGCGAGCACAGGCTGACCATCTTTATTTCTTTTCCACCTACATTATAAGAATAAGGAGGGGTGATGTATGTTTTGAGCCGCTGTTTGGGAATCTGGTAGTAATCTCCATCGCCGGGAGTATCGTACCCAACCAGAGGCTCAACTTTAATAGTTCCTCCATCGCGGTAGATATATGGAACAAAGCGACCTGAACTATCATGGAACTCTTTACCGGCATATTCACTGTCTTTACCATCAAAAGCATCAGGCTCCCATGCAATGCAGGCCCCGACCACTGCCGGATTACTCTTCACAAGACTCTTGAACATTGAAATGACCATTGCCCGGTCCATCAAAACATCATCATTGTTCAACCCGGCAAAAAGATTCGCTACGGCTTCAACCTCATGTTGTGTTTCTGCTATGTATTCATATACTTTTGCGCCATATTCATTGGCAAGCGCTGTAACCTCCCGGCGTGCGACACTTTCAATCGCATCAGAGCTTTTCGAAGTTGCAAAATACTCTATCCCCAACAAGGTTGTCGCCATCAAGACAGCGACTGGCAGCATAATCTTATAAACCATTTTAAGATTATTAAAAAAAATCATACACTCTCCTTTAATCAAGAAAACCTAAAAATAACCTCCACCTAGCATAGTCTCACATAGCAACTCACAAACAAAGAATAAACAAAAATATCAATATTACTGCTAAAAACTTTTCATTTATCAAAAAAAAGCCCCGCCCTTAAAAAAGGCGAGGCATAAACTGATAATAGTGATGAACTGGAGAGGGTAATTCTGATTACAAAATCCCGGACACTCCCTTGACCTTCTTCAACGCAACAGTCAGCACCCAGCAGCTGAATGTAGAAACCAGCAATAAAAGAGGAGCCTTGATAAACGGCGAGGCTTCCACTCCGACCAGGTAATAAGCTCCGTAATAGACTGCCAGAGAATGGAAAAGATATATTCCGTATGAACTGGCGGAGAATGATCTCCAGAAACCGTTCGAACTGTTCACATAAGACTTGAATAGAGCAGTCCCGGTCATAAGCACGCTATAGGCAAAAACGTTGAAACCGAGGGCATTCCCGAGTTGCACAGGAAATTCACCACCCCGTGTAGCCATCATGCCCTTGAAAGTCAGATAAAAAACAGCTGACACAACTGCAACAATCAACCATGGCAAAGCTTTCGGCGTGTACCCCTGCCGAGTAAACCAGTTTCGCTTCCAAGCAAGGATACCGAGCCAGAAATAAAGCAGGTACACAAAAAACCTCAGAGGCTGAAAAACGAGCAGGTAATAGTCGGATATCCATGTATCAACAGGATAGAACTGATTCATTCCCAAAAAAAAGCCCGCTGCAACAGAGATGTACAGAATGGGGAACAAGGGAGAAGGATTGCGGCTTTTCCGCGGAGGAGTCTGCAAACTGGGTAAAAACCTGTAACAGATGCTGAGCATTAAATAAAAAACGGTCAGCAGCCCCAGAAACCAGAACACGGACTGGCTGTACATGGAACCCCAGAACTGACCGGACCAGAAATCCAGATAACCGGGAGCCTTTCCGCGCGAAAGCAGGATCATGTACATGGCTGGGGGCGAGAGGAAAAGCACTCCAAGTACCCAAGGAATAATAATCCGTTTAAATTTACCGATCCAGAATCCGGGCAGACCATGTTTCTGCAAAGACGGCAGGGCAAAGTATCCGGCCAGAAAAAACATTACGGCCATGATGGGTACATCTATAAGCATGACCGCATAGGTAAAGAACATGCTTTGGGCCGGATCAATTACAAACCACCACGCAGGGGCAAACTTCATATAGCAAAGCGAAACATGCAGCACCACGACCAGCAAAATGACCACAGCCCGCAGGTTATCCAGAAAGTACATACGTTGATTCATAGCAGTTACACCTTTTCGTTATTCACGTGAGTAACAGACTGTTTTTTATGCTTCCACAGGGACTAAGTCAAACTTAACAACCCAATAAAAGGCACTCCCCAGCTACAAAAAAGGCCGGAGGAATCTCCCCCGGCCCTGATTTCAACTTATCCGGCCCGCTGTTATGAATTGCGCAGTTCTTCAATAAGAGCGGTCAGTTCTTCACCAAGACGCATGAGTTCTTCAACTGCTGTTGTTGATTCACGCATGGCCTGAGCATTGTCGTTGGCAATAAGGTTAACTTCCTCAATACCACGGTTGATCTGTTCACTGGCTGCGGACTGTTCTTCAGAAGCAGTTGCGATACTGCGAACCTGACCAGCTGTTTCCTCAACAATCTCGACGATACCCATCAGAGCATCCCCAGCCTTGTTGGCAGACTCGGTGCTGGCAGAGACCTCGGCTGCAGCCTTGGTCATGCCATCAATGTTTTCACGGGTTCCACTCTGGATGGCAGAAATAAAATCACCGACTTCCTTGGTGGCATCCATGGTCTTTTCAGCAAGCTTGCGGACCTCATCAGCAACTACGGCAAAACCACGTCCGGCCTCTCCGGCACGTGCAGCCTCAATTGCAGCATTCAAAGCCAGCAGGTTGGTCTGATCGGCAATATCAGTGATAACATTCATTATCTTACCGATTCCGTCGGCCTGTTCACCCAGTGTACCCAGACCTTTTTCCATCTCAACGGTCATTGCCTGAACACGGTTGATGTGTGTGACAACATCGTTGACAATAGTCCCGCCTTTCTCAGCTTCACCACGTGCATTATCAGCAGAATCTGCTGCTTCGGCAGCACTGCGGGCAACTTCCATGACACTGGCGTTCATCTGTTCCATGGCTGTTGCAGATTCGGAAGTGCGCTCACGCTGGGTTTCAGAACCCCGGCTGGATTCATCAATCTGGGCGGTAAGTTCCTGACTGGCACTAGCCACCTGCGAAACAATTCCTGCCAAATGATCAGCAGCCTGCAGCATACCTTCACGCTTGGCATTTTCCGCCTGGGCACGTGCTTCGTCAGCTTCTTTGAGTGCAAGCTGGGCTTTTTCGGTCTGCTCTTTAGCCTGCTCCGCCATTTGTTCAGATTTGGAAATATTCTCAACCAGACCGGTCAGCATATCACTCAGAGCTGTATTGAGCTCCAGAAGTTCACCGCCGAACATAGACTCATCAAGACGCACGTCCATCTTGCCCCCGGCAACTTCTCTTGCGGCATCAGCCAGAACCCCGATAGGTTTCGAAATGGAACGGGCGACAAAATAGATGGCCAGCATGACCAGCAGGAGGGCAACCCCACCCATGACCAAAAGATCTCGAGTGAGAGTATGCGCATCGGCCAGAATTTTATCCAAGGGAGCACTTACAGCCAGATACCAACGCTGCCCACTATCCTTGAATTCAATAGGGACATACTGAATCATAGACCTCTGCCCGTTAGCAGCAGCTACACGTATTTCAAAGAAAGATTCCCCGTCCTGCAGCGCCCGACGCAGATTGGTCTTGTTTACAGACTCGTCAACATCGAACATATTTTTACCGATGCGTTCTTCAGACGGATGATAAATAAAGTCTCCATCTTGCATCATCAGCCATGCGTAGCCTGTTTCATAAGGACGTATTCTGGAGACAATATTACTGATGTTTGTAATGGGCATATCCACACAGACAACACCAAGCGGACGGCCATCAAGCATGATAGGCGCTCCGATGGTAGTCAGCATTAGCCTTTTGCCATCAACATCATAAGGATACGGCGGTGTAATGTATGTCTTGCGCCTTTCAATCGGCTTCAAATAATAATCGCCGTCCCCGGGAACAAAATATTCTGCAAGGGGAACAACTTCTATACCGCCGCCGGCACGGAAAACATAGGGAATATGACGACCGGTTTTGTCATGCAACTCAGTGTTTGCATACTCGGCATCACGACCGTCAAAAGCATTAGGTTCCCAGGCGTTACTACCGCCGATGAAGTTATCATCACCCTTTATAAGGCCGATCAGCATGGAAATAGCGTCTTTCCTGCTTAAATCAATATTTTCACGCCTGAACTGTGCAAAGGTACTGGCCAACCCCTCGGCCTGCCCCTGAGCATGAGTCATATAGTTAAGAATCAGGCCGCTGTACTCACCGGCAAGAGCAGAAATCTCTTTCTTTGCAACCTTTTCAATAGCTTTCGAGCTGCTGTCGGTTGCGAAAATTTCCATACTGCCTACAGTAATCAGGAGCAATGCTCCTATCGGCAGCATGATCTTGTACATCATCCGTAAATTTTTATACCATCTCATTCTAGGCACCACCTTAATTAAGTTATAAATGGTCCCCTCACGATACCCCATGAGGTTGTTATTTTCATTTTCGTTCCATGTCAACTTTTGATACTTTACGACGTATATGGCATATAAAACTGCTTTTTATGCAAATATACATGCTATTTATTAATTATATACATGCGTTGCATAATTATTCACCCGACTAAAAATACATGCAAGCCACCAAGGATATACCATGACTACAAGAAAAATTGCCATCGTCGCAGCCATGGAGCAGGAAGCTCAAGCAATCTGCCCTGCCCCAAAAAATGAAACCATCGGAAAATTCGCAGCCCTAAGCGGAAAACTCTCAAATGGAGCCGGTTACCGCTGTATCGTCTCCGGCATAGGGATAGCACGGGCTGCAGAAGCTGCGGCCCTGCTTTGTGCAGAGAAACCGGACCTGCTGCTCAGCATCGGAGTTTCCGGCGGTCTGGCTCCGGGCATTGATACCGGATGCCTCATCGCAGCGACAGCTATCCATTCCGACATTGCAGATTTCGATTCGTGGCATGAAGCAGATAGTGATGCAAAACTGCGCAGTGAGCTGATCTCAGCCTGCGGAAAAATTCAATGCGGCAAACTAATAACCGCAACAGAACCAGTCCTCACACCGCAGGATAAACTTTTCATGTTTGAACGCACCGGGGCAATGGCTGTCGACATGGAGTCTATAGCTGTTGCTAAGGCCGCAAAACAGGCGGGAATCCCTTTCAGCTGCATCAGGGCCATCAGCGACGACGCCAAACGTGGCATTCCTGAAGAGTCTCTGGCAGGAGTTGATGAAAGCGGTAAAACACAGCTTGGCCCGATTCTGAAAGCAATCGTGAAAAAACCCGGTCTGATTCTTGAGCTTATCCCTATGGGGCGTGATTATTCCAAGGCTTTGAAAGCACTGGGGCGGATATTCAAATAAGCACCATATCTGTGGTGCTATTTTAGCCCGCCGGACTTTACATATCTAAACAATTCTTTACCTTGACTCGCATTGCATGCACATATAAATATAGACAAAACTATTGTACGGAGACCCCAATGAAAAGAATTTACGTTCTTGTTTTGCTTCTGCTTACAATCACGTGCACAGGATGTGTTGAAAAAAAAATTGCCGTCAAAAACACGTTTTGCTCCACGCAAGCACCGGCCCTGAGTGTAACAATGCCGGAGGATGTACAATTCATTGGTGAAACTTCCAGCTATGCACATAAATCAAGCATCAAAAGATATTATTATGCAGCAGAGAACGAGACCCACCATGCTGACAGGATCAGTATTTTCGAAACCCTGACAATACCGCGAGGATACTATTGGCAGCCTAAACACCTACCCGTTGGAATAGGACCGCACACTAACATCTACACCAAGGATGTTGACGGGGAGCCTTATTACTGCCGCCTGTTTTTGACTACTCCCGAAGATGAATTGTATGATGAATTTAGCAACGAATTCGCAATAAGAATCCCCGATGTTGCAGATGTTATGGTCTGCACCAAACTCATATCAAGCACTAAAAAAATCATGTTTGCTTACATACGCGAAACGGATACCGATAAACTCGATGGCGTATTCGATTACAAACGGTACAATCCCAACGCCATGACCAGCGAACAGACTCATTACTTCAATGACGTTGACGAAGAGTTGTCTTCGGAATTCATCATGAATAAATTTCAGGATAGCGATCTGAACTAATCGTTTTTAACCATAAAAAAAGGCCCGTTGAAGCAAACTTCAACGGGCCTTTTTAATTGTCTGAATTACTTAACACTGACACCCTTAAGGGCCAGCAGTGCTCCTTTGATGGGACGCCTTACGGAATCGGCTACCGCAGTGGGTTCGAAACCGCAGTGAACCATGCAATTTGCGCAGCGGGGATCGTTACCCACGCCGAATTTATCCCAATCGGTCTGCTCCATGAGTTCCTTGTAGGAGGAAACGAAACCGTCTTCAAGCAGGTAGCAGGGACGCTGCCAGCCGTGAACGGAACGGCAGGGGTTACCCCACGGGGAGCATTTATAATCCGGCTGGTTTCCGGCAAGGAAATCGAGATAGAAACTACTATGGCTGAAATCCCAATTCTTGTTCTTGCCGATGGTGAAAATTTCACGGAAAAGCTTTTCACTCTGCGGGCGGGTCAGGAATGCATCCTGATCTTCGGCAGCTTCGTAGCTGAATGCAGATGAAAGGGTCATACCGTCAACTTTGAGGTCCATGAGAAAATCAAAGAAATCAGCTGCTTTTTCGGCAGTCTGTCCACCGAACAGGGTGGTGTTGGTGTTCACACGGAACCCCTTGGACTTCAGCAGCTTGATGGTACGCACAGCGGAATCAAAAACGCCCTGCTTGCAGACAACCTTGTCATGAACTTCTGCCGGTCCGTCCAGATGAAGGTTGAAAGTCAGGTAAGGGCTGGGCTTGAACTCATGGATACGCTCGGGCATGAGGATGCCGTTGGTGCAGAGGTATACGAATTTCTTACGCTTAATCAGTTCGCTGACGATGATCGGGATTTCCGGGTGCAGCAGAGGCTCACCACCGGGAATGGAAACGATAGGTGCGCCGCACTCTTCCACCGCCGCGACACATTCATCAACGGAAAGACGCTTATTGAGGATTTCCGGCGGCTGGTTGACTTTACCGCAGCCCTTGCAGCGCAGGTTGCACTGGAAAAGGGGTTCGAGCATAAGCACCAGCGGGTAATGCTTGTTACCCTTCAAAGTCTGGGTGAGAATGTACTTGCCGAGTCTAGCTACTTGAATTGCGGGAATTGCCAAGGTCTTAACCTCTTTTCCGCCACGTGGGGACGGGTTTTATTATTCACCGGCCTTTTTGCCTGCACAGGCTTTAGCCAGCTTTTTATAAAAATCAACTTTTAATAATTTGTCACTGAAGCCATCAGCACTTTGAGCTTTTCCATACTGAACACAGGCTTCCTCCGTCTCATCATCTTCCAGCAGAGCGGAAGCAAGCCCGAGACGGTTCAATGCGAAGTCCGACGCGACCTCAACGGCCTTTTCATAATGCTCCAAAGATTTATCCATATCTCCGATGCTGATCGGCGCGGAAGGTGCTTTCAAATAAAGTTCGCCCAGAAAACGATCCGGGCCTCCGCGGTCTAACTCCGGGGAAAATCTGGAAGCTTTGAGTGCTTCTTGCTCCATCAGAGGGACAAGGTCAATCCCCTTCATGGGAGCAAGCTGAGCCTCTTTAGCAATTAAATAAGCCAAAAGATAGTGTCCCAGACCTGATTGGGGATTTTTATCCAGAAATTTCTTCAGCCGGACCTGAGAAGATTTCGCATAATCAGCGGAACAGACCACCCCACTTTCCAGCAGCCATGACGAACATGCAGCCCCCTGCAGGATATCCTTATCCTTCACTGAACCGGAAAGGACCTCAGCCTGAGCAGGAGAACATGATTTCCAGAGTATTACACCATCGGCATCATATTCATATAGCGGCAGCCCGGACGTAGCCGAACATCCGCAAAGCATAACCAGCAGAACAACCAGCAGGACAGGAATGCGTAAAGTCTTCATTAGTGCAGAACCTTATCAGCAGGATTGAAGCCGGAAGTCTGCAACAGTTTAAGCAGTCCTTTTGCTTCGGGGTCTTTGTTCATATCAAGCAACACGCCCTGTAAACGCAAAGAATCATCGTTCGTCTTACCGAACCAGACCACAGGACTGGTCGGAAGCTCCGGGGAAGTATAAATAACCTTGGTATTGGCGTAACGGTCCGAATCCTTGATCACAGAATACTGGACTGCATCAAGCACCACTCCGGCAATTTTCCCTTTATTAACCTTGCGGAGCATGCGCAATGCCTTGTGTGTTCCTTCTGCGTTAATGTCCGCACCTTTGGTTCCTTGAAACAGGATTTCCATCCCCTTAGGGGTATAAAGCATGGAACCGTAAACAGTACCCTTCACACTCTCCGGATTATCCATCCCAGCTGCGGGAACAATTAAACGCCACACATCTTTTTTCATACCCTGTGGTAGAGTTGAAGCTACCGGAATCATGCTGAAATCGTTTTTGTAGGATTCAAAAAAAGTCAGCCCGGCAATTGCCCATGCAGGAGTCCCCCTGCTAAGAGCATCAAGGGTCGCTTTCAGATCGTTGTAATAAACACCTTGAACATTTTCACCCAGCTTGGCGGAAAGGTATTTTGCCAGTTCATCCATCACCGGCTGGGCATCAGCAGTACTACCCGGCTGACCGGGCTGGATAATGGCAAAATCAAACCTACCTGCAGATGCAACCGAACTGAGCGCAAGCACCATAATAAATGCGCATACAATAACTCTTCTGAACATAAACTACTTCCCTTTAATCCTTTCAATCAGTCTGAATACTGCGGGCAGAACCACCATACACCCCACAAGGCAGGTAGCAGATCCGGTGACCATGATACCCCCAAGGGAGGCGAGCCCTCTATGGTGGGCCAAAAGCAGCCCGCCAAAACCGATCATGGTGGTACAGAAACTAAGCCCGACCGCCACAGGAGTGCTGGTATAGTACAACCGTTCTCCTTGGGAGAGCTCTTTCCAACGAGCCAGAAAATGAACACCGCCGTCAACACCGATAGCTATAAGCACAGGAATAGCAAAGAAATTGGCTAAATTGAAGCTCAACCCGGTAATACCCATGATCTCCAACAGCCAGAATATCCCGGCAAAAAGCGGCACAAGGGTCAACAACACGTAGCTGATGCTGAATGAGCTTAAGAACAGGATCAGCGAAACCAGAAGAATGGTCAGCCCTGCGGCCTCCAAAAAAGTCTCGCGCATGAGCAGGGAAGATTCATAAACCACCACCGGAACCCCGGTAACTTCGGGGTCAATATTGCGCAGATCAGCCACAAATCCGGTCAATTCATCAAAATCCCAAACATTGCCCACCGGGGAGACCTTGACCATGAAACGGCCGTCCTTACCGACATAAAGTGATCGCAGTTGTCCGGGCAGATCATCTGGAGTGACGGACTGAACCTCAAGAATTTCCTTGAGCCAGGCAAAGGAGCTGGAAAGTTCACTGATCATGCGCTCCTGAAGCGGGGTCAAATTGACTCCTTCTGCCGGATTTTTATCCAGAATATCCAGACACATCTCCGCACGGTCAATAATTACCGAAACCTGCTCCAACTCCTCTTTAGCTCCGGCGGAAAAAAGTTTTTCCTCCAGATTTTCAAGGGCATCAATCAGGTTTTCAAGTCCGGCAATAACATCTGCCGGAACAAGCGATGAATTGCGTACTTCGAAATTAAGACCCTGCAATGCAGTTGCTTCACCGCGCAGAATTTCCGCTTTCTCTCTTTGTCCTTCAGGCAGAAAATCAAGAATGGAATCAATGCGCCCCACAGACGGAATTTCTTTCAAACGCCCGATCAAAGCTTTAACAGACTCAAGATCCGGGCAGGTCATGACCGCGAACCATGTGGATTCATCGGATTCATTGATCAACACATGCTCGTATTCAACGGACTCGAGGCCTTTCGCCTGCAACTCAAGCAGGTTATAGTTGAACCCGGCCTTCTGGAATCCGGGGAAAGCCAGTGCGGTCAGTGCTGCGAAGACTAACAGGACAGTCACCGGACGGGAAATAACCTTTTCCATGAACGGCATGGTCGCCATGCGCGGACGAGAAGAAGGAAACCAGTTGCGCCGTCCGGCAATGAGCATCGCGGAAGGCAGCACGGTAAGCATTGAAATCAGGCAGAAGATAATCCCTGTTCCGCCGACCAAACCCAGCTCGGCAAGTCCGACAAACTCCTGTCCCAGAACGGCGTAGAATGCGCAGACCGAAGTCAGACCGCCAAGCAACACACCGGGACCGGTATGAATTAAAGCTTCTTCAACAGCTTCATCCGGGGTCATACCCGAATCGGAAGCCTCTACATAGCGCATGACAATATGGATACCGAAATCCACCCCGATACCGACAAGAACAAGAGCGAAAACGATAGAGAGCAGGTTCAGGCTGCCCAGCGTGACCAGAGTAAAACCGAAGGTCCACGCCATAGCGCAAAAAAGCGAACACATGACCAGCATGGGCCGCAACCAGCCATGCAGGATAAACATGAACAAAAGCCCGACCACCACAACGGAAATGACAGCCGCAATGGTCATATCCTGATCCGTAGTGTGCATCTCATCAGCGGAAAGCACCGGGCGTCCGGTAAGTCCGGCTTCAACTTCCGGATACTGCGTCCGCACTTCTTCAAGTGAAGAGCGTACAAAATTAAGTGACGGCCCGATCACATCCATAGCCCCGAAATCTTTCTTGGGCAGGATGCGCATGATCAGCAGTTTACCGTTGTCAGTGAAAAAATAATGGATTCCGGCTTTGTCGAGGTCAAACACCGGTTCACCCATTTTTTCAAGATCGGGACCGGACACAAGCGATGTCTCCATCTCGGAAACCACTTTATCCAACGCTTCCATGAACGGTCCGAACATTTCAGGATTGGCTCCGCCGTCCTCATTGCCCTTTTCGCCATTCAGAAGTCCGGCGGTCATATTCAGAAAACGGGACAAACCCGGCTTCTCGAACCACTCCCGGCCCAAGGGACCGAAATCACGGGCAAGAGCGACAAATTGGCGCAATTCATCCGGGGAGGCAAACATGAGCACTCCCGGTCCCATATCACGGGCGGACATGGCGTAGTGCACTTCCCTGACCAGATCAGGATGTTTCGTAAGCTTATCGGCAAGCGTACCTGCAAACTTAGAAGCCTTGACCTTGCCTTCTTCAGTCCCTCCGGTCTTGATGACCACGAACATATATTCCTGATCGCCGAAATTTCTAATCTGCTCGATATTGCGTTTCTGGAAAGGAAGTTCATGAGAAATAAGGTTGTCCTGATCGCTGTCCAGCTTCAGCCAGAGAGCGGATGAACCGGCACAGACCGTGGCGAGCAGCACAGCACAAACAACGACGGCAACAGGTGCTTTACGGACCAGCTTCCAGATAGAACGGATTATCTTTTCCAGTACATTGTAGAAAATATTCATTAAAATATGCCCGCTGCGGATTAAATAACAGGGGTCTTTTTTAGTGGCAGATAATTAAAGGAGGCAAACCATGCATATTTGTACAGTCTGCCTCCCATAAATTCCACGTATTTCGATCTTCGCCTGCAGGCGGGACAGCTATGAAGTCTTTGCGGTGCGTATGCCGAGATCCTTAACGGTTTTCCATGCCGATCCGGTGATCTTATGCGCTTCTTTGAGCACATCATCCATAGCGCCGAGGAATTTATCGACATCATCGTCATTAATCATCAGCGGGGGCAGGATTTTAACAGTATCAAGACCGTGTCCGGCAACCTGACTGAGGATATTGTGTTTTTCCAGCAGCGGCATGGTGATCATCTGACAGAAAAGGTCATCATTCATTTTATGCAGCAACTTCCAGCTGGCTTTAAGAGCCATGGACTTGGGTTCGCCGAACTGCATACCGACCATAAGCCCCTTTGCACGAACCTCGGTCAGCATCTCATACTTATCGGCAAGTTTCTGCAGACCTTCTTCAATGCGCGCGCCCATTCTGGCAGCGTTCTCCACCAGATTCTCCTTCTCGAGAATCTCAATTGTTGCCAACCCGGCCGCCATAGCCAGATCATTCTGCCCAAAGGTATTGGAGTGGGCAAAGCAGCGTTCCATGGAATCGAATATCTTACCGTGAATTTCACGGGTAGTGATGATCGCGCCGACGGGAATGTAACCGCCGGAAAGGGCCTTGGAGATAACCAGAATATCAGGCTTCACGCCCCAGTGGTCAACAGCGAACATCTTCCCGGTACGGCCCATGCCGCACTGAACTTCATCGGCAATCATGTAGGTTCCATATTTATTGCAAAGTTCGCGCACGCCTTGGAGGTAACCGTCTTCAGGGACAAAAACACCCTTGCCCTGCACAGTTTCAAAAATAAAAGCGCCCACGTCGCCGCCTTTCAGCGCATATTCCAACGCCTCAAGATCATTGAAAGGCACAGGTACGCAGTCAGGAAGCAAAGGTTCATTGCGATCCCTGAATTCAGGGTTCGCATTGACGGAGAGGGAACCGAGGGTCAGCCCATGGAATGCGTGGTGACAATGAACCAGCTTGTGCTTGCCACTGGCCTGACGGGCGAATTTAAGTGCACCTTCCACGCCTTCTGTACCTGAGTTGGTAAAAAAGACAGCTTCAAGATCACCGGGAGCAAGCTCAGCCAGCTTTTCAGCCAGCATGCCGGACATGACACCGAGATCCATCTGCACGATGCTGGCGGTTTTCTCATCCATCACTTCCTTAAGCACATCAGCCACATAAGGATGGTTACGCCCGATATTATAAACACCGAACCCTGACAAAAAATCAAGGACCTTGACGCCCTTGGCATCGGTCAGGTAGGCGCCTTGGGAAGAAACATAGTTGCGGTCGTATCCGATAACTTCAAGAACCCGCACAAACTGGGGGTTAACATATTTGCGGTGCAGCTCGTAGGCTTCCGCCATTCTATTTCTGTATTTCTTTACAATCTCAGAACTCATACTATCAGGCTCCAATTTATTCCAAAATTAACTGCGAAATTTATTTTCGGGGAAAATACCCCCCTTCCCCCTTGCGGTCAATGGGTTATCAGCTTGTTCACCCAAAACTGTCCCATTGCCAAATGAAAGGATGAAATGTAATATAAACAAGTTAAATCGTGGAAGAATCAACATGGTCATAAAGACTATGAAATATTTGGAGGCCGTAAATGGTTGAAGTTATCAGGGCTAAGACAGCCGGATTCTGCATGGGCGTAGACCTTGCCCTCAACAAACTTGATTCCCTTATCGAAAAAAATGAAAACGGGAAAATATATATCCTCGGACCTATTATCCACAATCCGCAGGTTCTGGAAGACTATGAAAAACAAGGCGTTGTTACCGCCAAAACCCCGGACGAAGTTCCTGAAGACGCATACGTAGTAATCCGCGCGCATGGTGTTCCCAAATCTGTGGAAGACGATCTGCGCCAACGCGGAGTATATGTAATTGACGCCACCTGCCCGAAGGTAAAAAAAGCCCAGCTGCTCATCCAGCGCAATACCGAAGATGACCGTATCCTGCTTCTCTACGGCGAAGACAGCCACCCGGAAGTAAAGGGGCTGCTCAGCTACGGTCCGGCCGGTCCGCACCTCTTCGACTCGCTTGAAGAACTTCAGGCAATCAATCTGGACCCGAACAAGAAATACTGTCTGGCTGCCCAGACCACGCAGGACCGCGCAGTCTATGCCGACTGCATTCAGTACCTTGAAAGCAAAGGCATCGACTTCGTAACCCTGAACACAATCTGCGATGCAACCCGCCAGCGTCAGGATGAAGCGATCTCCCTTTCCGGCAAGGTCGATCACATGATTGTTGTAGGCGGACGGATTTCCGGCAACACCCGCCGCCTTGTACAGGTGGTTGAAACCGCGGGAACTAAGTGCACCCACGTTGAAATTGCCGATGAACTTCCTCTGGATGAGCTGAAAAAGATTAGTAGAATCGGCCTCACCGCCGGAGCTTCCACTCCTAAACGTCTGGTGGACGGTATCCAGCAGATTCTGGAAAATTTGTAGGAAAAATTAACATCCGTTACTCAAAAGCCCGAAGCGCAATATGCGCTGCGGGCTTTTTCTGTCTAAAAAAACTTCCTCAATTTCTTGCCTTTCAATCGCTCCTTCGTTGACAACTCCCCGGCTCTTCACTACCTAAAATAACAGGCCCTAGTCTTATCTACTTATTAACACATGTCAGAGAACAGACCTTAGAGCCGACCGGCGAACAACACTTACCGTTATCAGGAGTGTCAAATGCCTAAATATGTCATCGAGAGAGAAATTCCGGGAGCAGGAGATTTAACACCGGAAACTTTGCAGGAAATTTCGCAAAAATCATGTTCAGTCCTGAATGAGCTCGGACCGCAGGTTCAGTGGGTGCAAAGCTACGTTACTGACAACAAGATTTACTGCATCTACATTGCCCCGGACGAAGCGTCAGTCCGCGAACATGCAGAAAAAGGCGGATTCCCCGCTAACAGTGTTGCCGAAGTACGGACCATGATTGACCCGACCACAGCTGAATAAAAAAATCGCACACAGCAGAAAGAAGAAACCCCCGGCTTTGAAAAGCCGGGGGGTTCTTAATTTGAGGGTCTGCTATAAATAAGCAGGCATTTTTTAGCACAATTAGTTTTTACAAATCACTGCCCTGCTCAACCACAGCCTGATCCCATTGGTACTTCTTAAAACTCTGTTTGAAGAAGAGAGAATAGAGCACCGGGCAGAGAATCAGCGTCAGTACGGTGGCGAACATAAGCCCGGACATAATGCAGTTGGCCATGGGACGCCACATCTCACCACCCTGCAGGGACAGCGGGACCATGCCGATAATGGTCGTGGTGGCGGTCATGATAATCGGCCTTGCACGCTCAAGGGATGCTAGCACAATGGAGTTATCAAGCCCCATCCCGCGACCGCGCAGGATTTCAATACGGTCAATGAGCATAATTGCATTGTTAACGATAATCCCAAGCAGACTGATCATCCCCAGCATGGGCATGAATCCGAAAGGCGAATTGGTCAGGATCATCCCCGGCGTAATACCGCACATCATCGGCGGCAAAGTAAGCAGGATGATCAGCGGACGGCGGAAGGAGTTGAACTGAAAGATCAGCACCAGCACCAGAAGCCCCATGGCAAGAGGCATGTTGGCGTTGATGGCTTCCTGGCTTTCCTGACTCTTCTCGAACTCACCGCCGTAAGCAACAGAATATCCCATAGGCCAGCTTTCGGAATGCATCATCTTTTCGATTTCAGGCCGCACCGCATTCAGGGTCTGCATGGCAAAATAACCGTCGAACAAGTCAGCCTTGACTGTCATGGTCCGTGTCTGGTCCCTGCGCCGGATATCCGAGGGCTGCCAGACCAATTCAGATGATGCGATCTGGCTCAGGGGAACATTTTTCTGATCCTGATAGGAATAGACATTCAAACTTTCAAGTTTATCCAGACGGTCACGGAAATCCCCTTCACTGCGCAGCATGATGGGAATATTTGTATCACCGTCGCGATAGGTTGAAGCCTGATATCCGCTCATACTTGATTGTAGACTGAGTGCCACATCGGAACTGGTCAGTCCGGCCTGACGGGCCTTATCCTGATCAACATTCACTTCCATCTTTTTGGTCCACTGTCCCCAGTCATCCCATACACGGGCAACGCCGGGTGTATGCTCCACCAGCGCGGCAACCTTATCACGCAAATGATAAAGGGTTTGCTGGTCAGGACCGGAAATACGAATCTGGACCGGAGCACCGACCGGAGGACCGTTCATCAGCTTTTTGAGACTGAAATCGGCATCCGGGAAATGGGCTTTAAGTTCATTACGGGTGCGGTCAATGACTTCATCAGTAGCTTCAACACTCTTGGTATTAACTACGAATGTGGCAAGGTTGTCGTTGCGCTGTTCAAGGTTCAGCGGCAGATACCAGCGAGGTCCGCCGTGACCGATAAAAGTTCCCACACTATCCACGCCCTCGTCAGCAAGCAGGAATCTCTCGAGCTTACCCACTTCGTCAGCGGTGGAGGTGATGTCAGTACCAAAGGGCTGCCAGAAATCAATAGTGAACTGGGCGCGCTCGTTGGGCGGAAAGAACATCTTGGGTACAAACTGGAATCCCCAGAACGCGGTCATGCAACCGATCAGCACCACCGCCAGAAAACTGGGGCGATGCCTGAGGCAGAAGAGCAGCATGGACCTGTAAATTCGGTACATGCGGCTGGAAAAGGTCTGTATAACGACCTTGGGCTTAAGCACGTAGTAGCAGAGCATGGGAACCATGGACATGGACAGCCCCCACGAGCAAAGTAGGGTCAGGCTGACTACGATGAACAGGGAAAAGCAGTATTCCCCGGTGGTGTTCTCTGCCAACGGAATGGGCAGAAAGGCGAAGACAGTGGTCAAAGAAGCTGCCAGCAACGGCATCCAAAGCTCGGATACGGCCCCGGCAACAGCCTTCAACCGTTCCTCACCGGAAGCAAGGCGCACCAGAATGGCCTCGGAAACAACAACCCCGTTATCAACCAGAATACCCAACGCGATAATCAGCGAAGCAATGGAAATACGCTGCAGTCCCACATCAAAAAGAGGCATCAGCCCAAGACAGCCGAGCATAGCCATTGGAACAAGTGAACCTGCAACCAGACCAGTCTTAAAACCGGCAAAAACGAGGATTACGATTACAACGAAGATAAATGATTCGAGCAGGTTGATCATGAAGTCGGTGACTGCCGTATCAACATAATCCGGCTGATAGACAACCACGTTGTATTCCATGCCGTGATAAAGATCTTTGGACAGTTTTTCCAGCTTGGCAGAAACTAGCTCACCAACTTCCATGATGTTGTTACCGTCGGCCATAGAGATAGCCAACATGATGCACGGATCGCCGTTGTAGCGGGCCATTACTCCCGGCGGGTCCGCAAAACCACGGGTAATATCTGTTACATCGGAAAGCTTAAGCGAGGTCCGCATGCCTTCGACGCGCAGGGACATATCTTTAATGTCGTCGACTGATTTAAATTCCCCGGTAGGCTCAATATAGATGCGCTCCGGCCCGACTTTTGCCGAACCACTTGGGCGGATCATATTCTGCTGGCTGAGCATCTGGGCCAGAGCAAAGGGCGTGATTCCCGCTGCAGCCATGCGCGAATTGGAGAAATCAACAAAAACCCTCTCATCCTGCAAACCCCAGCGGTCAACTTTACCGACACTTGGTATGGAAAGCAGTTCATCACGGGTATAGTCAGCAACATCTTTAAGCTCACGGTAGCTGAAACCGTCCCCGGTAAGTGCGACCACAATACCAAAAACGTCCCCGAACTCATCGTTGACTATCGGCTCATAAGCCTCGGCAGGCAGATCCTTTTTGGCATCGAGCACTTTGTTGCGCAGCCGCTGCCAGATCGGGGTCATATTTTTCTGGCTATCCTGAAATTCCACCTCAATGATGGAAAGTCCGGTCATGGATTGGGATTTGACGTTCTTGATGACATCAATTTCCCTGATCTTTTCTTCAAGTTTATCAGTAACCAGCTCTTCTACCCTCTGCGGGGAAGCTCCGGGAAAAACAGTCAGAATAACAGCGGTCCTGATGGTAAAATCAGGGTCCTCAGACTTGGGGATACTAAAAAAAGTGGACACCCCGGCAAAAGCGATAAGCACAAACAGGGCAATGGAAGTCCTATTGTTTTCTATGCACCATCTGGCGAGGTTCACGACAGCCCCCCGACATTACGGACCTTGAGACCTTCCTTAAGAGAATGGACTCCGCGAGTAACCACGGTATCGCCGGACTTAAGACCATTTTTAATCAGGATACCCTTCGCTGAAATGGGACCAACCTCAACATCACGGCGTTTAACTACTGAACCGTTCTCAACCACCCAGACATGTTTGGTTCCGTCAGGATTACCAACGATTGCAGAAGGAGCCACGAAGACGTTCGTTCCTGCGGAACGTCCATCAAAACGGACATTGCCGGACATACCGCTACGGACTATCTGCTTGGAATTATCAAGGTAAACTTTGACCGGAAATGAAGCTCCCTCGTTAGTACCGATACCAACTTCCATGATCACGCCCTTCATTACTTTACCGGGCAGGGCATCAAAAGCAACCTGTACTTCCTCGCCCTCTTCCACTGTGGAAATCAAAGTATCGGGCAACGAGATATGCATCTTCATCTGCTTACCGGCATTGAAACCGATGACTTTCTGACCGGATTGCACGTTCTGGTGAACGTTCACGGCTACGGCTCCAACCCAACCGTCAAAGGGTGCCTTGAGTACGGTATAGCGCAGGCGTTTGCGGGAAATATCTAGTTTCTTTGCTGAAGCATTCAGCTGCGCCTGATAGGATTTAAAGTCAGCTTCTGACTGGTCGAGTTCGGACTTGGAAACAACCTTGCGCTCGTAGAGCTGGCTGATACGCTTAACATCAGCCTTGGCGCGAACGAAGTTAGCGCGGACCTGCTCAAGATTTGATTCCGCCTGTCTAACTTCCAGCTCGTAATCTTCAGGGTCCAATCGGGCGAGAACTTCCCCGGCCCGGAACTTGCGTCCGATCTGGTCACCGGGGAAAGAAACAATCTTTCCACCTACACGAAAGGACAGATCAGACTGCAGGGCATCCTCTGCTGTGCCGGAAAATACCCAGTTTCTGCCGGAAGCACCTTCGCCAACCTGCATGGTTTTGACCGGACGCAAAATTTCCTGCACCGGGGCAGGCTTTTCCTTGCAGCCTGTCAAAGCAAAACCGAGTACCAATATTGAAATAATTATCAGTTTTTTCATTTTAAAATCCCTCCTAGCAGCAAACGAATGCCACGACCCTTCTGGACAGAATATTAATAAGTTCTTCAATCCGCTCCGGAGTCATTTCATCCCAGCCTACTCGATCAGTAAACGCCTTGGCCTTAACGAACTTCAGAACAATACCGATCAAAGCAGTCCCGGTAGCCAGAACCTCAGTATATGAAGCTCCCTCCGGCATGGCGGCTTGCAGCAAAACATTCATGGATTTTATGGAAGGTTCAAAGAAATCCTTATCCAAAATCGGGTATACTTCACTGGGAGCAGCCATTTCGCGATTTATCAGCATGATGCCCCAGATAGTAATCGGGTCACTAAGTATTCCTTCCATCTGTGAACGGAAAAACCATGCCACCATTTCTTCCTTGGAAATCTCACCGGACTTGTACTGCTCAACATGCTCCCGGACAACTTCAGGGCTGGGCATAAACTCATCACGAAATTTAATAATTTCCCTGAACACAGCTTCATAAAGCCCCTGCTTGCCTCCGAAATGATAACCGACGGTTGCAAGGTTCACTTCAGCCTCTGAAGCAAGACTGCGCATGCTCACGCCGTTAAAACCGTTCATGGCAAATAGCCGCAGGCCGACTTCAATCAACTTCTCGCGGGTCTCTTCACCACGGGCCTTGTTCGTTTTTCCTTTTGGATGGACTGTCATATTTAAACCTCTCAGCTGAGAATTTCTCATTCTTATTAATGTGAGATTTAAACGCAGGTTAAACCAAAGTCAAACGTTTGTTTAAATAATTCGTTTTAATTAAATGTTTAAAACTTTTGTTTATCTAAATTAATGCTTGATAACAGATAGTTAAGAAATAAAATCTAAACTTTCATTATGGATAAAAATAAAATAAGTACTGCTTAGAATCAGTTTTTCAATCAACTATCCCGAAAAAACAGGAAATCAGCATGAAAGCCCTACTGGTCATTGATATGCAAAAAGCATTGTTCGCTGCCGGAAACCGCTATGACGCAAATGGCGTCATCGGCAGAATCAATCAACTCATCGAAAAGTTCCGCAAGGATGGGATGCCGCTGATATTTATCCGCCACAACAGCGAAGAAGATGGACTAGGGGCAGGAACGGAAGGTTGGCAAATTATGAGCGAACTTGATTATCGCAAAACAGATTTAACCGTCGAAAAAGTCCACTGCGATGCTTTCTGTGAAACTCAGCTTGCCGAAACACTGGCAGAATTGAAGATAAACGAGTTGATCATAAGCTGCTGCTGCACCGATTTCTGCATTGACACCACAGTCCGGCAGGCCGCAAGCATGGACTACAAGGTTCGTGTTGTCTCTGACGCACACACCACTGCGAACAAACCGTACCTAAAAGCAAAAACAATCATTGAGCACCATAATTTCGTCTGGTCTGAATTGTACAGCCCGCAGCTAATCGAAGTTCTGCCCACGCAAACCATTTTGGAAGAGCTATAAAAAAAATCCCGCCGAACCTGGTTCAGCGGGAGTTTTTATTCTCTATGATGGTGGATGCTTAACTTAAACGAGTAGCTTCCAGCACATTCTCAATGGTCTTGAGTTTATTCAGGGAACGATGCAGGTGACCGAGGTCGGTAACTTCAACTGTGAATTCCAATACGGAACTACCGTCGAGGTCGGACTTGAATTCACCGGAATCAATGTTCACATCCATCTCGGTGAGCACGGTACAAATCTTTGCCAGCATACCCTTGCTGTTACGGCAGCGGATACGGATCTGAGCCGGGTGCTGGGATTCTTCCTGCCCGCCGGTCCATGAAACATTCAGCAACCTTTCCTCTTCAAGGCTCTTGATATTCGGACAGGTGGCGGAGTGGATAACAACTCCACGCCCACGGCTGATGTAACCGATAATCGGCTCACCGGGCAGCGGAGTACAACATCCGGCAAAACGAATCAGAACATTATCCACACCTTCGATGTCGATAGAGCTGGCTACGCCTTTACTTTTATCCCCGTCATGTTCCTGATGCTGCTGCTCCTGCTTTGGTTCTTCTTCAATACCCTCAGCTTCGTTAAGGATAGCATGCAGCCTCCCCAGCACCTTACGCGGAGTAATGCGTGAGTAACCGATATTTGAGAGCAGATCGTCAACATGCCCAAAGTTAAACTCATCAGCCAGCATGATGAAGTAACCGTCTTTCATGGCCTTAGCCACATTAATATTCATGCGGCGCCCTTCTTTTTCAAGCAGTTCCTTGGCAAGGATAATGGAACGGGTCCTCTCCTCGGTGCGGATATAGTGCTTGATGCGGGTTCGGGCCTTGGCTGTTTTTACAAACTTAAGCCAGTCGCGGCTGGGCTTACGCTTTTTATCGGTGAAGACTTCAATGGTATCACCATTCTTGAGTACCGAATTAAGCGGAACCATGCGGCCATTAACTTTGGCCCCGGTACAGTGGTTACCGACTTCGGTGTGAATTGCGAAAGCAAAGTCCACCGGGGTGGCACCGTCCGGCAATTCCTTGATCTCCCCTGCCGGGGTGAACACATAGACCTCATCGTTGAAGAGATCGAAACGCAAGGAAGCCATGAATTCGCGGGGGTCTTCAAGTTCCCGCTGCCAATCCATAATCTGCCTGAGCCATGAAAAACGCTCGGCATCGCGGTTCTGCTTGGAATCACTCCTACCGGATTCCTTGTACTGCCAGTGCGCGGCAACACCGTACTCTGCTACCTGCTGCATCTCTTCGGTCCTGATCTGGATCTCGATACGCTCACCTTCCGGTCCGATGACCGTGGTGTGCAGGGACTGGTACATGTTGGCCTTGGGAATGGAAATATAATCCTTGAACTTGCCGGATACAGGCTTCCACATGGAATGGACCAGACCGAGCACGGAGTAACAGTCCTTCACGGAATCAACGATTACCCGGAACGCAATGATGTCATGAACCTGATCAAGGCTTAAGCCCTGACGCTGCATCTTCTTGTGGATGCTGTATTTATGCTTGGTCCGTCCTTTGATGCGACCTTCAATCTCGTTATTTTCAAGAATACCGGTTAGCAATCCGATGACGTTGTCCACATATTCTTTTCCGACAGTGTGCTGCCGCTCCAGACCGTCAGTAATATCCTGATATACATCCGGCTTGAGGTAGAAGAGACAAAGGTCCTCAAGGTCGCGCTTGACCATGTACAGCCCCAGCCTGTTGGCAAGCGGGGAATAGATATCCATAGTTTCCTGCGCAATGAGCAGCTGCTTGTAATTCTTCTGAAAATCAAGGGTGCGCATGTTGTGCAGACGGTCGGCCAGCTTCACCATAAGCACGCGGATATCCTCCGCCATAGCCAGAATCATCTTACGGATATTCTCCGCCTTGGCGATGGCCTTGGATTCAAAATCCATCATGCTGATCTTGGTCACACCGTCAACAATATCAGCAACTTCTTCACCGAAAAGATCAGCAATCTCATCAATGGTGGTATCGGTATCTTCAACTGTATCATGCAACAGGCCGGCGGCCACAGTTGGCTCATCAAGGCGCATGTCAGCCAGAATCTTGGCCACATGCAAGGGATGGGCAAGATAAGGTTCACCGGAAAGACGCACTTGCCCTTCATGTGCCCGTGCGGAAAAAACATAAGCCCGCTGGATCAGGTCCAGATCAGGGTCATCAATATAGGAACTGACAACGTCAGTGATTTCATTAATGCGTATCATAATTACTGCTGTAAACTCGGTTTCTTCTGTAATTGTGCGGGAATCCACCACCAGTCGGCATTGTAGCCCAGACCAGCGGGTTCCACTTTCAAACCTTTAATCCGGCTGCTGTAAATCGGCAGGGCCATGGGAACATAAAGAAAACAATACGGCTGCTCTTCATGCATTATTTCCTGAATGCGGTCATATATGACTTTGCGCTCAGCCTGATCAAGAGTGGAACGCCCACGATCCAGTAATTCATCAAGCTCGCTATTTTTATATTTGATAAAATTAAGTCCGCCGTCTACGGCCTTGGATGAATGCCAGACAGTATAGCTATCAGGGTCCTGCAATATATTCCAACTAAGTAAAGTAGCATCAAAACGACCTTTCAAAATAAAGTCATTAAGGAACGCCGCCCACTCCACAGTCCTGATTTTAACTTCTATTCCGACCCCCTTCAGACGGTTCTGAATAATTGTTGCAGCCTTAATACGCAAGGAGTTTCCCTGATTAATAAGAATAGTAAAGGAAAACGGCCTGCCATCCCGATCCAGAATACCGTCTCCATCTGTGTCAGCCCAACCCGCTTCCTTGAACAAGGCTTTTGCTTTTTCAGGATGGTAACCATAAGGCTTGAGCTTGTCGTTATACACCCATGTCCCGGGTTTGTATGGTCCCATAGCCGGATACCCAAGGCCGAGAAGCACACCTTTAACTATTTCCTCTTTATCAATGGCGTAATTTATGGCCCGACGGACCCGCACATCTTTGAAAAAAGGACTCTCCATATTAAATCCGAGATAGGAATAAGAAAAGGAAAGATATTTAAATTTATTAAAATCACGTTCCCAATTCGCGCTCTTGGTCTGAAAAAGGTATTGCTGCGGTGTCAGTCCCATGTTGTCGAGACTACCACTTTTAAGCTCAAGGAATTGAGTTGAAAGATCGGGTATGACCCGGTAGACCAACTCATCAATATAGGGCCGCCCCTCAAAATAATCATCGTTAGCCTCAAGTATCAATCGTCGTCCGGGAACCCACTCCTTAAGTTTATAGGGGCCTGCACCTACCGGATTGCGTCTGTACTTTGTAGTATTCAGGTCTTCATTTTCAAGAATATGCTTGGGCAGAATATCCGAGGCCCAGGTAATCAGGGAACGGGCGAATACTTTATCGTAACGCACTTCGAAAGTATATTTCCCGGTCAGTTTAAATTCTTTTATATTCTGGAAATCCCCGGCATATGCGGTCGGCGTATCCGGATCAACCATCATTTTATACGTAAACTCAACATCTTCGGCGGTAAGGGGTTCTCCGTCAAACCACTTGATATCCTCACGCAACTTAAATTTAAGCAGCTTTCCACCTTCCAGAACTTCAAAAGATTCTGCTGCGTATGGAACTAATTCAATATCTTTATTGTATTTAAGCGGAGAAACAAATATCTTACTGGCGACTGCGTGACTGGCCGCATCAGTGGAAAGGGTTGAAATAAGGCACATGGGCTCAGCCAGAGCAGGTTCCGTAAGCCTCCCTCCATAAATCGGTTCAGAACTATCGGGACTCTCCACAACCGGGGCTGAAACCTTATTTTTAGGAGAATCCTGAGCACTATCCTGTGAACAGGCGGGAAACACCGCCAGACAACAGAGGATCACCAGAACTACAATCAATCTATTCATGTTATCCTTATTTTTTTGAATAAAAATCTTTCATTAAGCCAACTACATTGATAATATATGCAGTATGGACTATTGTGGATTAAAAGCCAAGTAATCAACCGATACAGATTGACCGGAAGCGCTTTTTACCTTACGGATTCAGCGAAAGCGATTCAATTCAATCTATTATTTATATAAGACATTTATTTCATATAAGATATAATTAACTAAGGAAAGTTACAGTTCGGGGAAAATGTTATTATGTCTCAAAACGAAGAAGCTGTAGTAAAGTCAATTCTCAAATCATTTGTCTCGGACACTGTCCCGGAATACATTCTGGACGGTGCGCGCACTATCGTTAACTCTGACGGGGTCCAAAAATTAGACCTTAAAAAGCGCGAAAGGTACTGGGACGTTGATGCCTCCATTCAAGGCGACGATTTTCAAAACTACTCCTCGGAGCTGGGTCTCAACCTAGCCGAGGAAAGCATTAACCATTATTGCAACTGCCCGGAATCATTTTCCGGCGTATGCAAACATGTAGGTGCTGCCGCGCTGAAACTGCTTCTCTCCCTCGATTCCGAGGAAGAAAAGGCTGAAAACCAGAAGCAGAGTGACTGGCGCCAGAATTTCCGTTCCTTTTTCGCAACGGAACTGGAACCGGAAGCAGGCAAACACTACATTCTTTACCGCATGTATCCGGAACCGGAAAGATTGCAGGTGGCACTTTTCCGTGCCCGCCAGAACAAATCCGGCCTCTCACAGGTGCAGAATGAAATAGAACTGCAGAATGTGATTGATAAACCGGAATGGAGCGAAACCTCCCCCAGCCTGCCACAGGTAGCCGAACAGATCGGGCACTACCTTGATTATCGCGGCCACCGGGTAGAAATTCCTTCCGGCCTGCATGCATGGTTCTTCACAGCCATTAAAGATGAATACTACATGTTCCTGCGAGACACGGATATTCCAATCCGCATCGAAAGCAGGACCATGCAGCTTAAGCTCTCCCCGGAACTTTCCGAGGAAGGCCTCTCTTTCGACATTCTCCTTTCCGACGAAGGCAAGCCGCCTTTCTCTATTATGGATGATGACGAAGTATTTTTCTATGGCCGCCTCCCGCTCTGGGTATACTGGAAACAGGGTTTCTACCCCGTCCAGACCACCCTCGCGCCTAAACTGGTGCAGGAAATGCGCATCCAGAACCCGGTTATTCCTCCCGGAGAGATCCCGGAATTCCTTGACCGCGTATGGACCCAGATTCCGGTTTCCGACCTGCATGACCATGAGGAATTCCTTGAGAAGATGCAGCCGTTCTTTGTTCCGGCTACATTCAATCCCAAGCTCTACCTCAACGAGGAAGGCTCTCTGCTGACCATCAGGGTCGACAATATTTACGAGACCGAACATGGGGAAATCTCCATGGGCGAACCCAACCCCGACCTGCAGACCGGCAGCTACAAAGATGGCGAGAAATCCTATCTGGTACGCCGTGCCCAGGACGAGGAAGCACAGCTCTTTGCCGAGCTTCGAGACATGGGTTTCCAGCCGCGGAACAACTCCATATGGTTTATGGAACAGGAAGCAGCTATCACCTTCCTGCTCGACCATTACCCGCAGCTGGTTGAAGCTTACCGGATCTACGGAGAGAAGAACCTGACCCGTTACAAGGTAAGGCTCACCTCCCCGCAGATTGTCGCTGAAGTTGAGACCGATGAAGATAATAAGTGGTTCAACCTCGACATCAATGTCGAATACGATGACCAGCGCGTCCCCATTGAAAAAATATGGGAAGCATGGAGTCAGGGCAAACGATACGTCCAGCTCAAAGACGGTTCATACACCAGCCTGCCGGAATCGTGGCTCAAAAAACTCAGCCACAAGCTCAAGGCACTCGGTTACGATCCCGAGCAGCCTCCGCGCCAGCAGTTCGAGCAGTATGAAACTCCCGTGCTGGATAAAATCATCGAGGACCTTCCCGACGCAAAAACCGACGAACATTTCGTCAAGCTGCGTGAGAAAATCCACAACTTCGATGAAATCAAGATGCTCAACCAGCCCAAGGCTCTGAATGCCACCCTGCGTCCCTACCAGGTACAGGGCCTGAGCTATCTGAACTTCCTGCGCGACTACAAGTTCGGCGGTATCCTTGCAGATGAAATGGGGCTAGGTAAAACCATCCAGACCCTGTCCTTCATCCTTTCCCTGTACGAACGGGGCATTACCGGACCGAACCTGATTATTGTACCGACTTCGGTTATGCCCAACTGGGAACGTGAAGCGCAGAAATTCTGTCCGCACCTACCGGTCTTGACCATTTACGGATCAAGACGCGAGGATCTGTTCAAGAAAATACCGGACTCCACAATCGTAATCACCACTTACGCATTGCTGCGCCGTGATCTTGAAGAGCTGCTCAAGCACGAATATACTTCTGTAATTCTTGATGAAGCACAGAACATCAAGAACCCGAACACTATCACCGCCAAGTCGGTGCGCAAACTCAAGAGTGATATGCGCCTCTGCCTTTCCGGTACGCCCATTGAAAACAACCTCTTTGAGCTTTGGTCCCTGTTCGAGTTCCTTATGCCCGGCTTCCTCAGTTCACAGCACGCTTTTCAGCGCGGTATCGTCAAACCCATCAAGGATGGTGACGAAGACACCCTCAACTACCTGCGCACAAGGGTGAAACCGTTTATCCTGCGCCGTACTAAATCCGAGGTGGCCAAGGACCTGCCGCCTAAAATCGAGACCGTCCATTACTGCGATCTCATCGAGGAACAGCGCGAACTTTACAACGCCCTTGCCAAGCGCCTCAAAGATCAGGTTCTCAGAGACGTGGACGAAAAAGGCATGGCCAAAAGTCAGATGTCTATTCTCGACGCCCTGCTCAAGCTGCGCCAGATCTGCTGTCACCCGCGTCTGCTCAAGCTGGATATGCCCGGCCTGTCCACCAACCTGCCCTCAGGTAAATTCGATGCCTTCAAGGATCTCATCTTTGATATTGTCGAAGGCGGGCACAAGGTTCTGGTCTTCTCCCAGTTCGTCCAGATGCTGCACGTGATCCGCTCCTGGCTGACCATTAAGGACATCCCGTTTACCTATCTTGACGGTTCCAGTAAGGACCGCTTCGAACAGGTCGACCGCTTTAATGACAGCCCGGATATCCCTATCTTCCTCATCTCGTTGAAAGCGGGTGGTACCGGCCTTAACCTGACCTCTGCCGACTACGTTATCCACTACGATCCGTGGTGGAACCCCGCAGTGGAAAATCAGGCTACTGACCGAACCCACCGTATCGGCCAGAAACGTCAGGTCTTCGCCTACAAGATGATCTGCCAGAATACTGTGGAAGAAAAAATCCTCGGACTGCAGGAAATGAAGAAAAGCGTAGCGGATGCCATTATCCCCGGCCAGTCTGCACTCAAGTCACTTACCCGTGACGATCTCGAAATGTTGTTTGAAATTTAATTCAAATGTAACACTCTAAATCATTCCTCATGATTAAATTGGCCCGGAACCAGACATTGGTTCCGGGCTTTTTATATTCAGGAGGACCCCATGAACAAAGCAATCAAATTATCCATTCTTGCTTTCACTGATAACCAGCTTCCCTACCGTAATTTACAGACCCACTCACAAATGGACATAAAGTTCTGCACTGAACTGGAACATTTTTTTCGCGAAGCCTTAAGTAAAGACTTTTCCGGCATGCTCCTTGAGATGAAAAAGGTTATGGATATACCATCACGTGAGCGCAACAAGATATTTACCATGGCTTCCGCAAAGCCGCTCATGCGCACTCGGGTCAACAGAAATGCCGCTTATTATGTTGATGACCCTGACCAATTTTACAATGACTGTACCCTCAAAACCAAAGCCCAACTTCGTCGCCATCGTCGTATCAATGTAGAACTACCTGTCATAATCAGCTATGAGGATGACCATGTCATGGCAAAGGAATACAAAGCAATGATCGTCAACCTCTCCGAGTACGGGTGCTTCATGAAAACAAGCACCGATCTTTCTGATAACCACCTTGTAAACATCCGCATAAATGATATCGACAACAAGCTGCCCATCTGCGGTGGAATCCGCTGGAGCAGTACTCCTCAAAGCGGAATATACGGATACGGAATCCAGTTCATGGATATTAAACCTGACCAGTCCAAGCAGATTCATAATAAATTGATCAAGCCTCATATATAAAATCAGCATAAAGCCTGACTGCTTTTCCCAACACAACATAAAATCATACTCTCAACATTTTTCCTTTTGTTGTTGACAACAAGCTGTCTAAAATTTAATTGATATTGAAACTCAACTTCAAATCATAACAATAAACCGGAGGAGCATATGTTTATCCCAGATTCAATGTGCGGATGCGCAGAGGTAAAACTCAATGAACGAAAAGCGGTCAGAATTTCACTGTTTGAAGTCCAGTTCAAAAAGGAAGCAATGATTCTGATCGGCATGGGCATAAAACAACAGGCAGCAAAACACGGCCTTCCAGAAGGCATTATCAAAGCACACATGAAAGGCAATCTCTTTATCGCGCCTCCCTCAAAGCACCTCTACTTTCTTTTTCATCTACCGGAAATAGACGCAGACATGCACATATCTATTCCCCCCTGCCATTTTGATTTCGTAGGCTAGGCGAATAAATCCTTATTTCACGGGATGAAACCTGGCCAGACTTTCCACTTGATCGTGTGAAGGGAAGTCCGTCTCCGACACCTGCTCCGGCCTGCAGGTGAACAGGTTTCTCCCGTGTTTATTACACCCTACAAGCTATAAATCTGGTGGAGTAAAATGAGTTACCAAAACAACCAGGTCATCATCTACACCGACAATCCTGAGCAATATTCTGATTCTAGTATTTCGAAATATATGGAACTTAAGTTTTGTTCCTGCCCTATGAAATTCTGCAACACGATGTTGGAAAAAGAATATTCCGGGATGATTCTTGATGTGCGGAAAATTATGCAGACCCCATGCGGAGAGCGAAACCGGATACTAAGCATTTCAAAAGCAATACCTACCATCAGAAGCATAGAAAAACATAAAGAAACTGTCTTCTTAGACGACCACGAAAACTTCATATGCGACTGCCTGAACCGAAAATGCAGGCTTGCAAAATCGTCATGCCCAATAAATGTAAATATCCCGATTGAAATTAGTTTCGAAAATGACCCCGCAATGTCTAAAAGTGTCAACGGTGCAGTGCATCATCTTTGTGCTGAAGGCTGCTTCTTCCACACTGACGCGGACCTCAAAGACAACAATTTCCTGAACCTGAAGATATACTCATTAAAAAACAGACTCCCAATTTTTTGCGGAATATGCACAGAGCAAAACAAAACGCAATGCTCCTGCGGTTACAGGGTCAAATTTCTGGACATCAAGCCAGACCAGAAAGCAGAAATCGATACGATCGTAGGTGACTGCGATGAACGGCAACGAGTAGTGCTGCCTAATCCGTAGACACCCGGCCTCAGGCTGTGCGATAATCTTTCATTATGAATGCAACTGCACAAACATTCCGCAGCCTGACCGCCGTCCTAATCATGCTACTGCTGGCTGCGCCGGGATGCTCATTTTTCTATAAACCAATTGAGCAGGCGCACGTTTACGCTCTACAAAAAGAATATGATGCAGCAGTTGCAAAGCTGACCGACATAATTGATTCCGACTACACAGAAGAAAAGAAAGCGCAGGCTTTCATGCTTCGTGGACAGGCCTACACCTCGCTAAAAGAATATCGTAAAGCATACAGAGACCTGCAGGTGGCATGGAAGCTCTCGTGCCATCTGTACCAGTCAAAGCCTCTCGAACAGGTTGATATGGCCCAAGATGCGCAGATGGAGCAGCAGACGACAAATGCAACAGGGCAAGGCCCGATGCCTTTCAGCTCCGCGAAAGCCTGCATAGAAGACCTCCCGTTTCTCATCGACGAGCTGAAACCCTTCACCAGTGAATTCGGCGCTATCATGGCTACACAGGAAGCCTCAGCTATCGTGAAAGAAATGTTTCCTGAATTGCCTAGATAAAATACCTGCAGTTACCCTTCGGGGGAGCCTCCCGGCAGGCACTTTCAGCGGGACCAAAAAAATTTATTGGAAAAGTTTCTCTGAACTCTTCAAAAACTATTATTTGGGCTTCGCTGCTCTGTTTTCATAAATTCTGCTTTGGAATAAAAAAATCCCCAATCTCGTTGAGATTGGGGATTTGATTTTGCTGGTTTGCAAGCCTGCTTAGAACGGAACTTCGTCCATACCGCTGGCTTCGGAAGGGAATGCAGGACCGAGATCCTCTTCTTCCTGAAAACCGCCGCCCTGCTGCTGAGGCTGCTGGTTGTTGTACTGCTGCTGCTGGGGCTGACCCTGATAGCCGCCACCCTGCTGCTGGTTGTTGTTGTACTGACCACCGCCCTGCTGCTGGTATCCACCCTGCTGCTGGCCCTGAAAACCGCCTGCATCCTGTCTGCTGTCCAGTCCCTGAACATTGTTAGCAACGATTTCAGTTGTGTAGCGGTCCTGACCGTTCTGATCCTGCCATTTGCGGGTCTGCAATTTACCTTCAACCATAACCAGTCGGCCTTTGGAAAGATACTTGCCCACGAACTCAGCAGTGTGTCTCCATGCGGTAACACGATGCCATTCGGTCTTATCAACCTTCTGTCCGGTGTTGCGGTCTTTGTAACCTTCGTCAGTAGCAACTGAGAAGTTTGCAAAAGCCTGACCGGATGTTGTATATGAAAGTTTCGGGTCCTGCCCGATACGGCCTATCAAAATTACTTTATTCATGCTTCCAGCCATTTAGGCCCCCATTATCTGAATTTTCTTTTGGATGCGATTTTTTCCGCGGAACTCAGCTCGTCTTCAAGATCGTAGCTGATAGTATTGGCTTCCGAAGCCTTCCAGTCGCCAAGAGCTTTTTCCATGCGCAATTTTAGATCGTAAGCCTTACGGATCGAATCCGCCATGGCATCGGCCTTTTCATCCGGGATCATGCCCAACTCCAGCCTGTCCTTAAGGTCCTCGACAAGTTCGATAACCCCGTGCGGACGGCCTTCAACGTGCGGTTGTTCCCATGCAGTCTCAACCAGATAAGGCCATTTTTTCTCAACTTCCGCCTCATCATATGTGCGTGCCATGACCCTGATCTGAAGAACATTACCCATGTCAAAAATCCTTTATTAATACGGAAAAAAAGAGTCCGTCAATGGCAAGATTTAAAAAGGCAAAAGCCCTTATTAATCAACCTCTTCCCATTCACTCTGAACTCGGTTCACCACTTCCTGAATCTGCTTGAGCTGGTCAGCGGGGCAGATCCCGATCAGCGGCTGCGCTGCATCAACGTTGTCACCGTTATGGAAGTAAACGGAGTAAATCAGGCCTTCGGGACCGCTGTAGTTCAGCGGGGTTTCCCTTTTCATACGGGAAACAATGAACAAATCCATACCCTCGGTAACTTTGACAGAACGTTCACCGGAGCCTTTGATTTTAGCATCAACTTCGGGGGTGAAATAATATTTGGCTTTTTCGGGAGCATTGAACAGGAACAGTGCTTTTTTGAGAATCAGCTGAATAACTTCTTCTTTGGAAAGAAAGTGGCGGATTTTGATCAGCACTTCACCGGCTTCTACAAAGCTGCCTTCCAGATCTTCACGAATGGCAACAATCTCACCTTTCTCAGGAGCAGTAATACTTTTGGTATTACGCTCACGGGTAAGCTTAGCGAGCACAGTGCCGGGTTTTTCTTTCCATTCACCGGAAGGACCATTAACTTTATCCCCTACTTTGAGTCCGGAAAATTCAACAGTTCCGGTATGGGGAACGGAGATTTCAATTTCTTCATAGGGAGAAGCCTTGATTTCTTCAAGCAGTTCCTTAATATTAAGCATTATATAAACCTCTGAATTATTTTCACTTATATTCCGCCACAATGGGCGAATATCATTTTCTTACATATAAAAACCGGAAACCTTGAAACCAGAATCCGGTCCGGGCAATTTGCAGACATTATCAGGCAAAGTCAACCTGCTGCGACACTCCCTAACACAGAAATCCAGATACGATAAGAACCTACACAAACGAAGGTATATTCCAAACAGCTTCGCACAATTTCTAAAACAAAACGTGAAGCCATCCTACCTATAATATAAATTCCGGCCCCCCATGGTCATGAAGGCCTGCCCGATATTGCGGGCCATTTCACGGCGGTCCCAGATACCCTGAATGTGTCCCCGAGAAAGTGCATTCCATGCATTGTGGTAATCAGGAGGCACGGGAATTCCGATAGTTTCAGTGATAACCCGCGGTCCGGCAAAACCGATTTTCGAAGAACGAATGCCGAACTGGTAAGGCGAACAGCCCAGAAAACTGGCCACGGACCCACCGTAGGAATTTGTATCATAAATGACAAGATACAACCCACCGGCATCAACGTAACGGCGAAGGGCCATAGTACAACGAGGCATTTGCAAAACACCATTTGTACCTTCCTGAATACGAATCCCGGCTGTTCCATGCGCATAAAAAATAAGCGGCAACTGCTTACGCTGTGCCCGTTCTGCAGCCCGGATAATCTTCTCTCCTTCGGCAGCCCCGACAGAGCCACCCCGGAAAGGAGCAGCAAGGCAGATAACCACGGCATTAATCCCATCCAGACGGGTCTCAAAAGTAATACAGGATGAACGCAGCCCGGTCTTCTTGCGGGCCTCATCGAGCTTGAGATCAAACCCTTCGTAACCGAGTGGATTGGCAGCTTCTATGCCGGAATTGAATTCAAAACCCTCGGCATAGTTGAAAACATTATACAGATACCACTGATATTCCATGGGAAAATGGTGCCCGCAATTGCTGCATACCCCGGCAAAATCGCCGAAAAGATCCGGAGCCCAGAGATCAAGACAACCTTCGGATGCAGAGTTGGGACAGGTGAAGGTACGGTCATCCCTGCATTTGGGGCTGCTGTACTTCCAGCGTCCTTCCTCAAAGCATGGTGACTGGTCAGAGGTAGATAGGCAAAGCAGCTTTTCACGCACATCGCTGGAAATTTTCGGTGATGAACCGTTACCGGGCTGACCTTTTTTCAGGAGCCGCGCAGTACGTTCCTTAACCAGATGGGCCTCGGCCTGAATCTCTTCCATACCCTGCTTGGCCGCACGCACAGTACGTCCCACAAGATTGTAAACAAATAGCGACTTGGTAGACCAGGCCACACCCTGCACAGCCGCGCCCATCTTAAGGAAAAATGACCGCTGATCCATATAGGCATCTGTGGAAAGATTGCGGAATTTTTCATACCGCTTATCGACCAACCGCGCACGGGCTCGTGAGCTGAGTGCCCAGCGCATGAAAACATCCTCGCCCTCTTCCGGACCTTTCTGCTTGAGAGCCATGGCCCGGAAAAGCTTAAGCCCTTTCACGGAAATACAGACCTCGTTGGTGGCCCGGATAACTTCCGACCGCAAATTGCGGAAAAAATCATAACTGGCGGGCTTGGCCCCGAGATGGGGTTCCTGAATCACCCGGTCAATATAACCCATGGAAAGATTTTCTTCGGCTGTGATGCCGAGTTTGCGGGCGCACCCGGCAATAAGCGAATCGTCAACCCGGCTGCCGTCGCGAAGATTGGCCTCGATTGCCGCCGCTCCTTCGGGGGAAATAACGGAATAGTAGCCGTGGGAAAGCATGAGCCTGCGGTCAGCAAAACCGATAGCTTCAGCTCCGCCTGACCCACCCTCGGAAATAATGGACACAATAGGCACATCAATCTGGCCCATCTCATAAAGATTCTTAGCAATCTGCTGCGCCGCGCCGGGATAATCCTCCACCGGATAGGAACCGGGGGTAAAAACATAGGTATGGATGGGAATACCTTCGGCCTGCGCGACTTTCATGTAGTGCAGAGCCTTGGCATTACCCCAGGGTTTTACTGAACCACCGTTGCGGAACTCCTGCCCGTGTCCTTTTTCCTGACCGATGACCATGACCGGCTGATGGACGACCTTCTGCCCCACCCGGCGGGTGATATAAGCCTGAGCGATGAGCATAGATGGATCAATGCTGAATTCACCCAACCCGCCAAGCTCTGTATAGTTATCGTAAACATTTTCCAGAATATCAGTCAGGCAGATGCGCTGTGGATGACGTACAATACGCACCCGGTCCATGGGCGTAAGATCTTTTTCCAGCTTGGACTCAAGAAAAGAAAAAAGATCCTCAAGCCTGAGAAGTCTGGCCAGAGAATTTTCAGTGGATATTGTCCCACGCAGACTGCGAAACTCCGCAAGCTCCGAATTAAGCATGGAAATATTGGCATTTTCGAGATTCCCGAAAATGTCCTTAATGTAACTTAGCCGCTCCGCAAGAGCGTCGATGCGCTTATCAATATTCATACTAAAATTCCAGCAAGCCGGAAGTTTTATCGATCAAATAGGAAATATTGGACTCAAGTTTTCTGCCCGCCCTATCCTGCCCCTGCAGCACCAGATTGGACAAAAATTCCTGCCCCCGCCGTTTAGCATGATCAAGGTTTTCCCCACGCACAATAGCCAGCGCAAGGTTGGGATCGAACTCTGTAGGAATCTCATAAGCCCGGTCAGTAGGAACCTGCGTATAAACTTCCAGCCAGTCCTGTTCCTGCCAGCCGAACTTCTCAATCGTGCCTACCCACGGGGCAAAATCTTTATCCGGATTTTCTGCAATAATGCGGTACTCAATAGCCACACCGGAGAGTTCAACATCCTGCTGACTGTAAATTATGGGATCACCAAGTCCGAGCCTGATCTGTTCACGGATAATGTTTACACCGTGCTCACCCTTGATGGCAGCGATTGCAGCTGAAACACCGTTTTCCACCTGAATGCGGGTGTTAACCTCCATGAGGAACGGCTCACCGCGCGGAGTTACAATCCATTCCCATGTGCCCACGTTATCATAATTAACAGCCCGTGCCATGGAGAGGGAGTGCTCGGTAATGCTTTCCAGCACCTCGGCCGCATTGAAAATGTAGTGTATTTCATTAGGAGCGAAACCGGGCGCAACCTCAATTCTCTTCTGGTTTCCACTGCTCTGAACCGAGCAGTTGCGGGTTCCGAAGTGAACATGTTTCTTTCCGCTGCGCTCGCAAACCACCTGAACTTCCAGATGGTTGAAGCCGTAGATGCGCTGCTCGATGAGCACGCCTTCATCATTGAACTGACGTTTGGCATAGTTGCGTATTCGGCGGTACACGGAGCGAAATTCATCCGGGTCATTGACTTCTTCAATGCCCATCCCCCCGCCCCCAGCCGAGGCTTTAACCATGACAGCAGGAGCCTGAAAGCCCTGCTCTCTCTGAAATGCAAAAAGGCTGTCTGCAAGCTCGACAGCCTCAAGTTCATCATAAATAGGACTGTCGGACCCTGGAACAGTGGGAACACCAAGCCTGCGTGCCAATCGTTTAGTATTGATCTTGTCGCCCAGCTCCTGAATAACCCGCCACGAAGGCCCGATAAAAATTAAAGGTTTTTCACGTCTTATCACCCGCCTCGCAAACCGGAAATCTTCGGCAAAAAAACCATATCCCGGATGAATAGCCGAGGCTCCGCTACAGTCCGCGACACTGAAAATCTCATTTGCGTCCCGGTATGAACTGATGCGGAAAAGACTTTCTTCTCCACCATGTTCGCGCGCAAACCGCACATGCCCACTCTCGCTGTCCGCCTCTGTATAAACGCAGACAAAATTCTGGTTTAACTCAAGACATGCCCGGGCAATACGAATCGCAATCTCGCCCCTGTTAGCGATAAGAACCTTGTGTTCACCTTTATACACAGCTCAACACCAACCCACTATCAAGACACGCCTTTTTTCTTGCGCAGCTGAATCATACGTTTCTGAACTTCAAGCACCAGTTTATCCAACCGGGCTTCCTGATATTTATCCAAATCGACATAAATACAGCCCATCAGCCCCTTACCGATATCGCGGACAATCTTAATATCGAGACCGGTCAAAAGCTCTTTTTTGCCAAGGACAAAATCCACTTTGAACTCCTCTTCCACTGAAAAAGAATCCTCTCCGGCAGAAAAAGCCAGACCGTTAACACTAAAATCCTTCACACTGTACGGTGCGGGACGCCCTTCAATCCTGAGGCCAAGCCCAGGAAGACTTGTCCTGAAAGCCCCTCTGGCCGAATTGCTCTCAAACGAAATATCCATTATTCTCTCCAATCATAAATTCAATAGATCAAAATCACCATTTTTTTACAGGCAATCTTAACAAAATCCCCAGCGATAAGACCATGTTTACCGCTTAAGTGAAATTTTAATTTTCATTAATTTTACAATCGTGCCTCTATGGCCCGGTCATCATCTTATCCAGAACAAATTCAACCCGGCGGTTGCGCTGGCGGTTACGCGTCGAATTATTGGGAACAAGAGGATCCATTTCTCCAAGCCCGGTTGCAGTGAGTCTGTTCGGCTTAATTCCGATTTTCATGAGGTATCGCAGAACATTTACCGCGCGTAATGAGGAAATTTCCCAATTGTCTTTCAACCTGCTCTTGCTGCTGGGCTGGGTATCGTCAGTATATCCTTTAATGTTGATATACTGGTCAGGATGCGTCACAAAAAAATTCTTCAAGGCCTTAACGGCAACGCGCCCTCTCTTGCTCAGCTGAACCTGTCCGGGCTCAAAAAGAACATCGGCCGGCAGTTTGATCGTAATTTTCCCATCCTCGAATTTTGCGCTCATTATCCCCTCCACACCCTTGGTAGTCTGGAGGTACTTAACGTCTTCAAATACCTTGCGCTGGGCCTTAATGATCTCCCGGCGGGTGACCACCTGATTGAGAATGGCACCAGCTTCTTCGCGGGAGACCTTGCTGGTGGCAATTTTCTGCAATTTGCCGCTGATGGATTTGCTGACGGACTGAAAAGTCATATCAAACTTTTTCGCATCAATCTCAGACATGGAATAAAGCAGGATAAAAAAGACCAGCAGCAGCATGGATAAATCCGCAAAAGTGGTTATCCACTCATTAGGCTCATCCTCATCATCTTCCTCTCCTACCAGCAACGATCCTTTCAGGAGTTCATCATCCATGGCTTAATCTCCTGATCTGTCCTTGGGTGCCTGAAAAGAAGAAAGCTTCTCATAAACCAGACGGGGGTTATTATTCTCAAGGATGGACTTGGCGCCTTCAAAAATGATCTCAAGATGCAGTTGTTCCTGCAATGTTCTGGCCTTAAGCTTTGCGCCGATGGGGATAAAAAGCAGGGTTGCCAGCAGGGAACCATAAAAAGTAGTCAGAATCGCAACAGCCATAGCCGGACCGATGGACGCGGGGTCCTGAAGGTTGGACAACATCTGGACCAGACCGATAAGAGTACCGAGCATTCCGAAAGCCGGAGCCAATCCTGCAAGACGTTTGTATACATCCTGAGCGATTTTATGACGCCTTCTCATGGCAGAAATTTCAATCTGCAAAGTGGCGCGGATGAGTTCGGGATCAGCGTTGTCCGCAATAAGCTGGCAGGATTTACGCAGCACAACATTTTCAGTCTGCACATTCTCAAGGGCGATCAGACCTTCACGACGGCTGATTTCAGCAACCTTGACCATGATGTTGACCACTTCGTTGACTTTAACCTTTCTGGAAGAAAAAGCCTTGAATCCGGCGACCATGGCCTGAATAACTTCTTCAAAAGGAAAGGCAACACAAATGGAAGCCAAAGTTCCACCGATAACGATCATCATACCGGGAACGTTGACAAAGACATCTACCGCCCCGCCTATAAAAATCGCACCGACAACAAGGGAAAGCCCGACCAGCATCCCGATTAAAGTGGAAAAATCCATAGAATCCCGTTCTCTTTTAAGTTACTAGTTAAGACGGACGACTGAGGAAAAGGCGCTGTTGATAGCTCCATCCGTACATTAAACCCGAAACTACGAGTAAAATAACCTATGACCTCCCCGGAATCTATATATACTATTAGCACCCATATACTAGAAAAGATAGATAATTTTCAAGCCTCTGCAATCGGGATCATTCTCGGCTCCGGTCTTGGAGAAGCAATAACCAAGCTGGATTCGGCAATTGAAATTCCCTACAGCGATATTCCCGGCTTCCCGCAGTCAACTGTGAAGGGACATTCCGGCAGTCTTGTATACGGCTTTATAGAAGGAAAACCAGTACTTGTATTCAGTGGACGTTTCCACATTTATGAGGGATACACCGCCCAGCAGGCCGTCACCCCGGTCCGTGTTATGGGGCAGATGGGCATCAAAAGAATTTTCATCACCAATGCTGCGGGCGCACTCAATCCCCAGTTCGACGCCGGGGACCTGATGCTGATCACGGACCAGATCAACTTCACCGGACACTCCCCGCTCACCGGACCCAACAATGATGACTGGGGACTGCGCTTCCCGGACATGAGCAAGGTATACTCCAGCGACCTGTGTGATATCGCCGTTGCCGCCGCCAAAGACAAAGGCATCCGTCTGGAACGCGGCGTCTACGTGCAGGTAACCGGGCCGAACCTTGAAACACCTGCCGAAACCCGTATGTTCAAAAGACTCGGAGCTGATGCGGTAGGTATGTCCACCGCTATTGAAGCAATCGCGGCCATCCACATGGGCATGGCAGTCATGGGCATTGCATGCCTGACCAACAAGAACCTGCCCGACTGCATGGCCGAAACCACCCATGAAGCGGTAATCGAACAGGCTGCCAAATCTTCAGCTTCCATGTCGGCACTGATCAGAGAAATTATTTCCCGGATGGATTAGCTTCGGACTGGCCGGGATGCCAGTTTTCCGGCTTTATCTGCCTGTTTCCCGATGTAATAAAAAAAGCCACGGAATCAATAGGCTGTATAAACGGTCCTTTTGATCCGTGGCATTTTCATTGCATCTGATTAAGCGTCGGCAAACTCCTGCAATATTGCTCATATTTAAAAACAGGAAACTTTCATGAAAGGCAGAAAAACAAGTTTAATCATAGCACTTGCCGCGCTTCTGGCTCTTGGTGCCTGCTCCGGTTTTCAGGACCGCACTCTGGACTATCTCGGAAAGCGTCCCACAACCGGCCCTTTTTTCGAAGAAGACAACACCCCGATGGTGGAGCTCAACTACGCTGCTGCGGATAGAATTTCCGACCAACTGTCGGAACGCCTACCTCTCGGCTCCCCGATTACTGTGACCATGTTCAGACTTCGCAGTAACCCCATACAAACTGATTTTGCCAAAATCCTCACCGAACAAATGGCCTCACGGATTGCCCAACAAGGATTCGCCATCGTTGCTGACAGCTCCCGTTTCCCCATGGCTCCCGTGGCGAAAGATATTGCCCCGCCCGAAAAATGCGTGCTTGCCGGAGCCTACTCTGTCGGAAAAACAAAAATATTTATTACCGCAGCAGTGACCACAATTTCTGATGGTGAAATTCTCGGTTCATGGGACTGGGCCGTACCGCTCAACTCGAAGACCAGATCGTTGTTGCCTATCAAGGAAGACCCGTTTATCACGCCCATGGTTAACACTTCCGGGCCTATGGAAAAAAGAGATTCAGCAAGTGCTCACCCGCAATCGGATTACATTCCTGATGAATTCAATAACCAGCCCAGCTTTGAGCAAGACATCATGAATTAGCTGATTGTTTTCTGCCAGCCTAAAAATCCACGGGGAGTTTCCAGTCACATTGACCGGAAACTCCCCGTTTCTGTTTATTAGTTGGTAGGAGGTAGATGAAACTTGGTAATATTTTAAAGCGGAACAGGCTGGTCAAGAGTTGTCTTGGCCTTAAGCTGCCCGGTCCTGGTGAAAACAATTTTCTCGGCCGGGATATCCGCACCGGAATTCTTCAGTGCCTTCATAATAATGAGGCTGAAGTTAGCACAACAGGGCACTTCCATTTCCAGCACTGTGATGGAATTCAGGCCGCTGGTGGCAAAGATCTCGGTCAAACGCTGTTCGTAAAGGGCCACGTCATCAAACTTGGGACAACCCATCAGTACCTTCTTACCCGGCAGAAAACGCTCATGGTAACCGGGAACTGAAACCGCCACACAGTCAGCGGTCAACAACAGATCTGCGCCCTTGAGGAACGGCGCGTCCGCAGGAACAAGTCTGATCTGGATAGGCCAGTGGGTCAGCTGTGAAGGCCCTGCTTCAGCATCGGTAGGCACATTTGCCTGCTGGCAGGGAGAAGCAGCCGGAGCGAAAGCTTCAATTCTGGAACCGGAACAACCGCAGCCGCCGTGCGCAGGCTTAGCACTGCCCAGACGCAGGCTCTCAGGCTCAGGCATGTGGTTAGGAATTGCACGCCCCTGCTCGGTCAGCAGTTCTTTAACTGCTTCAGGATCAAAGTCGTCCGCTTCGACTTCAATAACCTTGAGTGCGCCGGTGGGGCATTCGCCTAGACAGGCACCAAGGCCGTCACAATATTTTTCCGCCACCAGCTTGGCCTTGCCATCAATAATCTGCAATGCGCCTTCTTCACAGCCGGGAACACACTGGCCGCAACCGTCACAAAGCTCTTCGTTAATGCTGATCATCTTACGTAATACTTTCATTTTATATATCCTCCTGTGCCGTGCCATGTAGGCCTCCGGCGGCCCTGCGGGACTTAGGATTTGATGCGCTATGCGCTTTTTTGTTGAATATGCCTTCGGCGACCCTGCCGGGGGCCTTAAACCCTTTTTGAAAAAAGGGTTTAAGAATCCCAAAAACTTTTAGTTGTTTAAGGCTAGTATCAATTCTTAAATTGTGCCGTAGGGGGATTAAGCCCTGGGCGAAAATTTGTATAAAATCATTTACTGGCGGTCTACCGGGTAAAAATAAATTGAGAAGTTAAATAAAATCTTCCGGGACAAAGAGCGACAGCTTGTTAAAAGGTTCTGAAGGGGTGGGGTCTGGGGAGGGGAAACTCTTGCAAGAGTTTCCCCTCCCCAGCCGCCGGAGGCATTCTCTAACCGAGAATTGCCTTGAGGTCTTCTTCAGGTGTGCTGATAGGCATAATGTTGAAATTTTCAACGAGGAAGTTCAGCACGTTGGGGGTTACGAATGCAGGCAGAGAAGGCCCGAGGCGGATGTCCTTGATGCCGAGGTGCAGCAGGGTCAGCAGGATGGATACTGCTTTCTGCTCGTACCAGGACAGGATCATGGACAGGGGCAGGTCGTTGACGCCGCATTCAAATGCATCAGCAAGAGCTACTGCGATCTGGATTGCGGAATAAGCGTCGTTGCACTGCCCGATATCCAGCAGACGGGGAATGCCGCCGATGTCGCCGAGCTGCTTGTCAAAGAAACGGAACTTACCGCAAGCGAGGGTCAGGATGATGGTATCCTTGGGAGCCTGCTCTACGAAATCGGTGTAGTAGTTACGGCCGGGCTTGGCACCGTCGCAACCGCCGACGAGGAAGAAATGCTTGATGGCACCAGCTTTCACGCCTTCGATAACCTTGTCTGCCACGCCGAGAACGGTGTTGCGTGCGAAACCGCAAAGAACTTTGCCGTTGTCGGTATCAGCTTCGAAACCGGGCAGTTCTTTTGCTTTTTCGATAACTGCGGAGAAGTCACCGTTGGCAACATGGGTAACTCCGGGCCAGCCGACGAGGCCGGTGGTGTAGATATTGCCCTTGTAGCTTTCAACAGGCTTCTGGATGCAGTTGGTAGTCATGAGGATAGCACCGGGGAATGCTGCAAATTCCTTGGCCTGATTCTGCCATGCGGTTCCGTAGTGGCCGTAAAAGTGATCGAACTTCTTCAGCTCGGGGTAACCGTGGCAGGGCAGCATTTCACCATGGGTATAAATATTGATTCCGGTTCCTTCGGTCTGCTCAAGAAGCTGGCGGAGGTCTTTAAGATCGTGACCGGAAACGAGGATGGCCTTGCCAGCCTTAGCACCGAGAGGTACTTCAGTAGGTACGGGATGGCCGTAAGCGCCTGTGTTACCTGCATCAAGCAGTTCCATTGCTTTAAGGTTCATTTCACCGCACTTCATGGCGAGGCCGACCAGCTCTTCCATGCCGAGCTGCTGGGGAACAGCGGCGAGACAGTCATGGATCTGGGCGTAAAGCTCATCGTCTTCCTGACCGAGGATAGCGGCATGGTCAACGTAGGCGGATACACCCTTAAGGCCGTATACAAGAATCTGCTTAAGGGAGCGCAGATCTTCATTTTCATCAAAGGAAGTTACGGGGAATGCTTCGCCCTGCTTGCTGAGTTCAGCGGCAGTAGCAGCAACAACTGTTACAGGACCACAGTCAGCTTTAACCTTGGAGGCCAGATCATCGCGTGCAGCTGCAACGTTCTTGATTACCGGAACGAATCTTTCGTCATCAAAGTTGACGTTGGTCAGGGTGGAAAAAACACCTTCAGCGGTCAGGCGGTTGATCTCGTTAGAAACTTCAACGCCCTCCTTGCGGGCAGCGGTAGCTACGGTTCCAAGCTCAACCAGAACCTGCACAAGAAGATCCTGAATGGCGGAAACTTCGTTGGTTTTTCCACAGACACCTTTAACGGTGCAGCCCTGTCCCTTTGCAGTCTGTTCACACTGGTTACAAAACATTTTCAACTCCTTTGAAGGTAATTGGTTTTCAGCTTCTTCATTACCGAATATGGAAACAACTTTTTTAAGAACTTGATTCAGGTCAAAACCCATAATTTTTTCTCCCTTCCCGTTTAATTTTTCCAAATTTAAACTGAAGGCGGTCTATCCGCCCCGCCTTCAGGATTGATCTCTCATTCGTTGAGTCCAAACTAGGAAAAGGAGCTGCAAAAGTATTTGATTCAGGTCAAAGATGACAATTTTTCTAAATTTTATTCTTCCCAGTGAATACAATTGGTCGGACAAATATCAATAGCCGACTCAATGCACTCTTCGTCTGCTCCTTCCGGATTATGTACCTGAGCAAGATCTCCGGGCCCCATGGTGAAAACATCGGGGCACTCTTCAACACACGCTTCACAGCCAACACATTCATCAACGTCGACAACAACAGTACGAGTCATAGTATTCTCCTTATTCAGCTTCACGCACTTTGCAACGGTATAACACTGACACAGCACAAAAGTGCCTGAAACTATTTTTCTCAATCTTCTTAACACTTGCTTAATAATAACTATTACTAAGAGATTGTAAAGAAAAATCCAGCAGTTAGAATACGCTAAATTCTCGCGACCCCTAAAAACAAGTCATGCAAAGAAATAACTGCGGTCAAAAATACTTTTCTGGAAATTTCGGATGAAAGAAACGGGAATTTATAACCGAGGCTGCCACCTTTACAGCTGGAAATACAATCCCCGCACAGGGTGCAGGATATTCCGGGACGCCCGGCTTCGATGTCTTTACGGTTGAGTGCACCATAACGGCAGACCTTAGTGCACTTCATGCATTTGCAACAGCTGCTTGCAATCTTCAACCGCCACGGAGACAACTTGCCCAGCAGATTTGAAACAATCCCCATCGGACAAAATGTGCTGCAATGGACCATCATGCCCATTTCGCGGGAGAAAACCAGCATAACCAAAACACTGATCAAGCCGAGTTGAGAAGCAGCCCATACCGCAACAACCGGAGAAATACCGCTCACACGCATTCTCCAAGCGATCCCGACAACAAGAATCAGTAACAAAAGCCGTACCCAGACCAGCCGGGGATTAAAATCCTTTGCAGGCTTTTTGCTCCCTTTACGGCTGAAATAGTCATCCCAGGCCCCGATGTAACAGAGATAACTGCACCATGCCGCACCGACCAGCAAAACCGAAACGGTAAAAAGAATAGGCATGAAGAAACCGGAACCGCGATAAACAGGTCCGGCTGCAATTAGTGCCGGTATGGGCAGGTGCAGACTTCCAGTCATGAGAAAAAGATCAAGCCCGGCCAACCCCAGTGCCAATTGTCCGAAAAAGACCACTGAGAAAAAAGCCCATATCCGGGGCCGTATTATTCTGGCCCCTTCAGGGCTAAACATTTTACTGCCGATCCACGAACCATAGAAAGCCAGCAGGAAGATCTCCGCCCTGCCCCAACCGGGGAAAAAGCGGTCGACGAGAAATATGGGAAAGGAAACCTTGGTCCGGGTTATCTCAAGCAGCAATACGCTGAGCAGAAAAATTGAAGCCCTGAAAATCCCCTGTTCATCATTGCGGTTGTATCGCTCCCTGCCGGACGGAGAAAAGCAATAGGCCGCCGAAAAAATTGTAAGAGCAAAAAGCCCCCCCATAATCACAGCCAGCCTGACCCAATCTCCTCCGGTAAAGATGCGCAGGCTGATCAGGGCTGTACCATTGTCCAGCCAGATCAAAGCCCCGCAGCCGAGCAACACCCCGCAGACATTTCCCGCCCAGCGTTCGCGGCTTAATGACAAAGCTGCCGAACCGAGCAGAAAAACACACAAACCGTTGTCGCCGCCGCGCAGCGCATGGGCTGCCAGCAAAATAAATGAAAGGGAGACAAAAATGAGGCCCGCCACCTTACCTTCCCGGGTTAAATTTCAGATTCTATTCAAGCAGGAGCTTATCATGACCGACACGTTCCATAACCCAACCGAACCTCTTTCCGTCCACATAATTTTCCATCCATATCTTCATACATCTGGAAATGAGGTCCAGCACTTCTTCACTCGTATAAACACCGGGAAGTTCCGATGCGAGACGGGGATGACGTCCCAGTCTTCCGCCCACCAGAAAACGCCATCCACTGCGCGAGCAGGAAATAACTTCAGTTGGGCAGACATTAGTACAATAACCACAAACTAAACATTTTTCACGGGTTATAACCACTTTTCCATCAACAATCTTCATGGCTTCATCTGGACAGGCTCGAACACACTCTTCACAGCCGATACAGCCGTCATGATCAATTACCGGAACACAGGCCCGGATTAACCCGATATCCGCAATATGCGGACGTGAACATCCATTGGGACAGGCAGCAGCACTGACAGAAACCATTTTGTGACGGTTGATTTGTTCCCCGAAACGCCCGTGCAAAAATTCAGGCCAACCGCTGGCGTTGATGGTTTCTTCAATAAGGCCGGCAAAGTCATCATCCACAAACAAGGCAAAACGGCATCCGTCAGTCCCGGAACCGCGACAGACATTAATAATTGATATTTTATCCATGATATTCCCTTTCTTCGTTTAATCAGTTAGTTAAGCATAGAACATTAATTTGACTCAAACCCTGACTTAAGTCATTTACCGCTCATCATTAATTATAAAAGAATATTGTAATGAAAAAGACACATAATCTAGACAAGATAAGCCTTTTTGCAGGACTGAGCAGCGAGCAGCAGGAAAAAATAGAACAAATCATCGTTCCACGTGAACTGAAGAAAGGTGAGCAGATTTTTACCGCCGGAAGTAACGCCACAGGATTCTACAGCATTGTAGCAGGCAAGGTAAAAATTTACCGGGAATCACTTGCCGGCAAAGAGCAGATTATCCACATTTTCGGACCCGGAGAAATTTTCGGGGAAGTCCCTGTCTTTCAAGGAACGAACTACCCCGCAAGCGCAGTAACTTTAAATAAATCCACCCTGCTCTATTTTCCGCGTGACCGTTTTGAAAAAGTAATCCGCGAAGACCCGGACCTCGCCATGTCCATGCTGGCCCTGCTTTCCGGCAGACTGCGCCAGTTGGTGAATCAGGTTGCAGCTCTCAGCCTGAGCGAAGTACCGGCAAGACTTGCCAGCTACCTGCTCCTGCTTAAATCAACCCAGAATTCCACCAAGTTGGAACTGGACCTGCCCAAAGGGATTATCGCTTCATATCTGGGAACCATACAGGAGACCCTGTCCCGCGTATTCAAAAAAATGAGCGAGCAAGGGCTTATCAAGGTTGAGCGTAAAACAGTCGAAATTATCGACGAAGCCGCACTGGAACTTATCGCCAGCGGCGAAGAACAGCTTTAGGAGCCGCACTTGTAAAGGTCGTTCAAATCCTCTCTGGCCTGCTTTACCAGTGTGGCGATCTGGGGTTTGGAGTACTGGCGGTTGGCTCCTACGGCCTCACCTTTGTGCAGCAGTTCATCTGTGATCAGTGAAGAGAAAAGATAGACAGTCAGGTCGCGCAGGTTGGGGTCTTCTTTAATGCTCTTGGTCAGGGCATGACCGTCCATTCCCGGCATTTCAATGTCCGAAACAACCAGCTGAATAAATTCAGAAACGTGAATACCGGTCTTGGCCACTTTCTGCGAAATTTCTTCGAGGGCTTTCCATATTTCAATGCCGTTATGATACGCATCTACTTCAAACCCGCCCCGCTCCAGCGACATTTTAACCAGATTACGCATGGACCGGGAATCATCGGCACAAAGAGCCTGATAAACACAATCGACTGACTCTTCCACTTCCTCTATAGCGGCTTTATCCCGCGCGGGATTCAAATCTTCCATTGCCTGCTCAAGGTCAAGAACCTGCAGGATGCGGTCAGGGTTGGTCAACTTTACAGTACCGATAATGGTCCCCTCAGCATATTTAGCCATATTTCCCTGCAGAGATTCAAGGTCCTGCCAACTGACCCGGTGAATGCGGTTGACCCCGGAAACAAGAAAAGCGCTGACAACTTCATTAAACTCTGTGACCAATACCATACGGCGGTCTTTGGAGACAGGTTCCATGCGCAGCCAGCCGCTGAGGTCGATAAGTGGAATGACAGATCCCATAAACTCAAACATGCCCATCACCAGCGGATTCTGCGGATCTATCCCGGCTGTTGCCTGAGAACTTAAACCTTTCTGCCTACGCCCGGAAAAATTTTTCAGGTCAGTCTCACGGACAATCTTTTTTACTTTCGCGACATTCAGCCCGAAAGACCAACGCTTATAAGTATCCCCCTCTCCTTCATCAAGATAGAGTTCCAGAAGTTCAACCTCATTGGTGCCGGATTCAAGCAGAATTCTGTTCCCCGTCATTATTGGCTTTCCCCTAAATTCACTTTAAAATCTTACTCGGGTTTTAAAATCACTTACTCAGTTACAGTACCAATGCATTACAGTCTAGCCCCCGCGCAAAAAAAGCACCAGATTGCCATATAGTTAACTGTTTATTTTCCTTTTGAGTTCACTTAATATTTTATTAAAGACCGGAGTCCAATCTCCCGGATTTTTCTGACGAAAGAGAGTCATGCTCGGATACCATGGAGAATCCTTGCGCTTGCGCATCCAGCGCCAATCAGGATTGTAAGGAATAGCAACCCAAACAGGAAGATTCAACGCACCAGCCAGATGTGCAACCGATGTATCCACAGTAATAATCAAATCGAGCTGAGCCATTATTTTCGCGGTATCAGCAAAATCTTCACAACCGCTGCCAAGCTCGCGAATCAGAAAACCACAGCCGGACTCTTCACGCTGTGCTGTTTCAGGACCTTTTTGCAAGGAATAAAGAGTCACCCCCGGGATACTGGCTAAAGGCAGAAAATTTTCAATACTTACCGAGCGATTATGATCATTCTTGTGAGTAGGTTTTCCGGCCCAGACAATACCGACCTTGAATTTAGTGCCCTGCGGTACATGCACCGGGAACCCGGCATCGCCGGGCGGCTTAATGTAAGGACATTGACGGGGAATACTGTCAATATCGTGCTGAAAAATACGCGGTAGGCTGATCAGCGGAATCTGCACATCAAAATCAGGAATCCTATCGCCTCCGGCAATAACTTTGTGAACCCCGTCCATGCCTTCCAGCAGGGAAAGCAACTCCGGCTGACATTCAAAAACAACCTTTCCTCCTCTCTCGGCCACAAGGGGTAGATAACGACAGAAGTTCAAAGTATCCCCGAAGCCCTGCTCGGAATAAACAAAAATAGTCTTATCTTTCAGGGAAGAGCCATCCCACAGCGGCTGGCGGAAATGGCGGGCAGTGATTTCCTCGCGTTTCCAACGATATTCGTACAGCTCAAAGCCATTCACAAAATCTCCCTTGGCAAGCTGCGCGAGTGACTTGTCCCAGTTGATGCGGTCATCACCGGGCTTAAACTTCAAACAGTGGTTAAACAGGCGAATAGCTTCATCCAGCTTACCCATATCCTGCAAAACAAGCCCGAGATTGTAGTAGGCATCAATAAATTTCCGGTCCAACTCAATAGCCCGGCGATGGCAGACAACAGCTTCTTTAAGCCGCCCCAACCTGCGCAGAACATTGCCCAGATTGCTGTATGCACCGGGACTGTCCGGCTTAACCGCGATGGCCCGGCGGTAGCAGGCTTCCGAAGCTTTGAATCTATCCTGCGCCCGTAAAGCCACTCCAAGGTTGGTCAGCAGAACCGGATCATCAGGTAAAAGGCTTAAAGCCATGGTATAATGGTTAATCGCCTCATTATATTTTTTCGCCGAATGGGCCTTAATAGCTGCAAGAAAAACTTCCTTCACCTTAGGCGGTACAGTATCAATCCAGTTCGGTTCTTGTTTCTCCGTCTTTACGGAAGCTGCTTTGCTGCTCATCGTTCCCTCATTGCATATGACAAGGAGCCCATAAACGGTTCAAGGATATACTCCATGACTGAACGGGTTCCGATATGAATCCCGGCTATCACGCGGATACCGGGGAAAAGCTTGTAGTAATTCCCTTCGTGCTCAAAATAGTCATTATCGGTTTCAATGCGCACCCGGTAGTAGGTCACTCCCCGGTCAGTGGAATCGGCATCCGGGCTGATATTAACCACATGACCGTCAATGTTACCGAAACGTGCGGCATCCCCGGAGGCCAGCTTTACCACGGCTTTCTGTCCATCCTTTACATATCCGATATCACTGATCGGCAGACGGGCTTCGATGACCAGTTTGTCCCCGGCCGGAACAATATCCATGATCGTTACACCGGGCCTTACGACCTCACCGATACTGACCACGTAAAAGGTTTTGATGACACCATCTACGGGAGAACGAATGATGGTCCGGTTCAGGTTATCCGCAAACTTCCGCTGACGCTGGGAAAGCTCATCAAATTCCCTGCGGTCTTCCTGTAATTCCTCTCGCACAGAGGCCAGATGCGAATTCTTTATCTCACCGATATCTGCCTTGGCCTGAGCCAGTGCAGAGCGGGCCTTACCAAGCTTGGCGGAATCTTCTTCAATAGCACTCTTGAGCTTCGATTCTTCTTTGAGAAAACCAAGGTGCTTGTAGCGCGAGGTCAAGCCGTCTTCCAGCAGTCCGGCACTGATCTTGATCTGCTCCCGCAGAAGCTTCAAGCTGTTAAGTGAATTTCGCTGCCGGGATGTAATCTGTTTGATATCCTGCTCCCGCTGTTTGATCTTCTCCCGCTCGGAAAGAAGATCGCTCTCAAGACGGGCCCTGCGGGTCTGGAACAGCTTCAGTGATCTTTCTATCAGGGATGGAAATTTTTCATAAATATCTCTGGGATATTCCGGGGCAACAAGTTCCTTATCTTCAGCCTCAAGACGGGCGATATTGACCCTCAGCGAAGTAACCCTGACTTCAAGTTCTTCAACATTGGAATCACTGGCGGTTGCTTCAAGAACGACCAATTCCTGTCCTTTGGTAACATTCTCACCTTCACGAACATTGATCTTTCTTATGATGCCGCCCTCAAGATGCTGCACGGGCTTAACCCTTGAACTGGGTATGACTTCACCTTCGGCCTGACTGACAATATCCAGCTGAAAAAAACAAGCCCAGCCAAAAAAGCACAAACACATGGCAATGCACAAAAAAAGAAAAAAATGGCTGGCGGCTTTAACCTGACCGGAAGATTCGGAATTCATATTGCTCACTGGGCAACTCCGTCCTTGGAAGATTCTGTTTCACCGGCCTGCATATCTTTTTTAGGGAAAAGTACCTGCGGCTTAGGCTTCTGGCTGAGGTCAATAATTATGTCGGCCCGCTGCATAAGGCGCATATCCTGCGAAACTATGATCATGGTCTTCTTGGCTTTGACCATACTCTGGATAATCATATCCATCGCCCGCAACCCTTCAATATCAAACCCCTCGGCAGGCTCGTCAAGAACAGCTACCGCCCCCTGCACAGAGAGCGCACGGGCAAGAGCCAACCGACGGCGGATACCGACCGCAAGCTCGGCCCCTCCATTCTTCACCTGTGCATCCAAACCTTCCGCGCTAGTATCGAGATATTTCTTAAGCCCGGCAATTTCCACAACCCTTTGCAGCCGCTCATCATCCATCTCAGGATTATTGAGACATATATTTTCCCTGATGGTGGCATTTAAAAATGTCGGTTCCTGCGGAAGATACATGACCTGCCTGCGCCACCACGGAGCCGCAAGCTGACGAATATCGACCCCCCCAGCCAGAATCTGACCGCGACCGGGATCAATAAGCCCCAGCAGCAGGCGGACAAGCGAAGTCTTTCCGGCTCCGTTATGTCCGGTGATAATCACGACGTCACCCGGCTCAATGCGAACATCAAGACCTTCAAAAAGCGGTCCGGTGGAGCCGGGATAAGCAAAACCGAGGTCTTTCATTTCAAGTGCTCCCCGGTAGCCTTTAAGCTCCGTTCCGGTCTCTGATTCAAGCGGCTGGCGCACAAACTCCTGCAGGGACTGCATCATCTGCCCGGCCTGCGCGATCATAACCCGTGACTTCATGAAGGAAGCGGAAACAGCAAGAGCCTTACCGGAAAGAATAGAAGCACCGATCAAGCCACCGGTTGTCATGGACCCGGCCACAACCTCGCGCGCACCGACAGCATAAACAGACACGCGTAACAACATAGCAAGACTCTGCAACACAGCCTGGCCACGGGTTCCGCTCTGGACCATATCACGCTTGATCTGCTGCAGTTTGTCCATCTGGGTCTGAAACATACCGTTCAGGAAAGAACGCCCGCCAAAGGCCCGCACAGTATCTGCCCCACTGATGGCATTGGCAAGATTTCCCCGGTGGACGACAGACTCGTTACGCATGACATCATTCATACGCTTGCCGCGCCTCATGTTCAGCCAACCCGCAAGAAGAGTACAGGCTATAGCCACCATGGTAATCAGGGCCAGCACCGGACTGAGAAAAAAAGTCGCACCCACAAAAAGGATGAAAAACGGCATATCCAGCACAGAACAGACAACCGAAGCATCGTATCCTGCCTGAACCACCTGAATTCCGCCCATGAGTTCATGAATTCGAGCCGCCGGGATGCGGCCCAAGGTATTCATTTTAGCACGGGAGAGGCAGCCGAGAACGGTATCGGCCAACATTTTATCAGGTCTAACGTTGATTGCCGAAGCAAGCTGAACCCGGACTACAGTAAAAGCATGGTTCATCACCCCGGCAATGAGCATCCCCACAGTCAGGGTAATCAGTGTGCCGTCAAAGCCATAACCCACGTAGCGATTCAGGACCTGAATTACAAAAATAGGCGAGGCCAAGGAAAGAATATTGATAAATAAAGAGGCAAGACAAATCTCAAAAGCCAAAAAAGGGTGTAGTGACAATCTTCTCAGCAATTCTCTCATACATCTCGTCCTCTGTACCTATGCAAAATTATATTAACCGGAAAAAGAAAATTCCATGAGCATGCACACATGGAATTTTCAATAAAATTTCAGCTGACGTTTAGAATCTATTTGAACACGTCAATATTCATCAGACCCATTTCATAAAGAAGTTTGTAGGCATAAGTAATGTTATCAATATCAGCGGTAACACTGGCACTGGTTGCTGTAGAGTAGTCTCTTTCACCGACAAGGATATCGAGCAATTCGACCTGTTCGCCAGTCGCCCTCTTTTTCTTGATCAGTTCAAGAAATTCCGCAGTGATATTAGCCTGAGTTCTGTACAGCTCGGCATTCTTACGCAAGGTCATGAGTTCCAGCCATGCATTACGGACTCTTTCTTCTACCTCGCGGCGGACATCAAGAGTAGCCTTGCGGACTTCGCGGACATTGGCCTTTGCAGCCTGCATGCCCTGATACTCGTAAAGACCGCTGAAACCGGAATAGCTGACTTGAAAAGTAGCTTTATTCTCAGTTCTAACGCCGTCTGCGCCCTGATCCTGCTCTCTTCTCTTGCCTTCCAGCACGAATTCAAACTTCGGGAAAAGGGATGCTTCCTGAACACCCACATCATGGTTCAATCTTTCCTGAGTGAACTTGAGCTGCAAAAGCATGGGGTTCTGAGCCTGAGCCTGAGAGATCGCATCATCAAGGGATGCGGGCATGTAGGTGGCAGGCATGGAAACGGGAACCATTTTCTCAATTTCTTCAACAGTCACCGGAAAGCCGTATACAGCTTTAAAACGGTTGCGTGCAGTCTGCAGCGAACGTTCAACTGTAACCCTGTATGAAGTTGCCCCGGCGAGCTGTGCCTTGATCTGCAATTCCTTGTAGGAAAGACCTGCACCACGTTTAACAAGGGTTTCTTCCATACCGGAAAGACGTTTCATGCTTTCTTCGGACTGCACAGCGTATTTCAGGGTTTCTCTGGCCCTGATAATATTCAGATAAGCTTCAACACCCTGAATCATGAGCTGCTGTTTGGTCTGCTCAAGCACAGCCTTATATTCGTTCAGCAATGCTTTGGTGCTATCGATATTACTGTTTACACCACCGAAGTCGTACAGCATCTGAGTTGCCTGAAGACGCTCTTCGTTACGGCCTTTTGTTGAACCGCCGCCGGGTTTATCGATTTCTTCACGACCACCTTCAACAGAGACATCAAAAGAAGGAGTCCAACCGGACCAGCTCTGCGAAACAAGGTGTTCTGCTGATTCCACGCGGGCTTCAGCGGACTTGATACGATCATGGGTAGATAAAAGATCCTGCAGGATATTTCGAAGGTAGGGAGCACCGTCAACCTGCTCCGGGTTCATGGGAGCCATCTCAGGCTGGGCATAGGCAAAGCTAAAGCTCCCCAACATTAGCAATGCAACCAGTCCAAGAATCAAAGACTTCATTTTCATAACAACCAAACCTCCAAAACATAAAAATATTAAGGACTTATCTCCTTAATAAATACACTTCTTTTTTATATCCTCTTTATATATATAAATTTCATTGAAAAATCTAGATGATTCATACATATATAAATAGTATTTAGTTATATTTACTAACATCATAACTCAAAATTAAAATCTTAGGAAATAAAATGCTGGGTATCCTTAAAAAGATCACTGGGGCAGACTCATTCTTCCTTATTATTACGGGCTTGGCGGTTTCCTTTCTGGTTGCTGCCCTTTATATTTTCCAGCCGCCCATCCTGCAATTTGTCGACTATAAAATATACGACCAATATATGCGCTCCAGCCCGGCAGGCAAGAAAACCAACATCCCCGTCATTGTTGATATTGACGATGAAAGCCTTGCGGAACTCGGACAGTGGCCCTGGCCGCGCTATCGTATGGCCCTGCTGCTGGCAAAGATCCAACAGGCGGGAGCCCTTTCCACCGGGCTTGATATTCTCATCGGTGAACCGGACCGAACCTCCCCGGCCACCATTAAGAACAGCCTGCGTCAGGAATTGGGGGTAACCGTTGATTTCAAGGGCCTTCCCCAAGGCTTGATGGATAATGATATGGTTCTGGCTGACGTATTGCGTCAGGGCCGCTATGTACTTGGATTTTATTTTGATTTTATGGAAGAGGAGAAAGATCCTTCAGTCAAGGCGCAGCCCTGCTTTGCCAAACCTGTCTCCATCGCCCAGATCAGAGCCAAGGGAGCCCCGGAACTCAAGGATCTGACCCTTAATGCTCTGGACGCAATCTGTCCGCTCCCGGTACTGGCAAAGGCTTCTCCTCTTTGCGGATTCTACAACACCATCACCGACTATGACGGTGTGGTCCGCCGTGTTCCGCTGATCATTTCCCTAAATGGTAAGCAATATCCGAGCCTCGCCCTTGCCACGCTCATGAAGGCTATGGGCCGCAAAAACATCCTCGTCAAAACCAGCTCCATCGGCATAGAATCCATCAGGCTCGGCAAAACAACCATCCCGGTGGATGCCAAGGGCCAGATGATGATCCGCTACCGCGGCGGCATGGCCGAGTTCCCCTACTACAGTGCCAAGGATATCCTGAACGGCAAAGTCGGCGAGAAGGAACTGAAAGGTAAAGTAATTTTCATGGGAACCTCCGCCGCAGGCCTGCGTGATCTCAGGGTTACACCCTTTGCATCTGACTATCCGGGCGTGGAAGTTCACGCCACCATCGTTGACAATATTCTGACCAAAGATTTCATCCTCAAACCGGACTGGGTTCCGGGTCTTGAGCTGCTGCTGGTGCTGGTGGCCGGTATAGTTTCAATGGCTTTGCTTACATGGTCCCGCTCATTATGGATGATCATACCTATTGCAGCCATGGGTGCATCAATTGTCTACGGTTCACTTTATATTTTCAGGGAATACGACGCCTACCTCACACCCATGTATTCGCTCATCGTACTGGGCCTCAACTTTACCCTGCTCACATTGATCAAATTCTGGCGCGAAGAAGGGCAGAAGAAATTCCTGCAAGCAACCTTCTCATCCTACCTCGCCCCGGAACTTATCGACGAGATGTTCAGCAACCGCGAGATGCCGGAGCTGGGTGGTGAAGCAAGGCAGATTACCGCTTATTTCACCGATATCCAGAGTTTCTCCACCTTCTCGGAAAAACTGACCGCGCCGCAGCTTGTTGAGCTGCTCAACGAATACCTGTCGGTAATGACCGACATCCTCATTGAAGAAAAAGGAACCCTCGATAAATATGAAGGTGATGCAATCATCGCCTTTTTCGGCGCGCCAATGGATGTGCCGGACCACGCCCTGCGCGCCTGCCGCGTTGCAGTAAAAATGCAACGGGCCGGGAACGAATTGCGCGACAAATGGGCCAAGGAAGTACAGCTCCCGGATGAACCGGACCGCAACACCAAGAACTTCCCCGAAGAGCAATGGGCCAAGGGCGAAAAATGGCCCAAGGTCGTGCACAACATGCGTACAAGAATCGGTGTAAACTCCGGTGAAATCGTAGTTGGCAACATGGGTTCATCCATGCGCATGAACTACACCATGATGGGTGATGCCGTTAACCTAGCCGCCCGTCTGGAAGAAGGGGCAAAGCAGTTCGGTATCTTCAATGCTGTTTCGCATTTCACGCTGGAACAGGAAGTGGAAGTAGACGGAGAAACCCGCAAGGTAATTAATCTGGTAGAAGCGAGACTTATCGATAACATTCAGGTTGTCGGTAAAAACGAACCCGTGCGCATCTACGAGCTGGTAGCCATGAAAGGCGAGCTGACCGAGAGCGAAGAAATCCTCTTCGATCTCTTCAACAAAGCCCGCGAAGAATACGTCGCCCAGAACTGGGACAAGGCTATCGAAATCTACACCGAAGCCAATAAATATGAACGCTACGACGACACCAAGCACACCCCCTGCGAGGTCTTCATCAAGCGCGCCGAAGAACACAAGATCAATCCGCCCGTCCCCGAAGGCGAAGTTTGGGATGGGGTTTATCGGATGACTAAAAAGTAAAACGCAACAATGCCCGTTTAGTGAAAAATTATCCGGTAATATTGACAATTGCCGGAGAATGAAGAACTTCACGTGTATAACTTTGCGAGGAAAACATGAAATTACTGATCGAGAATTTTTACAATATAAAGCACGCCGAACTGGATTTCAAAAAGTTCAACATACTAATCGGCCCGCAGGCTGCCGGGAAGAGTTTGATTGCGAAGGTGTTGTATTTTTTTGAAGAAAGCCTACTCACGCAAAATCTAGAAGAAACATTTGAATCCGACACGCACTTAACACAAAAGAAAATCCTTGATCTATTCAACAACATTTTTGAAACACACACTCTGAGCAATGATTTCGGATTAACATTTACAACTCGTGATGATGCTAAATACACCATAACATCAGAAGGTTTTCATAAACATGGAAATCATAAAACAGAAAAGCAGACCATCATAGAAACAAAACAGTTCATAGAAAAAGCCCTAGATGAATCTGTAAAGACAGAAGCATTGATGACAGGCAAAAGTGAAAATGAAATATTAGGCAAAAGAAAACAAAACATAATTGAGGATATCCAGAAAGAATTAATTCATGGAATCACAACGTCAATGGGGAAAATACACATATTTATCCCGGCATCAAGATCTTTAGTTAACATTATAGCTGATAATTCATTTTGGGTTGATAATGACAACATAGACATCTTACTAAAAAGATTTGGAAGAATTTATTCTCAAGATATTCATAAATTGACAAAAAATGATTCCTTCTCATGCCCTCCTTTAAATGATGTACTAAAAGGTAAAATATACAAACTAGATAAAAAATATATCGTCGCCAATGATAGTAACGCTGTAAGTTTAGGGAATGCGTCTTCTGGACAACAAGCTGTCATACCTTTAGTCGTTGCGTTAAATAGCCCAGACAAAAGAGCTACACATAAATATATAGAAGAGCCAGAAGCGCATATTTTCCCCGCAGCGCAACAACAACTCATCAAATATATTGCAAAAATACACAACAACGAACTTAGTATGGTAACCCTCACAACACACAGCCCCTACATCCTTACTGCAACCAACACCCTGATTTACGCTGGTACTGTGGGCAAACAGAGCGAAGAAAAAGCAGCTAAAGTCCGTGAGATTATCCCGGAAGACCAATGGCTGAATGCTGAAGACGTAGCCGCGTGCATGGTTGAAGCTGACGGAAGTGTAAGATCAATATTTGATGAAGAAACAGGCTTGATTGATGCAGACAGCATTGATGATGTCTCAGACGTCATAGGCAGCGAATTCAACAAAATTCTTGATATTGAATTTGAAGAAGAGGCTGGCGATGCCTAAGGAATGCGAAGAAAACCTCAAGAAAAAAATTCATCTTCTAGAAGATAGAAAAACAGGATCAAAAGCATCAGTCAAACTTGAGAATAAGTCCCAATCAAAATTCACAGTCATTAACTTTGACGGCTGCGAAATGAAAAACAAAACAGCCTGCGACTATGTGGTAACCACTGCTAAGCGAGCTATCTATGTAGAACTCAAAGGTTCGGATGTGCGCAAGGCTCACGAACAAGTACTTGTAGCTGTTAAGCACTACAAAAAAGATCATAATTCAAAAAACAAAACCGGAATAATCGCTTTTACAGGCAGGCCGAAAGAAACCAGTTTTTTGCAGAAGCAAAAGCGGTCATTAATGCTTAAGCATAAGCTGAAAATGATATGTGAACGTTCTCCAATCACACATAAGCTATAAAAACAAACTCCCCCCGCCGCAAAACGACAGGGGGAGTTCCTTTTAATCAGACAAATTGGGGAGAACAAATATTAAAAACCACGGCAACAGAAACCAGAACAGTAACGAAAGTAAAGAAACAGATTGCCGCTGAGGCTGCGCCACCGTGTAGGTATATCCATGCCCGCACTGCGGACACTTGTCCGGCAGGTCAGAAATGTCCGCGCCACATTCTATGCAATGAAACTCTTCCATAACTGACACTCCCCCAATTTTTTATTAAAGGGACTTGGCTACGACATACACCGTAGCGCATCAACTAACTACCGCACCCGAAAAACACGCGCCCCCTCGGAACTGTCTTCCACGTTGAAGCCAAGTTCGAGCAGCTTGTCGCGCAGGGCGTCGGCGGTGCTGAAATCCTTTTTGACGCGGGCAAGCTCGCGCTGTTCAAGGAGGTCTTGTGCTTCTTCGGGCAGGGAAACGAATGGTACTGGCATGGCTTCATGGTCGAGAATGCCTAGGATTTCATCAACTTCGAGCAGCTGGTCGAGGCAGAATTTAGCTTCCTTGGCAGAAAGTTTTCCGTTGCCGAGCTGCGAATTGATAGTCTTGGTAAAGCTGAACAGGATCGGCCAGAAGCGGTGCAGCATGAGATTATCGTTCAGGGCCTGTGAAAGACCGGACTTGAGGGTGAAAACCTCCTGATCGATATCTTCGGAAACCTCACCGGAATTCCCGGCATGGACGCTTAAGCCTGCGGCGAGATCCTGCAATTTCTGCTGATTCTTGACCCACATGGAAATGGACTGATCGCTGCAAACCAGAGGCTTTTTATATGAAGATGACAGCATCCACAGACGCACGGCAATAGGCTGACCGGACTGCTCGATGAGTTCATCAACGCAGGGCAATACCGAACCGCCGGGCAATACCGGCTGGGCGACCATCCATGCCTGAGGGGATACCCCTGCCCCGGCCCAGATGGCGCGCAGGTTTTCAAGATGCGGAAAACGGTGGATTTCACCGGCCAAAACGAGGCTGACACCGGGCAGACCTTCAAGGGCAGTCACCGCCTGCTGCATGAACCAGCTGGGACGCACGTTGCCCCACTCGGTTTCAATGATGTCTCCGAGCTTGAGGTCCTGCAAAGTCGCACGTTTGAGCAGGGTGAAATCGCGCGGATTTTCTTTGACGTAATCATCCATATCAACGGTCTTGCCGAGGCTGACCTTGTCGATATCCATGTTGGACATCTGCCCGTAGCCTTTGTCGCGGGAGATGTCGAAATATACGGACCGCAGCTTTTCATAAGCCAGACCGTGGGCCAGTAGAGCGCGGCAGAGTTCAACAGTGCGGTCCACGGATTCCGAAGCCCGCTCAAAACGCATGGTTTCACGCACTCCCAGCAGATGCGCTGCCTTGCGCACGGCAGTGGAGATCTCGCCGGCAAAGACTTCGCGGTTCACCCCCCGCTCGCGGGAGGCCGCCAAAGTCTGGTCCTCAAGGTCAGCCAGCCCGACCAGCGCGGAAACCTTTGTGCCTTCCCGTTCAAGATGGCGGGCCAGCACATCCAGCAGCACTATGCGCCGGAAGACTTCAGGATCGTAGGGATTATCAAAAGACGGTCCCATGGTGAACAATCCGGTCTCCGCTTCGGAAATGGAAAGCACCCGATCCTCACCGCTGCTGTGATCGAAAAGCTTGGGGCCTTTGAGCACCTGCGGGCGGAATAAGGGAGTGGAAAGATAACGCTCGCCGCCATCAGGGAAAATTGTAACCACCAGACCGTCTTCAATCTCGGAAGCAATGGCAGCGGCCCCGGCCATGGCTGCACCGGAACTCATGCCTACAAAGACGCCCTCCTCCTTGGCGAGACGGCGACAGGCTTCGAAAGCATCGTTATCCTGCACCCGGATAACGCGGTCCAGCTTCTGCTTGTCGTAGATGCCGGGAGGATAGGATTCCTGCATGTTCTTCAGGCCCTGAATCTTGTGGCCCGGTTCAGGCTCCACGGCGATCATCTGGATATCTTTATTGAGCTCCTTGAGCCGCTTGGTGATGCCCATAACTGTTCCGGTTGTGCCCAGACAGGCGACCACGTGAGTGACCTTGCCTTCAGTCTGATCCCAGATTTCCTGCCCGGTTCCTTCATAATGGGCATCAATGGACGCTTCATTATTATACTGGTCCATAAGCAGATATTTTTCCGGCTCCTCGCGGTAAAATCGGTAGGCCTGTTCAATGGCTCCGTCCGTGGCAAGGTGTCCGGGGGTGAGCATGATCTCGGCCCCGTAGGCTCGCATGATCATCTTGCGCTCTTCGGAGGCAGTCTCAGGCATGATCAGCATCAGCTTATAGCCGCGCACAGCACAGGCCATAGCCAGCCCGATCCCGGTATTGCCGGAGGTAGCCTCGATGATGATTTTATCCGGGGTAAGCTCCCCGCTACGCTCGGCTTTGCGGATCATGGCCCCGGCAGCGCGGTCCTTGATGGACCCTCCGGGGTTCATAGCTTCCAGCTTAGCCAGAATCTTGACATTTTTATTGGGATTGAGAACCCGCATTTCAACAAGAGGGGTTCCGCCAACGAGTTCAAGAATATCACGAGCAAACATTTTACTTAATCCTTTCAGCTATTTATCTTTAAGAAAACAAAAACAGACCGCGTCCTTTTTATTTCTGGCAATCATTTTGCATTTATAGGGCAGAGATCATCAGTCTGGTTGGAAAATCCGGGGCAAGGAATGAACCCGGCACAGCTACAGCTAATAAAAACAGTCTGCCAAGGACGGAACAAATGTCATCAGCCTATCCTTTTCTTAAAGACAACATCGAAGCTCTTGAAACATACAACCCGCCCTTTTACGCCTGGCTTAGCAGTCAGGATATTGACGAAGAGAAACTGAAAGAGTCGCTCTTCACTAATAAATTTCAAATTCTCGACTGGAAAATGGATAACGGTATCGGATTATTTGAAACCGTCCCGCCCAATGCCATTTACAACAGCTGGACCACCACTGAAAAGCCGGAAACCAGCGCCACTTTTATTGTAGGCTGTAACGTAGGCTACGGGCTTAACCATGTGCTGATGAACACACCGGACAGCCACAAAGTCATTGTTTCCGATCCTAACCCGGAAATGATCCTCGCCTGTCTGGGGCAGACCGACTACCGTCCTTTCATGAAGGCCGGCAAGCTCCACTTTTGCCCAATCGATGAAAACAGTCTGATGAGTATCATTAAAGACTTAGACCTTCAATTCGTATACGGCAGAATTTATTTGCGCCAGGACATGGCCAGCCAGCAGATTGGGCCTGAATACGCACGCTGGTCTACCGTAATCCGCAAGAGACTCGAATCGTTCACCGCGGAAATGACCACCCTGCGCCTTAAGCAGGACGTCATGGTCGGCAACGAACTTGATAATTTTTCACGCATCCTGAAAGACGGAAGCATCACCCCGCTCAAGGGAGCCGGACGCGGCATGAGTGCTGTGATCCTCGGTGCCGGTCCTTCTCTGGCCGAATTCGGGCCTGATCTGGCAAAAAATCCGGGACAGGCAATTTTCACAACCTCCTTGCAGGGTCTTCCAGCTGTGCAGAAAACAGGCATCAAGCCCCATTTCTGCATCGGTATTGACTACAACGCATCAATGGGCCGTGTTTACGATCAGCTGGACAGGGAATGGGCCAAGGACATCCCGCTCATCTACTCCTCCAAGCTGGATCACGAAGTACTCGCCAATTACCCCGGGCCGACCATTCCAATGTGGACCGTCGGCGGACTTGGAACTTTCGTTCTCGGCAACCATGAAGAAATTTTTGACGCAGGTAGTAACGTCAGTATCACACTGGCAAGATTCCTCGACTGGTGCGGATTCAACCACATCCTGATGGTCGGTCAGGACTTCGCATGGAAGGGCCGCAACTCTCACTCCGCAGGTCACCAGAACTCCGGTGCGAACTACAACCCGAACATGCTGGTTGAGCTTGAAAACGCAGATGGCGAGAAACTGACATCAACAGTGCAGTACATGACCTCCAAGAACGAGATGGAAGAGGATATCAAGAAGCTGCGCGCCCGGATATTCAACCTCTATGGTGGCTGTGCCGTGATTGAAGGTGCACGCAGTGTAGACATGCAGGAAGTGCATATGGAAGGACTGCTTTCAGCTGCTCCCGGAAGCATGGACTACTTCAAGACTGCCATGAATATGACTTCCACTCCGCGCCCGCTGCCCACTTTCGACCCGCGCAGCCCCAAGTGGACTTCATCGCTGAACCACGTAACCAAAAGGCTGGAAAAACTTTTCCGCAAACACGGCAAAAATCAGGAAGAAATCCACAGAGCACTGCATGAGGTCTATTTCTTCATCAGGCAGGACCTGCTCTACGTGCCTTACCTCTATAACGAAATTCTCGATATGGCAGGGCTGGCAAGGGCACAGTCCAACTACGCTCCCAAGGACCTGCCCCGCTACAAGCGGATAGTCAAAAAGATTCTGGGTAAAGTCCGCCACATGGACCGGGCAATCTGCATCAGCCCCAACCGCAAGGCGGCCTGAAAGGGTCAGCCCGAAAACAAAGTTCAATAAGCTTATCCATCATCATAGAAACTCCCCCGCAGCACCTGCCCGCTGCGGGGGAGTTTCGTTTTTTGATTTGCGGAAAAATAAACCCTCTTGACATTTATATCCAACAAGACATATTAGTCCAAAAATAATAATTTAAATATAGGAGATATTCATGATCAAATTAATGAAGACTATGTTTTTGGTGGCGGCTATGTTGTGTTTTATTACAGGTAGTGCTTTTGCACAGTGCACTTCGTGCGATTTCAATGCTCAGGGAAGTGCGCTTATTCCGCATATCAAAGGATATCGTACAGGCGGTTCTGGATCATTTTACACACGGCTCCACCTTTCAAACATTACCGATTGCAGCATTCAATGCAAAATCACCTTATATGATCAAAACGGAGCAGACGCTTCAAATCTCGGCAGCTACTACACTGTCGCATCCAATAATACTTGGCAATGGGCGGGTGATGGAGGAACTGCACTTACACTCCCCCCCCACTCTACTGTTATTTTTGAATTCACAAAAGATGCCATCCCAGACAAAATCATTGGTTACGGAAACATTAAATGGAACTCCAGCAACGGTAAACTGCAAAAAGCAATGCTAGGATCTGCACGTTATAACGAAACAGCAACAAGTATGGCTATGGGTGGAACCGTATATCTGAACAACGGAGAGCCTTTCTAAAATCAATTAGTCGGAGTCGTATTCAGCGAATGCGATTCCGACTACAAAAAATCATACCCGAAATTTATAAAATCCTGCTCATACCGTCTATTTACCAGCTCAATCAATTCCGGTGTGTAATAATCGTTAATATAATCTACCGAATTGGGACGTGACTTATTCTCATGCGGCACTTCTACCTCTTCCCCGATCATGGCAAAAAAATTTTTTATTTCTTCAGCATAATTTTCCATGTGTAGCATGGTAATGCCCTTGAGTAGACCTTCCGGGACAGTAAAAAATGACGTTTGGGAGATAAAATGTTCATCAGCAAATTCATCGGGGCAATTGCATACAAACCGACAAAATTCATCAAAATTAAAAGGTTTCACTACCTTCCCAAATGCACCATGAAATAAGCAGTCACTACCACACCGTTCAATGTAGGCATATAGTGAGGCAAGCCTTTCATAAGGATTACGGACAATCGCGAACTTATAATAATCTGCAAAAGAAGGATCAGTCACATCTACTTGGCAACGCAAATTATGATATAAATCACTTTCAACTGCATACTTGGCATGTAACTTCTCTAACAGACTAACAGCACTGGAAGAACCGTTCTTCGCAATTTCGAAGAACATAATCTTTCTGCTTTCAATCAAAGAAACCTTCTTAGTCCGCGCTGGCAGTTTAAATAATGATACAGACTTGCCATAATCAGAAGTCAAAACACGCAAAAGTTCTGCCAGATAGAACTGGTCACCGTTCACATCAATAAGAAAGACTTCAGTACAGGGATCAGAACCTATTTTTTGCAGCACAGCATCCAGCGATGATTTGGATGTATCAGGAAATAAACTTATTTTTTCAGCTGAGCCCAAGCAGGGCAATTCCTTTTTCAAAGCAGCAATACGTTCATGACTGTTGATGATTCCCAATGATTCTTCAGCAAAGCCAGTGGGTAAACCTGAAATAACTTGAACTTTATTAAAATCAACTAACCTCAACGACAGGTAAGTTTCAGCGAGGTCGACTTCTTTCCAATAAGCCAAGATATTCAATACTCCACGTTCTTCCAAACCATCTGCAATCTCTTTATAATGCATGGAAGCAATGACAACTTGCTGCTTATCAATATCCTTAACATCAGCCACATTTATTATTGGCAAAGTGAACAGCTCACCTGAATGCATAAAGCTGTCTATGAAACCCTTAATACGTATATCCGGACGCTTCCACCTCATATCCATAAATAAACGGCGTGCAGCCAACCCTACTCCGTATATATAAAGCTCGGAATTATCATCAATACGTTCAAAACCATCTATTATTTCGAATCCCAAAACAAACTCCTAAATGACCATAAAACTATATTTACGTATCAAAAAACTGATTACTAACTAAGAATCAACTTTCCTAATCCTAACCCCATACACTATCCCGGCACAAACCAGCATAGCCGCAACAACCACCCCGGCTGCGATTAACAGCCTGTAAAAAAGCCAGCCCAGCGCAATCACCAAAGCACCGAACAATAATCCGGCAATGATTGAAAACACGCCGAGTCCGAACTCCGTAATATTTCCCAGCAAAGGCAGAACATCAAAAAATACGGACACAGGTTTAAGGACCAGAAAGCAGCCGATTACGAGCGACAGAACTCCGAGTCCGCGTAATCCCCAAGTCAGACCCCGGTTTTTATCCATGTCATGGGCATACATTTCTGTTGCAGAGATATTCCCACGTTCCAGCATATAAATCTGGTAATCATCGGCAGTATTGTATGGCACAAGCTTGTTACCGCGCTGCTGAGCTACTACGCTGAACTGTCCCGGCTTTAGAATCGAAAAGGAAATACGCATGTCACCCAGCTCAGGAGCAAGCATAGAAGAATCACCGCTATGGCTGATGTAAATATCCCCTTCTTCCAAAAGCTTCGCCCCGCTGATGCCGGGCGGAAGTTTTTTAACCGGATAACTTTCATAATCATCCAGAGTATCGAACAATTCCGGGGCAAGGTCGAACTTCCCGATTTTCACGTTTTCAGCAATCCACTCCCTGTTTTTGTAAGGCATGGCCTTGGGATTCCCGTGCCCGGCCGGGACTTCAAACGTAGCTGAATCATTCAGTTCAGACGACCAGCCCTGAGTGTATGTGTAAGTAGTGGTTGTTTCAGTTCCACCGCCCGTCTTCTTTTCTGTTTCAGATTCAATATCTTCCTGCCACTGATACATCTGCACTTCGCGCTTAAGCCTCAGGGCTTTCAATTCAATACCGAAATCCTTATCCCGCAGCGGAGACGCAACAACTGCATCGCCGCTCATATGGATGACTTTCCCGTTATTTTCAGGATTCAATTCACCGGGGACAGCCTCAACTGTCATGGCTTCGCACTTTTCAAGATTATGGACGTAATCCAGATAGCGGCCCTCATTCCAGAACAGCAGCCAGCACCCGAAAACAAGCAGCGCAACACCCAGCAATGCTCCGGCCAGCGCAAAACCAAGCCGCTCAAACCATGAAGAAGATGTCACTTTGGTATAAGAATCGGTCATGCGAAAACCCTCCGGATAATAAGTTATCAACTAAGCAGCCACTTATCCAGCCAATAACAAAACTTAAGCGAGCAGTTAAATACCGTTCTGGAAAGACAGCAAACATTCCCTTGAATCCTCTCCCGTCAGCGTGTAAACCGTGCCCATGAGTGATAATAAGCAAGACATGCCATATATTATGGAAGACGGCACACTGGTTATCCCGTTCTCCTGCCCGGATCATGAATACAAGTACTGGAAAAAAGAAGGTAAAAAGCTTTCTGAAGTGCTTGCGGAACTAAATATGGACAAGGAGACATGGTATAAATTCACCACCGACAAACACCCGGACGATGCTCCTGCCAAGGAAGAATCCGCTGACGGCGAGGAGTAGGCAGTTGAATTCGTTCATTCATAAAAACCTGACCCTCTGCCACTATTTTCTGGGTTCCCTGCCGTTGATGATTATTTTCGCGGCCCTGTATTTCAATTTCGGCAGTGAAGCGGAAGTACTGGCTTTTTTCAAAGCCCATGCACAGGCCAACCCGGATCTTAAATCTTTTGCCAAAATCGTGACCAACTGGGGCAATGCCTGCTTTTACCCCATCTACCTCTGGTTTCTGATCACCGGCATCAGGCAGCGCAAAACCGATAAATCCCGGTTGCGCTTTGCTCTTGTATTTCTTGCGGTACAGCTGATTGTCAGTCTGCTTACCGTGCGCTTCCTGAAGATGGCTATCGGTAAACCCCGTCCGGGCGAAGGACCGTTCTTCGAGCCTTTTTCCACCCGTGGATCATACCACTCCATGCCTTCGGGCCATACTTGTGAAATTTACGGGGCCAGCCTGCCCCTTATTCTGCGTTACCGGAACCTGCTGCTGACTTTAGGGCTGGGTATTTTTGCCGCAGCTGTGGCTTTCAGCCGCATTTACCTCAACTGGCACCACCCCAGTGACGTTCTCTGCGGCTGGATGCTTGGATCAGTGGCCGGATTCGCAATTCACCTTTTCTCCAGAGAGGACTAGCCCATGCGCTACGAAAAAAGACCGTTTATCTGGGACATCATGGAAACCAATCCATGGCTCAGCGTCCTGTTCATTCTCTTCCTGCAGTCCATCTTCACCATGGACTACCGTTCCCTGTGGTTTTCCGATGAAGTCCGATATGCCGATGTCTACACCCAGATGAAGGATGCCGGGCACTGGCTGGTCATGTACCTGAACGGTGTGGCCTACCCGGACAAACCTCCGGTTTACTTCTGGTTCATGGCACTGGTCGACACCCTGACCCCGGCAGACGGCAATGCCGTATTCTTTCTCAGCTCCGCCCTGTCTGCGGCTTTCTTCCTGTTCTCCACTGTATGCCTTGCCCGTACTCTGGGCTGCGGACGAAAGACGGCACTCGCTACCGGGCTGGTTCTGCTGAGCAATGTCTTTTTCATCGGCATCGCCCATTATTCACGCATGGACCTGCTCTTCGGCGGTTTCATCCTCTGGGCCAACATCTGCATGTTCAAGGGATTCCAGAAACGCGAATCCGGGAAATACTTTCTCTGGGCATTCGGATTCATGGGTATCGCCACACTGACTAAAGGACCTCTTGGACTCATCTTTCCCCTGCTCACCGCAGCCTGCTTCCTGATCTGGAAAGGTCAGGCAGGACTCCTGCGTGACAAGGCACTGCTCAAAGGACTTGGTGTCCTGCTGGCAATCCTGCTGGCCTGGGTTGTGGGTGCGATTATCGTGGACGGCACAGCCTTCATCCACAATATCTTCTACAAGCAGATCTACCAGCGTGCGGTCAGCTCCTTTCACCATGAAGAACCTTTCCAGTACTACCTGATTGCCTTTCCGCTGGCATGGCTGCCGTGGACTCTGGCGATATTTGCCGCTCCGGTGAAAAAAATATTCAGCATCGAGCACTGGGTGAAAGTCACTGCCGAACGCAAGGACACCGAGAATGCGGGGCGTGACTGGGCGTGGATCATGTTCATCAGCGGTTTTGTTCTGCTGACCTGCCTGAGCATCAAGGTACTGATCTACATCCTGCCCCTTTTCGCTCCCCTTGCCATGCTCACCGCACGCGGCCTGTTCGGTGAAGGCGGAGAGGAGCCTGTCCTCAACTCCAAAAAACTCTGGACCGCCATCGGCGGATTCTACCTGCTCCTCGCAGTGGCTGCACCTTTTGCGGAAGTATTCATTCCCTTTGATATCACACTGAACGGACTGGGCTTCACCGTCCTGATCATGGGACTGGCCGGACTGGCCCTGCTCAAATTCAAGGAAAGCGGTGCTTACAAAGGCCTGCTGGTTATGACCGCAGCCATGGTGCTCTGGCTCCAGCCGCTGGCCCTGCTGACCCTGCCTTCCCTTGATCCGCTCATAAGCCCCCGCCAGACCGGAGAAATGATGAAGGAATACATCGCAGAGGGCAGCTATCCCATGGCGCATAAGATTTATTCCGGCATATTCTCTTACTACGCCGGGACCAATATTCATGAGACCAGTGACTACGCGGATATCGAGAAAGCCCTTGCGGAAAAGGATAACGTAATTCTGGTCATGCAGAAAAAATACTATGACCGCTGGGAAAACCGCCCGGAAGGACTGACCATCGTCAATGAGCAGTTCATCTCCGACCGGCCTTACCTGCTGCTGAAAAAATAAAACAGACTTGCTGTACCGCAGGCAGACGGTACTTTCTAAAAATCATAAATCCCCGCTCCGACATGTTCCGGAGCGGGGATTTTCATTTACCAAAACAGCTTGGGCGTGGTATCGTTCAATTATCAACTCAGAATCCAACGACAACACATCCAATACATTTCATGTGCGCGGGGAGTACCATGAGCCGATCCAAGAATATCCTGTTTATTGACACAGATAAATCGCAACTCAAAAATCTGGAAAATAATCTGTCATCCATAAACAAAAGGTGGACCATACACTTCGCGTCCACAGCAGATGAGGCCATGGCTCACTTACGGACCTGCCCCTTTGATGTCATTGCCTCCGACTTTTGCGTTGAAGGATTTCAGGGCAGTGAACTGCTTGATGAAATCAAAAAGAGACAGCCGGGCAGCATAAGATTCATTATCTCCGAAACCATCAATTCGGAGAACTGTCTGCAATATATCGGCTATGCGCATCAGTTTGTAACCAAACCGTATGAACCTTCAGAACTCATCTTACTGATCAAAAAAAGCCTGCGCCTCAAAAATATTTTCCTGAATGAACGGGCAGCCAAGGGTGTGGCTTCCATTGAAGACCTGCCTTCCCTGCCGGACCTTTACATCACCCTTGAAAAGGAACTTCGCAAGGAAGATGTAATAATCAGCGATATCGGCAAGCTCATCGGACAAGACGTGGGCATGACTGCGGGACTGCTGAAACTGGTTAATTCACCATTCTTCGGACTATACTCCAAAGTAACCAAGCCGGAACAGGCTGCTACCCTGCTGGGTCTGGACAACCTAAAAGGGCTGGTTCTTGGAATCCACCTTTTCAACTCCACCAAGGAAGTCAACATCGACTTCTCAATCAAGGATCTCGGACTGCACTGCCAGTACACAGCACTGATGGGGCGGGCTATCATCAAGGCCGAGGGCGGCAGCAACGAGCTTGCCGAACACACCTTCCTTGCCGGGTTCATGCATGACATCGGCAAGCTGGTACTGGCCACGTCCTACACTGAAGAATACGCCACCATCCTGAGCATCGTACGCGGTGAAAACATGCCGATTCAGGAAGCGGAAAGGGACATCCTCGGTTTCACTCACGCCGAAGTAGGGGCCTATCTGCTGGCAATCTGGGGATTTGACGAGGATATTATCGAGGCCATTTACTGCCACCACGAACCGCAACGGCTGGGCAGTACGGATTTAAGCCCGGCAGTAGCCATCCATGTGGCCAATTCCTTTGACCACGAGCTACGCGTAACACATGACAATTATGCCCCGCACCTGCTTTCTGCCGAATGGCTGGAGCAGAACAACTTCAGCCATAAACTTCCTGAATGGCTGCAAATCTGCGCTGAAATAATGGAAGACTCCACTGCCGAACAATAGGAAACGCCCATCAAATCCATATGGATAAGATGGGCGCATTTTTTGTACTCAAATCCGGCCTGCTATCCGGTAAAACGGCAGGCAATCGGCATTCTCCAACCTGTGCCAAATGCCCGCGAAGTTATCTTGAGGCCCGGTGCGGCCTGTTTGCGTTTGAATTCCGAGATCCTGATCAGACGCAGAACATGCTGCACGGTTTCAGGATCAAATCCTGTCTCGGCGATGATCTCACTTTCAGCCTTATGGCCCTCTACACGCAACTCAATGATACGGTCCAGAACATCATAAGGCGGCAGGGAATCTTCGTCTTTCTGCCCCGGACGCAGTTCAGCGGACGGCGGCTTCTCAATGATCGCAACCGGAATAACTTCACCCCTGCCCTGCTCGTTGAGCCAGCGGCAGACCCGGAAAACAAGGGTCTTGTAAAGATCGGAAATAACAGCCAGCCCTCCGGCCATATCACCATAGATAGTGCAGTAGCCTACAGCCAGCTCACTTTTGTTACCGGTTGTGACCAGCAACGCACCAATCTTGTTTGAAATCGCCATGACCAGATTACCGCGGATACGGGACTGAATGTTTTCCTCGGTCACGTTGGCCGGCAAACCTTTAAAGGTCGGGGCCAGAGCTTCTTCAAACTGCCCCATAAGCTTATCGATGGGAATCGTGGTACAATTGATGCCGATATTTTCCACAAGATCGAGGGAATCATCCACACTGCCTTTACTGGAATAAGGAGAAGGCATAAGCACTCCGGTGACATTTTCCGGACCAATGGCTTCGGCGGCAACAGCAGCGGTCAGGGCTGAATCGATTCCACCGGAAAGCCCAAGCACAACCTTGCTGAATCCGGTCTTACCGAGATAGTCGCGCAGTCCCAGAACCATAGCCTGCCAAGCTTCAGCTTCCTCACAGAAATCATCGTCTTCAATACGCCCCGTAGAGCAGTCAGACTCCACGATGACCACATCAGCCTTGAACCCATTGCCGCGTGCAACCAGATCTCCATCAGTGTTGAAAGCACAGCTGCGTCCGTCAAAGACCAGATCATCATTACCGCCGACCTGATTGGCATAAAATACCGGAACCTTATACTTGGAAGCAATGTCGCCGAGCAGCTGTTCGCGAACCCGCTGCTTGCCGATACTGAACGGCGAAGCGGAAAGGTTGACCAGCACATCGGGTTCCATTTCCATGATTTCGGGTATGGGATTGCTGCCGTAGCGGCGACCGTTGCGGTTCTCACGGTCATTCCAGACATCCTCACAGATGGTCACACCGATTTTCACGCCGTCATATTCAAAGAAATTTATATTCTCGGTAGGCTCAAAATAGCGTTGCTCATCAAAAACATCGTAGGTGGGCAGCAGCCATTTATAAAAAACCTTGGGAACTGCCCCGCTCTCAATCAACCATGCAGCGTTTCGCAGGGGATTACCTATCCCTTCATGGTTGAGATCCACACCACCGGCCAGCAGAGCCACACCATCAGGCATGCGCCGGGATATTTCAGAAACCGCTTCACGGCAGCGAGCAACAAAATCAGCATTAAGCAACAGATCCCGCGGCGGATATCCGGTCAAGGCCAGTTCTGAAGTAATACAAAGTCGCGCACCACGTTCAGCCGCTTTATGCACTCCATCAAGAATGAGTTCCACATTACCTTCGAGATCACCAACTGTCAGGTTGAGCTGCAACAGGGCTATTTTCATTGATTCATGTCCGTCCTTAGATATTTGGAATGCAGAATAACTAACGGTTGAAGCAGAACTTGTCCATCGTCAGCATTCAAATAATTTCCAAAGGCGGAAACTGTTTACCTTGCACAGAATATTCCGGAATGCTAAACAATTGTCTATATCTATATCAGGATTGAAACTTTACTGCCAACTTGTCACCACTGGATTCAAATTGATAAAAATAGATAAAGTACAAACCAAAATCGGGATACTGATTGTTGCTATCTCGCTAGTTTCATTCATTGTCTCAGGGGCTTATGACTACAGCGCCATGCGGAGGGACATGCTCAATGAGCTCAACCAGAAAGCCGACGGACTGGTTGAAAGACTTTCTGAATCACTGATCACCCCACTCTGGAACGTTGATCAGGCAGCTATCAACCGCATCCTACTATCTGAAATGAACGATAAACGCATTAAGGCCATTCTGGTAACCGAAGATAACGGAAACAATGTTTTTGCTGGAAAAATTCGTAACGAATCATGGAATATAGTTGATTTTAAAACATGGCCCATCGGTAAATTCGTTAAACGAAAAGCTGAAATTTCCATCATGAACCAGCCTATCGGGGCTGTAGAAATATTCCTTTCTCCAAAATTCGTCGACGATGAACTATACCACTCCATTCTCAGCTCGCTGTTACGTACGGTCATGCTTGTTTTACTGATTAACTTAGCCCTGTTCATAACCATGCGCCGGGTTCTAATCTCGCCCATTGCGAAACTCAGCCAGACAGCGCGGCAGATTTCACTGGATAAAAACTACAGCGCATGGGTGCAGATTGAATGTAAAGGTGAAATGGAAAGCCTTGTAGCAAACTTCAATAATATGCTGCAACAGATTGAAGAACAGGACCTGAAACTGAAGCAATACAGTGGACAGCTACAGGAAAAAATCCACCAAAGTAACAAGAACCTCGAAAACAGCTACCGGGAACTGAAAATTATCAACCGCGAACTGGAAGTGGCAAGGGACGCCGCAGAGGCCGCATCAAAATCAAAAAGTGAATTCATGGCTAACGTGAGCCATGAAATACGCACTCCGATGAACGCCATTATCGGTATGGCGGACCTGACTATGGAAACTCCGCTCTCCCCCAAGCAGCGTGAATTCCTGAATATAATAATCAGCTCCGGTAAGGTTCTGCTGCGACTGATCAATGACATCCTTGATTTTTCAAAAATTGAAGCAGGCAAACTCAATCTGGAAGAAGTCAGCTTCAACCTGCACCAGCTCATCCACGACATCAGCGACCTGTTTGTTGAGCAGATGGTTGCATCGCAGACTGAGTTGGTAATCGACATCAGACCGGGAGTACCACAACGAATCATAGGCGACCCCTTGCGCCTGCGTCAGGTACTGATCAATATAACTGCTAACGCTTTCAAATTTACAACCAAAGGTGAAATCATCATCACCGTTTCTGCAGATAAATTAAATTCCCGCAAGGCTGAAATAGTTTTCGCCATCAAAGATACCGGAATCGGGATACCTGAAGACGTGCAGCCGCACCTTTTCGAAGCCTTCAAACAAGCCGACGGTTCCACTACCCGCAAATACGGCGGAACAGGTCTGGGATTGTCTATCTCGAAACGTATTGTCGACCTTATGGGCGGTAATATCTGGTTTCGCAGCAAACCGGACGAAGGCAGCACTTTCTTCTTCACTATTACACCCAATGTGGCAGCCGAACCCGTAAATAAGGAATTCACCCTGCCTGAGAATCTGCAAGGAGCACCTGTTCTTGTTGTGGATGACAACTTCGCAGTACGCAGTGTATTAGTCCGCTATCTCAAGCTGTTCGGCCTCAAGCCCGTAAGTGTTCCCGATGCGGAAAAAGCAATGGAACTCATTCGTGAGCATGAAAACAATCAATTCAAGCTGGTCATCATAGACCTCAGACTCCCCGGTATGAACGGCGACGAAGCCAGCATTGAAATCCGGAAGTCATACAGTAAAGAAGAACTGCCAATCCTGATGATCACCTCCACGGAGTTGAACACTGCTATCGTCAAAGCCCAGAACGCCCAGATCAACAAAATGATCAGCAAGCCCCTTAAACAGATAACCCTCTTCAATTCAATACTGGACACTTTTGGCTATGATATCCCCAAAGAATACGCGCAAAAGCCTTCCAAACCGGTTAAAAACGAGCTCAAAGATTACCGTCTGCTTCTGGTTGAAGACAACCCCATCAACCAGCAGGTAGCCGAACAGATTCTGCTGCCGACAGGGATTGCAATTGATTCTGCCTCCAATGGTAAAGAGGCCACCAGAATGGTGCAGGAAACAAAGTACGATATTGTCTTGATGGATATCCAGATGCCGGAAATGGACGGTTATGAAGCCACAGCCAAGATCAGGAATGAATTGGGAATGACAGAGTTGCCGATCATTGCCATGACAGCCCACGCTATGCGCGGGGATAAGGAAAAGTGCCTTGAAGCGGGAATGGACGAATATATCCCCAAACCAATTGATAAAGAGCATATGATCAACACTCTCCGTGCCCAGATCGCAAAACGGAACCCCATAACCCCAGGACACGTTAAGCAGGAGTCTGACCATACACCTGCCCCGGAAACAATCTCCACGGAAAGCTCCGTCAATAATGCCGGGGGCAGTAAAATAAACATGGAAGAAGTGCTGGAACGCATTGGCGGCGACATGGATATTCTGGTCAGCATTCTACGTAACTTCCGGGATTACAACCGGGATTTCAACAAAGATATGCGCATACTGCTGCAAAACAACCAGCTCAAGGAAGCCGGAGAAAGAGCCCACACCTTGAAAGGCTCTGCAGCAAACATATCTGCACAAGAGCTGGCTATGGCGACTCTTGAGCTTGAAAAAGCCTGTAAATCAAACCTGAAAGATGAGGCTATGCAGGCTTTGGAACAGACTTCCACTCAACTGGACCTGCTGTTTGAAGAGATAACAACTCTGGAAAAAGATTATGTCTGATTTCGTAGCCCAGTCCGGTCAGCATATTCATGCAGTTGAAATAAAATCATATTTGAGGCAGAAATCATCAATCAATCTTGACTGTAAAAAAGGATTTCAAATATGGCATTAATGTTCGGAAGCCCGAGTCGCAAGCCCAGCAGAACCATTGAGGACGCCAAAAAAGACCAGCGTCTTGATATGGCCCGCAACCTGTATCTGGGCGGCAAAGTGAAGATAGTAACCACCGAGGAAGTTCCCAACCGGGAAGTACTCGGTACATTCGGCCTCATAGTCTGCCGGAGCTATAATTTTGACAACGCTTTTTACGGCCTCATCGCACAGGCGATTGATGCCAATGCCGACGCCATCGTCTGCTACCGTGAATCTGTTTCCTTCCACCCTGAAGGGGACAAATTTTATTCCTGTTATGGAACAGCCGTACGCTTGAAAAAAGTAAAGCAGCCGAAATAGTAAAAAGCAGGGGATGCTTGCCAACATTCCCTGCTTTTTGTTTCGAGACTTTCAACCATTAAACCGGTTTAATATTCCATATATCTTCTGCATACTCGCGCATGGTTCTGTCTGTTGAGAACTTGCCCATGCGCGCTGTATTCAAAATAGCCTTTCCTGCCCACAGCTCTCTGTCTGCATAATCCTTATCAATTCGTTTCTGCGCCGCAACATAAGCTTTGAAGTCTGCCAGATGCATATACTGCTCATTATCCGAGAGCAGCTTATCCACCACCCAGTTAAACAAGCCCGGCTCATCAAGTGAAAACCTGTTCTTCAGCATGGCGTTGAAGACCTGACGTAATTCCGGGGCCTGATTGTATATTTCGCGCGGACGATAATCTCCATTGTGCAAGGCCTTTTCGACCTCCTCCTGCTTCAGCCCGAAGAGATAAAAATTATCCTCCCCGACCTCTTCCAGCATCTCAATGTTCGCTCCGTCATAAGTGCCGAGGGTCAAAGCGCCATTCATGGCAAACTTCATATTACCGGTTCCCGAAGCCTCAGTTCCGGCAGTTGAAATCTGTTCGCTTACATCACAGGCCGGAATAATTTTCTCGGCAAGTGAAACACGGTAATCGGGAATAAAGGCCACTTTGATCAATCCCTTTACACGGGAATCGTTATTAACCACTTCGGCGACAGAATGAATCAACTTGATTATCTGCTTGGCCTCCCAATAACCGGGGGCAGCCTTGCCTGCAAAGATAAATGTCCGTGCACAGGAAGGTTCTACTTCGTTATCCACCAGCTCAAGATAAATGTGCATGATATGCATTATATTCAGCAGCTGCCGCTTGTATTCATGAATCCGCTTGGCCTGAATATCAAAAATTGAATCAGGGGAAACATCAATATCAAGCGTAGCCTTGATATAGTTGGCGAGACGGACTTTATTGGCCCGCTTGGCTTCCATGAAACGTTTCCTGAAACCTTTGTCGTTGACCAGACCTTCGAGCCTTCGCAATTCATCAAGATCAGTTATCCAGCCCTTGCCCAGAAAGTCCGTCAGCAGATCCGCAAGTTCCGGATTGGCCTTAAGCAACCAGCGCCGGGGAGTGACTCCATTGGTCTTGTTGTTGAATTTTTGCGGCTCCAGCTCACTGAAATCAGGAAACAGCCTCGTCTTGACCAGCTCCGAATGCAATTCAGAGACACCGTTCACTGAATGGGAACCGATTACTGCAAGGTTTGCCATGCGCACTTTTCTAGTCCCCTCTTCACAGATCAGGGACATACGCCGGAACTTTTCAGTATCACCGGGATATTTTTCTTCGACCTTCTTCAAAAAACGGCTGTTGATTTCATAAATGATCTGCAAATGACGGGGCAGAACCTTTTCAATCAAGGAAACAGTCCAAAGTTCAAGAGCTTCCGGGAGCAGGGTGTGGTTGGTGTAGGCGCAGGTGGAACGGGTAATGTCCCATGCCTTTTCCCACTCAATACGCCTTTCATCCACAAGGTAACGCATCAGTTCCACAACGGTCAGGGCCGGATGGGTGTCATTAAGCTGGATGGCAACGTAATCCGCAAGCTCTTCAAAATTCTTGTTCTGAGCCATGAACCTGCGCGTAATATCACGCAACCCACAGGCCACCAGAAAATACTCCTGCACCAGCCGCAATTCCTTACCAAAAGAAACAGACTCGGTAGGATACAGAACCTTTGAAACCATTTCGGACTCAATCTTGCGCTGCACCGCGCGGATGTAGTCACCGTGGTTAAAAATATCCATATCGAAATTTTCAGAAGCACGGGCAGCAAACAGACGCAGGTAATTGACCGTCTTACCACCATACCCGACAATAGGAATATCATACGGAACACCGATAATATCATCCCAGTCCACCCACATGGGCAGATACTCACCGCTTGGTGACACAGCATTCTCCACCCTCCCGTACAGGGGAACAATCACAGACTGGTCAGGGCGTGCAATCTGAAGGGGCATACCGTCTTTCATCCAGTAATCAGCCAATTCGCGCTGGTATCCGTTCTGTATAGACTGCCGGAACAGGCCGTACTCGTAGTGGATACCGTAACCGCAACCGGGCAAATCTAGTGTAGCTAGGGAATCAAGAAAACAGGCTGCCAGTCGGCCAAGCCCCCCGTTTCCAAGAGCAGGATCACGCTCACTGGCCCGAACCTCATCAAGGTCGAACCCCAGATCTTTGAAAATATCCTCGCACACATCCAGCAATTCCATATTGCAAAGGGAATTACCAAGACAACGGCCCAACAGGTACTCAATGGAAAAATAGTACATCCTCTTGGCTTTAACCTTGCGGTAGCGGTCACGGGTATCAATCATCCGCTCAACCAACCTGTCACGCAGGGCCAGCGCCAAAGCCTTTCCGACATCCCATTCACTGGCATCCTTCACTTCCTTGCTGAGTGAATAGATTACGTGATCCCGGATATCCGAGGTTAAACTTTCGCGGTCATTTTTCTTTCTAACCTTAAAACTACCCTTCTTCATGGCTCCTCCTGCTGCTCCCGCATTCCAAAATTATTCAGATGATAACAGCTAGGAAGAGCTAAATCCACTTTAAACATTCAGTCCAACAAAGAATAAACATTTTCATTTCGAGTAATAGCGCACGGCTTAGTAAAGTGTTATAAGCGAATTAACAAAAACCCAAATTACAATAAAAAAAACGTAAGACATACCCAGCGCAGGAGAAACCTGATGAAATCTTCAAACAAAAAAGACAACAACAAAGACTTTGAGTCCGTCATCAGAGAAGCCGAAAAAATCATCCAGCAAATCATCCACAGCGGCGTGGCCGAAGAGACCATTGTTGAGCAGATTCGAAGATTCCGTTCAGGATTTCCCAGCACCCCGTTGCTCCGGCCATGCACTCCTGGCGATGGGATAACCGTCATTGATGTACAGCAACAATCCGCACTGCTGAAGTCATACAAACAGGCAGTAAATGAAGGGCGGATCACAAAATTCGTTCCCGCTTCCGGAGCAGCTACACGCATGTTCAAATCACTGCTCGCAGTCTATAATTCTGACAAAGACGAACTGCCCGACCTTAGCGGAAATGATGAGAACACACTTTTCTGCCGAAAATTCATTGCTTCTCTTCCGAAATTCGCTTTCTACGGTGAGTTAAAAAAACTGATGGCTGATAACGGAGCTGACCTTGAGAATGCCTGTCGGGACATGGATTTCAGGACCATACTGCATTACGTACTCAGCCCTGAAGGAATGGACTTTGGAAGCCTGCCCAAAGGCCTTATCCCGTTCCACAGCTATGACGAATATTCCCGAACCCCGTTCGCAGAACACATTGCCGAGGCAGTAGAATATGCTCAAGACACCGAAAACAAAGCCCGCATGCATTTCACAGTAGCTCCGCAACACCGGGAAAGAATTGAAAAGCATGTAGCCGAAAGTATCAAAAGATATCCGGAAATTGAGTTCCACATCACATATTCAGAGCAGCGCAAGCAGACCAACACAATTGCAGTGGACCTCAACGGGGAAGGATTCCGCACCGATGACGGGAAGCTACTATTCAGGCCCGCAGGTCATGGTGCGCTGTTAATCAACCTCAATGAACTTGAGGGGGACATCGTATTCCTTAAAAACATCGACAATGTCGTCCCGGATCATCTGAAAGCTGACACTTTCAAATACAAAAAGCTTCTGGGCGGTCTCTTGGTCAGGCTGCAAAACGAGACATTCGGATATGTGCGCCAACTCAAAGAAAGTAATGTCAGCAGAGAAGGGCTGGCTAAAATAGAAAAGTTCACCACGGATAAATTAGCGATACCGCTTCCTGATAATTACGACTCCATGACTACGGAACAAAAACAGGTCTGCCTGCTTTCCAAACTGCATCGCCCGATCAGGGTTTGCGGAATGGTTGAGAACACAGGAGAACCCGGCGGAGGGCCGTTTTGGGTTGCTGATTATGAAGGAATTCCAGCAAAACAGATTGTGGAAAAAAGTCAGGTCGACCTTGATGATCCCGGTCAGGCCGAATGCATGAAAAAAGCCACGCATTTTAATCCGGTGGACATCATCTGCGGACTGCGTGACTTTGAAGGCAAGCCTTTCAACCTGCTGGAACGGATAGACCGCGACACAGGGTTTATTTCGGTAAAATCAAAAGACGGCAAGAATCTGAAAGCAATGGAACTTCCCGGGCTCTGGAATGGCTCCATGGCGGACTGGATAACTATATTTGTTGAAGTACCGCTGTCTACATTTTCACCGGTAAAAACGGTCAACGACCTGCTAAAAGCAGAACATCAACCGTCAATGCGACCGGCGGAAAGCTTGAAAATGGTATCCGAGACCTCTTCCAACCAAAGGTGATCGTGACTCACGATAACTAGAGTGGTCCCCTGATCTTCACGGGAAGAAACAGCCGCATGGTGAATCAGCTGCGTTGATTCCATATCAAGGCTGGCCGTAGGTTCATCGAGCAGAAGAACACGCGGCCGCAGTGCCAGACGAGCTGCCAGCGCAACCCGCTGGGCTTCTCCACCGGAAAGTTCAAACCAATTGCGGTGCATGAATTTATCCGGCTCCAGCCCAACGCGTGAAAGGGAATCACAAACCTTGTCGCTGATATTCTTTTCACCGCGAAGCTCAAGGCCGTAAGCCACGTTTGCAGCAACGGAACGCTTTAGAAGATAGGGTTCCTGAGTGAGCATGGTGACTTCACGCCTCAGCCACAATTCGGGTTCGGAAATATTTTTACCGTCGTAAAATAAATTGCCGGAATCTGGACTCTCCAGAAAGGCAAGCATGCGCATGAGTGTACTCTTACCGCTGCCATTGTGCCCTGCAAGCCCGACGATAGAGCCTTCGGCTACTCTGAAATCACTTATGCAAAGGACCAACCGTCCGTTGTAGCGCTGACTGATATTGTCCAGCCTGTACAAATCCTTCATTACTGGCCCGCCCTTTTTCTGACCCCGGACATGGAATAGTTAACCGCAAAGGCAATCATCATAAGCACCAGCCCCAAAGCAATGCCCATGGCAAACTCCCCCTTGCCGGTTTCAAGGGCAATGGCAGTGGTGATGGTCCGGGTATGCCATTTGATATTCCCGCCGACCATCATGGAAATTCCGATTTCAGAAACAATACGCCCATAAGCTGCTGCTGCCGCCAAGATGAGGCTGTAACGCGCTTCCCAAAGAGTGGTCCGTAAAATCTGGTTATGGGAAGCACCGAGAGTAAGCAGGGTATGTTTAAGGCGCAGATCAAGATTCTCCACCGCGGTCGCCATCATGGCGATAACAATGGGCAAACCGAGCAAAGTCTGTCCCACAGCAATACCGGGAATGCTGAACAGCAATTCCATTTCGCCCATAGGGCCACGGCGTGACAGCATCGCATAGACCAGCAGACCAATCACAACTGTCGGGAAAGAAAGCAGGGTATCGGCAATCAAGCGTAATGCTCTTTTGCCGGGAAATTCGTGATAACCGAGGAGAAAACCCAACGGCGCACCGATGATCAAGGTGGCACTAATGGAAATAGTGGTTACGCAAATAGTGGTATAAATGGCGGAATATGTTTCGGGATCAGCCGAAAACAATAAAACAAATGCCTGCCAAAAACCGTTTAAAATGAAATCCATAAATTAAGTAAGCCTCCCCTTTATCTGTAAAACACCAAGTACCAAACGACCGTTCCAACCACAAGAGCGAAGCTTTATTAAAGGGGAGATAAGTGGAGCTTCAAAAGAAGCTCCACTTACTGATTCACAACTTATTTTGCGTTAGGGATGAAGAGTTTTTTGCCAAGCAGCTTGAAATCGCCGATAGCTTTCTGAGTTTTTGGGGAAGCCATCCACTCGGAAAACTTGGTAGCAAGGTCGTATTTTACGTTATTGCAGTTTGCGGGATCAACAGCCAGCACGCTGTACTGGTTGAAAAGGGACTTATCGCCTTCAACCAGAACTTTCAGTTCAGGAGAACCGTTTTTGGTTGCGCTGTATTTAATGTAAGTACCACGGTCGGTCATGATGTATGCATCGCGCTCTTCAGCAACGGTGATACTTTTGATCATGCCCTGACCTGTCTGGATGTACCATTTTGCTTTATCAGGAACAGCCATGCCGGCTACTTTCCAAAGGGAAATTTCTTTTTTGTTGGTACCGGAGTTGTCACCACGGCTGACAAAAGGAGATTTAGCCTTGGAAACAGCTTTCATGGCCTGCACAACGGGAAGCCCTTTGATACCTGCGGGGTCAGATGCGGGACCGATAATTACGAAGTCATTGTACATAACTTCGCGGCGATCTTTAAGTGCGCCCATATCAACGTATTTTTTTTCAGCTGCGGGAGCGTGTACCATCAGAACGTCAACATCGCAGTTTTTACCCATTTTAAGAGCTTTACCGGTTCCAACTGCAGTCCACTTCAGTTCAATGCCGGTATCCTTTTTAAACATGGGAGCCAGTTCATCCAGCAGACCGGTGTTGTCTGTGCTGGTGGTGGTAGCCATCATCAGGGTTTCGGCCTTGACCAGTCCCGGAGCAACAAGCAAGGAAACGAGAGCGAGAGCAAGCAGTAATACTTTAAGTTTTTTCATTTTTCCTCCAAAAAAAGAACTCTGTTTTAAAAACACTTAATCAAGATCATCCGCAATTATTGTAACGCCCATTTCAGGCATTAGCAGGGTAAAGATAGATCAGAAACGCACCTCTATGTCAATACAAGCACAATTATACTCTTATTCTTAACCCGATTTTGCACTAAAAATGTGCTGAAACTGACGCAAATAGAAAGCACTTGCCCGCAAACAGCGTTGCGCATATCCTAAGTAAAATATATCAGGTGGAGCATGATGAAAGAAAGCTTGGACTTTACAATCACAGAATTCTCAGGCGGGAGTTTCCGGGAAAAAGAGATCGAAAGCATTCTCGAAATCCCTCTGACCATCAACCTTAACGGACGCGAGGTTGTCACCCTGCTGACCACCGCTCGCTTTCCGGACTATCTTACCATCGGCTTTCTGAAATCTGATGCCTACATATCCTCCCGCGACCAGCTCACCGACCTGAAGATAACTGAATTCGAAGACCGTATCGTCGCCGATGTAAGCACTGTCCACGATCCTTGGAAGGGGCGCGTTCTGGAGTATTCCATCACTTCCGGCTGCGGAAAGGGGACCAACTTCGGGCGCAATGTTTCCACCATATCCAAGCGGACCATCCAATCAGAACTTACCGTCACCCCGGAACAGATCCTGACCCATGCCAACGAGCTGCATTCACGTTCCACACTCTATTCAAGGACGCGTGGCTGCCATAATTCCTCACTGTGCACTCCGGATGAAATGCTCTACTTTCGTGAAGACATCGGCCGCCACAATGCTATCGACATGATCGTGGGACAATGTTTTCTGGAAGATGTGCCGACTAATGGCAAAATGATTGTTTCCACTGGGCGTGTAGCCTCAGAAATCCTCCTCAAAGCAGTCCGTATCGGTGTTCCCATACTGGCTTCGACTGCTGTGGCGACCAGCTTCTCAGTTGAACTCGCACGAAAAATAGGAATCACCCTGATCGGAAATATTAAAAAAGATAGTTTTTGGATCTACAATGATCAGGGCAGGATAAAAGGTATGTAAGGAGAATTCCAGACACTTACACGTATTATGTCTCTTTCACCACAATATCCAGCGATACTAATCGATTAGACTTTGTGCCAAAATAAGACTAATTAATACTCCTATGCAGCGGCTGCAGATTAGGCATATGCTTTTTTTAACAGGAATGAAACAAGCTCGGCCACCCTACACCGAGCTCCCTTAAGGAGTGTGTTTTACAATGAATTTCGATTACAACAGTGCCAAAGAGCAGCTGGATAAAAAAGTATCTGAACTGCGGGAAAAACCTTTTCTCCCTGAAGAACTCGTTAATTTAATCTATAATGTAGCTGCAATCCAGCTGGAAGCGCAGCAGCACTCCACGCCGGATATCCCGGAAGAGCTGACCCCGGCTGATCAGAATCTTCAAGGACGTCCTCTCCTTGAACGTGCAAATTTCACCTATGATTACGAGCAGGCCTGCAAATTGCTTGGCGAACTGGCCGAGCTGGTCGGCAAAGAAGAAGGCCCTATTGCTGAATCCACTACCCTGATTACCGCAAGCATCAAATCCGGGGAACTGGACTTGAAGCAGGCTTTCAAAGCTTATCTTGAAACTGACGACGATTTTTTCCTCGGCTGGGCGGAGAAGATGCCGGAAGCACCACGCACACTTAGCTTTCTTGTTCAGTCGGCACTTACTCCCTCCATTAAAACAGTTGCTGCAGCACTTGCGGACAAGCTTCCTGAAATAGAAGCAGACACCACAAAACGCCCCGACAATGCTGAGCTTGATTTCGAACTGGAGCAGCCCGCACCGCGCAATCACGGACACTGTCCCATTTGCGGGTCCGTGCCGTTTATGCACACCCTGCACCATAAGCAGGGATTCCGCTATGCAAGCTGTTCTTTCTGCCACACTGAATACCGCGTGCGCAGACTGGCATGCGCCTACTGTGATGAGAACAACGCAGGCAACCTCAAGTTTTTCACCGTTGAAGAAGCACCTGGATACAGGGTGGATGTCTGTGATTCCTGCAAAACATACATGAAGACCACAGATTTCCGGGAAATTGACAAGATATCGATCCCGGCCCTGAACGACCTTGAGTCGCTCCCCCTTGATTTCGTGGCAGTGGAAGAAGGCTACAATCGCGGCACTCTCTCAGTATGGGGGTTCTAAAATGGTACTTACCGACAAGATAGGACGTACAGTCAGCTATCTGCGGCTTAGTGTAACAGACCGTTGCAATCTGCGCTGCATGTACTGCGTGACCAAGGATTTCCAATTCATTCCGCACCCGAACATCCTGCGTTATGAAGAGATGCTCAGGCTGGTGGATATTGCAGCCACCATGAATATCTCCAAACTCCGGCTCACCGGGGGAGAACCCTTTGCGCGCAGAGGATTCATGGATTTCATCAATACGGTAATGGACAACCATCCCGAGATTGACCTGCGCATCACCACCAACGGTACACTTATCGAGCCTCTGGTCCCCGAACTTAAGAAGATCGGAGTCAGCAGACTGAACATATCGCTGGATACACTTAACCGCGATACATTCAAGGAAGTGACCGGGCGTGATCATTTAAATGATGTGTTGGCGTCAATTTCTGCCTGTCTCTCAGCCGGAATCCGTATAAAAGTGAATGCCGTCGCCATGAAGGGAGTCAATGACAAAGAGTTGGGGGAATTCCTTAACTTCGCCAAAGAAAATCCAATTGACATGCGCTTCATTGAATTCATGCCCATGGGCGATGACACCAAGTCCGACAACATGCTCTGGACCGCAGACGAAATCCTTGAGCAAGGCCGTGAATTAGTAAACCTGACAAAGATCAAAGTAAGGCCGGAGAACCATGGCCCGGCGCGCATGTACGCCATCGAAGGCGGCAAAGGCAGGCTGGGACTCATTTCCCCGGTCAGCTCGCATTTTTGCGCCACCTGCAACAGGCTACGCATAACTTCCGATGGCCAGCTGCGCACATGCCTATTTTCTGACAAGACTTACGCTCTGCGCGATATTTTAAGGAATCCCGACCTTGGTGACGATGACCTCAAACAGGTCATTGCGGAAGCCACCATGGATAAACCACTGGGCTACCATCTCTTAGAACAAAGATCAGGATGTGAAGGTGTATGCGAAACACAGATGTCGGCCATAGGCGGATAGATGATTCCGGACCGGTTTCTACTCAAAGCAGGGACGAACTGTTGCAGCATTTGACATCCTCCGAAGAAGAAGCCAGAAACTTTCTGTTGCACAAAGCTCTGGGAGACCGCAAGCCGTATTGTCCCCGCTGCAGGGAGCACAAGCTCTACAACTTGAGCGGAAACCGCTACCGCTGCTCTTCCTGCAAGTACACCTTTCAGGATTTCAGCGGACGTTGGATCAACAACGGCGGACTTTCCTGCCGCGAATGGGTACGCCTGATCCAAATGTTCGCCGAAGATCACACTGCACACGCCATCTCTATCGATCTCGAACTGTCCTACAACGCCACCTACAAGGCTATCACTGCCCTGCGCTTTGCAATCTTAGCGCAAGCGATAGACGCCCAACAACTGCTGAGTTCCGAGACTGGGCTGCATAAGCATCTCAAGAATAAAAAGCTGACCGGAGTGCCTTCCAAGAAAGCCACCGGAACCATCCCCGTATTCGGAATCATGGAAAAAAACGGTTGGGTGTTCATTGATTTAATGCAGAACATCACTGCTGAATCGGTCTTTCATTTCAACCACAACTTCCATCTTAAGCTGGTCCGCCACGGGTCTATCATCCACACCGACCGCTACCAGAAGTATGATTCTTTGATCCTCTGCGGAGATGACTCATTACCGCTGGATTACATCCGCAAATACCCGGATATCACCCCACACATCGAAATATCCGGCGGTGAATTCTGGCAATTCGCCCGTCAGCGTTTCAAACGCTACAAAGGAATCTCCCCGCACCGCTTCCCGCTGTACTTGAAAGAGCTGGAATTCAGGTTCAACAATAGAAAAAAAGATTTATTCGATCTTCTGACCAGTTATATCTGCAAGATTGTTCCTGACGTGGATTAAGAATGAGATTGATCTAATAGAAAAAGGGTTGACCCGGAACACCGGGTTGACCCTTTTTATTATAAAATCAACCAGCCCGCAGGCAGCACCCGCCAATTACGGCTGACACAGCGGAACATAAACTTCCGTCAGCAAATCCTCCGCAGGGGTTGTGTTGTAATTGTTGAGGTAAATCTGAATACTCGCTTTGGCGTCCACTTCAAAGCCGTTCTGGGGAGCCCACTGACCGCAGAGCATAGCGTAGGTTTCTGCCAGATTCATGTAAGATCCTTTGTGAACGGTAACGGCGTAACATCCTGCTTCGATAGTTTTCTTGGCAACCGGAGCCGCGACCTCAATTGCGGGGTCTATCTCCATGCAGGCATCATGGCGGATCTTTTCCCTGGGCGTAATTTTCGGATCATCATGGCAGAGTGAGAGAAACCTTGCGGACGGTTTCAGAATTCCGTTACCCCCTGCCCACTCGCAAAGATTTTCCCAAGCGGGCTTGCATTCTTCATACGGACCGTTATGACGGACATAGGCAACATTCATATCTTTAAGTTCAACAACTTTAACATCCATAGAGACCTCCTTCCAGAACACGACCCTTGCGTGCTCGATATTACTTTGGTTCGTTTTTCTAAACACCTGTGGAGACACTCCAAACATATTGGAAAAGGCCCGTGTGAACGATTCATGCGTGAGAAAGCCGGCATCAAACGCAATGTCGGTCACTGATAATTCCCTACGCTTAAGCGTTACGGCTGCACGTTCCAGCCGCAGCCGCTTGATATACGACTTCACCGACTCACCGACCATACCGCTAAAAATACGATGAAAATGATACGGCGAGAAACAGGCTATTTGCGCCAGTTCATCAAGTGACATGGGATCATCAAGATTAGCCTGAATATACTCAAGCACATGACTCATGCGCTCAGCATAGTATTGTTTGGTTGTCTCTTTCAGGTTGCTCATGGAGGCATAATGCGGTTTTATGGAGATTAAGACTTGATCATTTTTGCGATTATTAAATTAAAAACCGCAACAGCTGATTGCCGTTGCGGTTGAAGATTGATTAGTCCCCAAAAAAAACTGGTCTGTTTTTACTTAAAAAGACATACAAACCCTAAAATTCGTTATGATATTACCCGGCAACAACCTTATCCTTGCCCTGCATCTTGGACTCATACATGGCTCTATCTGCACGCTGGGCTAATGAATCAAGAGTGTCGCCACTCTTAAATTCAGCCACACCGCAACTCACGGTAATCATGATTCCATCAGCTTCAGGAGAATCAATGTTGCATTTGTCGTTGCAGCATACAGAAGAACGAATACGCTCGGCAACATTCATGGCAACATCAACCTCACCTGCGACCAGCACGATAAACTCATCTCCGCCCCAACGTGCACAAAAATCATCGTCCCGGATTGCGAAGCGAATTGTCGAGGAGATGTCTTTAATGATCTCATCGCCCTTAACATGGCCGCTGAAATCGTTGATACGCTTGAAATCATCAATATCCAGCAGAATAATTGAAAACTTAGTTTTATTACGGCGAAAAAGGGACATGGCAGCATCAAACTGGCGTTCAAACAAGCGGCGGTTGGCTAGCCCGGTCAAGGCATCTGTTCCGGCTTGCCTCTCCAGACGCAATTGAAAATGGTTGATGGTCAGAACGCTTAGGATAATAACCAGCAAAGTCGCTGCTCCACCAACCATCAGCGTACGAGCAAGGTTGCCCCGCGCTGCGCCAAGCGAAATTTCCTCGCTTTGCTGGACGACCAGAACCCATTCAAATTCAGGAATATAGCGAGCGGTTAAATATTCTTTTTCCCCATCTTTTGAGAAATCAAAAGTAGCTGGTTCACTGTTAGGAGCCAACAATTTGTCAACAATATCCTCAAGTCCCGGTAGATTCTTAATATTCATATTTTCGATCAAATCCACATTGCAGTGCACCTGGACGACTCCGGAGAGATCAACAAGAAATATTTTTTTTGAATATTTTTCAGAAAAAAGGGCTACAAGTTTAGCAACTTTATCCATGTTAAGCCCGACACCGGTTACCCCCAGCAGCTTACCGTTCCGATCTTCAACCCTGTGGTTGATAAAGATAGTCAGGAGGTTTTCTTCCGCTTCGTTGGTATCTACATCAAGAGCATAGCTTTCGCCTGATTTTACAAAATCATAATACCAGACATCATGGCTGTCCTGCTTCGAAACCTTTTTCAGGATACCTTCGGGAATATAATAATTCCCGGTTTGAGCGGAAACAAAAAAGGCACTAAAGAAGCCGTACTTCTCTTTAATTTCTGCTAGATATCTTTTAATAGCTTTTGGATCAGGCTCTTTTTCGCCGGCCCAGTCCTGAAGGAAGGTGTCATTGGCCATGAGAGATGAAACAAAGATCGGGCGCATAAGTCCGGACTGAATCTCGGAATAGATATTATCACGGGTCAGAGGTAAGGCGGAGTAGACAATTTCATCATGAATCTTCTGACGGGAGACATTGTAGTTAAGCAGGCTCAACAAAGCAAAAGTCCCGACAAGAATAGCCGTTACCGCCATTATCAATTTCATCCGTATAGACATTTTCACCCCGCAATAAAAAAACAAAGACCAAACGGACTTTGTTTTTATATATTAAATTTCCTCTCACCAGCCCTTTAAAAAAGACTACCCTGTCCCCCGGAAGCCACTTTCTGAAGATGCTGGTAGGCCCGGGCTGTAGCAACACGCCCACGCGAGGTGCGCTTCATGAAACCGCACTGGATGAGATACGGCTCGTAAATTTCCTCAATAGTGCGAACTTCTTCAGAGCAGGCTACGGCGATAGTCTTTACCCCCACAGGTCCGCCACCGAATTGATCTATCAGGATGCTCAGGATCTTGCGGTCCATGTAATCAAGTCCCAAAGGATCGACATCCAACTTGTTCAAGGCCATATCAGCCAACTCTTCGGTGACCACACCGTCACCGTGTACAGTGGCAAAGTCCCGCACACGGCGCAGCAAACGGTTGGCGATACGAGGAGTACCACGTGAACGCTTACCGATAACCAGTGCACCTTCGTCGGTTACTTTGAGGTCAAAAATTCTTGCCGCGCGGGTAACAATGAGGGCCAGTTCTTCGGGAGAGTAAAATTCAAGACGGAAAAGACAACCGAAACGGTCACGCAGGGGCGAAGTAAGCAATCCCAAACGGGTTGTGGCGCCGACCAGGGTGAACGGCTCAAGATCAATCTTCACAGTACGGGCAGCTGGTCCCTGACCGATGATGAGATCAATGTTGAAATCCTCCATAGCCGGATATAGCACTTCTTCTACATTGGCAGGGACACGGTGAATTTCGTCGATAAAAAGGATGTCGTTGCGCGAAAGGTTGGTCAGGATGGCAGCAAGGTCCCCGCTGCGCTCCAGAACCGGACCGGAAGTGGAAATGAGGTTAACCCCAAGTTCGGAAGCGATGATCCGCGCAAGGGTAGTTTTACCCAGACCGGGATTGCCGTAAAAAAGGGCATGGTCCATGGCATTGCCGCGCCCACGCGCTGCCTGAATGAAGACATCAAGGTTGTCGCGCAGATCATCCTGCCCGATAAAATCGGTTAGCCGTTGCGGCCTGATGTGATCGTCTGAACCATTTTTTTCCATCATATTCCGGTACTGCCTGCTGAAAAATTACTTGTTCTGGGAAATTTTTTTCAAAGCCACGCGGATAGCTCCACCTGCCTCGAGATCAGGTTCTTCTTCGAATATTTCCTTAAGCAGTTCGCGCACTTCATCATCCCCGTAGCCAAGATTGCGCAGACCGGAGAGAGCGTCAAGAAATTCACTGCGGTCGCCTTCTACAGGACAAGCTCCGCTGCGCACAGTGGCGGATTTGAGATTTTCCATCTTATCTTTGAGCGACCAAAGAATCTGACGCGCGGACTTGGGTCCGATGCCGGGCACTATGGACAGGGTCTTGGTATCCTCGCGAAAAACGAGATCCTGTAATTCCTTGGGACCGAACTGGGAAAGAATCGCCAACGCCTTTTTAGGGCCAAGGCGGTCTACGGAAATGAGTGTACGGAACACTTCACGATCATCAAAACAGGGAAAGCCGTAAAGATCAAAGGCATCTTCACGTATCACGGAATGAACGTAAAAGGTCACATCCGAACCTGATTCAGGCAGGGTTGAAACAGCTGTGAGAGTCAGAAATAATTCATACCCCACTCCGCCGGGAGTGAGAATTATGCAGGACCTATCTGTGGCTTCAAGCAGCTTACCGTGGATATAGGCAATCATTTTCCGGCCATCCTTGAAAATCTTCGTTCGTTGAGGTGGCAGATCGCAATGCCCAGCGCATCGGTGGTATCATTGGCCCACTTGGTATTTTTCACGCCGAGGATGCGTTCCACCATAAAAGCGACCTGAGATTTATCAGCCCGTCCACTGCCGACAAGGTTCTGCTTGACCTTGGTTGGCTCGTAGCCGGAAACCACAAGGCCAGAGACTGCGCAGGCAGCCATTGCTGCGCCACGGGCCTGTCCCAGCTTAAGAGCCGAAGCCGGATTAGAGGCGACAAACGCGTTTTCGATTGCCGCCTCATCCGGTGAATGATCTTTTATAAGCTCAGCAATGCGGGAATAGATCTCCCCCAACCGCGAGCACATGGGCTTTTTGGTATTGGTGCGGATTGTCCCGGCGTCCACAAGGGATACCTGCCCGGAAAGTTCTCGCACGATTCCGTATCCGGTCACGCGGGTTCCGGGGTCAATGCCGATGATTACAATACCGGACTCGTCCATCTAGCCTTCCATTTCAGCCATAAGTTCATCGGGGAAGTCAGCGTTGACGTGTACATTCTGTACATCTTCATTGTCTTCCAACTTTTCCATGAGGTTCATGAGCTTCTTGGCAGTGGAAACATCAACTTCCACGAGGTTTTTGGGGACGAAAGCGAGGTCTGAGCTGTTTGCTGTGCACTCTGCAGCTTCAAAAGCCTTCTGAACTGCGGTGAAATCTTCGGGCATGCAGTGAACTTCAAGAGAACCGTCTTCTGCGATTACGTCTTCTGCACCTGCTTCAAGGCCGATTTCCAGCAGCTGGTCTTCGGTGTACTTTTCAGCATCAAAAACCATGACGCCCTTCTTATCGAACATCCACGCAACGCAACCGGCTTCCCCCATGGAACCGCCGCCTTTACCAAGAGCATGGCGCACTTCAGCTACAGTACGGTTTTTGTTGTCAGTAGCAGCTTCGATCAGAACAGCAACACCACCGGGACCGTAACCTTCGTACATGACCTCGGCAATATCACCACCGGCAAGTTCTCCAGTACCTTTTTTGATTGCAGTGTCGATCTTGTCGTTGGGCATGTTCACTGCTTTTGCCTTGGATATGGCAAGACGCAGGGAGGGGTTCATTGTCGGATCGCCTCCACCCTTGGCTGCAAGGATGATGTCCTTTGCCATTTTGGTGAAAATCTTACCGCGCTTGGCGTCCTGTCTACCTTTTCTGTGCTGGATGTTAGCCCATTTACTATGTCCGGCCATTTTTTCCTCCTAGAGAATATCAAAGTCCCGCCTTATATTTTTTTGATGGGACAGTATTTATATATAATGATGTAGAGCACTACTAACTGAGTTTGTCTTCAAAGTAAAATCTCGCAGACAGTCAAAACAGAGCCAAATGCGAGGCGCAAGAAAAAGACTGGAACGAAGCGTATAAGTAATACGCGAGTTTCAGTCTGTCTCGCAGCAACTAAGCAGATGCTGTTTATTGGCTGTCTGCAATGCCGCGAAAGCCAAGCCCTACTACAAAGAACTCCTTGCTTTCCTCACGGCAACTCTTCGGCTTGAATCTTTTCACCTTGGAAAACATCTGGCGCAGAGAGTCAATGTACTCTTTTACATCCGGGCCATCGAAAATCTTAACGATGAAATGACCACCTTTTTTAAGCCTGCTGGGCACGATATCACGCGCACGTTCGCAAAGCTCAAGAGAGTTGGCCTGATCAGCAAACTTAACCCCGGTTGTCTTGGGTGCCATGTCGCTGATGATCAGGTCATACGGCAGCTGCTTATCCATTGCAGCCAGAAGTTCAGGAGAGTCCTCGAACACATCGGCCTGCAGAAAAGTTGCGTTATCAGGAAAAGCGGTGTCAGTGGACTGGATATCCACAGCCAGCACACGGCCATTGTCCCCGACTTTCTTGGCAGCGAAAAGGGTCCATGAACCGGGAGCGGCCCCAAGATCCATAACATTCTGGCCTTTTGCAAAAACCTTGAAGCGCTTATCCAGTTCCTGAAGTTTGTATACGGAACGGGCAGGATAGTTTTCTTTTTTAGCCCTTTTAAAATAATGATCGCGATATTGTTTCATAATCTGATTTAGTTTCGCAGTGATCCGCAAAAGACTTTTGCAACCGACTGCGTTATAAGGTGATTGAAATTAACTTATTACGGCCCGCAAGCCAAGTATCGTAAGAAATGCAGCGACCCGAAAGAATCCGCATAAAAAATGAATCCGGCCAACCGCAAGCACTGCCCGAAGGTGAAAGGTATTTTCAGGACCTCGGCGGCGCTGGGGAAATACTATTCCTCGGACTCGGCCCTAACCCGAAGTTGGCGGCAGCCTTATGCCCACAGGCAAAAGACTTATATTATATGGATTGCCCGGATCTAAGCGCGCAACTGCCCGAAGGGTATACAATCCCGGACCGATTTAAGCAAATTGGACCGGAAGAAGCAGACCTCTCCAAATTCAGGACCATTCTCTACACCCCGGGCAAACGTTTCTTTCCGTCTTTCTGGGAACCTATGCTCTCAAGGTTAAGCATTGCCCGCGCAGAAATCATGCGCAAACCACGCTCCAAAACCGTCTGGATTCCAGGAAACGATAATTCCCTGCTCCTGCCGGAACTCTGTCGCGCTTTTGAAACTGAGGGGTTCTCTTACAGGGTAATCGAACCGGATGCAATGCGCAAAGAATTGCTCTCCCTGCTACACAAAGAATTGCCGGAACTTGTCGTTAGCGTAAATTTCAATGGACTGGATAATGCAGGCGAAACTTTTTTCATGCTCCGGGAAGCAGGAGTCAAAGTTGCGGTGTGGCTGGTAGACAATCCATTTCATGTAATCTCGGGTATCAAATCAAATTACTGGCGCGAAGTCCCGCTGCTGGTGACTGACCATTGGTTCATCCCCGTCCTCGAAGAGCACGGAGCGCATAAAGTAGGTCACATGCCTCTGGCTACTGACCCGCAAATTTTCAAAAAAGAAGTACCCCCGTACCCTTTACTCAAAGACCGCACGGTTTTTGTAGGACGTTCCAGCTTCCCGGCCAAGGACAACTTTTTTTCAGGCTGTACATTCAATGCGCAGGACGAAACCGCAGCCATGCAGGCCATCGGCAATAAAAATAAACCTGATTTTGAGTGGTGGACTCAGAAAGACAATCTGAATAAATTCTGGCCGGATAAGAAAATTAGGGCAACCGGATTCAAGGCCGAACAATCAGGACTGCTCTGGCGCATTCTCTCATTACAGTATGCAGGAGACAAACTTACCGTCTTCGGAGATGAAGGCTGGAACCAATACCTGCCACAAGCTGATATCAGACCACCCGTGGACTATTTCACCATACTGCCATCTGTCTATGCCGGAGCCGGGATAAGCCTGAACATGACCAGCCCCCTCCTGCCCTGCGGCCTGACCCAGCGCAACTTTGACGTCTGGGCTGCCGGAGGCTTTCTGCTTAGCGACTACACTGAGGGTTTATCCATCTTCCCAGAAGAGCTGGTTGAGCATTGCAGCTTTAAAACCCCTGCTGAGCTACCTGCGAGGATTGAATTTATACAAAGCCGCCCGCAATTGGCGAAAGAACTTTCAAAAATTTGGCACAAAGTTATAATAGAAAAACACACTTACACAAACAGAATTCATAAACTGCTAAGTTTTATCAACTAAATACGTTTAAAACAAAACGGCACGACTCTTGCTTTTTCTGATCTCAGAAACTCCAATCAAGGATGATGACGAGATGCGGAAAATGTTTATATGCCTTACCCTCTTCGCCATTTATTGCCTGAGCGGCTGCTCCGCTTCAGTGCTTCTGCCGCCTCTGCCCGGCCCGATGATGATACCGTCTTCGGTGGGCACTTTTTATAATGCCTACGCCATAAGCACAGACGAACGTGGATTCCAGACAATCATTGAAGACGAAATTCTTGAAACAAACATCCAGTCCCAAATCATTGATGAAAAAGAGTTGAACATACTGGACCTGAGCACTTACGCATACAATGGACATGTTTATGTCGTCGGGGAATATGACGAAAAGGAAGACTTTCAACGCATCCGCAAAATAGTCAAAAAGAACAAGAAGGTAAATTCACTGACAACTTATCTTTTTGCAGAAGATAAGAATGCATGCAACAAGACAAACGATTACATAATCCAGATGGCAATAAAGAGCGCCCTACTCAATGACAATTCAATCTGGGGGGCCAATATAGCCGTAAAATCTGTGCAATGTAATGTTGTACTTGTAGGCAGGGTTGCGAGCATAAACGAGGCGATAGCTGCCAAGAGAATTGCTGCCAGTACTGATGGGGTGAAGGGGGTAAAATCTTTTATCCGTTCCACCAGACAGCATAAATACATAAAGCAGGAACAAAAAATAGCAGCAGCACTGCGCTAGCCTGCAACGGCTAAAAACAATCCTAAAGCGCGAAGTGGTCGCGGAGCTTTTCTTTCATCTGATCAAGATTTCCGGACTCGATAGCAGTAACAATCTGCCTATGCTCATTTGCATGCGCACCAAGATCCATACCGTCCTCAAGATTCTTCTTTGCAAGGGTGAATATCCAGTAATCATTGGCCAACGCCTCCCATGAACGGACGAGCGAGCCATTGCCTGAGCATTCTACGATAGCACGGTGAAACTCAAGATCTGCCAAGCCGATGGCCGTCATATCTCTTTTTGCAACACCGGAAAACATTTTTTCAACACTATCCGCTAACTGAGCAACATCAATTTTATCCAGCTCAAAACCCCACCCAAGAGCCAAAGGCTCAAGTTCGCTTCTAACAGCATAATACTCGTACAACTCTCCCGAAGAGAGCACTTTCACTCTGGACCCTTTATAAGGTTCAGTTTCAACAAACCCACGTGCTGTCAAATCCCTGATAGCCTCCCGAACAGCTCCCTGACTAACCTGTAACTCGCGAGAAATTCGTGTCTCAACAATCTTATCTCCAGGCTTGAGATATCCATTCAAAATACTATCTACTATATGTTCTACAACATCATCGCGCAAAACGCGTCTTTTCAGGCCTGCATTGGCAACCATAAAAAAATCCCCCTAAAAATTAGGCCGGACTAGTGCATCCCCTCGAAAATGCATTTAGTCATTGAGTGCGAAATCTAACCACTTTTCAATTCAATAGCAAGACCGTAAGCAAACGCCCCAACAATATATTATCTCACATACCATGCAACATAACACGCCACGAACAATGCAGTTAAATCAACTTCTCACACATGACCAGCATTAAATCATCTAAATGCATAATTTTATAAAACATATCATTAAGTACAACAATTGAAGTAAACAATAAACAACAAACAAGTCGTTATAAAAACCCCATTAAGACACTAAGACTTGCATGATTTTAAAGATCAATTCCGTACCCCTGAGCACCAAAACAATCCAATCTTCATAATTCTTAGAGAACATCAAAATAAAGGCCGCTCTTTGTTAAAAGAACGGCCTTCATAGTTACTATGCAGAATAATTTTATGCTTGCTTCAAGTCATCAATAACCCTCTGCAGTTCCTCAGAAAGATTTGACAACTCATGTACTGCTTGAGCAGACTGCTCCATCGCCTGTGCAGTTTCACCTGCGATCCTGTTTACTTCATCTGTGTTGCGGTTGATCTCTTCAGAAGCAGCAGATTGCTCTTCTGAAGCTGTAGCAATTGCCCGCACCTGATCGGCAGTAGACTCAACAATAGTCACAATCGATGCAAGAGATTCACCGGCCTCAGAAGCATAAGAAGTACTCCGTTCGACCATGCCGGAAGCTTTTTCCATATCGTTTATACTGTTGCGTGTCCCTGACTGAATGGCGGAAACAGCATCACCAACTTCCTTGGTGGCATCCATTGTCTTCTCGGCAAGCTTCCGCACTTCATCAGCAACAACAGCGAAACCACGCCCGGCATCACCAGCACGGGCTGCCTCAATAGCCGCATTAAGGGCCAACAGGTTAGTCTGATCGGCAATATCAGTGATCACGTTCATAACATGCCCGATCCCTTCGGCCCTTTTGCCCAGATTTTCCAAGCCAACAGCCATCTGCCCTGCAGCGGAGTCTACCTCGGCAATACTGGAGACAACATTGCCCACGATACCGCCACCGTTTTCAGCCTGCTTGCGGGCATCATCTGCACTTTCAGCTGCCTGCGATGCATTCTGGGCAACCTCAAAAACCGAAGCGTTCATCTCTTCCATGGCAGTTGCGGCCTCTGCGGAACGTTCCCGCTGGACCTCAGCCCCGCCCCGGGACTGCTCAATCTGCGCAGATAATTCCTGGGAAGCACTGGTAATCTGATCCACAATTGTTTCAAGATGATTAGCGGCCTGCAGCATACCTTCACGCTTTGCGGCTTCTGCGGCTGTTCTGGCTTCTTCTGCCTCTGCTAACGCATCCTTGGCCAACTTGGTCTGCTCTTCAGCCTCAAGATTTTTTTCCTCAGTTGATTTCAAAAGCATACCCAACTCGACGACCATCCCCTTCAAAGCCTGCTGCAAAGTCAGCAATTCACCGGAAAAACGGGACTCATCAGGAATAGCATCGAAATCACCATTGGAAACAGACTGCGCCGCACCGACCAGCATCTGGATTGGTGAAGCAATGGATTTTGCAACAAACCAACCCAAAAGGCAGAGCACCAAAGCAATTCCAAGCCCTATGAACAAGGTGTCCTTTACGGTGCTATGCGCATCAGCCATAATCTCAGACTTATCAATCAACAAAGCAAGTTTCCAACCAAGAGACGGGGAAGTGTACACACGGACAAACTTTTCCTTACCGTCCAGCATGACCTGCGAAAAAGCATTTTCCATCCCGGCAAGTTCCTTCATACCGGGATCTTCGAGTTCATCTGCCTGCTTGAATGCGTAATCCTTATTAACCGGATCAGAAAGAATGGTGTTATCACCTTCCATTAATATAATGTAGCCGGAGTCACCTATCCTGACTGCCGAGACCACATCCGTAAGAGTTGAGAGGTTAATATCAAAGCCGACAACACCAACCACCCTGCCACTTTTAAGTACTTTTGCAGTAACAGTACTCACCGCACCACCTGTGGTGGACTGATACGCCTTACTGAAAGAAGTAGCCTCCGAAGAAGATACTGCCTCCTTATACCAAGGTCGCTGTCTTGGATCGTAGCCCTTGGGCAGAGCATCTTCCGGTGCCATGTTAAAACCGCCATCTTCCATGCCGACATAAACATTAGCATAAACTGAATGGCTGCTCTTCATCTGCAGGAACAGATCAAAGACCCTTTTCCCGTGTTCATCCATATCTTTTCTATAAATATGATCAATATCATCAACGGTGAAGTTAGGATTATGACCTGCTGAATCCTGCACACCGGGGTCCATGCTCAGAAAAAGAGCATTCAACTCAGCCTCATGCATGAACTCAGATATAAAATTATCCACCTGCTGCAACTCGCTGAGCGAGGACTGCACAAAAGCGGTTTCTGCCATATCAGTCATTTTGACAAAAGAAATAGACGCAATACCACCTGCGCACAACAACACTGCGGCCAGAATAAGCAAGATCAGCTTATTTTTGATATTCAACCTCATCTTAAAACCTCCCTGAAAGGTTTGAGCTGAAACACAATTACAGCCATTATAATCTCTCCCCGCAATTTAATTAACCCAAACTTAAAATTATAAAAAATATAAAAACAGTCATTTAAAGAAAAAGGTCTTCCACTACACGAGAGGAAGACCTTAATAACTCAAAACATATAATCTTAATTATTTAGGTTTTCTCTCCGTCGGCAGGTAATCGGATGATAAACTTAGAACCTTTCCCCTCTTCTGATTCTACGAGGAACTCACCTTCATGGTTACGGGTAATAATAAAATATGAGACTGAAAGCCCCAATCCGGTCCCCAAACCAACTCGCTTAGTGGTGTAAAACGGTTCAAAAACTCGCTTGCGGACATCTTCATCCATACCCGGACCATTATCTTCAACTTCGACCCGGACAAACTTACCATCCCTACGGGTCCGCAAGGTAAGAGTCGGCCGTTCATCGCCATAGTCCTTTTCAGACATAGCCTGAGCCGCATTTTTGAAGATGTTAAGAAAAACCTGCTCAATCTCGGTTTCTGTTATACCCACGGCAGGAAGCCCCTGCTCATAGTCCCGCCGGATTTCAATAACCTTAAAGTCGTACTTTTTCTTGAGGTCGTAATCGTTCTCAGCAAGGCTCAAGGCTTTTTCAAGAACGCCTTTTACCTGTGCATGGGTACGGGAAGACTCACTCTTACGGCTGAATTCAAGCATATTTCGGACAATGGAAGCAGCCCTGCGTCCGGCATCGCTGATACCACGCAAATAGCCGAGAATACCGCGTTGATCCATATACTGGTGGACTTTATTCAGATCTAGCCCCAGCTCAGCTGCAACTTCAACATTCTTCCTGAGCGAAGGGGAAAGCCTTCTTTCAGTGCCCTGTACCCCTGAAAGGACTGCACCTAGCGGATTGTTGATTTCATGAGCCATACCGGCAGCCAGTCCACCGACAGACATCATTTTCTCCGTCTGAATCATCATGTCTTCAAGACGCGACTTCATGGTAACATCATCTATCAAAACAACAGCATCACGCCTTTCCGCACTTTCAAGCAAGGGATAAATTTTAATATTTTTATATTGGATATGCCCATCAGTATTGAAAGGAATCTTATTCTTTTCACGGACTTCAAGATTAACTACTGAATCTGAAATAAGATCCATTTCGCTTTTAAGCTGCGGAAACACATCAAAAAGATGGGTTCCACGGACCTGCTCGTAAGTATAGCCGGTATCTTCTTCCGCTGACCTGTTCCACTGGTTTATGCGCAATTCCTCATCCACCCCGACCAGCATGGTAGGCATGGAATCAATGGTATTTTTAAGAAGATTACGTAGACGGGCCAGCTCATTCTCGGCCGCCTTTTTTTCTGTAAAGTCGTAAGTAATTCCCATGTAGGAAGTAACTTCTTCGTCAATATTGCGGACAACTACAGTACTGTCAGCAATCCAATAAACACTCCCAGAAGGATCGACAATCCGGTACTCATGATTGAAGTGCTCAACGCCTGAATTTACAAAGTCCTGCACTTCTTTTTCAACCTTAGCCAGATCCTCGGGATGGATAATTTCACCGTATTTAATTTTCCCGGAAATAAAATCCTCAGCACGGAATCCAAGCTGACTTACATTCTGAGAAACCAGCTCGACCGGCCAGCCTTTTTCATTCTTCCATTTGAACAGAACCATCGGACTCTTTTCAACAATCATATTCGACTGACGCAAAGCTTCTTCGGCTTTTTTACGCTCGGCAATATCGCGAATAAGATTAAGCCGCATTTCATTGAAAGCATCTGCAACCCGGTCAATTTCATCAGGTCTGGAATGCTTCTTCCGCCGGTTGAGGACAAGTTTGCGGCCAAGATTGCTGATATCCATTTCCTGCACATATTCAGCCATATTCTGCAGATGGCGGGTGACCATGTAGTGAATAATCATGAGAATAAAGAGGGCAACCAAGAAAGTTTTTACCGCCTGCGTAAGCAAGACTACAAAAACACGCAATCGCAACCTCTTAAAAACATTATCCAAATCAGCAACAGCACGCAGTTGTCCTACTTCAACGCTCTTGCCATCGATCACGTGAATCAACGGAAAATTCTTTTCAATAATATTCTTTCCGTCCGGGACATCACCGATAAAGGCCACCGGATCAACCGATCCGAAAGACATCTCCACTACTTCAAGATACCGCATCCCGGGCAACTTCAAAGCACCTTCGAGCTGGATTTTTACGTGATCAATATTGATATCCCAAAGGCTGGCCGCAATGGTGTTTACATAACTATGTTCTATCTGCCCGAAACCTTTCTGAATCTCACTGACATCACTGCGGTATTCCATGTACAACTGCAGACTGGTACCAAGGATTGTAAAAAAGGAGCTACAGATTAAAATATAGACAAGAAGCTTATATGGAAGGACTTGTCCCTTTCTTATTCGGAAAAACTTGGCCATATTCTCCACCGGGATAAGATCAATTGGATAAAAGAAAAACTGTTTTAAGCATTAACACTTTAGCGTATATTGACATAAATCGCTAAAGGATAAAAGATTCTTTTGTAACAAAACAACCATGACAGAGAACTACGGACCAGAATCTATCAACTAGACAAACATACTCCGCAACGGACTCTCAGGATTGAATATGTCCTTTCCCCGAACATACTTTGCTACTCAACAAACACACACATTTGGTTCCGCTCTGTGCATGATGCTGCTTATCCTATTCTTCGCAATACATGCTGAAGCAACTCTGACGTCTTCAATCTCAATAGAAAATAACGACAAGGAAGAAGCAGATCAATTCTCACTGGACTTTAATATAAACGAAAACAACGAAACTACCGAAGCCAATCTGCTCACTCCCGATCTGGCCCCGATTCCAAGTAAAGAAGATGTAAAACCGCCCAAAGCCGACGACGTTAAACCGTCTGCAGAACTTCAAAATATTATCAAACGGGTAAAAAACGGAACCAAGCTAGAATTCTCCAGCAAGCCTGACATCAAAATCAACTACTCAGTCAATCAGGAGGACCTTGGAATAATTAAAAACGGAGGAAAGGTTAAACAGGCAACAGACGTCCAGCCTTCGCCGGCCCTTGAAGCAGTTCTGCGAGCATACCGCAACGGAAGCTTGAATTACGCACACAGGGACATTGCAGAAGTGGAAGAGGAACTTTTCTACCATCAACCATATGCAGAAGTTAACCTGGCTTCAATTTATGATCTGGTTGTACTCCAGACCGGGAAAGACGTCTTTCTTTCTATTGATTATCACGACCTTCGACAAAATGGAAAATCAGAAGAATACAGAAGATCCCGCCGCATAAGAGATTTGGAACAAACCATAATTGCTATCAAGGCAAAAGAAAGTAACAAGCAGGGTGAAAAAATTGACAAGCGGGTCGAACAACACAAAAATCCGCCGGTAACAATCAAGATTACACCCAAGCAGACTTTCGTCCGCAAGGTTCTCAACCTTTTAGGTATCAGGCGGAAAAATGAGGTCGTCGACTACCAACAGCTGAGTGTAACTTACCGGGCTTACAAAAGCTGGAGTAAACATATTGAAGACGTGGATGAGATGCTCCGCCGCAAGCGGAAACGAAAAATCCAGTTGATTCATCTGCGCCGGTATAGACCATCTCGTCAGCTTAACTGCGGAGATCCTGCGTACCGCGGGGTATGTCCGGACGGACAGATGAAGATCAACCCTTACAAAAACGGCAATATCAGATTTCTAAAACCATAAACAAGGAGCAGCGGAAGCTACTCCTTGTGCTCGGCCCATTTGTTGACCGCTTCCAAAAACATAAAAGACTCGGTGGATTTGATGCCGCCTATGTTTGAAAGGTCATCAACTAAGAACTGGCGAAAAGCATTTCGTGAAGGGACAAAAACCTCAAGCAGAAGGTCAAAACGCCCGGAAACATTCATTACAGACTGAACCCCGGGAACCTTTGCAATTTTTTTCATAATTTCAGGAGTTGCCCTTTCTTCAAGGTCAATGCCGATCATGGCAATAAGGCTGTTTTCAAAATAGAGAGGATTTACGGAAGCAGTAATTCTCAAGTAGTCATTTTTGATCATGCGCTCAGTGCGTAGACGCACGGTTCCATCGGAAACACCAAGTTTGCGGGCGATATTTTTGTAAGACTCGCGCCCATTACGCTGTAATTCTTCAATAATTTTACGATCTACTTCATCAAGTACCAAAGGACGCTCTTTCACTCGAAATCTCCTTCATTTAATATAAATTCTCTTTTTATCATTTAACGAAACATACATAGGTGAAAAATAACAATTCCGTCAATATCTGATTACATTGACACGTTTTTAGAAATTGACAGCATTTTTTAAATTATGCAAAAAATTTAATATCAAAATTTTGCTTGACACAATTTAGTGTATTGATTTTTAAATAACGCGTAGCAACACTATTTACGGACGGGAGAAACGTATATGAAAAATAATTTCCTTCAGGCACTTTCAGCCCAGACCGAAGAGTTGAAAGCAAACGGCCTTTACAAAGATGAAAGAATCATAACATCCCAGCAACAGGCTCTTATTTCGGTAAAGGGCGGGCAGGAAGTACTCAATTTCTGCGCTAACAACTATCTGGGACTGGCTAACAACCCCGATCTTATCGAGACAGGCAAAAAAGCCCTCGATCAGTACGGATTTGGTCTTTCTTCCGTGCGCTTTATCTGCGGAACGCAGGATGTGCACAAAGCGCTGGAAGATAAAATCAGCGAATTTCTCAAAACCGAAGACACAATCCTCTACAGTTCCTGTTTTGATGCAAACGGCGGACTCTTTGAGACCATCCTGAGCAATGAAGATGCAGTCATCAGTGATGCGCTCAACCACGCTTCCATCATCGACGGCGTGCGTCTGTGCAAAGCCAAGCGCTTCCGTTACAAGAACAACGACATGGCTGACCTTGAAGAACAGCTCAAGGCTGCCGAAGGATGCAGATACAAACTCATCGTAACCGACGGTGTATTTTCCATGGACGGCATCATCGCTGACCTCAAATCCGTCTGTGATCTGGCTGACAAATACGGCGCACTGGTCATGGTTGATGATTCGCACGCAGTGGGCTTCATCGGTGAAAACGGACGCGGAACCCCGGAATACTGTGGCGTAATGGACCGTGTTGATATCATCACCGGGACACTCGGCAAGGCCCTCGGCGGAGCTTCCGGCGGGTACACTTCAGGTCGCAAGGAAATCATCGAATGGCTGCGCCAGAGATCACGTCCTTACCTCTTTTCCAACACCCTTGCTCCGGTTATCGCTTCCACTTCTATCGCTGTGCTGGATATGATTGCCGAAAAACCGGAACTTCGTGAACGCCTTGAAGAGAACAGCCGCATCTTCCGCACCCGCATGGAAGAAGCTGGCTTTGACCTCGTTCCCGGCAACCACCCCATCATCCCGGTTATGCTTGGTGATGCTGTTCTGGCACAGAAAGTGGCTGCCGGACTGCTCAAGGAAGGAATCTACGTAATCGGATTCAGCTTCCCAGTTGTACCCCGTGGACAGGCCCGCATCCGCACCCAGATGTCCGCCGCACACACCCCGGAACAGGTCAATAGAGCTGTCGACGCATTCATTAAAGTCGGCCGCGAACTCGAAATTATCAAATAATAAGGCACAATATAGAAATGAGCACCATGAAAGCCCTCGTAAAGAGCAAAGCCGAAGAAGGCATCTGGATGGAAGAAGTTCCGGTACCGGAATGCGGGCACAACGATGTCCTGATCAAAGTAAAGAAAACTGCCATCTGCGGAACGGACATACACATTTACAACTGGGACAACTGGGCCCAACAGACCATCCCCGTGCCTATGGTTGTGGGTCATGAATTTGTCGGTACTATCGAAAAGTTGGGCGGCGAGGTTCAGGGTCTGGCCCTCGGTGACCGCGTATCCGCTGAAGGACACGTAACCTGCGGACACTGCCGTAACTGCCGCGCCGGTAAACGCCATCTCTGCCGCAACACTATCGGTGTCGGTGTTAACCGACCCGGATGTTTCGCAGAATATGTATGTGTCCCCGCTGCGAACGTTTTCAAACTGAATGATGCCATCAGCGACGATGTTGCCTCAATTCTCGACCCCCTCGGAAATGCGGCGCACACAGCACTTTCTTTTGATCTCGTTGGTGAAGACGTGCTCATCACCGGTGCTGGCCCCATCGGCATGATGGCTGTTGCCATTGCCCGCCATGCAGGTGCAAGACACATCGTCATCACCGACCTCAACGACTACCGTCTTGAACTCGCCGGAAGCATGGGCGCGACCCGCACTGTGAATGTAAGCAAAGAAAAGCTTGAAGACGTTATGGCCGAACTGGGCATGACCGAAGGTTTCGATGTCGGCCTTGAAATGTCCGGCAGCCCCATCGCATTCAACGACATGCTGGATAAGATGAACCACGGCGGCAACATTGCCCTGCTGGGAATTCTGCCCGACAACACCGCCATCGACTGGAATCAGGTTGTGTTCAAGGGCTTGAAACTCAAAGGTATTTATGGACGTGAAATGTTTGAAACATGGTACAAAATGGCATCCATGCTTCAATCCAGCCTTGATGTTACCCCTGCTATCACACATCACTTCAAAATTGATGACTTCCAGAAAGGCTTCGATGTGATGCGTAGTGGCCAGTCCGGCAAAGTAATTCTCGATTGGACTAAATAGCGGCATTAAGCAAAAGAGATCATCAGCTCTGCTCTCAGTAGCCATAAGGCTCACAGCAAAGCTTACCGCCTAACGGCTACACGTCTTCGCAATCCTCAATAGTTACTATTCATTAACTGCAAAAAGGCAGACGGTCTCAAAACCGTCTGCCTTTTTTAATATCCTCCCCTAATACCTTCATCAATTCTTCATCGACGCATAAAGCCTGCGCACATGTCGTTTGCTGATTCCCAGCCGTTCGGCAATGTCACATGTTTCTACGCCGTAATCTTTCAATTGAGCCACCTTCACAGCCAGTCCGGCATGCTTCAAAAATCTGGTTGAAACATAAACACTTTCGTGTGCGAACTCATTCATAACACTTAAAGCGGCCTTCTCCGGACATTTCATCCCTGACTTAACGTGGTTCATCTCACGAACCAAAACATCATAAAGTGCATTCTCCCTCATCCATTCAACTCCATATAGTTATACTTACTTAAATATAGACTACACTCTATACGGGACACTTTCTGCCAGAATCTGTCAGGAGTATTAAAAGAAACGGGCCATCTTACTTAAAAGACGGCCCGGAACATGATCTTAGATTGATATTAAACAACTAAATTAAAATAAGTTTTTAATTGCTCCACCAATTTCCTGAACAGGATTTTTCTTGGTTTCAGTTTCGGTATCAGACTTTTTGCTGCCGCTGAAGGTATTACCGATCCCTTGGAGGACATCGCCCACACCCTCAATAACGCTGCCTGCGATACTAAAGCCGGACTTAGCCAGAATCGCAGCAAACCGTGGCATATCGACCATAATTGATGGATCAGCTACATCACCTTTAATAGTTACCGGAACAGTCAGACCGATGAGATCTTTCATACCTTTGCCTCCCTGCCCTTCAAGGGTTCCGACAACCTTTGCGTCCAGATCATAATCAACCAGCATTTTGTTCAAATCGAGTTTACCGGCTCCGGCTGCGCGCAAAAGAGGCGATTTCATTAACAGGTCACGGTTATCCGCGATGCCATTTGTAATTTTAGCGGTAGCGGAAACCTCGCCGAACTCGGTACGCTTGCTGTCACGCTTGCCCCACGCTCCTCCGGTCAGAAGAGAAAATGCATCGCCAACAAGATAAACAAGGTCAAAACCGGAGACGTAACCGTCGAGCACCTTAAACCCGAGGTTACCATTCAGGTTAGCATACACAGCCTTCATGTCATTACCACTGGTTTTCAGGCCGCTGTTAAAACTCATCATGCCGGAGAACTTATCTTCGCCTGTCATCTGCCTGGCGAGATCCTCACCATCCAACCCGGTCAACCCGGCATTCAAGGACATCACCGGAGTCTTGCCGCGCACATCAACGACCGCCGAAGAAGTAAACGCTCCCTTAGCCAGATTAAATGATGCGGGCTTCACGGTGAGCACCCCGTCTTTTGCCCGGGCGCGCACTACTACTTCAGTTATGTTGGCTTTCTTAGCAATCAAGTGCTTGATATTCAGGTCAGCCTTAAGAGTCAGTTTACGAAGCGGCTCTACCGGAATCAGCCCCTCTTCCGATTTGGATTTGGTTTCTTTCTTTGTGGAAGCGGGCTTTTCCTCTTTGGAGGCAGCCTTCTGTTTTTCTTCCGGGGGCAGGTAGCTGTCTACATTGATCTTATCGATACCCAGTTGGGCCACAATGTTGGGTCGATCAGGATTCGAAAAGGAGAAAAGTCCTTTAACTGTTGTCTCATCAAGATTAATCAGCAGGTCGTTAATCTCAACAGACTTGGGACTACCTGCGTAATTGAAGTTCATACCCACAGAGGTAAGAGCTTTGCTGTCCGCAGTCTTGAGCTCCATGCCCATCTGCGCCATGGTTTCCTTCAGATTAAATCCGGGGACATTCATATCACCGGAAAAACTCATGGATTTGGAATTCAAACCCTTAGCTGCAAGACTTCCCTCAGCACTCATACCGTAGGCCTTTAAGATCAGACCCGAAATATCGGCTGAGCCTTTAAGCATATCCATAGCGGCGTCACCGCTAATGTTGATCATTCCTTTGCCACCGGGAACAGCCTGACCGGAAGCATCCACCACAACACTTAGGCCCTTTACGCCGATCTTTTTGAAATCTGAAGAAAGAGAAGCCTGACCGGTAGTTGTAATATCAGCTTTTACTTCTGGCTTGGTAGAAGAAAGAACAATGTGCACGTTGAAATTAAACGGAGTTCCGGGTGCAAAGCCTTCAATGTTGATATCGCAGTCATCAACAGCCTGACGAACATTTTCCTTGCGGTCATCCCACACTACGCTGGCGTTTTCTATATTCACCCCGCCCACGGAAAGACTGATCTGCGAGCTGGATTTATCTTTTGAGTGAGACTTTTCCTCTTTATGGCCTTTGTCCTCGCCGGAAGTCAGGTCATCCCAGTTAGTTACACCCTGCTTGTTACGCATCAAAAATAATTGTAAATCCACAACATCAACATTTCGCAATTCAACTTTACCGGAAATGAGCGGCAGCAATTTAAGACTTACGTCGGCAGATTTCAGGCTGAACATATTCTTTTCAGAAAAACCTGCTGCATTGGAAAGTGAGATCCCCCCGGTTTTAACCCCGATCCACGGGAAAACCGAAAGTTCAAGATCACCGTTAAACACAAGCTCCCGCCCTGTCTGTTCCCGCACAGCATTTGAAATGTCAGCTTTATAATCATTGGGATTAATCAGCATCACTGCCAGCACCATCGCCGCGCCCACGATCAAAACCAGCGCTCCCAGCGCTCCCAATATAATTTTTACCGCTTTACTCATCTGCAGAATCTCCGTTCAGCGTTGAATTTAGACTGCTATTATTAAAAATTTCACCCACAAGTGAAACTTGCATTTATCAATAAATACACTTTCTAAATATATCCTCTCCGGCTATAAAATCAAACTATAAAATAAAAAAACAGATGCTTCCATGATTCCCCTGCTTATTTAGGGGAAACAGCCAAAAGCATTTGCCAAGAGCGATGGAATAAGGCAAACAATCGACATGAAAAACAAGCGTTATCTACTTTTGGCGAGCATTGTCGCCTACGCATTATATCTCGTATCCATGGTCAAGCTTCCCGGCCTGCTGGACGCCATGTTCGGTTCCGAATGGCCTAAAATGGTCGGTCGCCGATTTGCCCACAGGATGAGCGACACCACTCTTTTTTATTTCTGTCTTGGGATGTCGATATTCGGGGCTGTCATTCCGCTTGCGATAGCCAGAAAGTTTCAGCTCAAGCCGCATAAAAAGGTTTCCGGAACCATTCTTTGGCCAAGCACAGCCGTTCTTTTAGGGGCCTTTTTATTCTATGCACAGTATCAGGGTTTTCTGGACAACATGCTTAATCCGGTACCAAACCCGGCCTACATGACTGAAGCATTTTTCTACATATTCCCCCTGACGCTGGGTATGTGTTTATACTCATGCTTTCTGCTGCCTCGCGCAATCATGCACATGCTGGACAAAAACAAGTTCTCCCCCATCCTTGAAGCCTTGATAGCAGGCGTAACGATGCTTATTTCATGGAAGGTATACACCTTGAATCCGCATCTGGTTCCCGAAAAAATATTCTGGACCGGCATCGTCATTGCTGCTGCCGGAGCCCTCTCCGGTTCATTTTACCTTTCTTTTCTGGCCTGCTTCGCAACTCTCTACGGAGCATCAATGGTCATTCCGGTTTTCCTTGAAATTCCATGGGAACCAATGCTGCCGGGATTCATTGCCGCTTTTGTGCCCTTCTGCCTCTACCTCCACTCAAGGGACACCCGCAAATTTCCACCCCAGCAGTAGAAAAACAAAAAAAGGGGGAAGGTTCGATGAACCTTCCCCCCTTTTTTATACAAAATATCAACTAACTAAGCAGTTTCTTAAGCTCCCGAAGCTCGGCACGTATTTCCTTTAAAAGCTCTTTCTCATGCCCGTAGGAGTCACACTCACTGCTGAATAGAGGAAGCTGGGAAACAGCCCCGGAGGCAGAACCAGCTAGCATCTGTGTACACTCCTTCTGTTCATCCTCAGGAGAATCAAGACGCTTGCGGGCTCCTTCAATCGTCAGCCCCTCATAATGGAGAAGAGTCTTTATCCGTCTGATCAACGCAATATGACCATCATTATATAAACGCTGCCCTGATTCGGTACGGATAGGCTCAAGTTGCTCAAACTCGCCTTCCCAAAACCGCAACACGTACGATTTCAGCCCAACAAGCTTAGCCGCTTGACCGATTTTATAAATTTTTTCTTCACTCTGCCCACTCATAAAAAAACTAGTATCAGAGAGCAATCCCTTAGAAAAGCCTAAACAGACAAATATCTTCCTGATAATAATAAATTTATCCTCAGGACGACGTTTAAAACCGAAAAGAAAAGCCCGTAAATGCTGGGGGCAAACCACTGATTATTTTAACAAAGAAACACAATCATAAAAAAAATTAAAAACCTGCTTGACAACAAAGCCCCTCTTACGTAGAACCATCTTCGTCGACAGCGAGTCGGCAGACCAAATAGGCGCGTAGCTCAGGGGGAGAGCACTTGCTTGACACGCAAGGGGTCAGCAGTTCAAATCTGCTCGTGCCTACCAGTAAATTCAAGGGTTTAGGATCAATTCCTAGACCCTTTTTTTGTGGACGGTCAACCGGATGGTCAACCATTGTTGACCCTATGTTGAAGAAAAATGATTGAGAAAATGTATGAATGGGTTTGTATGATCTGCTGATTCAGGGAAGTGATTACCAAAGTGTTAGAGCTTGTTTGAGCGAACAGTTTTCATCCCCTGATTACCCTGCTGCCTTGCACATTCTCCATCTGATTCCTCGAATTATCTCCGTCTCCCGCTACGGCAGCAAGTCCGATTTGATGTTTTATTTTCAATTGCCAAAAAGAAAGGGAGCATCATTTTCTGACACCCCCTTCTTTACCCGACAATCCGGCAGGTAATTTTTCTAGAATATATCCGGCAACCCTTGAATCGCCTGTGCTTCATCTCCCGGGATAAAGTGCCCATACACATCAAGCGTCATGCGGGTTGAACTGTGATCCATGAGCATACTCACAGTCTTCACTGGGACTCCCTTTGCGAGCAGCATCGAGCAAAACCAGTGGCGAATATCGTAGAGTTCAACAGCATCATCGACACCGATCTTCCTGCATGTCCTTCTGAAACCTTGGTTAATACCATCAAGATTTCCACGACCATTGTATTCGATCATATAGTCGGTTTTGGCCTTCTCCTTCTGGATCATCAATTTCTCCAGAAACTCCGGCTTCAGAGGTATTATCCGCCACTTGCGGTTCTTGCCCAAAACACTGACTGTCGAGTCTTTCCAGTTGATATGTTCCCACTTGACTCCCAGCAGTTCTACCGGGCCAGGGCGAACGCCAGTGTTGGCAATGAACTCTACACCAAGCGCAATGTGCGGGACACATGCATCACGAATATTCAGAATCAACTCCTTATCTACCAACAAGTCCTTCTGGGGGGAGCTTTTCCGGGTAAAATGAGCTAAAGGATTTTTCTCAATCAGCTCCATTCTAACACCCCATGAAAACATCGCCTTCACATACCCCACATATGTCGAGCGCGTCACAAGGGATGCTTCAGGGAACTTTTGCTTTACAAGACGAGAGATAGTATCCCCCTTAAGATGAGAGATTGGTATCTGACTCAACTCTGGAAGAAGACGCTCATTGAACATTTTGAGCCAATCCCTGCGCCACTGCTTGCTCATATCTACATCATCCGAAGTGTAATAACGCTGGGCAAGCTGATCAATGTATTCGATGTTGTTAGCCAACAATTCCTGATCATCATTCTTCTTTCCATTCACAGAACGGTCAAACTCCTCTGCACGAGCTTTGCCTGCTTCACCGGAGCCAAAACCACTCTTCTGCTTCTGCTTACCATTCTTCCTATATCGGACGAAGTAGCTGCCACTTTTCCGCATGTGAATAGACATACTAACCTCCTTTAATTTTTACGGTTTTAAATTTTCTTTTTCTCTTGCTGGCTACTGGAACTTCACAAAAGAAATTGGGATTAAGCATCCATTCATCCAGATCGCTAAGTGCAAATCTGACTTTGGATGGACCGCGTCTGGGTATCCGATATTTTTTCACCAGCTGGCGAAAGTGATCATATGAATACCCTGCGTATTCTGCGGCAGCCTTAGCCGAGATGTAGGGACCTTTCGGTTCGTAATTTTCATTCATGACTTAAGAACTAAGGTCAGACAAAAAATCGTCAACACCCTTAAATCAATATAGATTTCACACCTGAATATACCATTTTTTTCTTGCTCATACATCTCTCAATCATTAGCCTCTGCTTCCTCCAACACCCTTCGACATCAAAAAAAGTTAAATTTTTTTAAATTTTCTTCTGACACTCAAAAATGGAAGAGCACCTGCACAATCGTCATGCAGATGCTCCTACAAACCAGCCTCAAATATTGTTCAGCAAGATTTCTTCAACTTCTTCGTCCTGAACACCGATGTAGCGGCGAGTAACACTTGGGCTGGAGTGGTTAAGACGCTTGCTCAACAACTCCCATGAAACCCCGAAATGGACTCGTTGGTGATAACAGAACGTTTTTCTCAAGCTGTGAGCACCGTAGTTTCCTTTCAGGTTAATTGCAGCCGTCCACTCCTTCAGTAATCCGGTAACCCTGTAGGTCGTGATCGGATAATTCTTTCCTTTACGACTCTGGAACAGAAACTGATCTTCATCCGGTTCGTAATGTTCAAGATAATTCTGGAAAGCTTCAGCAATCTCCTTATTGATGATCGCAACATTTTGCTTCCCGGTTTTCTTCTCAGTGACCACGATCCGGTCACCGACCTTCTTGTCCAGTAGGTCTACCACTCGCAGAGTTAGAATATCCTGCGCCCTCAGACCTGAGTTAATTCCCATAATGAAAAGTAACAGGTTTCGAGGATGCTCCTGTAACAGCCGCTTGATGTTTTTAACATCCTTCATTGAAGTAATCGGTTCAACTTTCATTTTCCCCTCCTTAATGTACGAATTTATTGGTATTATGGTAAAACCAACCATTCAAAACGGCACGGATGAAACTGAAATTTCAGCTTCGCCTGTAACCCGTTAAAGTTCGTAAATTTTTTATGGATGAACTGTGGAATGTACGATTCTCGCAGAAAACGTTCATTGGTTCCTTGAAGGAAAATATCTATATTGGTTCAGAGTAGATGACGGGAAATCAGGCTGACGATCTTGCCGTTCACAATAGAATTCAGGAAGGGACAGAAAAACAAACTACAAGAAGAAGATACTCCGAAAAGTACCTCCCTCCCAGACACTCAACGAATTTTCTCATTGATAAGAACGATTAAAATTGACTTGAGTATCTTTTTGGCAACTTTGGACTTAATAATCTTGAGGACTGCCCCTTTCGAAACAGTCACTATTCGGTACATACGCCCTCCTTCTGCAAAAGTTCTCACCATTAACTTTTAATATCTCTATCAAATATTAAAATAGATCGTACTTGTATTGTCCTGATTTTTCATGTCAAAAAATTATAGATATAATATACGTGAAATAAATTTATGAATTTTAAAATTTGAAATGAACATTAAATACCAATCTAGTAAATTTTATATAATTATTGGGTTTTATTTAAAATAAGAATTTTACAACACACAGCTATTAACTAAGCCATGTATGAAAATTAATTACTTAGACTAATATGTCTCAATATTTTTTATTATTCTATTTTTATTCAATTTTAATCGTCAATAGTTGTTATATTTTTGTTGCAGCAAGAGATTATACATAATTGCTGTAGAATTTTATTGAAGGAAATTAGTATGCACGTACATTTACCACATTCATTTGAATATTATGACTACTTATTAGGTGAACCATTGCAGAAGGATCAGGAGCTTTACAGAATTGAAGCGAGCATCGACTTCATTAATATCACTGTGCCGTTCGAAGTGATGAATTCTAATCGTATGGACCTGTTTATAAAGGATAATTTTGAAGTACTTAGCAAAAGATTTTATTCCAATTCCGTAGAAGAGGTATATGAAACAAACGTACCGGTTTTAGGAATGTCAGATAAAATGGTAGCTGTTCAACATTACGGCAGATATGGCACGACATTCCAGTTCAAGGATATAAACCAAGAGGTTATTTCCTATATGATTAAAATTTTTAATGGTTTTTACCATCGTGTCTCTAGGGTCGAGTATACTTTAGATTTTTATACTGCTGATAACGGCGAGTTTTTCTCGTTCTTAGCTTCGTCTGCTACTCTGAAGCATCGTAAAGGTGAGTTTACGCCTCAAACTGATTTCGAAACAACTCGATATTTGAGCAATGTGAGAAATACCAGAACGATGGGTGGTCGAATTTATATTAAGGAAGAAAAGGAAGGATGCCCTGTAAGAATAGAAGCCAAATTAGGTAACAGGAAAATTTCAGCAAACGGTCTGAGGACAATAGAAAAAGCTGTCACTGTGTCTCCTAGCGTACCATTTGAAAGATATATGTTCAAAAAATTCAATCATGAAAAATACTTGAAAAATACATATGTCAAAGATGTGGGATTGTTCGAAAAAGAATTCTTCGAAGCGATGAATAGCAGTGCAAAATGTGGTGGGTTTACACAGGCAATGAAGATTGCTCGTGAGTACAAGCCATCGGTAGGATATTACGTTGAAGACCATTACTTCTCCGGCTTCTTTACTGCCCTGATAAACGAACCAATTTATGAAACCATTTATGGAGCAGCAGTATAAACAAACCATAGTGACAGAGTCGATAACGGGGAGGGGCATTAGCTTGTCTCTCCCTGTTTTAATCTGCACACAAAGCAGCTCCAGCGTATAGGCAGCAAACGCGCAAATCCTGCCGTTCAATATCAATATAGTCATGCACAGAATCCAGAAAACAACTCCAACAAACAACAGCCAGTATTGAAACCAATCACATTATTTAAATCAAATAAATCCAGACAACTATTTTAAATAATGATATAAATTCAAAATATATATTCCTCAAATATACATCTTATTAATCCGGTAATAATATTGATCAGATAATTTTAAACCATAACCATCTAATAAATATTATCTTTTCAACATAGACATGTTTCATTTCCCTGTTTTCTGAAATTTCATCGGTGAGATAAAAGATGATAACATCCTAATTTAAATATATTTCTTCTATCTATAACGGCAACATACTCCTGATTAAGCTTTACTGGTCTGCTGACGGTTTCTGCTGTAACCATGTAGGTGACATTCGATTTTGTTACTCCTGTAACGTACCCACCATATGATGGGAAAATCGAGCCCTGCCACAGAATAAATCAAGTTTTTTGATTTTCAGGGGGAGAGGTACCGCACTCACATGACCTATAAAAGAAAATTTATTTCAACCGGCCCCAAAAAAAGTAAAAGCCGCAGAATTTCTTCCACGACTTTTTGAGAGATAAGAGGGGTCTTATCCTGCGAGATTATCACCTTCGCCTTCAGGATCGGCAACCGGAGTTTCCTCTACAGGGTCCTCGGCACCGTCCGCAGAGATCATCTCCAGAATGATCTGCCCTCCATCAGCTTCAACGGTAAACTCGGTTCCTTCCGGGAATTCACCGAGCGTGTCCAGCTTCTTTGGACTGAGCTTCAATCCATGTTTGCCAACTCGAACAGTATTACCGGATCTTGTATAAAGCCCTTCGACCTCATAAAACATCCTGTCATCATTGACCAACCTCATTACGTGTTGACGAAGAGATTGTTTACTTGCAATCCCTATTGCCTTCTGAATCTGATCTGCTGTCTTACCGGCATTGATCATTTCCCGCAGCTTCTTCGGATCGTACTTACTTTCAAACACTTTTTTGATTTTAGCTTCATCGCTTTTCTTCTTTGTCATTTGCAACCTCCTTAAATGGTTTAACTTATATATACCTATAAACCATTTAAAAAGGACGTTAACGATAGTTCAGTGATTCATCTGTGCTGGCGGCAGCCTAAACCTAAATATCCGAGTACTTGCTAAATTCTCTGTACGGATATAATTTCTTATCCAGACAATTAACCATAATAATTTGAGATTCATCTTATGCACTATGTACATGTCGAGTCGCCAAAGCCAGCAAAACAAATTGATTACTCTGTAGCCTCTGCGAGACAATCAGAACGGGTTTTATTTTCCTTGATTCATGCTCTGGGCCGAAAAGAGTTTGATTTTACATCGACACCCGGATTTGCCCAAAAGCTGAAAAGCTACCGCAAACAGATGAACATAGGCGCGTTGAAGCTGTATGTTGACTCTGGTGGTTACAGTATGATCACCGGGGATGTGCCGTTCGAAAAGACAACAGATTTTATCGACTGCTATAATAGATTCTTTGAATATCATAATGACAGCTTCGACTACATTTTTTCACTCGACATACCAATCTGGGGCGGAGAAAAGAACACAAGGCATTTGACTAAGAAAAACCTTAAACGTTTTAACGAAAAATCGATTCAGGATTCTTTGTCAGTAATTAAAAAAAATCCTGTTCTTGCTGATAAATGGTTTTTCGTCTGGCACTTCAAGTTTCAATCCCAATTCGATATTTGGTCTGATATCTTCATGAGCCAGAATGTTTCTCAATATACTTCTAATTATGCGATTGGTGGTCAGGTTGGCTTGCGTAAAATGGCAGAAGAAGCGAACGGCAAAAGATTGGACTTCACCCCATTCACCGCAATGGCCTTCCTGTGTCTTGCAGAACATCTTTCAGGCCCGCTGGCTAACAAGCAGTTCAAGCTCCACGTCCTTGGCATCTACAACATTATTGATAGATTCCAGTTAATTTTAATCGATAAACTTTTCTCTTCTTTTCTTTCCGAGCATAATCTACCTACCCCGGAAATTACACATGACACCATCAACTACACCCGCTCTGGGTTATACGATGCTCGTAAGTTGAAACCATATTCTTTCAACGGGCAGTCACTGGACCGGTACGAGAATATTTTTAAAATCCCTGATTCACTGCTCAGAAAAATTTATTTCAATGAGACTTTATATAATGGATTTATCAGCGAAAGGGATCGTCAAAAAGAATTCAAGGAATTTGATGATGTGTCCTTCATTGTACCGCTGAGTGTGTACAGTAACTTGGAACAGGATCTTTTTCTTGAGCACATCGAAAAACAATACAACCTGTGTGACGATTTAAGCGAGTTGAACATCAACCGTGTTGCCAGTGTGATACTTCAAGACCACCCCGACTACTTTTCTATTAGCCAGAAGGACGAGATCATAAACAACCTGTCAGCGTTGCAGCACTGCATGAAGCTGTTGCGAAATGGTGACATTGAAGGTCTCAAGGTTGTGGTCAAACACTATATTAAGATACTCGGCCTAGCAGACCCTTTTCAGGACTAAAAAAGGCCACCCCTGTTAGAAGGAGTGGCCTGAGTAAATGGTATGGTTAAAATTTGTTAATAAAGCTGAGGCAGGAGCTTCTCCACCAAAGTAAAAGACACCCCACTGGCAAATTCTACTTCAGCATTAAGCCAAAACTCACACACAGCACCAGCTTCTTTAGACACCCGCCAGTAGTCGAACTGGCTAGTATCAATGTCATCGCTGCCCGGACTTACCATTTCAATTTTCAGGTCAAGACTTTCACCTTTCAGGTAGTGCAGCCAAAAGGAATGCAGCTTCAGAATAGGGTCACCTGCGACATCTGCTCTGTGCTCGGTGGGAATCATTTTCTGTGATTGCGGCCAAAACTGTCCGCCATGCTTATTCATAATAGAACTGCATACACCGGCTTTGTCAAAATCAAACCGAAGCGGACCTTTGCCTTCAAGCAAAGTTTTATATGTTTTCCTCTCAGCCGATCCAGCGTCAAAACTCATGGACAGTATATCACTTCCAAGAATATCAGGTAAACTTTCCCTATCTACCAAAGGTTCATAACACGACACCGGAATATCAAAAGAACCGCCTATAAAATGGTAATCCTCTTCTGTAGCATAGACCACCACATCTTCGCTTCCGGCATTCATCGCCTTCAAAAGCTTAACCTGCTGCCTGTCGTTCATCAGATGCAAGGTTGTGTTACCAACAAGGCTGGAGAGGTCTGCAATGATGAAAGTATCTTTATCAATCTCCTGCACGAACTTCCCATCAACAATCTGTATATCTGATATGAAATGCAGAGATTCCATCAGCTTCGCCAGAGTTTTCATTTGAGAACCCGATATTTCAGTAACCTTTTCCATCGTTACCTCCTGTACCGATGGAAATCAAAACCCATTTTACCTAACAATATTGGTAGACTAGACTCCGATTTCCATCGGAGTTTGTTAATCTGCCAGAGCCTTCAGCCCAAGAGGAGTAAGGCGGTACTGCCCATGCTTAACCTTGTCGACAAGATCAATCTTCTCCAGCTTCTTCAGGATGTTATAAACACTCTTGTTGTTGAGGCCGGTATTGCAAGCAATCTCTTTCGGTGACATGAAGCCACCACACTTATCCTGAAGGGCTTTCATAATATCACGGCGTTCTTCGGTAAGACTAGTCTCTTTGACTTCGCCAACCATCTGCCAACGCAAAGTTGTGTTATCGAATTTCGTGGCCCACTCGCTTGTACAACATTTCCGACCAGTTATGCACAGCCTGCCGTCAGAAGTGAACTCAGGGCGGTCAATCAGTACGGTTGTGTCTGCAACCCCGGTCAAAGCTTGTGTACCATATGCGGCGGTCTGCCAGTTTTTAGGGATTTTCTTGGTGGTATGATGAAGAAGCACAACCCCTACACCATACTCATTGGCGAGCTTATGAAGCTGTGACAGGTTGGCATAATCAGCCTTGTAACTGCTCCCCTGGCCGCCTTTAAAGCGTTCAAGAATATCTACTACGATGAGACTAAGTTCCGGCTCAGTGGACATCATATTTCCGATTTTTACGAGTCCGCCTCCTGCCATCGTAGGGAATTTCGTCTCAACATACAGCATGTCCTTTGCAGCATTCATGTTCATTTTGTTGGTACGACTTGCTATCAGCTCAGGCTGCTCCTCCAAGGACAGGTAAAACGCTTTACCATTGGTAGCTCTAAAACCTTCTGAGCCTGCGAACACAGGAGTACCATTGGTCACAGCTTCGGCAATTTGATACCCGAAGTTGCTCTTTCCTGCTTTCGGAGAACCGATCAACACATTGAGGCCGGGGTAGATCAACCCTTCAACAATCGGTGACAGCGATACGCCTGCATACGCCTCACGCAGGTCTTCAATGTACCCTCCAGTAGGTCTTGACTGATTAATAGACATGAAGCACCACCAGAACAAAACCAGAAGCGCAAAAGAAAACACTACAAGACCAACCGCAAGGCCGATTTGCAGAAGACAGGCACTCATCAAAGTGAGCAAAATAAAAGTGGACTGCTGGGATGCAGCTACAAATAAAAACAAAAAAAATTGTCATAGTTATACCCTCCTGCGAACTGGTCGCAAGTACAGAGTTGCTTTAAGCAACATTTTCTGCGGGTATGACTTCGTGGCCTATACAATCGCAACAATGCGATACTCTCTGCATCCCAAGAAAAGAGAGTGGCTAATAAATAATTTGATATAAATGCACAGCGTAGAACCGTACTTTAATGTATGTTGAATACTTAGCTATCAAGCCAGTGTCAACCAACTTTGCGGTATAATCGCATTGCAGCTAATGGATATTCAAAAAAATAGATTATACTCTAAGAGACCAGAGTTGAATCCAAATCAACCTCAAACACACTGAAACTGAAATGCCTGAAGACGGGGAGTAAGGTAAATTGACCAAGCTGTCCTATAAACGCTGCCGTTATCAAATAATAAGCAAAAAAATCTCCCAGAACCACACAGGCTCCGGGAGCGTATCATTAGCAGATCAGCAACAAACAGGCTGCACAAACAACCGCAAGTGCAGCACCGAACTCGACCAGATTTATAATATTAGCTAATTTGTTTTTACTATTACCATTTTTAATTGATTTGGCCATAGACTTCTCCTTTATCCAGAAATATCTATGCAAACCATCGACAAAATCACTTAAGCGGGGAAATTCATATACTCGTCCTCAGCAGCAATTATCGACATCAAAACCAATTCATTTCATATATATTTACAGTATGTTATTTTTTTTAAATTTTTTATTAAGTTCACCCCTTGCCAACATGGGCACAGTAATTATATTTTTTTCTCAGAAAAGAAACACAAACTAAACTCTTCAATATTTAAGGACAAAAATGATCAAGGCAGCCACACATATCCCCTCCCTTCCTTCTGGGATTCTGCCTTCTTTTGCCCATATTACGGCATCTGAAATTCTCCTGTTTGACCTATCCTCAAAGGTTAAAATTGGAGAATTTAATGTCCAAAGGAATTATCGAAAGATGTTTAGAAATTAAACATCAAAAGTGTTTAAAAGTTGAACGCAAACAAGCAATTTATAGAACAGTAAAGTTTAACAAAAAAGAACTTTGCACTTGTTCACTGGACATCGGTTTGATCTGCGATCATGGATGTTTGTATTGTTCCACTCCCACCATTGCAGCAGCAAGGACTAATCGTGTTTTCAAAGAACACGGAACCACCGCTCAGAAAACGCATAATGCACAGATTGCGTGTATAGACCTTGGCACACCCAAACGTGTTGCAGCTGATGCTAAGAAGCTGACCGAATCAGATGTAGTTATGATGTGCACTAAAGTTGATCCATACAGCCCAGCTGTTCAGGACACCAACTTGTTCTGCGACTGCCTGCATGAAGTCCTGACCAACAACTCCAGTTGCCAGATCAGAGTTCTCTCCAAGAATGCTGGTATCGTTGATGTACTCAAGGACTTCACCGAGTACAAAGATCGTATCCTGTTCTCTCTGAGTATCACTGCACCGGCCAGTATGCAGGACTTCATTGACATCGTTGAGCCCAACACCTCCACTATTCAGGAGCGTCATGAAGCGATGACAGAGGCACATGCTCTTGGGTTCAGGATGTACGGAATGGTATGCCCTTGCATGCCCGGTATCATGACCTCGCTTGAGCAGATCAAATCTACTTTCCAGAAAATCCTCGACCTCAATCCTGAAGAAATCTTTGTGGAACCTGTTAACAGTCGTGGACAAGGATTCAACAACATGATTGCAGCTCTGGACTCTGCTGGGATGCACAGTCACGCAAAAGACATCAAGGAGATCAAGAATAAAGACTCCCACGATGATTATGTAGCAGACCTCATCAATACTGTGGCTATCGCAGGTGACCTCTTGAACATCGCTGCACCGATCCGTTTCCTTTCTTACAATAAAAAAGAAAACATTGGCGCGAAGCTGATTGATGACTACCATGTGATCTGGCTTTAAACTGAAAGCTAGCGGCGAGAGTATTGGGTAGACTCTCATTCTGCTAGAAGTGGTTAATGTGTAGGCGGGGTTGTACGGTCCAAAGACCAAGCAATCCCGCCATTTTTATTTCATTAGAATGACCAGCCCGGCGTCGGGGAGTTGAGACTGTGTAAACGGACAATTTCATGATTCGCTAAAGTTGCCGTTATCAAAAATAATTATTCTCCCGAAACCGCCGAGGTCCCGGGAGAATACCACATTAATTGACGAAGAACTTCGCCACTACATAGATCACCAGAAGAATCCCACCCATTTTGATCAGGTGCATAATATTGGAGCCGAAGGAAAGCTTTTCTCCACAATTGTAACAATTCTTCTGTTTCAACAGGTTTTCAGCACCGCATTTGTGACAAGTCTTGGTATCAGCCATAACTACCTCCTTTTATGGATAATATCTCTCTAACAATTGTGATTCGAAAATAACCAGCTACAGCAGCCATCTCATCAATTCACAAGCTAAACACGTCTTAAATTGCCAAATAATCGTATATAGTTTATAACCACATGAGCAAATGTAGTCTACAGATTATTTTATTTTAATATTTATAAACTATAATTTATATTTTGATGAACGGAGATTTTTAAAATTGATTAAAACTGAAGACGCAGGAGCTGACTCCCGATAAACTCCAGACACGCTGAAACTGAACTTCCGAAGGCGGTGGTTGTGATGGTCTAGTGCCAAGCAGCCCCGCCACACTTTAAATTCAATTAACCAACCCGGAGCCGAGGAAATTTCCCTTAAAAACGGACATTCAAGTTTTAAAAAGAGTAAAATTGCAGGAGTGACCCAACCATCAGAAAAAAATTAAAATGCGCAGGAAGGGGCTGTTTTGTGCTAAGGATTTTGATGGATGCTGCCGGGGACGTTGGAGCTGGAAAATTGGAATTTAAAAACTGGACAGTGCCCCTGATTCATGGACGCTGCCGTTGTCATGAACAATAAAAAATCCAGAATAGGCACCATTTATTTAAACCAGTACACAGCCGAGGTCCCTACCGAAATAAAAAGATCAATTCGAATCATTTTTAATTTCAGCGTAATCTCGGGGGAAATTGTGATCATCAATTTATCGGTCTACCCTACCCGCCAATTAATTGCATAGCCATCTTCGGTAAACTATTGGCCTGAGCCAACATAGCGGTAGCCACCTGAGTTAAAATTTGTTCTTTGGTTAATTCAGTCATCTCATCAGCTACATCCACATCAGATATTCTGGATTCGGAAGCCTGTAAGTTCTCGGCCTGAATGGATAGGTTTGTAATGGTATTTTCCAATCTATTCTGCATGGCTCCAAGATTTGCTCTAATATCATCCTTATAAACCATTGCATTATCAATTTGTTCAAGAGCGTTTTGTGCTCCTGACTGTGTGCTAATATCGACAACCTGCATCCCGTCAACACTGGAATAATTCACTTCCGGCATATACGACCAAGCGGTGTTGATCGAAAATGCTCCTGACCCAATGCTGAAAAGCAACAAGTCTTCAGTCGCGACATCAATATGCACATAATCAACAGTGAATCCGCTATCACTCGTGATGTTGTTGTGGACACTATCGTGCCAGTTTCCATCTCCTCCAGATGAAACAGTCATACCTCGGAAAAAGGTCGAGTTGGTTCCTGAGTTAGCGGAGTAACTGCCTCCGGTATTTATGTCGTCACTGTTGTATGTGGCCCCGGTATAGAACCCATTGGATTCGGTAATAAACGTGCTATCAACATTCGATGAATTAATTCCATTCTCCGACCACACGAAATCGTTACTGGCAGGTGTTGAGGTTGCTGGATCATCCCCGACAGGTGAACCAGCTATATGGTGACCGTCACGGGTAAAAATAGCTATGTCATCATCTTTACCTTGAGCACCGTTGTGTATGTAGTTGGAATCCAGTTGAATTGTAATATTGGTCGAGCCCTTCGGTATGTAGGCGTAAGGGACGACACCTGAAATTTGTCCTTCGACCCAGCCACCATTTTCAACTCGATTATTAATGCTTACGATATTACTGGAGAAGGATAGTCCTAATCCTAGATTTTCCAAACTGGAACCGGCTACATTCACATAGTAGTAATCTTCAGCACAGTCATTCCCGGTGCCGAAATGAATCTTTGCTGCTCCTGATGAGGTCAACCCTGATCCGTCATGAGTTCCATCAAGACTACCATCCAGCAGCTTGATACCGTTAAAATCGGTAGCCTGTGAAATCCTCTGAATCTCCATTGCCATTGCCTGAAACTCGGAATTGATCAACATCCTCTGATCTGAATTGTAGGTTCCAGTGGATGCTTGCAGAGCCAGCTCCTTCATTCGGATCAACTTCTCGTCAATGACCTGTAATGCTCCATCAGCGGTTTGAATCATGGATACAGCGTCATTGGCATTTCTGATTCCTTGGTTCAGGGACCGTATATCGGAACGCATCAGTTCACGTATCGCCAGTCCGGCAGCATCATCTGCTGCTGTTCCTACTCGTAATCCAGAAGACAGCCTCCGAACCGATGTACCCAAAGCTCCATAATGGGTATTCAAATTCCGGGCGGCACTACCTGCCATCAAATTATGGTTAATGGTCAAGCTCATTCTTTATCCACTCCAGCTACACAGGAAATAATTTCCCTGCTCACATTCCAATTCCAGTTCCAGAAATTCCATCAAATCCAAGCAAACAAACGTTTCAGTCGACATCTACGGTCAAAACATCGTATATATTTGATATTAACTTGCAAAAAGCAGTCCATACTTTATTTTTAAACTCACAATACTCGTCTATCCTTTGGGTTACATCTGGAGGATACGATGAAAGACCTACAAGGCGTATTTGGTGACCATTTGAAATCGTTGAGAAAATCAAAAGGACTGACACAGGAGAAGCTTGCTGAACTGTGTGGAATCTCTGTGCAGTATTTAGGCGATGTGGAGCGTGGGAAGGCCAATGCGACCATCAACGTGTTGGGAAAGATTGCACAGGCACTTGGAATATCTGTAGCCGAACTGTTCGATACCGCAGAGTTCCAGTTGTCCACGGAAGACCTACGAAAACTCATGAGCGACTATATTTCCAAAGCTGACAATAACACCCTGCGCCAGCTTTACGGTATCACTCGGATCATTTCTCGATAATTACTCAGGCAGCCTGTCCCAAATCCCCAAAACCCAACTGCTCTACAACTGCGCCTGTTTATTCATTTTTAATCATCATCCGGTAGCATCAGGGTAATACAAGGCTTCATGTCGTCATCTGGACCGCACTGGCAGATAACTTCTACCTCTTCAAGGGTCCTCGGCGATGACTTGGTTAAAAATAAGACCTGAAAACTTATCCTGCTCTGGTCGAGTTTATCCTGCATCGCTAACAAGCACACGGTGAACAGATCGTGAAGTCGTCCTTCAATGCTCTGCCCTTCACCTTCGAGTCCGCTTAGTGGAGTGATGTATTTCGCATACAGGTTCAGAGACACCGCTACAGGAACTTTGAATCCGGTCTGTTTGGCCTGCCCGGTCACATCGATTAAATTTCCGTCTTCGATTGCCTGCTTTCTGGTATATGAAAAGATTACATTGAACAGTGAATCGTCAAGTCCGTGCATCAGTAAATCTCCTTCAATTTCATATTGTTAAATAATTCTGAAAATTGAAGGTTATCCTGATTGGTTTGATTTGGTCACTGGGGGCTGGTGATTTTTTTGGTGATTCTGTGGATCAGATGGTGGTGTTCTAGAAATTCAAATGAAAATGACTAACTTATTAGTAGACTATAGTAGTATATTTCAGGCAGTTGTGCTAAATTGACTCTAATTGAGAATGTTTCACGTTAAAAAAGTTGCTACATATGAAGACAAATAATATTTTGGGTTAGACCATGGCAGATCAACTCCAAGTACTTATTGATAATATTCAAGAAGGTGTTGTTGTTTTTCGTGAAGGACATCTGGAATATTGCAACGAGAGTTTCATTCGATTTATGGGGTATAGTTCCTTAAATCAATTGTTATCTTTTCATTTTACTGAATTCATACATCCTGAAGATCTTGATCTAGCCAGATCCTACCATGAGCAGAGAGAATCTGGAGTCAATAATATTGCTCGGTACGAGATTCGGTTGGTGGACAGATATGGCAAGACGTTTTGGGTTGAAGTCTCTGGCAATAAAATTTTTTGGAATGGTACCGCCGCAGTATTAAATACCTTTATTGATATTTCGAAGAGAAAAAACTTTGAAGCTGAACTAGCCAAATCTGACAAGAAATATGAAGATATTGTTTCGAAATCGCCAATAGGTATTTTCAGATCAACTCCAAAAGGAAAATATTTATATTTAAATGACCGTTTTGCTCAAATGCTCGGGTACGAGAAACATGAGTTGTTTGAAGCTGATTTTAATATCCAAAATTTATATGTTGATCCTGAAGCACGAAATGAAATTAAGTTTAAACTTACTTCTGTCGGTGAACTCTATAATCATCATATCCATTTAAGACGAAAAGATGGTTATCTCATGTGGATGGCTATTTTTGTTAAGACAGGTGTATACGAGGAAGGTCTTTACTATGATGGGTTTACTCTTGATATAACAAAAAAAAAAAATTACTAACGAACGAAACCATCTAAAAGATAGATTACAAGCCCTTTGGGACATTGCTAAATTAACCGATATTACAAAAGAGGAAATATCTTCTTTAATCCTTGAAGAAATAGAAAGGGCAACGCATAGCTCTTATTCTTTTTTTGGAATCATTGATGAGCATGATAAAGGATTAATACATAACTCGTGGTCTTTGAATACTTGGTCTGACTGTAAGATCGACTTGAAACCATCAGTTTCTATTATTAAGGATGCTGGCATCTGGGCAAAACCTACTCTGGATAACAAGGTTTTGATGATTAATGATTGTAAGAAAGAAGTTGGGATATTTGAAGGTTGTCCATGTGGTCATGTTCCTCTAGATCGAGTTCTATCTGTTCCCGTTATAAGGGACGGCAAGATGATTGCTATTGCTGCTGTCGCAAATAAAAATACCGATTATATAGAAGATGACGTTGTTCAAATTCAGGCTTTTGTCTCCAACGCTTTGCTTCTGCTAGAAAAGAAAAAAAATGAAAATAAAATAATTGCTTCGGAATCGAAGTTTAAAGCTCTTTTTGATTATGCCGGTGAAGGTATTTTTTTAGCTAATGAGGAATCCATAATTACCGATGCGAACCAAACCGCTGCTGAAATTCTAGGATACGATAACCCAGAAAATCTTATTGGGATTAACGCCAGAGATCTTATCCACCCTGAAGATCTTAACTCAATAACCATCGAAGATAATATAGAAAAAGTTAAAATCGAAGATGTTTTGAGATTGGAAAGACGCTATAAACGCAAAGATGGATCATATGTTCAAGTTCAAGTTACTATAAAATTCATAGGCAATTCTGGCGTGCACCATGTCTTATTTAGCGACATTAGTGAACGCAAAAACTTTGAGAAAATATTAAAAACGAAAATCGTCGCTCTCACTAAGCCTAGTGGAGATCTATCAGATGTTACGTTTGAAACTCTTTTTGATATTGATGAAATTCAGCAAATTCAAAATGAGTTTGCTGTAGCAACAGGAGTGGCGTCCATCATTACTACTCCTGAAGGAATCCCTATAACAAAGCCGAGCAACTTTACTCGTTTTTGTAAGGAAATAGTACGCCAGTCAGAAAAAGGCATAGCCAATTGTCAATATTCAGATTCTATTATTGGTGTTGGAAATACTCAAGGTCCAAAAATTAAAAAATGTCTTAGTGGAGGACTGTGGGATGCTGGAGCCAGTATCACAGTTGGAGGGAAACATATTGCGAACTGGCTTATAGGACAAGTTAGAGATAAAGACATCGATGATGAGCGTATATTAAGCTACGCAAAGAAAATAGATGTGAATGAACATGATTTGCTGGCTGCTTTTCACGATGTTCCTGTAATGTCTCAAAATCAATTTAGACTTGTTGCCAAGGCTCTTTACTCATTTGCAAAACAATTTTCCTTATTGGCGTATCAAAATTTGCAGCAAGCTCGATTCATTGAAGATAAGAATAAAGCAGAAGAGAATAATAAACTTTTTACTGAGTTACTAAATGCTTCCGATAGTATCGCGGTATATAAAGATTCTTCATTAAATTACTTAATGGTTAATGCTGGTTACATGAGCCTGACCGGCTATCATAGCGTTGAAGATATTGTCGGAAAAACGGATAAAGATTTATTTGCGGGGATAGCTTCAGAGGAACAGATACAATCTTATATTGAAAATGATCGTCAGGCATTGCTGCTTCCTAAAGGAAAAGTCTTAACTGTTGAAGAATTCCTTAAATCTGCTGATGGTGCAGATCGAACTTTTTTGAGCAAAAAGTTTCCTATATTTCATGACAACTCTCAGAAACCAATTGGAGTTGCTACCCTTACCACTGAAATTACAGAACTGAAACAAGCTCAGTCAGATCGGATGCGGTACCTCAAACAACTCACAGATAATCAGGAAACTCTTAAGCTTGTTATGAGCATGGCATCAATTGCGCCTTGGGAGTTAGATCTTAGGAGTAAAACTTTCACCTTCAATGATGAATTTTATGAGTTGTACAGCACGACAGTTGAAGCTGAAGGCGGGTTCCTAATGTCTGCTGCAAGATATGCAAAATCTTTTGTGCATCCAGAAGAGGTGTCAATTGTTAAAACAGCAATTGATGAAATTTTAACATCTGGCGATAGAAGTTATTCTAGACAAATTGAGCATCGAATTGTTCGCAGAGACGGGCAGGTCCGTGACATTATAGTTCGTTTTCTTTTGATTTGTGATAATCACGGCAGACCTTTAAAAACAATAGGAGCCAATCAGGATATCACCGACTTCAAAGCAGTCCTTTACGAATTGGATAATAGTGAAAAGTTATATAGAGCACTTGTAGAAGGAATACCAGATATCGTAGCTCGTTTTGATCGCCAATGTCGCCATCTTTACATTTCGGATAAAATTAAACTGTATAGCTCAATTCCTCAGCATGAATATTTGGGAAAAACTCATAGCGATCTAGGCTTTTCGCTTGAAACTTGTAATTATTGGGAAAATGCCCTTCAGTCAGTTTTCGAGACTGACAAAGAATTTGAAGATGAATTTATGTTTTCAGGGTATGCCGATAATTGCGTATTTAATATCCGACTTGTCCCCGAAAGGTCTAGTACTGGAGAGATTCACTCAGCTCTTGCTATTATTAAAGACATTACTTCCTATCGACAGTTGGAACAAGATTACAAGCGTCTTTTTGAGGAAATGCTGGATGGTTTCGCTGTTCATGAAATTGTTTGTGATGATTACGGTAAACCTATTGATTATAGGTTTTTGGCTGTTAATCCAGCATTCGAGGTTATGGTCGGATTAAAAAAAGAACAGGTCATAGGCAAGACAGTTTTAGAGGTGATGCCAGAAACAGAACCATACTGGATAGAGTTATATGGGCAAGTTGCTTTGAGTGGGAAACCTATTTCTTTTGAAAATTTTTCAAAGGAAGTTGGTCGATATTTTCAGGTTACCGCATATAGCCCACAACACAATCAATTTGCTTGTATTTTTGCTGATATTACTGAACGAAATAAAGCACGAGAGGATGTTGAACGAATTTTTGAAATGTCTCTCGATTTAATTTGCGTGGTAAACTTGAATCGAATGACATTTACAAAGGTAAATAAAGCTTTTCATGATGAGCTGGGGTATCATGAACAAGATTTACTTGGTCATCCTATTTTTGAATTTATTCATCCAGATGACGTTGAGTCTACCCATAAAATCATTGTTGACTCGTTAACTCAGGGAAAAAATATCCTTGGGTTTGAAAATAGATATGTCCATAAATCAGGGAGTTATATTTGGTTAAGCTGGCACTCGCGTCCTTCAATTGAAGATGGTAATCTTTATGCCGTCGCACGTAATATAACAAGACAAAAAAAGTTTGAAGAAGAATTAATAATCTCTAAGGAAGCAGCTGAAGTCGCAAATAAAGCTAAGTCTGAATTTTTAGCTAATATGAGTCACGAAATTCGCACACCATTAAATGGTATGCTTGGTATGTTGCAATTGGTTAAGTTTTCGAGCTTAACTCATGAACAAAATGATTATGTTGACAAAGCTATCTTTTCAGGGGAGCGACTGACTCGTTTACTGACTGACATCCTCGATGTTTCAGCTATAGAGGCTGGGAGACTGACTTTGTCCAAAGCCAAAGTGCATATTCCAAATCTATTGGAGTCAGTGCTAAGTCTTTTAGAAATAACAGCACAACAAAATGGTCTAGAATTAAAGAGAAAGATCACGCCCGATGACCTTGAGTATTTGATTAGTGATGAAGTGAGATTGCGCCAGATTCTTTTCAATCTGATAGGCAACGGGTTGAAGTTTACCAAACAGGGAAGCGTTAGTGTGGAACTCGCACTTCTAGAAAAAGATTCTTTTTCTAAAAACTTCCTACTGATTACTGTATCGGATACAGGGCCTGGTATTGACGCGTCTCAGCTAAAACTTGCTTTTTCTACTTTTGGTCAACTGAAACAGGGATATACGAAGGATAACCAAGGAGCAGGTTTGGGTTTACCAATCGTTAAGCGACTTGTAGATTTAATGGACGGAACGATCTGCGTGGATAGTAGTTTGAGGTGTGGGACCTCATTTTACATTTCAATTCCGGTTGGTGAAGTAGAAATTGACCAACTTATCGAAGTTACTCCTCTTAATTATAGTAATACGAGTAAATCAAACAGACAAAATTCTACAACCAATGCACGCGTGTTGCTTATAGAAGATGAAGCTTGTAATTCTTTTGCATTAAACAGATTGCTACGAAAAAAAGGCTTTGATGTTGACGTTGCTGAGAATGGGAAAAAAGCTTTAAATATTCTTAGTAACGAGACGTATAATTTGGTTCTCATCGATATCCAACAGCCAGAAATGGAAGGGCTCTCTGTCATAAAGAAGATAAGAAGTGGTGCAACTGGTGATTTCAGTCGTGATATTCCTATTATAGCAATGACATCCTGTGCCATGAAAGATGACGAATCGGTAGTCCCCCCATTCTTAGGGGGCCTGAAAAGTAGAGGCTATGCAGCCATTCTCAGTTTTTGCATCGGGGTGATGCCGCCAATGCCCATATTGGGGCGTTCGTTGTTATATGTCCAGAGCCATTTGGTCGCGTAATCCTGCACTTCTTGGATGCTCTCAAACATGTAATGACTCAGCCAGTCATACCGCACGGTCCGATTGAAGCGTTCAACGTACGCATTCTGTTGCGGTTTGCCCGGTTGGATATATTCGAGTCGTATATCTTCTTTCTCAGCCCATAACAGTAGCCTGTTGCTGATATATTCAGGCCCGTTGTCGCATCTTATTGCTTCGGGTTTGCCACGCCATTCGATAATCTGGTCCAGCGTTCGAACAACACGATCCGCAGGCAATGACAGATCGACTTCGATGCTCAAGCCTTCACGATTAAAATCATCGATTACGTTCAACAAACGAAAACTGCGCCCATCTTCAAGTTGGTCATGCATAAAATCCATGGACCAAATTTGATTGGCAGCTTCAGGCTGGGATAAAGGTTCTGGTTTTTCACGCACAAGCCGTTTCTTAGGCTTAATGCGCATGTTCAGCTCAAGTTCTCGGTAAATCCGGTAAACGCGCTTATGATTCCAAGAAAAGCCTTGCACGTTGCGCAGATACAGGAAGCACAATCCAAAACCCCAGTTGCGCTGGTTGTGCGTCAACCGGACCAGCCAGTCGGCAATAAGTTCATTTTCAGAGGAGAGCTTCGGTTCGTATCTGTAACAAGTTTGGCTGATGCTAAAAGCTTCGCACGCCTGACGGATATTGACCTTCTCTTCCTTCACGGCTGCCTTTGCCATCTTGCGCCGACAAGACGGCTTTACCACTTTTTTTCGAGAGCTTCCTTGACGATTTCCGCTTTCAATCGTTCTTCGGCATACATTTTTTTAAGCTGGCGGTTCTCACGTTCCAGTTCTTTCATCCGGGCCATTAAAGATGCGTCCATACCGCCATACTTGGAACGCCACTTGTAAAACGTGGCACTGCTCATTCCGTGTTCACGGCAAAGCTCGGCAACGGGAACACCGTTTTCGGCCTGCTTTAAAATACTCAAAATTTGACTGTCGCTGTAGCGTGACTTTTTCATCTGAATCTCCTCGGTCTTCTTTACGAGAAAATTCTACTTTTCAGAACAATTAATTTTCGGGGGGATTACCAATCCGTTTTCCAAGCAGAGGGAACTGATGCACATATATCAAAGCCTATAAAGATTAATGATCTGCTGGCGTTGATGAAAAGAACTTTAAATAAAAAACGGTAGATATTGCAGCTTAATGCTCTACTTGGTTTTAATAATTTGAGCTAAAGTTTCTAATTTAAATGGTTTTGCAATAAAATTATCTATGCCTGCTTTTTCGTAGTTGTTTCGGTCTTCAGGTGTTGCATGGGCGGTGACGGCGATAATGCGTGAACTGTGATTCGGACATTCTAATTCTCTAGTTGCCTCTGCAATAGTAATCCCATTTATATCAGGAAGCTGAATATCCAGTATGATAGTACTGTATTTATTCTTATGAATTTTGTTAAGTGCTTCTTTGCCAGTTGCCACGCTTTCCACTTCATAACCGAGCTTTTGAATAATTCGTTCCGAGTAAAGTCTGCTGTATTTGTCGTCTTCAACAATAAGAAACGGCAAGCTTCTAGTTGTGCAAGACTGCTCAATCTCGGATATTTCAATAGGCAAAATAACAGTTATATTTAAGCCGTTGTTTGTGGTCTGATCAACAAATAATTGCCCTCCCAGTCCCTCTACAATTGGGCCAACTGTAATAAGGTTCCATGTTCGTGGGGATTGCCGAGCATTGCGAATTGTTGGATAAAAAGATTCCTTTGTGACTGATTCTTTTATTTTAGGTGAAGAGAAATGCATAAATATACTGTTGTCATCACTAGAATAGTCAATAGCGATCGAAGCACATCCCCAAAGTGTATTCTGCATAATAAATGTTGAAATAGAATGTAGTATTTGTTGCATTCGTAGTGAATCTACACGGATGGATGTTGGAAGATCTGGAGACAAATCAAATCTGAGGCGTTCAGTAGATGATTGATGTCTGCCTTGAATGTCAGAAATGGTATTTTCCAAGAATGTTACTGACTCTAAGGAATCAAGTTGCGGGGAAACCCCAGCTTCTATTTCAAAAAAATCATTCATGTTGTTAATAATCATTGAGATATCGTTGAGCACCCCTGATGGAGACTCATTAAGATTTGTGCTTTCTGTGGCTAATCTATTTATTAACGAACGTAGCTCGTAAGCATTTTCTTTTAAGTATTCTCTTTGAATTTCTTTTTGCTGCGCTATTTCTACGTTTATTTCACGTAGCTCTGCTTCTAGTATTTTTCTGGTAGAAATTTCTTTTTTGAGTTTTTTAATTCCTTTATCCAGTTGCTCTGTTTGTTCCTCGACAGTGCCACTAAGAGCTTGGTGCGCTTGTTTTATTTCTTCTCTTGAAAGAACTTGTTGAGTAATGTCTTGAATAAGTCCAAGGCGGACAGTTGATCCATCGGGAAGAATCTCTGAGTCACCCCATATTGCAATATATCGAGGTTTTTTGTCTTCGCTTTTTATTCTTAATTCACATTCATAAGGCTGTCGGGATTGAAATGCTTTCTTTTCAAGTTTTGAAAACATCTCTTCACTTTCAGGTGAAAGTGCAGCTTTAAGGTTGGCCATACTTGGCGAAATATCATGCGACAGACAAAGTAGACTTGGGGTTAGTTTTGACCATGATGAATGTGTCTGAGTATCCGCAAAATGAAAAAATCCCAGCAAAGCTAAGTCATACAAGTGGCTTATTCTGACCTGCGTTTGTTTAAATTCGTGATCAGCTTCAATAAGGTCTTTAGGCATATCCTTCATTTGGCGTACTAATCGTGCAAAAATTCGGGGGCGTTCTTGAATAATATTAAGAACATCTTCTGATACTTTACCGCCCAATGCCAGCATATAGTCAGGGTCCTCGTTTAAAATCTGTGCCAGCGATATTATTTTTTCTTCTGATAATTTAGTCGCTACTCCACGTTCAATCTTGCTCAAATAGGATTGTTCGATGCCTATTCTTTTTGCAATCTGAAGTTGTGAAAATGACCGATCATTTTTCAAAAGAAATTCCCTTTTCTCTTTTATAAATGTCCCTAATGTTTCCATGTCTAATATGCCGTTCTTGCTTATCGCGTTTTTTGTGTGTTCGTATAACCAGATAGTACTTATTAGTACTCTTTGGGACGAGTGACAACCTTTTTGCCCGGCTGAATCGATTTATGTCGATATAAAGTGCGGTTTATTAGGGGGATATGAGTTTTTGTTAATTTTTTATATTTTGTTTTAGACATAAGGCTCAGTTATTGATATTCTCTAGTCCTAATTGGTACTAATTATATGGCGGCGTTTAACAATTAGTTGGGAGGTCTCTTATGTTCAAGAATTTAAAGCTGGGTCTGAAATTGGGTCTGGGGTTTGGATGTCTCATCTTGATAGCCATGGTTTTGGGTGGGGTTGCAATACTTAATATGCAACAAGTAAGTAACGAATCTGAACGACTGGCACATGAATATGTACCTGAAGTAGCTATCGCTAACGAACTTGAACGTTCTTCGCTGTTAGCAATGTACGCAATGCGGGGATACTCTCTAAGTGAGAAAGAGTCATTTTGGCAGGAGGGCGAAAAAGCCATTGCATCGGTTAATAACAGTCTAAAAAAAGCTCAGGGACATGTTGAAAAGTATCCTGACTTAATCCAACTAAAAAAAGATGTAATTAGAGCTCGTGATGGTGTCACCAAATATTCTGGACTTGCTACAAAAACGAACCAATTAATTGTTGCTATGGCAGCAAATCGCCAGCAAATGGACAAAGCTGCCGGTAAATACATTAAAAACTGTGCTGATTTCTTACTCTCACAGAATGAGGCTATGGAACGCGAACTTAAGTCCGGTGCCTATCCCGAAAAATTAATTGAGCGACTAGAAAAAATAACCCTAATCAACGACATAATTGATTTGGGAAATGATACCCGAGTAAAGAACTTTAGGTCTCAAGCGACAAGAGACCCTGAAGAAATGCGTTCGGCGATGGAAAATTTTCCGAAGATGGAAGAAAAATTTAAAGCGTTATCAAAAATTACAAGACAGCAATTCAATATTGACCAGATTAGTAATACTCGTGCTGCCGCCAAAGCATACGGAGCCGCAATGCAGTCTTTCTTAGACAACTTCTTGGCATTACAAGATATTAACAAGGGAAGAGGCGTGGTTGCGAATGAAGTGTTGGAAGCCGCCAAAGGAACAGCAATGGCTGGTGTGGATGCTACGCAGTTAAGAGCTAATGATGCAGTCAGTGCTTTAGGGGAAGCATCGACTGTGATGGTTGTTGGACTCATTGTAGCACTCATCCTTGGACTTCTTATGGCAGTATTTTTGACTAAAATGATTACTGGTCCAGTAATGAAAGGTGTCAGGTTTGCGAAATATCTATCCGATGGGGATTTAACTAAAACAATCGATGTACACCAGAAAGATGAGATCGGTATCTTAGCTGAAGCACTCCGGAATATGAAAGACAAGCTCACAGAGGTTGTCTCTGACGTTCAGTCCGCGACAGACAATGTTGCCTCTGGTAGCGAAGAACTTTCAGCTTCGTCCGAATCTTTGTCTCAGGGGGCAACTGAGCAGGCAGCTTCCATTGAAGAAGTTTCTTCTTCAATGGAGCAAATGGCTTCTAACATTAGCCAGAATGCGCAAAATGCAAAAGAAACAGATGAGTTAGCAACGAAGTCTGCTCGAGATGCCAAAGAAAGCGGTATCGCTGTAACTCAAACAGTGGATGCAATGAAAAGCATTGCAGAGAAGATTTCAATAATTGAAGAGATTGCAAGACAGACTAACTTGTTAGCATTGAATGCTGCAATTGAAGCTGCACGGGCTGGTGAACACGGTAAAGGGTTTGCAGTTGTTGCCGCAGAAGTTCGCAAGCTTGCAGAAAGGTCCGGTAGAGCTGCTTCTGAAATTAGCGAGCTCTCTTCAACCAGTGTCGATGTAGCAGAGAAAGCCGGTCAAATGCTTGAAGCACTCGTACCTGATATTGAAAAGACTGCTTCCTTGGTTCAAGAAATCTCAGCTGCAAGCGATGAGCAAAATGCAGGTGCTGGACAAATTAATCAGGCTATAACCCAACTGGACACTGTAATTCAACAAAATGCCTCTGCCTCTGAAGAAATGGCCTCTACAAGTGAAGAATTGTCAGGACAGGCACAGCAGCTTCAAATGACAATGTCGTTCTTCAATGTAGGCAACAGTGGGTATGGAACCATTCGTGCTCTTCCAGCAAAAAAAACTCGCTCTGTAGCTTTACCTACCAATAGTACAACTAAGACCACGGTAAGCAATGATCTAGGTGTAGATTTACAAATGGATGATGACGAACAATTTGAGAGATTTTAGGAGTAATTATGACGTCTGCAAATATATCATCTCAAGGTCAATATCTGACGTTTACGTTGAATAAGGAGATATTTGCCCTCGATATAGTTAAAGTACGTGAAGTATTGGAATTGAGCACAATTTCGACAATTCCCCGAACTCCTGAATACATGAAGGGTGTTATAAATTTAAGAGGACATGCTGTTCCTGTCATGGATATGCGATTAAAACTCGGAATGAGTCCAACGGAGTACACCGTTGATACCTGCATAATAATCCTCGAAGTTGATTACAGCGACGAGGAGATGATCGTAATGGGCGCATTGGTGGATTCGGTTCGCGAAGTCTTTGGAATGTCAGAAGATGATATTGAACCAGCCCCTAAAATGGGTTCCTCAATTGAAGCCAATTATATAAAAGGCATGGGTCGTCAAGAAGACCAGTTTATAATCATTGTTGATGTAAACAAAGTCTTTTCCGAAGAAGAGTTATTGCTCGCTTTAGATATTGATAACGAATCTTCTGAAGGTCAAGCTGCATAATTCCCCTTGTATAATTTATAAGAGGGAGTGGAGATATCGCCACTCCCTCCAAATCAAAATTTTAAGTTCAGCAAAGAGGAAGGAAAGACATGCTTAGTTATATAGATATTCCATACCGAGCAAAGCTAGTAATCCTTCTTCTTCCGTTATTTTCGCTTATGGGATTTGTTCAACACGTTTGGGCAAGTGGAGTTATGCGAATTGTATATTATGATGATTTCGCACCATATTCATATTCCGAAAAAGGAAAAACTAAAGGTATTTTTGTAGATATCTTGGATGGTGTATTGAGAGATCGACTTGGTATTCGATTGTCGCATAAAAGCTATCCTTGGGAGAGAGCACAAAAGCTTGTAAAATGCGGAAAGGCGGATGCTTTTGTAACTATAGAGACTCCGGAGCGACTTAGCTATGCAGAGTCAAGTTACGTTTCAATTCTCCCAGTTGAACTATCAGTGTTTATTTCCCGTAAAAGTCCTCGTTATGAACATTTACGTAATGTGAGAACAGTTGAAGAACTTTCTGCATATTCTTTGTGTCAATACATTGGAAATGGGTGGGCTAGGCAAAACTTAACTTCACATGAAATACACTGGCTCCCAAATACCAAACTGGTTTTGAAAGGATTGGCGGCAGGTCGGTGTGACGCATCTGTGGGTCTATCTGTTTCAACCAGTTATATTCTCAACCAAATAAAACTAATTAATAAGGTTGAAGAGTTACCCCCTAAACTTGAGTCGATGAAAATTAAATTGTTCATAAGTAAAAAATCATCTTTCAAAAATATTCTTGAAAAATTTGATGCTGCAATGGATTTATTTCAAGAAGAAGGTCATGTTTTAAAAATAATAAACAACTATGTTCCAACATCCCCTGTCACTGGATCTGAACATAATTCTTCCAAAGGGAAATAATTAACCCGCTAGCTGATGGAGGAACAGATGACAAATGCTCAGCAAGTTAAAATGGCGGACATCTATAAGCTTGTTGTTGAACAATGCCAAGAAGGCATTCTAATTGTTCAACAAGGTCTGGTCCAGTTTGCAAATCCCTACTTGTCAGACTTGTCTGGGTATTCAAATCGAGAGTTTAAGGAACACGGTATTGAAAATTTTGTTCATCCCGAGGACAAAGAATGTGTACTACGACGTCATTTTGATCGATTGAGCGGAAAGGAAGTCCCTCAAAGATATGAATTTCGAGCTATTAAGAAAAATGGGCAAGTGATTTATATCAGCATATCAGGAATATTGATTGAGTGGGAAGGAGCACCAGCTTCATTGAATTTTATTCATGATATTACTTCAGAAGTTAAAGCTAGAAAAGCAGCTCAAATTGCGCATGATAGAATACGAGCTATGTTTGATAATGTCCCAATTGGAATGTTTGAATCTAGCCCAGATGGAAAGTTTTATTATGTGAACAATGCCATCGTTAAGATGCTTGGTTATAATTCTCCTCATGAATTGATTGAATATGTTAACAAAACCTCCATTGCCGAAGCTTTGTATGAAAACGCACAAATGAGACCTGAATTTATCCGTAAGGTAAAAGACGGTAGTTACAATTGGAAGTCATTCAATAATCGTTATAAATGTAAAAGCGGCAAAGCTATTGATGCTATACTTACTTTTTCGACATATTCGGACCCTTTTTCCGGCAAAGATCGGCTTTGCGGTTTTGTGCAGGATGTGACTGATCAGATTGCTACTCTGAATAAATTACGTGAGGCTGAACGTCGTTTTTATTCATTATTTCAATCTGCTCCTACGATGATTTCTTTTGGAGATTTCAAGACGGGGAAATTTATCGATATCAATAAAAAATTTGAAGAAATATCAGGGTATAGTCGTCAAGAAATTATAGGTAAAACTTCAATTGAGTTGGGTTGGCTAACCCCAGAACGACGGAGTATATTAGTAAACGAGCTTAATAAGAAGAAAACAATCAGCAAATTTGTGACTATCAAAAATAAGCAAGGCAAAGAGATTGAGGTCATATACAATGCCGCTCGAGTCGTAATTGGAAATAATGAGTACATGCTTTCAAACCTAGAAGATATTTCTGAACTCAAAGAAATTGAGTCAAAGCTAATTGCAAGTACTGAACAATATAAACTTCTATTCGATTCAGCAAATGATCCTATTTTCGTACATCCATATAATGACAAAAAAATGTCTAAATTCACAGAAGTTAATGCCGTCGCTTGCTCGAAGCTTGGTTATACCCGTGAAGAATTGCTTAAAATGACTCCCCCAGAACTTAACCCTAAAGATGATTACGAAGCAAACAGCAAAGCGTGGAGCATCCTAAAACATGAAGGCAACGTAATTTTTGAAACACATCATATTCCCAAATCGGGGGAAATTATTCCTGTAGAAGTTTCCTGCCGATTGTTCAAAAGAGGTGGTGAAACCAATGTATTGTCAATCGCTCGCGATTGCACAGAACGGAAACAAGCAGAAAAAGCTCTATTGAAAGCTAAAGATTTGGCAGAACAAGCCAATAAAACTAAATCTGAATTTTTAGCCAATATGAGTCATGAATTGCGGACACCTCTTAACGGCATAGTTGGAATGATGCAACTTCTAGAAACAACAGAACTCAACGAGGAGCAGCAAGAATACGCAAATGCGGCAGTAAAATCGTCTGATAGATTAACTCAACTTCTTTCAGATATTCTCGACATTTCGCGAATTGAAGCCGGTAGAATGTTACTGGTTAATAAACCGTTTGATCTGTCAGAAACAGTTGAAGAGGTTTGTCAGCTTTTTACATTAGCAGCTGAACAAAAAGAATTGGACTTTTCATACCATATAGATCCAGCAACTCCTCATTTTTTCGTGGGTGATCGTTTAAGAATTCAACAGGTTCTTAATAACCTTGTTGGTAATGCAATAAAATACACTAATAGTGGCAGTGTTACATTAACTATTCATTTTCAATGTATAAACAACGCTCGTAGCAGGATGTTGTTTTTTGTCTCTGACACTGGTCCCGGCATTCCTGATGAAAAGATTGATGAATTATTTTTACCTTTTACTCAAGCTTCAGCTGGATTTACCAGACAATATGAAGGTGCTGGACTTGGGCTTGCTATCTGTAAACGTCTGGTGGATTTGATGAAAGGAAACCTTACCGTTGATTCTAATCTTAATGAAGGTACGACTATGATTTTAAGTTTGCCCTTAGAAGAGGATATCCAAACAACAAGTGTTGAAGGGACACATAAAGTTAAGAATTCAGGCTCCGTAAAGCTTAAGGTATTGGTCGTAGAAGACGACTACATCAATAACTATGCAGTACGTATTCTCCTTGAAAAGGAGGGGTTCGAAGTTATGTGCGCAGCTACTGGTAAAGAGGCACTGGAAGTTCTTGAAAAGCATAGAATTGATGTCGTCCTTATGGATATCCAGATGCCAGATATGAACGGTATTGAGGCAACGGAAGCTATACGTAAAGGCGAGGCTGGAGATGAGCATATTCGCATACCAATAGTTGCTATGACCGCTTATTCAATGAACGGAGATCGTGAAATATTTTTGAATGCCGGTATGAACAGTTATGTTTCAAAGCCTGTCAGTAAACCCCAATTATTAGATGCAATTGCCGAAGCAATAACGAATCCAGTAATAATTTAATAAAGTATGTTTGGTTAGCCTCTTGATATAAAGTTTGTTTTTAAAGAAATAAAATTGTTGAGGATTAGTATGGATACAAAATTTGCTCCGGCAGAACGTTTTTCAGCAGTACATGTAGAGGAGGACTTTGAAAGCATTTCTCGAAGTTCTTGTGCTCATTATTTTAATTATTTTCCACTTCCCATTCTGGTATTGAATGAAAAAAGACAGGTTGTTTTCAGCAATCATGTATTTTTAGAAATGTTAGGTCAAAAAACAGTCCATGAGTTTATAGGTCAACGACCAGGAGAAATTTTAAATTGCGTTTATTCCAATATGGAACCAGGCGGATGCGGAACATCTGGCTATTGCAGTGAGTGCGGTGCTGTTATTGCTGTTCTTGAAAGCATAAAGACAAACAAGCCATCGACATATGACTGTCAAATACTCCAATTAGTAAATGGAGAAGTTCAGGCACTTGATCTGCGGGTTCACTCTGCTCCATTTAAAGTCAATGGAGCAAACTATTATATAGTGACAGTGATGGATATAGCGGATGAAAAAAATAAAGAGGTTATGGAAAGAGTTTTTTTTCACGATATTCTAAACTCTGCCGGGGGTGCTAAAAGCTTGGTCAATATTTTAATTTCAGAAGGAAATTCGCAAATTAGAGAATCTATGGAGTTATTAAACACCGCCCTGTATGGGCTTGTTGAAGAAATCAAAACACAACAAGAATTTATACAAGCTGAAAAAGGTGATTTTCATATTGAACCAAGACCCCTTCAGTCGCTAGAAATTCTAAACTCTGTGGCTAAAGAATTTCGTTCTCATCAACTAGCAATAAATAAAGATATTCTAATAATACAATCTTCTGAAAATGTTGGAATCAAGACCGAGTATTCTATGCTTAGACGGATACTAATAAACATGATGAAAAATGCATTAGAGGCAACAGATCCGGGTGGAATTATTAAGATCGGTTGTTACAACAAAAATGATTATTGTATTTTTGAAGTCCATAATAGTTATGTGATGGATTTATCCGTACAAAAGCAAGTTTTCAAAAGATCTTTTTCTACAAAAGGTAAGGGACGAGGACTCGGGACATATTCGATAAAGTTACTCACCGAGAATTACCTCGGAGGTCGCGCTAGTTTCGTGTCAAATGAGGAAGTCGGAACAATTTTCAAAGTAGCCTTTAAACTTGACGATGCCACTTCTTAGAGATCTACACACAGCTATTGAGGACAATTGATCTTTTGATTTCATAAAATTGTGCTGGAGGGCTTATGACGGATATTTCTCCAAAAAAGTTCTTGTTGAATATATTAATTGTAGAAGACGAAATAATTAATCAATTAATTCTTAAAAAAGCCCTTGAAAATTTGGGGTGCAATGTCCGTGTAGCGCAAGATGGCAATGAAGCTATCAAATTATTACAGGAAAATTATTTTGAGCTAGTGTTTATGGATATTCAGATCCCATTCATTGATGGCTTAGAAGTTACTAAAAGGTTACGTCTAGGTAAAACTGGAAAGTTAAACAAGAACACACCTGTTTTTGCATATACAGCATTGGCAGGTACTGTTGATAAAAAAGTATATATGGAAGCAGGCATGGGTGGTTGTCTTACTAAACCATTTCATCTTGAAGATGTAGTTTCTTTATTGAATATGGAAGTATTGGTGTAATTGTTACGTTGTTATTCAGGGAGGGTCTAAATTATATAACTGCGTTCTTATTTGTTTAAAAAACAATGATCGTTATGAATTAATATTTTTACAAATGAAGCTAAATTGTTTTTTTCGAAGGGAGTGGGATTATGAATTTTAAATCAATTAAAACAAAAATTGTGCTTAGCTCGGCTTGCTGTATCACAGTTTTAGCAATGGCACTTATATTCTTACAAATCTGGGAGCAAAATAATACAAGTCATTTTGTAGGAGATCGTGTTGATAATTTAATCGAAAAGTCAACCGCGAATGGTCTTTTAGGGATTGCAAAAGGTGAGGCAGGAGTTATTCGTGCTAAACTAGAAGTAAATATTGATACAGCACGAACTTTAGCCAGTGTTTTTAAAACAATGCGCTCTGATGAGTCTACCAGATATAGCGTAAATTTAAGAAAGGTTTTTAATGACATTCTTTTAACAACCCTAAAAGACAACCCCGAATTTTTGGGAACATACAGTGCGTGGGAACCAAACGCTATTGATCCTAATGACTTAATGTATGCAGGTAAGACAAAGGATGGTTATGATAATACAGGTCGTTTTGTCCCATATTGGAATAGGGATAAAAATGGAAATATAGCAAGACAAGCACTTGTAGGATACGAGGATTCAAGCCTGCATCCTAACGGAGTGCGCAAAGGAGGATGGTATCTGAACCCACGAGAAACAGGCAAAGAAAACATACTCGACCCATTTCCTTACATAGTGCAAGGTAAACAGGAAATGTTAACAACCATGTCCGTCCCCATCCGTATTAACAACAAATTTGTTGGGATAGGCGGAACAGACTTACGTTTGGACTTCGTGCAAGACCTTGCGAAAGATGTAGCTAAAGGACTTTATAAAGGAAAAGCAACAGTACAGGTTATAAGCTATATGGGTATAATTGTTGCCGATAGCTCTACCCCTAAAAATGTTGGGAAACCCATATCCCAGACAGATAGCACACATGCAGATAAGATAAGTCAAAAAGTTAAGGCAGCAGAATCATACATAAACTTGGGCAAAGAAGATGGTATTGTTCTGGCTATGGCACCGATACCATTAGGGAATACAGGAACTCCTTGGGCAGTTCTGATAACAGTGCCCAGAAATATAGTTTTTGCCGATGCAATTCAACTAAGTAAAGATATGTCTGAAAATAGCAGGAGTAGCTTTCAGACAGCAATTCTAACTGGAATAGGTGTAGCAGTTCTGGCATGTGTGACTCTCTGGTTTTTAGCAGGAGCCATCGTTGCGCCAGTGAAAAAATCTGTGAATTTTGCTGAAGCTGTGGCTAATGGTGATTTTAATCAAAAATTAGACATCAACCAAGCTGATGAAATTGGAGTACTCGCTGAAGCTTTGAAAAAAATGGTTGAAAATTTGAAAAAAATGATTCTTGAGGCTGAAGAAAAAAGTAAAGCCGCAGAAGAAGAAGCGGCCCGCGCCAATATTGCAGTAGAAGAAGCTAACGAAGCTAAAGAACTAGCTGCTAGAGCGGAGAAAGAAGGCAAACTCCAAGCAGCTAGAGACCTTGAAGAAGTAGTAAGTATTGTAACTTCAGCTTCTGAACAGCTTTCAGCTCAAATTGAACAGTCAACAAGAAGCACTAGTGAACAATATGCACAAATTAGTGAAGCAGCCACTGCGATGGAAGAAATGAATGCAACGGTTCTTGAGGTTGCACAAAATGCTTCTAGCTCAGCCGAAACAGCGAGTATGACAAAAGATAAAGCCCAAGCTGGGTCTAGTCTTGTCACCAAAGTTTTGACCAGTATGGAAGAAGTTCAAAGTGTAGCCCAGAAACTAAAAGACGATGTAACTATTCTTGGTAAAGATGCTGAAGGAATAGGTCAGGTCATGGAAGTGATCTCTGATATTGCCGACCAAACCAACCTACTAGCTTTAAATGCAGCGATTGAAGCTGCCCGTGCTGGGGATGCTGGACGTGGTTTTGCTGTAGTTGCGGATGAAGTTCGAAAACTTGCAGAAAAAACTATGGACGCAACCCAAGAAGTTGGTGCTGCAATCAAGAAGATTCAGCAAGGAACTAATGCAAATATAGGCCATGTTGAAACAGCTGTGGGGAAAATTAACGAAACGGCGCAGCTGTCAGAACAATCTGGAGAAGCTTTGAATTCGATCGTTTCGTTTGTCGATCAGACCTCTGAACAGGTACAGAGTATAGCAACTGCTTCAGAGGAGCAATCTGCTACCAGCGAAGAGATTAATAGATCTTTGGGGCAAGTTGCTGAAATTTCTTCTGAAACAAAGCAGGCTATGCAGGAATCTGCTAAGGCTGTTGATGAAATGGCGAAACAAGCCCAAGTTCTGCAAAATCTTATAAATCAGATGAAAAGCTAGTTATATTTAAAATTAATTAGCTGGAAAACAAACCATAAAAGCAGTCAATTTTGGGGTTAATAGACATCATTTCAACTTTTTTACCGCTTGTTCGCGCTTGTAATGCTGCTCCCTTATCGGCTCTTCTTCTGGGAAATAGTTGGCAACCACTTCATCTGAGAACGGCGTTTTCTTGTTGAGTTCGTAATAGCGATCCATTGGAGTTTTGCCACCAAGAGAGGAGTGAGGGCGATGCCAGTTATAGAAATGCTGCCACTCATCAAGCTTGTCGTGCAAGTCAGGAGCAGAAAGGTCAGCAGTAGCATAAAATTCTTGTAAATCTGTTTTGTGACCCCGTTCAACTTTTCCGTTTAAATGCGGAGAATATGGTTTTATAGGTCTGAACTTTATACAGTATTCTTTCAACCATTCTTGGACCTTGTAAGCAAAAAACTCGCGTCCCCGATCTGTTTGAACCCTCTGAATTGGAAAAGGCATTTCTTCAACAACACGGTCTAGAAATCTAATCGTATTTGCTGCGGTTCGACGCGGATATAAGCCCATAACTTTGTAGCGAGAACAATCATCAATGGCTGCATAGTGATAAAGTCCAGGAGCAATTTTGCATACGTCAATTTGTACCCTATCTCCCGGAATAGGACGATTGTAGCGTTTAGTGTGCTTTCTTCTTTTAAACTTGCTGGGCAGGTGGCCTTTCTTGTTTCTGTTCAGTACTTTCTGGATTGTTGGCGGCGACAACTTGATATCGTGGAGACGTAATAGCTCGCTGCTAATCCGTTTTGCGCCGAGATGCCTTTCTTCTCTCATGGAAAGAATGATGAACTCGGTTGCAGAGCAGACTTTCTGTCTCGGAGAAGATTTGGGGCGACGGGACATATCTGTCAACCCGTCAATGCCGGACTCTTTATAGCGGCGATACCACTTCCTCAAAGTTGGGCGAGAAATGCCACATCGACGGCAGACAAATCCGGCATCACCGACTTCCTCGTAGAGCTTTACCCAGCCCAATCTGGCGCGCTGCTTTTCAGTCATGATCGAAGGTTATCAGTTGAAACGATCTATGTTAACCCCACAAGTCAATCTAATTTAAGATTGGCTGCTTTACAAATTTCCTCAACGACATTTACACATTAATACGGCACGCATAAAAATCAGTCTCACCCCCACTCCACGAGCCCCATAATCATCCCCAAAAAACAGGGTCAACCGGGACGGTCAACCTATGGTCAACCAATGCCTATAACACCCCTATAACATCACTGAAAAATGTTGACCCCCAAGAAATAAAGATCAATAAATCCAAACCATTAAGACCGTTACCCTGTGCTTGACACGCAAGGGGTCAGCAGTTCAAATCTGCTCGTGCCTACCAGAGAATTCAAGGACTTAAGATTTTAATCTTAAGTCCTTTTTTCGTTTGGCGAACCAGTCGGGGAACCAGGGTCTACACCAAACAAAGGGGCGCAAGCCCGATTGACCAAATTTCCAACCGTTGATGTTCTTCTCGACTACCTGCACAAAACCCGTACACGCAGCCGATAATTTTCAAAGTTTCTGAACCCGTATGCTCGCCTCTGGATACGCTTCATCTTGCGATGAAATCCTTCGGTTGTTCCGTTGCTTTTGCTGTAGCGAAACATCCGGAGTATCGAATCTCTTAAATATATGCGCTACGTTGCCGAGGCCATACAAAATTCCGTTCCGCAATGACATTCTGCCAACCAAGTTGATGCTGGGAGCTGATTATTTTGAATTAGGACCAGAATGGTTCCTATAAAAAAATGGGTAAACACACCTTTAACAAAATGAAAAAGCCGGTCTCCTGCGAGACCGGCCCAAATCTACTTCTCGATAATAAAGAGATTATTCCCGAATAGAAACAATCTTAGACTGCTTTTGAACTTTAGGAGCTAAATCATTAATAATATTTGCAGGAACCTGCTGAACTTCGAGTAGGGCCATCAATTCCGAAGAATTCAACCCAAGTTCTTCAGTTATGTCGGACATAGAAATTTCATCCTTCACAAGCTCTAAGGCCTGCGTTAGAAGCACAGGCTTTGTTTTTTTGAACTCTCCCGACTCGTTCATGCGCTCCCCCCTCATACTAATCTGCTTCATTCCCCATCTATAACTGGACTCTGTCATTATATGGAGTTGTTTAGCTCTGTACATACAAGCTTGAATAGACATGTACCACCGCTGCTTCAACTCAAGATATGCCCCATAATGCCACCTTCTAGGGCATTCTTGTTTAAAAAGTTCAGCAGGAGCGAGAAACGAGCCAGCAAACCAGTTTGCTTCTCTCTCTTTATTCACCAAATTTGCTTCAGAATCCTCATGAAGCACCAAATGTCCTAGCTCATGGGCCAAATCAAATTGTTGCCTACTGGCAGGCTTGTTATAATCAACCATTACGCAAGGGCGACCATCAATATAAGTAGAATAAGCATCTAAGTCGCTACTATTTGCATCAAGCAAGATCACGAACACGCCATGCTCTTCTAAAACATTCATAAGAGTTGGAAGAGGTATTATACCAAGCTCCCAATGATCACGCACCAAACCTGAAATTCTTTCCAACTGACCCAATGGAACATTGCCATATTTGGGAACATTAGGCTTGGGAAAATTAACCCCTAGCCCTTCCAAAAAATTGAAAAGCTGCAATACAAGCCTACCATAAGCAATGCTTTGCTTTTTTAAGCCTTGGGTAGCTACTCGCTTAGACCTAAAATTACATTCAGCAAGACATGCCTCAGGGGTAACACTTACATCAGAAAAAAAAGACGGCTTCACAGCTAAAGCCATCGCAATTGACGTAAAGGTATCAATATCCGGCCTCATCTTACCGTTTTCAATTTGAGTAATTGCACTTGGCGTCTTCTGAACTTTCTCTGCTAACGCCTTTTTCGAATATCCCCGCAACTCACGCGCGAGGGTAACTTTACTCGGAGAAAAATTGTCCAAGTAAAATCTACTAGTCCGAACTTGACTCACCTTCATTCCTCTCTTCTTTGCGAACTTCCCTGCCAACTAACTGCTTAGTTGAGGGCTCGGAATCAGGTATTCTGACATTCACACCGCTGTCAACAACTTGTTCTGTCTCGCCATCGTATAATGTGTACAACGGCACACACTGAACTTTATCCGAATTATGCTCAACAGAAATCATATTACCGATAAAAGCTTTTCTAACCCCGAAATCACGATCTACAACATATCCTACATACAGGTTAACTTGGTCGGTGGCAGGAGCCTCCATAAACGGCAGTGGCAAATTTATGTCCTTTGCAGCTCTTTTTGCTGCTTTTCCACCACGAGGTAGCAGATCTTCAGGGTCAACCTTGTGAACCCTGAATTTAAAACCATCTACACTTAAAACCAAATCGTTAGGAGCGTCCTCACGGACTTCTATACCGCTATCCCTCGGAATTGCTGACAAACGATTGAATGCATTACGCCAGCCATATGAGCCAATGCTATAGCCATCATTGAATTCTTCGTCCAAAAAGTATGCTTCCAAAGCTACATCGACAGAATCAAAAATACGAGGAAGAACGTGCTGTGCAATCAAATCTGTAGTGTGTGCCGGAATCTGAATGCGATAAGAATCAAGAAAAGAATCGGGCATTATTTCACCTCGGTTAGTTGTTAGCGACAGAATCTAAATCTCACACCGATAACACAAAGTCAAGTTCAACAGCTTTTTTTACACAAAAATTAATCACAGCATATCAACAAAAAACAAACAGTAAGTTCGACAGCAAAAAAGAGCACCAAGAGCCTCAATTCAAATTCCCAATTTCAGAGCCCCTCCGGTTCCCCACCCGATTTCGCCAATGCAGATTAAACACATGATATTATTGACTATATACTCTGGTTCCGATTTCTTCAGTGGTTCCAATCTTAGCTCTTGTTGCGGTGTTTGGTGATCTGCTTTCCTTGGTAGCAAGGGGGTATGCGTGTCTTAACTCTCCTCATCTATGCGCCAACGCAGCCGAGGCCCCAATAGCAATGGGCACAGGATTCAAAAGCCAACGACCACGAGCCTTACCTATAAATGTTGGGTTAACATGAACATAACCATTACGGAGTAAAACTATGATACTCCCCCAACAATCTGAATACAACCCAGTCAGATCTCCCACCACATACCAGCATCTACCTATCGACCAACCCAACAAGAAATAGCCGTACTTCAGTACGGGAGCTTTCTCATGGTGAAGATTCTCTTCCCCCAAGACAGGGTCAACCAATGCTATACACTGAAAAATGTTGCCCCCAAAAAAAATGGCAGCCTCCTAAGAAGCTGCCACAAAAAATTATGAATACTGACACAAATATCAAAAGGGAGAGCTACTCTCTGTCCACCCCGAACTCTGCCATTCGCTTTCCGGAGTCGCTGTAATGCTCCCGGATAACCATTTCAACAGTCTGAGGATCACCACTTTTGAGCGCATCAAGAATAGCAAGATGACGCTCGTAAAACTCGGATGATGAATAGACATTAACCCAGAACTTGTAGAGCAGAAACTTTGAGATTCCCTGACATGAGCGCCGGCACAACTCAATGATCAATGCATTATCAATACGGGAAAAAAGTATAGCGTGAAATGAATTATCGAGAACAACGAATTGCTCTGGCTTTGCCCCAGATTCGGCTAGACTGCGCATATCCTCAACCAACGTTTCCATTGCTGAGAAATCTTCCTGCGTATAGGAAGACAATGCTTTTGCTACTGCCGCCGCTTCAAGAACTCCCCCAGTAAAATAGCTGTCCATGATATCCTTTGAAGTCAAGGCCGAGATATATTTACCTTTCTGAGGCTCGGACTGGATGAGGCCTTCACGCGACAACTGTTGCATAGCTTCACGAATAGGCGCACGACTGATACCGAGTCTTTTGGAAAGCTCAACTTCTTTGACCTGATCTCCAGGAGACAATTCACCTTCAAGCAGTTGCTGCCTTATATAATCGGCAACCTGCTCGCTATAGGTCATTTTTTTAATACCTTTCATTGATTCTCCGGTACTGAAAGGGAGGCTAGTATCTGAAAATATTTTAGTAAAACTTGATCTCATTAAGTTATCGTCAATTTTATGGATTGTCGAGTCCTGCTGATAGTAAGGACAGACCTCTACTTGTGAAATGTCTGACATCAGGGGATATCGATATATTAAAAAAGGAAATTATGCTCCGCCTCGTCGAAAGAAAACCTTTCGTCAAGTTGAGCCTGAGCTTTCACTGCATTGGCAGCCAATTCTGGCAGAGCTTTGGCTATGACATCAATATACATAGCCGCATCTTCAGCGTTGAAAGACGGAATTTTCCATTCCTTGATGTAGTTCTCAGATACAGCCATAGAGAGTACCGCACTTGTGCCCGGCATAATTCCACCACCGCCTACCTGATCATGCATATGCTCACTCATAAAAGTCACCCCACCGGCATCCTGACTTACCAAAAGAGCCAGTTCACTGATAAGCTTCACCTTTTCAGCAGAAGTCGCTGCGTTCGAGAAAGACTTTCCAAGATCAGCAATGCGTCCGCCAAGTGACCGCACAGCATCTTTCAGTTCCCCGGTATACCTCGGGTAGGCTGTGTCCGAACTCAGGTAAGACAAATCAGCTTGCTGCACACCGGAAAGAAGAGCGTCATATACATATTGATTATCAGTTTCTGCGTTGATACGGATCCACATGCGGTCATAATCCACACCTTCGCAAAGAGCAGGAACGTAGGCTTTACTCTCAAGGATGATGGTTGGCAAGCGGTCAAGACCGAGATCTTTCATCGCCCGGCCCTTGTCACCAAGGGCGATGTTTCCTTCAAGGTCTTCATCAGGACCGAGGCCGCCATCGTTGGCGTTGACCAAAGCCATGACTGAAACCGGTATTTCATCTATGATCAACCGGGTAGCAATGCATCCACCAATCTTACCGGGCATATCTTCATTGCCGCGAATGAAGCAGCCGGGAAATTTCTTTTCAAAAGTATCCATCACCGCCAGACAGCAGGCTGCCTGAAACGCCACCGGACCTTCCAGCACTCCCTGACCATAAATACGGCCAAAAACCTGAAAAGCCACGGACTGGCTGTAATTGGCATCAAGACCTTTTGCCGCCTCAACAAGTTCAGCTTCATGGGGAGTGAATCCGCGGCGGGCAATTGCTTTACCTGTGCCACCGTCATTGGTGGTCACGGAAACTTCACCGCTGTATAGATTTACCGAAACAGATGCGATGGTGGTATCTGCTGAGTAGGCATTTTTAATAATTTCAATGGCTGCAGCGAACCCTGCTGAATCATCCTGCACAAAACCGCAATGGCTGTGTACATGCCCTACTCCGGCATGACCGGAAATGCCTATAATACTCTTCCCTTCAGGACAGGGGGTGATGTGCATGTTGAACTCCGAAAAAGATTGCCCGCCGCCTGGAGGTGGACGGCGGGCAGGGTATTATTACAGCCCGGGCAGCCAGAGTGCCAAGGGCGGGAAGAAGACAATGACAAGTAAAGCCAGAATCATGGTGAACAGGAACGGCATAACTGCGGCACTGAGTTTCTCAATGCTGATGTTACCAATACTGCAGCCTACGAAGAGGTTAACACCGACCGGGGGAGTAAGGAAGCCCATGGATGCGCAAACAATCATGACAATACCGAAATGGATCGGGTTCATGCCCAGAACCTTAACCACCGGCAAAAGCAACGGGGTCAGGATCAGAATATTTGCCAGTGCGTCCATAAAAGTTCCCATGATCAGCAGAAAGACCAGGATAATGGGGATAAGAACATATTTATTGTCGGAAACCCCTACGAGGAAGTTAACGAGCATATCAGGAACATTGTAGAAAAGCAGAATCTGACCCAGCGCAGTAGCTGTGGCAACAACCAGAAAGATGGATGCAGTAGTCAGAGCTGTTCCCTTGAAGATCTCAGTAACCTTATTCCAGCTTAAAGTGCGCAGCACGAGTCCTTCGGCAACAAAGGCGTAGAGAACCGCAATAACACCAGCTTCGGTGGGAGTGGTCAGACCGCCGTAGATACCACCGAGAACGATAAGCGGAACCATGAGGGCCACTATGGAATCTTTAAGTGCGGTCATGATTTCTTTGAAAGAAGCACGCTCTCCGGTTCCGGTATATCCGTACTTCTTAGACAGGACGTAGCTGCATGCCATCAGGCAAAGACCTACAAAAATACCGGGAAGAACACCTGCGATAAACAGATCTCCGACAGATACACCTGCAGTGGTTCCATAGATAATCAACGGAACACTGGGTGGGATCATAACGCCCAGACAACCCGCTGCGGTGTTGACGGCAGTAGAGAAGGAGGTGCTATAGCCTTCTTTTTTCATGGAGGGCACCATGATTCCGCCAACAGCCGCAACGGTTGCAGGAGCTGAACCGGACAATGCTCCGTAGAACATGCTGGTAAGGATGGAAATGTGTGCCATACCGCCGGTAATATGACCGACAAGGCTCTTGGAAACGGTCAACAGACGCTGAGCCATACTCCCCTTCTGCATTATCTCACCCGCCATAATGAAGAACGGGACCGCCATGAGCGGGAATACATCAAGAGATGTGACCATTTTCTGGATCAGGAATTCATAAGGCAGCATGTCGCCTGCCCAGATACCCACGATTACGCTCATTCCGATGGCGATGCCGATAGGTACGCTCAGGAACAGAAATGATGCGAGGGCAAGAAATGTAAGGATGATTGCGGTATCCATATATATAAACCTTCTATTTTTCCACCGGGGAGGCGAATTTAATATCTCCCCGAATAATGGAGAGCACGCGCTGTGCGGTGCGGATGGCCATGAAGCTCATACCGACGGGAACACTAAGAAAGACCCAGTACATCTGGATTTCAAGAGCCGGGGTTTTCTGGCCTGTGCCAGCAAGAAAATTGACCATCTGGAATCCCCAAACTGCGGTGCAGACACAGAACCCAATGGTGCAGATATAGGCCGCCAAAGTTACGTATTTGGCGATGTTGGGACCAAAACTACGCAGAATGGTCACTTCCAAATGACGGTCTTTCTGGGTTGCGTAGCTGCAACCGACATATACAGACCAGATGAAGAGGTAACGGGCCAGTTCTTCGGACCAGTCCAGCGAACTTTGCAGGACGTAGCGCATGAAGACCTGAACAGCGATGATCAGGGCCATGCCTGCGAGACAGGTGGACGAGACAACCCCTTCGACTTTATCGAATATTTTTTTACTCATGGCGCTCACGCTTTTTAAACAGCGGCCACCGGGAAAGGTTGATCCGGTGACCGCTGTATGTGTTACTTATTGCCGGCAGCGATAGTTGCTTTAGCTCTTTCAATCAGGTCTTTGCCAATACGTTTTTCAAACTGGGTGTATACGCCTTTGGTAGCTTCAGCCCAGCGAGCACGTTCTTCAGGGGTGAGAGTGTAAACAGTCACGCCTTTGTCGGCCAATTTAGCCATGATTTCTTTTTCACCGTCACGAATGAGTTTGCGTTCGTAAAGCTTAGCTTCTTCGAAAGCTTCGAGGATGATTACTTTGTCTGCATCGTCGAGGGAATCGAGGAAACGTTTGGACATCATTACGAGGTGGGGGGAGTACAGGGAGTTAACGATAGTCAGGTTGTTGTTAACTTCGGGGAAATTGTTGTGCCATGCGAGGTTGAGGTCGATATCGATGCCATCAACGGTTTTCTGCTGCAGGGCGGTGTATACTTCACCCCAGGAAATAGGAGTAGAGTTGATACCGAGAGCCTTCAGAGTAGCGATGTGTGCTTTGGAAGGAGTAGAACGAATTTTAAGGCCTTTGGCGTCTGCAAGGGTCTTAACGGTGCGCTGGTTGTTCCACAGGTTACGGAAACCGATTTCAATATAACCGAGACCGATGATACCGGTTTTTTCAAGTGCTTTTGCAGCGGTCATACCGATGGAACCGTCAGTAATCAGATCAGCAGCTTCATAGTTGGGGAACAGGAAAGGCAGGTCAAAGATCAGGAAATCATCGGAGAAAGGAGCAAGGTTCGGTGTGGATGCGGAACCCATCTGAAGCATATTGAACTGGAGACCCTGAACAACTGCGTCAAAGTTACCGAATTTGGAGCTGTCGTAGATATCAACGCGAAATCTGTTGTCAGTGCGGGTTTCAACTAGTTCTTTAAATTTCTCAAAAGCCTGTCCCATGGGGTGCTGGGGAACGTTGGGGTGAGCCAGTTTAATAACTGTGGGACCTGCAAAAGCGGCGGTAGACATTACCAGAACAGCCGCGAGAGCGATCAGAAGTGCGTAAATACGTGACATTGATTTCTCCTCATTTTGGGAAGCGTTTCAACTACTGTCGTACCGCTTCGCTTTACAAAATCTAAACCTTAATAAGCTTAAGCCATTATTGAAAGGCCCGCACCCCAAAAGTACGGGCCTTTTTAATTGATTAGCCGCGGAAGGTATCCAGATATGCATAGAGAGCGGGGGAGCCGCCGGTATGCAGGAAGAGTACGTTGGAACCTTCGGGGAAATGACCTTTGCGGACGAGGTCTACAAGACCGGCCATTGCTTTACCGGAGTAAACCGGGTCAAGCAGGATACCTTCGGTGGAAGCGAGAAGTTTCACAGCTTCAACCATGGAATCGGTGGGCAGGGAGTAGCCGGGGCCTACGTAAGAATCAAAGCATTCAACAGCTTCAGCGGGGATGCCGCCTTCAACGCCTACACGCTCAGCAGTTTCTACTGCCAGCTTGTGTACAATGCCTTCCTGAACGTCTTTGGGACGGCTTACGTTAACACCGGAAACAGGGATGTTTGCGTTGCAGCCGTGCATACCGACAACAATACCTGCGTGAGTTCCTGCGGAACCGGAAGGAACAACCATGTGGTCGATGTTCAGGCCCATTTCGAAAAGCTGCTGCAGGGTTTCTTCTGCACAAGCTACGTAACCGGTAGCACCGATGGTGTTGGATGCGCCGCCGGGGATGATGTAGGGCTTTTTGCCTTCAGCTTCGAGCTTAGCAGCCAGTTTTTTCATTTCACCCATCATGTCGGAACCACCGGGAACTACGTCGATGGATTTAACACCCATGATCTGAAACAGGAAGTTGTTACCGGACGCTTCGGGGCTGTAGCTGCCTTTTACACGTTCTTCGAGAACGAGATGGCAGTCCATGCCTTCTTTAACAGCCCAGGAAAGGGTAAGGCGGCAGTGGTTGGACTGAACTGCGCCGCAGGTGATGATGGTGTCAGCACCGTTATCAATAGCGTCTGCAATGCAGAAGTCCAGTTTACGGGTTTTGTTACCGCCGGAGCAACCGGGAAGCAGGTCGTCGCGCTTGATGAAGATGTTTACTTTACCACCCAGAGCTTCAGAGAAAGCCGGAACAGCTTCGATGGGAGTAGCAGACTGAACATAACCACGACGGGAAAATTTAGCGAGGTTCATAATTTTTTCCTCTAATTATTTAAGGTTGATGATTGCTTCAACTTCGATGTCCGCACCGAGGGGCAACTTTGCCACCTGAAAAGCGCTGCGGGCAGGGAAAGGCTCTTTGAAATATTCGCCATACACGCCGTTTACTGCCTGAAAGTCGGCAATATCAGCGAGATAAACAGTAACTTTGACTGCATTGTCCAGAGAGGTTCCTGCCTCAGATGCAACAGCACTCAGGTTTTTAAAAACCTGATGTGCGCGATCTTCGATGGAGCCTTCCACCAGTTTTCCGGTTTCCGGATCCATGGGCAGGGCGCCGGAAGTAAAGAGAAAGTCACCTGCTGCTACAGCCTGAGAATAAGGTCCGATAGCTGCGGGAGCATTGGGAGTGTCGATGATCTTTTTACCCATTTTGAATTTTCTCCGTTTTGAAATTCAATTTTTTTGTTTGAATGCCGACTGTCTAATGTCGACATTTAATGTGAGGCCACACTATCTTCGCAAAAACAAACTGTCAACAGGATTGTTACCTTTTTCACAGTTTTTTCATATTTGCGGTATCAACAGCTTGAAAATGCGGTCTTTCTTAAAGCAATATCAATGCTGACGCTTGAATATAGTTTGTACAAATGAAAAAAAAGACAAGGTTGACATTGCTTAAAGCCATGTCAACCTTGTCTTTTATCACAGGCACTTAAAAAAAATTAACTATGCTGTTGGACGCAAAAAAGGACGTTCTGCGAGATCAAAATTCTGTAAATTAGCATGATTCTGTTTCCTGATGTGATCCGGCCCCTTCGTCGTTGTCAGAATGTTCGTTCCAGCTCCAGTAACCAGACCATTATTCATAATCACCTGCCCCATCCCAAGAGTCAGCACGGGGCGTAAAGAATCCAGACAAAGCACACTGACATCCGCATCAGCACCTTCAGCCAAATGCCCTTTCCCGGTCAGGCCCAACATGCGGGCAGGTGCAGCAGTTACTTTGTGTATGAACTCATCAAGAGTGAAAACACCTGCCCGGACCAGAGCCAACCCTTTCTCAACCTGATCATTGCGCGGTATACCTCCGCCGTCCGTGCTTATGGCATTGATAACAAATGATCCGTCCTTGCGTCTGGCAGAAGCAAGGCGCAATCTGGTTGTCGGAGGATTGACCGCAAAACTGACAGCGGAAGGAAGCCCCTGCCGCTGCTGCCCTTCCCAGAAATCAAGTCCTTCGACCGAAGGAAGCTGGACAATTTCTCCGCCGACAGGTGCGTTGACCTGACACCAGCCAGCCTTGATCGCCTCGCGCATACCCTCTTCTGTGGTATCAAATCCCTTCAGCTTCAATGCCGCTTGAGTACCTGTACTTTCCGGGCAACCGTCCACACAAACACCGCTGAGACCATTAATTCTAGCCAGATATGATTCCGATTGAACATTCGGGTTCTGTTCAAGAATGCTGAGAGCTTCTTCAGCTTCCTGCTCCGCAGGCATAATTGCCCCCCGGCAATAGCTGTTAATATGGGCAAGATGAAGCCTCTTTCCCGCAGCAAGCTCAACAGCCTCCTTAAAACCGTCCAGATTACTTCCGCTGGCAAGTGAACCGGCATGGAAAGCCATGTAGGCTCCGCGATCATTAGCTATGGAAAAAACCATTTCAGTTGCTTCAGGTGTCAGCGGAAAATGTCCGCCCAAAACTTTGAATCCGACTCCCCCAGACGCAAGCGTTTTATCCAGCAGAGATTCAATTTCATTTCTGTCAGGACTAGGACCACTTATGGTCTCACCAGGTTTAACCGTCTGCATAAAAGCTACATTCAGGCCGCAACCATGTTTCAAGGCCAGCGGAATGGTGTCCTCTACCGGCCCCCCCAGCTCAATAGCAGTTACAACACCGGCCTTGGCCAGCATTCTGTGCGCCAACGGACCTCCATAAGTTGAAGACGCATGCATGTGGCAATCAATTACCCCCGGCGCTACCACTAGTCCTTCTGCATCAAAAATTTCAAGTGCAGGGCCGTTTATTTCTGACTCTACCCGGGCAATTTTTCCGTTATGATCAATTGCTATATCAAAAATTCCGTGAACGTTATTTGCCGGGTCTACCACTATCCCGTTTTTAATTATCAGCTTGTATGATGACACATCTGCTCCTTATGGATATTTCGTATTCTAATGGAAAGTGTTTCTCAAAAAGACTGAAGCCAGCATGATGACTATGCAGCACAACACATGTCTAATGTCGACATCTTAATAAAATTTACGAACACTCTCTTCTCTTGTCAATCGTCAATTCATTTATGATGTGTTTAAAGGAGATTGTCGAAGCACATGTGTAAACCAATGCAAAATTGAGCTGCTTGCTCCTTTACATCTAGAACTAATATCGCAAAAAAATAGGACCACTGTCCTAAACAGCGATCCTATTTTTAGGGTGCAACTGCCTGTTTTAGGGATGTGACAAACAGTTGTATCAGGGTTAAAGTTATTAAGAAACAGCATTTAATGGCGAAACGCCAGACTTGAGCAACAACTCTAAAGGGTGTAAATTTTCATTAATCTTAAATCCATAGGAGTCTACCATAACGTCAGGGTCAACACACTGAACATCTCCTAACATCTCGATGAAATTCAACAATCTATAAGCGGACCGACTCCCTAAATCCACAATAACACGCTGCTCATCGTTTAAACTGGTTTCACCTAACAATTGCAGCATTCCTATCACGCCATTAAGTGGCGTCCGTATCTCATGATTTAGGACACTTAAGAAAGAGGGAGAATCCAGCGCATCGTCCCTAACGGATTGGGAAGAATTATCTTTTTCAATAACACTGACGATGCATCCAACGTGTGCCAACGATGAAGGGAAAAATTTAAATCTCAGCTTTTTCTGTACAACGGGAGAGTACGCTTCAGTCACCACAGCCTTAGACTCAGTATATGACTCAAGCAACCTATCATAAAAACTCCTCTCATCAACTCCCAGAACATGACACAAATTATTGCCGATAATCTTTTCCGCTTCAAGACCTGTTATCTTTTCGAAGGGAGAGTTTACTTTTTTTGTAATATAACTGTAGTCAGATTTAAATTTTGAGCAGGTAATATTTAACAGCATATAGGCTTCGTTCATATTACTCAAAACTTGATTAAATGCATCAGTCCACATTGTATCCCCCTTTATTAATGCAATCTGGAGGACATATAGCACGCTCAAATTCAGGAGCAATCATTGTAGTAAATCAATCACTCTTTGTAGACTTATAACTACCCCAAACTAAATAAGATCAAACCAACCCAATACTCATTGCATATTGAATCATTTCCGCCACAGAAGAAATATTCAATTTTTTCATAACCCTGCTCCGGTATGTACTTGCAGTATTGGGCGTAATTCCCAAATTATCAGCAATATCTTTTATGCGTTTCCCTTGAATTAAAAGCAAAAAGACCTGATACTCCCGCGAAGATAAATGTGCGTTGGGAATGCTGTTTTCGCCTCTATCAGTCAGACGCAACTCAGATTGCTTTATGAACTTTGAAAAATTAGTATTACATTGTTCAAACAAAACATTTATTGCTCCTGACTTAGAAACACTATCTACAATATCGCCTTGAATCCTGTTTAAATCGTTAGCAAGGACAGAAAGGCTGGACCCCAATTTAAGATAAGATTCCGCTATGGCACTCTGCAGCTCGCGCTCTTTGGTAATATCCCTCCCAACACCGATTAACGAATCATTACCATCTATCCCCTTAACTGGGACCCGTTTGGTTGAAAGCAACCTAGGCTTTCCGTCCGCACCGTTTATAATTTCTTCACTGACAACTTCCTTGCCAGACTGCAAAGCTTCGTCATCCAAAGCCCACGCCGACGAAACCAAATCTTCACTTAAAAAATCAATATCGTTCTTTCCAATCAATTCATCTCGCTTTTTGCCTAAAAGTTGGCAAAAAGCCCGATTCACAACCAACCATTGATGATCTTTGTTTTTTATTATTAAAGGATCAGGAAGAGCGTCGATTATTTCATTTAAATATTGATTTTGTTGTCTTAATTTTTCTTTCAATATTTTCAACGAGGTAATATCAGTATATATTCCATAAAAACAGACAAGCCCACCGTCATCATCATAAACTGCATCCCAATCAGATAGAACCTGCTTCTTCTCCCCCTTGGGGGTTACGATCCCAAACTCACCACGCCACTTTCCACCTTGCAGCACAGTAGGAATTGCATCGTTGTACAAACGATCAGCCTGCCCCGGCTGATATCTTTTTTCCCAGTCATCTTTCATCCACTCGTCGCGAGTCTCGCCAAAAAGTTTTAAACAAGCATCATTAACATATATAGGCTCAAATTCTTTACCACGCACGCTTAAAGCAAAACCTTGACTTGCAAGAATACTGGCACACATACTGCCCAGACTTTCGTCCGGCATATTTTGAGTTTGCCTTTTGACACAAAAAGCTTCTTTTTGATTGTTTGACTTCATTCACCCTCCCGAAGCAAACCGACATCAAAACCGATTAAGAATAAGTTAGTTTTTTAAAAATCATTAATTGTACATACTAAGCTCATTACAATTGAGCAATCCAAAAGACATCAGCGCATCATGAGCATGGATTATATATAACAAAAGAAGTAGCCTTAGATCTATAACATCGTAAGATATCCGAACTTATACAAAACAAAAGACGTTACTTCATTGATGCCACCAACACGCGAAGCTGCTCAGCTAATTTTGCTAATTCTGAAACTGCAACAGCGGATTGCTCCATAGCGCTGGCGGTCTCTTCAGCAATGGTATTGACTTGAGATGCAGATTGAGCAATCTGCTCACTAGCGGCAGACTGTTCCTCAGAAGCAGTGGCAATAGAACGAATCTGGTCAGTAGAATTTCCTACAATTTCAACTATTTCTTTAAGAGCTTTTCCAGACTCTTCTGAAAGGCCGGTAGCCTTATCCACAGCAGCAGCCGCCTCTTCCATATTGGTAATATTGGCATGGGCGGACTCCTGAATTGAGGCAATATAACCACTGACTTCGCTAGTCGCATCTACGGTTTTTTCAGCTAATTTACGCACTTCATCCGCAACTACAGCAAACCCTCTACCCGCCTCCCCTGCACGGGCAGCCTCAATAGCTGCATTCAAAGCCAACAAATTAGTCTGGTCCGCAATATCATTAATAACAGTAATAATTTTACCAATTCCATCAGCCTGCATGCCAAGATTTCCCATGTCAGCATGAAGATTATTGGCAGTATTTCTAAGATGGCTCATCACATCTGCAACATGCGCAACAACATCTTCACCGGCGATAGCCTTCTCGCGTGACTCTCCAGCAAGTGAAGCAGCATTCTCTGCATTAGACGCAACCTCCAAAACAGAAACATTCATCTGTTCCATCGCAGTCGCCGCTTCGGCTGTTAATTCCCTTTGCGTATATGCACCACGGCTAGATTCATCGATCTGAGATGAAAGCTCTGCCGCTGCCGATGAAACCTGTTCGGCAATATCAATAGCTTGAACTGCTACATTACTTATATTCTCAGCCTGATTCTGAATACGCTTTTGTGTATTAATTTCTTCTGTAACGTCGCTTACAAGACAAAATGCACCTATCATCTTTTCATCAAGATCGTGCAAAGGAGAGGCATTGAACACACCATGCTTCTCTTGCCCTGCTAAATTAATCAGGCTGCCAGAAACATTTTTTATTGGTTTTTTTTCAGTCAAAGCCTTACTAGTTATTGTTTTTTTTGATGGGTCATCATAAAAAACTTCACCAATTGGCTTTCCAAAATAACTTTCCGGATTCCCGTTTCTCCCCGCAAACTGTAGCAGCTCTTCATTGCAGAAAACAATATGTCCACTAGTGTCAGTGACGCTGATTGGAACGTTGATGCTCTTAAGTATCCCATCAGAGAAGCCCAACCTATCTTTTAATTTAGTCACCATCTGATTAACTGAAGAAACCGTTTCTCCAATAGCATCTTTGCCGTGGTATTCTGTTCGGGCATTCAAATCACCATCTGCAATTTTCTGCGTTGTCCGGGCAAGCTCTCGTAATGGTCTGAGAAGCTTATGCAAAACAAAGAAAACAACTATAAAAGCTACAATCAAACCGACAACAGCAATCAAACTACTGGTGTATAAAATACGGGTATCAGCCCCAAGGTATATTTCTTTATCAGTAAGGCTCACACCAATATTCCAATCCCACGGTTCATAATGCTTAACGTAACAATTTCGCGTATCTCCTTTATAGTCGTAAGAGACCATACCGTCCTTTACATCTTTTAAAGTTTCCCAAACTTCAGAGGACTGCTTTTCAAAATTCTCACCTGAAGAAGTTGGATGTATAAGAATATCCCCTTTCGAACTATAAACAAAAGCATACCCTCTTCCAGCAAGACTGATTTCTCCTAAAAGATTTTTGAATTCGGGACTGAGTATTTTTACACCGGTAAAAAGCACTGCGACAATATCACCAGACTCTCCCTTAACCGGTATGTAAGCGGTAAGGAGTTCCTCCCCCACAACATTAGCGCAACCATAAAATGGCTGTCCTGAAATTACGGCTTTATAGACAGGACTGGTGGACGGAATGTATGTGCCCACAGCCCTTTCTCCATTAAGCTTAACAATATTTGTAGAAACCCTAAGAAGTTTACCGGGAAGAACCTGGAAGATTGTTGCGAATGAGCCTGACATGTTTTTTACTTTATCCACAAGGTCAGAATGTTCCTTAACCTGCGAACTTCCGACCATTAAACGGGGAAGATCAATTCTTTCAGGCAACATACTGTCCTGATTGTAAATTACAGTATTTGTTTTCGAACTATTATCTACCCAAAGCCCTCCACGTTTATTAATGAGGAACAGAAAAATCTGGCTTTCCGCCTTAAGTATTTTCTGTAGACTTTTACCTTGAAGCTCAACCGACGAATATAATTCATCAACCGTATTTTTCAAAAAAGCTTTACCAAAAGAATGAAGAGAATCAGCAGCAACAAAATAACCGCTTACACTTAAAGCCGAACCCAGAAGAGTTAACACCAACAGAAAAGTTAATATAAGCTTGTTATTGAAATTTAGATTAATAATTCTCAAACCCCATCTCCATATTTTATTCAATAAATACTATTGTATAGCAACAAACACCCACCTAGATCAGCAAGAAATTAAACAACAGGAAATTTTCTTTGAATAAAAACAGACAAAAGACAAGAACTGTCAAAAAGATAAGACACGATGTGGTCATTACACTACATAAGCCACCATCCTGCATAAAGACTATTGATTTAACGAATATAATCACATTAAGATTTCTATTTATCTTTCAACCAGCTTTGATTTCTTGGGAAAACTCTTGTAAAATTACTTTTCAGCCCTGCAAATGAGCCCCAATGAATAAAGGCAAGGCAAAACACGCATTAAAATATCAAGGACAATAAATGGAAAAGACTGACGATAAATATCAATACTATGTGGATATCCTTCATGAGGAACTTGTCCCTGCCATGGGATGCACCGAGCCGATTTCAATTGCTTATGCCGCAGCAAAGGCACGGGAAGTGCTTGGTAAGACGCCAGAGCGGGTAGTTATTGAAGCAAGCGACAACATCATTAAAAACGTGAAAAGTGTTGTAGTTCCCAACACAGGACACTTGAAGGGTATCGAAGCCGCCGCTGTTGCTGGTATTGTTGCAGGCGATCCTGACAAAGTATTGGAAGTCATTTCCACTGTGGACGACAAGGGACGCGAGGCTATCAAAAAATTTCTTGAAACTGGAAATGTGCAGGTCAAGAACTCACATAGCGATTTTATATTTGATCTGGCAGTCACAGTTTATGCCGGAGAAGCCAATGCTTCGGTTCGTATTTCCCACTACCATACCAATATCACCAGCATCTCGCGCAACGGTGAAGTCATTTTTCAGAACGAACAGTGCAATGAAGTTCAGAACTCCAGCCTGACCGACCGCTCAATGATGAGAGTGGCCGATATTCTGGAATTCGCAGAATCGGTGGACCTTGCCGACGTGGACAAAGTGATCCGCCGACAGATGGAGTACAATTACCGCATAGCCGAAGAAGGCATTAAAGAAGATTGGGGAGCGAACATCGGCTCTGTTCTTCTGAAAACATGGGGTGATGACATCAAGGTCAGGGCCAAAGCAATGGCTGCAGCCGGTTCGGATGCAAGAATGAGCGGATGCGAACTGCCTGTAGTCATCGTGTCAGGCTCAGGTAATCAGGGCATAGCTGCTTCGGTTCCGGTAATTGAATATGCAAAGGAACTTGGAACCGATGAAGACACCCTGTTCAGAGCTTTAGTTGTTTCGGATCTAATCACCATTCACCAGAAAACCGGTATCGGCCGCCTGTCAGCATACTGCGGCGCAATAATCGCCGGTGTAGGAGCCGGGGCGGGAATTACATGGCTGCATGGCGGACGCTACAAAGACGTGGCCCACACCATCGTCAATGCACTCGCCATTGTTTCCGGCATTGTCTGTGACGGGGCCAAACCTTCCTGCGCTGCCAAGATCGCCTCTGCGGTCGACGCGGGCATACTCGGCTTCCACATGTACCAGAACGGCCAGCAATTTTATGGCGGAGATGGTATAGTGACCAAAGGCGTTGAAAACACCATCGCCAATATCGGACGTCTGGGACGCGAGGGCATGCGCGAAACCGACAAGGAAATCATCAGGATCATGCTCGGAAAATAGAGGCGAAAAACCGAACCGCCGTATCAACTGAACATTTGCGAAACAGTCCTAACCCAAGGAGTTCTCAATGGAATTCAAAGAGATACTGACAAACCGGAGAGCTATCAATTTTTTTGATCCAGAAAAGGATGTCACTGAAGCACAACTGCGAGAGATTATTGAGGATGCCGCCAAAGCCCCCTCAAGCTTCAATCTCCAGCCTTGGAAAATGATCATCCTTCGTAATTCAGAACAAAAGGGAAAACTCCAGAAGCTTGCATTTAACCAACCCAAAATAAGTGAAGCACCGTTGGTTATCATTCTTCTTGCTGACCGCGAAGGCTGGAAAGAAGGCAACGCAACCCTTGAAGGTCACTTCACAAACAACATGCAGGCCGAACAGCGGGATTGGTTCATCTCCAGCACTTCCGCCCTTTACGGTAGTTCAGAAGCAGCAAGTCTGGCCTTTGCCAATAAAAACGCCGGCCTTTTCGCCATGTCACTCATGCATGCAGCTTCCAATTTAGGCCTGCATACCCATCCCATGGACGGTTTTGACCACGAAGCAGTACGCAAGGAATTTAACATCCCTGAACAATACTGGATTCCCATGCTGATCTGCATGGGCCACAAAAAAGCGGATATTGAAATTCAGCCCAAGGCATGGCGTCAGTCATTTGATGAAATCGTGCTTGAAACCAAATAAAGCCATCACCAATAAAAAAGGACTTACGTCATCACAACGTAAGTCCTTTATATATTTGTTTATTGTAAGCAGATGTCTTTTTATCCGTAATGCTTATCAAACATATCCGGTAAGACAGCCCCAAGATCACTTTCGGCATCAAAAACTTTTACACCAATCTCTGCTGCTTTTTCTGAAAAACCGGGGACATCCCCCACAGCAAAAAGAGTCGGAAGATGCATGTAACTCCCTTCAATCTTGCGCCCTTTGCTGGCGAGGTATTCAACGCTAAGCCTGATAATATCATCCTGAACTTTTACCAGTTCATCCAAAGTATCAAGCCTAAAAGTGGCTGGAGCAAACCAGTCTACATGGGCTGCCGGAGTCATATCCAGCGAATCGAAAGAGGCTGCATGCCCCCCCGCATTAACAAGTGACTTGGCAAGAACCGCCGAAGCATCAACGACCATCAGTTCACTGGGAATGAGCCCCTGCTCCTTGAAACGGGCGCAGCTTTCAGGAGTCAAAGCCAGCGGAAGTTCAGTACAACCCAGAACCACCGCTCCGCAGCCCTGCCTTTGACACTCTTCCCTGATTACCCCACAAAGCAGATTCTCTGATTCCGGTGTTATTTTCGCGGTCTTTATACCGAATTCGGTATCATAAATTGCGGACATGACTTTAACCATGTTTGAGGATGAAGGGCTGACTGCTTCAATGCCATACTGCTCCAGTGCACGGTGGTAAAGACCGGAATTAAGCAGACTATCAACTCCCAGCACCAGAACCTTCATTCCGACCCCCTCTAATGACCGGGCGGTCTCATGAATCATATCCACAAATGTCAGCGGCAAAGAAGCCATCACTTCACGAAAAAGTTCATGGGCACTATTGCAGGACAACCCAACCGGACCGCATCCGAAAAATTGCATCATCCGGGCTGTGTGCTCCGCAGTTGCCCTTTTACGCAACTCCGGTTCATCATCCGGTTTCCACTGCCGACCTACTTCATGCGCTTTATAAGCAAGCCGCGAGTTGCCGTAAAATAGATAGGAATTACCTGCAAAACCCTGAACAAGTATAATTTTTCTTGCCAGATCCACCATTGCTTCATTGCCAAGACCGCCAACAATACCGATTACATTAACATTACTGCCCATTAGAAATATCAACCTGCTTTCATGGTTATGCCCTAGTCAAACCAGAGTGTAAAAAAAATTTAACCTTTATTACTTTTTTTGTTAACACCAATACATTCAACTTGAACAGCAATCAACCCGAACCACTACGATCATGAGAAAATATCCTGAAACATTGAATGAGATCATCGGCGAAAGCGGACTCAACCTGAATCGCATCAGCAAACTGTCCGGAGTTTCAAATACCTACCTGACCAAACTCAGCAAAAACATGATCAACCATCCGGGCAAGGACAAGATAGCCTCCATCCTGCTGGCGCTCAACAAACGCATATTCAGGATCAACGAAATTCTTGCTGAATACGATTACCAGCCCCTAAGTAAATATGACATTCCGGCTATTCTTAACAATAACCGCAAACGCAAAATAGGCGGTCCGCTCATGCCTCATTATGACCGGCTCTATTTTGAACTTATGCTGGTGGTTTTTGAACAGATCGGCGGCACTAAAATTGTAGTCAAGAACCGGCCTAGTGGAATCTATCAGCCATACCGCTTGTACATGAAAAAGGAATTTCAATTGGAACTTGCAGGTGAAGAGGAACGTTTCCTTTATGAATTTACCGGACATGTAGTACGCGACAGGTTGCGTCTTTTTGAAGAAAACTGCGCAAAAGGTGACCACATTACTACTTTCATGTGCAAGGAATGCCTCAATGAGACACTGGATAAGATTTTGACCCGCTGTATTGCAGATGAAGATCAAAAAGGCTTGAACATGTTTGCCCAATACTTGGCCAACGCAGCTTCCTGTGCCTTAAAATTCCCGGACCAGCATAAACTGCTGATTACGAACCGCTGCTCTATTTTCGAATTTTTCATTCAGGATGCCGATGGAGAAAAGCCCGTGGTAAATTTTACGGGAACATCCCGGCACACATACAACAATCCTTATGACCAGCATAATCTCGAAGGATTTTCCACCAGTGCCCCGGCCATGCTTAAACTTTTCAAGACTGAAGTTGACATGTGCAAAAAAGCTATGGGCCCTAACGGTTCTAATGATGATCCTGAAATTTTCAAAAAAGTTGTTTTGAACAAATTCCAAAGATGGAATGTTGGCCAAATATTCGAAGAAGCACTGGAAGAGCTGATGTCCACACCGGGCTTTAAGCTTTTCTAACGAACCTCAAAATGACACGAAACCCTTTATTTACAGGTGTCCTGCACATGGTTTAATTTTTTTTTAAACCTAAGGAAGTCTTTTTATTTGACTAAAGCGTAACTTTTTTACTAATTTAACATTTCAGTTATACACAAAGAACAACGAGACCCTCCGAAATGGAACAAATTAACAAAAAAGAAATTCTGAGAATCAACAATCTCCAGACCTATTTTTTTTCTTCCGACGGCACAGCAAAAGCTGTGGACGGTGCCTCTTTCTCCCTGACCGAAGGTAAGGTTCTGGGAGTTGTCGGCGAATCCGGCTGCGGGAAAAGCGTTACTGCCCAATCGGTAATGAGATTGGTTCCCAGCCCTCCCGGTAAAATCGTCGGCGGCGAGATCCTTTTTGACGGACAGGACCTGACCAAGCTCAGCATGGCTGAAATGCGCCACATCAGGGGCAACAGAATATCCATGATCTTTCAGGAGCCGATGACCTCACTGAACCCTGTTTTCACTGTCGGTGACCAGCTTTCAGAAATGTTCATCCTGCACCGGGACATGAATAAAAAAGACGCTATGGACGCTTCCATTGAGATGCTGGCGAAAGTTCAGATTCCTGCCCCCGAAGCAAGGGTGAAAGAGTTCCCGCATCAGCTTTCCGGCGGTATGCGCCAGAGGGTCATGATCGCCATGGCGCTTTCCTGTGACCCGGAAGTACTCATTGCCGACGAACCGACAACCGCTCTTGACGTTACCGTTCAGGCCCAGATCCTGGACCTGATCATTAAATTGAAAGACGATTTCGGCACTGCTGTTGAGATGATCACCCATGACCTCGGAGTTATCGCCGAAACTGCTGATTCCATTGTTGTCATGTACGCGGGTAAAGTGGTTGAGCAGGCGGATACAATAGAATTATTTGAAAACACCCTGCACCCCTATACCAAGGGATTACTTAATTCCACACCGATTCTGGGCCGTCGTACCGCTGGTAAATTTGAGCGGCTCAATGAAATCAAGGGAATGGTTCCCAGCCTCTACAACCTTCCCGAAGGTTGTAAGTTCTGTGAACGCTGCCCGGACGCCATGCCTATATGTAAGCATAAGGAACCGGAGCTCACTGAAATCAACGGCAGTCACGCAGTTCGATGCTGGCTGCATATCCCCCACTAGCCTATGTCTGAATTTTTATTGCAAGCAGAAGACCTTAAGGTCCATTTCCCCATCAAAAAAGGAATCCTCTCCCGCGTTCACGGATATGTTTATGCGGTTGACGGCATTGATATTGAACTGCGCAAAGGGGAAACTCTGGGCATCGTCGGCGAATCGGGGTGCGGAAAATCCACCGCAGGTCTGGCACTGATGCGGCTTATCGAACCCACTTACGGAACCGTCCGCTGGAAGGGCCGTGATATGGGCGAGATGTCCCCGGCTGAAATGCGAGCACTGCGCCGGAAAATGCAGCTCATCTTTCAGGACCCGTATTCTTCGCTTAACCCGCGCATGAACGTTAACCAGATCCTTTCCAACCCCATGGACGTTCATGGTCTTTACAAAGGCAGTGAACGTGCAGACAGGCTGGCTTTCCTGCTCGAAACAGTCGGCATGAGCCCGGATCTGGGCATGAGGTATCCCCATGAATTTTCCGGCGGTCAAAGGCAGCGCCTGGGTATTGCCCGCGCACTGGCTCTGGACCCGTCCGTAATCATCGGTGACGAACCGGTCTCCGCTCTTGACGTTTCCATTCAGGCGCAGATCATCAACCTGCTCATGGATCTCAAGAAGCAGTTCGACCTGTCATTGCTCATCATTTCCCATGACCTCGCGGTTGTTGAATACATCTGTGATCGCATCGTGGTTATGTATCTGGGCAAAGTTGTAGAAACAGGGTCTTACACCGACATCTACAGCAACCCCAAGCACCCATACACTCAGGCCCTTCTTTCGGCAGTTCCCGTGCCGGACCCGCGCCGGGTGAGAGAAAGGCAGATCCTCACCGGGGATGTGCCCAGTCCTATAAATCCTCCGTCCGGTTGCAGGTTTCACACCCGCTGCCCCAAGGCGATGGATATATGCTCGCAGGAAATTCCCGTTGCCACTGACTTCGGTGAGGGGCATCAGGCCACATGTCACTTATTTTAAGCGGCATGCATATCCAAGTGTAAACTTATTTTCTGGAGGTTGAACCTATGAAACGTTTGGCATTTATTGCAGCTCTCGTCGCAATGCTGGCGTTGCCCTCTTTTGCCATGGCCAAAGCTGATCTGGTTATCGCAACTGATGCTCCGCCCCTGTCCATGAACCCGCAGGCGCACTCTTCCGACGCCAACTTCTCTTACATGTCCAACTTCTATGATGGACTTCTCCAGCGCAAGGACGGCAAACTCGTCCCCGCACTGGCAACAGAGTGGAAGCGTCACGACGCCAACACTTGGGAATTCAAACTTCGCAAGGGTGTAAAATTCCACAACGGTAACGATTTCAACGCAGATGACGTTGTCTTCACCTTTGAACGCATGAAGAATTCCAAGTATTCCAAACTGCTCAACTTCGGTAACTCCATTGCATCTATGGAAACTCCGGACAAATACACCGTTATTTTCAAAACCGTGAAGCCTGTGCCCTGGTTCGCTGAAACCATGCACCAGAACTTCATCGTGGACAAAGAATCCTCCGTCAAACGTGACGATGGCGATTACAACACCAAGCCCATCGGTACCGGCGCTTACATTTTCGACGAATGGATCAAAGGTTCCTACCTCCGCATGCACGCCAACCCCAACTACTGGGAAGGCGCACCCACCAAATACAAAACTGTTGAAATGCGTCCCATCGTTGAGGAAGCAACCCGCTTCGCTGCTCTCGCAGGTAAGCAGGTAGATATGGTTAACGGTGTGCCCCTGACTCTGGCTGACCGCATCTCCAAGATGCCCACTGTTGAAATGATCCAGCGTCCCGCACGTCGCTGTATTTTCCTCTCCATTGGTAACCAGCCCGGCACTCCCTACGCTGACAAGCGTGTCCGTCAGGCTATTGCATACGCTATCAACGAAGACGAAATCATTGAAAAAGTAATGCACGGTCAGGCAACCAAAGCCCATCAGGTTCCCGATGCAGCAACCGTTGGTTACGATGCATCCATCAAACGTCTTGAATACAACCCCGAAAAAGCAAAGCAACTCCTTGCTGAAGCCGGTTACAAAGACGGTTTTGAAATCACCATCGCAGGTCCTAACGACCGTTACATCAACGACGAAAAGATTTGTGAAGCTGTTGCTAAATACCTCGCCAAGATTGGCCTGAAAGTCAGCCTTGATGTTAAGCCCAAATCCATCTTCTTCAGTGAACTCACCAGCCACAAGTATCCTTTCTACCTGATCGGTTGGTTCGACGGTTCCTATGACTTCGGTCGTTCCGGCGAAAAGCTGTTCCACTCCGTAGACAAGGACAAAGGCATGGGCGGATACAACGGTGCTTCCTACTCCAACCCCGAAGTGGATAAAAAACTTGAAGCTTCCGCAAGCATTGTTGACCGCGATGAGCGCGCCAAGGCTCTTCAGGAAGTCAACCGTCTCACTCTTGAAGACGTTTCCACCATTCCCCTGCACTACCAGCAGGATATGTACGCCGTGATCAAGGGCAAGAACATCAAGTTCACCCCTCGTCCCGACCGCTGGATCACTGTTAAGGAAATTCAGTAACACCTAAAAATCAGGGGCCGCTCCGGCGGCCCCGTTATATATACCATGGCATCATATATTTTTCGAAGATTATTGCAGGGGGGACTAGTTCTGCTGGCTGTCTCCTTCGTTTGCTTCTGCCTATTCCGATACACCGGTGACCCGGTGCTTATGCTGGCCGGCAAATACGCCACTCAGGCTGAACAGGAACAGGTCCGTAAAGACTACGGACTGGATCAGCCTACACACATTCAATATGTAAAATTTCTCGGCGGAGCGATCAAAGGCGATTTCGGCAAATCCTACATAAGTCAGGTTGACGCGCTGGACACTATCCTTGAACGTTTTCCCGCCACCTTTGAACTGGCTCTTGCCGCCATCTTCATATCGTTCACTGTCGGGGTAGGCCTGGGGATTGTAGTCTCCATCTGGCCGAATGGATTTATCGCCCGAACGATAATGGCCGGTTCATTAATGGGGATTTCCATACCCACATTTCTAATCGGTATCCTGCTGGTCATGGTATTTTCCGTTTATCTGGAAATTCTACCCTCCTTCGGGCGCGGCGAAACCGTCATGATCGGTGACTGGCGAACCGGACTGCTCACTATGGACGGGTTGAAACATATCATCCTGCCCGCACTGACCCTCTCCGGCTACCAGCTGGCGGTCATGCTGCGACTCACCCGCGCCGGAATGCGTGAAGTGATGGGCGAAGAATACATCAAGACTGCATGGGCCAAGGGACTTTCTCCCTTCAAGGTCATCATGAAACACGCCCTGCGTAACGTCATGATCCCGGTTGTAACCATTGCCGGCCTGTCTTTCGGTGAACTTATTGCTTTCTCAATCGTAACCGAGACCATCTTCCAGTGGCCGGGCATGGGTAACCTTCTGCTGACCTCTATTTTCGAAACAGATCAGCCGATCATCGTTACCTATATCATGCTGACATCATTCATCATCCTGTTCATCAACATTATGGTCGACATGCTCTACGCAGTGCTCAACCCCAAAATTCGCTACGATTAGGAAATATAATGAACAGACCACTTTTAAAAAAACGCTTTAACAGCTTCAAAAAAGACAAGCCTGCGGTTATCGGCGCGACCATTCTGCTGATCTTCATCATTGCCGGAATATTCGCTCCCATACTGGCTCCCATGGACCCCTACGACCTGAGCTCCGTAGACCTCGGAAACATGCTCCAGCAGCCCTTCTGGATGGATGGCGGGTCCAAAGTCTTTCCTCTGGGAACAGACGATCAGGGACGTGGAATCCTGTCCACCATCCTCTACGGCTTGCGCACCTCGCTCATCGTAGGCGGATCAGTCGTGGCTATCGCAGGGACATTCGGCATTGTTATGGGAATGGTCGGCGCATATTACGGCGGAGTCATTGATGCTTTCGTCATGCGCTGTGCAGACACCGTTTTCTCTTTCTCCACTACACTGCTGGCTGTCCTGCTGCTCGGTGTGTTCGAGACACGAGGAATAGGAACGGTTATCTTCGCTATCTGTATCGCGGACTGGGTAAAATACGCCCGAACCATCCGAGGCAGTGTGCTTGAAATCAAGAACAACCCTTACGTCATGGCCGCGAAGGCTTCCGGGGCCAAGGATTTCCGTATTCTCTTCCAGCACATCCTGCCCAACGCCCTGCCGCCGATCTTCGTTGTCATGGCTGTTGACCTCGCGGTTGTCATCATGCTCGAAGCCACACTCAGCTTCCTCGGCGTAGGTGTGCCGCTGACCGAGCCTTCACTCGGAATGATGATCGCCATTGGTAAAAACTATATCTATGCCGGAATGTGGTGGATGACACTCTTCCCGGGTGCAGCACTCGTTCTGCTTGTTGTGGGTATCAACCTCTTCGCCGACTGGCTGCGCGATGAGATGAACCCCAAGCTGGCAAGATAATATATATGATGCGCTAACGCGCTTTTAGCTTAACTTATTTAGCCTCCGGCGGCCCTGCCGGGGGCCTCTCCGAGGGCCAAAGAAACTTTTGCAAAAGTTTCTCTGGACTCTTCAAAACCTTTTATTATGGCTTCGCCGTTTTGTGTGACAAAACAGTTTTATAAACTAGGCAGCGAAGCTTTACTAAAAGGTTTTGGGATTCTTAAACCCTTTTGCAAAAGGGTTTAAGCCCCCGGAGGGACCGCCGGTAGGCTCACCGAAGGCATACTTTTTGGACAAGATCATGACTGAACAAGAAACATACGAAAGTTTTCTGAAAGATTTTGAAAAGATCATTAACACTGACAGTGCCAGCGAAAATCTGGACGGAGTTGTCGAAGTTGCGGCATTCCTGAAAGAGAAATTCGAAGCACTCGGCCTTGAAGCCGAGGTCACCCGCGAAGGTGAACGCGGTGTTCCCTGCCTGAAAGCATGCACTCCGAGCAAAAACGGGCGCTACGATTTCATGTTCATCGGCCACATGGACACTGTCTTCCCGAAAGGTGAAGTAGCAAAACGTCCTTTCAAGATTGAAGACGGACGTTCACTGGGACCGGGAACCAACGACATGAAAGGCGGCCTGCTGGTGGCACTCTATGCCATTGAAAAGCTCAAGGCGGAAGGAAATCTTGACAAGGTTGCTATTTGCGTCGCTTTCAACGGTGATGAGGAAGTCGGTTCTGAAAATTCCCGTGCATGGATCGAAAAAACTGCCGCAAACTGTGACCGGGTTTTTGTTTTCGAACCCTGCCGTCCAGACTACCGCCATGTCATGCACCGTAAAGGTGGAGGAGCCGTTTACATCACTGCCAGCGGAATTTCCGCCCACTCAGGAGCCAACCCTGAACGTGGAGCCAACGCGCTGGTGGAACTGGCCGGGCATATACCTGCGATCCATGCACTCAACGACATGGATAATGACATCACCGCCCAATGCAACGTGATCAAAAGCGGAGACAAATTCAACATTATTCCTGATCATGCAGAGCTGACAGTTGACGTTCGTGTCGGCACAAAGGAAGAGGCTGACTTTGTTACCGAATTCTTCAATAAGCTGCCGGATACAAACTACGTTGAAGGAGCTTCCATCAAAATTACCGGCGGTGTTGACCGTCCGCCAATGGAATACACTGAGAAGACCATGGCCGTATGGGAAGTTCTGCACGCGGAAGCAGCAAAGCTGGACATTGATTCAGTATGGATTTCCACCGGTGGTTGCTCCGACGGTAACTGGACAGCAGCCATGGGCATCCCGACCATCGACGGTATGGGAACAGTGGGCGAAAACTCCCACCGTGAAGATGAATACATGGAACTGGACAGCATCCTGCCCATGATCAAGATCGTTGCCAACACCTGCCTGAAGATAGTAGATGGTCAATAAATTATTTTAAGAACTACCAAGAAAAAAGGACTTGCAGAGAAATCTGCAAGTCCTTTTTTCTTGGATTATAAACTGGTTAGTTAAACTAATCAGTCTTTTTTCAAACAAATAAAAAGCAGATATGCTAATCCAACAACCGGAATAAGCCCCACCGCAACAAGCTTAGGATTACGTCCTAAGGTATTAAGTCTGCGCACAAAAAGAGCCACGCACGGCAGAGAAGTACCGACCAGAAACAGACCGGTCAAAGTATCAACAACTTTTTTCACTAAAGCATGGTCAAGATATCCCAGTACAAGCAACACGCAGATGATCGCACTGTGGACCAGAATAAACCTGCTGAACTCACTGTAACTGGCCTTGTCGTGAAAGTTATTAAACTTCTTAAGTATTTCTAAATAGTATCGCATTATATTTCTCCTGTTCTCAGGCAAACGAGCCGTTTTTGACCTGCATTTCTTCGTTTCTAATCCCTTTTGTGTCAAGAATTTTCCACCGAAAACAGCACTTACCCACAACTCAAATTCAACCCGCGAAAGTAGGGTATTTGAGAACCGGTTTTTTTTAAAATCACCCCTTGACGGAACACAAAAGAATAACATACCTATCGGGCAGGTATAAAAACCTATCGACTAGGGAGGTATTAATACCCACTGGGTCGATGGGGAATGAGGCGCACCGGAACGGGCTTGATCGTTTTTCCAATAAACGGCTTTCCATGGGGGAAGCAACAGCCGGGAATAACAGATAAAAAACCGACCGGAGCAACAAAGGCACGGAGTATGAGGCTCCGAGGCCAATTGCATTGAGAGGGGATCCATATCATGGCAAACGGAAAGAAACTATTGCGATTGTCCGGTATCCTGATTGTCCTGGCTGGGGTGCTCGGCTTCCACATGGAGGCACTGAGCATGGTCGGAACCCCGCAGGAGAACAGCAATAAGCGTCCTGATCTTATTATGATCGACACTATTGCCGCTCAGGAAAAACTGGAACTGCCTGCTGTTGTGTTTCTTCATGATACACACACCAAGGCTGTGGCTGAGCAGGGCAAAGACTGTACTGCCTGCCACCAGAAAACCGAAGGAAGCATGTCCTACAAGTTCATGAGAACTGAAGACAGCTCTTCCGAAAAGCTTAAAGAAATTTACCACAACGGTTGTATCAGCTGTCATGCTGCCGACGCCAAGGCCGGAACGAAAACCGGACCTCAGGTCGGTGAATGTCGCAGCTGTCACATGGCTGACCCTGAAATCAAAGCAGAGCGCGCTCCCGCAGGCATGGAGAATATTCTCCACTACCGCCACTGGGATTCCAAGCTCATCGCTAACGATGAAGGTCAGGAAACCAATTGTGGAAGCTGTCACCACGTATACAACAATCTCGACAAGAAGCTTGAGTACGTGAAAGGACAGGAAGAAAACTGTAGTGTATGTCACACCACTGAGCCTCAGGGTGCAGTGAAACTGACCACCTCTGAAGCCTACCACGGTCAGTGCGTGAGCTGTCACCTTGATATGAAAGCTGCCAAAGCGGAAAAGACCGGTCCTGTCGACTGTGCCGGTTGCCACGGCGAAATGCAGGCTGCAGACATCAAGGAAGACAACGCTGCTGTTATGAAAAAGCTGGGTGGAACACTGCCCCGCCTTCCCAGACAACAGCCCGACGCTGTTCTGCTCACCGCCCCGGTACAGGAAAACGTTGCTGTTAAAGCGACTATGGCTGCCGTAGCTTTCAACCATAAGGCCCATGAAGGTTACACTGACTCCTGCAGCTCCTGCCACCACGACACCATGAACAAGTCCTGCTCCTCCTGCCATACTGTTCGCGGTTCAAAGGAAGGCGGTTTTGTTACTCTCGACAAGGCTATGCACAAAGCTGACAGCACCAGATCCTGTGTGGGTTGTCACGCTGTAAAGCAGAAAGATCCTAAATGTGCAGGCTGCCACGAACTGATGCCCAAGAACGTAATCCAGTCCAAAGAGACCTGTGCAGTATGTCACAACGGCCCCGCTTCCACCTCCAGCGAACCTGTTAGCATGGATGCCTCCGCCAAGGCTGAAATCGCTGCAAAGCTGATCATGAAGCGTCCCGAGTCTCCGGCACTGATCGCGGAAAAGGACATTCCTGAATTCGTGACCATCAACGTCCTCGAAAATGAATACAAAGCAAGCAAACTGCCCCATCGCAAGATCATTATGAGCTTGGTCGACGGTATGAAAGGCGATGCTATGGCTAACGCTTTCCACAGCACACCCCTTACCGTGTGCGGAAGCTGCCACCACAACAGTCCTGCTAGCGCCACTCCGCCAAGTTGCGCAAGCTGCCACGGTGGCAAAGTTCAGGACGGACGTCCGGCCCTCAAGGCTGCTTACCACGTTCAGTGCATGACCTGTCATGACGCTATGAACATCAAGAAGCCTGCTTCTACTGACTGCACCGCATGTCACGCGAAGAAATAGTAACGGATAGCCTGAAGGAGAACAGATAAATGTTACGCAGAACATTCCTCGGAATGCTGGGCGCAGCCTGCGTGGGAGCATCCCTCCCCGCAGGAGCTGAGGCCGCAGGCAAGGAGTTCAAAGGATATCCCGGAAGCAAGGGTGTACTCTTTGACGCTACCCGCTGCATCGGCTGCCGCAAATGTGAAGCAGCCTGCAACAAGGTCAGCAAACTTCCCGCACCGGAGAAGAAATTTGATGACCTTTCCGTGCTGGACACCAAGCGCAGAACAGATGCCAAGACCTTCACCGTGGTTAACAAGTACGGCACTCCGGAACATCCCGTATTCCGCAAGTCCCAGTGCAACCACTGTCTTGAGCCTGCATGTGCGTCCGCATGTTTCGTAAAAGCATTCAAAAAACTGCCCAACGGCGCAGTTGTTTATGATGAGTCGGTTTGTGTTGGTTGCCGCTACTGCATGGTAGCCTGCCCCTTCGAAATCCCGACTTATGAATATGACGAACCCCTGACCCCCCGGGTTATGAAATGCGACATGTGCGCGACCCGTCAGGAAAAGGGACAGCTCCCCGGCTGTGTATCCGAGTGCCCGAAAGAAGCACTCGTATTCGGCGAAAGGGATGAGCTTATCAAAATAGCCCGCGAACGTATCCGCCGCAATCCTGACCGTTACGTTGACCACCTCTACGGTGAAGACGAAATGGGTGGAACCAGCTGGATGTACCTCTCCGGTGTGCCTTTCAAAGAAATCGGCATGCGCGAAGACCTCGGCACCAAGTCTGCTCCCGAGCTCACAGCCGGTGCACTTGCTGCGGTACCCATGGTTGCAGGCCTCTGGCCCGTACTCCTCGGCGGCATCTACGCTGTAAGCAAACGCAACAGCAAAATAGCTGACGAAGAACGCAAGGAAGCTGTGGAAAACGCAATTGCCAAGGCAAGCGCGGAAGCTGAAAAGACTCTCTCCGAAGCTCTTGAAAAGGCTGATGTTGCCAACAAGCGCAAGATCGAAGTCGAAGTCAAGAAAGCTGTAGAAGACGCACTTGCTCCCAAAGAAGAAGAGCAGGAAGAAAACAGCGAGAAGGAGGAATCCTAATGTCCACTCCCGCGAACAACGGCCCTAAATCGGCCTTCAATACCTTCAATCTGGTAGCAGGCGCTATCCTTGTTGTGGGTCTGATCCTTACTGTGCTCAGATTCACCCAGGGTATCGGTCCCGTAACCAACCTTGATGACAACAACCCCTGGGGCATCTGGATCGGTTTCGACCTGCTCTGCGGTGTTGCTCTCGCAGCCGGCGGATACACAACTTCCGCAGCCTGCTATATCTTCGGACTCAAGCGCTTTCACTCCGCTGTACGTCCGGCAATCCTGACCGCCTTCCTCGGCTACGCCCTTGTTGTATTCGCACTGCAGTACGACCTCGGCCGTCCCTGGAGACTGCCTTACCCCATCTTCGTATCTCAGGGTACTACCTCCCTGCTCTTCGAAGTTGGTCTGTGCGTTATGCTTTACCTGACTGTGCTCTTCGTTGAGTTCACTCCCGCCATGTTCGAATGGCTGGGCTGGAAGAAAATCCGCAAAGTGGTCGTTAAACTGACCCTCGTGCTGACCATCTTCGGCGTAGTGCTCTCCACCCTGCACCAGTCTTCACTCGGCGCGCTGTACACCATCGCACCGTCCAAGCTGCACCCGCTCTGGTACTCCCCATACATGCCGCTTTACTTCTTTGTTTCAAGTATTGCTGCAGGTATGTCCATGGTCATCTTCGAAGGCTCCATGTCCCACAAGAAACTGCACCGCATGATGGACGAGGAATACCTCAAGCACCACGACGGCGTTGTATTCGGATTCGGTAAGGCTGCTGCACTTGTTCTCTTCGGCTACTTCTTCATCAAGACTATGGGCGTAGCTTACGACAACAACTGGCACTACCTTGCTTCCGGTTACGGCCTGCTCTTCCTGACTGAAATGCTCGGCTTCGTAGCCCTGCCCTGCTTCCTCTATGCAGTGGGTGTTCGCGACAGAAACCTCAGCCTGATCAAAAAAGCATCGATCATTACCGTTCTCGGTATCGTGTTTAACAGGTTCAACGTTTCCATGATCGCATTCAACTACCACCTGCCTGCTGCTGACAGGTACTTCCCCAGCATGACTGAAATCGGAATTTCCGTATTCATCGTAACTCTCGGTGTTGTGATCTTCCGTTTCATCACTACCCGGATGCCCATTTTCTTCGAGCATCCTGACTACAAGGGCGACCACTAGAAGCATGTCCATCGAATCCACGCCTGTGGATTCGATGAAAAAAATACATTCAATTTATTTAGACATGACCTCAGGTCGTTTCATTAAGGAGATAGTAAAATGGAAGCATATAACCTTCAGGAATACTACACATTCACCAAAGGTATCATGTACCTTCTGATGGGTGGAGCTCTGGTCGGCGTGACCCTGTTCTGGCAGTTCCTCATGGGCGGGAAAGCCTACCGTGACGAAAATAAAAAGAACTACGGCGACCACCACTAAGCCGAATGTGAGGAGATAATATTATGTATGAACTTCTGACAGGGCCCGTAATGTGGCTGGTTTTTGCAATCAGCTTCGGCGGCCTGCTGGTACGCGTAGTGCTCTACTTCAAGGGCCTCAGCCAGCAGCTCGACCGCGTGGCATATAAAGCCCATCTGTCCTACGGACTGAAAGGCGCATTTAATTCAATATTCAGCTGGCTGAACCCCGTGGGCGCACGCGCATGGAGAAAAAAGCCCGGCTTTACCCTTATATTCTTTGCATTCCACGTCGGATTGCTTGCTACCCCCATTTTCCTTGCAGCGCATAACATCATGCTGCAGGAAAACCTGGGCTTCGGTCTGCCGCAGCTGCCCGCATTTTTCGCGGACCTGCTCTCCTGGACCGTAATCGTAGCCTGTGTCGCAATCATCCTGCGCCGCATCGCACTCCCGGAAGTAAGAATCCTGACAACAGCATACGACTATCTGATGCTGCTCATAACCGTAGCTCCCTTTGTAACCGGCCTCATCGCCCGTTACCAGATGGGTGACTACCAGTTCTGGCTGCTGGCACACATCATCACCGGACAAATCTGGCTGCTGTGCCTGCCTTTCACCAAACTCAGCCACTGCGTGCTCTTCTTCTGTTCCCGCGCTCAGCTCGGAATGGACTATGGCATCAAACGCGGCGGCCTGAAAGGCTCCACTTTCTCCTGGTAACAGGAAAATAACAGCCATACAGGAGTAAGAAAATGCCTCAAGGTAAGCTTTGTAACAGACAGCCGATCACAACCGATGAGCAGCTCAAGCTGACTCTTTCGGATAAGAGCGGCAAGCAGTACTACGCTGAAATGAAAGAACTGGATGTGGACACCAACGCTCTGTGGGCCACTATCCAGAAAACAATGAAATCCAGACTGAAAACCTGGCTCGAAATCTGTGCCCACTGCGGCATGTGCGCAGACAGCTGTTTCCTCTATCAGGTGAACGACTGCGTACCCGAGCAGGTACCTTCTTATAAAATCCAGTCCACTCTCGGACACATCGTGAAGAAGAAAGGGCAGGTGGACAACGAGTTCATGCGTCACTGCATGAAAGTCGCATGGTCCCAGTGCACCTGTTGTAACCGTTGCGGCATGTACTGCCCCCACGGCATCGACATGGGTGTTATGTTCTCCTACCTTCGCGGACTCCTTTACTCTCAGGGCTTCGTTCCCTGGGAACTGAAAATCGGTTCCGGTATGCACCGCGTATACCGTGCACAGATGGACGTCACCACCGAGGACTGGGTAGAAACATGTGAATGGATGGCTGAAGAGACCGAGGAAGAATGGCCCGGTCTGACCATCCCGGTAGACAAACAAGACGCCGACATCATGTACACCTGTAACGCCCGTGAACCAAAACACTATCCGGAAGACCTTGCAGAAGCTGCAATTCTCTTTCACGTAGCCGGAGAAAACTGGACTGTACCTTCCGAAGGTTGGGAACAGACCTCCCTCTCCATGTTCGCCGGTGACTGGGAATGTTGTAAAGACAACGTCAACCACGTATATGATGCAATTGAGCGCCTGAACCCGGCCTGTGTTACCGGTACCGAGTGTGGTCACGCCCACCGTGCAACCGTTATCGAAGGTCCTTACTGGGCCGGTCGTGAAGATGGTCTGCCGCCCAAGCCTTACATCCACTACGTGGAATGGCTGGCTAAAGCACTGCGTGAAGGCAAGCTCAAAATCGATCCCGCAAAACGCATCAAGGAACCCGTCACACTTCAGGATTCCTGTAACTATGTGCGTAACCAGGGTCTTAAAGACGTTACCCGCGAAATTCTGAGCTACATTGTTGAGCCCGGATACTTCGTGGAAATGGCACCTAACAAAGAGCACAACTACTGCTGCGGTGGTGGTGGCGGATTCAACGGAATCGGCATGTACCGCGAACAGCGTAACGTTGCCCTGCGCAAAAAGATGGACCAGATTCTCGATACCGGGTGTAAACTGGTCATCGCTCCCTGCCATAACTGCTGGGATGCCATCCGTGACCTTGAAGAGGAATATGAAATCGGCATCCGCTGGTCGTTCCTCAAGCCTCTGATTATCGGTATGCTCGATATTCCCGAAGGCATGCGTGTCGAATGGTAGTAACACCCGTCAATGTGACAGGTGATCTGATATTGTCCGCAACGAACGAGGTGTCACATGTTTAAAAAAATCCTTTTGGCGACCACCGGCTCCCCTGCGAGCTTCGGTGCCGCACGCGTAGCTTTCGACATGGCGAAGCGCTACGATTCAGAAGTAACCATCTTCCATGTAGTGGGTGTGCCCACCAAGGCATTCTCTCACGTTGTCAACGATGTGCGTACCGGTGAAGAAGTCGAGGTAGATGCAGAATACCTCGCTTGGGTTGAAGAAGAACTCAAAACCACCTTCGCCAAGCAGTTCGAAGGAGCTGCAAACGCCAAGATCGTACTGACAACCGGTGTACCTGCCCGTGAAATCCTGCGTGAAGCCCGTAGCGCCGACAGCGATCTCGTTGTTATGGCTGCAAGCTCCGGCGAAAACGCATCCTTTCACAAAGGCTACCCCGGAAGTACCCTGCAGAAAGTTGCTAAGGCTGCTCGCTGCCCGGTTCTTTCCGTGCACCGCGAATCCGCATCCTACTGGGGCGGGTTCTCCAATATCCTTTTTGGAACCGACTTCTCCAAGCAGGCTGAGAGCGCATTCAAATTCGCTCTGTCCACAGCCCGCGAACTCGACTGCGACCTGACTATCTTCCATGCCCTGGATATCAGCGGCAAGGTTCTGGACCAGAATGAAATCGAGGAAAACCTCATCACTGCCCGCAAGCGCATCAGGGAAACCTACGTGCCGCTCATGGGTGATTTCAAGAACTATGATATCGAAGTATGGGAAGGTACTCCCTACGTCGAAATCGTCAAACTCGCCCGTGAGAAGAGCGTGGACCTTATCTGCCTCGCTCATCACACCAACGAGCTTGATCCGGAAAGAGCACGTATCGGCTCCACTGTCGAACAGGTCATCTTAAGGGCAAACTGCCCGGTGGTCAGCGTCAGCAAGCCCGATAAAGTTTAGGCTGTAAGCATAACTGAATCTAATTGATTATCGACTGCGGCCGGAAATTCCGGCTGCAGGACAAGATAAAGGGGATTGATTCAAAAGGAGGAGTTATTATGTCTAAGAAGATCTTAATTATAGATGACGATCAGGATATCCGTTCATACTTGGGCGATCTCTTCAGCGATAATGGTTATGAAACCTTGATGGCTGAAGACGGTGCAGTAGCAATGGAGGTTGTTACTGCTGAAAAACCAGATCTGATCACTCTGGACCTTGAAATGCCGGGCGAGTGGGGTCCGCGCTTTTACCGTAAGCTCTCTCAGAGCGACGAGTTCAAAAGAACTCCGGTAATAGTTATCAGCGGACTCCAGGCTAACAAGTACGCAATTCCCAAGGCTGTAGCCACCCTGACCAAGCCCTTCGATGCTGAAGAGCTTCTCAGGATTGTGAAGGACACAATCGGCTAACGGGAATCCATATCGAGGCCGGTCAGCACGGAAGTGCTGACCGGCCGTTTTTTTAACTTGAAAGATTGCGGAACTAAGGTGTAGGCTTCTCCTCACCAGAAGGTTGTAACCTTCTGAAATACCTAAAAGGTGACAAGAATGCCCAAAAAAATAATGGTCGTCGACGATGATCCGTATATCGTAGACTACCTTGTAAATGTTTTCGAGGACCACGGATACCTCACCTGCCGCGCTTTCGACGGGACTACGGCCTATGACATTGCCATGGCTGAAAATCCCGACCTGATCACGCTTGATCTGGAAATGCCAAATGAATGGGGACCCAAATTTTACCGCCGACTGACACAGGAAGAGCAATTTTCCAAGATACCTGTGATAGTTATCAGCGGCCTGCCCGGAATTCACATGGCGATCAAACGTGCAGTTGCGACAATTAAAAAGCCATTTGACCCGACCGAGGTCATTGAAATCGTGCGGAAAGCACTGGGAGAGGATAACGGACAGGATTAAAAACTCTGTCTGTTTCTTTGTTTCTAAATCCTGACTTCCAGATTTCATGAGGTGCGCCGATGTATAATAAAAAGCTGCTGCTGGTTGATGACGAGGATGGTATTCGACGCTTTCTAGGCCTGACCTTGATGGATCTGGGCTATGAAGTGGAAACTGCCAAGAACGGTGAAGAGGCGCTCAAAGCTATCCCGGAAGCGGATCCTTCTATAATTCTTACCGATATTAAAATGCCGCGCATGGACGGCATCGAGCTGCTCAAAGCTGTTAAAACAGACTACCCGCACATTGAAGTAATCATGCTTACCGGGCATGGAGACCTTGATCTTGCTATTGAATCTCTGAAATCAGAAGCGGCAGATTTCATCACCAAACCCATTGATGATGAAGTACTCGAAATTTCCCTTAACCGGATCATGGAAAAGATCGAGCTCAAGGATAAACTCCGGGAGCACACTGAGAATCTCGAACGTCTGGTTGAAGAAAAGACCCAGCGCATCGTAGAACTGGAACGCCAGAACGCAGCTTGTCAGGTTATCGAAGGCCTTAGTGAAGCTTTGTCCAGTGCAGCGCATGAAGTTGAAACCGGAAGCGGACTCTTCAACGAGCTTCCCTGCCTTGTATCCATCCATAACCGCTACCTTGAAATTGTTGCCGCCAACGAACTGCTTAAAGAAAGGCTTGGTGATGTTGTCGGCAAAAATAGCTTCGATATTTATTCCGACCGTGAATCAGCAGGTAACGCCTGCCCGGTCCAGCTGACATTCCAAACCCGCAAAGGGCAGCGCAGCAAGGAAACATTCATCGGCAAAGACGGCTCTGAAATACCGGTTACTGTCTACACTGCACCGATTCCCAACAAAAATGGGGAGATTGAGCTGGTACTGGATATTTCTGTCGACATGACCGAGCTTAAGCGACTCAATGACGAACTGCTTGAGACCCAATACAAATTCCAGCGTCTGTTTGACGAAGCCCCCTGCTACATTTCTGTACAGAACCCTGACTACTCCATCGCAGAAGTAAACCGCCGTTTTAAAGAAGATTTTTCCGAACCTCTCGGTAAAACCTGCTTTTCATCATACAAACACCGAGACCGTCCTTGTGAGGAATGTCCGGTGCAGCGCACTTTCAAAGACGGAGAAACACACCAGAGCGAGACCGTAGTCACCACCAAAGATGGCAAGCAGAAAAACATGCTGGTCTGGTCCGCGCCCATACGTAACGCCTATGGTGAAATAAAACAGGTAATGGAGATGTCCACAGACATCACAGAAATTCGCCGCTTGCAGGACCACCTGACCTCACTTGGCTTTATGCTCGGCTCCATGTCCCACGGTGTTAAGGGAATGCTCACCGCACTTGATGGCGGTATTTATCGTCTCGAATCAGGACTGCGCAAAGATGACCCACAACGAGTGAGCGAAGCAGCAACTGCTCTTAAAAACGTTGTCGGCCGGGTCAAAAAGATGGTCCTCGACATTCTTTACTACGCCAAGTCCCGGGAAATTGAGATGGAATCCGTGAACGCAGGACAGTTTCTGCAGGACACTGCCGCGCTGATTGTACCCAAAGCCGTTACTGCCGGGGTAAAATACGATATCGATATTCCCGAAGAACTGGGTGAGATTGAAATCGACTCCAGCTCCATGTCAGCCGCAATTGTCAACTTCCTGGAAAACGGCGTTGATGCATGTGAGCCGAAACATCCCGGCAAAGAATATCTGATCAGGGTTGCCGCGCGTGATCTCGAAGACAAGGTAGAACTCACAGTAAGCGACAACGGCTCCGGTATGGACCGTGAAACACGGGAAAAAATATTCACCCTTTTCTTTTCTTCCAAGGGCAAACGTGGAACCGGAATCGGACTATTCATTTCCAATCAGACAATCGAGCAGCACGGCGGTAGCATCACAGTTGAATCAGAGCTGGAAAAAGGAACTACCTTCACTATCATTTTGCCGCGCAAAGCTGGGCCTCAGCAAAAACAAAGGAAGCAACAAACTGCTTCCTGCCCCTGCGCTTAAGCGCTCACTTCTTTGCTGCTTTCAATCCGGGCCGTATCCTGCTATACAGGTATGATAAACTACGGTTAAATCAATAATATTAAACAAATAGACTCATATGAAATTAACTACCCGCTCAAGATATGGTGCCAGACTGCTGCTTGACATTGCCCTGCACTCTGAAAACGGACCTGTTCCCAGCAAAGACTCTGCACGCCGTGAAGACATTTCGCTCAAATATCTGGAAAAAATTCTCAAGATTCTAAAAGAAGCCGGATACATTATCGGTAAACGAGGCCCCAATGGCGGCAATGTGCTGACCATGGAGCCTGAAAAAATAACTCTCGGTAAGTTGACGGAAGCCCTTGAAGGCGAGGATAAAATCCTCGACTGTGAGGAAGGTGATGTAACCACATGTTCACGAGCAGCTGTTTGTCTGCGCCGTTCCATTTGGGATGATGCCAATCAGGCCATGTATAAAATGCTTGATTCTTATACCCTTGCCGACCTTATCAAAGACGCCCGCCTCTGCCCCATGGACAGGCCTGAATAGCTCCAAAAGCTGTTCTAATGACCAGCTGTAACTATCGCCGTAATCAGGGAGTGCAAAATGTTTAAAAAATACCGACAGACCCTGATTATGAAGATGCTCCTCTCCGGGGGCATAACCCTTCTTTTAAGCGTACTCCTCTGGACTAGCTTCAATGTCATATTCTTCAAGAAGAATGTAACCGACAATATCCAGTCGGACATTGCCATGCTTTCCGATACTGTCCTGCTCAGCCTGCATCACGCCATGATGCTGGACTCAAAAGAGTTCATCCAGAATGATATCAATAACATCAGCAGGCAGGGCGAAATCAAATCCATCCGGGTAATCAACAAAAAGGGCCAGATCATTTATTCAAATGATCCCGACGAGATAAATCACGTAATTGAGACTTCAAGCCCACCCTGCTGGAACTGCCACAAACACGACAATCCCCCGGCCATCATGAGCCTCAACCAGCGCACCCGGCTGAAAACTGTCAACGGCAAAAAATACATGGGGATTATTACCCCTATTCCCAATTCAAAAGGCTGCGCCCCCGGTCCATGCCATGTCCATGCAGTAGATGAAAAACTACTCGGCCTGTTGGATCTTGAGATCTCCACTGAGAAAAAAAGTTCCATGCTGGATACCTTTGAAACAGCAAACTTCGGTATCGCCATTGTGGTCTTCATCGCCACTTTTGGGGCGTTGTTTGTTTTTGCGTACAACTTCATATTCAAACCCCTGAGAAAAATCATCAAGTCTACAAGGGAATTCGGAGCTGCGCAGGACTTCATCGAAATCCAACTGGACCAGACCGATGAAATCGGAACACTTGCTGACGCGTTTAATATGATGGGCAGACAGGTACAGGAAAAGCATCGAGCTCTTCTGGAACAGAAGGAAGAATACCGCGATCTCTTTGATAATGTTCCCTGTCTGGTCAGTGTTGTCGACCTCAATTTCCGGGTCATCCGCCACAACAAGGCTTATGAGAAACATTTCGGCAAACCGCGTGGCAGGCAATGTTACCAGATAAACAAAGACCGCGACCGCAAATGTGAGGAATGTCCGGTCGAAAAAACTTTCTTTGACCTGACCCCGCACATGAGCGAAGAATCCGGTCTCTCCAAAGATGGCGAAAACATCCACTGGATTGTTTACACCTCACCCATCAAAGACCGTAACGGTAAAATTGTTGCCGCTATGGAAATGATGCTCGACATTACCCGGCGTAAAGAACTTGAAGAAAGCCTGGCTGCATCCGAACAGCGTTACCACGCCATTTTTGATTCAATTCCCGGTGCTGTATTCGTACTTGATGCTCAAGACCTGAACATTTTGAACTGCAATGATCCGGTGGAAGAAATATACGGCTATCCCCGTGAAGAAATTCAAGGCATATCTTTCCTGAATCTCTTTCGCGAAGAAGAGCGTGCAGACTACGACCACCTACTTAAAGTCAGGAAGGAAATCGGGCCATGTTCACAGGTTACGAAATCCGGAACCTCGATTTATGCCATGCTGCGCATTTCCCCGGCAGAGTTTGACGGTAACAAGACCCTGATAATTACCTGCAGTGACGTGACCAAGAAGCTTGAAGCCGAGCAGCAGCTGATTCAGGCCAGCAAAATGAGCACACTGGGCGAAATGGCATCCGGGGTGGCCCACGAACTGAACCAGCCCCTAGCCATTCTTAAAACCATCAGCAACCTGCTGATGCGTAAGGTATCCCGTAATCAGCAGATTGAACCCAAGATCCTGCGCGAAATGGCAGAAGGTGTGGATACCCACGTCAACCGGGCCAGCAAGATCATCGACCATATGCGCGAATTCGGCCGCAAGTCGGACATGAAAACCACACCCGTGCAGGTCAATGACGTCCTGCGCCGTGGTTTCGATTTCTTCAGCAGGCAGCTGACACTGCGCAATATCCATGTGGAATGGAACCTGAACAGCCATCTTCCGCAAATAATGGCCGATGCCAACCGCCTTGAGCAGGTCGTCATCAACCTGCTCATAAATGCGCGTGACGCCATCGAAGAACGCTGGAAAGACAGTGTTCCGCTAGCGGACGACAAAAAGATTTTCATCAGTACGGACTTCTCCGACCAACACGTTATCATTAAGATTTGTGACACCGGTCCGGGCATCCCCGATGCTATTCAGGGGCGCCTTTTTGAGCCTTTCTTCACCACCAAGGATGTCGGCAAAGGAACAGGTCTCGGCCTTTCCATCTCTTACGGAATAATTAATGACTACAACGGCGTAATATCCGTATCCAACGAACCGGATCAGGGAGCCTGCTTCACGATCACTTTTCCCTACGAAAGCGGGGAAAAGTGATCATTGACCAGCACCTATCCCTTGAAACCATTCTCTTCATGCGATCCGTCGCATAAAGGTTTTTTCGCGGAACCGCCACATCGGCACAGAGTATAATGATCCGCCATGGGCAACAGCTTGTCTGAATCCTGATCGTCAAACAAATTAACCTCGCCCTGTACATGGAGCGGACCGTTCTTTTCGACAACTACCTGCGGATTATCAAAATAGTCCTTTATATGCTTTTCCTCTAGAATGTAGCTCAAAGCACCGGAAGGACATTTTTTAATGGTGGCGATGATGTCTTCAACGGGTGCTGCATCCGGCTCATATTTAGGTTTATCATGAGTTCCAAAAACAGCCTCTAGTTCACCGCACGCACCATTTCCCATGCATAAATAGCGATCAAAGACGATGGTGATATTCTCACCGTCATAAACTTCAACCTCTTTCTTTTCCGAATCTTCACGAGTTCCTACAAATCCGGCGGCAGAGTGACTGCCATCACACATAGGTTTGTATTTTGATTCCCCGCAGCGGCACAACGAACAGACGCGCGCGGTTTTAATCTTTGCCCCGTCATTGCCGACAAGCTGTGTATCTACAGATAAAAACGGACTATACTGAGTAAGGACAATCTGGCTTTTCTTCACAGGAAACTCCTCTGCTGGTTTATAGAAAATAATCAGACAAGCCTGAGACAATACCAGAACCTATACCACAAGCACGGCATACTTGTTAACCGTCCCGCACTTGGAATTACATCTTTCGACAATGACTTATTGACAAGATCATCAGCCGCCCATATTGTGAATGTGAATTCACTTTCACAAAAAAGAGGTTAGATATGGCTCGTGAAAAACTCTCAACTAAAAAACGACGCGAACAAATCGCCGAAGCAGCTCTGGAAATCGCGGCAACCGAGGGTGTTAAGGAAATCACTGTCAGCAATGTTGCTGCAAAACTGGGCCTCGCCCCTTCCGCCCTATACAGGCACTACAAGGGCAAAGAACAAATTCTTGAAGCAGTTGTGGAATTAATGGGAACCCGGCTTGCATCTCTTTTGGAACAATCCGCAACCGAAGCTGACACGCCGCTGCAAACACTGGAGATACTTCTGGTCAGGATTATCGGCCTGGCGCACAAGCTGCCAGCAATTCCCATGATATTATTCAGCGAAGAAATATTTCAAAGACCACAAGAAGGTAATTCAAAATTTGCAGCCATTCTGGAGAACTACATTAAAAAACTTGTTCAAGTGATGGCCGAAGGTCAGAAGGCAGGTATTTTTACCCGGGAAATCCCCCCTGCCAACCTCGCAATCATGTTTGTCGGGCTCTATGTGCCGCCTATGCTGCTCTACTACAGCAGTGGTAAAAAGTTTGATTTGGAAGGACAGGTTACGTCGGCATGGAAACTTTTCCGAAAGGTTCTCAGTCCGGCTCAAGATTAACGTACTAAAACTTTCCAATGCAGGACCAGCAATGCAAAATAAATCCTTATTCAAAAAGCTACTTTTCATCCCGGCTATCGCTGTCGGCATCATCATTTTGATTTTCATGGTTAAAAGCAAAACACCGCCACAGGAATCCGGACTGGGGGAACAGGCAAAAGCAGTACGCGTAATCAAGGCCCCGGAACTTTCAGTCAGGCCCAAGGCCAAAGGATACGGTTTTGTAAAGCCCGGTCAGGAATGGGAAGCTGTGGCGGAAGTTCCGGGCAGGATTGTCTATTTCAATAAAAAACTACGCAAGGGGGCGATCATCGGCAGGGATGAGATACTGCTCAAAATTGATCCGGCCCAGCGTCTGACCGCCGAAAAACAGGCTGAAGCAGATGTGCAGAACCTGCTGGCCCAGTTGCAGGAACTGGAACAACGCGAAGTCAACGTTAAACGTCAGTTGGCCGTTGAAAACAAATCACTGAACATCAGCAAGATTGAACTGGAACGGCGTCAGCAACTTGTAAAGAACGGAGTTATCTCCCGTTCCGAACTGGATCAGGAAGAAAAAATCTATCTGGCCCAGAAAAATGCGGTCCATAATTACCGAAATACCCTGAATATCATCCCGGCAGAACGACAGGCCCTGCTGGCCAAGGTAACCTCGGCCCGCTCCCGGCTGGACGATGCCCGCTATGATATTGAAAAAACCATCATCCGTGCACCATACGATTGCAGGATATCAGCTCTTGAAGTGGAACTTAATGAAGCGGTAAAAAGCGGACAGGTGCTAGTTACCGCCGACAGCATGGGCGTATCTGAAACACTGGCCCAGATTCCCCTTTACGCCATGATCAACGTTGTCCCCATGCCGGAGGAAGATATTTCATTCCTTGGAGAGGAACGGACTTACGATATTGACCGGGTTATCCAGCGTATGGGCCTTACCGCAGTAGTCCGTTTGCAAACCGCCTACGGACCGGTGGAATGGAATGCCCGCGTAGCACGCATCAGCGAACGGATTGATCCCAAAACCCGCTCCATAGGAGTATATGTCGCCGTAGACAATCCCTACATCAAATCACGTGGCTCCAAACGGCCTCCGCTTATACGGGATATGTACGCTCAGGTGGAACTTCGCGGCAGACCGAGGCCTCCGGCTGTTGTCATTCCCAGAGCGGCCCTGCATGAAGACCGGGTTTACGTGGTCAATGCCGAGAACAGACTTGAAATAAGAAAAGTCAGCAGCGGCTACACAACCGGACGCCTTGCCACGATAACCGAAGGACTGAAAGCCGGAGAAACTGTTATTGTCTCCGATCTCGTTCCGGCAATCGGCGGCATGCTGATCGACCCCGTAGCCGATCCTGAAGCACTTGCAACCCTCAAGGGTGAAGCCGAAGGCGAACGGAGTGCACAATGAAACGCTTGATCCGTATATTTGCCGAGCACCCCACCGCCGCGAACCTGCTCATGCTCATCTTCCTGTTCGCCGGGCTGCTCGCTGCCCCCAAGCTGGTCAGGGAAACCTTTCCCGATTTTGCATCCACCGAGGTGGAAATCACCCTGAAATATCCCGGTGCAACTGCTGAAGAAGTCGAGGAAGCAGTCTGTCAGCGTATTGAAGATGCACTGGACAGCGTGACCGATGTATACGAAATCCGCAGTGATGCCAGAGAGAATGTCGGCAAGGTCATAGTTGAAATGGACGAGGACGGCGATATCGGCCTCTTCCTGACTGATGTTAAAACCGAGGTGGAAGCCATTGACAACTTCCCGGACCAGACCGAACAACTGACCATCCGCCAGTTAAGCCGGACCGACCCGGTAGTCTCTGTTGCTGTTTCCGGACCCATGTCAGTCTCTGACCTTAAGATTTATGCCGAACAGCTCAAGCGGGAACTCAAGCGTCTGCCCGGAGTTTCACAGGTCGTCATTAAGGGATTTTCAGACCATCAGATCCGCATTGCAATTCCGGCTGAGGTTCTAATGGAACTGGGCCTCTCGGTATCGGAAATTGCGGACCGCATCAGCAGACAGTCAATCAACCTCCCGGCGGGAACCATCGAGACCTACGATACCGACATAGTGGTCCGCTTTGACGACGAAAGGCGCAACCCGCGTGAATTCGAAGACCTGATCGTTACTTCCTCCCAAAACGGGGGTGAAGTCCGCCTCGGCGATATCGCGGTCATCAGGGACAGGTTCGAGCTGGATGAAGCCAAGATTATATTCAACGGCAAACGCGCCGCCATACTGAATATAGAAAAAACAAAAAAAGAAGATGCCCTGCGCATCATGGAAGAAGTTTCCGCATTCCTTGAAAAGAAGCGCATCACCAGCCCGCCGGACATGGAATTCATCCTGACCCAGAATGTTTCCAAAATCGTACGAGACCGTCTGGATATGCTGCTCCTGAACGGCCTTGAAGGCTTGCTGCTCGTATTCGCGGCCATGTGGCTGTTCTTTTCCTTCCGCTATTCCTTCTGGGTTTCATTAGGACTTCCAGTAAGCTTCATCGGCTCACTCTGCGTCATGAATATCATCGGTTACTCCCTGAACATGCTGACCATGGTCGGCCTGCTGCTGGCGACCGGTCTGATCATGGATGATGCCATCGTCATTGCCGAGAATGTGGCCGCCCACCTCGCCAAGGGCAAAAAAGCCATTGATGCGGTGGTGGACGGAACCAGTGAAGTTGCCATCGGTGTATTTTCCTCATTCACTACTACGGTATTCATCTTCGGCTCAATTGCGGTTCTCATCGAGGGTGATATCGGTAAGGTCCTGCGGGTTATGCCTGTTGTGCTGATCATGACCCTCGGGGTCAGCCTTATCGAAGCATTTTTCATCCTGCCCAACCACTTGGTACATGCCATTGAAAAGCGGACCAGTGAGCCGGGACGTTTCCGGCTGGCTTTTGAAGCCCGCATTGACTGGTTTCGCGAACAGGTTGTCGGACGGGCTGTGGATGCTGTAATCAAATGGCGCTACCTGTTTGTAGGTCTTGTACTGGCTCTCTTCATCGCTTCCATCTCCATGATCGCAGGCGGAGTGCTCAAGTCCAGCGCCTTCCCGGAAATCGACGGAGATGTGCTACAGGCCCGAGTGCTTCTTCCGCAGGGAACTCCACTGCACCAGACTGAAGAAGTGGCCGGGACAATCGTTTCCAAGCTTGAAAAAATCAATAAAGAATTAACCCCGCTTCAACCGGAAGGAGCATCCCTTATCAAGCATGTAGCTGTGTTGCACAACACCAACGCCGATGCTTATGAGGCAGGTCCACATCTGGTCACAGTATCCGCAGATTTACTTGATGCTGAAAAACGGTCCACTACCATAGACGAACTGTCCGCCAAATGGCGGGAAGCAATCGGAAACATGCCGGACGTGATCAATATAACCTTCAAGGAACCTTCCATAGCCCCCGGAGGCTTGGCTATCGATATCCGTCTGCAGAGCAACAACCTGCACGACCTCAAGCAAGCCTCCCTTGAACTCAAGAACTGGCTGGAGCAATACGCCGGGGTCCTTGACCTAGACGACGACCTGCGCCCCGGTAAACGGGAAATGGTCCTGACCCTCAAGCCTGGCGCAATGGCCTTCGGACTTGATGCCGGAACCATTGCCAACCAATTACGTGCTGCATTCTACGGCAAGGAGGCATCAGAGATTCAGGTTGGAACTGAATCATATGAAATCGACATCCAGCTTGATACCGAGGACCAGAACAGCCTTGCGGATCTGGAGCTGTTTCACGTTACCGCTGCTGACGGATCACAAATTCCGCTCGGTGCTGTTGCCGATATGCAGGAAAGACGCGGCTGGGCACGTATTGCGCGCATTGACGGACTGCGAACAGTAACCATGCGCGGAGATGTGGATACTGACGTAGCCAACGCCGAAGAACTGATCAAGGAGGTCAAACTGCATTTCATGCCCGATCTCATGGAACGTTACCCTGATATTGAGTTCACACTTGAAGGACAGGCCAAGGAATCCGAAAAAACCGGATCATCCATGCGTACCGCGCTGCTGGTCGGAATATTCGGGGTCTTCATACTCCTCTCCCTGCAATTCAGGAGCTACATAGAGCCTTTCGTAATTCTCACCGCCGCCCCGCTAGCCCTGATCGGCGTAATCTGGGGTCACATACTCATGGGCCTCGACCTGACCATGCCATCCATCATGGGCTTTGTGTCCCTTGTTGGTATCGTGGTCAACGATTCAATCCTGCTGGTCCAGTTCATCAAATTAAGGCTTGCCGAAGGTGTGGATTTAGAAACTGCCGCCAGCACTGCCAGTCGCCAGCGTTTCCGCGCCGTGCTGCTCACATCGCTGACCACTATCGTCGGGCTGCTGCCCTTGCTGGTAGAACGAAGCCTGCAGGCTCAGGTGCTTATCCCGCTGGCAGCGAGCATTGTATTCGGACTTGCAGCTTCAACCCTGCTTGTGCTGCTGGTGGTCCCGTCCATATACACGATCCTCGGTGATTTCGGTCTTACAACCCACCACAGGGAGCAGAAAGAACGTTCCTGAATCATTCCCACGATTATCCTCTAACCAATCCCAAAAAAGACCGTCCGCCCAAGATGCAGACGGTCTTTTTCAGTTTGAATGCCTAAAACTTGCGAAATAAACCAGGAACTGCTATTTCAGCCTACTCTTTTTATGAATCACACATAAATACCCCTGCATTTTTGCGATAAACGAAATTTTGTTTATCTAAAAATCCACTTTAAGCACATCTTTAATTTAACACAGGAGGGCGGATGTTTTCTTGGTACTTCAAAAGTAACCTGTTGGTTCGTATCATTATTGGTCTGGTCTTAGGAGCCATCGCAGGACTTGTTTTAGGTCCTGATGCAAAAGTACTATCACCGCTTGGTGATATACTGGTCCGCTCACTTAAAATGATAGTTATGCCCGTAATTGTCTCGACCATCATCGTCGGAGCGGGAAGTGTTAAGCCCAGCCAGCTTGGTAAGGTAGGCGCGAAGTGCATGAGCTTTTATATGCTCACCACAGGATTCGCGGTTGCCATCGGACTCTTTTTCGGAAACATCCTCCAGCCGGGCAACGGACTTGAGCTGGCCGCAGAAGGTGCGACCTTCAAACCAGCCGCAGCAGCCAAGGCTACTTCTTTTCTCGATATCCTGATCAACATCATCCCCAAGAACCCCTTTGCGGCAATCACCACCGGGGATGTTCTTTCCACCATATTCTTCTGCATCATCACCGGTATCGCAATCTCTGTGCTGCGCCACAGCGAAGACGCCCGCATCAAAAATGCTGGTGATTCCCTGTTCTACCTTTTCGAAGGCCTTGCCGAAGTCATGTATCTGATCATCAACTGGGTGCTGCAGTACGTACCTATCGGTGTTTTTGCGCTGATCGCCGTTGTTTTCGGTGCGCAGGGTTCCAAGGCTTTCGGCCCGCTGGGTGTCGTTGTAATCGCCACCTATCTCGCTTTTGCCTGCCACATCTTTTTTGTCTACGGCGGCGGACTGATGCTCTTCGGCATTAACCCTCTCTCCTTTTTCAAAAGGGTCAAGACCGCTTCCATTGCAGCGTTCGTAACCAGAACAAGCAGCGGCGTCCTGCCTATCAGCATGGAAGTTGCTGACAAGGAACTGGGCGTTGATAAAAGTATCTACTCCTTCTCCCTGCCGCTGGGAGCAACCATCAACATGGACGGAACCGCAATTTATCAGGGGGTCTGTGCCCTGTTCATCGGCTACGCCATAGGTGAACCCCTGACCGCCAGCCAGCAGATTACTGTTATCGGGACCACTGTTCTGGCATCACTGGGTACTGCCGGTATTCCTGGAGCAGGAGCTATCATGCTCATGATTGTCCTCAACTCCGTAGGATTGGAAATCACCGCAGGCTCCCCTACTGCTCTGGCCTATGCCATGATCTTCGGCATTGATGCCCTGCTCGATATGGGCCGCACCTGCACCAACGTTACCGGGGACCTCGCGGTTACCTGCGCAGTTGCCAACAGCGAAAATGAAATCAACAAAGAATGCTGGAAAGCAAAAGAAGCTACCCAGCAATAGCATCCGCATTTACACAAAAAAAACGGTCGGCTCCATCTGGAACCGACCGTTTTTTTATTCTATTAAAATATAATTATGCATTCTGCGGATAATCTGTAACCAACCCGGTCACTCCCCATGCAGTCAAACGCTTCATATCTTCCACTTCATTGACTGTATACGGATTAATCGCAAATCCGGCATCACGCACGGCTTCAACTTTATCCTCAGTCAGACAGCGATAGCCGGGATGCCATGCATCTGCCTTGGCCTTACGCACAACCTCAACAGGATCATCTTCGAAGTTATGCTCCGTCAAAGCCCCGGTCAGAATGTGCGGGGCAATCTGCTTACACTCGCGCACATAATCATGGTTAAAAGATGAGACAATCACCTGATCGTCCATTTTCTGGGTGCGGATAACCTCAAACACCTTCTCCACGATATTTCCGGCAAGAGACTGGGGAACCGCCTTGCTGAGATCCTTGATTTCAACATTTACCCACATTCCAAGATCGCGGCTGAGTTCAAAGGCCGCAGCAAGCGTAGGAATGCGCAGGTCTTCAGCCAGATTTTCCGGCATCTCCCGCCACGGCTTCCGCTCATATTTTGGCGGGCAGAAACGGCGAGGGAAGATATCGGCACTGAGCTGTTTTATTTCAGCAAGGGTAAACCGCCACGGGAATGCAGGCGGATTGTCTGCAAAAACAGGATGTACAGAGGCATTGGTGGACCGCAGCAGGTTCAAGTCGTGAAGAAGAATTATCTCTCCGTCCCTGGTAATCTGGACGTCCAGTTCCCAACCGTCCGCCCCGGCCTCTTTACCCTTGCGTACGGCAGCAAGTGTATTTTCAGGTGCGAGAGAGCGGCCCCCGCGATGAGCCCAGATTAATGGGCGACTATTTATTAAAGATAGTGACATTTAAAAACCTTAATGATTCAAAATCTGCTCAAGGAACATGCGGCTGCGCTCTTCTTTAGGCGCAGTGAAAAACTCCTTAACCGGGGCGTATTCCACGATCTGGCCTTTATCCATGAAAACCATGGTATCGGCCACTTCACGGGCAAAGCCCATCTCATGGGTCACACAGATCATGGTCATACCCTGTTCTGCCAGTTCACGCATTACGTCCAGAACTTCCTTGATCATCTCCGGGTCGAGGGCTGAAGTCGGTTCATCAAAGAGCATAATCTTGGGCTGCATGGCCAATGCACGGGCAATGGCAACTCGCTGCTGCTGCCCACCGGAAAGCTGTCCGGGGAATTTATTGGCCTGCTCGGCAATACCGACTCGCTCAAGGTAGGAGTGGGCGAGATCAACAGCCTGCTTGCGGGGCATGTTGCGTACGTGAAGGGGACCGGAAATTACGTTATCAAGAATACTCATGTGCGGGAAAAGATTGAACTGCTGGAAGACCATGCCCACCTCACGGCGAACCCTTTCAATCTGCTTCACATCGTTGGTCAGCGGTGCGCCGTCCACAACGATTGCCCCTTCCTGATGTTCCTCCAGCCTGTTGATGGTCCGGATCAGGGTTGATTTACCGGACCCGGAGGGACCGCAGACAACCACCTTCTCCTTCTGGCGGATCTGGAGGTTGATATCCTTGAGCACGTGAAACTGCCCATACCATTTATTAAGTCCCTGTATATCGATCACAACCGGGCTGTCCCCCAGATGTGTTGCTGTATTTGTATGTACGGATGTCATTAAATATCTCCTCTATTTACTTGCGGAAGGCATCTTGCGTTCAAGGTATTGGCTGTAGCTGGAAAGTGCGTAGCAGAGAATCCAGTACCAGAAGGCAATGAAGACATAAGCCTCCTCCAGCCTTCCGAACCATTTGGGGTTGGAAGTGGTGGCGAAAGCAATCTGCAAAAGGTCCACCAGACCGACGATGCCCACGAGGGAAGTATCTTTCAGGATTCCGATGAAATTGTTGACCATAGGCGGAATAACAATACGCAAAGCCTGCGGCAGGATAACCACTATGGTCTTTTTCCAATAGCTCATGCCCAGCGCATCGGCCGCTTCGTACTGGCCTTTGCTGATGCCCTGCAAACCGCCACGGATATTCTCTGCAAGATAAGCCGAGAAAAACATGGTGATACCCACCAGAGCACGCAGAACCTTATCCAGCTCCATCCCCGAAGGCAGGAACAAGGGCAGGACCACCGAGGCCATGAACAGGATGGTGATCAGCGGCACACCACGAATAAGCTCAATGTAGGCCACGCAGAAAGGCTTGGCGATGGGCATGTCCGAAGTACGTCCGAGAGCAAGCAAAACACTGATGGGGAATGCGGCCAGCATGGCGACAATGGAAAGCATGATGGTCAGCATCAAACCGCCCCAGTAATGAGTTCCCACTACGGGCAGTCCGGTGAATCCACCACCGTAAACCAGTGCGAAAACCACAATAGGAGAGCCGAACCACAAAAACCTGATCCATTTACTGCGCCGGAAGGCCGGAACCAGACTCAGACTGACCAGAACCACCACAATGCACAAGGCAATCAACGGACGCCAGCGTTCTTCCGCCGGGTAAACCCCGGTCATGAACACGGGCCACATATCACGGATAAATCCCCATGCCGCCCCGCTATGCTGCTTGGCAAGCTCAGGATCAAGGGTGATTGAGGCATTGGTTACCGCCCACTCCCAGAAAGGAGCAACAGCCGACCAGATGGCCCAGCAGGAAACAATTGTCAGCAACGCATTATACCAGGGGTAAAGCAGGTTCTTGCGCACCCAGCCGATCACGCCCACCTGAGTCACCGGGGGCTGTCTGTCAGGAATATTTTTGACTGGAATATTCTGGGCCATTGTTTACCTCTCCACCAACGCAACTTTGCTATTGTAAATATTCATTCCAAAAGAAATGAGCAGGGAAATGCACAGATAGACACCCATCCAGATACCCACAATCTCCACGGCCTGACCGGACTGGTTCAGGATTGTTCCACCGACACTGACGAATTCGGGATAGCCGATGGCAACGGCCAGCGAACTGTTCTTGGCAATAGCCAGATATTCACTGGTCATGGGCGGAACGATAACCCGCATGGCCTGCGGCAGAATGACAATGCGCATTACCTGACGTTCATTCATGGCCAAGGCGCGTGCGGCCTCACGCTGTCCTTTGGAAACCGCTTCTATACCGGAACGGATGATCTCGGCGTTGAATGCGGAAACGTAGACAGTCAACCCGAGCACCAATGCTGTGAATTCCGGGGTCAGCCCGGTCCCGCCCTTGAAGTTGAATCCTTTGAGAACCGGAAAATCGAGAGTGAAAGGCTGCCCGCCTGCAAACCACGCCAGCGCGGGCAGAGCGATCAACACTCCGAATGCAGGAAAAAGGATTTTAACGGGGACACCTGTCTCATCAAGAATGCGCTTGGCACGCCTGTGCAGAACCCAAATTGTAGCCAGAGCTATGACAATGGCAGCGCAAAAAATCCATGCGCCTTGTTGGGGAACCAGAGAGGGAAGGTAAAGCCCGCGCTTATTGATAATCAGCCAGCCGCCGATATCAATGGACTTGCGCACATTGGGCAACTGCTGCAGAACGATAAAGTACCAGAAAAACAATTGCAGCAGCACAGGCAGGTTGCGGTTAAGTTCCACAAACCAGCGACAAATATTGGAAAGCAGCCAGTTCGGTGAAAGACGGCCCAACGCCACCAGCAGACCGAGCACGGTTGAAGCCACACAACCGATGACCGTCACCTTCAAAGTATTACCAAGCCCGGTCAAAAGGGCCATGAGGTAGCTTGAAGATTCGGTGTAGTGCGCAATTTCAACACTGTCCCGAAAAACATATAAAGTCAGCATTGGCAGACCGATGCTGAACAGCAGACAGACCGAGAGCCACTTGCTGTTCATGGGACGCCCGGACTTACTCTTCAAATGCCGGGAAATGAGCTGGGATATAGCTAGACCGGCTACAAGACTGAGCAAGAACCAGAGCAATCCGCCCTGCGGGAGAGGGATTCCAGTAACTTCACCGATGCGGAATCCGGCCTCGTTAGCCAGAAAACCGAAACCGGAACTGATACCCCGAGTTTCCAGATTGACCAGCGTATTATGATAAACAGACACAGCCAGCCAGAGAAAACCTCCAAGCATACAAAGCTGAAATGTCCAGGCCCTTCCCTGCGGACTACGCCAGAAAGGAACCTTTTCCTGCGGTGCTAAACGTTCGGACATAAATAAACCCTATTAGATTTATACTAGGCGAAGCCCTAACAAAAGGTTTTGAGAATTCTTGCATTAGCTCTTAGGCGAGCGGTTTTCCGCAAGTCTTAGAGAGAACGACAGCGTAACAAACCCTTTTTCAAAAGGGTTTAAGCCGCCGGAGGCAAAATATATTCATCAAAAAGCGCAAAGCGCATCATAACACAAAACAAAAAAAGCGCCGGGAAAATTCCCGGCGCAAATACTTTAATAATCTCGGCCTAGCGGAAAGGCGGAGCGTAGATAAGGCCGCCTTCGGTCCACTGCTTGTTGAGTCCACGATTCATGCGCAGGGGAGTTTTGGGACCAAGGTTGCGGTCGAAGATTTCGCCGTAGTTACCAACGGTTTTGATGATACGTACGGGAGCACCTTTATCGAGACCGAGGTCAGTCCAGAGAGTGCCGGTTTTACCGAGCATGCGCTGAACTTCGGGATCTTTGCTCTTGGCGTACATCTCTTCAACGTTAGCCTGAGTGATGCCTTTTTCTTCAGCAGCCATGGTCAGCCAGATGGTCCAGCGGACAATATCAGTCCACTGGTCGTCGCCGTGGCGTACAACAGGACCGAGGGGTTCCTTGGAGATAACCTCTTCAAGAATCAGGTGATCTGCAGGGTTCTTCATCAGAGAACGCTGAGCTGCAAGACCGGAAACGTCGGTGGTGTGCACATCGCAACGACCGGTATCGTATGCTTTACGCACATCAGGCTGCTTATCGAAAACAACCGGGGTAAAGCTCATACCGTTTTTGCGGAAAAAGTCGGAAATATTAAGCTCGGTGGTAGAGCCGGTCTGCAGACATACGGTTGCGCCGTCCAGATCCTTGGCATCTTTGATACCCAGTTCTTTGCGGACCATCATGCCCTGACCATCATAAAGAGTTGTTACAGTGAAATCGAGACCGAGTTTGACGTCACGGCTCATGGTGTGAGTAGTTGTTCTGGAAAGCAGATCAATTTCACCTGACTGCAACGCGGGCAGACGCTCTTTGGAAGTGAGCGGGGTGTATTTGATTTCAGGAACATTGACCGCAGCAGCAACTGCACGAATGAAGTCAACATCAAAACCAACACGCTGACCGTTGCTGTCCAATGCGGAAAAGCCCGGGTTTTCAATGTGGGTTCCTGCTTTAAGAAAACCGTCTTTCTTGACGTTTTCCAAAGTTCCGGCCTGTGCGATAGACGCCACAGCCACAATCAGCAGACAAATGAAAGAAGTACGAAATTTAGCCATTAAACTACCTCCACCCTCATAACTTTCACAGCGCACTTGCGAGGGAATTTCATTCCGTATGGCAAAACACATACGATATGCGCTGCATAGATACTCCTGCCACGGAAATCATCATTTCCGCAACCGAAGTCAGCCACTACTGTATCATTCACTGTACTTGGCCCTTCTACACTGAAGCCGAACACTTCTCAACTGGTTTAAACCAGATTAATTAAAAAAAGTTACTTTTTGGTGATGACTCTGTTTAAATCCTGTGTCAGAAAGAAAGACTTAACAATCAAATCACTTATTTATCACTCATGGAAAAATCACATTATTACATAATAGTACAAGATTTAATACTGAAACGCATGGTTAATGGAGAGCTGAAACCAGGCGATAAACTCCCTTCAGAACGCGCACTTTGTGCTGAACTTTCTCTGAACAGGAATACTATCCGCCATGCTCTGCTCAAACTGCAGCGTGATGGAAAAATTTTCAGGCTGGAAAGAAAAGGCTGGTACGTGAACCCGATCCGCATGGTCTATAACCCTGCAAACCACGTAAACTTTGCCCAGCTGGCAGCTTCACAGGGCCGTAAAGCCGAATGGACCACGGAGGACAACGGCATCATTACCATTGAAGACGACATGGAGACTTATACGGATGAAGGATTTAAGGCCGGAACCGAAGTTTATTCCATGGGCAATACGTTTTTCATCGATGGACAAAAAGTAGCCCGGACCTTGAATTATATTAATGTGGAGAAGCTGGAAGGAATTGTGCCCAAGACAACTGAACGGGCCATGACTCAGGTTGTTGAGCAGGATTACGGGCTGCGCCTTGTACAGCGGAACCTGCTGATCAGGCCCCTGCTCCTGCCCCGTGATGTAACCTCAAAGCTTGGCATCTCCCACGGATCACCCGGGATATACGTCCGCCGTATCAAAACCGACGGCCACGAGACAGTTCTGACCGTGGAACATGAATACTGGCGTTTCGACGCCATTGAACTGCGCGTGGACCAGACATAATTTCACTTATATAGAGACGAAAATGCCCGCAATTTAGTACTAAATTGCGGGCATTTTTTAATTGATAGCAATCACAAGAAAAATTTAGTTTAGAAATAAAAACAGGATTCATGACGATTATCCCATATTAAGATACGCAGCCCCACTCTATCTATCAAATATGAAATTCTGCATCCATGTCACAACATTACTTATCATTAACCTGCAACATGTTCTTCCATAACTGCAACCAACTGTCCGGTCTTCTCCGCTTCAACGCTCATGCCCATTTCAGTAAATCCTCGCAGGGCTTCACGAACAACAGCGAGTCCGTCCTCACGGTTACCGGAAACAAAAAGGAGCTGCCCCAAAAGTTCTCCTGCAAAACAATGCCCTTTGGACTCACCAATTTGCTGAAATCTGGAATACGCTTCCATGAGCATGAGTAATGCCTGCTCCTGATTCCCTTCGGCAATCTCAAGTTTGGCAATTTCATAAAGTACTTCGGCCTTCCCTTTGGAATCACCGCTTTTTTCATATTCTGCGAGCGTTTTCTCCAGCTCGGCTCTAATGGATTCTGACTGGTCCATATATTCTCCTGAAAAAGTGAGTTTAAAAGCAATTTTAAATGAATCGGTAAATTATTAATGTCCACAGCAAAGGTCAAGGCTTTCGCATAATAGAATCAAAGCATCCTGCCCCACATATATCTTTAGCAACAATCGTAATTGGCTAAAATTTAATAAAAACGGGGCAGATTTATTTTCACCAGCCACTTAAGATACTCGCCATTTAACGACTATAAATCCCATGGAAAGAACAATGCAGAGCAGAATTAAAGTAAGAAAGGCATTTACAGGGGAACATGCACTTCAGTATGACCGCAAATCATCGGAAGCCAACTGGCTTGACCCCGATATCATCTTCGGGCTGGCTTTCCGATATGTAAGCAAAGGCGATAGCATTCTGGATCTTGGCATCGGCTCCGGACTGGCTTCAGTTTTATTTTACCAGTCCGGCCTGCAAGTGCATGGCTTGGATTTTTCCAGCGAGATGCTGGCCGTATGTGAAAAGAAAAATTTTGCCTGCAGCCTTCGAGAGCATGATCTCGGCCTAGCCCCGTATCCATTCAAGGATTCATCTATAAATCATGCAGTATGCACAGGTGTGACCCATATCTTCGAAGATTTGGACACGATCTTCTCTGAGACAGGCAGAATACTAAAGCAAGACGGGACATTCGGTTTTGTAGTGGCAGATGGGGATGTTCTTGAACCGGACACGCAGGCTTTATCCTGCCAGAAAAATAAAAACTCCAGAGTTAGATTTCACCGTCATTCGCAAGCCACACTCAATGAATTATACCACAAAAACGGTTTCGAACAGCTCAACAGCCTGAGCTTCACATCATCAGCAATAGGCCGGATGAAAAGAACATTCAAAGCCTGCATTGTACGCAAAAAATAAAAAAAGGGCGGCAAATTGCCGCCCCAGATCTACTTATTTTATTCTCTGACCAATGGAATTTTAATCACAAATCTGGCGCCTGCCCCCGGTTCTGATTCAACTGTCATGCTGCCGGAATGCTGGTCGGTAATAATGAAATATGAAACAGATAGCCCCAGCCCGGTCCCTTTCCCAACACCTTTAGTTGTGTAAAAAGGTTCGAATATTCTCATTTTGGTATCTTCGTCCATACCCGGACCGTTATCTTCAATCTCAATCACCGCCATCCCATCTTGCGCATAGATCCGGCAATAAAAACAAGGCTTGCCTTCTACATATTCCTTTTCAGTCATTGCTTCTGCACCGTTCGTCAAAAGATTCAGCAAAACCTGCTGAATTTCATTTCCGGCACAGCGCACCCGCGGCATATCGGGATCGAATTCCCTGACAATTTTAATCTGCCGGAAATCATAAAATTTCTTCAGATTATAGTCATTGGCAGCAAGATCGAGCGTTTTGTTCATTAGCGAAGTCAGATCATAAAACTCTTTATGTTTATCACTCTTTCGACTGAAACTGAGCATATTGTTTACAATGGAAGCCGCCCGCTTGCCGCTCTCCTGAATAGAATCAAGCATTCGGCCGACCTTCCTCTTGTGCAAATATTCCTGCACCCCTTCCAGTGAAACACCGCATTCCAGCGCAACCTTACGGTTGGACTCCATATTACTGAAAACACGATTTTTGATATTAAAGGCACTGCCGAGAATTCCGGCCAGCGGGTTATTAACCTCATGGGCCATGCCCGCGGCTAGTCCACCGACTGACATCATTTTTTCAGACTGCACCAGCACCTGCTCAAGGTTCACGCGCCCGGTTACATCATCGATGCGGATAACCGCACCCTCAACGCCGTTAGCAATCAATGGATAAACTGTAATATCTTCATAATGAACTTCACCATTCTCTTTGCGCATATACTTCGCTTCGCTTTGCACAGTGCGTGATTTCACAGCTTCACGCACCCGCTCCATTTCACGTGCCAGCCTTGGGGCTACCAACTCGATCCTCTTGCCGATTGCTTCTTCTTTGGCAACCCCGAAATCACTTCCAGCCTTGATGTTCCATTGAGTAATTACACCCTCAGGAGTCACCCCGATAATATCCGAGGGCATGGAATCAATCATATTTGATAGGTAGTTCTGCAGCTTCTTAACTTCATTTTCAGCCTGGGTGCGCACCATCACTTCCTGCTCCAGACTCTCCGTCCTTATGTGGACCGCGCTCCTCAACTTCGCACTCAACATAAGCAGGCCCGCAATGACCGCAAAACCGGAAAAAATCGACCCTGCAATAATCTTAATGTCTGAAAATTCTTTAGAAATAGGAGCACGGATAGAAATAATAGCCCGAATTATTCCAATCTCTTCATCATAGCCCCCGGCATCTTTATACTTTTCACGCAACATAACCGGAGCTTCTTCACGCTTGCCATGACAAACGAGACAACCCTTGTCATTCTCCAGAAAAGGCACGGCAACATACAGATATTGCTTGCCGTCGATGGTGACAATATCGCGGTACTCATTCTTGTTACGATCTTTATTGAACATATTTATCAAATCACACTCAAGAGGATCGGCTTTGTTCACGATATTCCGGGGATTATTGGCTGCCATTTTGTAGTAAACCTCATCTTCGCCGGCAGCACCCTTTTCCTGATTATAAAACCCATGCAGATTACGAATTATGAACGAAGATGAAAAAAGTTCCGGGGCATAGAATTCCTTCTTTATAAAACTGCTGTTCTGGTAACCGTATAGCGCCGGATGCATAATTTTTTGCACGTAATGGTGCATACCTTTATGGACAAGCAAGATTTCTTTGATCTTGTCCTCGGCTTTGCTGACAACGTAATGGCGCACAGAAGAAAAGAGCAGCCCACCCACGAATAGGCTGACAACCACAAAAACAATTGCAATTTTCACACAACGTTTCTTAGCACCTATGCGTATGTAATCATGAAAAAAACTCATCGCACCCTAAATTTAAATATAAAATTAAGACAAAAGCATAAAACTAATAATACAACCTTGTTAATAACTACCCACTTTTTGACCTTAATGTCCAGAGCAAGCCGTTACTTATGGTTTAACACTTCCCGGATAAAACCGCATATCCCTGTTTATAATCTAACGGACACTATTTACTTTTGAAAAAAGGATACTATACTCAAGAAATGCCGCCTATCCCGTTTTCCGGGCGGCTTCACGAGGAGGTTACATGAAACTTAAACGCTACATTGGATTACTTGCTCTCATCACTGTACTCGTACTACCCGTTTACGCCCAGGCAGCAGGCTTACCCTCATTCGCCGAACTGGCTAAGAAATGCGGCCCTGCCGTAGTTAACATCAACACCGTGAAGATGGTCGAAGTGGGAAATCCCATGGAAGACTTTTTCAAATTCCACGGTAAAGGTGGTAACAACCCTTTTGAACAGTTCTTCAAAGAATTCAACAAAAGGGGCGGAAACGGACAGCAACCCAAGCAGAAACGCAAAACCGGCTCTCTGGGATCCGGATTCATCATCTCCAAAGACGGTTACGTGGTCACCAATAACCATGTTGTCGCCTCTGCGGATGAAATCACGGTCAAACTCCAGAATGACGGCCATGAATATCCGGCTAAAATCATCGGCAGGGACAAGGAAACCGACCTTGCATTGCTGAAGATTGAAGTAAAAAAGGACCTGCCCTACCTTGATTTCGCCAATTCCGAAAAGGCGGAAGTAGGCGAATGGGTGCTGGCTATCGGCAACCCCTTCGGTCTGGGACACACCGTAACTAAAGGAATTATCAGCGCTAAAGGCCGCATCATCGGTGCAGGCCCCTTTGATAACTTTATCCAGACCGATGCCAGCATCAACCCCGGTAACTCCGGCGGTCCGCTCATCGATCTCAAAGGACGTGTTATCGGTATCAACACCGCTATCATCGCCAGTGGTCAGGGAATCGGCTTTGCTATTCCCAGCAACATGGCTAAAAACGTCATCTCCCAGCTCAAGACTGACCACAAAGTCAGCCGCGGCTGGCTGGGTGTAACCATTCAGGACACTGATGCCAAAACAGCCAAGGCCCTCGGACTGCAGGATAAAACCGGCGCACTGGTCAATTCCGTCAATCCCGGTGACCCCGCAGACAAAGGCGGCATGAAAGTCGGTGATGTCATCCTCAAAATTGATGGTGATAAAGTGGATGACACCAACGACCTGCTGCGCACCATCGCGTCCATGCCTCCGGGCAAGTCCGTAAACGTAAAAGTATGGCGCAAAGGCCGCGAAAAGAACCTGCGCATCGTACTCGGCGAACGTAACAGCAAAAATGTTGTTGCTGAAGCTGAAAAGATGTCCCCGAAAGCTGCTGAGGAAAACCTCGACGATCTCGGACTGGTTGTCCGCCGGGTCAACCGTAAGCCTGAAGCGGAATCTCTGGGACTGGACAGACCCGAAGGACTGCTGGTTATCGAAGTTATGCAGGGAACCCCGGCTGAAGATGCCGCGATTGCAGTTGGTGACGTTATTTTGGAAGCGAACCAGCACAAGGTTAACTCCATTGACGATCTCCAGAAAATAATCAACACCGAAGGCAAAAAACGCGGACTGGTCATGTTGCTCATGAAGCGTCAGGGACACAACATATTCCGCACCATCGAACTGGAAGACAAATAGTATTACTACCGGTTGTTGACTCTTGAATGATTCCCCCCGCCCGGACTTGCGTCCCGGCGGGGGGTTGCCTTCTGCGGCCCTGCCGGGGCCTTAAACCCTTTTAAAAAAGGGTTCAGAATCCCGAAATTTTTTGTTAAGACTTCACCACTCTGTTTATAAATTACCGTGAAATTGAAGGCCTTGCGGGCTTCCTTAGTCGGACTCTTTAGGGTAAAAGCATCGTCATGACGAAAACAACTCTCATCGCCCCGGCAAAGGTTAACCTTTACTTGAAAATTGTTGGTAAAAGGGAAGACGGCTATCATGAGCTGGATACCCTCTTCCACACCTACCCGGCTCTCGCCGATACTCTCGAAGTTACCGAGACCGGAGAAGGCTGCACAATCCATTGTGAGCAATTCGACCTCCCTGCGGAAGATAATCTTATATATAAAGCGTGGGATAAATATGCTGAAGCAACCGGATTCCGTCCCGGACTGCATATTGAATTAACAAAACGCACTCCTACCGGAGCCGGGCTGGGCGGCGGCAGTTCCGATGCCGCATCTATGCTCCGTTTCCTCAATGAACACCCCGACAGTCCGGGCCTTGAACACGATAGGCTGAATGCTCTTGCTGCGGGTCTTGGTGCGGATGTTCCCTTCTTTTTGCTGGACGGTCCGGCATGGGCAAAAGGAATTGGTGAAATTTTATCGCCCTGTGAGGTTGACCTTTTGGGCCTGACTGCGTTATTAGCCTGCCCGGACGTGCACGTGAACACCGTCTGGGCTTACAAGGCATGGTCAAACCGAGACCAATCAGCAAATTTGAAAAAATCTTGCAACTTTCCCTTGACAACATCAGCCTGCGGTAATAACACAACGGCCTCCAAAACAAGGGTAATTTTATTCAACGACTTTGAAGAAGTTGTCCTTCCCGAATTTCCCAAAATCAGGGAGACGAAGGAATATTTGTTGAAAAACGGAGCCTGCGGAGCTGTCATGAGTGGAAGCGGGGCAAGCGTGATTTCTTTCTTCAAAGAAAGAGATGTTGCTGAAAAAACGGCAACTGGCTTAAAATCGATGAATGTCGACTCTGTTATTCACACGTTTTGAAAAATTTAATATAGTAAATATTTGCATAATCTGTGCAGGGATGTCGCCAAGTTGGTAAGGCACGTGGTTTTGGTCCACGCATTCGAGGGTTCAAGTCCTTCCATCCCTGCCAAATTTATTTCTCTTCCCGAGAGGTCAAGTTGGAGACCGACATGAACGGTGAACTCAAGATTATCAGCGGCTCGTCAAATCTGGCGCTTTCAGAAGCAATCTGTGACCATCTCGGCAGCACACTTACTCCCTGCCTGCGTGAAAAATTCAGTGATGGTGAAATTCGAATCGAGATTCAGGACAACGTACGCGGCTGCGATGTTTTCGTAGTCCAGTCTACATGTGATCCCGTGAACTTTCACTTCATGGAACTATGCCTCATGCTGGACGCCCTGAAAAGAGCAAGTGCCCGCCGGGTAACCGCTGTTGTTCCCTACTATGGATACGCAAGGCAGGACCGCAAGGTTTCCCCCCGCGCACCCATCAGCGCAAAACTCTGCGCCGACTGCCTGACAGTTGCAGGCATGCAGCGTCTGGTTACCATCGACCTGCACGCAGGCCAGATTCAAGGTTTCTTCAACCTCCCGGTAGACAATATTTATGCAGCTCCCGTCCTGCTGGACGAACTGCGCACCCGTGACGATGATATGGTTATGGTTTCCCCTGATGCAGGTGGAACCGAGCGCGCCAGAGCATACGCCAAGCGCCTGAACGCCGGTCTGGCAATCGTGGACAAACGCCGCGACGCCCCCAACCAGGCAAAAGCCATGCACGTTATCGGTGAAGTAAAAGATAAAGTCTGCGTGGTCATGGATGACATGATCGACACCGCAGGCACTATGTGCCAGGCAGCCAAAGTCCTCATGGACCACGGCGCAAAAGACGTAATCGCCTGCGCAACCCACCCGGTCCTTTCCGGTCCGGCAATCGACAGGCTGTCAGCAGCACCTTTCTCAGAGGTAATTGTAACCGACACCCTGCCTGTCCCCGAACATAAGCTCGCTAACTGTAACGGTAAAATTAAAGTTAAATCCGTTGCCGGAATTCTCGCCAAATGCATTCACAACGTGCACTCCGAGTCCTCCGTAAGCGTACTGTTCGTATAAATACGCCTATTCCCACCCTCTGTCGGTCTTTTTGAGCGGCAGCAGGTTAACCATAAGGAGAAAATAATGTCTGAAAAAGTAACCTTCAAAGCTGAAGTGCGTACCAAAACCGGTAAATCCGCAAACCGTCAGCTTCGCAATCAGGGTATGGTTCCCGTTGTCTTCTATTCTCAGGAAGGCGAGAACCTGATCCTTTCCGTTAACGAAAATGATTTCCTCAAAATGTACCGCAAGGTTGGAACTACTCGTGTCTTCAGCCTTGACGTTGATGGAAAAACTTACGACACCCTGATTTGGAAGGTGCAGATGGACCCTGTTCGTCCCCGCCCCAATCACATTGACTTTCTCGGTATATCCGAAGGCCGTCCCCTCAAAGTAGACGTACCCGTCGTTACCGAAGGAACTGCTCCCGGTGTTAAACTCGGTGGTCGTATGGCTATCTACCGCGAGAAACTGACTGTTGCTTGCACCGCAGCTACCCTTCCTGCTGAAATCGTTGTTAACATCGACAGCATGGAAGTTGGCGACACTGTATTCGTTAACGAAATCGACCTCGGTGAAGGCGCTGCTGTACAGTTCGACAGCAACTTTGCTCTCGTTCGCTGTGCCGCTGGCCGCGGTTCTGCTAAGGGCGAAGATGGCGAAGATGAAGCGGCAGACGAATAGGTCGCTAATAGTATATTCATTTTCGGGCCCCGGTTTATCCGGGGCCTTTGCCGTTTGTTACGCAGGAACATTACCATGGAATACAAAGCACTTATAGTAGGACTGGGTAACCCCGGACCGCAATACGCCAAGACCAGACACAACATAGGTTTCATGGCTGTTGACGCTTTGGCTGAAATGGCGGCATCCCGCAAAAGCATGCGTTTCAAAAAAATGGGGATATCCGGAGACTTCGAGCTTTTCAGCTTAAATCTGGCTGGAAACAGTGTGCTGGTAATCAAACCGCTGACCTACATGAACCTCAGCGGCAAGGCTGTTGCAGCCATCTGCGGAAAATTCTCCATTGCGGTATCAGATGTGTACGTTATCCATGATGAGCTTGACCTTCCCTGTGGAAGAATGAAGTTCAAAAAAGGTGGCGGAAACAATGGTCACCGCGGCCTTGAATCAATTCAGGAAAAAATGGGTTCCCCGAATTTCTTCAGGATCAGAGTCGGCATCGGCCGCCCTGAATTTTCTTCGCAGGTCAAAGATTATGTGCTTGAAGAATTCAACACACAGGAACTCGAGATAGCGGTAAAGATGTCACAAGCCGCCATCAAAGGCCTTAACCTCCATTTCAGAAGAGGCCAGAGCACGGCCACCCAATTCATGAACAGCTTTGTTCCTGATCTTCCTGAAACCGAACCGTAGACTATTTTTCACATTTCGGTTATATTAATTTTTCGCAGCAATTCCCTCTGCTGTAAATTTCAACAGAATCAGAGGGGACAAAGAAATGGGAAGGGGTCCGCAAACCTGTTTTTCAGCTAGTCCTGAATTCCACAAAATCGCGCCGCCACAAGCCGGGATTACCCCGCAAAACATCACTGAACTTCCCAAAGCATTTCTTTTGTAAGTCCAAGGAGCCATGAGTGTTTGAGCTAGAACAGCTGGTTGTCTACCCTTCACAGGGAGTAGGCAAAGTAGAACGTATTGAAAGTCAGGAAATCGGCGGATCCACCGCTGAATTTTATATTGTCCGCATCTTAAGCAACAATGTAACGCTCATGGTTCCGGTCATGAACGCACACAATGTAGGCCTTCGAGCCGTTTGCGACAAGAACGCGGGTTTAAGCATTTTCGAATGCCTGAAGGACAGGTCAGACTTTACCGGCTACACAGGCCAAAACTGGAACAGGCGCTACCGCGAATACTCCGAAAAACTCAAAAGCGGCGACCTGCAGGACGTTGCTTACGTTTTAAAAGAACTTTTCCTCATCGGACGTGATAAAGAACTCTCCTTTGGTGAACGCCGTCTTCTGGAACAGGCAATGGGACTGGTTTCCATGGAACTCTCCTTTGCTCTCGACCTTGACCAGGAAGAAATCAAAGATGAGATCAATGCATTATTCAGCGACGTTCTTGAAAAACAGGAAGAGGAATCCTAAAAATTCTGATCAAACGACTTGTCATAAACGATTCTTTCAGTTAATGCCGTACTCAGTTGTATGTTGTGGAAACGCACCTTATTCCTTATGGGATTTATCAACCAGCATTTCCACTTAAAACACCTGCAACACGGGCTAAACAAGAATCAACGTTTATTAAACAAACGTTTTGTTCGAAAAGAATTACAGCCTTTCATTCAGGACAATCCAACACAATTTTCATCATAAAGTTAAAGCTAAAGCATTTTGCTATCTGCATGCCCTCTAAAACCATGCATTGCTACTGCTTTACATTAACTACAAAATATTTTTAAACTTTTAACTCCGGTTATACAGTATGGGCCAAGATAAAAAAATACAAAACCTGAACCTGACTGAACTGAAACAAAAGAATATGTCAGACCTAATGGATCTGGCAGCGAAGTTCAAAGTTGAAAACCCCAGCGGAATGCGCAAGCAGGAACTGATTTTTTCCTTGCTTCAGGGTTGCGCTGCGCAGAACGGACAGATTTACGGTGAAGGGGTTCTGGAAGTACTCCCCGACGGATTCGGCTTTCTGCGTTCCCCCACATACAGCTACATGCCAGGACCGGATGACATTTACGTTTCCCCCTCCCAGATCAGACGATTCGGACTGCGTAAGGGTGACATTATTTCCGGTCAGATCCGCCCTCCCAAAGAAGGCGAACGTTACTTCGCCCTGCTCAGGGTAAATGAGATCGGTCTCGAATCCCCAGAACACTCCAGAAATCTGGTTCTTTTCGACAACCTGACTCCCGTATACCCTGATAACCGTTTCAAAATGGAAAACGGTCCCAAGAATTTCAGCTCCCGGGTTATCGATATTCTTTCCCCCATCGGTCGCGGACAGCGTGCTCTGCTCGTTGCCCCGCCCCGAACCGGTAAGACCATGATGCTGCAGAACATCGCCAACTCCATCAACGCCAACCATCCTGACGTTGACCTGATTGTCCTGCTCATCGACGAACGCCCTGAAGAAGTTACAGACATGGCCCGCACTGTTAAGGCAGAAGTTGTAAGCTCTACTTTTGACGAACCGCCGCAACGCCATGTACAGGTTACCGAGATGGTTCTCGAAAAGGCTAAACGCCTGGTAGAACGCAAGCGTGATGTAGTTATCCTGCTTGACTCTATCACCCGCCTCGGTCGCGCATATAACGCGGTTACCCCCTCCTCCGGAAGAGTTCTTTCCGGTGGTCTCGATGCCAACGCCATGCAGCGCCCCAAAAGATTTTTCGGTGCAGCCAGAAACATCGAAGAAGGCGGCAGCCTGACCATCATCGCAACTGCGCTCATCGATACCGGTTCCCGCATGGACGAAGTTATCTTTGAAGAATTCAAAGGTACCGGTAACATGGACCTTTACCTTGACCGCAAGCTTGCTGAAAAACGTGTATTCCCGGCTATTGACATCAACCGTTCCGGCACACGCAAAGAAGAGCTTCTCCTTGATGACGGAGTTCTCAACAAGGTTTGGATCCTGCGCAAACTTCTTGCTCCCATGAACTCCATCGACTCCATGGAATTCCTGCTTGATAAGATGAAAGGAACCAAAAACAACGAAGAGTTCTTCGATATGATGGGTAAATAAACATCCCATTTACACTAAGAATTACTAACCCCGCGAATCAATTTCGCGGGGTTTTCTTTTTGCTTCCTTTCTTTACAACAGTCCATTCAAAACTTACTCTCTTGCTTATCAACTCAAATAACAAATAACATCATAGATTAAGTACCGACTATGCCCTTCAGAAATAAAGCCATTCGTCAATTCACAGCACTGATTCTAATCTTTTTTTTCAGTTTCTGTATAACTCCGCAAGCTTCTGCCAATTCTCTTTTTGGTGATTTCACGGTCAAAGACGAGATCAAGCTGGGTAAGGAATTTGACAAGATGGTTCGCAGCAGACTGCCAATTATTCTGGACCCGCAAATTGAAGGATACATAAAAAAACTGGTTGCCAAGGTGGCCAAGCATATTCCGCCCCAACCGTTCCCCATTAGAGCCACTGTAATCCGAAACAACGCAATGAACGCATTCGCTGTTCCGGGCGGCTATGTTTATGTCTACACCGGATTAATCCTGAACATGAAACATGAGTCCGAGCTGGCCGCTGTAATCGGTCACGAACTCGCGCACGTTTCTCTGCGCCACGTGGCCCGGCGCATGGAGCAGATGCAGCTGGTCAGCATCGCCAGTATGATCGGAACCCTCGCCGGGATGATGCTTGGTGCTGTCGGAGGAGGCAGCAATATGAGCAACCTCGGCTCAGCTATTGCCATGGGGTCCATGGGCGGCGCGCAAAGTGCCTACCTGAACTACACGCAGGAGAATGAGCGGGAGGCTGACCATCTGGGCATGAACTATCTTGTTGCAGCCGGCTACAACCCCAAAAGCATGGTTGACGGTTTCAAGGTAATGAAACAGCGCCAGTGGCACATGAGCAATACCAACATCCCGACCTATCTTTCCACCCACCCCGGTCTGGATGCCAGGATCGAATATTTGCAGGACCGCCTCAAGCGCATGCCGCCGGAATATTTCAAGCGCCGAAATGATGACGCTGATTTTCTCAAAGTACAGACCCTGATCAGGGCCAGACTGACAGCCACAGATGTTGGGCTGGCATACTACCTTGCCATACCTGAAGAAAAGCGGACTTGTCTGGACCATTTAGGGCTGGGTATTCTCTACTCCCGGACCAAGCAGAATAAAAACGCCGCCAAAGAATTTACCAAGGCCCGTGAACTTTGCCCAGCAGATACGCTCATTCTTAGAGAGGAAGGCCGTTTTTACTTTACCATCGGCCAGATGGATAATGCATCGCCATTGCTGCGCGAAGCCTATTTACGCGATCCCACTGATGTCATGGCCCTATTTTTCATCGCCCGTATCGAGGGGGCGCGTAAAAATTATAAACAGGCCATCCTGACGATGCGCCGTGTAGCTGAAATGGTTCCCCACGATCAGGAAATACATTACCACCTCGGGCGCATGCTTGGTGAATCAGGACACTATTTTGAAGCCCATGCCCAGCTTGCATATGCAGCTCTCTACGGCCATAACATCAAACAGGCCCAATTCCATCTGCGCAAAGCAGAAGGACTGGCCAAAACCCGGAAACAACGTGAAAAGCTTGAAAAATTGCAACAGGCTATCGATCCCAGACCGCCTGAAGAAAGAAATGGTGAAAAAAAGGATAAGTGATCACAGACCCAGATATTGATATTAAACACAACCAGCTGATTTATTGACACTTATAGATAAATATTTATATTTATCCCTCCACGGGGCATCTTGAATGATATGGGGTTTTGATGTAGTGGTTCTCGTTTCTACAATCTTACGCCAATAAAAAGTGAAGCGAAAATGATAATCGCAAAATCAATAGACGAAATAGTTAAGCCTGGACAAGGCGCCTGTGTAACAATCGGTAACTTCGATGGTGTCCACAAAGGGCATCAGAAATTGATCAGCAGTACCTGCCGTAAAGGAAAGGCCAACGGTCTCGCCAGTGTAGTCGTAACTTTTGATCCCCACCCGCTGCGGGTGCTGGTTAACAGCAAAACCCCGCCCTTCATCACCCTCACCTCCCAGAAGCTTGAACTCATAGCCCTGCATAAGCCGGACATCATTCTGGCCCTGAATTTTACCAGAGAAATGGCTGCCCTTTCCCCGAAAGAATTCATTCAGCAATACCTCATTGCTCCCCTCGGAATGAAAGAAATGGTCGTAGGCTATGATTACGCTTTGGGAAAAGGACGTAGTGGCAACTACGAAACGATAGTGGAGCTGGGCCGCAAATATAATTACGGTGTGGAACGCCTTGATCCGGTCATCATCAATGATGCTGTAGTCAGCTCTTCCCGTATCCGCGATCTGGTCAGCGAAGGTAACGTCTGGGATGTTCGCCCATTGCTGGGACGGTTCTATCAGGTGCGCGGTGAAGTTGTGCACGGCATGGACCGGGGCGGCAAGCTGCTCGGATTCCCCACTGCCAACATCAAACTGGAAGATGAACTTTTCCCTAAGAAAGGTGTCTACGCTATCCGCGTTGAAGTTGAGGGGAAAGTTCTGCCCGGCGTTGCCAACATCGGCAAGAATCCCACTTTCGGTAACGAAGCTCTTTCCGTGGAAGCACATATCCTCGATTTTTCAAAAGATATTTACGGTAAAGACATCCGCGTTCATTTCATCCAACGTATCCGTTCCGAAAAGAAATTCAATGGACTGGATGAACTGAAAGAACGTATCGGAATTGATATCGGTCTTGCCCGGGAAATCCTTTCCTTCCCTGAATCACAGGTCCGTCCCGGCCTGCATCTGAGTGAATCAGAACCGGGAGCTGAGTAATGAGTCCTTTGCTCGATGTGCACATGTGGAAAAATATTGCCCGTTCCTACCGTAATATCAGCCACTTTCGCTGGCTGGTGCTCGGAATCGTGGTCGGAATTCTTTCCGGTATCGTTGCCGTGCTCTTTTTCGGTGCGGTAGAACTGGGTAAATACATCTTCATGAGCCAACTGGCCGGGCTTTCCCTGCCCGCACCTGAAGGGGAAGAGCTTTTTCACGGCCATGCCGGGGAACAGCTGCGCACATGGACCATTCCCATCTGCCTGACCATCGTCGGTCTGGTTACCGGGTGGCTGGTCAACAAATACATTCCCGAAACCATTTCCGGCGGTACTGACGGTACTGACGCAACCATTAAGTGCTTCCATCAGGGCGGCGGGTTGATGCGCCCCATCGTTCCGATCATCAAGGGTATCAGCTCTATCTTCACCATCTCCGCCGGGGGTAGTGCTGGCCGAGAAGGACCCATCACGCAGATGGGAGCCGGGGTCGGCTCATGGCTGGCCCAGAAACTGAAGCTTTCCACCAAAGAACGCAGAATCCTGCTCCTTTCCGGTGCGGCTGGCGGACTTGGCGCAATCTTCCGTGCCCCGCTTGGCGGCGCGCTTACCGCCATTGAGGTAATCTACCGCGAGGACTTCGAGTCCGAGGCTATCCTGCCTTCGGTTATATCCTCAGTTGTTTCATATTCACTGTTCACACTTTTCTACGGCACAGAGCCTATCTTCGGTATCCCGCGCTTTGTTTTCCACGATCCGCGCGAACTGATTTTCTACGTTGCCCTGGCCTTTGCCTGTACTTTGGCGGGCTGGATGTACATCCGCACTTTCCGCTTCATCAAGTACTCCGTATTCTTCAAGATCAAAGACCGTCTCGGCCTCATGTGGGCTACCGGACTCGGCGGATTAATGATGGGCATCATGGGTATGCTCTTCCCGCAGGTTCTCACCGGAGGTTACGGTTGGCTGGAAATGGCCATCATGGGTGAAATTCCGCTCATGATGATGATTGCCATCGTAATCGGTAAGACCGTTGCGACTTCCATGACCATCGGTTCCGGTATGTCCGGCGGTATGTTCGCCCCGGCCCTGTTCGTAGGTGGTATGTCCGGCGGTATCGTAGGCCAGATTGCCGGGAAATATTACCCGGATATCGTCACCCAGCCCGGCGGATATGTGCTGGTCGGTATGGCTGCATTCTTTGCCGGGGTAGCAAAAGCCCCCATCGGCCCGCTGATCATGGTCTGTGAATTGACACAGGGTTACGGCCTGCTGGCTCCGCTCATGCTCGCCTCCGCGCTCTGCATTGTGCTCGGCCGCAGCTTTTCACTCTACGAACATCAGGTAGAAAGCAAATTCGATTCCCCGGCCCATATCGAAGACAAGACCATCAATATCCTTGAAGGGCTGCACGTGGATACCCACTACAAACCGGGCCGCGTAACCACCCTTGAGGAAGGAACCACGCTTAAGGCGCTGACCGATATTATCGCCAACACCAACGAGTTGTACTTCCCGGTCAAAAACGACGAAGGGATCATCACCGGAATCCTGACTATCCAGAATGTCAGGAACCATCTTTTTAACCCCGACCTCTTCGACCTCATCCTCGCCAAGGACCTCGCGACCAAACCCGCGACCCTCAAAGAGGACGACGATCTCTACACCGCCCTGCTCAAGTTCGTGGACAGCGACTACGGACAGATTCCAGTCGTCGCCGAAGACGACCCGAACAGGATCATCGGCATCCTGAACAGGGAAAACGTTTTCCGTGCTTATGCCAAGTCAGTTAAGGAATTGCGGGAGGCCGCAGAGTAATTTCCTCTATTAGTTAAGCATAAAAGCTCCCTCTTGCTTTGCAAGAAGGAGCTTTTTGTATTTTCTATATGAAGGTATATTAAATTGGTTTGGCTAAATCACCAAGCTCTGCAAAGTCAAAAGCAAGTTGCTTTCGCTCACCAGATTCTATTATTTCCTCTCCTCCAAAACCTGTCAAAAGAGCTCCTACCCCTGCATTGACTCGTTTAACAGTATCACCTCTTTGATACTTATCTGATGCTATTGTAGCCATTTTGGGCTGGACATGAGAAACGACTCCTGTTCCGCGGACAATCTCGAGAAACCCAAGGGATTCTCCTGTATCAGGATCAGTTATTTCATCACGACTTAAACCATATATTATAAAACGTTGCCCAAGTTTAATATTATGTTCAGCACCTCTATTTATTACTATAGAATAATCATCTGGCACACACACAACTTTGGCGGGAAAACCAAGCAAATCCGTCATATCAACACCTACTTAATTCATATATTGTTCTGGCAATGTTGGTTTAATAAGAAGTTTCTCTAAAACATCCTTATTTGCTCCACCAATAGAACTATAAATATCTTCATATCCTTTAACACTATCTGAAAGAGAAATTTGTATTCTCCCGTCAGATTGAATAGTTTCAACAATACCGACACACACAAGGACTTCTAACTTTTCTTTTTTATAATAAATAGAGACAATTGACCTTGCTGAGAAAAACTGGGAAGACTCTGTTAAAATTATCGTTTTTTCTTTATCTCTTATAGTGCTAGTCTGAGCATATACCACTTTAGGGCTTATCATGGATAAGCACTACTTAAATATGCATTAAAAACTGTAAATAAAACAATAAAAACTAAAAGAAACAAAGGAACAATAAATTTAACAGAAACCTCTGTATTTGCAGAATACCCCCAAGCACCCCATGAAATGGCAATACCACCAAAAGTCAAAACAGGGCCATATATATTTTTGAAAGAAACCCACAATTCTTTTGCTATATTCATCTTAACTCCACAAATATAATATCAAGAGGCACAACACTATTCACTAAATAACTTTTATTGTAATGGCAAAAAGCTCATTTAATGGATCAAAATTAATATTTTATGCAACCTCTCCCTCCCCCCTTGCCAACTACCCCACAGGTATTATGTTCTGGTAACTCAAAATTTCGCTCCCCGAAGGGAACACGGAGGCGAAATCAAATTGACCATAAGCGCGCAGCGCAACAGCTACCAGCGCATCATATTGAATAGAATCTAGGAGATGAAAATGGAAATGAGAGGAACAACCATTCTGGCCGTAAAGGACGACAAAGGCACTGCCATGATCGGCGACGGTCAGGTCACAATGGGTCAGGCTGTGGTGATGAAACACTCCGCAGTCAAAGTCCGTACCCTTTACAATGATCAGGTCATCGCCGGGTTCGCTGGTGCGACCGCTGATGCCTTCACCCTTTTTGAACGCTTTGAAAAAAAACTTAAAACCTACTCCGGCAACCTTGTGCGCTCCGCCGTTGAGATGGCTACTGACTGGCGCACAGATAAATTCCTACGCAAGCTGGAAGCGATGATCATGGTCGCCGATGCCGAGCACATCCTTATCATCAGCGGTAACGGTGATGTCATCGAGCCTGACGACGGCGTTGCTGCCATCGGTTCCGGCGGCTCCTATGCCCTTTCCGCTGCGCGTGCGCTCATGCGCAACACAGAAATGCCGGCCGCTGATATTGCCAAGAAATCAATGGAAATCGCCAGCGAAATTTGCGTTTACACCAACGACCATTTCGTTCTCAAAACCCTTGAAAAATAAAAGTCGCGAGTCATAAAAATGAGCAATCTTACCCCCAGAGAAATTGTTTCCGAACTTGATAAATTCATTATCGGCCAGTCAGATGCCAAAAGAATGGTCGCAATTGCCATGCGTAACCGCTGGCGCAGACAGCAGCTTCCGCCGGAACTGCGCGACGAAATAGCACCCAAGAATATCATCATGATGGGCCCCACCGGGGTGGGTAAAACTGAGATAGCCCGCCGTCTGGCAAAGCTCGCCGGATGTCCATTCTTCAAGGTCGAAGCCACCAAATTTACCGAAGTTGGTTATGTTGGCCGTGATGTTGAATCCATGGTCCGCGACCTGATGGAAATCGGCATCAACCTTGTGCGCAAGGAAGAGATGGAGAAGGTTAAAGTCAAAGCCGAAAAGCACGCTGAAGATGCCCTGCTGGACATCCTGCTGCCCTCCTCCAAACCCAAGCAGCCCGGCATGGGATTCTTCAATGCTGATGAACCAGCAGAGCAGGAAGCAAAACCCGCAGCAGACCAGTCCTCCACCCGCGAAAAATTCCGTAAAATGTGGCGCGAAGGCAAGCTCGATGAACGTGAAGTTGAGATTGAAGTGACCGTTCAGGGCGGAGGCGTGGAAATCATGTCCATGCCCGGCATGGAAGATATGGGCATGCAGGTCAACGACATGGTCAGCAAAATGTTTCCCGGCAAAAAGAAGACCCGCAAAGTCAAAATCCGCGAAGCTTACGATATCCTCATCCAGCAGGAATCAGATAAGCTGATCGACATGGACAACGTTGCCGAACTGGCACGCGAACGAGTTGAACAGGGCGGTATACTTTTCCTCGACGAAATCGACAAGATCGCCGGGAATCAGGAAGGCGGAGGTTCTGCCAACGTGTCCCGTGAAGGCGTACAACGTGACCTCCTGCCCGTGGTGGAAGGCTGTGTCGTCAACACTAAGTACGGCATGGTTAAGACCGACCATATCCTGTTCATTTCCGCCGGCGCATTCAGCTACGCCAAGCCCTCGGACCTGATTCCCGAACTTCAGGGCCGTTTCCCTCTGCGTGTTGAACTGACCTCCCTCGATAAGGACGACTTCTACCGCATCCTGACCGAACCTCAAAACGCACTGACCGTTCAGTACAAAGCGCTGCTTGAAACTGAAAAACTGACTATTGATTTCAGCCGCGAAGCACTTGAAGAAGTGGCCTTCAACGCTCAAAAATTCAACGATGAAACTGAAAATATCGGAGCTAGAAGACTCTACACCATCATGGAAAAGATCCTCTCCGACCTCTCTTTCGAAGCTCCCGACCGCTCAGGTGACTCCATTGTTATTGATAAGGTATATGTTCAGGAACAACTGCAGGACGTAATAGAAGACAGGGACCTGTCACGTTATATTCTCTAGAGCCAAACAAATAATATAGATATTAAATAATGAAGCCGGGTAATTACAATATTACCCGGCTTCATTTACCATTATTTGAAATTGAGCATCATACACATCTGTGCTATATGCACAGGCGACATATGTAAGTCACAGCTTAAAGAATCTATCATTCATATAAAAAACGGCACAGATCATGAGCGTAAACAAAAACCCCATGCCTAAGATCAAGGGCACTTTTTCCACCAAGCTGGTGCAGGAAATCGGGACTGGAACAACCAAACGAAAAGTTATCCAGTCATTCCTGTATTTCGCGGAAGAAAGAGACAATGGGGAAATCGGTTTGCGGGTGCTCAATGAAAATGATGTCCCCTCCGGCGAAGAGCAGGTTATAAGTAAAGACGAACTGCTTGAATCTTTCACTCCGGAAGTAGAGCTTTATACTTCCACTGTTTTTCCCGCTATCCAGCAACTCAACAAAACACTTGCCAAAGCGGACCGCCAACGGCAGCAGGGTAATACTTTCACAGCTGAGATGGAATACGGCAAGGCTTTAAAAATAGACGAAGAGAATATCCGTGCCAATTTCGGCATCGGTCTTTGCTACCTTGACCGCAATGAAGCGGAGAAAGCCACCGACGTTTTTGAACGGCTGATCATGCTTGATGCAACCTTTGAAAAACAACACAAACACCTTTTCAATGATTTCGGTATTTCCCTACGCAAAAACCGGATGTTTGATGCTGCTGTAAAATTTTATTCCAGAGCGCTCGGTTTAACCGACAACGATGAGAATCTGTACTTTAATATTGCCCGCTGCCTCTATGAAGACGGCAAGAAAAAAGAATCTCTGGGATATGCGGATAAGTGCCTTACTATCAATCCCGAATCAAAACCGGCTTTAAAACTAAAGAAACACCTGAACAAAAAAACCGTCCTCTGATTCAAAAAAGCCCCCTCCGCCCGCATAACTGCACACACAGTCCTTCTTAATCTTCATAAAGAAGGACTTTTTTTCCTCCTACCAGCCAAACAGATCTTTTAAACCCTTGATATAACTTAATACAAACTTTAGGCACGCACTTTGCTTTAATACCGGTAACCGGATTTTTATTCCGGTCGAAGGTTTAAACAGGTGCAGGCGGAGTCAACATAAGAGCCGCACCTTTCAAGGAGTTTTCTCATGGGTTTCAGCTCAATGTATACAGCCGCAACAGGCGTAAAGTCGCACGGAGTGCTGATGCAGCAGATCGGTGCAAACCTCGCCAACGTTAACACTCTTGCCTACAAGAGCGGCGACACCTTTTTGGAAACACTCGCCAGCCACAACTCGGCAAAAGCAAAGGGCGGAACAGTTAACGGCGGCGCGCATACTGCCGGACAAATAGGCCTTGGTTCTAGGGTTGCTGCCACACGAGTGAATTTCAAGGAAGGCTCTTTTGAATCTTCAAGCTCCAGTACCGACATCGCAATCGGCGGCCAGGGGTTTTTCCGTGTTGCTGACCCGGCAAGCCAGAGCAGCTACTACACCCGTGCTGGTAATTTCCATTTCGACAAAGACGGACACCTTATAGACAGTCACAACAACAGACTGCAGGGCTACAAAATAGACAGTGACGGCGTGATCGGGACAACATCCAGTGATATTTCCCTGCCCATGAAGGAAGAAACCAATCCCAGCGGGGAAACTATCCAGGTTGTAAAGTCAGACCCGAAAGGCACGGATTCCGTATCTATCCGTACCAACCTTGACTCCGGAGCAATTGACAACAGTCAGGACGAAAACAACCCGTTTTTTTCTCTGCTTAATGAATGGAACGGTTCAAGCGACACCCCGCTAAATGCCGACAAATATGAGTACAACAGCTCCATCCAGATTTATGATGACAAGGGCAATAAGCACGATCTGGTCGTATATTTCGATAAAGTAGTCAATGATGGAGACTCATCAGACAAGCGCCACTGGGAATACATTGTAACCGTAGATCCTGAGAGTGACGCAGGCTCTCTGGCCGGAAGTTCCGGCGCAGGACTGGTTATGGCCGGAACCCTCACCTTTTCCGGTGATGGAACCCTGCTTAACCAGAGTGCCTTCACACTCGCAGCAGGCGCAACCGATGCGAAAGATCTCAATAACTGGCAACAGGCAGCCCTGAACAGTAACGGGCAGCCGACATTTGATGTGACTCTTTCCGGCGCGACAGGGACAGCTGCCGCGCAAACAATTTCCCTTGATATGGGCATATCTTCCGCTACAGATTCCTGGACAACCACAGGAATGACCGCAGCAGACGTCGGCAGCAACGCATCCTCCCTGCCCGAAATGAATCAGGGCAGAATCAATGCGCTGGCAACCACTGACTACTTCGGATCTTCTTCAACCATAAGCCAGTCACAGGACGGATTCGGGGAGGGCTACCTTCAGAATGTCGCCTTCAACTCAGATGGGGTGCTGACTGCTCTGTTCTCCAACGGACAGACCAGTGATCTCTATCAGGTGAATCTGTACAATTTTAAAAATGAATACGGATTACGACGGGAAGGTTCAAACTACTTCACCGCGACGCAGGAATCCGGAAACGGTGTACAGGGTGTCGCAAAGAAGCAGGGTCTCGGCTCGGTAGTAAGTAACAGTCTTGAGACCTCAAACGTCGATCTGGCTGAAGAATTTGCCACCATGATCCTGACGCAGCGAGGTTTTCAGGCCAACTCAAAAGGCATAACCACCACGGATTCCCTGATCAACACCGCTCTTGGAATAAAGAAATAATTACCAGACCAGAAAAAAGCCCCCGGCAAAATTTGCACGGGGGCTTATTTTTTTAGATCTATCCAGCTACTAGCTCAGCTTTTCAGCAAGCATGCGCAGGTGTTTGCGTTCTTCGTCAATACATTCTTCAACGAATTTGCGTTCAGCATCAGGAACCATTCTTTTCAGCTCGGTAAAAAGCAGGATGGTATCCTTTTCAAAACGCATAGCTGCACGAACAGCCTGCTCAAAATTGAAAGTTTCATCCTTGAATGCCTCAGTGTAATCGAAGTTGAATACATCATGAGAATCCACAAGAGCCATAACGTACTGAGTATATTCTTCATAGTCGCTTCCCGGGGGAATTTCGATAGCACCGATACGGTCGCGCATATCGCGGAAGAAAAGCTCATGCCTGGATTCTTCTTCAGCAAAGAATTCAAAAAATTCTTTTGCAGCGGGGTCTTTTGCTTCGTCAGCAGCGAGAAGATAGAAAGCCTGTCCTTTCTGCTCAATACGCATGGCAAGCTCAGCCACTTCGTTGGCACTGAAAAAAGTAACCATTAGTACACCTCATTAAATTAAAAACGTCTTATTGAAATCGATTTTTCTTATGATTTATCTAGGACAAATCAGCCGAATCTCTGCAAACAGGTGGTCATTAATTTTTAATATTAACCAGAGTTGCCAAAAGAGCAACCGCATTAGGTCATATTTTTCTACAAGACCCTTTGCCATTTTCATGATTCAATAATATAAAAAACTACTGGATTCAGTATATCACTTTATCAAATACATCAAACAGACCTAGCACGAACCAAGGTAATAATTTTCTTAAAACCCATATACATAACCACTGAAGGGGACAAAAATGACTACAGATTCAAACGAAGACATCGCCCTGCAACATTTTGTGGAACAGGCACTCGATAAGCTGGACCAGATCGAAAATATACTCATCAAAATGGAAAATAGTACATCCCCCTGCACAGCCTCAGTTGCGCAGGTATACGGAATACTCGTTTCCTTAAAAGAAAGTGCCTCGCTGCTGGAACTGACCAGCATCAGCATGGTTGCCGATAAGCTGGGCAAAGTCCTTGATCAGATTTACAAAAACGAAGTCGAACTTACCAACGACCTGCTCAACATCATTATCGACTCCTTTGACAAACTCAATGAAATCGTCAGCAACGCTACACTTAGCAATGACTATGACATCCGTATCATCACTCTGCCCCTTGAGATGTACGCAAAGCCCAGCGCAGCACAGGTGACCAAAGAAGTAGAAACTGCTCCCCAAATACAGCCGAACCCCGCCCCCAAACCGGAACCTGTAGCTGAAACACAGGTTGAACCGACAGCAACTGAGCCTGAGCCTGAGCCTGAGCCTGAACTTAAACCGGCAGTAAAAGCAAAGCCCGGTAAACGCCTCACCCCGACCGCATTCCGCAAAAATTACGGCATCAAGAAAGACATTGATCTGGCCAGCAATTCAAACCCGCTGGGTATTTCCAAGGCAGTATCAAATGCCATCATCAACATGGCTAACAACTGTTGTGCATCGGAAATAAACTCTGACGACAGCCTCAAATTCGGTCTTGCAAAACGTCATGATGTTCCTGAAGAATGCGTACTCACAGCCGGCGGGGCAGTTGAAATTCTGGACTTGACCCTGCGCCTATCCGCAACTCCCGGCATTGACCATGTGCTAAGCTACGAACATGGACTGCCGGAGTACAGCAGTGTTGCAGCACTTTGCGGTGCGGAACTTCTGCGTCTGCCCCGGGGACGCAACTTTTCACCACCGCTGGATCAGCTGGTAAATACCGCAAACGACAATACCGCTGCTGTAATAATCGGCAACCCTGATGTTCCCTCCGGGTACGGTCTTCCAGCAGAAGAACTGGCTACCATGGCCAACCTGCTCCCCAAACGGACCCTTCTGATCGTTGATGAACGCTATATTGAATTTGCATGGCCGGAAGATGACTATTCCATGATCTGTTTTCTGGATAAAATCCCCAACCTTGTAATCCTGCGCAGCTTTACATGGTCATTCGGCCTGAAAGGAGTTCGTCTCGGATATGCTCTTATGAATAAAGAACGCGCACAGCGATTTGAGGAATCAAGACTTCCGTATCCTATCAGCCCGCTGAATGTGGAAGCAGGACTTGCGGCACTGAACCATAACGAATTCTACTATTCCACCATCGCCCTGATCATCAGGGGCCGTGAACGAGTACAGAAAGGATTGGAAGATCTGGGCTGTACCGTATACCCCAGCCAAAGTAATTTCATAATGTTCAGCGCCCCCATCGCAGCAAAAGAACTGCACACCCGAATGCAGGAACACGGCTTTAAGCTCCTGAAGCTGGATGAATTCGGCCTTCCGGATCTGTTCACAGTTTCCATCGGCAACAATTCACGAAACCGCATGTTTCTGGCGGCCATGAAAAACATTTTATAAATGGAGGATTCAATGCTAAAAAAAGTTATCTTTACCGGGCTTATTGTGCTTGCACTGGGAGGATGTTCTAGCCATCCCACCAGCATGCAGGACGTCAACGTATACTGCCGCTCGCTCTCCAGTACGGAATTCTGCAACGATCAGGACAGTGTTTGCGCCAAGTATTCTGAAACAATGCTTGCTCCTTACAAATCAGCAAAAGAATGCCGGCAGGCCTGCGAAGGTGTGCGCCTCAACATTGACCGAAACATGCTGCAGCAGGAATGTATGGAGATAATGGAAAAAGTTGAAGGCAGGTGCACTGAATTCTGCAATGCCAATTACTCTGACTGATAAGCCTCCCGTCAGAACCTTGCAAGTTACTATTCTCTGGCGTAATAGCTGATAAAAATAATACAGGCAGTGCTTCTTATCTGAAGCACTGCCTCTAATTAATATTAAACAAAACCAAGGACTTTTGTGCAATGCTGAAACGGTTCACTGTCGGACAAAAAATATTCTGTAGCTTTAGTATAATATTTATCCTTTTTGGAATTGTCAGCATTGAGTCCTTGATGGCGCTGCAAAAATCATCTTCAGGCTTCACTGACTACCGCTACTTTGCAAATGACTCGAACCTGATCGGTAAGATTCAGGCTGGAATTCTTCAAGGCCGTACATATGTAAAAGATTACATCATCACCGGCGACAATAAATACAGCCGCCAGTACAAGGAAACTACGCAAAATATTTTTCCGCTTATAACAACAGCTGAGACTGAAATAAATTCCACCGACCGCAACAGGATTATCCGTGAAATCGACAATCTATTGAAGGAATATGACGCAACCTTCGCAGATGTAGCTAAAGCGCAACAGGAACGGGACCGGATACTCAACACAGTCATCCTCCCTACCGGCGATCTTATGGAGCAGGATTTCGAGCGCATAATCGATAGCTTGGGCAAATCCAAAAACAACTCGGAAGCCCTGTTTCACTGCGCTAAGGGTGTACGCCATCTGATTTTAGCCAGACTTTATTACACAAAATATCTGGACAACAGCCTCGTATCCCACAAAGACAAGGCTACCAAGGAAATGGAAATGGTCAATGACCATCTGGTCAACCTCACCCCCCTGTTGAAATTCAGGAATCTGGAATTACTCAAGGAAATCGAAGAAGCAGAAAAAGACTACACGGATTCATTCAAGCAAATCATTACCCTTACTGAAACCCGCGACAAGCTTATCAACAACGAACTTGACGTTATCGGCCCGCAGATGAGCAAACTTATCGAGCAGGCAAAACTTTCTATCATTGCCGACCAGAACGAACTTGGCCCCACCCTTCAGGCCCGTAATGACCGGGCAATACTGAATACATATATCTTCGGGATTATTGCATTCCTGCTCGGAACAGCGGCAGTATTGGTTGTCGGCCGAGATATAACCCTGCCGCTGCGCAAAGTAGTGGAAGCGGCTTATCGCATTGCCGAAGGTGACATGACGCAGGAAATCAAGGGGACAGAACGCAAAGATGAACTCGGCTCACTTGCCCGGGCATTCAATAAAATGAATAGCTCGCTCAACAAAATGGCCGGAGCCATGGAGCGGGTTGCCGACTCCGATCTAACTGTTAATGTTGAAGCCCGCTCGGAAAACGACACTATCGGCAAAGCCCTGGCTGTCATGATCGAAAACCTGAAAGGGGACAATCAGAAAATCCACGAAACCGTGCGCACTCTGTCTTCCTCCTTGAGCCAGATCTCAGCAGCTTCAGCTGAACTCACCGCCAGTGCGGCAGAAACCGCCAGCGCAGTAGCTGAAACCAACGCTACCGTAGAAGAAGTCAAACAGACCGCCCACCTCTCTAATGAGAAATCGAGACAGGTTGCAGACGTGGCCCGCAAGGCCGTCTCGACATCTCAACAGGGCAGAAGAGCTGCTGATGACGCCTCTTCCGGTATGAAAGATATCCGCACCCAGATGGACACCATCGCGCAGTCCATCGTCAAACTGTCCGAGCAATCCCAGCACATCGGGGATATCATTTATGTAGTTAACGATCTTGCCGATCAGTCCAACATTCTGGCAGTGAACGCTTCCATCGAAGCTTCCAAAGCCGGAGCCGAAGGACGTGGTTTCACAGTCGTTGCCCGTGAGATCAGAAATCTATCTGATCAGTCCAAGGAATCTGTTGCCCAGATCCAGTCAATTCTCGCGGATATCCAAAAGGCAACCAGCTCTGCGGTGATGATAACCGAACAGGGTGGTAAAGCTGTTGAAACAGGTGCGAATCTCTCAGGACAGACAGGCGAAGCAATCCTCAACCTCAGCACTGTCATCAACCAGTCTGCGCAATCTTCAGCCCAGATCGCAGCTTCCAGTCAGGAACAGCTGGCTGGACTGGATCAGGTTGCTGTGGCACTCGGCTCTATCAAGCAAGCTGGAGAGCAGAACCTTGACAGCTCCCGCCAGTTGGAAGAAGCGGTTAAGGACCTCGACCAGCAGGCCCGTTCTCTCAAAGTCATGATGGACAGATTCAAGCTCTAATCAATAGATAAATATGACTTAATCAAGCCCCGGAAGATCTTCTTCCGGGGCTTTTTTCGCATTTCGAAGTCAATTGATTAGATAATCATTCAAAAAACGTCAAATCAAAGAATACACACAAACCACTGTTTATTAAGATTAAAAACACAAAAACAAGAAACAAACCGGCTAGAATGGATCAAATACATTTCTTTTTACTGCTAAACAAAGCACTCTTAATTTTCAAAAATTCTTTTTAGCGAAATTTTAGGGGGTATTTTTTTTGATAATCAAACACGATGTCATAATTTTACTCATTTTACATTTTTATACCGAACAGTCACCCAACCACTCTTCTAACATAGACCACCACCTTCTGCTCGCCTCTTCAAATTTCTATCAACATATTGTTTTATATTACTTTACTGACGAACAACACATATTCCATATTATTCGATACATAAATCGCCAATCATTCACGGCTCATGAAATCACAATCAAATACCTTAAATAAATAACTATTTTTTTAAAGAGACCCTTTTTTGCAAAAATGTCTTTTGTAAACCATCCTTTTGAGATATTTTTTAACACCTAATGCCAAAATTCGAATTCTTAATAAACATCTCAGGAGGTAAAGAATGAAAAATTTGATTCTAAGGTCACTGCTGGGCCTCGCGGTTCTCGCGCTGGCTATGATTGTTGTCAGCGGCTGCTCTGAAAAAGAAGAAAAGATCAAGATCGGTTTCAACATCCCCCTCACCGGAGACATCCCCAAAGTAGGTGAAGCCTCCAAAAATGCTGCAGAAATGCTCCTTGCTGACATTAACGGACAGGGTGGACTTGAAGTCGGCGGCAAGAAAATTCCTCTTGAGTTCTTTTATGAAGACAACGAATCGAAAGCCGAGTCCGCTGTTAACGTAGCCCTCAAACTTATTGAACAGGACGGCGTTGCAGCAATCATCGGCCCCAACTCATCTAAGCAGGCAGTTCCTGCTGGTGGAACCTGTAACGACAACCGAACCCCCATGGTTTCCCCCTGGTCTACAAACCCGGACACTACTAAAAACCGTCCTTGGGTTTTCCGCGCAGCCTTCCTCGATCCTTTTCAGGGTCCGGTTGCTGTAAACTTCGCAACCAAACAGTTTAAAGCCAAGACCGCCGCAGTTCTTTTCGACATTTCCAATGACTACTCCAAAGGTCTTGCAGAAATTTTCAAGGAAGTATTTGAAAAGAAGAACGGTGCTAAATCCATCGTGGCTTTCGAATCCCACGGAACCAAAGACCAGGACTTCTCTGCACAGCTGACCAAAATCATCAACTCCAAACCTGATTTCATTTTTGTTCCCGACAACTACAATCAGGTTGCACTTATCGTTAAACAGGCCCGCGACCTCGGCTACAAAGGCCCCTTCATGGGTTCTGACGCATGGGGTTCAGCCGAACTGATGAAGCTTTGCGGCGATGACTGCAAAGGCCAGTTCTTCTCCACCCACTACGCAGCAGCAGGCGCGAAAGGCGCAACCAAAGAATTCATCGACCGTTACGAAGCCAAATACGGCGAAACGCCTGACGATGTTGCAGCCCTCACCTGGGACGCAGCACGTCTCGTACTGCAAGCCATTCAGGATGCAGGCTCCTACAATTCCGATATCAAAGCTGAACGCAAAGCTATCCGTGACGCTCTGAGCAACATCAAGGAATTCGCAGGCATCACAGGTTCCATGAAATTTGACAGTCAGGGTGACCCCATCAAGTGCGCAGTAGTCGTACGCATCGACGAAAACGGCAATTTCGTATTTGCCGAATCCGTCTGCCCCTAATTCATTAAAATAAAATCAGGCGGCGGAAGCTACTCTTCTGCCGTCTGATTATTTTTTACAAACCGTTTTACACAAAGGATGACCGCAAGTGGATATCCTCATCCAGAATTTACTCAATGCCCTGCAGTGGGGCAGTTTTTACGCGCTTATTGCGCTGGGCTACACCCTTGTTTACGGGGTCCTTCTGCTGATCAACTTTGCCCACGGCGACATTTTCATGGTCGGGGCATACATAGCATTTTTCACAGCCACCGCCCTGCTGGGCTTTCTCGACTTTGCCCCGTGGATGGTGCTGGCCCTGACCGTACCGCTGACCATGATCCTTACTGCCGGGGTCGGGGTTACAATTGAACGCATCGCCTACCGGCCCCTGCGCAGAAAGGGAGCGCACAGGCTGTACGTAGTTATCACAGCACTTATGACCGGCCTGATTCTTGAGAACGGCAACCTCGCTCTGCTCGGTGCGAGCCGCAAGAAATTCCCGGAACTGCTCGACAAAGTGGTCTACACTTTCGGCAATGTCTCGGTCACCAACCTGAAGATTATTGTAATCTTTGCTGCCATTGCGGTTTTCCTGTTGCTGCAATTCATCGTCACAAAGACCAAGATCGGCATGGCTATGCGCGGTATTTCTTATGATAAATTTGCCATTCCGCTCATGGGTATTCCCATCGATAACGTAATCGTATTCACCTTTGTACTCGGTTCCGGCATGGCCGGACTGGCCGGACTGCTCTTTGCCATGTCCTACCCCATCCTTGAGCCATACATGGGTGCGCTCATCGGATGGAAAGCATTCATCGCAGCGGTCGTGGGAGGTATCGGGGATATTCGCGGTGCTTTCATCGGCGGCTTCCTGCTCGGCTTCATTGAAGTTGGGGTTGTAGCCCTTTTCCCCTCCACTTTCCGGGACCTGTTCGCCTTTTCAATCCTGCTGGTAATCTTATGGGTAAAACCAACAGGTATATTCGGCGTTGCCAAGACAACCAAGATTTAAGGCGGATACACTATGCAGAAATACAGTTTCAATATCGGACTCTGGGCCATGGCCGCCATTGTTGTTGCCCTTTCCCAGTTCGGCGCGCTGGACCTCTACATCCAGTCGGTTATCATGTTCATCGGCATCAACATCATCCTTTCATCAAGTCTGAATGTTGTTAATGGTTACATGGGAGAATTCTCCTGTGGACACGCCGGATTCATGTGTATCGGGGCTTACGTATCATCTATTCTGAGCGTTATGTTTTTTGCTCAGGATAAGATTTTCGGTGCACCGATTCTGCCCCCGGAGCTTGCTCCGCTGGGCTTCCCCATCATTGTAATCATATCTGGGCTGGTTTCCGCCGTAGCAGGACTCATCGTGGCTATACCCTCCTTCAAAACAAGGGGTGACTATCTGGCGATCATCACCATTGCCGCCAACTACATGGTCATTTCAGCCATTGAAAACATGGATGTCATCGGCGGCCCGCGCGGCTTCATGGGCATGAAACGGGTGGTCAACGCCATGGAAGACCTGATCGATATTCCCTGGATGATGATCTGGGTAATTCTTGGAACATTCATGAGTATATGGATGATCCGCCGTTTTGTATCTTCCACCTACGGCAAGGGGATCATGTCCATCTGTCAGGACGAGGTCGCAGCCGAGATCATGAGCGTGGACACCAACAAAATGAAAATGGCCGCCTTCATGCTTTCCTCCGGACTCGCCGGGGTAGCCGGAGCACTCTTTGCCCATGTTCTGGGCTACGTTAACCCGCAGTCATTCAACATCATGAAATCAACCGAATGTCTGGTCATGGTTTATCTCGGCGGCATGGGCTCACTTGGTGGCTCAATACTATCAGCAATATTCTTCACCGTAATGCTCGAACTGCTGCGCTTCATCATCCCGGCTATAGACACCGGAATGCATTTCCTGAACCTGCTCCCGGACACATACCATCTCAGTCAAGTCTGGAAATGGGTTCTCATCCCGCTGACCCTGATCCTGCTTATGCAATTCAGACCCGAAGGAATCATGGGCAACAAGGAACTGCCCGACCTATTCCCGCGGCTTAAAAAATTCTACAAATTCAAGTAGCCCTGAACCGCGCGAAAAGGAGATAAAATGACACTATTAAATATAGACGGACTCACCCAAAGGTTCGGAGGGCTGCAGGCCGTTTCCGATTTCAATATACAGCTTGAGGAAGGTTCCCTAACCGGATTAATCGGCCCCAACGGTGCAGGTAAGACCACCATATTCAACCTCATCTCCGGATTTTACCAGCCAACGGAAGGAAGCATCACCCTTGACGGCAACCCCACACGCGGTCTGAAACCGCATCAGGTCACCGCCATGGGTGTGGCCCGCACATTCCAGAACATTCGTCTCTGGCATGATATGACCGTGCTGGACAATATCCGCATCGCCCAGCATTACCGCATGGGCTACGGATTCTTCGATGCCATCATGCGCACCAAAAACTACTATCTCAGGGAAAAGGAAATCGAACGCATCTCAACCGAGCTGCTCGAATTCATGGACCTGAAACAGTACGCGGAGGAACTGCCTACCAACCTGCCGTACGGCTTGCAGCGTCGCGTTGAAATCGCCCGGGCCATGTCCATTCAGCCCAAACTTTTACTGCTTGATGAACCTGCTGCCGGACTCAACTCCTCTGATGTTGAAGGGCTGATCAAACTCATAAAGTGGATTCATGATGAATTTGACATCACCATCCTCATGATCGAACACCAGATGAAGGTGGTCATGACCCTTTGCAAATGGATTAAATGTATCGATTTCGGTGCCACAATCGCCGAAGGAACACCCGAAGATATCCAGTCCAGCGAGACTGTTATCAAAGCTTATCTGGGAGATGATTCAATCTGATGACTACTCTACTTGAAATCAAAGATCTCCGCGTAAAATACGGTAATATCGAGGCCCTGCACGGCATCTCGTTCAACGTCAATGAAGGCGAAATCGTCACTCTTATCGGCGCAAACGGTGCAGGCAAGACCACCACCCTGCTATCAATCAGCCGGCTTCCCCCGCCGGAAGCCCCCAAGGTTGTTTCCGGGGATATCTGCTGGGAAGGTAATTCTATCCTCGACATGCCGCCGCACAAGGTCATTTCCGATCTGCATTTGGCACTTGTTCCCGAGGGTCGCCACATTTTCGGTAACCTGACCGTGGAAGAAAACCTCAAACTGGCAACCTATGCCCGCAAGGATTCCATCAAGGATATCCATGGTGATTATGACCGCGTGTTCGGCCTGTTCCCGCGTCTTGCCGAACGACGCAAGCAGCGCAGTGAATCCCTTTCCGGCGGAGAGCAGCAGATGCTGGCCGTCGGGCGCGCGCTCATGTCCAAGTGTAATTTCATCATGCTAGATGAACCTTCCATGGGACTGGCGCCGCTGCTCATGTACGATATGTTCCGCACACTCAAAGAACTGAACGAACAGGGGTTGACCATTCTGCTCATCGAACAGAACGCCAATCTGGCGCTCAAGTTCGCGCATCGCGGATATGTGCTCGATACAGGTGAAATCGTTGCGCAAGGGTCGTCCGCTGAACTTATGGATGATCCTGAAGTTAAAAAGGCCTATCTAGGCGGATAGTTTGTTAGCCTCCGGCGGCGCTACCACGGGTCCCTTCGGGGAGAGCCTACCGGCGGCCCCTCCGGGGGCTTAAACCCTTTTTATTGCGCCCCTTCCTGGGGCTTACCCCTTCGGGGCGGTGCTTTGGGGCACCGGTCAAATCCGCTTTCCTGCGGATTTATGTAAAAAGGGTTTAAGAATCCCAAAACTTTTTATTACGGCTTCGCCAGGAAGTTTAATTAAAGAGTCTTAATAATAAGAAAACGGGTGGTTTGACTAAGCGTCAGACCACCCGTTTTTGATGTTGCGAAAGCTTGGAAAAATTTATTTCACGCGCCCTTTTGCTGTGGCGTGAACGATATTAATTTTGATGACCCGTGTCTTATCCATATCATTATTAATATACTTCTCGCCTGCGGGGATATGGTCAGGAGAAAGACGCTGCACCAGTGCCAGCAGTGCTTCTTTTTTCTCAGCACCGGAAACTTCTTCGGCTTTACCGAAAGCAACTACGGAACGGAACTTGATGCTGAATTTAGAAGGCAGCAATTCAGTGTCCACGTAAACGCAAAAAGAAACCTTTGGATTAAATGCGATATTGTCGAGCTTATGTCCGGTCAGGCCGCAATGAAAATAGATGGCTCCGTCATGAAAAACGTAATTGAGCGGTGTGGCATAAGGGTAACCGTCCTCGCCGCAAGAGGCTAAAACACCCTCTTCCCCGGCCTGCAAAATTTCTTCGACTGATCCTTCGGGCAGGATCTTCTTGGTATTCTGGATTTCTCTGAACATGATTTTATCTCCGTTTAGAACTTATGCCCATTCAAATACTTCAGAACCCGCCAGACATAAAGTGACAATTCCCGAATATTCCATGGACACAGTCCCCAAGATTAATGGCGAAGCCCTATAAAAAGTTTTGAAGTGTCCAGAGAAACTTTTCCCAAAAGTTTCTTACCTATTGCCGTTAGGCGAGAGCTTCTTGCTCGAGTCTTACGGATATAGAGCAGCGCTGGCCCCCGGAGGGACTCTCGGTAGAGCCGCCGGAGGCATCAAATTACCGACTACGCCCGCCGACCCTGACAAATTCACCAGGAGGTCCGAGCCGGACATCATAAATGACAGCAAAACCGCGCAGAACCAGCGTACTCATAAATCCCGCAGCCATGGCTATTTCCGGTTGAACAGCCAGTGTCATCATCCCCACGTTCACAAAAGCTCCTACCAGAGCAGCAACTGCATAAAGCTCACCGCAAAGAATCATCGGCCTGTTTCCAGTCAAAAGATCGCGAATAACACCGCCCCCTGTAGCAGTCATCACTCCCATGAACACAGCCACAGGCCAAGGAGACAACGATTGCAAAAAGGCCACAGAACTCCCGGTAACAGCAAACGCACTCAGACCCAACGCATCAAACCATGAAGTGGCCTTATAACGATCCTTGATTTCCAGACGGCAAAAATATGTAAACAAGGTCGCTATGATACATAGATACAGCTCTACAGGATCTTTGGTCCACCAGACCGGACGGTCCAACAACACATCACGCAACGACCCGCCACCGAGTCCGGTAATAGTCCCGATCAGAACATAGCCCACGATATCCATCCTGCGTCTGCCTGCAGCCAAAGCACCACTGACCGCAAAAACAATATCGCCGAAATACATGAATCCATGGATGGCGGACTGGACCACCTCACCATTCAAAACACTCATTTTCAACCTCAACAGCAGACAAGCTGCATTATTTTTAATTTTTAACCAATTTCAGGTACGCAAAATTTGAGGGACACATAATTTCAGATTAATAAATTGTAAAGACTATATTTCGCTTTTTCGAAATTTACTGATCATATTTCAAAAAAACCACCCTTACATATATTCCCTATACCTTCAACAGAGCTTGCCTGCCATGCATTCAGTTGGTAAAAGTATTCCCTTTTTTGGAACTAAATTTATTTTACCGAGACAAATAATGACATCATCAAGAGAATCAACAGCATATCTGACAGTATCCTGTAAAGACAGGCCCGGAATTGTTTCCGCAGTTTCCGGCTTCCTGTATTCAAAGAACGCCAACATCATTCATTCTGACCAGCATTCCAGTGATCCCGTAGGCGGTCGCTTTTTTCTGAGAATGAAATTTCACATGAACGGAATCGAAGAAGGCCTCGAAGAATTCAGGCAGGAATTCGCAGAAACAGTTGCTGCTAAATTTGATATGGATTGGCACATCAATCCTGCATGGATCAGGAAAAAGACTGCCATCCTTGTTTCCAAATTCGACCATGCCCTTATGGATCTACTCTGGAGAGCCAAACGAGATGAGCTGCACACCGAGATTACTATGGTTATCAGTAACCATGACGACCTGCGTGAAGCAGTTGAATCATTCGGTGTACCCTTCCATCATGTTCAGGTAGAAAAAGGCAAAAAAGACGAATCTGAAGATAAAATTCTTAAACTTATGGAAGGCAAAGCCGATCTGGTTATCCTTGCCCGCTACATGCAGATTCTGTCTCCGAAGCTGATTGATGCCTACCCTAACCGCATCATCAACATCCACCACTCCTTCCTACCCGCATTCGTAGGTGCAGACCCCTACCGCAGGGCTGGAGAGCGTGGCGTAAAGCTCATCGGAGCCACCGCCCACTACGTAACCGAAGAACTGGATCAGGGTCCCATCATCGAACAGGACGTTATCCGTGTTTCCCACCGTCACGATTACGAAGAGCTCAAAATCCTCGGGCGCGACATTGAACGTCAGGTGCTCAGCAGAGCCGTAAAATGGCATCTCACTGAAAGGGTACTCGTTGACGGCAATAAAACTGTCGTATTTATTTAATTGAATAAAACACAAGAAAAGCTCCCCATACTTAACAGCATGGGGAGCTTTTCTGTTTCTAAATATTGATGCTTACTTAGAAGCCGACAATTTCTTGGCTATCTGCTCATCGCTCTGCTCACCGATACCGAAACGCATGAACAGATCATTAAGTTTACCGCGAATATCTTTTGTGGCTTTGGCAACTGCCTGCAAGCTGATAAAAATCAGAAATTCGACCTTGTAATCGCCTTTTTCAAACAAACGCAAAATAGCGGTAGCCAGCTCTTTCTCAAGGGCCAGCAATCGCATTTCCTTGACCAGTTCCTGAGCAGTGCTGTGTTTGAAGATGAGCCAGTTCTCGTTTACGGAATCCTTAAGCCACAGACGAGACATACGGATACGGGTCATTCCGATTTCCTGCAGTCCCTGAACATCTTTGCTTAAAGCTCTTCTTCGCTTGAGCACCCGCAACTGCATCTTGCTTTCCTCTCCCTGCATTCTAACTTTCAGCAAGGAAGAAAATTTCACTTCAGTAAGATAGATAAACAGCTTATCGAGGGACTCGACATCAAACCTGCGCAGGTAAACGGTCAATACCTTTTCATCACGCTGGGTGAAATTTTTAAGACCCAGCAAAAATTCACGAACAACAATATCAAGCGTTATACTGACCCCGATAGCGCATGCACCGATCTGATCCTGCGCAAACTGCATCTGGCGGGCCATCTCAGCTTCTTCTTCAGCACTGTCAGCTGAATATGCATTCTGCCGCAGAGCTTCCATAGCATTATCGTAATCCTGCTTGAACTTTGCTGTTGCCGGATCAATACAGACAATGCGTGCAATACGTTCAACCACATCATTACCTACGGGTTCATCGTCATGCACAAGCACCCTGCTTTCCTGCAGGGAACTGTAAGTCATTTTTAAAATTCCAGCGGACTCTTCATCCATACCGACCTGCTCAAAGGCACTCTGAATGCGGGTCTTATCAATAGCCGGGATTTCTGCTGCAAATCGCTTGCTTACATCATCAAAAGGAAAACGCAGAATCAAATAACTTTTATCTCTGGTCAGAGTATAAGATTCATTGGAAATAATATCTTTGAGTGAAGTTTCCACTTCATGAGTTATGAACTTGTCTATGAGCGCCTGCCAGAAATTTTTATCCAGCTCGAATTCTTCAAGCAAACCGTTATATTTCTTGAGAGCAGGTTCGCCAAGGTGGCGCAGGGTTACTTCCTCAAAGTTATCTGAAATAAGACAGGAAGCATAAACGACACCCTGAACAGTCTTAATGAGCAGGGTCTCGGCATTGATAATGCGGGACCTGATATTATCGAGAGAAGACTTATCCTTTCCATCCTTGAGCTTGCTGAACCTACCGATCATGAGGATAAATTCACCGAGAATCTTCTTGATGAATTCATGTGCAGGCAAATCAATGGAGCGGTGACACAACAAGGCAATAATCCCACTCTGCTGCTTTTCCAACAGAGGAAATTCATTAATGCGGTTATTGTTATACTTGATAAACTCTAAAAAGACCTCCCGCTCAAGGACTTCACGCAGGGTACTGCGTTCCTTAAGCCGGCCCAGAACTTTCAAGTAAAAGTCAATCCGCTTATCTTTATCGGGAACCTGTGCGCCATCCCGGGACACTTCACTCATGAACTCTCCATCCAAATTTCATAATTATTTGCATAAAATGTCTCAATTCCGCCACAATAGTCAAGAAGTTATACAATTATATGCAACAATAATTCCCAAAGATAACGGTCAGAGCTACTGTCCGCTGCAACCAGACTGCATAAGGCAGAAAATTAGGGACTTATTACGTGGTATCGTTCTTGCTTAAATCCAACAAAATACTAAAATATTGACACAACAATACACCCAGTATTCTACTGGCAAAAGCCCATGAGACCACAAGGAACCATATAAAAATGATTACATGCAACAAATGCGGTAAAAAAAACAACGACGTGGCTAAACTATGCTCCAAGTGCGGCTACAAGCTTCAGTCCGGCCGTAAAAGACAGGAGAACGCCGCTGCCGAATGTGACCGCCGGGACATGTTCCATCTCAAACTGGAGAAGAACCAGCGTTTCACCAAACATGCCGAGGCATGGGTTTACGCCCTCTTCCTGCTGGGAGCCGTTGTTTTCTTCACGTACAATAAATTCTACTGGCCGCTTTATGCCCTGACCCCGGCTATTGCCCTTCTGGCTTGGTTTCGGAAGATTTAGCTGTCCTGTTCTGCAATTCCTTCAATGCATTCTCCTGATCCTCTTTAAGCAGATCAGGTATGGAACGCTCCCAGAACTGCGCTTCCTTATCAGCCTTCAATTCCTTATCCGACTTAGGAAAACAACATTTTATAACAGAGCGCTTGGTGCAGGAAGCCGGGAAATATTCAATAACCCCGCATTCATTCTCATCGATAAAATATTTTACACTACGCCTGAATTTTTTTTTGCGGGAAAGAATTGTAATCTCACTGTTATCAATCTTGCAAAAAAAGTCGGTATACTTGGCTCCATAAAAACCGGTATAGATATAAATATTCCCCCGCTTGGTGCCTACATAGCTGAACTCATGTGGATCTTTACACTGCGCACGGGCAAGGGCGTTTCGGGTAAGACACAAAGCCCGCTCCTCCTCCATGCTCCGCGCCTGTGCGGTAGAGGGGACATGGCTCAGGACAAACAATATAATGATAAGTAAAAAACTTCTCATGAAAAACCTCACATTGAAGGTAACATTATCTCATATAAACTTTTCGGCCGGAATCGAATTCCGCTTTAGTCACTCGGCATGATCCGCATCCTCGGGAAGATTTAAATTTTCAACTCAAAACAGCTTTCCAAAACAGACGCTGCCATGCTAAAAGAACTGATCATTTTGTGCAACCGCACAACCTTCCTTACTTTTTCCCACACCTTGTCAAAAAACGTTTTCAAGCTCACTGAACATTTTTTTTTCTAAACTTTATTTAGAAAAAATCCTGTTTTTCCGACCTCTTTTAAGGTTATGAACCTGTGGAAAACTTTTTATATTTTTCAACATTTCATGATAATCATAGATAAACGTCAAATATGACTATGTTACAACAAATTTTCATTCACCCCCCTGTACAAAACTCATCCCCTGAGTTAGTATTCTCTCCGAACTTAAGACAGCTCCCGAAGCACGGGGCTTGAGACTCAATCTAAGAAAAAAGCTCTCTAAAAATACTTAATCGAATAGATAAAAATCATGAACGAACTCTCTCAGGGATGGAACCATCTTCGCGGAATCGAACCGCTCAGCCTGTGTGACTGGCCCGGAATGACCAGTTGCGTATTCTTCCTTGGCGGATGCAACTTGCACTGCCCTACCTGCCACAATTTCGACATGGCCTGGAATATGGAACGGCTGCCACTCCTGAGTAGAGAAGATATGAGATCTTTCCTAAGGAACCGAGCAAAATGGCTTGACGGGGTCACTATCACTGGTGGCGAGCCTACAACGGTACCTAACCTCGGGGAAATTCTTTACGAAATCAGACAAGTATCCAATCTGCCCATAAAAATGGACAGCAACGGAATGCTTCCTGAAATTGTTGAAGATATTCTCCAGCAAGGATTAGCGGACAAATTCGCTATTGACGTAAAAGGACCGTATGAGAAGTACCCTGCCTTGACCGGGCAGGCCGTTACCGCCGAGGCAGCGCAGAAAAATCTTGAAAAGATTTTCAAGCTTGCCGAAGCCAACCCCAAAGCCTTCTATTTTCGTCTGACACAGGTTCCCATCGTGACAGACGAAGATGTCGAAACCGCCAAAGGATACCTTCCGGATGGCTTTGACCTGACCATCCAGAACTACATTCCTCCAAGGAGAGATCATGCCCACGCAGATAATGAAGCGAGACGGCCGGTTGGAGACCTGGTCGACTGAGCGCATTGCACAGGCCATTTTCAAAGCACTCAGCGCCAGCAGAATCAAAGACCCGCTCATGGCCAAACGTATGGCCAGAAAGGTGGAAGCCAAGCTCGAAGGAGTCGACATTCCTGAACAGGAACATGTTCAGAATATGGTCGAAGAAGTGCTGATGGATTCCCGGTTGCACTCAGTGGCCAAAAAATTCATCCTCTACCGCGACAGCCGCCGCAGACTCAGAAATCAGAAAGACGCCTATCTCGATATCAAAGAAACCATTGACGAGTACCTTGAAAAAAGTGACTGGCGTGTGGCTGAAAATGCCAACATGACCCATTCTTTTCAGGGTCTGATGCTCCATCTCTCCGGAACCATTCAGGCCCGCTACGCTCTTGAAAAATACCCTGAAGAAATCAGGCAGGCCCATGAGCACGGCTATTTCCATATCCATGATCTTTCATACGGCCTCGCCGGTTATTGTGCCGGGTGGTCATTGCGCGACCTGCTGCTGGAAGGCTTCAACCTTGAAGGCCGTTCCTGCGCCGGACCCGCAAGACATTTTGATGCCGTTCTCGGCCAGATGGTCAACTTTCTCGGCACACTGCAGAACGAATGGGCCGGAGCACAGGCTTTCAACAATGTTGATACCTATCTCGCACCGTTTATCCGCCATGACGGCCTCAGCTATGAAGAAGTGCGTCAGGCCATGCAGAAATTCGTGTTCAACCTGAACACAACCTCCAGATGGGGAGGCCAAAGCCCGTTCACCAACCTTTCCTTCGACCTTGTTCCTCCCAAACATATCGCAAAAGAAGCGGTAATCATCGGCGGAGAACTTCAGGATTCCACCTACGGTGAATATGCCGAGGAAATGGAAATGATCAACCGTTCCTTCCTTGAAGTCATGGTTAACGGGGATCAGCACAACCGTATATTCTCCTTCCCCATCCCTACATATAATGTAACCGAAGATTTTCCATGGGATTCCCAGATCGGTAAAACCCTACTCGACCTGACCGCCAAATACGGCGTTCCCTATTTCCAGAATTTCATTAATTCCGACCTGAACCCCGAAGACGTGCGCTCTATGTGCTGTCGTCTGCAGATGGACCTGCGCGAACTGCGCAACAAAGTCGGCGGCCTGTTCGGTGCCGGAGACCTCACCGGATCAATCGGCGTTGTAACCCTGAACCTGCCTAAGCTGGCTTATCTGGCACAGGGAGAAGAAGACTTCCTCGATCTCATTGAAGAGTATGCCATACAAGCCAAAAACTCGCTTGAATTCAAACGCAAACTGATCCAGACAAATCTTGATAACGGAATGTTCCCATGGTCCAGCCGTTACCTTAAAAACGGCTACAAAGGCCATTTCTCCACCATAGGCCTACTCGGCGGACACGAAGCCTGCCTGAACCTTTTGGGCAAAGGCATTGAAACGCCCTCCGGAATCCGTCTGATGACCCGGGTGCTCAACCATCTGCGAGATCTCACCTCACAATTTCAGGAAGAAACAGGCAGCCTCTACAATCTTGAGGCCACCCCTGCTGAAGGAACCAGCTACCGCCTGGCCAAGATCGACAAAACACTTTATGCCGACATCCAGACTTCCGGTAACGGAACCCCGTACTACACCAACTCCACCACCCTGCCGGTGGGAGTTTCCGAAGACGTGGTTCTGGCTTTATCCCATCAGGATAAGCTCCAGCCCCTGTACACCGGCGGTTCTGTATTCCACACATTTCTCGGGGAATCCACGACCGATCTTGATGCACTGAAAAGCTTCATTGTTAAAGCTTTCCGCAACACCAAAATCCCGTACCTCTCCATTACTCCGACGTTCTCCATCTGCAAAGAACATGGATATATTCGCGGCGAGCATCACAGCTGCCCGGAATGCGGAGCGGACTCAGAAGTATACACCCGTATTGTTGGCTACTACCGTCCGGTGAAACAATGGAACGAAGGTAAGAAAGCAGAATACAAAGACCGACAGGTATACAACACTTTCTGCTGCTAACCAGAAAGATCTATGAATGCAAAAAAGGGAAGTTTCCAGAAACTTCCCTTTTTTATTTCAACGCTAACTAAACTTTACGTTCATTTTCGTTGCCAATAAAAATACATTGCATTATGCTTAATTATGAAAATTAGATATATCTGAGGTTGATTTCATTCAATTTCATGTTCCAACAAGCATCATGAGATGGAGAATATATGCGAATTCTGGTTGTTGATGATGAACAGATGGTCAGGGAGAACCTCGTCGACTATCTTGAAGACGAAGGTTTGGATGTAATCTCGGTTGGAAGTGCTGAGGAAGCCCTCACGCTGATGAAGACTGAGAATGCAGACATAGCCATTGTAGATATGCGTCTTCCAGTCATGCACGGCAATGATCTCATCATCCACCTCAAGGAATTGCACCCGGACATGGACTTTATCATCCACACAGGCTCAGTTGACTATGCTGTCCCGCCGGATGTCCGTGCTTACGGAATATCATCCGACAATGTACTACTCAAACCCGTGGCAGATATGGACATGTTCATCCAGAAAATCAAAACTCTATTCGGAACCAAATACGATATCTAAATAATATAGAACAAAGCTGACCAAACCGCCAACATCCATAAAGGATTAGGCGGTTTATTTTTTTTCGAGCATCTTGCGGTAGAGGATTACCGCTCCGGCATGTTCTGTCTCATAACGATCCGTATGTCCGGCCAGCGTTTCAGTTGATCCAAGCATCAGATAACCTTTGTTCGGCAGCAGGTCATGAATACGGTGCACTATGTCAATCTTGGTGTCATCATCAAAATAAATCAGCACATTGCGGCACATGACAAAATCAAATTGCCCCAAAGGACGAAAGGTATTGAGCAGGTTAAATTTCTTAAAAGTGACCATGGACTTCACAGAAGGATGAAGCTGCCACCCGTTACCGCTCTTTTCAAAATACCTCTCATATCCCGGGGGTAATCCCCTTGATTTTTCATGATTAGTAAAAAAACCTTTTTTAGCCTTCTCGATGACGGCCCCGGATATATCCGTAGCCAGAATAGAAAAATCATCTGGCCGTACTTTGCCACTGGCAACCGTACGTGACCATTCATGGATCAACATAGCAAGAGAATACGGTTCCTGCCCAGTTGAGGAGGCCGCGCACCATATCTTTATCTTGCTGCCAAATTTCCTATCCTTAAGAACCTCGGGCAGAATCTTGTTCCGAATAGAAGTAAAGGGATGATTGTCTCGAAAAAAACTGGTTTCATGAGTGCTGATCGCTGAGACAGCCTCTTCCTTAAACTGCTCGTCCCCGGAAATAAGCAGTTGGTAAAAATCCCTCCACGAACGACAGTTCCGGGAATGATAAAGAGCCTTAAAACGATGCTGAATCAGATATTCCTTGCCATCGGAAATGGTTAAACCACACAAGCGATAAATCTGCTTACGCAAAAGCTCAAAATCATTTTTGTCCAGCTGAATATCCTTGCTCACAACATGACCTATTCTGCTTCAGGGTTTCCGGTCGATCTGTTCATCAAAACAATTTCATTAGCCCACTGCATGGCGGCAAGGTGATTACGGGCCACACAAAGAGAGCTGATACCATTGTGCTCAACCAGCCAACTCAACTTATCCCAATCCGCCTTTTCCAATGCCTGCACGACATCAAGAAAAACGGCGGACTTGCTTTCTTTATCAGTAAGAGCAGCTATAAGCTCTTTGTCCACCGGAAGCTCAGACATAAGCTCTCCCATAGGCCTGCCCAGAAAAACATCAAGCAAAGAAAAAAGCCCCAGCATGAACATGGATTCAGAAGAAAGCGGGCACGCATCCATTTCCCGTGAAAGCAACTCCAGAAACTTGGCCCGTTTAATGGAGATAAAGGCCAGTTCATCGCCGGTAGGTCCTGTGCTCATGTCTGAAAGAAGAATCATACGCAACCAACCGGCAAGCTTCCTATAGCCGATCAAAGCAATGGCCTGCTGAATAGAATTAATCTTGTTGGGTAAACCGAAGGTGGGTGAATTCATGAATTTAAGCAAACGGTAACTGACCGACACATCAGAGTTGATGGCACTGGTCAGATCTTCAACATCAAAATCATCACCACAGATTGAGCCAAGCAGACGCATTCGGTTAATATTGCTGCTGGAAATCTTTTTGCCGAGAATAATTTCCGGGCGGCTGAAGAAAAACCCCTGAAACAATTCAAAACCAAGCTCTCGGCAAAGATTGAACATTTCATCATCTTCGACCTTCTCAGCCAGCATTTGCACATCCAGCTTACTAAGGTACTGCGCAATCTCCACCAGCTTGTCAGAATCAATATCCAGACAGTCAACTTTCACAATATCGGCCAGTTCAACAAAAGGCTCAAACCCTTCCTGACCTATATAATCATCAAGAGCCAGAATATATCCATCACCCTTCAGGTCAGCGAGGACTTGCAAAATACCCTGTTCCGGCTGCACATGTTCCAGAATCTCGATGACGCACACGTCAGGAGGCAGAAAATCAGCTGCACCTGCCAGCAACATATTCCGGGGGAAGTTGACCAGCAGACGCTGGCCTTCTTCAATGTCTTCCTGAATCAAACCGAAGCCGTCAGCAATAACCTGTGAAGTTGCTTCATCTTCGTTTCCGACATCAGCAAAATTATTCCCGCCAGAATTGCGGAAAAGCAACTCATATCCCCAGATATTTTTATCTGCATCGAAAACAGGCTGCCTAGCCACAAAAAAAGAATCCAGAAATAAATCACTACCTTCGGTCATAGCAGAAATCACCCCAAAATAACATTTTAATTCCAATTACAACTATGAAAAAGCATAACTTAACACAAAGCGAATCTCAATGAGCAACTGTAGTTAAGTCCCCGATTAAGGCATCATAGGAGCAAGTGAAAGCCCTTCGGTCTCATCAAAACCGAGCATAAGGTTGGCGTTTGCCACAGCCTGACCTGAAGCACCACGACAGAGATTGTCTATGGCGGAGAGAACGATCAGACGCCCGGTGCGCTCGTCAGGAACAACCGCCACATCGCAGAAAATGGTTCCACGAACCCAACGGGTTTCCGGTAGTTGACCTTCGGGCAGAAAACGGACCATCTTCTCATTTCCGTAAGCCTTTTCATAGGCAGCACGTACATCCGCGGCAGTCACACCCGGCTTAAGCTTGGTGTAGATTGTAGAAAGAATACCGCGATCAATGGGCAGCAGATGGGTATTAAAAGAGACAGTCATGGCTTCGCCGGAAGCAACAGCCAGTTCCTGCTCAATCTCCGGGGTGTGACGGTGAGTGGTCAGACCGTAAGCACGGAAGGAATCCGCAACTTCGCAGAAAAGAGTTCCCACATTTGCGCCACGCCCCGCACCGCTGGTTCCCGATTTGGAATCAATTACGATATCCTCGGTCTCGACCAGACCTTCACGCAGGGCGGGAGTCAGACCGACAATAACCGAAGTGGGATAACATCCGGGGTTGGCAACGATTTTGGCCCCTTTAACCTGTTCGCGATAAAACTCAGGCAGACCGTAAACAGCTTCGGACAGCAGGTCTTCACGGGTATGGTCAACTTTGTACCACTCTTCATAGGTTTCGCGATCACGAATCCTGAAGTCGGCACTTAAATCAACAACTTTAATACCTTTATCGTAAAGCTGTCCGCCGATATTCATAGCGGTTTTGTGCGGAACAGCCAAAAAGACCAGATCACAGGCTTCGGCCAGATCTTCAACATCAGGAGCGGTGATTTCAAGTTCACCCAGTTCCATGCAATTCAAAAAAGGATAAATGTCTTTCAGCTTTTTCCCGGCCTCGGCACGGGAGGTGACACGGACAAGCTTCATCCCGCTATGATTACTCAGGATACGGGTAAGTTCTATCCCGGTATATCCGGTTACTCCGACAAGTCCGACAGCTACAGCATTCATAATTATCCGTCCTTAAATAAATTGATATTGAATTGAAGGCGCAGGTATGCGCTCTCTGAAAAAGATCAGTAAAAAAGTCCCTGGAATCAGGTAAAAAGAAATGAAAAAGGAAGTTTGCTATTACTTGGTTTTCTGCACGTACTTCATACGCAGATTATAAAGCAATTCACAGAGAAGTCGTTCCTCGTCCTCAGTCATGCCATTCTTGATTTTATCTTCAATCACAGCCAGCACATCAATAGACTGCTTTGCAAGCACCGGGGAAAAATCAATTTTTCCAGTGGAAGGGTCAGCAACTTCGCCAAGATGGACCATGGCGGAAGAACTCATGGACATGACAAATGAAGAAAAATTAACCTCAGGGATAGGCATATCCTTGGCATATTCGCTGCCACAACCGCATTTTTTATCGTCAGACATAATTAAACTCCTTTAATAATCTGAGGGAGTTTAAAAATATTACCGCTAAGATTCAAGTTTTTTATTGCCTCCGGCGGACTCTCGTCGAATCAACCGACCGGCCCTCCGGGGGCGCTTTCAGCGGGACCAGATAAACTTTTGGAAAAGTTTATCTGGACTCTTCAATACTTTTTATCGAGGCTTCGCCGTTCGCATCAAAATTTGTGCAAAAAATCAGCCCACAATATCTCACAAGGTATTGTGGGCTTTATTTATGTTTCAATTTTAAAAATTTGTCTGCGAAGCATAACTAAAACGTCTTTTGGGAAGAGGGGATGGGGTCTGGAGAAGGGGAGAAACCCTTTTGGGCGTTAGCAAAAGGGTTTTTCCCCTTCCCCAGCCGCCGGAGGCATCAAATCTAATGAGCCTGTGCCCAGTTTCGGCCTAAGCCAAGATCTACTTTCAGGGGAACTGCGAGGGTTGCGACAGTCTGCATATCCTGCTGAAGAAGTTTACCGATTTCCTCGATATTTTCTTCAGGACCTTCGACGAGAAGTTCATCGTGAATCTGCAGGATCAACCTGCCGCCGAGATGTTTGATTTCGGCATTCTCAGCAACCTTGATCATGGCCATCTTGATAATATCGGCAGCACTCCCTTGAATTACGGTATTGATTGCCTGCCTGCGGGCCTGTGAAATAACCTGCGGGCTGGTGGAATGCAGTTCAGGCAGTAGACGGCGGCGACCTGAAAGAGTGGTCACGAAACCATGCTCCTTACCCTGCTCCACTACGGAATCATAAAACTCTTTGAGCACATCCAGTTTTTCAAAATACTTGACGATGAATTCCTTGGCCTCGTTGATCTTGATACCCAGCTCACGGGAAAGCTTCTGCGGTCCCATGCCGTAGATCAAACCGAAGTTAATGGTCTTGGCATTACGCCTTTCATCGGAAGTTACTTCTGCCGGATCGCAATCAAAAAGCAGCGCCGCGGTGCGGGAGTGAATATCCTCATCCTGTTCGAAAGCGGAGACAAGAGCCGGATCACCGGAAAAATGAGCCAGCACGCGCAGCTCAACCTGTGAATAGTCAGCTGCGGCAAGGCGTAAACCTTCCCCGGCAGTAAAACAGGCGCGCATACGCTTGCCCTGATCCCCGCGAATGGGAATATTCTGCAGGTTCGGTCCGGAACTGGAAAGACGCCCGGTTGCGGTTGCCAGCTGGTTGAAATTTGTATGAATGCGTCCATCTGCCCCGACGAGCTTAGGCAGCGGCTCAAGGTACGTGGAACGCAGCTTTTCCATCTTCCGGTATTCCAGAATATCGGTGATTATTTCATGCTGCCCGGTAAGCTTCTCAAGCACGGAGTTGGCGGTGGAAAGAGCCCCTTTGGGAGTCTTGCCGCCGGGCTTAAGACCTAGAGAGTCAAAAAGAACTGTTGCCATCTGCTGGCTGGAACGAATGTTAAAAGACTCCCCGGCCCGTTCATGGATCACGCGGGTAAGTTCGTCGATACGCTCGCTCACCTCGGTGAGAAAATCAGCAAACGCGGCAAGATCAATGCTGATTCCGGCTTCTTCCATCTCAGCCAAGACTGGAATGAGAGGTGTTTCCAGCTTACCGATCAGATCATCAAGACCTGCAGACTTAACACGCGGCCCCAGCACATGCATAAGCGCAAGCGCAGCAAGCCCCTGAGCATCAGGATGCACTTCATCAATGGCATCGGGCAGTTCATCAGCAGTAAAAAGCATTGCCCGCAAACGGTCCCAGGCGTAATTGCGCTCTTCGGGATTGAGCAGGTAAGCAGCAAGACTCAAATCAAACCAGCGGGAAAGCGGCACATCAGCCCATGCCTGATCGGCACGCAAAAAAGATTTAACATCTGCAACGGCGATGGTTTTAGCTCCCTGCAAAGCTTCGACCAATTCAGCCGCAGAAACTTTACACATCCATTCCTGACCTTCGAGACCGACAAAAAAAACTTTGCCCTCACGAACCAGCCCGACTTCCCTGCCTGCAAAATCAGGAAGCTCAGAAACTTCTGATGCTTTGTTCAGCTCAAGACGATTTTCCGGGCCGGACGGAGCCGGAGCTTCCTCACCGAACAAGGAAAGCTGACCACCGGAAGCAGCCTTCTTGGGCTTGACTGCCGGGATCGGAACTACTCCTTCTGCTGCGGGGAAAAGAGCTTTCACATCACGCACGAGGGAACGGAATTCATAATCAGTCATGAACTGCGCCGCACGTTCAGAATCAACCGGACGAAGTTTGCATTTAGCCAGATCACATTCAGGGCAGCTGTCCAAACGCATTCGGGTCAGTTCGCGGTAAACAAAAATATTTTCCAGCTCATCCTTCATTTTTTTCTGGATGGCCGGCTTAAGATTATCGTAATTGTCGCGGATGTCTTCAAGGGTCGGATATTCCGCCATAATCTTAGTGGCAGTAACCTTACCCACACCAGGAACACCGGGAATGTTATCGGCAGAGTCACCAACTAGAGCCTGGAAATCAGCCCACTGTTCCGGTTCCAATTTGGTATCTTCACGGAAATCAGCCAGAGAAGTGATCTTCTCCTTACGACCTGCCGGGTCCCACATGAAAACATTTTCATCAAGGCACTGCTTGAGATCTTTGTCCGCGCCAAGAATTACCACTGGGCGTTCGGACTTGTAGCGGGCTGCCAAAGAAGCGATACAATCGTCCGCCTCTTCGCCACTGGAAACGATGAGGGGAACACCGATTACATTGAGAGCTTCCTTAAGCGGTTCAATCTGCGAACGCAGGTCCTCAGGCATGGGCGGGCGTTGGGCCTTGTACTGGTCATAAAGCTCGTGCCGGAAGTTCTTTCCTTTACCGTCGAGCATGAAAACCAGATACTTTGGCTTTTCCTCTTTGATGACCTTGAGCAGAACCCTAAGAACAAAAAACAGTGCGTTGGTTGGAGTCCCGTCGGAACGTTTCAGGTCCGGGTAGGCGTGGAAACCACGGTAAAAAAATGCTGAACCGTCAATCAGGTACAGGGGATCGCCATCAAAACTAATTGTATCTTTGAGTGCCATTATATGCCTTCGGGTTCAAACCCTGCAATGAAGTGATTTGGAAAGGGATCAGATGCGTTTGACCGTCTTTTTCCCTCTGGTCAATTTTTTGAGTACAAAGGATTCCGGGTCAGCACCTTCAAGGGCGTCCAGCTTGATCTCAGCCCGCGCAGCAGCCTTGTGCCCGCCTGCGGAACCGATTTCATTAAAAAGCTTGGCTGCCATTTTACCCATATCCTTGCGCATGCCGTCGCCACGGAAGATGACCACGAGGGTATCTTCATAGATGCCGGAAACAACATCCCACGAAACGCCGTGAACGCGCATAAGAAAATCAGCGAGAATAACCAGTGTGTCAGGGTTCTCCACTTTACCGATATGGGAAAACAGGCCGAGACCGATACGGCGTAGATTGTAAAAAGCGCGGGAAAAATAGCGCAGCCAATCAGGATGTATTTCACTGCGGGTGATGCGCTTGATGAGGTCCATATCCGCATACTTAGTCAAGTATCTGAAAGCCTTGACGTCGTCGTCAATAAAAGGACGCTCAAAACTCTGGGTATCGGTTTTGATACCGTAGAGCAACGCGGTGGCCAACAGTTTGGCAGGGCGGATTTTCAGGTTGTAGAGATATTCGGTCATCATGGTGCAGTTGGCAGCGTATTTAGGACGGATATCCACATACTCCGCATCTGCATACGGTTCCGCCGGAAGCGGATGATGGTCGATTATCACGGAAAATTTCAAATCCTCAAAATCAGGATGATGATGAGGCTGAGAATCAAGGATAGCGAACTTGTCATACTGCGCCACTAGGGTCGGAATCATCCGCTGGGCCGGAATACGCAGGTAGTGAATCATAGCTAGGTTGTCGAGGCGTTTGACCTCGTTGATGTGGGCGATACCCACTTCAGCAACCCTGCGTCCGATTATGCGTTTAAAGGCCATTGCCGAAGCAAGGGAATCCGGATCGGCATTTACCACTACCAGCCAGCGCTCATCCTTATTGCAAAGGGCGAGCAAATCCTGAAGCTGATCTTCAAGCTGTTTAAAATAAGCCATAGTTACTTCTTCAGGGTAAGGGGCAACCCTGCGGCCACAAGATAAACTTCATCTGCGATTGCAGCCATTGTACGGTTGAGTGATCCGAGGCTTCGAACGAAGCTGCGGATTTCACGGGTCATTGCAAGAGGACCAAGGCCCACCTCACATGACACCAAAACAACATCCGGCCCTTTCCATTCAGATAAAAGCCGGACAACCTCCCCGATATGCTGTTCTCCGTCCGCTACTTCGGAGCAGGAAAACAACCAAAAATCCAGACTGTCCACCAGCAGGTGGTCATACCCTTCTCTAGCCTTAAGCAGCACTGCTTGCAAGTCCGCCCCTGCCTCAAGAACAGGGATAGACGGATCACGTTCTATCCGGTGGGTCATGATCTGCTGCCGGAAAGCCATGTCGCGGGCTTTACCGGTGGCGATAAAACATTTTCGTCCGGAATATTCTGCAAAAAGGTCGAGGGCGTAGTCTGATTTTCCCGACTTATTACCCCCCAGCACAAATGTAATCAAGATTTCTCCTAGTACATGAATACAAAAGAACGGGAAAACTATCTTTACGTACTCTATTTATCCTATGAACTGCAACCACAAGAAAAATTTCACAAGCTATTACTTAAACTTTTCCAAAATACAATAATCACTCAACAATTGCAGTGACTTAAAAAAATATTCTTCATCGAAGACCTCAACATTAACCACACCGTCTTTATTCAGCATCCCAAGTAAAGCACCCATGATTTCAAGACCTTCAACATCCAGATGATCAAGGCCCAAATGTTTTCCCTTCGGCCCGGGGGCATTGAGGTGCAGCATGCTGACCCTGCCTTCAAGAAACGGATCACGCAGAAGGTCATGCTGTGCGTAAGCCAGTATGTGGCCGAGATCAAGGCATATCTTCATCCCGCACTCAGCGATGGTTTCGGTCAATCCAAGCAAAGAATTATCTTTAATGTTCTCAAATAGAAATTCTTCTGCGGTAGCTCCACTCCGGGCTATGACATCCGCAAAATCACGGATCAACCCTGCTGCCTGCGGTCCTGCTGCGGGTGGATGAATGATATGCGATTTCGGCTCTAAGTGCGCCGCTTTGTCTATAAGGGCCAACACAATCTCAGCCACCCGCTCCCCGCCTTCATTCCACGGCAGATCAAGTGGGTGGTGGATATGAAAGGATAATCCACATTCTGACAGATCCTGCGGCAGATCATCATAAGTATAGGCGAGACATGACTTTGTTTCAAAAAAAAGCAACGCCACCTCATCAACCTTACCGGACAAAAAACGACAATTCTCGGCAACAGTTCCGGGAATAACCCATGAAGGGCTCGCTAATTGAAAAGAAGACTCAATACCATTCAAAAAATTGGACATTTTTGCCGACCTGTATTCATAAAAACTATAATCAACACACTACTCACATTTCTAACAAGCCGTACTGCAAACCATTTCTATTAACGGTATAAGTATTGCTTAAATAAAAGCATATTTAATTTTGTCGGGAGAATAAAAAAATGAAACGAGTCAGGAATTTTTTCCAGCATCACTTCAACCCGTTGCATATCTTCTGTCGGCTCCGCGGCGCAGGTTTAAGCGCCATGGCAGCCAGAAGAATGTCAATGGTATATGAGAAGGTAGTTTACAAGGTTTTTTTACTCTAATTAAAACCGCATACCACTATTACTCAACACGCACGGAACGGGAAGGAACGCCTACATATCCAGCAGGCTGATCTTCTTCTCCTTCTGAACCTTTCGTGCAACCATCGCCGACTTCTTCACGCCGTCCGGCAGATTCTTCAGAAAACGAGAAACAGGCAACATCAGGGTACGCCCATAGAGCGGCCTTTTTACAGCATGGGACAGGTAAAGATTTTTACGGGCGCGGGTCATCCCAACATAAAGCAGCCTGCACTCCTCTTCAGTGTCCCCCTGCACAAGAGGACCGTCCCCGGAAATTTTTCCGGTCAGGATATCCGGTCCCGCAAAAGGAACAATGCCGTCATCAAGTCCGGCAAGAAATACGGCTTCAAATTCCAAACCTTTTGCCGCATGCATGGACATGATACGAACCTTCTCGGCCCTGCTGCGCACCTGATCCAAATCATTCTGCATGTGAATCCAGTTCAACAGACCGGACCAGCCTCCGTTTTCCTTGTACCCTTTAATCATATCCCGGAAGGGTTTGCTCTCCCAGAAAAGCGGATCAAAGGGAGGCATATCGGTCAAGTATGCGGAAAGCCCCAGCGGTCCCTGAGCAATTATTTTTTCAGGCACTTCCGGAGCTTCATCGTCAGCATCCTCAGCAAAACCGAGCATCCTGCGCGCAGCCGCCAGCAGCACCTCCACCCGAGGGTCATGCCAGAAAGACTCACTTTCCGGCACACTGCATGGAATTCCCTGCCGCTTGAGCATGGATTCTATGGGACCGATCAGACCTTTGAAACGGACCAGCACCGCAATATCACCGGGACTCAAAGTCCCGACTTCGCCCGCATCCACGAGACTGTGGCTTGTAGCACCGATAAGCTGCTTGATGCGCTCCCCGATCCATGAGGCTTCGCGGTTGCTGTCTGGAGCGGAAAAAAGATGTATTTCGGAATCAAATTTCCTATGTGCTTTCAACTTGGGCGGATTCGCCAAGACAGAGGCCGAAGCATCAAGAATTTCCTGCGCTGAACGGTAGTTGTCTTCCAGTGTAACCTGAATCAAATTTTCCCAGAACGCGCGGAATCGGTTAGCCACATCCCCGGCAGCACCACGAAATCCGTAAATTGACTGATCCGGGTCACCGATGGCGAAAAGACCTTCTCCTTCCTCACCTGCCAGACGGTGTATGATTGCCAGCTGCAGCGGGGACAGATCCTGCACCTCATCCAACAGCACATGGGTAAAAGTACGCACGTATTTGTCCGACTTAAGTTCTGAAAGCCAGAATTCCAGCAGGTCAGTATAGTCCACCAGGTTAAACTGGTCCTTCTGGCGGGTGTAGTTAGCCAGAATTTCAGCAGGACCTTCGCTGAACGGTTCCAAAGTCTCACGGCACAGGCTGATGGATTCCCAGGCAGACTTAAGCTTACCACCATTCAGTTCAGGGTTGGCGCGGGCAAAAACACGACGCGCTGTTTCCTCATTTAAAATAATCGGATCATGATCAAAGGCCGAAACCCAGTATTCAAGGGCCAATGCATGCAAAGTGTCGGCACGGGGCAGGACTTCGTCCTCACCGAGCATGTCCTTCATGCGCTCATTCATTTCCTCGGCTGCCTTGCGGGTAAAGGTCAGCGAGAGGATACGGCGAGCGCGGGTCCCGCGTTCCAGCAAAAATTTAATACGCCCCATAAGGGTCTGAGTTTTGCCCGTGCCCGGTCCGGCAATAACCAGTACCGGCTCCGGCCCGGCTTCAATTGCATTTTTCTGCGCATCATTGAAACGAACCACACAGGACTCTTCATCCTCCTTGACCTCAGAAACCTTAAGCACTTCTGCCTCAGGCACGGCATCATCAAGATCGCCTTTTGGTTTGCGGACCACCATCAACTTTACGCCATTGACGATCTCATCGCGTTCCTGTGCGGAAAAAACAGAAATTGTTCCGTACTGCCCGTCAAACCCGGGATTGCGGATAACCTGTCCCTCACGCATACGGCGGATACCTTCGGCAAGATGGACATTGTGCCGTTTCAGATCCTCAACCGGAGCCTGCTGCAGAATAGTGAATTCTGAACCGAATTCCTTAATCAGCGGGGCGTAGACACTAAGCACCTTCTTGGTCTTCGGTCCGGTTCCCACAACTTCGGAAATAAGTTCCTTAAGCGGAACCAGCGAATCAAAACCGGGCTGTCCCTTGGGCTGTTGCGGTTCTTCGCGGTCGGCAAGTTCCATGATCCGCGAGTACACGCCCATGGTCAAAGGTTTGCCGCAGACCGGGCAGATTCCGCCACGCATCTTGGATTCATGCGGATCAAGCATGATTCCGCATTTGCGGTGGCCGTCCATATGATATTTTCCCTCTTCGGGGAAGAATTCGATGGTTCCCATGAATTTATGGCCCAGCCCTTCACCACGCAGAGCGCGGTAAATTCCTTCATAAGACATGGCCCCGCTGAAAATATTGGCTTCGCGTCCGAGGTTTTCGCCGGAGTGGGCATCAGAGTTGGATACCATGCGATATTTATCTAGAGCAGAAATATATGAGTTCATTTCCGGATCGGAAGAAAGTCCGGTTTCCATTGCGAAAATTTCAGAGGCGAGGTCGCCGTAACATTCCTCTACAGAATCAAAGCCTGATTTTGCACCGAAGAGAGAAAACCACGGGGTCCAGATGTGTGCGGGGATGAGAAAAGCTTTGTCGTGGGTTTCAAGGACGATTTCGAGAAGATCTTTACTGTCTAGGCCGAGGATTGGCCGTCCGTCCGAATTGAGATTGCCGATGGTATCAAGCTTGGCGTTGAATTTTTTCACCGACTCAAGATCGGGCATGTAGACTAGATTGTGGACTTTACGTGTTTTGCCGTATTTTTTGTAGATGGAGCTGATTTCGGTCTGGAGCAAAAATCGGGTCTGCCCGGCAAAAGGCCCTTCCACCCAGTCGATGGCATCCTCCAGCCCCTGCGGCTCACGCAGGTACAGCAGACCGGAGCCGTCCTCTACCAATTGATCCTCTATCTCGGCCACCCATTCCGGATGGGTAAAATCCCCCGTGCCGATGACGTCAATACCTTTAACCCTCGCCCATGCAGCCAGAAGACGCGGGTCCAAAGCTTTACTGGTGGCACGTGAAAATCTGGAGTGGATATGCAGGTCGGCTATAAATCTTTCCATGGTCTACCGTTCTTCCCCGTCTTGATCATTTATTGATCAACTTATCTATCAACACAACACAACATCCTGTCATAGCTGTATTTTATCATATCATCATCTAATCATCACAACCCTTTCAAGGCTTACAAAGGACACTACATGCAGCCTCAATAGATTGCAAGACACGGCCTGCTTTGGTAGGGAGTTTTAACAAAAAAAATGGAGATCATGTGAGAAACGCTACTATCTATGACATTTGTGATGGGCCGATTTTAAATGCTGCTAATCCCACAGTGCCCGGTAAGAATTTACAGAAACTCTACAAAAAACTTTTCGGCAACCCGCTCTTTAAACATTTTATTCTGCGCTGGTGCAGCCATCCGGCAATTTTCCCGAGCAAGATAGGCCAATACCAACAGATGATGGAAGCGGCCATGCAGGCCACCTATGAAAACTGGCAGGATAAGGAATGGATTGAAACCACCTTTGCGCCGCTTGCCGGCCTGCTGGACAGAATTCAGGACCCCCAGTGGCGTATCCGTGAGAAAGCCGACACCCAGCCCCCGCGCATGCGCGAAGCCGAAGTAAATAAAGTATTGGATGCTGTCCTTTCCGACATCATCCGGGTCTGGGATAAGAATCCCAAAGACCCCTTTTTCCCGGTTTCCGCACAGGTGATCATGCCCGGTGATTCCATCTGCGACGGTGAGAATTTCATGAACATCATGACCGGGCTGGGATCATACGAATTTCAGAACATCAACCTGCTCTTCGGTCTTATGCGCTGCTTCCTGCATTCCAATCCTTTAGCCCTGAAAATCTTCCGCCGCCCGTGGAAAGGCATTGCCGAACCACTTTCCATGCGTGTTTCATGGATCACCCACCGTACCGGATTTTACGACGATATTTTCTGGGAGCAGATCTACAATCTCTACATTCTGGAAGAGCTGCCCAAAGCAGAGCAGGAAAAGCTTAAGGAAATGCTGGAATCCATCCTCCATTTCCTGATCGTGACCAGCATGGAATGGCTGAATACACCCAGCTCCGGCATCAAGCATCCGGCGATCACCTGCCTGCCCAAAGACGGCAACGGCCAGCCGCTGTGCAACCTCAAACCCCGCGACTGGAAAGCCAAAAAAGAACTGGGCTTTGACGATTACGTACCAGATGTGGACACGACTTTTCTCGCGCTGGCCATGTCCCGCAAATGGCTGGACCTCGTAAAAGAGAAAAATCTGCCCGCTAATCAGGAACTGCTGCGTGCTGCCGAAGCATTTCTGGATTTCCCGTGGGTGGAGATCATCAATGAATATCAGATCGGCGGCGGAAACAAGACCAATCCGCCGACCATAACCATGACCCGTCCGCTGGACTATTTCGGTTCCGTGCCGCTCTGGTTCGACAAGCCGTTCAAAAAGCACAACGAAGACGGTCGCATTGTGCGCGAAACGCTGGGTAATGAAATCTGCCCCGGACACAACATGGATATATTTGAGTCCATCCTCGCCAACCGCTACCAGTGGAACGCACTGGAAGGTGAAAATCTGGCAACCCTGCAAAGATTTCTGACTTTCCATCACAATGCTTTCATAAGCGGCAATTTCAAGCAGGACAGCGCGGTACGTTTCTATCTGCCTGAAATCTACGTCAGCTATGCCGGACGCCTTTACGACACTTGGCTGACCATCCCTGAGGATGAAAGAAAGCTCATCGACCCGAACGGCAAAGTTGAGCAGATTAGGGCCGCAGCAATGCACTACTGCGCATACGACATGCTCGGCGCGACCCTTAACCCCTTTGACGCATCGCTCGCCGTAGCGACACTCTGCCTGCTGCGTTACCCCAACCGCGGGGACGGGCTAATCGAAAGGGGCATAAAAGTTTTACACGACCACCTCGGCGAAGGCTGCTTCAAGCATCCCTTCAAAGCCTACGAATGGACCATGGTCCGCCATCCTACAAGGATCATTGTCGGAAGTGAGGTTACGACTTCGCTCTTCGCCATGAATGCCCTGGCCTGCTACAAACATTATATGAAGTAAGAATGCCTCCGGCGGCCCTTTCGGGGAAGTCTACCGACGGTCCCTCCGGGGGCTTAAAACCTTTTATTAGGCTTCGCCGGAATTACTGGACCACAAAAAAAGATCGCAATCTTTCTGACAAGATTGCGATCTTTTTTTTTACTTTAAATACTCTGTATTATTTCAATTTCTTCCCGTCGTGCCAGGCTCGCCCGACACAATCCCCGACTCCCCAATAGCGGTTATCGGGCATGGTCAGGGTGATAGGATTCACCTTCTTGATATCCGGTGCGTCATCGGTGAGCACATCTTCGTCGCACCATGTGGCAACAACTTCACCGACAAAAAGTGTATCGTTCGGCAGTTCCATTGAATCAAATACCTTGCATTCGATTGCCACCGGGCATTTGCTGATCACCGGGGCATTCTGCAACAACCCTGCCTGCACTTCAAAAAGAGCCGACTTATCCAGCTTGTTACCGGACACAAGGCCCACGAAATCCGTAACCTCGACCATATCAACCGAAGGCACGTTCACACTGAATTCTCCGCTGGCTTTGATTGCCAGATTGGAGAAATGACGCTTGCCCACGGAAATCATCATCAATGACGGATTGTAATTGACCCGTGAGACCCAAGCCAGTGCCATAAAATTATTACGCCCTTCATGACGTGTACCCAGAATCGTCTGGGGCATCGGCAGGGTAAAACCCTGAATACCTATATTTTTCTTAGCCATTATGAACTCCTGTATGAAAAGTCAGCAGGGCTTAACAATCCCACAAAATCAAATTGATTACCACCGGATTCTACAAAAATAACAACAAAGACAGAGCCATCACAGCCATACCGCTGACCAACCCGTAGATAGACAGATGATGTTCCCCGTACTCTTCAGCTGCGGGCAAAAGCTCATCAAGTGAGATAAAAACCATAATCCCGGCAACTCCGGCAAAAATGATACCGAATACTGTCTCAGACATGAACGGCATCAGCAACAGATAACCTACGGTTGCGCCAACAGGTTCTGCCAGACCGGACAGGAAAGAGTAGATAAAGGCTTTTTTCTTATCCCCGGTGGCATAGTAGATGGGCACGGAAACAGCGATACCTTCGGGAATGTTGTGAATGGCGATAGCAACGGCAATTGCAATACCAAGGCTGGGATCACTAAGCGCGGCAGTGAAGGTAGCCAGTCCTTCAGGAAAGTTGTGAATACCGATTGCCAGCGCGGCCATTGTACCCATGCGGAAAAGCTTGCGCTTGCCCAGATCGCTCTCAAGAGCGCCTGACTCTGCGACCCCGGAACCCTGCTCAAAATTATCAGGATTCATCTCTTCGATACGATGCATTTCGTGCGGGTTTTCGTAGGAAGGAACCAGCTTATCGATAAGGGCAATGAGAGCAATGCCCCCGAAGAACGCAATCACCGCTGTCCATGTCCCCGCGACTTCCCCCATATCAGCCTGCAGGGCCTCTTTGGCTTTGACCATAATCTCCATGAAAGAGACATAAATCATCACCCCGGCAGAGAATCCCAGAGACAGAGACAAGAACTGGGGATTGGTGCGCTTGGCAAAAAAAGCCAGCGCAGAGCCGATTCCGGTTGATAGCCCGGCAAAAACTGTCAGACCGAAGGCGAATAACACATTATCAGCAAACATATTTCCCCTGCCTTTTAGAGTTTCAACGGTGCTTCAATGATCAGAATCTTGCGCGGTCCCAGATCTGTATCAGGATTGGCCTTGATAACAGCTTCAAGATTTGCGGGATTCAAAATATCAACCTTGTTGACCCCGCTTTTTCTTGTGGCATGGCAAAGCCAGACATGACCTTTCCCATCAGGGACAATTACACCCACATGATAATGAAGTAATTTGTAATTTTTGAATTTTATGGGTTTGTTCATGGAGAAAAGATAAACATGGCCCGGGGTCATCTGTGTGATTACGTCCGCCCATGCCGTGCGGTCGCTGAGTCCAAAACCACGCAGGCTCATACCGTCGTTTTCTTCAATTACCGCAGTTTCGCCGAAGGGTAACACTGCCCTGCGCTGAAATCCCTCGGTGATGTTGAGGATGAGATCATAACCGAAATCCCAGTCCTGACCGTAAGGGGAATCCGGACCACTGTCCGCAAGGCGGTCAATGATGGTATCGGAAAGATAATAGTTGCGGCTGAAAAAATAACGCGAAGCTGCCACGGTAAAGCCGCTGCAGTTCAGCCCCGGCTTTTCCAACATGGTTTCCGGCTGGGCAAAAAGGGTAAATTTTCCGTTATGATTGATGGCTGCATCCCCACGGTAAGGGATACCTTCGAAATAGCTGAGTACATCCACAGGACCGGGACAGTAACGGGGAGCAGTGCCAATCCCCTCAGGATCGGGAATACTGTTTTTGGCACAGCCGGACACCATGGCTGCCAGCAGGATCAAAAAAACGATATAAACTCTTCTACCAATCATATTAAACCTCTTTAAGCTCACATTTCGGAGGTGTGGCAAGACACCTGAATCTTTCAATATTATCACGTCCGCCAAGGACACCTACAATGTCTCCGGCCATAAATTTAAAAGCTCCGTCTGGATTCTGAATAAAATGATCCTCTCGTAGAACACCGGCTACAGAGACTCCGGTTACTGTACGTATCTTACTTCCGGCAAGGGAACGGTCCACAATCTCAGCATCAGGATCAACTTCAACCCAGTTCAGGTTGATGGATTCCGCTGCCCTGCTAAGCCGTGAAAGTTGTGCTGCTTTAGGATAGTTGAGTTCCACGTCAGTGGTATACCTTTCCCGGCGCATGGAATCCATTACATTCTGAATTTCCACCGGAGGCATACAAAAATTAAACAGGGTCTGGCGGACCATCTCCAATCCGGTCTCGAACTCAGGCATAATGATATGATGCACGCCCAGTTTGTTGAGAACCTCCAGATGTTCCGGGTTACGGGAAAGAGCAACAACAGGACATTGCGGAGCCATATGATAGACCTTCTCCAACACGGAATTGGAACCGCGCACTGAAGGGATGGTCAATAGAACCATGCGCGCACGGGATATGCGGGCGGCTTCAAGAACTATCTCCTGTCCGGCATCACCGTAAATTACAGCCCTTCCGGCATCTGCAGCCTCTTCAACCTTATTGGCATTAAGTTCTACCACAACATTAGGAATATCTATCTCCCGCAGTGACTCGGAAACATATGAACCAAACCGCCCGTATCCGAGAATAACCACATGGCCGTCCAGTTCACTTTCCGGCAGGTTGACAGTCTGCAGGGGGTCGGTCTTGCTCCGGCTGCGTAACATGGAATAAATAGGCCCCGTACATGACGCCATAACCGGAGTGAGCAGCATGGTCACGATTCCTACTCCCATGAAAAGCGGAAAATATTCTCTGGGAAAGGAACCTGATTCCGTCCCCTGCTGCAAGAGCAGAAAAGAAAGCTCACCGACCTGAAACATCCCGAACCCCAATGCTAACGGAATGATGTTGCGGTAACGGAAAAGAAAGGCCATGGAACCGAAAACAAGCCCTTTACCGATAAGAATGGCCACAGCCAAAATTAAAATGGTCCCGATGTGGTCCCAAAGGTAAAAAGGATCAATAAGCATACCCACGGACGCAAAGAAGATAAGACTGAAAATATCGCGCAAGGGCAGGATATCGCTCAAAGCCTGATACGCGTAACGTGATTCACTGAGCACCATCCCGGCCACAAAAGCACCGAAAGCAAATGAAAGTCCGAGAGAGTGGGTTGCATAGCCGACTCCCAGACCGATAGCACTGCAGGAAAGCATAAACATTTCCCGGGAATTCCAGCCGGCTACGATCCGCATGAATCCGGGGATAACCCGTGAGCCGAGCATGAACATAGAAACAAGAAAAAGTACCGTCTTGACCCCTGCATAGGCTAGTTCCTGCATGCCGAAGGACTCTGAGCCCAACTGGGGCATGATGATCAGCATAGGCACGATGGCAATATCCTGCACGACCAACATTCCCAGCATAACCCGGCTGGAAAGGGTTCCGACCAACCCTTTGCTCTCAAGTGTTTTAAGCACAACCATGGTACTGGAAAGCGCGATAAAAGCCCCGAACCATGTTGAAAGATGAGAATCCCAGCCCATGAACTGTCCAACAGTCCAACCGAAAGCCATGGTCAGGACAATCTGCAGTGGCGTGCCTATCAGAGCCACATGACGCACAGGTTTGAGTTCCTTGATAGAAAACTCGATGCCAAGGGTAAACAACAGCAGAGCCACCCCGATTTCCGCCAGCAACTCAATTTCATGAACACCGGAGATAGTGATTCCACCGGTATAGGGACCGACCAGCACCCCGGCAACAATATAACCAAGCAACAAGGGCTGACGCATCATACGGGCAACAAGGCCGCCCAGCATACCCGCTACAATAATAATGACCAGATCAGAAGCAATTCCCACAACCAGTCCCCCGCTTATTCACCTAAGTGCTCGGCGCAATGCACACAGTATCTACTTTCAGGCAAAGCAAGCAGCCGCACAAGGGGGATGTCCTCCCCACACTCTTCACATTCACCGAAAAATGATTCTTTTTCCAGACGGTTCAGGGCATCTTCAAGATTAAGAATCCTCTGCCTAGACTGGGCGATGGAACTTTTGTTGATCCCCTGGTTAAGCATTGTATCAAGCCGAGAGAGTCTGCCTATAGCCGCGTCAGGCTTGACAGGATCAACTGTCTCTTCCAGTGCTCTTACCTGCTTGGTAAGGTTTGCAATTTCAGTTTTAATTTTATTTTTAAGTTCTTCTTTTTGCTTATCATTCATAATTTTCTCCATTAATCGCCCGATCTTAACTCTGCCCAGTTCTGCTGGCAAGATGAATTAAAAAAAGAAATCCTCCTTCGCTCAGGATTAGCGAAGGAGGATTTGCAAATTGTTAGTAGACGGTCCTACTTATCGGGCTGAATATCCTCAATAACGCGATTAAGGTTTGAGGCCATTCCGGACACTTCCTGCACAGCATTGGCGGATTCACTCATTACCTGTGAAGTCTCAAGTGAAATCCTGCTGATATCCTCTGTAGCCCGGTTAATTTCCTCACTGGTTGCGGACTGCTGCTCAGCCGCTGTAGCAATGGCCCGGACCTGATCCGAAGCATTAACCACCAGCTTTACGATCTCAGCCAGAGTCTGACCGGATTCATTAGCTAACTCACTACTGCGTTGAGCGGAATCAGCAGCATCCTCAGTAGCGGAGATATTCTTTTTGGTCATATTTTGAATCTTGGTAATGGCATTTCCGACTTCTCCGGTAGCAGACATGGTATTTTCGGCCAGCTTGCGAACTTCATCGGCAACCACTGCGAACCCGCGCCCGGCCTCCCCGGCCCTTGCGGCTTCAATAGCGGCATTAAGGGCCAGCAGGTTGGTCTGATCGGCAATATCGTTGATAACACCGAGTACGTTACCTATTTCAGTAGCTTCCACACCAAGCTGCTCCATAGATTCCTTGAGAGCATCAGCCTGCGAACGAACCCCGTCAGCAGACTCAATCATCTGCTGAACCAGCTTTTCACCGTTCTGGGCCTTATCGCGGGCAGAATCGGCATCTTCAGCAGCCAAACCGGCATTCTGGGCGACTTCCAACACGGTAGCGTTCATTTCTTCCATGGCAGTAGAAGTTTCAGCTACGCGGTCTCGCTGCTCCTGAGCACCACGGTTGGACTGCTCAATCTGGGCGGAAAGCTCTTCCGCAGCACTGGAGAGAGATTGTGAAATCTGCTCCGCATCAGCGGCGGCAACGGTTATACGCTCATTCTGTTTTTCAATGGCAAGCCCCTGCTGCCTGATTTCTGTCATATCGATGATTACAGTAACAGCGCCAAGCATGTTCATATCCATGTCAGTGAACGGAGTTGAAGAAACAAGCACATGCTTCAAATTACCTTTCAAGGATGTATATTCCATCTCCTTCTCAATCATTGAATTCTGTTTGATCGATTCATGGGACATAGTCTTATGGGAAGGATCACCAAAGAAGAATTCACTGGCAGATCGACCGACTAATTCATCCGGAGTTTGACTGCTGTCTACGACGTCACATGCTTGTTGGTTAACCCAGAGGACATTATTGTCAGGATCAACAATTGCGCACGGAACAGTAAGACCGTTGAGCACTCCTTCTGAAAAACCAAGCTTATTCTTAAGCTCTGCGACCATGGTATTGATCTTGTCTGCAAGAGTCTCAAACTCGTACCTGTAATTACCATGCAATTCAGCTTTAAGATTACCTTTAGCAACTTCAGTTGAAAATTCGAGGATATTTTCCACCGGAAGCAGGACCAGCTTCCTGAGGATAAAAACCATCACTGCGCTTAACAGCAATACAACCACCGCACCGCCGGCTAAAAGCACATTCCGCTGGTAAGTTGCCGCTGCGGTCAAATCATCCTCATAAGCACTGACTACAATAGCCCATCCTGTTTGGGGCATTGTTTTAAAAACCATATACTTATTACGTCCTTCCCACTTATACGCAGTTCCGCCTTCTTTTTTGGAAAGAACAGTTTGGGTGAAATCATATTTGGAAATATCTTTCAGGTAGAGTTTTTTATTAACAGCATGGGCAATAACCCGGCCTTTGTTATCCAACATGAAACTGTAGCCGTCTTTACCAATGCGAAAAGGATCAATAAAATTCTTTGTAAATTTTTCCCATTTTGGAAAAATACCGATACCGCCAACAATCTTGCCGGAAGAGTCCCGCACAGCATGGGCAATTGCATAAATCATAATCCCGCCGCCGCTCTTGGAGATAAGGATATTGTCCTGAATATAAAAATCGGTACCGGAAAGAATTTTTTTAACATATCCACGGGAAGAACGGTCCGCCCCGGCCATATCCTTACCCTTGGCATTAAATCCGGCCACAACCTTGCCTTTGGCATCAAAGACAAAAGCCGCCCAGTATGCATCGGAAGACTCCATGACCCCCTTCATCTGGCGGGAGGCTGGGGCGCTATTACCTTCTATGAGAGCTTCGTGGGCAGGCTGACCATTGGCAATCAATTTTACCACATCTGATGTCTGGTCAATATAAAGTTCAAGGGCTTTTTCAGACTGGTCAACCATGGAACTCATAGCATTCTTCTGTTCCTTAAAAACAGCATGGTAAGTACTGTCTGCAACCCACCAGACACCAATGGAAACGGTGATCGTAATCAGAACAAAAATAAGTACAGCAACAACAGAATTAATACTTTTAACCCGCATAAACACACTTCCCAACATTAAAGGTTAGTGAAAAGCACCACCTGCTTTAATCACACCTAGTCAGTATTTATCACAAACTCCCCACAACAGACAATCAGTAATCCATTGTTAATTGCCATACTTGATATCGGATAATATCCCAAAAAATTTACAGCTCCACTCAACCATTGCCTGAGAACGTTTTTTCTGCCACAAGTGGGAAACGCAAAAGCGAATAGCAACCAAAGAGGTAATACATATGAGTAACGAACCTGATAAGATCATATATTCAATGGTCCGGGTAAGTAAGTACTACGACAAGAAACCCATTCTTAAAGATATTTCCCTTTCATATTTTTACGGGGCAAAAATCGGCGTGCTGGGCCTGAACGGTTCCGGTAAAAGTTCGCTCCTGAAAATTCTGGCCGGAGTCGATGACAGTTTCGAGGGCGAAACCCACATTTCCCCCGGCTACACCATCGGTTACCTTGAGCAGGAACCGCTGGTTGATGAGACCCGCACTGTTCGTGAAGTAGTTGAAGAAGGTGCAGCAGACGTGGTTGCACTCGTTAATGAATTCAACGAAATCAACGCACAGTTTGCAGAGCCGATGGAACCTGAAGAAATGGACGCCCTGCTTGAGCGTCAGGCCTCGGTGCAGGAAAAAATGGACGCCTGCGGAGCGTGGGATCTCGATTCACGCCTCGAAATGGCTATGGACGCCCTGCGCTGCCCCCCCGGCGACACTCCTGTTTCTGTAATCTCCGGTGGTGAAAAACGCCGCGTGGCACTCTGCCGCCTGCTGCTTCAAGAGCCGGACATCCTGCTTCTCGACGAACCCACCAACCACCTTGACGCTGAATCCGTTGCATGGCTGGAAAGACACCTCCAGAACTACGCCGGAACAATCATCGCAGTAACCCACGACCGTTACTTCCTTGATAATGTAGCCGGGTGGATTTTGGAACTGGATCGTGGCCGGGGCATTCCCTGGAAAGGGAACTACTCTTCCTGGCTGGAGCAGAAAGAAAAACGTCTGGCCAACGAAGCCAAGTCCGACGATAAACGCCGCAAAACCCTCGCCCGCGAGCTGGAATGGATCCGCATGTCCCCCAAGGGCAGACGTTCCAAAAGCAAGGCCCGTATCAGTGCGTACGAATCCCTCGCCAACCAGCAGTCCGATGAGTACTCACGCGAGCTGGAACTTTACATCCCGCCGGGACCGCGACTCGGCAAGCAGGTAATCGAACTCAAAGGCGTGCATAAGCAAGCCGGAGACAAGCTGCTGCTCGAAAACACCAACTTCATTATTCCCGCCGGGGCAATTGTCGGTATCATCGGTCCCAACGGTGCCGGTAAAACCACCATGTTCAAAATGATCAGCGGGCAGGAACAGCCGGATAAGGGTGAAGTTGTCATCGGCGAAACCGTACAGGTAACCCATGTTGACCAGCACCGCGACGCTCTTGATCCTGAAAAATCCGTTTACGACGTAATTTCCGGGGGCAATGAATTCGTTAAGCTCGGCGACCGTGAAATCAACGCCCGAGCCTATGTCGGTAAATTCAACCTGACCGGCTCCGAGCAGCAGAAAAAATGCAAGGTTCTCTCCGGTGGTGAGCGCAACAGGGTCCATCTCGCGCTCATGCTTCAGGAAGGCGGCAACGTACTCCTGCTTGACGAACCGACAAACGACCTTGACGTCAACACCATGCGTGCCCTTGAAGAAGGCCTGAACAACTTCGGCGGCTGCGTACTGGTTATCTCTCACGACCGCTGGTTCCTTGACCGCATCGCTACCCACATTCTCGCATTTGAAGGCGACTCCTCAGTATACTGGTATGAAGGTTCATACTCCGAATACGAAGAAGACCGCAAAAAGAGACTCGGTAAAGACGCTGACCAGCCTCACCGCATCAAATACAGAAAGCTCACCAGATAAAAACAAAAAGGGGAAGAAAGCATGCTTTCTTCCCCTTTCTTTTAATCAACACAAATTTCTATTGACTGTGCCGGCGGCTTCACAACCCTGAGCATGGCAGGACAGACCTGATTTCTCCCGCTGGTCTTGGCCTGGTAAAGCTGCTCATCGGCATCCTGCAGCAAAGCAGCAAAATCTTCATGTCCACGCAATTCTGCAACGCCAATGCTGACCGATGAAGGCAGATAAGTCCCATCCACTTTGAACATCCGCTCCCGGATGCAACTGCGCAACCTTTCCCCCACCTTGATCCCATCATAAAGACTTGAATGAGGCAGGATTACCACAAACTCTTCACCGCCCACCCTTCCGAAGTAATCGACTTCCCTCAACACATCGGAGCAACGCTTTGTGGTCTCTTGGAGAACCGCATCACCCACATGATGTCCGAACTCATCGTTTATCTTCTTGAAATGGTCGATATCCATGACCAAGACTGCCAGTTTGCTGTCGAAACGCCGAGCTGACTTAAACAGCCCGACACCGGCCTCAAGAACTTTGCGTCTGCTGCATACGCCGGTCAGTTCATCATATTCCACCAACCGCTTCAAATCCTGAATAGCTGCATACTCCCTGCGCAAAGACCTGCCGAAAGTATACAAGAAGAAACTGCCGAAGATATTCGCAAGCAAAATATATATTGCAGAATTTACAAATGAAGCGGACGAAAAAGGAACTACGTAAGATAAAGAGCAGAGATAAACAAAAGAACCGCTTACTGCGGCTACGAACGGCGGAATTGTCCGTGGAGATAGAAGTATATAGTAAGCCAGAACGATAAATACTGTAGTCGGAACACTGAGTGTTCCGATATCAGAGGCCTTCACAAGCAGTTCAACTGATTCCGAGATCAGACCAGAGAACATTGATGCCGCCATGACCGCATACTGCACTGTCAAGCTAACCTTGTCTGTCAGCAACAGAATGAATGCGAAAACACTCAACAGGCACGGGACAGTCTTGCCCATAAAAACAGTATGGAACCCGACTCCAGAACCGAGGACCACATAGTCAATGTAAAGACTGGCCAGAAGAAGCAATACCGTCACGAAATACAAAAAAAGGAGCCTGAAACGCACAGAAGGCCACTTATCCCTCTGAAACGACTCCTCAAGGACATTGTCTTTAAACTCACCCCAAAAATTCAGTTTAGTCACGTTCCCCCCGAGATAAAAACGAGGTGCAGATGTACCTACGGGAACGTTTTGAGTCAAGCTTTGCAGTATTTCATACTAAGCAAGTATATTTTTTTAAAAATAATTTTGATGCAATTTAAAATTCGATTTTGGAAACAAGTCCGTCAACAAGAAATATTGAAATTTTTAAATTATCACCATCATTGCAGGACACTGAGGCTGACCACTTTTCTAGAATGTCTTCCCCCTGCCTTGCGTAACTTTCACAGGTCCACTGATATCGCGAAACTGACTTCATTTTAGAAAAATATTTACTTAAAGATTCATCACATGCGTTAGGCAACCCAAGGCAGGACCTCCAGAGGAAAAGACTGCCGCCCACAATCTTCCAATCAAGTCCAGAAGGCAACTCCGTGACAGAATCACAGGCTTTCAAGGGCAGACAGACTTCGCTACCCTCGGAAAAAACATGTTGCTGTGCTGTTTCGCCTTCACGATCAAGTTCTACAGAATGCAGTTTGAATGGTGAGACATGTCCGAAATAGGCGACTCGGAATTTACCGTCCTCCAGTTCAAAATCAATGATCAGCTGCGGTATGCGCCCGCGCTCCTGCATGAGATCCATGTGGGTAAAACGCAGCACACCAAACTCGGAAGGAACAAAAATGTCCCCGGATAAGCCTTCAGGATCGAGTAACTGGGACAACAGATAAAGTGAGGGGGTTTCGAAACTCAGCAGGGGGACTTCACTGGTAGACATCCAACAACCTCTCAGAACAGATCATCCTGTTTTTTGCAGGATCTTTCGTTATCAATTTTACGCAAACCTTCATTGAGTATTCGAGAATAATAAAGTCCCTGCGTGTCTTTTCTAAAAGCGACGTAAAGATCATTTACCCCGAAAGCTCGCGGCGCAATCTGAACAGTATTACTAAGTTTGCCAACCTCATGATCAGTTGCGGCCAGATATCCGTAAACGAGGGGATCGACCACAGCGCAATCAATTCTCCCCTTCATGACTTTCATGATGTTACTTTTGTCGGTCGGAGCAAAATCAGCTTTTATTGTTCCGTTGGCTACGGCCTGATCAAGGTCAGGCGTATTCACGTATCCGGCAACAAAACCAACCTGCAAACTGGAAAGATCATCCACTCTTTTCCATGATATCGGTTTTTCCTTAAGCTCAAGTAAACTGACCGGACTGCAACCGTAGCTGTCCGAAAATAAATACCGCCTGGCCCGAGCTTCGGAATAATATTCCGGGAAATAACCAACCACCTTATGATTTCTGTCAACCATGCGCATGGATCTTTTCCATGGCAGAAACAGTATTTCCAATTCATAGCCCATGGCAGCAAAAGCTTTACGAATAATCTGCGCGCTGGTTCCTTTCTCAGGAAGATTTTCGCCAACGTACGGAGGCCAGTCAAGGGATGCCAAATAAACAGTAGACCCGGCAAAGGCTTTACCTGAAACACTGCTCACCAAAAGCAGAAACATTATGATTAATATTTTCAAATGCCGGGCTATCATGTACGCACCCCATATTTGGTTTACATAAATATGTACCTTTTCAACTAGTTGAGCAAGGGCAAATACAAAAAAAGAAATGCGATACGCTTTGCGCACCGCATTTCAATCTAACCACAACCTTAATTTATGTGAACAGGAGGAGATTTCTTACCGCAACGTAGCTCCACGAAAGAAGTTCTATAGCCGATCCCTGTCTCTGCCGGACAAATTCCGGCCATAAACAGAAAGCACTGCATGCCAATTAACCTCAAACAGAGTGGACAACCTGAAAAAGCGCAACTGCCTTCCTGCCCGGAACAGGCAACCGCTTCCTCTGAAATCAGAAAACAGGACTGCGGTCATACGGGAATGGCAAACCATACCCTGAACATCTCCTCCTGATAACTCATCAAAATGATGTCTTAAATATAAGATAAGTCTTTTTTACGATTTGTCAGCATCAACCATCATTTCTGCACAATCCATGGCAGCTTCAAAACTGTCCAGAGAAGCCTTTCCGGTTCCGGTAATATCATATCCGGTTCCGTGGTCCGGCGAGGTGCGCGGAAACGGAAGCCCAAGGGTAATGTTCACCGCCTCACTGAAATGGAGCAGCTTAAGCGGAGCCAGCCCCTGATCATGATACATGGCCAGCACCGCGCTGTATTCACCCTGCGCAGCAAAATAAAACACAGTATCACCAGGAATCGGACCCTGCACATTAAATCCTCGGGCACGGGCTTCCTCAATAGCTGGCTCAATCACATTGATTTCCTCATCACCGATACGCCCTGATTCCCCGGCATGGGGATTCAAACCGCAAACTGCAATGGGTTTATCAAGCCCCAAAGATTTCACCAGACCATCAGTAAGCTCGATGCAGCGCAAAATGCGCTCTTTGGTGACCAGACCTTGAATATCCACAAAACGGGGATGGGTAGTCACCAGACTGACCTTCAGCTTCGGACCGCCAAGGTGCATGCACACGTTCTCCCGGCCCACACCCGAACGGGTAGCCAGAAATTCCGTATGTCCCGGAAAATCGAACCCGGCCAGTTGCAGCATGGCCTTGTGCAAAGGACAGGTAACCAGCCCGGCCAAGACCTTTCTGTTCAACAGGTCCATCGCAACTTCCATGGATTCCCCGGCACAGCGGCCGCCCTCAGGGTCAGCCTCGCCGACCTTGAGTTCAAAGTCATGCAGAGCTTCAGGACAATAAAGATAATATCCCGGCTCGGCCTCAACAATCTTTTCCGGATCATCCAGCACAGTATAAAATTTTTCCAAACCCAGCCTGTCCAGATGATATTCCAAGCCGTTCTCTGGACCGATCATCAAAAAAGCACGCTCAGCCTTACGCTCAGCAAGCAGCCGGCAAGCCAGTTCAGGGCCTAATCCGTTGGGATCACCCAAAGTGATACATATATTTTTTTTCATAATGAAAACCTTCTTTGATGCGCTACACACTTTTATGGAAAGATTTGCCTCCGGCGGCCCTCTGGGGGCCAAAGAACCTTTTTTGAAAAAAAGGTTCTCTGGACTCTCCCAAAAACTTTTATTAGGGCTTCGCCGCTTCGCATGAAAATTATTTAAAAAGCGCACCAAAAAAACTACATGCGAAGCATAACTAAAACGTCTTTTGGGAAAGGAGAGAGGAGTCCAGAGGAGAGGGGAAAACACTTTTGGGCGTTAGCAAAAGGGTTTTCCCCTCTCCTCTGGTCCCCGAAGGGCCGCCGGAGGCAACCCTACGCCTGCTTAGGGCGAAGGGCAATAGCGGCGAGAGGGGGCAGAGTCAGTTCCAGATAATAGGGAAACGCGCCGAGATCCCCGGCCTTGCGGGCCTCGACCCTGCCAATGTTTCCGGCATTTGACCCGCCATAAATTTCAGCATCGGAATTAAAAATTTCTTCCCAATCTCCATCCTGCGGACACCCAAGGCAATATCCGGTCCGTACCACCGGGGTAAAATTGAATACCCAGAGTACGGGACTTTGCCCTTCGCTCTTACGCAGAAAACTTATGGTCGAAGATTTATAGTCGTTGAAATCAACCCACTCAAAACCGGACCAATCAGTATCCTGTTCATACATGGCCGGATTTTCGTGCATTACCCGGTTCAGGTCGATAACCGTGTTGCGCAATCCCTGATGCGAGGGAAAGCCAAGGAGGGACCAGTCCAGTTCCTGACGGCAATTCCACTCATTCCACTGCCCGAACTCACAACCCATGAAAAGCAGATTCTTGCCGGGATGCGCCCACTGGTAGCAAAAAAGAAGCCGCAGGTTTGCCATCTGCTGCCACATATCTCCGGGCATCTTGGACAGCAGAGCACCTTTTCCATGCACTACTTCATCGTGGGACAGCGGCAGGAAAAAGTTCTCGCTGAAGGCATAGATCATGGAAAAGGTCAGGTTGTTATGATGATAAGAGCGATGAATCGGGCTCTTTTCCATATAATCGAGGGTGTCGTTCATCCAACCCATATTCCACTTAAAGGTAAAACCAAGGCCCCCGGCGTAGACCGGGCGGGACACGCCGGGCCATGAGGTGGATTCCTCGGCAATCATCATGGCGCCGGGGAACTGTTCATGAACAACGGTATTTAATTTTTTGAGCAGCTCGATAGCTTCGATATTCTCGTTACCGCCGTGCTCGTTGGGAATCCACTCCCCTTCACGGCGCGAATAATCGAGGTAAAGCATGGAGGCCACCGCGTCGATGCGTAACCCGTCAATATGAAATTCTTTCAACCAGTAAAGGGCATTGGCCAGCAGGAAGTTGCAGACCTCGTGACGCCCGAAATTAAAAATATAGGTTCCCCAATCGGGATGCTCGCCTTTGCGGGCATCGGCATGCTCAAAAAGAGCAGTTCCGTCAAAACGCCCCAGCCCCCAATCATCCTTGGGAAAATGCCCCGGAACCCAGTCAAGGATAACTCCCAGCCCGGCCTGATGGCACTGATCGATAAAATAGCGCAGATCATCGGGCGAACCGTGGCGGGATGTCGGCGAATAGTAATGGGTGGTCTGATAGCCCCAGGACTCATCAAGCGGATGTTCGGCTATTGGCATCAATTCAATGTGGGTAAAACCCATATCCTTGGCATAGGGAATAAGCTCTTCGGTCAGCTGACGGTAGGTGCGGTAATCCCAGTCCTCACGTCTCCAAGAACCGAGATGCACCTCATAGACGGAAATAGGCTTATCAAGAGGCAGACCGGCTTCGCGCCTCTCAGTCATCCAATCCTGATCCTGCCATTCATAGTTTTCAAGCCCCCAAGTGACCGCAGCATGTCCGGGCCGCATTTCAGTGCGAAAGGCGAAGGGGTCGGTCTTGGTAACCTCATGACCGTCACTCTGGACCACATGATATTTATACATCTGTCCGGGCTTCACCTCGGGAATAAACCCGGCCCATATACCGGATACACCCACGGGCATCAGCTTGTTGGCCCGGCTATCCCAGCCGTTGAAATCCCCGGTCACAAAAACTTCACGGGCATTGGGCGCCCAGACCGCAAAACGATAGCCTTCATGACCTTCATGCAGGTCAAAATGCGCTCCGAGTATGCGGTATAAATCCCAGTGTTCCCCCTTTCCGAACAGGAACAGATCAAAAGGGGCAATATAAACAGGTAAAGTTTCTGGCATCAGGGTCTAATCCTCTGGCTTGCTGTGATTTCGGTACCTCAAACAGCCGGTATAATTTTTTAAACTTGCTTGAAATTGTTTTTAAATTCTTGCACCCAAATCGCGATACAACTTAATGTACTCAGCTGCAGAACGGTCCCAGGTAAAATCTTTGCGCATGGCCCGCTTTACCATTTTTTCCCATTCCGTACGGTCATGCCAAGCATCCACAGCCTGCATTACCGCATCGAAAAACAAATCGGGATCTGTTTTCTCAAAAGTGAAACCAGTGGAATCAACAGCAGGATAAGAAGTGATCGTGTCACGTAAACCGCCCACTGCCGTAGCGACCGGGGGAGTACCGAAACGCAAGGCATAAATCTGAGTCAAACCGCATGGTTCATAACGGGAAGGCATCAAAAATATATCGGACCCGGCCTGAATACCGTGGGCCAGATCTTCAGTATACCCCACCTGAACACAGAACTGTCCGGGATACTCTTCCATAAATTCCAACAGCTGCGCTTCGTAACCGAGATCCCCTTCACCGAGAACGATAACACCTACATCCTTCTTCATCAGCCTCGGCAGGATGTCAATGAGCAAGTCTATGCCCTTCTGGTCCCGCAGACGACCAATGAACCCGAGAACAGGCTTATCTTCCAATTGGTCGGACATATAAAAATCACGGAGCATATTGCGCTTGCACTCCTGCTTACCCCGGATATCGTCCGCGCTGTAGCAGCAAGGCAGGAACTTATCATAACCGGGGTCCCATACAGAATAATCAGCACCATTGAGTATGCCATACAGCTTATGGGTCTGCGTACCCAGAAAACCTTCCAGTCCGCAACCGAACTCAGGACCGAGAATCTCTTCCGCATAAGACGGACTGACCGTGGTTACGGCATCACTGTAGGCAATGCTCGCTTTGAGCATGTTCAAGTCACCGTAATACTCGGCCCCGTGCATGGACCAAGCTTCCACAGGCAGACCGGACTCATGAAACAGCCTTTCCGAAAACCGGCCCTGAAAGGCCAGGTTATGGATGGTGGTCACCGTTCTGGTCTTTCGCCAGAAAGAATCCTCTTGCCGGTCGAAATACAGGTACGGCGGGACCAAAGCAGACTGCCAGTCATGGGAATGAATCACCGAAGGAGCACTGGGAAGCAGACGTGCCCACTTGAGAACGGCCTTGCAGAAAAAAATAAACCGCTCACAATTATCAAAATAATCACCGTTATGGGTATTGTAGTAATGGCGACGGTCAAAATATTCACCACGGGACACAAAATAGACTGAGATTCCATCATAATCAGTCTGGTAAATTTCTGCGGTTGTATCGGGCCACGGATAACCTACATGCAGATCGGAATAAACCAGCCGCAACTTATGTCCGGTAAGGTTCATGCGTCCATAAAAGGGAGTGATGACGGCTGTGCGCACTCCCTTGGCATGTATAGCCGGAGGCAAAGCACCCATGACATCACCGAGGCCACCCGTTTTGGAAAAAGGATACATCTCCGAAGTTACATAAAGAACATCATGCACTGGCTGGGCTCCATTCTAGTTAGCAGCTTGTTAACTGTCAGCACCGACTGCCGCATGTTCATGCAGCCGGATAATCTTTGAAGAAAAATCACCAAGAATCTCTCGGTGATCAAATACCAGATCAGGGAGGTCGTCTAAGTTGAAAAAACGCGCCCCCCCGGCATCGTCACCGGCCTGCAGGGCGTCCACATTATGGGCCACCGCGCTATAAGTAATGCTGATGGTATGCTGACGGTCGTCACGCGTCGGCATGGAATAAACCCCGACAAGTCCGGTCAAGACAACTTCAAGACCGGTCTCTTCCTTTGCCTCGCGCACAGCAGCGTGCTCAAGGGTTTCCCCATAATCCACAAAACCTCCGGGTAAGGCCCAGCCGAGTGGAGGATTATTGCGCTCAATAAGAACTACACCATGAACAGGGTCATAGATGATAATATCAACAGTAGGGACGGGATTGCGGTAATGGACAACATCCCCTCCGCAATGAGGACAAGGTTTTGAACCGAGCATTTGCAGCAGCCTTTCTTTGCAATTAGAAAATACAATAATCTTTATACATCCGTAACAACTGATAATCAGTTCCTATAAATAACGCGAATGAAATTTCATTACAAGGAAATACGGACCTTTTTCTAAAAGTCCACACAGATGCCATAATCCGGTTCAAAATATTTAACCGCACAATCAGGGCAGTCTACATTAGATATTTTTCCTGTAAATCAAAGACCTTAGACGAGCAGAAGTATGCCTGCCAGGAGCGTAGGCCACTAGTAATTCGGACCCAGAAATGAAAAAGGCCCCGTCGGTTATCCCGACGAGGCCCGTTTCAGCATTTTTATCAGCAAAAGTTTGAAGGTAGTATTTATATAGCAACCGTCGTGCCAAAATTCAAAACACAGACCAAATTATCCGTAACACATTGGTACACAAGGTTTTTCAATAAAACAGAGTCGAATCAAAAAACCTGCATAACAGTACAATAAATTTTACCGCATCGAGAAATAACGCTTAAACCATGCATTTTGAGTAAAATATTTTTTACCAACCCAAACCGCACTGAACATACTCCACTCATCCCAGAAGTACCTGCAATCGAAACTACCAGCCAAACCATACGCGCCATTATTTTAAAGCCACAAAATGAAAAAGGCCCCGTCGGTTATCCCGACGAGGCCCGTTTCAGCATTTTTATCAGCAAAAGTTTGAAGGTAATATCTATACAGCAACCACCGTGCCAAAGTTCAAAAAACAGACCAAATTATCCGTAACACATTGGTACACAAGGCTTTTCAATAAAACAGAGTCGAATCAACAAACCTGCAAAACAGTACAATAAATTTTACCGCATCGAGAAATAAGGCTTAAACTATGCATTTTGAGTAAAATATTTTTTACCAACCCAAACCGCACTGAACATACTCCACTCATCCCAGAAGTACCTGCAATCGAAACTACCAGCCAAACCATACGCGCCATTATTTTAAAGCCACAAAATGAAAAAGGCCCCGTCGGTTATCCCGACGAGGCCCGTTTCAGCATTTTTATCAGCAAAAGTTTGAAGGTAGTATTTATATAGCAACCGTCGTGCCAAAGCTCAAAACACAGACCAAAACACCAGCAAACCATTGGTATAAGAGGATTTTCAACAAAAAAAAGTCGAACCACTAAACCTGCAAAACAGTACAATAAATTTTACCGCATCTAGAGATAAGGCTTAAACTAAAGATTTTGGGTAAAATATTTTTTACCAACCCAAGCCCCAAAAAAAAGACCTGCTCCCATTACAAGAGCAGGTCTTAGAAATATTTATATTTAAAGGATCTAATCGACCACTTCAAATCCGGCACTGACAAGAGCTGCCCTTGAAACAACTCCATCACGGTAAATCTTGATTTTATTTCCCGGCAAAGGCTCCACGACAGTTGAAGGATCACCACCTTTGGGTCCGGGTTGTGCGTCGAAAACACCCTCTACTGCCATGATCAATTCCTCATCCAGCTCTTCGGCTACTCCGGTAGCCGGTTTGCCGCTCAAATTCGCACTGGTCGCAATCAGCGGGGCATGAGCTTTCAGACAAAGTGATGCAGCCAATGGATGCTCCGTCCAACGGACGGAAGTGTATCCCCGGGAATCCTTGACTGCATAAGGAAGCTCTTCACGCGCTTTAACAAGTATAGAAAGCGGTCCGGGCCAAAAATGGCCGGTGAGTGAAAGAAGTTCGGGTGAAACAGTCTCCGTAACCAGATCAAGCTGTTCAATGCTGCCGATGATCAGCGGTAAAGGTTTGGACACCGGACGGCCTTTAATACGCGCAACCCGGTTAGCTGCCCTTTCATCCATTGCATCAGCACCGACGGCAAAAAGGGTTTCCGTGGGATAAACCAAGACCCCTCCGGTCCTGATGATATTTACAGCTTCCTGCTCACTCATTCTTTACACTCCAAATACAATACGGCATACAGAGCGACTATTAATACCAGCTTTCCGCATCATGTCCAGCATCTTTTGCGATGTCGCGAATACCATTATTTAGAAACTACAAACATCCCCCCAGAAGCAGCATGACTTTGTCTGCGCTTTGACATAATAAAATGCAATCAGCATCTGAACATATGGAGATAATAGATGGTTGCAACTACAAACAAATTCAGTAAACAAAAAATAGATTCATTTCTCTGCGCTACAAAAGATTCCATCCCTCTATGGGTTCTGGGAACCGAAGAACTTTCCCACCAGAGCGGCCTGATAAATACTTTTGAACATCTTTCGGGTTCATCCGGTTTATTTACTGAAGCAGGCACAGCACTCTCCATGCTCACATGGCAGCAAAATCCGCTTAACCTTTCAGCTGCAAAACGATGCCAAAAATTTAACCATTCCTTATTAACAGAGCAGACATGTAGATTTCTAAATCATTTAATCGAAGCACTGCGACCTGAAATTCCTACAGAAGACCTTGCGAACCTGCTCAATGCCGGAGATCAGGCTCTGGTTATCCGCCATCTATTCCCCCTGCTGCGAGGAAAGGACGGTCTGGTCTGGCTCGCCCATTCGTGGGACACACTCCTGCGCCTCGGAAATGCCGAACTCGCGGAAAACGCACTTGACCTGGTGCAGTGGGATGAAGATTTAATTCAACTTAAACAAAGACTTAAATCTCAGTTTAATTTTTTATACTGCCCTGTTGATGAAGCACTTGTCGCACTAAAAGATCTGGATCACGACATCTGGTCTTTATGGATGGATTACATTCATTCCGAACTATTACTGCGGGCCGGAAAAACCGCAGAAGGCCGGGAAATTCTGGCAGAACTCTGGAAAAATAACATCTGGAACCTGAACTGGGGTCAAAAGCTGCACGGTCTGCTAAAACCCATCAATACCGCACATGCTCTAGACCGCTCAGGCGAAGTAGCCGTTCTGCTTTACTCATGGAACAATGGGCAATTAATAGAGAACACTCTCAAAAATGTATCCGAATCTAATATTGGAAATGCACGGATTTTTGCCCTGAACAATGGATCAGACGACAGCACGGGACAGGTTGTCCGCGACTCTCATGCTCTATTTAAAGAAGGACACTACAAAGGCATACAACTTCCCGTTAATGTGGGTGCACCGGTAGCAAGGAACTGGCTGTTGGCGGAACCGGAAGTACGTAAATCCCGCTGGGCCGTATTTCTGGATGATGATGTGGAACTGGAAGAGAACTGGCTGGAAGAACTGCTGGCAACTGCGAAACACTACGGCAATCCGGGAGCGGTAGGATGCCGCATAACCTCAACCGGAACCCCGCGTTCGCTGCAGTCTGCGGACTATCATCTGTTTCCTCCCGGAAACGGAGCCTCACAGATAGAAGGCCTGACTGAACAGGTCAGAGTTTTTGACAGTTGCCGCAACGCATTTGATTACGGACAGTTCTCATATACCCGCCCTGCCATTCATGTTTCCGGCTGCTGCCACATGCTGAACATGGAAGCCATTCACCAGTGCGGTGATTTTGACGTGCGCTTCAACCCAACCCAGTTCGATGATCTGGAAAGGGACCTGCGGGCAGCTCTGGGCGGATTTGAACATATTTACGCCGGGCAGATGCGCATCGGCCATATCCAGCACTCCAGCCTCGCCAAAGCCACGAATGTCCGTTCCATGGCGCAAGTCTTCGGCAACAAGATAAAGCTGGAAAGCAAATACAGCGAGAAGGACCTGAACAAGCTGTTCGCTCAGGACCTTACCCTGCTATGGAAAGACACCTATTCCAAATGGAATGAAATGTCTGAAAAGCTATAAGATGCTCAGCGACGAAGCAGATGGTGCTTTATAAGTTATCTGGCGAGCCACTCGGCTGTAAGCTTCTCCATCTCTTCCGGAGAAAAAGAAGGATTATCGTACATCCCCTTAGCAAAACGCTGAGAAAATCCGTGATAAAGAATCAAGGCCGCTGCGACAGAAACGTTGAAGCTCTGAATCATGCCCTGCATTGGAATATACACTTCATCAGGGACCAGTTCAGCCAGCTCAGGTGCGGTTCCGCTATGTTCATTGCTGAGGATTACCGCTGAAGGTGTACTGAAATCGAAATCCATAAGTGGTTTTGCTGTTTCGGAAAAACCGGTCCGCACAACCTGATACCCCTTCTCGCGCAATCCGCTGACCATTTTTACAGGGTCAGTGTGTTTCGTGCGTTCCACCCATTTTTTACCGGAAGCGGAAGATTTCTTTGCCAGCTCCGGCCACTGTGAAACGGTATAATAAAGATGAATGCCGTAGATTCCGAAAGCGTCACAGCTTCTAAGAATAGCTGACACATTATGCGGATCCCAGACATTATCGATGATAAGGGTGAAATCTTTCTGGCGCTTTGCCAGCACTTCCCTGACCCTAGCCTCTCTTTGTGGTGTTCTCTGTCTTTCCATGGCGTACTGCGTACCCAACCTTTGCCAAGTTTGCAAGAGTAGTTGGGAACACACTTTTTCATTCAATTAATTACTAATATAAATAAGGGCGTTTTATTGATTTCAAAAAGATGATATGTAATTAATTCAGGTGATATTTTTCCATGGAGGACTGAATGCGCGCGCTGATTGCAGAGGATGAATTTGTTGGCCGAAAACTACTGTCAACTTTCCTTGCCCCACTTTTCGTAATTGATGTAGCTGTTAACGGAAAAGAAGCTGTTGAAGCTTTCAAACTGGCCCATGAAGAAGGCAATCCTTATAAACTGATACTCATGGACATCATGATGCCAGAGCAGGACGGGCTTTCCGCGCTCGAAGAAATAAGGGCCTTTGAAAAAGAGAAAAGCGGGGATGAGCACTGCAAGGTAATTATGACCACCGCTCTTGACGACCCGAAAACAGTAATCCGGTCTTTTCACGACGTAGAAGCTTCCGGTTTTATCGTTAAGCCGGTGGCAAGAGAAAAACTTTACGCAGAGCTCGAAAAAATCGGGCTGATGAACAAATAATTTTTTTCGGATTATGGAGCATCGGTAATGAGTGAAGACGATTCCCTTGTTGAAGAATTTTTTTCCGAAGTAAATGACAAGTACTATCCGCAAGTACTTGAAGGGATCGACCTTCTTGATGAACAGCGCATCGGAGAAGGAATCGAAGTGCTTTCACGTCCCCTGCACACCATCAAGGGCGTAACCGGATTCATGTCCGGTTTTGAACCCGCCTCCTCTTTTACTCATAAGGTAGAAGATTACCTGAAAAAAATGCAGGCAGGAGAAGTAGAGCACGATCTTATGCAGATCGCACTTGCCATTGAATCCGTTAACTCCATCTTCATGCTCATCGAGCAATTACGGGAATCCGGCAGCTACGACAAAAGCCTTACAGACGACATCGAAGCAAGACTTTCCGGCGACGGACAGCAAAGCGGAGCCGCAGACGAGTCCGGGATCAATCCCATTGAAATCGAAAATTTTCCTGATGCCCAGATATTCACGATCAAAGTCAGCCGGATATACAGCTCTGAACAATTGAAAATGGTTGAAGAAAGTCTGCAAGCAATAAGCGCAAGCAACAAAGTTCTTTTTGATTTTGAAGCAGCAGTTTCAGTCGGTTCGGCATTTTTTGAACTGGTCGCATCTTATACCGATTCCTGCGAAATATGCATGACCGGTATGAACAGCCATTGCTCGGGAACGTTCTATTCCTGGGGTTTCCAGCGCTACTTTCCTGTCGTTAAGAACAGGCAAGACTTCTTGAACAACACCGGAGTTTGAGGATAATGAAGGATAGTATTTCCAGCTGCATAGGCCAGCTCCAAGAATCAATCATATCACTTGAACAGGGTTCCGGTGACATCAACGAAATCCTGAAAGCCATGGGACTTGATAATGCGCAGATGAGATCTGCCCAGATTATCGCCCTCATGGATATGCTAAGTGATGGGATTACGCCTGTTACCCCGGAGCTGACCACTTCCCTGCTGGATATTGCTGAAGCCCAGAAAAAATTTTTCTATTGCATCGGCGGCCTGCTGGATAAAGGTGGAGCTGCAACTGAATCCCGGAAAAAAACAACTCCTGTTCATGATCAAGACTCAGGCGCCACCATAGAACCTGATCAGTACGAACAGGAAATGATGGCTGAAATGCTGGCCATGACCGGGGAAAGCCCTGATCCAAGCGACGGCTGGGAAAAATTAGATGAGTCTGCAACAAGCCGAAACGCCAAAAAAGATCCGGCAATATCTGAAAATAAACCTCAGAATCTGGAAGAAGCACCGGAGCATGAAATAAGCCCTGCCGCTAAACAGGTTTCGGCTGAAGAAAAAGTCAGCAAGCAGCCTGCTCCGGCAAAAAAGAAAGACGCGCAGGCAATATCTTCCATCCGCGTATCAACTCAGCAACTGGACTCCCTCATTGAGCTGGTCGGTAAACTCATGGTCACCTATGCGGTTATCGCCCAGACCAAAACTGACAATATTTCCAAAATTTCTTCCAGTCTGTCAGAACTGGATAAAGTAATCCGCAACCTGCAATCAGAAGTGGATGAAATCAGGCTTGTACCGCTGAAACAGATATTCATGCCTATGCACAGGCTGGTTAAATCGACATCGCAAAAGCTTGATAAACGCATCAAATTCACCATTCACGGCGAAGAACTGGCCCTCGATAAAACCATTGTTGAATGCCTGAATGAGCCATTGGTACACCTGCTGCGTAATGCTCTTGACCATGGCATTGAATCTGCTGAAGACCGCCAGATGTGCGGCAAGGATGAGGTAGGTAATGTTCAGCTGAGCGCCTTCCGCAAAGGAGAATTCGCCTACATAGAAATCACCGATGACGGCAAGGGACTTGATGCTGACATTCTGCTCAACAAGGCACTTGAACGTGGCATAGCCAGCCCGGATACAGAGTACAGCAAAGAAGAAATTTACGAATTCATCCTTCAATCCGGCTTCTCCACTGCCAGTGCGGTAACAGATATTTCAGGACGCGGCGTAGGAATGGACGCGGTAGTCAGCGCCATCCAGAACACATTGGACGGCAAAGTTTCCATTCGCAGTGAACTTGGTGAAGGCTCCACCTTCACCATTGCCATTCCGCTGAGCCGTTCAGTGAATGAAGGGATCGTCGATGCTCTGGTTACCACTGTCGGTCCGGAAACTTTCATCTTCCCCAGCCGGGAGGTTCTCGAAGTATACGAACCTGTTGAAAAAGAATTCACCGATCTGCCCGATGGCCGGGAGACTGTTTCCGTCAGGGGCAAAGTCCGTCCTCTGATCCGTATGTATAAGATATTTGATCTTCCGGAACCGGCAGAAGACGTCATCCCTAAAGTCATTCTTGTAAAACTGGGGGACACTATAGCTGCAATTCTCGTTGATGAGGTTTTGCGTCAGCAAAAAGCCGTGGTAACCGGCTTCACACTGCCGGTGAATACCATCTACAAACTGCCGATCCTCGGCTTCGGTATGATGGGCGAACACGATGCTCTTGTTATTGACACGGAAACCCTGATAGCTTCGCACATGGACGATCCGGCTTAGTAGTCGTCCAGGCCCGGTATAGTCATAATTTTCCGGCTGGCAGGAAAAACTTTTCTCTACCGAATTTGTCTGCTATGCATGCGTGTTCAAGGAAATAACTATCAGCGCAGGAAAACAGTAGATGAAAAAAGCAATCCTATTTGCAGCACACGGATCAAAGAACAGAGCCGCAAGTTCGGCACTGGGCAATATTTTAAAACTGACGAAAGAAACCTATCCCGACATTCCGATATTCAGCGCTTTTACTTCCGGCCATGTTCTCAAAAAACTTCGTGAACAGGGGCAGACACTGCCCACAGTGAAACAGAATCTTGAAAATCTTTCTGAAGACGGCTTTACCCATGTAGTTGTTCAGTCCCTGCATGTAATTCCCGGCACGGAATACACCAACACCAGTAGACTCCTAGAACGGGTGGAAAAAGGCGAAATAAAATTTGAAAAAGCAATTATTGGTGAGCCGCTTCTGACCAATGATAAAGAAATAGACGAAATTTCCAGCCTCATACTGAATCTGCTTGAAGAACGTGATCCGCAAACAGAAGCCCTGATTCTGGTTGCCCACGGCTCCAAATATTCCAACAGCGGCAATTCTCTTTACGACAAGTTCAAAGAAGTACTTGAAGCCAAAGACAACAATGCCTACCTCGGTAAACTTAACTCCGAAGACGGCATTGAAAAAATCAGCGACAAGATCAAAGAATCCGGGCTGAAAAAGGCATACCTGCTGCCCCTGCTTTTCGGAGCCGGGAACCATGTTAAAAAAGATATGGCCGGCGACCATGAAGACTCATGGAAAAATATTGTTGCATCCCGGGGCATTGAAGCAGTTCCGGTAGCAAAGGGAATCGGAGAATTCGATATATTCGCCCAGCGCTGGATGGATAAATTAAAAAAAGCCATCGACCAGCTCGACACCTGATGTAAACTTAAAAATTTGCTGCTTGATTGAACTCCGCACCGCATATACATTATGTTGGTGCGGTTAATTTTTTTAGCGATTTAACAACTATGACCAAAAAACTTACAGTGCATAGACATGACGGAGAAGTCATGGAACTAGTGCCGACAGCCGGGCTTAACATCGCCCAAACCCTCTTCCTGAACGGAGCTTTCCAAGGAGTACCGCTCTGTTCCGGCATGGGACGCTGCGGCCTGTGCAAAGTTCGCTTTGAATCCAGCCCGCCTGAACCGCGCAGGGAGGAGCTGCAAAAATTTACCGCCACTGAAATCGAATCCGGCTGGCGGCTTTCCTGTCTGCACCAGACAGTAGAAGCTTCCATCCACCTGCCGAAACCGGAACGGGTTGTCCCGAGGGTTGCGGAGAAGTTCTCCAAAGAACTGCCGGAAAATCTGGCACTTGCCGTGGACCTCGGAACCACAGGTCTGCACTGGGCTTTCACTCTGGATGGCGAGACTGTAAAATCAGGACAGGAATTAAATCCCCAAATCGGACTGGGCAGTGAGGTTATGTCCCGGCTTGCCTTCGCGGCAAAACCAGAGCAGTGCAAAATTTTATCCGAACTGGTTACCGATCGGCTGAAAGCAATTATCTCCGATACCGCTCAGGTTAGAGAGATGGTCATTTCAGGTAACCCGTCCATGACCAGCATCCTCGCTCAGGACGACGTGCAGGGACTCAGCCGCGCCCCTTATTCACTGCCGGACAAGGGAGGAAAAAAAGTAAGTCTTGACGCAACCCTGCCTGAAGCGTACATCCCGCCACATCTGGCTCCGTTTGTTGGTGCAGATATAACCTCCGGGATTGTGGCCCTGAATTTTGCCGAAACTAAAATTCAACCGCCTTATCTCTTCGCCGATCTCGGAACAAACGGAGAATTTGTACTCTGTCTTTCAGAGAACGAATATATTGTCTCGTCCGTGCCCATGGGCCCGGCCCTTGAAGGTGTCGGCATGAGCAACGGACGCACAGCAGGACCGGGCGCGGTATCCGCTTTCACACTGACTCCACTAGGTCTTTCACCGTCAGTGATCAAAGCGGAAGAAGTGGAACAGAACCCAAAACCGGGCATAACCGGAACAGGCTACCTGTCACTTTGCGCCATACTGCTCAAGTCCGGCGTGCTGACCAGTGAAGGTCTTTTTTCCTCCGGCAGCACTCCCTTTGCCGCCAAGCTGGCAAACAGACTTACTGAAATAAACGGGACTCCGGTCCTTGATCTGGGGCACGAAGGATTGACCCTTCCGGCACCGGATGTGGAAGAAATCTTAAAAGTAAAAGCAGCCTTCAACCTCGCCATGTCCGCCCTATTGAATAAAGCAGGGCTGGCACCATCAGATCTCAAAGAATTGATCCTCGGCGGGGCCATGGGTCAACACGTAAATATAAATGATCTGGTCACAACCGGATTCATCCCAGCCGGAAGCGCAGCAATAACCCGCGCAGCAGGCAACACCTCCCTTGAGGGAGCAAAAATTTTAACACACAATCAAGAAGCAAGGGAATTCGCTGCCAAGCTGCCCGGACTATCCAGAGTTCTGGAACTGGCCGGAAGCGATGATTTCGGCACGAAGTACCTTGAGAGGATGATTTTCAAATATGTCTATTAAAGTAAGTTCACTTTTCCCTCTACCGACCAATGATGTATCCAAGATTTTGGATAACTACATAAAAATTTTACAGAAAACCGTGCCGTTGAAGAGCAAGCACAGCAATGAACTGCCCTACGCTATCCGGGACCTTTCCCGCGATCTTACCGGGGAGCGTTCCAGCCTGTCCAACGACTACATGGGCGATCCGCGCAGCCTGAACGCATATCTGCGTTACTTCCTGCCTTGGAATCTCTACCGTCTGGCCCGCCTCTTTCAGGGACTGGATATCAAGCTGCCCGATAACGGCATTGTGGTAGACCTCGGCGCCGGACCGCTCACCGTGGCTCAGGCCCTCTGGATTGCAAGACCGGATCTGCGCGAAAAGAAGCTGACCTTCATCAACGTTGACCGCACCCCCAAACCCATGCGCGAAGGAGCTAAACTCTTCACCGCACTGGCAGGGGAGAATTCCCCGTGGCGTATGGTCAATGTCAAAGGCGGGTCCACCTCCAAACTACGCGAAAAAGCACATCTGCTGGTCACCGCAAACATGGTCAACGAGGCTTCCGCCGGAACACGAATCCCGCTTCCTGTCTGGGCAGAAAAGTTCTGTCTGTCCATGGTTCACAAACTGGCTCCCGAAGGACGCATGCTGATCATCGAGCCGGGTATCCGCCGCTCCGGTCGCGTACTATCCGTTATCCGCCAGGAATTCGTGGATGCCGGATTCCCCGTTCTCGGACCCTGCACCCACACTGAAGAATGCCCCATGAATGGAGAGAAGGGCAAAGCATGGTGTCACTTCAATTTTGATTCCGACCACGCCCCCGCATGGTTGCAAAAACTCTCAGCCCAATGTCGTCTTGAAAAAAATAACGTCAGCCTGAGCTTCCTCTACGTAGGACTGCGCAAGGAAGAAGTTGAAACTGCCCGCGAAGGCGAAATGCTCATCCGCGCAGTATCGGAATCTTTCAGGCTCGACGAAGGCGGTTTCGGCCAGTACGGTTGTGCCGCACAGGGACAGATCCTGCTTTCCGCACAGGGCGGAGCAAAAACCTTGTACCCCGGCGGTCTCATCGGCATGCCCATCCCCGAAGAAGAAAAAAGGGATGAAAAATCCGGCTCGCTGATTATACCCCTGCCCATCAGGGAAAGCGATAAACGTAAAAAGTAATTTATTTGCCTCCGGCGGCTGGGGAAGGGGAGAGAGAACTTTGCTAACGCCCAAAGTTTTCTCTCCCCTTCCCCAGACCCCATCCCCTCTCTTTCAAAGACGTTTTAGTTATGCCTCGCAAACAGCTTCCTAAGACGTCTTTCGAAACCGAAGCGGCGAAGCCTTGATAAAAAGTTTTTTTGGAGAGTCCAGAGAACCTTTTTTTCCCAAAAAAAGGTTCTCTGGTCCCGCAGAAAGCGCCGCCGGAGGCAATCCTCTTCCTAAAAAGCTAAGTGTACCAAAGAATCTTATGGAATTTATAGATCTGGGATTAATATCCCATCAGGAAGCTGAAAAGATTCAGCTGTATAGACTGGCACAGGTCATGGAAGGCACTGCGGGTGATGCATTGTATCTTCTGGAGCATCCTCCTGTGGTCACTTTGGGCCGTCAGGGCGGGTTGGAAAATCTTCTGATCAGCGAAGATGCACTGAAGGCCATGGGTGCTGAAGTGGTGCAGACTGCACGGGGCGGAAATATTACCTGCCATTATCCCGGCCAATTGGTAGTTTATCCGGTCATGCGCATCGAAAAACGACGCGGCGGCATCAAAAAATTTTTCCATGACATGGAAGAAACCGCGATCCGCACCGCTGCCCGGTTCGGCGTGGAAGCAGCAAGAAGCGAAGGCCGCCCCGGTGTCTGGGTCGGCCCCGGCAAGCTCTGCTCCATCGGCATCGGTGTCAAAAAATGGATCACCTACCACGGCTTGTCATTCAACGTTTCCAGTGGCATGAAACTTTTCGACGCCATCACCCTTTGCGGTCTGCATGGCGCGCACCCCACTTCCCTTTCCCGGGAAGCTGGCAAAGAAATTTCTACCGAGGAAGTAAAAAATGCCTTCAGAGAAGAATTCGGAAAAGTATTTGCGGATACCGCCGTGGCTGCGGGTTAAGCTGCCCACCGGACGCACTTTCAACGACACCGGTAAAATGCTGGAAGACCTTGACCTGAACACGGTCTGCCAGTCCGCCAAGTGCCCCAACTGCTGGGACTGTTTCTCACGCAAAGTAGCCACCTTCCTTATCATGGGACGCAACTGCACCCGCAACTGCGCTTTCTGCAACATTGCCCCCGGTCGCATCGATCCGCTTGATACGGACGAACCGCGCCGTGTGGCTGAAGCAGTAAAACGTCTGGAACTCAAGTACGCCGTGGTAACTTCTGTTACCCGCGACGACCTGGCTGACGGTGGTGCTGCCCATTTCGCCGAGACGATCGAACGCATCCGCGCCGAACTTCCGGAATGTAAAATTGAAGTACTCATCCCTGATTTCCGGGGCAATCTGGAAGCGCTGAAAACTGTCATCGCCGCCAAGCCGGATGTAATCAACCATAACGTGGAAACTCCGCCCGCGCTTTATTCTGAAATTCGCCCGCAGGCAGATTACAAGCAGAGTCTTGAGTTGATCGAACGGGTCAAACAGCTCAGCAGCATCCACGCCAAATCCGGCCTCATGGTCGGCCTCGGTGAAACAGACGAACAGGTCCGGCAGGTGATCGACGACCTCGCAGCCATCAATTGCGACATCATCACCATCGGCCAGTACATGCGCCCTTCAAAAGCGCATCCGGCTGTAAAGCGCTACGTTGAACCGTCTGTTTTCGATGAATATGCTGATTACGGCAAAGACCTGGGCGTCCCGCACATGTTCTGCGCGCCGCTGGTCCGCTCCAGCTTCAACGCTGCTGAGGCTTTTGATAAGCTGTAAAATTATTTTGTAAAAGACACTTACCAAAAAAGGAACTTTCGTAACGAAAGTTCCTTTTTTTATCTTTTAAATGCATAAGAAAGCCTCCCCCGAACCAATTGCGGGGGAGGAAATCAATCAAAATTTCGTCCGGTAAAAAAACAACTATTTACTGGTTCTGAAACTTAATGAGAAAGCGTACCAGACACGGCGTGTATCATCGAGACGCTTTTCGTATTTGCCGATGATCACCTGACGGCCTGCAGGACCGATCTTAACGTTAATAGGCTTGGAATTTTCGAGGTTAACCAGCTCAGGATGCTCAACAGTGCGGTCGGTGGTGGTGGAGGTACGTGCTCCTGCTGCGGGCATGGGGGTTCCTTCAAAATACATCATAACCGGAAGGATATCCCCTTCTTTCAGCTTGGTAGGATCTTTCAGGGGTACAATTTCAGCACGCTGGCCTATTGGCTTATCCATACCGGGAGTCCACTCAATGATGGTTTTGGAAAGCTTGTAAGAACGGCCTTCATCAATAATTTTCCCGCAAACCTGTCTGGGAAGCTCAAAGTTTTCCCAACCAGCTTCTTCCGTATGATACCAATACTTGTTGTCAAATTCGACAGTCAGCATGGTGTAGTTATCATCAAGCCATACGAAAGCTTCACCCTTTTTGTAGACAGGCTCCAGACGAGTCTTCCAGTTATTTTCGTTAATCCCGGTCAAGGCCGTGATACGGCTGATAGGGTATGGATCGGTTGCACCGGGATGCCCGTACATCAGATGTGCCTTACGCCCTTTCTTTTCCAGCCACATATCGTGCGCTGAGCAGACAGAAGTAAAGGCCAGAACAAATGCCATTGCTAAAACAATTTTCTTCATCATCATTTCCTCTTTTGTTGATTATGAAAACGAATTTCATTCCCATTGTGAATTTGAATTACAAATCGCCCGCACAATTGTCAACACTCATGGGAACGAAGTTATGATTTTTAGACAAAATTATATGCTGCGCAAAACTGACCCAAGACCCTGCCAGACTAAAGGGATCACATCTGCACCAACGTTTTAAGAGGATAAAAAGCTTTCTTGACCTTTGCCATTTATTATTGCAGAGCTTTGCAAGGGTCGGATTTGGTAATTTTAGGTCTTAATATTTATAACTCAATATGAATCCATCCGAATCCCGCCTTAGCAACGTGATTCTACAAGAAAATGGAGGATTACAATGCACCGGAATTATTATTTGATCCCAATACTATTATTTCTGCTGGCAAGTCCGACCTGCACTGCCGCAGCCAAAGATCAACCTGAAGTTAAGCCTGCGGATAAACAATATATCATTGCCGGTTACATCGAAAATGTATCCATCAAAATCTGGGACCGCGAAACTCCGATTATAATTGAAGCGAAAATGGATACCGGAGCGGACAGTTCTTCCCTGCATGCCACAGACATTACGATTGATAAAAAAAACAAAACAACATCGTTCACCATAACCGACCAGCACGGTAAAACCCAACGCATAACCTGCCCGTATGCCCGGATAGTACGCATAAAAAAAAGACCTTCAGGTTACCAGCGCAGACCGGTCATCCCGGTACAGCTTCATATCGGAACAAAAAAATTTGATGCCCTCGTAAACCTGACCGACCGCAGCAACTTCTCATACAAAATGCTGATCGGAAGAAAAGAACTGCGCCACGGCATACTTGTTGATTCATCCCGCCATCACCGCCTGAGCCATCCAGAGGCAGAATAAATTAACAGATTCTCATTTCCGGAGTTTCCGCCATGAATTCTATACAGCTTAAAATAATTGTCGCTATCCTGTTCACCGTCGGTCTGGGACTGTTCAGCTACAAAGCTTTCATACTGGGCTTTCCCCTCACTCCAGAGGAACATACTGAAATCTGGAACGTTGAAGCCCACGTTTCCTATGAGGCAAAAGGTGCACCGGTAAAAGTTACCCTGCAGACCCTGAACAGATTACCGCGATACACGGTCACTGACGAATATTATATTGCGGATGATTACGGGCTGCTGCATGTATTGCAGTCCGCCGACGGAACCCCGCAAAAAAGCAGGACCCCGGACAATATCGCCGCAACATGGTCCAGACGTTCCGCCAAAGGAAAGCAGGACCTTTTCTACTCCGCCCGCTTACGCCCCAAGAAAAGCAGCAAAGAGGAAAGCTGGGTCCACCCCGCAGAAATCCCAAAACTCATAGACCCCCGATTTACAGAAGCTGAACAGCTGGCTGCAAACTCGCTGATTACGGATGTCGGAAGCGAATCCGCAGACATCGAAACATTCGTACCGCAACTCATGAACCGGCTCATGAAGCCTTCAACATATCCTGATGCGGCCTACCTGCTCCGAGACAACAAAAACGTGTTGGGCGCAGTAAATATGGCCGTCCGTCTGCTCCACTTTTCCGGAATTCCGGCCCAGTCCGTACATGGGATAACCCTGTCCACTTCCAACAATGCGCCGATCAAACACTGGCTGGAGCTGTATCATAATGAAAAATGGCACATGTTTGATGTAACCACGGGGACTTTCGGGACCCCGGTTGACTTTGTAGCCTGGTGGCGCGGCAACGCCCCTCTGGCAACAGTCAGCGGCGGCAGCAATCTCAACGTGACGCTTTCGGTCGTTCCGGCAACAGTCAGTGCCATGGGTAATGTTGTTGACCGCCTTAAAGCCACCTCTCCAGCCATACTTGAATTTTCATTGTTCAACCTCCCGGTACAGGCACAGGCCACCTACCGGATCATCCTGCTTATTCCCATAGGGGTCTTACTGCTGGTTTTCTTGCGTAACGTCATCGGAATCACCACTTTCGGGACGTTTATGCCCGTGCTGATAGCACTCTCTTTCCGTGAAACACAATTGCTCTGGGGGCTTTGCCTGTTTTCCATAGTGATAATGCTAGGTCTGGCAGTACGCCTTTACCTTGAGCACCTCAAATTACTGCTGGTCCCGAGACTGGCCTGCGTGCTCATTGTGGTGGTTCTGCTCATGGCGGGAATCAGTATCGTCAGCTTCAAACTGGGGTTCCCGCGCGGGGTTTCAGTAAGCCTGTTTCCAATGGTCATATTGAGTATGACCATTGAAAGAATATCGGTCATGTGGGATGAGCTTGGCGCCGGGAAAGCCATTCAGCAGAGTATCGGCTCCATGGCTGTAGCAGTGCTCGCCTACCTTGCCATGAGCAACCTGCTTATCGAACACCTCATTTTTGTCTTCCCGGAACTATTCCTTGTATTACTGGGTCTGACCTTGATGATCGGACGCTATACAGGATTCCGGCTGCTGGACCTGATCCGATTCCGAGCATTCCTTAAGGAGAGTTAGAATGAGGTGGTTCGGTAAACTCAAAAAAATCGGGGTGATGGGACTCAATGCCCGCAATGGAGCCTATGTACTGCCCAATAATCCGCGCAGGCTCTATCCTCTTGTGGACGATAAAATCACAACCAAGAAACTGACTCAGGACGCCGGACTGAATGTACCGGAACTCTACGGTGTTTTTCAGGCCCAGCATGAACTGAGAAAACTTCCCGCCATGTTGCAGAAGCACGATTCATTCGTGGTTAAGCCTGCTCGCGGAGCTGGCGGCAACGGTATTTTAGTTATTACCGGCAAGCTTGGTCCGCGCTTCCGGAAGCCGGATGATTCACTGGTTGCTGAAGACGCTATATCCTTTCATATTTCAAACATCCTTAGCGGTATGTACAGCCTTGGCGGTATGCCTGATAAGGCCATGGTCGAATATTGCGTGCAGTTTGCCCCGATATTTAAGGACATCGCCTATCAGGGAGTACCGGATATCAGGATTATCGTTTACAAGGGCATCCCGGTCATGGCTATGCTCCGGCTGCCCACACGGGAGTCAGACGGCAAAGCCAATCTTCATCAGGGTGCTATGGGATGTGGAATAGACATGCGTAGTGGTACTACCACCAGTGCAGTTTGGAAAAATGACAACTGCACACATCACCCGGACACCCTACATCCAATTTCAGGCGTTTCAATCCCTGATTGGCCGGAACTGCTCAAACAGGCGGCACTGGGCTACAGCGTAACCGGTCTGGGTTACCTCGGTGTAGATATTGTACTGGACAAAAATATGGGGCCGCTGATCCTTGAACTCAATGCCCGACCGGGACTGGCAATTCAGGTTGCCAACAAGTGCGGCCTGAAGCACAGACTGGATAAAGTAGACGGGATCTATCAATCACTGCACACAGAAAACCAACGGATTCAATATGCAATGGACAATTTCGGGTCATAAACTACGCCAATTGCTGCCCATACTGATACTTACCCTCTGCATTTCAATGCTGACAGGATGTAAGAAGCAGCCCAAACTGGTAATCACCCCTCCCCCCCGCTTCCGGCTGAAGTTGTCCGGGAAAAGGCTCCTTTGGGCAAGAGGGAGATCCACCTGAACATAAAATTGACCCGACTGCCGGACCAGCGCAAATTACGTAAAGTTCGATCTCAAAGCATGCCTACAGGAACCCGGATTTCCTACCCGGCAGGTGCAGACATCCTGCGCTTTCTACAATATGACGAAGAGATAATAACTCTGCCTAAAATGCAGAGCACAATGGATTTCAATATTCTGCTGCTTACAAGGGACCAGAATCCGCCTCTGACCGTAAGCGGCTATTCCAATGTAACTTACGAGCTGATGGAATCATCCCTGCCCGGTGGGGCTATCCTGCTGGACTCTTTCTACGGCACGCTGAACAAAGACCGAACACTCTCCAGAACCATGCTGCTGCCCACAAAGCGAAAGGATGTTTATAAAAAAGTGCAGGCTGAAATCAGCCCTAAGAATCTGAAATTCAGAAAAGTAATCAGAACAAATGTTATACCGGATACGGAACATAATTATGTGATCAAATTTATAGGCAAAAAAGGGATGACTATTCTTTTTGAAATACGACACTTAAAAGGGGGAAGCCGCCCAAAGATCATTCACCGGCAGACTATGGAAATACCGCTGGGCACTCCGCTGATTGAGATTAACGGGCACAAATTCAAAATTCACACCGCCACAACAGAATTTATTGACATAGAAAGACTAAGCTGATCGGACAATGCATCAAAATCACTTTCTTTTTCGCGTATAATCCCGAATGGTAAGCTCAATGGTCGGAATGCCGTTGAACTTATCAATCTTAGGCGAAAATGCGAAACGCATGGTGGCCCCGATTAGTTCGGAACCTAGTTCTTCGGCCATGCGCCATGCCTTGGCGGGCATCTTGCGGGTCTTGTCTTTGTCGGTGACGGTCAGTTTCACATGGGCCTTACCCATGGGTCTACGCTCCAGAACTTCCACCGGAGGAGTAGTAAAAACAGGCTCCGGGTTACCCATGCCGAAAGGCTGCATAAGCTCCAGTTCCTTGAGTAACACGTAATCTATATCTTCGAGCGGAAGCTCGCGGTCAACTTTGAGCGAAGCTTTAAGAGGCTTCTTGCCGATCTTATCGATCACGGCCTTATCAAAACGCTCGCGGAATTCGGAAAGCAGTTCAGCCTTGAACGACATCCCTGCTGCGAGTTTATGTCCCCCGAAATTCAAAAACAGCTCGGACATTGTGGTTAGCCCTTCATGAATATGAAACTCCTTGATAGAACGGGCTGATCCTTTAACTATACCGTCCTCTTCGCAAAGCATAACCGTAGGCCTATAAAATCTTTCGACCACTCTCGAGGCTACAATACCGATAATGCCCGGATGCCAGTCCTTGGAATAAAGCACCAGTCCGGCACGGCTGTCGCGCTTGATATGTTCTTCAGCCTGAGCGAGGGCTTCCTGTAAAATACGATCTTCTTCTGCCCTGCGTTCGGAGTTCAGCTCATCCAGAACCTTTGCAATAGGCCGTGCGGTTTCCATGTCCTCGGCCATCAAAAGCTGTAACGCCCGGCCCGGATCTCCCATACGCCCGGAAGCGTTAATACGCGGAGCCAACCCAAAACCAACCTGTCCGGCTCCGATGGCCGCAAACATATCGTATCCGCTCACAACTTTGAGCGCAGCCAGTCCAGGACGTTTGGCTTCCTTAAGCAGCAGAAGGCCGTTCTTAACCAGAATACGGTTGGGGCCTTGAAGCTCCACCACATCGGCAATGGTCCCAAGAGCCACGTAATCAAGATAAGCCCGCAAATCTGACGGATCACCGGGCAGCAACCTGTTGACCTGCGCCATGAGCATGAAAGCAACGCCCACCCCGGCTAAAGTTGCACAAGGGCAGTCTTCAAAAGTTTGCCCGTTGTATTCAGTAAGACGCGGATTGCAGATAGCCGCTGCCGGGGGAAGTTCAACTCCTGGCAAATGGTGATCGGAAACAACCACTGTCATACCCAGCTCATTGGCTGCGGCGATTTCCGCATTATTGGTAATCCCGCAGTCCACTGTCAGGAGCATTTCAATGCCCTGCTCATGCAGTTTCCTGATACCTTCAACATTCAGGCCGTAACCCTCTTCAAGGCGGTTGGGCAAATAATGTTCACATTCATAGCCGCGGTCGGCGAGGAAAGATTTAACAACGGCTGTAGAAGTTACTCCATCAACGTCATAGTCGCCCCAAACGGCCATTTTTTTACCTTGAGAAAGACCATCAGCCAAAACTTGCGCCGAAAGCTCAATACCGGGAATCTCCGTCGGCTTGCAAAGATTGCGCAATCCGGGAGAAAGAAAAAGATCCATATCGGCACGGCTTTGAAATCCGCGATGCCACAGGATTTCCGCAAGAAGTTCAGTAATACCTAATTCAGCCGCAATAGTGGGTATGGAAGAAGGCAAATCTTCTTCACTTCTCAGCTTCCAGATTTTGGGCAAAAGAGTCTCCGTGTTTTTCCTGACTAAAAATCAATATCAAGGTCGGCGATGGGACCTTGTTTTTGCTGCTGATTCTTCTCAAAGGCTTCCAAATCTATTGTAAGGACATCATCTTCTTCTGAGATATAACCGTTATTCTTGAGGTAGGACCAGAACAGAAGCCCTTCTTCCAGTTCAGGATTCAGTTCAAGGGATTTTTTTATGTATTTTATACAATTCTCAAAATCACCCTTTTCATAATATGCACGAGCGATATTCAGGCAGAGATTCTCATCATGTTTACTAAGTTCTTCCGCCTTGAGATAATATTCAATGGCTTGGTCAACCATTCCGTTTCGACGCAGGTTGATGCCGAAATCATTGAAAAGATGCTTATGTTCAGGCTCAAATGTGGAGCCGATACCTACCAGTCGGCGAAAAACATCTTCCGCACGTCCTGTTTCCCCGCGCTCAAGATAAGTCAGCCCGAGACCGAAATTGGCCCGTACATTCTCTTCATCCACATCAATGGCATGTCCGAATTCATACTCGGCACTGTACCCTTCACCACTTGCACGATGCTTTTCGCCACGGGAAATTGAACCTTCCAACGCGTCCATACTTGGACGTACTACTTCAGCATAGTATTCCGGTTCAGGATGATAATTATCGAGAAATTTCTCCCGCTCAACAGTAAGCTTGGGACCGGAGGGAACATTATTATTATTTAAAGGCTGCACTTGCAAAGCACCATTATCCATTTCCTGTGCAAACCAGTATGTTTTTTGCACAGTCTGGCGGGTAGTGGTCCCGGTCCCCACGGTGGATTCGGTTCTGGAGGAAAAAACCCCGAAAATTCGGTTTGCAGCCATAAACAGCCCCTTTTTATCAATTCATTCCGGCAGCGAGACTTTGTACAACTTTCACCGGACGGTTTACTTGGGTGATTACAATCTCCGTAAGAAACTTCCGGGTTAAAAATCCAGCTGAATAAGTTTTGATGTCATATCGGAACGCTGTTCCGGTTCGAAACTCTGCTCCGGTTCTGATTCTAACTCGTCGAACTCAGGAATTTCATCTTTACTCACTTTGCCGGTATCAACCGTACCATTACGCTCTTCAAGCTCTTTATCCTGATACTTTTCTAATTCTTCAACGGGAATAGCGATCTCACCCTTATCGTTCATAAAACCGTTAATCAGAAGAAAATCTCTGAATAAACCGGCTTCATCAAAATCAGGATTCAACACCAGGGACTGTTCAAGATATGTAATACACCCTCTTAGATCCCCCTTTTCAAAATAAGCCCGTGAAATATTCAAATACAGGTTTTCGTCATCTTCACAAATCTCTTCGGCCCTGTGATAATACTTAAGAGCATGCTCGAACATGCCGTGTTTACGCATGCTGATGCCGAATTCGTTAAAAAGATGTTTATGTTCGGGCGCATAAACAGCATTGAGCTTAACCAATCTCTTGAATACATCTTCGGCGCGGTCGGTTTCTCCACGCTCAAGAAAAGTCAACCCAAGTCCGAAATTGGCCCGAACATTATCTTCATCTACAGCAACAGCAGTACTGAATTCATACTCTGCACTGTAATTTTCATCTTTATTACGATGCCCTTCACCACGCGATATGCGTTCATTCTGACGCATGAGACTGGGCAGGACAGTGTTGGCATAAAACTCTGGTTCCGGATGATAATTGGATAAAAACCTTTCTTTATCAATGAGAAGCTTAGGTCCGGTAGGGATGTTGTTATTGTTCAATGCCTGAACTTCAACATCCCCACTCTCCAACTCCTGGACAGCCCAGTAGGATTTCTGCACGTCTTCCCGTTGATTAAAATCACCGGTACGTGAGGAAAAAATACCTTGAGCAAGAGTACCAATCATCGGACCAAACGCTATCCTTCCATTTCTGCAACAATTCTACGGGCAGCTTCAGCCGGGTCATCAGCTCCTGTAATAGGTCTACCGACTACCAGAAAGTTGGAACCGCGTTCCACTGCCTGCGCCGGAGTAACAACTCTACGCTGATCATCGGAAACTGAAGCAGGACGGATTCCCGGAGTCAGAGCCAAAAAGTCGCTGCCGCATTTTTCTTTGATGGCTTCGACTTCAAGACCGGAACAAACCACGCCGTCCAGACCGGCCTGCGAAGAAGCAAGGGCAAGGTCAAGAACAGCGGAACCGAGTCCGTCAGGAACCGGGAAAGGAATATCATCTTCATCCATACTGGTCAGAATGGTGATTGCCATGAGCAGCGGACCGTCAGCACCGTTTGCGCCTTCGGCACGACCTTCACGGGCCGCGATTGCCATACGTTCCCCACCGAGAGCATGCAGGCTGAGCATATCAGCCCCGGCACGGGTCGCAGAACGAACCGCACCTTTCACAGTGTTAGGGATGTCAAAAAATTTCAGATCCACAAAAACCTTAAAACCCATTTCTTTAAAACAGGTAATAATTTTCGGTCCTTCAGCACAAAAAAGTTCAAGACCCACTTTTACCCAGGGTGCTACTCCGCGAACTTTTTCAGCCATTTCAACGGCACTCTGCGCATCCTTAAAATCGAGGGCAACTACTAATTCAGACATATTACTCCCAAGTGCTTAAAATACTTTCAAGAAGTCCCGGATTACTGCAGGGACGATTTTTACCCGCGAGGTAGATGGCTTTAAGCTCCGCATAAGCCTTTTCCAGATCATCATTAACAATCCAGTATTCGAACTTAGGCGCGGAAGCCATTTCCTTCATGGCATTGAGCATACGGCGATTGACGACAGGCTCGGTGTCTGTATTTCTGCCTTCAAGCCTTTTGCGCAGCTCTCCGTAAGAAGGAGGCATCAGGAACACAAAAATACCGTCCGGCATAGATTCCATGAGCTGCATACAACCCTGAAAATCAATGTCAAAAAGGATATCCATCCCCTTGAAAAGCATCTTTTCCACTGGTTTTTTGGGGGTTCCGTAGAAATTGCCATGAACCTCGGCCCACTCTGCAAACTCCCCGGCCTCCAGCTTTTCGTTGAATTCATCAACCCCAAGAAAAAAATAATCCTTGCCGTCCACCTCGCCCTCACGGGGATCACGGGTAGTGCAGGAGATGGAAAACCCGACCTGCGGAAATTCTTCACGCAGCTTTTTTACCAATGTGCTTTTCCCGGTACCGGAAGGTGCGCAGAGGACCAACACCTGCCCTTTCTTTTCCGGGGTCAAAACATCACTCATTTTCGCTCTCCTCGGAGGTATAACGATGGCCGATTGTTTCCGCCTGAATTGCCGAAAGAATGACGTGATTGGAGTCGGTAACTATGATGGAGCGGGTTTTACGTCCTTGAGTGGCGTCCACCAGCCGGCCTTCCTGTCTCGCATCTTCACGCAATCTGCGCATGGGCGAAGAGGAAGGGTTGACAATAGTGATTACCCGGCTGGAAACCACGAAGTTACCAAAACCGATATTTAATAATGTCTGCTTCTGCATTTTACCGAATTACTCAATATTTTGAACCTGTTCACGGCACTTTTCAAGTTCAGCCTTGAATTCAACCACAACTCTGCTCACATCAACATCCTGACACTTGTTGCCGCAGGTGTTGATTTCCCTGAAAGTTTCCTGCAGCAGGAAATCAAGACGCTTACCGGCATCTTTATTGCCACGCAGGACTTCAAAAATACGTTCCAGATGGGCATCAAGCCTGGTAATTTCTTCAGAAACGTCCAGCTTGTCGGTCAGGATGGAAACTTCCTGCACCATGCGGTCTTCGATGTATTCCGCACCCAGATTTTCCATATTACCCTTAACCCTTTCGATCAGGGCTTCGCGCTTGGCTTCAAGAATTTCAGGAATTCTGACCTTAATTTTTTCAGTATATTCCTTGAGCAGGGTAAAACGCTCTTCAAGGTCCCGCACGAGATCTGCGCCTTCGGCTTTTCTGGACTCACGCCAGTTTGCCAGAGCATTTTCCAGACCTGCACTGATGGATTTAGCCATTTCCGGATCGGGTTCACTGGAAGCATCGCGCCACAGACCGGAAATAGTAAACAGACGGTTATAGTCCGGGGTGAACTCCACGCCGTCCGCAGCAGCCATATCTTTGAGCTGGTCAATCATGGCCTTGGCCTGCAGCTGGTTCAGGCTGATGCCAAGCAGTTCGGTGCTGAAAACTTCCAGATTGAGGGAAAGGTCCACTCTGCCACGGGAACCGTATTTACGGACAATCTTTTCCCAGCGGGATTCATAACCGCGCAGGGAATTGGGCAGACGCCATTTCAAATCCAGAAAACGGGAATTCACACTGCGGATTTCCCAAACATGGCTCCATTTATCTTCGGTGGTCTCAGCGCGACCAAATCCGGTCATACTTACGGGCATTATTTGTCTCCTTGCCTCCGGCGGCTTTTGCCTTCGGCGACCCTGCCGGGGGCCTCAAAACCTTTTGCAAAAGGGTTTAAGAATCCCGAAACCTTTTATTAAGGCTTCGCCGGGGGGAATTGAATTTATTTTATTTTTACCAGCAGAGTGCCGTCTTTTGCAGCTACTGGTTTTACTTCTACTAAATCACGAGGCACTTTATCTTCGAATCCTTCTTCCAGAATGCATGTGGAATAGAATTCACAAATACCTTTTGTTTTATTTTGGAACAGGACTTTGAGCGAACCCATTCCTGAAATTTTCTGCAGGAACTCCTGCTTCTTTTCTTCAACCACTCCACGCAGAATACGGCCTCTTTCTTTCTTGGTCTGGCCGTCCAGCTGGCCTTTCATTGCTGCGGCTGCGGTTCCCGGACGAATAGAGTACGGAAAAACGTGCGCATAAGAAAGGGGAAGTTTTCGGCAAAATTCCAAAGTATTTTGGAATTCTTCATCGGTTTCTCCCGGAAATCCGGTCAGGATATCCGCTCCAAGGCCGAAAACGGGCCAAATTTCCTGCAATTTATCCAGAAAGACCAGAACATCCTCCGGCTTGTAATGGCCCCGTCCCATACGCTTCAGTACCTGACGGTCACCGCTTTGCAGCGAAAGATGCAGTTGAGGACAAATCAGTTTCGACTTGGAAAAAACTTCCAAAGCCCGTTCCTTGAGCTGGCCCGGTTCAAGGGAACTGATCCGCAGTCTTGCCCTTCCGCCCCACTCGGCAGCGAATTCATCTTCAATACGCTCCATGAGATCCCAGAAATCAAAATTATCGGCAAAACCGCGTCCGTAATGACTAAGGTTGATGCCGCTGATGATCATTTCGCGGAATCCGGCATCGAGCAGACGTTTGATCTCGCGGACAACATCATCAGCTTCACGACTTACGCTGGGGCCTCGGGTAATGGGGACAATGCAGTATGTGCAACGGTGGGAACAGCCGTCCTGAACTTTGACCACCGCTCTGGAACGTTCGTAGTCATCAATTTCAAAAGGCTGGAAAATTGTTTCACCGTCGGAAGGTTCAGGCTTTTCTTCAAGCTTAAGCAGTTCGTATTTACGCTCCTGAGGCAGGACTTCCGCCACTCCGGGAAGCTCTGATAATTCTTTGGCGAAAACCTGGGCCGCGCACCCGGCAATAATAATTTTTCCTTCAGGATTGCGACGGTTTATAGCGCGGACGGTCTTGCGCAGATCACGCAGGGCAGCATCAGTAACCGCGCAGGAGTTGATCACAATCTCATGAGCTTCGGCGTCATTTTCAGCCTGCTCATAGCCCATGCTCAACCAGCGTTCACGAACAGATTCGCTTTCGTATTGGTTGATCTTACAACCTAAAGTGGTAATCCAGAATTTTTTCATTTCCATATCCATATTATCCGCTCCTTTTAACATGGAGCCGGAAGATATAAAATCTATTTCTTTTTCGACCGGGAGTTACGTTTCTTACGGTCATTATTTTCAGAAGGAAGAATAAAATCAGGCTTGGGTGCACTATAATTGAATTTATCAAGATAAAAAAGTTCCAGCCCGTGACCAAGCCCTTCTTCTATTTCAGCTAGACGGGGCTTATCTTCGTCAGCGACAAAGGTATAGGCTATGCCTTTGGCATCCGCCCGCCCGGTTCTTCCGGTACGGTGGACAAAAAGTTCCACACTATCCGGCATATCATAATTAATAACGTGGGAAATATTCGAGCAGTCAATGCCCCGAGCAGCAAGGTCAGTTGCAACCAGAACGGTGAAATCACCGAACTTGAAACCGTTAAGGGTTCGGTTGCGCTTGCTCTGAGAAAGGTCACCATGCAGGTCCGCAGCGGGCAATCCTCCCTTAACCAGACGCTGTGCTAGTCTTCTGGCCCAGCGTTTGGTGCGTACAAAAACAAGCACCCGCGTAAATTCAATTTCATTGAGCAAAACTTTTAAAAAACTCTGCTTCAAATGAAGTGGAACGGGACAAGAGAAATGCTCCACCCCATCCGCACTCACAGTCACCGCCACCCGTACTACTTCGGGATCACGCAGGATATTCTTAGCCAGATCGCTTATTTCATCAGGCATAGTCGCAGAAAACATCAGGTTCTGGCGTTCGGTGGGAAGCGCAGATAAAATTTTCTGAACTTCATCCATGAAGCCCATGTCTAGCATGCGGTCAGCTTCATCCAGGACCAAGGTCTCCACTCGAGAAAAATCAACCTCCCCACGCTCCAACAGATCAAGCAACCTGCCGGGAGTAGCGTTGACCACGGTAACTTTCTTGGCTTCTTTGGCCTGCTTGGCAATACCCGCCCCGCCGTAAACGGCAGCACTGCGAATTCCGGTCTGCCTGCCCAGCTCAATAAAGCTTTCATGAGTCTGTAGGGCCAGCTCACGGGTCGGCGAAAGCACCAACACCCGAACCGGACCGCGTTTATCAGCTTCATCATCAAGCAACCGCTGCAATACTGGCAGTACAAAAGCGGCGGTCTTGCCCGTTCCGGTCTGGGCAAGGCCCATGACATCGCGCCCCTGAAGCACAGCAGGGATAGCCTTCAACTGCACCGGGGTCGGTTCCTCATACCCGGCACTCCGAATGCCGGAAACAAGGCGCATGTCAAATTTAAACTGGTCGAAACTCAAAAAAGACTCCATATTTGTTGCCTCCGGCGGCGGAGGCAAATCAATTCATTCTTAAAAGCGCGATAGCGCATCAAATAAAAAAAACGCGCCCCTTTCGAGGCGCGCGGATCATTATATATTTATGATGCTGTGTAAAGTGCCGGGTTCTACCACCTGCGCGGCAGCCTGCGCTGTGCCCATTCAGAAAGATAGGGCAAGAGTTCTTCTCCGAGCTGATGCAGTGGGACAATATTTCCTTCAATTATGATCCCTTGCGGAAACAGGTTCATATCGTGATATTCTTTAGGACCCTGAAAAGCGGTATTTTTTGCCAGCAGCACGGAAACATTAAGATCCTTGCAAAAGGCGATCAGTCCTTCAGGGAAAAAGGCGGCATCTTTGATATTTTTCCCGAGTGTACGAAAAAGGGTCTTGCAGATTGAAACAAAATGTTCCCGGCGCAGAGGCTGGTGCATGGCAGCCACGGTCTCGTTGGAGACAAAAGTCACGACCTTGTTCGCAAGCGGTTCGTAATTTTTGGAATCACGCGCATCGCCGAGAATAATTTCAGCAATGCCCAGTTCCTTGAAAATCTTGTAACTCTGCAGTCCAACCATCTTGTCGTACTCAATACCGTAAAGAATAATATCCTTGAATCCGTTGCGGCGGGCGTGAATATACTGCGCCAAAAGCAGGATTCCGGTTCCGGTTCCTATATCCAGCCCCACATATTCATCCTGCTCAAGGAGTTTAGGGGAAATATTCTGGGTCACGATGGAACGGATGATGTGGCTGGTCTTGGTGACGTCCGCCAGCATGCGCAAAGAAAAAGACCACTGGCGCAGGTAATTCATCAACTCTATGTCATCATCAGGCTCATTGAGGCTGCGATGACGGCTGAACATTTCACAAAGCTTGCTCACTTCCTCAAGAGGTACAGGTTTGTCAAACCCTCCCTTGTGTACGTAGCAATAAAAAAATTTAAGGACCATTCCCATTATCATGGAATCGGAAATCCTGACCGAAGGATCACTCATACGGTCAACATCCGCCATGAGGGAGGTGTCAGAATATAGAGACGGATCAATGACCATCTCTTCCGGCCCCATGAATGCATGGTGAATTTTACCCATCTCAACAGTGCTCTGTTCCTGCATTTAAACACTCCTTACAAACATCATATATTAAAAACCACGGAGGCACGCTTTACCTACTTCCGGGTGAAATGCACAGACTGTTCCCATTTGTTAAGAAGGATGGTCATTCTTTATAAATTTTCTCTAGACTTTTACATAACAATTCAATTTTTATTGTTTTTTTATTTACATAAAAACATATAAAAGGCCGCTCACCATAACGTGAGCGGCCTATACAGGAAAAAAATACCATCGGTCCAACCCAAAAAGAATCACACCGGTATCAGCTGAAAAAATCAGAACCTGCGATATGAACCCTCACCGGAATATTTTGCCCGGACAGCAGCAACCACGTCTCTATGAGCGCGGAATGGATTGAGTGGTTCATTTTTCTCAGCAAGAGGCTCAACCCCATGCTGGGGAAAACGTTCAATGTGCAGGTTGTACCCTTTGATCATGAGATTTTCCAGATTCACACTATCCAGAACATTGTAGGCCAAAAGGGTTTCTAGGGCGCGCTCGTCACCGTTCATTTCATATTCGTTCCAGAGCAGGACAGCGAAATATCCGTCCAATCCTTCAGCATCACCACGATCCATGCCGAAATAGTGCTCAATACCTTTCAGGCCTCCGGTAATTCCGAGGGAACGAAACACGAAACGCAGGTCAATATGAGCGGCTTCCACTTTGATTCCAAAATATTTTTCAATAAACGGAACATCAAAACATTTGCCGTTAAAGCTTACTATCAAAGGATAGCGGGCTATTTCTTCTTCAAAATCATATAAATTTTTACCCTGAACATAGGTCTTGATCTCTTTTCCGTTCCAGAGGGCAATTGTGGTAATATCGCAACTATGGGCATCAGTTCCGGTGGTTTCAATATCAATGTAGGCTACGTTATCCCGGAAATGCGAATACAGACGCCACTGATCCGAAGCCGGCAGACGATCCGCAAACCAGCAGGCATCACTTTCGGCCAATCTGCGTTTGGATTCATCACACCCTTCTTCCAGAGCACTCATTTTTGCATCAGAGAGAGGGGTGGCAACGCCGCCTAAAATATCGTTCCAATCGTTAACTCCGGCCTGCCAAATCTTGACCTCGGTGGAGCTTCCTATTCCCTTCAGATGACAAAATGTTCTTTCGAGCATTAAAAAACAGCCCTATTTTCAATTAGTTAAAATTTAATTCCATATCCCGGACCAATCATTTCTCTATAGGATACGAAATAACCGCACACAAGGGAGAGGATTATCCATAATATCCATCTTAGTCCAGCAATTACGTAACATTGACATTAATCTGCCACTGACCATACATATATAGATGCTAAAAAGACGTTCCCATAAATAATAGTCGCTATGGATAAATTGACAATGGATAAATTAAATTTTCAATACATAATGGAACTAATCCAGTCGGAAGTACTTGTTCCTGTGGACAAATTTCTGGCTACACTGCCTAAAGAATCATTATACCTCATTCTGGCGGCAGCCGGGTTGATAGCTCTGCTGTCGGCTGCATTTGCATTCCTGCTGATGCGGCCCAAGAGCAAAAAGCCCAAAGCCCCGCAAGGCCCCACCGACTTTGTGCAATTTTTCCAGAAAAGCGGTACTATTATGGATGTTGCCCTTGCCGAGCACCACAATGCAGTGCTGGGCCGGGCTGTACTGACAGCGGTAAAACAGGACCGCATACGCCTTGAAATAATTGAAGAACACGGTATTGCACAGCTCAGTTCACCCACCGAAATAATCCTCATGTTTCCCCCGGAAGAAAGCCTGGCCGGAAAAGTAAACTCCTTCCGCTCCAGAATCAGTTCATTGGAATGCGACAAGGAAGGCTGCGGCAGGATGACTCTGACCCCGCCGTCAAAATTTGCACTGGTCAAACGTCGCCGCCATAAACGAAAACGGGTCATCGACCAGCAGTTCATCCGAGTCAAACTTTGGCGCGGAACTGCGGATTCCAGCGACACTTCATTTGTTGACCGCATCCCGGATCTGGCAGTCAATTCATACGATCCCCGCTCCACCGGACACGAAGATAATCAAGTAATCAACATCTCCAACGGCGGAATCGGGGTCGGGGCAGCAGCGGAGCTGGTGGAATCAAAATTCCGTACTGATGATGATGTTTTGATCAGCATCTTCATGTTTAATTTCCGGCAAAAAGTTTTCAAACCGTATTGGTATGCCGGAAAAATCCGCTCTATTGAACGCATGGACAGCAACACCTGCCGGGTCGGTGTCCAATTCACCGGCAGCGGCAAAATGCGCGATGAAAACGAACAGCACATCAATTGGACTATAATGTAGTTCAGCGGACAACATAAATCCCCCGCCGACTTTAAAGTCAGCGGGGGATAATTGTACCGTAGCTACGCAGAAGGAAGTTTATGATTCGTTCTGCGGTCTATCCAACCTTGTTGATGTAACGATTGGCTATCAAGGGGGTGCCGCGTGCGACACTGCCGTACCCCTTAAAGCGAGTACTTTCCTGCTTAACGCGCCCGATGTCCTGCCTGAGCGATGCGTGAAGCTTTTTAGCTTCCGCGGTAAGCTGCCCCTGCAGACTTTTGAGTTTGTTAAGTTTTTCTAAAATCTGGTCCAGACTCACTCTCTCTTTGGTTTCAAGAGCCTGAGCGGTGAGTACACCTCTTCGTTCTGCGGCATCAAAGGCATCGTCGACTTCTCCTGCCACCAGAAATCTCAGCTCTTCGTATCCAAGTTCAAGAGCCTGATCCAGAAGTTCCAAGGTTTCGGCCATAACAGTCTACCTCGCGGCTACCTCCCGGAGATCCTCACGAATAACGGAGATAACATTCTTCCATTTTTCAACAGAAGGCAGGAATTCATATTCAAGCAAATCAGCCAGCAAAATCCAGTCCTCGTTTTCAAGGACTTCGGTCATCTCAGTGAAGAGACCGGAAAAATCTTCCACTACCTTTTCGAAATCTGCGTTGTGCTTAATGGAGAACTGGTCACGTAGGCTGCCGACCATACCGAGGAAGTCCCTGACAACATCAAGAAGATCCTGATAGAGTTCCAGTGCTTCGGCGTCGTCTGCCTGTCTGAAAAGTTCTGCAACCTGCTTGCCGCCACCGGCCATGATGTTCACTACCTTGTAAAGCTCAAGGGTAATGCTGGAAGCCATTTCCACGGCGGATGCACTTACAATTTCAAGGCTGTCAATCTCAGAAGTTTCAATATCTTCCGATTGGTTGGGGTAAATTTCGCTGAAGGGTTCATCGTTGACTTTTACGTCGGTAACGATGCGGTCCTGCAGGTGGCCGGATTCCAGCACCTTGTCAAAAACCTGCTCGAGATTATCAAAGCTTCTGATATCAAATTCAGTTTTGGTTCCATCAATAACGATCATAGTGACTCTCCTCCTAAAATAGGTACGTAATTTTTTCCGGTTGGTCCGGTACGCCCTATTTTATTCAAGACTCATGCCAACGTTACTCGACAATCCCAATCATGGCAGTGATCAAAGCCGTATAAGCTGACATCTGCTGTTTTAATCCATCCATGCTGTCATGGGAGCGGGATTCGACCATCCACATGGAGGAAAGCACGGAAAGTTCAGGGCAGGAAGACAGAATATCTTGTATTTTTTGCAGGTTAGCCAAAAATTTAATTTTCATGGCTTCAATTGGATTAGCCTCTAAAATCATAACCTGTTTGCTGATCAGAAAAAGAACATCACGGCAATCGTTAAGAGTTCTAAGCAGTCTGGCCCGCAGTTCGGCAGAAAGCTCCATACCAGCCAAATCAACAGTGCAAAGATCTTCTCCGTCAAGAAAACGACGGTATAATTCCCGCTGCAGAACAATCCATTTATGGCGGTCGCTCAGCTCATGCCCGGACAAAGAAGTCAGGCAGATGTGCCCCAATTCATCACGCCCGGTCAGGTAAGCACGCGCTCCCATATTTTCCATTCGCGGCCACTGCCCACTATCTATAAAAGAAGACACGGCTGCAAAAACAGTCGCAGGCTCGACCTGCCTACGGCAGACATGATCATAGACGCACTTCTGACCGAAAGGACAGGGATGGCAATCAAGATCAGGCTCAAAGCAACATAAGCCCTCTGCGGCAGGTCCAGTATCCCACGGCTGGGCCGTTGCCAGAAAAATTGCGGCCAGCGGAGTACCCGATCCGGCGGCAAGGTGCATGGTTCCGGTATCATTGGTCACCAGCAGATCAAGACGACGCAGGACCGCAGCAAGCTCCAGCAAAGAAGTTCCGCCCATGAGATTCACAGCCGGAAATTTTGCTCCATCAAGTATACGCTCCCCGAGTTCTTTTTCACCTTCAGTTCCCAGCAGAACCGGGACCCTGCGCTTCTCTTTCCAGAGTTTAAATCCAAGTTCCCTGAAAAATTCAACAGGCCAACGCCTGCGCTCTTCACTGGCTCCGGGCTGGAAGCCGACAAAACCTTCTGCGCCGGGGACGGGATTTTCCAGCAGCTTCAATGCCGCTATTTTCATTTCCGGGGACGGGGCCGCCAGTTCAAAAGGGGCAGGTCTGTCTATTCCGGCCACTTTACTGAACAGGTCAACCACGTTGAATGGACTGGACCCACGATTTGAAGAAGCCATCTGCAGAAATCCGGCCCAACGGGATGTATCAGCGTTGAAGCCGAACTCGTCCATGGCAAAGCCGCGCACCTCTCGGCCCTTGCTGAGTCTTAATGTTATCAGCCGGGAAGAGACGGAAGGGGTCAGGTTGATGACCAGTGTTGGACCGAAGTCATCCGCGATTTCAGTACAATATGATTCGAAAATATTTATCGCATCGCGCCAGTCTCGGTCCAGGGAGGCCAGCAGTGCTGCCCCGGGCAGGGGAAAGGTCCAAGACACATTGCGCAAAAGCTGCGTTGTCCCGGCAAAATTTTTCAGACACATGATCCCGACTTCATATCCCTGATCAGACAAAGCGGTGATTACCGGCTGGGTCTGCAGCAGATCTCCGAAACGGGTAAGATTTATGACTAGCGCTTTCATTGAGATGCCTCCGGCGGCCCTGCCGGGGGCCTTAAACCCTCTTCAAAAAGGGTTTAAGAATCCCAAAACCTTTAATTAGGCTTCGCCGCTTTGTTTATTAAATTTGTATTTATTTAGGGGTATACCGTAACTGTACAGGCTAGCGCAACAACTGCAAACGGTATCTGCGGCGGGTAAACGGTTTGAAGTTTCCGCCAAACGGTTTCAAGCCCCGGCCAGCGGATTTCTTTCACCGTTTATCGAAAAGCATGTGCAACCAACACGGAAAATGTATATAACTCTAGACATCCGGTAAGAACCTTTTCTGCCGATACATGCCAAAAAAACCATCCCCAGGAGGCCACCTTATGACTGAAGAACAAAAAATTGAAAGTCTCTCAAAAGAAAACAGACTTTTTAACCCTCCTGCCGACTTCCCCGGCGCATGCGTAAAAAGCCTTGAAGAATACAAGGCCATCTATGACCGTTCCATTAATGATATGGAAGGATTCTGGGCTGAACGCGCAGACGAACTGCTCACCTGGGACAAAAAGTGGGACAATGTCCTTGATTATGACTTCGACAAACCTGAAATCAAATGGTTTGAAGGCGGCAAGCTCAACGCATCCGCAAACTGCCTTGACCGTCACATTGAGAACGGACGCCGCAACAAAGCCGCACTTATCTGGCAGGGCGAAGAAGACCACGAAGTAAAAGTTTACACCTATGACATGCTCCACCGTGAAGTATGCCGCTTTGCCAACGTGCTCAAAAAATTGGGCGTGCAGAAAGGTGACCGCGTATCCATCTACCTGCCCATGATTCCGGAACTGGCCATCGCCATGCTGGCCTGTACCCGTATCGGCGCACCCCACTCCATTATTTTTGCGGGCTTCAGCTCCAACAGCCTGCGCGACCGCATCAATGATTGCGGAGCGAAAGTCCACATCACCGGAGACGGCGTTCTGCGCGGCGGAAGAAAAATCCCGCTCAAGCCCAACTCCGATGAAGCACTCAAAGAGTGCCCCTCTGTTGAACAGTGCATTGTTGTTCCCAGAGCAAACAATGAAGTTGAAATGGTCGAAGGCCGTGACCGCCTCTGGTCCGAACTGATGGAAGCCCCTGAAATTACCGACAACTGCCCTTACGAACTGATGGATTCCGAAGATCCGCTCTTCATCCTTTATACCTCCGGCAGTACAGGGAAGCCCAAAGGCGTATTCCACACCACCGGCGGCTACATGACTTACGCTGCACACACCTGCCAGTGGGTATTCGACCTTAAAGATGATGATGTGCACTGGTGCACCGCCGACATCGGTTGGGTAACCGGACACTCATACATTGTATACGGCCCTCTGGCACTCGGTGCTACCAGCATCATGTTCGAGTCCGTGCCGACCTATCCGGACCCGGCAAGATTCTGGCAGGTTTGTGAAAAATTCAGGGTAAACATTTTTTACACCGCACCCACCGCCATCCGTGCACTCATGAAGGAAGGCGACCAGTGGACTAAAAAATACGACCTCTCCAGTCTGCGCATTCTCGGCACAGTAGGTGAACCTATCAACCCCGAGGCATGGATGTGGTATCACGAAAATATCGGTGACGAAAAACTGCCTATCGTTGACACATGGTGGCAGACAGAAACAGGCGGGCATGTTCTTTCCCCGCTGCCCTATGCCACTCCGCTCAAGCCCGGCTCGGCAACCCTCCCGCTGCCCGGTATTGATGCAGCAATTGTGGACCGCCACGGCGAAGAAGTCGGTCCCAATGAAGGCGGTTTTCTCGTCATCCGTAAACCTTGGCCCGGCATGCTGCGCGGAGTCTGGGGCAATCAGGAACGGTTCAAACAGCAGTACTTTGAGGGCTTCCCCGGCACATACGAATCCGGTGACGGAGCACGCAGGGATGAAGACGGGTACTTCTGGATCATGGGCCGCGTGGATGACGTAATCAACGTATCCGGCCACAGGCTCGGTACTGCTGAGATTGAATCCGCACTGGTTTCCCATCCGGCAACATCAGAAGCAGCGGTTGTGGGTATGCCCCACGAAGTTAAAGGCCAGTCAATCTACGCATACGTGACTCTCAAGTCCGGATATGACGAAGACGATGAACTGATCAAAGAACTGCGCATGCACGTCCGCAAGGAAATCGGCCCTCTGGCCGCCCCGGAAGTGATCCAGTTCGCTCCTTCCCTGCCCAAGACCCGCAGCGGTAAAATCATGCGCCGAATCCTGCGCAAGATTGTAGAAGGAGACACTTCGAACCTCGGTGACACTTCGACACTTGCTGATCCTTCAGTAGTGACCGACCTCATCGAAGGTTATGAAGAAATAATGAATCCATAAGTATGGCAAAAGGTTGCCCGGAAGTCGCCCGGTTCTGTACTGGAACCGGGCGGTAGTTCAGCAGCCCGCACTGTACCGGATGAGACCGGGATATACGAAAAATGCTTCTATCTATTTTGGAAGGTGGCTATGGAAACATCGTATATTCCGGTCTATTTTTTCCTTCCCCTTAAGGGCAGAGTTGCAATCTTCTCTGCTCCTTTTTTTTTGATTATAAAATCAAGCACTCACTGATATTAAATATCACAATCGTTTCCATTACCAACCTTTGACTCAAAACAACGAGACAAAATTGTCATCAAAGCCGTCATAAAATGAGATAAACAACCGTCTTAAAAATCACACTTTAAAAGTAGGATATCTACACGCAACGCTCTCATCTATAATGATGCATAACTGCCATACTGCCGCCATTGACCTTCCCCTCCGGGTCAATGCTAGCCTAGTTGCAATAATGGTAAACTGTAGTGCGCAATACAGTTAAGATTAAGGTTGTTTTACTATTTACCAAGGGAATATTATGAAACAGGCTTTAAAACAAACACATGCCGCAATGAGCACCTTGCTCACAGCAATACTGACAATATTCATATGCACTGCAGCACATGCGGATGTAAAAATCATTACCGGTCCGACACCTATCCCCGCAGGCGAATGTATCGGAGCCGAAGACATAACACTCCAGAATGATTATCTGGCAGTTACTTTCGGGGTAACAACCCCCGGACCATGGGGTGTTCCCAGCGGTGGGATTATCGACGGTGCAGTTATCCGCAACGGTCAGTATGAAATGGACCATATTGCCCTGATGGACTTTATTCCCAACAACTGGTCCAGCTGGCCCAACACCTACCAGAAAATTGAAGTTATCAAAGATACCCCGGAAGAAGGTATCATCAAGGTCACCCGCGACTGGGAAAAAACCACCATTCAGACTGTCTATGTCCTGAAGAAAAGCGCGCACAGAATTCAGGCCGAGACAACAATGGTCAATGATGACTCCAAATCCTACGACGGACTTCTTTCCGGTTACGTCCTTTGGCCCGAAGGCGGCTTTGCCATGCAGCCCCCCGGAACTGAAGGAATGAAAAAAGGCTCTGTCAAAGGCAAAGCCCTTGCTGACTGGGTTGTGCACTACGACGCCAACTGGTCCATAGGACTTCACGCGCCCTATGTTGATTTCATCAACTACAACGGAAAAGACATGTACACCGCGCATGACCTGAAAGTGGGCGGACAAAAGCAATTCCCCGGATGGCTGGAAATCAATTCCAACGGCGACATTTCCCCGCTGGTTGAATTTGAAACCGAGCGTGAAGGCCTCGAATCCTCAGTGCTGAGCGGCAAGGTAAGCACCAAAGACGGGAAAGCTATGAATGATCCGGTCGTGATCATTGAAAAAAACGGCAAGCCTTTCACATGGACAATCGGGAAAAACGGTACATACAGTGTAACTCTGCCCGTTGGTGAATACACTGCCTATGCCGCAGGCAAAAGCTATGCATCCAGCAGCAAAAAGAAAGTCACCCTCAAATCCGGCAAACAGGCTAAATGTAATTTCACCGACATGAAATATCCCGGTGAAATCAACTTCACCGTTATTGAAAAAAACAGCGGCATGCCCATTGATGCACGCATCACCATTGAAAAAGGCGAAAGCCCACTGGTTAAATTCCTCGGTCAGCAAACTTTTTTCACCGAGCTTAACAATGCAGGACGGATCAATCTTCCGTTTGGTCCCGGTGAGTACGTATTCAAAGTGGCTTCCGGTGAATCATTTATCTCAAAAGCAGTAGAGGTGTCTGCAACCGTCAAATCAGGCGGCAAAAGCAACGTCCAGATAGAAATTGAGACCGTAACCCACCCTGCGTCCCAGAACTGGTATTCCGCAGACATGCATCACCATTCCGATCTCGTTGACGGTGTGACCGCCCCGGAATACCTAGTCCGCTCACAGTTGGCAGCACGCCTGAATTTCACACTCGTCAGTGACCATGACCTCGTCAACCGTCACTACGATGTGCTGAAACTCAGCAAAATCCGTGGTTTCGAGTTCATTCCTTCCATTGAGTTATCCCCGGACTGGTCACACTTCGGCGCATTTCCCATTGAAATAGGACAGGAATTGTCTGTCAAACCCGGAACAGCGACCGTTCAGGACCTCTTCGCCGATGCCCGCAGCATGGGAGCCACTGCGCTTGCAGCCAACCACCCCTATATCCCTTACGGATATTTCTATGCTCTTGATAACGGTAAGGTTCCCGGCGGGTTCGACCCCAACTTCGACCTCGTGGAACTTAACATCGCCGGGCATGTGGAAAAAACAGTAGCCCGCATGCATGACCTCTGGGCCAATGGAGCAAAATACTACCTCAGCGCAGGAACCGACACCCACAATGTCTGGGGAGAACTCAGCGGCGCAATCCGCATGTTCGCCAACATTGAAGGCGCGCAGACCCCGCAGAACTTCGTTAACTCGCTTCTTGCCGGTAATGCCTATGCTTCAACCGGGCCTCTTCTCTTCCCCGAAGTTATGTTCGGTAGCACAGTCAAAGCCGTTGAAGGTGAAAAGATCACCGTAAACTTCAACGCACAGGCAGTTAACGGCCTCAAAGAAGTTCAGCTTTTCAGTGCAGGTAAAGTGGTAGCCTCATCAAAATTCGGAGATAAGCCTGTTACACGCGAATTCTCCCTCTCATTCACAGCAGCAAAGGACAGCTACTACTCAATCGTTGTTGTAGACATCAAAGGCAAAAAAGCATGGTCCAACCCGGTTTGGATTGATGTTGTAGATTACTCCAAAACCCCTGAAGCAATCGCAAAAATGAAATAAATCCATAGCAGGCCAGGGTTGCCTCACTCCCCGGCCTGCTCCCCTCACTGCCAAAATATTTTCCTCTATTCTTCTCTCGCGCTTGCAAATACACTCCTTACTGATACGTTATGAACAACTATTACAGTATACTTGATACAGGAGTAAGCAATGCGGCGCGAAATTCAGCAGATCTTTTACGGCGAACCAGTCCACGAAGGAGCCGGAGTTAAACTACACCGTGCGTTCGGCTACTTCGAAGCTTCCCTTTTCGACCCCTTCCTTATGCTGGACGACTTCCGGTCCGACAATCCTGAAGACTACTTGAAAGGTTTTCCATGGCATCCTCACCGGGGTATTGAAACAATTACCTATCTTTTAAAAGGCGATGTTGAACACGGTGACAGCCTCGGCAATTCAGCCGTTACCACAGCCGGAAGCGTGCAGTGGATGACAGCCGGAAGCGGAATAATCCATCAGGAAATGCCGCAGGGTGATGCAAACGGCTCCATGCACGGATTCCAACTTTGGGCCAACTTAAGCTCGCAAGACAAAAAGGTCGACCCGGAATACCGGGAAATCAGAGCCGAAGAAATTCCTGTCATCCAAAGGCAGGACGGCAGCAGCATCAAAATCATTGCCGGAGAGGTAGACGGGTCCAAAGGTCCGGCCCGCGGAATCGGCATTGACCCTGAATATCTGGACATAACCATCCCCGCCAATTTTGAATTCATCCACCCTACCAAACGCGGGTATACGGCCTTCATTTACATAACAGCAGGTGAAGGGAAAATTAACGGTCAGAAAGTTGAAAACCGTTCGCTGATTCTTTTCGACGAGGGAGATGAATTGGCTGTGAATTCAGAAGACTTTTCCATGAGCTTTCTGCTGCTTACCGGGAAACCCATCAATGAAGAAATTTACTGGCGGGGTCCTATTGTTATGCATACAGCTGAAGAATTGAAAAAAGCCTTTCAGGAATATGAACAAGGCACTTTCATCAAACATGCTAAACCGTCTCCCCCCGACCAGCGGTGAACGGCACTTTAATCAGGACAAACGGTTTTCATACGCAATCTCGGCATCGAAAGGTTGATTTCAGCCCCGTTCACCGAAAATAGAATGCCATTACAAATGCAACATGCTTAAAAATATAACTCATGAGGACAGGAAAATTATCCCGAAGAGGTGTTAAAATTTCCAAATTGGGATACAATTAGAACAACTATACACAAGATTATACCGGGAGACGCCATGAGTGAGACAAAAGTGATGAACAGATGGTTTGCCGTAGTCGGGGCAATCCTCATGCAGCTGGCGCTGGGGGCAATATATGCATGGTCGGTATTCACCCCCTCACTTATCGAAGCCGGATGGAGCAAATTCCAGACACAGGTAGTTTTCTCGATCGGACTGGTCAGCTTTGCGCTTTCCATGGTCTGGGCCGGAAAAAGACTCGCCCAATGGGGGCCTATGAAGCTGTCATTCCTCAGCGCGCTCGTGCTTGGCGGCGGATACGCTCTGGCCGGAGTCATAGGCGGAACAAGCTTTGCCGCACTCTGTCTTTTCATCGGTCTTATCGGCGGAGCCGGAATCGGTCTGGGATATGTTGTTCCCATTGCAGTGGGTATGCGCTGGTTTCCTGATAAAAAAGGATTCATCACCGGACTGGCCGTTGCAGGATTCGGTTTCGGAGCCATGGCCTGGGTCAAACTGGCGGGAACCTGGGGCAATCTGATCAACTCAATCGGGCTTTCATCAACTTTTTCCCTCTACGGCCTGCTTTTCTGTCTGATGATTGCCGCTGGTGGAATCTGGATGCGTTTTCCCCCGGAAGGCTGGGCGCCCGAGGGCTATCATCCTGACACAAACTCTGACGCGGCAAATGACGCTGAAGAGGAAAATTTCAGCACAGCGGAAATGCTCAAAACCCCGCAATTCTATCTTATCTTCGGCACATTCACCTTCAGTGCCGCTGCCGGATTGATGTCCATCGGGCTGATGAAGCTTTATCCCATGGAAGCATTACAGCAGGCCGGACACACAGCTGCGGAAGCCAGTGCAATAGCAGGCACGGCAATGGCTGTTTTCTTCAGCCTTGCTAACGGCTTAGGACGCATCATCTGGGGAACCATGAGTGATACTCTGGGCCGCAAACGCTCCATACTGCTCATGACCGCCATTCAGGGCGCGACCCTGCTGGCCTTCACAGCCATGGCTGGAAACGCCTTCCTCCTCTACGTCGGCGCAACTATTATCGGTTTTAACTTCGGCGGAAACTTCGCCCTTTTCCCAACCATTACCGCAGACACTTTCGGAACAAAGAGTGTGGGCCAAAACTACCCATACATATTCCTCGCCTACGGCGCAGGCGGTCTCGGCGGACCATTGCTGGGCGGTATGCTCGGAGATATGGGCAATTTCCCTCTGGCTTTCACCATCTGCGGCGTGTGTTGTTTTATCGGCGCAGCGGCAATTGCCATGGTCAAAAGACCGCATAGATAATTTTCTGTCATCCAAATCCCAGCACGGAAGTTTTGCTCATTGAACTTCCGTACCCCTAAAAACTCCCCGAACCGGTAACGCACTACCCGGCAAGGGGAGTTTTTCAGTTCCGCGAGATTCATACTTTCCGCTATTGAATTTACAGGCTGAACCAAATACATTCCTACCTAACAAAGGAGGACAACCATGAATCAATGCCGCTGCAGTTGGGCACAGCATGAACTCGAAATCATCTATCATGACACAGAATGGGGTGTTCCACTGCATGATGACCAGCGTCATTTTGAATTCCTAATCCTCGAAGGGGCACAGGCCGGACTTTCATGGCTGACCGTACTAAAAAAACGTGAAAACTACCGTCAGGCTTTCGCAAATTTTGATCCTGAAATTGTAGCCCGATTTGATGAAAATAAAATCGTAAAATTGCGCCAGAATGAAGGAATCATCCGCAACAAACTAAAACTCAACTCCGCAGTGCGCAATGCGCGTGCTTTTCTGGATGTCCAAAAAGAATTCGGCAGCTTTGATGCTTACATCTGGCAGTTCACCAACAACCGAACAATCCTGAACAGCTGGAAGTCCACAGAAGAAGTGCCCGCCAAAACTCCTGAAGCGGAAGCAATGAGCAAGGACCTGAAAAAACGGGGTTTTAATTTCGTCGGCCCGACGATCTGCTACGCCTACATGCAGGCTACAGGAATGGTGAACGACCATCTGGTCAGCTGTTTCCGTCACCGGGAATTATTTGATGCAGAAAAAGGCTGAGCACAGGCCCGGCAAACCTTGACACACTCCCCCTCAGACACTAATTCTTACGAGTTGCCATAGCGAGCAGCCAAAGTGAACCGGAACCGGATTTGAAAAAACCGTCCGGTCTTTTTTTTCTACTGAAATTTTAACAGGCATGCGCGACCGCAACCGGTCCGGCCTGACAAGGAGAGTACTAGATGGCTTACGATGTAAAACTTTTCAAACTGATCAACGGTGACATGGTTATCGGTAAGTGGGACGCAGAAAACAACCAGATCAAAGATCCCGCAGTGCTCCAGACTGTTCCTGCTCAGCAGGGTGTGCAGATGATGATCCTGCCTTACGGCTACCCCTTTGATAACGAAATCGAAGGCGAAATCGACGGCCGTCACGTTATCTACGAATACAAGAACTGCCCCGAAGATGTTTCCACCAAATACCTCGAAGCATCCAGCAACCTGACCCTCTCCTCCGGCGGACTCGGCGGCATGGGTGGCGGAAATATTTCCGATATTTCTGAACTCCTGAAAAAATAGTTCAAGAAGCCTCCGGCGGGTCTACCGACGGTCCCTGCCGGGGGCCTTAAACCCTTTTTGTAAAAAGGGTTTGTCACACTGTCGCTATCTCTAAGACTCGCGGAAGACCGCTCGCCTAAGAGCTAGTGCAAGAATCCCAAAAACTTTTATAAAGGCTTCGCCGTCTTTTATTTGAAATCCGCCTTTGGGCGCTACTTGCGAAGCATATCAAAAAGTTTTGAGGGGATGGGGTCTGGGGAAGGGGAACTTTTCCCAAAAGTTCCCCTTCCCCAGCCGCCGGAGGCATCCTCAAAAATCATCTAATACAGGGTTTAAGTTTTGAAAAAGCTGCTTCCCCTTTTACCCCGTCCGACCCGCTATCTGGGTTCTGAATGGGGTTCGGTCCACAAGGACCCTGCTAAGGTCAAGGCTCATATCGCCATTGGTTTCCCCGATCTTTATGAGATCGGCATGTCCTATCTAGGCCAGAAGATCCTTTATGAAATTGTTAACCAGCATGAAGAATTTTACGCCGAGCGTGCATACACTCCGTGTCTGGAAACAGCCGAAATCATGCGCGAACACGGCGAACTGCTGTCCACTCTTGAAAGCGACACTCCGCTTAAGGACGTGGACGCGCTGGGCATCAGCCTGACCCACGAGCTTTGCTACACAAATGTGCTCTACATGCTCGATCTGTCCGGCATCCCGCTCAAATCCGCAGACCGCGACGATTCCTGTCCGCTGGTCATCGGCGGTGGCGGCGCATGTTTCAACGCCGAACCTGTTGCGGACTTCTTTGATGTTATCATGCTCGGAGACGGTGAAGAATCCATCGTCAAAGTCATGGAAATCATCGCAGAGAGCAAAGAGCAGGGACTGGGCCGCAAAGCAAGGCTGGAAAAACTGGCTGAACTGCCCGGTATTTACATTCCCGAATTTTTCGATCCTGAGAATCCCGGAGACTTTTTTGTGGAAAAGGCTGTGGTTGAAGATTTCGAACCCATCCCCTTTCCCAAAGAACAAATTCTGCCCTACGGTCAGGTCATCCATGACCGCCTGACCATGGAAATTGCCCGAGGCTGCACCAGGGGCTGCCGATTCTGTCAGGCCGGAATCATCTACCGCCCGGTCCGAGAACGTACCCCGGACACCCTGACCAAAACCCTTATGGAAGGTCTGGAAGAAACCGGGTACGAGGAAACTTCGTTCCTCTCACTTAGTACCGGTGACTACTCCGCTCTGGATACGCTTTTCGCTAAGTCTTTCGACAACTGCGCAGCAGAACAGATATCTATTTCTCTGCCCTCACTTCGAGTCGGTTCCCTTTCCGAGCCGATAATGGAACGTATCGCCACTATCCGCCGCACCGGAGCCACCCTTGCTCCCGAAGCAGGCAGCCAGCGCATGCGAGACGTAATCAACAAAGGCATTACCGAAGAGGCCCTGCTTGATCACGCGATGATGCTCTATGAAAACGGCTGGCAGAACATCAAGCTCTACTTCATGATCGGCCTGCCCACCGAAACTTTTGAAGACCTCGACGCGATTGTCGACCTTTGCGTAAAAGTTCGCGACGTAGCCGGAAGACATATCAAAAAACTGAACATCACCGCTGCAGTTTCACCTTTCGTACCCAAGCCGCACACCCCGTTCCAGTGGGAACGCCAGATTTCTCTGGAAGAAATAGGCGAACGCCTTGATTACATGCGTGAAAAATTCAATGCGCAGAAACGTATCAAGATGAAATCACACATCCCGCGTATGACCTTCCTTGAAGGCATTTTCTCGCGCGGAGACCGCAGACTCGGCCCGGTAATCGAGAAAGCCTATGAAAAGGGCGCTCTTTTCTCCAGCTGGAAAGACCATCTCAAGCTTGAACCTTACCTTGAGGCAATGGAAGAAGAGGGACTCGATCCTGCAGAATTCACCGGTGCACGGGACCATGATGCCCGCCTGCCTTGGGATCACCTTTCAGCCGGAGTCAGCAAACGCTTCCTGCTGGCAGAACTCAAGCGCGGTATTTCTGAGAAAATCACCGGGGATTGCCGTTACGAAGAATGCCGCAACTGCGGTGTCTGCAACTTTGACGGCCGTAAATCCCTGCTTGCAAAGCAGGCCGAAAAGATGGACCTGCGTCCCAAAATGGTTTTTGAAAGCCGCGACCAGACCGAAGATGTTCCTCCTTTCGTACAGGAAGAAAAACCGGACCTCGGTATCAAGGAAAGCAACTTCCGTCTTTGGTACACCAAGACCGGAACATCTGCTTACCTTTCGCAGCTGGACCTGCAGCCTGTCATTGAACGCGCCATGCGCCGGGCCGGACTGCCGCTGACCTTCTCGCAGGGTTTCCACCCCATGCCGCGCATGTCATTCGGTCGCGCACTTCCCGTGGGAGTGGAAAGCATGAAAGAATGGATGAACATCATGCTGCGCACCAAAATCAGCGCGCAGGATCTTGTGGACCGCCTTAACGAACAGATGCCCATGGGCATGAAAATCGTCGGAGCGGATGCACTAACCCTTTCCAAAAAGCAGAAACACCCGGAAGTTGAAGACTTCACCCTGATCTTCACCTGCTCTGCTGAAGAAACGAAAGAAAAAATGGACCGCCTGCGCGAATACGCACAGTCTGACGAGTACATTGTTTCCCATACCACCAAGAAAAAGGTCAAAGAAAAGAACGTCCGCCCTATGCTGATTAAATTTGATGAACTGGACGAGCGTACCCTAAAACTGACCTTTGACTGGACTTCATTGTACATGAGCCCGGTTAAAATGATCGCCGCCATCTGTCCCGGCACAACCCTGCTTAATTACAATTTAACCAAGACAGACCAGCGATTTGAATAGCTAATTCTTAATCGTTAATAATAAAATCCCGCACAACCCAAGGTTGTGCGGGATTTTTTTTTACCACTCAAAAAACGGAGGCCCGTCCTTGGTTATATTCATATTGATAACCTTGTAGGCATCGCGGGCATCTTCGTGTGCCCTTTTTATATTAATGATGACCGGAGCCGCCCCAAGGCCTTTGATGGTGAACTCAAATCGCCAGCGTCCGAAATCACCCATTAAACCGGATTCTGGTTCGAGAATTGTAAACTTATCGAGACTTACCAATTCCGGATCAAATGAAACGCCGTCAAACTGATAGCCTCCTGAGCCGGGATTGCGCATTTCGAAGGCAATCTTCTCTCCGGGCATAAGACCAAGGTTGATCTCGTGCTTACCATCCAAATCATATTCGGCAATCGAATCTGCAAAAGGGTTCATGGAAGAACAGCCGCTGAACATAAAAGTCAATAAAAGCAGCCAAACCACCCGACTTAACGAATTATATTTTTTTATTTTCATAAATTCTGCATTTTTATGTGCCTTTTGCGACACTGTTGTTAACAAATTATTTTTTACAAGTCATTTCAACGAGTTAAGCATTTGAGAAAAAACTGAATCAAGTGTAATAATATTAAGCGCATACGGCAAGGGGAAGCCGTAGCTTGTAGCAGTTTAGGCTGCTATAATACTCATTTCGATGTGCGCTGTTTCAGGGATGTCCCTGAAACGTGGCGCTTGGTGCTTTTATCACAGTATTTACCCTTTCTAAGGAGTGTGAGGATGAAACGTTCATTACTGTTTCTTGCGCTTGTTGTTATTCTGAGTCTTGGACTCGCCGGATGCAGCGCAGAAAAAAAAGAAGAGGCCCCTGCCAAAAAGGAAACCACTGAAGCAGCTCCCGCTGCAGCAGCTGGCAAAACCCTTAAACTGGCCATGGATGCCGACCCTGTCTCCCTTGACCCTCATGTACAGCTTTCCGGTGGCATGCTTCAGTATTCCCACATGGTTTTCGATCCTCTCGTACGCTGGGCGAAAGACGGTTCTTTCGAGCCTCGTCTTGCTGAAAAATGGGAACGCATCGATGATAAAACCATGCGTTTTCACCTGCGTAAAGATGTAAAATTCCATTCCGGCAACCCCTTCACCGCTGAAGACGTTGTCTGGACCATCAACCGTCTCAAGAAAAGCGCCGACTACAAAGGTCTTTTCGAGCCTTTCCTGCCTGCAAAGGTCGTTGACGCTAACACCGTTGATATCATCACCAAAGAGCCTTACGGCCTGCTCCTGAACATGGCTACCTACATTTTTCCCATGGACAGCAAGTTCTACGCTGGCAAAGATGAGTCCGGACAGCCCAAAGATGCTATCGTAAAAACCGGTCCTTCTTTCGCCAACGTTAACGAATCCGGTACCGGTAAATACATGGTTGCCGAACGCGAACAGGGTGTACGCGTTGTGTTCAAAGCTTTCCCCGAATACTGGGACAAAGGCGGTAACGTTGATACCATCATCCTGACCCCCATTAAAAACGACGCTACCCGTGTAGCAGCCCTGCTTTCCGGCGATGTTGATTTCATCATGCCCGTTCCCCCGCAGGATCTGAAACGCGTTAAGACCACTGAAGGTCTGCAGCTTGTTACCATGTCCGGTTCCCGCATCATTACCTTCCAGCTGAACCAGAAACGTCAGAAGCCTTTCCAGAACCCCAAAGTTCGTCAGGCTATCGTATATGCAACCGACAACACCGGTATCGTTAACAAAGTAATGAAAGGCTTCGCAACTGTTGCATGCCAGCAGGGCCCCGAAGGCTTCGCAGGCTACAACGCTGAACTCAAGCCTCGTTATGACCTCGAAAAAGCCAAGCAGCTCATGAAAGAAGCTGGCTACGAAAATGGTTTCGAGTGCACCATGATCGCACCCAACAACCGTTACGTTAACGACGAAAAAATCGCGGAAGCATTCGTTTCCATGCTCGGTAAAATCGGCATCAAAGTGAACCTGAAGACCATGCCTAAAGCCCAGTACTGGGATCAGTTCGACGCACAGGTTGCCGACATCCAGATGATCGGCTGGCATCCTGACACCGAAGACTCCGCCAACTACACCGAATTCCTGCTCATGTGCATCAATAAGGAAACCGGTTACGGTCAGTACAACAGCGGTAACTACTGCAATCAGGAAGTTGATTCCCTCGTAATCGGCTCCCAGACCGAAACCGACCTTGCCAAGCGTAACGCAATGCTCCAGAAAGTAGAAAAAATCCTCTACGACGAAGCAGCTTTCGTACCCCTGCACTGGCAGAACCTGTCCTGGGCTTCCAAGGACGGTATGAACACCGAAGCAATCGTAAACGTACAGAACTTCCCCTACTTCGGAGACCTCGTCATCAAGTAGTGGAGATCACAGCATAAAACACAATTCAAAGGGAACTCCGATCCGGGGTTCCCTTTGATGCGTTTTAAGAGTGCCTTCGGCGACGCTACCGCGGGTCCCTCCGGGGGCCAAAGCCCCCTTTTGCAAAAGGGTTCTCTGGACTCTCCCAAAACCTTTTATTGGGGCTTCGCCGATACGTATCTCAAGACTGCGCTTATTTTGGAACCATCAACTGTGGGATAACGTCAGGTCATTCCCGCACATTTTTTTGATCCCCTGCGGCAAAGCCCCGCTGGGGAGTCCAGAGGGCCCCCGGCCTTCTGGTCCCGCTGAAGGCGCCCGCCGGGAGTCCCGCCGGAGGCACACCATTGTCCGTCTGGAGTAATATTTAATATGTTTGCTTTTATAGTCCGTAGGATCGCGCAAGCGATCATTGTAATGCTGATCATCAGCTTCATCGGCTTTGCCATCAAGCAAAGCTTCGGTGACCCGGTGCGCGAGATTACGGGGGTATCCGTATCCGCTGCTGAAAGGGAAAAAATCAGGGATGAACTTGGCCTTAACGATCCGTTCATGGCCCAGTTCGGCCGGTTCATGCAAGGAGCGGTCAAAGGAGATATCGGCCGTTCTTTCTTTTACAAGAAATCAGCCCTTGAGGTTATTCTCAGCAAAGCACCTGCCACTCTGGAACTGGTCATGTGCTCCGCGCTGATCATAGTATTTTTTTCTATCCCGTTAGGGATCTACTCAGCGATCAGGCCTAAAACTCTGTTTTCGCGGTTTGTAATGGGCGGGTCGATTGTCGGGGTATCAATACCGGTATTCCTGACCGCAATCCTAATGATTTACGTTTTTTCGGTAGAACTTCACTGGCTGCCGTCATACGGCCGAGGGGAGACAGTAAACCTCGGTGGCTGGCGAACCGGATTTTTGACTGCTGACGGCTGGAGGCATCTGATCATGCCATCCATCGCCCTTTCCTCCATTATGCTTCCGCTCTTCATTCGTCTTATCCGTTCCGAAATGATGGAAGTTCTGGAAAACGACTATATCAAATACGCATGGGCCAAAGGCTTGATGCCCAAACGGGTCTGGATTGTCCACGCGTTCAAAAACACCCTGCTCCCGGTTATTACTGTGGGCGGTGTCCAGCTTGGAACAATGATCGCCTTTACCATTCTCACTGAAACAGTTTTCCAGTGGCAAGGTATGGGCTTCATGTTCATCGAGGCTGTGGAACGCGGCGATGCTCCGCTTATGGTGGCCTACCTCATGGTGGTCGGGCTGATATTTGTAGTTGTTAACACCGTGGTTGACGTCATTTACGGACTGGTCAACCCGCAGGTCAGAATCACGGGGCAAAAATAAATGAAAACCAGATCACGCTGGCAGAGATTCAAAGAATCATATTTTCTGCACGATTTTCTGCACGACAAAGTTGCCCTCACAAGCTTCACCATTCTAGTTGTGCTCTTGTTTATGGGCTTTGCGGCTCCCCTTGTGGCGCCTTTCAATCCTTATGATGCCAACAACATCAATATCATGGATGCGGAAATTCCGCCTTCATGGCTTCCCGGCGGCGAATCCAGTTTTCTGCTCGGGACTGATGCACAGGGTCGCGACCTGTTTTCCACAATGCTTTACGGAATGCGCGTTTCCATGATCATCGGTATCGGCGCTGTGGCTCTGCAGGCATTCCTCGGTATCATGGTCGGCCTTGTCGCCGGTTTCATGGGTAAAAGGGTGGAATCCATCCTCATGCGCGTGGCCGACGTGCAGCTTTCATTCTCCACCTACATGGTCGCGATCTTTATTTCGGCAATCTTTCAGGCCATGTTCGGGGTCGCAAAATATGAAGAAATCGCTGTTCCCCTACTGATTCTGGTCATCGGCTTTGCAGAATGGCCCCAGTATGCGCGAACCGTGCGTGCTTCCGTGCTGGCGGAAAAGAAAAAAGAATACGTTGAAGCAGCAAAAGTCATCGGCCTTTCCCAAAAAAGGATCATGTGGCGCCACGTGCTGCCGAACACCCTTTCTCCGGTGTTTGTTATCTCCACCATTCAGGTTGCCAACGCGATCATGAGTGAAGCCGCCCTTTCCTTCGTCGGACTGGGCATGCCGGTCACCCAGCCTTCTCTTGGTTCTCTGATCAACGTCGGCTTTGAATATATCTTCAGTGGATCATGGTGGATCACCATGTTCCCCGGCATTGTCCTTGTTGTGCTCATTCTGGTCATCAACCTGCTCGGTGACTGGCTGCGCGACTTCCTCAACCCGAAACTGTACAAGGGGTAATTAAGTGCAACCGCTTCTTGATGTTAAGAACTTAAGTGTCGAGTTCGCATTGCGCCAGGGTCCTCTTGAGGCAGTACGCAATGTCAGCTTTGACTTAAAGAAAGGCGAAAGGCTCGGCCTGGTAGGTGAATCCGGAGCAGGTAAATCTGTAACCGGTTTCTCAATCATCAACCTTATTTCCAAACCCGGTTATATCTCTAACGGTTCAATCATGTTTGAAGGGCAGGATCTTGCAAAAATGCCTTTTGAAAAAATGCGCGGCATCCGTGGAAACCGCATTTCCATGATCTTTCAGGACCCCATGATGACCCTGAACCCAGTCCTGACCGTGGGAACCCAGATGACCGAAACCGTAATGGCCCACATGGACGTTACCCGCAAGGAAGCTGAAGAGATTGCGCTGGAAAAACTGCGCAAGGTCTACATTCCTTCCCCGCGCAAACGTCTGGCCCAGTATCCGCATGAATTCTCCGGCGGTATGCGCCAGCGTATTGTTATCGCAATTTCGCTGCTGACCGACCCGGCCCTGATCATCGCAGATGAACCGACCACCGCACTGGACGTTACCATTCAGGCCGAAATTATGGACCTGCTGCTGGAACTCTGCGAAACCGACAACATGGGCTTGATCCTGATTACCCACGACCTTGCGGTTGTCTCCGAAGTGACCCAGCGCATCGCGGTCATGTATGCAGGAGGAATCGTTGAAACAGGTTCCACCCGTCAGGTTACCGAAACTCCGGGACATCCCTACACTCAGGGTCTCATCGCCGCACTGCCCCAATCCGGGGGCGCTGGTGACCGCCTGACCCAGATTCCCGGTGCTATGCCCTCACTAATGAACATGCCTGCAGGCTGTCCTTTCAATCCCAGATGCCAACACTGTACGGACATCTGCAAACAAGAACGGCCAGAGCTCAAAGAAAACAAATCCGGCATCTTGGTGGCCTGCCACCATGCCGACAAGGTATAGAGATTCGTCATGCAAACCGATTCCCTCGTAAAAATAAAAAATCTGGTCAAGCACTTCGACATTTCAGGAGGCCTGCTCGACCAACTTAAATTGGAAGACGGACGGATCACCCGCAAGCAGACCATCGTCAAAGCAGTCAACAATGTCAGCTTTGAGATAAAAAAAGGTGAAACCTTGAGCGTGGTCGGCGAATCCGGCTGTGGTAAATCAACCTTAGCAAGAACCGTTATGGGCCTTTACCCGCCTAACTCCGGTGAAGTGCATTACGGAGGTCATCGTATCGACAACCTGCCCCATGCACAGATGCTGCCCTACCGCACAAAAATGCAGATGGTCTTTCAGGACCCCTACGCTTCGCTGAACCCGCGCATGACAGTGCGCCAGATCATTGAAGAGCCCATTTATTTCCACAACAAGGGCATCTCCAGAGGCGACGCTAAAAACAAGCTGCACGAAGTAATGCGTAGCGTGGGCATGGACCCGGAATGGGCCGGAAACTATCCCCATGAATTTTCCGGCGGTCAGCGTCAGCGCATCAGTATTGCCCGCGCGCTGGCAGTTGAACCGGAATTTATCGTAGCCGATGAACCCATCGCCGCGCTGGATGTTTCCATTCAGGCCCAGATCCTGAACCTGCTCATGGATGCACAGGAAGAGCGCAATCTGACCTACCTGTTTATCAGTCACGACCTGTCCGTTGTTGAGCACATCTCCACCCGAGTGGCGGTTATGTATCTGGGCAGTCTCTGTGAGCTGGGCACAGCCAAGGAAATATTTGCCAACCCGCAGCACCCCTACACACGGGCATTACTCTCAGCTATCCCGACTCTCGGTGGGGAAAAGAAAAAGCACATCCACCTTTCCGGTGACGTGCCCACCCCTATCAACCTGCCTCCGGGATGTGTCTTCCACGGACGCTGCACGTTTGCCAATGACCGCTGCCGGGAAGAGATTCCCATTGCGCGCAATATGGACAACGGCAGTCTCTGCGCCTGCCACGCCGTAGAAGAAGGAAGAATCTAGCGGCAGCAAACATTTATTTACAGATCGACAAATACCACAAGGCCCGTTTATAATTGTTTAAACGGGCCTTGCTCTATAGTTGATAGCGGAGAGTGAATAGCTAAAAAATGGACGTGGGGTAATGATGAGCGATTCAACTGAAGTTCTTGGTGTTTATTCTCAAAACACCAAAACTAATATCGGTACCGGTACTACGGCGCAAAAGTCAGTACACAAAACCTACCACTACGTTACCCGCGTTGGGAACATCAGATATCATATCCAGCCCTTGAACGAGCAGGACATTCCTTCCGGCATGGTTACAATCCTTAGCGAAAAAAAATTCATCGCCGAGTACTCTCCCGAAATATACTACTATCAGCGCAAGACCCTTCCGGCCTTGAAAACACTGCATGCTAAAATCGAAAAAGGCGAAGAAGCTTTTTGCAAGGGGAATCTTGATGAAGCGGAACACGCTTTTGCCGACGCTCTTCTCCTCGACCCGAAGAACCCCAAAGCCAATCTCGGCATGGGTACAGTACAGTGCTCAAAAGAAAATTTCGAAAAACTTACTGAGATAATACAGGTTCTGCTTAACTTAGATTCAATTTTCCTTGAAGAACAACGTCAGGAATTCAACATCTTCGGCATTGCTCTGCGCAAAAACAAGCACTACAGCGAAGCCATAAGCTTCTACACAAAAGCACTGGAAATTAATCAAGATGACGAGAACCTTCATTTTAATATCGCCCGTGCTTATTTCGACATAGATGACAAAGAAAAAGCACTCTCACACATCGAAGAAGCGTTAAGGATTAACCCTGATCAGGAAGCAACCATTCTTTTCCACAAATTTCTTCTCAAAAAGAAGAAAAAAACAACGAACACGCCCAAACCTAGAAATTAAAGCTAACTCCCAGCTGTACAATCTGAATTTAAATCTGCAATAACTTCTTTTTTACCAAAAATGTTTCTAATCGACATTTCGTAAAAGCATGCTTATAAAAGCTCCGTTTAATATGGCACTGCCACCGAGATATATTATTACAAAGACACTTGGTATAAATGTTTTCTTGTGAGGAGTAGATGGGCGAAATTTCTCAAGTTCTTGGTGTTTTTACCAAAAATATCAAAGACCATACTGGAGCAGGAGCGACACTGCAGCGCTCTGAAAGCAAGACTTTTTATTATGTCACACGCTCCGGGGTAGACAGTTATCACGCGCAACCACTCAATGAACAGAACATTCCGTCCGGACTGGTTATCCCCCTCACAAAAAAAGAGTTCATAACCCAGTACACCCCGGAACTGAAATACTACGAAAAAAAGACTCTTCCGGCCCTGAAATCCCTGAAGGACAAACTGGATAAAGGCGAACAAAGTTTCATGGACGGCAACCTTGATGCAGCCGAACAATCTTTCGCCAAAGCCCTGTTCCTAGACCCGGAACATCCCAAAGCCAATCTCGGCATGGGCTCAGTTCAATGCAGCAAAAAAAATTTTGATAAGCTTTCCGGAATAATCGACAAGCTACTGAACAATGACAGCATCTTTATGGAAAGACAGCGTCAGGAATTCAATCTGTTCGCCATTACCTTGCGCAAAGAATCTCTTTTTGAGGAAGCTATAACTTTTTATAACCGGGCAATTGAAATTAATCCTAACGATGAAAATCTGCACTTCAATGCTGCCCGCGCACACTTTGATGCAGGAGATTTTGATAACGCATTGGAACATCTTGATAAAGCTCTTGAGATATCCCCTGCACTTGAAGTAGCCTCAATGTTTAAGAAATATATCATTAAACGGATGAAGAAATGATATCCCAGAAAGAAAAACTAAAAGCCCTCTGTACGCCGGGCCTAAAAATGACCATCGAACTTGGTGGACTGAGCGATAAAGCCTCAACTGTTGTTATCGGTGGGGACTTCATACGATCTCTCATTGTCAAGGACCCCATGGTTCACCATGCGGACAAATCCCTATGGGCTGAATACATGTATCCTGGCAACGAAGTCACCATCCGCTATATCTACGACGGTATTGCATCAGGCTTCAAGACCTCGATAATCAGGATGATCAGTTCACCGGACAGACTTCTTTTCCTGAAATATCCCAAACGAATTGAATCCTACAACCTCCGCAGACATAAAAGGGTCTCCTGTTTCATGGAGGCCCGAATTGAGAACGGAGAAAATAAAAATGTGGCTGTACTGGAAGACCTCAGCACCAGTGGCTGTTGCCTCAGTTACATAACAAACGCCAATATAGCCGACCCGGAAATTGGTGATGAGATTAACGTTTTCTGTTCCTACTTCACAGAAGATAACAATTCTTTTATCCCCTGCAAAATTCAACGCTGTACCAAAGATTCCCGGAAAACAATTCTGGGCATGACTTTTGAGAAGCCGTCACCGGAAATACTGATCAAAATTCAGGACTACGTTGCAACGATTCTTTACCACACCTAAAGAATAGCAAAAAGCCCGGCTGCAATTAATAATGCAGCCGGGCTTTTTGCTTACTATAAATTCTATTATTTCTTATTACGGACGGTCAGTCCCAGATCCGCGAGCATAGTCAAATCATGTTCTATGCCCTGACCGGATACGGTCAGGAAATCACCGACCATCAGCCCGTTACACCCGGCATGGAAAATAAAAGACTGCAAAGAACGCAGCGCAGCACGTCCTGCGGCCATACGCACTTCCGCATGGGGATTCACCAGCCTGAACATGGCTATGGTCAGCAGAATCTCAAGAGGTTGCAAAGGCTCAACATCCTCCAGAGGAGTTCCGGGAATAGGGATTAGAAAGTTGAGAGGGATGGAATCTACTTCCAGTTCTGCTAAAGTCAGTGCCAACTCAACACGCTGGGCGTGGCTTTCGCCAAGGCCAAGCAGACCGCCGCAACATACTTCGAGTCCGGCTTTTTTCGCATCACGTACTGTACGCACCCGCTCTTCGTAGCTATGGGTAGTGCAGACTTTCGGAAAGTAGCTCTCCGAAGCCTCAAGGTTATGATGATAGCGGACCACGCCGGATTCACGCAGTCTCTTCAAAGATTCAAAATCCATACAGCCTAGCGAGGCACAATGGTTAAAGTCGTGTTCCGGCATACCCTCTACTGCTTCGCAGAGATGTTCAAGGGATTTGCCCTTGAGCGCCCGACCACTGGTAACGTAGCTGAAAAATTCAAGAGGGGCCTGTCCGGCTTTTTCTGCACACTCCTGAATCTCATCCATTTCCATAAGCGGATAAGTCGGAGCCGGAGTTCCTTTAAAGTGGCTGGACTGGGCACAGAAGGTACAATCTTCGGAGCAGTTGCCGCTCCGAACATTGGCAATGGAGCAGAGGCTGACTTCACGTCCGAATCTACGCACGGTCATTGTGTGCGCGGCATGCAGAATTTCCGCTAATTCACCGTGGGATGCACCCAGCACTGAAACCGCAGTATGCTCATCAATTGGTTCACCGCCGTGAACAGCATTCCACAAAGACTGTTTCTCGTTTCTATCCAATTTATATTACCCCTGAAGACTGACTACTTCACAAATTGCGGAAGTAAGGGCCTCAAGTTCAAGGTTTGAAATTACATAGGGCGGCATTACATAAATCAGCTTGCCATAAGGACGAACCCAGACACCTCGTTTTACAAACTCAAACTGGGTAGAGTCCATATCAACCGGCTTCGTAAGCTCAACAACCCCGATAGCACCAAGGCAGCGAACATCCGCAACATTGCCCAACTTTGCACAGGGCGCAAGGCCGGAACGCAGCATCTCACAAATCTCAGCCACCCGCTCCTGCCAGTTGCTTTGCAGCAGCAGATCGATGGAAGCATTCGCTACTGCACAAGCCAGCGGATTACCCATAAAAGTCGGACCATGCATGAACACGCCGCCCTTGGACGAAATACCCTCGGCAACTTCTTTAGTCGCAAGAGTCGCGGCCAGAGTCATCATGCCACCGGTGATGGCCTTGCCAACGCACATAATGTCCGGGCTTATCCCGGCCCTTTCACTGGCAAACATAGTCCCAGCGCGCCCGAATCCGGTAGCGATCTCATCACAGATCAGCAGCACACCATGCTCATCACAAGCTTCGCGGACCCGTTTGACATATTCCGGGGAATAAAAACGCATGCCCCCGGCTCCCTGCACTACCGGCTCCAGAATCACCGCTGCCAATTCATGCGCATGGACTTCAATCTTGGCTTTAAAATCCGCAAAATCTTCATCCGTACATCCATCGGCAAAACCGCATTGCGGGGCCTCGGCAAAAATATGTTCCGGCAACACCGAAGTGAACATGGAATGCATACCGTTCACAGGATCGCAAACTGACATGCAGCCGATAGTGTCACCGTGGTAGCCGTTGCGGATAGTCATCAAACGGTTCTTTTCCGGTTTGCCGGCAGCGTACCAGTACTGAATAGCCATCTTGATGGCCACCTCGACCGAAACCGAACCGGAATCAGCCAGAAAGACATGTTGCAGCGGCTCAGGTGAAATTTCTACCAGCTTACGGCCCAGTTCCACTGCCGGTTCATGGGTCAGCCCACCGAACATGACATGGGGCATGGTTTCAGCCTGATCACACAATGCTTTACGCAATACCGGATGATTGTAGCCGTGGATGGCGCACCACCATGAAGCCATGCCGTCAATAAGCTCGGTGCCGTCCTCAAGGATGATCTTTACACCCTCGGTACGTTTAGCAGTATAAACAGATAGTGGATTGGTCGCAGATGTATACGGGTGCCAAAGATGGTCCCGGTCAAATTCCTGTATGGACATGATTGCCTCCGAAATTAAGACTCAAGAGCTTTGTCGACGAGTTCCCAGCATTTGGGATCATTGTAATCCCAATTCTCAATATAGGGAATGGAAGCGATTACTTTTACCTCAGATATCTTTTCAATGAAGCGGACATTCTCTTCTGCGATGCCGTATTCATCAGGAGCGGGCCTGTTGGGAGAGGTCATGACCAGCCCGGAAATTTCCAGCCCGGACTGCTGCAAAGCGGCAATGGAAAGCAGAGCTTCGTTTATGCAGCCCAGCTTATTTTCAATAACCAAAATGACCGGATAGCGAAGTTCTTTCATAAGGTTAAGCATAGATGCTTCCTCACTAAGGGGAACCATTATACCACCAGCTCCTTCAACCAAAAGAAATCCGTCTTCTTCACGCTCACGCACTTTTGCCGCGATTTCAACAGGGTCAAGTTCTACCCCGGCCAGCTTTGCCGCCAGATGCGGAGAAGTAGGCGGTTCAAAAATGTAGGGACACTGCTTCGTAATATCCCACTCTGCCCCGGCAGCCTTATAGACATCTCCGTCCGGAGAATCCAGAGTCCCGTCAGGCAGGGTAACTGCCCCGGACTGCACAGGCTTGACCGGGAGGATCTTGCGTCCACCCTTCATGAAAAAGCGGGCAAGACCTGCGGTAACCACAGTCTTACCCACATCAGTACCTGTTCCGGTAATAAAAAAACCTGCAGACAATTTATTCGCTCCCGCCGGACGCGACTACTTCAAGCGGATCACGTTCACTGGTTGGCGCAAAGAAAAGATCTTTGTCATAAGGACCGAAATGACCTTCGTCGCCCACAAGGGTAAAAAATTCAATGCGCGAATAGCGTCGACAGCGTTCTTCGCTGACCCGATAAGTGGTGTAGTAATTAAACTTGTCCATGGAGTGAGTGGACTGTCCAAGGTCGATAACACGGTCAGCAAACTCGCACCATGCATGGGCAACCCACTGGTCATCTTTGAAAATCCAGCCCTGAACAACCTCGGTTGCGGTGTTTTCGCTGGCGGGTTCAAGGCAGTATTCATATGCGGAAGGTTGATTTCTACTCATTGCAAGAATCCTTTTTCATTTTATCGAGAGCCATTTTGATCGCGCCCAGTGCGTTACCTACTTCATGATGGGAGGGGAAAACAGCTTCGGTATGCAGTCTTTCCGCAACTTCAGGCAGCAGTTTCTGTGCTGCAGCACCGATACCTACGATGGGCAGGTTCAGGGATGCGTCAAAGCTGACCAAGGGGCTTGCGGTACGCCCGGAAATAAAACCGGCCATGTTTCCGCCGATTTCCTTGCGCACGATGTGCTCAAGCATGGCGTTCTCAATTTTAACCCTTGTTTCGGAAAGAACCATGTCAGCAAATTTTGCTGCGTCCAGATCAAATTCCTTACCGAGAATAGCAGCGGCAGCTTCGGAAACAGACTTATCACCAATTGCGAGATCCCCCTGAACATGCAGGGCGTCAGTGGGGGTAAAGCCTACTTCTTCGACCAGCTGTTCGCGGACCAGTTTCTGAACCTTACCGCCAAGGCCGATTTCGCCAAGTCCTGTTCCTTCCATGATCTGTCCGAAAGTGGAGGGACCGTTTTCAAAAAGATATTTCAAGACCGCGTCATCAGAGCTTTTATCTGCGGCAGGGCCGGTCTTGAGCAGATGAGATTCATGCCCTTTGCCGATCCATTTTTCAGGTGCGGGAATATCCCCGGCCATACACAGAGGCACAACCCTGCCCGGTCCAACTTCGAAATTTCCGGATCTGTTGATGCGCGCAAAGCTGTCTCCGCCCACGCCGACAGTAAACATTTCTACCGCTTCAACATGGGTTTCCCAATCACCGATGATGGAGCCGCTTTCCTGAATAGTCGGCTTGGAGTTGCGAATCAGGGTAACGTCAGTGGTTGTGCCGCCCACGTCAACGATAAGCGCATCTTTTTCCGGAGAATAAATGGAACCGTAATAAGCAGTAGATGCCGGGCCGCTGGCAAAAGTGTCAGCCGCACGCTGCACAGCATCTTCCATGCTCATAGGCGTTGCGTTACCACGAACAACTACTACGGAAGAACCTAGTCCGCGCTCATCAAGAGCCTTGCCGACCCCGGCCAGAAAATCTTTCATAACCGGCATGAGACGGGCATTAAGCACTGCTGTTGCTGCACGTTCAGCCTGTCCGGCACGGGTACTAATGGTATGGGAGCAAAAAACAGGTTTGGGATCGGTAAGAGAAATAGCTTTTTCGGAGATCAGCTCATGAGCCGGGTTCTTGATACTCATGGCGGAGCAGACAGCATAAGCGTCAACATGCCCGGTCATATCCTGAATTCCGTCCACAAGGGATTCGATATCAAGCGGATCTTCTTCGACCCCGGTAATTTTATGACCGCCTTTGACGTAACGCAGAGTCACGACCGGAAGCTTGAGGGCCTTGGTTGTGCCGATCATGAACAGACCGACTCTTGCGCCTTTGTTTTCCACAATGGCGTTGGTTGCCAGAGTTGTAGAAACCGAAACCAGATTCACATCGTCAGGGCTGATCCCGCTTTCCTTCATAGCTTTATCCAGAGAGGAAGCAAGCCCCAGACTCAGGTCATGGTGGGTGGTTGGAGATTTGGCCGTAGCCACAACGCTCGCGTCAGCGCAATTTACAACAACAGTGTCAGTGTAGGTTCCGCCAGTATCAATACCGATTGCATAACCGCTCTCAAAGCTCATCGCACATATATCCTTCGCCCGCAGCAGGCATTATTGTTCTCTCGTGCTGCATAATCGAATTAACAGTGTAAATTTGATTATGCCCTGAAATAAATTTGAATTTATTTCGAGGGAAGCACACATACAACCTGCACCGTAGCAGGTCTGACCAGTACAAATAATGCCGCTTTTCGCGATTGGCAAGGGGCGAAGCCCATTTCATAATTCAGATGGTTCAGAAAGTGCCGGATGCAAGGTGCAAAAAAAGACAGGAACGAAACGTATCCAAAAATACGTGAGTTTCTGTCTTTTTTACAGCGACACCGCGATGGTGCTTTATCAGTCGTCTGGCTTAAGAAATAATAACCCCGGCGTAAGCCACTACTCTTTCATAATCCCCGGTAGCTTTACCGGAATTGGTGTACTCAATTAACTTGCCGGAAGTTGCGCCGAGCACTTTGGCTGCGAACATTCCCATGGTCATGGGCAGTACACCGCACATACTGATCTGGTTGGATGAAACAATAGAATAAAGGTCCTTGGGGTCCATACGAATGATTGCTTCAAGAGCCATGGAATCCATTTTTTTGGCCTGATCTGCAGAAATAAAATGGCTCATGTCCGAACTGACCACCATGGAGACAGGCTCAGAATGATTCTGGATAATTTCTGCGATGGCTTCACCGGCCTTACGCAGACCGGAAGGAGAAGCTTCGGAAACGCAGACTGGTACAATTTTCATGTCCGGATTCAGGCGATGCAGGAAAGGAACAATAACCTCAAGAGAATGTTCTCGAGAATGGGCCGCTTCATTGGATACAAATCCGCCCCCGCTATTAACAAGCTTGGCGGCCAGCTCTTCGTCCACATCCAATTTGCCGCCGGGAAATTCCCAGCTGCCTTTGTCCCAGACAGAAAGAGCCGATCCCAGCCCTGTATGGTTAGGGCCGAGCAGAAAAACAGTGGAAGGAAGTCTGCTTTTAGCAAGGGTCTTGCCGCACGGCTCGCCTGAAAAAACATAACCGGCATGGGGAACCATAACCAAACGGTCATACGAACCACCCTGTGCCGGGGCCGTGGAAGGCATATACATTTTCAGCTCTTCGGTGAGCTGTTCTGGATTGTCCGGATAAAAACGTCCGGCAACTACGGGCTGTCTATTCATAACCACCTGCCTTAAATATTATTGAAACACCGGGTCCGGCTGAAACTTCGAAGCATCCTGCTCAATCTTATGTGTTGCCAGTGCGGATGTTGCCAGACGTCCGTAAAGGTCTCCCGGTTTTTTTTCAGCTACTTCTTCCATCAACTTTTTCCACTCGCTAATGGCTCCGGCCTTTTCATAAAGCTGGGCCAGACGGAAACGGGAGGAAGCCCATTCAGGATCGGAAAGCGGAATATATTTATCATATTCAGCTGCCCATTTGAGTGCTTCCCGGTAACGGCCCGAACTTTCCGCTGCAAAAATTGTCATCAAGATACAATCCTTGATCTTTTCCCGGTCTCCCCCTGTTTCAAGAAGCATGGAAAGGGCTTCCTGTGCGTAGACAAAAACTTTTTTCAGTTCTTTTTTCTTCATGGAAGACTTGGCCATGTAGTACATGGCGTAAGCACGGGAAGACTCCGGCAGAAGCAGATTGGACGCCAGTCCGGCCCAAAGCGGGGTGCTGCGTTCTGTTTCGCCGAGGTTTTCGTAGGCCATGGCCTGAGCGTATTCTATATGAACCTTCTGCTTGGGATCAAGTTTCCAACCGTCTTTGGCAAGATCTACCAATTGAGTAACCTTGCTCCAGGCCTGCTCATCAACATAAATACCAAGGGCCATATCAAGGGCCATGGCTGAATATTTGGGGACTTCCTCTCCCTGTAAATAACGGTCAATCAACTCCAAAGCCTTCTGCGGATGCTCCTTTTTCCAGAAACTGAGTGCCACGCCAAGACGTGTTTCGTCATTTACGTCTTTACCTTCATTATTCTTCTTAGCGTACTTATTCCAGTAATTAACAACCCGGCCATAGTTTTCGTCCTTAACCAGTTCGGGAACGGCTTTATCGAACACACGGGTTCCCAATTCACTTGCCCGTTCACGCAATCCGCTGCGCGGGTACTTGTCCAGAAAATCCTGCACAGCACCAAGGCAATCACCATATTTCTTATTCCAGTAGTACCACATGCCAAGTTTCAGCTGGGCAAGCGGAGCTAAGGGACTTTCCGGGAACTTCTCAATAATATGAGTGTAAATTTTCTGGGGTCTCAGGTTGTATGGACGGTCAAAGACCTTGTCCATCTGGCTCATGCTGGGGTCGTCATAAATGCCTTCCTCAGCTAGGCGCATCATGGCTACAAGACCGCCTTCCTTATCAGGAAAATCTTTAGCCGCCTTCTCGTAAATTTCCTTGGCAGCTGGCTTGTCCCCGGTCTTGAGATAAATATCACCGATACGGGCCAGCACTATGTCCGCTTCCGGTGCTTCAGGCGCAAGGTTGTAATAAGCCCAGTAGTTTTCACGGGCCTCAGCAATCTTACCCAGTCTGTTCTGGGTATTCGCAGTCATGAGCAGAAAACGCAGGTCTTCAATATAAAAACGGGGCCAACGCTTATCAATGTAATCAATAATCTGAAAAGCCTGTTCATCATAACCGAGAGCATCCAATGCCTTAGCCAGACCAAGCGCGGCATCACGGACAATCTTACTGTCCGGGTACATCTGGACCAGATACTGGAACTGATCCGCAGCTTTCTCATACTCTTTCATTCCAAGGTAATATTCACCCCAGTAATAGCTGACGTACGGAATATTAGGATCGTTTGGATATTGTGATTTCAGTAGATTAAAATATGCCTTGGCCTCGGGCATGTTGCCGACTTTCAAGTTCAGCAGGCCAAGATTTAGTAATGCCATGGGAACATTCGGCGACTTGGTATCCGCATTCATGGCTTCCATCCACGCGCTGGCGATTTCACCATAATTATCAGCCATTGCATCACGGTTGAATTCAGTCAAGGCTTCAGCTTTACCATAAAGCGCACGCATGCGCATATCCTGCGGCAAACCGTTCATCAGCGAAACTTCGGTAAACCCGGCAGTTGCGGCTTCAATCTCACCCTCATCAAGAGCACCTTCAGCAGCAAGCAGAACACCCTGTGCTACCTTGATCCGGTCTTCGGGGCTTGGCTGCTTTTCGCCTTCTGCACCCTCTTCACCTTCGCTAAGCTGGTCAGCATCTTCAACCGGGTAAGCGTCAGCCCCAGATTCAGACTGTTCTCCTTCAACCGCCTCATCCCTGAGTCCGGCATCATTTGTATCTGAAAATTCTTCCCCTCCAGCGTCCTCAAGTGGCGGATAATCCGTAGCTTCAAATGAATCGCCATTCGCCGGGGGAGGAGAAACCTGACCGGAAGTACCGGAATCCGGCGAGGACACCTGTCCCCCAGCCTGATTGGAAACTCCGCCTGAAGCCTGTCCGCCCTGAACGGGAGGAGGTGAAATCTGTCCGCTGACACTACCGGATGCACTTCCACCCTGAGCAGAGGGAGGAGTAATTCGACCGGAGACACTGCCCGAAGCTTGCCCACCCTGAGCGGACGGGGGCGCAACACTGCCGGAAGCACTACCTGAAACACTGCCACCGGATTGCGGTACAGGCTGTACTACGCCGGATGCGGCCTGCCCTTCAGGAATTTCTTGGCTAAAGGCAGCCTCTTCAACTGCCGGAGATTCTTCCTCAAGTGGAACGTCAGCAACCTGACCAAGCGCTGCATCAATTTCGTCGTCGTAGCTTTCTTCAGAACCATCATCCGCAGCTGGAGGGACGATAGATCCACCAACAGAACCACCGGAGATTTCCTGATTTATACTGCCGGCAACCTGACCGCCAACACTTCCGCCGACACTTCCAGCGGCTTGTGTTAGTTCATTTTCTTCCGCAAGCGGGCGGACACTGCCTCCTGCCCGGGCCGGAGGAACGGAAGTATCCACAGGCCGGGCCTGTCCCGGACCGACCATGGCTACCGGAGCACGGTATGTGTACGGAACTGAATAGAAAGGACGTTTAGCGGGCTGAACCGGAACCTGCTGCACAGACTCTGTTGTTCCCTGAGCCTGTTTAAGTTCCTCTTTAAGAACCGGAGACTCTTCGTCATCGGGCAGATCGACCTCTTCAATCACCGGAGGCTGAGCTTTAACTTGTGCTTCTTTTTGCGCTGCTGCTTTCTTTGCAGCATTTTGCTGGGCTGCGCGCTTTGCAGCAGCCTTTTTGCGTGCTGCTTCTTTGGCTGCGGCTTTCTTGCGAGACGCATTTTTGCGCTCAGCTTCCTGACGGGCCTTTTCTTTGGGGGACCGCCACTTAGAACCTATGGGGTCACGGAAAAATTCAATCTGCATCTGCCCATTTCCGGCAGGCATTCGGATAAACCCGAAAGCACTGGTCCGGGTGCCAATGGTGATGGAGCTTGGTCCCATCTTCAAAGAATTTACAATACGAAGAGAAGATAGTGGCGCAGGAGTAGGCTGTTTTTCAGCTTTAAGCGCATTCTTGGGAAAAGAGATAGTAATCTGCTGCCGCCCTGTTCGGGCAACTTTTCCAGAAAGAGTCTTCTGGTCAAAGACAAGACGTATGGAGTCCATGTCGGCCTTGGTATCGATAAAATACTCCAAGGCATAACCCGGATGAGGGCAGGCGAGCCAAAAAAAGGCCGCCAGAGAAAGGAGCCGGAAAACTCCGGTAAGTCGGCTAAGCGTCACAATCAGTTATCGTTGCAAAATTCCTGCCTACCCCTCACAAATTCCACTAATATTGAACTATACTTCAAGATTCCTCTTTTTAATTTTTTCAATGAGCGTGGTCCGCTTGACTCCGAGCAGTTCTGCGGCCTTGTTTTTTACGCCTCCGGCCTTCTCAAGCGCCTCAATCATGAGCCGGTCCTCGACCTTTTCCAGAAAGTCTTTAAGTCCCTTGGCTCCCTGTTCTTCCATGTCCGTAAGAGTCGGCCAGCTGAAACCGACAGGCTGCATAAGCTCGACAACCTTTTTCTTCGGTTCCTTGCCTACATCCTTCCAGATTTTTTCCGGCAGATCATCAGGAACAATCTCATCCTCATCACAAAGGATGCACATACGTTCCATGAAATTTTCAAGCTCACGGACATTACCGGGCCAAGTGTAGGAAACCATCATATCCGCAGCATCGGGATGGACCTTCAACTGCTCCATCTCTTTATCTTCGCAGAAACGGCCAAGAAAATGTTTAGCAAGCAGGAGCACATCCCCGCCTCTGTCGCGCAATGGCGGAAGATGCATGGGGATTACGTTCAGGCGATAAAAAAGGTCCTCACGGAACCTTCCGGCGGCAACTTCGGTTTCAAGGTCACGGTTGGTTGCTGCAACGATGCGCACATCCACCTTCTTGATGGAAGTACCACCGACACGTTCAATTTCTTTTTCCTGCAGAACCCTGAGAATCTTAACCTGCAGACTCAGATCCATTTCCCCGATTTCATCAAGGAAGATGGTTCCGCCGTCCGCCAGCTCAAAGCGGCCGGGACGGGAACGCACCGCATGGGTGAAAGCCCCCTTTTCATGACCAAAAAGTTCTGATTCCAGCAATTCCTTGGGAATTGCGCCGCAGTTTACCGGAACAAAAGGCTTTTCTTTACGTTTACTGTTGCGGTGCAAGGCACGCACAAGCAGTTCTTTACCCGTACCGGACTCCCCGGTGACCAGTACGGTACTGTCTGTAGGCGCAACCTTTGCGAGAATCGCAAAGACCTCCTTAAGCGCAGGACTGTTTCCAATTATACCACCTAAATTAAGAGCCATTCGGCCTCCAAAATTATTCTAGTCCGGGGAACTTTGTGCTCTGTTCCGCCTTGAACGGATTTGTCCATCATATAAATATGGAAAACCCTACACATTCACTGTCAATGAAATGACACAAAGTCAATATGCAAGTCGATTTTTCTTACAAAAATCAATGAAAAAACAGTCAAATATTACCTTTTGCACTCCAAGTTGATAACTCTACTCCATATCCTCAAGTTCCCGGCCACGTGTTTCACGGACCCAAAACAGGACAAAGAAAAAAGACAGCACGGCAAATACCGCATAGATGGAATAGGTAAAACCCAATCCTGCCGACTGAACAAGAGAAGGAAATGAAGCGGAAACAATAAAATTAGCGACCCACTGCGCCCCGGCACCAAGGGCCAAGGCAGAAGCCCGGATGCGGTTGTTAAACATCTCTCCGAGCAGCACCCAGACAACCGGCCCCCATGAGAACCCAAAACAGAAAACATAAATATTTGCGGAATAAAGTGCGGTTGTGGCAGAAGCACCATGCAGAACCGGATGCCCCGCAGCATCAAGAGGGGCATTCCCGAACAGATAGGAAAGAATGCCCAGAGTGACAATCATTCCGGCAGATCCGGCCAGCAGAAGCGGCTTGCGTCCAACACGGTCAATGAGGGCGATGGCGACCAGCGTGGTCACAATATTTACGACTCCGGTAATCACCGTGATCCACAGGGAATTCTCCTCGGAAAAACCGACACTGCGCCAGAGCATGGAACCATAATAAAATATAACATTGATGCCGACAAACTGCTGCAATACTGAAAGTCCCAAACCGATCCAGACAATGGTCTTAAGCCCCGCCCTGCCCTTGATGGCGGCAAAAGAAGCCTTCCCTTCAGACTTGAGGGTGACTTTAATCTCTTCGATTTTCTCGACTACACTTTCGCCCAGTACCCTGCCGAGAATATGTTCTGCTTCTTTTTCCCTTCCGGTCCCGATCAGATAACGCGGTGATTCCGGAATCATCATCGCCGCAAAGCCGTAAAGCAGCGCAGGCGGCACCTCGGCCCAGAACATCCAGCGCCATGTCTCAAAACCAAACCAGAGTTCATTATCCGCAGATCCTCCGGCCAGCCCGACCAGCATATAGTTACTGAGCATAGCCACAAAAATACCTACAACAATCGCCAGCTGCTGCAAAGAACCGAAGCTGCCGCGGAGGTTAGCCGGGGAAATTTCCGCGATATAGGCCGGGGTAATAGCACTTGCCAACCCGATACCGACACCGCCCAGAAAACGCCAGAAGATGAAATCCCAGACACTGAAAGGAAGCCCGGCTCCAATTCCACTAACAGTGAAAAGCAACGCTGAAATCAACATCGGTTTAATGCGTCCGTAACGGTCTGAAACAGGCCCGGAAAGCAAAGCCCCGACGGCTGACCCTATAAGCGCAAGGGAAACAGACATACCTACCAGCACCGGGCCGACATCAAAATGATCCCCCAATGCAACAACCGCCCCGTTAATCACAGCAGTATCAAAACCGAAAAGAAAGCCGCCAAGCGCAGCTGCAGCCGATATAAGAAGGACAAAAAGAACAGAAGCGGATTGTTTGGAATCAGAAGCAGAACTAGCGGACATGCTCACCTTCTTGGAGTTGAAAATTTCACCATAACAACAGTAACAAGCAATACAAGCTGTTACCACAATCTGCGTAGCAATGTCACCACAACTTCAAGGCAGACAAACAAAAAAAAGGAGACACCGACCAAAGTCAGCATCTCCCTTTTCATGGTATATTTTCTCAATCCCCGGCAAGGCCAAAACTATTAACAGTTTTTGGGATTCTTAAGACCTTTTTTCAAAAAGGTCTTAAGCCGCCGGAGGCGAAATCATTTCAGTAATAGCGCTTAGCGCAACCCTATTTCTTAGCCCTTCTGGCAATTTCTTTAGCGGGAATGATTCCGGTTGCGGATGCGGAAACGATGTTTCCGGCAACACCCGGACCGTCACCGGCCACGAAGAGACCTTCAAGAGCGGTTTCAAGCTGGTTGCTGGTTTCCACCTGAGTGGAGAAGAACTTGATTTCAGGTGCGTAGAGCAGAGTTTCCTCGTTGGCGACACCGGGCACTACGTCGTTAAGTTTTTCAAGACCTTCGATGAGGTTGCGCACGATACGCTCGGGCAGGGCCATGGCGATATCACCGCAGGTAACATTCTTCATGGTCGGCTCTACGAAGCTGTTGCGCACACGGTTCCATGTGGAACGGCGTCCGCGCTTGAGGTCACCGAAACGCTGAAGGATAGGCTTACCGCCGCCGATGATGGTAGCCAGCTTGCCGATGGATTCACCGTAAGCCTGGTTATCGGTAACAGGCTCTTCGAGCACAACCTTGGAAAGGAATGCGAAGTTGGTGTTCTCGGATTTTTTATCCATGTAGGCATGTCCGTTAACGCAGACAAAATCCTGATAGTTTTCAAGAGCTACAAATCCACCCTGGTTGGTACAGAAAGTACGGACCTGATCATCATAGGTGTTGGTACGGATGAAAAAGGTCGGGTCGTAAATCACGGAACAGAGATCACGCATGATGTCGCCGTGAACTTCAACACGCACACCAACCTCGATACCGCGCTGGGTGATAGCCAGGTCGTGCTTCTTGGCAACACTGCCCATCCACTCGGAACCTACACGGCCCGGAGCAAGGATTACGTTCTTGGCTTTATACTCACTTTTCTTGGTAACAACACCGGCCAGTTCACCGTTCTCGATAAGGATATCTTCAACGTGCTCACCGGTACGGAAAGTTACACCCTTTTGCATGCAGTATTCAGCCATTCCGGCAATGTGGCCGGGCAGGTTATCACTGCCGAGATGCTTCTGCTTGATCAGCAGCAGGTCGATACCGTGTTTAAGGGCATCCTTACGAATATTTTTCGCTTCATCCATGTTGGTCGGGTAGACCTGACCGTCCATGTTGAAACGGTTAAAAATAACTTCAGTTTCGTCGATAAGGGCTTTCGCCTCAGAAACCGACATGAACTGGGTAAGATCGGTCTTACCGAGCTTATGAATATAGTTGAGCTTGCCGTCGGAAAAAAGGCCAGCCCCGCCCACGCCGGAAAGGATGTTGCAGGGTTTGCATTTAATGCATTCCTGATCCCCGGTTATGGGACAATGTCTTTTGAGAGACGCCTTTCCCTTTTCAATGACCAGAACATCAAGGTCGGTATTCTCGCCAAGGTAATAGGCTGCGAAAAGTCCTGCAGGACCACCGCCGACAATAATTACATCAAACTCTTTTTTCCCGTTGTCTTTCGGGCTCATAATATTCTCCAGTATTGGTCTTTTTTGCCTACTTTGCACAATCCACGCAGACATGCCAATATACGCTTTTAACTAAAATTTATCAAAAACACAAGATCTAATTATTTTTTTTCAAATCAATAAAAAAATCGTTTCCAAACAGAAACTTAAGTCAAAAACAATAGTAATCACTCCGGTCTCGAACCAATACCCTTGACCCGAAGCAATTACTTTTCTAAATAATCAAATAAACCAAAAGGAAATTTCATGAGACTGACAACAAGAAGCAGATACGGAACCCGAATGATACTGGACATCGCCATGCATTGCACTGCCGGCCCGGTCCGTATCAGTGACATTGCCAGCCGTCAGGGACTTTCAACTAAATATCTGGAAAAACTTATCCGCGAACTTAAGCGGGCAGGTTTTATCGCCAGTAAACGCGGTCCCGGCGGTGGGCACTCTCTAGCCATGCCTCCCGAGGACATCAGCGTAGGTGACGTTGTTAGAAGCCTCGAAGGCGAAGCCGGACTGGTAGAATGCCTTGAAAACGATGAACTGTGTCAACGAATCGAACAATGCCCGACCCGTGAAGTCTGGGTTAAAGCCAGCAAGGCCATGTATGCCGCTTTAGACGAAATATCTATTGCCGACCTGCTAAAAGAAGGCTCTTTCTGCATCCGCACCAACCCGATGGGTCAATAGCCCTGAACTTCCCAGCCCTGATCTGTCTTGTGCAGATCAGGGCTTTCCTCGTTTTGAAGATTGTTTTCCATAATATATTCAAAACCAGCACAAACACATCCCCCGATTATCCTTGCCTCATTTGATAAAAATGCCTTAACCTGCATCCCATGATTTACAAACTAAGCATATCTTTAGTTATCGTCTGTGTTGCCGGGCTTTTTATTGCAGCCCATTTTTCATCCCCACCCAAAAATCTGGGTATGACCGGGGGCAAACTCTCTCCATGCCCGGACAGTCCTAATTGCGTTTCCTCTCGGGAATCAAGCAACAAGCACGGCATCCTGCCGATTAATGCCAGTGGAACCAATTCGCAGGTCATGCAAAAACTTGAAGTATGCATCGAGAAAATGGGCGGCACAGTTATATCCCAAAACGGCCCATACCTGCATGCGGAATTCCGAAGCAACCTCTTTCGCTTCGTGGACGACCTTGAGTGCGTTTACAATGAAGTCGACGAAAGAATTGAAATCCGCTCTGCTTCCCGGTTGGGCTATTCTGATTTAGGGGCCAACCGGAAACGGGCAGAAAAACTGCGCAACCTTTTCGACAATTAAAGAAGGACCGGAATTTGACATGCTTAAATTTACGAGATTTTTTCTAATCGTAACGGCAATATTCACGATGACAGCAGCAAACGCGCTGGGTGGTGAATGGAGATTCCCCGGAGAATTTGAAAAACAGGAACAGGTCTATCTCGGCTGGCTGAGCAAAGAATATGTAAAGGGCTACCACAGTGACGATGTCCTGCTGGAAATTGCCCAGAACCTTGTTCCCTACACGCCCATAACCATCTGTGTCCCCGGAGAGCCACAACGGCAGCATGTGCAGGAACTTCTCCATAAGAACAATATTCCCGCTGACAAAATTTCATTCCAGACTATCCCTTTCACCATGCTCTATTGGCGGGATTTCGGCCCCGTTTTCACCGTGGACAAAAACGGCAACAAGAGCATTGCAGATTTCAGCTTCAACTGCTGGGGATACTTTCCTCAACATAACATCCAGTCACGCATAATGGAGCGCATTGACCGTGACATAGCCAAACAGCGTCAACTACCCTACCGCATGACCCGTCTGGTAAGTGAAGGCGGGGACCGGGAACTGAACGGAAAAGGAACTATCTTAGTAACCGAAGCCTGCGAATTTCAACGCAACCCCAATCTTTCCCGCGCAGACATTGAAACCGAACTGAAAGACATGCTGGGCGTGACCAATGTCATCTGGCTGAAAAAAGGGACTGTCGATGACGATGCATACAACGTAAGCACCCTGCCCGGACCGGACGGTAAGGGAGTAGCCTACCGCAGTGCGGCTGCCAACAACCACATAGATGAATACTGCCGCTTCATATCAGCCGACACAATCCTGCTGGCTGAGGTAAGTGAAGAAGAAGCAGCTCTCGGCCCGGTAGAAAAAGAAAACCGCCGCCGCATGGAGGAGAACTACCAGATCCTGAAAAACGCAGTTGATCAGGATGGAAAGCCCTTCAAAATCATACGCATTCCCATGCCGGAAACTCTTTACTTCGAAGTGACACCTCAAGATGAAGCATACATCGGACTGGTATCTTTTCCCCGCTTCACCGATGGTACTGCTTTTCCGGTCGGACATCCGGTACAGGTTGTCCCGGCCCAGAGTTACTGCAATTTCCTGATTTCAAACGGTGTGGTTCTTGCTCAAAAATACTGGCACGAAGGATTACCTGAAAAAGCAAAAAAACGTGATGCCGAAGCTCTTGCTGTTCTACAGAAGGCTTTCCCGAACCATAAGGTTGTTACCATCAACACCCTTGGAATCAACTTCGGGGGCGGCGGAATCCACTGTTCAACTCAGCAGGAACCGTACACAGACAATAGACGCTAATTACAGACGGCAAAGGTGTGTTATAGAAAATCAGCACGCCAAACCTGCGCAGCTATCAAATTTAAATATTCGACTAAATCTCCCCCTGAGTTTAACTGGTAAAACTAAAACTCAGGAGGAACAAAATGAATTTTACAAAAAGAATGATGGTATTGCTGACCAGTGCAGCAATTGTTGTTTGTGTTGCTACCAGCGCTTTCGCAATGAAAGAAGAATATAACTACATGAGTCCTGCTTCACTGCAGAAAGCTATTGAGACTAAGGCTGATATTGCCATCGTGGATATTCAGGTTGCTGATGAATTTAAATCCCACCACATCAAAGGGGCAATTGAAACCTGTGCCTATCCGGTCAAAACCGACGTGGACACAAATAAGTTTGCAGCAGTGCTGGCTGACATTAAAAGTTCAGCTCAACCGATCGTAGTCATCTGCCCCCGAGGTAAAGGTGGCGCAGAAAGAACAGTTAACTATTTCGCCAAACAGGGCATCGCACCATACCGTCTGTTTATCCTCACCGAAGGACAGGACGGCTGGCCCTACGCAGTAGAAAAGAATTAAAAACCTATATTGTCAAACAAAACTCCCGCCGGAATTTCCGGCGGGAGTTTTTCTTACCCTAAAAGTGTCGCCGCAATCGCTCTATCCATTCGGTGAGCAACTGCGGCTGTCGGCGGAGATCAGGTGGGGAAGATTCCCCTCTGCCTCCTTACTTATAATAGTAAGCACTCATTTAAGTTTAGCAAGAGGCAATCATAAAAAACGTTCCGCCAGCAATCCAGCGGAACGTTTTTATATGCAATGTTAAGACAAATAAATTAGTCAGCTCCCATACGCGATATCACTTTATTGAGTCTACCAGCCATATTCGAAACTTCAACAACAGCCTGCTCTGCCTCAGTCATAATCTTGAAGTTATCACCAGAAATGCGGTTGATTTCCTCAGTAGCACGATTGATTTCTTCACTGGTGGCAGACTGCTGTTCAGTAGCAGCGGCAATTGCCTGCACCTGATCAGAGGCCACCTCCACCCTTGCTACTATATTGCGCAAGGCATTACCTGAATCTTTAGCCAGTTCAGCACTTTTACTTACAGACTCAGCGGCACTTTCAGTAGCTTTGATACTTTCATCTGTCATAGATTGGATTGTAGTGATAGTACTGCCCACTTCACTAGTAGCGGCGACGGTCTTTTCCGCCAACTTACGCACCTCATCCGCAACGACAGCGAAGCCGCGCCCGGCCTCACCTGCCCGTGCAGCCTCGATAGCAGCATTCAGTGCCAGCAGATTGGTCTGATCCGCAATATCAGTAATCACCGACATGACATCCCCGATACCTTCTGCCTGCTTTCCAAGTTCCTGCATGGAATTGCGCAGATTCTGGGCCTGGATCTCCACCTCGCCAACAGCGTCAACTACTTCATTTACTATCTCTTCCCCGCTGCGCGCATCTTTCATGGCCTCACCCACCTCTTCAGCAGACTGACTGGCATTGCTGGAAACTTCAATGACAGTAGCGTTCATTTCTTCCATGGCAGTAGCAGTTTCAGCGGCTCTTTCCCGTTGAGTTTCGGAACCGTTGCTGGCCTCGCCTATCTGACCGGAAAGCTGGGCAGCAGCACTGGAAAGATACTGGGAAATCCCCGAAGCCTCTTCAACAGCCAAAGCAATACGCTTGTTCTGTTCTTCAATCACCAATTGCTGAGAGCGAATATCTGTGACATCAACCCAAAAAACCATAGCCCCGATCATATCCTTTTCCATATCATAAATCGGAGTAATACTGGACTTAATGTTCTTGCGTTCACCTGCTCTAGTGGCAATCTCAACTTCCATGGACATGAATTTATTCTCTTTTATAGCCTTGTTGACCAGAGTTTCACGTGCCGGATCATCATAAAACAGTTCACCGGAAATCAAGCCAACACATTCATCACGGTTTCTATCAATACCAATCATTTCCACCATAGGTTCATTGACCCACATGGTCTTGTAATCAGGCCCTATAATTGAGCAAGGTAAGGGTAAGCCGTTTAGGACACCTTCGGAGAAGGCCAACTTTTCTTTCAGGTTGCCGACCATTACCTGAATGTTTTCGGCAAGACCCGCCATCTGAAAACGAAACTTACCATGCAGCCGGGAAGAAAAATCGCCGTTAGCTACGGCTGCCGAATAAGCAAGCATACTCTGTATAGGATTAACCACGATGGAACGTATAACCGCGACCATTCCGGCGCTCAAAAGAATTGCGACAATCAAACCGGCAACAGTAAGAATATGACGTTGGTTAATTGCAGCTGAAGCCAAATCACCTTCCGAGGCAGTGATAATCATGGACCATCCGGTTTCATCCAAGGTGGAATAGGAAACAATTTTATCTTCCCCTTTCCACTCATATTCAGTGACACCCTGTTTTTCACGCAGAATTGTACGAATAAAATCATTACTGGACACATCACGGAGCATTATATTCTTGTCCTGACCATGAGCAATTACCCTTCCGTTGCGGTCAAGCATATAGGCATAGCCATTTTTACCTATTCGGATCGGATCAATGAATACTGAACTGAAATAATCCCAGAAAGGAAAAACGCCAACACCACCTATTATTTCTCCGGCATGATCATATACAGCTATGGCTGAAGCAAAAATATACTTACCCGCTGTTTTAGATTTGAAGATATCACCCGTCATATAAACAGGCTGCCCTGAAATAATTCTCTGCACATACTCCCGGGAACTACGGTCTGCACCGCTCAAGTCCTTGCCGGTAGCCGTATATCCGGAGACAACTTTGCCATTTTTATCAAAGGCAAAGGCCGCCCAGTATTTATTTGAATTTTTAAATAACGTCTTGAAGAGATTGTCTGCTTCTTTTTTCCCACCCCCTTCAAGGGCACTTCTCACTGACTGACTCTCAGCAAGCAACGAACCTACAAACTGAACCTGCTCGACATAATCAGATACTGCGGATTTTGAATTCGTGATCAGATTATCCATTTCTGCAAGCCGAGCATGAACCACGGTCCCGTAAGTATCATGACTGACCCAGGCCACTACGGCCGTCATTGTAAGAAGAATAGAAATTGAAACAACTATAATTATGAAAGTATTTACGCATTTAATCTTCATAGACCCCTCTAAAAGAGTTCAGTATTTGTAAAACAGAAACAACATAAAAAACAAAATATAAAATTCACAATTAAAACGCAGAATGAATATTAATGTTTTAATAGAGGGTCAATGGATCAGTATTGCTTTTAACTATTCCGTAACAGCAATAGCTAAATATACACACAACGCTCACACTCACAATAATACGATTACATTTTGTATCAATACAAAAACAGCCCCCCACCACAAAATATGCAGTGAAGAGCTGTTTTATTACACAAAAGTGTCGCCGCAATCGCTCTATCCATTCGGTAAGCAACTGCGGCTGTCGGCGGAGTTCAGGTGGGGAAGATTCCCCTCTGCCTCCTTACTTATAATAGTAAGTACTTATTCAGGTTTGGCAATACTTGCGAAGGCACAATGATTGTGAATCGACTCAAAACTTTCCACGTCAACTTGGTACCACAAAATTTTCGGGTGTTTTTCCAAGCCCATAGCAGCATTGCGGACAACATCCTCAACAAAGGTGGGATTTGCGAAACTTTTTTCTGTGACGTGTTTTTCGTCCTCACGTTTAAGCAGCGAGAACACTTCGCAGGAACCGGACCCTTCGGCAATTTCCACCAGATCCTCAATCCAGACGAATCCTTTTGATTTCGTTTTAATGTGTACCACAGCACGCTGACTGTGAGCACCTTCGTTACTGATAGCCTTGGAGCAGGGACAAACAGTCATGACCGGAACTTTCACACCGAGAGTGAATTCAAGATTATCCCCGACCATCTCACCTTCAACAGTACATTCGTAACTCATGATCCCCTTACGTCCGCTGACCGGGGAAGTCTTTTGCAGGCAGTAGGCAAAGCTGAGTTCGGCATGAGCACGTTCGGCTTCCAGACGGCGCAGAATATCGCTGAGCAGATTATAAAAACTCTTGTAGTCCAATTCTTCGGACCAATCTTCAAGAGCCTCCACAAAACGACTCATGTGTGTTCCCTTGAAGTGCGCAGGCAGATCAACGGACAAGGCTACTTTCGCCATAGTGCTCTGACTTCCGGATTCGCGGTCGCGAACCACAAGAGGAAGGGTCAAGTCACGCACACCGACCCGGTCGATGGACATGGCTACTTTCGCAGGACTATTTTGTACGTCTTCCATTAAACCAACTCTTCCCCGGTAGTAGTAAGCCCCAATTTGCCGTGCTTAACGCCTTTCGTGGAAATCAGACGGTGGGCCAGCTCTTTGATCTGTTTACCGTCACCCTTAAGAACCATGACTTCGAGGCAGTTGTCGTGGTCCAGATGAACATGCAGGGTGGACATGATCAGGTCATGGCTGTCGTGCTGCAATTCGGTCAGACGCTGAGAAAGACCGCTGTGATGGTGGTCGTAGACAAGGGAAAGAGTCCCCGCCATTTCGCCTTCAGTCTCATCCCATTCCCTTTCCACCAGCATGTTGCGGATCAGGTCGCGAATAGCTTCGGAGCGGGTCTGGTAACTTTTTTCGTCACAAAGCTTGTCAAATTTTTCGAGAAGATCGGAATCAAGGGAAACCCCGAAACGTATAGTTTTACCCATTTCAAACCTCCGTAACAATCATATGGATTTGCCGGGAACAACTTCCCGGATATTAACAGTCATTTCCGCGTTGCAGCAGGCGGCCTTCTCAGTCAGCGGAAGCGATGTCTTCCAACCTAGGGATTCAAGTTTCTCCCAGACCGGAACGGAAACATCCCGCCGAGGCTCGGCCATCCAGATGACTCCGCCGGGCTTCAAAACCTGTCGAAAGAGCTGTTCAAGCGGATCGAAAAATCTTTTCTCATACAAAATATCGCCGCCCCAGATAAAGTCAAAAGAATGCGGGGCAAGGGATGGTTCACGCCAGTCCATCTGCAGCCAGAGCGGCTGGGCTGTTTTGTTGGTCACAGCATTGTCTTTGGCAAAATACAGGGGCGGTAATTCATAATCAAAAGCCACAACTTCCGCGCCCAGAGATTGCCCGATAATCGCGGTAAGCCCAAGTCCGCAGCCTAAATCAAGGCATTTACGTCCTTTTATCAAGTCGGCATTGCGGTGCAACCATTCACCGAGCAGCACGCTGGCGGGCCAGAGTTCAGCCCAGTACGGCAACCGTTCATCATCCCCGAATTCATCTTCGCCGATTTCATCCCAAAGGGTCTCCAAATCAGCTGTTCGCTCAATTTTCCAGACCCTTCCGGCAGTTGCAACTTCTATGGTTTCCCGTTCACCGGAAATACAATCCTTCAAGAAAAGCTCTCCTTTCCAGAAAAATATCTATTTTCGCAGCACCTCGCCGGGAAAATATGCATGCCCGAAGAATCGCTTAAAAACTGACTTTACGCCATTAAAGGTGCTTTATTCAAGGCCTGAGTATGCCTTTTTTCGCCAAAACACAAGAGTTAGTAACACGACTTATTAACCCGCAAAATTATAAAATCATTCAATTTTGATTAATTCGATAATTTAACGAATATTTTTCTGCAATTTGACCTTGCAGAAGTCTTTTATTTCTTAAGCAGGAATGCTATCAGGAGCGAGTTATCCACATAGAGACACGGTCAAGAACTATAAAATCAGTATACATTTAAGAAGGAGGCCACATGATTCCGCAGGAACTTCTTTACGCCAAATCTCACGAATGGCTCAAAGTTGACGGTGAAAACGGAACTATCGGTATCACCCATTTTGCTCAGGAACAGCTCGGCGACCTTACTTTCGTCGAACTGCCGCAGGAAGGCGACACTTTCGCAGCAGGCGATGAATTCGGATCAATTGAATCCGTAAAAGCTGCCAGTGAAATGTACGCTCCGGTTGATTGCGAAGTTGTGGAAGTTAACGAAGCTCTCGAGGACGCCCCTGAAAAGGTCAACGAAGATCCTTACGGTGCAGGCTGGCTTGTCAAAGTTAAAATCACCGGCCCCACTGATGCACTTCTCGATGCTGCCGCTTACGAAAAGGTAACTGAAGAAGAAGCCCACTAATCGGAGCCGCTCTTTAATATATAGTACACAAACTTCCCCGCCGACCGCTTACGTCAGCGGGGAAGTAATTTTTTATACCGGAGGACATAATGCCTTACGTACCCCATTCCCCGGAAGAAATCCGGGAAATGCTTGATGTGATCGGCGTGAACTCCGTGGAAGATCTCTTTGCCGAAATCCCGGCCGAACTGCGCCCCAAAAGCTTTGCCCTGCCTAAAGGAAAAAGCGAAATGGCAGTTCTGGAAATGCTGGGCAAAATGGCAGCAAAGAACACCACGGACCTGACCAGCTTCCTCGGAGCAGGTTTCTACGACCATTTCATTCCCGCAGCGGTTGATGCCCTTTCCTCCCGCAGCGAATTCTACACAGCCTACACCCCCTACCAGCCCGAATCCTCTCAGGGGACCCTGCAGGCAATCTTCGAATACCAGACCGCCATGGCCCGGCTCATGGACATGGATTACGCCAACGCATCCGTTTACGACGGCGGTTCCGCGCTCTACGAAGCAACTCTCATGGCCGTGCGTAAAACCAGACGCAGAAAAATCATCGTCAGCGAAGCATTGAACCCCATTTACCGGGTCATGCTTGACTCCTACACCACCAACCTGAACCTTGAGCTCGTCACCGTGCCCCACGATCATGGACGCACCAACGTCAAGTCCATTACCGCAGCAGTAGATAAAGACACCGCAGCGGTTATAGTTCAGAACCCCAACTTTTTCGGTTCAGTAAATGATTTCACCGAAATGTTTGAAGCAGTGCACGAACAGAAGGCACTGGCCATCATGTCCACCTATCCGGTCATGCAGGCCCTGCTGAAAACTCCCGGTCAAATGGGTGCGGATATCGCTGTTGCAGACGGTCAGTCCATTGGACAGCCCCTCTCCTTCGGTGGTCCCTACCTCGGAATCATGACCTGCAACAAAGCCCTTGTCCGCCAGATGCCCGGCCGTATTGCCGGACGCACCGAAGACGAAGACGGCAAGACAGGTTACGTTCTGACCATTCAGGCACGTGAACAGCACATTCGTCGCCAGAAAGCGACCTCCAATATCTGCTCCAACCAGGCTCTCTGCGCACTGCGTACCCTGATCCACCTCTGCCTGCTGGGCGAGGAAGGGTTGCGCCGCACTGCGGTCCTTTCCGTTGAACGCGCCCATTACGCAGCTGAACGCCTCACCGCCATCGACGGTGTGGAAATGTTCACTAAGGGACCCTACGGCAACGAATTCGCCATCTCCCTTCCGGTAAACGCCTTTGAGGTAATCGACAAACTTACCGAACGCGGCATCATCCCCGGCTTCCCCGTGGGACGTTACTACGAAGGATTTGAAAATGTACTGCTGGTGGCTTGCACCGAAAAGACCACTGAAGAACAGATCGGCATCTTCGCCGAAATTCTGCGGGGGGCAATCTAATGAAAACAGTATTTGAAAAATCCGTTCCGGGTCGTGAAGGCTGCTGGCCTGATGAGCCCAAAGCAAAAATCGAGGACCTCATCCCCGCTGAACTTCTGCGTGAAGAAGCTGGCATGCCCTCCCTTTCCGAGCTGGACGTGGTTCGCCACTTCACCCAGCTTTCCCAGAAAAACTTCGGTGTGGATTCCAACTTCTATCCTCTTGGTTCCTGCACCATGAAATACAACCCCAAGTTCACCGAACAGGTGGCTGCCATGCCCGGATTCGCCAAGCTGCACCCGGTCATTTCACAGCTCAAGGGAGCAGGCCGTCATTGTCAGGGTGCACTTGAGGTTATCCACGAAACCGAATCCCTGCTCAGCGAACTGACCGGTATGGCTGCATTCACCATGCATCCCATGGCCGGGGCTCACGGTGAACTGACCGGTGTTATGCTCATGGCCGCTTACCACCGCGACAAGGGCAACAATAAAACCAAAATTATCTGCCCGGACTCCGCACACGGAACCAACCCGGCATCCGCAGCTGTAGCCGGATACGACGTTGTTTCCGTTGAATCCAAAGACGGCATCATCACTCCCGAAGCCCTCGCGGAAGTTCTGGATGATGAAGTAGCCGGCGTTATGATGACCTGCCCCAACACTCTGGGCCTTTTCGAAACCCATCTGCCTGAACTGGTCAAGATGATTCACGAAAAAGACGCTCTGCTCTACTATGACGGTGCAAACATGAACGCCATCATGGGTAAGCTGCGTGTTGGTGATGCCGGGTTCGATATCGTGCACCTCAACCTGCACAAAACCCTTGGAACTCCGCACGGTGGCGGCGGTCCCGGTTCCGGCCCGGTAGGCGTAAGCGAAAGACTCATTCCTTTCCTGCCCATTTCCCGCGTTGAAAAGCTCGAAGACGGCCAGTACTACCTCTCTTACGACGAACCTAAATCCATCGGTTATGTTGCTCCTTTCTACGGCAACTTCGGTGTTTACCTTAAGGCATACGCCTACATGCTCCGCCTCGGGCGCGAAGGTCTGACACGTGCAACCGAAGGTGCGGTCCTCAGCGCTAACTACATGCGCAAGCGTCTCGAAAACCATTTCGAGATTCCTTACAACCGCATCTGCATGCACGAGTTTGTTGCTTCCGCAGTGGAGCAGGCCAAAAATGGAGTTCGCGCTCTCGACGTTGCAAAAGCACTGCTCGACAAAGGCCACCACGCTCCGACCATCTACTTCCCGCTCATCGTGAAGGAATGCCTGATGATCGAACCCACCGAGACTGAGAACAAGGAAACCCTCGACCGCTTCATCGACGACCTCATCGAGATCGCTGAAGTGGCGGAAAAGAACCCTGAAAAGTTGCTGGCCGCACCGCTCACCACCTCTGTCAAGAGACTGGACGAGACCAAGGCCGCACGTTCCATGGTGATTACTGATGACATCAAATAGTTTCCCGACAGATACACGCTCCTACGACCTCGTGGTCGTAGGGGCCGGTCCGGGTGGCTTTGACGCAGCTCTCGAAGCTGCGGAGGAAGGCATCAAAGTCGCGCTGGTCGAAAAAGATCTTCTCGGTGGAACCTGCCTCAATGTGGGCTGCATTCCCACCAAGATGTACCTCGGCGCAACCTCCCCGGTGGAAGAACTTGCCGCCCAGTCCAAGGCACGCGTTGCCAAGGGTGAAATTGATATCGATTTCAATGCACTGTGCACCAAGAAGGACCGCTTCATCGCCGCAACCCGCAAGGCAATGGCCCAGAAAGCCAAAAAGCTGGGTATCGACATTTACCCTGCCGTTGCCAAAATAATCGAGCCGGGTAAAGTTGAAGTCTCCCACCCAGAGGAAAAGGCAGTACTGGAGTATAAAAACCTTATCCTCGCCACAGGTTCCCACCCGACAGTTTTCCCCGGACTGGAGCCTGACAATGAAACAGTTCTGGATAACACTGGATTTCTGTCCCTGACTGAAATGCCCACTTCACTTTTGGTCATCGGTGCTGGTTTCATCGGCCTTGAAATGGCTCAGATCGCCCATCGCATGGGCTGCCAAATCACCGTGGTGGACGCTCTTGACCGTATTGCCGTTTACGAAGACCCTGAAGTTTCCAAAGCTTTACAGTCAGTTTTCAAGCGGCACAAATGGAAATTCAATCTCGGCGTGAAGGTTAAATCTGTCACCGCTGAAAACGGACAGGCAGTACTGCGCACCGAAGACGGTGAAGAATTCACCGCAGAAAAAGCGCTCATCGCCATCGGCCGCCGCCCCAATTCCGCAGATATCGGAATTGAAGCTCTCGGATTGGAGACTGAAGGTCCCGGTTTCATCAAGGTTGACGAAAACCTCGAAGCCGCCCCCAACGTCTACGCCATCGGTGACCTTAACGGAAAAATACTGCTTGCACATGCCGCCAGCCATCAGGCCGGTTACGTTGTGCGCCGCATTGCCGGAATAACCGAAGGCCCCTACGAGCACGGACCTATCCCGTCCATCCTCTACGGTTCCCCGGAAACCATGCGCGTGGGGCTCATGCCCGCCGATCTTGAAGGTAAAGGCGAAGTAAAAACTTCTTCTTTCCCGCTGGTAGCCAACCCCATCGCTCAGGCCTACGCATCCACTCAAGGATTCGTAAAAGTGGTCTGGCTCGACGGAAAAGTGGCCGGAATCACCGCTGTGGGACATCACGTAGCCGGATTCACCACCGCAGCTGCCATGATCGTACAGGAAGGCTGGACCAAAGATGATATTCATAAAGTCGTCTTCCCCCACCCCTCTCTGGACGAAGCCCTTTTAGGTGCGCTGAAAGCAGAACAGAAATAAAATTGCCATAAAAAAGGCCGTAATATCTTACAAGATATTACGGCCCTTCTAGTCGTAAGAAAGACAACAAAACATCTGAACTTATTCAAAAGACTTCTACCCTACCGAATATAATCCCTCTCCGGTGCATATTGCAGCACAGCTGTATTACTCTGACCAGACTGCATATTCATTGCCGTTAGGATCGGCAAAATGAAATCTTCGACCTCCAGGAAATGAAAAAATTTCTTTTATAATTTTTCCGCCGGCATCTGTGATTTTCAACTGGGTTGCCTCCAATTCCTCGCTGTACAAAACAACAAGCACACTACCTTTGTCAGTAGTTGAGGTCAGGTCGGATTTATAAAATCCTCCGTCCATACCGCCATCGACGATCGCTATGTATTCTGGACCATAATCAACAAATGACCAACCAAACGTATCACCAAAAAATTCCTTGGTGATTTCTAAATTTTTGGAAGGAAACTCAACATAATTAATTTTTTCATGCTTGTTCATTTGTAGCTTTTCTCCTTTATTTACTCATACCAACACACAAAACAAACGTCACTTCCCAACAAATTTTTCTATTTCATCAATTCTGTTTAAATAATTCTGGGTATAAATCGGCCCGTTAGCACTGAATGCGGCTGCATTAACGCGATGCACCTGACACCAATGCGCGAGAACCGGATTGGGCCAGATACGGGCATAGGTTTTGATCATATGCAGGGTATTATGGCAGACCGGAGTGAATTCAGCTGTGCGGGCCAAAAGCTCAGTGTAATCTTTGCCGAGATTGAGAAAAAAAGATCCGACAGCCCGTGCGCAAAGATAATTTGAGCCGGAGGCCAACATCTGCAAAAGCTTGTCCTCAGGAAACTGTTCCGGCTGCCAAGGGCGTAACCATTCGTCGGGCACGATTTCTTCTGCTGAATATTCGATGCACCCTTCTTTTAAAAATCGATCTATTTTGCGGGCCAGCGCAGGCCACATGGAACCTATATGCTCAACATCGCGGCTGGCATGCAATCCGGTAATGGCATCGTTTTCTTCGGTTAGCTTGAATTTGAGAAACGGGCAATGCGCTTCTATTTTCTGCTCTGCCCCGTTTCCATTCCATATTCCTGCAAAAATTCGATCCAGCTCGATTACGGTAAGATTATCAAGTTCACTTTCCCAGCTTTTGAGCAGCGGCCCTGCAGTGCGCCAAAGCTCATCCCAGCCTTCAAGATAGGAATAGGGATCAGGCCCGAATGCGGGATAATGTGACAGGCGGGAAACCACGATGATGGGAACTTCCGGGAACCGTTGGCGCACATTACCGATCATTTCCCGGTAGCGTTTCAGATAACCTCCCGGTCTGGCCTGGACCATGCCGCAATTACCTTTCATCCACTGTTCGAATTCGGGATATTCTCTCCATGATTCAGCATTGACGAAAAAAATATATTTGTCTGCAGCATGCACGAAGAGCGGACTGTTTTCGTGAAAAAGATTCATCACAATAAGTTCCGGCTTGGGATCTTCCGGGCCTATCATCTGGAACTGATGCAATAATTTGCGGTCGTGGTAATATTTGTCCAGATCATATTTGCTATTCAAGGCTGCCAACTCTTCAGGAATGATTCCCGGTGAGCTGTTATAAGTAAACGGCGAAGCAAGTACACGGTAGGTACAGAGCTGCCCAGACTTCTGCACTTCCCTGCTGAGGAAATCCATTTGACAGTTTCCCAAGAAATAAAGCATTCTAGATCCTTGATAGTTGCTGTTTTTTATTATGCAAGATTTCACTCTATTGCCGACAGACAGTCAAGTCCCGAACAATGAAAGAAATACAGATCGAAACTTTTGTGCTGGGTCCCCTTGAGACCAACTCTTACCTGCTTAGTTCTGGTTCTGATGCCGTGGTGATTGACTGCGGATTGGATCCTGAACCCATGATGCAGGCAATCCATGACCGCAAACTTAGTGTCAGCTCCATATACCTGACCCATATGCATCTTGACCACGTAGGCGGCGTGGGCTTTCTGCAAAAAATGACCAAGGCAAAAGTTTACGGGAGCCACAAAGATTTATACCTGAATGAAATTCCCCTGAACGACGGCGGATGTCTCGAATTTCAAAAAGAGTTGGATTTCGAAGTAATTGATATGCAGCAGGGACGCCAGACCATTTTAGACAATCCGGTGATGATCCTCGAAACCCCCGGACACACACCCGGAAGCCTGTCCTACTTCTTTCCGGCACAGGGCTGTATTTTCGTGGGGGACCTGCTGTTCATGATTTCCGTGGGACGGACCGACCTGCCCGGAGGCAACAGTGATGAGCTGCTCAGCTCCATCAGTAATCGTATTTTCATCCTGCCCGGTGAGACAAAAGTTTTCTCCGGACACGGCCCCATGACTACCGTGAAGCACGAAATCCGTAATAATCCTTTATTTGTTTAGATTATTTGATGCGCTCCGCGCTTTTTTTATAAAAGATTTTGCCTCCGGGGAGCCTACCGGCGATCCTTCCGGGGACTTAAACCCTTTTTTATTAGCTTCGCTGCATATAATTTTTGATTGCCACTAAAAAAGGAGAAACAGCTTGAGCCGTTTCTCCTTTTTTTGCGTTTATTTATTTGGACAAAAATTAATATTTCAGTCCCAGCTGTTTTTTCAGGTAACCGAAATCGATGTGTTTTTCTACCAGCTCAACGCCGTGCTTGATCTTTGCAGATTCGCGCAGCTTGTGGCGGGAAAGGATATCTTCCATCTTCTTGGCGACTGAAAATGTGTCGTCGCGAACTATAATGATGGGTGTTTCCAGAACTTCAGAACGGGTCAGGATGATGTCGTTGGGGTAAAGATTACCGGTCAGCACCAGACAGGGACATTCGCCCTCAAGAGCCACCAGCTGGACATCGGAACGGTCACCGCCGACAATAACCGCTGAGTTGCGGTGTCTGCGGAAGTGGGTCATGAAGTTCTCAACCTGCATAGTACCGATGAGGAAACTTTCCACCGGCTGATCGATACGGTTGTGGGCAGTGATAATCTTTCCGCCGAGACGGTCGGCAAGATCACCGACTTTGATGGTTCCCATAAGCGGGTCTTTGGGGATCACGCCGAGGACTTTTACGCCCTTACGCTCAAGGAAGGGTTTGATCAGAGTGGTAATCTCGTCCATGAAGGTCGGCGGGATGTCATTCAGAACAACCCCGACCAGATTATCACCCAGTGATTCTTTGAGAACCACTAGATAGTCGTAGTTAAGCTCCTTCTGGAAACGGTCGATGACCACACACTTGATGCCCAGCTTCTTAACCAGATGAATACCGTCCACGCCGCAATATTTGCCGGAATACATTGAACCGGACCCGGCGACCAGAGTCAGGTCTTTGCCCGCGCTGATCTTCTCGTACCCCTCCACAATGGGCTGCACATGGTCCTCAACCTTGCCGTTGAAAGCCTGCACCTTGAAATCGTGGGTAACAACCACCGGGGTAACTACGTTCGGCGGATTGGAAACGCCGAGCACATCCTGAAGGAAAAAGGCATCCTCATCCCCCAGTCTGCCGTCAACCTCCGCGGGAATAGCACCGACGGGTTTCATGTAACCAACGCTGACGCCCTGCTTCTGAAAATGAAGCCCCAAGCCCATGACAATCATGTTCTTACCGGAATAACCGCTTGTAGAACCAATATATAAACCGGACATAAAGTCCTCCTTGTAATCAAAACAAAATCAAAGAAAAATCTTCGAGTAACAGCGGCGAAGCCCTAATAAAAGTTTTTGAGAGAGTCCAGAGAACCCTTTTTCCAAAAAGGGTTCTTACCTATAGCCGTTAGGCGAGAGCTTCTTGCTCGAGTCTTACGGATATAGAGAGCAACGCTGCCCCCCGGAGGACCGCCGGAGGCGAAACTAGCTTACAGTCATGCGCATATTGGCGACAACAGCACCATCAGGTCCGGCGATAACCGGGTTGAATTCAGCCTCCTGAATTTCCGGAAGATCCGAGGCCATCTGGGAAACCATTAGCAGCACATCTTCCAGCGCACCGAGGTTCACCGCCGCCCCGCTACGTACTCCACGCAGAATGGGATAGGCTTTGATCTCCCGGATCATTTCCTGCGCATCATTAAGAGCCAGCGGGGCCAGCCGTGATGATACATCACCAAGCAGGTCTACGTGAAGCCCTGCAAGGGAAAAATTTATAAGCGGCCCGAACTGGGGATCACGCTTGAAGCTGACCACAATTTCGTGGGAATCTTTCGGCCCCATAGCCTGCACCAGACACCCGGTAATGTAGGCATCCTTGCACCTTCTGGCGGCGCGGGTTGTGATTTCCAGAAAAGCCTTGCGCAATGCCTGCGGAGTCTCAATGTCAGTAACAACCAGACCAAGCTCCTGTTTGCGTGATATCTGCGGCGAAGCGACCTTGAGTACTACGGGATAGCCGATCCTTTTGGCAGCTTTGGCGGCCTGATTGGAAGTACGGGCCAGTACGGTTTCAGGAACCGGAAGCTCATACGCGGAAGCAAGCTGCTGCGCGTCCAACTCCACAAGCTCGGTCAACCCGGTCTTGCGGCAGTTTTCAACGATAGACTTGGCCTTGGAGTAATCGCGCCTGAAACAGACATCGATGGGCCAATCTTTTTTCTGCCAACGGTAGCAGCGGGTCATGGCATCAAGGGAGCGCACCGCAGCTTCGGGAAATTCATAGCAGGGTAGTCCTGCCGCACGAAGCATCCTGCGGGATTTTCTGGTCGAGTGGTCGCCCATAAAGCAGGTCAGGATCGGCTTGTCACATTCTTTTGCCAGCTCGATAATGTCGGCGGCAACTTTTTCCACATCATCAAGAATATTCGCCGCCGGAGTCAGAATAATCAGTATGGAATGAAAGACGTCATCTTCAGCTACGGCCCGCAAAACCTTATGGTAGGTATCTGCTTTGGCATCACCGAGCATATCGATGGGGTTGTAAAGCGATGCATAAGGTGGCAGCACTTCCTTCATCTTGTCGAGTGTAGCCGATGAAGGACGGGAAATATTAAGGGATCCTTTTTCACACATGTCGGCAGCAAGAATGCCGGGACCTCCGGAGTTGGTGACGATGGCTACGTTGGAGCCGTTAGGTAAGGGCTGGCAGGAAAATGCATGGGCAAGGTTGAACATATCTTCAATATCAACAGCCTGCATAACTCCTGTCTGGCGAAAAGCTGCATTGTACGCTGTGGTGGCCCCGGTCAAAGCTCCGGCATGGGCAGATGCAGCGCGAGCACCGGAAGGAGTTTCCCCGGCCCGCAAAAGGATAAGCGGTTTCTTGAAAGTGGTATCGTAAGCAGTGCGCAGAAAATCCTGACCGTCTTTGAGGGTCTCACAATAGCCGACAATTACTTTTGTATCGTCATCATTGGCCAGGTAGTTAATCATTGTCGCTTCGCCAAGCACCGCTTTGTTGCCAAGGCTGATAAATTTGGAAAAACCGACCCCTTCATTGTTTGCCCAGTCAAGAGCAGTACTGCACATGGCCCCGGACTGGGAAAGAAAGGCAATATTTCCTTTAAGTGTAAAATCCGGATTAAGGCTGGCGTTCACTGAAAGAGCTGAGTTCATGAGTCCCATGCAATTAGGACCGAGAATAATCATATCATGATTCTTGGCTGCTCTTGCCAATTCGCGTTCCAGACGATAACCTTCGCGTCCGGTCTCACCATAGCCGCCGCTGGTAACAACAGCAGCCCGGACCGGGATATTGGATAGCTCTTCGACTGCTTTTATAGCGTCAGCAGGCGGCAGGCAAATCATAGCTAGATCGGTTCCTCGGGGCAGTCCGGATATGGAAGAAAACGCATTAAGACCGTGAACTTCGGCCCCCTTCCCATTGACGGGGAATATTTTTCCCTTATATCCAGAGGCAAGAAGGTTGGCAGTAATTACGCTGGCCTTATCCTGAGAGTCAGCAGACACTCCGATTACGGCAATTGATTCAGGCTCAAACAAGGCCTTTAAACATGAATAAGAATACATTCGATAATATAAATTCAAGCAGGGTTGTATGGTAGAAAATTTTTCACGCCTCCAGCAAGGTATCCACTATCGATTTTCTCAAGTCAAGCATTTAGCAACTGCTCTTACCCATAGTTCATGGGCAAATGAACAGTCCGAACCTGTTGAAGACAATGAAAGACTGGAATTTTTGGGCGATGCAGTGCTGGAACTTTGCGTAACCGAAGAGCTTTACAAGAGGTTCCAAGACGCCCACGAAGGCCAATTGACCAAGATCAGGTCAAAGCTCGTCAAAGAAAAAAGTCTTGCCGCAATCGCCCGCGAACTGGAAATTAACTCTTTTCTCAAACTCGGGAAAGGAGAAGAAGCGCAAGGGGGCCGCACCCGCTCTTCCCTGCTGGCAGATGCAATGGAAGCTGTTATCGGGGCTGTCTTTTTGGACGGAGGCTACGCTGAAGCACAAACATTCATCATGCGGATATTTGAAGACAAGTGGCCTGAAACTTTCAAAATTGAAAGCTCCAAAGACTTCAAAAGCAAACTGCAGGAAGAGACTCAGGCCAGATTTAAAGAACGTCCGACCTATATGCTGACCGGGACAAAAGGCCCGGAACATGAAAAGATTTTTATGGTAAACCTGAATCTCCCGGATGGGAAATCATTTGATTCGGAAGGAACCAGTCTGAAAAAAGCCGAGCAGACAGCTGCGGCCAAGGCTCTTGATTATCTCTCTGAGACTGAAACAGAATAATCTAAAATTCCATTCTCTAATACCTGCCCTAAAATAAGTTCAAGGACTGGGAGGCGGTGATCAATCGCCTCCACAGTCCTTAATCTTCACCCGATTATCTCAAGCGGTTTTAACCGCCAATGAGCTGCATTGCCATCTTCGGCAGTGAATTAGCCTGCGAGAGCATCGCTACCGCGGACTGAGTGAGAATCTGGTTACGCACGAATTCAGTCATTTCGGTTGCTACGTCGACATCGGAGATACGTGATTCCGCTGCCTGTACGTTTTCTGCCTGAATTGAAAGGTTGGTGATGGTATTTTCCAACCTGTTCTGCATAGCACCGAGATTCGCACGAATCTTATCTTTTGAAATAATTGCCTGCTGGAGCTTATCCAGAGACTTCTGCGCGAGCTCCTGTGTTGATACGGAAGTATCGACACCAAGTGAAGAAGCAGTAGAACTGCCTATGGAGATATAGTAATAGTCTTCCGCGCAATCGTTACCGGTTCCGAAGTGAACCTTAAGAGGCCCGGTTGAATGAAGCCCTGCTCCCTCATGGTCGCTGCTTGCACCGGAAAGGTTACCGTTCAGCAGATGGATACCGTTGAAGTCGGTAGCCATTGCGATACGGGTAATTTCCGAAGCCATGGCCTGATATTCAGAGTCGATGATAAGACGCTGGTCGGAGTTGTAAGTACCGGTGGAAGCCTGGGTTGCAAGCTCTTTCATGCGGATGAGCTTCTCATCGATAACCTGCAGTGCGCCGTCTGCAGTCTGGATCATGGAAATCGCGTCATTTGCGTTTCTCATACCCTGATTAAGGGATTTAACATCTGCGCGCATCAGTTCGCGAATTGCGAGACCTGCAGCATCATCTGCTGCGGTGCCGACTCTCAAACCGGAGGAGAGGCGACGAGTTGAAGTACCGAGATTGCCGTACGCTTCCTGTAAGTTGCGTGAGGCATGCATTGCCATCATGTTGTGGTTAATGACTAAGGACATATCTGAACCTCCTTGTAGTTCACAAAATTCCGTTTTTGTTAACCAACCTTAAGCAGAGCACGTGCCAAAAACATTTATATCATACATTTCAATAATTTAATCATATATACAAAGTCTAGACTTCTTTATGTACAGCTAAAGAGTCAATTTTTTCCCGCTCTTCCGTCCATATTTCTCCCTAACCGGAAAACCTGTCCTACCACCGACCAACATACTGGTTTAACAGCATTTTACTAAAACAAACCTAGCCATAGGCATAAATTTCCGACGGTAAAGCCTTAGGAGAAAGTCAAAAATATATTCAGACGCGGAAAAAGATTTAACCCGGAAAAAAGAGTTCTTAAGATATATGGAAATAAAAAAGGTAGCCCCGCATTCGAAACGGCATATTCGAATGCGGGGCTACCGGGTACCTGTGCAGTCGGGGGAGTCAATCCCGTCTGCGGAGGTTGTAGAAGGAGTTTTCCTATATATTCAGCATCAATTCAGGATACTTCATTCACTTTAGCGCTTGAGCTGGATAAGTTCGCCCATCATGGTGTCAGTGGTGGTGATAACCTTCGAGTTAGCCTGAAAACCGCGCTGGGTGGTAATCATGTTCACAAACTCGACTGCGAGGTCAACGTTTGACATCTCAAGGGAGTTGGAAGCGATGGAGCCTTTACCGCTGCTGTTCGGCAGACCGGTCAATGCATCCCCGGATTCCCTTGTTTCGGTGAAGAGGTTACCGCCTTCCCTCCGGAGTCCCCAATCATTGTTGAATGAGGCAAGAGTCAGGACATAGAGTTCCTGAATCTGTCCGTTGGAATAACGCCCGGTCAGGACACCGTCCCTGCTCACGGAAGTACTCTGCAGGAAACCTGCGGTGTAACCATCCTGAGACTGGAACAAAGTGGTTGAACCGGAGCTGTAACTGGTAGTTGAAAGAGCACTCTTTTCCGCATCACCGAAGTTGGGGATGGTGCTGACATCAGTAATATTAGAACCAAGCAGGCTGGCGTTGGAGGCTGTTGCGCTTCCCCAACCCTTGGTTGATCCGGTTCCAGACAAATCGGAATTGTTAAGTCCGAAGTTCATCTCGATAGTAACCGGCAGATTGGTTGCGTTGGTATAACTTGCGTTAGACCTTGAGAGAAAGTTCGCGGTCATTACCGGCAAACCATCCTGCGAGAATTCAGCCAGAGTCCACATATCTGCATCCTTGGATGTGGTCGGATCCACGGCAGCACCGGGTCCTGCGGATGCGTTACTCTTAAGAGTGTAAGCAGATACTCCGGTCAAATCACCGGCTGCGTTGAAAGTCATGGTTCCGGTCATAAGCAGACCGGCTGCAGCGTTGCTCGCAAATGTATCTGTTCCGTTAGGGAAGATACGTCCGTCTTCCTCGGGGCTGCAGGTTACGATAAATTCCCAAACCTTTTTACCACCGGCGTTACTAAGGGTAACCTGATCAAAATAAGTAGTAACATTATGTGCGGAGCCGTTGGCGTCATAGACTTTAATAGTGGACTGGTAACCGTACAGGGAATCACCGATAGGCGGTTCTGCGGTTCCGTCCCATGAATTGAAAAGAGCAAGATAAGGATCTGTTGCGTTTTCTGCGCGGCTTGCTTCCTGGGAATCAAGGTTGGTAACCATGTTAATAGTCGTGGTTTCCTTGGGAGCGGACTGGAAGTTTTCCAGTCTGATATCGGTGGGGACACCGACAGTACGAACCGAATTACTGGTATTCACACTTGCTCCGGTAGCAACCTGAGAGCTACTTTCGTCCTGCACTTGCCAACCCTGCAACACGTAGCCGTGGGGGTCGGTGAGGTAACCGTCTTTGTCGAAGCGGAAGTTACCGGCACGAGTGTAATAAGAAGTGTCTTCATCCTTGGGAGAGACAATGAAAAATCCGTCACCACCAATTGCGAGGTCAGTGGATTCAGAGGTAGTTTCAAAAGACCCCTGAGCGTAGTCGGCATAAATTGCCCCTACCTGAACACCGCGACCGACCTGAGCGGTTCCTGTGGCGGTGGACATATCCTGACTGATTGCATCTTCAAAGTGCATCTTTGCGCTTTTGAAGCCTACGGTGTTTACGTTTGCGATGTTGTTACCAAGCACGGACATCTTGTCGCCATGTGCCTGCAAACCAGTGATACCTGAGAATAATGATGCTGATAAACCCATTAGAACCTCCTAAAGTCCTGTTGACTCGCGATTGTTCCCTACCTCTTTAAGCAAGATCTTGCCGTAGACCTTATTAGCTTGCAGAAGATTCGTCGTTTGACTCGGTTACTACCGTCGGACTTACTACTTCCTTGATGTTGAGGAAGTTGATGTAGCGACCGTCTTTAAGGTGCAGATACTGCTGACCACCTTCGGAAACCACTCCGCTGACTTCGCCACTGACTTCCGTCTTAACCATTACCGGACTTCCATTAGCGTCTTCCGCCGCCATCGCGATGGTGTAGACACCGTCCGAAGCATTCTTGCCTGCCCAGTTCTTTCCGTCCCATTCGAACTCATAGGTCCCTTTAGCCTTCGAGCCGAGCTGAACTGTGCGTACAAGGTTCTGGTCCTGATCATAAATGTTGATGAACGCGTTAGCGACAGGTTCGCCAAGACCGTAAAAGACCTTACTGATTTCTCCGTTGTCACGACTGATGTTATAACCCTCAGCTTTGACTTCTTTGCCGATGAAGCCTACTGCGGAAACCATCTGCTCCTGAGTGCCGTTGTCGATCATTGTCTTGATATTGCTGTTCACCTGAGTGAGCTGTTCAAGACTGGAGAACTGTGCCATCTGCGCCATGTACTCTTTATCTTCCATGGGGTTGGCCGGGTCCTGATTCTGCATCTGGGTAAGGAGAAGCTTCAGGAAGTCATCCTGACCAAGCTGGCTTTTGTGCTCAGGCTTGTTGCTGGCTGCCATATCGGCTTCCGCCCTTCCGAGTATGTTACTGAACCCTACGTATCCCATGACTACACCTCTTTAATTTTGCTAAGCGGGCCTAAATTTTTGTTAAGCCACTATGTAAAGCCCGCTCTGGGAAATTTGTGCCTTGTGGTTTACACTCTGCATTTCCTGGGCCAAAGAGGTTCCTTCCTGTCTTAAAGTCTGCCAGCGCCTGCGCATTTCCGACATCATTTCCTGATATTGCGCCGAATTATGATCTTCAGCATTTTTCCATGAAGAATCAGTCTGACCATCAGAAATACCGGTCTGAACTTCAAGTTTTTCCACTTTAAGGCCCTGTTCTTCCAGAGCCTGCTTCACAACTTCAAGCTGCTCGGCAATAACTTTCGCTGTTTCGGGATTTTCGGCCCTGATTGTGGCCTGCACATCCTTGTTCTTAACCTGCAACATTACGTTAACAGTGCCCATATCATGTGGATTAAGCTGCAATGTCAGCTGCTTGCGTCCCTGACCGAGATTCTTGAAGATTCCTTCCTGAACCTGCTCAAGGATATTGGACCGGGCAGTTTTTTCCCACATGACATCAGCCTTGCCGGCCTGTGCGGACTTCACTGCACCCTGCAGAGTACCAATGCCGTTACCGAAAATATTTCCGGTAAGGTTGCCTTCGCCCTTCACGAAAGACTCATCAGTAAGCTTGCCGAAAAACTGATCCCAACCGTCCACGTCATCGGAATCGGAAAGGAGCTGCTCAAGCCAATGGCGATTGGAATTCTTGTCCTCGCTCTGCCCTGCCTGCTGCTTACCGGGGTTTGAATCACCCTTCATGTCTGCGCCGTTCTTCTGGGCAGAATTTTCCGCGACTTTCTGGCCGTCCTGCTTAGTGCTTTCACCTATCTCCTTGGTCACACCCATGGAATCGCTGATAACCTCGGCAGAAGCCATACGCACAACGCTGGGAGACTGGTCGGAAGCTTTGTCCATCGCTGAACGCAGGGAATCGCTTACGCTCTTAACCAGCTTGATATCCTTGGCGTCCTGAGCGGACTGCTGCTGGGCCAAAGCTGTCTTGAGAACAGAAAAACCTTTCTTAAAATCGGCAACGGTTGCGCCGTCTGAGGTAAGAAGCTGCGAAAGTTTTTTGCCAGTGCCTCCGCCCAGCTTGAACAGGTCAGTGAGGGTCTTGGTTTCATCTTCAGAAAGCTGGAGCTTTTCAGAGTCAGACATTGTTGCAAGCTTGGCCTGCATCTTCTCAACCACATCACCAAGGTTGCCCTTGCGGATAGAGGCCAGCAGCTGCTTGGATTCATCAGGATTAAATCCCAGCTGAGAAAAAATAGAATTGAGGTTCTGCTCCTGAATGGGACTTAAATTAATCCCCTTCATGCCCTTCATCATACCAGAAAGCTCGGACACAAGCTGTCCGTAGGTAATGCCGTTTTCGCTCATTACCTTTTCTTCAAGCTCGGCAATATCCTTCTTATCAAGGCCGTACTCTTCGAGCTCTTCCTTGATTTCATTCCAGTCTTCACGGCTGACGGTGACGTCCTGAGGCTGTTCTTCAACAGACTGTATCGCCACGTTTTCCGCAGCTTCATCAATATAATCAGACGCTCTCTCAGACTCTTCATACAAGGGTCTGGAGTCACTGATTAAATCCTGAGCCTGCTGGTACGAGGATTCAACCTCGGACTGGCTGGAATAAAGGAAATTATCAAACATTGATGAACGAAAAGAACTTTCAGACAGAGAAGTTCTGTCCAAAAGGTTGCTCAAATCCTGATTACTTTGTTCGAGATGTGGAAGTATTTTCATTTTCTGACTCCTCGACATACTTATATTCACGAGGCGTGCCAAAAACGAAATTAAATTATTTCAGTATATTAGATAAAGAATTTTGTTTAAAAAAGTGGAACATTCTTCCGCTTTAGGAAAAAAAGTTCACCCGAATCAGCTCTGGCTGACCACCGAAGCCAGCTTTTCATAATGGGAAAGGACTTGGATCCATGAGTGACGGCTGTAGTCATTGTTCTGTAAGAAAAGATGTATGAATCCGGTAAACTGTCTCAAAATCAAGGGACATGAATTCCAGAAAGAATCATCAAGGGGAGTACTGCGGGCAAGCCCTCGGCTGAATTCTTTTCCAAGACGGGGAAGATGGGCTGCCATTCTGGAAGCAAGGACCGGATTCTGTTCGGAAAATTCCCGCCAGACGACCATTGCTTGCTCCATATTCCATAGGCCGAAAAGTGCCCCAAAAAATTTCTGCCAAAAACGGCCCAGTAAATCACCGGCCTGTGAGCGGCTGCCGCTAATCTGCTCCAAAGAATACAAGCCATTATCCTTACGGGCAGAAAGAGACATGCGCAATCCCGGCATATTCATCTTGGATAATCCAGCCCGATCTTCAATAATTATACGCTTCGCGGCTACGGCAATACGGGAAGGAGTAAAAGGGTCATGGCAGTAAAGTTTATCCCGGGTGCAGGACCAGCAGCCCAAAGCACAACTCATGGTTGATCGGAGCACGTAATGATCATTCTGGTAAGGACCGGTTTCCCAAGGATTTACATTGCCCATGGAAAGGTTAAGTACCTTCATGCCGGACCATGCGGCGAGATGCATGGGACCTGTGTCCGGGGTAATGAATAGCTGCAAAGACTGTCCGACGGCAATCAGTTCGGCAAGATTCAGTTTACCGCACATATCCAGCACCGGACCTTTGAACAGACGGGCCACTTCCTGCCCCAGACCCTGCTCCATAGGCCCGCCGAACAACACCGGGCGCAGACCTCGCTTTAAAAGCTCGGCGCACAAATCCGCCCAGAAACGGACAGAAGGCCGCTTGGCCTCCTCACTGGCTCCAAGAAAAAGCCCGATTCGGTTGGAATCTTTATGTAATGTCCGGGGCTGTGGCCAAGATGTAGCCGCAAGACTGCTTACAGGAATGCAATCCAAAGCATTTAAATCAGCCCAGTGAAAAAGGTTGTGGCGGTTATTCTCAACCACGCTGGCCCGGTAAAGCTGCCAGTCGCCATAAATATGAGTAGCACCGTTTTTCAAAACCACAGGTCCGAGCTTGGCCTCAGCATCAAGCTCTCCGGCCAGATTAGCCGCTTCGTCACGGATACTTAAATTGATGATCAGCTCATACTTGTTCTGGCGCAAAACGCTCACGCCTTCCCAAGGGAAATAATAAACTCGGGGACTTACATTCATAAGCGGGCGAAAAAACTTCTCTTCAGCCACCACCCAGATAGGATGACCGGGATAAGTTCTCTCCAGCCAGAGGACAAGTGGAAAGGAGAGGATCAAATCCCCCATACGCTGCATCTGAAGAATTAGTATCGGACGTTTGGACATACACGCAGTTTACAGGAATATTTTATAAAATTCCAATATTCAGAGGAGCAAAAAAAGGCCCTTCACAAGAAGAGCCGCAGTCAAATTCGAGTACAGCTATGCAAAATTACTTGGTCAGCTTTTCCCAGTCCGCATTAAATGACGCCAGCCCCTTATCGGTCAGGGGGTGCGCTGCCAGCTGGCTGATCACACTGTAAGGAATGGTCGCCACATCCGCACCGATGAGGGCAGAATCCAGCACATGCATTGGGTGGCGGATGGAAGCCACCAGCACCTTGGTGGGAAATTCATAATTATCAAAAATAGTACGGATCTGGCTGATCAACTCCATGCCGTCATGGGCAATTCCATCCAACCGTCCTACGAACGGGCTGACATAAGTAGCCCCGGCCTTGGCTGCCAGCAGGGCCTGCAAGGGGGAAAAAACAAGCGTAACATTGGTTTTCATACCCTTGCGGTACAAACTCTTGGTAGCCACCAGCCCCTCGTTGGTCATGGGAACCTTGATGACAACGTTATCGCCGAAACCGGCAAGGTCTTCGGCCTCGCGTACCATTTCTTCGGCGGTTTCCCCGACAACTTCAAGGCTGACCGGCCCATCAACCTCGGCACAGATGGCCTCGGCCTGCTTGCGCCAATCGCCCCCTTCCCTTGAGAGAAGGGTCGGGTTTGTGGTTACACCGTCCATCAGTCCCTGAGCCTTGGCCTTCCTGATCTCATCAAGATTAGCAGTGTCCAGAAAGAACTCCATACACACCTCATTTAAAGTCTGATATTTTAGTTATTTATCAAGCACAACCAGCCTTAAATTCAATAGATATTGTTAAGAACATACCTCATTTTCCATTTGACTAAAAGTACTATATTTAAAAATAACCGAGACTTAACTAAAACATACATTCAAAAAAACCAATAAAACCGATTTTGTTGACAACTTTGCAGGAGCGGGGTAAACACTTCTCCATCATGAACGTTTCTTACTCCAACTTTACACTTTATTTTTGGTGGTGGCGCAGATAATGCGTCGCGGTTGGTTACGTTCAAAATACAGGTAACAAATAACAAAATTATAGAACCGCGACAGTGAAAACTGGTCGCGGTTTTTTTATGCCTGCACAGCACTGTCGTAGAAAAAATTCAGGAGAGAAAAAATGACTGACAACGCAACTATCAATGCAGACGGCTTTTTTGGTGAATACGGTGGACAGTTTGTTCCCGAACAGGTTCTTCCTGTCCTGAATGAGCTGGCTGACAACTATGAAAAATATCGCAACGACCCTGAGTTTCTGGAAGAGTTCCAGTACTATCTTGCGAAATATTCCGGCCGCCCTACTCCCCTCTACCTCTGCTCCAATCTCACTGAAGAGCTTGACGGTGCTAAAATCTATCTCAAACGTGAAGACCTCAACCACCTCGGCGCACACAAAGTAAACAACACCATCGGCCAGATCCTGCTCGCAAAACGCATGGGCAAGAAAAAAATCATAGCCGAAACCGGTGCAGGACAGCACGGCGTTGCAACCGCAGCAACCTGCGCGCTCATGGGCATGAAATGCACCATCGTCATGGGTGAAGTTGACATGGAACGCCAGAAGCTGAACGTTTTCCGCATGCGCATGATGGGTGCAGACGTAGTAGCCGCAAAATCTGGCCAAAAAACCCTTAAAGAAGCTGTTGACGAAGCTTTGGCTGCATGGATCGGTGACGCTGAAAATACTTTTTACCTGCTAGGCTCTGCCGTTGGTCCCCACCCCTACCCGGGCATGGTCCGCGACTTCCAGTCCGTGATCGGCCGAGAAGCCAAACAGCAGTGCCTTGAAGACGAAGGACGCCTTCCAGATTACTGCATCGCCTGTGTCGGCGGCGGTTCCAACGCTATCGGTATGTTCGCTGATTTCATTGAAGATGAATCCGTTAAACTCATCGGTGTAGAACCTTCCGGACGTAGCCTTGAGCCAGGTGAACACGCGGCAACCCTTTGCCTCGGCGAACCCGGCGTAATGCACGGCTTCAACTCCTACATGCTGAAAGACGAAAAAGGCGAACCTGCTCCGGTTTACTCCATCTCCGCAGGTCTTGACTACCCCAGCGTAGGCCCCGAGCATTCCCATCTCAAGGACCTCGGACGCGCACAGTACGAGCACGCTTCCGACAAAGAAGCAGTAGATGCTTTCTTCAAACTTTCCCAAACTGAAGGAATCATCCCCGCGCTAGAATCTTCCCACGCGCTGGCACATGCCCTCAAGCTTGCTCCCCAGCTCGATAAAGATAAAATCATCATCGTCAACCTCTCCGGTCGCGGTGACAAAGACGTTGCCCAGATCGAAGAAATGATCGCCAAAGGCGAAATCGAACTGCCTTAAAAGGCATGCCTCCCGGCGGCGCTGCCGCGAGCCCCTTCGGGGAGCCTCCCGGCGGCCTTAAACCCTTTTGCAAAAGGGTTTAAGAATCCCAAAAACTTTTGTTAAGCTTCGCAGATAGCTTACAAAATATTTGTCGAAATAAAACCCCGCCGTATCTCAGAGATACGGCGGGGTTATTTTTGAAAAACAATATAACAGAGCTAAATGCGTAAGCTAATTAAAACGCCGCAGCTACATCTGCCCGTTTAATTTTTCTCCGGCCAGCCACTTGCCGTAGGTTCCTTCGAAATCGGTCAGAATCTGGGCCATGAGCGGCATGAATGAACAAATATTTCCATCTATGCCGAATCCTGCCAGATATGCGGCCTGTCCGGCATAGATCAGATCTTTCTGGACCATCACCAATGCATTCTGCGGCACGCTGATCTTGTTTTTTGAATCAAAGCTTTTGCGGCACGCCTCAACGTCAGTGGAAATCCAATTCCTCGCCAGCACCGGGCGCACGTCATAGACCGAACATTTGTCGTCTTTTAAAAACGGACAGATTTGAAAATAATTTTTCGCAAATTCTTCTATGGTTGTAGATTCAAGTCCCACACCGATTTCAACGCACTGTTCTGCCAATGCGGTAAATTCTTCAGTACTGCGGGTCGCAGCCAGATGCAGGGCGATATGGAATCCTTCCTGTGGGGTCACCGTGATATGCGAAGAACAGCAGTAAGAACATCCTGCTTTGCAGGCTATTTTGAAAGAAGGATCGAGCGATTGAACCTGTCCGAGAATTGCGTTGTAGTTCGCCTCGAATAACGCGATTCCCTTTTGGGCAAGCAGTGAAGGGAAAAGTTCCTGATCCGGTGAAATATTGGCAGAATCTGCGCATACGGCCATGCTCATATCCCGCAAAAGTTTCTGCAACTCCGGGTGTTGCTCGAACAAGGGGTAAACATTTTCCAGAATCGAATCGATAATTTCGTCAAGATTTTCCTTCATGCTCTCCTCCTGAAGAACCTGCACGGTTACGGTTGGCTAAAAATATCCCCGAAATATTATGCCAGAGACTGAACAACGCCCCGGGCAACGCGCTTGCTATGCCAAAATATTTTGTCGCCAAAGCAACACCCAGCCCTGAATTCTGCATACCGACCTCAATAGCCATGGTCAGGCTGTCGCGATGGCTGAATCCGGCCAGACGCCCGGCCCCGTATCCGGCTCCCAGTCCACCGAGATTATGCAGGGCAACAGCGATAAAGACAAGCAGCGGAAAAGAAGCCAGCATATCGCGGTTCAAACCGATGATGCAGGCAATGAGCATGGAAATGACCAGAATAGAGACGGATGGGAAAACATGCAGCAGCGGGTTAAGCCTCTGCTTGAGTAATCTGCGCAGGACAAGACCATCCACCAACGGAAAAATTACAATCCAGAATACGGATTTGACCATGGGCAGGAAGGGAATTTCAATCTGCTGGTTAAGAAGAAGGTAAATAATCAGCGGGGTCAATATCGGAGCAAGGCAAGTGGAAATCAGGGTCATGGTTACCGAAAGCGCAACGTTAGCCTTGGCAAGATGTGCGATGACATTTGAGGCAGTGCCTCCCGGACAGGCTCCTACCACGACCATGCCGATCAAGGCTTCCTGCGGCAGACCGAATATGCTGGCAATCCCCACCGCCAGAACGGGCATAACAGTATACTGCAGTAGCACTCCCAGCCCCACAGCTTTATAATTCCTGATCGCCGCGGCAAAATCGCTGAACTCCAGAGTCAAGCCCATGCCGAACATGATAATGCCCAGACTCAAGGCAATGTGGGCTTTCATCCATGTAAAAAGAACGGGGTGTACAAAGGCGGCAACACTCAACACAATTGCCAGTAAAAGGAAGTGCCGCTCTATAAAGCGGCAGACGGAACTTATCATTTCCACTCCTGCATAAGCTATTTGCAAATCTTCAGTTGCTTTAGAGTATAATGCCCAACCGTGCAAGCAGCACGAGTCCCGCTTGAACATGATTCAATTTTTTGCATATAATAAGATCTACACCCTAAGCTTTATTCAGAACCATGAATTTTAACCGAGCCGCACAAATTCATTTTTTGCACAGAGAGCAGCCAAAATGCATTACCTCTCTGCTGCCCTACACAAAAAATTTCGGTAACACGTGCATGTCCTACTCGCCCCTGCAGCCGGGATTGAATCCTGCTATTTTAGAATCCTGCGGATACATCTCGTGGCTGGAGATAAATCCTGCACATGGGTAAGCATGCGGTGGCTCTTTCAGAACCGGTCGCCGCTCCGGATTCCCAGCTAAAACTCATCAAAGTACTCGAAAAAGCACAGCGGAAAACTGGCCCTTGTTCAGATCGGACCGCAACTGTCTGAAACCCTTTTTAATAAAGGATATGCTGTTTACCAGATCGGCGTGGAAACGGAACTGAATATCCAGAGCTACAGTTAGGACGGTAAAAACAAAGCCTCCCTGCGAAGCTGGCGGAATAAAGCCTTGAAGTCCGGGGGAAAAGTATATCCATTGAAGGGTAGCTCAAGGCACAAATCAAAATTATTCGGGAGAAAAGAACAAATATACGTGGCAAGCAACGCGGGCTGGTTCAAGACGATGATATCCGCAGCAATTGCCTGCGGTCTGGAAGTGTAGACGTAGTGCAGGTGAGTGATTCTTGTCTAGCTCACTTGAATTTTCAATTCATCAAGATAAAAGCGATATTTTTTAACCAAAGGGTACAAAGCATCCTGCATGCCCAGCTTGGAGACATCCTGAATCGCCATGCCAAGCCGGCAAAGTGGATCAAGGCAGAAGTTGGCAGCAGCACCTTTAAGGCTATGTCCCAGACGGGCCACCTCTGTCAGATCACCTGCATCAAGGCTGGTTTCCATCTGCTTCAGTTCATCGAACTGGTGCAATACAAAATGCGGAATCAATTCTTCAAGTTCCTCATTAATGACAAACAATTCCTGTCCTGAATTTTCTTCAGACACTATTTTTACTCCAGAATAATAATTTCGTCAGGGAGACCGGAATCGACGGCAACTGCCGAGATAGTGGATCGAATGGTATCCCATTTTACAGGCTTGGAAATAAATCCGTCACACCCTACCCGGGCAGACTCCAGCCTGTTTGAACTGTATGCTCGCGCAGCAAGGGCAACAATTACCGATTTTGCGCGACCATTTTCGTCTTCGAGTTCACGTATTCTTTGAACAGCGGAAAGACCATCAAGAACCGGAAGCTCAATATCCATAAAAACAAGATCATAACTGTTGTCAGCGAAAAGCTGTACAGCCTGCAAGCCGTCAGCAGCTATGCTTATATCAGCCCCGGTATCAAGGATGAAAAGTTCCAGAATCTTGCGATGATCTTCATTATCCTCAACCAAAAGAATGTTCATCCCTTTCCCGGAATGATATCTTTCCTTGCCTGAATCTTCCAGCGAAGTAAGACAACGGATCAGGTCCGCATCAAAAACAGGCTTGATTAGAGTGTAATCAGCACCAGCCATGCGGGCACTCTGCCTGTCCTCCTCTGTGCAGCCGGCAGAAAACATCATCGCCACCCGCCCGGGGAGCAAGTTTTTCTGCTGTGCTTTTGCGAGGAAGTCAACCCCCTGCATACCGGGCATATCGCTGTCTACCAAAAGCAGGTCATATGTTTTGCCATGCTCTTGGGATACCTCAAGGTAACCGAGCCCCTCATTCCCGTCCGCAGCCATCACCGCATCTATCCCGAATGAATGCATTCTCCGGGCTAACACCTCACGCACGGTATGGTTATCATCCACCATGAGAACACGTGTACCGGAAAAATCTGCAACACTGCGCACCGGTTCATAAACCGATTTTTTAAAAGGAATGGAAAAATAAAAAATACTTCCTTTTCCGCTTTCGCTCTCAAAACGGATATCTCCATCCATAAGTGCTGCCAGCCTTGAAGCCGCGGCAAGGCCGAGACCTACACCGCCGTATTCACGGGAAGCTGATCCGTCATCCTGCACAAAGCGGTCAAAGACGCTTTCCTTAAGACCTTCAGGAATACCAATGCCGGTATCCCGGACAGCATAAAGCAGCCGCTCATACTCATCACCGGACTCTTCAACACTCAAGCGCACATCAACCTCACCACTGGAGGTGAATTTTACCGCATTGGAAACTATATTAAGCAAAATCTGGCGAACCCGGACAGGATCACCGACTACCTGCGCGGGAATATCCGCATCGACATCGCAAATAACTTCAATATCCCGGGCATGGGCGGAGTGAGCCACGCTCTTGCAAACACTCTGTACATCACGCGCAGGATCAAAAGGAACAGGAACAAGCTCAATCTGACCGGACTCAATCTGCACAAAATCAAGTATGTCGTTAATTATTTTCAATAACAATTCCCCTGACCCGCGAAAAATTTCCACGTACCCCATCTGCTCCGGGTCAAGGTCAGTTTCCAACAGCAGATCCCCCATACCGAGGATTGCGTTCATGGGAGTCCTGATTTCATGACTGATCATCGCCAGAAACTGACTCTTAAATCTGCTGGCTGTTTCCGCCTTGTCTTTTGATTTTTCCAATTCACGGACAGTAAAAGACAACTCATCCAAAGCCGCACTCAAATCTCTTTCAGTCTTACGGCGAATATCAACTTCATCCGTAAGCTTGCGGTTCATTGCATTTAAACCTTCAGTGCGGTCCTCAACTCTCTGGTCCAAATCAGCCTGCATGAGGCTCAATTTTTCTGAAAAATGCTCTAGGGATTCAGCCAGACTGCCGATTTCGTCATCCCGACCTGTTCCTTCGAAAACAACAGCTTCGCCATTTTCTGCCAGCTTAGCTTGCCCTGCGAGTCTGGCCAGAGGAGAAAAAAGAGTTCTGCCGACAAAAAAACGCACGCACAATCCGCTTAGCAATGCAACTCCAAGCAGCAACGGCATAATGTGGGTCAAAAAATTTCCGGAACTCCCCGCTAAAAATTCATCAAGAATTCCAATACGGACAAATCCCAGATATTCACCATCTTTCAAGATGCGCCGCTCAATCTGGAGAACCCTGTTTCCATCTTTGTTAGCGGATTTTTCAAATTCACTGATCAGCACCCCGGACTGATTAAAAACGGCGCAGGAGACAATCCCTTTATTGTCGCATACAATTTCAACTATTTCATCAAGCCTGAAGTCCTGATAATTCAAAATAGCTTCGCTGCTTGAAAACGCAACCAAAGCCGCAACGCTATCCCCTTTTGACTCAATCAAGCTGTGTATGTCCGCCCTGTACATATCACTGAATAAATAGCCCAAAGGCAATAGGACGGCAGCCAAAATACAGACTAGCCCCACAGTTATTTTATGCCTGATTCTGAAAAAGTTCCCCATTAAAATATTCCTATTTACTCCACTGAAGAGTTCAACTTAACCTTTCCCGAGACAAGCTTTAATTTCAGTTCATCAAGTTTTTTCAGAACACCGGGCAAAATCAGGTGCCGGCTATATTTCATGTCGCTAAGCCCAACTCCATTGTTGGACAAATGATAAGACTTGCATCCGGAAACATAGTTCCCGTCCAAAACAGCAAGTCCTTCTTCATAAACAGCAATGTCCATTCTTTTTACCATACTGGTCAGGACTGAGCCTTTGGCCATATGATCCTGATCCGAATCCACTCCAACAACCAGATTCCCGGTACTATGGGCAGCCTGAATAACCCCGTTACCGGACAGACCTGCAACAGCGTAAATAATATCCACACCACCGGAATACATACCAACAGCTATGGAATTAGCGAGCTCTGGGTCTTCAAAACCTTTTGAAGAAACATCGGTGCGAACATATTTTTCTACAATTTCAACGTCCCTTCCGGAATACTCCACACCTTGGCGGAAACCGGCCAGAAACTCTTTGACCACCGGCATTTGATTGGCCCCGAGAAAGCCAACTTTTCCGGTTTTGGTCTGCCAGGCGCAAAGAGCGCCTACAAGACATGAACCCATACCATGGGCGTAGTCAATGGAAATGATATTAGGATAACCATCAATCTTTGCGTCATTGAGAATAAATGTAGTATCCGTATGGTCCAGAGCAAACTCTCCAAAGCGGTTGCCGACGGGGACACCGTTAACCACAATAACCCTGACTTCTTCGTCCAGCAGCGATTCAATCGCCTTCACTGTCGCGTCCAGCGAGAATCCACCTTTGCGGGGCAGCACTTTGATCTGCCGTTCTTTCTGCAATTTGCGTAACCCGACAACAACCATTTCATTAAAAGAATTGTCGTTTATGGTCTCACCCGAATGCACAAAACCTATTTTCACTTCCTGTGCATTACAAACAGCTGATGCATAAATTAAACTTAGAAGCAAAAAAAACGTAATTTTGCGAACCAGCCCCATTTCAATCATCCCATTCACCCCTGCCGGCTATGCTTCGTTATTTTCATCCTGGTCCAGTAAACCGCCTAAATCAGCACCTAAAACCCGGCCTGGCCATTTGTAAAAACAATACCCGTGCTCTTCCACAAACTTCCGTATCTTCTGCTGGCCTCCACGGGCAAAAGGAAGTGACGCAAAACCGATATGCTTTTTAGTCACTTCAATATCACCGAAAAGATACATAAGATTGAAGGGAACTGCTTTTTCGGGATGTATTTCAGCAGGAACCACCAGATGCATGGCCTGAGAATTACTGCCCCTGTATACATTAATCTTACCGGTCAGCTCTTTGCGCTCTTCTGCAACATCCTTGAAAAATGGCTCAATCAAACGTTGTAGAGTTCCATCAACCTTGGCTACAGCAAGGCCATAGTTGGTGATGGGAACATCCTGACGGTCGCAATCCCTGATCCGGCGGAGCATATCCGCCCTTTCCTGCATGCAGGCTCCACAGTGAACAACCAGCTTATATTCAGAAAGATCTATGGGCAGGCCGCACCCGGTCTTGGATTCAAAAATAATTTTCCGGTCCGTATATCCTGCAATCCTTGCAGGAATCATTTCATTACCCAGATCTTCCGCCTTTGGATGATGGGGGCAGGCTTCAACAATTAAGACCTTGTCCCCATCCTGCAATTTATCAATGGCATTCGCACCCTGAACCAGCTGCTCCAGATTTCCCTTATGTCTGGCAAAAAGGATGGGAAATGTTGTCAGGGAAACATCACGGGGAATGATATCCATGACTTTTTTAATCGGCTCGGAATCGGCAACAACAAGTGCCGGGCGCCGCTTGTGACCGGAAATAGTCTGGTAGAGTTCTCCCTCTTTGACGATAACCGCGATTCCGCCAGCATCCAGAATTTCACGTATAACTTGTGATTTAGGAAGTCCCAGACGTCCTTTGGGAGAAACAGGGTCCTCGGAAACAACGCAAACAACGAAGTCCCCACGCCCCATGAGATCCCGTGCCAGAACCGGGTCGAGCATATTCTCTTCCGGGGCAAGGGCCGTAATTGATTTCTTAAGCCGTTCAATCCCCCTGCCGTCTTCAGTGGAAGTCGCAACAAAGCGAATTCCGCGGGAACCGCAAAATTCCATATCCGCAAGGCTGGGACGTCTGATATCGGCTTTATTGAAAACCATGACGCAGGGTATGCCCCGGTCAAGAAGCAAAGAAGTAAGTTCCCGCTCTTCATCAAGAATGCCGGACTCATCGGTAACGACTACTGCGACATCAACACTGTACAGACCTTCTTTAATAGCTCTGGCCCGGTCATCACCGGGAATATGGGCGTCAGTGTCGTAAATGGTAACCGGGCCCAACGGATGAATCTCCGCCCGGGTCAAGGGATACATTTCATCTTCACTGGCGACAGGGCTTACTTCATCAAGATTCTCAATTCCGGAAAGAGCACGGATAATTGAAGATTTACCAACATTACTCCTCCCGGCTATGGCTATGGCGAGTTTGGAACCGTTTCCAATTTCAGTACTCATCCTGCTACCTCCGGTTCATATCTGTATATATTCAAAACAGCTTCAACTAGATCAGGTATTATCAACAATTCAAGAGATATCACTTTAAGCAAAATCTTTCATCCCCACAACCAAACCTAAATTTACAGGTCGGACTCCATTCAAATAAAATGCGGGACCCCCTAAAGGACCCCGCATCAATAATGACCTACACCCGCAAGGGTACAATATTACTTTTTCTGGTTCTTGGCAATTTTCTTCCATGAGTCACGCAGGGTGACGGTACGGTTGAAAACCGGCTTTTCAGGAGTGTAATCAGAATCAGCGCAAAAATAACCGATTCTTTCGAACTGACAACGGTAGCCGGGTTCCACATTGGCAAGTGAGCGTTCCACGTAACATTTGGGGCGAACTTCAAGGGAATCGGGACTGATGTGATCTTTGAAGTCGGAACCGTCTTTGTTGTCCATGGGATTCTCTTTGGTGAAGAGATGGTTATAGAGACGGACCTCAGCTTCAACTGCATGATCAACGGAAACCCAGTGAATTGTGCCTTTAACCTTACGGCCATCCTTGGACCAGCCGCCGCGGGTCTCAGGATCATAGGTACAGCGCAGTTCTACAACTTCACCGTTCTCGTCTTTGATCACGTCGGTACAGGTCACATAGTATGCTGCTCGCAGACGGACTTCGCGTCCCACGGAAAGCCTGAAGAATTTCTTCGGCGCATCTTCCATGAAGTCATCACGCTCAATGTAGAGAGTCTTGGAAAAAGGAACCATACGGCTTCCGGCAGACTCATCTTCAGGATTATTCTGGCATTCGAATTCCTCAACCTGACCTTCGGGGTAATTATCGATGACCAGTTTGATGGGATTGATAACACCCATTACCCTATTGGAATGTGCGTTGAGATCTTCACGCACGGAAAACTCAAGCAGTGCGAAATCAACCATGTTGGCAGCCTTGGCAACACCGATGCGTTCGCAGAAATTGCGGATGGAAGCCGGGGAATAACCACGTCTGCGCATACCGGAAATTGTAGGCATGCGCGGATCATCCCAGCCGTTCACGTAGCCTTCTTCCACCAGCTGGATAAGACGGCGTTTACTCATCACAGTGTAACTCAGGTTGAGTCTTGCGAACTCAATCTGCTGCGGACGATAAACACCGAGGGTTTCAAGAGTCCAGTCGTAAAGCGCACGGTTGTTTTCAAATTCAAGAGTACAAATGGAGTGGGTGATTTTTTCCAGTGAATCGGAAATACAGTGGGTAAAATCATACATAGGGTAGATGCACCACTTATCACCTGTACGATGGTGATGGGCCTTTCTGATCCTGTAGAGAGTCGGGTCACGCAGGATAACATTGGGCGCGGCCATATCGATCTTGGCACGAAGCACATGCTCTCCGTCTGCAAACTCGCCGTTTTTCATGCGTTCGAAAAGCTCAAGATTCTCTTCCACTGGTCGGTCACGGTAAGGACTGTTTTTACCTGGTTCCTTAAGGGAACCGCGATATTCACGAATCTCTTCAGCGCTGAGGCTGTCTACATAGGCCCTACCGTCTTTGATGAGTTGCACGGCAAAAGCGTAGAGCTGATCAAAATAATCAGAGGAGTAGTGCAGCCTGTCTTCCCAATCAAAACCAAGCCAGCGGACATCCTTCTCAATGGATTCCACGTACTCGGTATCTTCTTTTACCGGGTTGGTGTCGTCAAAACGCAGGTTGCAGGTTCCTTTGTAATCCTTGGCAAGCCCGAAGTTAAGGCAGATGGATTTTGCATGGCCGATATGCAGGTAGCCATTCGGTTCCGGGGGGAAACGGGTTGCCACCCTTCCTTCATATTTGCCGGTTTCATTATCTTTATCAATAATCGCGGTAATAAAATTCTTACCTACATTGGACTCGGTATTGTCTGACATATATCTGTATCCTTGGACTATTTCTTTGCCGTTGGCAGTTGGAACTTCCACGGCTTTGTTTGATAAGCAGCAATCACTTTGAATTTAATTCAAATACGAAAAATTATCCCAACGGTCAAACATCATAAACGCAAGCTGCACACTCCTGCAATCAGAATAAGGAGGTAAACACCGGAGAAACAAATAAAAAGATTGAGTCAAAATATCGAAACCACTCGTTAAAGAAATTGTTCATGATCTAATTTTCTGCTAGGCTCCCTATAACGCAACTCAAAACGGATAAATTCAGGTAGCCGGAACCATGTAGATGGATTATTCACGGGGAGAATCCGGTCTGCCGTACGAACAATATATGCCAACTTTTTTAAGGAGTCTTTATAATGAATGTAGAATTGGCAAAACCTTTTATCAAGGCAACCTCGGACATCCTGACTATGATGGCCATGATCACGCCTACAGCGGGTAAACCGTTTGTTAAAAAAGGTAATGTCGCAAATGGAGATGTAACAGGCATCGTCGGCTTTACTGGTTCTGTTAGCGGAAGTATCTCTATTTCTTTTGAAAAGGCATGTGCAGCACAAATAGTAAGAAACATGCTCGGCGATGACATTCAAGATATCATTCAGGATGTAAAAGATGCCGTAGGTGAAATCACCAATATGGTTTCCGGCCAGGCACGTGCCGGATTAACTGAAATGGGCTACAAGCTGCAAGGCTCCACCCCCACTGTTATCATGGGAGATAACCATACCATCGCGCACGTAACCGCCGGTCCGGTAATGGCAATCCCATTCACAACCGACCACGGCAACTTCACCATCGAATTCGGATTTGATTAAAAAGCAAAAAAAATCCCCGGAAATGAAAATTTCCGGGGATTTTTTTGTCTAATTTTCAGGTGAAAGCTGCACTTTGACCTGATTACGTCCAGACTCCTTGGCTGCATAAAGACCAACATCCGCAGCCTTCAGCAGCTTCTCCAAAGAATTCGTATCATCATTAAAAGTAGCAACACCTATACTCACAGTAATTCTCAATGAACCGGAACGGGTGTGCATCGCTTCCGCTTCTATTTCCGCACGCAGCCTTTCTGCTACCTGCGCCGCTCCCGGCAACCCGGTATCCGGCAGGAGTATGGAAAACTCCTCACCGCCGATCCTACCGAACACATCTATATTACGTAAAATTTTCAATCCTGTTTTGGCTAAGGCCTTCAGGACATCATCACCTGCATCATGGCCGTATGAATCATTCACATTCTTAAAGAAATCAATGTCCATCATTAATAATGAAAGGTCATGGCCATAGCGACGGGAACGCTCCATTGCATCCTCAGCACTCTCCATAAAGAAACGACGGTTATACAATCCGGTCAGGGAATCAGTGGTAGCAAGCTTACGTAACTTGTCTTCAGCTTCCTTGCGCTCGGTAACATCCCTGAAGGTACCAACCACCCACCATTGCTCATCCTTACGCAAAGGTGAAAGCAGCACTTCAGCCGGAAAGACATCCCCCCCCTTGCGCCGGACGTTTACAGTAAACGCCCCGTAGCTGGACAAAAGCCCTTCCACGTAGCTACCGTCCTCACCTTCAGAATTTGGCGACACATTATCCTCAGCATAGAAACAGCATTCCAGACTTTCCCCCAGCATCTCCTCTGCGCTGAAACCGAAAATAGTTTCTGCTGCCGGATTCCAAAAATGGACCAAACCGTTCTCATCCATCAAAACAAGAGCATCCTGAACAGAATCACTTATGCTCTGGAGCATATCTTCACGTTCCTGCAAATCCTGCAGGGCTTTTTTCTGGGCACTTATATCCGAAGTTGCTCCGCGAAAACCCACAACAGTTCCCTCTGCATCAAAAAGAGGCACGCCGTTGAACTCGAGCCAGATCTTACGTCCATCGCGGTTTACAAATTTAAAAACCAGCCCCCTGAAACTATGGCCGAACTGAGCAGCATCCAAAAATTCCTTGCGGACATCCCAGGAGGATTCTTCATCCACAAAATCAAAAGGGGAGCGCCCGACCAATTCTTCTGCGCTATAACCAAGCACATCTTCAGCTCGACCAGTGACGAAAACAAAACTTCCATCCGGTCCGGTCTCCCAGATAAACTCTCCCGCTGCGTCAGCAATGTCCACAAACCTTTTTTCACTTTCTTCCAAAGCCATTCGAATATCTTCACTGGCAATATTCGTGGATGTCTGACGCCAAAAAAGGTAACCGACCATGACAAACAATAAAGCCAGCAGGGAAACCAAAATATTTCTGCTTGGAACCATCAAGGCATTATCAGGGACACGGGATACAATCTTCCACCCTTCATTGAAGACAACATCCTGCCTCATCAAAAATTTGAATGAATCACCATTAAGTGAATTAAAGGTGTAAACACCTCCAACCGTATCGAATTGTCCATGATCCTTACCCGAAATTGCAGCCCACTCCTTAGGGAATTCGTGCTGCATCCGCCCCTGCTCCCCTTTGAACAAAAATCTCCAGTTATACGTTTCATCCGGACCAATGATCCAGCCCCCGCTATCATTCAAGAGGTAAATATTGCCGAAAGACTCGGCCATTGTAACGCTGAATAATCTGAAAAGACGTTCCCCTGAAAAATTCATAACCAGAAATCCCAGTTCACTCCCGTCTTTGGAATAAACTTTCTTCACCAGCCGTAACACCGGGGAATATGGAATGACCACCTTACCAAATTCCATGTTCAGGTTAAAACGTGAGATATAAACTTCATCCTCAATATTCCTGGCTTCGAGGAAATAATCACGATCACTTTTATTCTGCAGATAAGGACCTGATACCCGCACAGGATTCCCATCCGCAATATTCACCCGGACCATTTCCATGCCTTGCGGGGAAAGAAAACGCAGCTGAACACAACCGTTACATCTCAGCCCGAAAACTGAAAATATTTCGGCAACATCATCATACCTTTCACCATCAGCCCCATGATCTCCCAAGAGACCACCGACAAGACCAGCAAGAATCGAGGTATATTCAACACCAGATTCAAGCCATGTACTGAATGTGGAAACACTCGTCTGAACGAGATCCTCTTCATGAGTTTTGACGAGATTAAGATACTGAGTGCGTTGGGTAAGTATCCCCCATGCAGAAACTAGCAGAATCAGCAAGGCAACGAAGAAGAACTTTTTAATAAAGCAAAAAAACACGCTGTTTGAATTTTTCATTTCCATAAAATGCCCCGGCCCAGAATTCAATTATGCAATGGATACCACAGATTCGCCCCTGAAAGAAAAGCACGACTTTAAGCTGTTAATATTGTAATTACATTATTTTGTACCTCCCCTCAATGTAATTGGGAAATTTCGTATTCTCTGAGCTGTACGCACTGAAACTCCGAATCTTTCGGCAATCTGTGCAGGAGTAGCTCCCTGTTCATATGCTCTTAGAATACGTTCTCGCAGCTTAAGCTTTTGTAGTTCTTCCAAATCCGGAACAGAAACTCTTGTTCCACCCCAGAAGTACATTAACCGTTCAGCCGCATCACGTCCCAGAACACTGATAAGTCCCTCTGCGGACATCCCCCGATGCCTATCCATGTCAGGAAAACCTGCAGCCACTGCTGATAAGTCCGACCCCATCTGCCTGCTCCTATTTTTAAATGCATATTAACCTGTAAAAAATAACACCGTCTACCTTGATCTTATAACAACGGGAAAGCTTTTATTACCAAAAAAACTATTTTGCAAGCCAATTTGTAAATCAAAGATACCAAAAAATAAATACAAGCGAAAATTATACTCAACACAAGGACTTTTTTTTAAAATAAAGGTACTCAATGATACCAAGGAGGAAACATGGGTTTTTATAATGATATAGTTGAAGGACTCGGAAATATGATAGGACAGGGCCGCCAGTACGCAAACCCGACCCAAATGGCTAAAGCATGCGGGGTCGCACCTAACCAAATCCTCCGCTACATCAAGCAGGAAAGGGGAAAACATATACAGGTGCTGGCAAAAATTCTCGATGAAGTAGATGCAAAAATAATTTTTCCAGCAGAAAATTCAGACAACAATGATAACTTCATAAGCCCCCCCCAAGCACAGGCCCGAGCAGAAAAAAACAGTGAAAAACTGAATATAAACCTCGACGCCCAGAAGCTTATGGCCTTCAATTCCCGCTGGATGGGAGAAAAAGGCGACCCTGAATCCATGAAAATGCTGACTGTAACCGGAAACGCCATGGCCCCGCGCATCGAAGACGGCAACCATGTTCTCGTGGATGAATCACAAAAAGATTTTTTTGAGGGGCGCATTTATGCAGTTCGAATAGATGAAGAAATTCTGGTCCGCAGGGTAGCGCGGGAACCGGGAAGAATTCTACTTCTTTCTGATAACCACGAATTATCACCCGGCCCAATCGTCCTTGATAACAACAACCCCGCCCACGACTGGTCAGTCATCGGCAGAGTCGTTTTTGTCGCCAAGGATCTGCTCTGATTTTCGATTTCCATGATTTTCAAAAAAAACGCAGTCCTGCTGTTGACAGTTTTTAATAATGACTTACTTTGATTCAATCCGCGCGGCATAATTCTTTTCCACAAACCTCATGAAAGCCGTTGCGGTTAACAGGCCAAGAGCCTGAAAGCAAAAAATAGTATTGAAATATTGGAGGAAAACAGATGAAACTTAAGCCGTTAGCAGACCGCGTACTGGTCAGACGCCTTGAAGTGGAAGAAAAAACCGTTGGCGGAATCATTATCCCCGACTCTGCAAAAGAAAAGCCCCTCAAAGGTGAAGTCATCGCAGCAGGCCCCGGCAAGCTGGACGACAAAGGCGCCAGAGTCGCACTGGGTGTAAAAGAAGGCGACGCTGTTCTTTTCGCAAAATACGCCGGAACTGAAATCAGCATCGAAGGTGAAGATCACCTGATCATGCGCGAAGACGACATTCTTGCTGTTGTTGAATAATTAAGATCACATACATTAGTTATGAACAGCCTCTTTCTGGCTGCATTATAAAATTTCTTTATTTTAAGGAGAAAACACCAAATGGCTAAACAGATCCTCTTTGACGCCAAAGCTCGCGAAAAACTGAAAATCGGCGTAGACAAGCTCGCCAATGCTGTAAAAGTAACCCTCGGACCCAAAGGCCGTAACGTTGTTATGGACAAATCCTTCGGTTCTCCGGTCATTACCAAAGACGGCGTTTCCGTAGCCAAAGAAATCGAACTCAAAGACAAGTTCGAAAACATGGGTGCACAGATGGTTAAGGAAGTTGCTTCCAAAACCTCCGACATCGCCGGTGACGGTACTACCACTGCTACCATCCTCGCTCAGGCTGTTTTCACCGAAGGTGTTAAACTCGTTGCTGCCGGACGTAACCCCATGGCTATCAAACGCGGTATCGACAAAGCTGTTGAAGCTATCATCGACCACCTCGAAACTCTTGCTAAGCCCACCCGTGATCAGAAAGAAATCGCACAGGTCGGTACTATCTCCGCAAACAACGACGTAACCATTGGTAACATCATTGCCGAAGCCATGAACAAGGTTGGTAAAGAAGGTGTTATCACCGTTGAAGAAGCAAAAGGTCTCGACACCACCCTCGACGTTGTTGAAGGTATGCAGTTCGACCGCGGTTACCTCTCCCCCTATTTCGTATCCAACGCAGAAAAAATGATCTGCGAAATGGATGAGCCCTTGATCCTGATCAGCGAAAAGAAAGTTACCAGCATGAAAGAACTGCTGCCCGTTCTGGAGCAGGTTGCTAAAATGAGCAAACCTCTCGTGATCATCGCTGAAGACATCGAAGGCGAAGCTCTGGCTACCCTCGTTGTAAACAAACTCCGCGGTACCCTGAATGTTGTCGCTGTTAAAGCTCCCGGCTTCGGTGACCGCCGCAAGGCAATGCTTGCAGACATCGCAGCTCTCACCGGCGGCGCAGTTGTTTCCGACGACATCGGTCTCAACCTTGAAGCTGTCGGCCTTGAACACCTCGGTTCCGCCAAGCGCGTTGTAATCGACAAAGAAAACACCACTCTCGTTGATGGCGCAGGCGAAGGCGAAACAATCAAAGCCCGTGTAGGCCAGATCCGCAACGAAATCGAGCTTTCCACTTCCGAATACGACCGTGAAAAGCTTCAGGAACGCCTCGCCAAGATCGTTGGCGGTGTAGCAGTAATCAACGTTGGTGCTGCAACTGAAACCGAGATGAAAGAAAAGAAAGCTCGCGTGGAAGATGCACTCAACGCAACCCGCGCAGCTGTTGAAGAAGGTATCGTTCCCGGCGGCGGAACCGCACTCATCCGCTGCCTCCCCGCTCTGGAGAACATCACCGCAGCTGATGATGACGAAACCGCAGGCATCGACATCATCCGTCGTGCCATCGAAGAGCCTCTGCGCCAGATCGCAGGCAACGCAGGCCTCGAAGGTTCCATCGTTGTAGAAAAAGTTAAAGAAGCAAAAGACGGTAACGGCTTCAACGCTGCTATCGGCGAATACGAAGACCTCATCAAGGCCGGTGTTATCGACCCCAAAAAGGTTACCCGTATCGCTATCCAGAATGCAGCTTCCGTTGCTGGTCTCCTGCTGACCACCGAATGCGCTATCGTTGAAAAGCCCGAACCCGCAGCTGACATGCCCGCAGGTATGCCCGGCGGAATGGGCGGCGGTATGCCCGGCATGGGCGGCATGGGTGGAATGGGCGGCATGTACTAAGCCAGCCTTACCATCCGGCTCCATAAGCCAAATAACAAAATCCCCGGCAGCCTTGCGGTTGCCGGGGATTTTTCGTTGCGCTTTTTCAGTAGGATTGACTGAAATTTATTTCTTAAGCCCAGCAAAAAGGGCTGCATTGTAGGAGGAGCGTACCAGCGGAGCGCTGTACATGTGAACGACACCCTTCTCTTTGCCGTAGCGGGCATACTCTTCGAACACATCGGGATGAACATAACGCTGCACTGCCGGATGCTGCATGGAAGGCCGCATGTACTGCCCGATGGTAACAATATTGCAGTCAATGGCCGCAAGATCATCCACCACCCCGCGCACCTCATCGTCATTTTCACCCAAACCGACCATCAGCCCGGACTTTGCAATTGCCCCGGCAGCTTTTACCCGCTTCAAAAGTTCAAGACTCTGCTTGTAGTCAGCCTGCGGACGAATTCTACCATAATGTGCTGGTGGCGTTTCTACGTTGTGGTTGATGATATCCGGTGCAGCTTCAATGACGGCCTGTAGTGCTTTCTGATCGCCCTGAAAATCAGGAATCAGAACCTCAATGGAGGATACCGGGAGCTGCTCCCGCACAGCCCGGATGCAGGCCGCAAAATGGTTTGCCCCGCCGTCAGCGAGATCATCACGGGTGACGGAGGTAATGACCACATGCTTAAGCCCAAGCCTCTTGGATGCTTCAGCCACGCGGCTGGGTTCGGTGGGATCAAGCGGAGTGATATCGCCGCTTTCAATATTGCAGAAAGCGCAATTGCGGGTGCAGATGTCACCCATGATCAGAAAAGTTGCGGTATGCTCGGAAAAGCATTCGAACATGTTGGGACACTTGGCACTCTGACAGACAGTGCTCAAGCTGAGATCTTTAACCAGTTCGCGGGTGGAGCTATAGGTCTTGTTGCAGGGAATTTTGACCCGGAGCCACGACGGGATGCGCAGGTAATTTTCTTTGGAGCACATAGTTGGTCTCCCGATAATTTTTGAGCGGTCCCTCTAATGAGGAAACCGCCCATTCGTTATAAAGCTCCCATCTAGGAAGTGGAATCCCGGAAGTGGAGTCCGGGAAAGGTGGATTACTTAATTTTTTCTGCGTAAGCTTCGCTGTTCAGCAGCTGGCTTCTGTCTGCACCTTCATCAACGGTGATGCGCAGCATCCAACCGTCTTTGTAAGGAGAAGTGTTCACATCCTCAGGCGTATCTTCAAGACCTTCATTAATTTCGGTGACAGTACCGGAAATGGGCATGTACAGGTTGCTGACCGCTTTGATGGATTCAACAGAACCGAACTCGTCGCCAGCTTCAAAATGGTCACCTGCTTCAGGAAGATCAACAAAAGCAACTTCACCGAGCTGTTCCTGTGCGAAATCGCTGATACCGACGACTGCGGTGTTGTCATCATTGATCAGAACCCAAGTGTGCTCGGGGTGGTAGAACAGATCTGCGGGAAAAGTAAGTTCGCTCATTTATCTCTCCAAAATATTTTTTATATAGATATAATCTTAGCTACTCAGAACATCTAAGATCATAATGTTCAGTATTGGCCACACTAAAACTGATAGGGATTCCAAAGGGGATTATTCCCTTTGGCCGTCAGAGACGAAATCACCTATCAAAACGCAAAGCGTGTCGACGTCTATCCCCGAAGCCATGCTTCACAAACTTCGTAGAAACCTTCTGCGAGAGTCGGGTGGGCATGAATGGTGTGGGCTACGTCCTCTGCGGTGAGTCCGTTTTTGATAGCCAGACCGGCTTCTGCGATGAGATCGGTTGCATGGGCGCCGGCAATATGCGCGCCGAGAATTTTTCCACTCTCTTTTTCGCAGATAATCTTAAACATTCCCGGAAGTTCACCCATGGCCTGCGCTTTACCCAATTCACGGAACTGGAAGACCTGTGAACGAAATTCGATGCCTTTGCTGAGGGCCTCTTCTTCAGAAAGACCAACGGTTCCGATCTCAAGGGAGGTAAAAATTCCTGAAGGAATGACGGAATAATCAAGAGCCCGTTCTTTGCCCAGGCAATTATCAACAGCACAGAGACCTTCAGCGGAAGCAGCATGCGCCAACATGACCCGGGCAGGTCCCAGAACATCACCAATAGCGTAAATTCCTTCAGCAGAGGTTCTCATGTTACCGTCAGCCTTAATCCAGCCCCTTTCGTCAGTCTCGACTCCCGCTTCAGCCAGATTCAGGCCATCGGTATTCGGAGTACGGCCTACTGCGACCAGAACAACGTCTGCTTCGATAGTTGATTCGCCGCCTTTTGCGTTTTCAACAAACGGGGAAGGCCCAATAATGCACTGGACTTTACCGTCGACAACTTCAACTTTCTGGACAGTCTTGGCCAGCTGCACTTTGATACGGTGTTTTTTGGCTTCACGCTGCAGAAGTTTACTCATATCCTTATCAACGGAAGGAATGGGCAGCAGACGATCCAAGCCCTCCACAATGGTGACCTCAGAACCGAAAGCACGATAAATGAATGCCAGCTCACAACCGATGACTCCACCACCAACGATGACCATCTTCGCGGGAACATGGTCCAGATCAAGGGCATCATCACTGTTAATGATCCGCTTGTGATCCACAGGCAGGGAAGGAAGTTCAAGGATGCTTGATCCGGTTGCAATGATGATATGATCGCTTTTGATTTCTTCCACACCTTCTTCTGTGTGAACACGGACGGTCTTATCTGCACCGATTTCAGCGGAACCGCGTACAACCCTGATATTCAGGGAAGAACAGGTCTTTTCCAGACCACCGCAAAGAACCTTGCGGACTCTTTCCTTACGCGCAACCACAGCTTCCATGTCTGCTTTGAATCCTGCGGATTCTTCTCCGCCTTCAGCTGCGATGCCGAATTCCTTGAGACGTCCTGCTGTTTCAAGAGCTTCAGCAGAAGATTTAAGAGTCTTGGTGGGAATACATCCCCAGTTCAAACAAGTCCCGCCGATCTCGGCCTTTTCAATCAAAGTAACCTCAGCTCCACGGCGCGCTGCTTCAAAAGCTGCGATATGGCCGCCGGGGCCTGATCCAATAATGGTGATGGATGGCATTCTGTGCTCCTGTTTGGGAAATATTACAGTTCTTCGAGCTCAAGATTATATGTCATGGGGAAAGCTTCATGCAGGGAAGCGGTAATCAGGCACCCCTTGCGCATGATCTTTTCAACACGGTCAAAGATAAAACCGTAATCTTCGTCCATGTGCACGGTAACATCGAGAGTGATACCGATTACGCGGGCACGTTTCTTTTCATCCAGACCGGTTTCAAGAGTAGCGGTCCCGGTGATGCGCTCATATTCTGCGCCGCGAGTTTCCAAAGCCTTGGCAAGGGAACCACAGAAACAGTGCAGGGTGGAAGCTGCCAGAAGCTGTTTTGCAGTTCCGCCGCGAGCGTCCGCGGGAATCTCGGAGTAATCGATAGCGATTTCACCAAGAACCTGAGATTTTGTATCCATAATCTGCTTATCGCCTTTGCGGTCGTATGAAACAGTAAGTTGAGCCATAGATGTTCTCCTTTGTGATTTTTCAGACAAACTTCGTTGTCGCCAATAGCTCCAATCGTGCCAACACAAAGAACAATCGACATTACAGACACTTGCAGAAAATATAATTTAAATCCAGACTCTTTTGACCAAAACAGAACACCCCAAGACGACAGGTATGTCGCATTGATTCAAAAAACAATTTATTTGTTCGCGATATATAAGGATCAACGCGAAAACGACAAATGCGTCGCTTTTTTTAGTTCTACCTCCATAATTTCAAAGGATTCCCAGTAAACGCCCAATCCATACCTCTTGAGTAGGCTTTGACCTGTAGCGACATTTCTGTCTGACAATTTCTCCCGGCAGGTAAAAACATAAAAAAAGACCGCCTAAGCGGTCTAAAAAACAATCTTATAAATCGAGGAAAATTAAAAATCCAGCTTGATAGCTTTTGAGGCTGCAGGCTTTTTGGCAGGTGCTTTCTTTTTCGCTGCTTTATCTTGCTTGGTTGCTGATCCACCATCGAGGTTGAAAGTCATGCCGTCTTTTTTACCCTTTGCACCTTGCGCGGATTTACCAGCCTGCATCTCTTTAGAGGTAGCACCAGGCTTAAAACCACGGCCGAATATCTTGGGTCCGAGTTTATCCGAAATCTTCTTCGCTTCACGATTCAGAGGATTAGTTTTCAAAGCTGCTGCAGCTGCATCGTAAGCCTCGGTATACATCCTTTTACCGAGAAACAATTTGGCCTGACGCACATAGATACTTTCGTTGGCTCCAAAACGGCGAACAATATCTTTTATTACTTCAATTGCTTTTTCCTGCTCGCTCATCATCTCATAAGCTAACAGAAGGGAAATATACGGTCTGCTGTCCGAAGGAGTCTTTTCAATGGCACGCTCCAGATATTCAACTCCATCCGCCGGGAAGCCGGATTTAACCAATCTACCGCCGACATCCTGCAATAACCCTCTTTCGTCGGGAAATGCTTCGGTGATTTTACGGAAATATTTTTTAGCTTCTTTGACGTCTTTTTCAGCCAAAAATTTTTTGTCCGGTCAGAACATACTGGTCTATCTGGTTTTTCTGCTTGCGGACTTTCTCAACAGCTGCTTTTTCAAGAGCACTTTTAATCGTGTCATGAATCTTCATAAACACCGCGGCCAATTTCTTTTCCTGCCCCTTGGTGTATTTCAAGCCACGCGGAAGAACACGTTTAAGCTCATCCATCGCCAGCAACTGCCGGATAACTTCATCAATGAGAATTCCAATCTCAAATTTTTCCCGCCCGAAAACCTGACTTGAAGCCAGCTCATCAAGAGACAGGCTCAATGCATGCAGGCAGCGCATATAATCCTTACGTTGTCCGTAAGCCTTGGCGCGGGCAATATTCTCTTTAATGCTTTTCGGCGAACTCATCTATAAAACTCCCCTCGAACCATCCCCAAATTCCCCCGACAAATGATCCGACATCAAGAAAAGTCAAAATTATTAATTTAATATATAATTGTTGACTCTATACCGCATATTGTCAAGGCAGGACCTTATTAATATTCTTTATACTTCACTGTTCTGTACATAAGAATGCACATTGACGTCATACTCTCCCAAAGGGTAATCATACCTCAAGCTTATATGAATGGTCCTGCAATTCAAAATTTGCATCAATTCAACAATTCGACCCCCAAAGACTTAAATGAACATTTATCTTATAATTATCCTTGCTTCTCTTGCCGGTGCCTGCCTGCTGGGTATTTATTCCCGGCAACTTAACCGAAAGGCACTTTCCCCTGAATTGCCTAAAGAATTCGCCGCGACCTTTGATGCCGACGAGTACCGTAAATCTCAGGACTACACCAAAGTCGGGATGGGTTTTGAAAATATCTCAAGTTCCGTCACAACAGTCATCACCATCATGTTCATCACTCTGGGTGGATTCAATGCCGTTGATCTCTGGGCCAATGGATTTGGGTACGGTCAGGTCATAACCGGACTGATTTTCTACGCCGGACTGGCAGTTCTCAGCGATATCATGTCCCTGCCCTTCTCTCTTTACAGCACTTTTGTGATTGAGGAGAAGTTCGGATTCAACAAGACCACCCTAAAGACTTTTTTTGTCGATAAACTCAAAGGTTATCTAATCGGGGGCATAATCGGCGGAGCAATCCTAAGCGGTGTGCTGCTCTTCTTCAACGCAGCCGGTTCAATGGCCTGGCTCTGGTGCTGGATATTTACCGTTCTCGTAACCCTTGGCGTGCAGTATATCGCCCCCACTTGGATTCTGCCCCTGTTCAATAAATTCACTCCTCTCGAAGAAGGCGAATTGCGCGATAAGATTGAGAAGTTCGCAGCAGACAATGGATTCGAGCTTTCAGGGATTTTCATGATCGACGGCTCCAAACGCTCAACCAAAGCCAACGCCTACTTCACCGGATTCGGTAAGAAAAAACGTATCGCCCTGTTCGACACCCTGATCGATAGCCTTTCCACTGATGAACTGGTTGCCGTACTCGCCCATGAAATAGGACACAGCAAACTTGGACATATCCGAAAAATGATGATCATGAGCATCGTCAACACCGGGGTTGTTTTCCTTCTCATGTCCTTTTTCCTTGGCAACGAAGAATTGTTCGCTGCTTTCGGGATGCAGAACATCTCCGTTCACGCGGGCCTGATTTTCTTCGCCCTGCTTTACACCCCGGTATCCATCGTGCTCGCCATTTTCAGCAACATCCGTTCCCGCAAGCACGAATTCGAAGCGGATGCCTTTGCCGCTAAAACCACGCAAACACCGGAAGCACTGGTCAACGCGCTCAAGAAGTTATCGGTAAGCAACCTCTCAAACCTCACACCGCATCCTTTTTACGTCTGGCTTGAATACAGCCATCCCCCGGTACTCAAGAGAATTGATGCGCTGCGGAATTTAAGCTGAGACGCTCCGCGCTTTAGATAATAAAAATGCCTTCGGCAACATCTCTGCTCGCAACAGAACGCTAAACTCGAAGCCTCGTTATGCGGCAGTACGTCCTGCAGGGGGCCTTAAACCCTTTACAAAAGGGTTTACTCCACTGTCGTTATCCCTAAGACTCGCGGAAGACCGCTAGCTTAAGGACTATTGCAAGAGTCCAAAACCTTTTATTTCGGCTGCGTCGTCAGCTATATGAAAATTTTATGCTATTAGAAAAAGAAAGAGAACTGGTCGTTGAGTATGGACTTAAGCTGCTTGAATCCGGTTTAACCACCGGAACAGGTGGGAACTTGAGTGTTTTGAACCGTAAGCAAGGACTTTTGGCTATCAGCCCCAGCGGTCTGGATTATCGCCTTTCTACTCCCAAAGATATTGTGGTCATGGATCTGGATGGCAATATCAAAGATTCTGAACGCAAGCCTTCCAGCGAGTTCGGATTCCATACTGCGCTTTATAAAAAACGCGCTGACGTAAACGCTGTTGTCCACACTCACTCTGTCTACGCTACCACTGTGGCCTGCCTGAATATGGAGCTTCCTGCTGTTCATTATCTGGTAGGCTTTGCCGGTAAAAAAGTTCCCCTTGCACCCTATGCAACCTTCGGTTCACAGGAACTGGCAGATAACGTTACCGGGACCATCGCGAACTACAACGCTGTGCTGCTGGCCAACCACGGACTTATTACCATAGGGCACCAGATAGGCAGTGCATTTGATGCTGCTGAAGAGTTGGAACTGGTTGCCAGAATCTACATTCAGGCTCTCTCTGTGGGCAAACCTGTAATTGTCCCGGACGACGAAATGGATAAAGTTATCGATAAATTTTCCACATACGGACAGGCCGGAGGCAAGGACTAATCATGGAATCAGGACAGCTCAGCACTATCATCGAAATTGCATTTCCACTGTTCCTGATCATGGACCCGCTGGGAAACCTCCCGGTATGCCTGTCCATGCTTCGCGAATACTCCCCTTCCCGGCAGCGCAGGATTCTGCTTCGAGAGCTTTTCTTCGCTCTGGGAATTATAATTCTATTTATGTACATGGGTGCAGGCTTGATGAATATGCTCAACATCCATCAATCCACATTGAGGATCGCGGGCGGAGTCATACTTTTTATCATCTCAATGAAGATGATATTTCCAAAACCGGAAAGCGTGTCGGACGAGGTGGAAAAGGACCCGTTCATTGTACCCATTGCGGTCCCGTTGTTTGCAGGTCCATCCCTGCTGGCGGCGGTAATGGTTTACGGCTCCAAAGGCGGAGCAGGACTGAATGTATTATCCGGGGTGCTTATCGCTTGGGGCATGACTTTCATCATCATGATGACCGGACCAACAATGGCCCGTGTGCTGGGTAAAAGAGGTTTAAGAGCCTGCGAAAGACTCATGGGCCTGATTCTTATCCTTTTATCCGTGCAGATGCTTGAGGATGGAATTGCCTACTACATAAACAACGTACTCGCACCTTAATCATTGATGCATGGTCAGGAGTGGGGAGATTGAAATAAAGATCTAAAATCTTCCCAGCTCCTCCAGACGCTCCATGGATTTTCTTAGCATTTCGGTGTTGACCGGTTTGGCAATGTAGTCATCAACACCAAGGTCAGACATGCGCTGAAAATCGCTTTCACGCCCATAAGCACTCATCACAATAATGGGAATTCTCTTATCAGGAGATTCCTTCTCCCTGATCGCTGCAATGGCATCAAAACCATTCATCTCCGGCATCTGTAAATCCATAAGGACAAGGTCATAATCCTGATCTGCCATGCAATTGATTACTTCCCAGCCATTCGTGGCGGTACGTACTAGATGCCCCCAATTCTCAAGCTTTTTACGCATGAAGACCTGGCTGCTGATGTCATCTTCCGCCAACATTATCCGCAAGGAATGCACAGGACGCTCAACGTCACTTACCGACTTCCCGCTTTGCTTCACCTTTACTTTAAAACCAATCTCAATCCTGGGTTCGGATTCGAAATAAAGATCTGCGCCGATTCCTTCCGTGGTCAGTTGCAGACACTCAACAAAAATCTCATGCTCAGGCAAAGAGTTACAACCTGTGCCGCTGACATAGAAAGCGAGAGCTGAATCAGAATCAGCATCTTCATTGGAAGTAAGCCTAAGACCTACAGAAATATCAGAATTCGGAAAAAGCTCTAACCCGTTGTTGATCAGGCAGAACAGGGCCTGAGACAGACCTTTACGGTCACAAAAAATGGTCTCTGGAACCCCGGAACAAATCGAAAGATTAATATTGCGATTTTGAATTGATGTTGCAGGGACAAACAATTCTACGGCTTTACCAATGCAGGCAGAAGGATCAATGAATTCTTTTTCGCTGGGATCAAAACTCCCGGACATTCCGCTCAGCAGATTATTAACCGCATCTTTAAAGCGTTCAGCTGAAAGCGTACACTTTCTGACATATTCTCTGGCTTCAGGCCCAATATTCATTTTGTCCAAAACGTGCAAACTGCCAATCATTCCAGCCAGAGGGGTTCGCATTTCATGACAAAGAATCTGCATCAGGGCAGGGTCGGCAGTAAAGCTGGCCTGTCTTGCATCGTCATGCAACTCCGCGCAGCAATCACTCGTATCAACAACGTCAGTAAGCCCCTTTAAAGCCTGCCAGAGTCTTACCCCCCCTGCCCCCAGCAAAAAAAGACCGACAACGCAAAACAGCAATACCCCCACCTGATTTTCACCGGAAAGAACTATCGCCACGAGTAAAAACAACACCCCAACAAGACATTGGAGAAATGTAAATTTAATTTTCCTAGACATCACAAATCCTGAAGCACCCCATCAGATAAGAATGATCAAACCCGAAACACTCAAGATCAATATAGAAAAGACTGTACTCATATTTTAAAGACACCACAACTAATCCATGAATTTTACCGATACATTGTAACTATCCAATTTCATATACTTACTTAAACGCAGACGGCTTACTGAGACAGCTGCAAGACACTGATTATATCAATAAAAAAACAAAGCCCGCACTCGAAAAAGAGTACGGGCTTCGACGTCCTTAATAGCACAATATTTATAGACTCAGGACCATTCCCTGATCGGATTTAGCTTCCTGGGCAGAATCAGAGGAGGGGGAATCCTGTTGCACGCTCTTAAGCATGGCCAGCTCTTCCACAGAAAGAATTTTGTTAATATCGAGGATTATAACAAAATCATCATCCTGCTTGCCCATCCCACGAATAAACTCAGTCTTAATAGTAGTACCCATTCTTGGAGGCTCTTCAATCATGTTCTCGGTAAGCTCAATTACTTCCCGGACAGAGTCAGCCAGAGCACCCATAACAGTACTTTCGCCATCAAAGGAAACCTCAACGATAATGATGCAGGTATTAATTGTGTCTTCTGTCCTGCTCATACCGAATTTCAAGCGCATATCTACAACCGGAACGGCGTGCCCCCTGAGGTTGATAACCCCGCGCATAAATTTGGGGGTTCGCGGAATTCTGGTTATGGGAGTAAGCTCCAGCACTTCCCGTACACTGGCAATATCCAGCGCATAAATATCTTTGTTCAAAGTAAACGTCAGATATTGGTTGGTAGTACTATTAATTTCAGTATTCATCTTTATACCTGCCTAATTTAATCATCTCGGTAAAAGCAATATTTCCTAATTCATGTAACTATATATCAAGCTGGGTAAAACAACCAGTGCTTATCAGAATTTTTCAAAATCGCTGTCAGAGAAGTCGCTACTCATATCAAGAGAAACACCTGCGCTGTTATCTACCTCGGGAGAGATCTCTCTAACCGGGACAACAGGAGCACTTGCCTTAGGAGCTGGATTAGCTCTCACTGTCTTTCTAGGTGCAGGCAGGGCACGAACTCTGGGAGTAGAATGATTGCTTACTCTGAAAAAACTCATTACCTGCTGCAACTGCTCAGCCTGGCTGGAAAGCTCTTCAGAAGTGGATGCCATTTCCTCGGATGCGGAAGCATTCTGCTGAGTAACTTGATCAAGCTGCTGTACAGCTTTATTTATCTGCTCAGCTCCAGAAAGCTGCTCACTGCTGCCTGCAGCAATTTCCTGTACAAGTTCAGCTGTTTTCTTAATATCCGGAACAAGCTGAGTCAGCATTTCGCCCGCACGCTCCGCAACACTTACTGTGCTGGTGGAGAGCTCGCCGATTTCTCCTGCAGCAGCCCCGCTTCGCTCAGCAAGCTTGCGAACTTCAGCAGCAACAACGGCAAAACCTTTCCCGTGTTCGCCGGCCCGGGCAGCCTCAATCGCTGCATTCAATGCAAGCAGGTTGGTCTGACGGGCAATTTCTTCGATGATAGAAATTTTTTCAGCAATATTCTTCATGGCATCGACAGCTCTGGTAACGGCCTCACCACCTTCTTCTGCCTGCTTTGAAGACTGCAGTGCAATCTGTTCAGTCTGATGGGCATTCTCGGCATTCTGTCTGATATTGGCAGTCATCTCTTCCATGGACGCAGAAACTTCTTCTACGTTTGCAGCCTGTTCAGTGGACGCCTGTGAAAGACTTTCAGCTGTGGCAGAAAGTTCCTCACTACCGGAAGCTACGTTCTCGGAGGAAACACCAACTTCGGCAACAACAGAAGAAAGACGAACAACCATATCATTCAGAGAGTGGGCCAAAATACCTATCTCGTCACGCTGTTCAATATCTAAAGTTCTGGTGAAATCTCCCTGCGACATGTACTCAGCAAAAGAAACACCTTTGCGGATTGGTGTGGTGATGATGCGTGTTACAGTGATGGAAATCACGATACCACACAAAAGAGCCAAAGCTAATCCACCAAGAATCATAGAGAAAGATGAGCTAATTACGTTTTGGGCTGAAATCTGCTGGCTATTGAGAATTTCCTGACTCAAATTGAGGGCATCGGCACCAACCGCAGCCATCTTTTTAAGTTCCCCACCTTGAATGTCGATTTTTTCAACAATTAAGTTGAAACCCTCAAGGTAGGCTCGAGCGGCTTTCTCAAGACCGCTGATATCCAAACCTGCTGTTGCTTCAACCCAACCATTATGGCGAAGAGTAGAGCACTCATCAATGACATTGCTGAGAATAGAACGAGTCTGCTTTGCAGATTCAGCTTCACCTGTGCGCAGATAATTTGAAAATGTAAACCTTGTTGTTACAAATTGCTTTTCAATTTTGCCGATTGCGCTATATGCAGCAAAAACGGTTTCCATATCCACAGATTCCACAGCCCCGCGCATGCTTTGTTCCATGGCTTCTCTGGCACGTCCTGTAATGCTGTCCAAACTTTTATTCAAAGAACTGGCTGCAACGACGCAATTGCTGATAGCTTCTTTCTTTTCATCTTCAAGCTGAACATATTTCTTAAAAATCTGTTCATAGGCAGAAGCACTGTCAGCCACAGACAAAACATCAGTCAATCCCTTGCCTGTAAAGCTGTCTTTACTGGCAGAAATATTCCGGCTGATTTCGTTGATCGAATTATAAAAATTATCTGTATATTCCGAAGAACCCTTTAAAGTATAATAAAGGACATTCAAACGAGAATCATACATATCAGTCACAGCATTGCTGACGACTTCAGTCCGTTTAGACTCATCTGCTACCTTGGAAAGTCCATACCAACCGACAGTGCCAACAACTGCTGTCAGCAACAGTACAACAACAAATCCTCCGCCAATCTTCCACCCGAGCTGCAAATTTTTGAACATCTGGTGCCTCCTTATATTCTTATTGAAAAAATTTTTTCAAATAAACGTCCGCTTAGAAATAAAGCTGAAAATATTTAATTAAGGTACAATACTCTACAAAGAACAAAAAATTATTAACAATTAGTGACTGTTTTACAGCAACTAGAAATTATTCTGCTACATTACCTGAAAGGTGTGCACGAACTGCTTCAAGAACATTGTCCAACTCACCAACCACTTGCGGCAGATAGTCCCGTATAACATCCACTTCCCCTTTACGTGCTGCCAACTCAACCTTTTCAGCGAGTAAAGCAATCCCTTCAGCCCTTACCGTTGCGGAGATTCCTTTCAATGCGTGTGAATATTTAACAATCAAATCTAGATCACCGGAATGCACGGATTCCTTAAGACTATCAAGTCGATCTGGAGCATCGACAAGATAAACTTTTAAAATTTCATACCCCAACTCAACATCACCACCGAGGTGGTTGTAAAAAGCCCGTTCATTAAAGACCATCTCAGCCATGTAGTCCTCCACTAAAAATGATGCGGGTTAGGTTCGTTAAAAATATAGTCGCGCGTAAGCAGGAAGCTCCTGCTCAAGCTTGCATCGCAAAAAACGCTCCTGTCCATTTTCTTGGGCAATACTCCTAGCGTTTTCCAGCTCTTTCAGTCCCTCGCTTAATCTAAAAATCTTAAGATTAGTAACTCCCACCTCTGCGCTTAACCGCCAATCATCGGGATGATGCAATGAAAGATGTGAAAGAAAACCTAATCGAGTAGGTTCTCCACCCATTATCCCCCGAAACAAATTCGCTAAACGCTTGAAAATTAGTATATTATCAGGATCAAGATAAAGAGCAGCAAAATAGCAATCTGATGCACACGAAGGGATATCCTCTATTTCATTAAAGGCCACACCGGCACGCATATCAAAACCAGCCTTATTCAGGGCATCTCCCCAAAACATCAAAAGATCAGTCTCATCGGCAGGTTTAGAGGCAACAATAGAATTGGCTGCGGCATAGACATACCAAAAATGTTTCGCAAGATCCCATTGCCTGAACTTAACAGCGCACAAAGAAGCGGTCATACTGAAATAACAATTATTTTCAGGCGTACTCTTATTCAGATACGGTCTTATCAACTCCATGAATAATCCCGTTTGTCCCGCACGACAAAAAGTCCTGCAAAGCGCAGCATCCCTCATTTCGCTACTTTCAAGCAAAAGTAATCGAGCCTGCAAACTATCCCAATCAACACTGGTGTCTCCCGCTTCACCAAGGGCAAGTTCACACATGCAAAGCGAAAGTTCGGCCAATTCATCAGAGACATTACGTTTGCGGGTGTCATGCGCTATTTTAATTATCTCTACAGCTCTGGAGGTTGGCAAATGATCTTTCAAAACACGTGCATAAGCAGCCATTCCAATCAACGAAGCCGACTGAGGATTCTTAGTCAGGCGATCAAGGATTTCTTTCAACTCGAGCACATCACTGTAGACCTCGATCTCAGTTCCGAGTTCAAACAATTCGCCTAATTCATCACCTACATTTGGAGTAACAACAGCACACCCGGAAGAAGCAGCCTCAAAGAGGCGAAAGTTAACTTCTCCGAACAAAGCTTCATTCGGCACAATTCGCGTATTACTATAGATCTCTATCATCTGAGAAAAATTTAAACCATCAAGTAGACATAAGTCGTATTGAGACTTGAGAAAATCCACAAACCATTTACGAGAACGTCTTTGGCTGGTCACCCTTCCAACAAAAGTTAAGTCATGTTCGCGTCTCGAATGCGGAACTATGCCAGATCCTCCGGCTTGAAGATATCCCATCCAGGGCAACCATTCAATTTTGGTATCGCAGGTCTGTTTTAATTTCGAAGTATATTTTTTTTGGGTTGTAAGAACACAATCAAACAGGTGAGCATAATGACGATGCCAGTACATATTCATGTGAGTATCAACGGACCAAAAAATTTTCAAACAATCCAGTTTTTCAAGTCCTTGTAAAAGAACTCTTCTACCCAAATATTCCTGCTGCAAAATCAACTCGGGCTCGTACTGCATTTCTATTAGCTTTGTTGCAATATCGTAGTCTCGTTCATGCACTGAAATACATTCAACAATACACCCTAAATCCTTAAAAGCATTTATGAGATGAAAATTACAATTTATTAACAACAGTTTTTGCATGTAAACTCTATACGCTAAGCACCGCAGACTTGAAAAGATAAAATACAATAGGATTTAATAAACAAACATTCTTCGCAATTGATTACCAAGATCACACATACTAATCAAGACCCTGCAAAAACGATTGGTTGTGATTCCAAAGAGAATTAGCCTTTCTGGCCCGCTAAAAAAGCACCCGCCGGAGGCCCTCACACGCCCCACTTAACAATCCGGCCCCCATCCTGAGTATGTGCGGAACAAAAAAAAGCCCCTGAACCTAAGTTCAGGGGCTTAAAATAAAAGCTTGCGACGACCTACTTTCCCACTGGCTACCCAGCAGTATCATCGGCGATGGAGAGCTTAACTTCCGAGTTCGGAATGGGGTCGGGTGTGACCTCTCCTCAATGGTCGCAAGCAAATATGGCTTGCTTCGATGAGCAAAAATATATGGTCTAATAGAGCCATTAGGCTCTTAACTTTGTTTAGTGTGCGTCAGGTGTGGAGTTTTCAATTTCATTTGTTAGCGAAGCGTATTTTGATACGTGAGCTGACAAATTAAATTTTAAACTTCGCAGATGATGTGCAATAAGCAAAGTTAAGGGAAGAGAAGAAAAATAAGTCGCACGATTTATTAGTACCGGTCAGCTGAATGTGTCGCCACACTTACACCTCCGGCCTATCAACCAGGTGGTCTCCCTGGAATCTTTAGATGCAAAAGCATAGGGATAACTAATCTTGAGGCAGGCTTCCCGCTTAGATGCTTTCAGCGGTTATCCCTTCCGAACTTAGCTACCCTGCAATGCCGCTGGCGCGACAACAGGAACACCATAGGTTCGTCCACCCCGGTCCTCTCGTACTAGGGGCAGACCCTCTTCAATTATCCTACGCCCACGGTAGATAGGGACCAAACTGTCTCACGACGTTTTAAACCCAGCTCGCGTACCACTTTAATCGGCGAACAGCCGAACCCTTGGGACCTGCTTCAGCCCCAGGATGTGATGAGCCGACATCGAGGTGCCAAACCGCGCCGTCGATGTGAACTCTTGGGCGCGATCAGCCTGTTATCCCCGGCGTACCTTTTATCCTATGAGCGATGGCCCTTCCATGCGGAACCACCGGATCACTAAGACCAACTTTCGTTCCTGCTCGACATGTCTGTCTTACAGTCAAGCTCCCTTATGCCTTTGCACTCAACGGCTGGTTTCCAATCAGCCTGAGGGAACCTTTGCAAGCCTCCGTTACTTTTTGGGAGGCGACCGCCCCAGTCAAACTACCCACCAGACACTGTCTCCAAGCCGGATGACGGCGTTGGATTAGAATTCAAGACTATCAAGGGTGGTATTTCAAGGTTGGCTCCACCGACACTAGCGTGCCGACTTCAAAGCCTCCCACCTATCCTACACATGATAGCCCTAAACCCAATGTCAAGCTATAGTAAAGGTGCACAGGGTCTTTCCGTCTTACCGCGGGTAACCGGCATTTTCACCGGTAATTCAATTTCACTGAGTCTCTGGTTGAGACAGTGGGGAGATCGTTACGCCATTCGTGCAGGTCGGAACTTACCCGACAAGGAATTTCGCTACCTTAGGACCGTTATAGTTACGGCCGCCGTTTACTGGGGCTTCAATTCGGAGCTTCGCCGAAGCTAACACCTCCTTTTAACCTTCCAGCACCGGGCAGGCGTCAGTCCCTATACATCGTCTTACGACTTAGCAGAGACCTATGTTTTTAGTAAACAGTCGCCCCCCCCGATTCTCTGCGGCTCCAAACAGCTCGGAGAGTATATAACTTCACCGTCTGGAGCATCCCTTATCGCTAACTTACGGGATCATTTTGCCGAGTTCCTTAACCAGAGTTCTCTCAAGCGCCTTGGTCTACTCGACCCGACTACCTGTGTTGGTTTGCGGTACGGTCAACAAATGCTAAACTTAGAAGATTTTCTAGGCAGTCTGGAATTACTCACTTCAAACGTAAAGTTACGGCATCGTGTCTCGGCCTTAAAGAGGAACGGATTTGCCTATTCCTCAAGCCTACGCACTTACACCGGCATATCCAACAGCCGGCTGAGCTATCCTACTGCGTCCCTCCATCGCACACATTTGCTGGTACGGGAATATTAACCCGTTTTCCATCGACTACGCCTTTCGGCCTCGCCTTAGGGACCG
>NZ_CP182344.1:2252500-2640000 GCF_048571135.1 Maridesulfovibrio spiralis (SeqCode) | reverse complement strand
CCTCCTACGCTTCCGGCTTTTCCATGAGATCATAGATAAGATCACCGAAGAACTTAATTTCCATTCCCAGTTCATAGTAATGAACGAGATCTTCGAGTCCACCATGGCAGTTATGGCAAGGAGCGAGAATAGTATTCACGCCGGTTGCTTTAAGCTGCTCGGCTTTGATCTTGTTACCCTTCATGCGGACATTTTTGAACGGAGGACCGCAGTTAATAACACCGCCACCGGCAGCACAGCAGTAGTTGTGCTCGAGGTTAGGAGTCATTTCAACAACGTTCTCACAAATTGCATGTGCAAGCTTGCGGGACTGTTCCATCAGACCACGACCGCGGATAACGTTACATGGGTCATGAACAGTGATGGGTTCTTTGAATTTTTCACGTAATTTGATTTTTCCAGCTTCAAAAAGCTCCCAGAAAAACTCAATGGAGTGAACAACTTCAATGGGGTACATTTCCCATGCATCCCAGCGGTTACCCTGATCATAGATGGAGCGGAATGCGTGACCGCACTCACCCATTACGATGCGTTTACATTTGAGATCCAAAGCGGATTCAAAGTGACGCTTTTTGAGACGGCCCATCATTTCAAAGTCACCGGTAAACATACACATATCGGAGTTATCCCAGCCCGGTTCGGTAGGCATGGTGAAGTCAACTCCGGCTTCATTGAAAATGTATGCAGCCTGATAAATCAGCTGGGTACGGAACTTAGGTTCCGGTGCGATAACTGAATAGTAGATTTCAGCGCCTTCTTTATCGAGAGGAATGCGCAGATTAGGCATTTCGTCACGGGCTTCATCTTCCTGCCACTGCAGGGTATCCGGCCATTCATCATCTTTGAGCCACATCTGGTTCATGGTGGCGGAATGAGAGTGGGCGGTATCCTGAATGTACTGCGGAGTCACACCTAATTTATGGCACATGCGACGCACCATGCTCATAATATAACCGGTGTCGATTCCCAATGGGCAGAAATGAATACAGCGGCGGCAGAGGTTACACTCGGTGTAAGCAATCTGTGCCATCTCATACACTTCGTCAGCGGTCAGCTTGTAATTCTTACGCAGAATTTTACCCAATGTCTGGTGAACTTTACCAGCAGGAGAATACTTTGGATCCTTCTCATTGGACATATAGTAATGGCAGGCTTCGGAGCACATGCCGCAGCGCATACAAGTCTCAGCATAAAGCTTGAGTTTTGCGCCGGCTTCTCCTTCAACAACCTGCTTTAGAGTATTTTCGATACGTTCAGGAGTCAGGCGGGAAACCCCCCGCTCGAGTCCTACGTCTTCGATTTTCCTGTCGAATGTCATTTTAGTACTCCTTACGGGATTTGGTTACCAGTCCTTACAGCGACGAACACCGCCGAACTCGGAACCTATGTAAGCTCTGGTGAACAGACCGAACACAGCGTGGCTCAAACGGGTGAAAGGAATGCTGATAAGCATGATTTCACCGCAGATGATGTGCAGAATGAGCATCACCTTGGCATCGCCGATTTCATGGTAGGACAGAACACCGGTAAGGAATACGAGGGTAGGCACAGCAAGTGCGATCCAATCCTTTGCGGTAGTCAGGTAAGCAACGTCTTTCTGCAGAAAACGGCGTGCGCCAAAGTAGATGCAGCAGACAACTACCAGAATAGACATAATGTCAGCGATGGTATCCGGAAGAGTCGGCCAGCTAATGCCGAAGAACTGATCCCAGAGAACCACGTGTCCCAAAAGGAACAGGGGTACAATGACAAGACAGATATGGAAAACAAAGGTCATCATCGCAGTCCAGGGATTGCGCTGCCAACCGAGAGTTCCTACGGGGTTCATCCATGCCATGATGGAACGGAATCCCCATTTAAAGCTCATGTAATGCAGGGACGAAGCATCCTTTGCTTTAGCGAGCTGATACATTGAAACGATTCTATAAATGGAACCGAGAACGAATACACCCCAAGCGAACCACGCCAGAGGACCGACAACGAAAGCATAAGCACTATTCATTTGTAATTCCTCCGGGTTAGAATTCGCTTACATCGGCAACGATGCGGACATACTTACCAGCGTCAATGGCACGGATAAGAATCTTGGAGCTGTCAGGGCTGAATACAGGTTCCCAACACTGATCAAAATCCTGTCCATAGGGCTTACCATCAAGTACGATGGTGAAGCGGCCATTCTTTTCAACTTTGGCAGCAGCTTTTGTGCTGTCGGGGCTGAAGACCGGCTTCCATGCCATCTGGAATACACCGGGCCAGACCTTACCATCACACAGAACAGTGTAATCATATTTATCTTTGCCGAGTGCTGCTGCACGGTTGCCGTCAGGGCTGACCGCCAGATCAATAACAACAGGAGCAGTAATGGACCAGGGGCGGCCATCAACAGCAACAGTAAAGCTGCCGAAGGTAGGTGCCACGATAGCCCAGAGTTTTTCACCGTCTGCGCTGAACTGCTGGTGCCAGCAGTTGGCCATATTATTCTTCCAGATCAATTCGCCATCCTGAGCCATACCCCATTTACCACCCAGACGAACAGGAGCTACAAGAGCACCGGTTGCGGGGTTAAAACAGGGAGCCCAGACACACTGATATTCGCGCTGCCAGATTTTCCCATCAACTGCGATGGTGTAATCATAGAGAGTCTTTCTTACCTGACAGGCTACTTTTTCACACTTGGCATCAAATACCGGAGTGTAACAGTTCATGAAAACGCTATCCCATGCAGTGCCGTTAACAGCGACAGAGAAAATACCTTTCTGGAAAGTTTCAATGTCAGCCTGAGGCATGGAGTTCACCTGAACTACAGCAGCAGTTGACTTTCCATCGCTGCCTGCGATGAAATTGTTCGCGCTTTCAAAAAAGTTTTCCCAGAGGACACCGTCCACGCCCATTCCATATTTCATATCCTGCTGCACAGCGCAGATAATGGAACCTTCAGGGCCAAACATAGTCTTCCAGATGTAGCCGTAATTTTCCGGCCAGTGCTCGCCATCAACAGACAAAGTCCACTCGCCCATCTGCTGGGCGATACCGGTGAACCTGCCGTCGGGTGCGAATTTGGGGTAGAAGATCCTGTCGTATGCTTCTTCCCAAATCTCACCGTTAACGCAAGCAGTGAATTCCAATTCGCCTTTATTAACAACCGCTCCGACCTTTTCACCGTCAGGGCTGGCATGGAATTCTTCCACCCACTCAAATTTATCGGACCAAGATCCTGTGTCCTGGACCTCTCGCCTACCGGGATTCCAATCCCACGTGGACGCATCAGGCATCTCACGCCTCCTCATTCCGAAAATTCGGTCTATCCGCCAATATCCCGAATCAACTCGGTTTTCCGGGTGCTTAGCACCCCAGTTTTCTAACCAACAAAATAGTCCCGTCTTTGGTCGAAACAAACCTAGTCACACCAAGACCGGAGACCCATCCGGCCTTATAACTGCAAGTTAAGTGGCACATTTTACAAACTAGGACAATACCATCTGAGGGGTTTGGGCGAGGATTTTTTTCAAAATAAAAGGGTGAGCGGCCTCATAACACGGCAGCTCACCCTCAAATAAAACATTATATTTCGAAACCTTAGCTATCTTAAGAACACAAACAAAAAACACAAACCAGCTAAACAACTAAAAATAACTATTTTTTTATTCCTACTCTAACAGTAGGACATATTACCTACCTTTGCAAGAGGTAATCACAGGTCCAGTTCTTCATAAATGTAGTCATAATCTAATTCAGAATTGACCAGTCCGGCCCCGTGATTGATCTTGATCATATCCCTTAGTTTGTAGCTCTCCTGAATCGCCTCCATCTTTTTAGCGACGGCGTAAGTATCATCACGCACAACGATAACAGGAATTTCAAGCACTTCAGAGCGAGTTAGGATAATATCATTGGGATAAAGATTACCGGTCAGGATCAAACAGGGACAACTCCCCTCAAGAGCCACCAGCTGAACATCCGCCCTGTCACCGCCGACAATGACAGCAGAATTCTTGTGCCGCCTGAAATGGGTGATAAAGTTCTCCACCTGCATAGTGCCGATAAGGAAATTTTCCACAACCCGGTCGGCTTTAGCGTGGGCAGAAATAATCTTACCAAACAATCTTTCAGCAAGATCACTGACTTTAATGGCTCCCATAAGCGGATCGCGGGGAATTACACCCAGAACCCTGACTCCCCTCTTTTCCAGAAAAGGAACGATCAGGGAAGTAAGTTCATCCATGTAGTGCTCTGGCACATCATTAAAGACAACACCGAGAAAATCATTACCCAGTTCCTTCTTAACCCGGAGTACATAATCGTAGCGCAGCTCGCTGCTGTAGCGGTCAACCAGAATAGTCTTGGCTCCCAGTGCGCGGGAGACATCAGGTCCGCTTACCCCGCAGTAGGTGCCGGAACTAAGATAGCTGCCGGAACCTCCGATGATCATCACATCTTTATCACTACTAAGTTCTTTATATGAATCAACAATAGACGGCATGAGATCACCCATGTCTTCGGAAAAAGCCTTGATGGTAAAATCGCGGGTAACCAGAACCGGAGTAACTTTGCCGGGGTCCTGTTCTAGATCAAGAACCTGCTGGATAAAAGCCGCATCCGCGTCACCGGGTTTATCACCGTCCATATGCGGGACTGCACCCACAGGCTTCATGTACCCTACATTAAATCCGCTGTTGCGGAACTTAAGCCCCAGGGACATGGCCAAAAGGTTCTTACCGGAATACCCGGTGGTGGAACCTATATATAAACCTACCATTTATGCCTCCTTATTCACGCCCGTCCGAATCGTTGGACGCGCCTGCGGAAATATCAACAACTGTCATCCGGGCATCAGCAACAAGAGCCTCTTCCGAATTAACAAGCACAGGATTGAATTCTGCTTCATAAATTTCAGGGAAATCACTGGCAAGGCACGACATCCTTATCAAGACATCGGTGATTGCCTCGAAGTCAACAGGCTCGCCCCCCTTGACTCCTTTCAAAAGCATGTAGGACCGGATTTCCCGCACCATATCCCCGGCATCCTCTACAGACAAAGGAGCCAGACGGAACGAAATATCCTTTAAAATCTCAACATAAACCCCGCCCAGCCCGAACATAAGCAACGGGCCGAACTGTTTATCCCTGCGGAATCCGACTACAACTTCACGTGATTGCGGTGAAGCCATCTGCTGCACCAGACACCCCGCCACATAAGCATCCGGGCGCAAACGCTGGGTACGGGCAGCAATATCCCAGAAAGCCGCCCTCACCTCTTCTGCGGAATTTAGTCCCAACCGGACACCGTCCACATCGGATTTATGGGAAACTTCAGGGGAAGCAATCTTCAGTACAACCGGATACCCGAGTTGTTCTGCAATTGCCACCGCCTCATCACCGGACCGGGCCAGATCGGCTTCCGGAGTCGGCAGACCATAGGCAGTGACGATATCACGGGCCTGAAACTCTACCAGTTCCGAACGACCGGACTTGATCGCATTCTCAACAACCCTCCGCGCTGCTTCGAGGTCATGTTCCGGTGTAATGAAAGTACGCGGGGGACGCCCTTTCCAGACAGCATACTTATGCATGCAGTCCATGGCCCGGACTGCCTGTTTGGGAAAGTCATATACCGGAATCCCGGCTTCGGCAAAAATATCACGGGCCGCAGCACTGTTATTGCGTCCCATAAGACAGCAGAAAACAGGCTTGCTTACCTCAGCCATACCTTCAACTACAGCCTTGGCCACTGAGGTCAAGTCCAGATTGACCATTGGAGCAATGATCACCAGCAGACTGTTCACCGCCGGATCATGGCCCACGACACGAACAGCGCGCCCGTAACTTTCAGCATCAGCATCGCCAAGCAGGTCCACCGGGTTGTACAATGAAGCATATCCGGGAAGCATTCGCTGTAATTCACCGATAGTGGAAGGAGAGAACGTGGGCATACGCATGACCGACTCTCCACAGGCATCGGCGGCCAGAATACCCGGACCTCCCGCGTTGGTCACAATACCGAGATTCGGTCCCAGAGGAAGCTCCTGCACCGAGAAAGCCTTGGCCAGATTGAAAAGTTCATCCAGCTTCTCAACCCGGATAACTCCCGACTGGCGAAAAGCAGCATCACATGCCTGATCGGAGCCGGCCATGGCTCCGGTGTGCGAAGATGCGGCCCGCGCCCCGGCTGGGGTGGTCCCGGCCTTCATCATCAACACCGGTTTTTTCATAGATACTTTCGCAGCCTGTTCCATGAACTCCCGACCATCCTCTATGTTCTCAACATATCCCAGTATAACCTTGGTTTCCGGATCATTGCCGAGATACTCAAGCATGGACGCTTCATTGATTACCGCCTTGTTACCAAGGCTGATAAACTTGGAAAACCCTATCTTGGTTCCCAAAGCCCAGTCCAGAACAGCAACGCAAAGAGCACCGGATTGGGAGAAAAACCCCATACTTCCGGGATAAGGATTTCCTGTGGCAAAGGAAGCATTAACGCCGCCACGGGAGTTGATCACTCCTAGGCAGTTGGGCCCGAGCAGATTGATACCATGCTTCTTCGCAAGCTGGGCCAGCTCTGTTTCCAGCTGCCAGCCTTCATGGTCCACTTCCTTGAACCCGGCACTGACCACAACCACAGATCCGACTCCGAGCCTGACAAGTTCGCGAAAAACTTCAAGCACGCCGTCCCTGGGGATGGCAATAACGGCAAGATCAACAGGCTCACCGATTTCAGAAATATTTTTGCAGGCATCTAAACCGCAAATCTTTCCGCCACGGGGGTTAACCGGAAACAGACGCCCACCAAACCCTGCACTCAGCAGATTGGACAAAATAGTATTACCTATTTTACCGGAAACAGATGAAGCGCCTACAACGGCAATTGATGACGGATTGAATAAACTATCCAAACTCTCTCCCGACTATTCCCCGAAAACGACAGGGGATCATTTTTACAAAAATATGAATCGTAAAACAAACGTAACGTGCAAATATGAAATCAACAGGCATTTTTTTGTTATCAGCCTTACAACATTTAAACATAGTCCGAGTAGGGCACTAATGGCAAGTTGCTATACCCCGAGACAGAATTATATTTTTTATACCATTTTTTATACTTCAAGGCCGGGTGTCAAACATTAATCATATAACCATCCTATTTGTATGATATTTTCTTTCATAGATCCATATACATACATACACAACCGCTAACAACCCGGGATATTGCGCTTTTATCCAATTTGGTGATATGAACGTCTAAGGTCGGATTAAATTAACAGACTGCATTGGTCTATATTGGTGCGGTCATTTCGAGGTGGGTCACCCATGGGCTATACTGATGACTCCAAATTAATTGAAGAAAGCTACTGCTCCATAACAGAAGAAATCTTCAAGATACTTCCTAAAAACAAGCTTCCTTTCAGCCTGTTCAGGATGAATACAACCAATGGGAAATTTACCCCGGTCACAGTTCCGGGAAAGACCATTCTTTCCGCTGATAAACAAACTCTTGCGGAGGGCTGCAAACAGGGTCTTGTTTTTATAAAATTCACAGACATCAATAAATGCAGACCGTACTTCGTATCCCATATACCGACTCTAATCAGTGATATTTCACACTCTATCCCTGATCAGAAACTGGCCTCCCTTCTGGTCGACGGATTAAAATTAAATGCTGAGAAAATATACACAAACTCAGTAAAACTGTATTTTGATAAGTTCCGGCAAACCCTTATGTCTGTTGGGGAATTGCTGCATAAAAAACCGGAACTTCTCTGGCTGATGCTTCCCTTGCTGGATTCAAATCATTCATTAGTCAACAAATCCCTTTCCAACGGTATCATCGGTGCTTCCGTCCTCATGCACGCGCGGGAGATAAAACCGGATATTAAGGTTTTTCAAGACGCCCTATTCGCCCTCTTTCTCTGCGATATCGGACTATGCAATCTTCCTGAATTCGTTCTTGGCAAAGAATTCTGCCTATCTCTCGATGAGCAGAAACGCATTCGTCACCATCCGATCAGCTCGGTTGAAATTCTAAGCATGACCAACTCATTGAGTAAAAGTTCTCTTCGGGCAATCCTTGAGCACCATGAAAGAATGGACGGTTCCGGGTATCCAAGAGGAGTGAACAACGACAACCTCTCATGGCTGGGTAAACTCTGCGGAGCCGTAGATTCATACGTTGCCATGACGATGGGCCGTCCGGGCAAAAAAAGTATGCCCACGGTCAAAGCCCTGAAAATACTCTATAGCGAATCAACGCAATACGATCCTAATATCATCTACGCTTTGGAAAAAGTGACTTACCGTGACTAGCATGCCCAGCAAAACAGCCCAACAAAACAAACTGACACCGTGGATAGTATGGGGAATCGCTACCCTGTATTTTTTCTATGACTACATGCAGCAGGTTGCGCCCGGCGCAATGGTCACGGAACTCTCCACCCATTTTAATGCGGGAACCGCCAGTATCGGATTCATCGCCTCTGTTTATTTTTATTCCTATGCAGTCATGCAGATTCCCATCGGGATGATGGCCGACCGCTTCGGTCCCCATCGTCCTTTGGCTCTTGCCGCCATCCTTTCCTGTACTGCCGGGGCTTTATTCACATTCACATCCACTCCAGCTGAAGCAATAGGAGTCAGGGTACTGCTGGGGGCCGCTACGGGATTCTCTTTTGTTTCCTGCCTGAAGCTGGTGGATAACTGGTTTCCCCCGCAAAAATTTGCAACCATGGTCGGCCTGACCAACATCATCGGTATGTCCGGTGCGGTCATGGGCGAAGCCCCGCTTACGGAATCCGTAAACAGATTCGGCTGGCAAAACACCCTGCTCGGTATTGCAGTCTTCGGAGCGATAATCGCCCTGTTCATCATTTTCCTGATCAAGGATCAGCCTGACAACGGGCAAAAGCAAGACTCCGCCACCGACAAACCGGCCACACTTCCGGTCCTGATGCAGATCCTCAAAACCCCTTCAGCATGGCTCAATGCAGTTTATGCCGCTACCATCAACATGGTTTACACTGGATTCGGTGCTCTCTGGGGTACGGTTTTCATATCCAAACTGTATAATATTTCGACAACTGAAGCTTCTTTCATGGTCTCCATGATTTTCGTCGGAGCCATTCCGGGCAGCTTCTTTTTCGGCTGGTTTTCAGACCGCATCGGAAAAAGGGGAATCCCCATGATCATGGCCTCCACAGGAGGACTCATATGCATGGCGGCAGTCGTTTATGTGCCGCAAATCCCCTACTCACTGATGTTTGGCCTAATGCTTCTACTCGGCTTCTGCTGTGCAGGAAACGTCGTGGCCTACGCTTTTGGTAACGACATAAGCCCCAAAGGGGCTGACGGCATATCCCTTGGATTCGTGAACACTTTCCTTATCGGAGGCAGCGCACTGGCCCAGCCTATCATCGGCTGGCTGTTGCAACACCACTCCCACGGGACAGCAGGACTGGGCATTCTGGAATTCCGATTCAGCTTAAGTGTGCTCGTGCTGGCAAAAGCCCTCGCATTGGCCTCTGCTCTCATCATTCATAAATTGAAGCCGAACGAATAACCTTACTCACCGCCAATAAAAAATCCCGTTTTGAAATATTTCAAAACGGGATTTTTAGTTTAAGGCTGATCCGGTTTGTGTTCACACTTTGTAACCGGATAATGTACGGTTACTCCGTCCGCTCGCAAACCTTCATCGCTGCGCCGGAATATTTTACGGATCAACAACCGCACATCCTCAAAGATCATATAGAAAGCCGGGACAAGCAAAAGAGTAATCCCTGTGGCGAAAAGGATACCGAAGCCCAGTGATATCGCCATGGGAATAAGGAACTTGGCCTGTCTGGAAGTTTCAAGAATCATAGGCGCAAGACCGCCGAAGGTGGTCAGCGTGGTCAGCAGAATAGGCCTGAAACGGGCAGTTCCGGCCTCTAAGACAGCATCATAAGCGCAGTGGCCCTTGCGGCGTTGGATATTCACATAATCAATGAACACCAGCGAATCGTTGACCACAACCCCGCTGAGGGCAACAATACCGAACAGACTCATCAAACTGAGGCTGTACCCCAGCAGAGCATGCCCGATTACCGCCCCGACAATGCCGAAAGGAATGCAGAGCATAACGATCAAGGGCTGGAAATAACTGCGGAACGGAATCGCCAGCAAGGCATAAATCACCATCATTGCCATGAGCAGACCGGAAATAAGGCTTTCCGTACTTTCCTGCATATCGGCCTGCCTGCCTTCAAGAGAATATCCAAGTCCGGGATAATCTGCTTTGAGCTGGGGAATGACGTTAGCGACAACATCGGCAACAATCTGTGAAGTTTCCTTACGCGGGTTAACATCCGCTTCAACCGAAACAACACGGCGGCCATTACGACGATCGATGGAAGTATAGGCCCTGCCGTCCTTAATCTTAATAACCTCCCGCAAAGGCACATCTGTTCCGTCCGGTGTGCGGATTACCAACTCTTCAAAGTCATATTTAGAAGCCCGCTCCGTTTCAGGAAGACGAACCATTACCTTGATTTCATTACGTCCTCGCTGCTGACGCAATACTTCGGCCCCGTAGTATGAAGCACGAATCTGGTTGGCCACGCTGCGGGAAGTCAAACCGAGACTGCGGCCTGCCGGAAGCAGCTCAAAATCCAATTGCCTTTTACCGGGAGAGTAACCCGAATCAATATCCTTTACCTTGGGATAAGAACTCAATGCCTCAGCCAGGTCAGCAGAAGCCTTCTTCAAAACTTCAATGTCACTGTGGCTCAGCTCGATCTCAAGGGAACTACCTGAACCGGGACCGCCGCGGTCAGATTCAAACAGAACAGAATCGGCTCCGGGAACTGCTCCAAGATTACGTCGCCACTGGCGTACAAATTCATCCGTGTTGATGGGACGGATGTCGGCATCAGTTAGAAAAACCTGTACCTTGAGTACATGGCTACCGCTGGTACTGCGCCTGCCGGAACCGCCGATTTTGGCATAAATCCCTTCAACCAGTTTATCCCCGCCATTTTTTTCGGCGACTTCTTCTGCTGCATCAACGGCTATATCGAGCACCTTCTGAGTAACTTCCTTGGCCGTACCGTAAGGAAGATCAACTGTCAGGTAAGCATAGTCAGACTCAATCTTCGGGAACATGGTGAAGCCCAGACGCCCGCTTTTGATATAGGCGAAGGCAAGAATCAGACAGGCCATGCCCAAAGCGACGGTGAGATAACGCCAGTTGACCGCACGATCCAGAAAAGGACGGTATACTTTATGTACAAAACGAAGCAGGCCGCCGGATATCTTCTGCTGGTAGTGAAGCACAAAGCTCATAATCTTCCCCGGTTTGCGCTCACTGCCATGCCCAAGGTGGGCCGGGAGGACAAAGAGGGATTCCACTAATGAAATAAAGAAGACACTGCAGACGACCATGGGAATAACCTTGAAGATCTTACCCATCACACCGGGCACAAAAAACATGGGCATGAAAGCCACAATGTTGGTCAAAACACTGAAAGTAACAGGCATGGCAATACGTTTAGCCCCTTCACAGGCCGCATCAATCCAACTCATTCCCTTCTGGCGCATGGTATAGACATTTTCACCGACAACGATAGCGTCATCCACAACAATACCCAGCGAGATGATGAACGCGAACATGGAAACCATGTTGATACTTGCACCGGCAGGGGAAAGAATTAGCATGCCGCCCAGAAAAGAGATGGGAATACCCATAGAAACCCAAAAAGCCAGACGCGGCTCAAGGAAAAGTGCAAGAAAAACAAACACCAGCCCAAGTCCCATGTAGGCATTACGCAAAAGCAGGTCCATACGCTGACGGTAGATATCCGAACTGTCGTTACGCACAGCCACATGAATTCCGGAAGGAAGACTCTTGTTGAATGCTTCCAGATTTTCATGCACGGCATCCGAAACTCCTATGGGAGTCTGTTCGCCAATACGGTAGACATTAATCCTTACCGCCGGCTGACCGTCAAAGGTGGTGATGATGTCATCATTCTGGAAATCTTCCTTAACTACCGCAATATCTTCAAGCAGCACCTGAGTGCCGTCATCTCCGGTAACAATGGGAACACGGGCAAATTCACGGGCGTAATCCCGGCGTTCCTTAAAACGGACCAGAATTTCCCCCCCTTCAGTCTTGATACCTCCGCCGGGAAGCTCCACTGATGTTTTGGCCAGAGAGTCCGCAACATCTGTAAGGGTCAATCCGTAAGCCCGAAGCTTTGCCTGTGGAATCTCAATGGTAATCTGAAGTCCGCTGACCTCGGAAAGCTCCACCTGGGTAATCTCCGGATCACCGATCAGCTCTTCACGCAATTGCTCGGCAACCTTGCGCAGGGCAAGGCCATCCGTGTTTCCGTAAACCATCAGGGAAAGGACACTGCGCTGGTGGGATGCTACGCTGATAACCGGGTCCTCAGCCTCTTCAGGGAAAGAAGTTATCCGGTCAACTTCACTCTTGATATCCTGACTCAGCTTTTGCAGGTCGTAACCCTCAATAGCTTCCGCAATAACGGTCCCGCTGCCTTCCGCCGCAGTACTGGAAACTTCCTTTACCCCGTCAAGACCGATGATCGCTTCTTCAACGGATAAAACAATCCCCTGCTCCACTTCCTCCGGGCTGGCTCCGCTATAGGCAACCTGAACAGTGACGGTATCTGTTGTGAACTCGGGAAAAACTTCCTGCTTGATATTGAAGCCCATAACCAGCCCGCCGACCAGTAAAATGATCATCAGCAGGTTGGAGGCCACCGGGTTTCCGGCCATCCATGCGATCGGGCCTGTTTTTTTATTCTGCTCAGCCATTACCGTTCACCTTCTTGGAATTTGAGTCATTCTCCTTCTGATCCATGGAAACGGAACCGTTCTCACGAACTTTCATGTGCTGCAACGGTGCAGAAATATCGGTCACAACCAGCTTTTCTCCGGACTGAACACCTTCGTCGAGGTAAATGAATTCCTGATCCCTCCAGACCGGATCAACGGTACGGATATCGAGCAGCCCGTCATTATTCAGAACCCAGACAGTGTTGTTGTCCCGAAAAGCTGTACGTGGAATTGCAATGACCTGTTCCAGCATGCCGGAATCAATGAAAACGTTCACATAACTGCCCAGCAGTAACGGACGCACTTCCCCTCCTTTGAGGTTGAGGGGGTCCTTAATAGAAACAATTACACGGGCCATACGCCCTTTGGACTCAAGCGACGGCAATAGACGAAGCACTTCACCTTCACGCTCCACAGCTGCTTTGCCGCTGCCCATGACCACACGGGCCTTGGAACCTTTGAAATTATTCTGCGCCGAAGGCACGCTGATACTTCCCAGACGGTCCACAGGAACAGAAACCACCACCCAGAATTCATCTGTGCCGACCAATGAGGCAATGGTTTCACCGAGACTAAGATGCGCGCCAAGATCAGCACTCTTGCTGGCAATCATGCATGCAAAAGGAGCGGTTACACGGGTCCGGTCCAGATCAATGCGGGCCTGCTGGAGCTTGGCTTTGGAAGAAGCAAGGTCAGCCTGCGCCTTTTGCAGGTGCGGCTTACGCAGCGCAAGCTCTGCTTCCTGCATGGTTCCGCCCGAAGACTTCTTGAGCAATTTCCATTCACGCCCGGCAACACGCTGCTGCCCGCTCTCCAGTTTTAGATTGTACTCTGCTTCGGTAACAACCGCCTGCTGCTGCTTCACAGCCAGTTCATAATCAACGGGATCAATACGCAACACTTCCGAGCCCTTATCAAAATATCCACCGGGGATGAATGAGTCGCTGACAGAAATAACCTTACCTGAAACCTGCGGCTCAAGACTGATATTCCGGGCAGCTTCAACAGTACCCATAACCGGAGTCCAGACCTGAAAGTCCTGAACTTCCAACACACTCACATTTACCAGCGGCGCGGAGACCACCGGAGCTTTCTTCTTGGCGACCGGCTTGGTGGCTATCAGGGCTTTAGCCCCCATAAACGCAACGGCGACTATCAATAAAGGAAGAACTCCCTTCAAACCTATCTGCTTGATATAATACCATACTTTATTAGCCATATTTAAATACCCTCTTTCGCGGGAGCGGTTTTATTTTCAATTGTCCCAGCTGCAATAACATCAGCTTCATCGGCTTCAGACTTAAGCTCCGACCCATCATCAAGGGTATCGGTCCATGTTCCGCCAAGTGCACGGTACAGGGAAACCCGGTAACTGAGCAGATCGGCCTCATCCTGAGCAATGTTGATTTCAAGGTCATGCACACTGACCAAAGCACTGAGCACCGGCAGGTAATCTTCAAGACCCTGCAGGTAACGCGACCCGGCTTCATTGAGGTTCAGCTGTGCAGCTTCAAGCTGATTCTTACGGGCAGTGATGTATTCATGCTGCCATTTTTCCTGAACCAGCGAATCCTGAACTTCTTTAAACGCGGTATAGACTGTATCCTTATAATTGAGCATACGCTCATCAACCACGGCACGGGTCCGCTCCACCTCGGCCTTACGCTGGTAACCGTCAAAGATAGGCCCGACCAGAGAAGAAGTAAGACTCGTCATCCAACCGGAAAAAATATTGGCAAGTTCGGCACTAGAAAGCATAGCCTCTGCCGAAAGACTGAGTGTAGGCAACCGGTCGGCGCGAGCAGCACTTACAGCCCAATCAGCGGATTGCAGTTTAAGTCCCGCCGCACGAACGTCAGGACGCATGGCAAGCAGATCAAAGGGAATGCCCAGTCCCGGCAGTTCGGGAAGCCCCGGAAAATCAGCCGTGGCAACATCAACAGCCCCGGCAGGTTTCCCCAGCAGGTAGGCAAGTTCATGAAGTTTGAGTTGTTCCTTTGATTCCACGGGAGGAATCAAAGCACGGGTCCGGGCGGTGGTTTCGCGCTGCTGAAAAACATCAAGGGCGGTGGCAAGGGAGTTCCGGAAACGGAGTTCGATCAGTTCAAGGTAGGTTTCATTGGTTTCCAGCTGTTTCTGGTAAATCGCCTTTTTCTTGCGCTGCAACTGGATCTCCAGCCAGCGTTTGACGACTTCAGAAGCTACGGTCATAGCCGCAGAATTTACATCTTCACGGGACGAAAGATAATTCAATTCACCGGAAGCGGTATTGGCTTCAATCTTTCCCCAAAGGTCAATTTCATATGATGCAGCAAGCCCGAGTTTATGGGTGTCGGTGGATGTTGATCCTTTCTTGCCTTCAGTTCCATCATTACCGGACTTGGAATTGTTGTAAGAGCCTTTCGCATCCAGTTTGGGATAAATATCGGCCCGGGATTTCACCGCAGTAGCCCTCAGCTGGCGTAACTTGGCCCATGCAATGCGCACGTCAAAGTTTGCCTCAAGTGCTTCCCCAACCAACCTGTTCAACTCTTCATTGTGGAAGCTTTCCCACCACTTACCCAGCTCTCTCGGCTGACTGGAATAAAGATCATATTGCAGAGGGACGCCCAGCGTCATATTATCACGCGGGTCGGGCTGAAAAGGAGAACATGCTGAAAGCCCGAACACAGCCAGCATGCAGATCGCAGTCAATTTAAACTTGTAAAAGGACATATTAAAACTTCCTTTGAGTGGTATTTTTCATTCTAATACCCGTAAACACGCAAAAGAGTATTGAGATGATGATAAAAGTTGTAAACAAATGTAAAAAAAGTTCTTTCCCCCTTCCACCGAAAGGGGTGTAGAGGTAGGTTCAAAAAATGGAACAACAATATCCCATACTCATAGTGGACGATGATGCAAAGCTCAGGGAACTGCTCACCCAGTACCTTGAAGGGTACGGCTATGAAGTAGCCACACTGCCTTCCGGTGAGGGTCTCATTGAAGAAGTGAAAAAGACATCACCGGGAATAATCATCCTCGATATAATGATGCCCGGCAAAGACGGGCTGGAGGTTCTGCGCGACCTGCGGCCTCATTCCAATATCCCGGTAATCATGCTCACCGCTAAAGGTGAAGATACCGACCGTATTGTCGGTCTTGAACTTGGCGCGGACGACTATATTTCAAAACCTTTCAATCCCCGAGAACTGCTGGCCCGCATCAAAGCGGTGTTGCGCCGGGCACAGGAACCGGGACGCCATTCAGAACAGAACTCCGGACAGATAGAAGTTGCCGGAATCGTTCTGCATCTGGCCCACCAGAAACTGAAAATCGAAGGGCAATCCGTCGAGCTTTCATCCACTGAATTCAAACTTCTTAAATCCTTGATGGAAAATCCGGGCCAGCCCATGACCCGCGATGCCCTGATGACTTCTGTCTGGGGCAAGGATTTCAATGCCTTCGACCGCAGCATTGATGTGCATATCAGTAAACTGCGCGCTCTTTTGAAACCCTATCCTGACCACGAAGCACGAATCAAAACAGTCTGGGGAACCGGATACATGTTTGTGAGCCAATAATGAGAATAAGCCGTACCTACCTGAAAATATTTCTGTCCTTCCTGATGGTGCTGGTGGTTTCCGAGTTGGTCATCTACGGACTGCTGCATATGTCATGGGATAAAAGCCCCCGAGTTCACCACATGGAGCGACAGCTTTTCACTGTTAAAGATCTGGCAGAAATGGAGCTGGGCGGCATCCATACCTCTCCCGAAAAAGAAAAGGAAATCCTGACCCCGTTACTGGAAACATTAAGCAAATCCTTGGAAGCATATATCTGGATTACTGATCCATATGGAAAAGTAGTTGCATCATCATCACCGACAATTCCGGACATGAGAGAATTCACGGACGGAGATACCGCAAGATCGCGGGAAGGCACATATGTCTACAAGAAACGCAACGACGGAATGAAAAGTGTCTACGGCGTATACACCGGAAAATTACCTCAGGGATATCCATTCACCTACCATCTTTACCATTCCTTCCGAAAATTTGATGAAGAAAGCTGGTTTATCCGCGCCCAGATAATTTTAACCATTATTGCCGCAATTTTCCTTATTCCGGTCTCAAGACGGGTCGTCCGCCCGCTAAAGGAATTAACCGTTTCAGCCTCAAGAATGGGTAAGGGGGATCTTAAACAAAGAGTTGCCATCAAAGGTAAGGACGAAATAGCCGAACTGGGACAGGCCTTCAATCACATGGCCGAAGGTCTTGAAAAAATGGTCAAATCAAGCCGGGAATTGACCGCCAATGTCTCACACGAACTGCGCAGCCCGCTGGCACGGATGCGTATTTCCCTTGAAATGCTCAAAGAGAGAATTGAAAGTGGAAATACAGCCGGATGTGATGCTTTTGTCAACGGCATGCAGGCCGAGATAACCCACATGGATGAGCTGATCGGCAGGATTATTGAATTCTCCAAACTGGACATGCATAAACCCCCGGTCATGAATGAAACCGCAGATATGCGGGAGCTACTCACAGATCTTCTAGAGCAATACAAATGTGTTGCCGAGCGAAACAACCTTAACCTGCAAACCGGACTCGCCGACCTGAAACTTTCCAATTGCAACCGCAACGGAATCAGGATCATTCTTGACAATATCCTCGGCAATGCTTTCAAGTACACTGAATCGGGAGGTAATATTTCGGTAAATCTTGATCAATACGGCAAAGCCGTTCGTGTTCAGGTAACCAACACCCACGCCCCGCTGCCGGAAGAAGATCTTGAAGAAATTTTCAATCCTTTCCACCGCCTGAAAGCGCAGGAAATCCCCGGTTCCGGTCTGGGACTTGCCGCTGCAAAGAAAATAGTACGCATTCACGGCGGTGAAATCCGGGCCGAAAACAGCCCAGAGGGCTTTCGGATCACTATCGAGATTTAAAAAAAGGGAAATTATGAGTATCAGCCTGCACTTCACTGTGGAAAATATCGACTGGGAAAAAATCGCGGAGATATTCGAAAAAGCCCCGCTGGGAAGCCGCGAGCCTGAAAAACTGGCCCGCGCCGCAAAGAACAGCGCACTTGTCTGCTTTGCCAAGGACGGTGATAAATTCGTCGGATTCGCCCGCGCCATCAGCGACTTGGAATATCAGGCGGCCATCTACGACCTTTGCGTCCTTCCGGATTACCAATCCAAAGGAGTCGGCAAAATGATCATGACCGCCCTGAAAGAAAAACTCGGCCCGCTGAGCATCATCCTCTACGCAGTTCCGGGAAAAGAAGGATTTTACAAAAAACTGGGCTTCGTGCCCATGCTCACCGCCATGGGCATTTTCAAGGATGAATCCGGAATGATTGAGCGGGGGTATCTGGAGAGATAGTTTTACTTCTCCCCCACCAGCACAAAAGTTCCGTACTGCCTGACCACGCCTTCTTTATCCGGCTTGTTGTAGATACCGTGTTCATGGTGGCTGACGGTTGAAAAGCCTGCTTTTTCAACCATTGTTGCCAAGTCATCAGGTTTGAATCCATTGTACGGAACAACGTTATCCCCGTGAAAACTGCCGTCTTCAGGCAACAATTCTCCCACAACCAGCTTGCCTCCGCTCTTCAAAAGCCTGCCCATCTGCATTAGCACTTCCGGCAGGTCTTCCACATGGTGCATAGCCATGGAAGTAAAAATCACATCCAGTGAATTTTCCGGGATTCCCGCTTCATGCAACGGGACAGCAAGAACCTGCACATTCCCGAAATCTTCATCGGAAAGTTTTGCACGAAGCATTCCCAGCATGGCATCCGAAGTGTCAAGGGCGTAGAGAGTCTTCACACTTTTCCCAAACCGTAAACCGACCATTCCCGTACCACATCCGAAATCAAGAACTTTGCTGTCGGCGGTAAAATCAACTGCTTTTTCCACCGCAGCAGCAAATTCATCAGCAATACGCCTCCGCTCGGGGTTGCTGTCCCATTCCTTTGCCTTCATGGTAAATTCATTTTGCGACATTACTTCTTCCTATGCAAAAAAGATTAAACATTTAATGAGTCCGAAAAAATTTATCATTAAAAGAAAACGTCCGGGTAAGGAAAATTTCCTCACCCGGACATCTATTTTGCTTACTTCCAGACTTTCATGAACTCTGCGCTGCTCTTACCGGAATCAATGTGCTTGATAAGTGCGGAGCCGAAGACCGCCGCATCAACCACCCCTTCCAGTTCCTTGAGCTGGGAAGGTTCTTTCAGGCCGAACCCCAAAGCAACCGGGATATCGAAGACACCTTGAGCCTTAGCAAGACCTTCTTTTACTTCCACGGGCAGGGAAGCAGTGCCCCCGGTGGTTCCCAGAACTGAGACGTAGTAACAGAAACCGTTTCCGCCCTCTGAATACAGAGCCATACGCTCAGGTTCAGTGTTCAAACCCACCAGCGGGATAAGCGCGATGTCGTACTCGGCAAGCAGGTCACGGAATTCCACGCCCTCCTCAAAGGGCAGGTCAGCGATGATCAGTCCGTTAACCCCGGCAGCCTGCGCATCCTTGGCGAATTTTTCCAGCCCGTATTGCAGCACCGGGTTGTAGTAACCCATGAGCAGTACTCCGGCATTGATTTTGGCGCGATGCTCAGCAAGTCCTTCAATGATCCATTTCAGGTTAATACCGTCTTCAAGACATTTCAGTGATGCGGCCTCAACCACCGGACCATCTGCCACGGGATCGGAAAAAGGCATGCCTATTTCAATTACATCCGCGCCGTTTTCATCCAGTTCCAGAATTTCTTTCCAGAACTGGTCACGGTTGGGATATCCGCCGGGCAAAAACGGAATCAGACCGATACGCCCTTCTGCTTTAGCTTCATTAATTTTATCTGCAAGTTTGGTAATACTCATTTTATAGCTCCCTATTTTCCGTGCTCGGCAAGATAATCTTCAAGAATGCCCATGTCCTTGTCGCCTCGACCGGACAGGTTGACTATGACGTTGGCGTCTTTGGGGATAGAATCCCGGTTTTCCAGAACCCAGGCCACAGCGTGGGAACTTTCAAGCGCGGGCAGGATGCCTTCTCTGCGGCAAAGCATCTGGAATGCATTCAGTGCCTGATGATCATTCACTGTGCCGTAACTTGCGCGTCCGCTGGCATGCAGGTGTACATGCTCGGGACCGACACCGGGGTAATCAAGGCCGGGAGCGATGGAATGGGAAGGCAGGATCTGCCCTTCATCTGTCTGAAGCAGCAAAGTGTTCATGCCGTGCAGCACACCGGGGGTTCCCAGATTAATTGGCGCGGAGTTGGTGCAGCCCGGTTCTCCGGTTCCGGCAGCTTCAACACCCACAATCTTAACAGATTCTTCCTGCACAAATTCATGGAACATGCCGATGGCGTTGGAACCGCCGCCCACGCAGGCTACGACCATGTAGGGCAGTTCGCCTGTTTTTTCCTTGAACTGGGCTTTGGCTTCACGGCCGATGATGGCCTGAAATTCACGCACCAGCAGCGGGAAGGGGTGCGGACCGGCAGCAGTACCGAAGCAGTAGTGGGTGGTGCGCTGGTCAGCGATCCATTTACGCAATGCCGCATTAATGGCATCTTTCAGAGTCTGGGTTCCGGATTCAACAGGGACACACTTAGCACCCAGCAGTTCCATGCGGCGAACGTTGTGGGACTGGCGTTTGACGTCCAATGCACCCATGTAGATTTCGCAATCAAGATCCAGCAGGGCCGCAGCGGTTGCGGTGGCAACGCCGTGCTGTCCGGCTCCGGTTTCAGCCAGCAGCATGGGTTTGCCCATCATTTTGGTGAGCAGGGCCTGACCTACGGTGTTGTTAACCTTGTGTGCTCCGGTATGGGCAAGGTCTTCGCGTTTGAGCCAGAGGTTGAAACCCAGTTCGCGGGAAATATTCGCGCAATGGGTCAGCGCAGTTGGACGACCTACGAAATCTTTCAGCAAACGGGTGAATTCCTGCTGGAATTCAGCGGATTTCATGATCTTTTCCATGGCCTCTTCAAGCTCGAGCAGCGGCGGCATCAGCAGTTCAGGAACAAACTGTCCACCGTAATCGCCAAAATATCCTCTTTTCATTTTCTTATCCTTATTTTGATATGCCTTCGGCGACCCTGCCGGGAGTCTCTCCGAGGGCCAAAGAAACTTTTTGAAAAAAGTTTCTCTGGACTCTTCAAAAACTTTTATTGAGGCTTCGCCGACTTGTATGACGGGTCGTCATTGGGCTAAAGCCGGAGACATACGTTAATTTTTATTTTACCGGGCTATGGCTTCGAAAGCCGCAACCAGTTTATTCTCATCTTTTTTACCGGGAGCCGATTCCACGCCGGAGTTCAGGTCAACCCCGCCCGGCTTGGCTTCGGACAATGCCTCTTTTAAATTATCGGCGGAGAGGCCACCCGCCAAAAGCCACGGACCCGGAATCGTCACATCTTTAAAGACCTCGAATTCCATAGACTGTCCATGACCGCCGCCGGATTTTCCGGCATCAAAAAGCATGTAGCTGCAATAAGGTGCGAAGCGGTCGATGTCGGCCTGAAACTCTTTTACCGAGTCGTATTTCTGGGGCCAGATAACTTTTATGACCCGTTCTTTGCCTACGGCCTTGCAGAATTCTTCATTCTGCCCTCCGTGCAGTTGGGCAAAGTCGAGATTCCCGTTTTTGAGAATTTCGATCACTTCGGCCGCGCTCTGCTTCACAAAGACACCGACTTTTTTTGCCCCACCGGTTTTAATGGAGCGGGCAAAAGCCGCATCCACGTTACGCGGGCTGGAAGGATGGAAAATGAATCCCAGAAAATCCGCACCCAGTTCTTCACACATGGCTGCGTCTTCTGCGGAAGTCATCCCGCAGACCTTAACCAACAGACTCATGACTGTCCCCCGGCAACCAGCGCGGCCAACTTGGCCTGCGGGTCCGGGCTGGACATGATCGATGTACCGATGAGCACGGTGTCATAGCCGAGTTCATTCATCTGAGCGCAATCCTCAGGCTCACTGATTCCGCTGGCGCAAATCCAGATTTCACCGTCTTCTTTCTGCCTGATGAATTCAACTGAACGGTTCATGTCGATACCCAGAGTATCCAGATCGCGGTTGTTGATCTGGATGATCTTCGCCCCGGCTTTCTTGGCCCGTGCGAGATCAATTTCATCAAATGCTTCAACCACCGCGTCCAATCCGGCTGCATGGGTCTGCGCGATCATCTCTTTAAGGTAACCGTCATCTTCAAACATGCGCACGATTACCAGCAGAGCCGAAGCCGGAGTTGCAAGAGTCTGCTCAACCTGCATCAGATCGGTTAAGAAATCCTTGCGCAACATGGGCAGTCCGCTGGGTTTGATTTCATCAAGGTAAACCAGATTGCCCTTGAAGTACTCTTCCTCGGTAAGCACGGAAATAGCCGAAGCCCCCCCAGCGGCATACATTCGGGCAACATCTCCGGCACTTAAGCCAAGGTTGATATCTCCCTTGGACGGGGAAGCACGCTTGTACTCGGCAATAACTTTCAGCCCGGACTCATCCCGGCGGATGGCAGCGGCAAAGGAAGAACGTCCCCCGGCATAGGGAGTAAACTTTTTCCCTTCGCTCTGCATCTGCACGAGCATATCCAGCTCGGCCTGTTTCGCTTTTCTGAATTTATCCAGCATGGCCTAGTATTCCTTATCCACGCCTTTAGCGACTTTGGCCTTGGCCTTTTCCACGCCTTCTGCCAGAGATACGCCGTCCAGAATAGATATTGCCGCGCCGAGGTTAATGGCAACCATGTCCAGCATAGGCTGCGGAGCCTTGCCGGACAGAACTTTACGCATAGCCGCCAATGCTTCATCCCGGTCTTTTACCGCCACTTCTTCCGGCTTGGAAAGCTCGAATCCGTATTCCGCAGGATCAATCTTAACTTCTGTCAGCTTGCCGTCTTCCACCAGAATGGCATCATTGATTCCGAAAGGAGTCAGCTCGTCAAAATTGCCTGCACCGTGAACCACGTAAGCCTTCTCCACATTGCTTAACACCAGAACTTCAGCCATAAGCCGCAATATCTCCGGTCGGCCCACGCCTACTATCTGGTGAGTGGGACGAACGGGGTTCAGCAGGGGACCCATGAGGTTGAAAAGGGTCGGGATTCCCAGTTCTTTACGGATGGGAGCTATTTTTGCGAATGCCGGGTGGTAATTGGGGGCAAACAGAAACACAAATTTATCCCGGATCAACACATCACGTGCTTCGTTCACCGAAACATCCAAAGAAATCCCCATAGCTTCCAGCACGTCAGCACTGCCGCAAGTAGAAGAAACCGCCCTGTTGCCGTGCTTGGTGACAAGGTAGCCCATGTCTGCAAGGTAAAGTGAGACAGCTGTCGAACAATTAAAACTGTTGGAACCATCACCGCCGGTACCGACGGTATCGATACAGGGACTGTTAATACCCTTGACCAGCTTGGCTTCACGCAGGGCAGCGCGCACACCGGCAGCAACTTCAACCGCTTTCTCTCCCTTGGCTCTCAAGCCCATAAGCAGTGCTCCGGCCTGTGCGTTGGTCATTTCACCGGAAAAGAGTTCTTCGAATACGCCGTCCGCCTGTTCCGTGGTCAGGTCCTGCCCTACGCTCAGAGCTGTCAGTGCTTCATTTATTATCTGTGACATTTTTATTTCCTTCTATATATAATGATAGTGGCTAAATATTTCCGTCCAGGAAGTTCTTCAAAAGCTTGGGGCCATCCGGGGTCAAAATGGATTCCGGGTGGAACTGCAACCCTGTCCACGGGCGGTCTTTGTAACGCAGCCCCATGACTTCTTTCTGTTCAGTCCATGCGGTCAGCTCCAGCTTATCCGGTGCTTCATCCACATTTACGACCAGTGAATGGTAACGGCAGACATTGAAAGGGTTATCCAGTCCGCTGAAGATGCCGTCATTGTTGTGGAAAACATCGGAAGTCTTGCCGTGCATGATGCGTCCGGCGCGAACCACGGATGCCCCGGCAAAGTGGCCTAAGGTCTGGTGGCCGAGGCAAACGCCGAGAACCGGGATTTCCCTGGGCAACCGGGAAAGGAACTCAAGGGAAAGCCCTGCATTTTCCGGATTGCTGGGACCGGGTGAAAGACAGACCCGCTCCAGCTTACCGGACTCGGCCAGCTCAAGGATTTCCTCGCGGTCATTACGCAGCACCAGCGGATCAGCTCCCAGCTGCTGGAAAGCCTGAACCAGATTGAAGGTAAACGAATCAAAATTATCCACGAGTAAAAACATCACCACCCTCCGACTGCAGAATTTCCTTAAGTACCCTTGCCTTGTTATTGCATTCCTTCCATTCCATTTCAGGATCGGAATCATAAACGATTCCGGCCCCGGCCTGCCAATGGCACTTGCCGTCGCGAATCCACATGGAACGGATGGTGATACCGGTATCAAGGTTCACGGAATCCTTATCCAGTCCGATAAACCCGATACAGCCGCCGTAAGGACCGCGCGGAACTTCTTCGATTTCGGAAATGATTTCCATAGCACGGATTTTCGGAGCACCGGAAAGGGTTCCGGCAGGGAATGTTGACTGCAGTACGTCAATGGCATCATGATCATCACGCAAATCAGCTTCCACATAGGAAGTGATGTGCATGACATGGCTGAAGTATTCAATCTGCTTGAACTTTTCGACAGTCACCGTTCCGGGCTTGGCGATACGTCCAAGATCGTTGCGCCCAAGGTCGACCAGCATGACGTGTTCGGCTATTTCTTTGGGATCGGCGAGCAGTTCTTCAGCATACTTCCGGTCCCCGGCGGCATCTTTCCCGCGCGGACGGGTCCCGGCGATAGGCCGGACTTCAAGCCTGCCCTTCTCACAACGGGCCATGACTTCAGGGGAAGAACCAAGCAATATCTCCTCGCGGCTGAACTTCATATAAAACATGAACGGCGAGGGGTTTGCCTGCCGCAGCCTGCGGTAAAGATCAAAGGAGTTGCCGCTGAACGGTGCGGAAAAACGGGTAGAGAGAACCACCTGAATGCACTCGCCTTCAGCAATCAATTCTTTAACTCTTTCAACACCTTTCTTATATTTTTCCCGCCCCGGGACAGCCACCGGATCGCCGACCTTGGTCGGTTCGCAGGTCGCACCGAACACCGGAGGTGTAAACTCAACCTCGGCCTCTTTATCTATAGATAAAAAACAACAGCTGTGTTTTAGGTGATCGAAAAGAACAACCTTACCCGGCAGGGCCAGTCGTACTTCCGCATCTTCTGCGGGCAGCTTGTCTTTCAGCTTAGGTTCCAGCATCCCGGCAATTCCGTACCCCAGTGTTCCGTAAAGACCACGGGTCAAAGCAGGAAGTTCTCCTACTTCCGGCTGGGGGTTCAAATGCAGTGCTTTCATGACCGCGCGCATACCGTCCAGAAAATCCATGCCCGAATAAGTCGCCAGCCCGGCCAGCCTTGAATCCGCACACTCAACGGACAGCTTTCCGTTTACCGGTGAAAGCTTAAGCCTGAAATCCCAGGCGATAAGACTGTAACGTCCAAGTCGCCCGTCAACCTCGGCACTTTCCAGTAAAATCCCCGGCGCATCGCCAACCAAGCCTAAATACAGGCTGATCGGAGTCTGCGTATCAGCAGGCAACCATTTGCCATACTGGGTAAGTTCAATCTTCATTTTAAAAATCTCCGTTTATCCATTATTGTAACTACTCACACCAATTTTAGATATAAAAAAAAGGCCGCGTTCGGGAGAACGCGGCCTTTGAATTTCAGATGCACTTCTCCCTAGGAACTGTTTTCACGCCACCACCAAGAAGCACGGTCTGCAAGCAGATCCATGTCGCCAGCGGCTGCAAGGGAGAGAAAAGAACGGAACAGACGGGTAGCTTCCTGACTGTACTGATTGGCATCAGTAATAGTGCCGAAGAGATCGCTGTCCTGAGTAACCATCTTACGCGCTGATTCCAGTCTGCGCTTAAAAGAAGGGGTTACGAATTTTTTGATATTGGGAATTTCCCGTGAACAGGCCAGAAATGCAATTGTGGAACTGAAGTTCAGGGCCTGAATCATTGCCATGGCCTTGTCGTGCTCTTCTATGGAAGATTCGAACGCGCCGAAATTGAGCCGCTCGAAGAAATCCTTTACTGCCAGCAATGCCGGACGGTCTTCTTCGCGCTCGGCAACAAGAGCCACTGTGGGGTCGAAATCAGTGGGAATAACCGGTCCGAACAAAGGATGTGTGCCTACGACAGGTCCATCGTATGCGCGCAGCATCTGCTGCACCGGACGTCCCTTGACCGAGCCGACATCAGAAAGAATGGCACCTTTGCGCATATGCGGGATAACGATGGGCAGCACCTCGTCCATTACCGTTACCGGAATGCACAGGATAACCAGATCGGTATCGGGTAGGCGGCGCGCCATCTTCTCCTGATCGAGCGGGGTATCAAAGCGGTAGACCATCATTCCCGCCCGTTCGGCAGTGAGCGCGAGGAAACCACCCATCTGTCCACGGGACCCGATGACGGCTACGCTATGAATTTTCTCAAACTCGCACTCCATGACTAACAACCATTTCCTTTTTTGACTTTTTCCCATTCATCCCAGAATCCGGGGAAGGATTTTGCAACACAACCGGGTTCTTCGGGGATTGATTCGATACCCGCCATGGCAAAAATCGCGGTACACATGGCTAAGCGGTGATCATCGTAGGTTTTGAAAACAATGCGTTCGCCTTTTTTGAGCGGGGCCGGAATGATGGTGATGGAATCATCGGTAATCTCGGCCTTGCCGCCGGCACGCATAACTTCGGCAGCACTGGCTTCGAGACGGTCACATTCCTTGATGCGCAGGTGGGCCACATTGGTGATGGTGGTCGGGCTGTCCGCAAAAGCGGCAACCACAGCCACAGTAGGAACGAGATCGGGACATTTGCCCATGTCCACTTCAACACCGTGAAGCTGTGAGGGGTAGACAGTCACACTGTGATCATCACTCTCGATCTTCGCACCCATGGATTCAAGAATGTACATGATTGCGCGATCACCTTGAAGTGATTTTACGGACATTCCATCAATCTTAACAGGTTTGTGACCTACCGCCCCGGCAGCAAGAAAATATGAAGCATTGGACCAGTCGCCTTCAACGCGGTATTCATCACGCTCGAATTTGGAAGGCTCGACCACGAAACGGATTTCACCGGGCTCAACCTTTTCGACTTTTCTCCAGTCGGTCTTGGTCCACACACCATTCTGCTTTCTCTGGACCTCAAACTTAACCCTAAAGTCTTCCATCACATTCAGGGTCAGTGCAACATAAGGCCATGACACCGCTTTTTTACCAACTATATTAATGATAGTTGTCTCGCCGGCCAGAGGAGCACCGAGCAGTAAGCCGGAAAGGTATTGGCTGGACTCCTCAAGAGAAATGTTCATCTCTTTACCTTTAAATCCCCTCGCTTCCAGAGTCACCGGGGGATACCCCTGCTTGTCGGAAAAAGTAACCTTGGTTCCCTGAGATTCCAGTGCGCTGGTCAAAGCACCGATGGGACGGTCATGCATGCGTGGGGTTCCCTGCACCCGGAAAAGTCCCTTCCCAGCTCCGGCCAGAGCGGTTATCAAACGGCAGGTTGTGCCGGAATCACGCATCTCCAGAACGGCAGGTTCTTTAACTCCGCCACGGGGGCCGCCATCCATTCCGGTCACGGTGGTGGCAGTTCCATCAATATTGAACTGCGCGCCCATGGTGGCCAGACAATCCATGGTCCGGTTGATGTCGTTACTATCCAGCGGATCAAGGACAACAGTAGAGCCTTCGGACAATGCCCCGGCAATCAAGGCCCTGTGGGACAGGGACTTTGAAGACGGAGCTTTAACTACAATTACGTTATCAGAAGTCATTTTATATATTCCCGGCTAATGAAGCCTAGTAGAAAAATATTTATTGAAAGTGGCGAAGCCCTATTAAAAGTTTTTGGGATTCTTAAATTTTACTGCCTTCCTGTGCTCCTGCCGGGTAGCAGCCCAGAATCTTGAAAGTCAGGCAGCGCGCTTTGAGATCTTCGATAAGTGAAGCGTGTTCTTCAGCTCCGAGATCACCCTGCAAATCAACAAAAAACATGTACTTCCACTTTTCACCAAGTGCGGGCCGCGACTCAAGCTTGGTCATGTTTATGTCATGACCGGAAAGCTCGTTGAGGACCTCAACCAGTGCACCGGGTCTGTCCGGGGTAGTGAAAAGCAGCGAAGTTTTATCGCGCTTATCTTCCTGACCTGGTTTGGGTCCGATGATCAGAAAGCGGGTCCAGTTATCCGGCAGGTCTTCAATCGCTTCTGCGGTGACATGCAATCCGAAAAGGTTCGCCAGCTTTACGTGGCCTACGGCTGCTACAGATTCATCGCTTTCGGAAACCATCTGCGCGGCCTTGGCAGTGGACTCAACAGACACGAGCTCTGCACCGGGCATGTTGGCCCGAAGCCATCCGGTGCATTGCTCTAGTGCCTTGGAGTGAGAGTAGACAGTTTTGATCTCGCTGATGTCGGCACCCTTGGTCATCAGTCCGTGGCTGATACGGTGGTACAGCTCGGACTGAATGAACACCGGGTAACGCATGAACAGATCAACATTCTGTCCTACCGTTCCCTTGAGCGAATTTTCAAGGGGGATGATGCCGAGGTCGGCTTCGCCCTTGGAAACGGCAACAAAAATATCTTCAAAATTGTTTTTGGGAAGCAGATCAGCCTGACGTCCCATGTGCTGTAATCCGGCAAAATATGAAAATGTCCCTTCGGGGCCTAGATAGACCACGCGCTCAGGCCTCTGCAGCCTGCGGGAAGAAGAAATAATTTCGCGATAAATTGCTTCAAGGTGCTCGGGGGGGAGAGTTCCGGGGTTGCGCTCAATGAGACCACGCAATACTTCCTGCTCCCGGAAAGGCTTAAAAATCTGGTCAGATGATCCGGCCTTGATAGCTCCAACCGCAAGAGACGCAGCGGCACGCTTATTGAGAAGCTCTAGAATTTCACTGTCGAGTGAATCGATTTCCACACGCAGATCGCCAAGATTTTTTTTGCTGGACTGTGACATTTTTTTATTAATCCTCTGAAATTTCTTCTTTGATACGCATTCCGAAATGACGTCCTGCATCATCAATGCGGCAAAGAATCTGGTCGCCTTCTTTCAGTGTTACCACACTTACAGGCTCGCCGTCACCGCTGACTACACGAATGGTTTCCGCATTCTGGAGAAAAACCTTGCCGGCAACCGGACCTTCAGGAGTTTCAACCTCAGCGCTGATCAGCAGCATGGGGCGGACTTCAAGCTTACTGCGCCCTACTACGGCAACAGAAGTATTTCCGTCCTTGTCCACAACCAGCACCTCGGAACCGGAACGCAGTTCTTCGAGATAGGTGGTTTTATCACCGGGCAGAAGCGCGTAAGCATGGACAGCCCCGGCATTAACCCGGAAAGGACGGGCTGCAACATAGGGGTTGGATTCGGTTTCAGCATGTACGAGAAAGGTGAAGGCGGAAGAATTTCCGGTCAGAATACCCTGCCCTTTCTTGAGCTTGGAAGTGGTATCCACGCAGACGCGGTGGGCCAGTCCGGCAGATTCAATTTTGGTGATTGTTGCTTTTTGTAATTCCATCTTACCCTGCGAGAGTTTCAGTTCGGCTACTATCTGTTTAAGATCGGCAGCACCTTCGGGTGTGACTACGATGGCGTCAGCTCCACGCTCCATAACGGAAGCAGCAAGTCTTGCGCGTTCGAGAGATTCAGCTTCAAGGGCGAGGGCGTCAATCTGGGCAAGCAGGTTTTCAACCGGGATAATCTCCCAGCCTGCTGCAAGGCAGACATCTTTACCTTTTCTGTCCAGATCCACCGCCACAGCTTCATCCGCTTTCTCGGTGATGGCAACACAAGGCATGTCATCGGGAGTAATTACATTTACCCGGCCAAGAGATTCGATGGTCTCCTTGTCTTCCGGGGAAGTCAGTATCGCGTCCACACCGGACTCCAGAGCGAGGCTGACGAGATTCTTCTCGAAGGGGATAGCTTTAAAAATAATTTTTTTCATTTTTGTATTCCTGAATTTCAACCTAACACCGGCAACTATTCGCCAATGTGTGCGAGAGCGTTATCTACAGTTTCGTCTTCGTGAACAACCATGTGCAATGCTTCCATCAGCTTAACGCGATTTTCATGCTGGAAAACATTACGGCCAACAGAAAGTCCGGCACCCCCGGCTTCGATGGAATCGGAAACCATCTGCAGGAAATCGCGGGTGGAATCAAGCTTGGGACCACCGGCAATTACGACCGGGATACAGCAACCTTCAACCACGTCTTTAAAAGTTTCCATGTCGCCGGTGTAAGGAACTTTTACGATATCTGCTCCCAGTTCTTCACCTGCGCGGGCGCAATGGGCAACAACTTCAGGATCGAATTCGTCTTTGATTTTCGGGCCGCGGGCGTAAACCATAGCCAGAACCGGAACCCCCCAGTTGGTGGCTGCGGAAGCAACTTCTCCGAGATCGGAAAGCATCTGCGCTTCGGCCTCATCACCGAGGTTTACGTGAACGGAAACAGCATCAGCGCCAAGACGAAGCGCGTCTTCAACAGTACCGACCAGTGTTTTCTTGTTAGGCAGGGGGGAAAGACAGGTGGATGCGGAAAGATGAACGATAAGCCCTACGTCTCCACCCTCTTCGCGGTGGGAGCAGCGAACCAGTCCTTTGTGCATCAGCACGGCGTTGGCTCCGCCTTTGACCATATCGTTAACTGCCCGGCGCATGGAACGCAGTCCTTTGAGAGGTCCGACACTGATACCGTGGTCCATGGGAACAACGATGGTCCGGCCTGTATTACGGTTTACTATCCGCTCCATTCTTACACTTTTACCAATCTGCATTTTAATTTCTCCTGAAGTTTGCCTCTAAGTTCTCCAAGATCCGCTTCCCTTTGGCGACCCGTGCTTAAAAAAAAAGGGCCGCCGGCGATTCTTCGCCTGCGGCCCTTTCGTAGAGGTCGTTTGCTATGTCTTCTCTTCTTACTTTTTGTACAAGCAAACCTCCACCCGACCACAAGCGTGGGTGCACCAAAAATAAAAAAAGTAAAAAAAGTAAGAGAGGCCAGTGCCTAGGGTGTTGAAAGTCTGCATGGGTGTTACTTAACCGGGTCCTGAAAAAATTGTCAACAACTTTATTTATTTTTTTACCATCATTAATATTATGAACGCCATTTGTAATTTTTACCCACCGCCCACGATACTCAAAACCAACAAGTTTACCTTTTTGTAATTTTACATACGATCAAATAGAACAAAAACGTTCAAAAATACATTTTTGTAACCGTATATTCTGGATTAACCCATAATTTAATCAATCATTACAAGACATTACAGACTTGGCACAGTCCATGCTTTAAGAAAAACATCCTTGAAGCAATCAACATCCCTAAGGAGGACTGTATGACTATTAAACGTTCAATGGTAGGCCGCAAAACCACGGCTCTCGCAACTCTCATGCTCCTGGCAGCACCTTCCGCAGCATTCGCGGCAGAAGAAGCAATGTCCCAGACCCACGGTAACATTCTCTGGACCCTTCTTGCCGGTATTCTTGTTTTTTTTATGCAGGCAGGTTTCGCATGTGTTGAAGCAGGATTCACCCGCGCAAAGAGTGCCGGTAACATCCTGATGAAAAACTTTCTCGATTTTTCCGCCGGATCAGTAATCTTTTTCCTTTTTGGATTCGGCCTCATGTTCGGTATTGATGCAGGCGGTTTTGTCGGAAGCTCCGGCTTCGGCCTCGCCGGTACCGGCCTGACCGACCCTGATTCACAGTGGACCCTGACATTCTGGTTCTTCCAGTCTGTATTCGCAGCAACTGCGGCAACTATCGTATCCGGTGGTATTGCTGAACGTACTAAATTCAGCAGCTATATCCTCGTAACCGCTATTGTAACCGGACTTATTTATCCTATCTCCGGACACTGGGCATGGGGATCTCTCTGGCTGGGCGACGCCGGAGCCGGCTGGCTTGAAGGCATAGGATTCATGGATTTCGCAGGCTCTACCGTAGTTCACTCCGTGGGTGGCTGGATCGCTCTGGCCGGTGCCATGGTACTCGGACCCCGTATCGGCAAGTACACTGCGGACGGCAAAGCAAAAGCTATCCCCGGTCACAACATTCCTCTGGCATCACTTGGCGTATTCATCCTCTGGTTCGGCTGGTTCGGTTTCAACCCCGGCTCCACCACCACTGCAGATGGTTCCATCGGTCTCATCGCAGTAACCACAAGCCTCTCCGCCTGTGCAGGAACCCTTGGTGCAATGTTCACCTCATGGTTCAAATACGGCAAACCGGATATCTCCATGACCTGTAACGGTGCGCTGGCAGGGCTGGTCGGTATCACAGCTCCCTGTGCAACTGTAACCCCGGCAGCCTCCCTGCTCATCGGTCTCATCGCGGGTGTGCTGGTAGTACTCTCCATCGAGTTCATTGATAAGGTTCTCAAAATCGACGATCCGGTTGGTGCGGTTTCCGTACACGGTGTCTGCGGAGCATGGGGAACCCTGGCTTGCGGACTGTTCACCGCTCCCGCTCTTAACGACGGCGCAGGCGGCCTCTTCTACGGCGGCGGTTTCGCACTCGTTACCCCCCAGCTTATCGGCATCGCAGTCTGCTTCATCTGGGCATTCGGCATGGGTTATCTCGCTTTCAACATTGCCAAGGCAATCATGGGCATCAGGGTTTCCGCTGAAGAAGAAATGAAGGGCCTCGACATAGCAGAACACGGCATGGAGTCCTACAACGGCTTCCAGATCTTCTCCAACGAATAATCGAACCACCACAAAGAGAGGAATAAAACAATGAAACTCATCATCACATATATCAGGCCCGAATGCCTTACCCCGGTAAAGCAGGCCCTCTATGCCAAAGGAATCTACACCATGTCGGTAACAAACATTCTCGGCTCCGGCAGGGGCGCGGGATTCACAGAAACATACCGCGGTGTCGTTATGGAAGTTAACCTGCTCAAAAAAATCCGCATCGAGATAGGATTGGACGAAGACAAAGTAGAATCAGCACTGGAAGCAATTAAAACCGGAGCACAGACAGGCAAGGAAGGCGACGGAGTAATCTTCGTACAGGACCTGAACAGAACCATCAGAATCAGAACAGGTGAAGAATCACTTTAATCCACATAACTCTTAAAGCAAAATCACTCTAACCCCAATTAGTGTACAGCTGGCCGGGCTTATCTTCGGCAGACAAGCCCGGCCCACCCCAAGTCCGGTGACCACCTCAGCCGGACCTGACGGCCGGAAGGGACTTCCCACCCTTCCGGCCGTTTTTTTGGAAAACAAAAACAAGCGACTGCATTATGAATACTATTTTAGATTTCTCCATAAATGAACTGATTGAAAATGATTGCCTGACCACAGTATTGCAGCCGCTGATTTCCGTGAACCGTAAAGGCTTGCTGGGCTTTGAGGCCCTGACTCGTGCCATTCATCCCCGCACCGGGGAATGTATTCCCCCTTTTACTCTGTTTGACATGTGTGAGGACTTTGAGACCTTAACCCGGCTGGACAGAGCCTGCCGCAAGAAGGCGTTTGAAACATTTGCTCCCATTTCAAGGACAGACCGCTCCCTGCTCTTATCCGTAAATATTGATGCAGCCATCATCAATGAAGAAACCTTCGGCTATGGCATAACCAGAAAAATGGTTAAGAAATGCAATATTCCCGCTAATAATATCATTCTTGAAATCATCGAATCCAAAGCCGGAAGCGACAGGGCACTCAGTTCTTTTGTAGAAAAATCACGAGACCATGGCTTTCTTATAGCCCTTGATGACGTTGGAACCGGACACTCAAACCTTGACCGTATTCCGTCCCTTGAGCCGGACATCATCAAGATAGACCGCTCGCTGATCACCGGGATCAATGAAAGATTTTACAATATGGAAGTGACCCGTTCCCTGATCAGTCTTGCCGAACGCACCGGAAGCCTCCCACTGGCCGAAGGAATTGAAACAGTTGATGAAGCCCTTACCCTGCTCAGTCTTGGTATCGATGTTTTTCAGGGCTATTTTTTCGGCCGTCCCATGCCTGCGGCAATTGCTGCAAATCCGGATATTACTCCTATTAAATTTCTGGCTTCCCGTTTCAAGACTCATGTTCTTGAAAAAATCAACCGCCAGAAAATCATGGAAAACAGCTACAAAAGAATGGCTGGCAAGCTTCGCGAAGCACTCATGGACATCACTCCCGGAACAGCCGATTCAGCACTTTCAGCTTTCATTACCGAGAACACGACTATCGAGTGTGCCTATATCCTCGACACCAACGGGGTGCAGATCTCGGAAACCATATGTAATCCATATAAATTAAAAGAAAACCGCCGCCTTATCTATCAGCCGGCCCCGGAAGGCGCGGACCATTCCTTGAAAGAATACTACCTGACTATCAAATCAGGCAGTAACTGGCACACCACAGCTCCATACATATCACTCGCTTCCGGTAACAACTGCGTAACTGTGTCTACAAAAATTTACGACACCCCGCGTTCTTCTATTCTGTGTATCGATATCAGCATTTGATAATCAGCCGGAGATTTTAATAATTAGTATATTGCAAGCGGTTGATGATTGGCATATCTTTCCTGCCTCATTAATTCAAAAGGAACGGAAAGATGAACAAAAACACCCACGACGGACTGATGTATGCCGCAGCCGCCTTCATCATGTGGGGTTTACTGCCTATCTACTGGAAATCACTAGAAGAAGTACCCTCGCTAGAACTGCTATGCAATAGGATTGTATGGTCTCTTTTTTTTGTAGCAGCTTTGCTTTCCTGCAAAAAACGCTGGACAGAAGTTAAAGCAGCCCTTGCTGACAAAAAAGGGAAGATACTACTGACTTTGAGCAGCAGCCTGATCGGGGTAAACTGGTTTATCTACATCTGGGCAGTCAATCACGGTCATGTGGTAGACACCAGCATGGGCTATTATATGACCCCCCTGATGAACGCATTGCTTGGCTTCATCTTCATGAAAGAAAAATTGAACAGATTGCAATCCCTTGCCATCATGTTTGCGGCCTGTGGTGTAGCGTATTCTATAATTGATTACGGCCATATCCCGTATATAGCATTAACTCTGGCTGTCTCTTTCGCCTTTTACGGTCTGGTGCGCAAGATTATGAAAGTTGAATCTCTACCGGGCCTTTTTGTAGAGACAGCCGTACTGGCTCCGGCATCGGCGGCTTACCTTATCTGGCTGGCCTTTTCTGGAGAAATAAGTATATACAAAATAAGCACATTAGATAATATTCTGCTGTTTGGGGCCGGAGCGGCAACATCTCTACCGCTCATATTCTTTGCCCATGGAGCACGCAGGCTGAGGCTTGTTACCTTGGGTATGATGCAATACATAGCCCCCACTCTGGCACTACTGCTTGGTGTTTTTGTATACAACGAGCCTTTCAACTCAGCCAGACTGATTACTTTTGCCCTTATATGGAGTGGTATTGTAATCTATATTGCGGATGGGATAAGCAAAAATTTCAAGGTAGTATCAAAACTAAACGGCTGATTGAAATGACTCAAACGGACAACAATATAAATAAAGCACAGAAAAATAAGCCCGGAGCCAAACTTGATTCTCTCAGCTAAAGCAGGTAATTTTTTCAGCAAATGGATTCCTTTCAAGCTGATAATTCCCTTGATCATGATTTTGAGCATTGCCAGCTACCTTTGCCTGAAGCTCGATACCATGTCTATTCGCGACCAGGAAAGGGTCTTCAATGAACAGCAATCCCTACAGGCAAAACTGACTGCCACCGCACTGAAAGACAAACTAGACGGTGTAGTAGATTCTGCAACTACACTGGCTCGCTATTCGCTGGTTGATTTCATTGAAGGTAAACGCTCAGCCCAATCCATCAAACGCCTCTTCAAAATTAAACAGAATGACCTTGGCTCACTTATGCTCCTGAGCTTCCATACTGTAAAAAAAGACGAACCCCTTACCTCTGAAATAAACTCCAGCAAACTGATGCAGGCCCACCAGATGGCGCTCAAATGGACAGAAAAATATTTTTCCGCAGTGGAGGGTATGCGTTCTGGATTCCTAACCACTAAACCGCTCATTAATGATAAGCTGCGTTTGGCCGGACTAATAATGCCTGTATGGGTAAAGAATAAATTTGCAGGCATACTGACTGTGGTCATCGACTTAGACAAATTAACCGATAAATACATTTCATCGCTTCAGGTCGGCAAATACGGATCAGGCTACATAGTCGACGGTTCAGGCACTGTCATATTTGATCAGGAACCGGAAATTCTGGGAAAGAATATTTTTGAACTACACAAGGGCTATCAGGACCTGATTAAAATTGATTCACGCATGATGCATGAACCTTATGGCTCAGGAGAATACTCATTTACCGTCAAACGCGATAAATATGTGGAGCGCAAGCTGGTTGCCTGGGATACTGCAAAGCTGGGCGAAATGAAACTGGTGGTCGCCATATCCGCACCGGAAACAGATGCTACCAGCTCCATGGCCTCCGCTCGGGCTATACGTTCGGCAATGTTCATTTTTATCCTGCTGTTGTTTTTCGCCATTATTTTCTTTTTTTACTACCACAGATCACAACAAATCCTTCTCCGCCAAAACAAGAAATTACGAAGCAAAGACAATTTATTCGAAGCTATTGCCGGAAACGCACCGGGTATCATATATAAATGCGAAATGAGCCAGCCTTATAAAATGCATTACATCAGCTCCAAGGTTGTCCGGGTCACCGGTTACCACACCGAAGACTTCCTCAAAGACGGTAAAAGCCTGTATTATGACCTTGTGCATCCCAATGACCGCACAGCGCTGAAGAATGAAATCAGCAAGGGAATAAGCAACCACTGTTCCTTTGAACATGAATATCGCATCATCCGCAATGATGGTTCTGAGCGCTGGGTTTACGAAAAAGGAACCAAGCTCCCTGATGAAAACAGCATAGTCGGGTTCATCCTTGACATTACTGACCGTAAAAAGAAGGAAGAAGCTTTAAGACGCGCGGAAGAAAACTACAGGACCCTTTTCACAACTGCGCCGCTCGGGATATTCCAGACCACGCCACAGGGCAAATTCATCAACGCCAACAGGCGGATGGCTTCATATTACGGATACCCTTCAATGCAAGAGTTTTTTGATGAAATAAAAAATATTTCAAAAGACTGCTATGTTTCCTCTGGCGAACGAGAACGTCTTATTACCATTCTGGAAAAATTCGGTCACACAGATAACTTCGAAGCCATGCACAAGCGCAAGGACGGTTCAACCTTCTGGGCCAGTGAATCCATCATGGCCATCAAAGATGATGAAGGAAAAATCGTGCGCATGGACGGCTTCCTCATGGATATTTCCGAGCGCAAAGAGCATGAGGAAACCATGCGCCGTCTGGCCATGTTTGACAACCTGACAGGACTGCCCAACCGGGTTCTCTTCGACGACCGTCTGAAACAGGCACTTTCACACGCAAAAAGAAACCGCATGAAAGTTGCCATCCTCTATGCCGATCTCGATAACTTCAAGCAGGTCAATGACGAACTGGGGCACATGGCCGGAGATATAGTACTCAAGGAAGTTGCGGGAAGGTTCAGCGATTGTCTAAGGACAAGCGATACTCTCTCGCGAATCGGAGGTGACGAATTCATCTTCATCCTGCAGGATGTCGGGACACGCAATGAGATTGAAGTTGTTGCCCAGCGCATCATCGACTCCATGCGTCCGCCATTTTACGTTGGCGAAAAAATATACCGCATAGGTGTCAGCATAGGTATCAGTGTATTCCCCGACGACAGCAAAACGAAAGAGCACCTGATCCGCATTGCTGATGAAGCCATGTATAAGGCCAAGAACAGAGGCAAAAACAGTTTCTCATTTTAGCCAATAAAGCAGTTTCACAAAAACGGCACATTTTCAGCCAGTAATCGTATGAACAAAGAGTTCAATCAGTTGTATTGACCCCACATACCGATATGCTAAAAGTAAACAAAAAGGGTTGTAATGTGCCGGGGACTCTCCTGCGCACTTTCTCCACCCTTCACATTCTAAGTACACTACTACTCTTTGGAGAAAGAAATGAAAATTCGCATTGAGCACGACTGCATAGGACAAAAGGACGTCCCTGAAGAAGCTCTCTACGGCGCCCAGACCATGCGGGCATCCGAGAACTTCCGCATCACCGGGATTCCCATTTCCCACTATCCGCATATCATTTATTCAATGGCCCAGATCAAAAAAGCCGCAGCACTCACCAACAATGAGTTAGGCAAACTTGACGATGAAAAAACAAAAGCCATTGTCTTTGCATGCGACGAACTGCTGGCCGACAAGCACCATGACCAGTTCATTGTCGATATCATCCAGGGCGGAGCCGGAACCTCCACCAACATGAACGCCAACGAAGTAATCGCTAACATCGGCCTTGAGCATCTCGGCTTCAAACGCGGTGAATATGACAATCTGCACCCGAATATCCACATCAATATGGCTCAATCCACCAACGACGTCTATCCTACCTGCCTCCGGCTGACCCTGATTGCCAAGATGGATCAACTCATCGATTCTATGGAATATCTGCAGGAAAGCTTCGCAGCCAAGGGTAAAGAATTTTCCCATATCCTGAAAATGGGCCGAACCCAGCTTCAGGATGCAGTGCCCATGACTCTCGGTCAGGAATTCACTTCCTACTCGGTCATGGTCGGCGAGGACATTGAACGGGTACGCGAAGCAAAGACCCTGATCTGCGAGATCAACATGGGCGGAACCGCCATCGGAACCGGACTGAATGCACCGCCTAAATACGCCCAGATGGTTACAGACAAGCTCAAGGAGATAAGCGGTTTCGACCTTGAACTGGCCCCGGACCTCGTTGAAGCCACTCAGGATACAGGTGCATACGTACAGCTTTCCGGCGTGCTGAAACGCGTTGCCGTTAAAATTTCCAAAATATGCAACGACCTGCGTCTTCTTTCTTCAGGACCACGCTGTGGATTTAATGAAATTAATCTTCCGCGCATGGCTCCGGGTTCCTCAATCATGCCCGGCAAAGTCAACCCGATCATCCCGGAAGTGGTCAACCAGATTGCTTTCACCGTAATCGGCAGCGACGTCACCGTAAGTATGGCGGCAGAAGGCGGACAGCTTGAGCTGAACGTCATGGAACCTGTAATTTCCGCCAGCCTGCTTAATTCCCTGACCATCATGCGCCGGGGATTCCGCACCCTCGCCGACCGATGCATCTCCGGCATAACTGCCAATGAAGATGTCTGCCGGAGCTACGTGGAAAACAGCATCGGGCTGGTTACTGCTCTCAACCCATACATCGGCTACGAAAAATCAACCGAGGTCGCCAACGAAGCGCTCACATCCAACCGCTCGGTATACGATATCGTTATCGAGAAGGGGTACATGTCCAAGGAAGATCTCGACAAGGCTCTGTCGCCTGAAGCCATGGTTCACACGCACCCGTTGAACCTCGTTGAAACCGAAAAATAGAATTTTTAAGGCCCGCACAACCAATACTGTGCGGGCTTTTTTTTCAACTTATTTGCAACAGGAGATATGAATGACGCAGGAAAAATCAGCTTCCGCCCTGTCCATGATGTTCGTTGTTGTGGGGAACATGCTCGGAGCGGGTATTCTCGCCCTGCCTGTTAACCTCTGTGCGGCCGGGTTCTACCCTTCCGTAGCCGCAACCCTGCTTATGTGGGTGCTTATGACTTACACTGCACTGATCTACTCAGAACAAAAAAGCCTGACCACCAATGAAAACGCGGACCTGCCCACATTCTTTCACCATGAACTTGGCAATGCCGGAAAATGGGTAACAATAGTCGCCAACCTGATTATTCTTTACGGGGTGCTGGTAGCCTATCTTTGCGGAATCTCAGCCATCATAATGAGCCTGCAATCCACCCTGCCCCAATCGGTTATCATGGTTCTTTATTTCGCGCTGGTCACCGGGATGACCGCATTCGGCATGCAGATGATGAAGAAATGTACGCCTTACATGGTCACCATCATGTGGATTACCTTCGGCGCACTGGTTTTCATGGTTGTGCCCGATGTTTCCGCCCCAAACCTCGAAGCTTTTGACTGGACATATATCCCGGCAGGCCTTCCAGTCCTGCTCATGGCCTTTCATTTCCACAACATAATCCCCAGCATCTGCCGCACGCTGGGACATGACCGTAAAAAAATCCGTACCGCAATCATCGGCGGAACCACCATCGGCATGGTCATGAATATCACCTGGCTGCTGGTTGTGCTCGGTGCGCTACCGCTCTCCAATCCTGAAACACATATCGACCTGATCACCGCATTCGGCAACAACGACCCGGCTACCATCCCGCTGGAAAAACTGCTCCAGACCCCAGTATTTACCTATGTGGCCCTGATCTTTGCCGTGGTTGCCATGTCCACAGCTTTTATGGCTAACGGTACAGCACTTCTCAGCTTCATGCGAGATCTGGCCTCCAGCAACTTCGGTATTGATAACAAGATTGTAATCTGGTGTTTATCTTTCATTCCGCCGCTTCTGGTCGGGCTGCTCTATCCAGATATTTTTCTGGTGGCGATCAACCTCGTCGGCGGGGTAGGTGAGTGCATCATCTTCGGAATACTGCCCGGATTTATCGTTTGGAAATACTCACCGGAAGGGTCCATACGCAAATATTCTGGCATGCTGCTTATCATATGTTTCGCTGCGGTACTGCTGATTGAACTGGGACAGGAGTTTGGCCTGCTGCACCTCAGCCCCAATGTTGAGTACTGGACCCATCATACCAGATAGGATGCCTCCGGCGGACCTTTCTGGGAACCCTCCGGGGACTTAAACCCTTTTTGTAAAAAGGGTTTAAGATTCCCAAAAACTTTTAGTAATCTTCGCTGCATAAAATAAAAAGCGGTGGTTGACTCATTGTCATCCACCGCTTTTTATTTAAAATTCAGTTTTATTATTAACTTTCCATTCGCCGTACTCTTTCTTCAGATGGAAAAGGGAATTCTCCGTTATCTGGTGCGATTTCATATCATAAATGACCGTGTACTCGCCCTTGACCCAAAGTTCGACTTCTGTGGGGGTCAGGGTCCGGATGCTGTAGCGCAGGCCGGATGTTGAAACTACCGCCTGTTGATATTTATCAAGAACCTTACGCTTTTCCAGCATGGACCGGAAGCTCTCGAAGGTGGAGCTTTCCAGCATAAATTTATCATGCGTATGCATACGTGGATATTCTTCGTTGATGGTCACAAAATTGGTGTAGAATTTATCGAAGAATTCCTTCATTTCATCAAGCACTACCTGCTTTTTTTCCAACTCGCTCATTTTTTCATAAAGAACCTTCTTTTCTTCTGCACTCATCTTGCGAGTATTAAGCACCACCGCTTCCCCGACAACAGAGGTATCCAGAGGATCTTTCACCGGAGCTGCTGCCGCCGCCAATTCTTCCGGGGTAATACGGTGGTATTTGATCAGAATCTCCGCAAACCCTGCATGCTCAACATTCTCCTGCTGATATACTGAACGCACGTTGACTCCCAAACTTGTGGTAGGGAATTTACGGATTCTAGGACTCTGTTTCTTCGCTGAATCGATCAGAGTAAATTCCTGACGCTGACCACCGGAAAAGGAAACTGAAACATTTTTGATCCGGTTGACCTTACCCATGTTGCCACCATCAACTCCGTTCACAATCTTTACGGAATCCACAATAACCTGTGCCGGGAAGAAGAATTGCACCCATTCCCCGACTCCACTGCCATCACCATTCTCAACCCAACCGGTAGTGCTGTTTCCGTCAGTGAGATATCTGCTATCAAAAACAGTTTCTCCGTCCATTGAAACAAAAGAAGAAGTGCGCACATGAAAGGGCTGAGCAAGCGTGACGGACGGAATGCATAAAAGAAAAACAAACAATATTAATTTACGAAGCATGTATGAATCCCCGAAAAGAAAAAATAGGAAGGAACTTTGCTAACCGGAAAAGTTATATCGAAATGCTTTTGGACTGAAAACAAAAAAGCCCGTCTTTCGCAGGAAAAACGGGCTTACGAGCAATTCATTGCTCAGAAAAGACAGTCAAACTATATATTGACTACCAGCGGGGACGCGGTGCACGGGGCTTCGCTTCGTTAACCTTGAGGTTACGGCCGCCGAAGTCTTTACCATCCAGATTGTCGATAGCATCCATTGCGCCAGCGTCTTCCATTTCAACAAAACCGAAGCCACGGGGACGCCCGGTTTCTCTGTCTTCGATGAGTTTAACAGATACAACTTCACCGTAAGCTTCGAAAGCAGCGCGGACTTCGTCTTCAGTTGCAGACCAGGGCAGGTTACCGACATAGATGTTCTTGGACATTAAAAATTCTCCTAAAAAGGTGTAAAAAACTTTCACGCAAATGCGTTAGGTATAAAAAAAAGGAGCGGCGTACAGGATGCGTACACGGCTCCTTGATATACCTGATTAAACTAAAACCAACTTCCTTCCAAGAGGCCGTTGGCAACTACAGACACTGTTTTACTACTTCCACACAAAAGTCAAGAGAAATATTTAGAAAATAAATAATTTCTGCTTATAACTAAAAAGGCTTTGCAGCAAACAGCCTGATTATACTTTAGAAAAACGTGAAGGACGCCGTTTTCTTCTTGGAGGACGCCCAGCTTTACGTTTAGGTGCTTCATCCTGAGAGCTTTTAGATCCTGCTGAGTTACGCTTTTTTACTGGGCGGGAATCGCGTCTTTCATCAGAATGCTTAGTAGGACCGCCGCTCGATTTGCGCCCTGATCCGGACTTACGTCTACCTTCAGACCTACGATCTTCGCTCGACCTGCGATCTTCGCTCGACCTACGATTTTCGCTCGACCTGCGATTGTCGCTCGATCTGCGATTGTCGCTCGACCTGCGATCTTCGCTCGACCTGCGATTGTCGCTCGACCTGCGATTGTCGCTCGACCTGCGATTTTCAGCGGGCTTGCGACCTCTGGATGTTTTGCGCTCTCCAGTAGATTTACGTTCTCCACCTGCTTTACTCTCTTCAACAGGCTTACGATCCCCGGCAGGCTTGCGGCCGCGTGCGGGTTTGCGCCCAACAGCGGGCTTGTGGCCTCCGGCAGGCTTACGGCCTCCGCCCTTCGGCTGATCCCCATGCAAGTTGGGCTTGTCATAATCAAAATCTTCTAAGGTGCGGTGCTCAATGGAGTAACCGACTGCCTTCTCAATCTCACGCATGAGCCGCAGGTCGTCACGGGTAACAAAAGTAAATGCGCTACCACTACGCCCTGCACGCCCGGTCCTGCCGATGCGGTGGGTGTATGTCTCGGCAGTATCCGGAATATCCAGATTGAGCACATGGCTGATTCGGTCACAATCAATTCCGCGCGCCGCGATATCAGTCGCGACCATTACCTTGAATGTTCCGTCACGGAATCCGTCAAGAGAACGCTGCCGCTGATTTTGACTCATATTTCCCTGCAAAAAAGTCGCCTTATGGCCCCTTGCGACAAGCCTGCGGGCAAGGTTTTTTGCCTTGTGCTTGGTACGCGTAAAAATCAGCAGACTATCGTAATTGGTTTCCGCAAGCACCTTGAACAGTAATGTATTCTTCAAATGCTGGCCGACCGGATAAAATGCATGTTCCACTGTCTTGGCCGGGGCGGTATTCGCCACCTGCACAGTTGCCGGACGGTGCAACATTTTATCCGCAAGGTCGCGGATGTCATTGGGCATGGTTGCGGAAAAAAGCAGATTCTGGCGGTTCTTGGGCAGCCGGGACATAATCCGGCGTATATCAGGCAGAAACCCCATATCCAGCATACGGTCAGCCTCATCCAGCACAAGAGTTTCTACTTTATCAAGCTTGATAACTCCCTGATTAATCAAGTCCAGCAGGCGTCCGGGGCAGGCGACAACAACTGATGAACGCCGCGCAGCCTGAATCTGGGGCATAGCTCCCACACCGCCAAAAACAGGAGCACTGCGGATTCCGGCCTCAACGCCCAGCTCCATAAAGTTTTCATGAATCTGCAAAGCCAGTTCACGGGTAGGTGCAAGCACCAGAACCCTTACCGGTCCTTCCCCGGAGAACTTATTCTCCAGTAGGCGCTGCATGATAGGAAGTGCAAAGGCAGCGGTTTTACCGGTTCCGGTCTGGGCAAGGCCCATGACATCATGACCTTTGAGAACTTCGGGAATGGCTTTAGTCTGAATGGGGGTCGGCGTTTCATAGCCGCAAGCATTGATTCCGGCCATTATACGCCGGTCAAAAGAAAATTGTTTAAAACTCACAAATATATCCAGTAGTGAAAGGACTTTATCTGACGGCTACGCGTGACGGTATCCGTGCTGCGGAATTTATCTTCCGAATACTTAATAATCTCTGGGACGTAGGGGATAAGGGCTTCGAAAAGCGAAGCGGATTTCCAGATAAAAAGAATATGATCTTTGCATGCGTCCAGTCACGCCGAGGTGGGAGTTAGTTACTTATTATAGAGTAAATGTAAAGGAGAAATGTGTTACAATAAAAAATTCCGCAGCACATAAGCACTGCGGAATTTCAATATTCAAATCAACATTCCCGAAGGAAAGTAAAATTAGTAGCGGTAGTGATCAGGCTTGTAGGGACCGTCAACATCAACGCTGATATAGTCTGCCTGTTCCTTGGAGAGAACATCAAGCTCAACACCGAGACGCTCAAGGTGCAGACGTGCAACTTCTTCGTCGAGCTTCTTGGAGAGGATCATAACCTGAGGCTCGTAGTCGTTCTTAGCGAGGTCGATCTGTGCAAGAGCCTGGTTGGTGAAGCTGTTGGACATTACGAAACTGGGGTGACCGGTAGCGCAACCGAGGTTTACAAGGCGGCCTTCAGCAAGAACGATTACGGACTTGCCGGATTCCAGAACCCATTTATCAACCTGAGGCTTGATTTCGATTTTTTCAGCCTTGGGGTTGTCTTCGAGGTAGCCCATTTCAATTTCGTTATCAAAGTGACCGATGTTGCAGATGATAGCTTCATCTTTCATGCGGGCAATGTGCTCGCCTTTAACAACGTGGTAGTTACCGGTGCAGGTAACGAAAACATCACCGCGTTCAACAGCGTTGTCCATGGTGGTTACTTCAAAACCTTCCATGGCAGCCTGCAATGCGCAGATGGGATCGATCTCGGTAACGAGTACACGTGCGCCGAAACCGCGCATGGACTGGGCGCAACCCTTACCAACATCACCGTAACCGACAACAACGACTACTTTACCGGCGATCATAACATCGGTGGCGCGCTTGATGCCGTCAGCAAGAGACTCGCGGCAACCATAGAGGTTGTCGAATTTGGACTTGGTAACGGAGTCGTTAACGTTGATTGCGGGGAAGAGCAGTTCGCCTGCTTCCTGCATCTGGTAGAGGCGGTGTACGCCAGTGGTGGTTTCCTCGGAAACACCGCGTACTTTTTTCGCGATTGCGGTCCATTTGCCGGGGGCTTCTGCGAGAGAAAGCTTAATGCGGTCCAGAACGCACTGGAATTCCTTGTTGTCGGTCTTCTCGTCAGCAACGGAAGCGTCTTTTTCAGCTTTCACACCGTGGTGGATGAGCAGAGTTGCGTCACCGCCATCATCAACGATGAGGTCAGGGCCGGAACCGTCAGGCCAGGTCAGAGCCTGCTCGGTGCACCACCAGTATTCTTCGAGGGTCTCACCCTTCCATGCGAAGACTTTGGCAGTACCGTTAGCTGCGATAGCTGCTGCTGCGTGGTCCTGAGTGGAAAAAATATTGCAGGAAGCCCAGCGAATGTCAGCACCGAGAGCATACAGAGTCTCGATGAGCATTGCAGTCTGGATGGTCATGTGCAGGGAGCCCATGACCTTGAGGCCCTTGAGAGGCTTCTCTTCACCGTATTTTGCACGGATAGCCATGAGACCGGGCATTTCACGCTCGGAAAGCTGCATTTCCTTGTTACCCCAGTCGGCGAGGGAAATATCAGCAACTTTGTAATCAAGTTTCGGATCTACTTTAAGCATGGAAACCTCCATCATTTTAATTTCGCTCAGACAGTTGAAAATACCAGCTGCCTTAATTATTTTTTAGTTGATATACATACAAGGACAGTCAGTCCTTCATTAACAGGATATCGGCGAATATCAATGGAGCCAAGCCCGGCATCCTCCATCCATCCACCAAGTTCTTCTTCTGTAAAACCGAGTCTGCGGTCACCAAATTCACTGCGCATGCGCTCATTTGCGTGCGCGAGAAAATCGGCAATAACCAGCTTACCGCCACTGGAAAGAGTCCGTGCGGCCTCGGCAACGGCTTTGTCCGGGCGTGGCAGGTGATGCAGGACCATGGAAATAAAAGTCAGGTCCGCTTCCCAGTCACGCAGGGGCAAATGAGTAAGCTCACCGATGCGCAGACTTACGTCGGGGTGGTTACCCAAACGTTTCTCAGCCAGCTCCAACATCTTTGGAGAACTGTCCACACCGATTACAGTTTCACATTTGGACAGCAGACTTTCCAGCAGGGAACCGTTTCCGCAACCAAGATCAACGCCTACATTGCAACGCTCTACAAGGGTCAGCAACTCGCTATCCAAATTGAATTCACCGAAAACATCGCTCTGCAAGCGTTCCCAGTCTTCAGCTATTTCATCAAAAAATTTGCGTGTCTCCATGTTACGCTCTGCCAGAACCTTAGCCACGCGGTGACGGTCTTCTTCGACCTCAGGTTCATTCTCAATGAGCCAGCTGATGGATTCCGCAAAACGGTTGCCGCTGCCAGAACGGGCCAAGCGGTAGAAATTCCAGAGTCCTTCCCTTCTGGATTCCAGAAGGCCGCTCTCATGCATGATTTTCAAATGGCGGGAAACACGCGGCTGGGACATACCCAGAACCTGCACAACCTCACCAACATTAAGCTCATTGTCCCGCAACATGGCTAAAAGCCTGATACGAATCTCATCGGACAATGCCTTGCTGAATTTCAAAATTTCCATCAAACACCCCATCGGCAAAACATAACGACATCTTTATATAACAAAATCTGAATAGGCACTACCTCTCGACAAGGGAAGCGTCAAGCACTAATATTATATATAGACGCTGCCCCCTGCAGGCTGTACAGAAGGCTTTTTCGCAGCAAGGCCGCAGATGTTTTGTTCTTATGGACAAGCTGAAAGCTTTTGCCAAGATGGAATTTAATGTATAAAGAACCTTCACCAAGATCATTACGGGTATATCATATAACATGGCAGCAAAGAAAAAATATAACGGTCCTCGCAAACGGGTATTCCATCCCCGCCAGCGCAAAGTCCGCCACATGGGCGAAGCCATGGGTGACTATGTTTCGAGCATGGATGGTGAATATAAGCTCATGATTCCAAGACTTTGGAAAGCATGGCCGGACCTGATGGGCGAACTCTCCGAGTTCGCCAAACCGCTGGGACACCGCAAGCGGACCTTGATCCTCGCATCCGAGGATTCCGTAGCCGCACAGGAGCTATCATACTTCGCCCCGGAGATCCTGGAAAGAATAAATTCATTTTTTGGTGAAGAAGTCTTTGACAAGGTGCTATTTGAACTGCTAAACGGCAGGGTTCCATTGGACGGGTACGAATTGAAGCGTACTTTGTTCAAGGACGCCAAGATCAAGAAACCCGGCAAAATCGGCGGGTTGAAAGACAAATTTGATCCAGAATCGGCGGTCGGAAGATGTTATCTGAAGTACGTCCGCCTTTTTGAAAAATCATAAATTTCAGGGCATAAAGCCCACCTTAAGGAGGATATTATGAGTGATGAAACCCCCACCCTCGAGAGCCTTGAACTGAAGAAGCCCCTCGAAAAAATGACCACCAAAGACCTGCGTCAGCTCTGCATGAACAAAATGCCCCTGATCGCCGGTGCTTCCGGTATGGACAAGGAAACCCTGATTTCCAACATCAAGGAATACCTCGGAATCGTTGAAGAAGAAGGCGCAGTTTCCCCTTACAAAGATCGTATTCTCACCATCAAAAGAAAGATGAGAGAAACTCGTATCGAAAAGAAAGCTGCTGAAGGCCGCAAAGAGCGTAGCCAGCTCCGCCGCAAAATCAACAGAATGAAAAAACAGACTCGCGCTCTTGCTAAGTCTGTATAATAATTTTATTTTCAAAATACTTTAAAAATTTTGAAAATAGTTGTTGACAAGAAGAGTCATTCCAAATAAACACTCTTCTCGTTGCTGGGACATCGTTCAATTGGCAGGACGACGGGTTCTGGTTCCGTTAATCAAGGTTCGAGTCCTTGTGTCCCAGCCAACAACAAATTTTATGAGATGCGTCCCCATCGTCTAGCCTGGCCCAGGACACCGGCCTTTCACGCCGGCGACAGGGGTTCAAATCCCCTTGGGGACGCCACTCAATAAAATAGACTTGAACTGCCAGAACAAGTCTTCCCAAAAATCCGGCTTCACGCAATAGGCCATAGTGAAGCAGGTACATATTCAAGATGCGTCCCCATCGTCTAGCCTGGCCCAGGACACCGGCCTTTCACGCCGGCGACAGGGGTTCAAATCCCCTTGGGGACGCCACGAAATTTCAAAGCCCGATTCGCAAGAATCGGGCTTTTTCGTTTTGAAAGCAAATCTGAGGGCGTCACCTTGCCCCTATCCACAAAGCCCCTTCCCTTTCTCATAATAAACGGCCATCTCTTCAGCAGGAACCATGCTCCCACCAGTGCACCATGCGAGATGGATAGCCTGTTCCATTTTTCCGGTTAAATTGTGCTGAGCAAGATAATTTTGATCAGACAGAACTCTGATTATCCCGGGGACTCCCGCTAAGGCTGACGGCTCCAGCTCTAAATCCTCAGTGTCCGCCATCATGGCAAGTAACATATACATATTTTCATCGCTGACTGAGATTACCCCATCCAGCAGTGCATGCAGGGTTCTGCCCACAAAACCTGAAGGACGCCCGACAGCCAGACCGTCCGCAGCAGTCAGGTTATCAATTCCGAAATCCTGCACACTGACTCCATCATGCAACCCTGTATAAAGCCCGAGCAACATGGCTGGAGAATGGGTAGGCTCGGCAAAAATGCAATGCACATTATCCCCGAAAGCCAGCTTCAGACCAAAAGCAACACCACCCGGCCCTCCGCCGACACCGCAGGGAAGATATGCAAATAGGGGATGATCCTCATCCACCACAACGCCCATTTCAGCGAACTGCTTTTTCAAACGTCCGGCAGCCACAGCGTAACCCATAAAAAGATTGATCGAATTTTCATCATCAATGAAATAGCAGCTCGGATCAGCAGCAGCTTCATTGCGCCCTTCCGCCACTGCCAGACTATAATCAGATTCATACTCCAGAACATTCACGCCTTTGGAACGCAGCATATCCTTTTTCCACTGCCGCGCATCAGCAGACATATGCACACTAACTTTGAAGCCGAGCTGTGCACCCATTATTCCGATGGAAAGCCCGAGATTACCTGTGGACCCAACCGCAATGGAATATTTCCCGTAAAAAGAACGAAACTTTTCGGAATCAATTATCGAATAATCATCACTTGTATTCAGCATCCCGGATTTAATCGCCAAGGTCTCCGCATGCTTCAAAACCTCATAAATCCCACCACGGGCTTTAATGGAACCGGAAATCGGAAGAAGATTGTCACATTTAGCAAGCAACCTGCCCGGAAGCACTAAACCATACTTATCTTCCAATGCGGCTTTCATGGCTGAAATTTCCCTGACCGGTGATTCTATGAGTCCACCCGCTCCTGCAGTTTCAGGAAAAACCTTGGCAATGTAAGGCCTGAATCTTTCCAATCTATCCACGGCATCCCTGACATTCGTTTCGCCAAAAGGAATCCTGGCTGCCGCCTCAGCATATGTTTTGCTGCTCCTGTTGAACCAGCTGACCTCTTCGCAGCTGACCAGCTGCTTTATGGTTTCATGCTGTGAAATCCATTCTTCAACGCTTTTCCCGCCGTACTTTGTAGCTGTCACATTAGTCCCCTTGATGATAATTTTTTGTTGTCAACCGAGGAGTATAATATGGAAACAATTAATAACAGTCACTCCCCCCTTCACTTTTTTCAAAAAAGTTTTATTTTCTTGTTGACAGCCACACCGAATATACATAAAACGTTTTCTCGCTGCTGGGACATCGTTCAATTGGCAGGACGACGGGTTCTGGTTCCGTTAATCAAGGTTCGAGTCCTTGTGTCCCAGCCAGCAAAAATTTTACCCGCTTCACTAAGTATCAGGCTACTGAAGCGGGTCTTTTATACAGATGCGTCCCCATCGTCTAGCCTGGCCCAGGACACCGGCCTTTCACGCCGGCGACAGGGGTTCAAATCCCCTTGGGGACGCCATCAGTAAAAACAACCTTAATGCCAGATGAGGTTGACTCAAAATCCGGCTTCGTAAAAGTGATTCAGGCCACTGAAGCAGGTACATATTTAAGATGCGTCCCCATCGTCTAGCCTGGCCCAGGACACCGGCCTTTCACGCCGGCGACAGGGGTTCAAATCCCCTTGGGGACGCCATCGTAAAAACGACTTGCCAGCCAAGTCCTTATATAAAACCGGCTTCGTAACAAAGTGATTCAGGCCACTGAAGCAGGTGCATATTTGAAATGCGTCCCCATCGTCTAGCCTGGCCCAGGACACCGGCCTTTCACGCCGGCGACAGGGGTTCAAATCCCCTTGGGGACGCCACTTTTCCAAAAAAGGATTGAATCGAAAGATTCAATCCTTTTTTGCTTTCTATGCCGCTCAAGTTTAATGGACATCCGTTACCACCCCGCTGCGCTGAACAAATTTCACTACCCCATCGCGATCCACAAAAATAGCCTGCGGACATGAACCGACTTTCCTGACATCAGCAACCTCTCCATCAGCACTAACCCGATACAGTCTGCGCTGCGAAGCGGAGAGAACATAAACCGCGTTGTCTGGAGCAGTGCAAAAGCCGCTGATATGCCCGAATCCGTCCGCAAAACGCACCCACTCGCCATCAGCATAGACCACATAAACAATCCCTGCTTCCTGATCGGCAATGTAGCGGCTACGTTTGCCCTCTGCCACCAGCATCCCAGCCTGTGACGAAACGACCATAGCCCCGCAAAATAAGATCGTTGCCAGAACCGTTGCCACCAGCCGACTTGCAAAACCTGAAGAATACAATCCATACATTTTGAGAACCTCCGATTTGTGTTTGATTTAAGGTAGGACAAAGTATAATACTGATCCAATACCATTTACCTAAACTTTGAGATCAAAAAGGTATCATTATGCGCATGCGTCAATTACGCTATTTTATCGCTGTTGCCGAAGAGCTGCATTTTGGAAAGGCGGCTGAACGGCTGCACATCCAGCAACCTCCGCTAAGCAGACAGATTCAGAATATGGAAGAAGAGCTGGAAGTGCGCTTATTCAACCGTAACAACCGCAAAGTGGAGTTGACTGAAGAGGGCAAATACTTTCTCCAGGAAGCCAAGGAAATGCTGGGCATCATGGACCGCTCCAAAACAACCCTGCACGCCATGGGCAATGGACGGGCAGGCAAACTGAAGATCAGCTTCATTTATCTAGCCCTGTCCTCAACATTCCCGCAGATCATGGGCGATTTCATTGGGGATTACCCTGATGTGGATGTCAGTCTTTACGATGAAAACACATACCACCAGATAAACGCAGTCCGGGAAGGAACTCGCCATGTTGGCTTCGTGACCATGAACCTTGTCGACACCAAGGGTCTGGAATGCCTGACTGTTCACAAGACCAGCACCTGCGCAGCTATTCCGGCCAGCCATCCCCTTGCGCAAAAAAACGTGCTGAGTCTTAAAGACATTTCAAAACTTCCCTATATATGCAGCACGGATTCATACTGCCGCATGCGCGTAAAGGAGATGCAGAAAATTTTCAGTGAAAGAAACCTTGAACTAAAAATAGGGATGCAATACGAACGCAAACACACCGGAAACGTATTCGTCGCCGCTGGACTTGGCTGGACCGTAATCAACAGCGATTCAGCCGGGACCATCCCCGACGGCATCGCCCTCAAGCCACTTGAAATAGAGCTGCACCCCTTCGAGATCGGCATGATCTGGAACCCGGAACGGATGACCCCGCTGGTGCGCAATTTCATTGAGTTTTACAAGGGAAGGGTTGAGGAATAATTTACCCGGACCATTATTTGAAGAACACTATGCGGCAGTCATAGCGCATACAACCGCTCAATAGCGCTCGCACCAAGATTGCAACACTCTTTTCTGAGCAAAACACGATCTTTTGATCACTATACCAATGACCTATGCAATAATTATTAAAAACAACCACCCCTAATTCATAATTAGAAGTCGTAATCTAGACATGAGAATAAAACCATGACACACTACTAAAAAATAAATCATAACTACACATACTTAAAATGAAAAATGGAATTATCCTAGTGGACTTTGATAACTATGCTAACTTTCAAAGCATAGGCAGAAGGGCGAACCAACGACATGTCACAAGCTGTTTAAACCAACTAATCAGTTACCTTGGACAATGGAATAAGGACACATACAATCTAAACGAATTAACTATAAGATTTTATGGAGGATGGTATATTAACAATTCTGAAGAATATTCAGATAGATATAATATGCTAAGTGCAGCCTTATATAATGCTCCGAAAATTGAGAAAAAATGTAGATTAAAATTTATAATTGCTGACCATATCGCAATTGCACCACATAAACACCTATTACAGACTGTCAAAACTCAACCATTAAATAAAGTCATTTCCATAAGTGATAAAGTAAATGAACAATGTCCAGATACGAACTGTCCTATATATAAAGGATTGGAAGCGGCTGCCAATGGCTGCCCGACCCCCTGCAACATAAAACCTAAACATTTTTTCAGTGTATTCGAGCAAAAAACTGTCGACACATCACTAGTTATTGATATTGCCCACTACACACACAATGACGACTTTGACATGATTGGTGTTGTTTCGGGCGACTACGACATGATTCCGGGCCTAATCTATGCCTCGGAATCAGGAAAAGATATTTTTCTATTCAGAAATAAAGAACAATTACATTTTGATATTCATCTGGACAGGTGCAAAATAGAAACTGGATGTATAGCAAATTATGCAGGAGGGCTATAAATTGCGTTGGCCAATATCAAACGACATCGATGAAACGTATTCTAACATCAAATATGATATTAACTGTTTTGCAAATAGAAATACGCTGAATCAAATCAAGGCAAAAAACAATAAACTTACTTTAGAGTGGAAAGACAAAAGAATTACTAAGAATGCAACATTTACCATAACAAGAGATCATCAGATCAAAGTAAATTTCAATGATTCAATATTTACTTATAGAGATTTTCTCGCAAGTCCTGCTATGGCTGACCTAGAATACACATCGTCTCAGATTGTTGCGAATATGCAAACAATGCCACTACATCTTACCACTGAAGCTAATCGTATCCCCGATTCAAATAAAGAGACTGAAAGAATTGAATTTAAACAACTAATAAAACAGATCCTCGCAACCCCTCTTGTTTCTAAAAATGAATTAATCAATGCAACGCAAGTCATCTTTATCCGTGGGCAAGCTGGGGCAGGAAAATCAATTGCCGTAAAAGATATCACGCGCTCACAAGCCATGCTATACCAACAAGCAAAATCAGATTTTCTTTATTTTTACATCGATGCTCAAGGGAGAGCACTCGCAAGAATTGAAGAGGCCATCGCCTTGGAGACTCAGCGATACAATTTACAATTCCGCTATGATGCTCTTAGTGCCTTAACTCGAAACACCCTTATCATACCTATTATTGATGGATTTGATGAATTAATTGGTTCTGGTGGATTTGCAGATGCGTTTAAATCTCTTTCAAGCTTTTTGATGTCACTTAAAGAAAATGGGTGCATAATAGCGACGGGTCGCTCCACATTCTACGATGCCAAGATGCTTTCATACATAGCTAACAACTACAACTCTGTTGATCCACTCAACTATCAATTTGAGACAATTGAAATATGTGATTGGACAGAAGAACAAAGAAGGCAATACTTCAAAAAAGTAGAAGAGAGAGATGGCACGATTTTTACTGACGCAGCAGAGCAACAATTCAGACTCATCCCCCCCCACAACAGTCTCCTTCTATCAAAACCATTCTTTTGCGCACAATTAGCAGATTTCTTCAGTCATAAGCAAACATCTAACAACCAAAACACAAGCGCAATACTGAACGAAGTAAATTTAGTAGAATCATTACTGAATTTCTACATAGAGCGTGAAAACAACAAAATGCTAAACCGTCAAGGTGTGCCGATACTTACTATTCAAAACCACAAAAGTTTTTTGAACGAATTAGCGATAGAGCTTTGGTGGCAAGAACAACGAACAATCGATCAAGAAACTCTTCAGACAGTTGCTGAAATTGTCACTGAGGACCAAAAGATATCTCCAGAAGACGCAGCCATCTTTACTAACAAAGTAACATCACATGCATTACTGTCTTCAGAATTCGTAGGAGATGAACAACTTCTCAAGTTTGAAAGCCAAGCATATTATGACTATTTCCTGCTGAACAGCCTTAATCAGCTAATATTCGCTGAAAACAATCGAGATTTAAAACTATTCTTTTCACGCTCTTTACTTGGTGAAAACTTCATCCAATACTTTGAGCACGAAAACAGCCAACAATCTCCCGCTAAAGCAAAAAAAACAATCGAAATACTCTGTTGCGTTAGCTCAAAAAGCCCTGTTGGCAGTTTAGCGAGAAGAAACATAGGATCTTTGATCTGCTCTATACTGAGGCAAAGATCCGATCTAAACAATATTACAATTAAAGAAATAGAATGCTATAGAGAATCAATCAATGGCTTTTCAACTAATGCTTCAGTCTTCTTAAACTGCACTTTCAGAGATTTGTACGCACATGGAGTCAAATTAACAAATTCCCAATTTAAAAACTGCACATTTTCAAATATGCACATATCAAATTCTAGCATTTTTAATGGATCGGACATAATACCCACTAACACATTGAGTTCTCTTCACTTCGAATCGAATAAATACAACTCACTTAAAGAAATACATAGTATATTTACACAACTTGGAGCAAATAACCATGATACATCTCATCTAATAGAATTCAACCAAAGACAAAAAGAAGTCATTGATCTTATTGAAAAGTTCTACAAAAAAACAATGAACAAACTTTTTTTTGACCTAGACAAAGCTACTGACCCCCAGTTTAACCCAATCATCAATAACCCAAACTGGAGTGAATTAAGAGAAATATTCCTAAAATACGAGATACTCACGACAACAAAAAGATCCCGAGCAGGAACAATTAATTCTTTATACAGGTTTAATGTTTCAACCGACAATATACTAGAGTATATCAGCAATAAGAACACATGCCCAAACAGGAAAATGAGTGAGTTCCATGATTGGTTCCACGCTTTACACTAGTCAACTCGCACATCACACAAGGAATCCACCCATGCTTATTCCTACCCCGGAACAATGTGAAAAACTCCTCGCTTCCCACAACACCCCGGAAACGTCCGTAATCCACTCCAGAATGGTCCGCGACGTCGCCCGGCGCATCGGGCGTGATTTAAAGTGGCTACGCGACAGAGGACCAAATCTAGCCCTGATAACAGCGGGAGCATTGCTGCATGACATTGCCAAGGGTCAGGAGGACCATGCTGCCGCAGGAGCCGCCCTTCTTCGCGAAGAAGGGTATCCCGAAGTAGCCGATATCGTCGGAGCGCATAATGACCTTGAATATTCCGGCAAACTTTCAGTTACAGAGAAAGAAATTGTCTTCATCGCCGACAAGCTGGTCAAAGGGGACCAGATGGTCACAGTTATTTATATGTATGACCATAAAATAGAAGCATGTGGGAACGATACCCAAAAGGCTGAAGATTTGATGCAACGCAAAGAGACAGCATTGCGCATTAAGACTGCCATTGAGCAGGAAACTGGCAAAAACCTTGAAGAACTGGCGATTGCTGAAGATTAAATATTACCACCTGAAACAAATTACTATAAGGCCCGGAATCTAAAAAGATTTCGGGCTTTACTGTAAATTCTTACTGGCCGGATACCACCATACAGGTATATAATCCACAAAACCTGACACTTCTGGTATCGTCGTTTGTAAAGTAATGCCCTCTACTCAGTTGCCAAATTGTAACAAAACCGCAATTATTGTGCTAAGTCGATCATATACATCCTGTAGGGATAAACCGACCTGCTGCCAGTCTTGCATCAATAAACATCAGAGAAATACGGAGAGTTGATATGGCTAAAAAAAGCAAAATAGAAAAATATATCCAGCCCGGTGAACTCCCGGCCTTCCTGCGCAAGATGGCGGACGCCCTTGAAGGAGGAGCCTCGGAAGAAGATGCATATCTGGTGATGATTGAGGGTTTCAAAAAGCTCAAAATCAACATTCGAAATGAGTTCGGCCATACGGCTGTCAAAGTAACGGCCAAGCCCATGCCAGCGGAAAAAGAAGAAATAGCTGAAGACAAAATAGAAAGTTCTGTTGCAGAAGAAACGGCATCAGCTAAACCCAAATATAAATCACTCAAAAAAAGGATGAAAGCATCCTTTAAAATTATTTTCAAATCAGTACATGCCGGTACTCTTCCCCCCGCTGGCGTGGTGGAAGAATTCATGACCGACTCCAAGCTCATGGTCGGCTTCGAAGGCTACGGCGATGAATATTACGACGAATTCACGGAAGCCTGTAGACAATTTCAGCAGGCCTGTAACGACTCAGACATTGATGCCGCCCATAAAGCCTGTGACGAAATTAACAGCATCACTGCCCACTGCCATTCACGGTACAAATAAGAGGATAAAATGAACACAGCAGCATCCTGCCCCGCGGCAGTAAAAGTTTCTCCTGAAATTACAGACGAAGATCGCCAACGATTCCATGAAGTGATCTCCACAGAACTTGCCGACTGGCAGATCGAGCAGGTGGTCACCCCCTCCAAAATCTATCCCCGGCAGGAGAACCTGCTGGCCGCGCACTGGCATCCGGAATTCGTTCCCTTTAAGCACATTACCCAACGCGTGGCAAAGATGTTCCCCAATGTACACGACAAGCTCATGATCCCCACCCAGCATAACCTGCTGATGAGTTACGGGGATTACACCGGGGTTGAGGTGGACTGCTATGCCAGCGGATTCAACCAGAAAGTTCAGCTCCTGCTCCACTTTGAAAATGAAAAAGTGCAGGAAGCCCATGTGCTGAAATCCATGCTGGCCCACACATTCAAATACCGCTCCTCCCAGCTTTTCCAGTACATGGACACCATCACCAAACCGATTGAAGACCGCATAGAAAAAGCAGCCAAATCCACTGGTGCTGATGAGGATCTCGTGGAAATGGTTCGCGTCTACGTGACCAAAATCCAGACAATGCTTGATGAAGAATGGTCCAGCGTTCCCCGGGATTCCATCAAGAACAAACTGCTGCGCAACTATTTTGATGCCATGCGCCCAAAATACGGAGACACACTGATCAACCGCATTCAGGCCTATCTCAAAACTGTTAAAAAGCTGGTCAAGGCTGACTTCTCTCTTAAATTTTTCTACCGGGCCACTGAAGTGATTGAGGAAGCCCGCTCCCTTGGCGGATGCGTTGTCATTCCCCACCCCGAAGAATTCTGGCCCATTCTGCTGGCAAAATATGATGTGGACGGCATTGAGGTCTGGAACCCTCAATCCCAGCGTTATACCGACTTCCTGATCTCCGTGGTCAACGAGCAAAACGCTTCTCGCCCTTCCGGCAGTAAAGAACTACTCATTTTTATGGGTGACGACTGCCACATGAGCGAAAAAACCAAACCGCTTGAAACTCAAGACCCGGCAAAGGCTGCGCGCGAAATCGGCCTGCAGCCCGCATGGGACGACCTGAATATCAGAAAAAAACTCATCGTGGCCGGAATCGACCGTCACTCTGTAATTCAGGAATACAAATCCCGAATGGCAGGTTAACCGAGCAATACCTTCGTCATCTAATCTTCACATTGCTGCAATCATTCACGTTACACTCAATGTTAGAAGCAGCAAAACATCTTATGGAGAAACATGATGGCAGGCGAAAAAAAGTTCGTATTTGAATCATTGCAGGATGCGGAGACTATCCGAACCTTCCTGCAATCCCTTGTTGATGGATTTGAGTCTGGAAACATAAAGCTTTCCACCAACGGCGATGAAATTGAACTGCACCCGGAAGGACTGCTTAATTTTACTGTAAAAGCTAAAAGAAAATCCGGTAGCAATAAGGTCAATATCAAAATCGGTTGGAAAGATTCTGTTGTAGACGCAGAGACATCTGACAAAACCCTAAACATCGACACCTAAACTATGCTTACATTCGAAGGGTTGGACGAAAACTTTAAATTCCTCATTATTGAGGTTCTAAATCAGCTCAAGGCAACACGGGAGTTCGTAAATTCGCCCTCCCGTTCCTTGTTCCGCAAGATAACATCCCGCGACGATTATATCGATAATCTTAAAACCGTTATCGAGAACAAGTCATATTCACGAATCAACAGCTCCATTGATCTTGACACCAAGCTGCTGAACAAAATCAGGGCCATACAGGTCTCATCGGTTAATCTGGAACGAATCGGCGACCACTGTGTAAACATCGTCAACCAGATGGCTTATCTGGAAGACAAAGGTTACGTTAACCGCTACGAGTGCGCTGAAGCCTTCGATATAATTGAGGGAACAGTTGAAAAAATAGCCGAGGGCTTCAATTCTGAAGACATGCCTCTGGCCCTTGAAATATGTAAATCCGAATACCGTCTGGATTCACTTTACAAAGATAACTTCAACCGCATTATGGCGGAAATGGGCAGCGGGAAAAACATCCCGGACCTCGTTACCTGCCTGTTTATCTTCCGGTATCTGGAAAGGATCGGAGACTCCCTGCTCAACATCGGGGAAGCAATCATCTTTTCCATTCTCGGCGAACGAATCAAGATTGAGCAGTTCGAATCCCTGCAACAGACCTTGAGTGTTTCCGGCTACGATGGATCGTTCTCCGATATCGACTTTCAGGGTATCTGGGGCTCCCGCTCCGGCTGCCGCATAGGCCGGATACAAGCCAAAGGGGATGACAACAAGAACAATCCCCCGGTAGCACAGGGAAGTATCTACAAAGAAGGCAATCTCGATAAAATCAAACTGGAAAAAGCCAGCCTTGAACAATGGGCTGAACGCTTTCCGGGCATGGTTCCTGAAATTTTCGGTTTCCACGAAAGTAAAGAAGAAAACAAAGGGTCCATGCTGGTAGAATTCCTGCCCGGCTGTACTCTTGATACAATGATCCTGACTTCGGACGATAATGATCTGGAAAACGCCCTGTTCACCCTTGAACAGACCCTTCGCCATGTCTGGACCACCACCAAGAAGGAACAATCAATCCGGACCACCTTCATGGACCAGCTCAAGTCTCGTCAGAACGGGGTTCTTCAGGTCCACCCGGAATTCCACCGCAATTCCCGCCAACTGGGATCTGCAGAGATAGTATCTTCAGAAGAACTGATCAACGAATGTAGAACTATCGAAGAAACCCTTCCGGCTCCTTTCACCGTGTTCATCCACGGCGACTTCAACTGCAACAATGTTGTTTACAGCAATGACGACGAACGGGTCAGGTTCATCGACCTGCACCGCTCCCGCGATTTTGACTACATTCAGGACCTATCGGTCTTCCTTGTTTCCGGATTCCGCATGCCCGTTTTCGACCGCCCCATCCGAAACAAAATAAACGCCGTCATCTCCCGCACATACAACTTTGCGGAAGAATTCGCGCAGGAAAACAACGATGAAACATGGCAGGCCAGATTGACTCTTGCCTTGGCGCGCTCCTTCTACACTTCCACCCGCTTCGAATTCAACTACGCTTTTGCCAAGGAAATGTTCAACCGCTCCATGTTTCTGCTCGAAAAAATGAACCGCTACAGCGGGAAGTGGAATAATTTCATTCTGCCTGAAGACATTCTTCACTACTAAACAAGCTAATCAAAGGTGCATACCATGAAAATAGGTGTAATAGGACTGAAAGGCGCATGGTCCTCCGAGCAGCTTGCAAAGGCTGTTGCTGAAAAGACCGGCCGCGCTACAAAGATTTTCGAAATGCAGGATGTACGCCTCGATCTGCCTTCAGGCCGGGCTATAGTAGAAGGAGAAGACCTTTCCACTTACGATGCGCTGATCATCAAAAAAATCGGCAGGCAGTACTCCCCGGATCTGCTCGACCGTCTTGAAATGCTGCGCATGCTCGAAGGACGCGGGGTAAAGATTTTCTCCTCCCCATACTCCATCCTGCGTGTTCTGGACCGCTTAACCTGCACAATATCCTTGCAGCTTGGCAATATCCCCATGCCCCCGACCACAATTACAGAAGACGTGGATCACGCTCTGGCTGCCGTGGAAGAATACGGTGAAGCTGTTTTCAAGCCACTTTACAGCACCAAGGCACGGGGCATGTTCGTACTTAAGCCCGGACCTGACGCCCGCAAGATCATTGAGGACTACCATAAGGAGTACAATACCATGTACATCCAGAAAACCATCGACCTCAATGACAGTGACCTCGGCATAGTTTTCCTCGGCGGAGAATACCTGACCACTTACGCACGCTGTAAAACCACTGACTCCTGGAACACCACAACCGTAAACGGCGGCAAGTATGCCCCGGTGGACCCCCCGCAGGAAATCATCGACCTGGCCCATAAGGCACAGGCTATTTTCAACCTCGATTTCACCTGCGTTGACGTGGCCATTACCCCTGACGGCCCATATATTTTTGAAGTATCGGCATTTGGAGGATTTCGCGGCCTGCTTGATGCACGAGGCATTGATGCAGCTGTCCATTACGTAGACTACGTGATCAAAAAGGTGGAAGGATAATGAACCAGAGTGCAATCACCAAATCCGCTATTGTTAAAAAATACCGCAGCGAATTCCCGGCGACTGAGTCCCTGTTCATCGACTTCGGCGGCTGCGTAATTGAAACACGGGTCAACAACTCCGAACTGTTGGCTGACCTGAACAACTACTTCAAGGAATTTCTGATAGATGCCGAAAAAGGCGATATCCTGATCACCGCACACGAGTGCCCTAAAGCGGACCTCGGCCTTGAATACACCGTTAAGCAGCCTGATCCCGGCAAAACCAAGATCAAGGAAGAGTTTCACAACCTTCCTGATGGCCGCGTGGTCTACAAAAGACTGACCGGGATGATCTTCGTCTTCGGCGGTAACGAGAACATCGCCATCGGTCCCTGCATTGAAAACTCCAATCAGGTCATCAACTTCATCAACAACCGTTTCATTGAATACAAGCTCAACAAAGGTTCCTTCCTCGGACATGCTGCCGGTGTACTTGAGAACGGTCGCGGAATCGCCATGGCCGGTTTCTCCGGCATGGGTAAATCAACCCTCGCCCTGCATCTTATGAGCCGAGGCACAACATTCGTCAGCAATGACCGCATTATGGCCGAAGACAACGGTGATTCTCTAACCATGTACGGCGTGGCCAAACAGCCGCGCATCAACCCCGGAACAGCGCTTAACAACCCGGACCTCAGCTGCATCGTAGCCCCAGAAGATAAAGAAAAATTCCTGTCCATGCCCAAGGAAGAACTCTGGGAACTGGAACACAAATACGATGCTCTCATCGACGAATGCTATGGAACGGACAAATTCATCCTCAAAGCACCGCTGAGCGGACTGGTTATCCTCAACTGGCAGCGTGACAACTCCGAGACCATCGTTAAAATTGTTGCCCCTAAAGAACGCAAAGACCTTGTGCCCGCTTTCATGAAGGGGACAGGACTGTTCTATCTCCCGGATTCGCCGGAAAAAGAAAATGATCCCGGTGTTGACGCCTATGCAGATCTTCTGTCAAAGACAACTCTCATTGAAATCAGCGGCGGCGTGGATTTCGATAAAGCAGCAGACGCCTGCCTGAAATTCATGAAAGAAGGAAAACTTTGATGCGCTATCGCGCTTTTGATAAATAGATTCCCTCCGGGGTCCAGAGAACCCTTTTGCAAAAGGGTTCTCTGGACTCTCCCAAAACCTTTTATCGGGGCTTCGCCGCTTCGCATTTAAATTTTGCACCTAGACACACTGCAATAACTTAAAATATATGAAATTTTAATTTAAAAACCATTCCCTAAGCTATATCCTGAACTTACTAAAAATCGTCTTTGGTGGAGAGGGGATGGGGATTCTTAAGGGGAAGGGGAGAGGCCCCTTTGGGCGACAGCAAAGGGACCTCTCCCCTTCCCCTTAAGCCGCCGGAGGCATAAAAAAATGCGCATTAAAATTGAACGAGAAGTCATGGTTCCTGACCCGCTGAAGCTGGAACGTTACCGGAGAACCCCGGACCTCGGCCCGAGGATTCTTTTTTTCAGTGGCGGAACCGCTCTCAAGAAAACTTCTTCCGTACTTGCCCAATTCACCCACAACAGCATCCACGTAATCACTCCGTTTGATTCCGGGGGCAGTTCAGCTGTTATCCGCAACCAGTTCAACATGCTGGCTGTCGGCGATATCCGCAACAGGCTCATGGCTCTTGCGGACCAGTCCGTGCTGGGCAACCCGGAAATCTACAAACTTTTCGCCTACCGCCTGCCCAAGGATGCCGGGGAAGACGAGCTGCGCGCAGAATTCGATGAGATGAAAGACTGCAAACACCCGCTGGTCCGCAACATCCCCGCTCCCATGCGCAAAATCATCCGCAACCACTTCATACAATTCGCGGACTTCATGGGCGACTTCAACCTGCGCGGGGCCAGCATCGGTAATATAATCCTCACCGCCGGCTACCTTACCAACCGTCGTCACATTGACCCGGTAATCTATATCTTTTCCAAACTGGTTGAGGTGCGCGGCATTGTGCGTCCCACCGTTAATCAGGATGTCCACCTTGCTGCTGAGCTGGAGGACGGCAGCTTTGTAGTCGGTCAACACCTGCTCACCGGAAAGGAAGCTTCTCCCATCGGTTCCGGCATCAAAAAACTTTGGCTGGCAGAACATCTGGAAGACTCCACACCCAGCACCGTGCAGATCAGAAATAAAATGAAAAAACTGATCAACAGCGCAGAACTCATCTGCTATCCTTTGGGTAGTTTTTATTCCAGTGTGGTGGCCAACCTGCTACCGGAAGGGATAGGCAAAGCCATCAGCGACAGCCGTTGTCCAAAAGTTTTCACTCCCAACACCGGAACAGACCCGGAACTAAAGGGACACTCGCTCACGGACCAGATTCATAAACTGCTTTACTATCTGCGTAAGGACGATCCTGAAAACATCACCGTCAGTGACGTGCTCAACTTTGTCCTCATAGACTCGGTAAACGGAATCTACCCCGGCGGAGTTGACAAAAAAGAGATAAACAAACTCGGCATACAGGTAATTGATTGCGAGCTTGTCAGTGAAGAAAGCACTCCGTATCTTGACCCGCTTCTTCTTTCGCAAGCCCTGCTTTCACTGACCTGATAACCACATAAAAAGGCAAGGTACATAATGGGTAAAGAAGGAAAAGCAAAAGTCGGTCTGAAAAAGAAAAAAATCGGACAGGAAGAAACCATTGCCATTCTGGAAGACATCCTGAAAAGCTTTAAAGCCGGAAAAATGGTTATCCAGAACGACGAAGAATCAGTAACCCTGACCCCTTCAGATGGAATCAACATAAAAATCAAGGCCAAAACCCAAAAACTGAAAAACAAACTAAGCATGGAGCTTTCATGGAAAACCGCTCCTATTGAGGCTGACGATTTCACCATCACTGAACCAGTAGACGTAACTGAAGCAGAAATGGAATCCGAGCCGGAAACTCCTGTCACTGACATTTCAAACAAAGCAAAAGTCATCAAGAAAGCAGAACAATAATTACTTATACATAACTACCGAAACTCCTCCCCGTGCACACGGCGAGGAGTTTTTCTTTGCCAAAAATATCCCTTCATTGACTTTGAACACCTAACCCTTACCTATATAGTAGGAAGGTATGCGTTGTTTACTAGGCTCAACCTAACCACACAGCCGCAAGGAGGGCCAAATGAAGTTGTTCAGTGTAAAGACTTTATTTGTCGTGGTTCTCGCGGCTGCAATGGTTATTTTTGCAACCCTCGCTCATGGAGCTAGTTTCAAGTTCGTAATGGAAAACAAAGGTAAAACTTGGAAACTCGGCAACAATAACTACCTCGGTTCCATTGGATTCAGCAAACTGCAGGCATCTGAGACCTTCACCCTCGGTGACATTGATGCGCACATAGATCACGGTACAACTGTCCGCTTCTACGCCGGAAAAGGAATGACCGGATACACAGAGTACACTCCCCTGACCACGCAGTCTGTCTTCGACTACACTTCGCTCACAGGAAAGCATAATATTGAAAATGCATTTTACGTTGAATTCGAACCCAAGAAGGTCCGCTTCGCCCACTTCGGTTACGGAGGCCATAAGAACCTCCACGCTATTGGTAAACTTGGACTCCTTGAATCAGTTCCAGCTCCTGTACCTGTTACAGCTCCGTGGACGCTCGTATTGGCAGGACTGATGCTTGCCGCCGGTATAAAACGACTGACCTCTTAAAAAAATCGGCCCCGCCTAAAAAAGACGGGGCCGATTTTTTTAAGACTAGCCAAACGAAAATCAATGCTTACTATCATGTGAATCAAAATTCACATTCACCGAAACAGGATACAAAATGTTGCCAGTTATAATCGACCCTGAGCTCTGCAAAGCGGACGGGCTTTGTGTGCATGTATGTCCCCTTTCCGTTCTTAGTGTAGAAGAAAATGGTCAAACTCCCACCGTCCATCCCAAGAAGACCAAATACTGTATAAACTGCGGCCACTGCATGTCAGTCTGCCCCGCCGGCGCCATTACTCTAAGTGCGTTTGAAGGCGAACAGGCCGTTCCTTTCACCCAAGAAGAACTACCTAGTTCCACTAAAGTAGAAACATTGATCAAAACCCGCCGCTCGACCCGCAGATTTAAAAAAACAACGCTCAGTGCTAATGAAATAGGCGAACTGATCCATACCGCCGCCTATGCCCCTTCCGGACACAACGCACAACCCGTTTCATGGACTGTTCTGGACAGCCCGGAAAAGGTCCACGAACTAGGGGAGGTTGTCGCCGAATGGATGGAGGAAATGGTCAAGCAGAAAAACCCGCTGGCAAAAAAACTTTTTTTGCCCGGTCTGGTTAATGCATGGAAAAAAGGCAACGATGTTATCTGCCGCAACGCTCCTGCAGCCGCCATCGCATGGGCCCCCAAGCTGGGGATAACCCCGCAGGCGGATACTGTTATCGCTACCAACACCCTTGAACTTACCGCTCACGCAAAAGGCTACGGAACCTGCTGGGCCGGATACATAGTCCTAGCCGCTGCATACAGTCAAAAAGTGCTGGATTATCTGGAAATACCGGACAACCACATGGCCCACGGAGCACTATTCCTCGGCTATCAGGCAACAAAATATCGCAACATCCCGGCCCGACACAAAGCTGCACCAGAAAAAATAGACGGGAAATTTATCTTTCGTGCCCGGCCTAATGCGCATTAAAAAATTATTACCCTAAATTCTTACAAAAAATAAACCCACAATATCATAATGATATTGTGGGCTTTTTTACTCGATAACATTAAAAAATACACGCTAAGCAAATTAAATACGCTTACCGGGCTTGAAGGCGGTGCGTAAAAATTTGGGCGTAAAAAGTCTGAAGGGATTACTTACAAGCTTATCGGGCATAACGTGATACCAGCGGTATCCCAGACGGTGGTATACTTTTTTAGCCAGACATCCGTACCCGGTCTGCCTTGCGGCCCAGAGTGCGGCGTCTCGCTGGCAGCGGGAAGTTGCCACAGCTTTAAATATTTTATCGCTGAACCCCTTATCAACCAGCATCTTTCGGATACGCAGATATTCCCGATACCTGCTGATAATATCGGCCACCGAGAAAAAAGCCCCGGTCACCCAGCTCATGGCGATTGCAGCAGAGGTGATGAAACCGAAACGGTGTCCGTCACGGTAAAACTCAGCCGCAAGCCATACGAGGGTTACGACCATACCAATGCAAAGCCCCAGAACAAAATGAGGTAAAGGGGCCACACGCAAATAATTATATTTTTTCTGTGCAAGAGCCTTTAGCATCACAATCCGTCCGTAAAAAAACATACTTTTCGCAGCAACGCCACAGATGGAGTTTTTATCGACTGCCTAAGTATGGATTTACCATTGTAATAAAAACCGTTCAAGAAATATCGGACGAAATAAAAATGACATAAACTACTAAATAAACATTATTTTTCTATACCTAAAGATCTCCACCGGAAATAACATATTACAAGACTAAGCCTCGGCAACCTCCGATAGCTCCGCCAAAAGATCATCCACATTAAAAGGCTTGGTGATGCGTGAGTCCATGCCGCTTTCAAAGCATTTCTCCAACAATTCCGCTCCGACATTAGCAGTAAGGGCCACTATCCTGACCGGGGAATGTGTCTTACGGATCGCCTTGGTTGCTTCAAAACCATCCATCACAGGCATCTGGATATCCATGAAAATTATATCGAAATCGTCAGCATCGTCAAAAGCGTCAACAGCATCTTTACCGTTCTCGACCATCAGGTAATCCGTAATGCCGTTCTTATCAAAAATCTTACGCAGCAGGATTCGGTTCATCTTGCTGTCGTCTGCTACAAGCACCTTCAAAGCGGAAAGATCCTGAACAGGACGAACATCCGCAAGATTTTCAGCTCCGGCAACTTCTTCGCAGACTTCTACTGGCAGAATAAAAGAAAATAGCGCCCCGCCCTGATCATTATTGCTGGCCGACAATTCCCCGCCGAGATGCTTAACCAGCTTGTAACAGATAGATAGCCCCAATCCGGTCCCACCGTATCGGCGGGTTATACTTGGGTCAGCCTGAACAAAAGACTTAAATAATGACTCAACAGCTCCATCAGGCAAACCTATTCCGGTATCCGAGACCTCAAATGAAAGATAGGTTTTACTCTCTTCATCAGAGAGTGAGGCAATACCGCAGCGCAGGGTCACACTACCCTTGTCGGTAAACTTGACCGCATTACCGAGCAGATTGACCAGCACCTGACGCAGCCTGAGACTGTCCACGCGCACACACCCCGGTACTCCCTTAGCATCAAGAATAACCTGCAACGGCTTATTCATCGCCCCCACATCAAACATATCCCGAATATCCTGTAAAAAGACCGGAAAATCGATGTTCTCCTCATTCAGTTCCATATGCACTGAATCAAGTCTGGAATAATCAAGAATGTCATTAACAATCACCAACAGACTATCGACTGAGGAATTGATCAGACGCAGATTCTCCTGCTGCTCAGGGGTCATCTCCGACCGCTGCAGCAGCTGAACAATGCCTTTGACCGCGTTCATAGGGGTTCTGAATTCATGAGTCATATTAGCCAAAAAACGCCCCTTGGCCTCATTAGCTTTCTGGGCATCTTCCCTGCTGATCCGCAATTCCCGCTCAATCATCTTCAGTTCAGAAATGTCTTCAACCGAAACCAGAATCCGACCCCACGAATTCTCAAAGCCCGGAACAACATTGAGGTTTAAAATAAAAGATTGTTGCTTTCCGTCCAGCCGCACAAAATTGAACTCGCTGCGGTGACGCTTGATCCCTTTGAGCAAATCAAGAATAATTGTTCTGTAAATGCGCCAGGAGTGAGAGGTAACGTAAGCAGTGAGTCCGCCCTTTAATAATTCTTCACGGGAATTGTTGCCGAAAAATTCAATTGTCCGGTTATTTGCATCAATAATATCAACCATATCGACACAGCGACGCAGCGAAGATGCATCTGATAGCAACTCTTCACGGATAACAGGGAGCATGTCTGAGCCGTATGAATCAAGATGTTTCTTAAGTTCCCCCATATCAAGTTCTAAAAGGGCTACCGGAGAATTCTCAAACAAAGACCGGAATCTCCACTCACTATCCTGCTGTTTCTCCTCGGCTTTCTTACGGGCTGTAATATCAATAACAAACCCTTCCACATAATCCGGAACACCGGGCTCAGCAGCAACCAGCCTAAAATCCCGTGATGTCCAGACAGAACTCCCATCCCTGCGCAAACACTCAACTTCATATGAAAAAACCTGCCCGGACAAGCGTAACATCTGCACAGCACGGGTCCAATCAGAACTGTTTACATAGACCTGTTTACTCAGGTTTTGGACATTATCCAGCAGCTCCTCGCTGCTCTCATATCCATAAAGCCCAGCCAGAGCTTTGTTGACTGTCAGATATTTTCCTTCCGGTGTGGCCTGAAAAATACCTATCGGAGCGTTATCAAAAATATCCCTGAATTTTATTTCGGCCCGCCGACGCAAGGAATCGGCTAATTGACGATTTTTAACTTCCTGTTCTATTTTCTTGTTCTTTTTATTGACCTCATCAACTCTCTTGGCGGCTTCCTGCATACGCGCTTCATAGACCTTGCGGGCCAGGATAGACCGGATCAACCACAGGCTGCCACTCACAATAAGCAGGAATGTCATTATCGAAAGCAAATATTGCATCCGCAAACTAAGAATGCCAAAAAGCCTCTCTTCTTCAACAAGACTTATGATGCTAAGCGAAGTCCCCTGCACAGGTGAAGAAATAGCAAGATAGTCCACTTCCCGACCGTCCTCTCCGCCCTCAACCACGGTCAGCCCGCTCCACTCATGCAGGACATCCATAAGCAGAAGCTCACCACTGAGTCTGGCTGAATTATCGGAAACAGCCATAACAGTTGATCCGACATGCAGAAAATCGCTACCGATTGCGGGGGAGACTGTCATAAAGCTAAGGCTTCGATGCAGACTTTCAGGCCTTGTCCAGCCGACCACAGTCCCCCTGACTCCCAAAGAGGCATCTACCGGAGCACTTACGACAATAGCCAGCTCGCCACCATATTCCCCGGCAAAAAAAGCAGGGGTTCCGTGCCGGACCCTGAACATCTCCAGTCCACTCGAATCGTCCGCCAATGAACAATCAGCATCCGAATCGACCAGCGTTTTGCCGTATTTATCCAGTATGGCAATACGCGAGTAAGCCCGTTCGTCCCCCACGACACGCTCAGAAAGATCATAATCAAGCAGCGCGCACAAATCCTGAACAGAACCCAAATCCTTGGCAACGGCATCACGCCCGCCTTCATACAGAAAACTCAACATCGATTGCAGAGAATCACTTGCAGCAATATTCTCAAGCTCGGAAACGCGATTGGAAAAGTAAACACTTACAGCCATGGCCCTTCTTGCGGATTCTCCGGCAAACAACTCACGGGCCGTATTTCTAACTTGTAATTGTGAAGAATATCCAACCCATAGTGAAAGCCCGACAAAACCGGCAAACACCGCAAATGCACAAAACAGCAAAATGCGGTATCCGATGTTTTTTATTCCTGATCCAGGACCGGTTTCTTTTTTTTTCATCAAAGCAGATATCTTTCAGTCAGAATTATTAATTTTTACTAGTCTGAAAAAGAATTAAGCCAATTCATTTGGATTTATATAATAACTCAAACCGAAATAAAAACATATACCGTCATTAGAGGTATTTTTACTATCTAATAAAATACTTACATACATCTACTTAAGACAATTTATTTTCCGCCCCTTTCGCTTGACACTGATAATCATTTTCACTATAAAATAATCAAAACTTAAAACATGGAGGCAATCATGTGCGCAGCTCTGATAGGCGGAATGGACAGACTTAAAAGGGATTACATTGTTTCAGCCAAGAAAAAAGGCGTGAAGCTTAAAGTCTTTACCGGAAAGGAAAACAAAGTTTCAGCAAAACTGGGCAATGCCGACCACGTGATTATCTTCACCAACCAGATTTCCCACGCAGCGAAAAAAGACATCGTAAAATACACCAAAGCCAAGCAGATTCCCTTGCACATGTTCCACTCTTGTGGCGTATCCACCCTGAAAAACTGCCTTGAAAATCTGTAGTTAAAAAATGAGCCGAAAATCTACGGCGGGGAAGACGGTTTGGAGACAGTCTTTTACCCGGCCGCAGAAACCAGCCAGCCACAGTCTATCCGAACCTGCTAATCACGCAGGGAGCGGAGCAGCTCAATATTCATTATATCAAGTTTAAATTCCGGATCATCGTCTTTTGGGGTCTCAATGACCTTGGGAATGCTTGAAAAACGCGGATCACTGACTATGCTGCGGAACCCCTCAAGCCCGATATTTCCCTGACCGATATGCTCGTGACGGTCTTTATTGGACCCAAGTTCCTGCTTACTGTCATTAAGATGAAAAAAACGTATGAAATCAAGACCGATAAGCTTATCAAAACGTTCGAAAACCTCAGCGCAAGATTCAGCTGTGCGCAGATCGTATCCGGCAGCAAAAGCATGGCAGGTATCAAAACACACTCCCATGCGTGAGGTGTAGCCGGAATCTTCCAGAATCGTAGCCAACTCACCAAACCTGCTGCCCAGATTTGTTCCCTGACCGGCGGTATTTTCAATGAGAACCTTCACTTCCTCAGTTTCCGAAAGAGCAATAGCCTGATCAAGATTAGAGACGTAGCGTTCCAAGCCCTCCATCTTACCAGATCCAAGATGGGAACCGGGGTGGGTAACCAGATATTCAATTCCCAGCTGTTCTGTACGGCGAAGTTCTTCAGCAAAAGCCTTTACGGACTTAGCGGCTCCGTCCGGTTTCGGGGAAGCCAGATTGATAAGATATGAATCATGGACGCTGACCGGATAATTGCCCCACTCTTCCCTTAATTTCTTAAAATTCGCCACGACCTTTGATTCGAGAGGCTTAACTTTCCACTGCCGCTGATTGCGAGTGAAAATCTGCAACGCTGTCCCGCCGACAGCCATTATTCGCTCTACCGCTTTGTCCACTCCGCCGGTAATGGGCATATGGGCACCAATATACATAACAATTCCTTATTTTCAGATTTTACGGATCACGCAATCCGCCTGTCTCGGCAAGCTCCATAAGCACTGGAGCCAACAATTGCGGGTCAATCAGTCCTCCAGACTCATCGGAAACAAGTCTGCGGTCAATTACTTTCAACGGTAATTTCTCCAAGGCCGCGAAGTCCTGATTTTCCTGATAGATACCTTTTTCCGAATCAATAAGGATATAATTCAAAGCCCTGTCCAAATTTATATAAGCAGCACTGTCCATGCGCATAGCTTCAAGTATGCGTTCAACCTGAAGATTAATGTCATGTCCCAGAAGTTCAGGATCAAACCCCATATTGGGAATAAAAACCTTGGGACAATTTTTAGCCACCACAGCCTGTCCTAAACCTCGCGGAGAAAGAGCCGCCAGAGTACTGGAATAAAAACTGCCCATGGGGTAAACAATTAAGTCCGCATTGTTCACCAAGTTAATAGCCAATGAAGAAGCATGCACTGAACGCGGCCAAGGATCATCCACACCGGAACAAATCCACATACCGTCGATAGGTGAGCTGACCGGGTCGCTTTCCTTGCCGGTGAAAAGATGTTGTCCGGCCAGAATTTCCCCATTCATCAAACGAACCGCCAGATGTCCGTTGTCCACCGTGGATGCACGGACAATACCTCTTACACCGATCAATCGTGAAAGCTGGGCAATAGACGGAGCCAATACCCGCTGATGGGCCATGAACCCAGCAGCCAGCACAATATTGCCAAGACTGGCATTCACCGGGTCAAAGCTGTCCCCGGCAAGCTCGATAAATAGCGCGAAACGTTCTGATAATATCTTGCGGACTATTTCGGAAAATCCATCCATAAGGGAATGTGAACCATTGGCAAGATGGGAAAGCTGGCCGTAAAGGGCGGTTCGGTCTGCATAGCGGGGCAGGCGGGTGTTGAGCATAGCCACAATATTAGCCTTCTCGGGGCTGTCTGTATCGGCAAGGGCGAGCATGCGGTTACGGACATCACCTACCGCCGGCATATTAAAAACTTCGCGCAATGCTGCAGAACTGCCCCCGGAGTCAAAAGTGGTAATAATATAAGCGCACTGCGGATTAAATTTTGCAAGCTCGGAGGCCAGCCCGTTTAAAGCAGTTCCCCCGCTGAAAAAGACAACCGACGGATGCGTTTTATCCACCTACTACTCCTTGTACTTAACTATGCGGAATTTTTAGGACCGGTAATCTGTAAAACTAAAAAACTATACCGACAAAGTAAAAAATAGGATTGTCAAAACGAAATCAATGCAGCAGACGTCACTCGTTTCCCTTGCAGGCATTCATCCTTTGGATTACCAAAAACAATATTTGCTAGTGAAGATATTCATATAATTCCCAATAAACATAACCCAATATCGCCGACATGAAAAATATTTTTATTAACATACACGGATTCGGATCTTCAGGGGAAAACTCCAAGGCTGCTGCACTTACTAAAAACTATCCCGACCATGAACTTATCAGCCCGGATCTTCCGGCTGACCCGCTGGAATGCCTTGAAATTATAGATTCTATTGTAGTTGAAAATATTCAACGCCCCATTGTAATGCAGGGCTCCTCAATGGGTGGTCTTTATTCCATGATCATGCATATGCGTCACGGCGTACCGGCGCTGCTGATTAATCCGGCTCTGACTCCGGCCTCTCTGGTCCGCAACAGACTAGGTGAGACCTATGAGTTTTCAAACGGAGACAGCATCGTTATCGAGCAGGAACATGTGGACCGTTTTGCGATAGCGGAAAAAGAACTGGAAGAAGGTATCGCTGGAAGGAAAATAAAACAGGGCCAACTATTGGCTTTGATCGGTGAGCAGGATGAACTGCTGGATCAGAACATCATGAAATCAATACTGAAGCGCGCCGGGGCCGATATCATCTCATATGACAACGACCACCAGTTCCAAGGCTATGATGAAGTTTCCCTTACGGATGAAAAAGTGAAAAACTTTCTGCTTAAGGTGCGAGATTAATCCACCTCGTCTTCGGGATTACCCACCGGCATGAGCTCATTCATTTCGCTGATGTAACCGTTTTCAAGATTATTCACTTCCTGAATATAGGTCTTGAAAGTCAGGTCCATGGACGGCTCCGTAAATTTATGCAGGCTGTAGGATGGGGTTGAAAAAAAACCCCGTCTGGCCTTGTGTTCTCCACCCATGCCCGGATCATAAGAATTGATGCCGTTAGCCACAGCCCATTCAATGGGGGCGTAGTAACAGAGCTCAAAGTGCATAAAGCGCACTTCTTCAAAGCAGCCCCAATACCTGCCCCAAAGCTTATCACCGGAAAACACGAACATTGAAAGCGCCAGCGGCTCAGGATTATCACCGCGATAAGCAACGGTAAACATCAGATTCTCGCGCATGTTCCGCTTTAAGCCCTCGAAAAAATCAGGTGTGAGATATTTGCAGCTCCAGACCCCGAACTTATCGTTGGTGGACTCGTAACACTGGAACATCAGGTCAAAGTGACTGTCCGGAATTTCATATCCGGTCAGGGTTTCCACCCGGATACTTTCCCGGCGCAGAGCTTTCCGCTCACGGCGTACCGTCTTGCGTCTGTTGCTGTTCAGAGTTCCCAGCCAGTGGTCAAAGTCCCTGTAGTCGTGATTTTCCCAGACATAACCCTGATGCTTCCAGGCTGCATATCCGAGTGCTTCCATTTCATTAACCCACTCCGGGTCCACAAAGTTAAACGCGCAACTCCCCAAACCGTTTACAGAACAAAAACGGTCCAAGGTTTTACAAATCAGACTGCTTATTTTTTTGGCGGGAACATCAGGGGAAACCAGAAAACGATAGCCAGACGCCGGAGTAAATGGACTCATACCCACTATTTTCGGGAAATAAGTAATGCCGCCCTTTTGCGCGACTTCCATCCAGACACGGTCAAAAATAAATTCCCCTTCGCTCTGATCCCGTACAAACAACGGGGCAGCACCGACAAGTTTTCCTTCATAGCGGACCAGCAGATGCGCTGTGAGCCATCCGCTCTCAGTTGTGGCACTACCACTCTGCTCTATAAGCCGTAACCAGTCCCACTCCAGAAAAGGAAACTCCAATTCCTTGGCAAGGATATTCCACTCATCCCGCCCTACCTCGGTAATCGAAGGAATCCATGTAATCTCAAGTCCGTCCACTATATCAGTCATCTTCCAATCCTAAAAAACTATTCACTAAACTTTTCTGCAAAAGCTTTTGAGACAGAAAAATAATCAGCCACCCACTCCATAAAAACTCCTGCCGTGTTGGAGTAATCCTCTCTATTCCAGACCATGTAAATATCCATGCGCGGAAATTCATCACTAATGGGAACCATGGCAATCCCTTTACGCGAGAGCCGGCTGTTATCAGGCAGGAACGTAACTCCCATACCCGACGATATCAAAGCTGAAGCCCCGGAAAGACCGGAGATTTCCTGCCGTACTTTAGGGACCAGCCCTCTTGAGGAAAAGGAATCCATGATCGAATCATAAAGATCTGGCTGGCCTGTCCTGGGGAACAGAAGCAGATTCTCCTCAGCTATGTCGCTCAACGATACGCTTTTTTTTGTGGTAAAGATATGATCTTCGGGCACGGCAAGCACATGTTTTTTTGAAAACAACTTGATGGAGGAAAGACCGTCCATTGCGTGTAAATAAACCGAGGAAAATCCCACATCAAGCTCACCTGACCTGACTTTTTCCAACTGAATTGAAGCACCGAACTGGCTTAAGCGTACCGAGACTCCGGGATACCTGTGACTGAAGGAACGGACGGCCTCAGGGAGCAGACTGTCCATAGCAATTTCCAAAAAACCGACCCGAACGTTACCGTATTCTCCTTTGGCCATCCTTCCGGCTGTGGAAACCGCCTCTTCAACCTGCGCCACAATATCCATGGCCTGCTTGTAAAAATAACGCCCCTCATTGGTCAGCCGAACGTTACGGCTGTTCCGTTCCAGTAGACGTGCGCCTATTTCCTCTTCCAGCGATTTGATCTGCTGCGAAAAGGGTGGCTGGGCGATATGCACCCTGCGGGCTGCCCGACCGAAGTGTAACTCTTCGGCAACGGCAATAAAATATCTTAGCTGTCTTAATTCCATACTCTTAAATCCACGTGCTTTTATTGAACAATAAATCCTGTATAATTACAATATTAATGTCCTAAATCCAAAAACAGGCAAAAAGTTTAATTGCATTTTTTTCCGGCTTGAGCCAACCTCAGCACGCATTATAACTACAAGGAGTACTCTTATGATAGATAATCTCGATAACCTTCTGTCAGATATACAGCAACAATGTGATGATGCCGCAGAAGAAATGTTCGGAGCTGAAACTTCCCGCTGGCATAACCCGGCCCACGCCCGGACAATGGAATCACCCGATGCAGTTGGCGAAATGAAAGGCGCATGCGGAGACCTGATCAGAATTTACCTTAAAATTAAAGAAGACAAGATTAAAGAAGCATCTTTTTACACCACAGGGTGCGGCCCCAGCATTGTCAGTTCGGACATGGCGTGCGAACTCAGTATAGGAAAAAGTGTTGATCAGGCTTCTGAAATAGACGGGGAAGACATCCTAAAAAAACTTGGCGGCCTGCCTGAAGACAAAGAACATTGTGCACACCTGGCTTCATCCTCCCTGCAGGAGGCACTGGGCAACTGGCTGCACAAAAAGTAATCGGCTTTACGAACCGTATCTTAAAATACCTTTAATCAGGGTAATCTTTTTTATCGGTTTAGGCAGAAATCCACTGCATCCAGCATCAAGGCACTGCTCTTTATCTTCAACACGAGCATTTGCAGTAAGGGCTACCACCGGGGTCGGGGGGTAGCCGTTTTCCGCCTCATAAGCTCTTATTTCACGGGTGGCATCGAGGCCATTTTTAACGGGCATCTGGATATCCATCAAAACAAGGTCAAAATTGTTTTCCCGGTACATCCGCACGGCCTCTTCGCCATCCCCCGCATAGCGCAACCTGAACGGAGTATCTTTCAGGAAAAAATCATAAAGGATACGGTTGTTTTCCGAATCCTCAGCCACGAGGATTCGTAATGGGATCATGGCAAAATCTTCTTCCTGCTTGACTTCGGGTAGTTCGGATTTTCCATAAATATTTAGCATGGCCCGCTGCAGACTTCCCCGCGTAGCCGGCCAACCGACACTGCCTTTGACACCGAAAAGGAGATTAACCTCAGGACGGTTACTGCTCATGCCCGGTGACGATGAAAGAGTGCAGAAAACCGGATTGTCATTGTTCAAACGACTCTTAATAGCTTCAACTTCACTAAGTCCGTCCCCGTCTTCTCCCAGCCTGTCCGACACGATCACCAGTTCGGCATTGTTACGGCAGGAACCGCTCTGCACACATCCAAAATTCAAATCCCCGGCATGAGTACATTCTGCACCCCACGCACTAAAGCATTTGCAGATATATTCTCTGACCAGAACACGTTCATCAATAACCAGAACCTCACGGCCCTGCATGGCAGCCCGAACTTCTGAATCATATTTTTTACTAGTCTCTACGCTGCCGATCTTGATCTCAGCCCGAAACTCAGCCCCACCGGAAGGAAGATTGCGAACATTAATGTTGCCGTCCATCATTTCAACTAAATTGCGGGTAATGGACAACCCCAACCCGGTTCCACCATATTTGCGGGTAGTGGATGAATCAGCCTGCACAAAATTATCAAAAATCACTTTCAATTTTTCTTCAGAAATACCAATGCCACTATCGCAGACAACAATTTCCAGAACAGCACGCCCATCTGAATCAGCCCGAGTTGATATTTCCACTGTAACTGACCCGGAATCAGTAAACTTAATAGCATTACTGAGCAGGTTGACCAGAATCTGTTTTATGCGGGTCGGGTCCCCTACAAAATTACCCGGACAATGCGGGTCAACATGACAACCAAAGATAAGCCTTTTTTTCCAAGCACTTACAGACATGATTCCAGCAACTTCATCAACAAGATCATCAATATTAAACTCAGTCACCTCAAGAGTTAACTTCCCGGATTCAATCTTGGAAAGATCAAGAATATCGTTGATGAGAGTCAGCAGTGCTTTACCGGAATTCCTGAAAATAGAAACATAGCTCTTCTGTTCCGATGTCAGATTGGTATCTGAAAGCATGTCCGCCATTCCCAGAATAGAATTCATCGGCGTACGGATTTCATGACTCATCTGGGCCAGAAACTCACTCTTTGTCCGGTTGGCAACCTCCGCACGAGCCATTGCTTCTTCCAGTTTTTTCAAGGTATCGGCCATATGGGCTGAATTTCGCTCTTCGACCTCCTTGGCCCGCAGAAGCTCGGAAGCATAGCGTTGCAGCTCATCTTCATCCCGTTTGCGGTCAGTTACGTCACGGACCACACTCAAAAGCACATCCTGACCCTGGTAAGAAATCCTGCGTGAAACTATGTCAGTAAAAATTATCTCACCGGACTTTGAGATCGCAGGATATTCAAATTGCAGGGAATCGCTGGTCGCAAAGACACTGTTCATAGTGCCGCGCAGACTCTCGCGCTCATAAGCCGGAACAACTTCAAAAACAGTCTTCTTGAGAAATTCGTCATAATCATAACCAAGAAAATCCGTCCCGCGGCTGTTTACCTTAAGAAAAAAACCGTCAATGTCGGTGAGACAGACAAGATCATCAACATTATCAAAAAAGAACTGGTATTGCTCTAGTCCTCGAGTTTTGCGCAGACTTTCCAGCATAGCAGAAAGGGCATTACCTAACGCGTTAATTTCAGAAATACGCCCGGATCGATCAGGAAGATATTCTTCCCCACCAGTGGAAATAGCTTGGGCAGACGCAGTGATATCGCGCAAAGGACGAGTCAGAATATTGCTGAGATAAAGGGAAACAAGAACACACATTCCTATAACTGCGCCGAAAAGTGGCAACAACAACCAGAAAGTCCTCCGCAGGGATTCATTAAGCCGGGCATCCGAAACAAAATAAGCAAGGCCGGGCACTAGCGAACTGCGATACAAAACTCCATCAACATCGTCACTCAATGATGCTTCAACTATGTCAGCACCCAACTCGGAATCGTTAAATTTAAAATGCAGAGCTTTCCCGGTGAATAAGTCGTATGCTATACCTTTTTCAAAAAGGACCATTCTGCTGGATTCCGGGTAATGAAAAATGGATTTCAATTCAGGACGGGAGAAATCAACCATTCCGGCAGCACTCCCCACAAGTTCGGAGCGACTGCGGATGGGAAGAGAAAAAACAGTGAGAAAGCCGCCCTCTTCGTCCCGGCAAAACGAACAGCGGTGCGGAGAATCCTGCAACGCGTTATGTACATAAAGTTCATCAAAAGGCCGGGCAGAAGAGGAAAAAATCCTGCCGTCTTCTTTGCGCAGAACAAAAAAATCAAGCCCGGGAGGAGCTTGATCGTACTCGGACAATTTTTCAGCAAGAGGATAATCTACTCCCATCATAATGGCGACCCGGATGGAATTATCCCTGCTCAATTCACCCAGACGGCCCATGGCGCGGTCCAGAAAGCTATACAGCTCAAGACTTATCTCCTGCCCTTCTGCACGGACACGGTCATGAAATTCATTTTTAAGGGTACTGAAATAACTGTAGGAAAACACACCGCCCATTGCCAAAGCAGTTATAATTGCCATACCGCAAATCGCTGCGGCAACAAGAGAGGAGAGTTTATAAGAGGCAGTATTATTCATCGCAGCTAATAAATCCGGCTATTTATAAATAACATCGGCAGCCATCAAAATATCATTGGGAATCACCATTCCCAATTCCTTGGCACGCTTCAAATTGAAAACAAATGCGTAACGCTGAGCATCTTCTATTGGTATATCAGCAGGAGAAGTCCCATTCAGAACGGACGCGACCATTCTCCCGGCCTGCCTGCCCATTGAAATAAAATCAACTCCGGCCCCGCCGAGCATTCCCAAGCGAGCAAAAGAGTAGTTGATTGGAATCCCCGGAACCTGACAATTGGCAACGGTCCAGGTCAAAACTTCTGAGGTTGAATATGTTTTTCCTTCTGCGTCTTTAAGCAAAGTAACCGCAGGATAAATTGTACCTATGGATGGATCGGCGCAGCCTTTCTTTATTAGCTCAGTATACTCTTCCCACGAATGGGCTATAACTATTTCAAATTCAATTCCCAGACTGCCACCAGCCTCAGTGATCTCTTTTTGAACCTGCTTCAATACAGCTTTACCGGTCGGAGATTCATCCGAGAATACCAAAACCTTTTCAAGGTCCGGCAAAATCTTTTTCTGCACTCTGCAAGCATCTATGAAATGCAGCTTTTCATATACCCCGGTGATATTGTGTCCCGGCTTTGACCGGGAATCCATCCACTTAATTTTACGGTCATAATCTTCAGGCTGACCATTCATACCGGAAAAAACAACGCTGACACCGCTATCTACAAGCTTCAGCCCCACAGTACGGAAAGCATTATCATCAAGCAGCACCAGAACGTCCGGTTTTATCTTTCTTACTTTTTCAAGGACAATATCAGCCTGCTTGTCTATTAACTCAGGAGTATTATTTACCTTCTTGGTGTCCATGGCATATGTATGCACAACAAGGTTCTCCCCTTCCCTGAATCCGGCTTCAGCCAGACTCTCCAGAACTCCCTGCTGCTGCGGCCCGCCGCAGATATTATCCAGCCTGTAGCTGTGGACAATAAAAACATCTTCAGCCTGTACACATGTGCTGAATGCTAAACAGAATGCAAAAAGGATAAAGAGACTTGATATGGCGAGAAAGCTAATATTTCGCTTCATTACGTCGTATCCTCGTAAAAAAAATATTCCCGGCACAATAAAAATTACATATCAATCAACTCTATAACATTTTTTTTCACAGACAGACAGCATCAGAACACCCCCGCAGTTATCGACTTTATCAATCATTCACTTCGAAAATTAAAAGAACCAAAGACCGGAAAATGATCAGAAACATTAATATTGCGGATAACTTTGCCTTCATCCTGATTCAATCCTCTCGAATAATAGAGAAAATCGTAGCGATGTTTTCTTTCTTCGAAAGTATAATTCTTATGGATATTGTCAGCAGAATCGCCTTTTTCACTCAGAATCTCACTAACCCCGCTCAAATCCTGCCGTAATACATCAAGAAACGGAGGCTTTGCCAAATCCGCCATAGGTTTCGGGGTCCCCCTTATGTAAGCTTGAAAATTAAAATCGCCACCGAGGATAAAAGCATTGCCTGTACTGCTTTTATTTATCCAGTTGGAAAGAAATTTCACCTGAGCCACGCGTGCAGCTCTGGTCCAGACACAAAGATGAACATTGTAGATGTCCAAACGTTTATCACCCAGATCAATTCCCACCCGCTGCATGGTCGACTTCCAAAGCAACGGGTAATAAAAAATATTGAGCAGCATGCTTTCAAAATTAGACTTGCTGGCGGTCTGGGTATATTCATTGGAAAGGATAGGAAATCTGGACAGAACCACTGTAGCCTTGGTTATTTTATGTTCCCTGCGCAAAGGGAAATACATATCCCAATCCACAACCGGAGCGGCATACCCCCACCCCAGCCGTTCCATGACATACTCAAGCTGGTTCATATACCATGAACGTTTTGAATGAATATCTACTTCTTGGAGGAGGACGATATTCGCCTGTTCAGCTCGGACCAGATCAATAAATTTATCCAGATTGGAAATAAAAAAAGATTCAGGATGATCATCGGCCAAAGAATGTTGCATCGGCCCGGCAGCAAACCCCAGATTGTAACTCATCACTCGCAGCGATTCGTTGGCGGCAGGACCGCTTTCTCCGTCAAGATCAAATTTCAACACCTGCCCCTGCTCAAGTTGCCCGGTACTGTAATCAGGAGCTGAGAACCACTTGATCAAAAAATATCCAGCAACCAAAATTACCACAAATAAAAATACGGCTGCAAAAACCTTGAAAAGTGTATACATAACCCCTCGGCCTCCTGAATGCCATAGAATTATATCTATCTGAGCAAAACTAATTACTTATAACTTCGAAAAAACTCCTTCTTTGCTATACTTTTAATCTTCACCACAACAAACCGCCAAGCGGGCAGTCGAATCATCATAAAACTAAAATATTCTTGGGTACAGGTTCCCTTCTTTTACACTGTAACCAGCAAAAAGGAACCCTCAAAAAAGCCGACAAGGAATATTTAGCGATATGTTACAGAACCTTCAGAAACAGTATCCATAATATTAAATTGGAGCCCCATTACTAACTTACAAAATCCATCTGTTAGGCAACCGGGACAATGCCGGTTGCTGCATGACTTTTTATAAATTTTTAAAAAATTACCCCCTTCCTGAAATACAGGAAGGGGGTAATTTTTTTACTGACCCTCCGGATAATAAAGAGGACAATTTTTCCCTTCAATCCGGACCAGCCGGATAGGTTGCGATTCCGAAATTTTCTTCGGAACAAAGCAATGATAGACTTCAAGACCTGAGTTTAAAAGCAGCATGCCACTGAGCAAAACCAGGCCCAGTGCCAATGTATTCCTCATACGCAAACCTCCGGCAGGAATAATTTTCACTTCCGTTACTAGTAGCAAAAATCAGTCCTACCCAAAAATTTGCAATCAAATTAAGGACACTTAAGCAACATGATCTCAGTCTGGGACTTTTTTGCCCGCTTCAGCTTATTGCCACAGGTATACTCGACATAAAGATATTTACCCCTACCCGGATAAGGGTCACCGCAAAAAGTGGAACCGACTACAATACGGCACTTTTCCTTACCGTCACACTTTTTAACTAATGCTTCCTTGGCATTGCAGAAATATTGTTTATAACCCAGCTCTCCTTCCAACTCAAAACTGACATTGCCGTATTTGGCACTCTGAATCCTGATCGAATTCTCAGGCAGAATTTTTTTTTGGGAATCCTGCATTGCGCCGTACTCGATGGACTGCACATCACCTTCCGAAACCGGGACTTCAATAACTTTTCCGTCTTTAAGAGTAATCTTCATTTCAGCCTGAAGATGGGGTACAGAGATAAAAAGCCCTGCAGCAAGCAGCAACAAATAAACAGAAGCAAACCGAACCATATATGTATCCTCCAAATTCTGATTGACCCATAATACATATAACGGGCAAATTCCTCCAGCAAAACAGCGGAGTATGTCGCATGAAAAAAATACTACTGGTCATTTTTTTGATATTCATAACCAGCAACACCGCTTTAGCTCAGGAGCTGGACCACCTGAAAGACCTGAAACGACCGCGCTACGGCATAACTCCGCCTTTGGCGAAGGATACGAAACCGCCGAAAACAGAACCAGTGCAGGAAGAAATTAAACCTGACAACTCTCGATTCAAAGGAGTCTTTAAAGGCAAAGTCACCGTGCATTACGAAGGGAAAATGGTCCAAGCCGAGGCTACCCTGCATATTTTGATGGAACAAGATGAAATGCAGAGCCATTATGATAGGTACATAATACCACAGAATGGTGATTATCTGGAAAACACATGGAAACTCGATAAAATTGAAGTGCAAAGATCGGTAACAATCTCCGGTAACACCATTTATGTCACAGACCTCATAGAATACAGCCGCGGAGGTAATTCCCAGATCAGGACCCTCATATTTTCCCCTGACTTTTCAGCACTTACTTTTCTGAAAACAGAATTTGATGATGCAGCCTCCAGTCCTGCCACAGGACAAATTATCGGGAGATTCATGAGGGTTGAGTAAGTTTCAGATCTTTCGCAACAACGTAAGCTATAAGCGCGAGAATCCCCCGGCCTGGGTGTCAGGGAAGACCGGGGGACTCTTTCTGGGGAGAGACTGGTACATTTTTTTCAGAGATGCACAAGTGTTGTTGAGGACATGAATACCATATTCCTCATCCCTGACATGACGCAGGAGTTACAAATCATAGGATCTTCATTGCCCTTGGGTGTCTTTTCCGCTTCTGGACCATCTTTTTTGTTTAAGATCATGGATATTCTTGAAAAACGATTTCTTTTATTTCATAATCAAAACAGAAATCGGAAACAGAAATACGGAGATTATTATGTATATTTTGAAAAAAGGGCAGGAAAACAAATTTCAGGACCTGGTTCCCCTTGGCGAGACAGACTGGCCGGATGACGTAAAAAAAGAAATTTGCGATTTTTTCAAAAATGCCGGGGTTGATGATCCCATGACCCAGAAACTTGTCGAACCCGGCTTGCAGGGATTCCGCTTTAAAAACGACAAAGATGAAATAGACTGGGATGATGTTGTTGCCTACTTCAAATATGAAGCCCTGAGCGTGCTGGTCATGCACGATGAAAAATTCAAAGAAAAAGCTGAAGAGCTTTACACAGACTTCTTTGCAAACCACAAATTCAAAGTCTGGAACAGGGACTGATCTTTACTTGCTGAGAGACAAAAGAAAGCCCGCTGCTACATAATCTTGTAGCGGCGGGCTTTCTTCGCATTTAATATCTGTTTCAATATCTATTCAGGCAGGCTGAATTCGAGGCTCAAACCTTGATTGAGTGCGGCGAGAGCACCCTCCGCCCCGGACCATCCGGCAGCACATTCCGGGCTGAGGCTTATGGTCAGGACTTTGATGACTTCATTATCAAGGGCCTTGCGCAATTCACTGCCCCAACCTTCAATATATTCATCGGTAAAAAGACGGCCCATCTTTCCATCCGCCATGCGTCCGAAAAAGTAATCCAGATCAAGATTGAAAATCCAGCTTCCCTTCAAATCACCAAGCGCGGCAGGAAACTCCCACGGATCATAGGCTGCGAAAGGTATCGATTGCGGCGCAGTCCCTTTGCCGTGGGTGGCAAAAGCCCAGTTTTCTATTCTTTCGCCGTACTTCTTGATGAACAGACCGAGATAATTATCCCAGCGGAACAGTGGAGTAACAGCGAAGAAGTCATTATCGTATCCGCATTGCAGGTATTCGTTGATACCAAAATTTGTAAATGTCTCGTGGGGGAAATGGGAATAATCCTGCATCGAAAACAAGGCATCAAAATGCCGGTCCACATGAAACAAGTTCAACTTTTCAGCATTCTGTATAAACTCCATCCAGCACCACAAAGCGGCACGATGGTTGTCCATGATGAATATATTATCCTGTCGCCATAAAAAATTAAGATTTATAGCTGTGGAGTGGTTGCGTCCCTGAAAATCGACTATCCATTCACCCATTTTGTCCTCCCAACATTAAGATATAACTGCTAAACACGGACTATGTACCAGCCTCCAGCCCTGCGGTCCAGCTTGTTAAGAAAGCTGTTGAAGGCGCAAAAAAGCGGCAGACTGCCCCCGACGGGCAGCCTGCCATGATGAAGAGAGATGGATTGAGTGTGAATAGATGAGTTAATGCTGTTTTTCAGCAGGCTACAGGGGAGAAGCCTGCGGAAAATTGGAAATATGTGCCGGCCCTAAAATGAAACCGGATGATCACCCTGCAGCCCGCATTGAAAAACACGGGAACATCGCAAGAAGAAAGTATTACTTAAGGCTGTTAATATCGAGTGGAGAACCGCAGACAGGACAGACTCTGATTGTCTTACCGAAACTATTCCCCATAACCCAGAAACGGGTAAACCATGCTGCGTCTTTCTTGCTGTGGTACTGGACCATGACCCGGTTACCGCATTTGCAAAATCTTTCCTGCATGACTGACTCCTGTTCCGTGAATCTGATTAGAGTTAACTTCCGCCCTTTCGGTTCCCTCTTGCCATGTGACGACTCTAATCAACCACAACAAAACATTTGTGTCAACTTAAAATAAACAATAGCCAGTAAAAAACAACAACAGCGTTTACCTGAACTCAATCTTCAGAGATAAATGCACAAAAAAAAGACCCCCGGCATGGAGGTCTTAAAAGATTTATTTTCCCGAAAAAGCTTAATGATATTCGCGTGAGACCCAGACAACCTGTCCCAGAACACGAACATTTTCTAACTCATCGCCACCTAAATGAATAGGCGCATAATCTCTATTGTCACTATGCAGAACAACTTGACCGGGCCTTTTCTCAACACGCTTAACCATAACCGTGTCCTCAACGCCAACGGCATAAATCCCACCAGCCAGAATGTCTTTACGGGACTGGTCCAGGAGAACGATATCACCTTCTTTCAATTCAGGTTCCATGCTGTTTCCATAAACTTCCATTAAAACCATGTCAGTAGGGTTCCCTTTTGTGCCGATCCAATCTTTTCGGAAAGCATAAAAGCCTTCGATCTCCCCCCCGGTTTCAAAAGAACCTCCTCCAGCTGAAAGCCGGGCGGCTACTTTGGGTATACGGGAAAACTCATCAGCAAACTCAACTGCATTCACCTCTGAACGGGGAGAACCAATACCAGACTCAAGCCATGTTGAATCCAAATTAAAGCGCACAGAAAGTTCAAGAATCCATCGCGGCGGTACAGCCCCTTTCTTCTTGACAAGGGACACTGCTGCCCTGCCGACACCTAGCTCACGCGCCAACTGGGCTTGTGTGGAAATATCTGTTTCTTCTTTCAACCTTTCAAAAAAGGAATCAAAATCTTTAGCTTGCATCGGCACCTCAAATTAACATCTGTTTAACTAAAAAGTTCATCTATACTTAACATCTATGATTCGATACTGCAACCATTTTTATAAACAGAGAACTCTTTCAAAAAAAATATCTTTGTAGTAATGTCTGTAACTAGTTAGGAGATATAGTTTTTGGAGAGATCAATGAGTAATGACCTGATTGTTAAAAATCTGGCTACAGAGTACGTGGAGCACTTTGAATTCGATTTCGGTGATGGCGGAGTCGAGTTAACTTTACTGGATGGCGCTCCCGTAGAGCTCAAAACACTTATTACAGATCTCTGTGGACGGATTACCCCGGAGACATTGGTTAAAGTTTATGAATCTCTTAACGCGATTTCCGAAGCTGAAGATATTTATGCCTGTGAAATAGACGAAAAAGTATGTGAGCTAACTCTGTTCTGTAAAATTGCCCGCCGGATTGAAAAAATCGCATCTCGCTAACTTTCCATTTTAAGACGCAAAGAGGCCCGCAAATTCAGTCCGAATCTGCGGGCCTTTAATTTAAACAAACTTCTTATAGTCTTGCGCTCCAGAAACCAGCGAAAGATTGGCCTCCAGCATTTCGAGGCTTACAGACTCCAACCGCACTGTTATCTTCTGGCCCAGACGGAAAGCATGCCCGGTACGTTCACCGACAATCATCTGGCGGTCGGCCCAGAAAGTATAATAATCATCACCAAGAGCCGACAACCGAACCATGCCTTCGGCCATGACTTCCTGAAACTCGACCCAGAATCCGAACTCAGCAATGGACGAAATAACTCCGGTGAATTCCTCACCAACCTTATCTTTAAGAAAAATGATGGTCAGTCGCTTGAGAATTTCACGTTCTGCTTCCATGGCAGTTCGCTCAGTTCCGCTTATAGAACTACCGATACGGCTCAACTGCTTCTCGCCGGGGATAGCCTGATGCCCGTCCCCCAGAGCAACTTTAAGCAGTCTGTGTACCACCAGATCTGCATAACGTCTGATCGGTGAAGTAAAATGACAATAGCATTCAGAGGCCAGACCGAAATGACCTTCATTTGCAGGTTCGTACTTCGCCTGCTTCATGGAGCGCAGCAGCAATCTGCTGACCAGATATTCCTGATCTGTGCCCTCGGATTCGCTGATAACTTCCTGCAAGGTCTGCGGTGTGACCGGATCGGGAATCTGTTTGCTGATACCGATTTTACGCAACACTTTAAACAAGTTGGTCAGCTTTTCTTCGTCCGGCCCGGGATGGACACGATATAGACAGCCAAGCCCTTTCTCAGTCAGGAATTCTGCCACAGCCTCGTTAGCCGCAATCATGAATTCCTCAATGATCTGATGTGCGAAGTTACGGCAGCGCGGGCGAATATCCACGGTGCGACCTTGCAAGTTGAACAGGATCTCCGGTTCCGGCAGGTCAAACTCAAGACTGCCCCGGCCCTTGCGAAGCTTGTTTATCTTACGGGCCAGCTCTTCACAAAGTCCAAGCATGGGCAGCAGATCACCGAATTCTTCCTGCTGTTCCTTATCGTTCTGGATGACGCCCTTGTATACCTGCTCGTAGGTCAACCGCGCGTGGCTCTTGATCACTGCCGGGGCGAATGACGATTTGACCGGAGCACCCGCCTTATCAAATTCGATAGTAGCAGTCATTGCAAGACGGTTTACGCCCGGATTCAAGCTGCACAGCCCGTTACTCAAAGCTTCCGGGAACATCGGCTCCACTGACTTGGGGAAATAGTAGGAGTTACCGCGCTTCAGGGCTTCGCGGTCCAGCGGAGAATCCATAGCCACGTAATGGCTAACGTCCGCAATCGCCACCCGCAAGCGGTAGCCATCGGCAGTGCGCTCAACGAATACAGCATCGTCAAAGTCCTTGGCTGTTGCACCGTCAATAGTCACGAACGGAATATCACGCATGTCTTCGCGCTCGGCAAAATCCTCTTCGGTAGGTTCATCCGGCAAAGCATCGGCTACTGCCAGCACCTTACCCGGGAAAGCAGTCGGAATGGCGTGGTTGGCCTTGACTATTGCTTCCTGAACTACGGCATCATCTTCGTCACCCAACATTTTCAGAATACGCCCTTCCCAGAGGGAGGGATTGATCTGCTCGCCGGGTGCAACCAACAGGATATCGCCCTTTGAAATACGGGTGAAATCAACGTCTGTTTCAACGGATTCCGCCGGATAAATTTCTTTGCCGCTATCATCGAGCACCGGATCATCAACAACCGCTTCATCAGGTTCTACCACAATGCCGAAATCCAGACGCGGGTCCGTCGGATGGCAGAGCAATGCAGTTCCGCCCATAGGCCGAATCACCCGTACCGGAAATACCTGCTTGCCACGTTCCAGAACCCGCACCACGCGGCCTTCTTCACGTTTACCGCCCCAATGGGAACCGGTGATAGCCACGGTTACACGGTCACCATGCCATGCATCGCGCAGGTTCTTGGTGTGGATGTAAATATCTTTGCGTTTCTTGTCGTCCGGGAGCAGAAAGGCCGCACCTGAACGCTGGACCTGCAGCTTTCCAGTAATCAGGTTCATCTTCTCCACAACACCGTAAGCACTGCCGATTTTGATAATCTTACCTTCGCGAACAAGACCTTTCAGTAAATCCTTAATAAATTTGCGATGCCGCTTGGTCAGCCCAAGTCTCTTTTCCAATTCACCAACGGACAAGGGTTTGCGGCTTTTCTTAAAAACATTCATGGCCTCGAAAGGCTTAATCATACCGGGATTTTTAGATTTTCTTTTTTTTCCCATTTTTTTATATATTCCTTCGCCATGCCTTGTAGGCCTCCGGCGGGTCTGCGACGCTATTTGATGCGCTATCGCGCTTTTGATTATTGGATTTCGCCTCCGGCGGCTTAAACCCTTTTGCAAAAGGGTTTGTTCCGCTGTCGCCATCCCTAAGACTCGCGGAAATACCGCTCGCCTAAGGGCTGGAGCAAGAATCCCAAAAACTTTTAATAAGCTTCGCTATGTTCTTCTCAAATAATTGCGCTTTCTATCTCTTAAATGCGTCTATTAATCTTTGTTTATTCCACCACTTATCGAAGGGGGCTTCTTCATTCTGATCAAAAAATATGGCTTCTGTAAATTCCACTTCCAAATCTATTACATAAAAATCTTCACAACTGAGTTTGCTCAATTTCACTGCGTCCTTGGGGGTGCAGATTATACTCTTTGCCCCTGCAGCAGCTGCCTTCCTGCGGATCAACTCCACGTCCTGCGCTGTGTAGGCATGGTGATCCTTGAAAATCATAAATTCTTCCGGTGCGCGGCCCATGTATCCACTCGCATCCTCAAGCAAAATATCCGGCTTGCCGATTCCGGCAAAGAGCAGATATTTATCATTGCCGAATCCGCACCGCTCACCGCCACCAAGCAGCTCAAGCCCTTCGGCTTTAAGCTCAAATTGAAAAACAGGTCTGCCGAACTGGGCCAGTTTCTGTTTTACCAGCCCGTGCATCTGCCTGAAAGCTTCCGGCGCGCTCTTCACAAAAAAAACATCCGCCCGTTGCAGTCCCTGCGAACTCTCACGCCATGTGCCACGTGGAATAACCTTATCCCACCCGTCTGTAAAATCATCAGGAGTGAGCAATACAAAATCCAGATCACGTTCCACAGCCATATGCTGGAAACCGTCATCAAGAAGCATAAGCCCGGGCTGAAACTGCTGTGTGGCCCATGCCCCGGAACGCTTGCGCACCGGATCAACAACAACCTTGGCCTTGGGATTGCCTCCCGCCAGCATAAGCGGTTCGTCCCCGGCTTCGGCAACCGGGCTTAAGCGGTTAACCAGATACGGCAATTTCCCCGGCTTTGCCCCGTATCCACGGGTCAACAGCACAGTCACCAAACCTGCACGCTCCGCCCACTTAAGCAGCCAGTCCGCCAGAGGAGTCTTCCCGCTGCCCCCGGACCCGATATTGCCCACGGAAATACACGGGCACTCAGGCCGGAACCGCTCATATTCACCGCTGGAATACTTCTGCGCACGCCGCGACATGACCGCTCCATATCCCTTTGAAATAGGAGCAAGAACAGGGCTTAAAATTTTCTGTAACTGATTAAGATTTAGCATATGAATGGCTCCGGCACAAAAAAAACACGCTCAAACCCTACGGGGTTTGAGCGTGCCTGTAAATGTACAACTTATCTTAATTACTCGCGGTTACCCATAAGGCGGAGCAGGAAGATGAACATGTTGATGAAGTCGAGATACAGGGTCAGCGCGCCGAGGATGGTGCCGCGTCTTACTGCGGTCGCATCATCAGCGGGAATGTACTCGCCCATATCCTTCAGCTTCTGGGAATCATAAGCAGTCAGACCTGCAAAAATGAATACGCCGAGAACGGAAATAGCGAATTCCATCGCGGAACTCTGCATAAAGAAATTCACCACTGAGGCGATGATGATACCGAATAGTCCCATCATCATGAAAGAACCCATTCCTGTCAGGTCCTTACGGGTGGTCAGACCGTACAGGGACATGGCTCCGAACATTCCTGCGGTAACGAGGAAAGTTTGGAAAATGGACGCTGCGGTGTAAGCCACCAGAATAGTGGATATGGTCAAACCGTTCAACGCGCTGTAAGCCATAAACAGCCCGGTAGCAGCACCGGATGACAGTTTGGAAATACGCATGCTCAGGTAGAAGACCAGACCGATTTCACCGATAAGCGCAGCCCAGAAAAGCATGGTCGGGCTGATTACTCCGGTCTCGGGATTCTGGGCCAGCACAAGGTTCATCACCGCAGGGGTGGAAAGGGTTACCCATGCTACCGCAGCTGTGGCCAGAAGGCCCGCGCTCATCCAGCTGTAAATGCCGCGCATAAAAGCATTAAGGACTTCCGGTCTCGCGCTTACGGAACCGGCTGCACCGAATCTACTCATAATTAGTCTCCTTGGAATCTTTTTAGGAGCGGACATTTTTATCCGCATTTTTTATATACTTCAAAAGTATAAATAAACAGCTTAAGCCCAACAGGCAAGCACTTTAGGTCGATTTTAAGCGGGGCGAAACAACCCGGACACCAGTAATTACTAATCCCGGATATACTTTTTCAACACCGGGACAAATGCAGCCATGACCAACCCGATAGCTCCGGTCGCAGTCCCAATCTTGAAGAACAGGTCATCGTAGATATCGAGAGATTGCAAGGCTGTAACTCCGTGTTCCGGCACACTGGCAAGAGTGGCGATTTCCCCGCCAAGCACCATGGCCACGGACTGGAACATGAACCACGCCCCCATCATGAAACCCATGGAGCGTTCCGGGGTCAGCCGTGCAACCATTGCCAGCCCCAATCCACTGACCAGCAGTTCACCGAGACTCTGGAAACCGTAACTCAAAACCAGCCAGTTACCGGAAACATAGCCGTTTGCATCTGCCTGATACTTGGCCACAAAAGCAAGTGTCAAGAAGGCCGCGCAGCACATCATCATACCCAGCGCGAATTTACCGGGCAGGGAAAGATCCTTGCCCGCTTTATCCAACCGGGCATAGACAACGGCCAGCACGGGACTGATCACCATGACCCAAAATGGATTCAAAGCCTGAAAGGAAGCAGCTTCCACCGGGATACCGAAGATGTGCGGGTCCACATTGCGGGCGGCGAAAAGGTTCAGTGAAGTGGGCATCTGCTGGTAAAGGGCAAAAAAGACAATCGCCTCAGCCATCAGGATCAGACAAATCACCAGATTCGCTTTCTCATGCTGCTCAGCGCGTATAATTTCACGCACGTAAAGCACCGCCACCACGACCAAGGCGAAATACAGTATGACATGAGCCACGGTCAGATGGGTCAGCAGCAGAGCCGAAGTCCCGGCAATACCGGCTGTTCCTAGCAGGGTCAGCAGCAGTTTTTTAAAATTCAGCGGCTCAAAATCAGCCTCGGAACCGATAGGATCAAGTATGGAACGAAAAACGATAAAGTTACCGATAGCGATGAGCATGCCGATAAAACAGGTAAAAAATCCGGCATTCCAACCGTAATGCTTCTGGATTATCGGGCAGAGCGACATGGCTGCAAAAGAACCGATGTTGATTGCCATGTAGTAGAGCGTAAAAGCTCCGTCCACCCGCGAATCACCCTTCTCATAAAGCTTGGAGACAAGCGCGGAGGGGTTGGCTTTAAATAATCCGTTCCCGGCAATGATGATCCCCAGTGCCGGATAAAGGAATCTCTCGCAGTCAAAACCCAGCAGCGCATACCCGGCAGCCAGCACAATAGCTCCCAGAAACATGGTCCTGCGGTTACCCAGAATTTTATCCCCGATGTAACCACCGGCACAGATAAAAGCATAAACAAGGGCCGCGAAGGCACTAAAGGTCTGGTCCGCCAGATTGTCGGAAAACCCCAGTTTCTTGACCATGAACAAAACCAGAAGAGCCTGCATTCCGTAATAACCGAACCGTTCCCACATCTCCACGGAGAATAGTAGATAAAATGGCTTGGGATGGCTGAAAGCACCGCTTGAACTCTGCGACATGAGTAACTCCTTATCGAACGTAATTCTGCAATTCAGCACCCTTATACGACAGATAAGGAGAAAATGCGAGGGATTAGGCAGTGCCCGCCTGAACTTTCAATATGCAGAATTAGACTTACAGCAACATAAATTCCACCTCCTATATTGCATCATTGTATTTTAAAGCGTAAACGAAGTATAAATTCTTTAAATAACGCAAGTGAAGGAGGTTATATTTTGCAAAAAGACATGCATTATTATGGAACCTATGTAATGGCCCGTGCGGCACGGCATAACTCAAGACAGAGCACAAGTCATCGCCAGCGCATCTCAATTCGTCGACGATAATGCGGCCAAAAAATCTGTAGAGTTCAAGGATGGCGGCGCACTGCACTCTCGTCCAACAGCGCACCACGCCATTCACATTAAAAATATCGATAAAGAAGACCAACGCCTTGTCTGGGTCCCATTTCATTTCTTGCCCGGAAACGAAGGAACAGGTCTTACGGAACGCCTTATATGCCGTAAAAACAGCAGCATAGCTATTGCAATGAAAAACAACCACTTAACCAAATTTGAAGAAGAATTCGGTGATGAACTTATGGGTATTGCCGCTCACGTTTATGCAGACACATTCTCTCACTATGGGTTCAGCGGCATAAGTTCACGCTGGAACAAAATTGAAAATGACAGCATTGAGTTCGATAAAGACAGACACGCAAGAAAAACCATAGACTATATAGAAAAAAGGCAAGCAGAGTTCAAAGCAAAATACGCAGAAGAATCTGGAATCATGGAAAATATTATTTCATGGTTTGCCGAAACTTTTTCCGGGGCTTTAGGGCACGGTGCAGCCTGTACCTTCCCAGACCGCCCCTTCTTAAGATGGCGATTTATTTATGAAGAATCAGAACAAGCCAGCGGATGGCGAAACAACTCTGAAACATTTTTAGAAGCATGCGAAAAGCTGCACGAAATGTTCTGCCAGTACGCAAAATTAAAGTCAGGAGTAACTGATCGCACAGCTATCGACTTTTCAACAATACGTGAAAACATTGATGCAATTCTGAAATACGAAGGTTCAGAAAAAGAACGCACCCAAAAATGGATTGAAGCCGTTAACGAAGAAAACATTCTAGGCTCCGGCGAAATTTTACCAGAGTACCTTGGACCTAAATGGCTAACACAAAAAGCTGATATGGATGGTAATTCAGACTCAATTGACGCAAGAGAGATGCCCATTTATCAATTCTATCAGGCTGCCTCTTATCACCGTCATTTTGTACTACGCAACTTACTCCCTGAAAACGGTCTCATCGTAGCCTAAAAAAATACAAAAGCCTCCCGCACCAAAAGTACGGGAGGCTCCTGAAAACCATTATCAAATGTAAATCCTAGCTCGTAAAATCGAACCACCAGCGGCCCAGACTAAGGCAGACCAGAATAGCCCCCTCAAGACGGGAAACCTTCCAGCCTGTGCGGATAAACAAGAGCACCAGTGCGACCATTCCGACCAGAACAGTCAGGCCGGGCAGCGCAGCCGGAGAGACTTCAAGCGGACGCATCAGGCAGGTCAGGCCGAGCACGCCGGCGAAGTTGAAGAAGTCACTACCGATCAGGTTACCGAGCAACATTTCATTACGCCCCTTCATAGAAGCCGCAAGGCAGGTAACCAGCTCTGGGAGAGAGGTCCCGGCGGCAACGATGGTCATGCCGATCACCCAATTGGAGACACCGAAATGACGGGCGATTTCGGAAGCTGAATCAACCATAAACTCACCACCAAGCGCGATGCCCACGAATCCCGCCAGCAACTTGATCCAGTCTTTGGCGTTAAGCTCTGTGCCGTCGTCATCTTCAACTTCAGGCACAATCCCGGCCATGGCACTAGCAGCCCGCTTGCTGTGTACCAACAGATAGGCGATATAACCACCCAGAATGGCCAGCAGCATAATTCCGGCGGACCGGTCCAGCATATCAAAATATGCCAATCCCAAAATCAGGGCAGTGGTAGCCAGCAGCAGCGGTGCATCACGCATGGCCAGTGATCTGTTGGTCGGCAAAGGCTTGATCAGGGCCATCAGCCCCAGAATGAAACCAAGGTTGAAAATGTTCGAGCCGACTACATTAGACAGAGAGATGTCTGACAAACCCTTGAATGCCGCAGTGGCTGTAACCAGGAATTCCGGTGCGGATGTACCGAAAGCAACAATGGTCAGGCCGATAACAAGGTCGGAAACCTTGTATTTGCGGGCAATCTTCGAAGCAGACTCAACAATCCAATCCGCACCGAACCACAACAGAAAGATACTGACTAGAAAGAAAAATATATTTGAAAGCATTTAGAACCCTTGATTTGATGCGCTGTCGCGCTTTTTTATTGACAGATTATGCCTTCGGCGACCCTGCCGGGGGCCTTAAACCCTTTTTGCAAAGAGGGTTTAAAAATCCCAAAAACTCTTACTAAGCTTCGCTGCCAGAGAATCCCAACAAAAGCAGCACAACTTAAACGCGAGAATAACAGGTCATTATTAAATAAAAAAGCATTTCCGAAAATAGCTACCCTTCATAAATATAACGGCGAAGCCCTAATAAAAAGTTTTTTTGGAGAGTCCAGATAACTTTTTTCCCAAAAAAAGATTCTTACCTTTAGCCGTTAGACGAGAGCTTCTTGCTCGAGTCTTACGGATATAGAGAGCAGCGCTGGCCCCGCTGAAAGCGCTCGCCGGGAGGCATTCTTAACTTTCTTTCCCTTCGCCGCGTTCTTTTTTCCATTCTTTCAATCCATCCAAAGTGGGACGAACGAAAGAAGTTTCGCGGTTGGGCATAACTTTTACGATCATTTCACCTTCAGGACCGATTACGGCCACATGAACTTCTTCACCGGACTTTACAGCCTTGGGCGAAAATGAAGCGGTCATGGCAGCGGCTTCGAGCACATCCTGCTGACTCCACTCATCGTCTTTGAAGGCACGCCCGATACTCAAAGGGCCGGGGAAGCCGCGCACTTCAAAAAGATAATCATCAGCTTCGTAAAGATCTTCAATGCGCTCGTTATCGTTCTGGTTACGGCCGACTACGAACATTTTATCGGCACACCAGAACTGACGTCCAGTTGTTGCCAGCTGAAAGGAATTCACATCTGCTATGTCGAGTCGCTGCAGGAGCGGAAAATAGCGGGCTGCGTTTTCCTGCTCGGTGAGCTTGCACCCGCCAGCAGGGGTTGGGACTTCTGAGAATCCGTAGTCCTTAGCCATCTGGAGCTGCATTTTACGACCGCGCCCGAAAATATTGGGTAATTTCTCCCGGTCCACAAGACCGGATTTTTCCACAGCTGTTTCAGGCTGGGACTGCGCACAGAGCGGACGCAGCAGAATATCTCCGGTTTCAGAGCAGTTGCGAATCGCATTCAGCACAGGCGGACGCTGGGACATGGGTCTCTGCCCAGTGACTTCGCCTGAAATAATAAATTTCGCACCATATTTTTCCATCAGAGTCTTAGCATGGCTGATCATCATAATCTTACAGTCAACACAAGGATTGACCAGCTTGCCCATGCCGTGGTCAGGCACGTCAATCATCATCTGAATATATTTTTCGCTGATGTCCACGGGCAGAATTTCCACTCCATAGACTTCCTGCCAATGCTCTATCTTCTCGGGATTACCGAAAAAAGGAGTGACAAAGTGCAAACCAAGAACTTTCAGTCCCTGATCCTGAATCACTTTGCAGGCCAGTATACTGTCGAGCCCCCCGGAAAACAGGGCCAAAGCGTCATATTGTTTGTTCATGGGGCGGCAGTACCTTCATTTTTTGGAAACCGCAACAAAATCCGTACCCCCGAATTAATTGCTATCTTGATCAGTATTTGATATGGGAAGCACTTGCCCTTTGTGTCGAAAATTCGGCATAAACAGGCAAGAGGACGAACAACCGCCCCCGTACCCCTTGTGCATGTGACGATAAACAAGAACTGGAAACGTTGAACGTCCAACTTTATATGGAGATAAAATGAGCAAGAAAAACGCAAACCCCGAAGAACTCCGCAAGGCGGCTTTAAGTACTGCCCTGACCACTATTGAACGCAAGTTCGGCAAGGGTTCCATCATGCGCCTTGATTCTGATGCCGCCCACAATATTCCGGTGATCCCCACCGGGTCCATCAGCCTCGATATGGCTCTGGGCATCGGAGGTATCCCCAAGGGCAGGATCACAGAAGTATACGGCCCGGAATCTTCCGGTAAAACAACACTCGCCCTGCATGTCATCGCAGAATGCCAGAAACTGGGCGGGACCGCCGCATTCGTTGATGCGGAACACGCACTTGACGTGAAATACGCCAAAAGACTCGGCGTTAACACTGACGAACTGCTCATTTCCCAGCCTGACTACGGTGAACAAGCCCTCGAAATCACCGACCTGCTGGTCCGCTCCGGAGCGGTTGATATTGTAATTATCGACTCCGTTGCAGCACTTATTCCCCAGGCCGAACTCGAAGGCAACATGGGTGAAACACAGGTTGGCGGACAGGCTCGACTAATGTCCCACGCACTCAGAAAACTAACCGGGACCATCCATAAATCCAAGGCCGTAGTCCTCTTCATCAACCAGATCCGTATGAAGATCGGAATGACCGGATACGGCAGCCCGGAAACAACTTCCGGTGGTAACGCACTCAAGTTCTACTCTTCCGTACGTCTGGATATTCGTAGAATCCAGACTCTGAAAGATAAGGATGAAGTCTTCGGTTCCCGTACCAGAATCAAAGTCATTAAGAACAAAGTTGCGCCGCCCTTCCGTGAAGCACTGGTCGATATCCTTTATGGAACAGGTATGTCCCGTGAAGGCGAACTTCTTGATCTTGGTGTTGATCACGGTATCGTAGATAAATCCGGTGCATGGTATGCATTCGGGTCCGAGCGTCTGGGACAGGGGAAAGAGAATGTACGTCAATTCCTCGGAGAAACCCCGGAACTGCGTCAGCAGATTGAAGACAAACTGCTCATCCATCTGGGAATAAAAGAAGACCCGAACGAACAGGTTGACGAACAGGCCCCGGCAGAGTAAAGCCTGTTGGCCCAGCTTAAATTTTAATGGGCCCTGCTGCCGCGGGGTCCTAAAAATAAAACTGCAAGGAAATAACTCCCTGCGGGTGATAGCTATTACGGAGACAGCCCATGAAGGCCAGTGAAATCAGAGAAAAATTCCTTAAGTATTTCGAAAAGAACGGTCACACAATCGTAGACAGCTCATCCCTTATCCCTAAGGATGACCCGACCCTGCTTTTTACCAACGCAGGCATGGTTCAGTTTAAGAACACATTCATCGGTCAGGAAAAAAGGGATTACATACGAGCGACCACTTCCCAGAAGTGTCTGCGCGTTGGCGGCAAGCACAACGATCTTGAAAACGTCGGCCGCACCGCACGCCACCACACCTTTTTCGAAATGCTCGGAAACTTCTCCTTCGGCGACTACTTTAAAGAAGACGCCATCAAATTTTGCTGGGAATTCCTCACTGGAGAATTGGGGCTGCCCAAAGACAAACTTTACGTCACCATCTACACCGATGACGACGAAGCCGATGAACTGTGGCAGAAGGTTGTAAACTTCCCCGCTGAGCGCATTTACCGCCTCGGAGAAAAAGACAATTTCTGGTCCATGGGTGACACCGGACCCTGCGGTCCCTGCACCGAAGTGCATATCGACCAGGGCGAGAACATGAGCTGTGGCCCCAACTGCGGCATCGGCAAATGTGACTGTGACCGCTACCTCGAAATATGGAACCTCGTTTTCATGCAGTATGATCAGGACGAGGATGGAAACCGTACTCCCCTGCCCCGCCCCTCCATTGATACCGGAATGGGCCTAGAGCGCATCACTGCGGTCTGTCAGGGCGTACAGTCCAATTTCGAGACCGATATTTTCCAGCCTATGATTCAGGCTGTAGCCAAAAAAGCCGGCGTTAAGTACAAAGAAGACAGCGAAATCGATACTGCTCTGCAGGTTATCGCGGACCACTCCCGCTCCATCGCTTTCCTGATCACCGACCAGATCCTGCCTTCCAACGAAGGCCGCGGTTACGTACTGCGCCGCCTGATCCGCCGTGCGTTCCGTTTCGGCCGACTGCTCGGCCTGACCGATCCTTTCCTGCACGAATCAACCGCTATGGTTGTTGAGCAGATGAGCGGCCAGTTCCCTGAACTGCTGAGCAACAAGGACTTTATGGCCCGCATGGTCAAGGAAGAGGAAGAACGGTTCAGCCAGACTCTCGACAAAGGCCTGATCATCCTTGAAGATGAAATGGAAGCTCTGAAGAGTGACGGCAAAAACCTCATCTCCGGCGAAACCGCTTTCAGACTCTACGATACCTTCGGCTTCCCGCTGGACATCATTAACGATGTTGCAGAAAAGCAGGGTTTTAAAGTTGATGAAGCAGGTTTCAATGCAGCGATGAAAGAACAGAAGGACCGTGCTAAAGCTGCATGGAAAGGTTCCGGAGAAAAGAACTCCAGTGCTATCTTCCGTCAGGTTCTGGAAGCAGGTCTCAGAAACAGCTTCACCGGCTACTCCGAGCTGACCACAGAATCACGCATCGTTAACCTGCTCTCAGAAGAAGGCGAACATCTTGAGCGCATCACTCAGGGCACCGGCGGCTGGCTGATCACTGCTGCAACTCCTTTCTACGGCGAATCCGGCGGCCAGATGGGTGATACCGGGGCAGTGGGAACCATGACCGGTAACGCCGAAGTACTGGAAACAGTAAAAGCTTCTGCGAACCTTACCGCATCTAAAATTTTCGTAAGCGAAGGCGAACTGCTCATTGATCAGGAAGCCAAGCTTGAGGTTGCACCGGAAACAAGAACCGCAACAGAACGTAACCACACAGTTACTCATCTTCTGCATGCAGCTCTTAAAAATGTTCTGGGCGACCACGTTAAGCAATCCGGGTCACTGGTGGGACCTGACAGACTGCGTTTTGACTTCACCCACATTGCAGCCATGACTCCCGAAGAAATCGGACAGGTTGAAAATGAGGTAAACCGTGCTATACTGGGCGACACTCCCGTTGTCGTACAGGAAATGAGCAATGACGAAGCGGCTGAAAAAGGTGCTACCGCATTGTTCGGCGAAAAATACGGTGATGTAGTCAGAGTTGTTGAAATTCCGGGCGAATCCATGGAACTTTGCGGTGGTACCCACCTCAAAGCTACCGGTGAAGCCGGGACCTTTGTAATTCAGTCCGAATCCGGCATAGCTGCGGGTATCCGCCGCATCGAAGCCGCAACCGGATGGAATTCTCTTAAATTTCTGCAGGAGCAGCGCGAGGAAGTTGCAAAATCTTCCGCCATGCTCAAAGCAGCACCCGGACAGCTGGCCGACCGTATTGCGGCCCTGCAGTCTCAGGTGAAAGAACTGACCCGGGCCAATGACAAGCTTCAGTCAAAATTGGCTTCCGGTGCAGGCGCGGATCTCATGAGTTCCGTAGAAGAGATTGGCGGAGTAAAAGTACTCGCAGCCAAACTCGAAGTTACCAATGTCAAAGCCCTGCGCGATCAGGCTGATGCACTGAAATCCAAGATGGATTCCGGTATCTTCTGCCTCGCCGCTCAGGTTGATGACGGTAAAGTTTCCCTGATTATCGCCGTGACCAAGGACTTGCACGATAGATTCAAGGCCGGCGCATTAATCAAACCCGTTGCAGCTGAGGTAGGCGGTGGTGGTGGCGGCAGGCCCGATATGGCGCAGGCCGGTGGAACCAACCCCGCTGGAATTGAACAAGCATTCGCAACCCTCAAGAAACTGGTTGCAGATTCATAATCTGTAAAAAAGGGATCAAATAAGCTTGACATCCAACACTCAATGCTTGTATACATCCCCTTCCCAGATTTCATGTAAGGAGCTTTTCTAATGAAGACATATATTCCTAAAGACGAAGACATCAGCCGCGAGTGGTTCGTAGTTGATGCTGAAGATATGGTACTTGGACGCCTGGCAACCCAGATCGCCAACAAACTGAGAGGTAAGGACAAAGCAATGTTCACCCCTCACGTTGACACCGGCGATTTCGTAGTCGTGCTTAACGCTGACAAAATCAGGGTTACCGGTAACAAGATGGACCAGAAGACTTACTACAAGCACACCAACCACCCCGGTGGTCTGAAAGAAAGAACTCTCAAGGTTATGCTTGAGAAGAAGCCTGAAGTAGTCATCGAAACCGCAGTCCGCGGCATGCTGCCCAAGAACCGTCTTGGCAAACAGATGATCAAGAAGCTTAAAGTATACGCTGGCACTGATCATCCGCATACCGCACAGCAGCCCAAAGTACTGGAATTCTAATTAAGGGTGGAGCAATAAAATGAGTAAAGATTTCAATTACGCTACTGGCAGAAGAAAAAACGCTGTTGCCCGTACCCGCCTTTATGAGGGAACCGGTGCAATCACCGTTAACGGTAAACCTTACGAAGATTACTTTCCTCGTAAAACTCTGCAGATGATTGTTCAGCAGCCCCTGAAACTGACAAAAAACCTCGGCAAGTTCGACATCAAAGTCAACGCTGACGGCGGTGGAGTTGCAGGTCAGGCTCAGGCTGTTAGACACGGTATCTCCCGCGCACTTATCGAGATAGATCCCGAACTGCGTTCTATCCTCAAACGTGCAGGCCTCCTGACTCGTGATGCTCGTAAGAAAGAGCGTAAAAAATACGGTCAGCCCGGTGCACGCGCAAAATTCCAGTACTCCAAACGTTAAGAAGTACTGCGAATACTTTCGCAAGACCATTCAGGCGGGACTGCTTTTGCAGTTCCGCCTTTTCTTTTTGTCTATTCCGCCACCAGTTTGCCTGCAGAACTCCGTCTCTTTGCTCTGTCGTTATCGACCAAAAGTAACCACTCACTCTTTGTGCTAAAACAAACCTAATTAGAGTCATTTGGACAAACATATTTGTGATGGCAAATAATGATAAGTTATTTTCTCATTCTCATGCATTTTATAAGAATGATATTGTTTTTCACTAGCGTGAAACTCTGGATATTCCGTTCAAAACAATATATTTCTTAGAAAAATTGCAAGCAGGAATTACTAAAACATGTCCTCAAAAAAACCGCTTTACGATAAAATATTTTTCGCACGGCAGCCTATCCTCATGCCCGACCAGTCTGTCTGGGGGTATGAACTGCTTTTTCGCAACAGCAGCGAGGCGACCAGTGCAGAAATATCCGACAGCTACAAAGCAACTTTAAAAGTTGCTGCTGCCCTGTGCGCTGCGCCCGGAGAGAAATTGCCGGACAACGTAAAGCTGGTAGTCAACTTTTCCCACAAGGCAATCATGGATAAAATTCCATACTCACTGCCTGCCGGGAAAACTGTTGTCCAACTTCCGGAAACAACACCCCCAACTCCAAATCTCATCAAAGCCCTGCAGGAACTGACCAAGGACGGCTATTACATCGCCATCGATGACTTTGAGGCCAGACCTCAAGGGGAGTTCCTCATAGCATACGCCGATGCTATCATCGTAGACATTCTTTCTGCTGACGAAGAGAAGCTGCAACGCATCTGCGAACTCTGCAAAGACAACGACACCAAGCTCATCGCCAAAAGAGTCGAGAATACCGATCAATACCACCTCGCCCAGAAGCTGGGATTCAATTTTTTTCAAGGTTTTTACTTCAAGCGTCCGGAAAATGTACGTGGAAGAAAACTCCGCTCCGGGGAAACAGTAAAACTGAAAATACTCAAGCTGATTGAAGATCCTTCCCCGGACTTTGAAGCTTTGGCTGAAGCTCTGCAGAATGATGTATCCATCAGCTTCCGCCTGCTCACTCTTCTGAACTCACCGACCTTTGGCTTTTCCCAGAAGATTACTTCGATAAAGCAGGCCCTTGTTCTGGCAGGATGGAAAATGCTCAGAAACTGGCTGAGGGTTATTCTGCTTACCGACCTGACTCCAGAAGGAAAAAGCCGCATGCTTCCGCAGCTGGCCACCCAAAGAGCAAAGTTCCTGCAACTGGTTGCCAAAAGATCCGGTAAAGGCTTACCTGCCGATTCCATGTTTTTGCTGGGCCTTTTCTCGCTGCTAGAGGCTATGTTCGACATGTCAATGAAGGAACTGACCAGCTATCTGCCCCTTGAGGACGAAATCAATGCCGCCCTGCGTGGGGAAGATAATATTTACACCCGCTATCTGGAACTGACTTCTTTTTTTGAAACCGGAGAGTGGGAGAATCTTCAGCTGGTGCTCGATGAACTCGAACTTGATCCGGTCCAAATTTCAAAAAGTTACTACGAGTCCACCCGCTGGGCCAACAGCTTTTTCCAGATTCCCGGAACGTCCTGATCAAATTCGATCCGCAGCAGCGTAGAAAGGAGCTGAAATGCCGCATACACGCCTCAGCGATGAACATCACAAGCTGAATATTCTGATCACCGGCAAAATCCCGCTGATCCATACAGTCATCCCGTCACTGCATGATCTCGGACATGAGGTGTCTATTACCCGCTCGCCCCGGGAAACCCTGTTCACCTATGCCAGCCAGCAGCCGGACCTGCTCATTATGGCCGAGCAGGATGATACCTTCGATACCTTTTCCAGTATTAGGGAAGTTAACACCGAAGCACCCGCCCTTTTCTTAATCGACACTTCCAATCCGGAAAATTTTGAAAAACTTTTTGAATTCCAGCAAGTCTCATTTCTTCCGAATACAACTTCCAAAGAAAGACTTCTAAAGTTTATCAATAAATTTCAAAACCAGCACATACGTCAAAAAAAGCATCAGGATGATGCCAAACTATACAGCCTGATTTTGCAAAGCCTCCCTTTTCCGGCCCTGCTCGTCAGCACTAAAACGCAGGAAACCATAATCGCCAACAAGGCCGCGCACGATCAGCTGCCTATTTTTGATTACAGGCAGGCCCCGCCCTTCATATCTTCCCTTTCAGATGAAGTGCAGCAGAATCTCTTTCACGAACTGGAATCCTACCATCTACATTCCTTGAAATCCGTAAACGCTTATGAACGTTTCTGGGATTTGACTGTGGATCAGGTGGCTCCGTCAGTTTTCATGCTGCTTGCTGTTGACGTCACCGAACAACGTCAGCAGATGCAGTTACGTGAAGAGATGGAACGAATAGCAAGACACGACCTGCGTTCTCCAACAGCGAACATAGTCGGTATGTCCCGTATTCTTGAAACCGAGGCCGGGTTGAATGAAGAATTTCAACCGCTGGCAGAAATCGTACGTAAAACAAGTGAACGCATGATCCGGCAGATCGATACTTCACTGACCCTTATCCGTCTTGAGACGGGATCGCTCAAAGCAGATGCCCACCCCTTCAACCTCTCCAGTGCTATCAACGCCGCCATCGGTGACCTGAACCAACTGGTCGAAGACAAAGAGCTGACAATCGTCTGCATGATGGATGATGAACCGCTTCAGGAAGAAAACTCCATAGTCTGCTACGGTGAAGCTTCATTAATCATCACCATGTTTTCCAACCTGCTGAAAAACGCAGCCGAAGCAGCTCCTGAACACACGACCATCACAATTACCATAAGTGAAGACAGCCACTTCATCACAACCAAGATACACAATATGGGCGAAATTCCGGTCAGCATCCGTGAAACTTTCTTTGACCGCTATGCGACCTACGGTAAGAAATACGGAACCGGACTTGGAACATACAGTGCGCGGCTGATCGCCAGTGCCTCAGGCGGAGATATTTCATTCACAACATCAGAAGAAAAGGGTACTACCCTGATCACAACACTTCCCAAACCATAATTTAAACAGGATCTAATATAATGGCCGCTAAAAAAAAACCTCGTCCGCTGCTGGTCTTTGCTGATGCAGACGGGCAGATATACGATCATCCTGAACTTGAAATGATGTGCCGCAGGGGCGACGAACTATTCCAGCCCAAACCTGAAGAATACATCCCTCTGCCCCCTGACAGTGAATTTTTCCTACTTCCTGGACGCTTCCCCATAGGACTGGACCCGGAAACCGGAGAAGTGGTTGAAGTAGAAGGCACAGCTGTTACAGCTTTCCCCTGCCCCGGACACACTCTGACCGGACTTGCCGCTTACGGTAATACCGATGACGCTCCGGTTCTGCCTATGTTCTCATACGGTGCAGTTGGATACGCAAACGGTAAATTCTGGGTTACTGCAAAAAAAGTAGACGAAGACAAGAGACAGGTTTTCACCAGAATTCCGAATAAGAAAATCGATGCCGGGGCCCAGCGCATGATGAAGGAAATGCCTGAAAACAGGCTGGTCCGCCATCTTGCCGGGTGCGCCCTGACTTACTGCTGCCCGGCGGCAAAGAACCTTGCTTTGGGGCGTTTTGAGGCCCCCCTGCCGACGTCAAGGACCTGCAACGCCCGCTGCATCGGATGTATTTCTGAACAACCCGAGGATTCAGGATTTCCTTCACCGCAGGAGCGCATCAAGTTCACTCCCACAGCTGAAGAAATTACCGAACTCATGCATTTCCACGCCAAGCGTGAACGCAGACCTGTATTCTCTTTCGGTCAGGGCTGCGAAGGTGAACCGCTCACCGAGCACGTTCTGCTCACTGAAGCTATCAAGAAATACCGCGATGAAGGCGGGCACGGAACTGTAAATATCAACACCAACGGCTCCATCACCGAATCCATGGAACCACTGGCAGCAGCAGGATTGAACTCCATCCGGGTCAGCCTGAACAGTTTGCGTGAACCGGTTTACAATACCTACTACCGTCCCAAGGGCTATAAATTCGACGATGTTCTGGCTACCATCGGCAAAGCTAAGGAACTAGGGCTGCACGTTTCCCTTAACTATCTTTACTTCCCCGGTATCAGCGATACCGAATTTGAAGTGGGAGCACTGGTCGAAGTTGCCCAAAAAACCAAATTCGACTTCATCCAGCTGCGCAACCTGAACATAGATCCCGACCTGTACATGGAACTCATGGAACCTTACGAGTTCGGACCGGGTATGGGTTTCATCAACTTCCGCAAAAGAATCAAAACCGAATGTCCGTGGATCAACTTCGGTTACTTCAACCCTTATCTGGGTGACGGGAATAAAAAATAGTTTTCCTTGGTGCTTTTAAAGATTTAATTTCGCCCCGCACAAACGAAATCCTTTATGGGAGATTTGATTTTTACCAATCAAATCTCCCTTTTTATTATGTGTCGAGAAACTTCCCAGCAGCCATTCCTCCGTGTATAAGTGGGCGATGAACATTCGTCCCTTTATTTCCATACTGTGCATACTCCTATTACTCGTACTCGCTTGCCCGCATTCGTCTTTCTCGCACGTAAGCAGCTTCGGGTTCAACTGGATGTTCAATATTGTTCTCCCTCAAGCCGGTGTCGCCGGGAAATTGAAAGGCTACGTCGAACATGTTCAGGGAGCAAAATTCAAATTCAGCGGTAAATACCTGAATGAAAAAGGACCACTGCAATCCGGACCGGTCGAAATTTCCACCACCTTCAATCTTGATTCAGGAATTATTCGTCTCGAAAGCTTCCAAGCGCACATAAAAAATATGGCTGTTCACCAACCCCAACTAGGTCTCATAAACCCTGACCTGACACTCAGCGGGAAAGGAATAATTGATCCTGCTTCAGGAATGGCCGACTTCACAAATTTACGCATTAAAGCCGGAAAGCTACCCGAACTTCAAGGCACACTTAGCTATCGCCCGGACAACCATGGTCTGTGCCGGCTAAAAATACAAAACCCCCTTCCTCTTTTGGAAAGGCTGGTCGAAATCAACCTCCCTGACTTCGAACACTGGGACAAGGAAGGGCAATTCTCGCTGGCAATTGAGCTGCACGAAATCCAAAGCTCTCCGCAAGCACAGCTGCGCTTTGAATTCGCGAACACATCCGCAGCCTCCCCCGAAGGAACAGCCCTCGTGGACAGCATGAGCGGAAATCTTTTCGCAAGCAGCCCGCTGGACGATCCGCAGCTGAACTTAAAAATAGATTTCAAAAAAGGGGAAGCCCTTTACGACACATTCTACGTAAACCTGACTAAAAACCCATTACACCTTGAGTTCAATTCTCCGCTGCCCGACAGCGAAGGAAACTTCGATTTCACTGCTGCCGCAGACTGGAAAGACATGGGCAAAGTGAAAACTTTAGCCAAGATGAAGAACATTTTCGGCACCCCTTCATTCACCGGAAAAACGGAGTTCAAAACCAAACAACTATCAGCCCCCTTCCGAACCTTTGTGATTGAACCTTTTTCACTGGAAGGACTGGATGGAAGCGGCGAATTTGCAATGAACTATGTCTTCAACGGAAGCAGCCAGAACACCCATTTGAATGGCGAAATGCTCCTTAAGAATTGCACGCTAAGCCAGGATAAACTCATTTTCAGCGGAATTAATGCAGAGCTTCCTTTTGTGCTTTCCTTAAATGAGAGTTTCCTGCCGCAGGCTGACGCTAGCCTGCCCAAATCACAGTCAGGGGTGCTGCGATTCAGTAAAATTTCTGCTGGAAAACTGAAGATAGAGAACTTCGCATTCCCGGTCAGCGTATCCTCTAATGCAATAGAATTCGGGACCATTCCGGCTATCAGATCTGAAGGCGGAACTCTGCGTCTATCAGATCTGAAAATGCGCCACCCCTTCGATGACGACTTCGTGCTCAAAGGCAAAATTACAGCCAAGAACATAAATCTGCTCCCGCTATCGCCTAAGTCACTGCCCATCGACGGACATATCGGAGGCAATCTGAACTTCTGGCTGTTGAAAAACCATCTTTCCACTACGGGTAGTCTTTTCGGCGAAGTTTACGGTGGTGAAATGACCATTGATGAAATTTTCGCGGACAACCCGTTTGAGGATTCCCGGCAATACGGAGCGGACTTCAAACTCCGACATCTTAATCTGGAACCGCTCAGTCAGGCTCTGGACATCGGCCGTATCACAGGACGTATGGACCTTGATCTCACCGAACTGGTCATTGCCTACAACCAGCCTGCAGCATTTCACCTGCTGGCAAAAACAACACCCGGAACAGGAAAATCCGGGGATATCAGCCTCAAAGCGGTAAACACCCTCTCGGTAATCGGAACCGGCTCCGGACTTACCGGAGCAGGAGTGGGTATGTTTTCCCAATTTTTCAAAGAATTCGGCTATGCCGGACTGGGACTTGAATGTACCCTCAATGACGACATATTCAAGATCCGGGGCTTGATCAGGGATGATGGAATCGAGTACATTATCAAAAGACCGCCTTTGTTCGGCATCAACGTAATTAACAGCAATCCCGAAAACCTGATCAGCTTTTCCGACATGCTCAAAAGGCTGCGGCGGGTCATCGGCAACTAACAGCACAGGAGTTTATCATGCTCAAAAAAACCGCGCAGTTATTAACCTTTCTCAGCCTTCTTTCCTTTGTCGCCTGTGTGACAGTAAATATATATTTTCCGGCAGCAAAAGTGGAAAGGGCCGCTGAAGATATCGTGGAAGACGTATACGGAACCGACACAGGGCAGCAGGAGAACAGTGACGATCAGTCAGCCCTTGAGATCTTCCTAGCAATGGTCGGCCCGAATCAGGCCCATGCCCAGTCTGTATCCAAAGCCGACATTGAAAGCATCAAAAAATCCAATTCAGCCATTCGCGGCCTGAAAAAGACAATTACGGCCAACCACAGAAAACTCGTGCCCTACTACAACGCTGGCAACGTCGGCATTACCAATGACGGCTACCTGAAGATCATCAGCAAAGACGGACTGGATATCAAACAGACCGCCGCCCTGCGCCGCCTTGTTTCTCAGGATAATGATATCCGCGATCAGCTGTACATCGAGGTTGCCTCTTCCATGAACATTCCCGGCAGCGAACTTGGCAAAGTAAAAAACATCTTTGCGCAGGAATGGCAGGAAGGAGCACCTTCCGGGTGGTTTATCCAAAACCAGAGCGGCAAGTGGTCTAAAAAATAGAGAAATATTACCATGCCATTTGATAACAGTTACGCCCGGCTGGATGAAAAATTCTACCAGCGCATAGCCCCGGCCCCGGTCAAAAACCCACGCGTCAGGCTTGTGAACCGCGAATTAGCAGGGGAAATGGACTTTCCTCTGCCTGAAAGCGACGCTGGCCTTGCAGAACTTTTCTCCGGCAATAAACCTCCGCAGGGAGCGGAGCCGCTGGCGCAGGTCTATGCCGGGCATCAGTTCGGTAATTTCGTTCCCCGGCTGGGGGACGGGCGTGCTGTTCTGCTCGGAGAATTTCTGAACAATGCCGGGCAGCGATACGATATCCAGCTGAAAGGTTCCGGTCAGACCATGTTCTCCCGCAACGGTGACGGACGCTCCCCGATCGGTCCGGTTATACGCGAATACATTGTCAGCGAGGCAATGTTCCGGTTGGGAATTCCCACTACCCGTGCGCTGGCAATGACCACCAGCGGGGAGACAGTCTACCGGGAACAGGATCTTCCGGGCGGGGTGTTTACCAGAGTCGCCTCCAGCCATATCAGGATCGGCAGTTTCGAATACTTTGCATCCCGCAACGATTATGACGCAGTGAAAACTCTGGCCGACTACACCATCGACCGCCACTACCCGGACCTCAAAGAGTCCGGTAATCCATATGCAGCCCTGCTTGGAAAAGTCTGCTCCGTTCAGGCCCGGCTAGTCGCGAAATGGATGCGTATCGGCTTCATCCACGGCGTCATGAATACCGACAACACAACCGTATCCGGGGAAACCATTGATTACGGCCCCTGTGCCTTCATGGATGGCTATGATCCGGCAACCGTATTCAGCTCCATTGATCACTACGGGCGCTATGCCTACGCGCGCCAACCCTCCATTGCGCAATGGAATCTGGCGGCATTTGCGGGCTGCCTGCTACCCCTGATCCACAAGGATACAGAACAGGCCAAGTCTCGGGCAGAGGAAATAGTTCAGGGATTCGGTGCGGAATTCAGGAGACACTATTTTACCGAGATGTGTGCCAAGATCGGGCTTGTCCCGACTAATCCGGCTAAAGAACTGCTTGATGAATTCCTGCAGCTTATGCAAAATTCAAAAGTGGATTTCACCAATAGTTTTCGCAATCTTGGCAAAGCAGTGCGGAAAGACTACAGTACGCTGCTGGAACTTTTTGCTGACCGTGAACAGCTGCAGAACTGGCTGCAAAAATGGCGGGGAGAACTCAAAAAGCAGGGCATAGAACCTGAAACCGCCACCAGTGCCATGGACAGCAACAACCCGGCTTTCATTCCGCGCAACCACCGCGTGGAGGAGGCCATCAGCGCCGCAATAGAACAGGATGATTTTGAGACGACCAAAAAGTTAATCGAAATCCTGCAGTATCCATACGAAGAACAGCCGAAATACGCTGAATATATGAACCCGCCGGAACCGGACGAGCGGGTCTACCAGACCTTCTGCGGAACTTAAAAAACAAAAAAACCTCAATCCAAAAGGATTGAGGTTTTTTATACTAAACGAAAAAACAGAAACTAGAACTTAACGTTGACCTGCTCGGCATCTCCATCACGGGCGACGATTTCGCCGATCTTCCATGATTTGAGTTTCATGCCGGAAAGCCTGTTGAGCACGTCTTCTTCACGGTCTTTAGCTACAACGAGAATGTAACCGACACCGGTATTGAAGATCTGCAGCATTTCAGGCCAGCTCAGGTCACCCTGTTCTTTGAGCCAGTTGAATACCGGGGAAACTTCCCAGGAATTGAAATCAATGTCAGCGGTAACCTGTTTGGGCAGGATACGGGGCAGGTTGTCATAGAAACCGCCGCCGGTCACGTGAACCATACCCTTGATTTCGATATCGCGGGAAAGGTTGTGAACCGCATCTACGTAAATGCGTGTGGGGGTCAGCAGTGCTTCACCGATTTTCTGGTCAGTACCGGGCAGCAGATCCTCTGCCTTGAGGCCGGACTCATCAAACAGCTTACGCACGAGGGAGTAACCATTGGAATGGATACCGGAAGACTCCAGACCGATGATGGAATCGCCAATGGTGATTGAAGAACCGTCAACAATCCTGGTGTTATCAACCATACCAACACAGAAACCGGAAAGGTCATACTCACCGTCAGCGTAGAAGCCGGGCATCTCAGCAGTCTCACCACCAAGCAGTGCACAGCCGGACATCTTGCAGCCTTCAACGACACCTGCGATTACCTCTTCCGCTACACCGGATTCAAGTTTACCGGTTGCGAAGTAATCGAGGAAGAACAGGGGTTTTGCACCCTGTACAAGGATATCGTTTACGCTCATGGCAACAAGGTCGATACCGATGGTATCATGCTTGTCGACAGCGAAAGCGAGTTTAAGTTTGGTTCCCACACCGTCGGCACCTGCCACCAGCACGGGTTCATTCATCTGGGTCAGATCGAGCTTGAAAAGCCCGCCGAAACCGCCGATATCGGTGACAACACCTTTAGTAAAGGTGGAGCCGACCATATCCTTAATGCGGCCTATAAAATCATTGGCCGCATCAATGTCAACACCGGCGGCCTTGTATGCATCAGAACGACTTGCCATATTATTTTCTCCTAACAGTCTCTAAGAGCTAAGAGGTGACTGTATATGCTGAATCCCGCATAAGTTCAAGGAACAACAGCACACATTTCCCATAAAGGGAAAAAGAAAAGGCCCATTGTTTGCACAGGATCGGATAAGAGTTTATACTATGCCACGGAGAAATACCATGTACAAGAAAACTTTGCTCGCAGCTTTTATTATTATGGTAACGGTTCTATGCGGCAACGCCATGGCCGGGACCAAATTCATTAACAAGGATACTGCCAAGGAACGCAAGCCGATCCGCATGGGAACTTCCGGCGGTAACAACAGCGAAATCACAATTAAATCTGACAAGAATTCAAATAGTATACGAGTAAAACCAAAAGAGGATGACGAGAAAGAGGAAGACCAGCAGATCGGCCCTATCTTCGTTATTCCCGAAGTAAAACCATAGAACAGACTCATAAGGAAAAACATGCTTCATCCGGCCAGACTCTGGAAATCACTTAATGAGAACAAGGTGCAATGCCGCCTTTGCAGCCACTTCTGCATTATTGACAAAAACAATCATGGTAACTGCGGGGTGCGGCAAAACGTTGACGGCCAACTTATGACCCGCACCTATGAACTGGTTGCCGCACTGAATGTTGACCCGGTGGAAAAGAAACCGCTCTACCACTTCCTGCCCGGAACCCAGACCTTTTCACTGGGCACACAGGGCTGTAATTTCGGTTGCACTTTCTGCCAGAATGCTTCCCTTTCCCAGCACCCGAAGACCGGCCGGAAAATCACCGGACAAAAAGTAACCCCGGAAATTCTGGTGGAAGCGGCCATCGCCCATAAATGCGATTCCATTTCCTACACCTATTCCGAACCGACAATTTTTTTCGAGTTGATGCAGGATACCGCCCGCCGCGCTCATGCCAAAGGCCTAAAAAACATCATGGTTTCCAACGGCTTTCAAAGTCCGGAATGCATTGATGAACTTACCGGACTGATCGACGCTGCAAACATAGATCTCAAAGCCTTTAACGATGGATTTTACCGCAGCACCTGCGGAGGACGACTGAATCCGGTCCTCGACAATCTCCGACACATGAAAAAGAACGGTTGGTGGATTGAGGTTACCACCCTGCTTATCCCGGGTAAAAACGATTCGCCTGATGAGCTGAAACAGATGGCCGCCTTCATTGCGGACGAGCTGGGCAAGGAAGTCCCGTGGCACATTTCCCGCTTTCACCCAGACTACAAAATGCAGGATTGCCCGGTAACCCCCATGGAGGCCCTGCAAAAAGCCAGAAAAGCCGGAACCTCAGCAGGACTGGAGTACGTTTACATCGGCAATGTTCCGGGTAACGACAACACATCAACCTTCTGCCCGGACTGCCACAAGGAACTGCTCAAACGTTTCGGCTTTGAAATGACCAATACGGGCCTTTCCGACGGTATGTGCAAATATTGCGGATGTAAGATAGATGGAGTATTTTAAAAAGCCAATAGAATAACGCAAAGCATGAAATGGAGGAAATTTCATAAAAATAAATTTTGTTCTTGCCAAGGACATGCAATTCAAGTATCCCCCTTTCTGCACGAACCAAGTCGGAGCATGGCGCAGCCTGGTAGCGCGCTTGCTTTGGGAGCAAGATGCCGGGGGTTCAAATCCTCCTGCTCCGACCAGTAAATTCAAGCCCTTACGTTATACTTTACGTAAGGGCTTTTTTCGTTGTTGGGGACTTATTGGGGACTCTTTGAAAAATGCAAAACAAAACGTGATGAGATTGCCTAAGTATAGACGCAGGCTTCATCATAATTTTAACGCATATTTTCAGACATATAGACTGAAACTGCATTTTCTATCTCAATACATTATTGCCATCAGTAGACTTGGCTGAAGAGCAAGATGCCCACCTGAATGAAAAAGCCAGCCTCCGGGGGCCTAGCCCTTAAATTTATTACTCTTCAACCAAAGTATACAGAACAAACTCTTTATAAACACCAACAAATCATGTTTCTCAATGCGAATTCCGAAAGTCGCTATACGTAATCAATTTGAGCGCCTATCTTATAACAAACAGCTACCCCACAAGGAGATAAGATGCAGACCAACTCATACTTTAATCCCGGATGTGCGCTGAGTATCTATAAACCTGAAATGGAAAAACGCATTCTGGATTTCCTGAACCGAAACTACAAGAAAACATCACTGCATAAAATATGCTGTCGCCACGATCCGCAGTTGGACAAAGGATCTGTGATAATCAATGTTTGTGCCGGATGCGATAAACGCTTCAGCGGCTTATATGAAGGGATTTCAACCATATCATTATGGGAAGTTCTTGATAGTCTGGATTCATTTGAATTCCCTGACTATCAAGGGCTAAAAATGTCTGTCCACGATGCATGTCCTGTCCGGGGCAATACCGCTGTGCATCAGGCAGTACGCAACCTGCTCCGTAAAATGAACATTGAAATTATTGAGACCAAATTACACGGTTCAAAATCAGTCTGCTGCGGCGATGATTTTTATCCGAAACTTCCCGTTGAAAAAGTCCATCAACTTATGAAAAAGAGAGCTGATTCCATGCCTTGTGACGACGTCTGTGTTTACTGCGTATCCTGCATAAAATCTTTACACATCGGTGGCAAAACACCGCGCCATTTAGTTGACCTATTAATGAACGAATCCACAGCTCCGCAAGAGTACGACACAATTAGATGGCATGAACAATTACAGGAGTATATTGACCTGCATTAATTTCATGCTACCCAATTAAACTTCTTATAAACGGGGAACCATTCACCCCAAAAAATCTCGAAAAAGTGTTCCCAATGCGAAATTTTCTTCAATTAATTCAATGGTTGCGACATCAATAACCGGCTTTGGGAGCAAGATGCCGGGGGTTCAAATCCTCCTGCTCCGACCACTGCGAATTCAAAGGCTTACAGCATTAATTGTTGTAAGCCTTTTTTCGTGGGGAACCGGGTGGGGGGCCGGTTAAAAATACGCGCTGGATTATACACAAGTTCAAGTCTAGTCGGCTCCGCAACTTTTCTGACAGGAGATCAATCATTTAGATTGGTCTCCTTTTTTCCGATACCGACAAAATTGATCGGCCCCTTCCATCGGTCACCATATGTATTTTAGGTCGTAATCGCGGTAACTTAAAAACAAATTGTGTCAATCTGAGCATATAACACAAAAACTATACTTAGAAGAGTTCATCAACTTAACATTAGTGAGTGAGACTATTAATGCTGCATAAAAACTTCAATTTCTAACATTCCTCTTTTTGTTATTCATTATGAACTCTTTATCATTATTCAACTTGAGGAAGTGGATGCATATGCCGGGTGGCCTTTATCTGCTCGTGGCGTACGGAGTGAAAGATGGATATGATAATTCGTGATTTAATAAAATTTAATGAGTTCCTAGATTCGACAATAGATCGGAAAAATTTGGATGAGGAATTTATTACTTTAAGACAAGTCGAGCTGGAAGGAATATCAAAGAATTCCGATATTAAATATTCTCCTTATATTGCCTTAAGCTATGCGAAATTAATGGAGTTAACCGTTTTATTGGCTGGTAAGTATGCTGACAATTGCCAAATCGTGGATTTTGGGGATCTTTTGGTTAACCCCAGACACATAGACGTTTGCATCCTAAATGCCAGATTTATGACAGAAGACCTTGGCATTACAGATAATATTTCGCTTTGGTTCAAGCAACAAGTGCAGAAATATGTTGGCAGCCAATATTCTGAAGATCTGGGACGAATGGTTGTTGACCCAACGTTGCTATCTTATTTTTTTAAAAAAGGTCTACTGCTTAAAATAGTAAAAAAAGAAAGGCACAGAAGATTGAGCGATCAATTCCGGGGCTGCATTCTCGGTGACGCTCAATTAGCTTTTTCAAAATATGCTAAGGAGATTACCCCTGTCGCTTACACCCCGTTAAAAGAACTTGGCTGCGGAGGGGGAACGGTCGAGGGTCTTGATGTTGCATCATGGCTTGCCGGCAACACAGTATTAAACATAGTTAAAGGGACCTTAAAAAATGATCTTATAAATATGTTGCGTGGAAGCATGTCAGAGGATTACCTGAAATCAATCCATAGAAAATTTGAAAAGGCACATAATTCTATAGCCTATGTAAAAATGGGAAGGAAAAATTTTGCTAATTATCCATATGATGAGAAAGTTCCTTTAGCAGAATGGAATGAGATCAATCAAACCTTGTGCCACTTTACGCTGGATAGTTATGGTGAGATTCAGTCAGAATTGGATAAGAGCCTTTCCAATCCTTGGTACAAAAGCCCTTTTCTGAACGGATCGTTGTACAGGGCATCCAAAACACTGGACACAAACCGGGCACAAATAATCGCAAACATCATGTAAAGTTTCAGCACAATATGACATGCCCCAAACAATCATCTGGGATTAAATAATTGAATCAGTTACTCAGAGCGGTTCCACTCATGTCGCGCTGGAGATCTTGAAAAGAAGGCTTAACTGAAATTTCAGCTAAGCCTTTACATTTTGTATTTCGAAACAACGAAATATATTCTCCCCTTTCAACTCCAAAAACAGGAAACAGCTTACCGGATACCTCCCAGCAATCTATCAAATAGTTCAGGCACATTTTCTGATATAGACACGGATTCATCATAAGGAGTTTTCAAAAATCCTTCCCTCTCTGCAGTACTCATCATAAGCTCAAGCGGATGATAAAAATCATTAACATTCAACAAACCACACGGCTTGGAATGAAAGCCTAACTGCTTAAGAGTATACACTTCGAAAAACTCCTCATAAGTCCCTATTCCCCCCGGAAGAGCAATAAATCCATCTGAAAGTTCAATCATCATTTTTTTTCTTTCATGCATTGTCGGTGTAACGTGCAGCTCAGTCAGGTTCTTATGGAACTGCTCTTTATCTTTCAAAGCCTGAACAGTTACTCCTATAACCTTCCCCCCTGCATCCAGCACCGAGTCAGCAAGCTCATTCATCATTCCGGTACAGGACCCGCCGTACACACAAGTAATATTTCGCTTGGCAAGTTCCAGTCCTGTTTCCCTTGCTGCCTGCATATACAGAGGGTCATTCCCAGCATTTGAGCCTAAAAATATACAAATAGAATCCATAACCAACTCCAACTATGATCTATTATTCATAATAACTTAATAATGTTTTCAAAATATCATTCAAGGACTTGCGGTCATCAACAGAAAGACACCCGATAAATTTATCCGCAATGTCAAATCGCTCATGAATAATTGAATCTATCAATTCAAAACCAGATGCTGTTAAAACTGCATCGACTCCTCGACGGTCATCCGCATTAGTCTTCCGTTCAACCAGCCCCTTCATCACTAGTTTATCAATGCGATTAGTCATAGCTCCACTAGTCAACAATGCGGCGTCACACAATTCACCGACTGATAGTTTATACGGCTTTCCTGCACGTCTGAGCACTGCCAGGACATCAAACTCAGGATTCGTGAGTCCATGTTTTTTCAAAAATCCGCCCATGGCTTTTTCAGCAAGCTTATTAACAATCATCAGCCTGCCATATATCTCCATTGATTCCGGCTCCAGCTCAGGACGCTCTTTTGCCCATTGCTCAGCCATCAAACCAATTCTATCCATGTTTACCTACCTGTACTTCCTGTTTGCTTTTACATAAAGAATCTTTATATTAAGATATTTTTAAGATCAAGAAATTTTAACCTACAATTTGAAATGACAAAACCGAGCAAGACGTAAAGGGGAAAGGCCTTACGTCAATGAAACGCAAGGCCTTTTTATTGCCGGGAGATATTTGGATAAATTTAGGTTGTGCAAACACTTAATACACTTAACAACTCGACATTTCGCCAAGCCTTAATAAGTCAACTTCCACAAGCAACCGAGACTTTTAAGTAGGCTTAATGTTTATGCTCGGCAGGATAGTAACCCTCCAGGGCCTTAACACTGGCTTCCAGCTCATCAACTGTCGCCATATCAGCATTCTGCTTAGCGTTCATGGCGTTAACAATTACAGCGTGGTGACGTTTTAGGCGTTCCACATAGTCCTTTTGCGTTGCCTTGACCCGCTGCGTCAGAAAGTAGTCAGAGATGGTGGAGATGATGAGTTGCGCATGATGCTCTTTGTTCATAACCCAGCGCGTGAACTGCTGTCTGGACTGAACATCAGTCTTCTCAGCCAATTCCTGAAGCATGGTTACAGCCTTCTTCACTGTTTTCACATCCTCAAGCATTGCCTCTACGCGGGCATGGTCATCATAAATACCGCAAGGAACCTGACAATGTGCTGAAGACAGAACCGGAACCAGAACTATAATCATTAGAATGGACATGCCGGTAATTGTTTTGCGCAACACAGTGATTCTCCTTGTTAAAGATTGAACTAGTACTGATTCATACCACATATCCGGATATGCAGACAATCCACTACGGTCAACTTCCTTCCGCCATGAACCGCTTGATAAATTTCCTGTCAATATAGTCTTTAATCCAGAAAGCAGGAGAACCGCCGAAGCTCAATCCATTTTTATACAATATGCCCCTCCCGCCCCCGGTATTAAATATGAGAAGATAGGAACCGCCCGGATCAAATTCTCTTAAGCTATGGCCGTCAAGCTGCGCCCGAACATTATGCACGAGTACCGGGTTCTGGCGAACGGCATAAACACCCACCTTATCCAGTGGTTTCGGTTCGAACCGGATGCAATCACCGCCACCGAAGATCTCAGGATGGGAAATGCTCTGTAAATAGCGGTTAACCATCAGCCCGCCATCCTTCCCTGTGGGCAGCTCTGAGGCATCGAACACTCTGGAGGGATGCACACCCAAAGCCAAAAAAATGATGTCCTGATCGTAGTTTTGACCGTTTTGCAACACGACGCTTCCGTCTGCCACCCGCTCCACATAACTTCCTTGGATAATATTGATTCCGCGTTTATTCAGGACCTTGAGTGCAAGACGGCGTACCCTGTCCGGCTGGTTACGTAAAAATGCACTGCCGGTAAAAATCTGGACGTTAGCACCTGAGCGGCCCTGGTCTTTGGCTGCTGCCCAAGCGTTGCAGGCTATTTCCAGCGCGGCAGGACCGCCCCCGCATATGCCGATGCGCGCCGGACGTTCGGAGGCTATTTCCTGAATCCTCATGCGGGCCAGCAAAAGGTTTTGGATGGGTTTTACAGTATAAACCCCGGAACTGTCTCCGCCCGTAAGCCCACTTGGAACGAAACTGCCAAGATTGCAGGAAAGCACGTCATAGCGGAACTCCTGACCCGTTTCGAGAATTACCAGACGCATATACGGATCTATACGTGCAACCTTGCCCAGCACAAAAGTGCCACCCCGCCTTTCCACCATGGACTTCACCGGAAAACTGATTTCCTCGGCACGGTAAGCACCCCCAAGCAGCCCCGGTCCCATCCCCGAATAAAAGTGGCGGTCATCCGGGCCGATAACCGTGACACGATGTCCGTCCGCAATGATGTCCGGAATGACTTCCATGAGCTGCATGTGCGCGTGGCCTGCACCGGCAAGGACAAGTTCGCCCATAATCTCTCCTGACATAAATATTTTGATCACGATGAAACTGAGAAGGAGTAAGCATCTGCGCACGCCGGTCGTCAGCAAATCATGCTTGTGTATGAAACAACCTACCTCAATGGCTTCTTTTGTACTTATGCTAGCAAAAAAAATTACCCTGTCGAGAGATATCTAAGAATGATGCGAACTCCTTCGCCTATGACGATTCCATAACAACTTTCAACAATATCATGATTTATTACCATAGAACCCTGTCTTTCCAATAAAAACATATGGGCAGGCATTTACCGCATCACCCCGAAGTAGTTTTCGGGGCGTTAATAATAATTTCGATGAAGTAGTGAAAAGATTAATAATCAATATTGGTTTTATCAAGAACACAGACGCATATAAAAAACCTCTATAATCTGCAAAATACATGAATAAAATAAGAATCACATGCTACCTTATAGGTTTAATGCTAATATCAATTAGCAAAACATATGCTGCAAGCAGGATATACTGGCCTAGTTTTGATTTACCCCCGCTTTTTATATATGATGATTCCGGTAAGAGATATGGACTGGGTGAAGACCTGAACAAGCACTTCCAGCAGCTTCTCCCTAAAGATGAACATCTTAACACTATCTCTTCTCCCAAAAAAATCACGCAAGACGCTAAACAAGGGAAAAACATCGTCATTACAGGGATATTGAAAAGCAAGAAACGACAAGATTATTTATATTATTCAAAATATCCATGCAGAATATCTTGGAGCATGGTTGCTGTAATTAGAGCTGAAGACAAAACTAAGCTAACAACAGATGGTAAGTTCTCACTATATAAGAATCTTAACAAAAGGAAACACAAATTCAGCTATATAGATGGCATCTACTATGACAAACTCACAAAAATAATCGACCAAATAAAGTATGACAAGAAACTCACAGCAACCAGCACAGCAAGCATCGACACAAGCCATCAAATAAATTTACTTGCTAATAAAAGAATAGATTTCTTTTTTGCGGATCCACTTGTTGTATTTAAGCTTAAAAATCAAAACAACAATTTATATCCTATAGAATTAGTTGAATGCTTAGAACTGCCTTTGACCCCTATATATGGATATTATGCTACACCCAAAACATCGTGGGGACATGATATGATAGAAAAGGTAGATGAAATTATGTACCAGACCATTTGCTCGGGGGAACTTGAAAATATCATCGGCAGCTGGATTCCGGACAACCTGAAAAACAGATTTAAACGATCTTACAGAGATGAAATCGAAGACAAAGTTAAGTGCGATAAATAAACGCTACTTCCGGGCCTTACGTTGATGTAACGTAAGACCCTTTTTTTTAGCTCTATTCCTACTTCGCAATTCCCCACTGCATCCCTAATTATGCCGAAATAACACTAGTTAATACGCGATTGACAGTAACGCTCCCCGCCCGTAAACAACTCATTGATTATTTATATACCTCAAATAAGGGAGTTTTTTAACTATGTGTAAAAACACACCATCTCCAACATCAATCCTTTTGAGCCTGTCGATCTGCATGGCGCTGATCCTTGCTGCTTCCACCGGATTCTGCGGTGCTCCGCTTTATAAACAGGGCGAAAATATTTTCATCGAAACAGGTGTTACCCAGCCGGACCGGACACCGACATGGTATGCCCCCATGATTGCCAAACCTTATGCTCCCGAATTCGAAATTCTGGCCACCCGCGGAACACAGGGCCGATACTACCCCTATACCTACGCAGTTAACATGAAAGACATCATCCAGTTCCACGGACATGATTGCGAAGGACTTTCCCATTGCGCGGCATGCTGCAAACTGGCTTTTGATGTCCTCTTCCCTGATGGAATCATTGACCGCAGCGTTCTGGGCGGCATTACCGGTAAATCTCCCTGCTGGTCTGACTGTACCGCATTCCTCACCGGGGCACGTGTGCAGTACGGCAACCTCTCCTTTTTCAAAGAAAAAAAATATGGCCACGTTATCATTCTCTACCGCCAGGATACCGGACAGGCTGTGATGGCGACATGGAAAAAAGGTATCAATAATATTCCCGGTGAACCGCCAGTTCTGCCCGGTGTGATTGAATGGCAGACGAAAGTGGACAACAAAGAAGTGCTCGCGCTGAAAAAAGTTGTCAAAGATGCCGGAGGCAAACCAACCCCTTATCAGGTAGACCTGATGCGTTACCTGCAATTCACCCATATCAATGACGTTTTCAGCCACCCGCTGGAAGACAGCTATCAAATCAAGGTACTGGAAAATTTCAAGCTCGCTGATTGGGCTGACCCGAGCAAAGCTATTGCCAATCCACACAAACGTGGCGATATACGCCTGCGCGATTATCCCTTCCGTGATAAACCCATTGATGGACCGCACGATAAATAAGAAACTCCCGATACCGAAAACTGCAATTCAAAGGCCTTGCGTTAATATAACGTAAGGCCTTTTTTGGAGGGATGCAGCCTGCCGGGAGGCATCTCCGAAAGGACAAATCAAACAAGATTTAACTCTGTAAGGACTATGAAATACTCCCTTTCTTAAAAAACCCACTTGATATTATCAGCAAAATAAGCATACATAGCGTATGCAATATACAACTAAACGCCTATTTATCCATATAGTCTCGATTGTAGTACTTCTTTCTTGTCCCTTCATGTTTGGAAACACCGGCTGTGGACACTCAGTGACTTTTCCCGAAGAGCAAGCCAAGGCATTGCAGGACTCACTTGATCAATCCAGAAGTAGTCTCGGATTTCCGGGCGGGATGCTCGGCGTAAGACAAGTTGGCGGTGCAACATGGATGGGCACAAGCGGAAATGCAGAGATCGACAGTAGCCTTGCTCAAATAAACAACGACAATATTTTTCTGAAAATCAAGGATTTCCTGATCGCACCAGCCTATGCAGTCAACACAAGCACACCTATGCGGTCTGATATGTATACGCGAATAGGGAGTGTTACAAAGACTTACACCGCCGCACTCATCATGAAATTCGTGGAAGAGGGCATAATCAATCTTGACGATAAAGTTGAAGACTGGATGGGGCCCGGATACTATCCGGGTAGCGACATAGTAACCGTGAAACAGTTGCTGAATATGACTTCCGGATATAGCAACTACACGCAGACAGATGCATTCTCTACACAGTATACATCAAACCCGAAAGCCATTTTCCAACCGGAAACACTGGTCAATTATGCCAGAACAAGTGACGAACCCAACGAGTTCTATCCCGGAAAAGGCTGGAACTATTCGAACACCAACTACGTAATCCTTGGACTGATTGCCGAGAAAGCAGGTAAAGCGGCATTCAAAGATCTGGTGCAACAAAAAATCCTGAACAAACTTTACATTAAACAAAGCTACGTCCCGGCCATAACAGACAACACAATACACTCCCCCCATGTCAACGGCTACAAGGACGATGACGGATCATGGGTAAACACCACCGACCACACCCCAAGCATAGCCTTTTCCGCAGGAAATATGATTTCAAACCTGCCGAATATGCTGGACTGGATTCAAGCATTGCATGAGTACCGTCTGCTGACCAAAGAATCAGTGGATAAGATGATGACCTGGGTTACTCTCTCAGACGGCAGTGAATGGAACGGGGAAGACTTAGGATACGGTCTTGGAATTTCATACAACAAGGGAGCGACGGGCCACAATGGCGACATCGATGGTTACAAAGTTTGCACATACAAATACAAAAACCACTATTTCGCTGTAATTCTCAACACAGATTCCCCTCCAGCCGGAGATGTAGACACTGTTTTCTGGAACGCCGTACGCACTCTTTACCCGAACGACAACATATAAGTCTTTACCGATTTCCGGCCACGTCATATAGAAAGTATCTTGATTCAGCATAATCACGTTTGCGCTATGCCATTAAATCAACCGCATGCATACCGCAAAGACCCGCAACCCTGATTAAGTACACGACGTGAAAGATAATTCCTTAGTAAAAAACATCGTCTGGACCATTTGCCGTTGTTACATTGCTACAATTGCAATTGTGGCAGTAACTGTTTCCACCATTAATTACAAAGAAGCTGTCGATGAAAGCACTGGGATTATTTCCAGACTGGGTAGCTCTTTTGCACCGCAGATAGCTCTGGACATACAGAATTCCAATGAACGTTCCATTGAATCAAGCCTTGAAAACATCAAGCTGAATCAGATTGTTGAATCAGTTGAGCTGGTAAAGGTAAAGGGCGAGAGCACCGTTTTAAAGAACAAAAGCCAAGTAAATTTCCTGAACAATGTGCTTCCTGATCCGGAAAAGCAGAGCTTCGATCTCCGGGTTACGACAGCCGAAAGCAATAACGCCAGCGTAGGAACTCTCATAATACAGCCCGGTAAAGGGCTTCTTATCCAGAAAATCAGCTCCGGCTTATACACCTCTTTTTTGAATCTATTCTTCGGTCTGCTTGCGATTATCGCAGCAACGGCTTTCATCTGCCGCCGTATTTTGACCAAACCATTGCGCAGGCTGACCTCATCAATTGAGAATACTGACCCGGCAAGTGATTTAACTTTGCCGGATATGTCAGGAATTAAACTGCCCGATGAAATCAAAACTGTCCGCGATAAAATTAATGCGTTGCTGCAAAAAACGCATCAGATGCAGGCAACAGAAAAACAAGTCAGGCACAGCCTTGAACAAATGGTGCGCACCAGAACCGCAGCACAGGAGCTTGCCAGCGCAAAGCTTGATAGAATTATCCACACCGACGCCCTGTCCGGCCTCAGCAACCGCCAGGCCTTCGACAGCCAGTTGCAGCAGGACTGGACCAGCTCCCAGAGAAGCGGAACCCCGCTCGCCCTGCTGATGATCGACATTGATAACTTCAACAAATATAATGAGAATTACGGATATCAGGCCGGAGATGAGTGCATCAGCACAACCGCAGGCGTTATAGAATCTTCACTCCCGAACAGCTCCCACACGGCAGTTCGTTACAGCGGAAATAAATTTGCCGTGATCCTTCCCCGGACAGATCTACTCAGCAGCCGGGATATCGCCACAATGATCAGCGCAAAACTGGCAGAACAGAGAATTGCACACTATTGTTCAGAGACTGGACATGTCACTATAAGTATTGGGATTTCAGAAAAAAATACACATGAACACGAATCCCCGCAGCATCTGGTTGCGGCAGCAGACAAAGCCCTGCACCGCAGTAAAGAAGAAGGTAGAAACAGTATCAGCATCGCAGCACCGGAAAAGTATAATTAGCAACCTGCCCCGGTTCAAACATCTATTGCTTAATCTCCCTGACTACCTGTAAAATACCGGTTATTAACGGGGATAGATCGGAGAAAGATCTAAAGCGCGGGCATTTTCTTCCCACGTCAGCGGACTGATGCAGTTTGGCAATACTGCTTTGTGGACTCCGCTTTTGCGTTTAGTCGTCCACTTTGCGGCCTTGTGCAACTCCGCAGCCAACAACAGAGGGTCCGGCGCGGGCAGACTTTTCAAATTAGGATGAGTCGCAGAGATCTTCTTGGTTCCGAAATCATTGGTGATGGTATAAAGACCGAAAGAAGCCATCTCAAGCGGAGGATAAGACGGATGCGGTGAAACCATAAAAGATATGCCGATATGTGAAAATTCCAGATAGGAGGCATACTTTTCCATGGTTAATTTGCCCATGCTTTTGATGGGCACACCGGAGGAGAGAATAATATCTTCATGCTCCTGCCCCGCACTTATCACATGAAATCCTTCACGCTCTTGCGGGCTCAATTCATTAAAGAAAGCATCCAGTCCTGCCAGAATAGGAGCAAAACAATTTCGCGGCTGCTCCGGCCTACCATAGAAAAATATTACTGTTTTATCAGAATCCTTACCTTCCAACCGCCATCCGAGACTATCAAGCCGCTCGCGCAGAAACTGGTTTAACGACGGAACCACCACGTGCCTTTCGGCAAAAGGATAATCCTTATCATCAAACCACTTCGCCAAGGTATGGGAATTAAACAAGGCATGGGTATATTCATGATGACGGTAGGAAGCCTGACTCATGGCAAAACGATATCCAAAAGGATAAAACCCCGGTTCGTAATCCTGAATGAAATAGTAAAAGGGAGTCTTGGAATTCCCGGCCTGCTCCATCAACCGGGAGTGCTCTTCCCAAACCATGGTGCTCATCCAATATGTGCAGAAAAAAACGTCATCCGGGCTGGTTTCAAGGGCTGTATTTCCGAAAACAGTTGCACACTCAATTGTTTTGCCCTCAGGATTTTCCACAAAATCACTGAAATTAAACATCTCCTCAGGAGTTCCCAGAGGATTGAGAGACAGAAAACGGATGGAATCATAGTGCATGGTCAGAGATTTTGCCACCTGTAAAGCCGAAACGACTCCCCCGAAAGCCCAGCGGGTAAAGAAATGGGGCAGGATAATATTCAGTCTCGGCAGCCCTTCCCCGGCATTAAGGCGGAGGCTGGGACGGTCGATAACACTTTCCTTATACTTACTGTGCGCGTAGGCGATGGGTTGAGTGGAATTCTGCATATGGGAAGGGTAAAGGAAACAGTATAAGTCCGCAAGAAGGATTAAAAATGGAGAGCTTACAAAGTCAGTAAAAAATCATTTGTAATCCGCATTCTTACAGAACGTTGACCGATAAACTATTTCAAACCTTCAATATCGTAAACACGAATCTTGTTACTGCGCGGGAATTCCTTTTTGAGCAGTTTCTTGAGCAATTTCTTCAGCCCCTTGAAATCTTCGTTGAAACGCTCCTGATCAAAACCATCCTCAATAACAGTGTATGCATTTTCTCCCGTACGTAAAATGACAACGGACCGATCACGCTTGTAGGTCCGCAGGTCCAGCCCATGTCCCAGGGAAATTTTCTTGAGCTTGCGCAAAACTGTTTCTATCGCTGAAGATTTATCTATCATTTTTTAATAATTAAACATTAGCCAAAGGAAGCTTGACGGTAAACCTTGTCCATTTGCCAGTAGAGGAATCTACCTCCAGTTCTCCGCCATGTTGATCTTTGACTATGAAGTACGACACGGAAAGCCCAAGCCCCGTCCCCTTTCCTACTTCTTTTGTGGTATAGAAAGGTTCAAAAATACGTTTACGGGTATCTATATCCATGCCCGGACCATTATCCTCAATCTCAACCACTACCATGGAGTAATCTTCCTTAATACGACAATTGAAACACGGAATTTCATCAACATATTCCTTATCTGTCATTGCCTCAGCCCCATTCTTGAGCAGATTAAAAAAGACCTGCTGCAACTCGGTTCCTTCACAGACAACTTCCGGAATGTCACTAGCATACTCACGGTTAATTTCTATCATCCTGAAATCATAATGCTTCTTTAAATCGTAATCATTAGCAGCAAGCTCAATAGTACTATCAAGAAGCTTCGCGATATCATACTTGCCGTGCTTCTTTTCACTCTTACGGCTGAAAGACAGCATATTTGCGACAATTGCCGCAGCCCTGTTACCGGAGTCGAAAATACCATCAAGCATGCGTGATATTTCCCGGCGCTCCATGTAGCAGCGCAGCGCCTCAAGTTCTATTCCGCACTCTTCGGCCACAATTTCATTCTTTTTTAAATCGCCAAAAATACGCGTGCGCATGTTATGGACATGGCCCAACACACCTGCCAGAGGGTTGTTTATTTCATGGGCCATTCCTGCTGCAAGCCCACCCACCGACATCATTTTCTCAGACTGGACCATCATCATTTCCAGACGGGTACGGTCTGTAACATCGTCTACACGAATAACCGCTTCATCCACACCGTCAGCAGTCAGCGGATAAATGGTAATTTCTTCATAAAGCAGTTCACCGTCTTTTCGGCGGTGCTGATGAGAATCGGAATAAACTTCTTTCTCATCCAAAGCCTTGCGGATCAAACCGTCTATCGCAGCCATTCTGGGAACCACACTCTCTAAATGACGGCCTATAGCCTCGGAAGACGGAACACCGATATTTCTCTCGGCCTGCTTGTTCCAGTGCGTAATCATGCAGTCATTATCCACACTCACCAGCGCAGACGGCATGGAATTAATGATACTGGACAGATAAACACGCAACTGTCCCAACTCGTCTTTGGTTCTATGCAGCTGATGGATTTCCTTTTCAATCTTGCTAAGTAAAATATTAAAATTTTCCGCAACCGAACCGATTTCATCCAACTCGTGTCCCTTAGGCGGTACTACCCGGCCCAAATCACGGCTTTCAAGTTCAAATTCAGAAAGAGTACGGGCCAAGCGGGACAACGGTCTGGTAAGTGTCAAATAAAATACGAGCGTAAATGCAATAGCCAGAGCCACAAGAATAAGCAGAATATTGACTACTTCAGCACTGATAATGGAATGCAGGCTTTCATTCACTTCCCGGTCATCAATGTCAACCACAAGTCTGCCCACAGATTGACCGTAAGCTGTCAGTCCTACAGAACGTTTATCATTCCAACTGATTCCGGGAATTTTGAATTTTGAATTTCCGCCCTTGGTCCCGGACTTGGCAAAGGTGAAAAGTACAGTTCCGAAATCATCAACAACAGACACGGAACTGACATAGCGGGACTCGACAAGCCCCTGAACAGCACGCCCAGCAAGTATCGGGTCTATACTGAATGCAGCTTCACCGGCAGGGCCTGCCACGGCATTGACTAATGAAGAAATAGTGGAATCAAGTTCACTGATACGCCAATCAATAAACATTTTGATGCGTATACCACCAACTATGATACTGACTGCAAAAGCCACTAACACCACATTCAAGGTTAATGCAAAATTCAAACTCCTGCGATTCGCAAGCATATTTTGTCCTTATTTGATGGGATCGACGATCCCGGCCCATCGGCCATCAGCCTTTATCTTTCGAATAGCGCTATTAATCTCACCCATGCGCGACGCAAGAGGTGATGATTTTGAAATACCCATATGCCAGTAACAACGAGAGACAGCGCGATCGGAATGCTTTATGCGTTCACGCCACTCTGCATTGGCATGAAAAAAAACCCGCACAGAAGTCTCATACTCGACAACAAAATCAACCCTTCCGGCCAATAGCTTAACAAGACACGATTCTGTATCTTTCGAATACAGCACCTTTAATTTATGATTCTTCACAGCATCAAGAAAATCTTTACTATAGGTATAACCGTTGACCAGCCCGATTGTTTTTCCGGCCAGATCATCATAGCTCTCCCAAAGAAAGTCCGGGAACCTTTCCGGCAGATAAAAAAGGAGTTCTCTTGTTTCAATAAGCGGAAGCGAAAAGGAAATAAATTTTTCACGTTCACTACTTTTCATCATCAGCGGGACACCGTCAATCTTTCCGTGTGTTGCGGACTTGATGGCCCGTCTCCACGGAACCAGATTAATGTCAAAATCCACACCCAGCTCATCAAAAATCAAACTCAACAATTCATATGAAATCCCTTCCCGGGAAATGCTTCCAGTCTCGCCTAAGCTATATGGAGGCAACGGCTCATCCATAAAAATATATTTTTCTTTGTCTAACTGTCTGGCCACCACTAAATCTATAGAACAACAACAGACAAAAACAAACAACAGACTCGTCAAAAATCCAATATTGTATTTTTTTACCATCTACACTTACAAATTAATATACAGATAAATTTTATATGATTATGCAAAAGCAACATCCTTTAAACACGTTATTAAACCTAGCTGTTTCATATAACCTTGTCCAGTGAGCAGACCTCAAGCAACATGCGACACATACATATTCACATAATATTCCAACTAAATAGTTGTTCGATAAAAAGAGGATAATATTATTTGTCTATAATCAATTCACTTTCTTAACTGGCAACTTAAATCCAAAGTAATTATCAAGCAGACCGACTGTCACAACATTCTCAATAACTATTTTTGATCCGCCGATAACTATAAATTCAGACAAACCGACATGACCATTATTAAACCTGTCATCGGACCAATCGTAAGTATATCCCAGCTGCGTCCAAGGATAAGGAGTCTCAGCCGAATATGTTGTTGCGTTAAGATTCTCATACCACTGTTTATAATTCAAAATAACATCAGGATGGTCTTCATCAACATAACTGTGGATTAAACGGTCTGAATTAAAGCTTTGAAAAGGACTGCTTTTCCACGGGTAGCTCAGCTGTGCTTCATGGTCTGCGGGGTCTGAATCCGGGCAAGGCCTGAACAGATCGGAAGGCCGGACCCAGAATTCGACCAGCAATGTTGAATCCTCCCCTGCGGGCAGCCCCAGCAATTGTTTAATACGCAGCAGCAAGGCATCATGGTCGGCGGGTATCAAACCGCGTTCCTTAAAAAAATTCTTCAGCTCCGGAACCGCCGTCACCCAGAGATTGTCTGTTTTGGACAGCTGTGCAACCTGCCCGGACTTCCAGTTCTTACCCTGAAGATATCCGCCCGCTAAAGTGCACACCAGCACAGACTGCTCCCCGGATATTTCCTTCCACCTTAGCAGTTCAGGATTATTCTTTGCTTCAGGAGATGATATACCCACAAGATTACGGTAGATTTCTCCATGCTCAACAACGCTGGCATCCTCAACTGCCTGCCGGTACAAATCTTCAAGACTGGCAGCCTGTGCTGCTCCGCAAATAAACAAAAGACTGCAAAACAAGAAACTTTTGTATAAACGAAAATGCATTCCCTATATCCTTTTAAAATAATCCCAAAAGTTAGAAGAAGGCATGAATATGGCCTGCCTTATTGACCTATCCAGCCATTATAGGTATTTTCTTTATTACAGTTACTATTTTGCAGTCAAATCAACCGTAACCGTAATCTCGCCGAACAGAGGAGGCTTTATGGGCCTGCCTTTCAAACGTCACTTCTTTAAAAAACCACTGCTATTTGTCAGCGATATGCGCCGTGAATTCCTCATCGCAGAAATAACACGCAACTCAGTTCCCAGAGGCATGTACTACCTGCTAATGGGTGTCGCTGCCTTCATTGCCTCTATCGGACTAACAGCAGAAAGCCCGGCGGTTGTAATCGGGGCCATGCTTGTTTCTCCGCTGATGACGCCCATATTCGGACTGGCCCTAGGACTGGTTCGCGGTGAAGTTTCCCTTATCCGGGCTTCGGCTCTTTCAGTTACAGCCGGTATCATTATTGGTCTTCTTGGGGGAATAGCTATCGGCAACTTCCCAATTTTTTATGAACTGACCCATGAAATCATTTCCCGAACCAAACCAAACCTGCTTGACCTCGGGGTTGCCGCTCTGGCCGGATTAGCTGGAACAGTCGCACTTATAGATGAGCGGGTCAGTCCGGTGATGCCGGGTATCGCCATCGCCACATCACTGATGCCCCCACTCTGCGCCAGCGGTTTATGCATAGCCCTGCAGCACTACACTGCAGGATGGGGAGCATTTCTGCTCTTCTTTGCCAACTTTCTGGTAATCCTTTCTGTTGCCAGCGTGCTGTTCATAATCACTGGCTTCATCCCCCACTCCGAAAATGAACCGCTCCCCAGACTGCTTAAACATTTTTCTATTTCAACCATCGGCCTGATCATCATTGCAGTTTTACTGACCAAATCCCTGTTCGACGTAGCACTGGCCAGACAGATCAACAACACCCTGCGCACCGTGGCAATGGAAGCCATCACTTCGATCCCCAACACAAACATCGAAAAAATACATCACTTGGTCAGCAGCGGCGGGATCGACGGCTTCATTACCGTAAACGGTCCTTCTTCCCTAAAAGCCGGGGAAGTGGAGAAAATGGAAAAAAAAGCGGCTGAAGTTCTGCACAAGCCGGTAAAGATTATTGTCCGCACCAGCATCACCCGCAGCATAACTTCTTCACTTGAATCAAGCAGTTCCATTATTAAGGCTAATGCCGAACAAAAGAAATTAATAATGCAGAAGAGTGCCATTATTCAGGAACAGGGCGAACTGATACTACGCAGTCTGGTTTCAGAATTCCCATGGTACACACTCTCCGGGATCAACTACACAGAACTGAAAAGCGGCCCCGCACTCATAGTTGAGATAAGCGGGCCGGAGCGGCCAAAACCAGATTCGGTTGGCAAGCTTGAAAATATGCTGCGCGACCGTACCGGAGAAAACAGTCTGGCCCTGATCATCCGTTACTACAAAAGTGACGACATTACCCGTAACGGTAGAAACCTGTTCGGCACACGCTATTCCGGCAAAACTTCAGCTTTAACCAAAGAGATTGAGAAATCCGCCACTGAACACATCAAGAACATCAGAAATCTTTTCCCGATTCATGTTGAAGCCCAAAAGATGAGTGAAGGCTGGAAAATAATGGCAGATGTAACCGGACAAAGGCTAATACGAAGCAAAGAAATAAAGGCAATTGAACAAAAGTTGAAAGATAAATATTTGACGCCGATTAAACTATATATTTATTCCAAAACCGAGGGGGTAGTTGAAAGCGATGGAATCAAGCCCCTTGAATTTTTCAACAACGGAGCACGCGTAAAACGCCTGGATATAAAATAACCGAAACGAGAATTTATATGAAACGGTATAACCCTATACTGACACTGACTTTAATTTTACTATCCTTGCTTGTATTTCAAAGCAGAACCTCATACGCAGATGATCATAAAGCAGCAATTACAGTACTCGGTATCGATGAAGCACCTAACAACTATGTAGATTCTGCCGGAAAGCTAACAGGAATAAGTGTTGACTTTATCAAAGCTATCATGGAGCGAACCGGAACAAATCAAGAGATACCCGTTTACCCGGCGACCAGAGCTATCAAGACAGCCGAATCCGTACCCGGGACAGTCACTTTCTCCTTAGCCAGAACCCCCGGACGGGAAAATAAATTCCATTGGATAAGCGTGGTAACAAGGCGAAAATGGTCTCTATTTTACTTGAAAAGCAAAAACATCAACCTGAAAAAATTTGAAGATGCCCGCCTCCACGGTATGATCGGCGTGCAGCGCGGAGCTATTCGCGAGAAGGTACTCCGCGAATCAGGTTTCGTAAATATAGACTCAACCAGAACCCACGCTCAGAATGTACTAAAGTTGCTCAACGGCAGAATTGATTTTGCCTTTGCCGACTCTGGAATATTTGCAATCGAATGCTCAAAAATGAATATTGATATCAATCAGTTCGAAAAATTTGAGTCTCCTTACAGCGTGGATACGTACATAGTCATGTCCAACAAAGGAACCCCTGCCCATCAGGTCGAGAAATGGATACAGGCTGCGCAAGACATTAAAAAGGAAGGCACTTTTAATCAAATAGCCCGCAAATGGCAGAAGAAGTACCTTAACGAATTCAACCTCTCCAGCAAATTAATTTCTAACAAGCACTTGGAAATCCACTAAACATTTTCAAACTCATTGTGGATGCTTCCCCCCTGATCTGATAAGATACAGCATTGCTATAAATCTTATACTCAGGGGATGGCCGTGAAGTATTACCACAATTTATTCCTCTTCGGGCTTCTTCTGGCTTGTGTATGGACCGCATCCATCTACCATTTCTACTCAGGTGTGATTCAGGCGGAAGAAGATAATATTTACCGGACAGCCTTAAGAGAAGCTGAAGTCGCTTTTGAAAAAGACCTGACTTATCGCCGCTGGGTAACTGGACTGGGCGGTCTTTATGCTGAAGTCTCCCCTACGCTGTCTCCTAACCGATATCTGAATGTTCCAAACCGCGATATCACCACAGAAGGCGGCAAAGAACTGACCATGATAAACCCCGCATACATGATGCGCATGGTCTATTCGATAATGGATAACAAAGCCGGATTACACGGCCACATAACCAGCCTTAATCCGATTCGTCCCGACAATATTCCCAGTGAATGGGAAAGAAAGGTTCTGACAACATTCATTGACAATCCTGCCGATTATCACAGCCTTGCCAAAGAAAACGGAAAGCCGGTCCTGCATTTCATGCGCCCGATGATTACCGAGAAAGGATGCCTGAAATGCCATGCTTCACAGGGATACAAAGTCGGAGAAATCCGAGGGGGGATAAGTGTAACTGTCCCAATGACCGGATACCAACAATATCTTGCCACATTTATAGACACAACCAATGCCTCATTCACAAGCATCTGGTCCGGCGGAATGCTCTTTCTGTTCATCGGTTTTTATTTTCTGGTCAGATATGACCGGGCCCGCAGCTGCGCGGAAAAAGAACTGCACAGAACGAAAAAATATCTTTCCAATATACTGAACTCCATGCCGTCAATTCTGGTCGGAGTTGACCCGGAAGGCAAAGTCACACATTGGAACACCGAAGCTGAAAAGTTCAGTAACCTGCCCTCCAGCTACGCCGTGGGCCGTCCGCTGGTTGAAACAATGCCCAAGTTGCAGAGTGAATTGGGCAAAGTTCTCGCGGCCATGAAAAACCGGACCATTGAAACCGACTCCATGGAAACACGGACCAACGGTGATATCACCCGCTACGACGACATCACTATTTTTCCGCTGGTAGCCAATGGGGTTCAGGGAGCTGTCATTCGCATTGATGATGTAACAGAGCGAATCAACCTTGAACAAATGATGATCCAATCCGAAAAAATGGTTTCAGTTGGAGGACTGGCAGCCGGAATGGCCCATGAAATCAACAACCCGCTGGCCGGGATACTGGGACATGCCCAGAACATGCAGAAAAGACTGCTAAGCGATATGAATACAAACAAAACAACCGCAGAAGAATGCGGAATTTCACTTGAGCAGTTACAGGAATACCTGCAGAAACGGAGCATCCCTTTGATGATCAACGGAATTCAGGAGTCTGGAAAGCGGGCAGCAGCAATCGTATCCAACATGCTTAATTTCAGTCGTAAAAGTGAACAAAAGACCAAACAACACAACCTTGCAATTCTTTTGGATCAAACAATAGAACTGGCGGCAAATGACTACAATCTCAAGAAGCATTACGACTTCAGAAAACTGGAAATAATACGTGAATATGCGGACGATTTACCACCTGTTATATGTGATGGAAATGAAATCCAGCAGGTATTTCTGAATATCCTGCGTAACGGTGCAGAAGCCATGACAGAGAAGGATTACACGCAAGGCAGGCCACAATTCATATGCCGCGCCAAAAAACAAAACAATATGGCTGTCATTGAGATTGAAGACAATGGACCGGGCATCAGCCATGATCGCAAGAATATGGTTTTCGACCCGTTCTACACCACAAAAAAGGTTGGTAAAGGAACCGGGCTCGGGCTTTCAGTCTCCTATTTCATCATCACAAACCAGCATGAAGGTATCATGGAAGTGGAATCCGTTCCCGGACAATGGACACGGTTCACAATTAAACTTCCCATTTCATAACCCCTCTACAACCGTCTTTTTCAAGAAAGTGCCCGATGCCAGGCGCAAAAAAAACACTGGAACCTCACGTATGCTTTGATACGGTTCGTTCCAGTGTTTTTTTGCAGCCACCGCAGGCGTAACATCTTGTAAGCTCGAAGAACTGGCTAACAATTCACATCACAGCAGACCGTGCTTTTTCAAAAAGCAGAAGGGCATCGCAAGCGATGCCCTTCTTATATACAGTGAGATACAGCGGTTAAGCTGCGTATGTTCTATTATTTAAAAGCCATGGTAGCTTCAACAGCTTTCTGCCAGCCTTCGTACAGCTTTGCAGCTTCTGCTTCTTCCATTTTGGGATCGAACTCACGGTCAACACCGAAGTTCTTTTTGATGTCGTTTTTGTCTTCCCAGAAACCAACTGCCAGACCTGCGAGGTAAGCAGCACCGAGAGCGGTGGTTTCGATGCAGAGAGGACGCTCAACGGGTACGCCGAGGAAGTCAGACTGAATCTGGAGCATCAGGTCGTTAGCAACTGCACCACCGTCAACGCGGAGTTTTGCCAGCTCGATGCCGGAGTCAGCTTCCATAGCGGAGAGAACGTCTTTGGTCTGGTAGCAGAGGGACTCAAGAGTAGCACGAACAAAGTGTTCCTTGGTGGTACCACGGGTCAGGCCGAATACTGCACCGCGAACTTCGGAGTTCCAGTAAGGAGCGCCGAGACCTACGAATGCAGGAACCATGTAAACACCGTCGGTGCCCTGAACACGGGTTGCGTAAAGCTCGGAGTCTTTAGCGTCACGGAACATTCTCATACCGTCGCGCAGCCACTGGATAGCGGAACCTGCTACGAAGATGGAACCTTCAAGAGCGTATTCAACTTTACCGTCAACACCCCATGCGATGGTGGTCAGCAGGCCGTTCTTGGAAGGAACTGCTTTTTCACCGGTGTTCATGAGCATGAAGCAACCGGTACCGTAGGTGTTTTTAGCCATACCTTCTTCGAAACAAGCCTGACCGAACAGAGCAGCCTGCTGGTCACCTGCCATACCGGAGATGGGGATTTCGAGGCCCTGGAACTTATCTTTGTGGGTGTTGCCGTATACTTCGGAAGAAGGTTTAACTTCGGGCAGCATGGAAGCAGGAACAGTCAGTGCTTCAAGGATTTCTTCGTCCCACTTGAGTTCGTGGATGTTGTACATCAGAGTACGGGAAGCGTTGGTGTAGTCAGTTACGTGAACTGCGCCGTCGGTGAGCTTCCATACCAGCCATGTGTCAATGGTACCGAAAAGGAGGTCGCCTGCTTCAGCTTTTTCACGAGCGCCTTCAACGTTGTCGAGGATCCATTTTACTTTGGTACCGGAGAAGTATGCGTCGATGAGCAGACCGGTCTTTTCACGAACAACGGGATCAAGACCTTTTTCTTTAAGGTCATTGCAGATGTCCATGGTCTGGCGGGACTGCCATACGATTGCGTTGTAAACAGGCTTACCGGTGTTCTTGTCCCAAACAACGGTGGTTTCACGCTGGTTGGTGATACCGATAGCTGCGATTTCTTCAGCAGAAACATCGGAGAGGGCTTCAGCTACTACGGACTGGACAGAAGACCAGATTTCCATAGCGTCGTGCTCAACCCAACCCGGGTTAGGAAAAATCTGGGTGAATTCTTTCTGGGTAACTTTCTGGATCTGGCCAGCTTTGTCGAAGATGATTGCACGGGAGCTGGTTGTACCCTGGTCAATTGAAAGTACGTATTTTTTAGCCATTTTTTAAATTCCCCTTTTGTAATCGGGGCGAAGAAAAACTTCGCCCCGTATTATCATTTAAGTTCTATCTATCAATCGTGAGACTTAGCCTATGAGAGCTTTGTAAGTCAGAGCTCCTGCAACACCACCGCAGATGGGTGCTACAACAGGAATCCAGGAGTATCCCCAGTCGCTGTCGCCTTTACCCGGGATGGGCAGGATAGCGTGAGCAATACGGGGACCGAGGTCACGAGCAGGGTTGATAGCGTAACCGGTGGGGCCACCAAGAGAGAGGCCGATGGATACGATGAAGAAACCGACGATCAGGGGGTTAAGACCCTGGGTGAATTCGTTGGCACCGATACCGAGGATGATGAATACCAGAAAGAAGGTACCGATAAATTCGCAGAGGAAGTTTTCGCTGGTGCAGCGAATAGCAGGGCCAGTGGAGAACACAGCCAGCTTAAGGCCGGCGTCCGCAGTGGGTTCCCAGTGGCATTTGTAGGTCAGGAAGCAGATAACAGCACCGATGAAAGCGCCGAGCATCTGGCCTGCGATGTAAAGGGGAACCAGACCCCAGGAAAAATAACCGCCGGCAGCAAGGCCGATGGTAACAGCAGGGTTGATGTGCGCACCGGAGTATTTACCGGCAACGTAGATTGCAAATGTTACTGCAAATCCCCAACCCATGGTGATAACAATCCAACCACCGTTCTGACCTTTGGATTTTTCAAGAAGGACGTTCGCAACTACGCCGCAACCGAAAAGGGTAAGAATCATTGTACCAATTACTTCGCCTAAGAAAGGACTCATAATCACTCCCACATCTCTTAAAGCAGTTAAAACACAAATTCGTTTCTTTTCGGAAACGAATACCACCTCGCGCTTGAGTAACTCTCACGCTTTTTCCATTTCCTATGGGTTAACACTATTTTGTAACAAATAAAAAATCAACCCCATAATGTTCAAAATCGAAAAGAAATTTTCACTTTAAGCTTTCGGTTTGGTAAAATTAGTTTGATATTAAACAGTTGCAACATCTATTTCCAAAACATTTTTTCTTTTCCGACACCTCCTTTTCCACAAATAAGGCGGTCTTTATGGCGCATAGCAACATATACCGCCATTTTACCTGAAACGAAAATGGCACCGTACTGTCAATACAAACGGGCACATGCACTCATTTGTACATACAAAGTGAACATCACAGTAAAGAAATTGAATTCGAATATACTCAATTTCCAAACCAGACACACTACTTTTTTGCACTTAAATGAAAAAAAAGAAGCCGTCGGCCCAGGCGACCGACGGCAAAGGGAAGTGGTGATGGGAGTAGGGAAGCCCCCCATCGTTCTTTGGAGAATATGCTGCACTGAAGACAGTGCGAAATATGTATATGCAACATTCCGGCTGGGTGCTGATGCAGTAGGGAGACATCAACACCCGGGCCGATAAAATCGCAAAATTATATATTAATCTACAATGTAATTCTTGGCCAGTTCCTGAAACTCTGCAATCTGTTCCTTAACCCACGCTTCATCTTTACCAAGCTCTTTTGCCATAATTTCAGCGGCTTTAGGGGCTACTTCATTGGCAGCTTTAGCATCGATGATCAGTGCTCTGGTTCTGCGGGACAATGCGTCGCCCACAGTCTGAGCCCATTCGTTGCGGGCAGCCCAGACAACTTCAAGCCAGGAATACGGCAGTCTTTCATGCATGCGGGCATCAAGTTCGGGGTACTCTTCAGCCAGAGCCATGATCTCTGCTGCTTCGCTACCGTAAACGTGCATGTGATCATTGTGGTCAAACTCTTCGGTGTAACCGTGGAGTTTAACGTTCTTGGTCACGCAGGGACGGAAAGGCAGGCTCCCCATCTGGATTGCGTTGTCGATGCAGTCTTCAGCCATGTGCCTGTAAGTGGTCCATTTACCACCGGCAATGGTCAACAACTTGTTGGGGGACACGGTCAGGTAGTGGTCTCTGGAGAGTGCGGAAGTGGATTCGGAATCGCCAGCTGCAATCAAGGGACGAATACCGGTGAATACACTGCGAACATCTGCACGGGTAGGAGCTTTAGCAAGATATCTTGCGGAATGCTCAACGAGGAAGTTGATTTCTTCTTCGAGAGGCTTCGGCTCCATACATACACCATCAAGAGCGGTGTCAGTAGTACCGACAACAACCTTGCCGTGCCAGGGCACGAAGAAAATTACGCGACCATCATCGGTTTTGGGAACCATGATACCGGTATCGCCACCAAGGAATTCACGGTCGATAACAATGTGGATACCCTGACTGGGAGCGATGAGCGGCTTGTGCTCGCCGTTGTCCATGTTCATGATATCATCAGTAAAAATACCGGTGGCGTTGATAACGGCCTTAGCTTTCAGCTCGTAAGTCTTACCGGAGAGCTTGTCTTCAGCTTTAACACCGCAGACATAACCGGTAGAATTCTTAACGAGATCAGTAACCTTGGTGTGGTTCATGGGGCAACCGCCCATGTCTGCCATGGTACGGGCAATGGTAAGAGCAAGACGGGCATCATCAAACTGACCGTCGTGGTATGTCACGCCGCCTTTAAGCTTCTTGGCAAGAACACCGGGAACTTCCTTCATCACAGATCCCTTGGAGTAGATCTGGGAGGGGCCGAAGCTGTATTTTCTGGCCAGCAAGTCATAGCACTTCAGGCCGATGCCGTAGTAGGGAAGGCCCCACCATTTGTAGTCGGGAACGATGAACTTCTGGTTGTAGCACATGTGCGGGGCATTCTGCTTGAGGATACCGCGCTCATACAGAGCTTCCATGACCAGAGAAATATTACCCTGCGCGAGATACCTGACACCGCCGTGAACCATCTTGGTACTACGGCTGGAAGTTGCCTCGGCAAAATCACCCTGCTCAAGAAGAAGTACAGAATAACCACGGGCAGCAGCATCAAGACCGGAACCGAGACCGGTAGCACCACCACCTATAATAATGAAGTCCCAAACCTTTGAGCTGTCTTCCATCTGTTGGACAAAATCAGAACGTTTCATGCAACACCCACTCTATAAACCGACCGCAATCGCCGGATAAAAATTGTAATGAACATATGAACCCGAATCATCAAAAACCAACCGTTGAAAACGGGTTCCTCCCACGCATCGTATTTCAATGCGAAACGCTGAAAATTTCGTTAGCCACCTCTTTCCGTTTCGCTTTTGAACAAAATGTGACATATTGAAAACAATATGACAAGAATTTATTTTCATTTTGGAAGACTTTTATATAAAAACAAAATAAAAACCAACCTTTACGATCAAAAATAAATTTTCGATTAGCGAATCAATTTTCAGCGTCGAAACACGAAAAAAGACGATTTAAGGCACTAATAAAACTCGGTTATGCTTCTTTATCATTCAAAAGTGAACAAATGAGCATTACGCAAAATCTGTATCGGCCAAAAATCACTTCTTTGCCTTGCGTGTGAGTGCGACTGCTGCTAAGAGTCACAATGAAGCGTAACAATTTTCATTTTACATGAAACGAATACCTTTGGGTAGAAAAACAACCAAAAATACCGAAGTCTCTCATTATATAAATAAAATTGTTCGGTGGCGAAAGGAAGGAGACGGTCATTTTGACTGAAAAACAAAAAAGAAAGAACAAAGGCATGAAATTCAACCTCGAGTCATTATCAAAAAGACAACGGGAAATCTTTAATATTGTTAATGAAAGAGGTTTCACTCCCATTGAATCCCTTGCACAGCATTTTGAGGTTACCCCCCAGACAATCAGAAGGGATATCAACAAACTCTGTAAGAATAATCTTTTACAGCGTTTTCATGGTGGAGCAGGCAGAGCCTCAAGTGTAGAGAATGTTGACTACAGCGCACGCCGCAACATCCTGCATCAGGAAAAAAGACTCATCGCTGAAATGGTTGCCAAACATATTCCCGAACATGCTTCCATGTTCATAAATATTGGAACAACAACCGAGGAAGTTGCAAAAGCCCTTGCCAACCACAAATCGCTGCGCATCATCACAAACAACCTCAATGTGGCCCAGACCATGAGCAATAATGATTGCGAAGTTATCGTGGCCGGAGGGATGGTCCGCCAGCGGGATAAAGGGATTACCGGGGAAGCCACTGTTGAATTCATCAAGCAGTTCAAAGTGGATTACGGTATCATCGGGGTTTCCGGCATAGATGAAGACGGCACGCTGCTCGACTACGACTACCACGAAGTCCGTGTCGCCCGCGAAATCATCAACAATGCCCGCAATATTTTTCTGGTCACCGACCACACCAAATTCAACCGTAACGCCATGGTCCGCATTGCCGATCTCGGCGAGATTGATGCTATATTCACAGACAAGAGACCGCCGCAGGTTTTTTGCGACCTGATGAAGAGTAAGGAAGTGGAACTTTATGTGACTGATCCAGATCCTGACCCTGATCCTGAAGAAGAACAGTAGCCCAGACTGCTGATACGCATCAGCTATATAACGAAAAAAACCTCACGTATGTTCGCATACGTGAGGTTCTTTTTTCCATTGAAATGTTCACTTAGCGCAAAGTGATCACATCAGACATTGCAAACCGCCCATGGCCCACGGACAATGCCCGCAGGGAACTTCCAAGCCAAGACAATCGCATTCAAACTCGTTGCTCCGTCCGATTATGTCGTCACAGGGAACCATGGGACAATTAGAACAGTAAGGATATTCGTATTCCAGCACATCAGTCCGAAAATATTGATACTCTGGAGATTTCCAGACCTCAGCTATATCGTCAGCAGCAAGGGTTCCGAATACTTTCTGGCGGAGGAGCTTTTCACTGCCATCCAGAAAACAAGTACAACTGTGCCAGAGAAACTGACAGGGCGAAACTTCACCTTTTGAGGTGATAAACGCTGTTCCATTTTCGAGAAATGAACAGCTCAGTTCATTTTCCGCCATCAAAGGCGGCAAGCGCAGGTCCACTTCAAGCTCGGCTGCCAGTTCTTTTGAGCGGGCATAGACTTCGCGCAACAGTTTAAACTCTTCCGATTGGCTGCGCTGGTCCCAGTCCGCAAGGCTACGCAGGTTGATCCAGATTCCACGCAGCTCAGCTTCGGCTCTCATTTCGCGTATGAGATCAAAGAGCTTTTCCCGCTTCATGCTCCTACCGGGATTCCAGACAAAACTGAAATAGTTCTCTAAATCCTGACCCCGTTCACGAGCTACACCCTTCCATTTGTCATAAAGCTCAACAGCGGTCCGGGTATTGGGATTAAACAAAGACTGTTCCTGCATGGATCTGTGAAAAGCCAGCACATGGGAACAGAGAACAAACTCAGCGCCCTGCTCCGCTGCCCAGCGGACTACATCAGGAAGCTGGGCATAGGTTTCGGACATGAGTACGAATTCCGCACCAAGACGAATTTTCCTGCTGCCCTTCTTTCCGGCTTCACGCAAAATTTTGAAAGTCCGGGCCAGCCTGTCAGTGCTGGACTGACCATGCAGTTCCCCGCCTGTCACCGAAGGATCGACCGAATCAACAGAAATACAAAAAGTATCCACTCCAGCCTCAACCAATTCCTGTGCCCTGTCCTCAGTAAAAAGCAAACCGTTGGTCTGAAAGCCGATGGAACCATGTTTCGGCATACGCTTCCGGGCAAAAGCTGCCATCGCTGCAAGATCAGGATGCAGCAGGGGTTCCCCGATACCGTTCAGAACCAGCTTTTCGCAATGCTCCAAGGCCGGCCCCAGCTTCTTGAAATCATCAAGACTCAAATCACTCTCTGAAATATCGCTTTCCGGAGCATACTTCACACACATGGAGCAATTCATATTGCACCGGGTGGTAACTTCCACCTGAAGTCTCGCCGGATATTCATTGAAAGCAAGCGGAAAAGTTTTCTGCAGACCGTCTGAAATTGATTTCAGCATGCCAAACATCCCTCTTAAAAAATAAGTTCAAATTTATTTTCTTTTTTTGCCAAACAGCAAAGCCATGAAATCCCACAATATGACCGAAAAGTCAAAAGACAAGCCGAAAATAAGGGGTGAAAAGCCCCTTGACCTGAACATCAATTTCATGATGAAAAACTTCCAGCACAATCAATTCAACACTATCCGCTCCATCCTGAGGTGGATATGACCTTAATCAAATACAGAGGAAAAAATGGAAAACATTACTCTTCAGCCGACTATGCTCAGCCCTCTGGGAGGAAGTGAAGCTCCCGCCGACAGTCAGGTTTTCACCCCTAAGGGAATCTGTGCCAAATTGATCCGGTTTAAAGTCGAAAACAACAGGATAACCTACCTGAACTTCACCGGAGGCTGCGACGGTAACCTCAAAGCCATCTCCGCCCTTGTGAAGGGTATGGAACTTGAGCAGATCATCAGCACTCTCGAAGGCATAACCTGCGGCAAGAAGAATACTTCCTGTGCTGACCAGCTCTGCAAGGCACTGCATGAATACATGGCCAGCTAAATAGATTTTTTCAATCTCACAAAAAACGGGGCTGTCGAATAATCTTCGACAGCCCCGTTTTTTATGTTTATGCGTAACCGGTGCTAAGCTTTCACGATGGAATGAACCTGCTTGCGCAGGGCTTCCTTACCGTCCTTCTGCATCAGACGGTAAAGAGTCATGATGGTCGCCTGACTGAAAACAGTATTGCGTAACGCATAGAATTTCCTGGATTGGAGATCTGCTTTATTAATACCGTAATCCTGCATGGCTATTTCTTCCATAGCCGGGATAAGCCACTTTGCAGCGGGAACAGTCAGAACCCAGTCATGGTCGCCGAGGTGAGTGACAAACGCTTCCATGCTGCGCTGAAGAGGGAGGGTCTTACCGTCTGCAGCGAGCAGACCGTATTCAACCGGATCAACATCAGCAATGATCGCTGCAGCCTTAAGCCAGCGAACCGGACCTTCTTCATCCTTGGAAAAACCGGGGTGGTTGTGGGCGCAGGCTTGAGCCACACAGACGTCAGCAGGCAGACCGCGAACAATGGATTCTGCTACACCGAGAACATGGTGCTCACCGGTTCCGGCAAGTTTGTTCTCATTTCGGCTGGAGCCGTCCTTCTGCCACTGGAAAACCCAGGGTTTATGCAAATCATGCAGAATCTGGGCAGCAACAATCACGTCACGGTCAAGGTTAAAGCCGTAAATTTTGTTATAGTTATCGTAAAGAGCCAGAGACATCTCAACGTTCAAGGCTGTGTGGGTTGCCAGCCCGCCGGGGTAACTGTGGTGGCTGGTGTAGCCGCTGCCGGGAGCGGTATAAAAAGGCTGGTTGGCTTTTTTTGCAGAGCCGTTTTCAGGCAGGAAGGCATCGTAGGAAACACCCTTGAGCCATCCGTTTTTATCCAGTTCTTTATAAACTTCTTTCTTGCGCCCGCTCACAACAGTCTCCAGTTTCGGGGCAGGGTTAGCGATAATTTCCTGAACCGCTTTGCGCAGTTTGGGATTCTTGATGCTGGCAGCCTGAGCCTGAATAAACTTCCATGACTCCATGACCGCACCGGAATTTTCAGCCATCTGCTGCGGGGTCAGCTTCATGCAATCTTCAAGTGTAAATTCAGTGTAAGAAGCCTCAGCCATTGCAGGCATTGCAGAAGCAGCCACAGCGGCTCCGGCAACAATACCCATCTTCAAAAATTCGCGTCTTTCCATAATATCAACTCCGTATATTCAGGTTTAATCCACCACCTCGACACGGAACTTATGCGCGAATATTATGACAAGAACATTACGATAAGTACTAGTTTAAATTACAATTTTGTGGCGACACAAACAATTCACAACCATATTTCTAAGAATGACCGCTGAACAAGGAACTCGCCCCCATCACATCGGGGATGGATGACTTGGGGAGCTTCTGGTAAGGATTTTCAGGTTCAAAATCGTAATACTCGATTGCAGAACATCCTGCATTCAGAAACATAAGCCCGACCAGAAATGATAAAGAGACAAAAGACAAAACAGATCTTAAAAACATTGAACTCTCTCCGAAAACGTTCTCTCCAAAATATCGACCCACCATAGACCTCCGAAATTACGGCTTCCATAAACGGGAGCTAGCAAATAATAAAAATCCAGTCAGTAGCCTTAATATTTCCTGAGTATACTAAATAAAAGGCCCGCCCAATGATTGAACGGACCTTTACACGTTGACTGTGAATCTATTGTGAACGAAGAACAGCTAATTCCGGTCCTGAAGTTTGCGGAAAATCTCCCGGAAGCTGTCCAGAGACGCCGCTCCGGTAACATTACCGTGTCCCTCAATTACAAATGTAGGTGCAGCATTTACGAAATTATCGCGCGCTTTTTGCGTGGTTTCCTTTAATTTATCCAGATAAACGCCCTGCTCCAAAGCCTGCGTAAAAGCATCTTCATCAAGCCCGCAGTTTCGGGCAGCTTCCAGCAGTACGTCCATTTCACCGATATTTTTACAATCAGTAAAAAAGGCTTTGAAAACCGCCTCGTGATACTCGTGGTAGCGTCCGTGCTCCTTGGCTAATTCTCCGCCCATAAGCGCCAGCCGGGAATTGCTCATCACTTCCTGAGGCCCAAATACAAGATCATAACGTTTTGCACGCTGGTTGATCTCTTCAAAGAAAAGAGCGGTATTCATGCCGGGAAAATATTCATCCAGCCGCACTCCCCCCGCCGGGGTTTCGGGATGGATTTCATAAGGCAGCCATTCATCTTCAATGGTTAATTCTCCGGCGAACTCCTGCTGTAATTTTTCGACAATACCTTTGCCGATGTAGCAGTAGGGTCAAATATAGTCTGAAAATATGGTAACTTTGATCGTTTTCATGGAATACCTCCGCAAGTTGTGTATCCAAAATCTAGCAAAGTACATGCTAAGATCAATCAGTATTTTGTATGATTCAAAGAAGCGAAAACAAATTGCAGACCCCAAAGTGCTGCGGTAATCTCTGCCCATGAATTTTCAATTTTCCACCGCACCAAAAATCGTCTTCGGCCCGGAGAGCGCGCACTCCATCCCAGAACATGCAGCAGCAATGGGCAAAAATATCTGCCTTGTGACCGGAAAGTCACAGCAAAGAATTCAATGGCTCATTGATGCCTTGCAGCAAAAAGTGTCTTCCCTGCACACCATACCCATTTCAGGGGAACCGGATACGGAACTTATCTCCGCCCATGCAGCCGAAGCCCGCGCAAAAGGCTGCGATGTGGTCGTCGCCATAGGCGGAGGCAGTGTTCTTGATGCAGGCAAAGCCATTGCCGCGCTGATCCCCAACACACGGGATATTCTGGATTATCTGGAAGTTGTAGGCAAAGGCATGCCTCTCACGGAAAAACCCCTGCCGCTCATCGCCGCACCGACGACCTCCGGCACAGGATCTGAAGTAACATCCAACGCAGTGCTGCTCTCTTCCGAACACAGGGTCAAAGTCAGCCTGCGCTCGACTGATATGATCCCGGATATTGCGGTGGCTGATCCGCTACTGACCCTGTCCGCTCCCCCGGCAGTGACTGCCGCCACCGGGCTGGATGCCCTGACCCAGCTCATGGAATCTTTTGTCTCCCGCTTTGCATCCCCCATGACAGATGCGCTCTGCCGAGAAGGTTTGAAACATGGTGCAAAATCAATGTTCCCGGCTTATGAAGACGGACAGGATGTTGAAGCCCGCACAGGCATGGCGTTGGCAAGCCTCTTTTCCGGCATAACCCTCGCCAACGCCAAGCTTGGTGCTGTCCACGGTTTCGCCGCTCCGCTTGGTGGTGAATTCAAAGCACCGCATGGAGCGGTCTGCGCCGCACTGCTTCCTTATGTAATGGAAATAAACATCCGCGCCCTGAAGGAACGCGATCCGCAGAATCCGGCCCTAGCTGCATACGATGAAATCGCACAGATTCTGACCGCAGACAGTACAGCCCAAGCCGCAGACGGCATTGAATGGGTTAAAGATATTTGCCGGAAAATGAACATTCCCGGACTTGGTGAGATTGGAGTGGCTGAAAAAGATTTCAAATCCCTTGCCGCCAAAGCCGCACAGGCCAGCAGCATGAGAGGAAATCCCATCGAGCTGACCGGATCAGAACTGCTGGAAATTTTGAAGAAGGCTCTATAATTTATTTATGTAAAAAACAGAAAAGGCTTACCCTATTCAAGGTAAGCCTTTTTCTACATCCATGTTCACGACATATTTCCTTGCTTTGAATTAATACGCCGGGACCGTGAATCCATTCACAGCCTTAAACCATGATGCCGAATTATACACTGGAACCAAGCAGACTGGATGATGAGTAATTTGCGGACTGATCCTGATAGGCACGCATAGCCATGCGTTGCATTATGGACTGCCCGGACTGACCTTCTTCGTTTGCGCTCTGCTGATTCTGATCCCCCCTGCGACCAACTATATCTTCCAGCGAGGTTTCTCCGCTGGCAAAAGCCTGCTGCATTTCATCCAGAGTTACAACGCCGTCTTTGTTGTAGTCGAACTCATCATATTCTTCCTCGGACTCATCGTTGGAAGAACTCTCTTCCGTACCGCTGGCAGACTTTCCGCCACCCATTGCCACAGAAATGCTGCCCATTGCGGCCTTCATTTCCTGCATCTTTTCCACATCAGCAACAAGCTCTTCCTGAGAAAGATAGCCGTCACCGTCGGAATCAATCTTATTAAAATGATCTTCTTTGAAATTAGCTTCTGAAGAACTCAGCAGCCCGTCACCGTCGCTGTCCTGATCGCCGATGATGGAATCGACAAAATCTTCCGTGGAATCAAAATCCTCGGGCCGTTTCTTTTGATTCATCTGGCTCAGTTGATCTGAAAACAAACCACTAACCGATGAACCGCCAATGCCGGAAATGCTCATAATTATTCCTCCTGATCAATTTCACTGAGAGGCAATTCTTGCCTATTCCTGTGTCTGATCAGGATTTCAGCAACTATAAGACCGTATTACATTAAGAAATCTTAACATTTCATCAAATATACCAAAGAACATTCTCCAGAAAAGAAACATCGCTCAGCAATTGCCAAAAAGCATTCCTGCAAGCTATAATAAAATCCCCCAGAACTATATTTACCGCAGGAGGCGAGCCGTGCCTAAAATCAAACAGACATTTTTATACGTCATGCTGACAGTTATTTTTCTGCTTTCCGCTGTTCACAGCGCTACGGCATACGGTGATGCTGATTTCTGGATACAAACACCCAACGAATGGACCGAAAATACAGAAGATTTATCTGACGATCTCAAAAAGCAGGTTATATCCCCGGACCGCAACGCTTTTATCGAAGTCTACGCCGCATCAGGCAATAATCCCGGCCTGCAGGCCATTGCGGACGGCATGGAGCAGGCGATTCTCAACCGGGGTGGAGCATATTTTCAAAACAGAATCTCCAGCCGGAGTATAACGCAGGATAACCACCCGGCAATATTTAGGGAGTACAGTTCTTTTTACAACGGTAACAAGCTGCATGCCTACGCTATCTATGCCTATGCCAAAGGCGGCGCGGTCGTTGCTATCGGAGTATATGCCGAGGCTTTAGCCAGCAGCTATCAAAACCTCGTCTATGAATGTTTGAACAGCCTGCGCTTTTCACCTCCCCCGGGAATGGGCAGCGATCCTTATGGCGGATCACAAGGAGATCCCTACGTTGTTAATGGAAACGGATGTGATAAAATAGTTGGTAAATGGCGCTGGTTCACCGGCTCACAAGCAGAATTTTATGCAGGTGGAGGTATGCCCGGTAACGGCAACAGCTGGCAATGCATCGATCCCGCGCGCGGAGTGGTCAAGGTCATCTGGAGCAACGGCAAATGGATAGACACCCTGACCATATCTAATGACGGCAGCCGTATTGACGGCCAGAATCAGGTCGGCAACAGGGTATGGGGCACAAAGATTTCAGGCCCCCCGCAACAGTCTCAACAGGTGCAGACTCCGCAGCAGGTGCAGACTCCGCAACAGCCTAAACCGAAGATGAATTACGCCAAAAGGGTCCGCGGCAACCTCGCCGCCAGTTGGCGGCTGGCCCACGGCAGCCTCAAAGCCGGGACATCGGATAGCAGGGGCGAATGGGAACTAAGCACAGTTTCGGGCACAACCCTGCGCTTCAGCGATCCATACAAAGGAGGAAAGCAGAGTTACCGGGTTGTCATCATGACCAAAAATGGACAGAAAGTAGACGAAAAAGTCGTCGGCATGTCCGAAGACATAACTGTCAGCCCCGGTATTTATAAAATTCGCGTTTTTGCGGAACAGGGATATGCCGGCTGGCGTTGTGAATGGAATTAATTAAAAAAGTCCGCCGGATTCATGACAATGATTCCGGCGGACAGAATATATTTTATTTCAGGTATGGGCTTAGGACCCTTCCATACGTTTAAGCTTTTCACGCAGGGTCTTGCGATTGATACCCAAAATTTCAGCTGCTCTGGTTTTGTTATTCTTGGCCATGGCAAGCACATTCTTGATGTGCTCTTTTTCTATGTCCGCAAGGGTACGGTCAATCCTGCCTTCCATCGGCAGGCTGAAACGCATGTTATCGGGAAGGTCGGTCACCTCAATAGGATCATGATCCACGATGACCACCAGCCGCTGAATCAGGTTTTCCAACTCACGCACGTTTCCGGGCCATGAGTAGTTGCGCAGGGCCTGCAAAGCTTCATCGGTCATGCGCGGTGTAGACCGCTGCATGGACTTTGAAAAACGGTCCAGAAAACTGCTGATCATAATCAAAATATCATCACCACGCTCGGCAAGGGACGGAACAGGAATGTCGACCACGTTCAAACGGTAGTAAAGATCTTCACGGAAGGAACCGTCATCCACCAGCCGCTTCAGGTTCTTATGCGTGGCAGCCAGAATACGGGTATCCACCGTATTGACCACGCTTGAACCGACCTTGCAGAATTCCTTTGATTGCAGGATACGCAAAAGCTTGGCCTGCATATTTGGGCTGGCATCACCAATCTCATCAAGGAAAATTGTTCCGCCGTTGGCAATCTCAAAAAATCCGGCCCGCGCTTCCTTGGCTCCGGTAAAAGCTCCCTTCACATGACCGAAAAGCTCGCTTTCCACCAGAGAGTCAGGGATGGCAGCGCAGTTCACGGGCACAAAAGGAGCGGCCCGGCGGTCACTGTGATAGTGCACGGCCCTTGCCACCAATTCTTTACCAGTTCCTGAATCACCGGAAATGAGCACATTGGCATTGGTCGCCGCGGCCTTTCCGATTCTCCTGAATACAAGCTGCATCAAGGGTGAATTGCCATAAATACCGTAATTCTCAGCCGGGACCTCGGCAGGCTCAACAGCCTTACGCCGCTTGACCCGCTCCATAATGCGTTCCATAGCCGAAAGAAGTTCTTCGGCTGTAAACGGCTTGGGCAGGTATTCCCCGGCTCCGTCTTTGATCGCCTCAACAGCGCCGGAAATGGATGGATATCCGGTAATCATCATAATTTCGATATCGCGGTGGTTCTCCCGCACATGGCGGATCAGGTCCAACCCTGAAGCCTGCGGCATTTTAAAATCAGTGATGACAACATCTATTTCATACTCTTCAAGCAACGGAAGGGCTTCATCAACACGCAAAGCAGTCAACACCTCGTAACCGCTTGATTCAAGGTTCCTCTTAAGCACTTCAAGAGTGCTCTTACTATCATCTACTGCCAGAATCTTAATTTTTCCACTCATCAGTCATCCGTTGAATTCTTCTGCTGGCAGGGAAGCACTATCTCAAAACATGTTCCCTCACCAAGTTCACTGTGAACCTGAATAAATCCTTTGTGTGCCTTTACAATACCAAGCACAACAGAAAGCCCCAGTCCGGTCCCCTGATCCACATCCTTAGTAGTGAAAAAGGGATTAAAAATCTGCTTGAGTTCCGCTTCAGGAATTCCCGGACCATTGTCTTCAACTATAATATAAGCATCGCTCTTGTCACTCAGGGTTTTAATAGTCAGTTTTCCCCCGCCCTCCATTGCCTGAATAGCATTGGCCGCGAGATTGACTATTACCTGCTTTATATGCTGCGGGTCTGCCGCAACCAACGGCAGATCATCTTCAAAATCGCACTGAACATCAATCTGATGCCGCTTGGCCGCTGTCTCGGTGATGCGCAGGGCCTCGGTAATTGTCTCATTGATATTAGTCGGGATTAATTGCGGCGGCAACTGCCTGCTGAAAAACATCAGTTTCTTGATGATTTCCCGCGCATGCAACGAAGAATCAACAATATTCCCCAAATCCATACGAACCTGCTCCTCCAGTCCCGGAGTCTGCAAGGCAAGCTGGGCATAACCGAGAATATTGGAAAGCGGTTCGTTGATTTCATGGGCCACCCCGGCAGAAAACTGCCCGATTTTAGCCAGCCTGTCCGCCTGCCGAAGCTGCTGTTCCAATTCCTTTTTAGCAGACTTGATTTCTTTTTTAGCTACAATAATGGCTATCTGCTGGGCAGCAGTCATGAGCAGGTCTTTTTCATCATCGATAAATACCGATCGATTATAATTTTCCGGCACTTCAACAGCTACGGTGATGGTTCCGCGAATATCCCGGTGGGCATCTACGGCCTCAACCAGAAAATTATCGGTCTTGCGGTAGCCCGGTGTCTCCCAACTGAGATTACCGATACGCAGCCTGACATGGGTTTTCTCCGGCCTCTGGAACCCGGAAGGCATCAGCTGAACGATGCGTTCCATGGTTTCTTTCATGTTCAGATCCAGATCACTGCCGAGTTTGGAAATTTCAAAAAGACAGTTCAACTCCTTGTTGCGTTCAATTAGTGTAAACCGCTCATACAGCAGACCCTTCTGGCGCATCATATGACTGGTTACATCCTGACCGACGCAAAGAATGCTGACCACATTGGACTTGGAATCTGTAAGCTGCTTGATATTCCAATCTATATATATCTTGCTGCCGCCGCGGGTACGAATATACCCGGAAATTTTTGAAATCCTGCTTTTTTTAGCCCTATTGAAAACATCTCTGCGGGCATCTTCGCGCTCATCTCTGACTACGAAGGTTTCAAACCAGTCCTTTCCGGCCAACTCCTTCATTGAATAGCCGGTGAGATCTTCCAAACGGGCATTGCCGTGGATGATTTCTCCATTCAAATCCAATGTAACCACGATGCCGTGGCTCAGTTGCATTATGGTGTCGTAATATTCCTGAAGATTCATTGTAATCCCCTCATCTTTAAAAGGATAAGGTGAAATCAGGTCCGAGTAAACCGTTTCTGCAGCATAAACTTGCGCAAGGCAACCACGATCCTAAAAATTAAGTATACGGCCCGGCACTGGAGGCAACCGGGCCGTATACGTTATATTGAGATCCGGCTATTACATCAATGTCCTAGATTGAGTCCCCATCCTTCGAAAACGAAGAGGATGGCAAAGCCGTACCACAAAGTGTAGACCACATAGAATACCAGCGAGAAGATGACCAACCACAGTTCATCCATGATATTCAAGGGTTCAATTTCATAATAGTTGTATGCTGTTTCCACGCCCTTCTTCATGACGGATGAAGCTACCTTGGCAACCTTAAACTCACTCTGGTCATTAAGAGCCTTTTCCATCAGGCCGAGGCTGGTCCACCAGTTAAAGGTGGCCCGGCGCGGTTCTATATCGTACTTGCCGGTAACTTCTCCGCCCTTGTTGTGATACATAAGATCTGCATCATCAAGACAACTATCCAGAATGGTCCCGATGGAACCCTTTACTTCCAGATCTTTACCGCTCAGAGAGACCTGTACCCCGGCAGAGCTGAACAGCTTTTCAGACTGTTCGGCCTGCACTGCGGTGGAGTAAGTAAGCTTGAAGTTGACTTCCTTATCCCCGATAGATTTCACATTTTCACGCAGGTCAGGGATATAGTTAACTGAGCCTTTGGAGATTGAGTTGTACATGGCATCAAGATAGGCCATGGAATTCTTACCGTCGAACAGAGGCTGGAACATAACAACCAGCACAGCAAAAAAGAGAACTAGTAAGGCCAAACCGCCGGTAAATTCTTTCTTATTGACGATCATCTTAACGTGCCTCCTCAACCTTGAGATTCCTGATATTCACTAGGAAAGTCCCGATAACCCAGACGGAGAAACCGCCGATAACTACAAAGAATGCCCAGATGCCGATGGTATCCAATATGCTGCCCATGGCCGGAGAGATAGGCAGGTAGCCCATTTCACCAAGCTTTCCGGGCAGGGCAAATATACGGTTTACAAATCCGGCCAGAACCGCCATGGCGTAGAAGCCGCGGATGGTGATGCCGGGAACAACCTTGGTCACCAACGCGCCGATCTGGATACCCAGCAGGGAACCGAGCAGCATACCCATAGCCAGAGTGTAAAAGATAAAACCGTAAATTGCGTACTGGCTGATAGATGCGAATCCGGCCGTGAACACGATCTGGAAAATATCAGTTCCAACTGTGGTCATGGAAGAAACGCCGAGTACGTATACAAAGATGGGGAAGGTCAGAAAGCCACCGCCTACCCCCATAATACCGGCGGCAAGACCGACCAGCGCGCCGGAGAGCACGAGGAATACCCATGAAATCTGGCGTCCGCCAGGGACGAGGTCATGGTCGAACTTGACCATGGGCGGGAAGTTTACTCCCTGCAGGGACTTGGAGAGCGCACCAAGCTCAGCACCTTCACCGCCACCGTGGGCATCACCGCCCATGCCGGACTTGCGAGCTTTAAGGTAGTCCAACATGGCATAAGAGCCGAGGAAACCGAGCATGAGGGAGTACACGGTAGTGATGAATGCATCCGAAAGAACCGGATTAATTTCGTAAAGCACACGGTTGATAATACCGCCCGCTGTTGCGCCTAGAATGGCCCCGATCAGGAAAACCACCGCCAGCGGCACGGAAACATTACCCATCTTACGGTGGATAACACTACCCATAATCGCCTTGGCGAAGATGTGGAAAAGGTCGGTACCAACGGCCAGAATACCCTTGATCCCGGCACTCATAAGTGCAGGCGCAATGATAAAACCACCCCCCGCCCCGATACAGCCGGTAATCAATCCGGCACCGAGACCGATGGCGATGGAAACCATAAAGATTCCAAAACTGTAAAATGCAGGACTGTAGGACTTTTTACCGCCGAGCAGATCCGGAAGAATCGGAGCGATATCGTCGGCAAAAGCGATACCCCCAAGAATTACAGGAATCAGCATCAGCCCGAGAAGCATCCTAAGTCTCTTGCTACCCATAATCGCCTTGGCATTGTCTATTTCCCAGCGGGCCATATATCCGGCCCCGGCCATCATAAACTTACCCCATTGATTAAAAAAATTCATGATTATCCTCGCGTTGTCATTTGTTGTTGTATTGTAAGACTGCATCCTTGAGCTTGTGGACAATCTCATCCACATCGGCCGGTTTCAGGAGGTAATCACAAGCCCCCATGGCCAGACTGGAAACCACTATGTCCGATTCAGCATGGGCCGTGAGCATCACAACCGCGATCTCGGGATACTGTCTCTTTATTTCTCCAAGCAGCTGAACTCCGTCCCTGCCGGGCATCTTTATGTCCAGCAGCACCACGTCTACCGGGTGTTCCTTCAAGGCTTCAACAGCCTCATCGGCCCCGCCGGCCGTGCCGACTTCAAGTCCCCTTCTTTCCAACCTGAGGGAAAGAACACGGGAAAATTCAACTTCATCATCAACCAGAAGTACTTTTATCTTTTCCATGGTCCACCTCCTTACGGATGGATGCCTGCTGCACTTTTTCAAGCAGCAGACTGAACTCGACCGGTTTGGAAAGATAGTCCGCAACTCCCAGCCTAATACTTTCCGTCGCGGCTTTTTCGCAGCCATGCCCGGTGAGCATCAGAACCGGAAGATCCGGGTCCAGCATTTTGAAAACTTTTAAAATCTCTATCCCATCCATTCCTTCGAGTTTGAGATCGAGCAGGGCAACATCGAATTGCTTTTCACGAAGCATCCGCACCGCGTCCTCGCCACGGTAAGCGGTTTCGACGTGAATACCCCGCCGCTCCAGACGTTTACGCAAAACTTCAGCAAAGCCGACCTCATCGTCGACTATTAGAAGTTTTATCTGCTTATCGTTGCTGGTCATGTTCAAACCCTCAGTTCCGGTTTAACCCGTACAGATCAGGCCATACGGTGGGTAATATCATCGATGCGGGCCTGCACTTCTTCGTCGGCGTGGGAACGATACAGTTCCACGGCCTTACGCAGCTTTTCCGCAAGTTCATCAATGTTGCACGGCTTCATCAGGTAATCGAAAGCACCATTCTGCATACCATCGATGGCAGACTCGACTGTGGCATGCCCGGTAAGCATGATCACTTCCACGATAGGGAAATCACGCTTGATGTCGCGCAACACTCCCAGACCGTCCTTGCCCGGCATCTTCATATCCAGAATAACAACTTCGATTTCGTGATGCTCAGCAAGCATCTGCATGGCCTGTTCTCCGTCATATGCCTTGTGGACAGTCAGATTTCTTCTGGCCAGTCTCTTGGACATAGCGTCAACAAAACCTTCCTCATCATCAACGAATAGAATAGTAGCATCCATCATGGTTTACTCCTCCTTTTCAACGTCGTGTTCGGCTTCAGCTGCGGGCAAAGGCAACCGGATATTGAACCGGGCACCGTGTCCCACTGCACTTTCAACATCAATCTCACCACCCATTTGGTGAATAAGTCCAAAGCAGATGGAAAGCCCCAGCCCGCTTCCCTTGCCCACCGGCTTGGTGGTAAAAAAGGGATCGAAGATTCTGCCTAAGTTAGCGGCAGGAATTCCGGGACCAGTATCCGCTACGGAAATATATGCTTCTTCGCCTTCAGCCCAGCAGGTTACGCTCAGAGTTCCACCCTCAGCTTCCATGGCCTGAACGGCATTATTGAAAAGATTAAGAAAAACCTGTTGTAATTCGGATTCGGACACACATACCGGAGGCATTTTCCGGTCAAGATTCAGAGCAAGATTGACCTGTGCATACCGGGCCTGCTGCATGGAGATTTCAATTACGTCCTCGATAAGGTCCGGCAAGGATACTTCCGCCACCCTCGAATCCGTCTTGCGTGCGAAGCTGAGCAGCTTGTGGGTAATATCCTTGCAACGTCCGCCCTGAGTACGAACCTGCTCCAACGCACGGGTGATTTCGTTGTACGAGGCCATTTCCTTGCCCTCATCTTCCAACAAGTCACTCACCCACCCGGCTTCTTCGATCATAATCGCCACCGGGTTGTTGATTTCATGGGCAATTCCTGCTGCCAACTCACCAATGGAAGCCAGCTTCCCGGTCTCCACCATCTGGCGGTTCATCATTTCATTTTCGTCATCAATAAATTCGATATGTGAAACCAGTTTGCGGGAAAGATAGAGTGCCATGGCAATTATCGCCAAGCCACCGGAAAGAAAAATGGCGAGAGTAAAAAGTTCACTGCGGATCATGGCCGAGAAGGCATCGGAAATATTCTGCTGATAGACCAGCTTCCACTCCCCGTCCTTAAGCAGAGAAGAAACAGTTACATACTTTTCACCGTCGCTGCCCTCGGAAAGCTGGATGGTAACACCTTGCTCATGCTCGGGCTTCTGGATAGTTTCATAAGGGGTCAGCACCAGACCACGGTTACGGTTGGCCTGTGGTCTTGTCTGAAAAACGCCATTCATATTAAGGATGTAAGCATATCCTGTTTCACCGATGTGTACATTCTCCACCAGATTTGAAAAGGCGAGAAAATCTATGGTCGCACGCAAGGTCCAAGGCTTACCGTCCTTGTTCTTGCTATTGATAGTGGTGATAAAATGCGGTGACTGGCGCAGCCCCAAGAAGACATCGCTGATCCCGGTACTCTTGTTGCGGGAGCTTATGTACCAGTCCGCCTTGGAGTAATCAGCGCCCAGCAGATCGAAAGGCCCGGCATATGCAACCTGCAACCCGTTCTCATCGATAATTCCGAGGTCGACAAAGATGCGTCCGTACTGCTGCTGCATTCCCTTCAGGGTCTGTTCAAGAATCCGGGAATCACTGAGCTGCTCATAAGTAAACACCCGGCTGAGATATTGGACCTCGGCCAGCTTCTCACTCAAAAAATTGTTTACATTGTCAGTCTGCTTATCGACCACCTCAGCAAGGTGAGCATAAACCTTGGCCCGGTAAATGGACCTAAACTGGTCAAAGATAAGACCGCCCACAAGAATCAGCGGGGCAAGGGACACCGTTATCACTGTCAACGTGATTTTCCGGGAAAGCTTGTCGTATGTGTTCTTGGCTTCGGTCTGCATAGCTGCACCACTCTCGGTTTCAATAATTTCAGATCCGCAGGGTTTGCGGCCCTCTTGAAACACATTGAGCAAATGGTGTGCCACTTTGAACAGTTCGCGGCAATTTTCACAAACCTCACAAAACACTATAACATACTGTTTTTAAACGAATATCATCAACACATTCTGAATAGACCTATTAGTAATGAAGAGAGCACCCTCCATCCGGAGTTAGACACAATCTCACGCCGAAACAAAGCAAATAGGGGCACATTGCCCCGGTGGGTAAAAACACCCCACAAATCATTTTTAATACATTTCTGACCAGACTGTGCGCTTTTTCACAATTATTGATGACTCAACACACTGCTGGAGGTACAAAACGCCCCGATTCACCCTCTCCAAACATCCGCTACCTGAACTTCCAAGCCTGAAAAAACTTAATTACTCTACCGATCCTGCTCATAAAATTCTTGCCACCAAGCACAAAAAAACACGCAAACCCCTAAGTTAAATAACTAAACATACGAAGAGGTTCATTTCGAACTTAAGACTCAGTGAATGATTCTCACAGTTTGGCATGCTCATTGTAACTACCGGATTAAAGCCAAGGAGAAGGAGGAAGATTATGAAAAATATTCGAATACTCCTCATAGATGACGAAAAAGGCTTTTCTTCAGTGCTGGCCAAAAGGCTGACCCGAAGGGGAGTTGAAGTAGTCACCGCCGAAGACGGCGCAGAAGGACTGCTTAAACTGGATACTGAAATTTACCAGGTAGTGGTTCTGGATATGAAAATGCCCGGCATAAACGGACTGCAGGTTTTAAAAACCATCAAGCACCGTCACCCGAGCGTGGAAGTAATTCTGCTGACAGGCAATGCAGATATGGATAGTGCCCTTTCCGCAATGAACGCCGGGGCGTTTGATTTCATGCTCAAGCCTGCGAACACCGAGATTCTGACCCACAGGATTTACGATGCAGCCAAAAACGGGCTCATCACTATGGATAAAACGGGCTGAACAAACCAAAACGGATCATTTTAATTAAATGCAGGACAACACCAAAACGTCACCATGTGCGCGAAGAATAGTAACGGCAGTTCTTAGAAAGTTATGGACCGCTTTCAAAGACCTGCTGCCCATTATTCTAGTCATCGCCTTTTTCCAGATTGTTGTTCTCAGGCAGCCTCTGCCGAATATGGGAGAGGTGTTTTTCGGCGGCATGCTCGTGGTTCTTGGGCTGATGCTCTTCGTGCAGGGACTTGAAATGGGCCTTTTCCCTATCGGGGAAGAAATGGCCCGTGCCCTGGCACGCAAGGGGAGCTTATTCTGGCTGCTGAGTTTCGCCTTTCTGCTAGGTTTTTCAACAACGGTTGCGGAACCAGCGTTGATTGCCGTCTCGGCAGAGGCTGCCAGTATTGCCGCACAAGGCAATTTGATAGCTCCTGGAGAAGAATCGCTGAACAGGTACGCACTGGGATTGCGGCTTTCTGTGGCCTTCTCCGTCGGAGTGGCAATATTGATTGGTGTTTTAAGGATATTGCGCGGTTGGCCCGTGCATTACCTAATCATAGGCGGCTACGTGGTTGTAATGCTCATGACCCTGATCGCTCCCAAAGAAATCGTGGGCATAGCTTACGACGCCGGCGGTGTTACCACATCCACCGTGACTGTCCCCCTCGTGGCAGCCTTGGGAGTTGGACTGGCTTCAATCATCAAAGGACGCAGCCCTCTGCTAGACGGATTCGGGCTGATAGCCTTTGCCTCACTCCTGCCTATGATCTTCGTAATGGGATACGGCCTAACCGTTTTCTAAATATCTGGAGGGTCTGTAGGCGTGCTTGAACACCACGCCTCCTCCCCGCCCTCCAGAACAATTTTAACAAAAGAGGAAAGCAGGACCATGGACTTCCTTATACAATTCGGAGCGGTATTCCTCGCCACAGTGAGGGATATCCTACCCATTTTGGCCCTGATAATCTGCTTTCAGCTTTTTGTTTTGCGCCAGCCGATCCCCAACCTGCGCAGTCTGGCCATCGGCGGCGTCTATGTAGTTCTGGGGCTGGCAATGTTTTTGATCGGCCTGGAAAAAGCGCTGTTTCCGATAGGCAGGATCATGGCGACCCAACTCTCCGCGCCTTCGCTGCTGGCGGGCGAAGGCGGGGTCGCCGCAATTTCAGACTGGACTGCATACGGCTGGGTTTACCTGTTTGCAGCCATGATCGGATTCTCCACTACCATTGCCGAACCGTCCCTGCTGGCTGTTGCCCTTAAAGCAAAAGAGGTTTCCGGCGGAGTGATCAGTCAGTGGGGATTGCGCCTTACCGTAGCACTGGGCGTGGCTATCGGCATTTCGCTCGGAGCTTTCCGGATCGTTACCGGGACTCCGCTCTACATTTATATTATGGTGGGCTACATAATCGTGATCATCCAAACTTTTATGGCACCTAAAAAAATAATCCCGCTGGCTTACGATTCCGGTGGGGTGACGACATCAACAGTGACAGTGCCGCTAGTGGCTGCACTGGGACTGGGCCTCTCTGAGTCCGTGCCAGGGCGTAACCCTGCGCTGGACGGATTCGGGCTGATCGCCTTTGCCAGCCTGTTTCCCATTATCACCGTGATGGGTTACGCTCAGTACACCCATTTCATGGCGACACGGAAAAAAACAAAAAAAATGCGTGAAGAGCACACTGGCAGTAATCATTCCCGCACAGCACCGCTGAGCGAAAACAAACCCTTACAGGGGGATATGTAATGAAGTTCAAAATCATCCTTGCCCCGGTCAAGCCGAATAAAACTGATCCCATCGTTGATGCGGCAAAGAAAGTAGGCGCAACCGGAGCAACCATTATCCCTGCACGGGGAACCGGAATGCGCGAAGCCAAAACTTTTTTCGGTCTGACCCTTGAAGACCAGACCGACATCGTCCTCTTTCTGCTCGAAGAGCATCTGGTTAAACCGGTAATGGAAGCCATCAAGACCGCCGGGGAATTCCACAAGCCCGGAACCGGGATTGCCTTTGTGCTTCCGGTGGAAAATGTCCTCGGAATGGAAAGCCAGATAGAAGTTTTCAAAGAAAAAGTCCGCGACAGCTACCTGTAAAGGAGATAACAATGAGTTTACCTATCATCCGTGTTCAGGATGTGATGCAGTCTGAAATTGTCAGCATTGACGGCATGGCTACAGCCAAGGAAGCCGCAGAGCAGATGCGTCTCTCCGGGATATCTGAACTGCTGGTCAACAAACGCAGCAAAGATGACGCATGGGGTATCGTAACCGTTAATGATCTGGTCAGGGACGTCATCGTAGCCGGACGTGAAGCGGAAATGGTCTACGTATACGAAATTATGACCAAGCCGATCATAACCGTTCCAGCGCAGATGGATATACGTTATGCTGTACGCCTGATCCACCGGATCGGGATTCATCGTGCCCCGGTAGAACATATGAATGAAATAATCGGCATGGTCACCCTGTCGTCACTAATACTTGATAACGACCTGCTTTAATTAACAACAGGCAGGTGAACCGCCCCTTTAACCAGCATACAATGCGGGAACTATAAGCATGTGGGGAATATACTCATCTCTTCTGGCGGCTTTCAACCGCAAACGCAAATGTCCGAACTGCGGAAAAATGAATATTATCCGTATTGAAGACAAGGACAGAACCGTGAAATGCCGAAAATGCGGAACCCCTATTCCGCCCCCCGGCCCCACTGCGTAACAACAACCTTCCAAAGTCCTTAAGCAAAAAGGATCCATACAGACCTCAGGAGAGGAAAGGTTTATCCTTTTCTGAGTCCCCAAAAAACGGCGGAATTACCCCTTCCGCCGTTTTTCTTTGGTTTTTAATAGTACTCCTTACCACTCTAGGCGTATGCCCTTGAATCCGGCAGGCAAACATAATCAGCTGTTAAAAACTTCAAAGTCCTTGAAAAATCTGGCACGATAGCCATCCACCTGTTCCGGGTTGGTCATGATCATATCCAACTGGCGGGTGTGGGTGATCAGATAGCCCAGTATCTTCAAATGATACTCCATTCCTTCACGACTCATCCCTTCAAGGCGGGCGTGCATGTTGTCCTCGCGGATGCGGACCCGGAAATCAAATTCATCCAGAATGGAACCGATAAACTTTGCCCGCAACCTGCGCCGCTCAGGATTTGCAGCCCCGCCCTTGAACTGAAAGCTGGCATAATTCTCTGAAGTACGATCGCCCACAAGGGACTCCACCCCGCAGAAATGAAAACCGAAACGGGACTGCAGACAGCAGTAGTTCCGTGAAATCATGAAATAGTTCTTCTGGGTGTAAGTAGAACGGGTTCCGACATTCAGATTAGGATTCATGGTGGACTCAAACATTACCGACATCAGCCCCTTTCCATGAATAGCAGGCGGTCCCTCCCACGGCACAGCCTGCATACCCGCCCAAAGAGCGCGCATAGGGATTGATTCAACATGTTCCATAAACACGCAACGGTCATTCACCTCACCTTCAGGACTTACGCCGTTGCCGAGGTCCAGGACCCAGAACTGCTTGGGGACATTGCAGATCAGCTGCTTGGAAGCAGCCATGATATATTTATCACTTATGCCGAACCCGAACATTTCACGCACGGCCATTTCATGGCAGAAACGCATGATGTCGTGATAGGTCTTGCACTTGGAAGGCTTGAAATTAGGTCCATCCGGATCAGTCAGGTTCAGGCGGACAATATGCCGTGCAGCCTTACGCAAGACCGCCTGCACCGGGCTGCCCCGCATGAGCCGCTGCCGAGGTTTCTCCGTAAGAAGAGCTTCCACCGGGCCGGAATAAACCCCGTGCCCGTCTGCATCAACAGTCACAATCTGCCCTTCGGAAGATAAATCAAAAGCTCCTTTCACTCCGAACAAAGCAGCTACCCCGAATTCACGGGCGACGTTAGCCAGATGCCCGGCCATACCGCCCTGCTCGGAAATAACTGCACTGCAACGGTCCAACAATGCAGCATATTCAGGCAATGCCTGCCTGATAACCATAACGCCTCCATCAGGGAACGCTAGAGCATCAGCACTCTTACGAATATGAAACACAGGACCAACCCCGACTCCGGGACTCGCTGTGCGGCCCCCTGAAAACAATGCCGCAGGCAGGTCCATTGTATTATTGCTTTGCTCGGAATCATCGTCCAGCAGCATCAGTGGGCGGCATTGCAACAGATAAAATTCACCGGACTCGGTCAAAGCCCATTCAATATCCTGAGGAGGACCGAAATGCTCCTCAATACGCACGGCCACATCCGCCACCAGCAAAGCCTGTTCATCATTCAAAGAAGGTTCGGTGCGACAATTGTCGAGCAACTCGGTACGGCAGACCCCCTCACCGATATCGCAAATGTATTTTTCACACTTCTCGGCAATACGCCTTTCCACCACTTGAGGCGAAGGACCACGGCTGACCGCGAACTCATCTGTCTCCGTTGAGCCGTCAACAACCGCCCGCGGCAACCCCCAGACAGAATAAATTGAAATATTCTCATCACGTATATTCACCGGATTCCGCGAATACGCAACCCCGGATGCAGACGGGACCACCATCTCAATGCAGCCCACACTCATAGCAACATCTTCATCTTTCAAACCGCGGCTGCTGCGGTAAGCCATGGCTTGCATTGAATACTTGGAAGCCATGACCTCTTTAACCGCCATGAGTAGGGAATCAGAATCAACGTTCAGGATAGAGCAATACTGCCCGGCAAAAGCGGAACCTTCCACGTCTTCGCCCAGAGCACTGGAGCGCACTGCCAACATAACCTCATGCCCCAAAGACTCACGCAAACGTGCGTATCCATCCATTATGGAAGATGATATTTCATCTGAAAATTCAGTGGTTATGATCAGCTGCATTACCTTGGATGAAACCTGAAAGACCTCATCCCGATTACCGAAATCCGTGGATTGGATGATGCGGTCAATCTCATCCTGAAGGCCGTCAAGCTGCATGAAACGACGGAAAGCCGCAGTTGTGACCACAAACCCGGCGGGAACCCTAAACCCAAGACTCTTCCCGGCCTCACCCAGCATAGCCATCTTCGGACCGCATAGATCTGCCTGATCCCGGCCCACACGGTCAAAATCCAAAACCAACTCACCTTCGCCGGAGAAAGAGACCGGCTCAATCTGCGCTGAGATCTGTTCCTGTATTTCCTTGAAGCGGTCAAAAAGAGCACTGTATGGCTCCGGATTCAGCTCATTCAACTGCCGTATCATCTTATATACGGTGACTGAAATGCGGGTACACAAAGCACGCACATAATGAATGCCGTAGGGATGGAAACCGCGCAAGGCTTCCTCCAACTCGGCAATAAGCTCATGCGTTTTGGTATTGGCCTGAATCAGCAGACGGAACTGATTGTAACGAGTAGTAAGTAATTTACGCGCCTCTTCAGGGTCGAGCTGCGGTCCCTTCGGTTTAAAAAATGGCAACCAATCCAACAAACTCATATGCAACGGCCCTCTGGTTACAGAAAAGTTAGCAAGAAATATTACACCGCCAATCCCATGCGGTATTCATACTCCAGTCTACCCCGTAAACAACCGGGACCGCAATGAAAACCGAACAAAAGGGCCAATAAAGTAAGTAATTGAACACTCCAAGACATCCTCGGCAATTGCTTTCTATCAATTTCATTAACCAAAAAGAAAGGCCACAACGCTACTAATTAACCCCTCAATTTTCCTTATTTTTAACTTTTTTCATTTTTTTAAGAAAAGCTATTGACTTCTCCAGAGGTTTTCCATAGAACCTCTCTTCGTGACGTCGGGATGTAGCGCAGCCTGGGAGCGCACTTGAATGGGGTTCAAGGGGTCGGAGGTTCAAATCCTCTCATCCCGACCACGTCAAAAAGATACCCCCGAGGGTCGTAAGACAAACTTTACGACCCTCATCTTTTGACACTACGATCTTTTTAAAAATTGGTTCTCTAAGGCTTTCGACGAAGCTCCCGCTTAAAGCGGTTGAGCGTACCTAACAAGGTATTATCGCTAAAGAAAGCCACCATATAAAGGTGCTTCCGTGGCTCAGTCGGTAGAGCGCGTCCTTGGTAAGGACGAGGTCAGCAGTTCAATCCTGCTCGGAAGCTCCACAGCAAATCAAGCCCTTACAGCTTTAAGTTGTAAGGGCTTTTTTACGTCCTATGAATTTGAGGGCTGTACGGGACCGTTATGAAAACAAAAAAATGCGAAAAATATAAAAAAAATGCATTTCAGGCTCCCTAACAAGTTGACTTGTTCGAGAGTTTTCCATAGAACCTCTCTTCGTGACGTCGGGATGTAGCGCAGCCTGGGAGCGCACTTGAATGGGGTTCAAGGGGTCGGAGGTTCAAATCCTCTCATCCCGACCACGTTAAAAAGATACCCCTGAGGGTCGTAAAAATAAACTTTACGACCCTCATTTTTTAACATTACGTTCTTTTAAAAATTGGTTCTCTAAGGCTTTCAACGAAGCTCCCGCTTAAAGCGGTTGAGCGTGCCGGAAACGGCATTATCGCTAAAGAAAGCCACCATATAAAGGTGCTTCCGTGGCTCAGTCGGTAGAGCGCGTCCTTGGTAAGGACGAGGTCAGCAGTTCAATCCTGCTCGGAAGCTCCACAGCAAATAAAAAGCCCAGCTTTAGAAATAAAGCTGGGCTTTTTGTATTTGAATCTTAAGCTAATTAATCTTCACCGATATCTTCGGCCCAGAGTGCGGGCTTTTCCGACTTCAATCTTTCCATGAGTGCAATACATTTGGGATGGTCCAGAATTTCCACTTCAACTCCACGTGACCTGAGAAATTCCTCATTTCCACCGAAATTAAGGTTTTCGCCGATAACCACTCGCGCTATTCCGAACTGTACAATAGTGCCGGAACACATCATACACGGGGAAAGAGTGGTATAGATTGTCGTATCCTTATATGTCTTCTGCCGTCCGGCATTGCGGATGCAGTCCATCTCACCATGGGCTATTGGATCCCCTTTCTGAACCCGTTGATTATGCCCTTGTCCAATTATCTCACCATTGCGGACCAAAACCGATCCAATGGGCAATCCACCTTCGTCAAAACTCTTTTTTGCCAGTTTGTAGGCCTCTTCCATAAATTTCATATCAGACATGATCAGCTCCATAAATTAGCATTATCTTTACATATAACTGTCTTTTTATATTCAAGCCAGCCTTAACTACTCCACCCTGCCCATCAACATAAAAATTAAAGCCGTACAGGCAGTCCCCGACGCAGCAATCCACAGGAACCCGCCGTAACCGATGGAATCCACTGCAATCCCACCCAGCAAAGGCCCTAAAAACGATCCCAGATGCACGGTAAACATCATCATATTCACATTAAAACTGCGGAAATGCGGTTCGCTGACCACAAACATAAGCGAATTCAGAGCCGGAGCACTCAGCCCCATGCCCGTACCGAAAACCACAGCAATAGGCAGAAGCATGGATTCATCATGCAGGTCATTAAGCAGCACAAATCCGGCAGCTGTAAATATAAACGCAGTTACGATCAGTCCGCGCTTGGAAAAACGGTCAAACACAGCACCGCCGAACAGACGGATTGCTATCATCACTCCCATCTGCAGCGAAAAGAAATACCCGGCTTTAACAACTCCCCTTGAGAGCGCAAAATCCTGAAAAAGAAAAAATAAACCTGCGAAAATCATAAAGTAGACGCCGTTGACCGCCAATACTGATAAAATTTTCAAGCGGAACAGGTTTGCATAGGAATCGCGCATGGAGACAGGTTCCTGCTGTCCATTGCCACGCTGCTCTATCTTGGAGGTGCGGAATTTTAGAAATACAGTCAGCAAAAACGCCAACGGAGTCAGTCCGGCTGTTCCGACATAAATCCACTCAGGTCCGGCAACCAACGGACCAAATTGTTCCGAGACGTGAGGCATAACCGCATACGGCAGCAGCAAAGCTGTGGAGTAAAGGCTGAACGCCGAGCCAGCATTCTCCGCACTGGTCATGGAAACAAGAATCGCCACACATGGAGCCAGAACCATAAAAATACCCACCCCCTGCCCGATACGCAGTAGAAGCAGAGGCCAGAATTCATTGATATAAACATACCCGCAACCGCATATCCCCACCAGCAGCATACCCGTGAACATAAAACGATAGGCATTCACTGCATTAATGCGGCTGCTGACTGCAAGGTACATGAACATCCCCGACAGTGAATAGAGACTTATCAACAAACCGGAAGTAGCCTTATTAAATCCAAGACCTTGGAGATAGACATTCAGACTGTAATAAACGGAAATATTGCACACAGCCAAAAAGACCACGCAGCACAGGGTGACAAAATCAAGGAACGGAAGAGATTTTTTTTCAGCCATATATCCTCATAGACAACTCCGCCCGTACTGCCAATGCATAAATCACTGGACCGGGCGGACTCTGACGAGTTATCGATAGCCTGAATAATGGAGCAAAACAATGACAATCACATCCACAATTGCACTGATATTTGCAGTTTTGATTTTCGCCCTTATCCCCGGTCCGGGAGTAATGTCCATCATCGCCCAGTCTGTGGCGCGCGGATTCAAATCCACCGCTCTGTACTGTCTAGGCGTTGTCAGCGGAGATCTCTGCTATCTGCTGATGGCAATCTTCGGTATGGGATTTGTGGCCCAGAAACTCGGTGCCGGATTCATGATTTTGAAATGGGCAGGTGCGGCCTATCTTATATACCTTGGGATCAAAAGCTGGAGGGCAGCACCTCCTGCTGTAGACGGCTCTAATCCGCCTGTAGCCAAAGGTACTGGGAAAACATATCTTGCCGGACTCTGCGTTTCACTGGGCAACCCTAAATTGATTGCATTCTATTGTGGATTTCTGCCCGGATTCATGAATTTACAGGCCCTGACTTCCAGTGATGTTGTCATCGTAGCCTGCTCGGTCATTCCCACAGTATTGTCCGTCCTGTTGGTCTACGCGTGGCTCGGGGACCGCAGCCGCGCCGCCATCCGCAGTCCAAAAATATGGAAAATTGCCAACCGCTGTGCCGGATCTGTCCTGATCGGCTCAGGGGTGGCTGTGGCTACTGAGTAGTTTGCCTCCGGCGGCCCTCCGGGGTCCAAAGAAACTTTTCATCGGGGCTTCGCCGCTTCGCATTAAAATTATACATATAAATCAAACCGCCATAACAACTAAGTTATGACGGTTTTTATTTTGAAAAGGGTTTAAGCCACCGGAGGCATAAGCTATTTCAAAATATAATCCAGTGCCAGACTTACGTGGGCCTGAACCGTATCAATCAGCGGCACGGAGACATCTTCCGGCTTGACCAACAAACCGATCTCGGTACAGCCAAGCACGATTGCCTCGGCTCCCTGCGCGGCCATTTCTTCGATAATTTTAACATATCCCTCTCTGGTATTATCCAGAATCTTCCCGCAGCAGAGTTCATCAAAAATAGAACAATGAACCATGGCCCGGCCTTTACTGTCAGGGACAATCACATCCAGCCCGTACTTTTCCCTGAGCGGACGGGACAGAAAATCCTGCTCCATGGTAAAGGCTGTCCCGAGCAAACCAAGTTTGGATGCTCCGGTCTTTTCCGCGCCCCCGGCGATGGCGTCAGCCATATGCAGCAGCGGAATATTGACTGCCTCCTGAACTTCACCGGCAACCTTGTGCATGGTGTTAGTGGCAATTATCAAAGCATCCGCCCCTCCGGCCTCAACACTCTTCGCGCCCTCGACCAATCCGGCAGTTATACTTTCCCAATCATTTTTAGCCATCAGCTTTTCAAAAGGGGCGAAATCCACACTGTGCATTACCATGCGACAGGAGTGAAATCCGCCTAACTCAGTACGCACACCTTCATTTAACAATTTGTAATATGATATAGTTGATTCCCAGCTCATACCGCCGAGAATTCCTAGAGTTTTCATCTGCTCCTCCTTGAATTGAAACTTTGAGATTTTCATATAGCAAAACAATCTGTACCGCAAAACTGACAGCGAAAAGAAATATTACCGGAACAGATCATCTCAGCCGATGCCATGAATAAGCGGCATGGACTTTATCCCGGAAATTGATAACATCCTGAGACCAACTTAAAGCTTAACCAAATACCAATTGCAGGACAAACATGGAAATCTTTAATTTCATTGTCAATTTCGTATCCGCCATGAGCCTCGGCGAACAACTTTCCATCGCTACCGGACTGATCTACATATTTTTGAGCGTGCGCCAGAACCCGATCTGCTGGCCTTTTGGTATTGTCAGCGTTGGAATCTGGATGGTTATCGTCTTCCAAGGAAAACTCTATTCTGACGCCTTCCTGCAATTTGTCTATGTCGTGCTCGGATTTTACGGGTGGTATCAATGGCTGCGCGGCGGTACAGATAATTCTCCGCTCAAGGTCCAGCGCGTGGACCGCAAACTGGGCTTGCGTTTAACCTTAATCGGTCTGGCCGCTTTCCTGCCTACCGGATACATCATGGAAAACTATCTGGAGGCTTCCTTTCCTTGGTGGGACGCGCTGACCACCGTTATCTCCCTCATCGCCCAATATCTGCTGGCTAAAAAATACATGGAAAACTGGCTGCTCTGGATCAGCGCTGATGTGATGTACATTGGAATATACTACGCCAAGGGCTGGACCGGATACAGCGGGCTCATGGCAGTCTACACCGCCATGGCCGTGCTCGGCTTCATCAGCTGGCTGAAATCCTACCGCGCCGACCGGGAGCTTGAATGCTCCGCGTAGTCCTCAGCGGCTCGGAATGTACCGGAAAATCCACCCTTGCAGCTGCGCTTGCCGCGCACTATGGAGTGGAACCCGTCCCCGAATATCTGCGTGAATATTTCGCGCTGAAAAGCGGCATCCTGACCGCAGACGATGTTATCCCCATTGCCGATGGACAGCTGCGGCTTGAGTCAGAAGCTGCCGCCAAAGGATTCAACCCGCTTATCTGCGATACGGATATTATTTCGTCCATGGTCTACGCCAAGCACTATTTCGGAACCTGCCCCGACTGGCTTAACGATAAGTTTGCACGGCTCGGTCCCAGTCTCTACCTGCTCTGCGCCATTGATATTGAATGGCGGGCAGACGGTCAACGCGACATGCCCGAAAATCGCGAACACATGCAGGGACTTTTTATAAAGGAACTGCAACGACTTAATATTTCTTTCCATAATATCAGCGGCGATATTGAACGCAGAACTGCAAAGGCCATACGCATCATTGATACGGCACGAGCCAAATCACAACCATGTCATTATGTTACGTAAAACACTCAACATTGATTGATTGATCAAATTCACAGCACAACAAAGCGAAACAACAAAAATACACCCCTCATATTTCCGCATTCATTAATTCCATAATCACCGAAACCTTGATTTCAGACGATATTTATGTAAAGTACAGCTGGCTTTATAAGACTGTAAAAAGGAGTATTGAATGCGCCAAAAACTATTGATCGTTCTTGCTATCGTGGCTTGCTTTGCCTTCGGGGCAACCATGGCCCATGCAGAAAAACTGACCCTCGGCCTGAAAGGTGAACCCACCTCTCTCGATCCCCATTTCCACAACGTATCAGCAAACAACATGCAGTCCCTGTATGTTTTCGACAAGCTGGTCCGTCAGGATAACAGACAGAAACTCCAGCCCGGTCTGGCTCTTTCCTGGAAACCTGTTTCCGACAATGTATGGGAATTCAAACTCCGTGAAGGCGTAAAATTTCACGATGGCTCCCCCTTCACTGCTGAAGATGTGAAGTTCACCATCGAACGCATTCCCAATGTACCCAACAGTCCTTCTTCCTTCACCGGATTTGTTTCCAACATCCAGAAGATCGACATCGTTGATCCCCTGACCATCCGCTTCACCACTGAAGCACCTGCACCGCTGCTGCCCCGTCAGATGGCTGCTTTCCCCATCATTTCCAAGAAAAATGCTGATGGCGCTGCCACTGAAGATTTCAACTCCGGCAAAGCATGCATCGGAACCGGTCCTTACGCACTGGTAAAATGGGAACGCGGTGACAAAATCATCTACAAACGCAATGACAACTACTGGGGCGAAAAAATGCCTTGGGAAGAAATCATTGTGCGCCCCATCACCAACGACGGAACCCGTGTTGCAGCACTGAAATCCGGCGATGTGGACATGATCAACTTCGTGCCCCCGGCAGACGTTGACAACCTCGGTGAAAATAAGAAAATCACCCTTTCCGAATCTCCCTCCACCCGTCTGATCTACCTGCACCTCGATACCGACCGTGATGATTCGCCCACTGTTTCCGGTAACAACGGCGAAAAGATCAAAAACCCGCTGAAAGATTTCCGCGTACGTAAAGCTATCTCCAAGGCCATCAACCGCCGCGCCATCGCAGGCCGCATCATGGACGGTCTCGCAGTGCCTGCCAGCCAGATGGTTCCTGACGGATACGAAGGTACAAGTAAACGCCTCAAGCCTGAAGCATACGATCCCAAAGGCGCAAAGGCCATGCTTGCCGATGCTGGATACCCCGAAGGCTTCAAGCTGATCATCCACGGTCCCAATGACCGTTACGTTAACGATGCTGACATCGCTCAGGCAATTGCTCAGATGCTGACCAAAGTAGGCATCACAACTGAAGTTAACACCATGCCTAAGAGTGTTTACTTCGGCCGCGCTTCCAAGCTTGAGTTCAGCTTCATGCTCGTAGGCTGGGCAACTGATACCGGTGAACAGTCCAACTGCATCGGCGCACTGCTGCACACCTATGATAAAGAAAAGGGTTTCGGCTCCTCCAACCGTGGCCGTTACTCCAACCCCGATCTTGACGCTACCCTCGAAGAAGCTCTGGTTACCGTTGATCCTGCAAAGCACAACGAGCTGATCATCAAAGCTACCGAAATGGGCATCGGCGATCTGGGTATTATCCCCATCCACTATCAGGTAAACGTCTGGGCATCCAAGAAAGGACTTGAGTACAACGGCCGTACCGACGGTTACACTCTGCCCCGCGAAATCAAAACTGTTAAATAGAACGCCTGCTTAATAATACAATCAAAAGGGGCGTACGTTGTGCGCCCCTTTTTTAACTGGAGCAAAATAGATGCTCGCATTTCTGATTCGAAGAATTTCACAATCCATCGTCGTCCTGCTGGTCATGTCCGTGCTGGTCTTCGGCGGTGTATTCTGTATCGGGAACCCGGTGGATATCCTCATCGCTCCCGACGCCACCCCGGCGGAAAGGGATCGCGCCATTAAAGAACTCGGTCTGGATAAACCGCTGCCCGAACAGTACATGCGCTTCCTCAAGGATGCCATGCACGGAGACCTCGGTAATTCCTTTGTTTACAACGAACCGGCCCTCAAACTTATCATGCAGCGTATGCCCGCGACCATGGAACTGGCGGTAACCGCCATGCTCATGGCCGTATTTTTCGGCATCCCCTTAGGCATGGTCGCCGGGATAAAATCTGACACGCTACTCGGACGAAGTATCATGCGTTTCTCCATACTGGGCTTCAGTCTACCCACATTCTGGGTCGGGCTGATGTTCATCATCATCTTCTCGGTATATCTGGGCTGGCTGCCCTCCGGGGGACGTGGGGAAACGGTTGAATTACTAGGTGTTCCGGTAAGTTTCCTGACCTGGGACGGCATACGCCATCTCATTCTCCCGGCCATGAACCTCGCCCTGTTCAAGACTTCGCTGGCAATCAGACTCAGCCGGGCCGGGGTACAGGAAAACCTGCAAATGGATTACGTTAAGTTCGCCCGAGCCAAAGGACTTACCAATACCCGCATCATCGGGCTGCACGTCATGAAAAACATCATGATCCCGGTCGTTACCGTTCTGGGTATGGAGTTCGGCGGACTTATCGCATTCGCGGTTGTAACCGAGACAATCTTTTCATGGCCCGGCATGGGTAAGCTGGTTATCGACTCCATCGGAGTTCTCGACCGTCCGGTTATCGTTGCCTATCTGCTAATAACCGTGACCATGTTTATCATCATCAATTTAATAGTAGACATAATTTATTCAATTCTTGATCCCCGAGTAAGACTGGGAGACCAGAATTAATTAATAACCCAAGCGGCAAAGCCTTACTAAAAGGTTTTGGGATTCTTAAACCCTTTTGCAAAAGGGTTTAAGGCCCCCGGCAGGGTCGCCGAAGGCAGAAAATATGGCAGAAACACAAGAAATACAGCAGCCGGAAAAGGATGAATCCCTGCTCCTGCAATCGCTGAAAGAATACTTTGAAAGCAAGACCGCTACCATCGGTCTGATAGTGCTGACTCTGATGGTGGTTGTGGCGCTTATGGCCCCTTACATCTCGCCGCAGAACCCGTACGACCTGATGACCATCGACATCATGGATTCCAAGCTCGAACCGGGCGAAAAATCCATGGACGAATCCATCTCCTACTGGCTGGGAACCGACAGTCAGGGCCGCGATATGCTCAGTGCCATCCTTTACGGCCTGCGCATCAGCCTCGGTGTCGGCGTGGTCAGTACCATCATCGCGCTGGTAATAGGTTCCGTCATCGGCCTCTGGGCCTCGTTCATCGGCGGGCGCACGGACTCGTTCATCATGCGGGTGGTCGACCTGCAACTGAGCTTCCCGGCCATTCTGGTGGCCCTGATCCTGCTGGCGATACTCGGCAAGGGGGTGGACAAGATAATCCTCTCGCTGGTCATAGTCCAGTGGGCATACTACGCCCGCGCCATCCGCAGTAACGTGCTGGTGGAACGCAAAAAGGAATACGTGGAAGCGGCCAAATGTCTGGCCCTGCCCCAGAACCGAATCATGTTCGGACACGTGCTGCCCAACTGTACCCCGGAGCTGATCGTTATCTCCACCGTTAAAGTGGCAGGGGCCATCGCCCTTGAAGCTACCCTTTCCTTCCTCGGACTGGGTATGCCCATTACCCAGCCTTCACTGGGCCTGCTTATCGCCAACGGTTTCAAGTACCTGCAATCCGGCTACTACTGGATCAGCTTCTATCCCGGTGTGGCCCTGCTCATCCTCATCGTATCCATCAACCTTGTGGGTGACCGGTTGCGCGATGTTCTGAACCCGAGGTTGAAAAAATGAGTGAAAATATTCTCAGCATACAAAATCTTAAGACCTACTTTTACACCCGTGCCGGGATTGCCAAGGCTGTTGACGACATCAGCCTCGACATCGGTAAGGGCGAGATCGTCGGTATTGTGGGCGAGTCCGGTTCCGGCAAATCCGTAACCGGGTTCTCGGTCATGGGTCTGGTGGACCCTCCGGGTGAAATCGCAGGCGGTTCCGTCAAGTTCAAAGGACAGGAAATCATCGGCCAGTCCGAAGAGGAATGGCGCAGGTTCAGGGGCGCAAAGGTCTCCATGATCTTTCAGGACCCCATGATGACCCTGAACCCGGTACTGCGTATCGACACCCAGATGATGGAAGCCATCACCGCCCATGAAAAGGTCAGCAAGGATGAAGCGCGACGCCGTTCCATCGAAGCACTGGCCATGGTCGGTATTCCCTCACCGGAAGAACGCATCAAGGCTTACCCGCACCAGTTCTCAGGCGGTATGCGACAGCGCGTTGCCATCGCCATCGGGCTTATCAACAAGCCGGACCTGATCATCGCCGACGAACCGACCACTGCGCTGGACGTAACCATTCAGAGCCAGATTCTTTCCGAAATGCAGGCTCTCTGCCGCAAGACCGGGATGGCCCTGATCTGGATCACCCACGACCTTACAGTAGTAGCCGGTCTGGCCCACAAGGTAGCGGTTATGTATGCCGGACGGATCATCGAGCAGGGTAATGTTCAGGAAATCCTCGACCACCCCATGCATCCGTACACCCACGGTCTGATCGGCTCCGTACCCAGCCGCAACAAACGCGGCGAACCGCTGTTCCAGATTCCGGGCATGACCCCGTCACTGATCAATATCCCCGAAGGATGCTCCTTCAGGATGCGCTGCCCCTACGCAGATGATCAGTGTCTGGTCGCCCCTGAAAGGGTCGAAATGGGAGACAGACGCATAGTTCGCTGTCATCATCCATTGTAATAATGCCTCCGGCGAGTCTGCGACGCTTTGTTTTGATGCGCTACCGCGCTTTTTGATAAAAAGATTTTGCCTTCGGCGACCCTGCCGGGAACCTTAAACCCTTTTGCAAAAGTGTTTAAGAATCCCAAAACCTTTTATTAGGTTTAAATAAGTTCAACTTTAAAGGACGTCTCAGTAAGCTACTTGCGAAGCATTACTAAAACGTCTTTTGGGAAGAGGGGATGGGGTCTGGGGAAGGGGAGAAGCCCTTTTGGGCGTTAGCAAAAGGGTTTCTCCCCTTCCCCAGCCGCCGGAGGCAATAAGGATTATAAATATGAATAATAATACGCCATTTCTTAGCTGCGAGAATCTTAGCCGGGTATTCGTCAAGAAACTCGACTTTGCAGGTAAAATCGCCCAGAAGCTTGGTTCAAAGATGCGTGAAGAGCGTGTTCAGGCCGTGGACAGCGTCAATCTGGACATCATGCCCGGCGAAGTGCTGGGACTGGTTGGTGAATCAGGTTGCGGTAAATCCACACTGGGCCGCATGCTCTGTGAAATCCTCACCCCGTCGGGCGGGGATATTTTCTACAAAGGCCGGAATGTAAAGGACATGAGTTCCAAGGAACATATGGACTACGCACGCAACGTGCAGATGATCTTCCAGGACCCCTTTGCCTCGCTGAACCCGCGCAAAAGGGTCAATCAGATTATCGGCGAAGCACCGCTTTACCACGGCCTGACCGACAAGGCCGGATTCGATAAGTACCTTGCAGACGTTATGCTGCGCTGCGGGCTGGACCCCAGCTACAAGAACCGCTACCCGCACCAGTTCTCCGGCGGTCAACGCCAGAGAATCGGTATTGCCAGAGCCATGGCCATGCAGCCGGAATGTCTGATCTGTGATGAATCAGTTGCCGCACTGGATGTATCCATTCAGGCCCAGATTCTGAACCTGTTCATGAACCTGCGCAAGGAACTGAACCTGACCTGCCTGTTCATCAGTCATGACTTAGGCGTGGTTGAGCATATCTCGGACCGCATCGCGGTCATGTACCTCGGCCGGGTAGTTGAAGTAGGAACGGTTGAAAAGCTTTTCAGCAAGCCGTTCCACCCCTACACGCAGGCCCTGCTCAACGAAGTGCCCAGACTGGATAAACGCGACGTGGACTTTGCCCCGCTCAAAGGCGAAATCCCCTCGCCGCTCGATCCCCCGAAAGGCTGCCACTTCCACCCGCGCTGTGCCCATGCCATGGACATCTGCCGTGAAGAAGCACCCAAAGACAAGGAACTTGGCCCCGGCCACCGCACCTGCTGCCATCTGGAATACAAGCCGGAAGAAAAGAAGCAGGACGAATGGATTAGTTTGTAGGGATTTTTGGATAGATATAAAGCAAAAAGTCCCCCGGCGCACAAGCGACGGGGGACTTCTTTTATTACCTGAACTCAACATCAACAGGGCTGACAACTTTCAGCACCGCTTCCTGCTGGAACATTTCCTTGTAGGCCTTGGCAATCTCATCAATCCGCTTTTCAGCGTTCTTGTCCGGCGAGACGATCATGATGACCTTGCTTCTCTCGGAATATGTAAAACCGCCTTTGCCGCCCCAGAAACCTTGGGCATCGAGAATGGTGTAACCATCGCTGAACTTGGGAGTAACTTCCCTGCTCAAAAAATCCTGAAACTGTTCACCGGAAACCTGCTTCTGACCATCCTGATAAGTCTGACCCATGTACAACTCATAGCGGTTCCATTTACCGGATGCACAACCGGACAACCACAAGGCCGACAACACAACCGCAACAGCCAGCATACGTACAGAATTACGCATAAAACAACTCCTCCAAGTCTACGACAAAACTCCAACGAAAGCCGGAGGCCAATGCGCATCAACTATATAAAAATCTCAGGTTCGCGACGCTCGCTGAAATTATCAGCCAGCCACTGCGAGACTTCGAGCAGGCGGGGAACTTCGAGCTTGCGGGCTTCGAAAGCACAGACCTTAACGCAGGCACAGCAAAAGATGCATTTATCAGGATCAGTCTCGACCATAGCTCCTACGGATATAGCCGCAGTAGGGCAAACACGCTCGCAGGAACCGCAAAGCTGGCACTTGTCGTTGGATACGGGTGATGCGGAAGCCTTGGGTGAACGTTCTTTGTATGGATGGTCACCGGGAACTTCAACGGAAGCAGAAAGAGTACCCTCTGCCATCTTGGCGGCGAGGGACTTACCAAATTCACGGGCCTTGTCGATATCATCCTGATCAGGGCGGCTGACAGCGATGGGAGTCTTCTCGGTGGAAAAGGAATGCTCACCGATGAACGCAGCCCCGGCAACAGACTTGAATCCGGCCTCAACAACGATATCGCTAAGCTCGATCAGGGCATCCTCATAAGCGCGGTTACCGTAAACTACAACCGGAACCGCAGGAATGCCACAGGACTTCAAAGCCTTGAAACGCTGGGCAGCAGTCAGGGGAATGCGTCCGCTGTAGACCGGAGCACCGATTATCACCAGATCATCATCAGCACATTCGCAAATCTCTGGTACGCGGTCAGCACGGGTCACATCAATGACTTCCAGCTGCTCCGCGCCGACGCCTTCCACAATGGCATCGAGAATGCGGCGGGTGGTCCGGGTAGGGGAAAAACAGATCATTTTCAATTTATTGCAGGACATAAAAAACTCCGTATCAGATTACTCAAGTAAGACATCCGCCAAGTGACTTTACTTTCTGAAAGCATAAGTACAGGGGGAACGGGGATGTTGTAAACTGTTTTGCAACCGGCAGGCATCCATCAGGCTTTTTTCAGCATAATAAAAAGGTTATGGCACTGGATTTCCTTTTATGCGATATAAAGTGCATGACCGGAAACAATGCATCATACCCTCAAATCAGCGCAGCAATCCTGGCTGGTGGCGAAGGCCGCCGCATGGGCAGGACCGATAAATCATGTCTGGAAATTTCCGGTGAAAAACTGATCAGCAGAATTATCCGTTCCCTCGACGGAATTTTCGCGGAAACATTTATCATTACCCGCACCCCGGAAAACCACACGGACCTTGATGTCCGACTGGTGGGCGATATTTTTGAAGCGCGCAGCTCCCTGACCGGAATCCATTCCGCACTGCACCATACACAGACAGAGCACGTATTTGTCACCGCCTGTGATTCCCCTTTCCTGAACCGGGAACTGATCACTGAACTGCTCAGCCGGGTTGAAACTGACGACGATGTGGTCATCCCCATCCACCCCGACGGATTTTATGAACCGCTTTGTGCGGTCTACTCAAAACGCTGCCTGCCCTTCATTGAGCAGAACCTGCAAAATAATATTTTCCAAATCATCCGCTTTTTCCCGGATGTGAAAGTCCGCACGGTGGGAACAGAAGAGCTTAAGCACAAAGACTGTGAACTGGAAACCTTTGTCAACATTAATACTCCTGACCAGCTGGTCCGGGTACAGCAAGCCGTAAGCGGCGTGAAAACGTCAGACGCAGGCTTCCCGCTTTCCATCCCGCGTAGCGCAGCACTTAAGCTTATCCGCAAATCCCTGCGTCCGGTACAAGCCCATTTCATGGCCGTAACAGATTGCGCCGGACTGGTAACTGCTGAAACTGTTTCCTCAGGAATATCTCTTCCCGAACATGACCGCTCGGCTATGGACGGCTTTGCCGTGCATAGCAAACTAACGGAGAAAGCTTCGGATAAAAATCCGGTTGTGCTGGCTTTTTCCGGAGAAGTGCGCCCTTCATGTCCGGTTTCAGAGCAAAACAGCTCAGGAGGAGCAGTTCGGGTGCTTACCGGGGGCATTATCCCGCAGGGAACAGACGCTGTTATCCCCTTTGAAAAAGTTACTGCCGACGAATGCTCCATCAGCATCAGCAGTCCGGTTCGCGAAGGAGAATTCATCCGGAGAACCGGTTCCGATATTTTAAAAGGCGAAACCATCATCAGCAAAGGTTCCGTTATTTCGCCCTGCGACGCCGCCCTGCTCGCCTACGCAGGAATCCGTTCTGTTCCGGTCAGCCCACTACCGTCTGTGGCGGTGCTGGCTGTTGGCAACGAACTCTGCGACCCGGCCAAGGAAACGGAGTGCGGCCTGATCCCGGCGGACAACCTGATTCTCATGAAATCACTTTGCGCTCGCTACGGAATCAAAGACATCCGCATCTCCCCCTGCGCCAACTCACCGGAAGCCATTTCCGAAGCAGTGCAGGCCAATAACGATTGCGGGCTGATCGTCACCACCGGGGGGACTGGTCCCGGCAACCGCGATTTTGTTTTCAATTCCGTTCGGCAGGCCGGAGGAACACCTATTTTCAAGGGACTGGCCATGCATCCGGCAAAATCAATATTCGCCTGCAAGCTGGCAAATTCCATTGTTATCGGCCTGCCCGGACCGCCAAATGCCGTAAACCTCGCATTTCACACCATCATCAATCCGGTGCTTTCCATGCTGCAGGCAAAATCCGAAATATCCAGCACCATCCCGGCAATTCTTACCGAAGAATTGAAAGGAGGAAGGGACCGTGAGAAACTTAGGCCCTGCCTGATCACAGAAAAAGAAGGAATAATATTCACCGACCCGCTGCTGGATAAAACCCTTTCACCACGTCGAGTCATGAGCTTAAGTAACGGGATAATCATCCTCCCTGCGGACTGCGGGCGGGTTGATAAGGGGGCAGTAGTTCAGGTCATCAGGTTCACCTAGATATTTCAGAACAAGGTAGATGTCCTTTTTCTGGAAAACGGCATCAGTACCGATCCCCCGGTAGAACTGACCACAGACGGGTCAGGCAATGTGCGCGTCAAGGGAGATCACCCCGATAAAGATAAAATCGAACAACTCTTTCAGGATGACCCGGACCTTTCCAACGATTTCCGTGGTATCAGCGCGCTGAGCAGTCTTGTGGAGGCAGGAAAAGAATATCTCGAATTCGCCAAGGCATATGAAAAGGACCCTTACGAAGCCGTGGCCCGCTTCGGTCATCTATTTAACGGCATGAATAATGAGGAATTCAGCATGATCATCGGTGGCGATAAGGCCGTTACAAAAACTTAACCTAACCGGGATAAAATAAAGTTTTCCAAAATAAACATCGCGTGTACCTTTAGGACATGAGAATGAAAGCTGCAGGGAAATCCTGCATTATAACCAGAACATCACGGATGTATTTTTCATAGCCAAGGCGACCAGACTTACGGGTCGCCTTTTCTCTTTTGTACAACCGCAAAAAGAGTTGAGGAATTATGGGACAAAAAAATTTTGTTTTGGATACCAACGTACTCATTGAAAACCCGCAATGTATCACGGCCCTGAGAAATGGAGTGGAAAACAAGGTCCACATTCCCTACACAGTGCTAACCGAACTGGATAAACTAAAAAGGGATTCACGCATCGGACACATTGTTTCCCAAGCCGTACATTCCATTCTCAGGGACGATAAACTGACCATCCTTTCCCCGGAATTTGCCGAAAAGCTCGGTGAGCTCAGCCCGGATGACCGTATACTCAAGGAAGCTCTCAACGCGTCCATAGAAAACCCCATACTGGTCACCAATGACCGAATTCTGCAAATCAAAGCCGGGATCTATAATCTCAAGTGCGAGGAGTACAAAGATTCTGACCCCTTCCGTTCCGATTCTCAAATGTACACCGGCTTTGTGGACGACGACCAAACTCCCTACCTGAACAGCTTTCGCTGGGAAAACGGAACTCCGGTATTCTACGGGGACAAAGAAAACAAGGCCATCTCCTATACCCACGAAGTCTGGGGAGTAAAACCTCGTAACATCTACCAGAACCTCGCCCTTGAACTGATGCTGAATCAGGACATCAACCTCGTCTCCATCCAGTCCGAGGCCGGGTACGGCAAAACATTTCTCGCTCTCGCTTCTGCGCTCTATCTGGCTCTTGAAAAAAAAGATAACCCTTTTGAAAAAGTCTATCTGGTCAAACCCATCTGGGAGATCGGGGCCAAAATGGGCTACCTGCCCGGTTCTGTGGAAGAAAAGATGCAGCCTTACGTGCGCTACGTCCGCGACCTGACTGTGAAGTTGCATGAACAGCGTCCGGCGAACCGCATTTTCATGGATACCGATTCCGACAAGTTCCGCTTCAACCAAAAAAAATTCGAGATCCTGCCCATCGCCTATATCCGGGGCATGAACCTCGAAAACTGCGTGGTCATTATTGATGAAATGCAAAATATGTCACGGTCCGAAGTACGCTCGCTGCTGACCCGCATGGGCGAAGGGGTCAAATGCATCTGCCTCGGTGATACCCGGCAGGTGGATAACCCCTACCTCAACGAAAGCAACAACGGCCTCAACTGGGTGGTAAAGAAGCTGCGCAACAACAAGGAATACGCGCACATGGTCCTAAAGGGAGAACGCTCACGCGGGCCGATAACCGACATGGTTTTGAAAACCGGATTATAAAGATGCCTCAGGGCTAATGCAAGAATCCCAAAACTTTTTAATAAGCTTCGGAGTTAGCTTATTTAGGCGAATTCCAAATAAAAACCGCCATAGCTATCAAGCTATGGCGGTTTTTAATTTCTATACAAAATTTTGGGATCAGGTGGAGAAACCCCTAATAAAACGTTTCTCTGGCCGCCTGAGGCAATCTTATTTCTGAAAAATTCTCAATAACAATTCATCCAGATCCTCGCCATTATCGATGGCTTCAGATATTTCGCTTTCAAGCATTTTAGCTCCGTTGCGAACTTCGGAAACGGTGCAATCCATGTTCAGGGCAACTTCTTCGGCGGGGATGCCGTAGCGGTAGCAAAGATAATACAAAGCTCGGCGGGCCAGAACGGCATGCTCATTTTCCTGCATCATCAATTCCCGAAAACTGACCCCGAAAGCTTCGATAACAGCATCAAGAATGGAATCGAAGGTCTGCACTTCCAGTGGTGGCATAGTTTCTTCAGCTTCGGCCTGATTCTCGACGAAATCAACTGGAGCCGCACTGCGCACTATTCCGGTTAACCTGTTAATACTACTTAAAATTTCATCCACTGCATAGTAAGCGGATACATCAGAGATAAACTCACGGGGCTGGTTCTCTTTGCCGCTTTCCAAATCAATGGTAACCCCGACCTTGGCCTCAAGCACTTCCTGAGCCGCATCCTTAATGCGATCCAGCAAATGCTCCTGCACCCAGTTCATGACAAACTCATTGGGCGCGGTAAGCTGCACAACCCCGTCTTCATAACGCGCTGATAAAGGTTCCACCCAAACCCTGACCAATACGGGATTAATACGCACAAGAAGCTTCTTCTTTATGGAGTTCCATACATTGGAATTCATTTCCCACCTCTGCAATTGAGCCCCAAAAACAAAGGGCCGTCTAAGAACATTCACAAACCGGAGTTATGAGTATCCCCAAACCCGAAAAAGAGCAAACAGCACGAAGCTGTCACTCTTTTTCGGGACAAAAAACGCTAACCTTCTTAAACAATAAACCTGCCTCCGACACGCCTGGTTAACTAAAAAGCTCCAGATGCGTGAAGCAAAGAGAAGGCAGGAACGAAACATATCTACATACGTGAGTTTCTGTCTCCTCTACAGCGGCAAAGCAGATGATGCTTTATAGGCTGTCAGACTAGGGAGTAAGACGGTCTATTGTATCCTGCAGCTGTCTACCAAGAGGAGTCTGCAGGGAAATTTCGCGTTCAATATTGGTGATACCTTTAATTACGGTGGAATGTCTGCGGCCCAGTCGGGTACCGATATCTTTCAAGGAAAGCTCGGTGTGTTTACGGGCGAGGAAGAAAGCGGTGTTTCTAGCCAGTACAATCTGGCGCTTACGGCTTTTCGAACGCAATTGATCAGCAGTGAGTTCATAGGAACGGCAGATATGGTCCACGATAGAATCATAACTGGGTGCAACCCTGGCGATGGAGTAGTTCTCCAATACCTGCCAGGCGAGTTCCTGCGAAACATCACGGTTTAAAAGTCTTGCCTTGAGTACGAGGTTCTGCAGGCAGCTTTCCAGCTGTCTTACATCAGTGGTAATACGGTCCGCCAGCAACTCGGAAATGGAATCCGGAACCTGGGTTCCCAAACGTATGGCTTTACTTTCAACGATTCGTTTTCTGGTCTCGAAGTCCGGAGTGGAAATAAGTGCCAGCAGTCCCGAACTGAAACGGGAAACAAGCTGCTGATCAATTTTTTCCAGATCACGGGGCAGGAAAGAACTGGTCATAACCACTTTGGAGCCACGCAACTGCAGACTCTTCAGGGTTTCCAGAATTTCATCCTGCATCTTCTGCTTACCCTGGAAGAAATGAATGTCTTCCAGCAGCAGGCAATCTACATTTTCCCTGAATTCAGACTTGAAACGGGAGATTTCTCCCGCTTTCAGAGCCAGAACCATTCTATTCGCAAACTCTTCTGCTGTCAGACAGGCAATAGAAACATGCTTCTTGTTGCTGGAAGCACATAGATTCTTGCCGATCGAATGCAGCAGATGAGTTTTTCCAAGACCGGGCGCAGAACTCAGGAAGAGCTGGTCGCCGGGCAGGGAGTTGTCACAGAGACTTCTGGATGCAGCACAGGCAAGTCTATTGGACTCGCCGATTACGAAATCATCAAAAGAAAAACGCCAGCGGGGAATACGTGTATTAACCACGGCAGAAGACATCATGGGCAAGCCCAAGCTTGTCTGAACCGGTCGTGCTACAGCAGGCGCAGCTTTAGCCTTGTAAGCAGGTTTTTTTACGGCTTTCCTGACCCCAATCTCCACCTTGGGGCTGGTACCGAGAACCTGCTCGCCTGCTTCTTTAATGTTGTCCATGAGACGGTCCCTAACCCAGGCAGCCACGAAATCATTGGGAGCATACAACTTAATTGTGTTGTTGCTCACCTCAGCTTTCAGAGGCTTGATCCATACTTTGTACAGACCCGGGTTCAAACCCTTCTCAAGAAATTTTAAAATCTTATTCCAGCTGTCTCTCATCATGAGGGGATACCTACAGCAGATTGAACAGAACTATCAACTCGCGATACAGGGATGGACTACCGATGTTTTCCAATTTGTTTTCTACAGTCTAACTGCTTAATTTAAAAGAATTTTCTTATTATCCTTACAAATATGGTTCATAGGGCGACAATCGTGCTGAGCACCGTGAAATCAAGCTTAAGCCATTTTATAACATTTTTTATCAACACCTGTGGAAAACTTTTTCCACAGACACATTTTAATTATACTCAATTTTTCATAAAATTACCCCATTTCTCTCATTGTTTCATTTATTCTTACTCATTATTTCATTTAGTCACCCACACTACTTTTTCACTATTCAATCACTTAAATGCCTATTTTAATAGCGCTTATTAAAAATAACACCAAAAACATTTATTTTTTTAAGTTGTTAATTTTAAAACCGAGTAGCCATGAAGCCAGTAAAATAAAGGGTTCAGCAGCAACCCACTTTAGAACAAAACATAAACACCTGATATAGATGGTCTTTTATTTCCTTGACACTCAAAAACACCGATAAACAAAGGGTTAAGACTATACACAATTACAAACAAGGAAGCTTCGAAAGATGCAAAGATTGATCGAATAATCAATCAACAGCCGCCGACAATAGCTGTGCAAACAAAATTACTGGGAATATAACTGTCTATCCGCACGGAATGGACGTTTATGTGAAATGTCGAACATTCAACTTTGGAAGCAAAACATGTTGTCATAGCCCACTTGAGGGCTGTCTGTGAGAGTGAGTCAACACATTGTTAGCTACAAATTAGTCTCTGAACATATTCTACGACCTTATTCCCGATTTCAGCCAATTTCAGACGGTTTTGGGTATATTTTAGATAACAAAAAAGCCCGTCCTAAAAAAAGAACGGGCTTTTTGCTACCTATCTAAAGAAAACTTAATAAAAGTTCTCTGCTGCGCGCTAGGCGCACGCTACATTATATAATGCAGCTGACTGCTCACTTTTCTGTCAGCTGTTTGAGAGTAGGATAACGGCCACAGGCAAAGCGATCTGCTTCAGGACAGTACCCAAGCTGCTCACAACTTGCGCCGCCATTACGGAATATGGCCGGGAACTCCTCCTTGCAGATTTTGAGCATCTTATCGGCCATCTTGCGGACTTCCCATTGCGCACGCTGACAGCAGCGCAGATTAAAGAAATGCATCAAGGAACGGCAGTTCATGGTGATGACGATCTTGGTTTCAGCTGCCTGCGGAAGGACAAAACGAGCGTCTTCATTGGCCTTAGCTTCACGGCCGGCGTCAACAAGAATCTCTCGCAAATCTTTGTAGGCACTGCCTACCTCTTCCATGAATTTTTCAAAACGTTCGCGCGCTTCCGGGATCTTGGCGATTGCAGGAGGAATGATGTAATCCATATCGTTCTCGGCCACATAACGCTGGCTCTGCTGCGAGTAGGAAGCAAGACGGTGGCGCACTATCTGGTGGGAACAGGCCCGGGAAATACCTTCAATAGCAAAGGTGAAGCTGACGTGCTCAATGGGACTGTTGTGGCCGGACTCAAGAATCTTGGAAACAAACTCGGCCTGCTTCTCTTTGTCGATTTCCCCGTTAACCAGCCGAGGCCACATGTCAGCCACGAATCCGGCATGGTAACACTGGCGGAAGGCGGCATAGAGCAGCTCAAGGCTGTTGGGAGTCATGGACAGAAGTTCCACTCGTAAATCTTTCTCAGGCATATGCGCTCCTTGAATTTATGAACCCTACATAAAGTAATTAATACCGGGGCGCAACTTGATATAGGTAGTGCGCCGGAAAAGCAAGCCCACGGCCCTTACCGACTAAAATTCGCCTGAATGTCACCAGAAAGCCCATTTTTTCCCTTGCCAGCCGTTCTAATATACCCTAACTAACGTCTCCTTATCTCTACTTTAACCAGCCGCTGAGAATTTGTCCCATTTTGTACTGCATCCCCCGTGCAGGGGATTTTTTTTGGCAAATCTCCGGCGCCGGAGGAATCCGTGACTAAACTTACCCAAAACGAAAAAATTAGAAATATAGCTATCATAGCACACGTTGACCATGGTAAAACTACCTTGGTAGATGGCATGTTCAAACAGAGCGGCCTGTTCCGTGAGGGTCAGGAAGTTGATGACCGCCTCATGGACAGCATGGACCTTGAACGTGAACGCGGGATCACCATCGCCGCTAAAAACTGTGCCGTTGACTGGAAAGGCGTAAAAATCAACATCATCGATACCCCCGGTCACGCCGACTTCGGTGGCGAAGTTGAACGTTCCCTGTCTATGGCTGACGGCGCCATCCTACTCGTTGACGCTTCCGAAGGCCCCCTTCCCCAGACCCGTTTTGTACTCAAGAAGGCACTGGAAGCAGGTCTCAAAATCATCGTTGTCGTCAACAAAATCGACCGTGGCGATGCCCGCCCGGACGAAGTTCTCGACGAAGTATACGACCTCTTCATCGATCTTGACGCCAACGAAGAACAGCTCGAATTTCCCCTGCTTTACGCCATTGGGCGTGACGGCATCGCACAGGAAACCCTTGAAGAAAAGGGCGAGAACCTGCACCCGCTCATGGACCTCGTTCTGGATCAGGTTCCCGGTCCTTCTTATAATGAAGAAGAACCTTTCCAGATGCTGGTATCCGACCTCGGCTACTCCGACTACCTCGGACGTCTTGCCATCGGTAAGGTCATCCACGGTGAAGCCAAGCAGAACGAACCCCTGCTCTGCATCAATGAAAACGGGGAGCATGTATCCCTGCGCCTGACCAAAATCCAGACCTATGACGGCCCTTCCTTTGCAGAAACCAATATCGCCAACCCCGGTGACATTGTTGTTGTTTCCGGCATCGATGACATCACCATCGGGGATACCATCTGCACCAAGGAAGCTCCGAAGGCACTGCCCCGCATTACCGTTGACGAACCGACCGTTTCCATGCGCTTCACCATCAACACCTCGCCCATGGCAGGCCTCGAAGGTAAGTTGGTCCAGTCTTCCAGAATCCGCGAAAGGCTACACAAGGAAACCCTGCTCAACGTGGCTGTCAAGGTTGAAGAAAGCGACGAAAAAGACAGCTTCATCGTTAAGGGGCGCGGCGAATTCCAGCTGGCGATTCTCATCGAAACCATGCGTCGTGAAGGGTTCGAACTTTCCGTAGGCCGTCCTGAAGTTATTTTCAAAAAGGAAGACGGACAGAAGCTTGAACCTATGGAACAGGTCTTCATCGACTGTGAAGAAGCTTTCCTCGGCGTAGTTACCGAAAAACTTTCCACCCGCAAGGGTAAAATGACCAACTTGGTCAACAACGGTAAAGGGCGTGTGCGCATAGAATTTTCCGCACCTTCACGCGCTCTTATCGGTTACCGCGATGAATTCCTGACTGACACCAAGGGAACCGGTATCATGAACTCCCTGTTCGCAGGTTACGAACCGTACCGTGGAGATTTCCCCTCCCGCTACACTGGATCTCTTGTCTCCGACCGCGCAGGTAAGGGCGTTCCTTACGCCATCTTCAACCTCGAACCCCGCGGCGAAATGTTCATCGAAGCCGGTGATCCTGTTTATGAAGGCATGATCGTAGGTGAACACAACAGGGATAATGATATCAATATCAACCCAACCAAAGAGAAGAAGCTCACCAACATGCGTGCTTCCGGTAAGGACGAGGCAGTTATCCTGACCCCTATCCGCCCCATGACCCTTGAACGGGCCATGCACTTCATCCGCGACGATGAGCTGATCGAAGTCACCCCGGAATCCATCCGCCTGCGCAAAGTGGAACTCTCCGCTACCAAGCGCCACATGAACCGCGGTAAGCAGCTCAAGGCCTCTGGTCAGAAATAAGCAGCTTCCATATGAATCTAATAAGCCGGGGAAAGTCTACATAAGACTTTCCCCGGCTTTCCCTATTTTGCCAACTTCCCTTTGGCCGTGTTTCCGAGGGACTAAATCAAACCCTTGGAAAATATATCTGAAACAGGTCCACGCGGAATCTGAATGGTAAATCTGGTGCCTCTACCCGGCTCGGAATCAATTCGGATGGTTCCCCCATGATTGCGGGTGATGATGAAATAAGCCACCGACAATCCTAAACCGCTTCCTCCTCTACTTCCCGTACTGAAAAAAGGCTCAAAAGCTTTTTTGCGTGTGTAGACATCCATGCCCGGGCCATTATCCTCTACTTCAATATTCAGATAAGCACTGTTGCTATAGCCCCTGATCACGATTTCAGGCTCTTTGCCTGAAACATCGGCATCGATCACAGCTTGAGCGGAATTGTTGACAAGATTAAGCAGAACCTGCTCCAGTTCTGCTGCAAAACAGAGAACTTCCGGCAGATCATCCTGTAATTCCCGAACAAATTTAATCTTACGGAACTCACACCCTTCATCATGGCACAGCTCCTGATCAGCAAGCTCAATCACCTGATCTACAATATCAGGTATGGAACAATAATCTTTTTTATTATCAGACCGACGGCTGAAATTGAGCATATTGACTATAACTTTAGCCGCACGAGCACCGGCCTCTTTAATCTCTTCGACCATACTAAGAATCTTTCGCTCGCGAAGGTACCTGCGAACAGAATCAAGCGAGACCCCTATATTCTCGGCAGTTTGAATATTTAGAGGAAATTCCGTTGAAAGCCTGCGCTCGATATTCTGGGCGGACTGGGTGATGATTCCCAAAGGATTATTAATTTCATGAGCCATGCCTGCGGAAAGACTGGCCACGGTTGTCATCTTTTCAGTTTGAATCATCAACTCCTGAACTTTCATCTTATGAGAGTAATCGCGGAGCACACCGACCATGCGCATCGGTTCGCCGTTGGCATTCATAACAAAACTTCCTTCATCCTCCACATACAGATAACTGCCGTCTTTGCGCTTGAACCTGTACACGGAAACAAAAGGCCGCCCTTCGCGGATACAATCTTCCAACTCGGCAATAACGGAATCGCGGTCATCAAGATGTATGCCTTCCTCCCAACCCTTGAGGTCTACAGACTGAAACTCTGCTTCCCCATACCCGGTAATTTCTTGAACCGCCCCGGACCAGACCAGCTTACCGCTTGCAATATCCAAATCATAAACAAGCTGTCCGGTCTTTTCCGCCATCAGCCGGTAGCGTTCCTCGCTCTGATGCAGGGCCTGCTCAGCCAGCATTAGCGGCGTTACATCGGTGATAAAGCCTTCAAGAAAGCTCTCACCATCATCACCTCGGGTCTCCACGCCCTTCTCCCAAACCCATTTTTCACCACCGGAAGCGGTCCTGATCTTGTAGATCATTTCAAAGGGTTCATGGTCATGTACAGCTTCTTGAACACACTCCCAGACATGAGCCCGGTATTGGGGCAGGATAAGATCGGAATATGCTATATCCCGATTAGCCAACAGCGAATCCACTTCATATCCGGTCAGCTCAGAACAGCCCTGACTAACAAAATTCATGGTCCAATTTACATCGTTGCGGCAGCGGTAGGCCATACCGGGCAAATTACCCAGCAAAGTTGATAAAATTTTTTCTTTCCCATCAGAAAGATTTAAATCAGATGCGGAGTCCGCGCTCTCCACCAGCCTGCCTTTAAGAATAATCAGTCCGGAATCATCGTGGTAGATACCTTTCCAAAGGATAACACCATCATCACATCTTGACTCAAAGCAACCGGCTGGCAGGGGATCTTCATTCATGACTCTATCTACAAATGCCCCCAGCCTGCTTAACAGGGAGTCTTTGCGTGCCCCGAGATATTCCCCGGCAGTCAGATACCCGGAAAGAACCGCAGCATTTTCCCCACCCACAAAAACAACCCGTTTATTCTCATCAAGGCCGACCACAACTCCGGGATAATCCTGAGCCAGAAACTCGAGCCCCTGCATGATATATCCTTCTAAAACCACCATGCTTGAAGCACCCTCCAAAGCAATTAGTACACAAACATAGTTTCACCATATCATACCCGGAGCAGAAAAGTAGATCATTTTATTATTTCTGATCCAGCAGTGTGCAGTTGTTGCCATCACAGAATTCATGAGCTACCAGATTCGCATACTCTACTTTCACGGAGACTAAAAATGGGTTCAAATAATATTTCTGGAGAAGTGATTCTCATCTTTACCGGCGGGACCATCGGCATGAGTGAAAAACCTGATGCCGGGGGAGTTGTACCGGACGACAATTTTACCAAGCTGCTTAACGAAATAACCCCGGACGGGCATGACATAAAAATACGGCCCGTACTCTGGTCGGATATCCCCAGCCCGCACATGTGCCCGCAAAAGATGCTAAAACTGGCCCACGATGTGGAAGAGTACCTAGCCGAAGATCAGGTGCTGGGCGCAGTCATTCTGCACGGAACAGACCTCATGGCCGAGACTGCTTATGTGCTGGATCTTACCGTCTGCTCTCCCAAACCGGTGATCCTCACCGGAGCCATGCGCTATTTCAATGAATCCGGATACGACGGCATTCGCAACCTTGTTGATGCCATCCGCACCTGTCTGCTGCCTCCGCCGGAAGGAACCGACGTCATCATCCAGATGGCCGACAAACTCTTCGCTGCAAAGAATGCCATCAAATCAAGCTCCCTGAACGTTGACCCTTTCATCGGTCAGAACACAGGGAGAATCGGTTTTATTGCCGGGGAATCAGTCATACTCACCCGCGCCAAGCCGGGCCGTAGGCCTAGACTGTCCTTTCCGGTCACCGCTATGGCAGAGAAGGTCCACCTTGTGGGCTGCCATCCGGGCATGGATTCCACCGTGCTTGACAAACTGCTCGAAAGCGGAGCTAAAGGAATTGTGCTGGAAGGATTCGGAGCCGGGAACATCCCTCCCGGAGCAGTCCCCGGAATTGAAAAATGTATTGCCGCCGGAATCCCGGTTGTACTCTGCACCCGCTGCGTTGAAGGCGGAGTCTGGCCCATTTACGCCTATCCGGGCGGAGCCGCCAACCTGAAGCAGAAAGGGGTCATCATCGCCGGAGGACTTTCGGCACTCAAAGCCACCCTGCTGCTACAAATGCTGCTGGGGTCAGGATGTCCCTGCAACAGGATTGAAGAAATTTTCGCAGATGAGAGTGTGTAACAAGAAAAAGCCCCGACTAAGTCAGGGCTTTTTTTTATTACAAGGGTGAAGAGTTGTTTAGTCTTCGCGGCTATCGATTACCAGAAGGTGGTAACCGAACTGTGTTTTTACCGGGCCATGAACTTCGCCAACAGCTTCATTGAACACAACGGTATCAAATTCCGGGACCATCTGTCCGGGGCGGAACTCACCCAGATCGCCACCGCGCTGTCCAGAGGGGCAGCTGGAGTGTTTTTTTGCCAGTTCACCAAAATCTGCGCCTTCCTGAATTTGTTTTTTCAGGTCCAGACAGGTTTCTTCATCACTAACCAAAAGATGACGGGCAGATGCTTTTGCCATGTACGTGCTCCTATAAGCTTAAATATAAGATTTTTAATAAACCATGTAATCTTGCCGTTGCGATTTAGTGCGTCGCAAAAAATGAAGCTTGCATGAATATGCATGGACTGCAAGATGAAATACTGTCTACATATCTTCCAGATCAATACTCTCTGAAATCTCCACCAGTGTGCGCACGCCGAATCCGGTTCCTCCGGCTGAACCTGCGGGAGTCTTTTTCTTGCGCCATGCAGGTCCGGCAATATCTAGATGCGCCCAAGGCGTGTCCTCGGGAACGAATTCCTTAAGGAACATCCCGGCATGGATGGTCATCCCTTCTCGAGAACCTATGTTTTTGAGGTCCGCAACTTCACTCTTGAGTTCTTCCTTGTAGATATCCCAGAGCGGCATAGGCCAGAAACGCTCACCCACATTCATACCTGCATCAATGACCAGATTCTGCATCATTGGGGAGTTGTCCATCACCGCCGCCACATTCCATCCGAAAGCCACAATGCAGCCCCCGGTCAGGGTGGCGAGATCAATGATCGCCGCAGGCTCATACTGCGCAGAATAAGCAAGTGCATCGCAAAGCAGCAAACGCCCTTCGGCATCAGTATTCAAAATCTCAATGGTCTTACCGGAAAAGGACGTAACCACCTCGCCCGGACGCGTCGCATTGCTGTCGGGCATATTGTCTGCACAAGGCAGAATAGCAACAATGGGCAGATCAGGCTTGATCTCACCGATAGCCCGGAAAAAACCGAGAATAGCCGCAGCCCCGGCCATATCGCATTTCATGTCTTCGATGAATCCGGTCGGCTTCAGCGAAATCCCCCCGGTATCGAAAGTTACGCCTTTACCCACCAGCACCAAAGGTTTCTGCCCCTCACGGTCTTTCGGGCAGTATTCGAGAGTAATCATGCGCGGTTCATCACTGGAGCCGCGAAAGACTGATGCGTAAGCACCCATGCCTTTATCGATTATCTCTTTGCGCTTCATGGCCTTGAACTTAAAGCCGTACTTCTTGGCCATTTTCTTGGCCTCATCAGCAAGAAAGACCGGAGTAGCCACATTGGGCGGCAGATTGACCAGATCTCGGGCATAACCGATACCCTGACCAACAGCGTGTCCCTTGGAGAGCATTTCATCCAGATGTGCCGGAGGCTCTTCTTCGGTCAGGAAACGGATTGTCTCCGGCAGGTCCTTCTTCTCGTCCTTCTTTGATTTAAACTGGTCAAAAGAATAGAGACCTTCCATGGCGCCGATTACAAAGTGTTGCAGCTTATCTTCAAGACCGAGTCCTTCAAAAGACACAAGAGGCACACCCACTGTACGGAATTTAAGTTCCCGGCATTTACGCATGGCAGAACCTACCGCTTGTAAAAACTGCTCCACGCCAAAGTCTTTTTCCTCACCAAGGCCGACCAACAGCACCCGCTGCACAGAAGTTCCCGAACCGTAAATTACAGCCGAACCACCCAGTTCACCGGAAAAATCCCCAAGAGCGGGAGATCCGGCTACCCAGTCCGCATCTGCAGCCATCCATGAAGAAAAACCGGAAAGATACTCATCTGCACCTTTAAACGCAAAAAAAATAACCGCGTCCGCAGACCATGCGGAAGCAGGTTCTTTGACAATGCTGAATTCCATATATTGCTCCATATCAAGTGCTGAAATAAAACATGTGTAAGGTCTTCAAAACAAAACCATTTCATTCTGAAGATATTAAAACGATTCTGCAATAAAACTAGTTAGGGCTGATCTGCTCAACAAAAGAAAATGTACCATTTTGATATTTAACGATATCCACAGTTTTCATGGGAACCCTTATCCCTTCGGGATAATAAAATTCTCCGGTTACACCTTTAAAACCATCGGTTTTAGACAAAGCTTCTCTGACTTTTTCCGAATCCGCAACACCGGCCCGTTCAATGGCCTGTGCCAGCAGCATAACCGTGTCATAACCTAGAGCGGCAAATCCTGATTCCGGTTTCTTGCCGAACATCCGTGTATAGCTGTCTACAAATTCCTGAACCATAGGCGCCGGATTATCCAGTGCTACATGGGTGGCGAAGTAAATGGAGTGGGCATACTCGGCAGGGACATCCCGCAACCCCGGAGTATCAAATCCGTCACCAGACACGATGGGCTGATTGAACCCCGCTTTGCGGACTTCGGTAATATATTTGGGTGCATCAGGTGGGATGGACGAGATGAAAATCAAATCCGTATCCTTGGATTTATCCTTGGGCAGAGGATATTTATCCGCACCGGAATTATACCAGAGTTCCTCCACAACAGTTCCGCCGTACTTGCGGTAACGGCGCTTAAAATACTTGGATAACGTTTTGGTAAACTCATTGGAAATATCCGTTCCCACAAAGCTGTGTGAAGTTTCCAGCCTGCGTTTGGCAAACTTGGCAACAGCGCGGGCCTGCATATTATCACCGAAAGCTGTCATGAAAAAATATTTCCCATACATGTAGGGCAGGTTCTGCATGGTTGCCCCGGCGGTGATAAAAATTGTATCCTTGGCTGTAATTGCCGGAGCCGCAGACATTACATAATCGGTATCATTCAGCCCGATCACAGCCACCATATCATCCTGCCCGGCCAGAGCTTCGGAGGCCATGGCTGTAGAATCAAGGTTTGAACGACAGTCGGAGATAACAAGACTTAATTTTCGTCCCAGTATGCCGCCACCGGAGTTGATAATATCTTTGGCCAACTCCATGCCCTGCATTCCGGGACGATCGATGGCAGCCATGCCCCCGGTCAGGTTGTAGAGCACTCCAACTTTGATTGTATTATCCCCGGCATACGCCGAAGTAGACAACATCATTATGAAAAGAAGGCATAGAGCCATACGGAAACGCATATATACTCCTGAAATTAAACTGCATTAAGTTAATCTGATCTACCGTGGATTGTTACCCGCAAATCCGGGTAACAGGCAACCTATTTCCCCTGTCCGCCGAGCTTGGCCTGCTGTGCTTCAAGGAATCGTTGAAATTTATGTATTTCGGCCTCACGCTTTGCCGGAACCAGAGGAAACTCTGCTTCTTCCCGGTAGCGTTTCTTGGCTATGGTCCGGCTGGTCGGCATTTCCGTACCCAGCCATCCTGAACTGTCGCGAACCAGCCTCTGGATATAACTTATGCCCAGAAAAGCACGGGTGATACGGGTATTGTCACGCAATTTGCGCATATCCTTAAACTCTGCTTTTGCTGAAACCTCACGGACCATCTTATCAAGACAGACCATTTTATCCGGCATATGGGCCTGCTCAAAGACAGCAGCGTGGTTATTCAGGATATGGCCCCGGTCCCCGGCTGTAGCCGGATCAATATAAAAGGCGGCATAAAGACCGGACTGGTCGTAAACAGAAAGATCGCATGAAAGATCAACCCCAACCCCGCAGGTAAGGCAGGTCACATCCCGGTGACGGGGTAAGACGTCACGCTTGAACCATTCGTCGCTATTGGATGGATCGGTGATCGCCCTCTTGTTTTCCGGTGCGAACTCCCGCACCGGGGACCGCATCATTGTTCCGGCCAGCAATTCACTGGTCTGCATCCACGCGGCAACACCGAGCACGCCCTTGAAGTCCCTGCGCCGTCTCCGGGCCAGAAGAAACATGCCGCGATAAAGACGGTCCAGAGTTGTTCCGCCCTCCTCGCTGGAGTCGAACATTATATACTCATTGAAACTTCCGGGTAGAGTCAAATTGAAGGGAGTGCGGATCATAACCGAACCGGTATCATTGCGCGGCACCAGAAAATCGGCAAGATCATGACCATCCGTGGGCAGCCAGGCCATTGTTCCACCAATGGTCAGCATGGAGCCGAGCACTTTCATATAATCATCAGCCACCTCACCAAGTCCGCCCACACCTATGGAATATTCAGTCTGGGAAAACCCCCGCGAGAAAACGCGTCCCTCATCAACACGCGAATGAAAAATATCAGCAAGGGAACCGATGACTTTCAAGTCTGCCTGAGCATTTTCACCGGGAACAAACCTGAACCGGCCAATAGGGGAGTCAGCTATCTCCATGCGCTCCCAATTTTCCAGAGCCTGACGCTCCCAGTGCACGGATTGCAGGAATCCCATAGCCTCACTATGGGTTGAAAAAATATTAAGGGAACGGGTCATCCCGGCTGTATCAAGAACATTGCGGCAGTAGGAACAAAGAGCACAAATGGCAAGCGCACCGTTACGCTTGCGCAGAATTTTCATGGTCCGCACAATGGATCGAATACCGGCACTGCTCAAATAACGGACCTCAGCCATATCAAAAGCGACACAAGCGAGATTCCCATCGGCAAGGAGATCTTTCAAGGTCCGGTCCAGCTCTCCGGCCCCGTAAGCATCTATCCTTCCGCCCATCGAGACAACAACAGTCTCTCCATGTCTGCGAACTTTTATATCCATTCCTAACTCCTGTTCAACTCGACCCCGGAATATGGTATCAGGTACTTGAACAGCATAGACATAAGCATAGTGGATTGTGAAGTTGCTTCTGGAAAAACTGTACTATTTTTTCCGGCTCTGATAATTATGTCTATAAGAGGGAGAACCATGAAAAAGAACTTGAATTTCGCGGATGACTTCGCCGAAAAATATCACGGCAAGCTCATCCCTACCAAAAAAGCGATCAAACTGCTTAAAGCAATGGTGACCGACGCTGCGGTATCACCTGAAGGTGAGTCGCGCTCTGCAAAAAACAAGCTCGTACTTTTTGAATCTCCCTGCCCTGACACCGAGGATAAATCCCCGTCTCTGGCGGAATTATGTATTTTTGCCGAAAGACCGTCTGAGTCATTTATAATTGAGAACAAACTGATAAATGCACGGGAAGTAAATGAAGAAGAGCTTGTAAGGATTCTCGAAACCAAAAACGCAAAAGGCCATGTGCATTACGTTTGTTTCAAGGAGAGCTCATCCGGCAAGAGTTGCGCCATCTGCAATTGCTGCCCCGGATGTTGCGGGCCTTTGAAGTCCGGAGACAGTAAGGTTCCACTGCTGGTCCCGTCCGGCTATATCGCCGTTGTGAACCCGCGAAAATGCATCGGCTGCGGCCAGTGCATGGAATACTGCCCCTTTGGAGCTATGAATCTGCGCGATAAGCGCATGCGCATTGATCCCAAGAGGTGTATGGGATGCGGAGTGTGCACAAACAAATGCCGCAAGGATGCCCTGCGTCTGGCACGCAACAAAAAACACCCCGAGCCTTTGCTGGTTGATAAGCTGAAATAATGAAAAAACAGTCCGGTTTCACCACGGACCGGATGCAACGGCTAGCCGTCAGGAAAAGTGCGCCGCAACTCTAATATTTCATCCAGATTTTCGAAAAACAAATCAGTTAGATGCGGGTCAAACTGCTTGCCCTTGCTCTCCTCGAAATAATCTTTAATTTTTTCGATGGGCCAAGCTTTTTTGTAAACACGCTCACTGCCGAGTGCGTCAAAGACGTCCACAATCCCGATAATCCGTCCGTATATATGAATATCGTCACCGGCCAATGCGCGGGGATATCCTTTACCGTTCCACCATTCATGGTGCTCATAAGCAACTATCGCTGCGGCCTTGATGATCGGACGCTCGGAATGCTTTAAAATTTCGTGTCCTATGGTGGTGTGCGATTTGATCAGCTCGAACTCTTCGGGGGTAAGCCGTCCCGGTTTGTTGAGTACGGTGTCAGGAATACCGATCTTACCTACATCATGCATCGGAGAGGCCAGACGCAAGAGATCAGCTTCTTCTGCACTCAGGCCGTAACGACGGGCAAGGATATAGGCCAGTTCGGCGACTCTGCGGACATGGTTCGCAGTTTCATTGGAACGGGTTTCCACAACTTCGCCCAGAGTGAGAATCACTTCTTTCTGGGTTTCAATTACCTCATCCTGAATAGCCATCAGCGCATCCTGAGCTTCACGGCGCACTTTAATCTCGTGGCGCAGATCCTCAGTCCTCTTTTCAACTTCGGCTTCAAGATGTTCTTTGTAACGACGGTTTTCTTTGATCAGGGTAGCTCTTTCAAGTCCCTGCCCCAGAGCATGCTCAAGAATATTCAGGTCCACTATGGGCTTGGTCACGAAATCCCAGGCGCCAAGCCGGACAGCCTTAATGGCGTCCTGAATAAGTCCTGCACCTGAGACTACAATGATCGGGGTGTCAGGACTTTCAGCTTTAACATGTTCAAGGACTCCGAAGCCGTCAACCTTGGGCATGTTCAAATCAACAAGAACAGCATCCGGCTTTTCCCGTTGAAATATTTCAATCCCTTCCTGACCATCACAAGCATCAATAGTGTTGAACCCGGAATCACTAAGATAGTCGCAGATTGTTTCCCGCACAAAATCTTCATCATCGATGACAAGGAGAGTTAATTCAGAATTATCCAATTGTTACCTCTGATCATTTATACGCTTAAGCTGTAATATCCACCATTTGATTACAGACATAGCAAAAAAACTATCCATTTAAAACTGTTATTCTAAAAGTATAACCCTCCTAATAAAGAAAAAGGCACTGGAAAAGAATTTCCCAGTGCCTTAGCTACTTAATGTGCGTTAAAAGAATTAATCTTCAAAACGCTTCATAGAAATGATGCTGATAGGATCAACCGGAACATCGTCCATGGGACCGTAAGAACCGGTTTTTACTTTTTTGATTTTTTCAACAGCTTCCATGCCGTCGACAACTTTACCGAATACGCAGTAGCCCCAGCCCTGAGGGTTCTTGCCGGAATGGTTAAGGAAACCGTTGTCTTTCACGTTGATAAAAAACTGTGAGGTTGCGGAATGGGGGTCCATGGTGCGAGCCATAGCCAAAGTGCCCAGCTCGTTTTTGAGGCCATTGTCTGCTTCGTTTTCAACAGGAGCGTGGGTATCTTTCTGCTTCATGGAGAAGTCGAAGCCACCGCCCTGGACCATAAAGTTATTGATGACGCGGTGAAAAAGGGTTCCTTCGTAGAAGCCTTCATCAACGTAGCGCAAAAAGTTTTCTACTGTCTTGGGAGCTTCTTTCTCGAAAAGTTCAATCAGAACTTCACCTTCAGGTGTTTCCATAAGTACCATGGGATTGGACATATTTAGTTCCTCCGATTTTTTTTATCTTACCCGCGATGGGGATTTTTGATCTACATTAAAACAAAAAAGTACGCTACTCCGAGCAACATAAGCATCAAACTGGGAATGACAACCTTTTTCCATGCACTGACCATATCCACTTTGAAATATTCGCAGGTCAGAAGGAAACAAATATGCAGCGGCGAAGCCATGATCCCGGCGAAACCGCAGAACATGCACAGCACAGCCCAAGCCGGAAGCTGATCCTGCATACCGGACGCCTGCACCAGACCAACCACCAGCGGCATGGCCGAGCCGACAAAAGCCAGAGTAATCCCGGCAATAAAGCCGACCAGAAACGGAATAAACACCGCGGCGGCAATGAGCGCAGCCTCTCCGCCGGCCAGACGGGACAGTTCATCCACTACCCCGCAGGCTCCCAGAATATCTTTGAATACAAATACGCAGACAATCATGAAGATCATGTCCAAAAACCGTCTTTCGAGAAGCAGTCCCCGAATAATTTTCCCTGCTCCCGGATTTGCGGACAGGACACAGAAAACCGCCCCCAGCAAAGCAAGGATAATGCCCATCTCAAAAGGAATGTCCGGAAAAAAGAAGCTCAACAGGGTTTCAAAAACAAAGGCCCCGGCAATGGCAACAATCAGCGGCAGTCCTTCTTTTAAAACAAGTTTGAAATCCCGTCCGTTAGCAGAAACATCTGCCTCGCTGCCATTGTTAGCCATCGGCAGGACCGAAGGACGCAGATAGAAAAAATATCCCAACCCGATACAGGCAAAAGCTCCCGGAAAAGTATAACCGATATACTCAAAAATAGTCATACCGCACAGCGAAGCGGCGAGGATCATTCCCGGATAAAGAGGCCACGCCAACTCCCAGACATGGCGGAACCAATAATTGATGATAACCTTGTCCTTACCGGAAACATCCAGCCCGTTGGCCGCTTCCTGAATCATGGGAGCGGAGAAGATTGCCCCTCCCGGCATGGGCAGCAGACCGATAAGCGCCGGAAAGAAAACCAGCCGCAACCTTGGGCTTCGCAAGTACCCGGTCAGGGAATTCATAATCCTTCCGGCCTGTCCGGTTTTCTCAAGCAACCCTGAGAGAACCATAATCAGGGCCACAATCATAGCCAGAAAAACCGTCTTCTCATCCAGCAGGGCCGAAGCACTTACCTTAAGTACTTTCCCCACCCCCATGGACGTTAGCGCAGCAAGAATCCCCCCACCCATCAGAATCGACAGACCGACTCCAAGCCGAAGCCTGATCCCGATAAGCATGCATATAAAAACTAAAATAATCTCAAAAAGAGGCCACAGATTATGCAGTAGATTCATATCTACACCCCGGATGCGATAACAGGTTAAGGAATAATAGCCAGATTCTTACGGGCAATCTTGTTCTGCGGGTCGATCTGCAAAGCCTTGCGCAGCCACTCCTTGGCCTGAACATTGTCACCGCGCATGTAATAGAGCAAACCCATGTTGATCATGTGGTTGACATCCTGCGGCTCAAGTTCACTTGCTCTGCGCAAGTCAATCATTGCGGCATCAAAGTTACCCTGCTGCATATGCACTATACCCCGGTTTCCGAGCGCGACAGCATAATCGGGGTTCAGCCTTAAAGCCTTCCTGTAAAGTTCCAGTGCGGAATACAGTTCCCCCTTACGGCTGAGGATAGCAGCAAGACTGCTCATTGCTTTATAGTGGGAAGGGTCAGCTTTGACGGCTGCCTTGAAATGTTTTGCGGCTTCGGTGAAATTCTTTTCCCGTTCCAGCAGATTACCGTAATTGTAGTGCATGTGATGGTTATTTTCAGTCACAGCCAGCGCGCGGGTATAAAGAGCCCTGCTATCCTTCCAATGTCCGGTCTGGAGATACGCCCCGGACAGCAAGACAACAAGGATAAACGCCCCCAGAACAACAGCGGCTTTCCCCGGCACACGCCCGGAATCAACCAGCTGGGCTGAACCGAAAGCGAGGATCATATAAATTCCCATAAAAGGAATGTAAGCATAGCGGTCAGCCATGGACTGGTCACCAACCTGAACAAGGCCGATAACCGGAACAAGGGTTCCCAGATACCAGAACCAGCCCACTGCACCGAGAGGGAACTTCTTGATAAAACGGACCGCGACAGCGGAGACTGCAATGAGGAACAAAGCTGCCAGAGTCGGTTTCCAAAACGGGATTTCATGCGGATAGGGGTAGAAAACGGCCAGATTGACCGGGGCAATCATCTTGCCCAGATAGGCAACCCACGAAACAAGGGCATTGGAAAGGCGAAGGCTTAAAGGGAAGGAGTCCACGCTCTGCATGGCTCCCCCGCCATGCTGGGCCATAACGGTCAGCACGGAAGAAAGCACTGAAAGTCCGAAGATCGGCAGCTTTTCCAGAATCAATTTACCCAGCTGCGCAACAGGATTCTTTGCGAAATCCACACGGTTCAGAGGCCAGACATCCAGCAGCACCAGTGCCGCAGGAAGGGTTACAACCATTGGCTTGGCCAGAATCCCCAGTCCGGTAAAGAAAAATGTCAGCGCGTATGACGCCATTTTCCTGTCGTTAACCCAGCCCAGCCAGCTGTGCATGGCACTAAGCCAGAAAAAGGTAGACAGCACATCCTTACGCTCGGCAACCCAGGCCACGGATTCCACATGGACCGGATGCACGGCAAAAAGCGCGGCTGCGAAAAACGACGGAATCAGCCCCCCTTCCTTGAATCCGGCAGTAGCTTTGATCAGGAAAAAGAAAAGCAGCAATACGTTGCAGAGATGAAAAAATACGTTAACCAGATGGCGCGCACCCTCAGAATCACCGAACAGGGTGGTATCGAACATGTGCGAGACAACAGTAAGTGGATGGTAGTTGGAAAGCTGAAAGGTGCTGAAGGCCCAGCCGATATTTTCACTGGAGACACCCTGCATAACACGCTGGTTGTTGGTAACGTAACTGCCGTCATCGTAAGTGACCAGCTCAAAGCCGCCGCACTGGGCATAGACAATAAGTACCAGCGCGGACAGGATTGCCGAAGCAATCAGGTTTTTCTTTAATTCATTTCCAGCTTTCGCTACGCTCATGGCTATTCCGCCTGTCCCCTTTTGGGAACACCTTTCAGGAAATCACTTTTCAACCAGCCCAGCCTATGCCCCAGCGTTTCACAGGAACAACGCAATACCCCCAGCCCGTAGCGCACCGAACGGGCAAAACTGATGGAAGAGGAATCATCCATGTAGCGTGTCGGACAGGTCACTTCCCCGATGTCGTAACCGGAATAAATGATCTGGCAGAGCATCTGGTTATCAAAGATAAAATCGTCGCTGTTCTCTTCAAATGGAATATTTTCCAGAAGATCGCGGGAGAAAGCACGGTAACCGGTGTGGTATTCCGAGAGGTGGTAACCGACCAGCAGATTCTGGAACCATGTCAGCGCACGGTTGGAAACATACTTATAGAGCGGCATTCCGCCCTTGCGAGCACCTGTACCGAGAATTCTCGAGCCGAGCATGCAATCAAAGACCCCGTTGGCAATGGGCGAAACCATAGCGGAGATAATAAGGGGAGTGTACTGGTAATCAGGATGGACCATGACCACCACGTCAGCACCCATATCAAGGGCGGTCCGGTAGCAAGTCTTCTGGTTTCCGCCATAACCGGTATTGCAGGTGTGGACCACTGTCTTGATGCCGAGGATTTTGGCCTGCGAGACAGTATCATCCCGGCTGCAATCATCAACCAGCAGAATTTCATCCACTACATCAGCCGGCAGTTCGTCCAGAGTTTTTTTCAAAGTGGATGCCGCATTATAAGCAGGCATAACCATGACAACTTTTTTACCATTTACCATTACTAGATTTTCTCCTGAAATTAACTGCCCAAATATATTCTTATGTCTTTGAAGTCTTCTTTTGTAGATACGAAGCAGGCTTACCACCAAACCTGTGAGCGAATCAAGTTAAGTAAAGTACAGCTGTTGCCTGTGCTGCCTCTTTTTAGTAATCAAGCAGCAACTTTTCTATAAAACTTAGCAGACAGGGAATTTAAAAATGCAGGAAACCGAAATAAGAGAATATATCTATAAAATCATCATGGATAAATGCACTGCGGACAAAGAAGCCCGTCAGGATGCCCTTGGCGAATTCATCGCCATGACTATGCCCAATATCGACGAAGGCGCGGTCCGCAACATCAAATCCATGATCCCGCCTATCACCGACCTCTACGATAAATGGGCAAACATGTTCGTTGAACGCCTGCTTGAAACCGTACCCCGCAACCAGATTGAAGAGCTTTGCAGCGGCACTGCTGACAACGATTCCGCACTGGTGCTGGTTTACATAATGTTCATGGAATCCGAACGCATGGAAAAACAGGTCGCCGATGACATCGCCGCTTTCGCCCCCACTCAGGACGACGAAGCCGGAAACATCGCCAGTGCATACATCCGTTCCAAGCTGACCCTTATCGCCGAAGAACAGAAAAAGAAAGACGCCCCCATCCAGTAAGGAGAGTTGGAAATGTTCAGCAATATCATCGTCAGAACCCCGGCTGAAAATCTCGGACAAGGGCTGACTGAGGCAGGACTCGGCTGCCCGGACATTCCCCTGACCCTTGCACAGCACAAGGGCTACATAAAGTATTTCGAACAGGCCGGAATCAAAGTCACCGTCCTCCCTGCGGTAGAAGAATATCCCGATTCCGTTTTCGTGGAAGATACCGCTGTGATGATCCCGCACGAAAACGGTACGGCAGCTTTCCTGACCTGTCCCGGTGCTGAATCAAGACGCGGAGAAGTCGACCATATTCAGACCGCCATTGCAGCCCGGACGGATGAAATTATCCGCATGGAAGGTAACGGCCTCATGGAAGGCGGAGACGTCTTGCTCATGGGCAAGACCTTTTATGTCGGCATTGACACCCGAACCAATGCAAAAGGCTGCGGGCAGTTCACTAAAGCTGCTGCTAAATTCGGGTACAAAACCGTGCCCGTGCCGTTTACCAACGGCATACCGCATCTCAAGACGGAACTTTCCGCGCTGGACGATGAAACTCTGATCATGAGCGCACGCTTTGCAGAACGCGAAGAATTCAGCGGCTTCAAAAAACTGATCGTACCGGAAGGTGAAGAATACTCAGCCAACTGCCTCTATCTGGGCGACAGACTGCTCGCACCGGAAGGATTTCCCAAGACAGCAGAACTGCTTGATAAAAACGGCTTCAAGCCAGATTTCATCAACATGTCGGAATTCCGCAAAATGGACGGCGGACTGACCTGCCTTTCTTTGAGATGGTAATAAAAAAGCGGGGATGCTGATCTTGATCAGCATCCCCGTTTTACTAAATTGCAATCTTTTCCAACACATCCTGCAAAATTTCTTCTTCACTTTGATCCGAACGCACAATGTGATGCGCGGCTTCCATAAAACTCGGTTCAAAACGGTTCAGCATCAGCGAAATCTGTTCGCGGGCATCATCGGAACCGTCCGAAGCCGCCAGCAGAGTCATAAAATCACACATGATAAAAAGGACCTTTCCATTGTCCTTCAACAGCTTACGGATCTTTTCGGACTTGGCAGCCCCGCGCGGAAGGCTGACGATCTGATTATCGCCCCCGGCGAGCTTCTCCAACACCGGGTTACCATCACTGCGGCTGACAACCACATACTCCCGGCCAAGTTTTTCAGCCACTTTTGCAGCTACGGACTTGCGCAGATCGTCATTAAGACAAAGAATAAAAACATTACCCGAATCACGGCCGCCTATGATCATATCTTTAGCCATACCGTGAACGTAGACGCTTCTCTTTTCCTGATCATCCACAACATACTCAATATCCGTCATCTCGACATATTCTTTAGCCATCATAAATCCTTGTCTTTATTGATATCCTAAAATCTGAACAGAAAAATTAATCACTCCACCCCGGAGGGCAAGACTACTTGCGTTTAAAAAACACCGTACGCTTGTACTGCTCATCATCGGGATGCGGCTTGGAAACGTAGGTCATTTCCCAGTCTTCAGCAAAAAGATCCACCGCAAAATCAAGCAGGCTGAACAGACCGTCTTTGATTTCAGCCTGCGGATACATTTTTATGAATTCTTCCGGCTCAAGTCCCAGATGTTTCTTCACGTAATATTCAGGACGGAAGGTGAGCAGCATTTCGGATTCAGAACGTTTTTCAAGCCCAAGGAGAATTGCCGCCATATGCCCTTTGGCAATATTCATCTTGCCGAGGATATCAATGAGCATGCCAAGGTCAAAAGTCCGTTCTGGCTCCTCATAGGCAAAATTGCAGACCCTGAAATCAACCTTGTCCATTGAATACAGCCCGGCAAGCTTCAACGCACCGGCGACAACCTTGGGTTCGAGATCATAACCGACAACTTCCCGCGCGCCACGCTCACGTGCGTAAAAAGAAAAATGTCCCATGTTGCAGCCCAGATCACAAACGCTCTTACCCGTAAAATCGAGATCTTTAAATTCAGGATCAATTCCGTCGATATCATCACCCACACCATCAGCGAGCTGCGTCTGCTCAAAATCATAGAGAGGACGCCAGATCAGCTCTTCACCTACTTCGGCAACAATTTTTTTCAATTCAGCGTTTTTGCTCATGCATACCTTCCGGAAAATCGTTAGTATTCAAAGTTCAAGACAGGGATATAGCCGCATTACGCTGCCAGCTCAAGGGTTGTTTCAGATTGCATGGAATCAGGATGCGTGCTACTCCAATAAGCCGAAATCAGGAGATTCTTTTGCAGCAGATCAGCGAACCATTTGCCCTCGGCAACTCAATTATCCACTCCATGCATCCCGGATTCAGGCTCGCCTGCGCTTTTCTTTTTTCCATTGCCGGAGCACTGCTGACAAACCTTACTGCAGCCGGAAGCGTTCTTGCCGCCGGAATCCTCTTTTCCATAGCTGCCCGCTTAAATTTCAAACACCTGCTCAAACGGCTGCTTATCGTTAACTTCTTCATCCTTTTCCTGTGGATTTTTCTGCCCTTTTCAAAGCCCGGAACACCTGTATTCAATGTCGGCCCATTCAACGCTACACTAGAAGGGATCACCTACACCGCGATCATCACCCTGAAATCAAACGGGATACTTCTGGCTATCACCGCATTGGTCGCAACCATGCCTGTGCAAACCCTTGGCTCTGCCATGCAAAGTCTGAAAATACCGGACAAACTCTGCCGTCTATTGCTTTTCAGCTGGCGCTATGTACATGTAATGATGACTGAATACACCCGTATGCGTCGGGCCGCCGCCATGCGTGCATTCAAACCACGCACAAATTTACACACTTACCGCACCTACTCTTGGCTCCTCGGTATGCTGCTGGTACGCAGTATGGACCGTGCACACCGGGTCTGGCAGGCCATGCTCTGCCGCGGATTCAACGGCACATTCCACACCCTGAGCAGCTACAAAACCGGTAAACGGGATCTGACCCTGCTGGCAGTCACTGCCGCTTGTGTTACAGTCTTTATCTCCCTTGAATTCAATATTATCGAGGTTTCCCTGTGAGTTCGCCCATATTTTCACTGCATGATGTAAGCTTTTCATATCCCGGAAATGATGTGCTCAAAAACGTGGATTTCGAACTGCGGAAAGACCAGAAGATCGGCCTCACCGGATACAACGGCTCGGGTAAGACAACCCTGCTGCATATCATTATGGGACTACTGAAGCCGCAAAGTGGACAGGTCCGCTACATGAATAAGGACCTGAAAACGGACGAAGATTTTATGGAGCTGCGCAAAGGCGTAGGACTACTCTTTCAGCAGGCCGACGATCAGCTGTTCTGCCCCACGGTGTTGGAAGATGTTGCTTTCGGACCGCTAAATCTGGGCAAGTCTCCGGAAGAAGCCCGCAAAACAGCCGAATACACCCTCTGCACCCTTGGCCTTTCCGGCTATGAAGACCGGGTATCCTACCGCCTTTCCGGTGGCGAAAAGAAACTGGTTTCCCTCGCCACGGTTTTGGCTATGGAGCCGCAGGCTCTGGTACTCGATGAACCGACCAATGATCTCGACCCAACCATGCGCGAAAGATTGATCGAAATCCTCAATTCACTTGATATCGCCATGCTGGTAGTTTCCCACGATCTTGATTTTCTGGTACAGATTACTGACATGGAGTATTCCTGCAGCAAAGGAAAAATCCTCCGCGGTGCTTCAAATTTCAAAGACAATCACGACTACGGGCAATGTGAACTTTAACCGGAACCCGAAAAGGAATGTATCATGACTAAATTTCGTAATCTCATCTTAATTTTAGCCGCTATTTTCATGCTTTCAAGCTGTCTTGGAGAAAATAATACAGTAACCATGAAAGTTGCATCCACAGCCTACACATCGCACGTAGCCCAAACATCCGCACATCCCTTTCTGGGAGCATGGGGTGATGAGCTCAAGCCGGGGATGAAATGCATAGCTGTTTCAAGGGACCTTATTCCCAAGGGCCTGACCCACAATACCAAGGTCAAAATAGAAGGACTGTCGGGCGAGTACATCGTCAAAGATAAAATGAACAAACGCTGGACTGATAAAATCGATATCTACATGGGCCTCGACACCAAAGCGGCCAAAGAATGGGGCAAACGAGAAGTGACAATTACTTTCGAAAAACAAGAAAAAAAATAAGTTTCCCCCACTCAAAGCAGGCTTAAAAGGCGTATCCCGGCAACAGGATACGCCTTCTTTTTTCATACATTAAAGTAACTTAAAAAAATATTTACCACCTGCCCCGATCCACTCTTTATTTTTGCGTCCGATTTACGTAAAGATGAGCTTTCGCGGCCACGGATGAAGATGTTATCCATAAAATTTACCGCCGCATTAAACGGAGAACAAATTGAGCGAACGGAAAAGAAATCCTCACCAGTCCATACGGGCCTACTGCCTATGGTGCATGGGCGGCAGCCCGCAACTTGTCAGGGAATGTGAGGACAATGATTGCTCTCTTTATGAATTGCGCGGTCCGAAAACCGAGGAATCACAAAGAACCTGCATCCGCGCTATTCGCAGACACTGCCTCGCCTGTACCGTAGGCGATCGTCAGGCGATTCGCGATTGTAAAGAAAAAGAATGCGTGCTGCGCCGGTTCCGCTTCGGTGTGCACCCCAAAACCATGCAGAAACGCCGCAAAAGACAAATTGAAAAAAGCCATTTGATGCTGCCCGGCCTTTAAGCCTTCGGGGAGCCTCCCGGCGGGCGCTTTCAGCGGGACCAAAGAAACTTTTTGTAAAAAGTTTCTCTGGACTCTTCAAAAACTTTTATTATGGCTTCGCCGTTTCGCATTAAAGTTTGTGTAAAAAATAAGCCCACAATATCTCACGAGATATTGTGGGCTTTACTTATGGTTCAATTTGAAAAATTTATCTGCGAAGCATAATTAAAACGTCTTTTGGGAAAAGAGGATGGGGAGGCATCACAAATCCGAAGGACGCATGCTCAGGGATATTCTTTTACGCTGGGTATCAACTTCAAGCACTTTGACTTTCAGGGGTTGTCCGGGATGCACGACTGTTGCAGGATCACGCACGAAATCATCGGCCATGCGGCTGATATGAACCAGTCCATCCTGATGCACTCCGATATCCACAAAAGCCCCAAAAGCGGTCACGTTGGTCACGATTCCGTTCAGGATCATGCCTTCACGCAGATCGGAAACTTCTTTCACGGAATCATCAAATTCTACGGCTTCGAACTTCTTACGAGGATCGCGGCCCGGCTTCTCAAGTTCCTTTATGATATCTTTAAGGGTCGGCAATCCGAGATCATCAGAGACATAATCTTCAAGTTTTATCTGAGAGCGTAACTCAGAAGACTTGATCAGATCCGCCACATCCGCACCGAGGTCTTTGGCGATTCCGGCAACTGCTTTGTAGCGTTCCGGGTGAACAGCCGTACCGTCCAGAGGATTCTTGGCTCCGCGAATACGCAAGAAGCCTGCACACTGCTCGAAAGCCTTGGGACCGAGCCGGGGAACCTTGAGTAATTCCCGGCGGGAACTGAACGGCCCGTTTTCATCACGAAATTTAATCACATTGGCAGCCAGCACAGGACCTAAGCCGGAAACTGACTGCAACAATCTCGCGCTGGCAGTATTCAACTCCACCCCGACCATGTTCACGCAGGATTCGACCACGCGCCCAAGGCTATCGGCCAGCCCTTTCTGGTCCACATCGTGCTGATACTGACCGACACCGATGGATTTGGGATCAATCTTGACCAGCTCCGCTAAGGGGTCCATGAGCCTGCGCCCGATGGAAACTGCACCGCGCACGGTGATGTCATAATCCGGGAACTCTTCACGGGCAATTTCAGAGGCGGAATAAACCGAGGCTCCCGACTCATTGACCATGATCACCTGAATAGATGAATCAAGAGCCAACTCTTTCACAAACTGCTCAGTCTCACGTCCGGCAGTACCGTTACCGATAGCCACCGCTTCAATGGAATATTTATCCACCAGAGCGCTGACAATGCGTGCGGCCTCCTTCTTCTTGCCTTCGGAAGTTACCGGATAAATGGTCTCGTTGTGCAAGAGCGTTCCCTGCGCATCAAGGCAGACCAGCTTGGCTCCGGTACGAAAACCAGGATCAAGGGCCAGCACCCGCTTACCGCCCAGTGGCGGAGCAAGCAGGATTTCACGCAGATTGGAAGCAAAAATATTGATTGCCTCGGCATCAGCCTTTTCAAGCAGCACACCACGTAATTCTGTTTCCATCTGCGGAGCCAACAAACGCTTGTAGCTGTCAGCGGCAGCCTGCTCAACCTGCTTGGAGGCGGCAGAATTGGAACGGACCAGCTTGCGGTACAGGATTTCCAGTGCTTCTGCTTCTTCCGGGCGGATGGAAACCTTTAAAAATTTGTCACGCTCACCACGAAACAAAGCGAGGATACGGTGTCCGGCCGCTTTTTTGGCCGGCTCGCGCCAATCAAACCAATCCCGGAACTTGGAAGCCTTGTCCTTGTTCTCGTCTGTCTGTGCTGCCTTGGTCGGCTTGGATTCAATCAGGGCCTTGCGCTCGAAAAGAGAACGCACCGCCTCACGGGTGACTGTATTCTCGGCAATCTTCTCTGCGATAATATCTCGCGCCCCGGCCAGCGCATCGTCCACAGACTCCACGCCTTTTCCAGCAGAAACAAATGCTTCAGCTTCTTTTACCGGATCACATTTTTGGGCAAAAATCTTATAGGCCAGCGGTTCCAACCCCTTCTGTATTGCAGCCTGTCCCTTGGTTTTACGCTTGGGCTTATAGGGCAGATACAGATCTTCAAGCTGGCGCATGGTCTCGGCAGCATCAATTTTTTTGCGCAGAGTATCATCAAGCTTGCCCTGCTCTTCAATGGACTTGAGCACGGTTTCGCGCCGCTTATCCAGCTCCTTCAACTTATCAAAAAGGTCACTGACCGCAGCAACCGCCACCTCATCAAGGCTTCCGGTGGCTTCTTTGCGGTAGCGGGAAATAAAAGGGATAGTCGCTCCTTCATCAAGAAGACCGACCACGGCTTTTACATTCTTAGAAGGAATACTTAGTTCAGATGAAATACGAGTAATATTTTTAGAATGCATAAAAACTACGAACCGGATTCTTCTTTTTTCAATTCTTCGGGAGACAGGGACCAGAAGGGAGTTCCGTCTTTGGTCAGGCGGAACTTGTACTTACGTTCTTCCCCTGCCTTGAGTTTGGCGGCCATGTATTCATATTCGCCATCCAGCTCAACCAGCACACCGTAAACCTTAACCCTTGCGCCGGGACGCAGGTCTTTGATGCGCGGCTCAACAAAATCTTTGGGGCCAAGATGAACAAGAACTTCTTCACCGTCTTCCTTATCTTTTACCAACACAGCAATCCCCTCGGTCATGCCGTCCATGGGAGTGATGTCCTTGATTTTAAGGAGCGTGCCTTTGAATACATCACGGTCGGTATTGTCATAAAGAGAGTCGTATTCTCCGCCTTTTTCCCATCCTTTCACATTCATATCACCGGCAAAAGCGATAGAAATGGAAAAAACCATAAGACAAAGTAAAGCCGCAGAAATTTGAAAAAAATTCTTGATCACTACAAAACTCCTTTTAAATCGAAGAACTTAACGGTTAAGCCATTTATTAAAGGCACGCAGGGTCACCTGCTTGATGTCAGGTCCGGCTTTTTTCCCAAGAAAGTCGGTCCGAACAAACTCGACTACAACTTCCCCGCTCTTCACGTCCACCAAGAAAAGACGGATAGAGTCAGGCAGGGAAATATCACTGGGATCATTAAAACCGACTGCGTTATCTGCAGAAATATCATAAAGCAACGCCAGATCGGCATCGACCCCGGAAAGCGCAGACTGTACTTCCGACACTACAGGATAATATTTTCCATACTTGCGGCGTTCCCACAAGCTGGATTTCTGAATATTTTCCAGAATCGCAACGTCACCGCCGTTAACAGCGTAAGTGGACCAGTTCAGCGTAAAAGCTCCGGATTCCTTGCAGGCGTTGCGCAGAGATTGGGTCATGCGCCAGCGGTACTTGTAATCAAAATCCATACTAAAAGTCCGCCACGGAAGCAAAGCCACCTTGTAAACCTTCCCTCCGGTATCAAATGGAGTACGGTAAGGATCAGTCATTGCACAGGAAAAGCAGACAAAACAAAGCACCAGAAGCAACAGTATTTTTTTCATGACAACCTCATTATTGGTAATAATATACCAGTTTATAACGAGCAGGCCTGCATGTCCATAGAGTCGAAATATGCTTGGCGTTCGGGCTGTTTGCCGTTACACTCCGGCAGTTTTTCAATGTGGAGGAAAATATGTCCGGCAAAAAAAAGGCCCAGAAACTTTCCAGAAGAGGTTTTCTCTTCGGCGGATTCAGAAAAAAAGAAGACCGTGAGCAGGCCCAGAGTGCTGCAAAACCTATTGCAGCCAAGGAAGTCAATCTCGATACCCTCGCCGAGGCCAATGTTGCCTACGAAAACGGGCGGTTCGAAGAAGCGGCCTCAAAATACAAAGAGTTCATCAAAACCGAACCGCAGAACGCCGATGCCCGCAAAAGACACGGCCACTGCCTCTACAAGGCCGGTAAATATATTCAGGCAAAAGTTGAATTTGAACGCGCAATCCGCATCTTGGGCAAAGACAACTTCTCCTATCTGTACTTGGGACTTCTGCTTTGCCGAGCCGGGGCAGGTAAAAAAGCCATTCCGGTCTGGAAACTGTATTTCGACCCTGAAAACATCACCCTGCAACGGGAAATCAACCTACAGATCGCCCTCATCGAATCCGATCCAGAGGCTTCTTTCGAAGATGCCGCCAACATGGTTGAGCAGGTCATCGAAGAAACTGCGATGCAGGCTTAAAAAAGCAATATTTTACAAGCTTTCACTAGACTTAATCTGCTACAAATTTTGAAGCTATACGGCGAAGCCCTAGTAAAAGTTTTTGGGAGAGTCCAGAGAACCCTTTTGCAAAAGGGTTCTTTGGACCCCGGAGGGACTAGCGGTAGCGCCCGCCGGGAGACAAATTTACTCAGCCGCAAGTTCGCCGAGTCTGCGGACTCCGGCCTGAATTTCGGCACTCCAGAGCGATCCGCTGGAGAGCCGGATATAGTTTGAAAATATATCCTGCGGAGAGAACACCGTTCCGGGCACAATCCCGATTCCCTCTTCACGGGCCTTAAAGAAAAGATCTACTCCGTCCTTTTCTTCGGGCAGCTCTACCCAGAGCACGGACCCGCCCTTGGGATTAGTAACCTTTGTTCCTTCGGGAAATGATAGACCTATCTCGGTACGCATCTTCTGCATCTGGTCCTTCATGGCGGCACGAAGCTTTTTAAGATGGCGGTCATACAGGGTTTCGCGCAGGTAGCGGGCAATGGCCATCTGAGTGGCAGCCACACAGGAAACATTGGTTGTGGCCTTGATTTCAAGGGCCTTTTCCAGATAACGCCCGGGTGCAAGCCAGCCTACCCGGTAACCGGGGGCTATGGTCTTGGAAAAAGACGAACAGAGCAGCACCCCGCCCTCACGGTCATAAGATTTGAATGTGCGTGGCCGGGATTCGCCGAAATAAATTTCCCCGTACACATCGTCCTCCACCAGAGGAATTTTGCGCTCCGCCAGAATTTTAACAATTTCTTTTTTACGGGCATCCGACGTGAGTCCGCCGTCAGGGTTGTTGAAATTAGGCGAAAAAATACAAGCCTTGATGTCAAAGGTGCGGGTGATGTCGTCCACCCTGTCCGGGTTGATCCCTTTTGTCGGGCAGGAGGGAATTTCAATGGCCCGCAATCCCAGGTTTTCCACCAATTGCAGAAAGCAATAATAGGAAGGAGACTGGATAAGCACCAGATCTCCGGGCCGGGTCAGGGTTCGCAGGGAAATATAAAGAGCTTCCATTGCCCCGGTAGTGATAATCAGCTCATCCGCCGTGGCATTTGATCCGCAATCCACTGAACGGAAAGCAATCTGCCGGCGCAGGTCAAGGTTGCCGGGAATCATCTCGTACCCTGCGGTATCAAGCGGATTTTCCCGAATGACACTATTCATTATCTTGGCCAGTTGCCGGGTCGGCAGCAGGTCATTACTGGGACAGACCACTCCCAGCGGCAGCAATTCCTTGTTGCCGACAGTCTCAAGTGCAGTGCGGATAAGTTTGTTCTTGGTCGCCAGATGTGGCTCAAGCTTCTGGGTGGTCTTAATCTGCGGAGTGGGGATGGTGCGAAACTCGCTGCGCACATAATAGCCCGAACGGGGCCGTGATTCGATAAGTCCCCGCTTTTCAAGCTCTTCATAGGCATGGGAAACAGTTGAAATGGAAACCTTGAGCGTTTTGCTCATCTGGCGCAGGGAAGGAAGCTTGTCACCGGGCACGAGATCACCGGCTTCAATATGCTTTGAAAGCTCCTGTTCTACTTTTTTATATCTGTACTGATTCTCTGAACTGTCCAGATTCATAATTTTCCCCCTGCACTGCAAAACTGTTATGGTCCATTTTTCCAAAATCTGTATCTGTACTGATGTCAGATTTTGTGTAGACTGGCAAGAAGATCGAAATGGCACATTGAACTTTTTACCGGGAGAGGTAAGCATGGAATCCGTTATGAATTCCTCAAAGATAAAACGAAGCAGCGTACTGGTTTCAGCATTCAAGCAGGCACTGCCCATTGTTCTGGGCTATCTGCCTGTGGGTTTTGCCTACGGCGTTCTGGCCCGCAAATCCGGGATTTCCATAGACAACACAGTACTTATGTCCCTGATAGTTTTTGCCGGATCAGCACAGTTTATTGCAGTTGGGCTTATTGCCTCCGGCGCATCCGCCCTATCTGTCATCATCACTACCTTTATCGTCAACCTGCGCCATATGCTCATGTCCGCCGCTCTTTCGCCCTATCTTAAGAAATGGACCAAGCTGGAGCTGGCCGGCTTTACTTTCCAGCTGACCGATGAAAGCTTTGCGGTGCATTCCACCCGCTTTGCCAATGGCGATACACACAAGGGTGAAAGCTTCCTGATCAACTCCATTGCACAGGTGGCATGGGTCGGCGGAACTGTACTGGGTATCTTTTCCAGCACGCTCATCAATGACATAAAGCCCATGGGTCTTGATTACGCGCTTCCGGCCATGTTCATCGCCCTGCTCATTTTTCAGATTAAAGATAAAAGCCACGTAATCGTGGGGCTCATCACCGGGCTGCTCTCAACTGCACTGGCTCTTGGTGGCGCAGGACAGTGGAACGTAATCTTCGCCACTCTGATCGGGGCCACACTCGGTGCAGCAGTAAAATGGGGGAATAAATAATGGACCAGCAAACAATACTCCTCACCCTTTTCGGCATGATGGCCGTGACCTACATCCCGCGCATGCTCCCGGCCATGGCCCTGAGTTCCCGCGACCTGCCCCCGCTGGTGGTCAAATGGCTGTCCTACGTCCCCACTGCGGTGCTCTCCGCCCTGCTGGCCCCGTCACTGCTCGCGCCCGAAGGAGTTGTAGATCTCAGCTTCGGCAACCTTTACTTCTGGGTAGCAGTGCCTACATTTGCGGTAGCCATGTTCACCCGCAACTTTTTCGGTACAGTGGCTGTCGGCATGGGACTGGTGGCAGCAGCCAGATATTTTTTGTAATTTCAGCAACAAAAGGATGCCAAAATGATTTCACGCGATGAAGCTCTTGAACTTCTCAAATCGAATGTAACTGAAGAAAACCTGATCCAGCACTCCCTAGAATCCGAGGCGGTACTCGGTGCGCTGGCTGAAAAACTTGGACAGGATGTTGAACTCTGGTCCATGACCGGACTGCTGCACGATCTCGACTACAGCCAGACTGCGGACACACCGGAAAAGCATGGCCTGATTGCCGCTGAAATGCTCGAAGGGAAACTGCCGGACGAAGCGATTCAGGCCATCCGAGCCCACAACGGCGACATGACCGGAGTTGCACCGCAAACGGATTTTGATTTCGCCCTGCGCTGTGGTGAGACCGTGACCGGCCTGATCCACGCCAACGCACTCATGCGTCCCGAAAAAATGAACGGCATGAAGCCCAAAAGCCTCAAGAAAAAGATGAAGGCCAAAGCTTTCGCTGCCAGCGTGGACCGTGAGATCATTAAAGAATGTGACAAGGTAGGCCTTGAACTTGGTGATTTTTTCGCCCTGTCTATCGAAGCCGTAACCAAAGTAGCACCTGAAGTAGGTTTGGGATAAGAGTAACTGGAAATAAATTTTGTTCCCTGCTGGAACAATCACCAAAAAAAGCGGGCCGACATTATCCAGAAATGTCGGCCCGCTTTGTATCTGTTACAATCTAAAACAGCCTGGTTGCCACGTGCTCCTTAAAATAAGCATAGGTCATAATGAAATCTTCCCTGTTATGCGGCTCAAGGGTGAAGGTCGGCAACGGGTCAAGCTCCTGAGTACGCGAGATTATATAATCCCAATCCATGCTGCCCTGCCCGAGCGCGAGATGCTCATCCTTGCTGCCGTGATTGTCATGCAGATGCATGTGCCTGATATGCGGAGCAAAAGCATCAAACCAGACATCAAAATCGCCGTGCTCATATCCTTTGGAAAAAGAGAACCAATGGCCAAGATCGAAACAGATACCGATATTGTCCCGGTCCAGATCCCTGACCAGCCGCACAATAGCATCCGGGGTAAATTCGTAAGTATTCTCGAGGCACAGCGGAGGATGATCCGGCCATGAATTGCTAAGGCGACGAATCCCCTCAACGCAATTGGTGTAGGCACGCTCAAAGAGAGGCGGCTCCAGCCATGAAGTAAATGAAGGATGCAATACCATTCTCTTTGGGGAAAAAATCTTGGCCAATTCGAAAGAGGTATGCAGGGTATCTATGGAAGCGTTGCGGATCGCAGGATTCAAACTGGATGGCTTGAGATCCAGAAAAGGAAGGTGCACTGTACAGCCAAGCTCGGCCTCGGCAAGACGATCCCGGATATCCAGTAACCAGTCCATGCTCAAACACTCATCACCGAGGCAATCCAGACCCAATTCGGGCTGGATGGAATTCTCAATAAAGAAATCAAGATACTCTGGAGTATTATAAATATATCGTAACGGCAGATTGACGTAACAGGTTTCGAATTCAGGCTTCATTTCAGGTCTCCCTTCCGGGCCGAACCTTTCTACTGGTCAAGCCTGGTCTGTAAATAATCCGTGCCTTTGAAAACCATTTGTCCCACCGGGACAAAGGTAGTGGTGTGACGCATGGTCAGCACTGTTTCCTTTCCGGAACGAACGGAAAAGGTTTCACCCCAAGAAATAGGAATATTATCAACAAAAGCCTGTATTTTGCAACGGTCTCCGTTACTCCATACATCTTTAAGGGAGTATGAATCAGGCCGCATAAGCTTATGTTGCCCATTTGCCCAGTTAACAAAATCAGGATCGCCATCCTCACCCTGCAGCTCAAGAGCCTTTATTGTGCGGGGTGCAATGGACAAATAGAACTCAGACCTTTTCTTGCCGGGAGTTTCGCGCACAACCCGGTAGCGGGAAATTCCGTCCGGCCCTTCAAGCATGTATTTTGCCATAAAATTAGCAGGATCGGCGATGATCTCATGCCCGACATCCTGCCCACTATTGAGCATAATAGAAGCCACAAAACCCTTGAGGTTCAAGATCTCCTCCCGACTGCTGCCAAGGATACCTTCAAGAATTATCTGATCACCTTCTACGGCCTCCAGAGTGCCTCCGGCACTGATAAAACGGGGCTGTCCGTTGAGCCAGCAGAGAAAAACAGGACCGTTAACTTCCGGCAGGTCCGGCTTGCTGCCTTTCCAGCGAACTCTGGCCTTGGCTTGCCTGCTGCCATCAATACGCACTTCCAGTGCCGGAAACTGTGACAGGGCCATGCGCGGAGCGGTAAGCAGATTGAGATTAGGCCGGTCACTGGCAAAAACCGCTACCGCCGGTTCAAGCCCGGAGTCCGCAACAGCTTTACCGGAAGTGGAAACCGGAGCACCGCGCACAAGTTCAATGCTCTTGCCCCGCAGAGGCTTGCCATTGATCAGGATTTCAAAACCCTTACCGCTCGGCGATTTGGGAAATGTAAATTCAGGAACGTCCAGCTCAATGCCGAATTCACGCAGCAGGTAAACTGTCGCCCGCAACTGCTGATGCACTTTCCAGCCGAGATCTTTGATATCTTTACTTACTTCAACAGCCATAGCCGGAATGCCGCGCTCATGCAGAGCGTAACAAGTCAAAGACTTCAACATCTCCGGGTACTGCGTGGCTTTGGCGAAGGTGTCGGTATTAAAGAGAGAAAACCAGTATGATTTGTTGCTTATCTGCGCATTCAACTTAGAAATAGCGCGAGCGCTCATCTCAGCCAGCTTAATGTCTTTATAGACTGCTGCATCAATGATGAGCGACTGCCCGTAACGCTTGGGATTACGCAGGCTGTTCACGTATTTGGGGCTGTAGAATCCGCTGCCCTCGTGAAGGTGGATAAAACCTTCGGCACCGGAAATGAGAAAACGAATCGCGCGCGCAAGGCGGTCTTCGTAAAAACTATTGTATTCCTTGTCGAAACGGCGGTTCAAATCGACATTAATCTGCCGGGTACGCCTGAGAATTGAAGGTTCATTGGCCCGGGGGACAATTATAAGGCTGCCTTTGCGAACTTTACAGCGGGTCAGCAGCTGGGCGGTGAAGAAACCGGAAAGCTCGTCTCCCTGAATACCGCCCTGAACCATGATTACAGGTCCCGGTTCATCACCGAAAACCCAGGTCACCCGCAAAGGATACTGCGTACCTTCAAAAAAGGTGTAGTTCTTTACCTGCTGTGCTGCTGCCGGAACAGCAAGACAGAAAATAAAAACACTAATTAAGAACGCGCGACAAAGGATATACTTCACTGAAAATCAACTCACCCTTATTTGTAGTGATCATCAACCTGATTCCGTAAATGTCATCAAGTTCAGCACCAGAAGGAAGCCCAAACCGGGTTCTGACCACTTTGAACCTCTGGATATGAAAAGACATATCGTTCCGGTTGGCTTTGATTTCAACGCTTTGGCCATTATTTTCAATCAACTGGACTTTAGCCAGTCCGCCAAGGGCAGTAGAAGTCTGTAAGTTATTCAGATCGAAACTCAAGGCAAGACTACTGCCTGACTTACGAAGCTTTACATTCTCAACACCAGCCCGCATCAGATTCTTATAAAAGAGGAGTTTTTTTAAATCGATGACATGCGCAGACTCCACCCTTTTCTCTTCCATGGGTACAGCTGCAAGCAGAGACTGCAACTCGTTAGGATCATAGGAGTCGAGAATCTTGTTTACATTCTCCAGACGCTCAAGCTGAACAGAGGCATCATTCAGGGTCTTCTGCAGTTCTATTTTTTCCTGCTTCAACTGGCCGTTTTCCGTCCAGAACGTATAACCTGCCCAGGAACCGACTCCGGCGCAAACCGCCAGCAAAATAACAATCCAGACAAGAATATTCAGCCAGAAAGGGCTGAGACGGTAACGCTTGACGGTATCATCGTCGCGCATGAAAAGCACATTGTACTTGGTGTTGCCCATTAGAGCTTTCTCCATTGTTCATCGACAATCAGCCAGCCGTCCTGATTCGGACGGAGAACCAGTTTTTTCCACCCCTTATCACTATACCCGGAAGAATCCGAATATTCCTGCTTAAACACAGCTTCCAACCCCTTTGGATGCTCACGCAAAGAAACTTTTCCAAAACCGACAGAAGAAGGACTGCGCTCTTTCCAGATGGTAATCTTATTCTTCTTAATGAAATCAGCTCCTTTCCTGCGTCCTTGCCGCGCACGGGGATCATAATGGGAAATATATTTATCCGGGTCGGCAGAAAGCCAGCTCTGCTTCCATTCATCAAGGAATTTTTGGACTCCGCCCTGTTTTGTAGCAAGATATTTCTTTTTCAGCGAACGGATAGACGGCCCGTATTCACGGCCTACGATCTTCCATTGTCCATCAACTTTCTGCCAGTAAAGACGTTTTGAGGATGAAGAGGAAAGCCTGCCGGACCGATAGTACTGGTCAAACCATGTAACCCAATAATCAGGACCACGCAGGGCGCGCAGGTTATAAATTTCAATATCAATCCATCCGGCACGGGAAAATATTCTTTTTTTCCTATTCTCAAAGGCTTTGAAAGAACGATTCTCAGACTTGGCAAACAGGTCTGGCGCATAAGCCTCAAAAAAACCAAGATCCCGCGCTTCCCAGTCTGACACCCATTTATAAACCAGTTCTTCAAGCTCACGCGAATCAGCGGACTGGGTTTCTCCGACATTATCCCAGCTGACCTTCTGCCCGATAATGACAGGAGCGCCCGGCCTGATGGTTTCGTCAAGGTAATTCATGTCATCATTAACCAGTGCCACGCATCCCTTGGTATCCATGGGCACGAGCTTCTTGCCGCGGCCATGAATCCAGATGCCGTAACCGGTCTTACCTTTGATGCGGTCCACAGGATTCGGAAAGTCGAGTGGGAAAGCCATTTTTCCATAAAGCTCAAAATCTTTTAGCCCGGTTCTTTTGCCTGTAGTGAAATAAACGCCTTCAGGTGTTTTCAGATCGCCTTCGATTTTTTTATCCCCGGCGGCCTGTCCGGTTGCGCAGGTAAAACTGGCTTCAGCGTGTAAGGGGCTTTTATGGATCAGCAGGTGAAGTTTCTGTGATTCCTTATCCACGGCAAGAATATAATCGGGAACCAGCGGGGTCGGCTCTATTACAGGCTCCCATCCCTGCGCATGCACAGTGGATGTAAAACAAGTAAGCAGAACACATACTGCAGTAAAAAATCTAAAAACATCTATCATATGAGCCCGATACCCCATCACCTGCAAAGGCAAAAGACTGAATTAAAAACATTAACAGAATTAAAACAAAACAATCTAAACGCAAAACCTGATTCATCAATCAAATCAAGCTAATTGCATTACATAAAAAAATGTTATTTCAATCAGCTTCCATACAACACTTTTCGAATATTAAAAAGAGCCTTTTTAAGGTCCTGATATTATGACAAATGATTCACAAAGAAGAAACCCCGGTGCTGCACTGAAAGCAACACCGGGGTTATAACCAATTATTAACAGCCGAACTGAAGCTGCTAGCCAAATACTCTTTCAAAAATCATCTCTTCATAGCGTGTGTAGTAGCCCATATCAAAGGCTTCATCCAGAACACCGCTATCAAGGTGAGAGTTAATGGTTTCATCCTTGCGGACTTCATCCGGGAAGGAAACCTTGTTCTCCCAACAGCGCATGGCCACTTTCTGAACCATCTCGTATGCCTTCTGGCGTTCAAGACCGGTCTCGAGCAAAGCAATGAGTACACGCTGAGAGTAAAAAAGACCATAAGAGGCCATGAGGTTGCGATCCATGTTGTCGCCGTTGATTTTCAGTCTTTTGATTACTCCGGTCATGCGGCCGAGAATGTAATCGGCAAGAATGGTGGAATCAGGCATGATAACCCTTTCCACAGAGGAGTGACTGATGTCACGTTCATGCCAGAGAGGCATGTTTTCCATGGCTACGAGTCCATTGGTACGCAGCAGACGGGAAAGACCGCAGAGGTTTTCAGCGGAAATGGGGTTCTTTTTGTGAGGCATGGCAGAGGAACCCTTCTGGCCCTTACTGAAACCTTCTTCAACTTCCAGAACCTCGGTGCGCTGCAAGTGACGGAGTTCAACACCGAGACGTTCGATACCACCGCCGAGCAGGCCGAGTGCGGTAAAGAAATCTGCGTGGCGGTCGCGCTGAACGATCTGGGTAGAGATGGGGTCCACTTCAAGGCCGAGCAGTTCACAGGTGATGCGCTCAACTTCAGGATCAAGCATGGCGTAAGTTCCGACCGCACCGGAAATCTTACCGACGCTGACGCTCTTCAATGCATCGGCGATACGCTCGCGATGACGGGAGAATTCGGCGTAAAATCCGGCCATCTTCAGGCCGAAGCTGGTAGGCTCCGCATGAATGCCGTGGGTACGGCCCATACACATGCGGCCTTTGTTGGCGTTAGCCATGTCTTTGAGCGCAACCAGAAATTCATCAAGATCGTCCAGAATCATCTTACCCGCACGACTGAGCATAACACCGTTAGCGGTATCCACAATGTCGGAAGATGTGCAGCCGAGATGGATGAAGCGGGAGGAAGGACCTACTTTCTCTTCTACTGCGGTCAGGAAAGCGATGACGTCGTGCTTGGTTTTTTCCTCGATTTCAAGGATACGATCCAGCTCGAAATCAGCTTTTTCACGGATAATTTCCATGTCTTCTGCGGGAATCCGGCCAAGTTTGTGCCATGCTTCGCAGACAGCTACTTCAACTTCAAGCCAAACTCTGAAACGGTTTTCCAGAGTCCACAGTTCACCCATTGCGGGACGGGTATATCTTTCAATCATTTTACCAATTCCGGTTAATTGTTGAGAATACGGGAATATGTTCGAAAACGCTCTGGCCTACCATATTATAAACGGCAGGCCGGGACAAGACGCAGGATTTTTTTTTAAAAGGACAGCACAAAAAAACAGACGGCCCGGAATAAACCGGGCCGTCTGGCCTCTGATCAGCTAGCTTGATGCGCTGTCGGAACTCTTTGCGGAAGAGTCCGAGGAAGTGGATGCACTGGTACCGCTTCCTGCCGGACTGGAGTTACCGGTTTTCCCGGCAGCCGAGTCGGTTTTACAGTACCCGGAAGAATACCAGCCTCCGCCCTTCAAAACAAAAGAGGAATGGGAAAGGACCTTGGTAGCTACACCACCGCAGACCGGACACTCCAGCTCTTTATCTTTAAAGCTTGTCTGCCACTCTTCAAATATCTGCTGACATTCATGACATTGGTATTCATAAATCGGCATAATACCCTCCAATAAAAAAAGGTACGCCATACCTCATATATTGAAGTTGGCGGACCTATCCCTGCCATGAGGGGAGCTGAGCCGGATCAGCCCCGCATTCGCCATCAAAAGCCAAAGCGGGAACTGAAACAGATCAGTAAAATAACTTAGCTGGCTGCTGCAGCCTTTGCTTCTGCGATACGAGCTTTAATTCTTTTAGCTCTACGATGACGTTTACGCTGAAGTTCTTTCTTTCTTTCGATCTTTTTGTGCCTACCCATTTGGAGGACCTCCTGAATATTTTTTTCGTACTTGCTGCACGATTGAATGCTGCAAAGAAAGTGTCAGTACCCTAAAAGACGGACAATTGTAAAGAACTTAAGCTAACACAATTAGCAATCATTTTCCCGGACAATCGCAAAATATTTTTTTCACAAACTAAACCACTAGGATATAGAACAAAAATTTTAGCAGTTAATTTTGGCACTTGACTACAAGCCCTATCATGAACATATAAAACATTCCCTGCCGGAATGGAGTACAAACTTCCCGGCAAAAAGCCTGTGAGGAGAAAACCATGAAAAAAGCAAAACCGAATAAAGCGTTTAACAGAGCTGTCGAAGATATAACTGAAGTATTCATGTTCGACCATTGGGCGAGATTCTACTTCATCTTTGAAGAAGGCAAAAAGCTGATGGTCAAAGTCCCTGAAGAAGTCTGTACCCAGATTGAAAAAGACTACCCCGGCCTGAAAGGACTGGTTGACCTGATGAACGATGAAGAAATCGACCAGCAGAAATCCATGAACACTGTCTGTTCGTTCATCGGCGCACGTTTTGACGGCACCAAATACAGCGACAAAATCGTACCTAAAGTTTTCGACTCCAAAGACTTCAAAATGGAGATGTATCTCTTCAACCTCTGGATCAAAGGGCACGAGTCCTATCTTGAGTCAGAAGTTATGACTTTCAATGACTGGAAAGACCTCTACGCAGGATGGCGAGAGCAGGACGAAGTGAAGAACTACGTCGAAAGACTGGGTAACGCACAAGGCGGTTCCCATATCCAGCCCCCGACCTGTTCCACTGTCCAGTAATTCAATTACAGCAATTAAAAAAAAGGAGAGCCGCTCTAAGCAGCTCTCCTTTTTTTTATTTAATGACTCTTCGCGCACCTATGTAATATTTACGCCAATAACTCTTTTCCATGGATTCCTCACGCACCCTGTGCCCGCTCTTGGGACTGTGGATAAATGAGTATCCGTTCCCGGAATAAATCCCGGTATGCAGACTCTTGCCCTGCCCCGGAATTTTGAAAATCACAATATCTCCGGCCTGAATTCTACTTCTGCTCACCGGAACCCCGACTCTGTCCTGCTGCCATGATACACGGGGAACTTCGATCCCATGCCGCCGGTAGACCCACCAGACAAGCCCGGAACAATCAAAACCTTCTGAAGGTGAAGCCCCGCCCCATTTATATGATTTGCCTATCTGAGCACGGGCGATTTGCACTACCGACCTCTTCACCGCCGAAGAACCGGACACCCCGGCAGGAACGGAAGAGGGTCCGATTACTTTTTTTCCACACCCGGAAACCAGAAACAGCAGACAGAAAAAAAATAACAGCCAAAATATCCGTTTTTTATCGATGCCCCATTTACTCATAACATAGTTTCTATCTCGAATAATCGGCATTAACAATAGATTTAACCACTACCACCAGGAGAGATGGTTAAATTTTTCACAAAATAATTTGTAATTATCAGTAATTTCTATAGGTAGATAAACCCATTCAATCTCAAATAGCTGTTGACTTTTCTTCAAATTTTGAAGACAAATTTTTACAGTTTAGGTGTTAATTGTGAAACATTTTCAAGAGTTACACAAAACCTAAAAAGATAACACGGCTGAGGCGTTTTTTTCAAAATCTGGTACAACATCGCGTTACAGTGAGGTCCGTATGTTGCCCATGATGTTAGTTCTGGCCATCTTGTTGCCCTTGGTGGCTGCTGTCGGCTGCTATTTTCTGCGCGTAAGTGCGATCAGGTCCCTGATCGTTCTCGGCACAGGTGTAGTTCTTGCCGCGGTCTCCCTTGCCCTGCTCGGTCAAGGGACTTTTACCTATTCTCCAGGTACAATTGTTGGAATCAGCTGGGATTCCCTCGTAACCCTGGCGGATTTTGCCCTGCTTTTCGTAATGCTTTATTACGCGTTCAAACTTAAAAACCAGTTGATCAAGATCCTCGTGATCTTACAGATCATCCCGCTGGCTGCGTTTGAACTGTTCTTTGTCGACCATGCTGTCGAGACTCCCGCTATTTTTGCGGACAGCCTCTCGCTGATCATGGTTGCCATCATCTCCATCATCGGATCGCTGATCTGCTTCTTCGCGATTCCGTACATGAAAGAGCATGAAGAACACCTGCACTTGGTAAAATCCCGCCAGCCGCAATTCTTTTTCTTTCTCGTTCTGTTCCTCGGAGCAATGAACGGGCTGGTCCTTTCCAACAACATTCTCTGGCTCTACTTCTTCTTCGAAGTGACCACATTCTGTTCCTTCATGCTCATCGGGCATGACCAGACACAGATTGCGGTCAAGAACGCCACCCGTGCCCTGCTGCTTAACGCACTCGGCGGTGTTGCATTCGTCTTCGGTATGATCTGGGCCTACGCTGAAACCGGTTCCCTTGACCTGCAGGTCATCATTCAGGCCGGACCCATGGGCGGCCTCATGCTTGCTCCTCTGGGCCTTCTCTGTCTCGCCGGATTCACCAAAGCAGCTCAGGTTCCGTTCCAGAGCTGGCTGCTCGGTGCGATGGTCGCGCCTACTCCGGTTTCCGCACTGCTCCACTCCTCCACCATGGTTAAAGCCGGTGTTTACATCGTGCTGAGGCTTGCTCCCGCTTACGCAGGAACTTTCCTTAGCCAGGGTATTGCATTGTGTGGTGCGTTCACCTTTCTGGCCTGTGCCGCAATTGCGATCAGCCAGAGCAACGGTAAGAAAATTCTTGCCTATTCTACTATCAGTAACCTCGGTCTGATCATCTGTTGTGCCGGTCTTAATACCAGTTGGGCCATCACCGCAGCGATCATCCTGATCATCTTCCACGCAGTCTCCAAGGCCCTGCTCTTCCTGTGCGTCGGCACAATTGAGCACGGTATCGGCAGCCGCGACATCGAAGACATGCACGGCCTGTACCTCAAGATGCCCCGCACTGCGGTTATCACCATCGTGGGCGTCCTGACCATGCTGCTGCCTCCCTTCGGCGTTCTGCTCGGTAAGTGGATGGCAATTGAATCCGCATCCGGCGACATGTTCGTCATCACCATGCTCGCTCTTGGTAGTGCAGTCTCTCTGGTCTTCTGGGCCAGATGGGCAGGTATTCTGCTGACCGCACCTCTGCGCGACAAGGTTCCTGCGGAATCACAACCGATTCTGACCAGACTCACCCTTACCGCTCTTGCCGGTATTGCAGTGGTTCTGTCTTTCTTCTCTCCCATGATTTACACCAAGCTCATTGAGCCCATGGTCGGCAAATCCTTTGAAATCACAGCTGGCGTATTCGCATCCCCCATGGGTGTTTTCGCTGTCTACCCCATTTTCATCGTACTCGCCGCCGCGTTCATCTACTCATGGATTGAGACCAAGAAGTCTGCAAGCGATAAAACCTCCCAGACTTACATGTGTGGTGCCAACGTTCCTGAAACAGGTGTTCAGTCCTTCATCGGACCCATGAACGCACCTGTGGAGCTCAAGGCCAGCAACTACTACATGACCGAGTTCTTCGGAGAAGAAAAACTCACTCTGTGGATCAACTTCGTTGCTCTTGCTCTCATCGTTCTTATGCTGGGAGGAGCTCTGTAATGAAAGCAATAATTCTCATCATACTCGGCATCGTCATTGCTCCTGTACTGGGCGGCCTTATTGCCGGTCTTGACAGACGCCTTACCGCGCGTCTGCAGTCCCGCTTCGGTCCTCCGCTCCTGCAGCCCTTCTATGATGTCGCCAAACTGTTCGGTAAAGAAAAAGTTGTCAGCAACTTCTGGCAGGTTTTCTGTGCATGGGTTTACCTCATCGCAGCAGCCCTGTCCGTGGGCCTGCTCTTCGCAGGCAGTGACCTTCTCCTGATCTTCTTTGTTCAGGCTATCGGTGCTGTATTTCTGGTTATGGGTGGTCTTTCCACTCCTTCCCCTTACAGCCAGGTAGGTTCTCAGCGTGAGCTGATTCAGGTCCTGACCTACGAACCCCTCCTCATCCTCGTTTTCGCATCCATCTTCATGGTTACCGGAAGCTTCAGGGTTGACGAGATTCTCGCATACGAACAGCCTCTGCTCGTGCAGCTGCCGCTTATGTTCGTTGTGCTCGGCTACGCGCTGACCATCAAACTGAGAAAATCCCCCTTTGACTTCTCCACCTCCCACCACGGGCATCAGGAGATCGTTAAAGGTGTGCTTACCGAGTTCTCCGGTCCTTACCTCGGCATCATCGAAATCGGCCACTGGTATGAAACCGTATTCATTCTCGGTATCTGCGCCCTCTTCTGGCATACCAGCCTGGTGGGTTGCGTACTCCTGATCGCTTCTACCTACTTTGCAGAACTGATCATTGATAACACTATGGCGCGCATGACCTGGCGCTGGATGCTGAAGTACGTATGGAGCATCGGTCTGGCCATGTCTTTCGTCAACCTCATCTGGCTGTACGCAGGTTAAGCTTATGTTCAAGAAATTCATTGGAAATTCACGCGCCAAGTCTCCGTGGATCATGCATTTTGACTGCGGAAGCTGTAACGGCTGCGATATCGAAGTTCTGGCATGCCTGACACCGCTGTACGACGTTGAACGTTTCGGCATTGTCAACGTGGGTAACCCCAAGCACGCCGATGTCCTTCTGGTAACTGGAACCGTCAACCACAGAAACGCAAAAGTACTGCGCAACATCTACGATCAGATGCCTGATCCCAAAGGTGTTATCGCTATCGGTGCCTGCGGTCTGTCCGGCGGTATTTTCCGCGAGTGCTACAACGTTCTCGGCGGTATCGACAAGGTTATCCCGGTTGACGTTTACGTTCCCGGCTGCCCTGCGAAACCCGAAGCAATCATCGACGGCGTGGTCACAGCCCTTGCCAAGTTTGAAGGCCTTAAAGGCTAAACATTACGAGGGGTAAGATCGTGATTGAAAATCAGATAGATGTAACTCTGGAAAGCCTGGTAGGCGAAGTATCCAAGATGAAGAGTGACGGACAGCGCATGGTCACCTTCTCCTGCACCACCATCGGTGAAGGCCAAGCGGATATCATCTACCACTTTGATAAAAACGAAGTACTCACCAACCTGCGCCTGACCGTGGACATGGACAAGCCCGTGCCCTCCATCAGCGGTGTTTACTTCGCAGCACTGCTCATCGAAAACGAAATACAGGACCAGTTCGATATCAAGTTCGAAGGCCTCGTGCTCGACTTCGGCCGCAAGCTGTATCTCGATGATGAAGTAACCATCGTCCCCATGTGTAACAACACAAAGGCGATGAACGTAAAAAAATAACTCGTCTTCCCGGATGAACCCAAGACGAAAACAACTATAGGGTAAATTATGGCACGTACCATCATACCTTTCGGTCCGCAGCATCCGGTTCTCCCGGAGCCGCTGCATGTGAAGCTTGTCGTGGAAGACGAGATCGTACAGGAGGCCATTCCCGCGCTCGGATACGTTCACAGGGGTCTGGAAAAACTCGCTGAAATCCGCGATTACCACCAGATGATCCAAGTTGTAGAGCGTGTCTGCGGTATCTGCTCCAACATTCACTCAATGTGCTACTGTCAGGGCATTGAAGAAATCATGGGAATTGAAGTTCCCAGAAGAGCTGAGTACCTCCGCACCATATGGTCCGAACTTCACCGTATGCACAGCCACCTGCTCTGGCTGGGCCTCTTTGCCGATGCTTTCGGCTTCGAAGCCCTGTTCATGCAGTTCTGGCGCATCCGTGAACGCATCATGGACATCAACGAAGCAACCACAGGCAGCCGTGTTATCACTTCTGTCAACGTGGTCGGCGGTGTTCGTCAGGACCTGACCCCCGAGATGTGTTCCTGGATTCTTTCCGAAGTTGATACTGCGGTTAAAGAAATCAAAGAAATCCAGAACACCATCCTTAACGACTACACTGTGTGTGCCCGTACCAAGGGCGTAGGCGTTCTGACTAAAGAACAGGCTTACGATCTCGGTGCTGCAGGACCGACCCTGCGCGGTAGCGGCGTCGCTTCCGACATGCGTCTCCTGAAATACGCAGCATTTGATAAACTCGACTTCGAACCTATCGTAGAAAACGACGGTGACTGCTACGCACGTTCCACCGTACGTTTCCGCGAAACCCTGCAGTCCGCAGAACTGGTAAAACAGGCTATCGCAGGACTGCCGCAGGGAGACATTGCAGCTCCTTGCAAGGGTAATCCCGAAGGCGAAATTATTACCCGCGTGGAACAGCCCCGCGGTGAATGCCTCTACTACATCAAAGGTAGCGGCAAGAAGTTCCTTGACAGGGTCCGCATCAGAACACCCACGTTCGCAAACGTACCGCCGCTCCTGGCGATGCTGCCGAACTGCGAACTGGCTGATGTTCCGGTTATCATTCTGTCAATCGACCCGTGCATCAGCTGCACGGAACGCTAGGAGGCCGAGACATGCTTAACATGACTCCCACAGTACTGAAGAACCTCCTTCAAAAAAGCTCCACTCGCATGTACCCTGTCGAGAAGCGCGAGCCTTTTGAACGCTACAGAGGTGAACTGTTCAACAACATTGACGAGTGCATTTTCTGCAAAAAATGCCAGATTAAATGCCCTTCACAGTGCATTACCGTCACTAAAGATAAAGATAGCGGTACCGGAACATGGATCTGCGATCCATTTTCATGTGTCTACTGCTCCATCTGCGTCGACCACTGCCCGACCAACAGCCTGTACATGAAACCTGTACACCGCGCCCCGTCCGCAGAACGCGAAATGATGGAACAGACCGGTAAAATCAAACCGCCTAAGAAAAAAGCAAAGAAGTAATTCTATAGCTTAGTTCGAACTACAAAAATCCCCGTAATCTTCGGATTACGGGGATTTTTTTGCTTATAAAATTGTGAAGACCTAAATTATTCACTTTACAGGTCAAATTTAGATAACGAATCCCCTTTAATTAAATACGATTCCACCACATTCTCATCCATACAAAGCAGTTCCTCGGCATTTAATGAAAAGGGGTCATCTATCGGAACAATATGTCTGGTTTCCACAAAGCAATAGTACTCTTCAATATCCTTAATTCTGCTGAAACCTTCTTCCAAACTAAATGCTTCTGTGCATTGGGCAACCCATGCTTTTTTTACCTTGATTTCATCCTTGGAGACCGAAATTAAGGTTTTGATATTCTTGAAGTGATCATATATCACGTTCCAGTCAGACGGATTTCCCAGCTCTGCATTCCAATTCTTAATTGCTGAAAAATCGATTCCCACCTCCAGTGAAAGCACTTCACTGCCAAGAAAATAACAATCTTTCAGATAAGTGTTAATTACGGTTCTTGTTTCGACCAACGAACTGACAAGCTTATAAAAAGTATTCAGGAGATTCAGCGCAATATCTACTCTCTGCCGGATATCCAAACCACTTCTAGGATTGTGGACATGGTCTGACAAGACTGAATAGTACTCTGAATATGCTTTTGAACGCTCAAAAACATCCAGACCGCATGCTTCATCAAAAATACTGGGACTGAGACCGCCATGTAAATAATACATAAAAACCTTAAGCCTATACGGTTTAATCCCATGCTCATCTGCATACTTACAGGCATCCTTGTTCCAGCAGCATTGCTCAACTTCTTTTCTATCAAGTGGAACCATCCTCTCAATAAGCTCACGCAAGACAGCAGAAAAACTGACATTTCCTAATATCTTGTCTTCAAAAAGCGCTAAGCAAGACATCTCAAACAAAGCCTTGGAATTTCCCTTAAGAAAGCACTCGCATTTCACATAAACATCATTCAAATCACTATATTCATTTAAGTATGCACTTAAATCCATATCAACCACCCTGTTTATTAATAAGAAAAAGAATTAACAATCAGGAGTACATATCACTCATGCCGCAAAGCATCAATTGGATTCATACGAGCTGCACGGCGGGCAGGGAAATAACCGAAAACAACCCCGACCAGCCCCGAAAAAGCAAAACTGATTGCAATAATCCGCATATCAACCACGAAAGGAATGTTCATATAATTGCAGACGAACAGCGGCACGATCAGCCCAAGTGTAATCCCCAGCAACCCGCCAAACAGGGACAACACGACAGCTTCAACCAGAAACTGAATCAGGATATCATTCTCCTGCGCTCCGACGGCCATGCGAATACCTATTTCACGGGTCCTCTCAGTCACTGAAACAAGCATGATGTTCATGATTCCGATTCCGCCTACAAGCAGGCTTATTGCGGCAATGGCACTTATAAACGTTGTAAATGTTCCGGTCTGTTTCTCTACCGTCTTGATGATCTCTTTCATGTCCTCAATAGCAAAGTTGTTTCCGTGTCCCGGCGGAACCGGACGGCGTTCCAGCATTACCTGCTTAAGCTGACGCTTAAGCGTGCTCGAATCCTGCCCCGGTCCACAACCGACCAGAATCATATCCACATCTTTGCTGCCGGAAATACGGCGTTGGAAAAGCTTGAACGGCACAAGCACTACATCATCCTGCTCTTTACCGGCCAAAGACCCGCCCTTTGATTTGAGTACACCGATAACCTGATAAGCGAAGCGGTCTATGCGGATAGAATAACCGAGCGGGTCAGCCCCTTTAAAAAGATTCTTACTGACCTTTTCACCAATTATGCAGACGGATTTGCCTACCTTTTCTTCGCGCTGATTGAAAAAGCGACCGGATTTCACCTGCCAATTCCTGATAAAAAAATAACTGGTTTCTGTACCGGTAACGGATGTCCGGCAATTATTGTTGCCGTAGACAGCAACAGCTGCGGCCTCCGCAACAGGAGCAACCCCTCCACATTCCGGGAACTCACTTTTAAGAGCTTCCACATCTGAATTCTTAAAGGGGATAAGATTGGAAGTTTCCCCGGCAAAACCGACCCCGTTCTCCTCGTCGGGATAAATCATGATCATCTTGCTACCGAGACTTGAAATCTCGTTGGTCAATTTTTTACTGGCCCCCTGCCCGATAACCACTACAGCGATAACTGCCCCAACTCCGATCACAATACCCAGCACGGTTAAACAGGAGCGAAGCTTATTGCGTAACAAGGTGCGAAAAGAAAGAAGCACTGCCTGCAAAAACATCAGTGCCCTTCCTTGATAATTCTGCCGTCACGGAACTCAACGGTACGGGACGCCCAAAGAGCCATTTCCGGTTCATGCGTAACCATAACCACGGTAATACCATGCTCTTCCTGCAGGGAAGTCAACAGCCCCATTATCTCGGCACTGCGCGCGGAATCAAGATTCCCGGTCGGTTCATCAGCCAGAAGCAGGAAAGGATTGCAGACAATCGCCCTTGCAATTGCGACCCGTTGCTGCTGTCCACCGGACATCTCAGTTGTGGTATGCATAGCCCGGTCAGCCAGCCCGACTTTTTCAAGGGCATCATAAGCCATACGCCGACGCTCTTTTTTGCTCAGGCCGCGGTAAACAAGAGGCAACTCCACATTTTCCAAGGCAGTTGTTCTGCTGAGCAGATTAAATCCCTGAAAAACAAAGCCCAGATAATTCTGCCGTAATCGTGCTTTCTGGTTGCGGTTAAGGGAAGTCACTTCAATACCCTCAAACAAATATGATCCTGAAGTGGGATTATCAAGGCAGCCCAGAATATTCATTGTTGTGGATTTTCCTGAGCCGGAACTCCCCATGACCGCAAGGAACTCTCCATTACCAATTCGCAAATCAATCCCGTCCAAAGCCCGTACTTCAGCGCCGCCTGTGTTGTAAATCCGGGAGATATCCTTAAGTTCAATCATGATTCCGGCCCCTATTCCAATGAAAAGAGCATGCTGTTTTCCACCGGAACTTCAACCCGGGAAAGCACGACTTCATCACCTGTGCGAACATTACCATGCAAAATCTCGGTAAAGCGTCCGTTGCTGCTGCCTTTAAGCACAATTACTTTTTGCGGGATACCGTCCCTGAGAACCCATATATTGGCATTTTCAGAGGAAGGAGTGTTCTCTATATCCTCAGGAACGGTATCCAGGGGAGAAAAACGGAAAGCCCCGTTCGGAACAATCAGCTTATCGCAGACCTGCCTGATTTCAACTTTTGCGGCAGCTGTCATGCCCGGACGCAAAAGCTGTTCACTGTTATTTACCGAAAATATTCCCACATAAGTAACCACACCCTGCACCCGTTGCGGAGCATAACGCAGCTTGATAAATTGCGCTGTGAACTTCTTTCCGGCATAAGCATCCACCGTGAACACAGCCCTTTGACCGGGCTTTATTTTACCGACATCAGCCTCATCAATATTCAATTCAAGGCGCATCTCCTTGAGGCTGGTAGCCAGTGTATAGAGTTCAGGGGTACTCATCCCTGATGCAACAGCCTGCCCGGCTTCCACGTGCCGGGTCAGCACCAGCCCGTCGATGGGCGAAGTCATTGAAGTCTTTTGGAGATTGGCCTCGGCTTCATTAAGATTCGCCTCGGCCCGGCGGACCATTGCCTGGGCTTCAGCAAGGTGTGCGGAGGCCATATCCCGCGCTGCTATGGCACTGTCGAGATTCTTCCGGGAAACCGCGTCCTTGCTGTGCAACTTGCCCATACGGAGGCATTCTTTCTTTTTGTCCTTCAGATCAACCTCGGCCTTCCAGACATTTGCCCGCGATGAATCGAGAGCCGCCCGCAACTGGTTGACCCGAGCCTCCAATTCGTCAGTACGCATTCGGGCCAACAATTCGCCCTTTACCACCTTGTCGTTGTAATCCTTGAAAATTTTATCAATTGTCCCGGAAATCTCGCAACCAACGATAACCTTGTTACGCGGTTGTAAAGTCCCGCTGGCTGCCACAGCAACAGTGAAATTGCCGATTTTGGCAAGGCAGGTTTTGTATTCCACCTTTTCACTGCTGCCGGTGCCGAGTGTTACAAACACAGCCCCGGCAGATACTAATAGAAGCAGTATCAGAACCGGCTTCTTCCACTTGCTCTTGCTGCCCCCGCTAAGGGAGGCCGGATCAATTGTTCTTTTCTTGATCTGATTAGCCATTTTAACTCCTCCCGCTTTTATTGATGGGAATGGCAGAACCGGGGGAGGCCGGTTCTGCCGTAGGCCGGGACAACCATAACCCAGCCTGATTAAGGGGAGTCCTTAAATATTTTAATCATCGCCTTCAGCTTTGAACTCGAGAATATCTCCGGGTTGGCATCCCAGAAATCTGCAAATAGCATCAAGAGTGCTGAAGCGGATTGCCTTGGCTTTTCCGGTTTTGAGCACAGAAAGGTTCTGCGGGGTGATCCCCACGGCCTCGGCCAGTTCTTTTGATGAAACCTTTCTTTTCGCCAGCATCACATCGAGATTAATAAGTATTGCCATATCAACCTCTTAAATTGTGAGTTCCGCTTCGTCCTGAAGCTTGCGACCTTCATCCATAACCCACGAAATAGCCAGAATCACACAGGCGACGACGATATTACCAATATTAGCGTCATCAAAGCTGACCATGATCAACCGCTCACCGACCGGATTATTCATAGTTGCAATGTAGGAAACCGCAGTCTGAGTAAACGGGTAGATAACTTCACCGATCAGCAGTGCCCATGCAGCCTTGCTGTAGCAGGAGGAATTCTCAGCCGTAAAAATATGTCCCTGAGAATACAGTCCGAAGAGCTTAAACAACTGCCAACTGCAAAACATTCCCAGCACCGCATAAGGAGCAGAAGCCAAAAGCCCAAGAAACTTCTGACCCCCTGTCAGCGGCCCTAAATACTCCGGATCAAAATCCATTAAAAACTCAGAAATAAAATATGATTCAGGGTCGCCATCGAAAAGTACCCAGCAAGCAATTTCAAAGACAGGGATTATGATCAGTGCCACCAGAAAAGCATACTTGAGAAAGATGCTCATTCTTTTAATCTTGTTCATTTGTCTCTCCGTAAATTTTGTCACCCGTTTTCTAAATCATGAATTACGGCAATAAATTATCGTTTGTCAATAACTTTTAATTGCAAATCAAGAACACAACTATGCAAAGGGCAAAAAAAAACAGCTGAACAATGTCCAACTGTCTCAATCTAAATATAAAATTTCTTGATTATTTTAAGCTTGATCGGTGAAAAAATGATCAGAAATATCAGGAATACTACCCCAGTCAGGCGCGCAGGAAGCAATAAACCACGGGGTTTCAATGCGCAGGCAGTGCAACTTCATATTCCCTTTGGATGCGCCGTATTTCACATCACCGATAATTGGAAACCCGCGTGAAGAGAGCTGCACCCTTATCTGGTGGGTGCGTCCGGTATGCAGCTTGACCATGAGCAAAGATTTATCCCTGCCGATATCCAGCGGAAGAACAGAACTTAAAGCATCTTTACCGGACCCCACCTGCATTTTCTCGCGTCCTTTCGGACCGCATTTTTCCATCTTATCACGCAGGTCTGCCCAACCCTCATGAGACCAGCATCCTTCTACCTGTGCCAGATAAAACTTTCCACCCTCACCGTGTTCAGCAAAAAAATCCGAAAGATTCTTCTGACCCTGATGGGATTTGCCGGCCAGAATCAGGCCCGAGGTATCGCGGTCCAACCGATGGGCCGGGGCCGGTTTGTAGGGAGCATCAGCAAACATGGACAGCAAGCGATCTGCCACAGAATCATCATGACCGCTACCGCCCTGAGTCGTAAGCCCTACAGGTTTGCAGACGGCCAGATAATTTTCATCTTCATAGACAATCGGCAGCGCAGGCAGTTTCTTTTGCCTAAATTCTTCCGCACGGTAAGGGGGGATGCGCACAGTCTGCCCTTCACGAACCAGGTCAAAAGGCTTACGGCGCCCCTTGTCCACGCGCACGTTGCCTTTGCGAATCCAACGCATAATCGCGGAACGAGGTACGTCACTGCCGACCCTGCGTTCAAGAAAACGAACCAGCTTCTGTCCAGCCTCGGCTTTTGTTACTTGTACAAATTCAGCAGCCATCAAACTACAATAAACTTGGTAAGAAAGTCACTGTGGCGGGAACAGCAAGCATGAGCGCAACAAGAACTACATAGGCAATCATAAAATAACTTACACCCAGAAAAACCCGGTCAATTGAAACATCCTCAGCCATAGAGGCAACAATGAACGTTGTCACACCAACCGGGGGCGTAATCGCCCCAAGCGTTGTTACGATGGTAATAAGCACACCGAACCAGACTGGATCGTAACCCATTGCACTAACGATGGGAAAAAAGATCGGGATGGTAATCAACAGCAGGGCCAATGCATCCATGACCATACCGCCGATGATATAAATCACGCAGATGAGCAGGATGATGACTGTGGGCGGAATAGGCAACGCAGCCACGAAATTTGCAGCTTCAAAAGGAATACGGGTCACAGCCAGAAAACGACCGAAGATTACCGCTCCAAGCATAACCACCATGATCATACAGGAAACCTTGAGAGTGTCACTAACAGCAGCGGCAAAACGCTTAAAAGTCATTTCCCGCGAAACGATGCTGATCAAAAGCGCAAAGGCCGAACCTGCTGCTCCTGCCTCAGTGGGGGTAAACCAGCCCGCGAAAAGACCGCCCATGACCATAATAAAAAGAATTACCATTTCAATGGAACCGGGCAATGAGGCCATCTTTTCCTTAAAGGTGGCTTCCGGTCCGGCAGGCCCCCAGTCAGGATGAGTCACACACATCATGTAGACAGTGAGCAGGAAAAGGGCACAAAGCAGGACTCCGGGAATGACACCGCCCATAAACAGCCTACTGATGGATTCCCCGGTTTGCAAACCGATGATGATCAGTACAACACTGGGCGGGATGACTACGCCGAGAGTAGCCCCAGCGGCAACCGATCCGGTAGAAAGGATAGGGTTGTATTTAAATTTCTTCATTTCAGGCAGGGCCACGGTGGACATCGTCGCTGCGGTTGCGGTATTGGACCCGCAAATTGCCGCGAATCCGGCACAGGCCATAACGGTAGCCATAGCAATACCGCCCCGGATATGCCCCATCCAGGCATAAGCAGTCTTGTAGAGCCGTTCATTGACCCCGGAATAAAAACAGATCTGGCCCATGAGGATGAATAAGGGAATGACAGTCAGTCCGTAAGAGGAAAATACATTCCATATTTCAGTACCGAGCATCCCGTATGCAGCCTTGAGATTAAGGACCTTGGCAAAGCCGATAAACCCTATGATCCCCATGGCGAATCCCACGGGCACACGCAACACAAGAATAACCAGCAGCAGGCAGAGAACGCCTACAATTCCAACAGTAATCGGTTCCATAATATTAAGCGGGTTTAAGCGGTTCCTTGCCGCGAAGAATACGTAAAATATCTAGCATAATCACAAAGGACATGGACAAGCAGCCGAAAGCAACAGCAAAGACAAAAGGATAAAAATGGATTCCCAAAGTCTCGGATATTTCTTCAAGGTCGTAAAGAAACATGCCCCATTTGTAGGTCTCGTTGGCGCAGAACAAAAAGAATACGCAAGAAACCGCACTGGATAGAGCATCCAACACAGTCTGCACCGGACCGGGGAAATGCCTGAACAATAGCCCCACAGCAATATGACTGCGGTGCAACTGTGAGAAGCCCAGCGAAAAACCGGCGGTAACCGCGCCGAGAAACCCCATCAACTCAAAAGTTCCCTTAACCGGAACCCAGACCGCACGCGAAACCATGTTCGCACAAGCCAGCAAAATCATAAGCGTCAATGCCGACCCGGCAATGACCGCCAGAATACGACAAATCCAGATCGCTATTTTTTCTAAAGATTCAATCATAATTTTTTGATGCGCTGCGCGCTTTTGAGGAACACATATGCCTCCGGCGGCCATTCCCCAGCCGCCGGAGGCATTCTTAACTATTTTTCGTATTTTACACGGGAAGCTTCGACATCGGAGAGCACTTTTGCTCCGTCAATTCCTTTGTCGGCAGCTTTTTTCTTCCAATCTTCGATCAGCGGCAGGGTCTTATCCTTGATCGCTTTCATGTCGGCATCGGACATTTTGATCATTTCAATAGCGTACTTTTCTTTAGCCCATGCGAGAGAACGATTTACATGCTCATCCATGTACTTTCCGGTCCATTCCGCCTGTTCACGTCCAAGGTCATCGAGCACCTTTTTAACATCATCAGGCAGTGCATCCCATGAACTTCTGTTCATGATGATAGCGAAGGGATAAACCGCAGTGTTGGTCTCGGTTTCGTAGCGGCAGATTTCCGCGAAGTTCAAGTCCTTGAGCACTTCAAAAGAAGAAAACAGACCTTTAACCACGCCCTTCTGCAAAGCTTCGGGAGTTGCGGACATAGGCATGGAGACCGGAGTTGCGCCGAGGGACTCAAGAATCTTGGACAGCATACCGGAGGCGCGGACTTCGAGCCCTTTCAGGTCATCAAGACTGCGGACAGGAACCTTGGTCATGATATTGGAAGGAGCGGAAGTAAACATGGTCAGCACCTTGAATTTGCGAAATTCCTTGGGCTGATATTCTGTGTAAAGATCCCAGAGAGCAAGGCTTGCGGATGTGGAAGAAGTGAACCCGAGGGGCAGTTCAAATACGGAACAGAGCGGAAATACACCCGGATGGTAAGCAAGGCTTACACAGCCGATATCAGCCTGCCCCTGCATTACACCACGCAGAGTGTTCTTTGCTCCCAGCAGCGTAGAACCGGGATAGGTTTGAACTTGAACCTTGCCGCTTGTTCTTTTTTCAACTTCCTCTTTCCAGCGCTCCATCTGGACACAGGGAAAAGTTTTAGCGGGCGGAAAGTTGGCGTAGCTGAGGCTGATATCCGCAGCAGATGCAACGGAAACAGAGCACATCAAAGACGCACAAAACATCAAAACAGCAAGAATTCCGGTAAATTTCCGGGTTCTCATCATCACTTCCTCCATTGTAAGGGCTTACTTTTTTGAATAGTCAGCGAAGCAGGGCAAGGCAACTTCGCCCAAAAGAAAGGGTTAATATATTATAAGAAAAGGCCTCCCGCAAGAAACGGGAGGCCCTACTAAACGACTTATTGGGCCAGATTCAGTTCGTAGGCCATGATCAGTGTCTTCCGAAACTTAACTCCCAAAGCCCCGGGGTAAGTATTCAGCAAACAATAAAGCTCATCATCACCGTCGTTGTCAACGTCGGCTACTCCAAAACCGGTAACGGTTCCTTTAATTCGACGAGTCTTCCATGCGAGGTTCAGGCCGACTCCATCCCAGTATTCAGAATGAATTTCACCCTGAGAAAAGGTTTTGTAGTTTGAGAAAACCTGCCCTGCAACAGAGAGATCCTTGTTCAAGAGAACCTCTTTTTTATCTTTATCCGAGATGGAAGTTACCACAACGGGGATAGGAATGAAGTAGTTATGCTCCATCCTTTCGCTCTTAACCTTTTCATTCAGTGCTCTCGGCTTGGAAACGGTATCAATCGCGACAGATGAGGAGTTGTAAGAATCTGTGCTTTCATAGATAGGCTCAAGACTCTTGTCGTACATGTTAATGCGGCCATATTTGTTCAGCACAATAACCTTGTAATCTCCATCTTTGAGAGGCAAATAGGTAAGGTTAAATACGTTGGTGAAACTGGGCACATTCATTTTACGGACCGGAATCAATTCTCCATTGGAGAAAGTGTACTCAACGAGGTGCTTGGAATAAAAAGTCCTGTTGGGGTCAAACTGCTGACCGATAATGGTTTCAGTGAAGTTCGGAGGTGTCCGGACTACAGAGAGAAAACGCTTCGCGCGGTTAAGCAGGACCTTGGGGGTCTTGTTCTTGAATGAAAGGATGTAGGATACGGGCTTTCTGTCAACGTCAGTACACAGAACAACTTCATAAACACCATCGCGGTCAACATCAATGCCGCTGACCCGCAGACCGGATGAACGGCTGCCGAAATCATAGGTGAGAACTTCTGTCAAACGCTGTCCGTCAATGGCGAGAACTTTTACGCACTTCTCACCCAGAACAACAAGATCCTTTTTACCGTCACCGGTTACGTCCTGAACAAAACCACCACGGTTGACAAATTTCATGCTCTGGCTGCGCCAGCGGCCCGGAGTTTCAGTTCCACCCTGATATCTGAACTGGGGGTTGATGTTACTTTCAACAATCTTCCCGGCACTGGCAGCTGTTACGAACTCTGGGTTCATAGGGCTGTCAGGACGTGCGGCATCACGTTTTTTCTCTGCTTCACTATCCTGCTTGCTGCCCGCTTTCTTGAAAAGCTCACCCTTGATGTCTTTTGCAATGCCGTCAATGGCGGGGATCAATTCGGAAATGGTAGTCTGGGCACTCTTGAGCCAGGTATGACCTTCTCCATTAATCATGCGTACATCAACAGAAGCCTGCTTTCCTGCAATAACTACGGAACCTACGGCAATGTAATCAACGCCGAGACCTTGAACCTTTTTAACCTCTTCTACTTTGTTCTTGGGAACATCAGCAGCTTTAAGATTGGAAGATTCAGCCATTGGCTCGAAATGACCGGTCCAGTTTAAACGTGAAATGAGCATGGTCTGAACACCACGGCTCAGGTATTTATACTGGTCAGGTCCGTTAATTTCAAAGGGAAACACAGCATATCGCTTGGCATCATTAGCAAAAGATACAGTAGCGGACAGCATGGTTACGGCGACAATGAAAAAAATCATCAAACGTCGAAACAATATCATTATTCCTCCAGACTAATTTTCGGTAAATATATTATGAAATTACAAAAAGTTATCCATCAATAAAAACATACCGGCAAAACAAACGGATGGCAGCCGGCTCTGCCCTTAATTTGAAAACGGGTTAATCGCTTGTAGCAGCTAATGCACCGGGACGCAAAGTTTAAGATGTGAACTGCAGGATGATTCACTTGTCAAACTGACCTTGCTGTTTTATCTCTCTGGCTCCTGTTTACAACGCTTATTGAGCTTTTTTATATCCCGGCCTGTCTTTCTAAAGAGATATAAGGCTAATTTTTTACATTTTTTTACTTTTTTTTGCGGACCCTGCACCTAACTTTCCTAAAAACTCCCCGACCGCAACATATTTTTATGACTACAGACTTAAGAACATTCAGGCTGGTCTGCGGCCCGAAAGACGTGGAGACAGTCGAAGAACTGCTCCGTGCACAGGGTTTTGAATTCAGACCTGAACCATTCTATTCCATGGCCCGCATTCTGGAGAAAGAACCTTTTCCGCTCGGAGAATCCGTGGCGGCAAGGTTCGGACGGATCTACATTCAGGATCGCTCCTCCATGCTGCCCCCGCTTATGCTCGCACCGGATGAAGGTGACGTGGTACTGGATATGTGTTCCGCACCCGGAAGCAAGACCGGACTGCTGGCCCGTCTGGTAGGACGCAACGGCTTTGTGCTTGCAAGTGAACCTTCCAGTGACCGACTGGCCCTGCTGCGCCAGAACATGCGCAAAGTTCAGGCCGTGAACACCGCCACAATGCACTATGAATCGCAAAAACTGCCCTTGCCACCTTCTAGCTGGAAAACAATCCAGCTAGATCCGCCATGCAGCGGCTGGGGAACGTTGAACAAGAACCCCAAGGCCATGGAAGTCTGGAAAGGAGAAAAAACAATCCCGCTGGTCAACCTGCAACGCAAGCTTCTGGCCAAGGCATACGACCTGCTGGCCCCCGGCGGACGGCTGGTCTACTCCACCTGCACCACAAACGTACAGGAAAACGAAGAGCAAACCCGCTTTGCGGTTGAAGAACTGGGGTTCGAACATTTCGCACTGCCCCACCCCGAAGGCTTCACCATCGCCGAGCCGCTTCTGCCAAATATGGACGGAGTGCTGCGTGTGGACGGCTCCGGAGGCGGGCAGGGATTCTATCTTTGCGGACTGCGCAAACCGGGCGACGAAGAGTCGCAGTTACCCGACAGCTGCAAACCTGCGGGCAAAAAAGTTAACATAAAGAAAACTGAATTTCCCGATTCTGTGGACCTTTCCGCCCTGCCGGAAGGCGAAATATACGAATTTAAGGGTAAAGCCATGTTCCTGAACAAACATGCCTTGGAAATCCTGCCTCAGGAGTTACGCTGGCAGGGATTCCATATCGGCAAGCTTAACCGGGGCAAATTCAAACCCGACCCATTCGCCCGCTGCCTGTTGCCGGAAAAACCGGGCAGCTCGGCTCTGGTAATCGAAAACCCACAGGAAATAACCAACCTGCTTTCCGGGCAGAGCCTTTCCGCCCCGGCAAAGGGCAAAGGCCCGGTAGGCCTATACTATAAAGACATGCTGCTCGGATTCACCGGCAAGAAAGGAACCCGGTATGTCTGGACAGATAAGTAATATAAGGATCAACAAGATAATGAACGGAACTAATCGCCGCCTGAAAAGGCTTTTTGATAAAGAAAGTGGCAACACCATGATTCTGGCGCTCGATCACGGTGCCAATGAAGGCATGATCGACGGACTCGGCTCTATACAGTCCATATTAGAATCACTGCCCGAATCAGGTGTGCAGGGTGTAATTCTCAACAAGGGACTGGCAAGACACTACGGACACCTGATCCCGGAGGACGTAAACCTGATCATCCAGCTCAACGCCGGAACACGCCATGGGTCCCCGTCCTACAATAAAAACATCGTCTGCTCCATTTCCGAGGCCCTGCGCCTGGGAGCAGATGCCGTGTCCATGCATGTGAATATCGGCAACGATCTGGAAGACCGCATGCTTGTGGACCTCGGCGAGATCACCGACGAAGCCCACCAGCTGGGCATCCCCGTACTGGCAACAGTACTCGCCAGAGGCAGCCAGATTGTCAACGAGCACGACTCCAGCCTTGTGGCACACTGTATCCGCATCGGTGCGGAACTGGGTCCGGATATTGTAGCAGTATCCTACCCCAGCAACGGAGATACTTTCACTAAAGCAGTCGCTGCCAGCCCGGTTCCGGTTCTCGTCACCGGAGGCCCTCTCGGACAAAATTTAGAGGGTGCTCTGAACAACACAGCAAAGGGGCTGAAAGCAGGTTGCAGAGGGTTTTGCATCGGCAGGAACATATTTCAGACCGAAAAGCCCATTGAGAGCATGAAAAAGTACGCAAAAATAGCTCACAAAAGATCAACTATTTCAGAGAATTAGAATTTATTTTAAAAATATTCAATTTTTCGTTTGACAAAAGAGGCCGACATCGGCAGTATCCCTCTTCGTGGCAGGGAGGAGCAACAACGAATGCACAGACATTCAAATTGCTTACACTAAGTCACACTGATGTGGGCGGATAGCTCAGTTGGGAGAGCATCGGCCTTACAAGCCGAGGGTCACAGGTTCGAGCCCTGTTCCGCCTACCACTTCAGATACTAAACGTTGCTTAACGCGTTTAATATATTGCGGAGCCGTAGTTAAGTTGGTTATAACGCCGGCCTGTCACGCCGGAGGCCGAGGGTTCGAGTCCCTTCGGCTCCGCCACTTTTCAAGAAAAGCCATCAATCTTACGATTGATGGCTTTTCTGCTTTTGGGCAAAAAACGACCCTTCATGGGTCTACACCAAACAAAGGGGCGCAAGCCCGATTGATCAAATTTCCAGCCGTTGATTTTCTTCTCGACTACCCGCACAAAACCCGTACACGCAGCCTGTAGTTTTCAAAGTTTCCTAAAGCTTATATTTACTTTTGCATATCAATCAGAATTTTCGTAATAAGCAATACATAGGTTTAATGACGGCCAACTCCCGAACTTCTGAACCTAAAAGACCACTCAATCCAAGAAGCCAAGCCCAGCTAGAGACTAACGCCGAGATCATGACTGTTTTTGCCGGGTTTCAGGAACGGTTACAAGTTACGATGCAGGTAAGGATATAGACATGAATAAGCAGAACAACATCATTACAAGTATTTCAGACCTGATTGAACATATTAAAGAATCTGGACAGGAAATGCTTTGGTTTCGCGGACAACGTAAATCTTCATGGCCCTTGCAACCATATATATATCGCAACTACAATCCGCTCCTTGAATCACAGATGATTCAACGGTTCATGCTGAAGGCACAAATATTTAAAGATAATTGTCCGGCAAAAACAGAATATGGAGATTGGCTGGTTTTGATGCAGCATTATGGATTACCTACGCGACTCCTCGATTGGTCTGAGTCTCCTTTGGTAGCAGCCTATTTCGCAACAATCGGCAACAAAGAAGCAGAGGACGCATCAATCAGCATGCTCAATCCCGGATTGTTAAATTCTTCATTGCACGAGTTTGAAACGCTGCCTAATTTAAGTGCGCTAAGCCCGGAACTAAAAGAAAGATGCCATAATGCCTTCAAACTCCCTAAAAACCGGACCTCTCCATTTAACCCCGTCGCAGTAATTGCCAGCCAGAACGATTTTAGAATGCTCAATCAAATGTCATGTTTCACTCTTCATGACACAGAGACGCCCCTGAATGAGTATGAACAAAGCCCATTTTTAGAAAAATTCATTATTCCAGCAAAGTACATCGACAGTATCAAAACAGAATTACTCATACTGGGCATTCGTCGTTCAATTTTATTTCCTGATATAGAAAATTACGCAAGAGAACTGAGAAGCCATCAATCAAAAGATTGATGGCCATATATGCTTCAACAACTCAATTCCTAAACCTTACTCCCCTCTGGAACAGCTCCCAGAAGAGTATACATTTCCACTGCCGGAGGGCTTGCCAATACTCCTTCAAGATTCCTTACAAGACTTTTATAATGGGCAGAAGCAAGGTGAGAATCTAAAGCTTCCTGACTTTCATATTTTTCGTAAAAGAAAAATTCACGTTCAGAGCTATCAAGTCTGTGCAGTCTGTATTCCAGTACACCATTCTCTTTAGCTGTTTCCGGGATCATACTTGAGAGCAACTTTTCCAATTCAACTTCCTTACCTTCTTTGGCCTGAAAAGATGCGCTTAAATAAATCATAATAAACCTCCATTTGTATTGATGAAGGCCGCAGGCTAGCAAAGACGGGGCCTGCTGGTATTGTAAAAATGCGTCATCCGGGACTCTGGTCCCAAAAGGTACGATGGAGGATGACCCGTATAGTTTTTAAAATCGTGTATAAAGTGGGCCTGATCATAGTATCCGTGAACAAGGGCACATTCGAGCATGCTTTGATAGCTGCCAAGCAGGCAGGCCCGGACGGTCTGCTGGAATCTAGAAAGGCACATGAACTGCTTAGGAGTCACTCCGACCTCACTCTTAAACCGCCGCTGAAACTGCCTGACCCCCAACCCCACACTTTCAGACACTGATTTCGAGTTCAGAATAGAATACCCGTAATACAGACGATCAACCGCAGCAGAAATCATCCTGCTTTCACTAGATTCACAGACAATTTTTTTGATCAGGAAATCTTCAAGCAAAGATACACGTTCATCAAAATCTCCAGCCTCAATAATACGCTCCCCTAGAACGGAAACATTTTTGCCAAACAAATCTATCCCATCTGCCAGTGTATCCTTTATTTCAAAGGGGGATACGCTGCAGAAAGACCTGAACATTCCAGCTTTGAACCTTACGGAAATAAACCCTGAAGTCTTATCTGGGGAAAAGGTGGCCACTTTTGACCGCAAACAAACCAGATGACTGGCAGTCAAAACATTTTTCACGCCCGGCTCAAATTCATATGTGAAAGGCTCTCCATAATGGAAAAACAATTCCTTCCCAGTCCCCGGCAAAACCCGCGGCAACGCCCCTCCAGAAAGAGACGAACCTGACCATTCCCAATAACGGTCAACATAAGGCTGCAACTCTTTTCGCGGAAACCGCCATCTGTTGAACTGCTTGCATTCAAACTTTTCACACATATCAAAAAAAATTATCCAGAGGTCTTAAATTCTATTATAATTTCTAACTTTCCATCAACCGCATAGCTATCAACCCCGATTCATCACGCCCCCTCAAGGTCATGGCAAATGACTTTTCCTGCCCATTTTCACGGGCAAGCATTCTGGATAAGACAATATTATTCAAACCTTGATCAAAACGGTAGCTATGAAGGTCTGTCATGCCCAATTCAAATAGAAACCTCCAATCCTTTGCGTCCGTAGCTGCTCGATTAAAAAGATAATGTCCGCGAATCTGGTCCAACTCTTTGAACGGGCGAAGCATTACATCAATGAGCCGCAGAACTTCGGCATCACCGGGATTGCTTTCATAAAGAACCATAAGACAATCAACAGCAGCATAAGGCAGATGACGATTGGCATTAAAGGGGAATCCGCCACGGAAGATACGGTTACGCCGCTTAAGCTCTTTGGCCCAGAGAATCAGAAGATCCTTAGGCGTCTTCGGCGGCAGCGCAGAAGTATTCATCATGGACTTCTGCTGACGATACCAGAATGCCTTGGCTGCACCCCAGTCATCAATACGCAGAGCCGCTGTGGAGCCTGCCAGATTCAAATCAAAAGAATCCACCATGAATTCACTGCCAAGCAAAGCCATGATGTTTTCTTCCAACATCTGATCCATTCCCGCCGCAGCCTGCAACCGCAGCATGCTTACAACAAGCGAATCATCCTGCTTAAAAAAGGCCAGCCGGGAAAAAACATCTCGGATCGGCAAATCATGCATACCGCTTTCCCACATGGCAGCAAGGGTGATAGCAAGCCATTTTCCCGCTTCCGCTCCGGTAACCCTGTTGCGCGAACCATCTTCCATGTACCCAAAAATCTTTTCAATGCGGTGGACGGCAAGGTGCTCGGACTGAACACGCTTATGCGCGGCCTGTCCCATAGCCTGAATAAGCCTGTCGTTACCAAGGTACAGCTTTAACTTTTCTTCCAGCTCAATAACATCAGCATAGGTATCAATTTCGCGCCCCGGTTCAAAAAGAGAGGACTGTTCATCCCCCAAATCCTGAGTGAGCACCAGACAGCCGCAGGCAGCACCTTCAAAAAGCCTAAAATTGACTTCTCCAAGTATGGATTCATTGGGGATAATTTTCGTGTCCTGATAAAACGCCAGCATTTCGCGGAAATCAAGAGACTGTTCAACCGGAAAGGAATATCCGCCGACTCTGCTCTCAATGAACTCAACCATCTGCTTTCGCCCAAGCCGCTGGTTATTGATCCTGCCAGCAAAACCTATATCGTTTTTGCGCCCTGCAATAGCTGGAGTAGCAAGATCATAAGCATACATGGGCAACCAGCGAACATCGGGAACCCCGGCGTCCTTCAATACGGCAACCATGGATTTCTGTGTGGAAAATGTCTGGTCAAACAAACGAGCATAAGCACTATGCCAATGCAGATTCAAGTGCGGGTCCATAGCCCAGAAAGCCGTGGGGCAATCCAGTGTTTCCACCCCCTGAAGAACAGTCCGTTTCCCAAGAAACTCAATTTGCAGCAAAAAATCAGGTTTAAATTTATTCTTCTCAAGAATTTCCGGCAGATTGCAGAACAATTCACCGCTATGCGCAATATTCAGAACCCTGTGCCCATGCTCTTGCAAAGCGGCAACGCCCGCACCGAAAGAACCAACAATGCAGATATTCAGTTTTTCATTCATCACAAAAATCCTTAACGGACGGGCACAACCCGCTGTAATTCCTTGGCAAGCAGCTTTATCTCCAGCGGCTTCTCAACATACCCGCTCATGCCTGACTCCAAAAAACGTTCTCTGTCGCCAGACATGGCACAAGCGGTAAGAGCGATTATCGGTATATTTTTATTCCGCTCCCCGCAACGCCCGGACCGGATTTCTTTAGCAGCTTCCGGCCCGCCCATCACAGGCATCTGAATATCAATAAGAACAAGGTCGAACTGCCCTTCATCAAGGGCGGAAAGAACTTTTTGACCGTTATCCACCGCATGAACCTTGCATCCCATTTTTTCCAGCAGCAATGAGGCTATCTGCCGTGACACACCATCATCATCAGCAAGAAGAATCCTGAGCCCGGCCGGAGAAAATTCTTCCTGTCCCGTTAATTTTCGTTTTTCCGGCGGAACCGCAATTTCAAATGAAAGCTCGACATAAAAAGTGGCCCCCTGTCCCTCTTCGCTTTCGAGGGCCATGTTTCCCCCCATCAAATCGGTAATCTTACGCGAAATAACCAAGCCCAAACCGGTTCCGCCAAAATTATGCTGTTCCTCATGGACCTGAACAAAGGCATCAAAAAGTTTATCCTGCACGTCAGGGGCAATACCTACGCCGGTATCAGCGACAGAAAAGAGCAACCGGCACCAGTTCTCCTTGTAAGACTCCAGCACACTGACCTCGATATCCACCCGGCCCCGGCTGGTAAACTTAATCGCGTTTCCGGTTAGATTGCTGAGCACCTGTTGCAGACGCTGGTTGTCACCTATCAGATTAATCGGAAGATTAGCGTCAAGAGACAAGCCAAGCGAGATACCTTTAGCCGCTGCCATCGGCTCGAAAAGCTGTATAATTTCATTGAGACAGATTGCAGGCTCGAACACATCGTTATTGATGGTAAATTTACCGGCCTCAACCTTCGAAAGATCCAAAATATCGGTCAACAGGCGGTTAAGCCGCCGGGTTGATTGCAAAGCGGTATTCAAATACGGGCCTAACTCACTTTGTTCATTCGACATTTCAATAAGCTGCAAAACACCCATCAACCCGTTGATCGGGGTGCGGATTTCATGGCTCATATTAGCCAGAAAAACAGACTTGGCCTGACTCGCCTTTTCTGCTGACTTCTGGGCCTCAATCAAAGCAAGTTCTGTCCGCTTACGCTCGGTCATATCAACACCGACACTGATCACTCCCGGATGTTTTCCTTCGATTCCGAGAAAAGGCGTTTTCACGAACTGATATGTTTTCTGTTCTCCTTTCTGATTCAAACCGCTAAGCTCAAAAGTCCTGCTCTGTCCGCTATCTAGAACCAGTTTATCCTCACTCTCAAAAACATCTGATATATCCTGCGTATAAATATCTTTAGTTGTCGCTCCGACAACATCATCCATGGAAACCCCGGCGGCTTTCGCATAAGCCGGATTGCAACTGAAGAAAACACCGTTTTCATCCTTCACACCTATGGAGACAGGAATTGCTTTCAAAAGATCATCAAGAAAACGCATTTCGTTATTGAGAATAGTCTCAACGCGCTTGCGCTCTGTGATGTCTGCCAGTGAACCCACAATAGCTACAGTGCGTCCATTTTCAACAACAGGAGCCTCGCGAACCTCTGTTAAAGAGACCTTTCCATTCCTGCCCTTGATTTCAAGTTCATAAGGAGGCTGGGGTTCACCGCTTGCAATGGCTTTAGCTGTATATTCATGTGCCTTCTGGTTTATAGGATTATCGGTTGTAAATTCCAACCAATTAACCTTGGCTTCATCCGGGGTACAACCGAAATAAAACTCGGACTGCGGGCTTACATAGGTCAGTTTACCTTCAACATCGTGGGAGTAAAAAAGGTTGGTGGAAGACTCCACAATAAGTCTCTGGCACTCCTCCTGCTTGGCAAGTTCCTCTTCAAGTTCCCTGCTCTTCCTTTCGGCCTTCACCTGAGCGGAAATATCCCTGATCATAGCGATCACATGCGGAACACCGTCAAGCTCCACGATACTGGCGGTCAGGGAACCATGCAAAATAGAGCCATCTTTTACAACAAACTCAGCTTCGAGTTCACGCACAAAACCGTCCTTCTGCAACCTGCCAAGCAGCAGATCCCTATCGCTCACGTCTTTCCAGATGTTCAACTCAAGAACGGACACGCCCAGGATCTCTTCCGGCTCATAACCGGTAAGATGCGTAAACCACTGGTTCACATCAACATAAATACCACCAGGCAAGGTCGTGATACTGAAAGCGTAGGGACTTGTATCAAAGGCCATGCGAAACTTCTTTTCACTGGCGGCAAGGGCAGTCTCGATTACACGCCGTTCCTTACTTTCTCTTCCAAGCCGATAGATGAGGTAAGCCCCAATAAAAATTGCCGTAAAAAGCAGTAAAAAAAGTAACTCACTGGAAACCATCAATTTATTGAGAACAATCTGCAAAAAACGCCCTGTATCTGCTGACAAAATCCTTCTCCCTATCTACACTGGCTGAGAAATATAATTTTAAAGCAAATTTCCATCCCACAGTTTACCCGCCATAATCAACCTACAAAAAACTATCCGTATTTCATAGTATAAACAATTCTGTATGCAGCTTGTTTTTTACAAATTAACCGGCCTTGGGTACACTCCGATTGACCACTGAAAATATCCCGCAAATCATGGAGAACATATGCAATTAACAGTCTTACTTGATAACAACACAATTATCGACAGATACTTGCTTGGAGAGCCCGGACTCAGTTTTCATATCGTCGCAGAAGGAAAAAATATACTTTTTGATGCCGGATACAGTGAGGCTTTTATCCGCAACGCATCCAGAATGGGAGTTGACCTCCTGAAACTGGACAACATAGTGCTTTCCCACTCCCACATGGACCACAGCTGGGGACTGGCCCCCTTATTTCAGTTGTTCACCGAGGCTATGATCGAAGGACAGGGTAATCCGAAACCGGAATTCACCGCCCACCCGGATGTATTTCTCAGCCGCACCGTGGACGGCCTTCCGGAAATAGGTTCCTTTCTCACCGAACAGACGGTATCCAATTTCTGCACCATGCGCATGTCCAAAGAACCTCTTTGGCTGACCGACAGACTGGTCTTCCTTGGCGAGATCCCCCGCAATAATGATTTTGAAGCCCTAGAATCCATGGGGCAAATCAGAACCAAGGACGGAACCAAAGACTGCTTCATCCATGAAGACTCAGCCCTCGCCTACCGCAGTGATGATGGCTTGGTAATTATCACCGGCTGCTCCCATGCCGGAATATGCAATATTATCGAGTATGCCCGCGAAGTCTGCGGAGAAGAAAGGATCAGGGGTGTGATCGGCGGTTTTCATTTGCTGAATCCCCCGCAAAAACAAATGCAGGGTACGCTCGATTATTTCAGCAAACTGCAAGCCCAACGCATTTTTGCCTGCCATTGCACTGATCTCGCTGCGAAAATCAAACTATCAGCTGTGGCAAACATCTGTGAGGTCGGAGTCGGCCTAAAAATTACCTACTAAAAAAAACTTTGTAAATTAAGCACATTAAACACTCAAAACTGCACATATGATATTTTTATAAATATTTTTAATCTTTATAATTGCGAGCGAGAGCTGTTTTACATAGAACCATCTTCACGAAACGCACTTAAGCGTTGCTTAACACGCTTAAACATATATGCGGAGCCGTAGTTAAGTTGGTTATAACGCCGGCCTGTCACGCCGGAGGCCGAGGGTTCGAGTCCCTTCGGCTCCGCCACTTTTCAGAAAAGCCATCAATCGAAAGATTGGTGGCTTTTTCGTTTTCAGCGTGCTGAAATCACAGGACACATCCATCGGACACATTTTTATTTTTAGGTAGTAATGGCGCACACTTGGAGCGCACGTTTTTTTGCAGCTTCCAGCGAAATGTGTCCAATCACTTGAATTTGTTTAGGAAGTTGGATGTGTCAGGTTTCACAGCGAATTGAAGAAATTCCCTATTTCTTCAGAATCCCCAATATAGCAGATGGTTGTTTGGTATTCTTTGTTGAATTTCAACTTTTGCAACTGAACTTTACGTTGTTTGTCTGTGATAAGCATATCAACGAAAGGCAGCATAGAGGAGATGTGTTCAACGTCTTTAACATCTCCAGAACGAATGGGCTGCTTGTCAGTAATCAATTTTGAATAGAACTCAACGCTTATCTTTTTGTTTGGTATTTGCTGATAGTAGTCGGACTTGTAAAAATCTAGAAGAGAGAGATTCTCTTTTCCGTGTTTTGGAACAAGGCTATTCCAGACTTTTAATATTTCAGAAACATTTAATAAGTTCCAAAAATAATCTTGCTTACTTAAACCTAGCTGAAACAAAGCTTGGGGGTCTGTGAGCACCTTTTTAATAACATCAAATTCAGCCATAAACTCTAATTTTTTTTGGGCTTCAAACGTAACTTTGTTGGCTACATTGCTTTCTCTGATCAGATTAAGCTTTTTGAGGAGTTCCTTCTTTGCTGATTTAACCGCATCTACCCCACCGATAAGCGGAGGGTCTATTGTGACATAAATAGGTTGGGACAGGACTTGTTCCATTTCCTTAATAGGGTCATTATAAAATAGAAGGTTGTAATCGAGTTCAACATCCTTTGTCTCGTGGACATATGCTTCAGCAAAAATCGCAAACAGTTTTTCATTCACTGCCAAAGTAGAATCTGTACTGATTCCTAATGAAAGTTCGTGGATCGTCTTAAGGCATTCTTTTCTCTCGACCCAGATTTCCTCATCTTGATCAGCCAGAGGACAAATCAGCCTCCCTTCACGCGTAGCTTTTTTGATTCCTTCGTATAATGATTCAACTCTCTGCTTTTGTGGCGAAGGAAAATTCTTCCCTAACCGAATCATAGTTATGTTGAATATTATTGAAGTATCTACCCATAAGATAGGAATCGAAGATTTATTTATATGAATATTTGGGATCATTATATCTTCTCAAACCATCCACAATCAACTTCAACTTCCTCAACCATCCGAACATTCACACCAAGCCGAAGCTTCTTAAGCATATCAACCAGATCATCCCCATCAATCAGGTCGATGGGTGACGCTCCATCCCGGATTGCTTCTTTTGCTGCATCTCTGGTGAATGTTCCGGTAGTGATGAACAAACCTTTATCGGCTCTCCCCACCATAGCTCCCCTGAAATCGCGTATGGCACTGGACCCGACTGATCCTTTGTACCGCTTGCACTGGAACACCACATGATAGCTCAGGACTTCCTGAATCTTCACGATCCCTTTACCATCTATGCCACCATCACCGGACTGTCCGGTTACTTCGACCTGAACAAATCCTACTTCGCGTAAAATTCGTTTGGTAAGTCTTTCGAACGCGCTTGGATCAAGTGAAAGAACTGTTTGATGCAAGACCTCTCGCCAATTATCAGGATCAACTGATATTTCTGGCGCATCATTCGTATTGTTTTTCTTCGGCTTCTTAAACTTCCCGCGAACAGTCTGAAGAACTTGATTTATTTCAATCTTCATTCCCCGCTTATATTTATCGGAAAATGCCCAAACACCTTTCTCGGAATTCTCAAGCAGGCCATAATTTTTCAAATATGTTCTGGCCCATGCGAGGCGATACTCAATCTCTGTCTGGCTGGACTTGTCCGGATTATGCAAATGGGAAACAACATCATCTGATAAATTCAGACATTGAATAACCCCTTCGGCAATCTCTTGGTTCGTACCGGACCCGCCAAGCTCTTCAACCACTGTCAGAACAGGCTGCATCAACTCATAGAATTTTGGTATATCCATCGATAACCCCATTATTATTCATTTTCTCAATCACATACACCTTCACAACCCTCAAGCCAAGTCGGATTCACCGCTAAAACAACAAAAAAAGCCGAAGCTCCCGCCCCGGACATTAAATAACGATCTATACATATAAAGACTAACTACAGCCCTCTTTCGACTCCGCCACTTTTTCTTTTTCGGGATCTCAAAACAGGAATTGACTATCCGCCAGCAGTACATATTTTCATATTTCAAAACACCGCTTAATAGCGGCCCGGACCCAAAGATTAAATATATTCAAAAAAAACATCATAAAATATTTTTTAAGTAGTATTAGAATGCGTAAATTAATCATTATATTATCAGCAATTATCCTTGTTTCTACATCCTTGGCCCAAGCACAGGCTGACGACATCAATATCGGCAACGATATGAGCGTCGGTTATGAATCCGGCCCCGATAATTCCTCGGTTAAAAGCAATATGGATAAACTTACCAAGCCTTACGACGATGTGAAAATCTCAGATGGAATCAGTGCAGGATTTATTTCTGAACGCGATAAGAATGTTATGGACAACAAACACCGGGATCCGACTGAAAAAAAAGGAACAGATGTAGGAGTAGGACTCAGCCTGAGCTTTTAAAGCTAATCGGCTTTTAACTTTCCTCTGACGAGGACCGCAACCGGGCAAGGGCTGTTTCAAATTTCCTGATCGCTTCAGGCTTGGTATTCACATCCAGCTTGTCGAAATCGAGGAATATTTTCATGCCCTCATTCTCGGCCCGCATAAACCTGCTCTCTTCGTCCACGTTTTTATAGACGCCGATCAGCCGATAGGGGTTGATTTTGCGATGTATGCCTTTAACGCTTATGGGATCACAAGGCTCTGCATCAATAAAATCTTTGACCAGAGCATACGTTTCATATGAAAGCATGATCCCGTCCGCATCGGAAACACGTTCAAGGCGGGCGGCAAGGTTCACTTCCCCGCCGACAATCGTATAATCCATGCGCTGGTCACTGCCGAAGTTACCGACATTGCAGAACCCGGTATTGATCCCGATACGCATCTGGAACGGCCGGGCATAGCCCATTTCAACCCACTTGGCCCTCAACCCAACCATGTGCCTCTGCATGGCAATGGCCATACGCACGCAGGTCAGAGCATCTTCCTTGACTCCCATTGAATGCGGGTCCCCGAAGAACAGAACCATGGCGTCACCGATGAATTTATCAATGGTCGCGCCATGCTTCAGGGCAATGGACGACATCTCGGAAAGATAGTCATTCAACAGATAGGTGATATCTTCCGGTTCAAGATCATCTGTTGTTGCAGTAAAATTCTTGATATCACTGAAAAGTACGGTGAGCTTCTTACGTTCAGTTACCAGCTCAACCTCGCGTGCGCCGGAAAAGATGGAATCAAAAACCTGTGGGGATAAATATTTCGAAAGCTTATTGGACAGCTCTCCAAGCTCGTGGTTGCGCTCATCCAGTTCTTTTGCAGCGCGATCACGCTCCTCATGCGCCCTGAGCTGTTCCGTAATATCCTCTTTTACCGCAACGAAATGGGAAACTTCCCCGGCAGCATCAAAAATAGGGGCAATAGTGGATTTCTCCCAATATTCTTCACCATCCTTGCGCTTATTAAGCAGCTCCCCTTTCCACGACCGGCCGGATAAAATTGTATCCCACAGCTCAACATACTTTTCACGGGGCGTTTTACCGGAATTAAGAATCTTCGGAGTTTTGCCTATAACTTCATCGTTGCAATAGCCTGTAACATCACAAAAAGCCGGGTTTACATATTCTATAGTGCCACCCCGGTCAGTAATTACAACCGAGACAGGGTTCTGCTCCACAACCATTGACAGTTTCCGAATCAATTCCTGAGCCTTACGCTGTTCGGTAACATCACGGATAGAAGCAATGACCATAGATTCGTCTTCAGAACAGATATAACTCAGGTTTATATCAACAAGAATCCGTGCCCCTGACTTGGTTACGGCCTCACAAGTCCCGTCCCGGCTCAATTCCCTATCCGCTGCCAGACTGAAAAAACTGCGCACATAACCGAAATGACGGCTGCGGACTTCCTCCGGCACAAGAATATCAATGGATTTCCCCAACAGCTCCTCTTCGGCATAACCGAACATTGTGACCGCTTTTGAGTTCACATAGGAAACAAGCCCATCCCTGTTCACTGTAAGCAGCGCATCGGGAACCCCTTCCAGAACGGCATTGATCCGCTTTTCGCTGTCACGCAAAGCAGCTTCTGTGCGCTGGCGTTCATCTATTTCCTCGGCAAGCTCCGCATTCTTGCTTGAAATAGAACGCATAAGTTCTTCTATGGAAGGCTTATCAAGCATCTTCCTGAGCTCAGCAACCGGATAATCTTCGGGGACAGTCCGTGGTTCGGGAAGGAGCATTAATCCGTGAAATGTGGGGAACGGTTCTCCTGCTGCGGGAGAACACCTACCAAATAGATTGCGAACCGTAGCAGGAACACTTAAATACCTGCCGAATCCCATGAAAAGACTTAAAGCCAGCCCCTCGTCCAACTCATGCAGTTCAAGATCAAGGACAGTGCCTAGATGCAGGTTTTCGTCCAGCCGACATAATTCTGAAAAAAAAGTCGTGAGTTTCGTGGAGTGGATTTCATCAAAGCCCAGCCCTTCGGCAAGGCGCAATAGCTTCAGGCGTGAGTGATTGAAGGAATCCGTATCATATACTGAAAGACCTCCAAGCTCGATCACAATGAATACCTCAACACCAGACAGGAACTGTCGTCATCTTTTTTGGAAAAAGAATTCATCACCCGACAAACAACATCTCTGGCTGATCCGGTTAAAAGACCGGGATGGTCATATATTTCGAAATGCTCTTTAACCCCGTCAGAGTAGAGCATAACGACATCCCCGATACGCAACTGGACTTCTTTCACCTTAGGGGTTGGCATCATATAACCGATGATCCCATCCTGCGGGATTATCCGCTGGTTCTCCTCACTGAAGATTCGGCAGGTGATATTGCCCACCCCGCAAAACTGCATCAGCCCTGTCTCCAATTCAAGCCTGCACATACTTGCCCCGCATCCCCGTGTCCCCTGAAGCTTGACGTGCAATCCCTCCATAAGATCCAGAAGCGGCAAGTCAGCATATTCTTCGAGATATGCATCTGCCAGCACGGCAACCTCATGCGCTTCCGGGCCATGTCCAAGAACATCAATCACTATACCCAGACACTCATTCCTACCGAAAGCGCATAATCCTGTATCACCGCACTCTTCATCTGCACCGGTCAGTGCCCGGCGAGTAAAAAAACAATCCGCACGAGGCATGCGCTACCCTCTCCATTTTCTAGCTGTACAGGTGGTCCCCTGACCTACTGCGGAGTCAAGATGAAACTCGTCCATCAACCGTTCCACTCCGGGCAACCCCAAGCCAAGACTGCCGCTAGTGCTGTAATTCTCCTGCATTGCCAAATCAACGTCGGCAATTCCGGGACCGGAATCCTTGGCAACAACTTCCAGACCTACCTTGTCACCATCATGAATAATCCGCAGAACCATAATCCCGTTTCCCGCATAGCGGACAACATTTGTAGCCAGCTCCGAGACGGCCGTCGCAATCAGATACTGCTCTTTTTCCCCAAAACCCGCATCCGCAGCCATGCATCGCGCAACGCCCAGCGCAATCCCGGCATCAGAGATATCAATCAATTCAACAATACTTTCCTGACTATAAAGAAACTCACTCATCCTCATTCCGGGCAGATTCCTTTAAATTGCAATTATCCGGCTCTGAATCCGTACCATCGAAACAACTTTCAGTGTCCTCGTCCTGCACTTTAATCTCCACCTCCTCTTCCGGGTCAATATAAGGTTCCGGTTCAGGAAGCGCAGGGCGAAGTTGAGCCAAAGCAGCATCGACATCTACAGCTGTGAGGATATCATCACAATCAACATTCAAATCAATGAGAGTAGAAACCACACCAGGCTGCAAACCGGCAAAGATAACCTTCGCCCCCAACAGTGTAACTGTCCGGGCCATCTCCGCCAAAAGATTATAGCTGACCGAATCAAGCACTTTAAGGGGCGAAACATCAATAAGCACACCACGTACCGAGGAAGAATGAACTTTATTGAGAACCCCGCTTTTGACAGCGCCCAGACTTTCATCACTGAAATCCTCCGGGGCCTGAACAATCAGCACGCCGTCAACAACCTGCATTCCCATATAAGCCACAAACTGAGTGCCCAGCATAAATCCCCCGGCAAAGTACAATTTACTTTTTGTCCTTCACTTCCAGATCCATTAAGGAAAAGGCATCGCCAAGAGCATCTCGCAGGCAGGAATTAGTAGCAACATCACCGAGATCAATACCCAGCTGAACCAGAGTCTCGGCAACTGCCGGGGAAATACCCGAGATGATACAACGGCAGCCCATCAGCTTAGTTGCCTTGGTTATCTTGATAAGATGATTGGCGACTGCGGTATCAACGGCAGCAACCCCCTGAATATCGAGAATTATGGTCTTAGCCGAGGTCTCTTTGATTTTTGAGAGCATGGCATTCATCATCTGCTTGGCTCGCAGGGAATCGACAACACCGAGTACAGGCAACACCACAATACCTTCCCAGAGGCTGATTGCCGGAGTAGAAATTTCCTGAATAGTCCTGCTCTGCTCGCGCAGACGCTTTTCATCACGCACACGTTCAGTGATATCCAGAACGTACTCCAAACCGCCCACAACTGTACCAGAGTCATCTTTCAGGGCTGCGGCTGTGTATTCGATGGGAATAGTATGTCCGGCGATGTTGACTTTATTTCTCGCTGTGCGGGACTCACCGGAACTCATGGCATTTTTCATCCTGCACTCATCGCTGTTACAGTGCTCAGAAGCAAAGAGATCACCACACTTTCTACCGATTACTTCCCGCCTCTCCTTGCCCAGCATTCTGTAGCCGAGTTCATTCATAAAGATAACTTCCATATCCATGTTCACAGCGAACACAGGGGTTGGAAGCTGATCCAGTACCCGGGTAGCCAAGTCATCACTCATCTTCAATTTGGATTCCATTTGTTTGTCTCCAAGAGATTATTCTGTTCACCACCGGACAAATAATGCCCACAATATGGGGACACCAAACGCAACTTTTATCACATTATAGAAATACTACGTTAATATCATTAGCGCAAGAGGGGGTTGGCTGTTTATCTTAAAGGTCAACTATCTTAAAGATTGCCGCTCTTTTCCATTAATTCTCAACAAACCGTTACCACTGCCCGCTAATTACATTTTACAAACCGGGCCAAATAGTAAATACTGCGCCCGTCCCTCTCGGGGAGACTTATTACAAACTTAAAAACGACAATATAAGAGTAAAAAGAAATGGAAAACTTACCTAATTGCCCGCAGTGCAACTCCGAATATGTTTATTCTGACGGCAGCGTTCTGATCTGCCCCGAATGCAGCCTTGAATTCCAGCCCGAAGATGCAGCTGAAAAAGTATATAAAGACGTTAACGGTGTAGTTCTGACTGACGGAGACACCGTCATCGTAACCCAGACCCTGAAAGTCAAAGGCGCTTCTTCCGATATCAAGAAAGGCACCAAAGTTAAAAACATCAGACTGGTTGAACCTGAAGACGGAGTGCATGACATCTCCTGCAAGATTCCCGGCTTCGGTTCCATGATGCTGAAGACTTCCGTAGTCAAAAAAGCATAGCTTTACAGCAAATGAAAAAGGGTACTGCTCACAATGAACAGTACCCTTTTTTTATGTCTTTGAATAAGAAGCAGTTCTAATCGTCAAGCTTCTCAAAATCTATGTTTTCAACAGTCCAGCTGTGTATCTGCTCCAGCAGGGGAAACACACTGTGCCCCAACTCCGTCAGTGCGTATTCCACCCGTGGCGGAACTTCTGGATAGACTTCGCGTAATAACAGACCATCTGCTTCCATTTCTTTCAACTGCTGGGTCAGCATCTTCTGGCTGACACCGGGAACAATCCGTTCAAGCTCCTTGTAGCGCAGCTGTTTCTCATGCAAATGCCACAAAATAAGATTCTTCCACTTGCCGCTGATTATGCCCATGCCGACCTCTACCGGGCAACGGAACTGCTTACCTTTATATTTAATCATAATTGCCTCGAAATTTTTTTTACACGCAAACCCCACATACCCCGCTATTCTTACCAAATGGTTCGCGACCGACAAAATAGTGCCTTCTTGCGCAAAGATTCTGACGGGTTACTATCTCCTTAACCCAAACAAAAAAATCACAGGAGATTAAGCATGACTTACCCCAAGAACTTTTCCCATATCGGCATTACCGTGACAAACCTTGAGCAGGCAGTCAAATTCTATACTGAAGTTATGGGCTGGTATCTGATCATGGAACCCACAGAAATCACTCAGGACGATTCCGCCATCGGCATCATGTGTAACGATGTTTTCGGCGAAGGCTGGGGCAGCTTCAAAATCGCCCACCTGTCCACCGGCGATAAGATCGGTATCGAGCTGTTCGAATTCCCCAACTCCGAACTGCGTGAAAACAACTTCGAGTTCTGGAAGACCGGAGTTTTCCACTACAGCGTGCAGGACCCGGACGTTGAAGGTCTGGCTGCCAAGATCGTTGAAAACGGCGGCAGGCAGCGTATGCCGGTGCGTGAATACTACCCCGGCGAAAAGCCCTACCGCATGGTTTACTGCGAAGACCCCTTCGGCAACATTGTTGAAATCTACAGCCACAGCTACGAGCTGACCTATTCCGCCGGAGCTTATCAGGATTAACCGAGCCGAAACAACAGCAGAAAAAAGGGTGCAGATCTTTATGATTCGCACCCTTTTTTTATATTGCTTATACAAAAACAGTACTGTATTTTTATTCCCGGTCGGCAGTTCACCAAGGCGTCGTCGCCCCTTTCGGGGAGCTAAACCTGCCAAACCATAATCCCATTCGACACTTATCCCGTGCCGAGTCGGAAGGACGACCACCGGCAATCCCTTTTCTTTGCGGTAGGCACGCAAGCAAGGATAAGATATGTCACGCACTCAGCTTCCCTTGATCATCAACGATGTTTCCGCGTTCTCACGCAACCTGCGCCGCCAGTTGGAAAGCGCGGAGCGTGTCCCCGGTCATGTGGAAATGATGAATCTTCTGGCCAAGGCCGGAGGTTACAAAAACTTCCAACATCTCAAGGCCGAACAGGACACTCCTCCGAAGCAGGAAACTGTCGTCATTGATCTGAAACGGGTGGCAAAAGCAACCCGCTATTTCAGTCTGAACGGACAGCTGGAACGTTGGCCTAAAAAGTACAACCAACGCATACTCTGCCTATGGGTACTCTGGTCCCGACTGCCGGCGCGAGCGGCAATGAGCGAACTTGAACTGAATGAAAAATTGATTTTAGCTCACAATTTCTGTGACCACGCAATGCTCAGGCGTTGGATGGTAGACGAGAAAATGCTTTCCCGCACAGCAGACGGACGCGAATACAAACGCATTGAAACCCGTCCCCCACTGGAAGCAGTGGAATTAATACGAAAGATCAGCCAATAAACATAAAGGTGCCGGACATAAAAATCCGGCACTTTTTTTATTACAATACTTACAAATTAAATTTCAGCAGCCTCAAGCTTCCCGGCGCTGCGCACGGAATAGCCGATCAATCCGAATGTGTTCAGGTTATGCAACACTGTAGCCGCAAGGGGCGCCAGCCAACCGGTAAAAGCCAACGCCAGCAGACAGGTATTGAACACCGCTCCCTGACGATAGCAATGATCCAGAATTCTGTGCTGGCGTAACGAAATTCGACGTGCGGCACAAAGAGCACGCAAATCATTATTCAGAATCACACCCTGAGCGCTCAAGCGGACCAACTCACCGCCATGCCCCATACAAATCCCCAGATCCGCTGCAACCAGAGCCGGAGCATCATTAACACCGTCACCGACCACGGCAACCGTAGCTCCCTTCGCCTTCAAATCCTGCACAATGCGGGCTTTATCTTCCGGCTTCAGTTCCCAATGAATCTCATCTATTCCCGCGATCCGCTCCTTAAACTTGCATGCTGTCTTACGGTGGTCCCCGGTAAGCACTACAACTCTTTTTATGCCGCTACGCTTAAGCTCAGCAATGACTTCTGCTGATTCCGGCCTAACCGTATCCCGCATAGCGATAAGACCACGCACAACCCCATTCTGGGTCACATAAAGCACAATCTTACCCTGCGCACGCAACTCAGCGGCCAACACATCAGCAGCCCGGCAATACACATCTTCCTCTGCCAACACAAAACTTCTGCTGCCGACCATAGCCTCAAAACCGTCGACCACCGCCCGGACACCACAGGAAACAACAAACTCAACATCGCTGACCGCATCAAGTTCCAGACCTCTGGCAAGAGCCTCCTCAACCACGGCCCGGGCCAAGGGATGCTCGTAATGCTGCTCAATGCGGGCGGCAAGATTGAGCAACTGTTCTTTGCTCCATGCGTCGACAGGTTCGATGTCTGTAACCTGCATCCGGTTTCTGGTCAGAGTCCCGGTTTTATCGAAAACCACGACATCCACCCTGGCCAATGCGTCGAGAGCATGCCCCCCGGTCAGCAACAGGCCGGAACGCCCGGCAGCATAAATGCTGCTCTTCACAGAAAAGCATGCCGGAAATTTTACCGAGCAGACGTAGTCAATGGAAGCCATGGACGCAGTTCTGGATAGATCACCGGTCAAAGCATAGGTCGCTCCGCTCAGTCCGAGAGTGATCGGAACCAATCTGTCAGCCAGCTGCTCACCCTTTATCTCCGGTAGGGATTTATCCTGAATAGTCTGTTCCAGAAAACGGTTGATGCGGTAAATCGATGTATGCGTTCCAACTTTATCTGCCCGGACGCGGACGCGCCCGCTTTCCACCACCGAACCGGAAACAACGAGAATGCCCTTTTCCAGACTGACAGGAATAGATTCCCCGGTGATCATACTTTTATTAACCACTGCAGACCCGCTAAGCACCTCACCATCCACGGCAATAAGCTCTCCGGTCCCAAATACTGCAACATCCCCGCGCTGCACACTGTCAAAAGGAATTTCAAATTCAACTCCGTCCCGCTCAATCCAGACCGCTTTCTTCCGGCTGCGCAAAAGTTCGGCCAAAAGCTTATTGGAACGGGTGTCGTTACTCTGCTTGAGGAAATCTCCCAGAATACGCATGAAACCGATAACCGATACGGTCGCATAATTCTTGAGTGCCAGACACAGGACCATACTGACCCCGTCAAGGGATTTAGCCGTAATTCCGTGTGAGAACAGATTCTTAGCCCCATCCCAGATAACCGGGAGGGCCACCCATAAGGCAACATGTAATTTTAGAATCGGAGGCAGAACAGGCGTGGCAAGCACCAGCAATAAATGGGTTCCGACAGCACTTCGAGCGATAGGGACTCTTCTCTTCCTGTCGGCAACAAAGGCTTCAGCCGGTAAAGTATTCAAAGCATGGAACAGCTCATCAAAAATATTATCAAGTCCATCGTGGCGAACGATGAGGCTTCCGCACTTTGTATTTACCCGAACCTGCAATATTCCCGGAAGGGAAGTAACATGGGCCTCGACATAATCCGGGTTCAATTCTGCAGCTCTGAACAGCCTGCTGCGTAAACGTATACGCCCGCTGATGCTATGAACCACACGCAATTCCTGCTCAGGAAAAAACATGCGCGTGTCGATCATTTGATTCATATATACTCCCCCAGTCAGCCTTCAAGCCTGAAGTATGACTGCCTCCGGTACGGATGATTATTGAATGAAAGTGGACTAAACAACATTGACTTTCATTTTCAAATTCAGGGATATATTACAACCAACCAGCTGTCAATGAGCCGTACAGGTGAAACGGATAGCTAAGACAACTATTTAAAACACAGATAATGGCTGTTAAATCCGTCTTCAGGAATATCTACCACCGCAACCCTGCTGAATCCGGCTTCCTTGCACATGGAGACAGCTTTCTCGCGGCCCCACATCATCCCCAACCCGGTACCACCGTCAACCAGCCCCACGGGCATACAATGCATCAGACTGACCGTATAAAGAAAAGAACCCATGGGATGATCCACGTTTCCGGCAATAGAAGAACTTGCTTTGATATCGATCATGGAAAAGATCCCGCCGGGCTTAAGCTGCTTATGGATATTCTGCAAAGCCTTGAAGGGCCGGGTCTGATCATGGATGGAATCAAAGGCCGTAATGTAATCAAATTGTTCCGGTTCAACAGTATCTCCGGCAGCGTCCTGAAGCTGAAATGTAATATTAGTCACCCCATTCCCGGCTACCCGTTTACGTCCGTTTTCCAGCGACTGTTCCGAAATGTCTGTCCCGGTAAACAACGATTGAGGGAAGGCCTCAGCCATAACCTCAAGAGCCACACCCTCAGCACAACCTATATCGCAAACGGAGATTCCTTTTTCCAAACGACGGACCATTTCCCCATCCATGACCGAGGGAAGAAAAGTACTCACCAGCACGCCACGGTGCTTGGCGTCCGCCAGTTCTTCCATGAAATCGTAGAACTTCGGATAGCGTTCATAGGGGATACCATCCCCGCTTTTCATGCCTTCCAGTACACCCTGCCTCGCGCAATCAGTGAGCAGGGGAATTTCCTGAGTGTAAACTCCAAGGTTTGAGTTACCCCCACTCTGGCAAAGAAACGGGATATACTCCTGCGGCAATTCAAATAGTTCAGAACCATCCGAACCAGCATGGAATTCAACAATTTCACCGCAGGTCATGACACTCAACCATTCAAGCAAATAGCGCTCGTTAACTCTGGATTCAGCAGCAATTTCAGCACATGACGCCGGCCCCCCCCATACGTGACAAGGCCTCAAAAAGACCTGCCTCATATCCGATACCCATAGCCAGATTCAATGCACCTGAATTAAGAATATCGACCATTTTTTTTGTGAAAGCCTCTGCTTTTCCGCTCATACCAACAACTCCAGTTGCAATTTATCTTAAGCAACCCCAAACAACATTGTTTCAGACTGTGAAAGGAAGCTGTTTTCAGAAGCTCTAAAATAAGCTATTAATTATTCAGAACTGTAACCAGACTAAAAGAACGCCTAAGAGGTTCCCAATGGCTCTGCCGACTGATTTTGCCCCAGCAGAGAGAACTCCGCAAGCAGACATTATACGTCTGTCTGAAAAGATTCTGCAATCTCCCATGATTGCCGCTCTGGATGCTGTGCCTGTCCCGATGACAATAATCAATCAGCACAGGCAGGTTCTTTTTTGCAATGCGGTTTTCAAATCGATATCCAAATGTAAATCAGCAAAGGAAGCTGTTGGCATGCGCCCCGGAGAAGCATTGGGCTGCATCCATTCCCACATCACCGAAGGCGGTTGCGGAACCAGCCTGTTCTGCCGGGATTGCGGCGCGGCGGTCTCCATCATAAAATCTCTGCGAGGAGCCACACACACTGAGGAATGCCGCATTCTTCGGCACGCCCCTGATTATGACGAAGCGCTTGATCTACAGGTTTTTACTTCACCATTTGAATTCGACAACCACAATCTGGTCATCTTCACCGTTATCGACATCAGCCATGAAAAACGAAGAAAAAACCTTGAGCACATGTTCTTCCATGATATTCTCAACATCGCCACCGGAGTGAAGTACGCCTCACAAATGCTTTCCAAGTCTTCCATCTCAGAATATACAAGCAGCCAGTGCCATAAAATCAACCGCGCAATCACCCAGATGACAGAGGAAATTCAAGCCCAAAAAGATTTCACAAAAGCTGAAGAAGGGACACTTAAATTAAACGTTCAACCAGCTTCATCCAATGAAATTCTGACCCGGATCTGGGATATATACACAGAACACCCTCTATGCGAAAACCGCCAGATTTCCATTTCAGAACATAGTGAAAATTTTATGTTCCACACAGATTCAACCATCCTTACCCGAATTCTGGGAAACATTGTCAAAAACGCCCTCGAAGCATCCATTCAAGGCGAAACCATCACTATAGGCAGCCGTAAAACCCCTGACTCAATCGTTTTCTGGGGACACAACAGTTATGTGATGCCAACCAAAATTCAGCGGCAGGTATTCAAACGCTCTTTCACTACCAAAGAGGAAGGACGGGGAATAGGAACCTACAGCATGAAGCTGCTGGTGGAAAAGTACCTTAAAGGTCAGATTACATTTGAATCAACAGAAGGCAAAGGAACCATATTTACAATATCCTTACCGGAAATAAACATCCAAAAATAAAAAAAGCAGGAGTATGACATGCTGGAAATCATCGACATCGGCCCCAACGTACTCGGTCTCAAGGTTCTGGGTAAAATCCAAGACGAAGATATGAAGAAAATGATAGCAGTATGTGAAGAGAAAATGCAGAGCTTTGAGCGGATCGCTATTTATGTGGAAGTTGTCGAAATGAAGGGGATCAGCATTGATGCCCTGCTTACCGACCTTAAGTTCGCCCTGCCCAACCTGAAAAGGTTCTCCAAGAAAGCAGTCGTCTCGGAAAGCAAGTGGCACGAACCACTGGCAAAGATCAGCGACAAGATTTTTTCGTCCATAGAAATTCGCCATTTCAGCCCTGAGGAGCGCGAAAATGCAAAAAAATGGGTACTTGAATAAATTTTTCCATGTTTTTTCATTTTTTGTGTTGACAACTTGAGCGAGTGTCTTTAGAACATCTCCTCACTGGGGGCGGATAGCTCAGTTGGGAGAGCATCGGCCTTACAAGCCGAGGGTCACAGGTTCGAGCCCTGTTCCGCCTACCACCTCAGATACTAAACGTTGCTTAACACGTTTAATATATATGCGGAGCCGTAGTTAAGCTGGTTATAACGCCGGCCTGTCACGCCGGAGGCCGCGAGTTCGAGTCTCGTCGGCTCCGCCATTTTTCGCGGAGAAGCCATCAATCGTAAGATTGGTGGCTTTTTCTGTTTTGGGGGGAAATTAGGGCATATCCACACTCACAAAGAAAACCATCATCCTAATTCTTCCCATATTTTACTTATCAAATATAACTTTATTCTCTAAGATGCCGTCAAGAATGAACGGGAGTATATTATGCTGAAAAATTTGACTCTTACCAACTTCACCGCTTTCTCGAAAGCTGAACTGAACTTTTCCAAAGGAATAAACGTCATCATCGGCAGGAATGGTGTCGGTAAAAGTCATTTGTTGAGAGCTGGATATGCAGCTCTGTCTACGGTGTACGAAGGAAGTAAAATTCCTACAGAACAAGTGGAAAATCAGAATCTGACTTTCCCACTTAAAATACTGAACGTTTTTAAAGTCCTTGGTGCAAGCTCACTAATTCGTAAATCTCAAGGGTCGACACAAAAAGCAAAAATTGAATTACAAGCAACTGACTGTGAGGACAATCCCTACTTGTATAAAATGGATATTAAACCGGGCAACAAAATGCATGAGGCATCTTCAATCCCTAAATTTAAAAAACACATTCAGCCAGTTTATATAACTCCCAAGGAAATCATTTCCATCTACCCCGGTCTAATTCAAGCAATCGAAGACCGAGAACTATCCTTTGACGACACCTATTACGACCTTGCCAAAGCTCTCGGAAGAAGCCCCCTAAAAGGCAAAAGACTTGAAGAAATTTCAGACATTCTCACTACCATTGAGAACGATGTCTTCGACGGCGGCAAGTTCGTTGAGAAGAACAACCGGTTCTACTTTGAAAAAGAATCCATCGGTGAACTGGAAGCCCCACTGGTCGCAGAAGGTCTGTGCAAGGTCGGTATGCTTGCACACCTGCTGCGTAACGGTTCGCTGGTGAAAGGGAGTACTCTCTTCTGGGATGAACCGGAAAGCAACCTGAACCCACAGCTCCTCAAGCTGGTGGCAAAAGCCATGACCAGCCTTGCCGACTACGGCATACAGGTTGTTGTTGCCACACACAGCCTGTTCCTCATGCGCGAGCTGGATATACTCAGCAAAAATAAATCTACCCCCCTGCGCTTCTTCGGACTTTCCGAAACTCCGACAGGAGTCGAAGTTAGTCAGGGAGATTCCATTGAAAATATTGACCATATTCAATCGCTTGAGGAGGAGCTCGAGCAAACGGATCGCTACCTTTCGCTGGAGTACGTCGATGACTAGGGTTATTATCGACAGAACTCTTGAATTTAGCTTTCCAGCCAATTGGAAATACAGCGTTTACGACGAAACAGACTGGCAGAATGAATTCAAGAGGATTCAAGGAATATGTAGTGTTGATCTTATCCTCTTAGACCCCGACAAGAAAACACTGTACCTGATTGAAGCCAAAGACTACGAGAAAGTTCCCGAAAATGAAGAGGATGAATGCAAAGCCAGAACAAAGGTCAACGGGTTGCCCCAAAAATTTTCCCAGAAGGCAGCTGGGACAATCGCCGGGCTAACCGGAGCACAAATGTGCGTCAAAGAGGACATACGAGATTTCTATAATGCTCTGCTCGACACTGAGTATACCAAACATTTCATATTATTTCTGGAACTCGGAAGACTTGCGAACGACAGAGGCGGAACAGGCAAGACAATGCTGATGAACCTCGGTATCAGGACGAAAAACTCTTTGATGCCAATATGCTCCGAAAAAGGTGTCTTCAACATCGAAACACTCCCGATAGCATACGGATGGACAGTTGCCAGAATCTAGCAATAACCAGACAACAACTTTTCGCGGAGAAGCCATCAATCGTAAGATTGGTGGCTTTTTCTGTTTTGGGGGAAAGTCTCAAAGTAGCCCCTGCTTCCATGGGCAACTTAATATTATCCTCTCCCGTAAAAAACCGCCGCAAGTTCAGCCAACTCATCCGCAAATTTTTCATCAAGCGGACCGTGACCAGTCAGCAACCGATACCACATGGCACCGAAAACGACATCCACTGACAGATCCAGTTTTCCTGCATCCAAAGACCGCCCTTCCGTATCAGCCTGTTCAAAAACAGACCGCAATACAGCACGCCGCTTAGACACAAATTTCTCCCGAAACCTGTCCCGAAACTCAGTATCTTTTTGCGCATGGGCCATCAAAAATCTCAGATGAACACCTGCTCCGTCATTTAGAGATTGCATGGAATCCCTTAAAAAACACCTAAGAGAATCAGCAAGGGGTGCTGACTCGGGAACCGGGATACTTTCGTCTGCCTCGTGCAACATGGCTTCCAGAACAATATCCGCTATCGAAGGCCACCAGCGGTAAATGGTCGGCTTACCAACCTTACCCCGCCGGGCAATGGCTTCGATACTCAAAGCACCGCCCTCATTTTCACTTAAAAGCTCTCGCGTTGCAGCAAGGACAGCCTCACGAGCTTTTTCACTTCTGGGCCGACCGGTCTTTGCCTTTGTCATTTTCACCTCTATTTTTTACCCCTTCTGCCATGCTTGACATGAATTGGCAAGTTTCGTTACGTTACGACACGTAACGAAACATTTTCTATTCTTCTAAAACATTGCGGAGCAAACAAATGAAAATCAATTCAATAACAGCAGCATATTTTTCCCCGACAGAAACCACAAAGCAGGTAGTACATAAAATCGTTGCCGGCTTTGACGGCGCACCTGTAAAACTTCTGGATGTAACAGGCCCGGAGGCACGCAAACAACAGTTGCACACAGGTAAGGATGAACTTTTGGTTATCGGTGTGCCCGTATACATGGGACGTGTTCCAGCCCTGCTGGGAGAATGGCTGTCTATGATCGAAGCAAATGTGACCCCGACAGTCTGCGTGGTCGTTTATGGCAACCGCGCTTATGAGGATGCACTTCGTGAACTCACGAAAATTCTTGCCGGACAAGGCGCAGCGGTTGTTGCCGGAGGTGCATTCATAGGAGAACACTCCTTTTCAGATGACAGCACTCCTTCATTGGGACGTCCTGACCAAAAAGACAAAAGTACGGCTATAAAATTCGGCCGAGATATCCGGGACAAAATCGAATCCGTCGTAGACTCAACAGAATTTACGGAACTGGATATCCCCGGCAACTTCCCCTATGGCGGGATTACAGAGTTATGGAATGTTGATTTCATTGCAGTTGGCGAGCAATGCACGGCTTGCGGGCTTTGCGCTGAGATATGTCCCATGGCAGCTATCGCCCCTGCTGACAGCTCAAGCATCGACATTCATAAATGTATCACCTGTTGTGCCTGCATAAAAAAGTGCCCGCAACATGCAAGGACAATGAAGCCCAGCCCGGTTAAAGATGCACAAGGACGGATCAACACCTTGTTCACCGACCGCAAGGAGCCTGAATGCTTCCTTTAGTCAGACAGAAATAAAACTGGGCGCAGCTTTGAGATGCGGCCAGTTTTATTTCCCCAGCTTACTGAAAAACAACAAAGACTCATAGATCTGTTGTAGAAAGAAAAGGATTCTTGGCTGCGACAGCGGAACGCCCCGCTTCCAAAACCATATTTTTGTAAGACTTTTCTTTACATTACCGTCAAGTTTAATGCTATATATTCCGATAAGTAAGTCATTCTGTCCCTTCCTGTGCGGTTAATGCGGGGACAGAATTCTCTATTGGTACTGATGTTACTTATTAAGAGCGGGAGGATGCTATGAATTTCAGGGACTGGAGTCTAAAAAACAAAATTATCATACCCACATTCTGCGTAGTGGCATTGATTTTAGCTACGAGTACTTGGGTAATGACCGATCAGGCCAAAGATATGGCCGTGAAACAAGCGATTCACGCTGCCGATATTGAAGCAACGGGTTACAGCAATGAAATTTCTAAAACTCTTGGAAAAGCTCTCACTGTAACAAGAACTCTGGCCGCAATGTTTGAAGTCGGTGCCAACTATAAGTATACTCCCGACCGCGAAGCGCTCGACGCAGTTCTGATCGAAGTGCTCAAACGCCATCCCGGTCTTTCCGGTTCATGGTGCACCTTTCCCGGTAAAACGAGCTATGATGACCGGGAAGAAGAATACATGGAAAAGTACAAAGGAGCTTACCGTAACTGGTACTACCGTGACGGTGGCAAAATTGCAGCTTCCTATGTAGGCGATGAGGATCTCACCGGACAGGCATGGTTTGAAAAACCAATGGCCGGTAATGTGGAAACTATTTCGGAGCCCTATCCCTGGGAAGTAGACGGTAAAACCTTCTGGCTCTGCTCCACCGGTTATCCGGTAAAAAAGAAAGGCCGTAACATCGGTATTGTCGGCGTAGACTTCTATCTCAATGATCTGCTTGATACCGTCCTGAAGATTAAACCCTTTGAGACCGGTTATGCCTGTCTCGTCACCAATCAGGGTACAATTGTTGCCCACCCAAACCCGGATTTTCAAGCAAAGAACCTTGCCGACGTCATGCGCGAGGAAAACAGGTCTGAAGTCCTCAATGCCGTAAATAACGGTCGTAACTACTCGTTCATATCCACTTCTCCCAAAACCGGGAAGCGGGAATACGTAACCTACACGCCGATCACAGTTGGTAAAACTTCGTTCCCGTGGTCAATCGCGCTGGTTATTCCCATGGATAAAGTTGAAGCACAGGCCAATGCCATAGCTCAAAACAGTATGATCGTCAGTGTTGCAGCTATTATTGTCCTGCTGGCTATCCTTTTCATGCTAGCCGGACTGATCAGTAAGCCCATCCTCAAAACAGCAGATTATACGGCTAAAGTTGCCGAGGGCGACCTTGATGCCGACCTCGCCATTTACCAGAAAGATGAGATCGGACGCATGGCGGATTCACTGCGCGCCATGGTCAAAGAATTAAAAAATACCATCCTCAAAGCTGAAGATGAAACCCGCAAAGCCGAAGATGAATCAGCAAAAGCACGCGAGGCTACTGCTGAAGCTGAAAAGGCCCGCGAAAAAGCGGATATGGCCCGGGCAGAAGGGCTGCACCACGCAGCAGGCAGAGTTGAGATGGTACTTGAACGGGTAGTCTCAGCATCCGAGCAAATGTCTGTCCAATCAAATGAAATGCTCCAAGGTGCGGAGATTCAGAGCGACCGCATTGCCTCCACAGCCACAGCTATGGAAGAAATGAATGCCACAGTACTTGAAATCGCCCGCAACGCCGGGGATGCAGCTGAAGCAAGTACAGAAGCGCAGGACAAAGCAAAAAATGGCGCTTCCGTCGTGGAAAAATCAAAATCAGCACTCGGTCAGACGGTTAATGAAGTCAACAACCTCAAAGGTAATATGGAAGAACTGGACAAGCAGGCTAAGGGCACTGAAGCTATTATCGGAGTCATCACCGATATCGCCGACCAGACCAACCTGCTGGCACTCAACGCTGCCATTGAAGCGGCAAGAGCAGGGGAAGCCGGGCGCGGCTTTGCCGTTGTTGCTGATGAAGTCCGTAAACTGGCAGAGAAAACCATGACTGCAACCGGAGAGGTATCCAATTCCATCGGCGCGATCCAAAAAGTTGCCGGGGAGAATATCAGATCTATGGAAACGGTCTACAAACGCATTGAAGACGCCAATGAGTTCTCTGAAAGCTCCGGTGAAGTTTTGAAAGAAATTGTAAGTGGAGCCGAAGAAAGTGCCGTCCAGATTCAAAGTATTGCTACTGCAGCTGAAGAACAGTCTGCCACTTCCGAAGAGATCAACTCATCTGTAGAAGAGATCAGCCGTATCACAGCGGAAACAGCTGACGGAGCAAGGGAATTCGCCATGGCGCTTGAATCCCTAGCCGAACAGGTGGCAGAAATGCAAAAGATCGTGGAAGACCTGAAAGATGAATAACTGACTAAACTATAAGATTGAACCGGGGGCCGCATTATATAATGCGGCCCTTTCTTTTTCTGCCTGGCCGACATCTATAAATATTTTTTAATTTTTTCACTTAATCCCCTTTACTTTTTTCCTGACATTGTTGAAACAACAATAAAATCTAAACACCTGTAATAAATAACAAAAACACGACACAAAGGTCTTGATAAACGCCAAAAATGTCACAAAAAAGGGGTGCTGACATGAGTTTTAAAAACTGGAGCCTAAAGACTAAAATTATCATACCCACATTCTGCATTGTAGGACTGATATTGACCACAAGCACATGGGTAACAACCTATCAGGCAAAAAGAATGGCCGTGAAACAGGCCAGCGAAGCAGCAGAACACATCGCCAGAGGTTACGGCAACGAAATCTCGGAAACCATGGGCAAGGCACTGACTGTCACCAGAACACTGGCCATCATGTTTGAGGAAGGCGCGAACTATAAGACAATCCCGGATCGAGAGTACCTTGACTCGGCATTGATCAAGGTACTGGAAAAACATCCCGGCCTGGCCGGTTCCTGGTGTGCTTTTCCCCCGGACGTTTATGATGGCCGGGAAGACGAATACACTGACAAATATAAGGGGGCCTACCGCAACTGGTACCACCGCGAAGGGGGCCGCATCGCCGAACTATTTGTGGGCAACAAAGACGTATCAAATGTAGGCTGGTTCCAGAACCCAATGTCCGGGAACGTGGAAACCGTTACCGAGCCGTACCCCTGGACCGTGCAGGGCAAGACCTTCTGGGTGGCATCCACCGGGATTCCCATCAAAAAGAACGGCCGCAATATCGGTGTGGTCGGCGTAGACTTCTATCTTAACGACCTTCAGGAAACCATCCTTGCCATTAAACCGTTCGAAACCGGCTACGCTTTTCTTGTTACCAACAAAGGTAATATCGTTGCCCACCCGGATGATGAGCTACAGGCTAAAAACCTGAATGATGTAATCAAAGACGGAAACAGGCATGAAGTGCTTTCCGCCATCAAAAAAGGGCGTACATACTCCTATGTAGCAAAGTCAGAATCAGGGGAAAAACAATACATCACCTACGCTCCCATCAAAGTCGGTAAAACTTCTTATCCGTGGTCCATCGCGATGGTCATTCCCATGGATAAGGTTGAAGCGCAGGCCAACGCCATTGCCCGCAACAGCCTGACCATCAGTGCTGTATCCATCATTATTTTGCTGGTGATACTCTTCATGCTCGCCGCGCTGATCAGCAAACCCATTCTAAAAACTGCCGCCTATACTGCCAAAGTAGCTGATGGCGACCTTGATGCGGATCTTGATATCAACCAGACAGACGAAATCGGACATATGGCGGAATCCATGCGTGCCATGGTCGGGGAATTGAAAAAAACAATCCGCAAAGCGGAAAACGAAACCCATAAAGCGGAAGAAGAGTCCGCAAAAGCACGTGAGGCTACAGCCGAAGCGGAAAAAGCACGCATCAAAGCAGACATGGCCCGCGCAGAAGGTCTTCGCCTCGCTGCCAACAGGGTTGAAATCATACTGGAACGGATTGTCTCAGCCTCGGAACAGATGTCCGTTCAATCCTCCGCAATGCTTGACGGTTCAGAAAAACAGAGTGACCGCATCGCTTCCACAGCAACAGCCATGGAGGAAATGAACGCCACAGTACTGGAAATTGCCCGTAACGCAGCCGACGCAGCGGGCGAAAGCACCGAAGCACATGAAAAAGCCAACGCCGGAGCTACTGTTGTTGAAAAATCAAAAAATGCACTGGACCAGACCGTAACAGAAGTAAACAACCTCAAAGCCAACATGGAAGAGCTGGATAATCAGGCCAAGGGAACCGAAGCCATAATCGGCGTGATTACCGACATTGCCGACCAGACCAACCTGCTGGCTCTGAATGCTGCCATTGAAGCAGCCCGCGCAGGGGAAGCCGGACGCGGGTTCGCTGTTGTGGCCGACGAAGTCCGCAAACTTGCTGAAAAAACCATGACAGCAACAGGCGAGGTATCAGACTCCATCGGTGCCATTCAACGGGTTGCCGGGGAAAATATCCGCTCCATGGAAACGGTCAACCAACGTATCGAAGACGCCAATGACTTCTCGGAAAGATCCGGTATGGTTTTAAAGGAGATCGTAACAGGCGCAGAAGAAAGCACCGTTCAGATTCAGAGCATCGCAACCGCAGCGGAAGAACAGTCAGCCACGTCTGAAGAAATTAATAATTCTGTGGAAGAAATCAGCCGCATCACATCAGAAACAGCCAACGGCGCGAGGGAATTCGCCATGGCACTGGATTCGCTTGCCGAGCAGGTGGCTGAAATGCAACAGATTGTAGAAGATCTGAAAGCTGAATAAGCAACAGGAATCAGCCTAAAATAAAATCCCGGAACGATCGATAACGTTCCGGGATTTTTCTTTACTAATATTCTTCGTAATAAGCCGGATGCTGGTCCTTCCGCCTTCCATCAGGCCTGTCCAGACTGTTGATCGCAGCCATATCATCGCTACTGAGTTCAAAATCAAAAACACTCAGGTTCTCCTGCTGCCGGGCCGGAGAAGTTGCCTTGGGGATGGGCAGCGCGCCAAGCTGTACGTGCCAGCGCAAAATCACCTGTGCCGCACTCTTTCCGTGAGCGGCAGCGATGTCGTGGATCAACAATTCATGCATGGCGGAATTATCACGGCCCAGCGGACTCCATGACTGGGTAATAATTCCGTGCTCATCATGCCAGCCGCGCTGTTCCTTCTGGATGAAATACGGATGCAGCTCAATCTGGTTCACCGCCGGAGTCACACCGGTTTCATCAATCAACCGCTGCATGTGCTCCGGCAGGAAGTTGCTGCAACCGATTGAACGGACCAGCCCCCTCTTCCGGGCTTCGATCAAAGCCTGCCATGCTTCCACATAGAGGTCCTGACTGGGATTGGGCCAGTGGATGAGGTAGAAATCATAATAATCAAGCCCGGCCCGGTAGAGGGACTCCTCCACGGAATAAAGGGCTTCATTGTAGCGGTGGCGCAGTCCGGGGACCTTGGAAGTAACCAGAATTTCTTCACGGGGCACACCGCTGCGCCGGATGGCTTCACCGACAGCCCCTTCATTCTCATACTTGAAAGCTGAGTCCAGCAGCCTGTAGCCTGCCTTCAAAGCGTTGACCATGGTTTCCACACCGGCAGAACCATTAAGCTTGTATGTTCCGAATCCCAGCGCAGGGATGGAATTGCCGTCATTCATCTTCAAATCAGGTATGGAAATATTACTCATGAAATCCTCCATGCTGTTTTCAGCCGGACAGGTTGATCACTAAGGACACCAGAGATAGGTCTCAAGATCTATGCGTCCATCAAAATCGAATTCAACGCCTTCCTTTTCCAACAACTCGCGCTGTCTTTCGTAGCCCTGACCTTTTTTTAATGAAATGCAGCCTTCTCTGTTGACCACCCTCTGCCACGGCAATTGTTCCTTTTCACCGCTGCTGTGCAGAATGCGCACAACCTGCCGCGCACCACGGGAATTCCCGGCCAGTGCGGCGACCCTGCCGTAGGAGCAGACCTTTCCCTCCGGAATAGCCTTGATCACTTCAATTACTTTTTCAGTAAAAACGGTCCTGCCCATGACAGCTTCCTCAAAGGTTTAATGCTCAATCAATTAAAAACAAAATATATTTTCCGCGCAAGCTGTCCATATTATAATTTTACGCAATACAGTCTAAACTAAAGGAGCAATATTTTACAAGACAGTCCGCGCGATGCTGGTTAGCTTGTCTTCCAAGGACGTTTATGCAAAGCTTTTGCTGCGTGGTAAAAATTATGAAAAAAGGGACAATCAGATATCTGCGCCCCCCTGCAATAGAGGGGCTTGAGATTCAGGAAGTCATTGATTCCAACCATTCCTTCCCCAACCATACTCACGGATTTCATTCTGTCGGCGTTATGGAGGCAGGCGGCTGCTATTGCCGCCAGCCCGGTTCGGGAAGTTCTTTTGTGCGCGGAGGAGAAATCGCCCTATTCAATCCCGGGCTGGTTCACTCAGGAGTCATAACTGATTCAGACACCCGCATCACCTACAGGGTCTTCAGCTTTGACAATCAACTGTTTGAAAAAGCCCTTCGTGACTTGAATGAAAATGATGGACTGCCTGAATTCAGGTCCGTGGTGACGAAAGATAAATTAACCAGCGGAACCCTGACTGAACTGAACTACGCAGCATCCGGCCTTAAAAGCAGGCTGGCTGTTGATACCGCGCTGGCCCGTGCTGCGGCAGCTCTTTTGACCCGACACTGCGAAACGCAGTCGAAGGTCCCGAAAACAAAAGAACCTTTAGCCGTAAAAAAAGCCCGCGACTATCTCGGGGCAAATCTTTCTGAAAAAGTATCACTGGAAGAACTGGCGCAGGCGACCGGACTTTCCCGCTACCACCTGCTGCGTGTTTTCAGGGAAGCTACCGGACTCCCTCCACACAGCTACCATCTGCAACTGCGAATAGAGCACGCCAAAAAACTGCTCCGCTCCGGGATGCCTTTCGCTGAAACTGCCCTGCAAAGCGGTTTTTCCGACCAGAGCCACTTTACCAACACTTTCCGCCGCTACACAGGGGCAACTCCAACCCAATACACCAATATCTAAAGACTGCGGATATAATCCATGTACTTCTGGTCACTGGTAATAATGTGACCGACCAGCCAGTTATTCAAGAACTCCAGCATATCCTGAAACGGTACGTATTTGTTGAACACCGCATCCTGATACTCAACAACTTTATTGATAAATTCAGTATGCTCAGCAATATGCTTAGCCAGATCCGGGTAACCTTTCTCGCGCATGAGAGCTTCTTCCGCCCGAAAATGCTCCCGTGCATAGTTCCCCATGCGGCTGAGACAGGTATAGGCCGCCTCAGCGGCATCTTCCGCCTCGGCCTCAGCTAAATCATTAAGCATTGCAATCAGTGACTTATGTTGCTCATCAATCAACTCATCGCCAAGACTATAGCTGTCTTTCCATACAGCGAATGGCATATCTAAACTCCTTTTCCATTACCTCATCAAACAGTCATATCTTTGGCCTAACATTATAGGCAACAACACTCCAAGAACATTTTAGCCGAAAAATGAGAACAGCAATATTCTCCAAGACCATCAAAGTGCAAGCAGATACTTTCAAAACAAAGGAGATACCCATGAACCAGAATAATTCATCAAATTTTTTACCCGTACTGGCAATACTCGGTGCAGTGCTGCTTTGGGGCAGCTCTTTCGCTGCCATGAAACATCTTGTCGGTACTTTGAATCCGTGGGCCGTAATGTGGATGCGCGTCGGCTTTGCAACCCTGATCCTGACCCCGTTCATGCCCAAACTGGCCCGTCCGGTAAAAAACGGAAAAGACCGCGTGGCACTGGCAATTATGGCTCTGTTCATGCCCTGCCTGTATTTTCTTTTTGAATCATACGCCCTGACCTACACAACCGCCACGCAAGCCGGACTGATTTCAGCATCACTGCCGCTTATGGTTTCAGCCGGGGCAGGATTCTTTTTCAAGGAAAAAACGACTCCAGCCGGGTGGGCCGGACTGGCCCTGTCCATGGCCGGAGTTGCGGCCCTGACCATGAGTGGAAATCCTTCCGTAAACGCTGCCAACCCTGCCTTCGGAAACCTGCTGGAACTCTTCGCCATGATCTGCGCCGCAGGATATATGCTGTTGGTCAAAAGGCTTTCCGCCCACTACGGTCCTTGGACACTGACTGCGATCCAGAATGGAGCCGGGTGCATATTCTTTATTCCCGGTCTATATCTGATTCTCCGGGACGGACTCGGAACAAGCCCGCATGAAACGCTGCTGATGGCCGGCTACCTCGGAGTATTCGTAACACTTGGAGCTTTTGTGCTCTACAATCTGGGAATCAGCAGACTCCCGGCAGGCAAGGCCTCAGCCTTCATTAACCTTGTCCCGGCAATTGCGGCATTCTTCGGTTGGTTCCTGCTTGGCGAGACACTCAACCCTGTGCAGCTGACGGCCTCAGCGGTCATCTTTGCTGGAGTCGGGCTCGCCCAGTACGGCGGGAAACTCAACTTAAAAAAATCACCTCTGCTCAGAATAGCCCCGGACCAGAACAGTTAATCCGGCTAAATACAGCAGAATACACACCTATAAAAACAACGATCCCGGTTAAGCTAATGCTTTGCCGGGATTTTCGTATTGAAACCTTAAGGTTAAATTTGCCCCAAGAACCTTTAACAAAATGCGCTTTTATAGTAAGTTCATCTACATACTCAATAACTGGATAATATTCGGCGATTTTCTTTAAAAAATAAGATTTTTCATCAATTCGGGGAACACATGAAAAAATTAATCACCATAATTTTATTTCTGACTTTTACACTGGGAACTGCTTTTGCAGACCAGCCTGTTGTCGGTTTCGTAACCGGAGCGTCAGGCCTGGGAGACCTGTCATTCAATGACATGTCATACGGCGGAATCCGCAAGGCGCAGCAGGAATTCAATTTTAAACTGATTATCCTCGAGCCCGAACCAGATGGCGAATCGACAATTAAAGATTTCACAAACCTGATCCGGCAATCGGATGTTCTGATTTTGGTCGGAGCCCAACATGCGCAACTGGTTAAACAGACAGCACCCCATTTCCCTGACAAAAAATTCATCATCAGCGAAGTGCCTATCACTGGCATAGACAATGTATCCTCTGTTTTCTTCGAGCAGGGCGAAGGCTCTTTTCTGGCAGGTGCACTTGCGGCATTGACCAGTAAAACCGGGATAGTCGGTTTCATCGGCGGGACCCCTGTTCCACCGGTAATGAAATTCGAGCAGGGCTATACGGCCGGAGCTGAATATGCTGTGCCTAATATCAAGGTTAAAAAGGCCTACCTGAGCCCTTTAGGTGACTTCTCCGGATTCAACGCACCGGCCAAAGGCTACAACATTGCCATGAGCCAGTTCGGTAGCGGAGCGGATGTAATTTTTACTGTTGCCGGCTTGAGTGGTAATGGAGTAATCGAGGCAGCCCGCCGCAGCGATAAATTCGCAATCGGAGTAGATTCAGATCAGGATTCACTGGCTAAAGGCTTTGTTCTTACAAGCATGATAAAAAAGCTTGATGTAGCGGCGTACAACGAATTAAAAGCAGTTATGCAAAACAAGTTCACACCCGGACCAACAAGCTACGGGCTTAAGGAAAACGGGGTAGGACTTAGTAAAATGAAATATACCCGCGACAAAATTCCTGCTGAAATTCTGAAAAAAGTAAACGAAATCAGAGAAAAAATTATCCGCGGTGAAATTAAAGTAGAATACAAAGAATAATTATCTGAGATTAATACAGATTTGAGAAATTACCGAAAAGTTATGGTTAGCGACGAACATGAAAGACAGCTTACGGTTTAAAATTTCCATAGGCACCGGGCTGATCCTGCTGCTGTTTTTTTTCCTGCTGGGATATTACATTGTCGATTCCCAAAAAAGAATGCTGGAAAACAACCTGCATGAACACGGCAACCGAGTCGCATCCCTTGCTGCGCGCTCCTGTGCGGAGTATCTGCCCAGATTCAGTTTCTTCCTGATTGAAGACCTTGCCCTTTCTATTGAGCAGTCACAGCAGGTTGCTTTCTGCGAGATATACAACCGCGAAGGCAACCCGATTCTGCAATCCGGTAATATTGTATCCAAGGCACACACTTCCAAGAACAAACCCTCATACGGTGACGATGTCCTCATCGTTTCGCGTCCGATCATCAGCGGCAATGAAAATATCGGCCGGGTTGAAATCGGTATGCGGCTCGATAAAGTCCGCAAGGAAATCCACGAAAACACATACAGCCTGATTCTTCTTTTCAGCGCATGCATGCTCTGCACTATCATTGCTCTGGATGCCTTTTTCCAACGCATTATCATATCTCCGCTGGGCATACTGGCTAACAATACCAGAAAGATCGCCCGCCGAAAATTTGTTACCGTGGACGTGGGAACGCGCATGGATGAAATAGGAATTTTAGCCCTTAATTTCAACCACATGAGCCGCAACTTAGAGAGCCTCTATAAAAACCTTGAGGTCAATGTACAGGAACGAACCCATGAGCTGGAAACAGCTAACCGCAAACTGGTCAGGGCGATTGCAAAATCAGAAGCCATGGCAGTTGAAGCTGCGAAAGGAACAGTAGCAAAATCCCAATTTCTGGCCGCCATGAGCCATGAGATCCGAACCCCCATGAATGCTATCCTCGGTATGGCTGAAATTCTGGGGGAATCATCTCTGGACGACGAACAGCGAAGGTTTGTGGAAATCCTGCAGGAATCAGGAGAATCGCTGCTGCACCTGATCAATGAAATTCTCGACCTGAGTAAAATTGAAGCAGGTGAAATTCCATTTGAAAGCAAAACCCTCAACCTCGACAGACTGGTCGGTAAAGCATTTAAAGTCACTGCCCATGCCGGGCACGGAAAAGGACTGGAACTGGCATACAACATCAAAAGGGATGTCCCCGAGCACCTGATGGGTGATCCTACAAGGTTGCAACAGATTTTCGTTAACCTGATCGGTAACGCCATAAAATTTACAGAACGCGGCTTTGTTGTCGTTGAAGCTTCACTTAACCCGGTCCTGAATCAGGACGGCAACGGCAACACCCTGAATATCCATTTTGAAGTGAAAGACAGCGGCATTGGTATTGAAGAAGATAAATTGGAATCAATCTTTGACCGCTTCACTCAGGCCGACTCTTCCACCACCCGCAAATACGGCGGAACAGGACTCGGCCTTTCGATCTGCAAATCACTTTGCGAAGCTATGGGCGGGAAAATATGGCTCGAAAGCCGCAAAGGTTTCGGCACGACAGTACATCTGGACCTTCCCTTTGAACGGGACCCCCGCAGCTCGGTGGAAAGCTCTCCTCTGCGTGGTAAATCCGTCCTGATTATCAACGACCAGGACTACTCGCGACAGGCTCTGGCCATTCGCATGAGCACACGGACCAAACGCATCAGCAAAGCGCAAAGCATAGAAGAAGGCCGCAGTTTCATTGAAAGCAGCCTGAAATCGAACACTCCTTACGATCTTGTTCTCGTTCGCGGAGACATACACGGCTGGAGACGTCAAAAAACCCTTAATGAATTGCGCTCCATGAAGGTCGATGAAGATAAAATTATTATGATCACCACCGTGGGACAAGATCATATTGAAAACTTTACCGGTTGCGTTCTGCTTGCCCCTGTGGACATGCTTTCACTTGAGAATACGGCTAAAAAAGTACTGAACAGTACCCCGGAGCTACATCAGCCCCCGGTTCAGCCCTGCGGCAGAATCAGGCCTCTTGATATTCTTCTGGTTGAAGATAACAAAGCCAACTGCATGCTGGTCCAGCTGTTTTTCAAAGACCTGCCCCATACCCTCAAGGTAGCCCACAACGGTAAAGAAGGCTTGGAACAAAGTCAGGCAAACAAATTCGACCTGATCTTCATGGACATTGAGATGCCCATAATGGACGGTTACGAGTGCACCCGCAGGATTCGGTCATGGGAATCCCAAACCGAGATCAGACCAAGCATTATCGTTGCGCTGACCGCCCATGCACTGACTGAAGCGCGGGAGAAAATCCTTGAAGCAGGTTGCGACTCTTTCCTGACCAAGCCCATATCCAAAGACAAGATAATCAGCACCATTAATGAGCTGTGCAATCCATATTTCACTTAGCAGGACACCGTAAACGCCAACCAGCCACTCTCATTCTCCACCTGTATTTCCAGTAGAAGTATATCAACAGCCAGTATTCAAACAAAAGATGAACGCAAATGGCCTGTTCCTGAACGCGCAATCTTTTCATGTACGCCATTGCCAGAATTTTAGCATCTGCAGTTCCATACAAATAAAAACTGCAGCAGCGCCCTGCAGCCAAAGACAACAGATTCACCTGCAGAACAAACCCAACCCCAACGAAAAACAAAACCCCCGCAACCAAGCGTAAGCTTAGCTCCGGGGGCCTAAAAAACAGAAAGGCCGCGTCTTCAGACGCGGCTTTGAAAACTGCTGACAATTCAGATTCAAGAGAGTCGGATTAGCGACCTTTCTGGTTCGGAATATGTATTCCTGTGAGGTCCGTTCTAGCTGAAACTAGTTGATAACGGATATTTTCTGGGCTTCGATTCCGGCGAAGACGAGGTCCTGCTCGACCCTGCCTTCAATCTCTACTTCAGCATTTGCGTCAACGGGGAGGGATCCCGCTTTCGGGCTGAGGTCGATGATGATTTCACCGGTCTTGTCCTGAAATACGTATTTATTGTCGTTGATCTTTCTTACGATGTGGCCTTTTACTTTAGCCTTGGTATCAGCACCGGATACACGAGCTTCAGCAACGGTGGTTACGTCCTTGGATTTGAAGTCAAGGGTTTCAGAAGTTGCTGCAGCAGCCACAATCACCAGAAGTAAAAGAAAAAGTACGCTCATTTTTTTCATCTCTTATTACCCGTCCCACCCGAGGTGGAAGTTAAAGATTTGAAACCATATTTATGAAAATTATATTTTAACCTTTATGAAAACGTCCGGCTCTTTTTGTCCGGCCATTTTTTCTAGGAGGACCTGTTCTTGATCCGTTGATCAAGTAATAGACCCCTCTGTTTGATTATGCAATCAAAAAAATAAGCATATTGTGAAATTTTGTACAAAACACACCTTAACCCTTCATATTGTTTATAGATATTTTTTTCACAACCACCTTTTGGGCATATGGATAACAATTTACCATTCGTGCTACCTAGGATTAGCGTTCAATTGACACTGAATCTAGGTTCAATCGGACCATAATCATACCTTAAGAGTATAGAATAACATTATTCAACTGATAGGAGCGCACAACCATCTAATTTCATGTTATTTTTTAATCAAAAAGCAAGAACAGCACTAATTTTCAGCTAAAATTCATGTTGCAGCTCTGAAACTTCAGAAATGTTCACTTATGAAAACAATCGATATTTCCCGTAAAAACAAATTAATACCATCAGGAAATTTGATAGTTGATTTTTTGGCTTAAAAAAACGATTAAGTAGCCATGAGCAACTCAGAACTTCTTGATATCGTCTATGCGGACCGAAAAATAGTTGTGGTGAACAAACCCAGCGGATTGCTTTCCGTACCGGGACGCGGACCTGAAAACCAGGACTGCGTGGTCACAAGGGTGCAGAAGATGTTTCCCGAATGCCGCAAGTTCCCCACTGTGCATAGGCTGGATATGGACACGTCCGGCCTGTTGGTGCTGGGCCTCACTGCAAGGGCTGTGCGAGAGTTGGTGGAGCAATTCCAGAAGAGACTGGTAAAAAAACGCTACATCGCCCTGCTGGACGGCATAGTAAAAGGGGACAGCGGTGTTATTGAGATGGCTTTCCGTCTTGATCCGTATAACCGCCCCTATCAGGTCTACGATCCCATACACGGCAAGTTGGGTATCACCCACTGGCGCAAGCTGGGCATTGAAGACGGTAAGACACGGGTCGAATTCACCCCGCTTACCGGACGTACCCATCAATTACGAGTACATTCAGCACATCCGCAGGGACTAGGCTGTCCCATCGTCGGGGACCGCCTCTACGGATCAGGAACAGCACCCGGACAGCTTAAGCTTCACGCCGGATATCTCTGCTTCGAACACCCCAAGACCAAAGAAAAAATGGAATTCGAAATCGAACCTTTATTTTAAGAAATGCCTCCGGCGGCTGGGGAAGGGAAAACTTTTGCAAAAGTTTCCCCTTCCCCAGACCCCATCCCTTTCAAAACCTTTCAGTTTGCTTCGCTGCATAGGTTCAAATGACGTTCTTCGAATACAACTTTGGCGAAGCCCAATAAAAAGTTTTGGGATTCTCAAACCCTTTTCCCAAAAGGGTTTGAGGCCCCCGGCAGGGACCGCCGGTAGGCTTCCCCAGCCGCCGGAGACCAACAAAAACAATAAAAGCCCTGCTGAATTTCTTCAGCAGGGCTTTCATCTTAGAATCCATACAGGATCACCGGACCGCCCGGATCACCTATTCTTTAAGACTTTATATTATCCCATGGGGCTGTTTTCCACGAGATTCCAGATGCCGCAGGGGCAGACGTTAGCGCAGAATCCGCAGCCAATGCATTTATCAGCATCGCAGACCATTTCAAAATCCTTGCCCTCGCCTCCTTTGCGGGAGATAGCTGCCTGCGGGCAGACAGTTTCGCAAAGACCGCAATCACGACAGGAACCGCAGGAAGAACATTCCTGTGCACATTCCTGAACATCCTTGAAATTGGTGATACGCGGATCAAAATACTCAAGGGTCATACGCTTGTAATCGATGACATCCTTGGGTTCTGCGTGCGGACGCTTGCCGGTAAAGACTTCGTCGAGAGTCTCGGCTGTAGCGCGACCGTGACCAATTGCGTGGGTCAACAGGCCGGGACGAACAGCATCACCGATGGCGTAAACACCGGGTTCGGTGGTCTGGTAATCTTCGTTAACCACAATGTGACCGCGATCAAGGGCGATCGTATCGGGCAGGAACTCGATATCAGGGGTATCACCGATGGACATGATTACTGTGTCAGCCGGGATAACTTCGCCGGACTTGAGCACAACACCTTCTTCGGTAACTTCCTGAGTAAAGCAGGGGTAGCGGAATTTTGCGCCTACATGCTCAGCTTCTTCACGCTCCTTACCGAAAGCAGCAGGCTTCTGAATATCGATAAGCAGGATATCTTTTGCACCGAGACGGGCACATTCGGTAGCAACGTCGCAACCAACGTTACCAGCACCGATGATGACCACTTTCTCACCGACTTCAGCCTTGCCCTTCATGGCTTCCTTGAGGAAATCAAGAGCCGGGTTGATACGCTCATGACCGGGAATGGGAATGATGCGCGGCTTCTGAGCACCGATGGCGAGAACTACGGCATCGTTATTCTGCCTGAGTTCAGTAAAATCATCGGCGGTGAGCTTCTTCTGCATATGTACATGGGGAATAACCTTAGCAACACGCTCAAGCTCGGAATCCAGCACTTCCTTGGGAATACGGCTGGAAGGAATGGCGGAGGTGATTTTACCGCCGAGCTTATCAGACATGTCGTATACAACGGCTTCGTGACCCTTGCGGCGGATCTGCCATGCAACGGAGATGCCTGCGGGTCCACCACCGATAACCGCAACTTTCTTACCAGAAAGCGGAGGAAGTTCGGGAGCCGGGCTGTTCACACCCTCACGGCCGAGTTTAACAATATCAATTGACTGCAGGTCCCTTGCGCTTCGGGTACAACCTTCCATACAGAGGTTGGGACAGAGGTAACCGCAGACAGTAGCGGGGAAAGGAGTATATGCAAGGGCGAGGTCCACAGCTTCATCAACGAGGCCGTCACGGACCAGCTGCCAACGTTTCTGCACCGGCATTCCGGTAGGACATGCTGACTGGCAGGGAGCCTGATATTTGCGGTTTTCCCAGACCGGAACGAATCTACGCAGTTCACCGTGGGTGATCAGCGGAATGGGAGAACGGTCGAGGTCGGTCAGATCACCGATAAGGCCGCCCTGCCCCAGTTCACCGTCCCATACTTCGGAACGGAACTCGGACATGGAACGACGCTTGCGTCCGGTCTTCTCAAAAGGAGATTTGGCGCGGATGAGCTGCCATTCCTTGCGTTCGGTCAGGGAATCATAAACTTCTTCGCGGCCGATCTTGGCGAGGTTCTCTTTCAGGTTGCTGGTCAGCCATTCCCAATCCGCATCTGTGATGGGTTCGAGGATAGCATCTGCAGTGGAGAATTCACCGTGGGGTCCGCGTACGAAAATGCGTCCACCAACCATACCTACACAGGGACGGAAGGCGAGTACGTTTTCGGGGTTCTGTGCTTCGTGACCACAGACGACAGCAGTACCGCCGGCCATAAATTCAGCGAAGTAGTCACCAACGCCGCCGAGGATCCAGAGTTCAGGAGGATCGAAACGGGGGTTGGTTTTGGTCATGGTCATACCACGGGCACCGATGTCACCGTTAATGATAACTTTACCCTGTGCCATGGCGTTACATGCGCCGTTTGAAGCATTGCCGTGAACGATGATTTCAGCACCGGCGTTGAGCCAACCCACGTCATCGGAAACCGAACCGTAAACATTGATCACTGTGCCGGGAAAACCCTTTGAGCCGAGACGCTGTCCGGATGTGCCGATAACGTCGATATCGATGGGTTCTTCCTTGGAAATCCAGAGTCGTCCGCCAATACCATGCTGGCCCATGGCGTCTATTTCAAGCTTGCGGGCTCCGTCGGCGACCGCTTTCTGAATCCGCTCTTCAAGGATGCGGGATTCAATACGGGCGCCTTCTTCAAGACCGCTGATGCATATTTTTTCTGTTGCCATTTTAAATCTCCGTAAATCGTGAGCTGTTGTTAAACCACGTATTTGATGCCGAGTCTGTCAGCAGCATCACGGTCACTGATACCAAGCGCATCCGACATACCGATAGGCAGTGATGTGGAGCGGCCCAGAGGGGCGATAATCTTTTTGATTTCAGTGTCAAAGCTCAGATAGAAGTCAACAACCCTTTCGGCGACCTTTTCAGGATCAAGGCGACGGTAAAGTCTGGGGTCCTGAGAGGTGATACCCTTGGGACATACGCCGATGTTACAGACGTTGCAGCGGTCTTTTTCGGAACCGAGACAGCCTGCACCGGCCTGCATTACGTATTTACCGACCTGTACGGCACTTGCGCCGAGCATGATCAGTGCAGCTGCGTTGGCCGCGAGGTTGCCGGACTTACCGATACCGCCACCGGCGATGAGGGGCAGTTCGTTCTGCTTACCGGTAACAACCAGAGCGTTGTAGCAGTCGCGCAGGTTACTGGCGATGGGGTGTCCCATATGGTTCATGGAAACGTTGTATGCTGCACCGGTACCGCCGTCTTCACCGTCAATGGCCAGACCTGCGGCATAGGGGTTACGGGTCAGGTTGTTAAGAACCGCCAGTGAAGTGGAAGAGGCGGAAATCTTAGGATAAACCGGGACCCTGAATCCCCAGGCCATACTCATGGACTGGATCATCTTCGCTACAGACTCTTCAATGGAGTACTGAGTCTGGTGGGTCGGGGGGCTGGGCAGGCTGACGCGCTCGGGAACACCGCGAATTGCAGCGATGAGCTTGTTAACCTTGTACCACATCAGCAGGCCGCCATCACCGGGCTTTGCACCCTGACCGTATTTGATCTCGATGGCGCAGGGGTCGACCTTCATTTCAGGTATAGCGTGGATAATTTCATCCCAGCCGAAGTAACCGGACGCGATCTGGAGAATTACATATTTAAGAAAACGGGAGCGAAGCAGTCTGGGAGGACAGCCGCCTTCCCCGGTGCTGATACGCACAGGCATGTTCAGCTCTTCGTTCAGGTAGGCAACACCCATCTGTAAACCTTCCCACATGTTGGGAGACATAGCCCCGAAGGACATGCCGCCGATAACCAGCGGATAGATTTCGCGTACCGGGGGTTTCCAGCCGTGTTCCTGATAAGTCTTCAGACTTTCTTCCGGGGACTGCACGCGGCCAAGCAGGGTATTCAGCCTGAACTCATGACGTCCGGCATCAAGTGCGGGGTCGGTGAGCATGGAAATACGCATGAACTTGATCTGGTCCAGAAGGGATTCGCCGGAATTGCGGCGTCCACCACGGGTGCGGGGGTTACCGCCGCGATCATTGTGGAATTTCTGGGTGGTGGAACCTTCTTCGCGCTTAGGACCGATTGCATTGTTAGGACAGACCATGTTGCACATGGAGCAGCCAATGCAGGCGTAGGCCGGGTCGGTTTTCTGGCGGATGCCGTAAAAAACAGTATATTCGTTCTCGGCTTTTTTCAGCAGGCTGGCGGGAGTTTTGATCTCGCGCTTGCGGAATACACCGAGTTCAATAGCGTTGACCGGACAGACAGATGTGCAGCGACCGCACTGGGTACAGAGATTCTTGTCCCACTCGATCTGCCAGTTCAGGTCTTTTACGCCTAAAGTTGACGGGGTAATTGGTCTTTCTGTGAGCATGTCTCTATCTCCTTGCAGTCGGGTCCGACGATTACTGTATCGAGGTGCATGGGCTGGAAGTCTTTGGACTTGTCGCGGTCGGGAATGACAGCGTCGATTCCACAGACTTCGGACGAGAAGGCATAAATGCCGTCTTTACCGCCCACAATGCCGGGACGAAGCTTCTTGCGGTCCTGAACCATAAACATGGAACCGTCATCGAGGGTTCCGATAACGCAGTTGGGACCGTCGATGATCATCTTGCGGCAGGAACGCTTTATAGTCGCGAGGAATTCACGGTCCGGATGGTCGGCCATTTCATGATCCATGAGCGGGGTAATTATGTGCTTGTAGGCACGGATATCCAGCCCCAGACGCTTGGTGGTGTAATGGGCGATGTGGGTGAAAACTTCGGAATCGGACTGGTATCCCGAGTATCCGGTAACGTTTCTGGACTGCAAATATTCTTTAATGGGAATAAACGCGGTGTTCTCCCCGTTGGTCATGGAGGCTACGCCTTCTATAAAGAAGGGGTGGCAGGCGTAAAGGTTGATCGCGTAGTTGGTATTCTGCCTGCCCTGCGCCAGAATGCGGCGGGCATAGAGATTGCGGTTGGAGCCAAGCTGCAGCCATTCGCCGATCTCAAGGGGATCACCGACCTCTTTTACAATGATGGTGTCGGGCCAGAAAGAGAAAACCATGATATCGCCGTCTTCTTCACCCATCTTGCGCAGCTGGAGGCGCATTTCAACCAGCTTCTGCCCCTGCTGTGCAGGGGTAAGCTCATCCCAGCCTCTGGGAACTTTGTAAGCAATCGCTGCGTATGTACCGCGAACGGGGGTACCTTCCGGCGGTTCGGTCTCTGGCGTGTAAAGAATGCTGTACTGGGACTTGAAACCATGATCCATGGTGTATTGTTCCAGTTTGCGTAGGCCCGCTTCTGTAAAAATTCCGGAAAGGATGGGGCAACCCTGCAGTTCTTCTTCAAAACGACCGCCCAGACCCCTGAGACAGAGACCAACGCCGGAGCCGTCATGACCTTCTTTCATTGTATTAAGGGCATTGATGGCCAGCATGGGTGAAATCGGATCGCGACTTGTAAGCGCAAATAAACGGCACATATTGTCTGCTCACTCCATGATTATAAGGTTCAACAGATTCAGTTATCCGAGAGACTAATGTCCGGACTGCCCAGATTAAATTGAATTTTCGCCCGGACAGTTGACCTGTTTTTAGAAAAATATATCAGCCAATACGGCTCTAATCTAATTATATTTCGAAATAAGTAATGAGTGCCGGGGCAGACTTTTACATTTTGAGTTTTTCCACCTCTCAAAATTGGCACATCTTAATTTTCAGGACTCTGAAATTGAATCGAAATCAGGATAAAAAAGTTCGTTTTTTGAAGACTAGAGCGATTCAGGAATTTGACAATGGCAGAAAAAAACAATTTTGGCAAACAAAAATACGAAAATGAAGTTTTTAAATCATAATTGTCGTTCTACACGCGTCTCAACCACCCAAAAAAGAGCTAGAACAACGCTTCAAACTTGAAAACGCCAGCCAACAAAACATCTATAAACAGCTATGATAAATGAATATATGCCCACAGAGACAATCTTAACGCACACAATTATACTAAAGTGGAAATTCAAGACTAAAACATATTCACCTTTTGGCAAAAACCGACATTACCGTCTCAAAAGCATCCCTCTAAGCATTATTCTTTGCGTAATTATTAAGCTCTAAATCCAGAATAGAGAGATTTACACTAAATCATAGCATCGAAAATTATTTAGAAGCGACCAACACAACCTAGAAAATTTACAATTTTGACAAACAGCAGACACAGAACATGTATCAAGCTACAAATATGTAGCCGATAGCAAGCTCCAGTAGACCTGTTTTTCAAATGCCTGGAAAATACTTCCAACCGTCCACCTTGCCCTTTTTCAAACAAAAAAGTTATAACTAAAACGCAATCCATTAAATAAGGAGCATGCAGATGAACCGTGAAGACATAGAAAAAATATTTGAAGCCTACTTTGAGAAATACAAGAAAACCGAGGGAGATCGCACAGCATGGTCGGCGGTATGGCTGGAGACAACCAGTAAAGGTGTCCTGGAATTGAACATGACAAAATGCCCCAAGGGGACCACGTTCAAGATTTTCGTGAACAAAAGAAAAGAAGCACAGCTTTCAGGCTGGAATGCGTTTTTCGCAACCATGCCGGAAATAGCGGCAAAATATCCGGGTCTCTACGATGAACAGAAAATTTTCAGCGAGATGGAATTTGTAATCTAAAAGAGAAAACTATGAGGACCCAAACAGATACCCTTCAAGCATAATCACCATCTGGCAGACCAGACGGTCTTCACCAACATCTGAATCAAAAATTACGGCCTGATGAGAGACTTCTTCCACCACAAGATGAACAAGCTCGGCAGAGGCATCAAAATCGTCAACCTTGAGGTATTCTTTATGTGACAACAGAAATTCAAGCAGTTTTGCGCGAATTCTGCGGTCCCGCTCCCTTCCGATAGCCGAAATTTCTTCGTCAGTAGCCTCAAGGGCCATGACTTCACGGAAAAACATACGGTGACTTCGATGAGATTCAACCGAATAGACTCCAAGCAGGCGCAAAGCATCGCGCAAACTATTCCCTTCTTCCAGCTCCTTCCTGGCCTTCTCGAAAATATCGAAACTCATCCGGCCCTGAAGCATATTCATAACCTCGATGAAAATCACTTTTTTATTCTTGAAGTAGCGGTAAACAGAACCGGTAGCTACACCGGCGGCGGCAGCGATGTTTTTGGTATTGGCCCCCGCGTATCCCTTTTCGGAAAACACTGTCAGGGCCGCTTCCAAAATATCATTTCTGGTCACATCGGCGCGCTCCTGCACTGGCTCGAAGTTTCCATGCTTGCGAATCATCTTAGTCCCTTAGCAATTATGTTGCGCTTCGCGCTATTGAGAATGAAAAATCCCCTACACCTTTTAATGGTTATTAGAAATTTTTCCGTAATACTATTTATACAGATAAGCCCTGCGGGCCATGAATGACATTGGGAGAACCTCAACCGCAAAACCGATTTCACCTGCGACCATAAGCTCTTCCTCAAACAGTTCAGCCCTTACATGATTGCGCGGTTCAGTAAAGAAAAAACCTCCCCCCGAAACCAGCAACTCATAGATTTCCTGCAAAGTTTTGCGGCAGTCCGGGGTCTCGTGGATAACATTCCCGGCTACCACGAAATCAACTTTACCCGCATATCCGATACCATGCGTAGAGCATTGATGCGGCTTGATAATATCAGCCACCCCAGCTTTTCCGGCCCGTTTGACCGCAATATCAAGCATCTTCTGTTGTAAGTCTACAGCCACCACTTCTCCGCTCTCGCCTACCAGCTTGGCCGCCCCGATTGAATAATGTCCTAACCCGCAACCGAAATCCAAAACCTTCATCCCCGGTCGGACCCATTTTTCCAGTGCTTTATCGGCCGGGTCAATCATCCTGCGTAGCTTATTGTCAAACGTATACGCCACCCACCATGGGCAGACATGCATCCCTTCACTTTTTTGCTCTGCTGTTGTCATACTCTTGCTCCTGTGTTTTTAAAAAAATGAACCAAAGTTCAACTTAGGTCAACAATAAATTGAACTTTAGTTCATTTTATCAACAAAACAAAAAAAGCCGAAATCAGATCACTCTGATTCCGGCCCTAAAACAATGCAAGATAACACTCAAATCTAGACTAAAAACCTTGCCAACTGCTGCATATCTACCCCTAAAGAACGAGGGTCAGGCTGGCGCATGACCTTAAGGTCCTTCCCATCCTCATTATAGCTGGCAAGATCAACACATTCTGCAACTATGGGCTGCATTTTATCATTGAAAAGAATTTTAACCTTGGGATGCCTCGGCTTATCTTCATTAGTCTCCAGCACAATGGCGAACCTCATATCATCAAGCTGAACCAATGTGCCGGGGGGATAAACCCCCATAACCCTCACAAAACGATTCAAATACGCTGGATCGAAGTCAGTACCCTTCCATTTGTACATCTGACTCAAAGTCTTGGCCGGAGTTACCGCTTTCTTATAAACCCGCACACTGGTCAGCGCATCATAGACATCACTGATAGCGATGATACGCCCGAAGGGATGAATATCATTACCTTTGACGCCATACGGGTATCCACTTCCGTCAAAACGCTCATGGTGCTCAACAACCCCACGCAGCACAGACTTATCAAGTCCTTTTACATCACGAAGAACCTCAAGCCCCTTCAGCGAGTGACTTTTCATGGTCTCATACTCATCATCGGTGAGCTTGCCAGGCTTATTGAGAACTTCATTGGGAACACGCCCTTTGCCAACATCATGAAAGATAGCCGCGATCCCCAGAAGCTCAAGCTCCTTACGCTTTAGCCCCAGCGCTTTTCCCAAAAGCAGGGAATAAAGGTTTACGTTGATGCTGTGAGTGTATGTGTACTCGTCATATTTTTTAAGGAAGGCAAGAGTCAGTGCTGCAGGCTCATTACTGGTCAGGCTGTCAATCACTTCACCGACAATAGGTGCTGCTTCTTCGACCTCAACAGTCTTACCCTTTCTAACATCTTCGATAAATTTATGAGCATAATTCAAGGCTTCTTCATGCACACGACGCGCTTCGGGTAAAGCGTCAGCCATATTTCGAGCAGCTTCTTCAGCGTTTTTCGCTTTTTTGCCCCCGGAAGGAGCCATTTCGGGCAAAGCTTCTTCGGTCAGAATCTCAACGCGTTCCGTGTCCTCAGGAATATATTTGGCTATATCTTCTGCGGACTTCATATGTTTGCCTAACCCGACATGTGGATCGTTAAATGTCCCACATCCATAAGCGTGAACATACATTCCCGGCTTCACGTCTTTTTTACTTATGACTTTTACTTGTTTTGACACCTCAAAATCCCTCAAAAAATAAAATCTATTCTATGGAAGCCGAGCTTAGCCACAGAAAACAAATTTAAAAAGTACTAATTAAAATTTATTTTTTTTCAATAATGTTAGCTTTAAACCACGACAATTATAATCAACAACAAAGAACATTCTCTGACACATGATTTTAACGGCACTCTTTTTTAAGCTATTAACCAGCTGAAAATAAACAAAATAAATTTAATCTGCGAATCATAGCCCAAAAGCGACTTGACCTGATCACTAGGATGTTCTACCCAGAACTTTCAGCAAATGACTGGTTGCCATGCAACCTGCACCCTAAGCAGCTTCACTTCCGGATTGCATTTTCGGTAGTGGCTGCATTTTTATTGACAACGACGGAATTATTAGAGGTTTATGAAATGAGCAGTATCCCCATTTCAAAAGAAGGATTTGCAAAAATCAAAGAAGAGTTGGCTTCCCTTAAAAAGGAACGCCCCGAAGTAATCAAAGCAATTGCAGAAGCCCGCGAAGAAGGCGACCTGAAAGAAAACGGCGGCTACCACGCAGCACGTGAAAGACAGGGAATGCTTGAAGCTAAAATCAACTACATTGAATCCCGCATCCCGCAGTTCAATGTCGTAGACATGCAAACCCTCGGCGGTGAAAAAATCACCTTCGGCGCCACTGTCGAACTGGAAGACATTGAGACCGGCGACGAGAAAAAATACACCATCATGGGTCCGGATGAGAGTGACTTCAAAAAAGGAATCATCTCTATTGAATCCCCTGTTGGTCAAGCTCTACTCGGTAAAGAGGAAGGCGACGAGGTAGTTGTTAACGCCCCCAAAGGCAAGATCGAATACGGCATTGTCTCTGTAACTTTTAACGGACCTATTTCCCAGTAAAGCAGGTTTTCCGTCAGCCGGTAAAACAGGGCCACAGGTTCTGGATATAAATGTAATTTAGCGGGGATGTGCCGAGGCACATCCCCGTTTTTATAATCATCAGTGAGTGATCACAATGCACGGCAGGGAAATATTCCCAGAGAACATCTCCTGCTCCGGTTTTTGTGCCGGATGCGGAACTATGCACACCCTTGGACCAGGCAATACCCTGTTCCACTGCCGTATTTTGATGGAACAGCTGGATGATGCCGGACGAGCGGATTTCGATGTACCGGAATACGAATCCAACCCCGATTTTTCCACCGACTATCTTTTCGGGAAAGCAAGGGGCCAGATGTTCGGAATCATGACTTATCTCGACACTGACGGACAGGAGAAAACAGCCAAGGCCTTCTCAGGACAATATAACGGGTATTGGGAAATCCCCGGCTGGGTCCCTCCTGTAATCAACGCGGATGAATTCTACACCCTGACTACCGACACAGAGCAGGAAATAAAACAACTAGGCAGAGAGCTTGCAAAACATCCCAGCAAATCACCATTACACGTAGAACTCTCCACTAAGCGCAAGAAACTTTCCCAAAGCTTGATGCGTGAAATCCATTCAATCTACACCGTCCACAACTTTCGCGGCGAATCCAGCCCAATGCCTGACATTATCTACGGTTCAAAAGGCATTCCTACCGGGACCGGTGACTGCTGCGCCCCCAAACTACTCAACTTTGCCGCCCGTAAAGGCTATACTCCACTGGGGATCGCAGAATTTTTCTATGGCCTTGAAAACCGATCTGCCACCCGAAGCCATAAAATATTCTATCGTTCCTGCACTGATAAATGCGGTCTTATTCTCGGTTATATGCTTTGCGGCCTGTAGATTTTCAACACATTCAGGTAAATTAGCCTATCCTTGAGAGCAGGATACAAGTATACTGACGAAATGGAGGAATAGTTTATGAAATTCAATACGCTGAAACAGTTCTTATTGTTGGCTGTAATTGCCTGCGCAATACTCATCTCCACAGGTTGCGCACCCAAACAAAACCAATATCCTACTTACCCAAATCCCACTGAAACAAAATGGATTGCCGAAGATATCGACGGCACACCGATAGAGGGATTCGCCCATATCTGGATGCGGCTGGATAGTAATGGTAAAATATACGGCTCCGGCGGTTGCAACAGCTTCCGTGGGAACTATTCATACAGTAATGGGATTTTCAAAACCGGACCTCTGGCGATGACCCGCAAAAGCTGCTCCAAGGGGCTGAGTCTTCAGGAGTTCAAGTTTATGCAGGCGCTGGACAGGGTCAACTCCATGCAAAACAAGGATGGAATGCTTTACATGGAAGGACAAGGTAGTTCCCTGCTCTTCTATAAAGGGCGCTAAACGGAGAATCGGAAAACGGCATGACCGAAACATCATACTGTCACCAACCGCAAGTGGGCGATGAGCCTCTTTGCAGCCCGGCCATCATAGCTCAGCACGATAAAATCAAAGAAGAAGTTTCTTCCGGGTTGATTAATTCTGCTCCAAATCCGGCCATCATTCTCAACAAGGAGAGACGGATTGTCTTTTATAATAAAGCTCTGGAAAAGGCCGTTGGTGAGGACCGGGAGAGCATGATTCTGGGGCGTCGTCCCGGAGAGCTGCTGCATTGTTGCAATTCACGAAACAACTGGTGCGGGGATGCTCCCCCCTGTTCCCAATGCGGTGCTTTGATGGCCATTAAGTCTGCCATTGACGGAAAAGACTCACAGGAAGAATGTATGCTTCTGGCCGACATAGATGGCAAGGTCAAAGCATATACTTTCATGGTTAACGCCTCACCAATATCAATTAAAGAAGAGAAATATTATATTATCCACCTTACCGACATCTCCGGCCTTAAGCATAAAGAGATGATGGAGAAGGTCTTCCTGCATGATCTGTTGAATTCGGTTAACGGAATTGCCAACGCGGGAACCCTGATCAGGGAAGATGCAACCCCAAAAGAACAACAGGAACTGGCTGCCATGATAGTAGATCGTGCCCACTATCTTGCCAGCGAGATCAATGCACACCGCTTATTTATCTCTGCCGAGACAAAGCAGCTGGAAGTGCATAATGAGCCAGTGGCAATAGTCCAGCTTATTAATTCTATCTGCTTCTTCTATAAAGACAGCCTGCTTGCTAAAGAGAATAACATTTCCATCAAATGGGAAATAGACGAATTCAAACTGAATACTGACAAAAGAATTCTCCACCGGATTATTGAGAATCTGGTCAAGAACGCTTTTGAAGCTTCCCCGAAAAATGGAGAGGTAAAAGTTCTGGCCAACGAAGAAAACGGAAATGCTCTCATCACGGTCTCAAACATGGGTACCATTTCCATGACCGTGGCCCACCAGATTTTCAAAAGATCTTTCTCAACCAAAGGACCGGGCCGTGGACTTGGGACATACAGTGTAAAGATGTTCACCGAGAACTATCTCCGCGGAAGGGTCTGGTTTGACTCTTCACAGGAAGACGGGACCAATTTTTACATTGAATTACCCCTCTCCCCTAAAGGCGAGAGTCTTGCTACAGCCCCCTGCCCCAGAGGTCTACAAGCATGACAACATTTGACATCACAAACATGAACCGGAAACAGCTGGTTGCATACACAGTGGTAGGAGGCTTAGCAGCACTGTTCTTGATAATCCTGTTTTACCATTCACTGGACCTGCCTGTTGCTAAGTCCGCCCATACCCTGAAAGACTCATTTGCTGTTACCGCAGGTAAGCTGATCAGCGATATCGCCTCCAAACATGTCATTCAGACAATTTCTTTTTTTACCCTCATCCTTGGGATGATTGACTATCTGCTCAACGGTCTCCAGAACAGGACCCGGACCATGCTTCTGATTGCTTTTTCGACCATCACCGCAATGCTTATCGGCGACGAGCTGAAATGGTTTTTCGGACGCTGCCGCCCGCCTCTCTTTTTCGAATCAGAAACATACGGTTTCACATGGTTTTCAGGCAAATATCTCCAGAATTCATTCCCATCCGGGCATACCCTGCGTATTTTTTCCCTCGCCACAGCCATCTCCATAATCCTGCCCTGTAAAAAATACCTGCCGTTTATTGTTGCCCTGCTGGTCGGATGCAGCAGGGTTATCGTAAACAAGCATTATCCATCAGATGTAATCTTCGGCTGCTATATCGGTATGACCTGCGCCCTCTGGAGCTACTATTTTCTATACCGCAAGAACAACGAATAATATTTGACCCAAAAAAGAAAGCCCCCACCGGGAATTCCGGCGGGGGCTTTCTTGTGCATTTGAATTACGGCCTATTCTTCGTTCGATTCTGATTGCTCCGACACTTTATTTCTGTCCTTCAGCTTAACAAGAGCCACATAGAACAGCGGAACAAATAGTACGCCGAGAATTGTCGCGGCAATCATTCCGGAAAACACCGAAGTACCAAGGGCATGACGGCTGGCTGAACCAGCTCCCTTTGCGATTACCAGCGGAACAACTCCGAGAATAAATGCAAACGAAGTCATCAGGATCGGACGGAAACGCAGCTTTGCCGCCTGCACTGCTGCGTCCACAACAGAGGCTCCCTGCTCATATTTGGCCTTGGCAAATTCCACGATCAGGATAGCGTTTTTCGCTGCAAGACCGACAAGCATAATCAGGCCGATCTGGGCATAGACGTTGTTATCCAGCCCGCGCAGAAACTGACCGGAGATTGCCCCGAACACACCCAGCGGGACTGCAAAAACAATCGCCAACGGGATAATCCAACTTTCATACTGTGCGGCAAGCACGAGGAAAACCATCATTACCGCCAGCGCGAAGATTACAATAATTTCCCCGCCTGATTTTTTCTCCTGATAGGCAATGTTGGTCCAATCAAACCCATACCCCCTTGGCAGTGTGTCACGGGCAATCTGCTCCATGATCGCCATAGCCTGACCGGTACTGTATCCCGGCGCATTGGCAGCGGTAATTTCAATGGTTCTGAACAGGTTGTAACGCTGGATATACTCCGGCCCGAAAACCTTCTTCTGGGTCAGCAATGTGGAAAGGGGAATCATCTTCCCGGTATCCCCACGAACATAGAATTTCGAAACATCTTCGGGGCTGGTTCGGAACTGGGAGTCTGCCTGGGCCATAACCCGGTATGTTCGACCATACTTGTTGAAATCGTTAATATAATAACCGCCAAGAAAAGTCTGCATTGCAGTGAATATCTCATTAAGCGGGATGCCCAGCTTGCGAACCTTATCGCGGTCCACATCAACAAAAAGCTGGGGCACATTGGCGCTGAATGTGGAGAATATCCCGGTCAGTTCAGGCCTTTTGCGCAGCTCTGCCATGTAATCCTGAGCCGCCTGTGCCAGTTCATCAACTGTTCCTCCGGACCTGTCCTGCAATTCAAACTGCAGACCGCCAGTGGAACCGATTCCGTTAATGGGCGGCGGGTTAAAGCAGATAATCATCGCTTCTTGAATGCCTAATACTTTCCGCTGCACATCACCCAGAATCGCATTTACATGCAGCTTCGGATCAGTTCTCTCATCCCACGGGTCAAGGGAGGCAAAAAGTGTAGAGGTGTAAGAGGAGTATGCCCCGGTAATCAGGTTAAAACCGCCCAAAGCAAAGTATGTTTTCACACCGGGCTGATTTTTAAGAATATCTTCAACCTGCTTAACCACAGCGTCCGAACGCTCAAGGGAAGCACCTTCAGGCAACTGAACGTTGATCATGAAGTAACCCTGATCTTCGTTGGGAACGAATCCCGTGGGAACACTCTGAAACAAGGAGTATGTCCCGAGCATCAGAACCCCGAAGACACCGAGAGCGACAACCGACTTGCGGATGATAGCCCGGACACCGGAAGTATACCCGTCAGTAACCTTGCCGAAATACTTATTGAACTTTTTAAAAAACCAGCCCAGCGGCCCGCGCATTTCCTGTTGCGGACGCAGTAGCAGGGCCGACATAGCCGGAGAGAAAGTAAGTGCGTTAACAGACGAAATCGCCACCGATACCGCCAGAGTCAGCGCAAACTGTTTATAGAGCTGTCCGGTAATCCCACCCATGAAGGCCACGGGCACAAATACGGCGATAAGTACGACCGTGGTCGCCAGAATCGGCCCGGAAACCTCTTTCATGGCCTCCTTGGTAGCCGTCTTGGCATCCATTCCATCTTCATCAATCTTCGACTGTACCGCTTCGACGACAACAATAGCATCATCAACAACAATACCGATAGCCAGAACCATACCGAAGAGAGTCAGGGTGTTGATGGAGAATCCAAGCACCTGAAAGAATGCGAACGTACCGACCAGAGAAACCGGAACCGCGATCATGGGTACAATGGTCGCCCGCAGATTCTGGAGAAAAATAAATACAACAATAAACACCAGAGCCATTGCTTCATAAAGTGTCTGCAGAACCTCATCAATAGATGCGGAGACAAACAGGGTGGTATCGTATGGAATATCGTATTTCATCCCCGACGGGAAATCGAGAGAAAGGTTGTCCATGGTTTTGCGGACATTCTCCACAATATCAAGAGCATTCGCACCGGGGAGCTGGTAAACCAGCAGCATTGCGGAATCAATCTCATCCTGTCTGCCGAATGCGGAGTAAGATTTGGACCCCATTTCCACACGGGCGACATCGCGGATATGTACGGTACTGCCGTCCGGATTGGCTTTTACGATGATGTTACCGAATTCTGCAGGCTCACTGAGGCGTCCTTTAACCCGGACAGTGAGCTGAAACTGCTGACCGGAGGTAGCCGGAGGCTGGCCGACCTGCCCAGCCGGGGCCTGAAGGTTCTGCTCCTGCACTGCGGCGACGATGTCATCGGCAGTAATTGCCAGCCGGGCCATCTTATCCGGGTCCAGCCAGATACGCATGCCGTAATCCTGATCACCGAAAAGAGAAACACTACCGACACCGGGAATACGGGAAACCGCATCGAACAGGTTGATTTTAGCGTAGTTATTCAAGAAAAGCGCATCATAAGTTCCTTCCGGGGAAATCAGACTGATTACGCAGATCATGCTTGATGACTGTTTTTTTACACTGACACCGGACTTGGTAACTTCTGCAGGCAGCTGCGGAGTAGCAAGGCTGACCCTGTTCTGAACATCAACAGTTGCCAGTTCAAGATCGCGCCCCAGATCAAAGGTAACGTTGAGTACCATGCGTCCGTCATTGGAGCTGATGGAACTCATATAAAGCATATCCTGAGCACCGTTGACTTGCTCTTCAATTGGGGCCGCGACGGTTTCTTCCACAACGTCGGCACTTGCACCGTTGTACTGTGCCGCGATCTGGACCGTAGGCGGAGCGATTTCAGGATACTGGGCGATGGGCAGGGTAAAAATACTCAGCAAGCCCACAAGAGTAATAATGATAGAGATAACGGACGAGAAAATGGGTCTGTCGATAAAGAAATTGACCATGGTTGCTTCCTGCGAAAAATTATCTCCCCGCACAGGCGGGGAGATTTACTTTTAAGGTATTACTGTTTAGCTGTTTCGGGTTTGTCCTGAACGACCTGAGGATCGACCGGAGTTCCGGGACGGATCTTGTTCACACCGTCCGCAATAATCAGGACGCCGGGTTCGATTCCGCTTTTAACTACAGTATTCCGGTCATCCGAGTAATCAACAAGAATAGGCTTCTCAACCACGGTAGCATTAACGACAGTCAGCAGGGATTTGCGTCCCTGAACATCAAGCAAAGCCCTGGTCGGAACGACCAGCGCGTTTGGATATTGCTTAAGCACAACTACAACTTTGGCATACTGCCCGTCACGCAGGATTCTGTCAGGGTTGGGAAATTCAGCCCTGATACCCAGAGTACCGGTAGAAGAATCCACGGCCCGGTCGGCCATGCTGAATGTTCCAGTGTGTTCGTAAAAAGCGCCGTCAGCAAGGATAATCCGCAAGTTGCTGGGCTTGTCCGGCTTACCCTCTTTTTTAAGTGCCTCAATTTCGCGGATAGCGACAAGATACTCTTTTTCGGGGATGCTGAAATTCACATAAATAGGATCAACAGTTGAAACAGTAGCCAGTACAGAGGATTCTGCAGCAACCAGAGTTCCCGGCTCCACCTGTGTACGGCCGATGATTCCGTTCATTGGCGAAACAATTCTAGAGAATCCCAAATCAAGGGTAGCCTGCTCCACCTGCGCCTGCGCATTAGTCATATTAGCTTCAAGAACCTGTTTGTCGGTAATCTTGGAATCAAACTCCTCGCGGCTGACCGCCCCCTGATCAAAAAGGGCTTTAAAACGCTTATAATCCTTGCTGGCCTTGGCAAGGCTTGCCTTTGTGCTGGCCAGTTCGGCATTGGCCTTTTTCAAGGCCTCCTGATAAGGGCGAGGGTCAATAATAAAAAGGAGCTGACCCTCTTTTACAGCCTGACCTTCTGCAAAGGCTCTTTCTTTAATGTGCCCCTGCACACGGGCCTTAATATCTACTGTTTTCAAAGCCTGAATCTGAGCTACATACTCACCCATTACAGGGAAAGACTGCTCGGAAATCTTTATTACTTTAATTGGCATAGCCTGCTGGGCAGCCTTCTCTTTTTCATCGTCCCCCAAACATCCGCCCAACAAAAAAGAAATGGACAGCAAAACCAATAACAAAGCAACGGGAACCATCTTCCCGACACCTTTATGAAAAAGGAATTTCACGAACTTCTCCCTGAAAAAAATATTAACATGTTATGGAGCACTGAAAAAACAGCACTCCACACCCTATCCTTTATATTAATTAGCAATGTGACACTAACCGATTACCATTTCAAACAAAAGAATATTATTGCAGTTTTCATCCACAAACATCAGTGATGCAACCGCCCCTTGATGCGCTCAATGGCCTGCGGTATTTCAGCGGCTGCAAGTAACTTCAGCTTATCATACTCGGCCTTGAATTCTTTGCTGGGATAGGTTCGATCGGCAATGCTTGATGAATACAGGCTTGGAATGTTGTTTAAAACAACACAAGCAATATCAAACAGACATTTATCACACTGACAGAATTCAATTTCAGCTCTATCAATTAAAGCCACCAGTTCTTCATACACAACCTGCTCAGCAAGATTCACTATTTCACCGTTTTTGAAAAAATCATTCTTGGACAGCATATTTTCCCCCTGCGTTACAGCACAACGGCATTTATAAATACTCAAGTTTAGTATACCCCAGCAATAGAGTTATTCAAAGGCTATTTTAAAAAGAAAAAACCCGGCTGAAAGTAGCCGGGCAAAAGCACATCAATATGTTGAAACAAAAATTTAGCACGGGAACCGGACCGGGCAAACACTACTCAGCACAGAGTACCCTGTTACGCCCGGAAGTTTTAGCCGCATAAAGCTGCTCATCAGCGAGATTAAGCATCCCGGAAAGAGATTCACCCATATCCGTTGTGAAACCGATGGAGGCAGTAAATCTTATAACCTGCCCATGATACTCAATTACCAATTCTTCTACCTGCCTGCGGAAACCTTCAAGAAAATCGTGGAGATCCTCTGGAGCTAGTCCGTCAAAAACAACAGCAAACTCCTCTCCGCCGAAACGGGCCGCAAGTCCACGCTCGCCAACATAATCCGCAAGCATCTTAGCAAAAACCTTCAGGACTTCATCTCCGGCATCATGCCCGTATGTGTCGTTAACCTTTTTAAAATGGTCAATATCAATCATCGCTATGGAAAGCCCACGCCCCAGCTCGGCGAAACTTCCATACAGGGGCTCGGAATGTTCAAAGAAATATCGTCTGTTCCACAACCCGGTCAGAAAATCCTTATTGGCCCTGTCACGAGACTCGGCTATGAGCTCCAATGTCTCAAGGTTGGCGTTAACCCGGCAAAGGATCTCCTCAACACTGGCACTTTTATGGATGAAGTCGTTGGCTCCCGTCTTCAGAAAAAAAGGGGCTGTTCGGGATTTTGAATCGGAAGAAAGAACGATAATGCTGAGCTCATCCATAGGACGCAGTGTGCGCAGGTGCGCCGTAAGTTGAACACCGTCCATCTCAGGCATGGCATAATCAGTGAGCACAAGCTTAACATCAGTATTGCTGTAGAAAACTTTGCTAGCTTCCTGACCATCTGAGGCCTGCAGTACAGTGAGTCCCTGCTTTTCCAGAATACTGGAAAGCCATGAACGGACAGCCTTTGAATCATCAACCACCATGACTTTTAAATTCCGGTTCTTGAAAACACGGCGTACAATACGGACAATGTAGTCAATATGCTCACTTTTCTTGATCACATAATCCACAATATTCTTCTTGGACAACTCATCCAGAACAGTCTCATTAAGGGTCGAAGTTACTGCTATCGCGGGGATATTATTTTCAATCAACAGATCAACCCCCTTCCCTGCAGGCACTCCCTCAAGCACGATACTGCTCAATCCAACAAAATAATCCTGCTCAGCGATAAACTTTTCCGCTTCATCATACGAATGGGCCAGATCGCAGGAAAAACCTGCTTTTTCCAAGTGTCGTTGCAGAAACGAGGCCGTGACTTTACTGGAATCCAAAATCAAGACTTTATTCACACCAAACTCCGAACAAAATTGTAGGATAGACAAAGATAGATAAAAAAATGGGCAAGATACATCTTGCCCTTAGAATGAACCGAACACAACGCTTAATCTATTATTATTAACACAAATAACATTATTCACGCACGCATGTATCGCAGCCGCAGACTGCATACTTGGAGTTGGCCCGCTGCTGGCCGAAAAGCAGCTTGATCTTCTTGCGCAGTTCATCAAGCATTTCTGGATCAACATCTGTAACCGGGCATTCTACACCCATTTGGGTCAGGCAGAAATTATGCACCGGGTCAATGCCCATCTTCCGCAGCACTATCTGCGAACAGCCCTTTTCACAACCGTCAATGACGATCAGGTCACGGACCTTACCCGCTTCATCAAGGCATTTATCCAGCCCTGCGCCAACCCCGGCAAGACAAACCATCTTTGCAAATCCGCTTCTATTCAATTCCACCGCGAGAGAGTTGGCCGCCTGCCCGGAACCCGAACCGCCTGAACAGCTGACAACCATAAAACCGGTTTCATATTCTTCACTCATTCAGCAGAACCTCCTGAGATAAACGTTCACTTCAACAATAGCATAATTACGACTTTAGAAAAACGGCAAAATAAGAAAAGCAGCCTCATCTCCTACCGGAGGTGAGGCTGCCTGAATTGTGTACTGTTTTATTTTAGATGATCATGTTGAAAAGATAACCGACTATCAGGATACCGCAGGCGACCACCCCGACAAATACGGCAATGAGTTTAGGCTTGAGTACTTTACGCAGGATAACCATTTCAGGGAATGAAAGGGCAATAACACTCATCATGAAAGCCAATACGGTACCGAGAGCTGCTCCCTTGCCCAGCAGTGCGTCAACAATGGGAATAACTCCGGCTGCGTTGGTGTACATGGGAATTCCCAGCAGAACAGAAGCAGGAACAGCCCACCAAACGCCTTTACCCATAATCGAAACCATCATGTCTTCTGGAACATAGCCGTGGATGGCAGCCCCAGCTCCGATACCGAGCACAACGTACAGCCAGACCTTGCCGACGATGTCTTTAACCGAATCAACACCGAAAACTACGCGATCTTCCATGGTCATGTCGGACTGAGGGCCGTTATTCTGGGCACTGGCCAGCTTGACCCAGCCTTCAACATGCTTTTCCATGCCCAGCCGGCCGATAATCCAGCCGGCCACAATAGCGATGGAAATACCGGTAATAAAATAGAGGGCCGCAACCTTCCACCCCATCAAACCGTAAAGCAGAACCAACGCAACTTCATTGACCATGGGGGCTGAAATCAAAAAGGAAAAGGTAACCCCAAGCGGAACTTCTCCGGCAACAAAGCCGATGAAAAGCGGTACAGCTGAGCAGGAACAAAAAGGAGTCACTACGCCGAGAAGAGCAGCAAGCACGTTACCGTAAGACTCACGTTTACCGGCCAGAACCTTGCGGGTCCACTCCACAGTGACATAGGAACGGACGATACCGATGCCGAAAACAACCAGAACCAGCAGCATCAAAACCTTGGGGGTATCGTAAATGAAGAACTGTATCGCTTCCCCAAAATGACTGCCCGGAGTCAGCCCGAACAACTCAAAAGCCGCATACTTGGAAAAAGGCAGCAGCTGTGAATAAATTGCATACCACAGCACAAGTCCGACTCCCATTACCGCCCACAAAGCATTTCCAGTTATGGGCAAAGAGGGTTCCTTCGGTCCCTCTACCGCTGCTTCGGGTTCCGGGGTCATACCCATAGGCTCTAGAGGTTTAGGTTTCTCTGAACAAGCACATGGTTTAATGTTTAATTCTTCCATCGTCTCTCTCCGTTCTTTATATTTTGCCAAATACGAAAACTTAAACTCAAAAAAGAACAGCTACAACAAAGCCGCAGCTGCTCTCACCTTACAATTTTTTAATAGAGCTTGCGGCGTAGGCTTTAGCCTGTTCCTCAAACTTAACAGCGAAAAAATTCTCCAGACAACGCAAAAATCCGGGTACACAATCCATATTCAGACTGTAGTATACATTAGTGCCCCGCTTGTTGTCTTTGAGCACCCCGGCATCCTTGAGCAGGGACAAATGCTTGGAAACGGTTGAAATATCCCTTCCAACAATGGGCACAATATCGCAGACACAAAGCTCACCTTCGCAAAGGGCCTCGACAATGGCCAGCCTGCTGGGATGACCCAGAGCCTTAAATACCTTTGATTTTGTCTCGATAGTTGCTGCCATTCTTTACGCCTCCAAACTTTGCTGTTTGGCAAAATATAAAAATTTATCCAAGCCTGTCAAGTTGCTGCTGCTATTTTTTTGTCAATCTGTTATCGATAAGCTCATTAACAAACTGTTATTGCACGTAAATAAAACTAGGCAGAATGTCTACCGGATTCCATCTTCCAGTCGCGGACAATTTCGCGAACCTCTTCATACTTAGTGCTTTCTTTCTTGTAATGCTCGGCAAAAACATGCAGTGCAGTTCCGCCACGGGGTGAAAAAATACCCTTCACCCTCATCCAAAGCGGGGAAAGACGTCCCGTGAAGTGATCAAGAATATTGTTGGTGATGGTTTCCATGAAAGATTGATGGTTGCGATAAGAGCCCATATAAAGCTTGAAACTCTTGGATTCCACACAGAGTTCATCCGGGATGTACTCCACTATAATGTTAGCAAAATCCGGCTGCCCGGTTACAGGGCAAAGCGAAGTATACTCTGGAAATTCAATACTGATGATGTAGGGTCTGCCGGGGAAATTATTGGGAAAAGTCTCAAGAATTTCAGGGTTAGGACTATCATAATTGTATTCAGTAGCCCCTGCCTGACCGAGTGAGACAAGGGATTCGGTCTTGTCCTGACTTTTGGTTGTTTTCATTTTTTAATCTTCTCCATAGATAAACAGTCTAATCTGAAAAGTTCCTCAAACGGTCCACAGCACTTAACAGCTTGCCCGGCAAAAGCAAGCCTGCCATTCCACCATTTCGGTTTTGACTTTTAGGCCGATTACTGGCAACCCTCCATCTTGAACTTTTGCCCCGGAGCGGAACTGCCGAGGCGCGGGACTTTCTCCCTTTTGCCCGTTCCGGGTGGATTCCGCTTCAGAGAATAAACATCCAACACAAGGGAATCCAATGCTCTCTTCAACCTTTGAACGCAAAGCGTTCACTCTTCTCACGAGCCTTTTCATCGGCTCGCTGGTCATGGCCGCGGTTGTATCTTCCAAGATTATCAACATCTTCGGCTTTTACGCCCCCGCAGGGGTTCTTGCGTACTCCGTTACCTTTATTGTCTCCGATATCATCAGTGAGATATGGGGAAAGGAACGGGCCAATGAAGTTATTCATTGCGGATTCATCGCCCTGCTCACCGCCATCGCCCTTTCGTGGGCTGCGCTCTACTGGACCCCGGCCCCGTTCTGGCATGGTCAGGAAGGATTTGCCAGCGTACTGGCAAGCACTCCACGCATTGTTATGGCTTCTTTGCTGGCCTATCTTGTCAGCCAGACCAATGACGTGCGGATCTTCCACCTGCTGCGCAGGATGACCGGAGGCAAACACCTCTGGCTGCGCAACAACCTCTCAACAATCGTATCCCAGCTGATTGACTCCACTATTTTCGTAACTGTAGCATTTTACGGAGTAATGCCTGTCACCGAAATCATTATCGGGCAATGGGTTGCCAAGGTTGCCATCGCCTTTCTCGATACCCCGCTGGTTTACGCTGGAGTATCCCTGCTCAGGCAGCGAACACCGCTTAGCGCAACATCATAATCCATAAGTTACATTTAGCTGCGATTCTGATATGCTGTCTCCATATTTCCTTTGTAAAAACTGAAATATGGAGACAGTTATGAAAATACAATCAATCCTGCATCTGATAGCCGTCCTTGCCGTCCTTTTCTGTGCCCAGCCAGCTTCTGCCGAAAAATACTACACTCTTGATGAATACATAGAAAACCATCCGGAAGAAAAAATCCGGGAAGACAGCTTCAAAAAAATAGTCCGCCGGAACACTGTCAAACAGTACCACAACCTGACCCAACCCAAAATAGCCTTCATCTATCCGGGCGGTCAGATTTCAGATTACTGGCGGCGGAGCAGAGAATCGTTCAAGAACAGACTTCTCCAATACGGTGTTAAGCCTGAGATCATAAATTTCCCCATTCCACCCTCCGCATCAACAGCCGAACATGCTGTAATCTTCCGCAAAGCAGTAAAAACAGAACCGGATTTCCTGATCTTTACTTTTGATACCAGACGCCACCAGCGAATGATTGAGCCAGTACTGATAAGCGGAAAACCTAAAATAATCCTCCAGAACATCACTACTCCCTTGAAAGCATGGGATAACAAACAGCCCTTTATGTACGTCGGCTTCGACCACGCTACCGGGGCCAAAACCCTTGCCCGCTATTTCGCCGACAAAACCGGAAAACAAGGCAACTATGCAGTTCTTCTTCCCGAACCGGGTTATCTCAATGATGTCCGTGGCAAAACATTTATTTCATACATGGACAACAACACTTCACTGGACCTTACTTCACTGTTCCAGACCGGTATCAACAAAGAGAAAGCACGTAAGGCAACCATAAGTATCACTGAAAAACACCCTGATATTAAATTTATTTACGCCTGCTCCACCGACATAGCCCTCGGTGCCAGCGAAGCCCTGAAATCAGCCGGGTTACAAGGGAAAATCCTACTCAACGGCTGGGGAGGCGGATCGCCTGAAATCGAAGCAATAAAAAACGGAGAACTGGATGTAACGATAATGCGCATAAATGACGATAACGGAGTAGCCATGGCAGACGCTATCGTTCTTGATATGCTTGGAAAAAAATCACAACTCCCACTTGTCTTTTCCGGCAGGTTTGAAATACTGGTAAAAGGAATCTCGGAAAAAAGGTTGCAGAAACTGCAACAGGAGAGTTTCCGTTATTCCGGTAAACCAAAGGACAACTGATGAAACGACTTTTCAAGGAACCACCGGGACTCACAACACAATTATTCACCCCAATGCTGGCATTGGTGGTGGTCATGGGGATATTCATATTCGCGTGGTCTTTCTACCTGTCCAAAACAACCCTTGAAAACGAACTTTCCATCGACAATGAAAAGACAGAAAGTATTGTTTCTCTTGCGCTGAACAACACTCTTGAAGACATTAAAGACGACCTCATCGAGATGACCCTTGATTCAAATTTCAAGGAGGCGATCTCTAATAATGACGGCAGTCATCTTGACCAGAAAATGTATGAGTTCATGAACTCCAAACAGGGCTACCTGCTGGACGTTATGACCGTTTACCGTGAAGGCCAAAAATGGGTCGAAGCTGGGATTATTGAACTGCCCATCGTACAACTACGCAATAAATTCAAAAATACCATGAGCACATCCCCGGCATGGGGATACCTTTCATTTCGTTCCCTGAAGAACATCAGAACCATGCTGGTTTGCGCCGTCCCCATCTTCAATCAACAGACAGGGGAAGTTTCCGGAATTCTCTATGGCGGTATAGACCTCAACTCCAATGTCTCATTCATAGATCGCTTAAAAAGCGCATCATCAGCCATCAACGGCGCTTTGATCAGCAGACACCGGCTTATCATCAGCACATCCAATCCCGCCAAGCCTGAAATGAAAAAGCTAATTGACTGGACCATCAATATCAAACCGGGAGAATTCAAAATTGATGAAGAGCTGATATATTCAACCATTCAGCTGCTCCCTGAACAGGCGGACAGCCCCTTATTATTCAGTTTTTCAAGGCTAAATCCTGCTTTTCAATCTCTGAAGAAAAACTACATGCAGAATCTGGGTATCCTGCTCTCGCTGGCTGCCTTGCTGGCAATCATCACCGCATGGGGACTACAGAAAAAGATTCTCAAGGCGTTGAACATGCTTACCGACTATGCCCAGAATGTCACCTCTGGAGAGCGAAACACTAAATTTGTGCCCGGACAGGTAAAGGAATTCAACCAGCTTGGCCTGATGATGGAAGAAATGGTTTCAATGCTGGCAGAAAACAGTGCATATATTTCCAAACTTTTTTCCTCGGCCAAAGCTCCGATCCTAAACTGCGACATCAACGGGAACATCATGGACATGAACCCTGCCGCAGCGAATCTGACCGGGCAGACAGAAGGCTTGGGAGCAAATAAATCACTGACCTCCCTGTTCCACAATGATTACCACATAAAGATTACCGAGGCCCTGCAACAGGCGATACAGGGAGACCTTACTCCGGTTCTGGAACTTCCAGTTCATTCCGGAGAGGATAGAATCAAATTCTTCATCTGGACTTTCTCCCCGGTAAGAATGAACCCGGACCGCGAGCCTGACTTCATCCTTCTGCAAGGGCTTGATGTCACGGAAAACAGAGAGGCTGTAAAAAAAGCCAACGAAAGCGAAGAAAGACTGCGCCAGATAATTGATCTTCTGCCGCAGGAAATTTTTGCCAATGATCTTGAAGGTAAATTCCTGCTGGTCAACAGCATAAAAGCAAAAAAAATGGGTGTGCCTGCCGAGGACATTACCGGCAAATTCCTACCTGAAATAATTAAGAATCCGGTAGAGGTCACCCGGATCATGGAAGATGACCGTCTGGTGATCGAGCGGAACGAGAAACTGCTGACCGAAGAAAGCTTCCGGGATGAAAACCGCGACACCCATTGGGTTGAAACCACCCGTGTTCCCTACATTTCCACGGACAATAACAATCCGGCCATCCTGACCATCTCCACGGATATTTCCCACATCAAAACAGTTGAACAGGAAATGAAATCCTTGAACCGGGAACTGGTGGAAAGGGTGACCATGCGGACAACGGAGCTTGAAAACGCCAACTCCGCCCTGCTCAAATCCATGGATGAACTGCGCCAGACCCAAGACAAGCTGGTGGAAACAGAAAAGATGGCATCTCTCGGGGAGCTGGTAGCCGGAGTTGCCCATGAAATCAACACCCCGCTGGGAATAAGTGTCACCAGCGCGTCGTATATGAAAGAAATGACCGAGAACCTACAGGAAAGTTTTGAATCAGGGACCATGAAAAGGTCGGATCTTGAAAAATTCCTAAACACCAGTGGAGAAGCATTCGAGAACATTATGAAAAACCTAGAGCGTTCAGCATCCCTGATCAGCAACTTCAAACAACTTGCAGTGGATCAGGAATCCGGCGATGTCCGCCAGGTAAATCTATATGAATACATAAACGGAATATTACTCTCACTAAAACCAAGATTCAAAGAATACAGGCATGAACTGAACGTGGACTGCCCCAAGGGTATGGAAGTCAACATCTCCCCGGGTTCATTGATGCAAGTCATAACCAACATAGTGAGCAATTCGCTGATACATGCTTTCCCGGACACCGAGAAAGGACAGATTACCATCACCGCAAGGCCCCAAAACAACGGTGTTGCCCTAACGTTTTCCGACAATGGCATCGGCATGGGATCAGAACAGGCCATGAAGGTCTTTGAGCCTTTCTACACCACAGCCAGAAGTTCCGGTAACACAGGACTGGGAATGCATCTGGTCTACAATCTGGTGACCCGGGCTCTGGGCGGTAACATAGAATGCAACAGCACTCCCGGTGAAGGAACTTCCTATAAAATATGGTTCCCGGAAGGGAAACAGGATTAAGTCAAATCGGTCCAGAGAACCATGTTCCGGCCCCTGCGCTTGGCCTCGTAAAGCATTGAATCTGCACCAACGGTAAGATCCTGCGCCTTTGAAAAAGTAGAAGGAATCACGGTAACACCGCCGAGACTGACAGTAAGCACGTTACTTACCGATGAAAACCCATGCTCGATCTCCAAATCTGCAATAATAAACCTGATCCGTTCAGCCAGATACCTGCCCCCGTCCGAATCGGTTTCGGGCAGTAAAAGGACAAATTCCTCTCCACCATAACGGGCCGCAACATCTGCGGGACGCTGCACCTCTGACTGTAAAACTCCGGCAACCTTTCGCAGAACTTCATCGCCAGCAGTATGACCGTAGTTGTCGTTGTACTGCTTGAAACAGTCTACATCGAGCATCGCCAGAGATATATTGTCCCCCGAACGGCTACAACGACGCCATTCCCTTTCAAGGGCCAGTTCAAAACTTCTGCGGTTGGGCATTTCGGTCAGACCGTCGAGGTTGGCCAATCCTTCCAGAAGAATTCGCTGGCGGGAAAGCGTAAGATGGTTCTTAACTCTCGCTTTGACTATGGGCGGGTGAAACGGTTTTCGGATATAATCCACAGCACCCATTTCCAACCCACGGGCTTCATCATGTTCGGAATCAAGGGCGGTAATGAAAATTACCGGAATAGACTTGGTTTCATCGTTGGATTTGATCTTGCGCAACACCTCATAGCCATCCATTTCCGGCATGAGAACATCCAGCAAAACAAGATCCGGAGGACTGTCTGAATTAATCCGGTCCAGAGCCTGATTACCATTTTTAGCCAGGACAACCTTATAATCCTGGCGCAACAGGTCCGAAAGGACATTGAGATTCAAACGTTCATCATCAACAATCAGGATCTTTGCTCTTTCTTCCATTTTTCCTACCTGTGTTCCAACGTAATACCCAGTTGCTCCGCAATCATCTCCAATACCGAGCGTCCGTCATCAAAATCGAAATTATCAATGTGTCGGGTCAATTCATCCAGTTGCTTTTCATATCTTTCAAGATTGAAATGAACCCGTAACTCATCCAACACATCTCCGCATTCAGCATCACCTTCACCGAGCATCATATACAATTTGCCAATGAGATTAAAACTTTTTTCTTTATTAAACACATACTCACGGCTTTGCTGATCCTTAACGGACTCAATCCCCTCCAGTCCTTCGAGGATCATTTCCAGTTCAACCACTAGGGCTTCCAACTCCCCGGCGGAGTTATCACCTCCTTCGCCGCGCAACTCTCCTTCAAGAGAACGGCAAAGTTCATAAAGTCTAGTCGCCCCTATATTTCCGGCAATCCCTTTAAGGGAATGAACTTTAATCAGAGCCTGCTCCGGGCCAGAAACTGATAAAACTTTTCCAAGTTCAGCCGGGAACCCAATAAATCCGTCCCTGAAACCCAGCAGAACTTTTAAGTAGCCCTCCCTATTTCCGCCGATATTACGCAGCCCGCGGGCAGTATTGATACCGGGCAAATCCACAGGCAGGAAATCATCATCTTCGTCGGTTTCCTGCTCCGGGGTGTAGACGAAAAGTTCTGTGTCCAGATATTTAGTCAGTGCTTTTCTTAACTCCTGCGTATTAATGGGCTTAGTCAAATGACCGTTCATCCCCGCTTCGAGACTCTTTCTCTTATCATCCGGCATAGCGTGGGCGGTCATGGCAAGGATAGGAATATTCCCGTAACGTCCATCCGAACGGATAATCTTTGTGGCTGTAAGTCCGTCCATCTCCGGCATCTGAATATCCATCAAAACCAGATTATAAACCTCGGTAGCCAAAGCATCCAAGGCTCTGCGCCCGTTCCCGACAACATCAACCTCCATGCCCATTCCTTCCAGTATACGGCGGGCAACCTGCTGATTCAATTCATTGTCTTCTACGACCAGAAGTCTGGGTGGTTTGCCTTTAAAATCCAGCTCACATTCTGTTCTTTCCAATTCATCAAGAGCTACAGAAACTCCCGGATAATTAAATTCATTACACAGGGCCTTATACATCGACAGCCGGGTCAACGGCCGGGAGACAAAGCCGTCCGCCCCCATAAAAGCGGCCTCACTACGAAATTCTTCATCCACATCCACAGGAACCATCAAAATAAGCGGCACATTTTCCATTCCAGCAGTTGTCTTGATCCGCCCAACAACATCAAGCACGGGCAGGTCATACAGTTTGGCAGACATAAAAATAAAATCGATCCCATCCAGTCCATTCGGCGCAGCCACCCTTTGAATCACACCGGCAGCTGAACTGTCCACAGCCACCCTGAAGCCCGCATTTTCCAATGTCGAACGCACAAACCCCCGGGCAAGCCTATTGCTCTCAACCACAAGGATTCCCACACCGTCCTTGACTCTGGGAAGATATGATCCGCTACCTTCATCAGCCTTCTTCAAGGGGACAGTAAAATAGAAAGAGCTTCCAACTCCGGGCTGACTTTCAACATTTACAGCTCCACCCATCAGCTCCACAAGTGAACGGGCAATAGCCAGCCCAAGCCCGGTTCCACCGTATTTACGGGTAGTAGATGCATCTGCCTGAGTAAAAGAATTGAATAATTGGGATATTTCAGAAGCACTTAACCCAATACCACTATCCTTGACCGTAAACCTGATCTGAGAATCATCTTTGCAACCGTTCTCACAACTAACAATCAGACTGACTCCGCCTGTTTCGGTAAATTTGACGGCGTTATTCACAAGATTGGTCAATACCTGTTCCAGCCGCAAGGGATCGCCATAAAGAGAGAAAGGAACATCCGGGTCAACGGAAAGGACATAATCAATCCCTTTAAGCTCTGCTTTAACTGCAACCATGTTGCAGATTTTCTCCAGCACCGTGTCCAGCTTAAACTCTACATTTTCAAGTATGAATTTTCCGGCCTCAATTTTGGAAAAGTCTAGGATATCACCGATAATGGAAAGCAGGGAATCGGCAGAAGACATTATCTTATCAAGGTTCTCCCGCTGGGCAGGTTCAAGATCGCCATTCTGCATCAGAGAACCGAACCCAAGGATACTGTTCATGGGGGTACGTATTTCATGACTCATGTTAGCCAAAAATTCTGATTTAGCACGGGTGGCCGCTTCGGCAGCAAGCCTCGCCCGGTTAAGCTCTTTTTCAACCTGCCTGCGCTCTGTAACATTACGCATACACTCAACAGCACCGACAATTTTACCGGCACGGTTGCGCAACGGCCCGGCTACACCCCAAAAATAAGCACCTTCCCCGTCAAAAGCCCTTGGGGTATATACCTCTCCATAAAGCACATTCCCACGGCGTTCCAATGATTCATACCTGTCGGTAAGCGGGTCCAGATCATCTCTCAGTGCAAAATCAATGAGAATAGGCCTGCGCTCGCCGTAAAAAGGTATCGCATATTCATAGTCACCTTTCCCGAGCATATCCTTCTTGCTCACCCCGGTGACATCTTCAACAGCCTTATTCCAGGCCTGAATAATTCCGGCACTATCGATAACAATAGTCGGGTCTGGCAGAAAATCAACAATATCATTCAGCCGCTGGTTGGTGTCCTCCAGCTCCTTCTTGGTCCTCCGGTTCTCGGTAACGTCGCTTAATGTGGCCTGCAAAAGAGGAATTCCGTCGATCTCCATCTTGCGGGCACGCACGCTTGCGAAAAAATTTTCACCATCCCTGCGCCTGCAAACAATATCAAAATCCATTCCTCCATCTTCTAAAGTCGTGCGTATCCAACTACTTAAAAGTGTGTCTACCGAAACTCCGGCAGGCTGATCCGGTGAAATAAGATGACTGGGATTTGTAGCCAGCAACTCCTCTTCGGATGAACAGCGAAACATTGAGACCGCTTCCGGGTTGGCACTGATCAAACGGTGATCAAGATCCATCAGCAGAATGGCATCACTGGCATTATCAAAAACAGCCCGGTATTTAATCTCCCTTTCCTTAAGGGCAAGAGTCTGCTCACGGCCTTTTTCCACAAGTGACAAACGCTCCAGCGCCAGCCCCACATAAGAAGAAAGAAACAGCAGAACCTCAAAATCCTTTTCATCAAGAATCCGCTTGGAATCATAGGACTGAACAACCATGACACCGACAACATCCCCCCACAGCTTAAGGGGAACTCCCAACCAGATTTCACATCCGGGTCCAATTAATTCATACTCACCCTCATCGCGCAACCCCAGACGGGTCCCCCTGTCGCCGAACAAAGGCTCCCCGGTTCGGATCACATAATCAGTCAGCCCGACCCCCATTTTCCTCGTAGATGGAGCAGATTCTTTCTCGTCCGAAAAGTACGGAAAGCTGATCATATCTGTTTCCCGGTCATACGCCGCAATATAGAAATTACGGGCATGCATGAGCTTATTAACCTGGCCCTGCACAATAGAGTAAAATTCATCAATACCTGAAACACGGGACACCGAAAGAGCTATTTCATAGAGGATATTGTGAACCTTCTCCATTCTGCGACGACGCGACACTTCCTTGTTCAATGATTCATTCAGCTTAAACAACTTGCGGTTCCAAAAAATAATCGTAGCCAACGCTAATAGAAGAACAGCAACGAGGAAAAGGACCTCTCTATAATCAGTAACCTGCTCATAACGAACGTCAAACCACTTATGACGTATCTCACGGTGTGCTTCATCATCAATGGCCGCCAGCGCTTTATTGATGATGGACACAACCTGCGGATATTCTGGAGAAACACCTATGCGATGCTCAAATTCATATTTAGTGGTTCCGGCAATTTTCAGATTCTTCAGCCCCAACCTGTTCATATTATCAACGACAACCGCCAGATGGCCCACAAAAGCATCAACCTTCCCCTTGGTCAGCAGCAACAGGCCTTCCTCCACATCCACACTTCCCACGAGCTCAATCCCGGGATAATTTTCCTCGAGATAATGATAACTGGTGTATGCTTGCCCTGCTGCAACCCTCTTATCTTTAAACTGCGAAAGATCACTTACAGATGCCTGACCACCAGCAGTAACTATAACTAATGGAAATGAGACATAAACATCTGAAAACAGAATATCCCGCCCGACCATTTCTTCAAGACTAAGTGCCGGGATAAGATCCAACTCATGCCGGGTATATTTATTCAGGACTTCAGCCCATGAGCGGCTGTTGATAAACTTGAATTTAAGACCGGACAGCTCGCTGATCATCGCCATATAGTCCGCAATAATTCCCCGAAAATGACCATCTTCATCAATAATGGATAGCGGCTCCCAGTCCACCTCACTGATGCGCAGAACAACCCCCTTACGGAGAAATTCCTTTTCATCATCAGTAAGCCCCAACCCGGGCAGCCCATCCTTTTGAACAGACATGGAAGGTTTTATAAATTCCTCGGCGCGGGAGTCAGGGGAACCTAAAAACAACAGAACGAACAAAACAAATAACAGGACGACCTTCTGCCGAAAAGAAGACTCAGACACCCTAACTGTATCGGAATATGAAATCACAGGTTCCCCATGAGGTACAGGTTACTACGTAAGCATGAGATTATCAGCTGCATGCCTAATGAACAAGGGGGCCCTCACTGCCCAAGAAACTCATGGTAACTGTACAAACCACTGGAACAAAAAAATCAGACCGATTCACCCGCAATTTCATCTATTTGCACAGTATGGTTCAAAAAGTTTCCATTTTTTATTTATTTTGAATAAAAAAGTGATTACTCTCATTCCAAACATAAGAGGAAGCCGTATGCCTGAAAACAAAAAGTATAAACTGCTGTTCAAGGACCGGATCGGGATTGTCTTTGATATCACCAAGCTGATGCTTGAACACAAGTTGAACATCATCAGCATGGAAGTGGAGCAAAAAGACGGTTTCGCCCGCATATCACTGGAGATAGAAGAAGGACACTCATATGAAACATCAGAAATACTCAACCTTTTCTCCTCACTTCCTGGAATAGACAGCCACTGCGAACTGAAAAGACTGCCTCAGGAGAAAAGGGAGAAATGGTTCCGTACTTTATTTGACGGCATGAGCGAGGGCATTGTCTCTGTCAACTCCAAAGGGATCATCAATACAGCCAACAGTGTCGCCTGCCATATTTTGAACACTCCCTACGAGAGTCTCGTGAACACCTATGTCGGTGAAATAACGCCAAAAAACAATCTACTCATGGAGTGCATGCAAAAACGCATTCCCGTAAACAGAAGAAAATCTGCGGTCACCAGCACCGGACGGGTTGATTTTTACGGATCAGCCAAACCGATTCATGATTCTCAGGGGGATTTTGTCGGCGCGGTTCTGCTCATGAAAGATCTGCAGGAAGTTAAGGCAATGGTCGACGCAGTGATGACTCCCATCGACTTCAAGTTCGATGACTTCATCGGCGAAAGCCCGGCCATCCAGAATCTGATAACCTTTGCCAAACGCATCGCAGAGCTGGATACAATTGTCTCCATCACCGGAGAAAGCGGCACAGGTAAAGAACTTTTCGCCCGGGCCATCCATTTTGAAAGCGGCCGCCCCGGCCCGTTTATCCCCATTAACTGTGCGGCCCTGCCCGAACAGCTTATCGAAAGCGAACTCTTTGGCTATATTGACGGAGCCTTCACCGGAGCCAAAAAAAAAGGCAAGCCCGGTTTATTTGAAGCAGCCCATAATGGGACTATTTTCCTTGATGAAATCGGCGATATGCCTCCCGGACCACAAGCCAAAATCCTGCGCGTTCTGCAGGAAGGCTGTGTGCGCCGCATCGGTGGGGTTGAAGAAATACCGGTGAATGCAAGAGTAATCACTGCAACCAACAAAAATCTTACCGACATGGTTGCTGCCGGGGATTTTCGCGAAGACCTTTTCTACCGCATCAATGTCCTTAACATCCAGATTCCACCCTTACGAGAAAGACACACCGACATCACGCTTATGGCTGGGATCTTCCTGAACCGCTTCAACCGCAAATTGGAAAAAAAAGAACAAACTATCAGCACCAGCGGACAACAAAAGCTACTCGCTTACAGCTGGCCGGGCAATGTGCGCGAACTGCAGAACGTTATCGAACGCGCCTCAATTTTCAGTAATTCCAATGAAATTTCAGCCGAATCAATACACATAAATGCCGACCAGCAAACGACCTGCGGCCAACAATGCAGAACGATTCCGTTTACAATCCAGCAAGGCACTTCGCTGAAAGATATGATCGGTAAATATGAAATGAAAATATTGCTCGATACCCTGAACACAACTCCGAGCATCCGCAAGGCTGCCGGTAAACTAGGAATATCACACACAGCCCTGCTCAAAAAGATTCAAAAACATCAGCTACGTAATAAAAACAAATCAGTTCCATGGGAACCAACAGATGCTGTCGTATAATCTTTTTTAGTCCAACAAATTCTTGTCCCCGCATCCATCCAAATGGATGTGGGGATTTTCTTTTTGGAATCTTTTATTACCACCTTTCATCCGTTTATTTTCGCCAACCAGCCTCCAATCCGGTACATTTTCACCCTATGGTAACTTATCATACCATTAACAACAAAACCACACAATTTCTGCCGCTTATCTCTTATTCAACCGCCTGAACGGAAACTTATCGGACCACCGCTCACAACACCAAAACTAACCCACATTGTTGAATTATTTTGTGAATATCTGCACAATCTTTAATTATTTTCTCTAAACATTCGTTTTTACGCGATTTAACATTGCGATAAATACGAAATTACGAAATTCCACCAACTTTGGCACACGGATTGCGATAGGGAAAACCAGCCAAGAGAGTTCAGACTCTTTTTTCAAAAAATACGCCCCGTTGTGATTGCGGGGGAAAACAAACAAATCAGGAGAGTTGGAAATGAAAGTTGGTATCTTGAAAGAAATCAAAGCTGAAGAGAACAGAGTTTCCATGACACCTTCCGGTGTTGAAGTCATGATTGCAAACGGTCACGAACTTTGGGTTGAAAAATCCGCCGGTATCGGCAGCGGTTTTTCCGACGAAGACTACATTGCAGCCGGTGCTAAGCTCATCGACACTCCCGCAGAAATCTATGCGGAATGCGAAATGGTCATGCACGTTAAAGAACCCCAGGCTTCTGAATACGACATGGTTCGTGAAGGCCAGATCGTTTTCACCTATTTCCACTTTGCTCCTGACGAGCCCCTGACCCGCGCATTCGTCAAAAACAAATCCATCGCTATTGCTTACGAAACAGTTGAAGGCGACAAAGGCGACCTGCCCCTCTTGACCCCCATGTCTGAAGTTGCCGGACGTATGTCCATTCAGGAAGGTGCTAAATACCTCGAACGCTACTTCGGTGGACGCGGCATGCTCATGGGTGGTGTAACCGGCGTTGCTCCTGCAAGCGTAGTCGTTATTGGCGGCGGTGTTGTAGGTACCAACGCAGCACTCATGGCCTGCGGTCTGGGCGCAAAAGTAACTATCCTCGACATGAACCTCGAAAGACTGAGCTACCTTTCCGACATCATGCCCAAGAACTGCTTCCCCATGATGAGCAGCCCCGCTCTGCTGCGTGAACTGGTTCAGGAAGCTGACGTTGTTGTCGGTGCAGTTCTGGTTGCCGGTGCAAAAGCACCTAAACTGGTTACCCGTGAAATGCTCAAATCCATGAAAAACGGTTCCGTAATCGTCGACGTCGCCATTGACCAGGGCGGTTGCTTCGAAACTTCCAAGCCCACCACCCACGGTGATCCCGTTTACGACGTAGAAGGTGTTATCCACTACTGCGTAGCAAACATGCCCGGTGCAGTGCCCATGACTTCCACCATGGCCCTGACAAACGCAACCCTGCCCTACGCTCTTGAAATCGCCAACAAAGGCTGGAAGAAAGCAGCTCAGGAAAGCAACGCAATCAAGACCGGTATCAACATGGTCGGCGGACAGGTTACCTACAAGGGCGTAGCTGACGCATTCAATCTCGAATACACCCCCGTTGAAGGCGTTCTGTACGACAACTAATAGTAAGAAAAATCTGCTGACAATTCAGATCAATAAGTAAAACCAGGAAGACTGCCTGAAGTGAAATAAGACAATCACATAAAAGCACTGGAGCCTTGCGCAGACGCTCTGCGCAAGCTTCAGTGCCTTCCTAAACCCCACAGGGAAATAGGTCCGGTCTGCTCACCGGAAACCTTACACCACAGCTGGAGTTTTTTTCGGCAGTCTGGGAGTAACCTGTAAACTTACAAGGGGATGATATGGAATTCTTGACCTTACTGGACGGACTGGTTGGAAAAGTAGGAGCCTTCGCATGGGGACCGCCCATGCTTGTCCTGCTCGTCGGAACAGGAATATGGCTGACTTTCTCTCTGCGCGGACTGCAGTTCAGAAAACTGTGGTACGCCCTCTACCTCGCCCTTATTAAACGCAAAGAAGACACTGACGAACCCGGCGACATCACTCACTTTCAGGCCCTGATGACCGCCCTCTCCGCAACAGTCGGTACCGGTAACATCGCAGGTGTAGCCACAGCTATCGCTGTCGGTGGCCCCGGCGCACTGTTCTGGATGTGGATCACCGGCCTCGTGGGCATGGCCACCAAATACGCGGAAGCAGTACTGGCTGTTAAATACCGCGTTGTCGACGAAAACGGCGAAATGAGCGGTGGTCCCATGTACTACATCTCCAAGGGCCTCAACATGCCTTGGCTCGGTACTCTCTTTGCTATCTTCGCTTCCATCGCATGTTTCGGCATCGGTAACATGGTTCAGTCCAACTCCGTTGCCGACGCTGTTGAAGCAACCTACGGCGTTTCCCCCTACATCACAGGCGGCCTGCTGATGGTCCTGACAGCTGCAGTTATCCTTGGCGGCATCAAAAAGATCGGTAAAGTTACCGGACTGCTCGTCCCCGTCATGATCGTTTTCTACATGGCCGGCGCAGCTTACATCATCATAGCTAATATATCTGCAGTTCCCGCAGCATTCGGCCTCATTTTCGAACAGGCTTTCAACCCCACTTCCGCAGTCGGCGGTTTTGCAGGCGCGACTGTAATGCTGGCCATCCGCATGGGTGTTGCCCGCGGGGTATTCTCCAACGAATCCGGTCTCGGTAGTGCTCCTATCGCAGCTGCTGCTGCACAGACCAAAGAGCCAGTAACCCAGGCTCTGGTTTCCATGACCCAGACCTTCATCGATACCCTGATCGTCTGCACCATGACCGGTCTCGTGCTGATCATTACCGGAGCATGGTCCAGCGGCGCCACCGGCGCGGAACTGACCACCGTAGCCTTTGCTGCAGGTATGACCGGCGGTGCACACATTGTTACCATCGGCCTGATCCTCTTCGCCTACTCCACCATCCTCGGCTGGTGTTACTACGGTGAAAAATCCATGGAATACCTGTTCGGTGTTAAGGCTATCCTGCCCTTCCGCCTCGTGTTCATCTGCTTCGTTGGTATCGGCGCCATCGCCAAGCTCAGCTTTGTATGGAACATCTCCGATACTTTCAACGGTCTCATGGCCATCCCCAACCTTATCGGTCTGCTTATGCTGACCCCGGTTGTTGTGGCAGAAACCAAGAAGTATTTTGAAAAACAACGCTCCACTAACGCAACTCCCTCCGCTGCTACTGAAACTAAAAAATAGTTTCATAGAAGCAAAAGAAATACGGACCCCACATAGACCTTCCTTCCGGGTGCTTACCACCACCCGGAAGGGGTCTGAATAATGTTTAACCTTCAAGCCGACTATTTCTGGCCGGCAGAAGAATGAGGTTGCCCATGCATAATCCAGCATCATTCGCCCCGGTCTGGGCTGAAGTAGACCTGAAGGCGATCGAACATAATTTCGGCGAGGTGCAACGGCTGCTCAAAGGTCAATCCAAAATCATGGCTGTAGTCAAAGCAGATGCTTACGGACACGGCCTCAGCAAAGTAGCGGCCTTGCTGGATGACGCCGGCGCGGAGTATTTCGCTGTAGCACGTCTTGATGAAGCAATCTGCATACGGAAGCAAGGCATTGAAAAACCGATTCTGATCCTTGGGTACACTCCCCCGGAGGCAGCGACCGAGTTATTTCGCCACAACATAACGCAGACTGTATTTTCAACGGACTACGCACTGCGGATCAATGAACAAGCTCGAGGCTGCGGAAAAATAAAAGTCCATATAAAAGTAGACACCGGAATGGGTCGTCTCGGACTGGTACATGAAACCATGGACGGCATGCTGCCGGAAAACATAGCAGTAATTCACCAGCTTCCCCATCTGGAAACAGAAGGTATTTTCACACATTTCGCGGCCAGCGATGAAGCGGACAAGACAAGCGCACTCAGCCAGTTGCGGCATTTTAAAAACATCATTGCAAATCTTGAACAAAAGGGCATCCACATCCCTATAAAACATGCGGCCAACAGCGCGGCGATCATAGATCTCCCGGAAACATATCTGGATATGGTCCGCCCCGGAATAATGCTTTACGGGCTGTACCCCTCGAACGGAGTGCACCAGCAGAACGCGGAACTGAGACCGGCCATGCAGGTCAAAGCGCGTATAGCGCAGGTAAAAGATGTCCCTGCAGGATTCAGGGTCAGCTACGGCCACACCTACACAACCCCCGTAGCCACAAAGCTGGCCACCATACCGCTAGGCTATGCTGACGGCTACAGGCGTCAGCTGTCATCAGCCGGAAAGGTGCTTGTTCATGGACAACAGGCCCATATTGTAGGCCGGGTATGCATGGATCAGAGTGTAATAGACGTCGGCACAATTAAAAATGTTGCTGCCGGTGATGAGGTGGTCATAATCGGACATCAGGGACAAGCGGAGCTTTCAGCGGAAAGACTGGCCTGTGAACTTGGAACCATCAATTATGAAATAGTTTCCACTCTCATGGCCAGAGTGACCAGAGTCTATAACGACATATAAATTTACAAAATTTCCGGAAGCATCCCTTAACTGCGCATTCCCTCACACTCAGTGCGCATTGTCCCGGTTACCACGCGGGACAAAGGTCTGACCGGAAAAAGCTATCCGGGTCCGGGAACTGATTCCAATCCGCATAACGGAACAGATCACGGACAACGGAAGCCCTTGGAAGTCCATTAAATTGGACATTGCCCGACGCAGAAATCAAACCCCGGTTTCTGCCGGACAACGACCTGTGACACCGCCGAAAACCAAGACTGACCCCAAAGCATGGCAACGGCGAATGGAGGTATTTATCAAGGCAGAAGTGTATATTACACCAGAACATTCCGGACGGTTCCATGGCTAGACGGAACCGCAACACCGGAATACAGCCGTTCAACTCTGGCGGCAAACGGGTTCTTAAGCTGAAAGATAAAACAGAGTAAATGGATTCTTACCCAAACAGAACTGTTTGGTATCATGGCTAAGGCGTGTATTAGTAAAGCCCGGTAACGGATTATCCGCTACCGGGCTATTTCATATACAGCAGTGCAGAAAATCTTACCTCCCCTACTCCTCTCGTTTAGAAAAGTAGAGATTACAAAGCGCCATCAAAGACGTTCCCACAATAAGCAATAAGGAAACGGCATTGATCACCGGGGTACTTCCGTCCCGGACCTGCAGGTAAAGATTAATGGGCAGTGTCGGCTCCGAACCGACTAGAAACAGGGTGGTGTTAAAGTTCTCAAAACTCATCAAAAAAGCTACCGCCCCGGCGCCGATGATAGCCGGACGCAGAAACTTCAAAGTAATATACCAGATAACCTCCAACTGGGTTGCGCCAAGATTCAGGGCCGCTTCTTCGAGAGAATGGTCGAACTTGCGCAACCTTGCCGAAACAACGAGGGTTACAAAAGTAGTAATGAATGAAAACTGTCCCAGTACTACCAGCCAGAAGCTGGGCCGAAACACTTCGAAATCCAACCCGAATGCCTCATCAAAATAGGTTCCGACAGTATTCGATGCCAGCAGCAGCGAGATACCGAGGATAACGCCGGGAATGACCAGCGGGGCCAGCATGAGAAAATAAAGCAATCCCTTGAAACGGAATTCTTCTTTTTCAAAGAGGAAGCTGGCGCAGGTTCCAACGATCACGCTCAGGATTGAAACGAAGAACGCAGTCTGGAAACTGGTCACAATGGACCGAAGATTCTGGTCATCATGAAAAATACCGATTCGCTCCGGTCCACTGGAAATAAACCAGTCCATCGTGAAGCCCTTCCACGGCAGGGAAGGAAAATTTGAATTATTAAAGGCCAACACGCAGGTCACAACCAGCGGGGCAAACAAAAACACAAAGTACAAAATAATGAAACAATTGAAAGACCAGTTGTAGGTCTTACTACGCGGCAGGGAACGGATCATGATGCCACCTCCCCTAATTTCTGGCGGGTCAGTTTAAGTCCGGCCCAGATAATCAAAGAGCTAAGGATCAGCAACAGAAAGCCGAAGGCCGAGCCCTGATTCCAGTTGAAGCTGGCAATAAACTGATTGTAAATCTGCTCTGTGAACCAGAGGGAATTCTTGCCGCCCATGAGGTTCGGAGTCAGGTAGTTCCCGAGCACAAGCATGAAAACCACAATGGAACCGGAGGTGATCCCCGGTTTGCAGTGCGGGATAATGATCGTTCGCCAGATAGTCCACTGCCCGGCCCCCAGATCATGGGCCGCTTCGATAAGGCTGTCGTCAAGGCTCTCCATCACCGAAACCAAAGGCACAACCATGAACAGCATAGAAGTATAAACCAGCCCCATAATCATGGTCGCATCGTTGTAAAGCATCTCAATTGGCTTATCGACAACACCCAGACTAAGCATAAAAAAGTTCAACACACCGGACTCGCGTAATAGAATCATCCAGCCGTAAATACGCACCAGCTCACTGACCCAGAATGGCAGCAGGAGCATAATCATAAGCGCTCCCTGCACACGCGCACGGGCCAGCTTGGCGATGTAAAAAGAGACCGGCATTGAGAGCAGGAACACAATGAAAGTGGTTACAATAGCATAGAGGCAGGTACGCACAAAGGTCAGCCAGTAGATAGGCTCATCAAAGAAATTAAAATAGTTTTGCAGAGTCCAGACCATGTCGCCATAATCGTTCTCGCCCCTGAAGCTCATGGTCAGCAGGTCGCAAAGCGGCAACACGATCAAAAGAAACAACCACAGGATTACCGGAGCGAAAAATATCCAGAAAACCATTCGTGAACGGGCCATATTACTCCTCCGCTCCAAAACAGATTCCGGAATCAGGATGCCAGCCCACAGCAATTTCATTACCCGGCTCGATGTGATCAAAACGGCGGTTCTGGGGCAGGCTGACGATCAGTTCATGGTCTTCCTTGGTCACAGTTAGCAAACGACTGTTGGCTCCGTCGAAGAGAATACTTTTTACAGTCACCTCAAAGACATTGAGTCCGCTGCGATCCTTGGGTTCAATCAGCATGGCTTCCGGGCGCAGGAAGAGATCTGCCCGTCCGTCACATGTACAATTACCGTGAGGCTTGGTCTGGAATGTGTAGCCTTCGTCGGTGACAATGCGGACTTTTTCGGCGTCACTTTCAACAACCTTTCCGCTCCATTTATTATTATCGCCTACAAACTGGGCCACAAAGGGAGTCGCGGGCTTGCCGTATAGTTCCTGAGGACTGCCCACCTGCTCGAAGCGGCCTTTATTCATCACCGCCACCCGGTCGGACATTACCAAAGCTTCGGACTGGTCATGAGTTATATATATAAATGTTGTCCCGACCTTGGCCTGCAATTTCTTAAGCTCCACCTTCATCTGTTCGCGCAGCTTCAGGTCCAGCGCACCAAGAGGTTCATCAAGCAGCAGAACCGAAGGTTCCAGCACCAGACAGCGGGCAATGGCTACACGCTGTTTCTGACCACCGGAAAGCTGGTTGATCTGTTTGCTTCCGTATCCGGGCAAACCGACCCGCTCAAGAATGGTTTCGATTTTCTTTTTAATCTCAACCTCTCCCACACCGTGCCTTTTAAGCCCGAAGGCGATATTCTCAGCAACATTCATCATGGGAAACAGGGCCAGATGCTGGAAAACCAGATTAACCGGACGCTTGTTGGGTGGAACTCCGAGCATGCTTCCACCCCGGATTTCAATATCCCCGGAAGTAGGCTCCTCAAACCCGGCAATCATGCGCAGCAGTGTAGTCTTGCCACAACCGGAAGGTCCGAGGATTGAAAAAAACGATCCGGCGGGAACATCAAAGGAAACACCATCCACGGCGGTGAAATCGCCGAACCTCTTCACCATATCGGAAACAGAAAGGTCATTAATCATGGAACATCGTCCGGGGTAGAAAATTTAGGAAAGGCGGAAGGTCCGAAGACCCTCCGCCGAGAGAATGTTTTTAACAAAAAGCTTAGTTGGCAGCCTTGATTTTATCGAGAGTCTTGCCTTCCATACTTTCAAGCTTGGCAGGAACCGGGGGATACCACTTGATGTTGTCGATAACTTCCTGAGGAAAAGAACGAGCAAAATTATCTGCCACAGCTTTATCGGTGAACTTCAAAGCATCTTTGGATGCGGTGGCGTATTTTTCTTTGGAAGAGAAATAGCCTGCGTTTTCAGGCTTCATGATAAAGTTGATCCACTTGTAAGCGGCATCAACGTTTTTAGCTTTAGCGGGGATTGCGAAGGTATCGATCCAACCGAGTGCTCCTTCTTTGGGAGCTTTGAAATCAATAGCTTTGTTGTCGGCATGGAGTTTCCATCCGCCGGCATCCCAAGCCATGGCAACAAAGACTTCACCGGAACGCATGGATTCGAGCAGGGAATCTCCGTTGGCCCAATAGTTCTTTACGATGGGTTTGGACTTGATCAGCGTATCAGCAATTTTATCAAGCATTGCTTTATAGGCCTTGGGATCATCATAGAGAGCGAAAGGATCATAGCCGAGGGCAAAACCCATGGCGATAAGAGTAGGTCTTTTCAAGCGGTAGCTGACGCGGCCTTTGTATTTGGGGTCGATCAATGCCTTGAAGGAATCTGCCTCGGGAGCCTTGTCGCTGTTGACGATCAGGCCGGAAGTTCCCCAGCAGAAAGGAGCAGCGTAGGACTTATCCTTAACAAGGGTATTGGCCTTAACGGCTGTGAGCATGGAAGGAATGAACAGACTGGAATCAAGCTTGGAATAATCCATGGCCTGATACAGCTTGAACTTAGCCTGAACAGAGGAAATACGGTCCTGAGAAGGCTGGGCAAGGTCAAATCCTGCACCACGGGTGGCCCGCAGCTTAGCGATCATTTCTTCGTTGTTGGAGAAAGTCACCTCAACCTTGATCCCGGTTTCCTTTTCAAAAGTATCAATCAGTTTCTGGGGGGCGTATCCTTTCCAGGTTAACAGTTTCAGGGTCTCCGCCTGAGCGGTTCCGGCCAGCGCAAATACAGTCAACAAAACAAATACGAGAATCCTTTTCATGACACACTCCATGTTTATGTAACAAACAAGCTATAAATTATGCACGTTGTTACAGGCACATACAAACTCTAACACCACCACTTCGTCACAAAACAGCAACGTTCACGTTACAGTTATTAATAGATTCAAATCAAGATTTTTAATTTTTTACGCATAGTGAAAACGATTTGCGCGATTCCGAAAAGTATCTCACCAAAAGAAAAGCCCTCCCGCATAAACGCAGGAGGGCTTAATCATTCTAATTACAGCCGATGCTTACTGGTTTTTGAAAGCAATACGGAAGCAGAGAGAAGCTCCGCCCCAGGTAATGCCCAGTCCGAAAAGCATCATAACAAATGCTCCGAATTCCATAACTAGCTCCTTTTCATGAAACTTCTGTTGATACCGCTTATGTTGGCAAATCCCTGTCCGCTTCGTGCGCAGACAAGGCCGAAAATCAGGCAGATCACAAGTGTAGACCAGCCGAAAGCAACGGTTGCAGTAGTTGAATAGCCGCCGTAGTTGTTGGAAAGGTCGCCAATGAAGTTGGAAACCAGCATAAAACCGAGCATGGCGGGAACTACGAAGCGCAGGCTGTTCAGCCAGAGTGCACCGACTTTGATTTCAGAGGTCATGTTCACATGGTTGCGCAGATCATCAAGACGACAGAACCAGGCGATGAAAATGATTTCAATGAAACCACCCATGAGGATACCGAAGTTGTTGATAAAGTGGTCCACAATATCAAGCAGGAGCAAGCCGCCACCGGTGGTGAATGCGATGCTGACCAGAAAGCCGAGCGCGCAGAAAATGGTAGCTGCCACTTTACGGGAAAGGGCCATCTTGTCGATAAGTGCTGAAACAACGACCTCTGCCAGAGAGATCATGGAAGAAAGTCCCGCAACAGTCAGTGCGAGGAAGAACAGGGTTCCGAAAAATGCCGGAGCAGGCATCAGGTTGATGGCTGTGGGCAGGGTGATAAAGGCCAGTCCAACACCGGACCCGGCAACTTCGCTGACCGGAACTCCCTGCTGATGGGCCATGTAGCCGAGCACGCTGAAGATCATGATCCCGGAAATGATACTGAATCCGCAGTTGATGAATACGGTCATGCAGGCGTTGTTATTGATGTCGGAATCTTTCGGCAGGTAGCTGGCATAGGAGAGCATGATCGCAAATCCGATGGACAGGCTGTAAAAAATCTGCCCGAAAGCATCCGCCCATACCTTGCCGTCGCTGAGAGCATTAAAATCAGGCTTGAAAAGCCAATCCAAACCGTCAATAGCACCGGGCAGCATCAGTCCGCGACCAATGAAAATGAAGACCAGCAGGAAGAGCAGGGGCATGAAAATCTTGCTGACCCGCTCAATACCACTTTTAACCCCGGTAAATACAGCTGCGAAAGTCATCAACCATGCAGCCCCGGTTGCGGCCAGAATTGAAGTCTGAACCCCGCCCATGTTCATGGGGGAATCGGTCAGACCGAGAAATTCACCGAAAAAGAAGTCCTTAGGCGCGTCTGTCCAGCCCTGATTGAAAGCCAACAGGAAATAATTGATGGCCCAAGCCACAACAACCACGTAGTAGGTGGTAATTATGAAGGAAACCATGACCTGCCACCAACCGAGCCATTCCCATTTCTTGGAAATGGAGGAAAATACTTTCGGTGCGGAACCTTTGAATTTCTGCCCCAGACCGAACTCAAGAATCATGAACGGCACACCGGCAGCCAGCATGGCCACAAAATAAGGGATTAGAAACGCGCCGCCGCCATTCTCATAAACCATGTACGGAAAACGCCAGATGTTTCCCAATCCGATTGCGGAACCAACCGCAGCCATGATGAACCCGGTACGCGAGCCCCATGTTTCTCTTTTTTGCATGTGCTGTAACTCCTTAAAGCCGATTCCACGACAGCAAGCGAAACCGGCATAAATAAATGAATACGAATCTCCCCGGCGGGCAATCCTTCCTGCATAATAAGGGCTGCAAAAATAATAAGATAAGCTTTCAGCCTGACCTCCCGGACAGAAGATACTGCGGCACAGACGTTTCGACGTTTTTAACGGGGAAAAGGAATGTTTTGGACAGACTGAGGAGAGCTGAGCGCCCTTTGGGAGCTTTTGATAGTCCAGTTAGCAGATATGGTCAATAAAAAGACCATAATTTACGTATTCGAGAAAATTGACGACTTTTAACTTGTTTCTTATTAAATTTTATACATGTTGCGTCATGAATGGTTTTTACTTTTTTTTCAAATCCATATTCATTTCTAAATCAATAAAAAAATCAGCGTCACACAATTTAGCTGCACCACAGAGAACACCAAGAACCAGCCAGACTGAACCCAACGTATAACACTCAGCCTTGAATGCAGAATAGATGCCCACCGCGCCAATTCCCCACACAGGTGAAGAAAGCACCAGATAGGTAAGTATTGCGATTGATTTAATTTGCGTTTTTGTTCTTTTTGATGACTCTTTCAATTACCCACCTCCAACAATCAAATTTAATTATACAATCCATACAAATCATTCTGCTTATGATTTGACAATAGCGGCTGACAGACAAAAAGCGAGGGATGCATCATAATGCAACAACCCTCGCTCCTAAATATTTACTTCAGGAAGTGAAAACACCCCAAGCTGACATTTAATAATTTAATTAAATAACATCCACAGGGATAAATCCCTTACCGCCCAGCAAATTACCTGAATATCTATACCCTCCCAATGCATCTTATCCACGCAACACCATCAATGGTATGCACATTTGCGGACTGATGCCATGATTCGGGCGAGTGAGTTTACTTATATTTCTTATGGGAAGATGAAAAAACATGCTCCAATGAAGCTACGTGGATCTAATTTTTGAATTAGAGAAGTCTAGCTAAATTTCGTACCGACATATGTTCAAGTTTAATCTCCTTGATTTTGCATTATTTTTCGAGGAGATGAAAAATTATTTTTTATTTTAATTAATTATCCGCTTCTTTACATAAGCAAATCTTGCTATCGTTAATTCCCTCAACTTTCTGATTGTGCTCAACCCAACATAGCCTTAAATACTCCACAAGGAGTTGTAACCTATGAGAAAGATGCTAGTGATAACCCGTGATGGGAACAGGTCGGAAGAAATCGGAGATCAAATCGACCAGATTGAAGAAATCCTGACCGAAACGTCCACTGAATCATCCAGCCCGGAAAATGACCGGGAAGTGGATACTCTTTTCGTAGACGTTGAGTCGCTGCAAAATAAAAGCAAATCCATGACCAAGGCCCTTGATGACCTTTGGAAACATTACCCTTCCGCTTCCATCGTCGTCATGGCAAATGAAGAGCAGACAAAAGAAGCTGTTGATGCGGTAAAAGCCGGAGCTTTCGACTACCTGACCCATCCCATTGAGAAAGAAGAACTTGGGTTGGTCATGGAAAAAGTCCGCGAATCCGATGTGCTCCAATCTGAGTTGGATTATCTCAGGGGACAGTTCTGGAATGAAGATTCGCTGGAGTACGTGGATACCCGCAGTAAATCCATGCGCGATGTCTTCGCCAAAATCAGGCAGGTAGCAGGAACCCGCACAACGGTTTTACTGACAGGTGAAACCGGAACCGGAAAAAGCCTCATTGCCAAGCTCATCCACGCCCACAGCAATCGCAAGGAGATGCCCTTCATCAGCGTTCACTGCGGGGCGATCCCTGACACACTAGTGGAAAGCGAACTATTCGGTCATGAAAAAGGGGCATTTACCGGGGCCATCCGCCGTAAGCTGGGTAAATTCGAACTGGCCCATGAAGGCACAATTTTTCTTGATGAAATCGGTACTGTCAGCCAGTCGGTACAAGTCAAGCTTCTCAACGCTATTCAAGAACGCATCATCCAGCGTGTCGGCGGCGAGAATGACCTTTGCGTTGACGTACGCATCATTGCCGCGACCAATGAAGATATGGGCCAGCTTTGCGAAGAAGGTAAATTCCGGCGCGACCTCTTTTACAGGCTGAATGTTTTCCCCATTCGAATTCCACCATTGAGAGAACGGCGCGAAGATATCCCCCGGCTCTCCGAAGGCTTCATCAGACAGTTTAACGGGCTGCTGAACACCGAAATTAAGGGCATCCACCCGCAAGTGCTGGATACCCTGCTCGAATATGACTGGCCCGGAAACGTGCGCGAACTGGAAAACGTCATTGAGCGGGCCTGTATTCTGGAAACCGGCGACATCCTCCAGCCGGAAAGTTTTCCGCCTGACCTGATGGATGTACAGGGCGAAGTAGTCACGTCTCCGGTTAAAACCAGTCTTCCTCTCAAGGAAGCCCGCCAGATAACCATAGACAAGTTTGAGAAACAATACCTTTCCAGCCTGCTTGAGCAGTGCAACGGTGTGATCAAAACCACTGCGGAAAAGGCAGGTATAACGACCCGTCAACTAAGCAAACTGATGAATCGCCACGGCCTCAAAAGGACCGACTTTAAAAACAGGAAGTAATAATTCTCACACCACATTCAATCGGAACTAAAAGTTCTTATTTATTTTTAAGCACCTAGAATAAAAAACAAAAATATCAAAAAAATAAAACCCAGTCTTGTTCAATCAAGGCTGGGTTTTGGCTTTTAAGTTCACTTAAAAGCACAATAAGAACCAACAGTTCCTATCACACTCACTTCTATCACAGTTAAAACGAATAATTTTAAGCCTTTACAAACTTGGCATCCCTCGTGCTTTAGCGCTTCCACTAAAAATGGCGCGAGGATTCATGAAAAATTCATCAACATCAGAACAAGACATCATGACCACCGTTAGAGGAATGGTCCTGCCCGCACAATGGAATGACCGTTTTGAAGTGACCGGTATTCTAGTTGCGTGCCGTGATGAGAGGGAGCTGCGTGTGGAGAATTTGGAATGTTTCCCGGCTTTGCGAACCCTTTCTCAGCAGGAAGCCGTATTCACTGGCTTGATTCAAGAGAAGGATGGCGTGGAATCCATTCTACTGAAAAGTTTCACACCAATTGTAAAGGTCGAGGAGTGACGGGAGAATCACGCCACCGGAAGCATGCAGCAACTGTCTGACGCGCTCGCCCCCTCATGCAGGTTAAAACCGACAACAAAGGAACAGAGAGATGACTTCACAGGAAGACCCATCTGTCAAAACACAAGAGGTTAAAATCTCTTCGTGGATCACACCGGACGATGTTGAAATAATTTTAAACATGATTGCGGCAAGCGGACTCTTTTCATCTTCAGAAATGGATTCCGCTGAATCTCTGGCTTGGGACAGCGCATACGGAAACGGAAGTGAACCTGATATTTTTCTCAAAGCAACCATAGAAGATGCCGGGCGGGAAGCAATAATCGGCTTCCTCTGTTTCGGCCCCATTCCTTATTGGCCGGGGAACTATGAATTGTATGCTCTTGCCGTGGAACCCGAATTCCAGCGACTTGGAATTGGCTCCGCCTTACTGACTGAAATGAATAAGCTGATCGCAAACCAAAGCGGCAGCAGCATCTTTCTGGAAACCAAGACAGACAGATCCTATGAAACAGCACGTCTTTTCTGCGAAGCAAACAATTTCAGTCCTGAACTTCGTTTCATCAAACAATTTATCCCGGAAAACGGGGGAATCGTTTACCGCTGCGACCTGAGTTCAGATGTTGAAGCTTTCTACTAAAAACTGCTGAGGGAAAAATGGGATCAGATATTTATCAGGATACTTTATACGGCCAGCTTGTGCCTTCAGGATGGGACAATGAAACAGTATCCGAACTAGTGCTACTTGTGGACGGCGAAGAAGAATTCTGCATTGAAAAAGACGAATTCAGTAAACTTCTTACCAATTACATCGACAGATGGATCACAGTACAGGCTGTGGTGACTGAAACGGACGATGACATGAGCATAAAAATACTTGGCTACAACCTTGAAAACGAGATGCAATACGGAACCGACGATGCTTGGTAACAAATACATCGCTCAACATTTGATATACGATTTTACCACTGAAAGAAGCCATTCTTTCAGGTCTACCTGTTTTTCAGGATATTCTTCAGATACGACCTAAGGATTTGGAAATGACAACTCATAAGCAACCTAAAATGATCATCGGGTGGCGGGAATGGGTCTCGCTACCCGATTTTTGCGTTCCGGGAATAAAAGTGAAGGTCGACAGCGGTGCTGCAACCTCGGCCATTCACGCTTTCGATATTGAGCCCTTTGATAAAGACGGGGTTCCTTTCGTCAGATTCAACATTCATCCCCTTCAGGGCAGACACGACATCTCCATGCCCTGTGAAGCAAAACTGGTTGACCGCCGCATGGTGAAAAACTCCGGCGGCAAATCGCAGAACAGATATGTCATCGAAACCACCCTGAGTCTTGCGGGGTGTAAGTGGACAATCGACCTGACTCTGACCAACCGGGACCAGATGAAATTCCGCATGTTGCTGGGCAGATCAGCCATGCGCGGCAGGCTAATTGTAGACCCGCAACTTTCATATCAGGCAGGCAAACACAACTCTTCAACCTTCTATCCCCCTTTGTTTATAAAATGAAAATAGCAATTCTATCTCGAAAAGCCTCCTTGTACTCCACCAACAGCTTAGTGGAAGCAGGCAAAGCGGCAGGACACGAAATATGCGTAATAAATCCTTTACGCTGTTACATGAACATCGCTTCCCACAACCCGACCATCCACTATAAAGGGGAAGATCTTTCTGGCGTTGATGCGGTCATTCCGCGTATCGGTGCATCCATCACCTTTTACGGCACAGCCGTAGTCCGCCAGTTCGAAATGATGGGAACATACTGCCTCAACGAATCCGTTGCTATCACTCGTTCACGGGACAAACTGCGCTCCATGCAGCTCCTCTCCCGCAAAGGAATCGGCCTTCCGGTAACGGGTTTTGCCAACTCCACCAAATTCACTGACGACCTGATTGAAATGGTCGGCGGTGCTCCGCTGGTTGTTAAACTTCTGGAGGGAACGCAGGGCATCGGCGTTGTTCTGGCTGAGAACAATCAGGCAGCCAAAAGTGTTATCGAAGCTTTTCAGGGAGTTAAAGCAGACATTCTGGTTCAGGAATATATCAAGGATGCAAAAGGCAGCGACATTCGTTGCTTCGTCATTGGAGGCAAAGTTGTGGCTTCCATGCAGCGGCAGGCTCCTGCAGGAGAATTCCGTTCCAACCTGCACCGGGGCGGAAGCGCTTCCACTGTAAAAATTACTCCTGAAGAGCGCTCTACAGCAGTCAGGGCAGCTAAAATCATGGGCCTCAACGTCTGCGGCGTAGACCTGCTCAGGACTAACCACGGTCCGGTAGTCATGGAAGTAAACTCATCTCCCGGATTGGAAGGAATTGAGCAGGTAACAGGAAAAAATATTGCCGGGAAGGTCATAGAATTTATCGAGAAGAACGCTAAACCGGGCAGCAACAAGACCCGCGGGAAGGGATAGGAGCACGTTGTCCTGGTAGGCGGAATTGTTTGTGTCAAATATGGTAAACAATTATGCTGTTAACGCATCAAGATGCACGCGCTGCATGCGCCAATTGATACTCAGCACTTTTTGAAAAATCCATAATGATCAATCACAGGCAGAAAACATGAAAAAAACAGAGCAACTTACCCTGCAGTTACCCGCTAACCCGGAGTACATTCCAATTGCCACTTTCAGTGCCAAAAGATGTGCCGAAAGCGTAGGATTTCCTGACGGAGATATCGGCAGAATCAGCCTTGCTATGGAAGAGGCTTTCGCCCATGCGCTTGAATTCGGGTACGGCGGTGACGCAGAAACATTACAAATCAGCATCTTCCGCACCGCTTTGGGTATAAGTCTGGCAATTAAATTTCATGGCCTTCCCTTGAAGATTGATCAATTGCCAAAATATGATCCCTCACGGGCCATGGCGCATGGTGATGTGACAGGCATAAGTCTCATGCTCATCGAAAAAATGCTGGACAGGACTTCTTTTTCCACCGATTCCGGCGGATATAGAAAAGTTTCAATGGAAAAATTTCTGCCTGCAAAGATTGTCGAAGAAACAAACATCCCCCAAAGGTCCAAAACAAGCAGCAGCTTGGAATGCACGCTCCGCCTTGCTAGGCCGGAAGATGCTGAACCCATTTCCCGTCTCGCGTTTCAATCCCACGGTAATGTCTTGTTCAGTGAACATATCTATTACCCGGAACGCGTTTGTGAAATGATTTCCGAAGAAGAAATGGTCTCAGTCGTTTTTGAAACCAACGACACGCATGAAGTGGTTGCCCATGGAGCATTACTCAAAAGCGCACCCGGAGCACAAGTTGAAGAGCTGACTTTTGGAATAGTCAGTCCGAAATTCAGGTCGCAGGGCGGGGCAACAGCCATGGCTGATTTTTTGGAAAAGAATGCCGTGGATCGTGGGGTCTACGCTATCGAAGTATTCGCCGTCACCAGCCATGTCCATTCGCAACGCTCGGTTCTCAGCAACAATTTTATGGAAAGCGGACTGCTTGTGGATACCAGTCCGGCATCCCATTCATGGGGAGATCATAAAGATGACAAGATGCGGATCGGCAATGTCATTTACACAAAACGTCTTAAGGAATTCGAAGTAAAAGAGCTGCATATTCCTGAGCAGCATAAACAAATTGTTGAGCGCATATATGCGGCACACAGCCTTAAGATAAAAATCGACTATACCCCAGACAAAGAACCGGAACTTGAAGAGGTTACAAAGCTCTGGAGTACGACGGACTTTGTGGAAGGCTGGTCCATGATAGGCATTGAATCATACGGAAAAGACGTATTGGCCCAAGTCTCAGACAGGCTCCGACATGCCTGTTCTCAGGGAATCAGCGCGATCCAAATGGCTCTTCCACTGGAAGACCCTGCAACCCCGATGATGGCAGGCAGATTTGAAGAGATGGGCTTTTTCTTTGCCGGGGTATGCCCTGTCCATGATTGCCATGAGAACCTTATTCTCCAATACATAAACGAACCATTTACCGACTACGAATCGATACACGTACACTCTGATCTTGCGCATGAGATAAAACAATATGTCATGGCCTGCGATCCACGAAGTAGCGACCAAGGCCCGCCCAAGTAACCACTAGCCCTAAAAAGATTGTGAAAACAAAACCTGTAATATCTATATCTAGTGCCAGCAAATCGTTTGATGGCGATGTTGCGCTCAAGAATTTCAACCTTTCCATCAGCGATGGTGAATTCTTGACCCTGCTTGGTCCTTCAGGCTGCGGCAAGACAACTATGCTGCGCCTTCTGGGCGGCTTTGAAGAGTGCGATAGCGGTGAAATTCTTTTGGACGGCAAGTCCATGACCGGAGTTGAGCCTGAAAACCGTCCGGTTAATACCGTATTTCAGAGCTACGCCCTGTTTCCGCACATGAGTGTTTACGACAATATTTCCTTCGGCCTTAAAATCGCAGGGCTGAACACCGCAGACATTGATCGCGAAGTAGCAAAAGCCCTTAAACTGGTTCGTCTGGAAAACATGGGCCAGCGTATGCCCGGAGAACTTTCCGGGGGCCAGCAGCAGCGCATTGCCATTGCCCGCGCTATTGTCAATAAACCCCGCGTTCTACTTCTGGATGAACCCATGTCGGCCCTTGATTACCGTCTGCGCAAGGAGATGCAGAAGGAACTCAAGGAACTGCAGCGCACCCTCGGCATTACCTTTATTCTGGTCACCCATGATCAGGAAGAAGCATTCACCATGTCTGACCGGGTAGTGGTCATGAACAAGGGCAGCATCGAACAGATAGGCACTCCCCGCGAGATATACGAAGATCCCGCCAATCTTTACGTTGCCCGTTTTGTGGGAGAAATCAACGTGCTTGATGGAGTAATAACCGGACAAAAGGAGAACAGCTTCAATGCCGAAGTTGAGGGAGTCCCGGTCATCGTCAAATCAAAACGTGATTTCTCCGAGGGAGACAAAGTCCACGTTCTGCTCAGGCCGGAAGATTTCCGGATTGAGGTCATGCGTGAGGTAAAAGATGACCCTGAACTGGCTGAAAAATTCTCAAAAGCCCTGCTCAAAGGCAGGGTGGAACATACCTACTACAAAGGCGCTACCTACGATCTGGACATCACCCTGGATGACGGCAAAAAGATTCTGGTTTCGGAATTCTTCGATGAAGATGCCGAAACCCTTTATTTTCATGCCGGAGACCGCGTTGCCGTAGGCTGGTTTGAAGGTTGGGAGGTGGTCCTGCCCCATGAAGGATAGACGCTTGTTCAAACGTTTTATCATCGGGGGAGTGCTGGGCTGGATCACTATGTTCGGTCTTGTGCCCACTGTAATGCTTCTGGCCGTGAGCTTCATGACCCGTCATACTGACGAGCTTATTGATCCGACCTTTTCACTGCAAAGCTATTTCCGCCTTTTCGAGCCTGCACTGGGAACCATGCTGGCAGAGTCCTTGCTTATGGCGGGAACAGCAACCTTGCTATGTTTGCTCATCGGCTATCCCTTTGCATACATCGCGGCACGGGCCAAAAAAGAAACTTCCCGGCTCATGCTCATGCTGGTCATGATTCCGTTCTGGACCAACACCCTGATCAGAACCTACGCCATGGTTGCAGTGCTCAAAGCTGACGGCATCCTGAATAAGACTCTCATGGCCCTCGGCTTGATCGATGCACCCATCAAGATCATGTACACCCAGTCCGCAGTATTTATCGGGCTGGTCTACACATTGCTGCCGTTCATGATTCTGCCGCTTTACGCCGCCATTGAGAAACTGGACCATCGTCTGCTGGAATCCGCCAGAGACCTCGGAGCCGGAAAATGGCTGACCTTTCGCAAGATAACTATCCCGCTGACCATGCCGGGAATTGTCTCCGGCTGCATGCTGGTATTTCTTCCCGCACTAGGAATGTTCTACATCCCTGACGTTCTCGGTGGAGCGCGGACAATGCTGCTGGGCAACTACATCCGCGACCAGTTCCTCACCGCAAGGGACCTGCCCATGGGCTCTGCCGCATCCATTGCCATGACCCTGATAATGGGGCTTATGCTGGCTTTATACTACCGCAGCATGCGCCGTTCCGGCAGGAGACTCAAGATATGAATAAATTCATCAAGTCCCTGTATGTAGGGTTGGTATACATTTTCCTATACCTTCCTCTGGCAGTCATGGCGGTATACTCGTTTAATGCTTCCAAATATTCCCTTTCATGGAAGGGCTTCACTCTCAAATGGTATGGAAAGCTGCTCGCCAACAGCACTTTGATTGATGCGGCACTGCGCTCCATGACCATCGCCGTGATTTCGGCTTCAATCGCCTGCCTGATTGGAACCCTTGCCGCCTTCATGCTCCATCAATACCGCTTTAAAGGGCGGGGTGCTGTATTCGGCAGCGTGTTCGTTATGATGATGTCCCCGGATATCGTCATCGGCATTTCCCTGCTGGTGCTGTTCATGGGAGCAGGTTTCACCCTTGGTTTCTGGACCCTGCTCATGGGACACGTAACCCTCTGCGTGCCTTTTGTAACAGCCACGGTTTACTCACGCTTCAAGGGATTCGACAGAACTGTGGTCGAAGCCGCCCGAGATCTGGGGGCCAGCGAATATCAGGTTTTCAAAAAGATTGTCATCCCATTGGCTCTACCCGGCCTCATGGCCGGATGGCTGCTGAGCTTCACCCTGTCGCTGGACGACGTAATTATCAGCTTTTTTACCACAGGTCCGACCTATGAAGTGTTGCCCCTGCGGATATATTCTATGGTCCGTTTAGGAATTAAACCTGACGTCAACGCACTAAGTGTGGTGATGATCGCTATAACTGTGCTTGCCGTGCTTTTATCCCGGCGGCTGCTTAAGGAGAGAAGATAATGAAAAAAACACTGCTGGCTCTCGCCATCGTTCTTTTTTGCTGCACTCAAGCCTTCGCCGGAAGCGGAGAACTCTACCTCTACATATGGTCCGAATACATTCCGGATGAAGTAGTGGAAAACTTCACCAAAGAAACCGGTATCAAGGTCCATATATCCAACTACGACAGCAACGAAGCTATGTACACCAAGGTGAAACTTGCCGGACAGGGGTATGACCTGATCGTTCCCTCTTCTGACTATGTAAGCCTGATGCGCCGTCAGGGTCTGTTGCTACCGCTGGATAAAAGCAAGCTGAGCAACTTTGAGTACCTTGCTCCCAAGTTTACCAACCAGTCTTTTGACCCGGAAAACATATACTCCATCCCGTATATGTGGGGTTCAACCTCCATCGCCGTAAACAGCGCAATGCTGGACGAAAACACAGTAACATCCATTGCCGACCTCTGGAAACCGGAACTGAAAGGTAAACTACTTCTGCCCAACGAACCACGCGAGGTATTTGCTCTTGCCTTGAAGCTGCTCGGTTACCCCCTGAACGAAACCGATCCCGCACACATTGAAGAAGCCCACCAGAAGCTGAAAAGCCTGATCCCCAGCGTTCGCGTCTTTGATTCAGATTCCCCCAAACAGGCTTTACTCGCTGGAGAAGTTGCCGTGGGCGTGGTCTTTAACGGAGAGGCATTCATCGCCAATCAGGAAAATCCCGATATCAAGTATATTTATCCACCGGAAGGATACAACCTCTGGGTGGACTCCCTGTGCATTCCCAAAGGGGCTAAAAACATCGAAGAGGCACACGCTTTCCTCGACTACCTGCTGCGCCCAGATGTGGCCACCATAATCTCCACCGAGATGGGTTACTCTACACCCAATGCCGCAGCAATGAAACTCATCCCCGAAGAGGTACGCAACAATCCCATCGTTTACCCCTCCAAGGAAATAATCGAGCGCGGGGAGTTTCAGGACTACCTAGGCGAATCCATGAAGCTGTATGATGAGTACTGGGTGAAATTGAAAACCGACTAATTCCCTTAACCTCCGGACACCATCGTCTTCGGCATGCGGGGCGGTGGTGTCCAATTAGTCATAGATCAATTTAGAAACTCTTTTATTAGGCATTAAAATGAAACAAACTTCGTAGGGCGGGATCAGGACTGAGCATTATTTTTTGCATGCCGGTTGACCTAAGATTATAGAAGTCATAAGATTAAAGGGAGAATCAAAAAAACGCACAACTTTACCGACAGCGAGACTTTTAAGGAGGTCATTCAATGGATAAATCATGTGAAAATTGTCGTTATTACCTTCCAAGCCAAATGGACTACAAGGAAGACGGAATATGCAGGTTCTCGCCTCCAACAGTTTCTCCAACCTCAAATAACGCCATGGGAGTTTGGCCACGAGTAGAAAAAACAGACTGGTGTGGCAAATATTCTCCTAAAAAAAACCAGCCTCCTAATCTAGAAAAAATGGATATCTCCTGAGGTATTGATGATGAAACTTTTAACAAAAATCAGAGAAAATTCATGCTTAGCTGTCATCATATTGATAATCCTTTTTTTTGTATTGTTCATCATCCAAAATACTGAGCAGATTCAGATCGCATTCTTATTTTGGTCTATTCCAATCTCACGCGCATTAGTGCTTCTGGGATCCTTACTACTTGGCATTTTAATTGGAACAATTGCGACTATAATGAGAGGTATACGGGACAAAACAGCAACCTCAACAAGCGATATGGAAAAAACCAAACTCCAGGATACGATCTTGGAGCAGGATGATGTGATCACAGAAATGCAGTCTGAGCGTCACATATTCAAACTAAATCTGGAAAAACTTGATACGAAATCTCAAAATGACATAGATAGGATTGATGGTTATGAGAAAAAACAACGTATCACAGATGCCGAATTAACAATAAGTATTGCTGATTTGGATGATGCAAATCAATCTATATCTGTACTAAAAACCGAAATAGAACGTTTACATGAAGAAATCGAGGCGAGAGAATTAATAGAGAAAATGATCCACCACGATCTCAGAAGTGCTTTGATAGCATCGGCATCATTGCCAGAATCGGTTCTTTCTGATCCCAACTTAACTGACAAGCAAAAGATCATTGTGCGACTGATCCGGGACAGTGGGGAAAGAATGCTTGAGATACTTGAGTCAAGTTTAACACTTTATCGTATTGAAGAAGGAACTTATAAAAAAGATTTTAAAACTGTAAACCTATTCAAAATAATCTCAACTGTTGTTGAGCGTATCGCTAATTCCCATTCAAATTACGAACATGAAATTTCAATCACCTGCATGAACGACGATGACACTCAAAGCGACAACTTCCCCGTAACTGGCGATAAATTTCTTCTCTACAGCATTTTCATGAACTTACTTACAAATGCATTAGAAGCTTCTCCTCAAGGAAAACCCATTTCAGTTATCCTCAGTAAAAACCAATATTGTTCCATCGCTATCAGTAACTACGGAGAAGTCCCAGAAAGCATAAGGGACACTTTCTTCAACAAAATGGTTACGTCGGGCAAAGAATTCGGAACTGGACTGGGAACATACCTAGCCATGTTGATGGTCAAAGCTCAAAAAGGCAATATTGAATTAAACTGTTCTACCCCCGAAATGACAACCATATATGTCCACCTGCCAAAGGCCTAACGGCATCACAAGCGAAGCAGTTAACAATTTCTATGTGACTGAATTTGCTTGACAATATTCATAGCAAACAGAAAACAGCTTCCCTGTGCTCCGTCTTTGAGCAGGGAAAGTAACCGTTAAAAATTCTCTTTATCACGGGAGAAGGATCTCACGTGTTTGAGCATGTCTTCTGCGTTTAGGGTTAGGTGGATTGGGCTTTTGTGGCGGTTGTATTAATGAAATTGAGACGAGGTGATCATTTTTTGAACATGTAGATTTGCAGAAAAAAGCGGCCTGAAACGGATCTCTTTCACAACCAAAGAGTCATTAATTCAAGACATTAAAAACTAAACTTCAACAAACTTATGCCAAACATTCATAGACTCAAGCTTCCCGCTGATATTTGTATTATTGCGTAACCGCCCAGAGAACTCATAGTCTCCCTTGGAAAACAAAGAGTTGATCCCATAAGAACAAGCTCTGGCAATGGTAAACAAGCATTTTATACCAGATTCAGAACAATCCTTTTCAAGAGCACGTAACAAAGCTCCAGCAATTCCCATCTTACGGCAACCGGGATCAACGGCGAAATCAGTCATCTCCGCACTGTATCCATCAGAACTGATTTCGGCAGATGCAGCACCGACTAATCTTGCATCTTCATATACCCCCATAAACCGCACTCCCGCTTCCATCTCCTGACAAAGAAACTCAGGATTAGTAATCGGGAATGGGTAAGTTTGGAAAGTCCGGCCGTAAAGATGCGCAAGCGAGTGCGCATCTTCCGGCATAAGTCTACGCATACGCAGACTACTTGGCAGGGTTGAAACATTCCCCTTACCCTTTTTGCTTTCAGCAACAGAAAGAACATGATCAAGTCCAGCCCTGTCACTTTGTTCCTTACGCCAAAGATAGCGATAGAAGCTCAAAAACAGACCATCTTCACCATCAAACATGTCCGGAACCACAGCCTCTTTCTCAAAACCGGAGGACAAAAAAGGTAAGCTCTTTGAAGCTGGAACCTTGGCAAAGATCTTGGACAGATCCTCAGCCACAGCCATATTGATAAGTTCATCCACAATTTCAGGTCCATCTTCAGCAGCCAATGACATCAAATAAATACGGTCATTGTAACCACCCATCTGGATGGTGCTTTTACTTACAGTCAGGATGGAATCATGCGACATTTGAATTACGCTCCGCCCTTTCGTTATCTTCAGGAGTCAAGCTGAGTGTGTCGTCCCAGTCGGAAATCAGTTTTTCAATGCCTATAGCCTTCTCCTCGGCACCTTCCTCTTTAAGTTGGAGATTACATTCAGTGCAATTGCGGTCGCAGGCATTGCGTTCGTATGAATCCGGCTCGGTGTACGTAGTGATGACACCTTCGTAATTTCGCAGGACAACCTTGTTGGTGGCCCATGAAACAATGTAATTGGGCATAACCGGTATCTTGCCGCCTCCGCCCGGAGCGTCCACGACATATGTCGGTACGGCAAATCCGCTGGTATGTCCGCGCAGACTTTCAAGGATCTCAATGCCCTTGCCCACAGGAGTTCGAAAATGGCTCAAACCTTCGGAAAGATCACACTGGTATAAATAGTATGGGCGGACCCGATTCTTGACCAGCTTCTGATTCAGGGTCTTGATTAAACGCGGGCAATCATTGATCCCAGCCAGCAACACACTCTGGTTACCAAGTGGAATACCGGCGTCGGCCAGCTTGGCAAGAGCCCCGCGTGATGAATCGGTAACTTCCCTTGGATGGTTGAAATGGGTGTTGATCCAGAGCGGATGATGCTTCTTAAGCATATTCACCAAATTGTCGGTAATACGGTAAGGCAACACAACCGGCATACGGGTTCCGATACGGATAACTTCAACATGCTCAATCTCACCGAGCTTGGTCAGAATCCAATCCAGCTTCTCATCTGAAAGCATGAACGGATCACCGCCTGAAAGAAGAACATCGCGAACCTGCGGAGTGTTGCGGATATATTCAAGCCCCTTTTCCAGTTGACTGCGGGAGGGGATGGAATCCTGATCCCCCACCTTGCGCTTGCGGGTGCAATGCCTGCAATACATGGAGCAAAGATTGCTGATATGAAAAAGCACCCGATCCGGGTAACGGTGGGTGAGACCGGGAACCGGGCTGTCTTCATCCTCATGCAGCGGATCGGTCATATCACAGCGTTCAATCTTCAATTCCTCAGGGCTGGGAAAAGATTGCAGGAACACCGGATCATTTTCATAATCCTCCACATCAATCAGGGAAAGATAATAAGGAGTAATGCCCAGCGGAAACTTGCGCAGGGTCATTTCATGTTTTTTGCGTTCAGTATCGCTGAATCTGATGCCGAGTATTTTTTCAAAGCCGGAGACAGTTCTGATTGTATTGCGAATGTGCCATTTCCAGTCAGTCCAATCAGACCTTGAAGAATCGTCATCAATCACACAAGCCAATGCTTCCTGTCGTTCTGTATAAACAGTCATGTTATCCTATATATTTTTATAAAATTTGAGAGAGGAATTCCTGAGTCCGCTGTTCCGCCGGAGCAGAAAACAAACGGGAGGGGTTGTCCTGTTCCAGAATCACGCCCTGATCCATAAAAGCCACGGAATCCGCCACCTCATTTGCAAAATTCATTTCATGGGTCACGACCATCATGGTCATGCCGTCGTCAGCAAGGTCACGCATTACAGTAAGCACCTCGCCAACCAGCTCAGGATCAAGGGCAGACGTAGGTTCATCAAACAGCATTACTTCCGGCTCCATAGCCAAAGCACGGGCAATGGCCACCCTCTGTTTCTGACCTCCGGACAATGTTTCCGGGTAGGCATCCGCTTTTTCAGCCATGCCCACTTTATTCAGAAAAGACATGCCCAGATCCACAGCTTCCTTTTTGGGCATCTTCCTGACCTGAGTCGGCCCCTCGGTGACATTACCCAACACACTCATATGCGGAAAAAGATTGAAATGCTGAAAAACCATACCCACACGGCTTCGCATAGAGTTAATTTCCTTTTCATCACTGGGAACCATGTCCCCGTTGATGCTGATTTCGCCCTCGGTATATGTTTCAAGACGATTCACACAGCGCAGCAGCGTAGACTTGCCGGAACCGCTGGCCCCGATAACCACAACCACATCGGAGTTGCCAACATTCAGATCAACACCTTTAAGTACATGGTTGGTGTCAAACCATTTATGAACACCTTCTATACTAATAGTATCCTGCATAGTTTCTCCTTAAGCCCTGCTAGTATCGAGCTTTCTTTCGATTGCATGAAAAAGGAATGTAAACGCACCGGTATAAATAAGGTAAAAAACTCCGGCTATGGTCAGCATTTCCATCATCATGAAATTAGAAGAGGCCAATTGCTGAGATTTGAGCAGCAACTCATTAATGGTGATCGTACTGGCAAGGGAAGAATCCTTCAGGGCAATAATAAACTGATTTCCCAAAGCAGGAATCGCACGTTTAAAAGCCTGTGGGAGAACAATTCTGACCATCGCCCGAGGATAGCTCATCCCGATACTGCGGGCAGCTTCCATCTGCCCGGCGGAAATGGACGCAATAGCGCCCCTGAAAATCTCGGCAATGTAAGCCCCGTTATGAATTCCCAAAGCCAGTACAGCAGCCGGGAGAGCGGAAAGCCCTACAAGACTGCGCATTCCGAAATATATAAACAACAACTGCAACAGGAGCGGAGTACCACGGACTATATAGATATATGCATGAGCCGGGAGATTGAATATCCGCCTATGGGAAATACGCATGAATACGGTAATGAGACCGAGGACAAGCCCGAGAAGAATGCCTAGCACGGTAATCTCAAGGGTCATCCATGCCGCCGGGAGAAAATACGGAAGATACTCCGGCAGACTTGCAAAATCGAAATACATTGTCTTTCCTTTATTCAAAAAAGAAAGGAGGCTTTTCGCCCCCTTATACCTCTCTATTTATTGGTAATATCTACCTTAAGCCACTTCTTACTCAACTTGGTAAGGGTTCCGTCTTCATGCATCTGTTTAAGAATCTTATTCACCTCATCCGTAAGGGTTTTATCTTCCTTGCGAAATGCAACGGCGATGTCTTCTTTACGCAACGGTGAGCCAAGGGGCTTAATCTTAAACTTACCGCTGTTCATGGCATTAACCCCCACAACACGGTCCGTAATAACGCCGTCAATTACGCCGCTGGAAAGTTCAGTCAGGGTATGGGTGTCGTCCTTGTAGAGGCGAATGTCGGAGACTCCGAGATTCTTAGCGTCCTGCTCAAAGGTGGTGCCTGTAACCAGCCCTACGGCTTTAGCTTTCAGTTCATCCGCAGATTTATACGGAGAATCCGCGCGGACAAACATTTGTGCGCCGGAGTAGTAATAGGGAGTAGAGAAGTCTACGACCTTCCTGCGCTGCTCGGTTGCAGCCATACTGCCGAGAATGCCGTTGTAAATACCGGAACGCAGTCCTTCAATAATACCGCTCCACTCAGTGGTGACAGGCTTCAGCTTCACGCCGAGACGTTTTGCTACCTCTTTGGCCACATCAACATCGAAACCGACCAGCTCATTCTGCTTGTTAAAATAGTTGAAAGGAGGATAACCGCCACTCATGGCAAAGCTTATTTCCCCGCTCTCTTTGACCTTCTCAAGACCTTTTTTTTCCTTCTGGGCGCAACCGGTTAAGACCACAGCGATCAACAACGTGAACACCGCAAGGTATAAGGCAGTAAAACGTCTCATGTTTTCTCCTGAATATGTGAACTAATTTTGAAGATACGCACTCTTATATATCATTACATAAGGTGCTGAAGTAGATTTTTGAATCTCACTACGATGCACATATGAAAATCCAAGAAACAAAAACAATGCAACGAATGAGAACACAATAGTTACAATTGCGTTTCGTAGGTTGTCATTTGCTATGTCTTCAGGTTTCATTTGTGTGCAGATAGGTAAAAAATAAATTAGATAAGCCTGTCGCTGTTCGGAACAATACAGACTTATAATCTACCCACAAGGCGATCTATCGGGTACTGATTGGGTATAGCGCATACCCAAAAACTTTAAGAATTGACGTGGTGTTTAAGATAAGAAATAAGCGACACACTCTTACCTTTCAGGCCAAGCTTGCGACGAATGTTTTTGCGATGGGTGCGAACGGTATCAGCAGTAATTGAAAGGAGTTCACCTATACGCTCGGTACTTTTGCCGGACTCAATATAGCGGCAAACTTCCACCTCACGGGGGGTAAGTTTCAGCAGCAATTCTTCAAACTGATCCCCGGTCTCCCCGGCGAGAGCGGAAAGTCGTTCCTTGATAAATCGTCCGAAGCTTATACGCATTTGCGGAACCGGTTCTTTAATCATCCGGTCAAGTGCCGGCAGTATCTGTTCCCGGACCTGCAAGGCAAAATCCTCATGCATATCCTTCTTCTCTTCTTCAACAGACTCAATAACTGTCCGCAGGGCCACGTTCATGCCGTCAACCTGCTCACGAGTCTCTTCCAACCCAGTTTCAAGCCGCTGAATATCAGTCATATCCCTAAGTCCGACATGAAATACTGTGCCCGATTGAAGCCGAACTTTATGCATAGTCAGCTCAACGGTAATTTCTTTTCCAGAACTATTTCTCGTGAGCAGCAATTCATCAAATGGAACCGGAATATCGGTGGTGCAAGTCTCAAAATGGTCCCGGACAACTCTGGATGATTCCGCACTGAAAAGACTCAGGCAACTATTACCGGAACGAGCAGAACTGGCCCCGAAAAGTCTTTCTGCAGCGGGGTTGGACGTAAGTATTCTAAAAGAGGAGTCCGCCAGAAAAGTAGGGTCCTGTGCAGCTTCAAATAAAGCATTAAAAAGAGCGACACTATCATCAAGAGCAGCAATATTATCCTCGATGCGCTCCTCATAAGACTCATGCAATTCCACAAAAGGGGCGTTATTGGTCACCACAGCAACATAACCTTCAGAGCAATACGGTCCCGCAAGGGGGATCAAACGCAGGGAGTAGCTCCCACCACTCTCCCCGTATGGGATTTCATGCACCCCGGACACAGGATAGGCTTTAATAAACTCATCAATGCCGGAAGCCTCCACGCCCAGAATATCCCAAAGGAACTGCCCGCTCAATGGGCAGGCAAAGAATTCCATCACCCGCGCACTGGCCGAGCAGATACGCCCGCCGCCGTCAGTAAAAAGAATATAGTCGGAAAAAGATTCAAAGACTTCGGAAATGGGTTCTGGGAGACGTTCAAAATTGTCGTCTGTACTTGAGCTCACGAGAGAGTTCCTGTGTTGGCAATTGATTTAAGACTAACCTCTAACAAGCAGTTCAGGTTAATTCAAATAATGAAAAATAGTTTAAAAATACTTGGCAACCTGAAATCTAGATACAATTCGAAAGTCAGAATCAGAATTCGCTAAATTAGTAGACTTTACGTTTAGAAAAGCTGGAACCGATAACTGAAAATGTATTTTCAACAATGAACAACACTCTTTCATCATGCCTGAAGGCTATCTCTTCAAGTTTTTTCAACTGGATGTTGTTAACAACTGTCATCAAAATATCTTTATCCTCACGTAAATATGCACCCTGCCCCTTGATAAAAGTAGCACTCTGCTTCATTTCATGCAGAATATCATGGCTGATCATTTCAATATTGTCGGAAATGATCAGTACAACTTTGCGCTGGTTGAACATAGATAGTGTCTGCTCCACAACCGCAGATGATATAAAAACAAGAATAAGGGATGCTATGATAATATCAAGAGATAATTCAAGTGTACTGAGAGAAAAAAGAGCGGCATTAAAAGTAAGATAAACTTTACCTATCCCGATATTAAATCGCTGAAACAAATACACAGCAAAAACATCAAGTCCGCCGTTGGACCCCAAAGACCGAAGCACAGTTCCTGCCCCAAATCCCATCAAGGCTCCGCAGGCCACTGCGGCATATATCTGGTTATGCACAGGCAAAGGGATATTGATCAGTTCGTAGGCAGCAGTTGTAGCCACGGTTGCATACAAACTATACCAAAAAAAACGTCTACTTACTTTCACCCAAGCAAAAACAAACAGCGGAATATTCAAGACAAGGAAAACCCAGCCGGGCGAGAGAATTCCTGATTTATAGTAAATAAGAGAAGCTAGACCAAAAATTCCCCCAGCAAGGAATTCATGCGGTACGGCAAGGCTTTTTACTGCAATGGCACAGATTGCCGACCCGGCTGTAATCAAAAATACATTCCACCAAAGAGAATAAGTAAAATCAAAACGAACTGACGATCCTTTACCAAGAACGGAATTAATTGGTTCTAGCATTTTTCCTTGTTATAATTTTTAAATGTGAATCCCCCACTCCACCAGTGATATTAACCACACTCAACCTATTCAAAAAAATCCGCTACCCGACATTGGCCGAGCAGATACTGCCGCCGCCGTCAGTAAAAAGAATATGATTCAAAGACTTCGGAAACGGGTTCTGAGAGACGTTCAAAGCTGTCGTCTGTACTTGAGCCCACGAGGGATTTTCTATGGCTAATGATTAATCCAATAAAGAATATACATTAGCAGGCATTTCAAATGAATTCAAATCTGCGGCCAGCAACAAAGACCTCATGGCACAAATAGGTACATCGCCTACCCTGTGCATACCCAATAGATCGCCTTGTGGTGGAGCAGCAGACCTGTTTTGTTTCCCAGCAGTCAAATTCCGGCAATTTAAATCTTATCTAGCTGAACCGAACCAAACTTAAAACCAACCTGTAAATCAACACCTTTCAATTTAAATATCCCTCTAGAACTGGTGTTCAATAAATACATGGAGAATTCATGGAAGACTGGAAAAAGCAGATGCAAAACATGGTCGATTCCCTTGACCATCTCAAGCAGTACATTAACGTTACTCCTGACGAAGAAGAAGCAATAAACACTTTGAATACCAAATGGGGAACAACCCCACATATGGCTTCACTGATGGACAAAGACGACCCTAATTGTCCAATCCGCATGCAGGCTATTCCCTCGCTCAAGGAAACAGAGAACAAATACGGGCTGGATAACTATCTGGTCTGGAAAGAAAACCGCGACACCGAAGAAAAAAGACCTGACTGCATTGCCCGCCAGTACGTGGATCGCATTGCCTTTACTGTCACCGATATTTGCGCCAATTACTGCCGGCACTGCTTCCGTAAGTAGCTGGTGGTAGATAGGAATCTGGAATTGCGCTTTGATTTGGAGGAAGGAATAAACTGGATACGGGAACATGAAGAAATCCGCGATGTATTAGTCACCGGTGGAGATCCGCTGCTGCTTTCCGATGATCGCATTGAATTTCTGCTGAAAAGCCTGCGCTCCATCGAACATGTAGAAATGATTCGCTTCGGGAGCCGCGTACCCATTGCCATGCCGCAACGCATCACTCCTGAACTGGTTGAAATTCTGGGTGGAGACCACGATGTCCCTGTCTGGCTCAATACCCAGTGCAACCACCCAAAAGAGCTAACACCTAGAACTCGTAAGGCAGTCTATGATCTCGTAACTTGCGGCGTGAACGTCGGCAATCAGATGGTCCTGCTCAAGGGAATTAATGACGATCTGGAAACTTTCCGCCACCTACACCAAAAGCTTTTGCAATACCGCATCCGCCCCTATTACGTATTTTACTGTGAACCAGCACCCGGAATCGACCATTTCCGCACCCCCATAGAAAAAGGTGCAGAACTCATCCGTGATGGGCTGCGCGGGCATACCACGGGCCTTGCCCAACCTATGTATGTCTGCGCAACCAATATTGGCAAGATCCCACTAATGCCGGATTACTATTGCGTGGACAAAAACGACAAGGAATACACTTTCCGCAACCATCGTGGGCAGACAACGACTATGCCGGTCATAGCCGAGTAATAATTTTTGAATTTCGGTTGATTCACCGAAAAAAACCGTAGCACTTCACTCAAAATGGAAGGGCTTAAGATTATATGGCTTAAATATATATCTGCCAGATTGGTAAAGGCAACAACCGGGGAAGACGTCACTAACTGCAACAGACGAAGACTTTCATTTAATTAACAACTTACACTTAGGCTGCAACTACAAACAAATACAGAATTATATTCTAGTGCTGTTACTACATAAGTCTAGCTGATTTACCAGGTAAGCTTATAAAATATGACCAACAATGAAGAAAAGCACACACTATCAGGGTAGGCACCTTTATTCCTTATCAAAGCTGTCTACAACAATCGCCCCCATAGAAGCTGGCATAGTTATGACAATCAGGCGCTTGATTGCGACTTCAGGAGCTAAAATTAATGGAAACTTATCCAAGGCAAAAAGGAGGAGAGCAACCACTAAGCTTGCAATAGCATAAGCAACAAGAAGACGGAAAAAGAAAGCTCCAACCCTATGCTTCACGTCCCCGCTAAACACGCTTTCATAGGTGAAAAAAGCTAAGAATAAAACCGACAAAGTAAAAATCAAAAGCAAGTTCAACAACGGCAAAGACGGGCCTATCTCCCAAGCTTCCTCGGAAAAAGAAATAGGGACCGCCAATGCAAACGCCCCTACAAAAGTCTGGCTCAGATCTTCAAAATTAAAATGTGCTTTCATCTCAATTACTCCGTCGGCTCGATGGATAATTTGTTATTTCAAGATCTTTTAATAACATTTTTTTCTACACAAAATCCAGACAATCTAGGCCCGTGTTCTAGGCAAAGTTCGACAATAGGCACACCATTATCAATCTGCTTCAAAATACTCGAAAAAGACCCTACCACTATACAGCCAGTTGCCCTTTCTCAGTCAAGCGATACTTCTGATTCATACTATTGGGCTTGTCGTGAATAGTCATTTCCACGAGCCCTTCTTCAAGTGCAGGTTTGAGGTAAAGTTCCCTGAATGACTTGCGGTCTTTAAGGCCCAAAGCCGTTTGCAGCTCATCACGGCTCATTTCGCCAGAGATGGCTTCAATCAATGCTTTAACTTGGGGGGTGACTTGGGGGCCAACTTGGGGGGGGGCTACCGTGCACAGCTAATGTCGAAAGTTATCGAAACCTCGGACCTTGAGCAGCGAGTACAGGCATTGGAGGAAAACAGTGATGGCTCTTAAACACCGCCTGAAAAAAATGGAAGATAAGACCATGCCCAAACGTGGGCGGGAACATCAAATCATTTTACATTCAGACGGGTAACTTTGGACAATGGAAGGTTCAACCCTCACACAAGAAGAATATGACGCCTTGGACCCGGAGCAGATTATCAACGTGACCTTTATCCATCACGAAGACGCCTTGAAACATCTGGATTAGAATCACGGCGAACATGAGCAGCGGCCCTCTTGCTAAATGTGGCGGGAGGGCTTTTTTTATTTTGAGAATTAGACTAGCGTTAAAATTCAAAAACGAGAGGGGATGTCATGAAGAAAATATCTATATTGCTGGTTGGGTTAATTCTTGCCTGTTCCGCAGGGCCATGCCTTGCGAAAATTAATTCTGACCTGATGGGAAAAGCCAAGCAAGGAGACGCCCAAGCACAGCACAATTTAGCTACATTATATGAACAGGGTAAAGGTGTCACACAAGATGAAGAAAAAGCGTTCCACTGGTTTTACAAGTCCGCCATGCAAGGGCTTTGGACTTCTCAGGCAAACATTTCTTACATGTATTCTGACGGCAGGGGTGTCCCCAAAAATAACGTAATGGCCTATGCTTGGATGTCGATAGCAGATGCAAGCGGGAACATGGCCACTGGGACGGAACGGCTTAAAGCATTGAAAAAAGAAATGACTCCTGCACAAATAGCTGAAGGGCAACAACAATTCGCTGAGATTTGGAGATATATACAACTACATCCTTCACAACCTCAGCTTTCGGAAGACCAAATTATAAAGCTTGGTAAAGAGGCTGTAAGCTTGTTTCAGTGTGCCACTATCGCTAGTATCGCTGAGGACCAAAATGAACACTCCAGACTGTTCTATAAAGGATATTTCAAAATAATCAAATACTTAGACTACACAAGATATGAAAACTATACAAAAAAGGTGGCTGAAAAATCTCCTTTATATTTGACCTTAAATAGGAGAGGGCCTTCTTCAGACTTTTGTGCCGGGTCGATATATTCACAGATTGTGTCGGCAGTATACGAAGACAAAGAATTGGAAGGCTACAGAGGGGAAGCACGAAAGCAGGCTGCTAATAATTTATACCGAAAGCGTAACTGCGAACTCCTTGAGTAGATAGACGGTGATTTAGTGAATAATTAAACAATAAAAACAAAGGGGCAGCGGTCCCACTCACTTTCAATAAACTGCTTTGATTGCGCTACTTGCTCCGAAAACGTCAGATTCAAAAAATCAGCTTCCAAATCCAAACCAGCAGCTTGATACCCAGCTTTAAGCACCTCTTCCCCTATTCCAGCAAGCCAGTCCTTACCCTTGCCGGGGAAAATAAGTGCGTCCATGCTTGCCCCCTGAATAAAAACGCTCAATCCTTCTTAAGGCGGACACCTTGATTTAAAGCATTTTTCATCCCCTTTCACCTTCAAATGGGGGACAAAACACCAGACGCAAAAAAAGGACTTACAACTATAAAGCTGTAAGTCCTTGTAATATCTGGTACCGGGAGCGAGACTCGAACTCGCAAGGGCGTGAACCCGGCGGATTTTGAGTCCGTTTTTTGGTGTTTCACAACAAATCACACAATTTCATTTAAACTAACTTAATAGTTGTTTTAATTAAACTTTTAGTCAATTAAGTTTCACAAATTTTCACTTAGGATCATTGTCCATACTCAAATAAAGTTGTACAGGAGTTGTACAGGAATTGGAGGAAAAGATGGCAACGAGACCTAAGTGGAACAAAACGAAATACCCCGGAGTACGTTACCGGGAACACGAAACCCGCAAGCACGGCATTCAACCGGACAAGTACTTTACCATCACCTACAAGTATAAAGGGAAGACCAAAACCGAGTCCATAGGCTGGGCCAGTCAGGGCGTTAAAGCCCAAAATGCTGCAAACGTTCTCAGTGAGCTTAAGGTCAACCAGACTCAGGGCAATTTCCCCCAGACGCTTAAGCAGAAAAAGGAAATGGCTGCCGCTGCACTCGAAGAGCAGGAAGCACGCGCGAGAGCCGAGAAAGACAAGGGGATCACCTTTGATGAAATCTGGGCTCAATTCTATCGACCGCAAGCGGAAGCCAACAAAGCTGCCAAATCATGGAAACGGGAAGAAAGCCTACATCGAATCTGGATTTCACCGACAATTGGCGACTGCCCTTTTGCCAGCGTGTCAGCGACCGACCTTGAAAAGATCAAAACCAATATGTCTGAAAAGGGACGCAGTCCCCGCTCCATACAGTATGCTCTTGCGACCGTGCGCCAAGTATACAATGTCGCCAAGAATCTGGATATTTTCAAAGGCGACAATCCGGTCAAGAAAATCAAGATGCCCAAGATGGACAACCGAAGGACACGCTTTCTGTCAGAAGATGAAGCAGACCAGCTCCTTGATGTGCTGCTGGAAAGAAATCCGCTGCTGCATAGTGTTTCCTTAGTTTCTCTGTATTGCGGCCTTAGAGCTGGCGAGATCATCGAGCTTGAATGGAAGGATCTGAACTTCGCAGACGACATGATCCTGATACGTGACGCCAAGAATGGATTCTCACGTCACGCTTTCATGACCAAACAGGTAAAGAAAGAACTCCGAGAACTGCGCAAGCAAGTTGATCCTGACCAAAAGCCAGTCTTTAGTGCACAACGCGGTAAAAAGCTTAATGAGGTTTCCAGACTTTTCAATGAGGCTGTTGACGAGCTTGGATTAAATGTAGGTATCGACGACCGCAGACAAAAGGTTGTCTTCCATACCCTACGCCACACTTTCGCAAGCTGGTTAGTTCAACGAGGAACTCCACTTTACACCGTGGCAAAGCTCATGGGCCACTCCACTCTGGCTATGACTGAACGATATGCCCACCTTGCGCCGGACAATTTAAAAGCTGCGGTTGCTGTTTTAGAAAACTAGTATCCTCAACACTTCTTGACAAAACGTTGCGCAGTGCGCAACATACTAATGAAGAACAATGATCAAAACATTTAAGCACAAAGGTCTGGAAAAATTTTATCGATCCGGTTCAACAGCTGGGATACAGGCCAAGCATTCCAAGCGGCTCAGAATCCAGCTTTCAGTCATTGATACGGCTCAGGAAGCGGAAGACATTAACCTTCCCGGATTCAGGCTGCATAAGCTCAAAGGAAGCCGTGCGGACCTCTGGTCCATAACCGTTAACGGTAATTGGCGGCTGACCTTTGAGTTCCGCGACGGGAATGCCTACATTTTAAATTACGAGGATTACCACTAATGACTATGTATAATCCCCCACATCCCGGCGAGCTTATCAGCTCCGTGTACATGGAAGAATACAATCTCAGCTGCCGCAAGCTAGCAATGATGCTCGGCGTGGCTCCGTCCACCCTCGCGCGTGTCCTGAACGCCAAGAGCGCGGTATCCCCAGAAATGTCCCTGCGCCTCTCAAAGGTTCTCGGACGTACCCCCGAAAGCTGGCTGGCTATGCAGGCCAACTATGACCTTGGCAAGGTTCGGAGTCAGGTTGATTTGTCTGGAGTTACTCCTGTGGGACGTGGATGTTCGGCGTAGTCACTATAATGACAATCAATCTGCTCAACAGCAAGATTTATAGCCCTAGTTACAAATAATTTAAAATCGAAACGCTCCCGAGGAGAAACTTCTACTGCGCCCAAGCATGGGAACTGCGGATGTTTACTGAATAAATCATAATTACTATCTGCATAATGCAATGCCCCTCTATCGTTACTAGCAGCATCATCAGAACCTGCAAAAAGAATGTAGAAGATCACAACAGGAGAATACCCCCCCTTTGCATCTGCAATCCCATGAACATATTTCATGACACATTCAGGAAGATACTGACGCAAAGCAAGTTTATAGCTAGTGTATTTAGCATCAAAAACTACTAGTTGTTTACGACTCGCATTTCTTCTTGAACTTACTACTAAGGTAAAATCTGGGACCCTTTTAGAAAAAGCATGATTAGGATTTCTATGTCGGACCGCTGTATTCCACCTTTCTATACAATAAAATTCATCACACTCATCATAGTCGCGTGAACGAAATTCACGTTCATGATACAATTCTATAAAGCAATCATCATTTTCAAAACACGAATACTTAGTAGTTTCAATTTCACACTCTGCGATATTTTCAACACGATTAAAGCCAATACTTACTAACACTTCTTCTATTTTAAAAAAACAAAAGTTTTCATAAATCTGATCGATTGATTTTATCCCTGCAAAAGATTGCAAACTTTCCCAGTTAGGTGTCCCCAAAGTATGCCATGCAGCAATACGCTCAAAAGCAGATCGGTAAAAAATATTCGATCGAACTTTCGCTGTGAACATTGGATCAGCAAAAATAGCTTCTGATACCCCAATACAATCTTCAAACAAACTAATTGAACTTTGATACTCTACAATCAACTGATCCACTCTACTTATATACGTGGAAAATAACTTAATATTTTCACGCTTTAGTATTAGAAAAAGAGGAAGACGCCCATAGGTTTCAAGTTCTTTTTCATAAGATCTGTCATCTTGAAACTTTTCCCTAAACTCCAACAAAAACGATATAACACATCGCATATATGCATATATCATTTTATTTTCATAGATATTAGTATCTTCGTGTAACTCCTCAATCTCAATTTCTCGAGGCGTGTAGTATCTCCAATTAAGACTCAAACTGGTTGGTGATGGCTGATCAGGCTCTAGAACCTCCAAATTTGATAACAGCCAATCAATACTAGACAAACCATAAAAGAGATTATGGCCAGCTGAAGCTAATTGTCGATGTGGAGCAAGTTTTGTAAGCGGCTTTGAAACAATGTATGGCAATACATTTTTCAAGACTTCACTACCCAACTGAGCTTCGCGGAAAAATTCCAAACAATTTTGAGAAGATTTTTCATATGATGACTCTAAACGCGTCGCAGACCTAGGAGACCATATACACCTAGGCGAACGACTCGATATATACTTTATCATCATTTCGACATGATCCCCAGACAACTTACTACCAACTATGTTAATGGGGCAATAATTACACTCAACAAGTTTAGAATCAAAACTGTAGACTAACTTAAGCTGACATTCTCCATATATATTTTGGAAAAATCCATTTTTATCCACAGATGTCCAAGAGCAACTTTGAACATTATCACTAAGTAGAGAAAACCTATTGGGCTCCAAAGGAATATCTGTGATAAACAACAATACATCTTCAGCACCGATCGGCAAGTCAACTTTGAATATGATACTATCACTCTCGTTAAGTACTAGCGAAAAACCTTCTTCACCAGCCACAGGTATAGTAGCGATAATCGACTTACTTTGACTATCTATGACATCAAGAGACGTATGCATAGCTTCTACACAAAAAAGGAATAGGAGTGATGAGCACGCTTTCCACGGTCAATAATATCCTGCAACAGAGCTTTAGTCTTGGGATAATGATCAACAGTGGCATACAACTCCTCTAGTCTTTTCCCATAGTCTTCCCCGAACCCTTCTATTGCAGGCAAGATCATCTGCGAAAGAGCGAAATCTAAAGCAGCTTGCTCTTTCAGTACGTCACGTGCGACAGCACAATAACGCCTCATATTATTAATTTTACGTGGACTTATTATCATTCGAGGGCTTCCATCCTTTTTGCCCATTATCTTTGCAACCTTATCCAACATTCCTTTTTCAACATCAGAGAAATCAGCTTCATCATCAGCACAAAACATAGTTTCCATAGAGTTATACGAATATGGTTTACGTAATGGTTTATCTTCTGCTGATATAGCTGAGAGTGAAACACTTCCAACCTCCTGTTCGGGCAATGAGACGATAGGAGCGCGATCGATTAATCGCGGCGAAAGTCTTTCTGTAGTATTGTCATTATTAATGGTTGCAATAAATCTTAAATGCCTTGGAACTATAAGACTATCTTCGTCACGATAAGACCCAATATCGATAGTTCTTGAGGTCTCTTCATCGCACATGGTTAAAAAATCAGCCCAGTAATGCTCAATTGGTGACAAGTTTGCTTCATCCATAAGAATTAAACTTAACAAAGGATCTGAATTATCAACGCAGCTTACATTCCGTAAAAAATTATACATACCAGTTTTTGCTGACTGGAAATGTGAACTAATAGGATTAAAATAACCTAAAATATCTCGATGAGATGTCCATCCACGGGCAACAGACACAGGAAGGAAAGCACTATTTTGTATACCAAGTGCTTCTGCAAGAAGATAGGCTGTTGAAGTTTTGCCTGCTCCAGGAGGGCCTGCTAAGATCGTTAAAAAATTATTTTGTAACAAGATGAGAACATTAGCTAATTCATCATAATCAATGGTCCTATTACAATAGTCTTCAAAATAGCTCTGTACATCTTGCACATAATCGCTTGCTGTCGTGCTGAGGTCATTAACATCAATTTCAATACCCCCCCTCGACATCTTACGTTTTAACTGCTCCTCAGTGACATGAACACCTTGTAAAACATCTAGTTGTGTCTTAATTTTTGCTAATGCTTTAGGCAGATCTCTATCTTCAAGAGTCTCAATCTTTGCCTTAATTCTATCTCTAGTAGTCTCCTGATACTTAACTTCATCCTTTAAACTTTCAATATCATTAACTAACTCTAAAGCTTCAACTCGTTTTGCTACATCAGCTTCAAGAATACGGCGCTTACTATCAAGCTCTTCTATACTTTTAGACAATTCATTTTCTGTTTCTATAAGCTCTTCACGCAACCTTTCAGACTTACCTTCTTCTAGTTGAACCTTCTCCTCAGTTTTCTGCTTGATTTCTGCTTCAAGCAAATCTCTTTCAGACTTGAGCTTTACCACTGAATTATAGATCTCTTTTGCTTGATCCTTAGCATCTCTTTCAGCCTTCTTCTTCAAATCTTCTTTCATGCCTCCAAGCAAGGCATCTTCATTTCTTTTTATATAATCATCGATGAGCCCTGAATTCTCGGCAAGTACTTTCCGAATTTGATCAGTCCAATCTTCATTTACACTCTCTATCTTTTCAAGCAAAGCAAGAAGCCTAACCCGCCTATCTTCATACTCATCTGATAAGTTCTTTATTTTGGAAAGAGAGTTTTTCCAAACGGCAAGCATTTTTCTTGTAGGCCGCTTGCTAACTTCAGAAACCAACTCTTTAGCAGCCCCCCAACTGATAAGCTTCTCATCTGAGATAAAATCTATCTTATCAAAACTTGAAACATATGAGGCATCAAAAATATTCTTAACATATTGAACATCAACTCCATTTACAGGCAAGACAACGACAATTCCTCGTTGCTTTGCGACATCTTCGGGAATTCTAAAAACGTGATGTGACGGCAATCCACCTAAATTTGATTTTTCTGTAGCACTAACCTTGCAGCAACCACTTCCATCATCTGACACTTCAAATGGCCCAACAATATCACTCCCGTCAAAAAGAAAAACGTAACCATTTTCTATGAGTGAAACAACATATGGATTAGAAGGATTAGGGATATTGTCTACTTCAATCAGCGGGCATAATTCAAAATTTCTAAAACGTTCGACATTACTTTTTTCAAAGTGCTTCGCGTCAGCTCTATACTTAGCTGTTGAAGGTGAATCATCATATATTTCAACTTCAAAATAGTGTGTAAGCTTAAACAATTCATTTTCATCAAACACTTCATGAATATATTCAGTATAACCGCTACGAATAAATATATCGCCTGCATTTGGGAAATCAGATGAGTTTACAGGGGTATAACTCCCATCTGTGTCAATATATGCAATAGGAGTAATCAACCCAGCATCTGGATTCTGTTTGCGTTCTTTTTTTACAACAACGAGATCTCGAATTCCATCGTCAAACATAACTTCCACCCCGAAAAATTAGTATCTTAAAATTAACATTTCACCCTTATAAACAAACTACGAATTCTATTACAATTCAGTTATATTTTCTGCAAGTCAATTCATGGCTATTGCCATCAACCTATCCATAAAACAGCATAAAAAGCATGATTTGCTTATGGACGGGCCTAAGGACCTCGCTTAATGACATTTCCCCTCACTTTCACCGCCCGCCGCGAAAACACCCGGACAATTCCTCCAACTCGCTCAAAACACCTTCCAATCCGCTCAGCAAATCCCGGCAGCCTTGAACCTCCTGTTCCAGCTCGGAAATCCTTTGCCCTTGCTCTGCTATCTTGCGGTCTTGATCTTTCAGCCTTTGCATCTGTTCTTCGCTTAAGCGGCTCAGTGTCTCCGATAAGCTCCGACTTAACTCGTTCATGATCTACCTCGTTAGTAAAACGGCTGGCTGGCCGTTGTTTGTCTGGGCTATTTCCAACTTTATCCCTTTGGGGAAGACCAGATATTTCTGATTGCCGTTCTGGTAGGCATTGATGCCCCATTTCGTAAATTTGCTTTCTTGCTTCTTCTGGGTTGCTATTTGCGCGTTGATGTTTGTTAACACCTGATGCTTTTCTTTGATTCTCCAACCGTAAAATCCGGTCACACAAACTGATATTATGACCAACAACAGTGCGGACACGAAGTTTACCAAAATGTTTTGCTTCCAATAATGAGCCGAGATCTTGGATTGCTTTTTCTTGAGTTCCTGAAGGCGGTCCTCCATATCTTTGGATATGGTATTCAGCTCGGACGCTACGTACTTCCTCAAGCTCTCGCTCAAGTCTTGAAATACGCTCTGCACGACTTGCTCCATCTCCTTGGATTGAGAGTCCACCTGCTCCTTCAATTTGTTGGTCAGCTCGCCAAGATGCTGCATATATCCCTCCCTTCATCCTTATGCGTTGGCCGTCCTGTGGTGATTCCAGCGTGATGTAATTTTTCCCTTTGCGCGGAATAGCAAAGCCTGCGGATTCTAATGCTTGAACCAAATCATTTCTGTCCTGATAAATGCCTTTAGCAATACCTTGGGCCAGATGATTTGTAATCTGATCCTTAAGTTCAGCCTTGCTCTTGTTACTGAACAGGATTGCCTTTCCGGGCTGAGAGATTCGCGCCCGTTTAGGGTCATCCGGTCTTGCCCACTCCATTCGCTCATTCCAGAGATCCCGCCACACATCATATTGCTTTTGCCATCCCGGTGGGCATGGATTCATGGCCTTGTCTTGGTGAAGCTCAGTGCGCGGAATGATGAAATGCAACTCATGATGTCCGGCATGGCTATGCCGAACCCAAAGGATGGAATATTGATCCGACTCCATTCCTGCAAAAGCAGTCTTTTCAAAGTCATCCATGACCTTGCGCTCAACTTCAGGGCTGACTTTGTCTTCAGGAGCCCAGGAAAGAACACCGGATGTGTATTTCCATTTACGATCTGTAGAGCCAATTACCTGTTGAACCATTTCAGGATCACCACGCAGGACTTCCGGCGGAGACTCCTCACGACCTTTACGTTTAGGATCAATCACGTACCCCACGGCCTGAGCCCCATTGCCCTGACCATGAGCGAAGACTTTCATATACATTTCAGATCCTGCTCAATGGAAGTCAGCTCGGCAAGAATTAGGAGTGCGTCCGCGCTGCTCTTGTGCGTATTTGCCCAGCGTGCAATCTGGTTCAAATTGTTTCCGATGCGCGCCAAGTGGAGCAGCTTCTCTCTTTCAATTTTGCTGCGGCGAACTCTGGTCTGTCCGAGACGCACGCGCACAAAATCAGCCATGCTCATTCCACTTTCAGCGGCCATGGCGAGAATTAACTCTTTGTCCTTTGGACTCACTCGCATGGATAATTTTTCAGTCTTTTTGGCGTCAGTCATGTCTTTCAAAATCCAGAGGGTTTGAAGGGAGGCGGAGCAACTCCCTCACCAGCCCCAATGTTTTTGCGGAGCAAAAGTCCGACATTGGGTAGGCTGGCTTAACAGAATAAGCACACTCCACCAGCGAAGCCCTTTCAGTAGGTGCGACATCCACTTTTTTTATTTTATATTGCGAATTTCGCGAACTTTGCGAATTTACTAATTCAATATGAAGTGTGCGAATTTTGCGAACTTACTCGCAACGCACTTTGAGTAAATTCGCAAAATTAGCTTTTTTCGCATAAATAAAATATTTTTCGTGGTCGCCCTCCTCCTTGCGGCTTCACTTCTTCGATTCGAATATTTTTGCTGGCAAGGAGGTTGTTCAGGGCCACGGTCATCTTCCGCTTTGAGATATGATTCCCGAAAAATTTATACAAACCGGAAGTGTCCAACTTTCCACCGGACTCCTCCAAAGCTTCCATAATCTTCTGACAAGTCGAATCACTTTCCAGTCCGGCAAAGATGAACCGCGCTGACTGTTCGCAATAATCCCAAAGAGCAAGGGCCGCTTTCAAATGAGGGAGCCGAACGCAGTCACTGCCATCAAGCAAGGCATAAATCAGTGCAATGCGCCGGACATAAGCTTCGGAGCGGTTAAGCACCGAACCAAGCAGATCTGCACGTTCTTTCGCCAGCAATGGATATATGTTTCCCCATTCCTTTTTGGCTTCAGGATCAAAATCCATCTGAGAACATGCTTTCGATGACTCCAGCAATGAGTGAAGCTTCTTTTGAAACGCCCTCACCTGTTGGCTGTCCAAAGGTTCAGGAAACGGAATAAGTTTTGTTCTACGGACGCAGAGCCAAAGAAAACGGTTTGCAAAGCCGTTGAAGATCTCAACCCGATCAAGTCGGGCGTGCAGCTCCTGCAAAGTAATGTGGGTAGTAATGGCGACATGCGGATTTGTTGCCACCAGCTTGCTTGTTTTGGTCAGCGGCTCGATGGTTCCGCCATCAAACAGGGTACGGACAATGGTCGAAAGCGTGTTGCCTTCCCGCTTTGTACAAGTCAGAGCCCCGGCAAATTCCTGATCAAGAATAAAAAGACGTTTGTCTTCAACTCCAGGGTCCATCGTAATCTGTTCGCCAACTCCGGTGCTTTTATCCACGTGATATTTCAGTTCCGGGTCACGTATGGCATGGATTAGCCCCTCACCGCTGGAAAGCGGTCCTTGGGATGTCTGCGCCGGAATCCATTCCTTTTCATTGAAGGCGAACAGTTCCCTAATAGGAATGGAAGATGTCCCTTTACGTGCTTTTGAACTCTGCCCAACCAGCACGGCATTTATCCGGCTGTACTGCTTTTCTCCGGCAAACATGTGCGGAGACGGCCCGACTTCAACACCAAACCGACATAAAAAAGTCGCGAGAACAGCAATTGGATCGGCTTCAGACTTCTCCACCGCAAATTCTGCAAATTCACCTGCAAAGCCGTAAAAGACCGCTTTGTCCGGGATCGGCCACGCCGAGGTGTTTAGCCCTGAATACGGATTGCTTTCTTCAACAACTTTCTTTCCGGCCTGCACTCCGCTCTGGATAGTACGCTGAACTTCCTGTGGTCCCAAACCTGTTTGCAAAGCTGCTTTAGCAATAGCTTCAACATTCCCACTATCCGCCTTCCCTGAAGCAATGTCCTTCCCGACCTGAAAAGCGACCTTGTTTAGCGAATCGTTCCGAGTCCCTTTCTCAGCCTTCAGCAGGGATTGAACATATGTAGGAGATTGGCTTGTCTGTGCGCTGGACGCTGCCCCATTAATGATCATCTCAACCAGCCAAGCAGGAGCTTCAGCGGGGGAGCATTCGTTTATCCATTGGTAAAAATTACCCGAAGCATGAACCGATGGCGGTAGGATAATGTAACCGCCAGTTCCACGGATATCGAGCCCCTTGCCGATCTTACTTGCAGAATTGCGGATCTCGATTTCGGCAGGCTGTATGAAGAATAGATGCCGTCCACCACTCCCCGTTCGCTGGGTCAGAGTTTCGGGTAGTGGCGAGTCCTGGCTTTCAAGTAAAGCAAGCGACTCTTCGCCATGTGGTGGATCTATATCCAATACAAAGCTGTTCGCTCCGGTCGGGCTGCCTATGTTTGCCTGAGGGAATTGCTGCCACCATTGGGAGATTTGATTCAGGTTGGTGGTCGCGCTCTTGAATCCACCGGACACGCAAGGCCTTTTCCCTGCGCATGGGAAGACGGGAAGACCCTGCGTTGCATAGAACAAAGCAGCATCGGCAAGCGTCATAGTTGATACGGATGAAAGGGAGACCATTCAGCCTACCCCTGCAACCAGTTTTCAAGCCATGAAATCAGATCTTCACGAAGGTACGCGACCCGTCTGCCGCTTTTGATGCTTTTCGGACCTCGCCCTTGGGAATCCAGATTAGCAAGGTAGCCGCTTGAGATCAGCCCACCGAGGTAAAGCTTCACATCCTTGCGGGCAATGATCGGGGGAAGGGTTTTGTGCAGGATCGTCAGATCAGCACCGGAAGACTCATTTGATTCTTTAATTGGCATAAGTGTTAACCTCCAAACATTTGTTAAGATGAGTGAAGGTTAGCACTGGCGGGATGGCTGTGCGGAAAATTGGGAGAGTTTTTTACCCTGCGCTAAATGCCGTTAATCAACGCTATTCACGCCGTTGGGATTATTTGGGAGATTTTTCTTATATCTGGATAGGTAATTTTCAAATGATTTATACACTATCCTTACGGCCCCCTCATGGTCCAAATACTCACGCCAAAGTCTGGGAGTCAGAGGAACACCGGAATAGAAAATTTTCTCATCATGGAGGACTACCTGAAACTCATCAAAGCATATTGGTTTTTCAGGTGCAGACATTTTCTTAATTTTGTTCCAAAGGCTACGGGCAGACATTTTGCGTTCAGCTCCGAGAGAGTCGCAAAGCATAGCGAACCACTCAATGTTCTTCTCGACCGTTTTTACAGGAGCCTCGTCCTCAGCCTCTCCCTCAAAACGGGGAAAAGTTTCAACCGCCCAGTTGTAAAAGTCATCAACAGTGACTGACAATTCATGCAGGGATGATCTTAAAATCCTTTTGTCTTCGTTGAGGTCGTCCAGTAGATCGTTCGAGATGGCTATGATTTTAAGAAGTTGTTGGATTGGTGAATAATTTTCATCTTCTTTAAGAATGCCCGGAGATGGGACAGAGACATGGCTTAAATCGATATCAGCAAGATTTGTATAAGCAACGATTGGAGAAGCTTTAAGCATCTGCTCAACAATCTTCATAGGAAACAGGAAAAGGCTTCCGTGTGCTCTGTCTTCGAGCAGGGACAGCGATAATTTCAAATGCCTATTTTCACGCGAGAAGGATCTCACGTGTTTGAGCATGTCTTCTGCGTAGATTGTTAGGTGGGTTGGCCTTTTGTACCAGTGGTATTCTGGGGCATAGATTTTATCCATTCGGTGTCCTTACGGAAGAACTGAATCAAGGGCATCAACCATGCTAACAATCATAGCTACAGTACCACGGTCAAACTCTGCGCGATTAGATTCTTCATGTGTACCTTTATTTAAATATCTCCATTCACGGGAGTTGCCACTCATCCCAAGCAAAGTTTCAAGAGGTGTTAGTACTTTTAACTTATTACTATCCCCGAAGTTGCCGTTAGCAATTTTAGATCTAAGCTGTTCAGTGAGATTACGAAGTTCGATTGGAGATGTTGCGGATCGCATTTTTATAGACAAATTTCCATCGCCATAATCATTCACATATTTCCAGATCTTATACTTGGTAAGCGATTCAAGGGCCTGCCTTGATTTAGCTAAAGCATTGCGTATTTCTCCCCGATCAAGGCTATCAATCGCTGCAACTACGTAATTACGCGGCCTACAGTGAAAATCAACTCGAATATGCTGTTCTCCAAGTCTAGGTAAAAAAGAAAATAGTTTTGCCTGAGAAACAGTTTTCCGTGGGAGTAGATTCTGAATGTCTTTAAAAAATTCATCGCCATGACATGCTAAAATAATTTGTTTTTCACTAAAAAAATCATCTTCAAAAAGTGTTCTTCTAATTGCATCTTTATGATCGTCATCAATGGCATTTACTGGATCATCAAAAATTAGGAGAGGGCAATTTTCTTTTAAATTCTTAGCCATTAAAATGGCAAGTCCTAGGCACCGAATATGTCCTTCACTTAAAACATGTAAGGCATCAAAATTTGTAAGAGGATCATTCTCAAATGAAATTTCTAAGCGTTGATTTTGAGCCAGCGGCAAATGCACTTCTTCCAATCGTTCATTGGCTGCATCATTGCGGTTGAACGCATTATACAATGCAACGACTGAGACACCTAAATCAGCAACTAAACGAATTGGCAGATCATTCTTATACGCATTCAATCTAGCCACAAAATCAGCATAACAATTTGCAATAGATATATTCCTTTGAACAGCCACATGTTCATTTTTTACATCCGATATTAGTTGTGCATTATCGACATTAAAGTTTTCTATTGTTTTTTTTGATTCCGCAATGGCTTTACTAGCAATATTACGTTCCGTGTTAATCTTAACAATTTGATGATTGAAACTACGTAGTCTTTTTAATTGCAACTGCTTGTCAGATCGATCTTGAAGAATTAGGCCTATTTCTTTGTCAGTTGTTTCAATTTTTCCAACCTGCCACTCTAAATGCTGCCATGGACTATAACCATCGCTAAGAGTTTGATTTAATGAATCCCACCATTGGTATGTCACTTGAGAGTTAGGACCTAACCGATAATTATAAACCACATTTTCAGAGAAAAATGCACAACAAGTGCTTATGATATGTGAAACACCGTTCAAAGAAGCATTTAAGTCATGCCTTAATTTTTCTACGAGGGCTTGCTCTTGCGCTAAATGCTGCAGTTTCTCAAGTTCGCTACTTGCATGCGTATACGGGTTAACAACAGTATGAGTAAGTGGTGTCTTGCACGCTGGACAGACACCTGCGTTACTCTGTTGGATTTGTTGCACAGCTTCATATAAATTTTTAAAAGAGACCTGTTCGCTTGCAGCTTGAAGTATTTGTTGCTTTGAAGCCAAATCAGAAAAATTGGCTCGAATCGAATTTCCCAAACTTTGCAGTGTTGCTTGAGATAATCCCATTTGGGGGTTAACTGGTTGAGCCAATTCATTCTCTAAGAGGCTTATTGCTCCAAGAGTTTCTCCGTTACCATTGATTTCGATTTCCATCTGGGTAAAATTTAAGCCTTCCCGAAATTTATTGGCTAAACTTTGTTCTTCTCCTGCAAGTCTCTTCAACGTTTCTTCGGCTTCTTTCTTTTGTGCTATCGCCCCCGCTAAAGACTGCTGCTTCGTGGTCAACTCTTTTGACTTTGATCCTTCGACATCAATATGGTTATTACCCATCTCTACGCTAAAATTCCGGACAAAAGAATTGAAGGCATCCATCCCAAATAAAGTAGAAATCAATTCTCCTTGTTTTGCCGGAGCCTGAGCCGCAATGCGTGAAAAATTATCTATTCGGTTCTTTTCAACAAAACAAAAACGATACAAAAGTTCATTGGCTACAATTTTAGCATCGTTGTCCCCAATAATTTCCGGGACAGCAAAACTATTGGTATAAGCATTTTTTAAGTATTTATTTTGATCACGGAATCTCTTGTTATCAGCTTCAGCTACATTCCCTAAAAGTCCATATTCAAGTGCTTCGCAGAAGCTAGATTTTCCTGTTCCGTTTGGCCCATACATGAGGACAATTTTATCCGAAAGATCAAATTCTTCAGTTTGGGCAAATCCACGAAATGGACCTACAGAAATTTTCTTTAGTGCACATGCGGAGCTGTTCTGTGTTTTAGATTGAACAGGGCTTATATGAATTTGGCTGCTAAGTCCGTCCCAATTCAACTGTGCCAGCTCAACAATTTTTTTTACGCGCTGCCCACGAGCCGTCGAGAGAGGAATCAAAGTCTCTAAATTTGACAGTACGAGGTTAGCTATTTTGCGAACTTCCTCAGAAACAGAATTATCGGTAAGGGTTTGCATGAATCGTTGATATTCAGCACGGATCATATAAAATTCCTTCGTTAGCTCATTAAGCGACACATTTATTCAACACATAAATATGTAACTCCCAATCAAGCTCGCTTGTCAAGATAAGCTCTCCCTATTTCCCCTAAGCAAAATAATGATGATTTATACCCTCCACACCCCAAAAAAGTTGTACAGGAGTTGTACAAAACACCAGACACAAAAAAAGGACTCACAGCCATAAAGCTGTAAGTCCTTGTATTATCTGGTACCGGGAGCGAGACTCGAACTCGCAAGGGCGTGAACCCGGCGGATTTTGAGTCCGCTGCGTCTACCAATTCCGCCATCCCGGCATGCGTGAGGGATTGTTAATATTAGATGACGTTACCGCTGTCAAGCCTATTTAGGAACATATCCAGATTTCTCCGCCTCCAAAACATAAGTAACTTGTAATTAATGAATAGATACGACTTTACTCTATTGTAAACTGGGTAACTCAATGCTACTTTCGTGCTCCCCCCCCAATAATTTAAAAAAGAGATTCCCATGATTCCCATAGGTTCACTTGTTAACGGTGCAGCCATCATAGGCGGCTCCATCATCGGTATTCTTCTGCACAGCAAATTTCCTGAACGCATCCGCGAAATAATCTTTCAGGCTCTGGGCCTCGGCGTCATGCTGATCGGCATCCAGATGTCTCTAAAAGTTCAGGATATTCTTGTACTCATGTTCAGTCTGCTTATCGGGGGAATCCTCGGGGAGCTGCTGCGACTGGATACCATGTTCGAGCACGGGGCTTCATGGCTCAAGAAAAAAGTAGGCTCAAACGATACCGGATTCGTCGACGGAATAATCACCGCATCCCTCATCTTCTGCATCGGGGCCATGGCTATTATCGGTTCCTTTGAAGAAGGCATCAACGGCGATACAACTATCCTTTACACCAAATCCATTCTCGACGGATTCGCTTCCATTGCCCTCGCCTCTTCATACGGTGTGGGTGTTCTTTTCTCATTTATCCCGGTAATTCTCTATCAGGGAGCACTGACTCTCTTCGCCAGCTCTTTTCAGGAATGGTTCTCCCCGCTCATAATCGATCAGCTTACAGCCTGCGGAGGGTTGCTCATTATCGGCATCAGCCTGACACTGCTTGAAATCAAGAGAATCAACCTATCAAACCTGCTGCCTTCTTTGGGGATGGTCATTGCACTCACCGTCCTTTTCAGCCAGCAATAATATAAATAAGCATACGTTTTAAACGTTTTCTTCATTGAATAATGACTGAGTATAGGTTTAAATAAGGCCATGAAACTCCGCTGGAAAATACTCATCATCCTGCTGACCTTTTCTCTGGTCCCCTTATTTGTGCTTAAAACCCACGGCCTGAATTCATTGAAGGAACTGGGCTCGGACCTGCAGATGCAGACCAGAGTAACCCTGCTTGAAAGGGCCACGCAAAACCTTGCAGAGCAGGCACACTCAGCAGCGGTCACAATCAATCTGGAAGACCGACTCTTCCGTACCACCCTGAAAAGCATTCAGGGTGAAGCTGAACTGCGCCTTAACGACAATGACGTTTCCCTCCTAAACAAGGATCAGTTCATAACCAGTCCCAGCGGCGGCTACAACAAACCGGAACTTCAAATTGACCCGGATTATAAAAAAATAGCCCTGAAAAACAATGGGGATCGCCGCAGGGACAAACAACATCCCACTACCGACGGCATAAAGCGGGGAGATCTGGTAGACCTCCTTATTTCACGGAACCATATATCCTTCTGGATGCCGGAAGGACTCTCACTCCAGCAGGCAAAACCGGAAATAGCCCGCCTTGCTCCATTGCTGGATGACTTTAAATCCTGTGCCGAATCCCTGAAAGAACTGGCTCTCTGGCAGGAAATAATACTTGAAAGCGGCCTGACTGTTACCTATCCGGCCCACGATTCTTTTCCCCGCCGATACGACCCCAGGAGACATAAATGGTATAAGGACGCCCGCAAAAACGATTTAGCAACCTGGACCCTACCCTCCACAGATGCAGCAACTAAAACACTCTGCAACAGGTTAACGATCCCCCTTTACGGCAATAAGGGGCAATTTATAGGTGCAGCCTCCTTGGTAATTCCAATCGGTGAAAGCCTTAACGAGGCGTTTGCATCGACAGAGGCGGAAACAGATAAGGTTATCATGGTCTCCACTCTCCGGCGGGACGAAACACATCAGAACTCTCTGCTTGTAATCGGAAAGATCGACGGAGAACAACAGAACGAATCCATCCGCACCGCACAAGGACGGCTTTGGCAGGCTCCCCCGAAAGCGGAATGGATGCATGAAGACAACCCTGAATTCAAGACACTGATAGCCGATGTGGAGGCCGGAAATACCGGAGTACTACAAATGGACTCCAAGGGAATTCCTTCTCTTTGGACCTACAGCCCGATCCATAAAGCAGTAGCCATCCTGATCATCACCCCTATCCATGAGTTCACTGCCGAAGCTGACGAAGCCGAACAGTATGTCCGTGAGAGCATAGCCAACCAGTATGAAGGGACTTCGCTGATCGCAATTGCGGTAATCTTATCCATTGCCATTGTGGCTTATTTTGTATCACAAAGCCTCTCCACTCCCATCCGTAAGCTTTCCGAAGCCATGATTAAAGTGGGTGAAGGGGACTGGAATGCCAGAGCCGATTTTCACTCCAAGGACGAGCTTGGCGACCTTGCCCAGAACTTTAACTATATGGTTCCACAGTTACGGGAACATTCCAAAATACGTCAGGCCCTAAGTCTGGCAGATGAAGCACAGCGGTCACTCTTCCCGCAAGCTCCCCCTGAAGTAAAAGGTGTCGATATCGGCGCACGCTGCATTTTTTCCGAGCAGACCGGAGGCGACTACTATGACTTCGTGGGTTGCGCCACCTGCGGACCGAACACATTCGCCACAGCTATAGGCGATGTATCAGGGCACGGCATAAGCGCGGCCCTGCTCATGACCAGTGCGCGGGCTTACATACGCGCCCTTTCAGGCCGGGGGAGGACTCTGGTTGAAGCAGCCATGGACATTAACCGGCTCATCACCATGGACTGTGCCCAGACCGGACATTTCATGACCATGTTTATGGCCATCTGCAACGCACAGAACAGAACCGTAAACTGGATCAGGGCCGGACATGATCCCGGTCTGATCTATTCGCCTGAAACGGACAGCTTTGACCAGTTGCTCGGAGAAGGGCTGGCATTGGGAGTTGATGAAGAATACCGCTATCGCGAATACATAACCCAGATGACACAGGGCCAGATACTGACTCTTTACACCGACGGGATCTGGGAAGCGCACGACCCTTCCGGAAAACAATTCGGCAAGGACCGCCTGAAGCAACTTATCAGAGACACCTGTCACAAGCAGGCTCAGGAGATATCAGATACAATACTTGAAGAAGTATCATCATACCGCAGCGGATTTCCCCTTGAAGACGACTGCACGGTTATTGTGGTAAAATTTTTATGAAATACTCAATTTATGAATTAGCGACTTACGCCTTCGATCCGCTACATGCCTTTTGGAAAAATGAGCGGACTGAACGGGCTGTTGCCGGACTTTTGATCGCCTGCTTCCTTGCCGCACTGCTCGGTATAGAGCTGGGCAGGCAGGGCTGGCTCCCCGAAGCCATTGCCGCCAAAACACCTACCAGCCATTACGCAGCAGTCGGAATTGCCTTCACCCTTGTCCTGGTGCTGGAGGTAATCAGCTTTATTTTCGTACTTCCATGCTCCCTGTCCAAATCAGTGGGCAAACAGCTGGAAATCCTCTGCCTGATCCTCATCCGCAACTCATTCAAGGAGTTGGTCGACTTCCCGGAGCCGATCACCTTTACCGGGAATATGACGCCGATCTACCAGATCCTTTCAGACGGTGCCGGAGCCTTTGTAGTCTTTGTTCTGCTGGGAATCTATTACCATATCCAAAAACCGCTCCCCACTTTAAAACCGTCCTTTAAATTCCGGTATGTGGCTTCCAAAAAACTGGTTTCGTTGCTGCTGCTCGGCCTATTCATGGGCCTCGGCGCATACCTGCTCTTTTGTTCTGCCACAGGCAGACCGACCTTTGACTTTTTCAGCACTTTTTACACCATCCTGATTTTCAGCGATATCCTGCTGGTACTCATTTCCCAGCGTTTTTTACCCTCTTTCCATGCTGTATTCAGGAACTCCGGTTTTGCTCTGGTAACCCTGCTGATCAGACTTGCACTTGCGGCCCCGCCCTTCTACAATGCCGCCCTCGGGGTTGCTTCGGCCGGATTCGCGGTGCTGTTGACCCTCGCCTATAATTCATTTTACCGGGAAGAAAAGAAAGAATGATCTTGGTTTTCCGGCATCAAGGAGATAAATTTCATGAAAAGTATCTGCGTTTTCCTCGGAGCAAATCCGGGAAATGACCCCAAATACGCACAAGCGGCCCGCAACATGGGCCGGGAACTGGCTCAGCGCGGGCTGACTACTGTCTACGGCGGTTCCAGAACCGGACTAATGGGCACGCTGGCCCAAAGCGCACTGGACGCCGGAGGCAAGGTTATCGGGGTTATCCCGGAAAGCCTCTATAAAATAGAGATTGCCCATACCGGGCTGACCGAACTTCATGTTTCCGACTCCATGCATGAACGCAAAGCACTCATGGCCGAGCTTTCCGACGGCTTCGTCGCAATGCCCGGCGGAATCGGAACCATGGATGAGATTTTCGAGATTTTCACTTGGGCGCAACTGGGATTCCACTCCAAACCATGCGGTCTGCTCAACGTAGACGGCTACTACGACAAGCTGCTCTCATTTCTGAACAGCGTTGTCGAGGAAGGTTTTCTGAAAGACATGCACCGGGAAAAGCTGATCACCGCCGAGACCCCGGACCTGCTCATTGAGTCTTTCGCCAGCTACGAACCTCCCACCGGCTCCAAATGGGTGGAAAAAGTAGAAGTGGGCAAGAGCAAAACCCAGTAAATTTAAATTCTTATTACACAGACACCACATGCCGCATGATTAATAATCATGCGGCTTTTTTTATGCAGAAAAACAACTCAACACGATTAATATATTGGAGAAAAACATCGTACTCCGCTGGATAAAACATACTTATTATTGTAAATATGTATTCAAACCAATTACCCAACGGAGATTCAAGCTATGAAACAGTCCGAATACATTGAACTTGAAGACAAATTTGGTGCCCACAACTACAAACCCCTCGATGTTGTCATTGAAAAGGGAGAAGGGGTCTGGGTCTGGGATGTTGAGGGGAATAAATACATGGACTGCCTTTCAGCATATTCCGCTGTGAATCAGGGCCACTGCCATCCGCGCATCAAACAAGCCATGCAGAATCAGCTGGATAAACTGACCCTGACCTCGCGGGCTTTCCGCAACGACCAGCTCGGCCTTTTCTATGAGGAAATATGTAAGCTGACCAATTCCCACAAAGTCCTGCCCATGAACAGCGGCGCGGAAGCTGTGGAAACCGCCATCAAAGCGGTCCGCAAATGGGGCTACATGGTCAAGGGAGTGCCGGAAGACAAAGCCGAAATCATTGTCTGCGGTGACAACTTCCACGGCCGGACCATCACTATCGTAAGTTTTTCCACCGACCTCGGTTCACGCAAGGGATTCGGTCCTTTCACGCCGGGATTCAAGATAATCCCCTTCGGTAATGCTGATGCCCTTGAAGCCACTATTACTCCCAACACAGTAGCTTTCATGGTCGAACCCATTCAGGGCGAGGCCGGGGTTATCATTCCCCCTGACGGTTATCTGAAGCAGGTGCGCGAGATATGCACCAAGCACAATATCAGCCTGATCTTTGATGAAATTCAGACCGGACTGGGCCGGACCGGAAAAATGCTCGCCGAGGAACATGAGGGGGTTGAAGCAGACATCACCCTGATAGGCAAAGCCCTTTCCGGCGGTTTTTATCCGGTCTCGGCGGTGCTTTCCAACACCGAGGTTCTCGGTGTGCTCAAACCGGGTGAACATGGCTCCACATTCGGCGGCAACCCGCTGGCCTGCGCTGTGGCCCGTGAAGCCCTCAAAGTCCTGACTGATGAACAATTAATTGAAAATGCTGAAAAAATGGGTGCGAAATTCCTCGACGGACTGAACTCCATCCAAAACAGCAAAATAAAAGAAGCACGCGGACGCGGCCTGCTGCTGGCTGTGGAATTCAAGAAAGAAGCCGGAGGAGCGCGCCAGTACTGCGAAAAGCTTAAGGAAAACGGGCTGCTCTGCAAGGAAACCCATGACAACATCATCCGTTTCGCACCGCCGCTGGTAATCACGGAAGAACAAGTCGACTGGGCACTGGAACAGATCAAACCTATCTTATCAATGTAAGCTTATGAGTAAACTCACTACCCGCCAAACCAAGTGGATACGTGCCCTGCATATGCTCAGTGCCTGCCTTTGGGGCGGCGGGGCACTCTCGCTGGTTTTGCTGCACTGCTTGTTCAGCCCAGCTTCAGGCGAGGCCCTTTATGGTCGGGATATCTGTTTGAAAATTGTGGACCAGTACGTGGTCACAGCCGGTGCAGTGGGCTGCCTGTGTACCGGATTTATCTTCGCGTGGAAAAGTGCGTGGGGATTTTTCAAATTCAAATGGATAATCACCAAGTGGATGCTCAATATCGGCTTCATCCTCTTCGGATTCATCTTCTACATGCCCTGGCTGGATCACATGAGCCGTCTTTCCGGCAATACCGGAGCACTGGCATTACAAACCCCGGAATACCTACGCAGCCAACTCTTCAATGAAATATCAGCTTTTGCTGTCTTCGGCTGCCTGCTCTTTCTGGTCTGGGTTTCGGTCTTCAAACCGTGGGGCAAGACCTCGCTGCATACAGAATAAGAAAAAACGCCGGGAGCATTCTCCCGGCGTTTTAAAATTACTCACCGATAATCTTTACCAGCACCCTTTTGCGCCTTCCGCCGTCAAATTCGCCGTAAAAAATCTGTTCCCATGTTCCGAAGTCGAGTTGGCCGTCAGTGATGGCAACCACAACTTCGCGGCCCATTACCTGCCTTTTCATGTGGGCGTCGGCATTATCTTCATAGCCGTTATGGCGATACTGGCTCACCGGCTCATGCGGGGCCAACTTTTCCAGCCAGACCTCGTAATCGTGATGCAAACCGGATTCATCGTCATTGATGAACACACTGGCTGTGATATGCATGGCATTAACCAGACAAAGACCTTCCTTGACCCCTGACTCCGCGAGGCATTTATCCACTTCCGGGGTAATGTTAATAAAAGCCCTTCTGCCCGGAACTTCGAACCATAACTCTTTTCTGTAAGATTTCATCTGCAGGAACCCTCCGTATGAGCTTGACATTCGCATGCTGCAAATGCTTGATTCTTTTTTGCCCTGCAAAGAGTGCAGGGATATTCATCATAAACGAACAGCCTGAAGGCTAACTAATATTTCAGGGAGAAACAACATGGACAAAGGTTACGCGGAAACTATCGCATCCGACATCATGCAGATGCTGGAATCAGCCAAAGGCAGCGATCTGGACCTTAACGGCGGCTTCCAGAATGACGCTTTTACTGCCGAAAATTTTTCCTTCGGCTATTTGTTTTACCCCCGCGACATGCTGCTCGCCATTCCCCAGCTTCCGCAAGCTGTAAGGAAAAAAATAAAAAAATCAAATATTCTGGGGACCGTGGATCTTGAGGGGAGAAAAATAGGCATCCACCTTATCTGTTCCACCAACAAAGGTTTCGATGAGATTGAATCCGCTCAGGATATCATTGACGGAATCAATAAAAAAGAACTGATGGACTTCAAAGAACAGATCGCCGGAATACTGCACAAAGACCTTGTGGGAAATATTGAAGAAAAAGAACAGTAGAAATATGTGAAAAGCCCGTATTCAGCTGAATACGGGCTTTTTTATGCTTTATGCGGGATGAGCTTCTCAATTATCTTGACCAACTCATCAATTTTAACCGGTTTCGATGAATAAGCATCCATGCCGCTACTCAGGAATTTTTCACGGTCTCCTTCCATTGCGTAGGCTGTCAAGGCAATAATGGGGATATCATTCCCCTGCTCCCTGATTTTTCTGGTCGCTTCAAGACCGTCCATTTCCGGCATCTGAACATCCATGAGAATGACATCGAATTGAGTTCCACTATTGAGCAGCTCCAAAGCTTCCAGACCGTTTTCGGCTGTCTCTACCTCAAAACCGTGTTCATTAAGAAAATGGGCAATGTAAAGCTGATTGGTAGCATTATCCTCAGCCAGCAGAATACGGGCCGGAACCTTTTTTCCGGACTCAGGTGCTTCCAGAATAGTAACGGGAGTTTCCAGACACTCCCCTTCGCTGGACTTGAGTTTAACTGTAAATTTGAATTCCGTTCCCCAGCCTTCCTTGCTGGTAAAAGTAATCTGGCCACCCATCATTTCAACCAACTGCCGAGAAATGGCCAATCCCAGTCCGCTGCCCGGATGCCGCTTGGAATATCCGGCATTGAGCTGCACGAAACTTTCAAAAAGCTTTTCAGCCTTGTCCTCGGAAATACCTATCCCTGTATCCTTGACCCTGAACTCAAGGGTCGCCCCCTCATCAAAACTGCCTACGTGATCGACAGAAACCTCAACATATCCCTTGGCGGTAAATTTAATGGCATTACCCACAAGGTTTATGATGATCTGTCCAAGCCGATATTCGTCACCATAGTAGCAGCGGGAAACATCGTCACTGACATTGGCCCGCAATTCAATGCCCTTTTCCTCGGCCTGTACCTTGAGCACTGAAAGCTGCTTTTCAAGCATTTCAAAAAGGTTGAAATCTTCGGGACGCAATTCCATTTTGCGAGCTTCAATCTTTGAAATATCGAGGATATCATTAATGATATGCAGCAATGATTCTGCTGCTTTTTTCACGGTTCCCAGATAGCCCTGCTGTTCCTCGGTGAGATTTGTATTCAGGGTCATTTCACTCATACCGATGATCGCACTGATCGGAGTACGGATTTCATGACTCATGTTGGCAAGAAATTCACTCTTGGCCCGGCTGGCTTCTTCCGCAGCGTCCCTTGCTTCACAAAGCTCCGCCTCACTTCGCTTGCGCTCTGTGATATCCTGTCCCACAGCAAGCACACCCAATGCCCCGCCCTTGGCATCAAGCAAGCGGGAAAGCGACCATTGGATCATGCGCTCAGTTCCCCCACGCGCAATGACATAGCTTTCAAGCAAGCGTAAAGGATTTCCGGAAAGAACAGTGGCAAACTGCCGGTTATGATCAGGCCAGAGCCTCTCGGGGACAAAAAGCTCATAATAGTCCCGGCCCAAGACTTCATGTCTGGTCCTACCGAAAAGCTGCTCCGCCATACGGTTGAATTCCAGAATCTTTTTTTCCGGTGAAAGCAAAATAATCACGCTTTCCGCGGTCTTGACCAGCGACCGGAAACGGTATGCACTTTCTTTAAGTGCTTCCTCTACTTTCTTTCTGGTAGTGATGTCCTCAACAGTAGCCACAACTTTTTTAATATTTCCGTCGTCGGCGAAAATAGGTGAAGCGTTTATGGAAAGGAGCACCTTACGCCCATCCATCCAATGGATAGAGTGCCGGATGTCCAGCACAGCGTTGCGAATTTTCATAACCCGGTTAAAAGCCAGCCGCTCCTCCGGGAAAGGGGAACCGTCATGGGAGGATATTTTCCAAACCGGGTCATTATACTGCTTGCCGAGAATCTCCTCGCGGGCAACGCCATGAACCCTTGCGGCCTGATCATTGGCAAAAGTAATTTTGCCATCTTTATCCATCACCAGAATGCCCATGGGACTGGTTTCCATGATACTGCCCATGAGGTCACGTTCGCGCTGCAGCTCCGCTTCGACCCGTTTTCTCTTATCGATGTTCAGGTAAAGAAAGCCGATAAAAACCAATAAAATGCTGATTACAATACCTGCACCAATAATAAGAATCCTGTCCAGATTACCTGAGCCAAGCTCAGTCAATTCGGCAGAAAGCCAGCCCTCATCGAATATTTCTGAACAGCCCGGCAAAAAAATCAGCAGTGAAAACAATACGAAGCGCAGCATAGCTTTTAGTCTTATTCTCATTTTATATTGTAGACGATACAGTGGTGTACTTAACAAAACATTGCTTCACCAATATCGTCATTACCCATTCTGAGCAAGACTATAAGTAATTTTATTCGTTACCCTACAGGATTCCCTTCATTTCCATTCCTTTTATGAGGCCGAAACATCCAGCCAGCATCATGTCTCCACCGGGGGCGGGGAATTCTACGGGGTGCGCCTGCATCAATGCCCTGCGGGGCCCGAGAACATAGGTCGGCCCAAATCCTTTTGCTTCTTCAGGTAGATCAAGAGTCAGGCAACCATGTCCCCAATCATCAAATACATCCTGAAAACTTATTTTGCCCTGCCTGAAACGCTGAGAGTCTTCCCATAGCTTTTCGGGAGTCATGTTTCCGGTATGGTGTTCATAAACACCGTAGACAGCCCCCTTGTAGAGCAGAAAGGAAACTGTGTGGCTGTTGCCCACGTTGATTAGACATACTCCCTCACGGTGGCTGTGTTCCATAATCCCATCCACAAAGAGTGCTCCCAGCACCGCAGCAGCCCCGGTATCACTCACCGCTCCGCCGCCGATACTGTCCTGCAACTCTGCCATGCGGGTGAATTCTTCAGGCACGGTTTCGAAGACAAGACTTTCCGGGCGTCCATTATTCTCAAGCAGAAGATGTTTCCAAAGGTTGAACCGCCCGATCCGGTTACTCTTGCCCGGATGATATCCGTGGTCCTGAACTGAAGCAGTAATGTATTCAGGATAATCAAGACCTGCTGCCGCGAAAAAAGCTTTCCACCAGACGGAATCAAAATCGGCGAGGGGAACTTCCACACAACCTTCCGGTTTTTCATCGGCAAGGATGATCCCGTTCTTCTCCAGTCTTTTCAAATCATCACCGAGAGCCAGAGCAGCGCGCGGATGGGCGTAAACTTTATGTCCGGCCTCCATGTGTGGATAAACAGAACGGCCGAATCCACCTCCCATATTCCGTCCGGAAAGATATATATCACGTCCCAGTTCGGTTAATTCTGCAATCTTAGCTCCCACTACACGGGCAGGCGAAGGCAGGACGAATTTGAAACAATTCTCAATCTCCACGCCTTTCATATAATAAAGAACATCCTGAGTTCCGCTTCCGATATCAAGGCTCAAAATAGTATTTTTCACTTCAACTCTCCATTTGTACCGATAAAGATTGATAATTATGTTGCAGGCGGAAAAAATTTGGGTCAATTGAAAACAGAATAAGTTAACCTGAACCACCAATGACCATGATTAAAATCCTTATTTCCATTGCCCTGCTGCTGGTATTGCTGCCACTGCCTTTATTTCTCCTTGCCGCCCTTACCAATATGGAAGAAGTACGCAACAGAGGAATACAAAGGGCAGCCAAAGAACTGAGCCGAGCTACCATCTCAGCCGGCATTAGCCTTGTAATTGCGATCTTCACCCGGCCTTTCACCTTTCTCTGCAACCTGCCGCTATTCAGTAAAAACGGTGAAAGTACTCCCGTACTCATGGTCCATGGGCTATACCACAATAAGACCGCATGGCTGCTCATGCGTTACCGTTTGAATCTGGCGGGATTCAGTAATCTGCACACATGGCAATACAACAGCTTTACTACATCCTATCCTGAGCTGGTGCTGGAACTAGCTCATATAATTTCGAAACTGCACAAAAAAACAGGACAAAAAATAGTACTCGTAGGTCACAGTCTGGGCGGTCTTCTTTCCTGCGGCGCGGCCAGCGACCCGGAAATTAAAAAACTTTGCGCCGGGATAATCACACTCGGAACTCCATACAAGGGAAGTAATCTTGCTGCCATCGCCTTCGGCAGGCTAGGACGCAGCCTCCACCCGCAAAGCGGACTCTTCAACGGCGGAAATAAGATCAAGTATCCGCCCAACATCCCCAAAACAGCCATCATATCACCTACAGATGAGATGGTACTGCCGTGGAAGAATCTCGAACCGGATTCCGGAACATGGGAGATCATCCATTGCCGGGCCATGGGACATGTCGCCATGCTTTACAGCGGTGAGACGAGCACAATGGTAGCCCGGACAATCCGCAAAATTCAAAATGCATAAAAAAAGAGAGGACCGTAACAGCCCTCTCTATGAATTATATTTATCCTTAAAAATCTAAGATACGTATTCAGCAATCTTGGCTTTAAGCTGATCGGCAGTAAACGGTTTGGTAATAAAGTCGTTCACCCCGGTTTTGCGGGCCAGTTCCTGCTGTGAGTATTCGGACTCGGTGGTAACCATGATCACCGGAATGTCGGCATAGCCTTCTGTCTGGCGAAGCTTGGATACGAATTCCATACCATCCATCACCGGCATGTTCATGTCGGTAACGATCACATCAAACTCTTCATTAAGCTCGATGTGAGTGTAGGCATCCTGTCCGTTTTCAGCCACTGTTGGCTCATAGCCAGCATTTGTCAAAATACTGCGATACAGGGCAAGCATGGATTTGGAGTCATCAACAGCCAGTGCTCTCTTACCACCCGCGTCAACGGCTTCAGGCAGTCTCGCCATGTCTGCTTCGGCTATTTCGCCGCCAATCTCGGCAAGTTTGGCCCGGAATGCTTCGTGAACCTCGGAATCCTTTGATGCTGCAACAGCATTCATCAGGAAACGGCCAATCTTTTCTTCACCGTAAAGTCCCTGAAAAATATTCACAGCCTTGGCAGTAACAATTGCGCGCAGGATCTTACCCGCCTTGCTTCCACCGCCACCGATGATTTCCACCAGCTTCTTGATCACGCCGGCATTAACCAGCCCGTCAAGACCGGTCAAAACAGCCACGTGAATCAATTCATCGTCATCCTCAAGACCGTCGATAAGGCTGATCACGGCTTTGAGGGTTCCGATTCTGCCGATGGCTTCATAAATTGCATATTTTACACTGGAGTCAGATGAATACTGTTTTTCAATAGCATCCATGAGCACATCCAGCCCGTCTTTATTACCAATAAAACCAAGGACGTTAGCAGCAAGAATCAAGTCATCCTTGTCGGAATCAGGGCTGATAACCTTGGCGAGGTAAGGAACTGCCGCTCCTCCGAGACTGGCCAGAGAATCTGTAACAACGCGGCGTACGGTTGGGTTGCGGTGGTGCAGGTTAGCGACAATGAAGTCGAGGGCTTCATCGGAACCGATAACGGTCAGACACTCAACAGCCTTCCAGGTAGTGAGGTCACAAACTTCGTAGTAGGCATCTTCGTTATTACGCTCTACAAATTTCTTGAGAGCCGGAATGGATTCTTCGTCTTTGAGTTCGCCAATCATTGCAATGGCCATGACCACAATCAAATCATCGTCATTGTGGATCTGGGCACGGAAGAGATCCAGCGCCTCCGGCCCCCCTATCTTGGAGAGAGAGGTCAGGACTTCAAAAAGAAGATCAGAATCAGCTGAAGCTTCGGCCATTTCGAGCAACGCTGGAACTGCGCTCTTAAAACGAAATTCACCGCAAACCCTGATACACAGGGTGCGCAGCTTGCTGTCATCCTGACTAAGCAAGGCAACAGTCTTTTGCTCATCAACAGAAAGTACACCGTTAAGGGCTGTTACAACCATGTAATCAACAGATGTATCCCCGATCGGGTTCTGGAAAAGATCAAGCAACCCTTCCATCTCTGAAGGATCTTTTGCTGTAGCGACTTCATTAAGGACACTAATCTTGTCCAAGAAAGATTTATCCCTGAATCCGGTCAATATAGACATATTCCAATCTCACTTTTTCAATAATAATTATTCAAAACAGAATTCGATGGTGAACTCCCCGGCATCGGTCGTAAAGGGGATAGCCATGATGGGAGTGGTTGCAATATGGGTAATGGTATGGTTATCACCCATAATCACAGAAGGAGTGGCCCCGGAAAACTGTAAACCCTGCTCAGCAAGACCGGCTCGGGCCTGCCCGGAAACCATATTTGTGATCTCACCCACTGCATCCTGCACATCCTGTAAAATATCCTGAATATCGTCACCCAGCATATTCTTAACGATAGTCACAGCGCAGTTCTTGGTGAAGGTAATAGAAATAGTCCCATTCATATCACCGGTAATGCCGACCAGCCCGGTAACGTCACCGACAGCGGTCTTGGTCTTTTTCACATAAGGTTTTCCCGGTGTGGGGGTAATCATCGCCATCATTGACAGAACATCAACAGCAGCCTTGATAAACGGTTTGGCAAGCTCAACATTCATAAAAGTATTCCCTACATCAGAAGTTATTTTAGCAGCAAAAGCAGCTTCGTCTAATGGACAATTCCCACTTGGATCACAATTTGAAAGATACTAACTGTAAATGCGGAAAGGTTCAAGAAACATGATTAAAAACCGGAACAGAACCTTCATCAAGTTGCAGGGCTGAAGATGATCATGTAATTACGTACAAAATTTCCAAACTCTGATTTATATTAAGGATAGTAAAAATGGTTCAAAGCTTAGCCGGAATTCTGGGGTTGATATTCATCGCATGGGTTTTCAGTGAAAATAAAAAAGGGATGAGCATTAAAAATATTGGCAGTGGATTATTGTTACAATTCGCGGTCGCCTTGCTGATGCTGAAGGTACCGTTTTTCAGCGATATGATCATGTACTTAAACCACGCGGTGAACGCATTGCAGAACGCGACCCAAGCCGGAACAAGCTTTGTATTCGGATATCTGGGTGGAGGGCCGCTGCCTTTTACCGAAAACTCTCCGGGGGCAAGCTGGACTCTGGCTTTCCGCGCCTTGCCGCTTATTCTGGTGGTCAGTGCCTTATCCGCTCTACTCTTCTATTGGAAAGTAATTCCGGTGGTTGTCCGCGGCTTTTCGCTTGCATTGCAAAAGACAATGGACATTGGTGGAGCCTTGGGACTAGGCGTAGCTTCCAATATTTTTGTTGGTATGGTCGAAGCCCCGATCATCATTGCCCCGTATGTAAACAGCATGAGCCGCAGTGAACTCATGGCCCTGATGATCAGCGGAATGGCTACCATTTCCGGCACTGTTCTGGTCCTTTACGCTTCGATCCTCAATCCGGTTCTTCCCGGTGCCATCGGGCATATCCTGACCGCATCCATCATCAGTGCCCCGGCTGCCATCCTCATTTCAAGAGTAATGGTACCGGAACAGAAAGGACATCAAGGTGAAGATGGCCTGACCATCAAAAGCACTGCCTCCAGCTCCATGGACGCCATAGTCAAAGGCACTTCCGACGGTGTCAGCCTGCTTATCAATGTTGTAGCCATGCTGCTGGTTCTGGTTGCGCTGGTTTCACTGACCAACCAGATTCTTTCCTACCTGCCTGAAATGGGCGGAGAGCAGCTGACCCTGCAACGCATCCTCGGTATTATCATGTGGCCGGTAGTATGGCTGATGGGCATCCCGGCCAGCGAAGCTTATACGGCGTCATCGCTCATGGGAACCAAGACCATCCTCAATGAATTTCTCGCCTACCTGCAATTGGCAGGACTGCCTGAAGGAGCACTCTCTCCGCGCTCACAAATCATCATGACCTATGCCATGTGCGGCTTTGCCAACCTCGGCAGTCTCGGTATCCTGATCGGCGGTCTGGTAAGTATCGCCCCTTCGCGCAAAGCTGAAATTGTTTCTCTGGGTACAAAATCCGTCATCGGCGGAATACTGGCTACCTGTATGACCGGTGCTGTGGTAGGGTTGCTTTACTAAGCGCACAGGAGCATGGACCATGTTTAAATCAGGCAACGGAATCAGCCCGGCTGAATTGAAATCATTTCTGCATAAAAGGGCACCATCCCGCAATGCAGCTCTGATTCTGGCGGCTATCGCCATCGGTGCGTGCTCCGCACTTGCCGCTGTCAGCCTGAATAAGGCCCTAGAATTCATGACCATGCTCCGCAAAAGCAACTCCGGGCAATGGTGGATATTCCTTCTCCCTGCGCTAGGGGCGGCAACAGCTGTAATTCTCAGCCGCAAAGTATTCAAAGAGTCCGGCGGGCATGGAGTGGGGGAAGTTATCGCCAAGGTAGGTCTCAAGCAGGGCATCCTCCGTCCGATAAAAATCATCAGCTCACTTTTGACCAGCCTGCTGACCATTGCCAGCGGCGGGTCGGCCGGACCGGAAGCCCCTGTGGTTGTCAGTGGAGCGGCCATGGGATCGAACCTGTCACGGATCTGCAAGATGAGCGGACAATCGCGGATGACCCTTATCGGCTGTGGAGCCGCCGGGTCGATTTCTGCTATTTTCAATGCTCCGGTAACCGGGATGATCTTTGCGGTGGAAATTATCCTCGGGGAATGGACCCCCTACCATCTGATCCCCATTGCCATTTCATCTGTTGTAGCCACGCAGACATCGCGCATCCTTGAAGGTAACGTCATTCCCTTCAGCGAACAATTCGCACCTATGGGAATTACCGATCTGGGGACATCGATCCTGCTGGCCCTGTTATCTGCACTGGTCTCGGTCTTTTTTGTCCGCTCCATTCGTCAGGTGGGGTCAATCTGCTCAAGTTTTACCAACAAACCCTGGATAAAAGCTGCCGCCGGAGGGCTGGCTGTAGGCCTCATCGGTATTTTCCACCCGCTGGCTCTAGGAGAAGGATACGCTTCAATCAAGATGGCTATCCACGGTGCTCTGCCTGCTGGAGTAGCCGTAATCGCACTTATGGCCCTGCTGCGTGTTGCAACAACGTCCCTAACGTTGGGCAGCGGAGGACTGGGTGGTATTTTTGCGCCCTGTCTGGTTATCGGTTCGCTCTTCGGGGCGCTCTACTACAGGGTGATATCACAACTGATCCCCCAGCATATGCTCACCGGGGAAGGATCTTATGCTTTGCTTGGCATGGCCGGAGTGGTCAGCGGTGTGATGCAGGCTCCTTTGACCAGTGTATTTCTAGTACTGGAAATTACACACGGATATCAGGATGTTATGCATATCATGGCAGTAACCTTTATCTCATCCATGCTTACCCACGCATTTGAGCCATCATCTTTCTACTTCAAGGATCTGGTGGAAAAAGGGCAGCTACTGCGCCCGAAGACTGACGCAAAAATCCTGGCAGACATAGACACCGAAGAACTTGTTCACCAGAACCTGACCCATGCCAGCCCGCAAATGACGGTAAGTGAATTTCTAAAAGTACTGAGTAATACGGCACAAACACATGTTCCGATCATAAACAGTGAAAATAACGAATTTCTGGGAATGGTCGATGTTGTCTCTGCAAGGTCCGCAATCCTTGACCCCGAACAGCAGCAAAGCAATATCAGTGAAGTAGCCATCGACCGAAATGCACCGGCTGTTGAGAAGGGAATGGGAGCGGCTGAAATTCTGGAAATTATGAACCGTAGCGGTAAAGCCACGCTACCTGTGATGTGTGACGGAAATTTTGCAGGATTCATCAGCAAGGAAGATATTCTCGCGGCCTACAGAGGCGAAATGAAATCATACTCAAACAGCGACAACCTTTTTTAATCATCCTGTTTTTCCACTACACTTTCTTCTTTTTTCCTTCCTCTATTTCGGGTTGAGCATCGTCAATATATTTATCTTTGACGATCGTATCCGCAACTTTCCCCATCACCTGCTGCAACTTTCTTCTCAAATCCGGTTGCTCTTCTAATACTTTTTTTGAAACACTCATAAATTTATCTGGAATTTTATCTGCCATAATTCCTCCTAGCAAAACATGCACTCCTCTATCTTCACTACAGCACATAATAATACAACTACTTTTAAGACTCTTGAAACCAATTCACAATAGCTTAATAGAATATTAAGATGTATATTTACATTTTAATCCCACTGTAATAATGTTTAAATTCATTTAACCCCTTAAAATTATTCCGCGCAGAAAGGAAATTTCGTTATGAATGATGATGCCAGCCAAAATCCAGGAACGGAAGAATTCCTGCAGATTAGCTTCAATATATTGAACACATTCGGTAATAAACTGCCAGTATCTCTATGTATTCATGACGATGACTTTGAAAGAGTCATCCCACTTTTTGATAGAGGCACAAGACTATCTGATAAAAAGCAGGAACAGGTAAACAACTATTGTAGAGATGGGAACCTCTTCATCTCAAAAGAAGACTACGCATCTCTCGCAGGGCACATCAGCAAAAATCTGGGCGCACTACTTACCGAACATTTTCTTGATGAAGCTGCCGCGGCTGAAATCTTTTATGAAGGTGTGCTGGAAAAAGTTCGCGCCTTTTATACCAACCCCATTGGGGAAACTCTGGACGAACTCGGAATCGTACTGGCAATTTTCTGCGAATATGTCTGGGTTGACCCGAACAGGTGGACCTACTTTTTCAATACCCTGAAACGCGAGAAAGATATTTGTTACCATGTGGTCAATACATTGTTCGTAGGAACCGCCATTTATTTAAAACTTATTTATAAGCCCGGCGAAAAGATGGACCTCAAACCTCTCGCCTTGGGTCTTGTTCTACATGATCTGGGCATGACACAGCTCCCCACTACAATTACTGATAAACCCGCAAAACTACTATATAAAGAAAGAATGCGCATGCAAGAGCATGTGGATATAGCGGAAAAAATGCTTAACCGCCTTGAAATTCGTGATGAAATTATTAAATCCTGCGTGCTGGACCATCACGAACGCATGGACGGTCACGGCTACCCCAAGGGGCGCCGTGGCGATGCTATTCCCCTTGAAGCAAGAGTCTGCGGCATATCAGATGCTTTCTGTGGTATGATCGCTGAGAGAAGCCATAGACCCGGACTCAACCCAATCCTCGCTGCCATCATTCTCACTGAAAGCAAAGCCAAATATGACTCTTCACTGACGACTTCACTCATATCTTTTATCATAGCCAATAATCCTGATATGAAAGCATTGCTTCAGGACAAAGCCAAAATGCAACAGCTTCGCGCCATAGCGCTTCAAAAAGCAGCTCAATAAAAAAAGTCCGGAATGAATCAAATCATCCCGGACTTTTTTTAAAGCTAAAACTAGTTCAGAGGAAGCCCACACATATCAGTGAGCAACAGAGTCAGGTACAGCATCGGAATGTACATGATCATGGAAAAAAGGAATGTGGCTGAGGTTTCAGCCTCAAGAGTTTTATTGGACTCCGCCAACACACATGAAATTGCAGCCACAGGCATACCGGTCAATAAAATACCCATCAACAGCATTTGTCCCCTGACCCCGGCAGCAAACAGACACACGGCTGTCAGCAATGGGTGAACAACAAGCTTCAACAGATTCACGATGCCTATATTGGCGACATCCATTTCCATCTTATTCCTAGCCAGAAGAATCCCTACTGAAAATAATGCGCACGGAACCGAAGCCATGCCGAAGTTATGCAATCCAGCTTCCATAAAGTCCGGAAGCTGAAAATCCATAAAGGAATAGACCGCTCCTAAAAACGAAGCACCAATAAGAGGGGCCTTCACCATTGAAACGACTATATTCCAGACCACACGTACGCGAGACATGGACTTATCCGCATTATACAAGGCGAAACTGGAAACAATCAGGATAACAATCACAATCGGCAGGATGATACCAAGGGTAGTTGCCAGCAGAGCCTGTTTAGAACCATCAAAAAGATACATCATGATGGGCAAGCCGAGATAACCTGAGTTTGGAAAACTAGCTGCACAGGCGCGCATACTATCGTCGGCAAAATCTCCTTTCAGCACAAATTTTGAAACCCAAAATGCTAAAAAATAGATTCCGATCAACGAGGTCAGATAACCGAAGATAAAACGTGTCTGCGCGATCTCATCAAAAGGGGTAGTCGCCAAAGAATTGAACAAGAGAGCAGGCAGGGTAAAATAATAAACAAACCCATTAAGTACTTCGGCCGAATTTTCCGGGAGAATGCAACGCCGATACGAGAAATATCCGGCCAATATCATCAAGAGCAAAGGAGTCAGTGCAGAAAGCGCTATTATGAGCATAGTTAACAACCGGAAAGTATATATTATTTCTTGGGGGGGCTTACTTCAATTCAATACCAAGATTAGCAAGCAAAGAAACAGCTTCGGGTAGAGAAAATTTAGCTTTGTTGATTTTGTTGGTTTCCGCACTAATGAAATAGTTTCGAGAGGTGCTGAAGTCAGCAGACGATAGATTGGTCTGGTGAAACTGGCAACCAGAGAAATCACAATCATCAAATTTAACACGAGATAAATTTGAATCTGAAAAAGAGGCGTCTTGTAACGAGCAGGAAGAAAATATTACCTTCATTAAATTTTGCCCGCTAAAGGCAGACCTATCCATCAAGCAATTTAAAAATTTAGCCACAATTACCGGACCAAGATTTCCCCAGTTGATCCCGAGTAACTTTGAGTCTTTAAATTCTGTATCAATAATCTTTGAATTTGCGAGCAGGACGAGAGATAAATTACACCCTTCAAATGAACATTCTTGAAACTCACAATCAATAAATTGCGCATACTGAAAAGATGATGCAACAAAAGTGCAGCGATAAAAACTTGTCTCCTGCAATACTTGGTTATCAAAGTCTAAACTTTCAAAATAACCATTCTCATATGAATCGTAATCATTTATCTGCATCGATTTGACCCTTAAAAAAATATCATTTTAGGGCATTGATACTCCTCAATATGATTGCAGGCAAGCCTTCCTCTTAAGCCGCCGGAGGCCCTCACGCCCCACTTAACAATCCGGCCCCCCATCCTGAGTATGTGCGGAACAAAAAAAAGCCCCTGAACCTAAGTTCAGGGGCTTGAAATAAAAGCTTGCGACGACCTACTTTCCCACTGGCTACCCAGCAGTATCATCGGCGATGGAGAGCTTAACTTCCGAGTTCGGAATGGGGTCGGGTGTGACCTCTCCTCAATGGTCGCAAGCAAATATGGCTTGCTTCGATGAGCAAAAATATATGGTTTAATAGAGAAGAATTTTACCCTTTGCTTCAACCTTTTGGGGTTAAAGTTAAGGGAAGAGAAGAAAAATAAGTCGCACGATTTATTAGTACCGGTCAGCTGAATGTGTCGCCACACTTACACCTCCGGCCTATCAACCAGGTGGTCTCCCTGGAATCTTTAGATGCAAAAGCATAGGGATAACTAATCTTGAGGCAGGCTTCCCGCTTAGATGCTTTCAGCGGTTATCCCTTCCGAACTTAGCTACCCTGCAATGCCGCTGGCGCGACAACAGGAACACCATAGGTTCGTCCACCCCGGTCCTCTCGTACTAGGGGCAGACCCTCTTCAATTATCCTACGCCCACGGTAGATAGGGACCAAACTGTCTCACGACGTTTTAAACCCAGCTCGCGTACCACTTTAATCGGCGAACAGCCGAACCCTTGGGACCTGCTTCAGCCCCAGGATGTGATGAGCCGACATCGAGGTGCCAAACCGCGCCGTCGATGTGAACTCTTGGGCGCGATCAGCCTGTTATCCCCGGCGTACCTTTTATCCTATGAGCGATGGCCCTTCCATGCGGAACCACCGGATCACTAAGACCAACTTTCGTTCCTGCTCGACATGTCTGTCTTACAGTCAAGCTCCCTTATGCCTTTGCACTCAACGGCTGGTTTCCAATCAGCCTGAGGGAACCTTTGCAAGCCTCCGTTACTTTTTGGGAGGCGACCGCCCCAGTCAAACTACCCACCAGACACTGTCTCCAAGCCGGATGACGGCGTTGGATTAGAATTCAAGACTATCAAGGGTGGTATTTCAAGGTTGGCTCCACCGACACTAGCGTGCCGACTTCAAAGCCTCCCACCTATCCTACACATGATAGCCCTAAACCCAATGTCAAGCTATAGTAAAGGTGCACAGGGTCTTTCCGTCTTACCGCGGGTAACCGGCATTTTCACCGGTAATTCAATTTCACTGAGTCTCTGGTTGAGACAGTGGGGAGATCGTTACGCCATTCGTGCAGGTCGGAACTTACCCGACAAGGAATTTCGCTACCTTAGGACCGTTATAGTTACGGCCGCCGTTTACTGGGGCTTCAATTCGGAGCTTCGCCGAAGCTAACACCTCCTTTTAACCTTCCAGCACCGGGCAGGCGTCAGTCCCTATACATCGTCTTACGACTTAGCAGAGACCTATGTTTTTAGTAAACAGTCGCCCCCCCCGATTCTCTGCGGCTCCAAACAGCTCGGAGAGTATATAACTTCACCGTCTGGAGCATCCCTTATCGCTAACTTACGGGATCATTTTGCCGAGTTCCTTAACCAGAGTTCTCTCAAGCGCCTTGGTCTACTCGACCCGACTACCTGTGTTGGTTTGCGGTACGGTCAACAAATGCTAAACTTAGAAGATTTTCTAGGCAGTCTGGAATTACTCACTTCAAACGTAAAGTTACGGCATCGTGTCTCGGCCTTAAAGAGGAACGGATTTGCCTATTCCTCAAGCCTACGCACTTACACCGGCATATCCAACAGCCGGCTGAGCTATCCTACTGCGTCCCTCCATCGCACACATTTGCTGGTACGGGAATATTAACCCGTTTTCCATCGACTACGCCTTTCGGCCTCGCCTTAGGGACCGACTAACCCTGGGAAGATTAGCTTTACCCAGGAAACCTTAGTCTTACGGCGAACAAGTTTCTCACTTGTTTTATCGTTACTCATGCCAGCATAATCACTTCTCATTAGTCCAGCAAACCTTCCGATTCACCTTCATCCCATCTGAGAACGCTCTCCTACCGATGCGTCAAAGACGCATCCCGTAGCTTCGGTACCATACTTAGCCCCGTTACATTTTCGGCGCAGAATCGTTAGACCAGTGAGCTATTACGCTTTCTTTAAAGGATGGCTGCTTCTAAGCCAACCTCCTGGCTGTCTATACAACTCCACCACCTTTTCCACTGAGTATGGATTTGGGGACCTTAGCTGACGGTCTGGGCTGTTTCCCTTTCGACTACGGACCTTCGCACCCGCAGTCTGACTCCCAGGATATATCTTACGGCATTCGGAGTTTGATAAGGTTTGGTAATCTGGTGGGACCCCTAGCCTTGTCAGTGCTCTACCTCCGCAAGAAAACTCCTGAGGCTATACCTCAATATATTTCGGAGAGAACCAGCTATCACCAAGTTTGATTGGCCTTTCACCCCTATCCACAGGTCATCCGAGTAATTTTCAACTTACAACGGTTCGGCCCTCCACTTGATTTTACTCAAGCTTCAGCCTGCCCATGGATAGATCACCTGGTTTCGGGTCTAATCCGCAATACTTGTCGCCCTATTCAGACTCGCTTTCGCTGCGGCTACACATCACTGCTTAACCTTGCATTACAGATTAACTCACTGGCCCATTATGCAAAAGGCAAGTGGTCACAGATCAAGTCTGCTCCCACAGCTTGTAGGCAACTGGTTTCAGG
>NZ_CP182344.1:2247500-2250000 GCF_048571135.1 Maridesulfovibrio spiralis (SeqCode) | reverse complement strand
CTCCAGTTAAAAAACTTTGAATTTGATTGCACATTACAAATGTATGTATGTGTCGTCTTATTTTTGCCCAACTCGCTATTTAATTGTCAAAGACCTTGGTCGTTACTGCGAACCTTTAATATGTTACATTAAAGTGCTCATGTCAACCTTGCGTCTGTTTTTTTTCAGAGAACTTTCGCTCGACTTTTTGTCGAAGCGAGGGTCAGTTTCTATCGAAACCAGAGACCCGTGTCAACCACTTTCGCGGTCTTTTTTTGAAACTCGCTGACCCGCTGTTTTTCAAGCGGCGCGGCGTTGAAACTTAGTGAAGTTCGTGTCCGCTGTCAACAACTTTCTGAAATTTGTTTTTCAATGATCCCGGCAGCTTCAGTCGTTCAGACCTCTTTCCGTCGGTGCGTTGGGCAATCTAGAGAATCGCCGTCCGCTTGTCAATCATTTTTTTATTCGCCACTTCCTGAGGCTCACCCCTTCGGGGCGTTGCCTTTTCAGGAAACGCTCAAATCTGCTGTCCTGCAGATTTGTGAAAGTTTTCTTCGCCTTGCGGCGCTGCCTTCGGCGACCCTTCCGGGGGACTCTCCGAGGGCCAAAGAAACTTTTGGAAAAGTTTCTCTGGACTCTTCAAAACTTTTTAGTAGTGCTTCGCTCTGCCCCGAGCCGGCTTCGGTGGGATTCGTCCAGAATACCCGCTCTCCAAAACCTGCTCTAAAAATCGATGCGAAGCGCCAAGCTTCGAGTCTCAAACTTTCAATTAGTTAATGATCTTAGCACGTTGCTTTCGCTCAGTGCGGAGGCGGAATCTATTCAAACCGGCCGTCCATGTCAATCATTAATTTCGATGTTCTCAAAACATTTTTTCAATGATCTAGGCACGTTGCTTTCGCTCAGTGCGGATTGGGAAACTAAGTGAACCCGCTCCCGTTGTCAACCGCAAATTTGCAGTTACTCAAAAAAAAACTCCGACGCGCTTGTGACTTCCAGCCATTGCTGCGTCGAGAAGAGTGGTTCTATGGAAAACCCGCCGCCGGGTCAAGGGGTTTTTGGAATTATTTGGGGTATATCTTTCTTCTAAGAGCTCTAAACAACAGCTCTCCCCAACTAAAGCGCGTTTGGGTAGAGGGGATGGAGATTCTTAAGAGGAAGGGGAGACCCCCTTTTGGCGCTAGCAAAGGGGGTCTCCCCTTCCTCTTAAGCCGCCGGAGGCCCTCACACGCCCCACTTAACAATCCGGCCCCCATCCTGAGTATGTGCGGAACAAAAAAAAGCCCCTGAACCTAAGTTCAGGGGCTTGAAATAAAAGCTTGCGACGACCTACTTTCCCACTGGCTACCCAGCAGTATCATCGGCGATGGAGAGCTTAACTTCCGAGTTCGGAATGGGGTCGGGTGTGACCTCTCCTCAATGGTCGCAAGCAAATATGGCTTGCTTCGATGAGCAAAAATATATGGTTTAATAGAGAAGAATTTTACCCTTTGCTTCAACCTTTTGGGGTTAAAGTTAAGGGAAGAGAAGAAAAATAAGTCGCACGATTTATTAGTACCGGTCAGCTGAATGTGTCGCCACACTTACACCTCCGGCCTATCAACCAGGTGGTCTCCCTGGAATCTTTAGATGCAAAAGCATAGGGATAACTAATCTTGAGGCAGGCTTCCCGCTTAGATGCTTTCAGCGGTTATCCCTTCCGAACTTAGCTACCCTGCAATGCCGCTGGCGCGACAACAGGAACACCATAGGTTCGTCCACCCCGGTCCTCTCGTACTAGGGGCAGACCCTCTTCAATTATCCTACGCCCACGGTAGATAGGGACCAAACTGTCTCACGACGTTTTAAACCCAGCTCGCGTACCACTTTAATCGGCGAACAGCCGAACCCTTGGGACCTGCTTCAGCCCCAGGATGTGATGAGCCGACATCGAGGTGCCAAACCGCGCCGTCGATGTGAACTCTTGGGCGCGATCAGCCTGTTATCCCCGGCGTACCTTTTATCCTATGAGCGATGGCCCTTCCATGCGGAACCACCGGATCACTAAGACCAACTTTCGTTCCTGCTCGACATGTCTGTCTTACAGTCAAGCTCCCTTATGCCTTTGCACTCAACGGCTGGTTTCCAATCAGCCTGAGGGAACCTTTGCAAGCCTCCGTTACTTTTTGGGAGGCGACCGCCCCAGTCAAACTACCCACCAGACACTGTCTCCAAGCCGGATGACGGCGTTGGATTAGAATTCAAGACTATCAAGGGTGGTATTTCAAGGTTGGCTCCACCGACACTAGCGTGCCGACTTCAAAGCCTCCCACCTATCCTACACATGATAGCCCTAAACCCAATGTCAAGCTATAGTAAAGGTGCACAGGGTCTTTCCGTCTTACCGCGGGTAACCGGCATTTTCACCGGTAATTCAATTTCACTGAGTCTCTGGTTGAGACAGTGGGGAGATCGTTACGCCATTCGTGCAGGTCGGAACTTACCCGACAAGGAATTTCGCTACCTTAGGACCGTTATAGTT